>NZ_LT629846.1:0-35801 GCF_900106845.1 Romboutsia timonensis
GCATGTGTTAGGCACGCCGCCAGCGTTCATCCTGAGCCAGGATCAAACTCTCAAATAAAAGTTGTTACCTGCTCAGACTATCATTATCTGAATATCTGGCTTGGTTTGTTAGTTTCAATTCTATAAAAAATTAACCTACTGTTTAATTTTCAAAGTTCTTATTTCCTTGTCCCGTTTTCTTAAGGACAAGTAATAATATACTATAGATTAAACAGTAGGTCAATACTTTTTTTAAAATATTTTTATATTTTTTTTCTACAATTGCTTTTCATATTCTTTTCTAAGTTTTTCAACAATCTTTTTCTCTATTCTAGATACTGTCATTTGAGATATTTCTAACTCTTTTGCTATTGTCGATTGAGTTTTGTCTAAGAAGAATCTATCTTTAAATATCTTAACTTCTAATTCATTTAAGCTTTCCATGAATTTATTTACAAAATCTTTTTGCTCTATATTGTTAAAGCTACTTTCCTCTTCCCCAATTTTATCTATAAGAGTGATATCTTTATCTTCTGAGTCATCATTGCTAGATGAATCTAAAGATATTGGCTGATAACCATAAGATGCTTCCATAGCCTCTAAAACTTCTTCTTCACTACAACCTATGTAATCAGCTATATCTTTTACCTTTGGATGAGTCTTATTTTCTTGCTCAAGTGCTACTTTAGCTTCACTTATTTTTTTGCTCAGCTCTTGAACTCTTCTTGGAACTCTTAAGGCCCATACTTTATCTCTAAAGTATTTCTTTATTTCACCTATTATTGTTGGTGTTGCAAAACTTGAAAATTCATACCCTTTTTCTATATCATATCTATCTATTGCATATATTAGTGCTAAAGATCCTACTTGATATAAATCTTCATATTCAACGCCTTTATTAATATACTTTTTAGCTAACAAGTTTACTAAATATAAATGTCTTTCAATAAGAATATTTCTAACATCCTTATTATCTTTATCTTTACTATATATCCTAAATAACTCTTTTGTATCTATATCTAGGTAATTTGTAGCATTAGCTACATTCTTCATTAAATATCAACTCCTAAATACTTAGTCATTTTTATTATTGTTCCTTGGTTGTCTTTTGATTCTATCTTCACATCATCCATTAGTGTTTGGATTATAAATAATCCTAATCCATTTTCTTTTGGTTGTGTTAAATCAGGTGTAGCTATTGATTCTACATCGTACCCTTTACCATTATCTTTTATTTCTATATCTAATCCATTTTCTAATATAGTATATGTTATACTTACACTTTTATCATCACTATGCTTTATAGCATTAGTACAAGCTTCTGATACTGCTACTTTCATATCTTCTATATCATCTATTGAAAAACCTATCTTATTAGCTATACCTGAAGTAGTTAATCTTATTATACTTACAAAATCAGGATTAGCACTTATTTCCATTTTTATAGTTTCACAAGCCAAAGTCTATCCCTCCACTTTAAATATTTTATCTAGACCTGTTATAGTAAAAATCTTTTTTACGTTACTCTTTGGATTTATTATATATATTTCTTTATTATCCGTTTTTAGCTTCTTTAAAACACCTATCATAGCACCTAAGCCCGTAGAATCTATATAATCTAAGTTCTCAAGATTTATCTTCATATCTAATATTTTTTCGTCCGCTAAATTATGTAAATGCTCTTTTAATTTATCTGCTGTTGATACATCTAACTCACCTTGAAGTGATACATCCCAAAAACCATTTTCGTTATTTAATTTAGAATCTATATTCATTGACATTCTAATTCCTCCTTATTGTTATCTCCTTTTTACAAATCTGAATACTTTCGTTATATTTGTAATCTTGCTTACCATACTAACTATTTCCTCTGTATATGTTGTTATTGATGCCACATTTTCTATAGTTTCATGTATATGTCTTTCATTATAATCTATAATTTTATATACCTTTTCTACAACTTTATTAGTAGTATTTAATAATTTTCCTATATATACAGCTATAATTAAAGCTGAAGCCCCTATTAAAAATGCTCCTATCTGCCATCCCAAAGTATTCATTACTTATTATCTCCCTCGTCGCTAAATGTTCTACTTATCACAATTTCATCTTCAGATATATGTATATTGTCATCTTCTGCAAAGTTATCGTCTATAAATTCGTTTATTTTTTCTTTTACATCATCAAATGTTCCTTGTAAAACATCCTTTGGATTTTCTTTAATTTCATCTATTTTATTTTTTGCATCTCTTCTAAGTTCAGAACCTTTCTTAGGTGCAAAAAATAAACCAGCTATAAAACCTATTAGTGCTCCTAATAATAAAAAATTTCCACGCCTTTTACTCATAGTATTTTTCTCCTCTAAAATTAAATTATATTTATATTATAAAGTTAGCAAAAAGAATAGGATATAATCCTATTCTTCTTCCATCTTTATTTTTGAAATAGAAACTACATTGACTTCATCATCAGTTTTCATTAACTTAACTCCACTAGTTACTCTTCCAAATAATGAAATTTCATTAACTCTTAATCTTATAAGTACACCATCAGAGTTTATTATCATCATTTCATCATCTTCATTTACCATTTCTGCTCCAACAAGTTTTCCTGTCTTTTCAGCTATGTTGTAAGTTTTTATTCCTTTTCCTGCTCTTATCTGAGTTCTATATTCATTTATATCTGTTCTTTTTCCAAATCCATTTTCACTAACTACTAATACATCAGTGCCTTCTTCGCATAAGCTCATAGATACAACTTTATCATCATTAGATAATGTTATACCCTTTACACCCATAGCAGATCTTCCCATTGATCTTATATCATTTTCATCAAATCTTATAGACATACCTTCTTTTGTTACTAAAAGAACATCTTTGTTTCCATCAGTTACTTTAACACCTATAAGCTCATCATCTTCTCTTAATCCTATAGCTATTAATCCAGCTTTATTTATGTTTTTAAACTCTTCACGGTCAGTTTTCTTAACTATACCATTCTTAGTAGCTAATAATAAGTATTTGTTGTCATCCTTTTCATCTATAGCTAATAGTGTAGCTATTTTTTCATTAGGACCTAATTGAAGTAAGTTTACAATAGCAGTTCCTTTTGCTTGTCTCTTACCTTCAGGTATTTCATAAGCATTTAATCTAAATACTCTACCTTTATTTGTAAAGAATAGTAATTTACTATGTGTAGTTGTACTTACTAGGTGTTTTACGAAATCTTCTTCTCTTGTAGTAAGAGCAGATATTCCTCTACCACCTCTTTTTTGACTCTTATAAGTATCTGCTGGAAGTCTCTTTATATATCCAAAATGAGTAAGAGTTATAGCTATTTCTTCGTCCTCTATAAGGTCTCTCATATCTATTTCGCCTTCAGCATGTCTTATTTCAGTTCTTCTTTCATCAGCATAATTTTCTTTTATTATAAGCATTTCTTCTTTTATTACGTTAAGAAGTAATCTTTCATTAGCTAATATTTCTTTTAATCTATTTATTTTCTTTATTAATTCTTCATACTCAGCTTCTATCTTATCTCTCTCTAATCCAGTAAGCCTTTGAAGTCTCATATCTAATATAGCTTGAGCTTGTATATCAGTTAATCCAAACTTCTCCATTAAACCAGACTTAGCTTCTTGAGTTGTTTTAGAAGCTCTTATTAAGCTTATAACTGCATCTATATTATCTAAGGCTATTCTTAATCCTTCTAATATATGTGCTCTTGCTTCAGCTTTATTTAATTCAAACTTAGTACGTCTAGTTACTACATCTTTTTGATGTTGTACATAATGGTATAGTATTTGCTTAAGATTTAATACTTTAGGTTGACCATTTACTAATGCAAGCATTATTACACTAAATGTTTCTTCCATTTGAGAATGCTTATATAAGTTATTTAATACTATATTAGCATTAACATCTCTCTTAAGTTCTATAACTATTCTCATTCCATTTCTGTTACTTTCATCTCTAAGGTCAGATATTCCTTCTACCTTTTTATCCTTAACTAATTCAGCTATTCTTTCAACTAACTTAGCTTTATTAACTTGATATGGTATTTCTGTTACTACTATTTGTTGTTTCCCTTTTGGTAATTCTTCTATTACCGCTCTAGCTCTAACTTTAACCTTACCTCTACCAGTTCTGTAAGCTTCAGCTATATTTTCTTTACCCATTATTATTGCTGAAGTTGGGAAGTCTGGACCTTTTACAAATTTCATTAAATCATCAACTGAACACTCTTCATTGTCTATTAAGTGTACAGTTGCATCTATTACTTCACCTAAATTGTGAGGTGGTATAGATGTTGCCATACCAACTGCTATCCCGTTAGAACCATTTACTAAAAGGTTAGGATATCTTGAAGGAAGTACTGCAGGTTCCTTTAACGATTCATCAAAGTTTGGTACAAAATCTACAGTTTCTTTATCTATATCTCTTAATAATTCAAGAGCTAATTTACTCATTCTTGCTTCAGTGTAACGCATTGCGGCTGGTGAATCACCATCTACTGAACCAAAGTTACCATGACCATCAACTAAAAGTCCTCTAGTTGAGAAATCTTGAGCCATTCTAACCATCGCTAAATAAACAGCACTATCTCCATGTGGGTGGTACTTCCCTAGAACGTCCCCAACTATACGGGCAGACTTTCTATACGGTTTATCTGGTGTTAAATTTAATTCACTCATTGAATATAATATTCTTCTATGAACTGGTTTTAGTCCATCTCTTACATCTGGAAGAGCTCTACCAACTATAACACTCATAGAATAGTCTATATAAGACTTTTTCATTTCTTCTGCTATTTCAATAGGGAGTATTCTATTATTTTCTTCCATTGATACTCATCCCCTTTCTATATATCTAAGTTTCTAACGTATGTTGCATTTTCTTCTATGAATTCTCTTCTTGGAGCAACTTTGTCACCCATAAGCATTGAGAATACTTCATCTGCAAGTACTGCATCTTCTATAGATACTTGTAATAAAGTTCTTTTCTCAGGATCCATTGTAGTATCCCATAATTGTTCAGCGTTCATCTCTCCAAGCCCTTTGTACCTTTGAAGCTCTACGCCTTGTCTTCCGATCTCTTCTAATAAAGTATTTAGTTGTTCATCAGAGTAAACATAATATTCTTTCTTTTGCTTTTTAACTTTATATAGAGGTGGTTGAGCTATATATACTAGTCCATTTTCTATTAATGGTCTCATGTATCTAAAGAAGAACGTTAATAATAATGTTCTTATATGTGCTCCATCGACGTCGGCATCGGTCATGATAACTATTTTATGATATCTAGCTTTTTCTAAGTCAAAGTCGTTTCCAACTCCACAACCAAATGCAGTTATCATATTTTTAATTTCATCTGACGATAATATTTTATCTAATCTAGATTTTTCAACGTTTAATATCTTACCTCTTAATGGAAGTATCGCTTGTGTATGTCTATCTCTACCTTGTTTAGCAGAACCACCGGCAGAATCCCCTTCGACTAAGAATATTTCACTCTTAGAAGGATCTTTTTCAGCACAGTCAGCTAATTTCCCTGGTAATGAAGTACTTTCTAATACACTCTTTCTTCTAGTTAATTCTCTTGCTCTTTTAGCAGCTTCTCTTGCTCTTTGAGCTCTAAGACCTTTATCTACTATTATCCTAGCTGTAGTTGGGTTTTCCTCTAAGAAAGCCCCTAACTCTTCTACTGTTACGCTATCTACTATACCTCTCATAACAGTATTTCCTAGTTTAGTCTTTGTTTGACCTTCAAATTGAGGTTCTGGAAGCTTAACTGATACTACAGTTGTAAGACCTTCTCTTATATCTTCACCTAATAAGTTTGGTTCATTTTCTTTTAAAAGCTTATTTCTCTTAGCATATTCATTTATTGTCTTTGTAAGAGCTGTCTTGAATCCTGCTAAGTGAGTACCACCTTCATGAGTATTTATATTATTAGCAAAAGAATATATGTTCTCTGAATAACCATCAGTATACTGCATAGCTAACTCAACAACATAGTCATCTACTTTTTTATCTATATAAACTATTTCATCATGAATTCCTGTTCTAGATTTATTTAAGTATTTTACGTATTCTACTAATCCTCCAGTGTAATGGAATTCTTTTTTCTTTTCTTGCCCTTCTCTCTTATCCTCAAATACTATTTTTATACCTTTATTTAAGAAAGATAATTCTCTAAGTCTATGCTCTAATGTATCAAATTTAAATTCAATTTCATCAAATATTGTAGCATCTGGCATAAAGCTTATAGTAGTACCTGTATCATTACATTCACCTACTATTTCAAGATCTGTTGTAGGCGTACCTAATTTATATGATTGTTTGTGTATCTTTCCATCTCTGCGCACTTCTGCTACAACCCATTCAGATAATGCATTCACTACAGAAACCCCAACTCCGTGAAGACCACCAGATACCTTGTATCCTCCTCCACCGAATTTACCTCCTGCATGAAGTACTGTTAAAACTGTCTCTAGTGTAGATTTTCCTGTTTTAGGATGTATCTCTACAGGTATACCTCTACCATTATCCTTTACTGTTATACTTCCATCTTTGTTTATTGCAACATATATTTCTGAACAATAACCTTGTAATGCTTCATCTATACTGTTGTCTACTACTTCATAAACTAAATGGTGTAAACCTCTAGGACCTGTTGAGCCGATATACATACCTGGTCTTTTTCTAACGGCCTCTAATCCTTCTAGAACTTGTATCTGACTTGCACCGTATTCTTGTTTCATCTAGTTCCCTCCATTCTCTATATTAATAACTTGTCCCTTTTCAATCCTGAAAATGGTTGTATTACTTTTATTAAATATATTTATATGTGAAACTTCAGCGGTAGTTATAAACATTTGAACTACACTCAAGTTATCTATCAATAGTTTTTGTCTTGTTTCATCTAACTCACTAAATACATCATCTAAAATTAGAATTGGATATTCTCCAACTTCATTTTTTATAAGCTCTATTTCAGATAATTTTAATGAAATAGATGCAGTTCTTTGTTGCCCCTGCGATCCATAAAGTCTAACATCTAGCCCATTTACATATATATTTAAATCGTCCTTATGTAAACCATATCTAGTTGTTCTTACATCAATATCATGCTTTCTACTTGAAACAAGTTTATCTAAGAATTTATTATATATGCTATCAATAGTATCGTCATCATTTATATCAATCTGGCTTTTGTATGTAATTGATAATTCTTCAACTGAATTTGTCAATTTAAAATGCATATTTTTAGATATATCTGCTATTTTTTTTATAAAATCTCGCCTTAAAATATATAGATAACTTCCATATCTAGCTAAACTTTCATCATAAACATCTAATAATGCTTCATCTACATTATTAGCTTTTAGCAACTGATTTCTTTGAAAAAGCACTTTATTATAATTAGTAAGATAATTATAATATTTAGGCATAATTTGACTAATTTCTTTGTCAATAAAAGATCTTCTTTCCTTCGGACCTTCTTTAACTAATCTAAGATCTTCTGGTGAAAATATCACCACGTTTAAATTTCCAAGTAATTCATGAATCTTTTGTATATGAATTTTATTTACTTTTATACCCTTTTTATTTTTTCCAATTGCTATCTCTATTAGACCATCTGTATGTTCTTTCGAAAAACTACCACCCACATACAAATTTTCAGTATCAAATTTTATAATTTCTTTATCCCTACTAGTTCTAAATGATTTCCCAAAAGATAACATATATATAGATTCTACTATATTAGTCTTCCCTTGACCATTTTTTCCTAAAAGAAGATTAACTTTTTTATTAAATTCTAAATATAAATTATTATAGTTTCTAAAATTCACTAATTGTAAACTATTTAGTCGCATAAAAGGCTCTCCTTTTTACACTACTTTTATTTTCTGTCCTTCAACTTCTACTATATCTTGAGGTTTTAATTTTCTACCTCTTCTCATTTCAACTTCGCCATTAACCTTAACTAGACCTTCTAATATTAAAAATTTAGCATGTCCACCTGTAGACACAGCATCTGCTAACTTAAGAAGTTGATCTAATTTTATATATTCTGAATCTATATTTATTTCAATCATCAATGAATTCCTCCTATTAATAAGATTTTTGATATTTATAAAACATCACATTAAATATATATTATATCACAAAATTAGCTACAAAAACCCAACTTTATTAGTTGGGTTTTATGCTTAAACTATATATTAGATGATATTCTTACAGGAAGTAGTAAATAAGTATACTTAACGTCGTCAGCAGGTCTTATTATACATGGATTTATATTTGTAGTGAATTCTATAAAGATTTCCTCACTATCTATATTTTTTAATCCTTCTAAGAAATATCTAGAGTTAAATGCTATATCTAAGTATTCACCAGTTAACTCTAAATTAACTTCTTCATATACATTTCCTTTATCAGTATTTGAAGTAATTGCCATAACATTATCTCTTATTGATAACTTTATTAAGTTATTTTTCTCAGATTGTGACAATAATGATGCTCTTTCTATACTATTTAAAAGTTCTTTAGTTTTTAACTTTACTTTTGAATTATATTCTCTTGGTAATAATTTTTTATAATCTATGAAGTCACCTTCAAGAAGTCTAGTTATTATTTTAGTGTCATTTATGATAAATATTGCATTTTTTTCATCGAATCCAACTTTTACATCTTCTTCTGAAGATAATAAACTATTTACATCATTTAATGCTTTTCCTGGAATTATGACCTTAGCATTATTTGTTATATTATCAATCTTGCAACTTCTAACTGCTAGTCTATATCCATCAATAGCAACTAAACTTATATCTCCATCTACTATTTCTAAAAGTTCTCCCATTAATATAGGTTTTGTTTGATCTTGAGATATAGCAAATACTGTTTGCTTTATCATATTTTTCAATAAGTCTTGAGGTATATTATATAAATCTTCTTCATTAACTTCAGGAAGTCTTGGATATTCTTTTGCAGAATCTCCTTTTATCTTAAATCTTGAATTTAAACAATTTATATATACATTATTTTCAGCATCTGTTTCTATTTCAACAAATGAATCAGGTAACTTTCTAATGATATCCCCAAAAAGTCTAGCATTTACTACAATTTCTCCCTCTTCAATAACTTCAGCTTGTGTATAAGTTTCTATTCCAATTTCTAAATCATATCCAGTTAGCTTTAATTGTCCATCTTTAGCTGATAATAAAATACCCTTTAAAAGCTCTAAAGTTGTTTTTCCATTAATAGCTTTTTGAGAAATACCTATTTTATTAGCTAAAAGTTTTTGATTACAAATTATCTTCAATGTGGATAACCTCCTTGTCGAATTTATATAAAAAAATAAATAAAAATATTAGTAGTAATAGTAGTAGGTGTTGTTGATAATGTTAATAAGTATCTATGTCTAAATAAATTCAAAGATATCAACATGTGTACAAAATGTTAATATCTTTGTTATTTTTTATATAATATTGTGTTAATAAAATTTAGACAAAAAAACTATAAACATTACATCAACATCATATCCACAAGTAAATGTTTATAAATTATCCCTTTAAATCTAAAATTATTTTCTCTATTTTAGATTTAATTTCCTCATTTACTTGTATATCTTTAACTATCTTATCGTGGGCATGAATAACAGTTGTATGATCTCTGCCTCCAAATTCTTCACCTATTTTAGGAAGTGATAAATCTGTAAGTTCACGAGATAAATACATAGCTATTTGTCTTGGATAAGCTATCGATCTTGTTCTTTTTTTAGAATTGAAGTCTTCCATTTTTATATTAAATACAGAAGCTACTTTTTCTTTTATTCTATTTACAGTAATTTCTTCATTTTTAGTAGTAGTTATTATATCTTTTAGTGCTTCTACAGCAAGATCAAAAGATATTGTTCTATTAGTAAGAGATGAATATGCAATTACTCTTGTTAAAGCACCTTCTAATTCTCTTATGTTAGATTTTATATTTTTAGCTATATAATTAGTTACCTCATTTGAAACCTCTATGTTTTCCATTTGAGCTTTTTTTCTAAGTATAGCTATTCTAGTTTCAAAGTCTGGTGCTTGAATGTCTGTTATAAGCCCCATTTCAAATCTAGATCTTAATCTGTCTTCTAATGTAGGAATCTCTTTTGGAGGTCTATCACTAGAAATAATTATTTGCTTATTAGCCTCATGTAATGAGTTAAAAGTATGGAAAAACTCTTCTTGAGTTCTTTCTTTTCCTGCAATGAATTGAATATCATCTATAAGAAGTATATCTACATTTCTATATTTATTTCTAAACTCTTCATTTCTATCATCTTTTATAGAGTTTATAAGTTCATTGGTAAATTTTTCAGATGAAACATAAACAACCTTAGCATCCTTTTTTTGAGTTATTATATGATGACCTATCGCATGCATTAAGTGAGTTTTTCCTAATCCAACACCTCCATATAGGAATAAAGGATTATATGCTCTAGCAGGAGATTCAGCAACAGCAACGCATGCAGCATGAGCAAATCTATTACTATTACCGATTACGAAAGTATCAAAAGTATATTTAGGATTTAGATTTGGATAATTTTTTTGAGGTATATTAGAAGATTTTGGCTCTTCTTCTAAACCTTCAACATATTTTTCATCTAAAACAAATTTAACTTTATACTTTTTTAATGAAAGTTGATTTATTGAACTTTCAATTAGATTTAAATATCTATCCTCTAAAATACCTTTAGTAAAATCATTAGGAACTAAAAGTATTAATTCATTCATATGTATTTTTAAAGGTATTATTTGCTTAAAAAAAGCATTAAAACTAGGTGGAGATAGCTCACCTTTTATTAATTGTAGTGTTTTGTCCCATAAAGAAACTATATCCATAGTATGAACCTCCGCATAGAATAATTGACATTTTCCACAATGTTATTAACAAAAACTAATAAAATCTATATAAATTTTATAAAATAAGAATATTTATGGATAATTGTGTGGATAAAATATAATAATGGTAATTATTCTTGTAAAAGCAAAAAGTTATAAACAATATGTATATAAAGTTATAAATAGCAAAAATATATAAAGAAAACACTTTATAACTAAATTATTGTCAGTTAACTAATAAGTTATACACATTTATATCCACAGTTTGTGTATAACGTTGATAAGTTAATAAATTTTATTAACATTATACACAAGTATATCTATAATATCAGAATAAACGTCAAACTTCAATAATTTGCAACTAATTTATCCACAATATTCACCATATGTTGATAAATATATATACATACATCAATAGAGTTTCTAATAATAAAATCTTTATACTATATAAAAGATGTGAATAACACTTATACTAAAAGTCTTAAATTGTAATAATATAATGAGAGTAAAATAGTTATTTATGACTTCCAAAAACTCGTTGACAACATATATAAAAGCATTTATAATTGTATGTGTTATGTTTACTTTGAGGGTAAAGTTATTATTTTTATAAACGGAAAACAAATCTGAAAGGCGGTGTAATACGATGAAAAGAACTTATCAGCCAAAGAAAAGACAAAGAAAGAAAGAACATGGTTTCAGAAAGAGAATGAAGACGTCTAACGGAAGAAACGTGTTAAAGAGAAGAAGAGCTAAAGGAAGAAATAGATTAACTCATTAATAATTAAAAAGGCCGCTATTAAGTGGCCTTTTTGTGTAGAAAATATAATTAACAGCTGTGTTTATGGAGGTTTTAATATGGACTTCAAAAGAACCCAAGGTTTAAAAAAAGACTCTGATTTTAGAAAAGTATACAAACACGGCAAATCTTTTGCGAATAGAAACTTAGTAATGTATATACTAGATAATAAATCAGACTCTACTAGAGTAGGGATTTCAGTTTCTAAAAAAGTAGGAAATGCTATTAATAGAAATAAAATAAGAAGAAGAATAAAAGAATCATATAGATTAAATGTCGATGCAAACGTTAAATATGGATATGATATTGTATTTATAGCTAGAGTTGCAATAAAAGAAGCTGATTATAAGGATATAGAAAAATCTATGACTCATCTTATAAGAAAAGCAGGATTAATATAAGTCTATATTTTTTTGCTTGGAGGTCTATATTTTGAAAAAAAAATATTATATATTAAAGGAAATTAATAGGTATTTATCGAAGTTACTTATTTACTTAGTTAGATTTTACCAAAAATTTATATCTCCTTTAAAAGGGCCGACTTGTAGATTTTATCCTACTTGTTCTCAGTATTCAATTGAAGCAATTAGAAAATATGGAGCGTTAAAAGGGATATATTTAACAATAAGACGATTATTAAAGTGTCATCCTTTTCATTCAGGAGGATATGACCCACTTAAATAAAACAACACATACTTTGGGAGGTATAGAAAGTGAACATTATAAGTAATGCACTAGGACATGTCCTAAGAATAATATTTGAACTTGTTCAAAACTATGGACTTTCAATAATATTATTCACGATAGTAGTAAAAGTATTATTACTACCACTTACAATTAAGCAAACAAAATCTACAAAGGCAATGCAAGATATACAGCCTAAGATACTAGAAATACAAACTAAATATAAAGATAAACCTGAAAAGCAACAACAAGAAAGAATGAAGATATACACAGAAGCTAAAATTAATCCATTAGCAGGATGTTTACCTTTATTAATACAAATGCCTATATTAATCGCACTATTCTCTGTATTAAGAGAACCTGTTACATATGGAGTTTTTGTAGATCAAGCTCAATTTGCAACTGCAGCAAAAGGGTTTTTATGGATAAAAGATTTAACTACGCCAGATGTTATATTAGCTGTATTATCAGGAGCAACTACATTTTTAATGCAAACATTAATGATGCCTAAGGATCAGCAACAAGGTTCTATGAAGATGATGACTTATGTTATGTCAGCTATGATGTTATTCTGGGGATTCTCTTTCCCAGCAGGTCTTACATTATACTGGACAATAGGTAACGTGTTTGCAATAGCACAACACTATTTAATAATGAATCCTTTAAGAGCTAAACTGGCTGTTTCTAAGGAGGAAGTAGTAGATGAAAAGCCTAGAAATAAGAAGTAAAAGTAAAGAAGAAGCTATAAATAAAGCGATCGAAAAACTAAATGTTAAATTAGACGATTTAGAA
Source organism: Romboutsia timonensis (assembly GCF_900106845.1). Classification (GTDB taxonomy): domain Bacteria; phylum Bacillota; class Clostridia; order Peptostreptococcales; family Peptostreptococcaceae; genus Romboutsia; species Romboutsia timonensis. Next base: position 13,145 of record NZ_LT629846.1, read on the forward strand.
ATTGAAGTATTAGAAAATCCTACAAAAGGTTTTTTAGGATTTTTAGGTGCTAAAGATGGACTTTATAAATTTACTGTTATAGAACAAGAAACAGAAATAGATATAGCTAAGGCATTTATTGAAAATATACTTAAAAATTCTAAAGTAGATGCAGATTTAAGTGTTAATCAAGAAGGAAATCTTATAAAAGTTGATATAAGAGGTAAAGAAGCAGCGTCTTTAATTGGTAGAAGAGGTGAAACTTTAGATTCTATACAATTATTAACAGGACTTGCTCTTAATAAAATAAATAAAAACTCTAATATGAGAGTTCTTGTAGACATAGAAAATTATAGAGCTAAGAGAGAAGAATCTTTAATTAGATATGCACACAAAGTAGCTAGAGAAGTAGCTAAAACAAAGAGAACTAAGAAGCTTGACTATATGAATCCTTATGAAAGAAGAATAATACATTCAGCTCTTCAAAATGATAAGTATGTAAGTACTTATAGTGAAGGAACAGATCCATATAGAAGATTAGTAATAGAATATATAAAATAAAATTAACCTCCTAGGTAATAGGGGGTTTTATTTTTGCAATTTATTTTATATAATATTAAGATTAAGGAAACAATTAAAAGTAACGAAAAGGATAAAATTTATATTAAGAGGTGAATGATTTGTTTATAGATGATACTATAGCAGCAATTGCTACAGCACCAGGAGAAGGTGGAATAGGAATAATCAGAATTAGTGGAGAAAAATCACTACAAGTAGCCCAATCAATCTTTAAATCTAAATCAGGAAAAATGATAAAAGATTATAATGCGAGAACATTGATATATGGGACAGTAGTTGATAATGAAAAGGTAATAGATGAAGTATTAGTGGCTTATATGAAAGGTCCAAATTCATACACTGCAGAAGATGTAATAGAAATAAATTGCCACGGTGGATTTATTTCAGTAAAAAAAATATTAGAACTTATATTATCTAAAGGTGTAAGATTAGCTGAAGCAGGAGAATTTACAAAGAGAGCTTTCTTAAATGGTAGAATAGATTTATCTCAAGCTGAAGCTATCATAGATGTTATAAAATCAAAAACGGATATGGCTCATGAAGTAGCTCAAAGTCAATTAGAAGGAAGTTTAGCTAAAAAAATCAAAGATTTAAGAATGAATGTTACGGAAGTTTTAGCGCACTTAGAAGTTTCTATAGATTTTGCAGAAGAAGATGTAGAAGAAATCACATATCAAATACTTGAAGAAAAAGCTCTTGAGCTTAGAAATGAAATCAAAAAACTTTACGATACGGCTGAAAGTGGTAAAATACTTAGAGATGGTTTAAAAACTGTAATAGTAGGTAAGCCTAATGTAGGAAAGTCATCTTTATTAAACTCTATATTAGGAGAAAATAGAGCTATAGTAACGGATATAGCAGGTACAACTAGAGATGTTATTGAAGAATTCGTTAATATAAAAGGTATACCTCTAAAAATAGTTGATACTGCAGGTATAAGAGAAACAGAAGATGTAGTTGAAAAAATAGGGGTAGAAAAATCTAGAGAATCTTTCAGTACAGCTGACTTAGTTATAATGGTACTTGATGCATCTAGAAAATTATCTGAAGAAGATATGGAAATTTTAGAAAGTCTTAAAAATAAGAAGACTATAGTTCTATTAAATAAAATGGATTTAGAGCCTCAAATAGAATTAGAAAAAATCGAAGAATTTGTTAATAGTGAAGATATAATAAAAATATCAGCTTTAAAGCATCAAGGGATAGAAGAATTACAAGATAAAATAGAAGCAATGGTTTATCATGGAAGTGTAAAAAATTCTTCTAACTTAATGATAACTAATTCAAGACATAAAGATGCTTTATTTAAAGCATATGAATCTATAAATGATGCAATAAGTGCAATTGAGCAGAGAATGCCATATGATTTTATAGAAGTTGATTTTAAAAATATATGGGATTATTTAGGATATATAAACGGAGATACAGTAAGAGAAGATTTATTAGATACAATATTTGCAAACTTCTGTATAGGTAAATAAATATAAAAAAGAACGTTATGTTTTGCGTGAAACATAACGTAAAACAGAAAGGAGATCCATATGAAACAGTTTGAAGCAGGGAAATATGACGTAATAGTAGTTGGAGCAGGACATGCTGGTTGTGAAGCGGCTCTTGCTACAGCAAGAATGGGTCATAAGACATTAGTAGTTACTATGTCTTTAGATTCAATAGCTTTAATGCCTTGTAATCCATCTATAGGTGGAACAGGAAAAGGACAATTAGTAAAAGAGATAGATGCTTTAGGTGGGCAAATGGGTATAAATGCAGATAAAACACTTATACAAAGTAGAATGTTAAATACTGCTAAAGGTCCAGCTGTTCATTCTTTAAGAGGACAAGCAGATAAATATAAATATCACACAGAAATGAAGAAAACTTTAGAAGACAATCCTAATATAGATATAGTTATGGATGAGGTAGTTGATATATTACATGAAGGACAAGTTGTTACAGGTGTAGTTACTAAGTTAGGATGTAAATATGAAGCTAAAGCAGTTATATTAGCAACTGGAGTTTACTTAAATTCTAAAATATTTATAGGAGAGTTAACTATAAATGAAGGTCCTAATGCATTAGCATATTCTAAGCATCTTACAGAGAGATTAGTTGATTTAGGATTAAATATGAGAAGATTCAAAACAGGAACTCCTGCAAGAATCCATAGAGATAGTATAGATTTCTCGGAAATGTCTATACAAGAAGGAGATAAAAAGATTACTCCATTCTCATTCTTAACAGATAATATAGGAATAAAACAAGAGCCTTGTTATTTAACAAGAACGAACTTAAAAACACATGAAATAATAATGAATAACTTAGAAAGAACAGCTATGTATAGTGGGCAAGCAGATAGTACGGGAGCTAGATATTGCCCATCGATAGAAGATAAAGTTGTAAGATTTAGTGATAAAGAATCACATCAAATATTTATAGAGCCAGAAGGTTTAGATACAAAAGAAATGTACATTCAAGGAATATCAACAAGTTTACCTTATGAAGTTCAACTTGAAATGTACAAAAGTGTAAAAGGTCTTGAAAATGCTAAAATAATGAGACCAGCTTATGCTATAGAGTATGATTGTATAGATCCGACTCAATTAAAAATAAGTCTTGAAATAAAAGGAGTTGAAAACTTATTCAGTGCTGGACAGTTCAATGGAACATCTGGATATGAAGAAGCAGCAGCTCAAGGACTTATAGCGGGTATAAATGCAGCTCATAAAATAGAAGGAAAAGAGCCTTTTGTACTTGATAGATCAGAAGCGTATATAGGTGTATTAATAGATGACTTAGTTACAAAAGGAACTAATGAACCATATAGAATGATGACTTCAAGATCAGAGTATAGATTATATCTAAGACAAGATAATGCTGATATGAGACTTACTCAAAGAGGATATGATATAGGTTTAGTTTCAGAAGAAAGATATCAAAGATATCTTAAAAAGAAAGCTGAAGTAGAACAAGAATTAGAAAGATTAAAAACAGAAAGAGTAACTCCTAAAGAAGTAAATCATTTATTAAATGAAATGGGAGCATCAGAAATAAAAGTAGGTTTATCTTTATATGAATTCTTAAAGCGTCCAGAAGTAACTTATGAGTTAATAGAGGCTATAGGTAAAGGTGCTGGAGAAGATGTATCTGATGAAGTTAAAGAACAATGCGTAATAATGACAAAATATGAAGGATATATAGAAAAGCAATTAAAACAAATAGATCAATTTAAAAAGCTTGAAAATAAGAGATTACCAGAAGTAATAGACTATTTATCAATAGATGGACTTAGAATAGAAGCAAGACAAAAGCTAGATGCAATAAGACCTATATCTATAGGACAGGCATCTCGTATCTCTGGAGTTTCACCTGCAGATATATCAGTACTTCTTATATACTTAGAACAAATGAGAAGATCTAGAGGAGGAAAAGATGAGCAATAGAGATATATTAAAGAATGGTCTTAAAAATTTAGGAATATCAGTAGACGACAAAATGTTAAATGATTTTAATATTTACAGGGAAATATTAGTCGATTGGAATCAGAAAATGAATCTTACTGGAATAGAAGATGAAAAAGAAGTGTATATAAAGCACTTCTTAGATTCTGTTTCAGCAGTAACTAACGGATATATAAAAGATGGAGTATCTATTATAGATGTAGGTACTGGAGCAGGATTTCCAGGATTACCTTTAAGAATCTGCTTAAGAAATATAGAATTAACATTATTAGACTCATTAAATAAGAGAATCAACTTCTTACAAGAAGTAAGTAAACAAGTAGGAATAGATAATATAAAGTTTATACATGGTAGAGCTGAGGATTTTGGTAAGCTAGAAGAATACAGAGAAAAATATGATATAGCTACTGCAAGAGCTGTTGCAGGACTACCTATTTTAATGGAGTTTTGTGTTCCATTTGTTAAAGTAGGTGGATACTTTGTGTGTTTAAAAGGTCCAAATGCAAACTTAGAGTTAGAGGAATCAAAAGCAGCTATGGATGTTTTAGGGGTTGAATTTATAGAAAAAATAAATATCGAATTACCTGAATCTGACTTAAATCATAATATATTAGTATTCAAAAAAGTAAAAAATACGCCAGATAAGTACCCAAGAAAAGCGGGAAAACCAGCGAAAAGTCCGATAAAATAAATATTTTATTTTAGAAATATATAAAATTATGTTAAAAATAAAATAAAATAGAAGGATTATATAAGTATTGTGAAGAAATGTTATTTATATATCTAATGAAGGATTAAAATGAAGTATTAATTTGTAAAGAATTAAATTAAAATATATTTATTCTAAATGAGAGAGGTATGTTATGGAAGATAAAAAAGTTATGGAGATACCTATAGAAAATATAGTCCCTAATCCATATCAACCAAGAAAGGTATTTTCACAAGCAGCTTTAGAAGAGCTAAGCAATTCTATAAAAGTTTATGGAATACTTCAACCAATAACAGTTAGGCAAAAAGATGATAAGTATGAATTAATTGCGGGGGAAAGAAGATTTAGGGCTGCAAAATTAGCGAATCTTCAAGCTGTTCCAGCTATCATAAATAACATGTCGGATGAATCATCTGCAGTGCTAGCTTTATTAGAAAATTTACAAAGAGAAGATTTAAATTTTATAGAAGAAGCAATGGGTTATGAAAACCTAATAAAAGAACATGAATTTACGCAACAACAGTTAGCTGAGAAATTAGGTAAAAATCAATCTACTATAGCGAATAAGCTAAGAATACTTAGGTTACCAAATAGCGTAAAAATAAAGTTAGTAGAAAATAACCTAACAGAAAGACATGCAAGAGCTCTTCTTAAACTACCAACAGAAGAATTAATTAATGAAGTTCTTGATAAGGTAATAAAAAATGAATTAACTGTAAAGAAAACAGAAAAGATGATAAAGGATCTTTTAGAGGAGCTTGAAAGCCCTCAAGATTCAGATAAAAAACAAAATATAAAGGGAACTATGGGCATAAGAATATATTTAAACACGATGAAGCAAGCCTTTGATGCAATAATTGGTACAGGAATCGAAGCTAAATATAATGAAGTAGATAAAGGCGATTATATGGAAGTTGTCGTAAAGATTCCTAAAAAATAAAAGGGTTACTGCTTTGCAGTAATCTTTTTTTAAAAGATTACGGGGGGAAAAGTCAAAATGGGTAAAGTAATAGCAGTATTTAATCAAAAGGGAGGAGTAGGGAAAACTACTACAAATGTAAACCTAACTGCAAGTTTAGGAGCAATGGGAAAAAAAATATTAGTATTAGATTTAGATCCACAGGGAAATACAACTAGTGGATATGGTATAGATAAACAGTCAGTTGACGGAACTATATATGATGTCATAATAGATGGTGTGGATATAAATGAAACAATATTAAACACTGAATTTGAAAATATTGATATAGTAGCATCAGATACAGATTTAGCGGGGTGCGAAATAGAGCTTACATCAAGAGAAAGTAGAGAGTACATATTAAAAAACTCTATAGATAAAGTAAGAGATAATTATGATTATATATTTATAGATTGTCCTCCGTCATTAGGGATGTTAACTATAAATAGTTTAACTGCAGTAGACAGTGTTTTAATACCTATACAATGTGAATACTATGCACTAGAAGGTGTTAGTCAGCTTATGGGTACTATAAAGTTAGTAAAATCTAGACTAAATCCAAACCTAGATATACAAGGAGTTGTATTAAGTATGTTTGATGGAAGAGCTAACTTGTCAATTCAAGTAGTAGATGAAGTCAAAAGATACTTTAAAGGAAGTGTATATACGACGCTAATACCAAGAAATGTTAGATTAGCAGAAGCACCTAGTCATGGTAAACCAGTAATTTATTATGATTCAAAGTGCAAGGGTGCAGTAGCATATATGGAACTAGCAGAAGAATTTATAGATTTAGAGGAGGATATAATATAATATGGAGAATAAAGCGACAAAAAGAACTAATAGATTAGGAAGAGGTCTTAGTGCATTAATACCTGATATTAGTACAGAAATAGATAAAAAAGATATAATAACGATAGATTTAAAAAATATATATCCAAATCAAGATCAACCTAGAAGAGTATTTGATGAAGAAAAAATAAAGATACTAAGTGAATCGATAAAGAATTACGGAGTATTACAACCAATAGTGTTAAAACCTGATGATAAAGGTAAATATATGATAATAGCAGGAGAAAGAAGATATAGAGCATCTAAGCTAGCTCGTAAAAGTGATATACCTGCAGTTATAAAAGATATACCTATGAAAGATATAATGGAAATAGCACTTATAGAAAACTTACAAAGAGAAGAGTTAAACCCGATAGAAGAAGCATTAGCTTATAGAAGTTTAATAAAAAATTATGAAGTTACTCAAGAAGAAATATCAGAAGCTGTAGGAAAAAGTAGACCGCATATAACAAATACATTAAGATTATTAAATCTTCCGCAAAAAATAATGGATATGATAGACCAAGGTCAAATAACTGCAGGACATGGTAAAGCATTACTTAGAGTAAATGATGAAAATCTTCAATTAGAATTAGCAAATAAAGTTATAGCTGAAGAGCTTTCAGTTAGAGCAACAGAAGCTTTAGCTAAGAAAATATGTGAGGATAATATTAAAGAAGTTCCTAAAAAATCAAAAGAAAAAGATGTATTTATTGTTGATGTAGAAGAGAAACTAAGAAATATATTTGGAACTAAGGTAAATATATCTAAAGGAAAGAAAAAAGGTAAAATAGAAATAGAATACTATAATGAAGATGATTTAAATAATATAGTATCTATGCTTCTTGAGGACAATTAAGACAAGGAAAGGAATCATAATATGATTTATTTAGATAATGCAGCAACGACATTTCCTAAGCCAGAAGCTGTATATGATGCTATGATGGATTGTATGAAAAATTACTGTGCAAATCCTGGTAGAGCTGGACATAAGCTAGCTATGAAAGCAGCTAGAGAAATATATGATACAAGAGAAAATATAGCTAAACTATTTAATATAGATAATCCTATGAATATAGTATTTACTAACAATGCTACAGAGTCGTTAAATTTAGCTATAAAAGGGGTTGTGAATGCAGGAGACCATATAATAACTACTAGTATGGAACATAATTCTGTAATAAGACCGATAAAAGCTCTTGAAAAATTAGGCATAGAAAATACTATAGTACAATGTGATAAAGACGGATTTTTAAATGTAAAGGACTTAGAAGAAGCAATAAGATCGAATACTAAACTAATAGTAACGACACATGCATCAAATGTATGTGGAACATTAGTAGATATAAAATCAGTATCAGAGATTGCAAAATCTCATAATATATTATACTTAGTAGATGCTTCTCAAACAGCAGGTGTATATAATATAGACTTAAAAGAAATTTCTGCAGATATGTTAGCAGCACCTGGACATAAAGGATTATTAGGTCCACAGGGAACAGGAATTTTATACATAAGAGAAGGATTAAACTTAAATATATTAAAAGAGGGTGGAACAGGAAGTAAATCTGAAGATTTATTCCAACCAGAAATTCTTCCAGATAAATATGAATCGGGAACACATAATACTCCTGGGATAGTGGGATTAAATGAAGGAGTTAAGTTTATATTTAAAGAAGGTATAAACAAAATAAAAGAGCATGAAGAAGAATTATGTAGATACATGCTAGAACGATTAGAAGAAATACCAAATATAAAAATTTATGGTCCTAAAGATGCAACTAAAAGAGCAGCTGTTATAACTATAAATATAGGAAATATGGACTCTGGTGAAATAACATTCTTACTAGATAGCGAATATGATATAGCCACTAGATCAGGAATACATTGTGCTCCTTTAGCTCATAAAACACTAGGAACACTTGAACAAGGTGCCGTAAGATTTAGTATAGGATATTTTAATACTAAAGAAGAAATAGATAAAGCAATAGAGGCACTAAAGGAAATATCTAAAAATAATTAAATAGAATAAGAGGGATTATCTTAATTAAATTATTAATATATAATTTTGATTTGAGATAATCCTTTTTTGCAGTATGAAATATAAATTTAAATTAATAAAAAAACTATTTCAAAAGCAATATGCAAACTAAAATAGTATAAATACACTAAAATAGTATAAATACACTAAATAAACAGTATAAATTAAAATGAAATGTAAAATTTAGAAATAAAGTATGTTATACTTATGAAAAAATAAAAAATATATTTAACTTTTTTGTAGAAACGAACATTATTTAATCGAATAAGAAAATACTTTGAAAATATATAGTGTTTTTAGAATAAATATAAGTTATAATTGAATTGTAAGAAAATGATTTCATGGGGGAGTAGTATGAATATTTTAAGTTTAGGAGAAAAGATAAAAAAGTTAAGAAAAGAAAAAAATATGACGTTAAAAGAATTAGCAGGGGATAGAATTACTGCAGCCCAAATAAGTCATATAGAGAGGGATAAATCGCACACTAGTCGTGAGTTACTAGAATACTTAGCGAGTCAACTAGATGTAAGTGTGGATTATTTATTAGAGACTAAAGAGATGCAGTCTAAAAAGTTAACAGATAACCTAATACTTCAAGGTGAGATTTTAATTAAATGTAATGATCTAGAAAAAGCAGAAGATCAATTAAATGAAGCAATTAAAATATGTGATGAATATAAAGTTTTAGACAATTATGCAACATGCAATTTCTTACTAGCAGATATAAATTTTAAAAAAAGTAAGTATAGTGAATCAGTTATGGGTTATGAAAAAGCACTATATTACTTTATAAAAAATAACGATAAAGATAAACTGTATAAATGTTATCTAAATATAGGTAAAATTTATATGATAGAAGAGTTTTATAAAGGAGCAATACTTCAATTTGAATTTTCAGAGGGCATATTAAATGAAATACAAGTTGAAGATGTAGATATATATAAGGATTTATATAGTAAAATGGCATATTGCTATATAAAACTAGATAACAATGAGAAGTCTTTAGATTATATAAATAAAATGGATGAAATAGATATAAAAAACAATCCAGAAGAAGAATTAGATGTATTAATATTAAAAGCAAATAATTTTTTAAATGTTGGGGAATTTGAAAAGTCTAAAGAATATTTTAAAAAAGCATTAGAAATTTTAGATAAAGAAAAAAATAAAACAGAATTAGCATCTATCTATTTAACTATATCTGAAATATATAAAAGCGTAGGTAAGCTAGATAGATCTTTAGAGTATTCACAAAGAGTATATGACATTAAAAAGAGTGATGAAGATGAATATATGATGAAAAGTCTATTTAGAATAATAGATACTTATATATCTAACTATGAATATGATATGGCTAAAAAATACTGTAAAATAGCATTAGCATCTTCAATAAAAAATAAAAATAGATTAAATGAATATAGAGTTTTAAAATATTATTCAGATATGCATAAAGCTCAAAATGAAAATATCATAGCTATAGAATATTTACATAAATGTATAAATATAATATCTGAATTAAATGATGAAAAGATATTAGCAGATCTATACATAAATCTTGGTGAATTATATTCAGATATCTCAAAAGAAAAAGAATTAGAGTATTATCAAAAAGGTGTCTGTATATATAAAAATTTAGAGATAATATAAAAGATTCCTTTTAGGAATCTTTTTGTATATAGAAATAATCTATAACCGGTAAAAATATAAGTGTGATAGAATAAATGTGAATAATTTTAAGGAGATGATTATAAATGTATATAGAAATAGATGCAAGAGGTTTAGCCTGTCCTAAACCTGTTATAAATACAAAGAAAGAATTAGATAATATTGAACAAGGTATAGTAATAGTTACAGTAGATAATGATGTTGCAAAACAAAATATATTAAAATTATCTAGCTCTTTAAACTGTGAATCAAGAGTGATTAAAGAAGAAAAAGACTTAATTTCTATAGAGATAAAAAAGGGAGAAAATGTTATAATAGAAGAAAAAAAACAAGAGGAATTAGAGGATAAGTGTATATTTATATCTTCAAATAAAATGGGAAATGGAAATGATGAATTAGGTGAGGTACTTATGAAAGGATTTATATATACCCTTACAGAATCAAAACCATATCCTAAAAGTATACTTTTAGTAAATTCAGGTGTAAAATTAAGTACAGAAAATTATGATACTATCGGAAATTTAAAAATACTTGAGGAAGCTGGAGTTGAGATACTATCTTGTGGAACTTGCCTTGATTATTATGGACTTAAGGAAAGTTTAAAAGTAGGAAGCGTTACTAATATGTATACTATAGTGGATATAATGAAAAATTCATCACAAACTATATCTATATAATATTATAAAGTAGAAAGAGGATGACAATATGAACGAAATGTATATAGTTTCATTTAACTCAACACATCATGCAATAAGATTAGATAAATTATTAGGTGAAGCTTCGGTAAGAGCGACTACATTACCTACACCAAGAGAGATAACAGCTAGCTGCGGTATATCTATAAGATTCTTATACGAAGACATAGAAAAAGTAAAGAATACTTTAGTTGAAAATAACATTGAGTATAAGGGAATATATAAAATAACTAGGTTAGAAAATGGAACAAAAGAAGTAGAAAATATAGACTAGGAGAGTGAGTATTTATGCCAATGGATATAAAGATTGGTGATGTTGTAGAATTAAAAAAGCAACATGCTTGTGGATGTAAAGAGTTTGAAATAACAAGAGTAGGCATGGATATAAAAATAAAGTGTACAAAATGCTTAAGAAGTATAATGCTTGATAGAGAAACTGTCGAAAAAAGAATTAAAAAAATAATAAAAAAGTAATGTGAATAGACATAGAAACAGAATTTGATTTGCTATAATTAAAGTAAGGGAATTATTTTCAGGGGGTGCTTTAATTATGGCTATTAGATTTGCCAAAAGAATGGAAGCGTTAAATGGATCAGAAATTCGTGAACTTTTAAAGCTTATAGAAAAACCGGAAGTAATATCTTTTGCTGGTGGTTTACCGGCCCCAGAGCTATTTCCTATAGAGGAAATGAAAGAAATATCTAGAATAGTATTAGAGGAATCAGGAACACAAGCACTTCAATACTCAACAACAGAAGGATTCCAACCATTAAGAGAACAAATAGCAAGAAGAATGAATAGTAAAAATAAAACAAATGTAACTAAAGATGATATACTAATAACCAATGGCTCTCAACAAGGATTAGACTTCTCAGGAAGAGTATTCTTAAATGAAGGTGACGTAGTTTTATGTGAAAGTCCATCATATTTAGGAGCAATAAATGCATTTAAATCATATGGATCTAAATTCATAGAAGTTCCTACTGATAAAGATGGAATGATTATGGAAGAGTTAGAAAAGATATTAGAGGTTACAGAAAATGTAAAAATGATTTATGTAATACCTGATTTTCAAAATCCTACAGGCATAACATGGACACTTGAAAGACGTAAAAAATTCATAGAAATAATAAGTAAGTATGAAATACCTGTTTTAGAGGATAGTCCATATGGTGAATTAAGATTTGAAGGTGAAAGTCTACCATCTTTAAAATCTATGGATAAAAAAGGATTAGTTATTTTCTTAGGTACTTTCTCGAAAATATTATGTCCAGGATATAGACTAGGTTGGACATGTGCATCTCAAAACATATTAAAGAAATTCATATTTGTAAAACAAGTAGCAGACCTACAAGCATCAAGTATATCCCAAATAGAAGTAAGTAAATTTATAGATTTATATAATTTAGATAATCATGTAAAAAAAATAAATGAAGTATATGCAAGACGTAGAGATTTAATGTTAGAAACTATGAAAGAAGAATTCCCAGAAGGAGTAGAATATACTTATCCAGAGGGTGGATTATTTATATGGGTAGAGCTTCCAAAACATTTAGATTCAAGAATTATAATGAAAGATTGCTTGGCAAATAATGTTGCATATGTACCTGGTGGGTCATTTTTCCCTAATGGAGGAACGGAAAACTGCTTTAGATTAAATTACTCAAATATGTCGGATGATAGAATAGTTGAAGGAATAAAGAGGATAGGGTTAGTTTTAAGAAAATATATGGCTGTTAAACAAAACGTTTAATTAAAATTATACATAAAAAAATGGTGGTATATTACCACCATTCAGATTGTAGACAAAATAGCCATTTTTAACTTATATAAAATGGCTATTTTCTTTTTTATAAAGATTTTTAGTGATAATATACTAAAAATAGGCGTGAGCCTTAGATTATTGGATGTATCTTTCCATTCTTGATAATGCTTAGCTTGAATATCTACCTCTACTTTAGTATATTTTTTCTTATTAGCACTAGCTTTTATATGTGTTGAATCTATATAGATATTAGAAGAATCTACAAATCCACATTTTGTAGCTATCGCTAAAATTTCTTTAAATATTGATTCAAATAAATCTGTATTTTTAAATCGTCTTTCATAATTTTTATTAAAAGTTGAGAAATGAGGAATTTTTTCAGTTAATGAGTAACCTAAAAACCATCTATACGCTACATTTACTTCTATTTCTCTAATTGTTTGCCTCATTGAAGGTATGCCAAATAAATATTGAATTAAAACTATTTTTATTAAAACAACAGGATCTATACTTGGAGCTCCTAACGGAGAGTATAAATCTTTTACTTTATCATAAATAAAACTAAAATCTATTGCATTTTCTATTTTTCTTACTAAATGGTTTTCAGGAACCAATCCATCTAATATAACATTTATTTCATCATCTCTAAAATTTTCTTTTCTTATAGTTAACATATTTATCACCTCATAAAGAGTATTGACAAAAATAAAAGAGCGTAGACTTTGTCTACGCTCTGNTCTCAATTTTCGACAAGCCTCTTAATTTTGTATATCTCATACCATGTTTCTCTTTTGCATCTGCAAAAACTCGTTCAATTGTTTCTTTACGTTTACTGTAAACTTTTTTTACATATGGCTTATGTCTAAGATGATCAGCTTCTTCTAAATAATTTTGCCATATATGCCTTGTAACTAACTTTTGTTTATTTTTACTATTAGTGCAAATATTTAAGTGTTCACAAGATTTGCAATCACTTGGATTAGATTTATATTCTCTATACCCATCTCTATTGGTAGTTGAATATTTTAAAATTTTATTATTAGGACAAATATAACAGTCATAATACTCATCATATACATATTCATATTTCTTAAAAAATCCTTTTTTAGTCATAGGTCTTTTATATGGAATAGCAGGAATTATACCATCATCTAAAATAGTTTTACAAATATAAGGAGTTATATATCCAGCATCTATAGCTATCGCTGTTGTATGTTGTTTACTATTATTTTTTATCTTTTGATATAAATCGGAAAAAGCTACGCTATCATGTATGTTACCAGATGTAATATGAAAATCTAATATGAAATTATTGTTATCACAAGCTGTATGCGCTAGATATGCGAAGCATTTTTCTTTTTCATTTTTGAAGAACATGCCACTATCCTTATCTGTATTACTCTCTATTTTTTCCTTTTTTTTTACCTCTTCATTTTTCACTTCACATAATGGACTTTTTCCATGTTTTAATCTATCTTCATTTATCTCTTTTTCTAGTTTTTCTTGATAATGCTTAGCTTGAATATCTACCTCTACTTTAGTATATTTTTTCTTATTAGCACTAGCTTTTATATGTGTTGAATCTATATAGATATTAGAAGAATCTACAAATCCACATTTTGTAGCTCTCGCTAAAATTTCTTTAAATATTGATTCAAATAAATCTGTATTTTTAAATCGTCTTTCATAGTTTTTATTAAAAGTTGAGAAATGAGGAATTTTTTCAGTTAATGAGTAACCTAAAAACCATCTATACGCTACATTTACTTCTATTTCTCTAATTGTTTGCCTCATTGAAGGTATGCCAAATAAATATTGAATTAAAACTATTTTTATTAAAACAACAGGATCTATACTTGGAGCTCCTAACGGAGAGTATAAATCTTTTACTTTATCATAAATAAAACTAAAATCTATTGCATTTTCTATTTTTCTTACTAAATGGTTTTCAGGAACCAATCCATCTAATATAACATTTATTTCATCATCTCTAAAATTTTCTTTTCTTATAGTTAACATATTTATCACCTCATAAAGAGTATTGACAAAAATAAAAGAGCGTAGACTTTGTCTACGCTCTGAATGGTGGTATATTACCACCATTTTTTTATGGGAGATTGGGATGAAATATATTTAAGTTATGGGGGCTATATGTATATATTATTAGCAGATTAATTTAAATATATACGTATTAGGAGGCAAAAAAATGTAATAATAGAAGATGTGACATAAAATCGAATTGACATTTGTAAAAACTAATGATAAAATGTGTAGGTATGAGATATAAATCTCATTTCTCTGCTCTACAAATGTAGAGCCGTTAAGTCCAAAGGGAGGTGAAAAGATAATGAAAAATTATGAATTAGTTTTCGTAGTAAAGCCAAACGCTGATGAAGAAACAAGAGAAGCTGTTCTTAACAAAGTTAAGGAAGTAGTTGCTACTAACGGAGAAGTAGTTAAAGTTGACGTATGGGGGAACAAGAAATTAGCTTACCCAATAGCTAAGTTCACTGAAGGTCACTACGTATTAGTTAACTTCGCAGCTGGTGTTGAAGTACCTAAAGAATTAGATAGAAACTTAAAGATAAACGAAAACGTAATAAGACACATGATAGTTGTTGCTTAATAACTAGTTTTATTACTAAAAAGGCGGTGTTATTATGAACCATGTTGTATTAATTGGTAGATTAACTAGGGATCCTGAGTTAAGATACATCGCAGGGACTGGAACGCCTGTTGCAAACTTTGCAATAGCTGTTGATAGAGAATTCTCAGGTAAAGATGGGAAAAAAGAAACTGACTTTATAGATATACAAGTTTGGGGCAAATCTGCAGAGAATTGCGCTAACTATATAGGAAAAGGAAGTTTAGTAGCTATACAAGGTTCATTAAGAATCGATAGTTACCAAAATCAAGCCGGAGAAACTAGAAGAGCTACTAGAGTAAATGCAAATAGAGTACAGTTCTTAGATACAAAAAATAAATCTGAGAGTTCATATAAAGGAAATCATCAAGGGTTCGAGCCGAACTTTGAACCTAGCTTTGAGCCAACTGGATTAGATCCACAAGGATTCCAAGCAATAGATGATGACGATATACCATTCTAAAAAAGGAGGGAAATTTACTATGATAAACAAGAAGAGACGTAAGAAGAAGAGAGTTTGTCAATTCTGTGCTTCTAAAGATGCTAGAATAGATTACAAAAACACTCAAAGATTACAAAAATACGTAACTGAAAGAGGTAAAATATTACCAAGAAGAATCTCTGGAACTTGTGCTAAGCACCAAAGAGAATTAACAGTTGCAATAAAGAGAGCTAGAAACATAGCACTTTTACCATATACATTAGACTAAGAAAAGGACGAGCCTTATGGCTCGTTTCAGATTGTAGACAAAATAGCCATTTTTAACTTATATAAAATGGCTATTTTCTTTTTTATAAAGATTTTTAGTGATAATATACTAAAAATAGGCGTGAGCCTTAGATTATTGGATGTATCTTTCCAACTATTGAGGTTAAGAAGTTATTTAACTCAGATATAAAAGACTTTATAACTAAGGCAGAAATTATTCAAAATGCAAAAGTCATTAACAATAATATATGTTTAGCATACACTAAGACAGAAACTGATAATATAAATATAGTAATAGCGCAAGCTGCTGATGAATTATTAAATATAAAAGAAGTAGAGGCATCATTTGTTTTAGCTAGAAAAGATGATAGAGTATTCATAAGTGCTAGATCATTAGGAAATATAAATGTACATGTGTTAATGGAAAATCTAGGTGGAGGTGGGCACAGAGACATGGCTGGTGCTCAATTAGATACTTCACTAGAAAAAGCATATGAAATGGTGAAAGATACAATACAGACATGTATTAAGGAGGAAGAATAGATGAAAGTTATATTATTAAAAGATGTAAAAGGAACAGGAAAGAAAAATGAAGTAAAAGAAGTAAGTGATGGATACGCAAGAAATTACTTATTACCTAAAAAATTAGCAGTACCTGCTGATAATACAAACATGAAAGAATTAAATGAAAAGAACAAGTCAAAGGAATTAAAAGCTCAAAAAGAATATGAAGCAGCAGTAGAATTAGGTAAGAAAATGGAAGAACTAAATGTAGTTATATATGCTAAAGCGGGTGATGGAGGAAGACTTTTTGGGTCAATAACATCAAAAGATATAGCTGAACAAATCAAAAAACAACACAATATAGAAGTAGATAAGAGAAAAATAACTTTAGATGAACCAATAAGAGTATTAGGTTCAAGATTTGTTGATATAAAAATACATCAAAAAGTAACTACAAGACTAAGAGTAGACGTAAAGGAAAAACAATAGACAAAATCTTGAGGTGATAAAAATGGAGGATATGACTAGAATCCCTCCGCATAGTGTGGAATCAGAGCAGTCTATATTAGGTTCTATATTACTTGATAAAGAGGCTATTATAACGGTCAGTGAAACAATAAATCCAGATGACTTTTATAAAGAGGCTCATAAGATTATATATGAATCTATGATTAAATTAAGTAATAAGTCTGAACCTATAGATTTAATAACACTAACAGAAGAACTAAAGAAGCAAGGTCACTTAGATGATGTAGGAGGAATTAGTTATATAACAAGTTTATCTACAATTGTTCCAACAACATCAAATGTTAAGTATTATGCAGATATAGTAAAAGAGAAATCAGTACTTAGAAAGCTTATAAAAGTTTCTAATGATATAATAAATTTAGGGTATGATGGCTCAACTAAAATTGAAGATGTTCTAGAAGTAGCTGAAAAAAAGATATTTGATATATCACAAGAAAAAACTAGTGATGATTTTAAATCTATAAATTCAGTTTTAATGGATACATATGATATGATAGAGCATTTATACACAAATAAATCTGAAATAACAGGAATAACAACTGGATTTAGGGATCTAAATAAGAAAATTAATGGAATGCAAAGAACTGATTTATTACTAATTGCAGCTCGTCCAGCGATGGGTAAGACTGCATTTTCATTAAATCTTGTACAAAATGCTGCATTAAAGGGTGATGCATCTGTAGCAGTATTTAGTTTAGAGATGTCTAAAGAACAGTTAGTACAACGTATGTTGTCTGCACAATCAAATGTTGAACTTAGTAAGCTAAAAACAGGTAAGCTTAATGAGAATGATTGGCCAAGGATAATAGACGCTATGGCAGTTTTATCTAATGCTAAAATTCATATAGATGATACTCCTGGTATAAAAATTTCAGAATTAAGATCAAAATGTAGAAAATTAAAAATGGAGCAAGGTTTAGACCTAATATTAATAGATTATCTTCAACTTATGGAAGGTGAAGGTAATAATGAAAGTAGACAGCAAGAAATAGCTAAAATATCAAGATCTTTAAAAATAATCGCAAAAGAGTTGAACTGTCCAGTAGTTGCACTTTCTCAGCTATCTCGTGCACCTGAACAAAGAGCTGATCATAGACCTATGTTATCAGATTTAAGAGAATCTGGATCTATAGAACAGGATGCAGATATAGTTATGTTTTTATATAGAGATGAGTATTATCATCCAGATTCTGATAGAAAAAATATAGGTGAAGTTATAATTGCGAAAAATAGACATGGTGAAACGGGTTCAGTTGAATTAGTTTGGCTTGGAGAAATTCAAAAATTTGCGGATAAATCTAGAGAGATGTAATATGGAAGATATATACAAATATCCACATAAAGTGAGTAACTGTAAATACTATGTTGTGGATATTTGTCTTGAAAAATCTACAAACATTGAAATTTTAATAAAATGTTATCCACAATATCCACAAAAGAGTTGTTGATAAATGTGAATAAATATAAAAGCAAGCTTATAGCTTGCTTCAGAGCGTAGACAAAGTCTACGCTCTTTTATTTTTGTCAATACTCTTTATGAGGTGATAAATATGTTAACTATAAGAAAAGAAAATTTTAGAGATGATGAAATAAATGTTATATTAGATGGATAGGCTTGTCGAAAATTGAGATGGAGGTGAGTCTTATTTTCTCATGCATGAATCTAAAAAAATTAGCTAATTG
Organism: Romboutsia timonensis; assembly: GCF_900106845.1. GTDB lineage: Bacteria > Bacillota > Clostridia > Peptostreptococcales > Peptostreptococcaceae > Romboutsia > Romboutsia timonensis. The sequence goes on from NZ_LT629846.1 coordinate 31,893, forward strand.
GATGTGGAAAGATACATCCAATAATCTAAGGCTCACGCCTATTTTTAGTATATTAGCACTAAAAATCTTTATAAAAAAGAAAATAGCCATTTTATATAAGTTAAAAATGGCTATTTTGTCTACAATCTGAAGCAAGCTTATAGCTTGCTTTTTATTTATAAAAATTAATTTCATAGAAGGATGCAAATTTAATATATATATCCAAAAATTATATAGATAAGCAATAAAGTCAATTTATTTAAAAATAGTTTAGTACTGTATTGAAGAACAGAATATATACAAAGTTTATGTATTAAATATAATTACAGAATAAGTTATACATCTTATAAACTATAATGGGAAAAATAGTTTAGATAATATAAAAATTATACAAATTAAAGATAAAAATTTAAATATGACAGAAAAGCACATATTAAAAACTATATAACATTAAAAAAGTTTGAAAATAATACGTATATTTGATAAAATGTATAAGTAAAGTGTTCGAAAATCGAAAAATAGAGGTGAATTATAATGAAGACAGTTGCAGTTGTAGGCTCTCAATGGGGAGATGAAGGAAAAGGTAAAGTTATAGATTACCTTGCTACACAAGCTGATGTAGTAATTAGAGGTCAAGGTGGAAATAATGCTGGACATACATTAGTTGTTGATGGAAAGAAATTTGCTTTAAGATTAATACCATCAGGAGTATTAAATCCAAATACAATAAATGTAATAGGGAACGGAATAGTATTTGATCCTCAAGGATTTTTAGAAGAAGTAGAAATGCTTAAAAAGGATAATATAGATACAAGCAATATAAAAATAAGTGATAGAGCTCATATTGTTTTTCCATATCATAAAGAATTAGATGCTTTAGCAGAGGAAGCTAGAGGAGATAATAAGATAGGAACAACTAAAAAAGGTATAGGTCCATGTTACATGGATAAAACTGAGAGATCAGGAATAAGAATATGTGACTTGATGGACAAAGATGTATTTGCTAAAAAATTAAAATTACAAGTAGATGCTAAAAATAAATTAGTTCAAGGTGTATATGTAAAAGAAGCTATGTTTGACTTTGAAACTATATACAATGAATATTTAGGATATGCTGAGAAGATAAGAAACCATGTTGCAGATACTTCAGTAATAGTTTATGATGCAATAAAAGCTGGTAAAAAAGTATTATTCGAAGGAGCTCAAGGAACGTTACTTGACTTAGATTTAGGAACTTATCCATTTGTTACTTCATCTCATCCGATATCAGGAGGATTTGCAGTAGGTGCAGGTGTAGGACCGAATATGATAAAAGATGTTGTTGGTATAGTAAAAGCTTATACAACTAGAGTTGGAGAAGGTCCATTTGTAACTGAGTTAGATAATGAAATTGGAGAAGAAATAAGAATCAAAGGTCGTGAATTCGGAACAGTAACAGGAAGATCTAGAAGATGTGGATGGTTCGATGCTGTTATAGTTAGATATGCAGCAAGAGTAAACGGATTAACTAGTATATCATTAATGTTATTAGATGTTTTAACTGGATTTGATAAGATACAAGTATGTACAGCATACAAAATGGGAGATAAAATAATAAAAGATTTCCCTGCATCTTTAGAAGATTTAGCTAAATGTGAGCCTATATATGAAGAATTAGAAGGATGGACAGAAGATATAACTTCTGTGGAAAGATTTGAAGACCTTCCTGAAAATGCTAAGAAATATGTAGCTAAGATAGAAGAATTAATAGGAGTAAGTGTTGATATGGTTTCTGTTGGACCAAATAGAGCACAAACTATAGTTAGAAGAAATGTATTCTAATTTTAAATAATTAAATAATAAAAATAGTTGAGGGTATAAAATATATTTTTATACCCTCTTATTTTATATAACAAACAAATTATTTTATAAAATTTATCTAGTTTTGAATAAAAAATAGGTAAATTTTATTTATTTTTATAGTTAAAAGAAGAAAATTTATAAAATAAACTAAGTTTATATAGTTATATTAATATAAGGTTGAAAGTAAGTAATATAGCCAATTCTAGGTGAATATAAAATATAATATTATAGTGAAAATTAACATATTATTTAATTTATTGAAAAAAATATAAAAAATTATAATAAAAATGTTGACTTAGAATACAAAAGCTAATATAATAATCTTTGTGAGCGAGAGAGAGGCGAAGAAATTCGATAAAATCTGACACATAAGATGATCCATTAGCTCAGTCGGTAGAGCACCTGACTTTTAATCAGGGTGTCCCGCGTTCGAGTCGCGGATGGATCACCATNGTTACTTGACTTAGATTTAGGAACTTATCCATTTGTTACTTCATCTCATCCGATATCAGGAGGATTTGCAGTAGGTGCAGGTGTAGGACCGAATATGATAAAAGATGTTGTTGGTATAGTAAAAGCTTATACAACTAGAGTTGGAGAAGGTCCATTTGTAACTGAGTTAGATAATGAAATTGGAGAAGAAATAAGAATCAAAGGTCGTGAATTCGGAACAGTAACAGGAAGATCTAGAAGATGTGGATGGTTCGATGCTGTTATAGTTAGATATGCAGCAAGAGTAAACGGATTAACTAGTATATCATTAATGTTATTAGATGTTTTAACTGGATTTGATAAGATACAAGTATGTACAGCATACAAAATGGGAGATAAAATAATAAAAGATTTCCCTGCATCTTTAGAAGATTTAGCTAAATGTGAGCCTATATATGAAGAATTAGAAGGATGGACAGAAGATATAACTTCTGTGGAAAGATTTGAAGACCTTCCTGAAAATGCTAAGAAATATGTAGCTAAGATAGAAGAATTAATAGGAGTAAGTGTTGATATGGTTTCTGTTGGACCAAATAGAGCACAAACTATAGTTAGAAGAAATGTATTCTAATTTTAAATAATTAAATAATAAAAATAGTTGAGGGTATAAAATATATTTTTATACCCTCTTATTTTATATAACAAACAAATTATTTTATAAAATTTATCTAGTTTTGAATAAAAAATAGGTAAATTTTATTTATTTTTATAGTTAAAAGAAGAAAATTTATAAAATAAACTAAGTTTATATAGTTATATTAATATAAGGTTGAAAGTAAGTAATATAGCCAATTCTAGGTGAATATAAAATATAATATTATAGTGAAAATTAACATATTATTTAATTTATTGAAAAAAATATAAAAAATTATAATAAAAATGTTGACTTAGAATACAAAAGCTAATATAATAATCTTTGTGAGCGAGAGAGAGGCGAAGAAATTCGATAAAATCTGACACATAAGATGATCCATTAGCTCAGTCGGTAGAGCACCTGACTTTTAATCAGGGTGTCCCGCGTTCGAGTCGCGGATGGATCACCATTATGGCCCATTGGTCAAGCGGTCAAGACACCGCCCTTTCACGGCGGTAACAGGGGTTCGATTCCCCTATGGGTCACCAATTCCCGGGACTATAGCTCAGCTGGGAGAGCACCTGCCTTACAAGCAGGGGGTCACAGGTTCGAGCCCTGTTAGTCCCACCAATTACATAAATGCGGCCTGGTAGTTCAGCTGGTTAGAATGCCAGCCTGTCACGCTGGAGGTCGAGGGTTCGAGTCCCTTCCAGGTCGCCAATTTAATACACTATGCTGGTGTGGCTCAACGGTAGAGCAGCTGACTTGTAATCAGCAGGTTGTAGGTTCGATTCCTATCACCAGCTCCAAATAAATTTTGATCCATTAGCTCAGTCGGTAGAGCACCTGACTTTTAATCAGGGTGTCCCGCGTTCGAGTCGCGGATGGATCACCAATTATGGCCCATTGGTCAAGCGGTCAAGACACCGCCCTTTCACGGCGGTAACAGGGGTTCGATTCCCCTATGGGTCACCAATTCCCGGGACTATAGCTCAGCTGGGAGAGCACCTGCCTTACAAGCA
>NZ_LT629846.1:35902-98402 GCF_900106845.1 Romboutsia timonensis
CACAGGTTCGAGCCCTGTTAGTCCCACCAATTACATAAATGCGGCCTGGTAGTTCAGCTGGTTAGAATGCCAGCCTGTCACGCTGGAGGTCGAGGGTTCGAGTCCCTTCCAGGTCGCCAATTTAATATACTATGCTGGTGTGGCTCAACGGTAGAGCAGCTGACTTGTAATCAGCAGGTTGTAGGTTCGATTCCTATCACCAGCTCCAATAAAACTCTTAGATTATTCTAAGAGTTTTTTATTTTATAAAATAGTATACAAAAGAAATAAATTCATACATTACAAAAATGATATTAACTTTAAACTTTGGATATAAAATTTAATATAGAGTATTAAGAATGTCGAAATTAAACTTAAATATGATTATAAACCTATATAACTTTATAAATAAAAAAATAGAAGAAAAATATTAAGAGTATTTTTCTTCTATTACTGTTTACTTTCCCATCTTAAGTCTTTTCCGATAAACTTAACCATTTTAAATCTATCAAATATTCTTGAGAATATCCTTTGTGCATAATTAGAACCTAATTGCATAGGAGATAAGTTTGTTGATATAATAGTTTTCTTACCAGATAAAAGTCTAGTATTTAATATATTAAATAATTCACTATTAGTGAATGAGTTTGTAAGTTCAGTTCCTAAGTCATCAATAATTAATAAATCACAGTCAAATAAATTTTCGTAGTTTTCCTTAGAAATATGACTATCTGCATTTTTAAATTTATAGTCTTCTATTATTTCAAACATTTTAAATGCAGTTTGATATATAACTAGATGTCCTTTATCTAAAAGAGATTTTGCAATACAGTTACACATGAAAGTTTTTCCAAGTCCTGTATCACCATAGAACAATAAGTTCTCTCCGTTATCTTTATCAAAATCTAATATAAATGACTCACATATAGATACTATTTGAAGCATATTTTGTTGTGGTGATATATTAGATTCTGGATCTTTTTCAGAAGAAAATATATTTGTATCTAGAGTAGTGAAATTTTCTTTTTCAAGCATCCTAGATATATTAGACATTTTGTATGCTTCATTTATTATTTCTTGTTTTAAACAATTGCACTTATGTCCATTATCTAAGAATCCTTTATCTTTGCATATATTACAATCATGTTGGATTTCAAGATATCCATTTGGAACTTTATATTTAGTTAGTAGCTCTTTTTTTTGACTTTTTAATTCATCCATTTTTTTCTTAGATTCTAAAATAATATTTTCTTTATTTGATGGATTTTGTAATACTAATTTAGCTAATTGTAAACCAACTTTGCTTATTTCATCATCTAGTTTTTTAAACTCCGGAATTTGTGAATAAACATCGTTTTTCCTAAGTTCTAAATCAGATTCAGCTTTATCTCTTTTCTTTTGGTAAGAAATAAGTATTTCTCTTATTTTTGATTCTTTCATTTAATCACCTATTTAAATTTATTTTTTTGGCTTTCTTGAAGCATTTTTTCAAGCTCTTCAGGTGTATATTTTGTAAATGTTTGATTTATATTATGGAATCTAGTTTTTACTGTAGGCTCAGATGATTTAGTGTTTTTAAATACTTGTTTTTTCTCTTCAGATTTTTTCTTAAACTCATCATCAAGTCTTTTTATGTCATCTAAAGTCTTTACATCAGATTTTTTCCATTTTTCAATTATACCATTTATATATGATATAGATGGGTTAGATGTATTTTTAGCTCTAGAACATGCAGATAATATAACTTCAATATCCATATTATACTTATCAAACCAACTATCCATAATTCTTTCTTCTGGCTTAGATGGCTGTCTATAGAATCCTAGCTCATTAAATATCGTTTTATAAATCATATATCTTTCACTTCTCACCATAAAGCTATCTTTAACATCTTGAGGAGTGAATAAGTTAGAATCGTACCATCCTCTAAGAATAGATTCAATATACTTAACAGGTCTAGAAGAACCGTGCTTATCCCTGACATATTCATAAGCACATACTATCATATCAGGATCCATATTATATTTATTCATTATTTCTAATATACTTATTTTTTCACCTGGGTCAAGGTATCTTCCAACTATTTTATTTATCGTAGTAAACATCTTTCTAACGCTAGGGTTTTCTGAAGCTGAAACTATGCTATCACTATTAGATTTTATAGACTTTGTATTTATATGCATATTGTCCATATAAAACTTCTTTAAGTCTAAAAACTCTATTGAATAGTCAAAATCATCTAACCCTTCATTTTTATGCATTCTAATAATATTTTTATTTTGCCAAAATTTCCATGCATCTATTACATCAGAAAGAGGTATATTTAAATTCTTAGCAATTGAATTATTATCAAATTTAGGATTAGAGTTAGGGTCGCATGCTTGTCTATAACCTAGAAGATAAACTTTAACGTATAATCCATTAGCCATAGGCATAAATATATCTATAAAGATATTGGCAATAGTAGTTTCACCTAAATCTATCTCATTGACTTCTTTGAAAAACATTTTATCACCTCAGATAAGATTATATCATAAAAAGCTAAAACTTTAATTACACAAGTTTATCTTACAGAAAAAACAGAAAAATTATTCACATTAAAAAAGAAAGGGGGAAAGAAGTTGATAATAAACTTTACGAAAAAAGTAAGAATATTAACAGGAACGATACTCACGTTATTAATTGTTATAGGGGGCGGAGTATATGTATATCAGAGCAAAAATTCTGTACAAACATCAAATATTGAAGAAGGTAAAAATTTAAACAAATATATTATGGATGTTATTTTCGATGATGAAAGTAAAAGGCTAATGTGTAATCAAAATGTAGAGTATGTAAATAATACAAATATAGCTTTAGACAAAATATACTTCCATATATATCCTAATGCTTTTTCTAAGAAAGAGTTTGCTCCATTTGAAAAAGATGAAATGAATCAAGCATATCCAAATGGATTCAATGAAGGATATATAGATATAAAAAATGTATTAAATAATAATAATAAGTTGGAATATGAGATAAAAGGTGAAAAAAATGACTTATTAGAAGTAAAAATAGGAAGACAACTAAAGCCAGGTGAAAAAATATCCATAGATATGAAGTTTAATGTAAAAATACCTAACTCAGAAGGAAGATTTGGATATGGGGAAAATACTATAAATATAACCAACTGGTTTCCTATAGCATGTGTTCATGATGATAGGGGATGGAATCTAAAGAGTTATGAAGCAGTAGGGGATCCATTCTATAGTGATACAAGTAATTTTTATGTTAAATTACTAATCCCTAGAAAATATAAAGTGGGTTGCACAGGAAACATAGTTTCAGAGAAATCTGACTCAGAAAAAGTACTTTATGAAATACAAGCAAAAAAAGTAAGAGATTTTGCATTTATCTTAAGTGATAAATTTAAAATTAAGAAGGACACTTATAAAGGTGTGAATATAAATACATATAATTTAAATGAAAAGCTATCAACAGAAGTAACTAAGATAGCTAAAGATTCAATTAGTATATTTAGTAATTTATTTGGGGAATACCCATATGATACATATTCAGTAATAGCAAGTGATTTTTACATAGGTGGAATGGAATATCCAACACTAGTTATGATTGATCAAAGTTTATATAATGAAAAGGACAAATTTTTACTTGAATACGTGATAGCACATGAAACTGCACATCAATGGTGGTATTCAGTAATTGGAAATGATGAAATAAGTGAACCTTGGTTAGATGAGGCTCTTACAGAATACTCGACGGTTCTCTATTTTGAAGAAAAGTATGGTAAAGAAGTAGGGTCTAAACTTATAAAGACTATGGAAATGCAAACAAGAAATCATTCTAGTGAAGATATATTTAAAGCAACAACTCAATATAAAAATTCGATAGATTATAGCTTAAACGTATATACTAAAGGAGCATTAGCATTTAATGAAGTAAGAAAAAAAGTGGGAGATGAAGTATTCTTTGAAACTTTAAAAGAATACTACAACACATATATGTTCCAAAATGTAAATGGAGCTAAATTTGTTGATTTATGGAATAAAAAAGGTATAGATATAGATAAAATAATAAGTGAATACAAGTAAATTTTAACTAGAGCATTAAATTTTTATTTAATGCTCTAATTTTTTGGTATAATATAATCTATGACTATAAAGAATGAGGTGACAGTATGCTGAAATATTGTTCAATAGGAAGCGGAAGTAGTGGGAACTGCCATTATATAGGATATAAAGATACCAACATACTAGTAGATGCAGGCCTTAGTGGGAAGAGAATAACTACAGGTCTTGATGATATAAATGTAGATATGGAAAATATAAAAGGAATATTTATTACACATGAACATTCAGACCATATAAAAGGTGCAGGTATAATATCTAGAAAATATGATATACCTATATTTGCAAATGTAAAAACTTGGTGTGCAATGAAGGATAAACTTGGGGATATAAAAGATAGCAATATGAAGGTATTTGAAAATGATAGAAGTTATTCTTTAGGGGATTTAATAATAAGACCTTTTTCTATATCTCACGATGCATCCGATGCAGTAGGATATAATTTTTATGCGGAAAATGAGAAAATGTCTATAGCTACAGATATAGGAATGATAACGGATAATATAAGAAGACACTTATATAAATCAAAATTAGTAGTATTAGAATCAAACTACGACCCTAATATGCTTATGATGGGATCTTATCCTTACTCATTAAAGAAGAGGGTAATGTCAGATACAGGACATTTATCAAATGAAGATGCAGCTAAGTTCTGTATAGACCTTGTAAAAGAAGGAACAGAAAGAATATTATTAGCACACTTAAGTAAAGAGAATAACTTCCCAGAGTTAGCATATGAAACATCTAAATCTATTTTAGCTCAAAATGATATAATAATTGGACAAGATCTAAAACTAGATGTTTTATTAAGAGAAGAAGTATCTGATATATATAATGTAAAATAGTATATATAAAAGTAGGACGGATTAAGGAGAAATTTATGAATATAACTATAATCGGAGTAGGTAAAATAAAAGAAAAATATTTAAAGTTAGGAATAGATGAATTTTCAAAGAGATTAACTAAGTATTGTAAGTTAGATGTAATAGAACTTGATGATGAAAAATGCCCTGAAAATTTAAGTGAAAAGGATATGCTTATTGTCAAAGATAAAGAAGGTAAAAAAATTCTTAGTAAAATAAAAAATAATAGCTATGTTATAGCTCTTGCTATAGATGGTAAAAATTTATCTTCGGAAGAACTTGCAGATACAATGAGTAAGTTAGCGGTTAGAGGCAATAGTCATATAACTTTTGTTATAGGTGGTTCTTTAGGATTATCAGATGAAGTTTTAAAAAGAGCCGATTATAAGTTATCTTTTTCTAAGATGACTTTCCCTCATCAATTAATGAGGCTTATATTGTTAGAACAAGTTTATAGAGCGTTTAGAATAAATAATAATGAACCATATCACAAGTAGATGATATGGTTTTTTTATATTAGATAAATCTATTAATTATTAAATATTATGTAAAAATTAAAAAAATTTAACAAAACTCTAATTTACATTTCATGACAACTATAAATACATATTATATAATTTAGACATGAATTAGGAAGCAATATTTAGGAGGATAAATTAATGGATAAAAATACAGAAAATATAATAGATGTAGTTACAGTAGATGAAAAGAAAAATAAAACTAAAAAAAACATAATAAAGGTTGTTTCAATTTTTTCAGCATCTGCAATCGGATTATGTGCACTTGGAGGAGTAGTATTATACAATATAGTTAAATCAAATATAAACTATACAGAACAACAAGCAAAAGAAATAGCACTTTCACAAGTTCCAGGACAAGTTGTTTATGTAACTAAAGATATAGATTTAGATCATTTAGGATTAGAATATGATATAAAGATAAAGGATAAAAATAATATAATTAGAGAAGTTACTGTTGATTCAAAATATGGAGCTATATCAGACTTTGAAAACTACTATTATAATGATTAAATAATAGTACTACATATTAAAAACTATATTTATAGAATAGTAAATTAATCTGTTGTGTTAGTTATTTTATTAAACATATTGAAGTTACTATACGAAGTTTTAACTATCAAAATAGAGATTGTTTGGCTCTAATATTTTCAGCAATTATAATTAACTAGCGCAACAAGTTAAACTAACAAAAAGGTATCTTATTATAATTTAAATTATAATAAGATACCTTTTATTTTAATTTGTATTATTTACAACCTTACCATTTACCTATAAATATAAGATAGCTAAAAACTATAGAAGAAGTTGTAGATTACCGTATTATTAAGTATAGAAATATATTTTTATATTTATAATATGGTATATATTAGATAAAAATTAATAAATTAAAAAAGATTAAAAAATTTTAATTTAACTCTAATTCTGTATTCATGAAAAACTAAAATCTATATTATATAATTAAATTAAAGATTGTAGCTAGAAAAAATAAAAGCTATTTATAAATAATAGAATATTTTAAACCGAATATAAATTAAGCATTAAGATAATATTCTTAGAAAGTAACAGTGTATGCCAATCTATTATTACAGAATTAGATGATTGATTACTACATTTAAATCGCATAAAAGTATAATTTCAGTAAGTAATAAATTATAAGGGAGTGGTTATAGTGAATAGGATATTAATTGTTGAAGATGAAAGTAGTATCTCTGATTTTGTAAAGGGAGAATTAGAATATGAAGGATATGAGGTTTGTATAAAAGAAGATGGTAGAGAAGGTCTAGAAGAAGCTCTAAATAATGAATACGACCTTGTAATATTAGATATAATGCTCCCATCAATGAATGGATTTGAAATATGTAGAAGAATAAAAAGAGTAAAAGCTACTCCAGTTATAATGCTTAGTGCAAAAAGTAGTGTTATAGATAAAGTAAATGGCCTTAAATTAGGAGCAGATGATTATATATCAAAGCCTTTTGCTATAGAAGAGCTACTTGCACGTATAGAAGTAGTTTTTAGAAGAGAATCTAATCCAAAAGATTCTATATTTAAATTTAAAGATATTACAATTGATACAAAATCAAGAATAGTTAAAAGAAATAATGAAGAAATCAACTTAACAAATAAAGAATACGAATTATTGATGATATTAATAGAAAACAAAGATGAAGTAGTTACAAGAGATGAATTATTAGAAAGAATATGGGGATATGATACAGAAACTAATGTTACTGATGTATATATTAGACATCTAAGATCTAAATTAAATAATGAAAATAAAGAAGAATATATACAAACTGTTAGGTCTATTGGTTATATAATGAGGAGTTAAATATGAAACTAAAAAAACGACCAATATTCTTAGAAATTACAAAAAATTCTTTTTTTGCAATTATTTTAATTTTAACCATATACACAGTTAGCCAATTAGTTGTATTCTGGATATTTATAGATAAACATGAAATAGATTTAGTAAAGAGTAGATATCAAGAAATTATTAATTTATCTAATAGTATTAATACAGAATTTTCAGAAAAGGGATTTATAGAGTATTTAGAAAGACTAGATTACAATGAAAATGATGAATATATTAGAATTTATTCGCCAAATGAACTATACTATCAATCACCTTCAGAAGTATGGCAATATATTAATTTTGATTATGCAAATCAAAATATTCATATAAAATCTAAGTCTTTTGATTTTGAAATATATAAATTAATAACAGGTCCCATACAAATAAATAATTCACAATATACATTACAAATAGTATTAGAAAATGAAATGTTTGGTGATTTTATAGATAATTCTTTACCAATTTTAATAGTATCTATAATTTTAGGATTAATACTAAGTGGTATAGGAGCTATGTATGTTTCTAAAAAATTCATATATAAAATTAGGAAACTTATAGAAACAATGAATGAGATAAAGGCAAATGGACTAAATAAAAGAGCAGAAATTTCAGAAGTAAATGATGAAATAGATAAATTAAATACTGTATTTAATTCAATGATGGATGAAATTCAACATGGATTTGATGAGCAAACTAGATTTGTATCAGATGCTTCACATGAATTAAAAACACCATTAACAGCACTTAATGGACATTTAAGTATGCTTAAGAGATGGGGAAAAAATGATAAAGAACGTTTAGAAAAATCATTAGATACATGCATAAGCGAAGTCGAAAGACTGACAAAAATAGTAAATGATATGTTAACTTTATCTAGAGCAGAAAAAGTAGAGATAGACTTAGAAAATATAAATGAAATTGAACCAAAAATAATAATTAATGAAGTAATAGAACAGTATAAGATTTTAAATCCAGATGTAAATTATATTACTAATATTGATGACATAAAAGTAAAAATTGACCCTAATGATTTAAAACAATTATTAATTATATTTATTGATAACTCAATTAAATACAACAATAAAAATAATATAGAAATTAGAATTAATTTTAAAAAAATATCAAATAAAATGCAACTAGAAGTTATTGATAATGGTATAGGTATACCAAGTGAAGAAATTAATAATGTTATGAAAAGATTTTACAAAGTAGATAAATCTAGAAAACATAATAGTTCTTTCGGAATAGGTTTATCTATTGCAAGTAGGATAGTTAAAAATTATAATGGAGAAGTTTTTATAAGTAGTGAATTAGATAAATACACTAAAGTAACTGTAGTTTTTAAACAATAGAATTTGAATAAAAATTTATAATATTAGTTTTAAATTTTATGGATTTAAAAATTATTTTATATAATAAGACAACTAGGAGGATAAGACAACTATGAAGGCAAAACAATATTTGACATTAGGTTTAGGAATAGTAGCTGGTTTCGGGATATCAGTAGTAGGTGTATCATATGCATCACAAAATTTAGTAAGTAATGTGAAACAAGTGACACCAGAAGTAGCAAAATCAATAATGTTAAATAAGGTACCAGGAGCAAATATTTTAGAATTTTCATATGATGGAGATGATAAAACTCCTAAATATGATGGAACTTTAATAAAAGATAATTACGAGTATGAAGTTGATGTAAATGCAAAAACTGGACAAATCATTAAGTTTGAAAAAGAAGCTATATTTACACCTAATAGTAATGGAAATGCAAATAATGCATCAGCAAATACTCAACAAAGTACTACGCAAAATAATAATAATGCAAGTACAACTAGGAAAGCTTATATAGGAGAATCAAAGGCAAAATCAATAATGCTGAATAAAGTACCAGGAGCTACAATAAGTAAATTCTATCTTGATAATGATGCAACACCAGAATATGATGGAGAACTTATAAAAGGTGATTATGAGTATGATATATCAGTAGATGCAGTAACAGGTGAAATAAGAGAGTTTAGTAAAGAACGTATAAGAAATTATAATAATCCAACAATAAATAACAGTACAAGTACAAATAGTAATACAAATGCAAATAACAATGTAGCTACAAATAATAATACAAATGTAAATAACAATGTGCCTACAAATAATAATGGAAGCACAACTAATAGAACATATATAGGAGAATCAAAAGCTAAGTCAATAATGTTAAGCAATGTTCCAGGAGCTATAATAAGAGGGTTCCACTTTGATAATGACTCAACACCAGAATATGAAGCAGAGCTTATAAAAGATGGTTATGAATACGATATATCAGTAAATGCATTAACAGGTGAAATAATAGAGTTTAGTAAAGAGCGTATAGAACCATATGATGATGACAGATATGACTATGACGATGATTACGATGACAGATACGATGACTAAATTTTAAATAAAATTGAAATATTTTATAACTAATTAAGACCTCATAAGTATATAACATTTAATATATTTATGAGGTTTATTATTTCTAAATAGAAATAATAAATAAATTTACAACTTATTTTTACATATTATATTCAATGTTATAAATTATTATACAAATAAAATCTTATTTATAATATTTATACTCTTATTTTATAATAGTTCTAATATCCATATATATATTTATTGTTAAATTTCAAAAATTATAGAAAAATAGATTGATTATTTTTAGTTTAGGGTATTAGAATAATTATATAAAAATGGAAGGAATTATAATATGAAAAGATCATTTAAATTATTACTTTTATCAATTTGTGTCATAATAATTGGAACATCTTTTGTAGGATGTAATAAAAATTATTCTGAAGAAATAAGTTTTTTTAACTATGGAGAAAATATAGATGAAGAGACTATAAAAGAATTTGAGAAACAATATGGTATAAAAGTTAATGTTGAAACTTTTGATGACATGGAAACTATGTACCAAAAAGTTAGTAATTCAGGAGTTAAATATGATGTTATTCTAGTATCTGATGCTTTAATGCCAAGGATGATTAAAAATAACCTTGTTCAAGAATTAAACAAAGATAATATACCTAATATATCTCAGATGGATGAAGATTACTTAAACTTAGATATAGATCCAGGCAATAAATATTCAGTGCCTTATATGTTTGGAACAGTAGGACTTATATATAATAAAGATGTAGTGAAAGAAGATGTTGATAGCTGGGATATATTGTGGGATGAAAAATATAAAAATAGAATATTTATGTTTGACACTTATAGAGATACATTAGGTGCAGCTTTAAAGAAACTTGGATATTCTTTAAATTCTGAAAATCAAAAAGAAATAGAGGAAGCTAAAGAATTATTATTAGAACAAAGAAAATTAGTAGACCCAATATATGGAGTAGATAATGGGACAACTATGATTCCAGCTGGAGAGTCTGATATAAATATGATTTGGTCGGGAGAAGGATTAAATCTTCAAGCTGAGAACCCTAATTTGGTTTATGTTGTACCTAAAGAAGGTGCAAACTTCTGGATTGATAGTTTATGCATACCTTCTAATGCTAAAAATGTTTCAGGAGCTGAAAAATTCATCAACTTTGTAAGTGATAAAGAAAGTGCATTAAGAATAGCTGATGAAATAGGTTATACAACCCCAAATAAAGAAGCAAGATTAGAGCAACCAGAAGAAGTTAGAAATAATCCGAATGCATATATGCCAAAAGAGATAATGGATAGATGTGAAATATATACTGATTTACCTAAAGATGTTAAAAAAGAATATGATAATGCGTGGATACAAATAAAATCAAGTAATTAAAATGAGGAAGGGTTAGATAATTAGCCTTTCCTCATTTTTAATTACATAATAGTACATATAGGGTCAAAGTTTGTAAATATTATAATAATATGATATTATATAGAACTATAAGAAACCCTATTGCAAAGGGAAGAACAGTAGATGGAGGAATTTAAATATGGAAAACTTACCAAATTGTCCAAAATGTAATTCAGAATATACTTATGAAGATGGAAGCCTTTTAGTTTGTCCAGAATGTGCATATGAATGGTCACAAGAAGCAAGCAATGAAGAAGAAAATGTTATAAAAGATGTAAATGGAAATGTATTAAATGATGGAGACTCTGTAACAGTAGTTAAAGATCTTAAAGTAAAAGGAGCATCATCATCTATAAAAATAGGAACAAAAGTGAAAAATATACGTTTAGTTCCTGATGCAGCAGACGGACATGATATAGAGTGTAAAATAGATGGATTTGGAGCGATGAAGTTAAAATCTTCAGTTGTTAAAAAAGCATAATCTATTATTATATAAACTAAAAAACCATACCTTTTAAAGGTATGATTTTTTAGTTTATATAATAATTTAACTTTATCATCTTTTTGTATCACTTTATAAACTTTACTAAGAAGTTTTTGAATAATAATACGATATTCTACAAGTAAAATGTAAGTAAAAATAACTCAAAATATTATAACAAACTTATTTAAAGGAAACAATGAAAATAAATAGAATAAAATATAAATATTGAAATAAGATTAAAATAAGCATAACTATGTAAAACGTGAAACATAAAATAATCTGTAGATTGGTTTAAAAAAAGGGAAAATATATTTTAAAAAAATTAGGAGGAAGATAAAATGCAAAAAGTAGAAAGTTTTAAATTAGATCATACAAAAGTAAAAGCACCTTATATAAGAAAATGTTGTGAGCTTAAAGGAACTAATGGTGATATAGTTACAAAGTTTGATTTAAGATTCTTACAACCAAATGAAGAAACTTTTGGAACAGCAGCTATACATGGATTAGAGCATTTATTAGCTACATATCTAAGAGAAACTTTAGACGGTATAATTGATTTATCACCAATGGGATGTAGAACAGGTTTTTATTTAATTATGTGGGGTGAAGTTGAACCACAAACAGTTAAAGATGGACTAGAAAAGGCATTAAAAATGGTTTTAGAAGCAACTGAAATACCAGCAGCTACTAAAGTAGAATGTGGAAATTACAAGGATTTATCTTTATTTGGTGCTAAAGAATATGCAAAAGAAGCTCTAGAAAAGGGATTCTCTCTTAATATATACGGAGATTAATTAAATTGGAAAAAAACTTTGCTAATTTAATAGAAATAGATAAAAATGAAGTTTTAAGATATTTAGAATATAATGGTCAATATATAGATGAAAAGTTAGACCATATAATAGATGAGTGTATAAAAATAACCAAACAGAAAATAAACCCTCGATATACTTTGGGGGTTTATTCTATATTAAAAGAGAAGATAGATGATAGCTACCAAATAAAATTTAAAGATAGTAACATATCTATAAAGAGCAAAGACTTATATAAACTATTAGATGGTTGTAGTCAATGCATTTTACTATCAACTACTTTAGGGATAGACATAGAAAAGCAAATCAAAATAAATTCATACTCAAATCTTACAAAAAGCATTATAATCGATGCCTGTGCAACCACAGCAATAGAAGAATTTTGTGATATACTACAAAGTAATATAGAAGATGAACTAAGAAAAGAAGGCAAGTATATAACTAATAGATATAGTCCAGGATATGGAGATTTACCAATAGATATAAATGAAGATATTATAAACTTACTAAATACATCGAATAAAATAGGCTTAACTATAACTAAAGATAAAATAATGATACCTAGAAAATCAGTGGTCGCAATAATAGGTATATCAGAAAATAAATCAACATATAAACAAAAATCATGTTTAGAATGTTCAAACTATAATACCTGTAAATATAAAAAAGGGGATGATAATTATGGATGTAAGGGAATACATAAAAAATAATATACTAATATTTGATGGTGCTATGGGAACTATGCTACAGCAAAAAGGTCTTCAGATAGGTGAAAATCCAGAGGTATTTGGATTAAAAAATCCAGATAAGCTTATTGAAATACATAAATTATATTTAGAAGCAGGTTCAAATGTAATAACAACTAATACGTTTGGAGCTAATGAGCTTAAGTTAGATAAATTAGGATATACAGTTGAAGAAGTAGTAGATAATGCTATAAATATGGCTAAGAAAGCTATAGAAGAATCAGATAAATCCAAGCCTAGATTTGTAGCTCTAGATTTAGGTCCTATAGGAGAAATGTTAGAGCCAATTGGTACTTTAAGTTTTGATAGAGCATATGAAATATTTAAAAGACAAGCTATACAAGGAGAAAAATCAGGTGCAAATTTAATTATTATAGAAACTATGATGGATTTGTATGAAGCTAAAGCTGCTGTTTTAGCTGCAAAAGAAAATACAAACTTACCAGTATTTTGTACCATGACTTTTGATGAAAATGGAAGAAGCTTTACTGGTTGTATGCCGGAAAGCATGGTTGCAACTATAGAGGGATTAGGTGTAGATGCTATTGGAGTAAACTGCTCATTAGGGCCAAAACAACTAATACCTATAGTAGAAAAGATATCAAAAATGGCTACAGTTCCAGTAATAGTACAAGCTAATGCAGGACTTCCTGATATAGTTAATGGCCAAGCAATATATAATGTAGATTCAGAAGAGTTTTTTATTGGAGTGGAGAAGTTTGTTCAATTAGGCGCATCTATAATAGGTGGATGTTGTGGAACTAACCCAGAATTTATAAAGAAAATTTCAGATAATATATCAATATTAAAAAAAGTAGAAATAGAAAAAAATAATAGTTGTGTAGTATGTTCTCCATCAAAATTTGTAGAAATAAAAGCACCAACAGTTATAGGTGAAAGATTAAATCCAACAGGTAGAAAGCTTCTAAAGGAGTCTATTATAAATGAAAATCTTGATTACATAATAAATTTAGGATTAGAGCAAATAGAAGGTGGAGCTGATATTTTAAATGTTAATGTAGGATTGCCTGATATAGATGAAAAGAAAATGATGCTAAAAGTTATAAAGGAAATGCAGTCAGTTATGGATGTTCCATTACAGGTGGATTCTTCAAATATAGAGGCATTAGAGCAAGGTTTAAGATATTATAATGGAAAAACTATAGCAAACTCTGTAAATGGAAAAGAAGAATCACTTAATGCTATATTACCTATAGTAAAAAAATATGGAGCCTGTATAGTTGGACTTACTTTAGATGAAAAAGGTATACCAAGTACGGCAGAAGGTAGATTTAAAATTGCAGAAAAAATAGTAAACAAAGCATTATTTTATGGAATAAAAAAAGAGGATATATTTATAGATTGTCTTTCATTAACAGTTTCAGCTCAACAAGAAGAAGCATTAGAAACTTTGAAATGCATTAAGATGGTAAAAGAAAAATTAGGAGTAAAAACTATATTAGGAGTATCGAATATATCGTTTGGTGTTCCAAATAGAAAAGCTTTAAATAATACATATTTAAATTTAGCTTTATCTGCAGGATTAGATTTACCAATAATAAATCCTAATGAAGAGGGCATAATGGAAACTATAAATGCATTTAAAGTTATAAATAATATAGATAAAGGTTGTGTAAAATACATAGAGAAATATAGTGGTTACAAGAAGAATAATATTATTAAAACAACTAATGATAGAAAACATGATTTATCTTTAGAGAGTATAGTAGAGCATGGTTTAAAAGAAAATGCAAAAGATGCGACATTAAATCTTTTAAAAAAGTATGATGAAAACTATGTATTAGATGAAATTTTAATTCCATCTTTAGATGTAGTAGGAAAAAAATATGATAAAGGTGAAATATTTTTACCTCAATTAATACAATCAGCAGAAACTGTAAAAGTTTCTTTAAATACTATAAAAGATAGTTTAGCAAAGAATAATACTAATACAGTATCAAAAGGAAAAATAATAGTAGCAACTGTAAAAGGAGATATTCACGACATAGGTAAAAATATAGTAAAGATAATGTTAGAAAACTATGGATACGAAGTAATTGATTTAGGCAAAGATGTACCCATAGAAGAAGTTGTAAATCACTCAAAGAAAAATAATATACAGTTAGTAGGGTTGAGTGCACTAATGACTACAACAGTTCATAGTATGAAAGAAACTATAGATGCACTAAGAAAAGAAGGATTAAATACAAAAATATTTGTAGGGGGAGCTGTACTTACTGAAGAATATGCAAAAGATATTGGTGCTGATTATTATTCAAAAGATGCAAAATCAGCAGTAGAAATAGCAAAATTGAATTTCAATTAAAAAATAGGGAATTTTCCCTATTTTTTTGTAACGAACATACACGTAGGGGTAGCAAATATGCATCGTTGATATATGAAAAAAGTAAATTTTATGTAAAAATATGTATAAATAATATTAATGTATAAAATATATAGAAAAAACTAATAAGAATGTGATAAAATAGGAAGGTGATTCTTAGGGAGGGTAGACAACGATGACTGAAAATAGACAGCCTTATGCATTAGTTTTTGGAGTATCAGTTTTTGATATTTGTGGTTTTACAGATAGAAATTATAGATGCAATGATTCTAATCCTGGTAAAGTAAAGACTTCTTTTGGAGGCGTTTGTAGAAATATCGCTGAATGTATGGCAAGAGTAGGTGTTAATACTAAATTTATATCTATTCTAGGTGATGATGAAACTGGAAATAGAATGATGGAACATTCTAAAATAATGAATTATGATATGAGTGAATCTTTAATAGTTAAGGGTGGGTATACACCTACTTATATGGCTATTTTAGATGAGCAAGGTGAAATGGTATCTGCTGTAGTTGATATGAAGATAATAGATATGTTTACTACAGATTTTATAGATTCAAAATCTGAAATAATAAAAAATGCAGAATATATGATATTAGATTCAGATAGACCTGATATCGTTGAATATCTAATAAAAACATTTAGTGAAAATACTAAATTTATACTAGATCCAGTATCAGCTGCTAAAGCAAAGAATATAAAGCATTTAATTAAATATTTCCATACTATAAAGCCAAACAGATATGAAGCTGAAATAATGTGCGGATTTGAAATTAAAAATGATGAAGATTTAAGAAAAGCAGGTAAATACTTTATAGATTTAGGAATAAAAAATGTATTTATAACATTAGATGAAGACGGAATATACTATAATAATGGTATAGAAGAAGGAAAAATAAAAGCTAAAGAAGTATCTGTAGTTAATGTTACAGGTGCAGGTGATTCTTTTGTTGCAGGTATAGCTAATGGATATATGAATAATACAAATATAGTAGATACTGTAAAATATGCAATATCTATGTCAACAATAACTATATCTACAGAAGAAACAATACATCCAGACATGTCTCATGAATTAGTTAAAGAATATATGGACAAGATAGAGTGGATAGAAGTAAATTATAATAAATAAAAATTTACTATATGGAAGAAATTATGTATAATATAATAAAGCTATAGATTAATCTGAAATAGGTTAATTCATATAAATTAAAATTTGTCGTCAACATTAAAAAGACTGAAAGTATATACTTTCAGTCTTTTTTTCTTTTAAAATGCCCAGTTTCCATCCTTAAATACTTGAACTTCTTCACCTTGATGAGTTATACCCACTATATTCATATCATTAGAACCTATCATGAAGTCAACGTGAGTTAAACTATTGTTTACTCCATATTTATCTAATTCTTCATCTTTTATATCATCGCCATTTTTTATACAAGTTTTGTAAGCAGAGCCTATAGCAAAGTGGCAAGATGCATTTTCATCAAATAAAGTATTAAAGAAGACTATATTTGTATCTGATATAGGAGATTTAAATGGAACTAAAGCAACCTCACCTAAGTAGTGAGAGCCTTCATCTGTATCAATAAGCTTTCCTAGTGTTTCAGCACCTTTTTCAGCTGTAAAATCAACTATTTTTCCGTCTTTAAATGTTAAAGCGAAGTCATCTATCACATTACCGCCGTATACTAAAGGCTTAGTACTATGAACTATACCATTAACTTTAAATTTATGAGGCATAGAGAAGACCTCTTCAGTTGGCATATTTGCATTAAAATCAACACCATTAGGGTCCTTAGAAGCACCAC
Organism: Romboutsia timonensis; assembly: GCF_900106845.1. Classification (GTDB taxonomy): domain Bacteria; phylum Bacillota; class Clostridia; order Peptostreptococcales; family Peptostreptococcaceae; genus Romboutsia; species Romboutsia timonensis. Next base: position 53,265 of record NZ_LT629846.1, read on the forward strand.
TTAACCATATATGACCTTCAGGTAATTCCATAGTTAAATCAGTTTTAGAAGATTTAAATTTTAAAGTTTTGAAGTTCTTATCATTTAAGAAGTCCATTCTTAATTTTAAATCAGCATTATGCTTTCTCCAAGCATCTACAGGATCTTCATTATCTACTCTAGTACATTTAAATATAGCATCCCAAAGTTTATTTACAGCTTCATCAGTAGACACGTTAGGGAATACTTTAGTAGCCCACGCTTTAGTTGGAATTGAAACTATACTCCATTTACATTTATCTGATAAAGTGTAAGAACGCCATTCTTTTAAAGCTACACCAGAAGCCTTTTGGAAGTTTGCAACTCTTTGAGGATCAACATTTTTAAGTAAATCTGGATTTTGAGCGTAAACAGTTAAGAAAGCTCCACCTTCTTTTGCTATATCTACATATTGGTCAGATATCCATCTAGGAAACTCATTAAATGTTTCATCTGGAGCGTGTAAATATTTTAATAAAGTACATTCTTCATCAGACCATTCTATATGTACATTTTTAGCACCTGCTTCATAAGCGTGTTTAACAACTTTTCTAACAAAAGGAGCACATTCTATTGGCGATCTAACAAGTAAAGTTTGGCCTTCTTGTATATTTACGCCAACTTTAACTGCTAATTTTGCGTATCTATCTAGATTTTTTTCAAATGACATAATTTAACCTCCTTGATATTGAATTTTTAATCATTTTTAAACCTAATTATATTTTAATACATATAAGTTATAAAAATACTTAATAAATAAAAATAAATGGTTATTTTTGTAATAATACTCTATACATTCATAGACTAATTAAATTGAACAAATATAATAATAATAAAATATAGAGTTATTAAACTAATATAATAAAAAATAAATAAAATGTATTGATAAATATTAAAATGTTGCAAAATAGCATATTTTATCATAAAACATATACAAAAAATAAAAAAAGAATTTATAATATAATGTAGACACATAAAGAGATTTAATTAGGAGGAAGTAAATGGAGCTATATGATGCCATTTTTTATAGAAAATCAACTAGAAAATACTCTAATAAAAAGGTAAAAGAGGGTTTATTAGAAGAAGTTAAAAATGTATGTTCACAAATTACCTATTTAAATAAAGAATTAGATATAAAAGCACATGTTGTAGATAGAGGCCATTTAGTACATTTTTTAATGGGGAAAAAATGCAAGGTAAAAGCACCTCATTATATAATAGTAACATCTAATAAAGGAAATGATTATTTACAGAATATCGGATTTGCTATGGAGGAGGTAGTTTTAAAACTAACTACTTTAGGACTAGCTACATGTTGGTTAGAATGTAATATAAAAAGAGAAGATATTTTAGAATTTGTACAACTAAAAGACTCAGATGAAGAAAAAAATGATACGATAGTAGAATCAGAAGAAAAAAACGAAGAGTCAAAAAACGTAAATTTAGAACAGCCATATTCAATAATTGCATTTGGTTATCCAGATGAAGATGAAAAATTATTTAGGACTAATAAGGATGTAGATCGAAAGCGTATAAGTCATGTTTGTAGAAAATTAGATAAAAATTTAGAAAAAATTGTAGAAGCACTTAGATGGGCACCATCTGTGAAAAATTCTCAACCTTGGATATTATATAATAACTCAAATATGGTTCATTTATATGAAGAAAAACAAAAGAAAAATATTAAAGATAATAAAATAAGTATGGGTATAGCGCTTAGACATTTTGATATAGCATGTAATAAATTTGGATTAGAAGTTGATTATTCTAAAATAGATGTTAAAAAAAGAATGGCAAAAGAGTATTATATAACTGCTACTTTAAAGTAATAAATATATTTAACCTTAAAATATATGTTGACATTAAAAGTTAAAAGTGTGATAATTATACACAAAGATAAACTTTAAATTATCCCAGAGAGGATATTAAGTATATTTTCAAATAATAAATTTATAATCAATAAAATCCTTAAAAGTAGTCCAGAGAGGCTAAAAAGGTTAAATATTTTATATTATTTAAACTTGTATTTTCAACCTCTAACTGGATTAGTTAGAGGTTTTTTAATATAAAAATAAAATATAATAAAGTCTTTTAAACTAGTCCAGAGAGGCTGGGAAAGATATCTGTAATAGATAAAATCCTTATACCTCATTTTGGTGTAAGGATTTTTTTTAGGCTTTATTAAAGAGGGAGAGTTCATAATGGTAAATGGAAAAGAAAAATTAATAGTAGCAATAGACACAAATGAATTTGATAAAGCTAAAGAATTGATAGATAAGCTAGAAGATAGTGTAGACATATTTAAGGTAGGGTTAGAGCAATATGTAGCTACAAGGGGAAAAACAGTTGATTATTTAAAAGAAAAAGGTAAGAAAATTTTCTTAGATCTTAAGTTTCACGATATACCAAATACAATGCAAAGTGCAGTAAGAGCAGCAGTAAGAGATAATGTATGGTTAATGACGATACATGTATCAGATATGGAAGGTATGAGACAGTGTGCAGTAGCAGCTAAAGAAGAGGCTGAGAAATTAGGTATAGAAAAACCAATAATAGTAGGGGTTACTGTTTTAACATCATTAAGCGATCAAGATTTACAAGATATAGGATGTAATATGACAACTGAAGAACTAGCTATAAAAAGAGCTAAACTGGCTAAAGAAGCTGGAATAGATGGAATAGTTTGTTCAGCACAAGAAGTAGATAAAATAGTTGAAGCTTGTGGTAAGGATTTCGTTACAGTATGTCCAGGAATAAGACCAGCAAATGCTTCTGTAGGAGATCAAAAAAGGGTAGTTACTCCTAAGGATGCTATAAATAAAGGTGCTCATTACTTAGTAGTTGGAAGACCTATAACTAAAGCTGAAAACCCAAGTGAAGCAGCAATTAATATAGTAAAAGAAATAGAAAATGAATAGGGGGTAGGTCAAATGAAGGGGAAATTAATATTAGAAGATGGAACAATTTTTGAAGGAAAAGCATTTGGATACTTAGGAGATAGTATAGGTGAAGTAGTATTCAATACTTCTATGACAGGATATCAAGAAGTATTAACAGACCCATCATACTATGGTCAAATAGTAACAATGACTTATCCATTAGTAGGGAATTATGGAATAAATTTAGAAGATATGGAATCAAATAAATCTCATGTGAAAGGGTTTATAGTTAGAGAAAAAAGTAATGATCCAAATAACTTTAGATGTGAGATGGATTTAGATACATACTTAAAGCAAAATAAGGTTATAGGACTTGAAGGCATAGATACAAGAGCATTAACTAAAATACTAAGAAATAATGGAACAATGAAAGGTATAATAACTTTAGAAAATGCATCTTTAGAAGATGTAAAATCAAAGTTAGAAGCTTTCAGAAATACTGAAGCAGTAAGAACTGTAACAAGAAAAGAAATAGAGCATATAAAAGGTGAAGGTGCTAAGGTTGCTGTTATGGACTTTGGAGTTAAGCAAAACATATTAAGATCTTTTGCGAAAAGAAATTGTGATATAACAGTATTCCCAGCAACTACTAAGCCAGAAAAAATTTTAGGAATAAATCCTGATTTAATATTCTTATCAAATGGACCTGGAGATCCAGAAGATTTAGAAGATGTTATAGAAAATATAAAAGAATTAATTGGAAAAAAACCTATAGTAGGAATATGTTTAGGACATCAATTATTAGCTTTAACATTAGGTGGAAAAACATCTAAATTAAAGTTTGGACATAGAGGTGGAAACCATCCAGTTAAAGATTTAGAGAAGAATAAAATATTTATAACATCTCAAAACCACGGTTACTACGTATCTGAAATGCCAGAAAATATGGAAGTAACACATATAAACTTAAATGATAATACTGTAGAAGGAATGAGACATAAAGAGTTACCTATATACAGTGTTCAATATCATCCAGAAGCTTGTCCAGGACCAAAAGACAACGATTATATATTCGACAAGTTCTTAGAGTTAGTATAGAAAATTATAAAAATCGTTAATTAGATAAGGAGAAAAGATTATGCCTAAAATAGATAGTATAAAAAAGACTTTAGTACTAGGTTCAGGACCTATAATAATAGGGCAAGCGGCAGAGTTTGATTACTCTGGAACACAAGCTTGCCAAGCTTTAAAAGAAGAAGGAATAGAAGTTGTATTAGTAAATAGTAACCCAGCTACTATAATGACTGATAAAGAAGTAGCGGATAAAATATATATAGAACCATTAACAATAGAATTTATAGAAAAAATAATAGAAAAAGAAAGACCAGACAGTTTATTAGCTGGAATGGGTGGTCAAACAGGTCTTAATTTAGCTGTTGAACTTCATGATGCCGGAATATTAGATAAATATGGAGTTAAGATAATAGGTACTTCAGTAGAGTCTATAAAAAAAGGTGAAGATAGAGATACATTCAGAGAAGTAATGAGACAAATAAACCAACCAGTAGTAGTTAGCGATATAGTAACTAACTTAGAAGATGGTTTAGAATTTGCAGGAAAAATAGGATACCCAGTAGTTGTAAGACCAGCCTATACATTAGGAGGAACTGGAGGAGGAATAGCTGAAACTGTAGAAGAGTTAACAGAGATACTTACTCAAGGATTACAATTAAGTCCAGTTAGCCAAGTGTTACTTGAAAAAAGTATAAAAGGTTGGAAAGAAATAGAGTATGAAGTAATAAGAGATGGCAATGGTAACTGTATAACTGTATGTAACATGGAAAACATAGACCCTGTTGGTGTTCATACAGGAGATAGTATAGTTGTAGCACCAAGTCAAACTTTAAGTGATAAAGAATACCAAATGTTAAGAAAAGCATCTATAGATATAATAAATGCTATAGAAGTTAAGGGTGGATGTAATGTTCAGATAGCATTAAACCCAGATAGTTTAGAATATGCAATAATAGAAATAAACCCAAGAGTTTCTAGATCTTCAGCTCTTGCATCAAAAGCTACAGGATACCCAATAGCAAAGGTTGCAGCGAAAATTGCTTTAGGTTACACATTAGATGAAATAGAAAATGCAGTAACTAAGAAGACTTATGCATGTTTCGAACCAACACTTGACTATGTAGTAGTTAAGATACCAAAGTGGCCATTTGATAAATTCAAGCAAGCAAACAGAAAATTAGGAACTAAAATGATGGCAACAGGAGAAATAATGAGTATAGGAAGCAACTTTGAAGCAGCTATACTTAAAGGTATAAGATCTCTTGAAATAGGAAAATATTCTTTAGTTCATGCTCCTTCTGAAGAAAAGAGTATAGAAGAATTAAAGAAGAGTATAGTAGTTCCTGATGATGAAAGACTATTTGACTTAGCTGAAATGATAAGAAGAGGCTACAAAGTAGAAATGATAGAACAAATCACTGGAGTAGATAAGTGGTTTATAAATAAATTTAAGTGGATAGTAGAGCAAGAAGAAAAGTTAAAGGGAATGAAAATAGAAGATTTAAATAAGGAATACTTATTAGAATTAAAGAAAAAAGGATTCTCTGATAAAGGTATAGCTGACTTGATGAAAATAAGTCCAGAAAGATTATGTGAATTAAGAAAGTTATATAACATAAAACCAGCATACAAAATGGTTGATACTTGTGGAGGTGAGTTTGATGCATTATCTCCATACTACTACTCAACTTATGAACAATATGATGAAGTAGAAATAAGTGATAAGAAAAAAGTTGTAGTTTTAGGTTCTGGTCCTATAAGAATAGGTCAAGGTATAGAGTTTGACTATTGTTCAGTTCACTGTGTAAAATCATTAAGAAACATGGGAATAGAAACTATAATAGTAAATAACAACCCAGAAACTGTAAGTACAGACTTTGATACATCTGACAAATTATACTTCGAACCATTAACAGAAGAAGAAGTATTAAACATAATAGAAAAAGAAAATCCAGATGGAGTGATACTACAATTTGGTGGTCAAACAGCTATAAAGTTAGCTAAGTTCTTACACGAAAAGAATATAAAGATATTAGGAACTGACTTTGAAGATATAGATGCTGCTGAAGATAGAGAAAAATTCGAAGAATTATTAGAAAAATTAGATATAAATAGACCAAAAGGAAAAGCTATATGGTCAGTTAAAGAAGGTATAAAAGAAGCTGAAAAGCTAGGATATCCAGTTTTAGTTAGACCATCTTATGTACTTGGAGGTCAAGGTATGGAAATAACTTACGATGAAGCTAAGTTATCTAAATACTTAGAAAGTGCATTCCAAAGAGACTCTAAAAATCCTGTACTTATAGACAAGTACTTAACAGGTAGAGAAATAGAAGTTGATGCAATATGTGATGGTAAGGATATATTAATACCAGGTATAATGGAACACTTAGAAAGAGCCGGAGTTCACTCTGGAGATAGTATAACAATGTATCCAAGTCAAAATGTAACTGATGAAATAAAAGCTAAAATACTTGATTACACTAAGAAAATAGCATTAGAACTAAACGTACTTGGAATGGTTAATATACAATTTATAGAATTCCAAAATGAATTATATGTAATAGAAGTTAACCCGAGAGCAAGTAGAACAGTACCGTATATAAGTAAGGTAAGTAATGTACCAATAGTAGATTTAGCTACTAGATGTATGTTAGGAGAAAAGTTAGCTGATTTAGGATATGGAACAGGAGTATACAAAGAACCTAAATTAGTATCAGTTAAGGTTCCAGTATTCTCAATGTCAAAACTTGCTAGAGTTGATGTAAGTTTAGGACCTGAAATGAAATCTACGGGAGAAGTTTTAGGTGTAGGTGAAAACTTAGAAGAAGCTTTATACAAAGGATTTTTAGCAGCAGGAAAGACTATGTCTGATAAGAGGGGCGTAGTATTGGCTACTATAAATAATTACGATAAAGAAGAGTTTATAGAAATAGCAAGAGATATGAAGGAATTAGGATATACTTTTGTTGCTACAGAAGGAACAGCAAAAACCCTAAAAGATAATGGAATAGATGCTGATATAGTTAACAGAGTAGAAGAAGCAAGACCTAATATATTAGATGCTATAAGAAATAAGCAAGTTGATATAGTAATAAATACTCCAACTAAAGGAAATGATTCTACAAGAGATGGATTTAAGATAAGAAGAACTGCAACAGAATTTTCAACAGAAGTAATGACATCTTTAGATACATTAAAGGCTTTAGTAGAGGTTAAGAAAAAAGAAATAAAAGATGCAGGATTAGAAGTATATAACATAGCTGAATAATAATAAAGGGATAAAACTTAATGTTTTATAAGTAATGACATCTTTAGATACATTAAAGGCTTTAGTAGAGGTTAAGAAAAAAGAAATAAAAGATGCAGGATTAGAAGTATATAACATAGCTGAATAATAATAAAGGGATAAAACTTAATGTTTTATCCCTTTATCCTTTATATTATCTTCTATAATTTGATTTTAGTCTCATAGCTGTATAAATATTTTCAGGAGTGCAGTAAAATCTAGGGTTTATATATGGAGCAAATTTCTTATATTCCATTGTAAATCTTGGAATACCAAATTCCTTAGGTGCAATTTCATCTACTCCGAAATAAATTACTATTCCTACATCAGTTAAGTAAAAAGCTTGATCTTCAGGAATATCTACAACTACATCCTTATAATATAATTCTTTATTTTGACTTATTTTATAATTGACATAATTAGTTATAACTTTTAAATAATCAACATTAGGATTAAACACATTTCCAATAGTAAACATATTTCCAGTTAATAAATCAAAGTTATAATTGTTTAATTCATTGTATTCAATTTTTTCATCAACAAAGGCCATAAGATTAACTATAGTGCTTAATATATGGTTTTTACTAAATGTATTAGCATAGTTTGTAATTACTCTATACTTAACTTCTGGGTTATTGTTTTTATTATTATCATCATTTACCTGTATTTCTTCATCTATTAATCCATTTTTAAATGTAAATACATCAGATTTTATTGTTGAGTTTATATTATTAAGTACATTTTGGCTTACATTAAAATAAGAATTTCTTAATGTAAAAAAAGAAGGATATTGTAATGAAGAAGAAAAAGTACTTCCTATACTTAAATCTTCATTAAATTTTACATGTATAGGATTATATAAGCAGTTATCAGACCTTTCATAATAATTCATATTAAATTACCTCCTGTTATAGAAAATCAATTAGAATATAGTATGCTAGTTTATAAAAATAGCAAATAGGTTTATAATATAAACTTATTTATAATATATAATTTTAGAACCCTTAAATAATTAATAACTAGGAATATAAAGTATATAAAATACCGAAAATATTAAGTAATTATATGGTATAATACATAAATTGATAGAATTAATTTAGGAGGAATTCAATGTTATTATTAGCAGATAAATGGAAAGACTACGAGCTTATAGATATGGGTAACGGAGAAAAATTAGAGCGTTGGGGAGATATAGTATTAAGAAGACCAGATCCTCAAGTTATGTGGCCTATACCAAATGAAAGTGGGTTATGGAAAAATCCTCACGGACATTACCACAGAAGTAACAGAGGCGGAGGACAATGGGAACATAAAAAGAAATATCCAGAAAGATGGACAATAAGTTATAAAAATTTAAAGTTTAATATAAGTCCGACAGGATTTAAACATACTGGACTATTCCCAGAACAAGCAGCAAACTGGGATTGGGCAATGGATAAGATAGAAAATGCTAAAAGACCAATAAAGGTATTAAATCTTTTTGCATATACTGGTGGAGCTACAGTAGCTTGTGCAGCAGCAGGAGCAGAAGTATGTCACGTTGATGCTTCTAAAGGTATGGTAACTTGGGCTAAGGAAAATTTACATACATCAGGATTAGGCGATAAAAAAGTAAGATTTATAGTTGATGATGTTGTTAAGTTTGTTGAAAGAGAAATAAGAAGAGGCAATAAATACGATGCGATAATAATGGATCCACCTTCTTACGGAAGAGGGCCTAAAGGTGAGGTTTGGCAAATAGAAGAGAAATTATATGGTTTAGTTGAATTATGTACAAAAGTATTATCAGATGAACCTTTATTCTTCTTAATAAACTCATATACAACTGGATTATCTCCAATAATACTTGAGCATATATTAGATGCTACAGTAGCTAAAAAAGCTAAAGGTGGAAAAATATATGGAGGAGAAATCGGTATACCAACATCTAGAGATGGTAAAGTTCTTCCATGTGGTATATTTGGAAGATGGGAGTCTAAATAATGATTAAAATCATATTTGAAGATAATCATCTTTTAGTTGTAGAAAAGCCTGTAAATATACTTTCTCAAGGTGATGATACTAATGATAAAGATATGGTCAACTTACTTAAACAATATGTAAAGGAAAAGTATAATAAACCAGGTAATGTATATATTGGTTTAGTTCATAGATTGGATAGACCTGTAGGTGGAATTATGGTATTTGCAAAGACTTCTAAAGCTGCATCTAGACTATCTGACCAAGTTAGGACTAAAACCTTTAAAAAGACTTATAGAGCTGTTATACACGGTGATATGAATAAGAAAGAAGATACTCTTAAAGATTATCTTTATAAGAATAAAAAGACTAACATGGTAAGTGTAGTTAATAGGGATCATAAGGAAGCCAAAAATGCTGAGTTAAGTTATAAGACCTTAGATAGAAAAGATGGATTTAGTCTTGTTGAGATAGATTTAAAAACAGGAAGACCTCATCAAATAAGAGTTCAATTTGCAAGTAGAAAGCATCCTTTATTTGGAGATCAAAGATATGGACAAAATGTTAATAAAGTTGGTCAACAAATAGCACTATGGTCTTATAAACTAGAAATAATACACCCTACAACTAAAGAAAAAATGGAGTTTACATGTGAACCACCTAAGGAATATCCATGGAACTTATTTTAATAGTTAAGAGGAATTAGTATGGATAAATATATAGGATTTTATATAGATAGACCTATTGGTAATAATATATTTTCATATGAAGATAGAGAAAATAAAAAAATATATGTACCAAAACTTATAGAAGGAACTTTAGATGATGTTTCAGTTGGAGAAGAAATAGTATTCAATGAAATTGATGAGGATATTGAAATAAAGGCTAAGGGACTTAAGAATATGATTATATATAAGTATCAAGATAAAGATGTATATATATTTGATAATCATAACCATGCCTTTTATTTTTGGATAAAAAGTTTGAAAAAGGGAAACTTTACTAAAGGGTGTAAATTAGTCCATGTAGATCAACACAAAGATACAAGAGAACCTGAAAATTATAATGTAGATATAGATAATATTGATGATGTATTTAAGTATACTAATGAAACTTTAAATGTAGGAAGTTTTATTAAGCCTGCTTTAAAACATGATATATTTTCTGAGGTAATTATAATAGATAGTTCTTATGGATTTAATTTAGATATAGAAGGAGAATATGTACTAGACATAGATTTAGATATATTCTCAAAGGACATGGATTATATTCCTTATGATTTAAAAGTTTCAAAAATAAAAGATTTAATAAAAAAAGCAAAAGTAATAACAATAGCATCTAGTCCATTTTTTATAGAACAAGACTATGCTATAAAAGTATTAAAAGAATTATTTAATTATGATATAATATAATAGTTAGTTTAACGTATTTAATAAATACATAATTAATTTTTAATATAAAAATATACTAAATATAACTAGGAGGACAAAGGTATGAGTTTATATACTGAATGGAGAAATTTAAGTGATAATCATGAAAACCAAGAAGCAGAAGTAAAGTTTTGGGAAGCATACTTACAAGCAGAAGCTTCAATATACAATGAATTATTAAATAACAAGCAAGAAGTTATAGAAGGTAAAGTTAGTGAATTAGCTGCTAAATATAATGTTTCAGTTGAATATTTCATGGGATTCATAGATGGAATAAGCGAAAGTTTAAAAGAAGATATAACTTTAGAAACTATAGAAGCTGGTAGTACTATAAAATTAGATATAGATTTCGAAAAATTATACTATAACATGGTAGAAGTAGAAGCTCATTGGTTATATAACTTACCAGGTTGGGAGACTATATTACCAGCTGCAAAGAGAAAAGAATTACAAAAAGCATATAAAACTTCTAAAACAGTAGTTAAAGAAGAAAAAGTAGGAAGAAACGATGCTTGTCCATGTGGAAGTGGAAAGAAATACAAGAAGTGTTGTGGAAAATAAGGTAATGTTATGTTTATTTTAAGATTTATTAATGATGATGATGACTTATCAGTAAAAGAATTTGTATCTTTAGCTGATTTAAAAGAATATATAAATCAAAAGAATCTAGAAAAAACATGGCATCAAATAGAAGAAGTAAAAAAAGTAATACCAAATCTTAAAGAAGATTAAAAATTATGAAAATAATAAATTTAAGTTAAATATATATTTGAATTTTTAAAATGTATAATATAAATTATATCATTATTTAATTTATTTATTTTAGTTTTTAAATTGCTTAGTAATATATTTTTAATGATATTATAATTTGAATTTTATAAGTTTAGATACACAAGATATTATACCTATAATTAAAAGATTATTTACATATAAATAATCTTTTAATTATAGGATTTTTTATATCAATATACACTTGTTTAACTAAATATAATTTATAGTAGTCGAACTTAAAAAAGTTCGTAAATAGATTCTTCAAGGCTCTTGTTATTTTTAGTTATTTTTTTCAAATTTTTCTTTAATGTTGCCCAATACTTTTCTATAGGATTTAAATTTGGAGAATATGGTGGTAAAAATATTAGTTTTAGATTTTTATTAGCATTTTTACATAATTCGTATAATCTACTCTTACAATGAAATGTTGCATTATCCATTACAATAGCTTTATTTTTTTCTACTTCATTTAAAAACATTTCTTTAAACCATTTTTCGAAAAACTTACTATCCATTATTTTATCGTACACTAAAGGAGAGATAATCTTATCTCCACATTTTCCTGCTACTATATTTGTTCTTTTGTATTTTTTACCTGGTATTTTATCGTAAACTTTTTTACCTCTTATAGCTCTTGCATATTCTCTATAAATATAACCTTGTATTCCTGTTTCATCAATATATACTATATCTTCTTCGCTAAAGTTTTTTATCTCATTTAAATATTTATTTACTTTTTCCTTACATTGTTCTTTGTATGAAGTTGTCTTTTTTTTCGTGTTATATTTAATTTCTTTAATGCTTTTCTTATTGCACACTCACTACAATTAAACTCCTCTGCAATCTCAACTAAATATGCATCTGGATGTTTTTTTATATATTTAATTAACTTTTCTGGATAAATCTTTTTTGGTTTTCTAACCTGTATTTTTACTTCACCTAATTTACCTTCCTTTTCTTTATTTATCCACCTAGTTAGTGTTGTTTCAGATATTTTAAATACTTTACAAGTTTCTTTGTAAGTATGGCCTTCTCTTTGGTATTCTACTGCTCTTTGTTTAAACTTTATATCATAACTCATATTATATTTGTTAACTTATTTAACAATTTTCGACAATAAACGATAGGAATATACAAAAAGGTATATTATATGTTATAATACTGTAATAATGTTTTAATACCATTAAGATAGAAAGTAATATTTATAGATATTAATTAGTAAATAGATTAGATTATCAAACGAATATATTTAAAACTAAATATAGATTTTCTCATGGCATACCGAAGATTCGATAATATTTGGTATGCCATAAATAAAAATTTAATGAAAGGAGGACAAAACTTTTTATGAAAAGAAAATTAATTTCTTATATTTGTTTGGTAGCTATTTTTATGGAAACTATTCCAGTAAATGCATTATCTAATATTACTTCAGAAATTGTGCCAATAGAAAGTTCAGAAGAAACTAAATCTGAAGAAGAATCTACTGAACAAAAAGAAGACAAACAAAAAGAAGAAAGTAAACCTAAGCTAGAAGATAATGTATTTAATATGTATATACTAGATAAAATAGAAAATGAATTAGGCTTTTCTATAGGCTTTGATGAAAAAGAAAAGAAGTTTAAATTAAGTAATCAAAGTGAAAAACAATTATCTAAAACAAATCTAGATAGCATAATATATAAAATTAATATATATGATAAAGAAAATAAAGAAAAATTAAATATAGAGCTTCTAGGCAAAGATACTGGAAATTCTGAAAAACTAAATATACTTAAAGATACTAAGTATGAAACTGGTGATACCATAAAAATAGCTTCTTTTGACCCTAAGAAAGGCATTAAAATTTTAGGAGAAATCAAAGGAGATATAAACAAAGAAAAACAAACAGATAAAGAAAATGAAAAGGTAGAAGATTATTCTGACGGTGTTGATAATCTTGATTATATTGAAAATGTAAGATTTAAAATAACTGAAACTAATCTTGAGACTGTCTATAATAATGCACCAGTATTTGAAGGATTAACAGACTTATTAGATGTAGAAGATCCATCTGTAGATGTTCTTCAAGGTATAAAAGTTACTGATGATCACGATGGTTTAATTGATAACTCTAAGATAGTAGTATCAGTTCAGGAAAAAACTGAATCTTCAGCTATATTGCAATTAACAGTAGAAGATAGCTGGGGAAGAACAACTAGCACTACACGAAATATTTCAGGCAAAGAAAAAATTAATACAATTAATTCATCAGGAAATGATAGTGCTACTACTCCTACTCCTACTCCTACAGTAACTAATAGTATAGAATCTAACACAATTACAGTAGATGGGGTACCATATTCTGATAATAGAACACAAAGATTTAAAATAAGATTTAATGCCGTATCTAAGGAAATTAAGGTAACAGATGATGATGGAAGGGTTCTTAGCTATAATGAAAAAGGAGAATATTTCAAGTTTGTATTATATGACAAAAATATGGAAGAAAAAACTTCTGTTACACTATTAGGTAATGACAAAAGTGATTCTGACAAATTGAATGCTATAAATAACTATATTTTTGAAGATGGTGATTATATAGGTATTTGGCATAAAGAATCAGATACTAAACTTAAAATTGATGGGACTGTAAAGAAAACACGAATCAATGAAAATAAAGAAGCTGTAGTTATACAAAACGAAGTAGAAAATTATTCGCAAGGTGTACCACAAGCACAAATTTCTGAGCGTAGATTTAGAATAAAAACAACTGGACTTGAGGAAGTTAAAAATGCTGCACCTACAATAGGTACTTTAGAACCTATTGTAGTAAATAGGGGTGAAGATAAAGACCTTTTAGAAGGTGTAGCTAAAAGAGTAAGTGATGACTTTGATACATTTGATGCTGAAAATATAGAAAAAGGTTATGTGTCAATAACACATACTCCATTTGATAATACTTATGTTGGAACTCAAATAATAACTTACACTGCAACAGATAGATGGGGCAATAAGGGTACAGTGGATAGAACAATAACTGTAAATTCAGGAAATCCTCTTGATAGTACTTATATTGAGCTTATGAAATCTGAATCTACAAACGAAAGTTTATTTAAACTAAAGATAGACTCAGTTAAAAAACAATTGATAGTAGATAACTTAAATAGTTTACCAGATACGCAAATAGATCCAAGTAGATCATCATCTATATTTAAATTAAAAATATATACAAGAGGTGGAGTACTACAAAAAACATTAAATATAAAAGGTACTGATAAACTAAAAACAGTACTTAGAAGAATCAATGGATATACTTATAGTGAGAATGACCGTATAGAACTTTGGTCAATAAATCCTAAAAATATTAGAGTATTTGGAAATTTAGTAGAAAGCAATAGTACAAATACAAGTACAGATATACCTTATGTAAGTAATGAAGTAGATGGTGAAAATTATCGTGAAGATTATACAAATGGTATAGATAATCAAGATTACATGAAAAATGTAAGGTTTGAAATTGGTAAAACTAATTTAAAGTATATATACAATAAAGCTCCAGTATTTACAATAAGTAAAGACTTAAGAGTGAGAAGAAAAGGAGATGTCAATTATATGGATGGGATAAGTGCGTCAGATGATCATGATGATGATTCATCCCTAAATATAACACACACTGAAATTGATACTAGTAATATTGGAGAAAAGTATATTGAATATAAAGTAGTAGATAGTTGGGGTAGAAATGCTCTTATAAAAAGAAAAATTACTGTCTATCCTTACAACAACTTAGAATATAACTATATAAATATAAAAAATAATCAAACTAATGAGGTAATCTTATCTATTAGATTTGATGAAGATAATAGGAAGTTTAAGGTTAATAAATTAGATGTAAGTAAAATACCAAGTGGTTTAAGTAATAATAGTGAACTACTAAAAATTGAGCTTATTAAGCAAAATAAAAAGAGTATTTTAAAATCAAGTAATAAAGAAACTATAACTATTACAAGACAAGATTTAATTAATAACACATTAAATGAAAAATTTGAAAATATACAATACAACTATGGTGATTATTTAGTATTTAATTCTTATGATTATGCAAATGGGATACTTATATCAGCTAAATCAGATGATACATCAAATGAATCAAATAATGAACAAACAAAGTCAAGTGATATATCAGATGGCTCAAATGACTTAGATGAAACACCATCTAATCCAAATGAATTATTAAATGGATTTAGAGATGTAGATCAAATGGAAAACTCAAGGTTTAAAATAGAACAAGAAGGTCTACAAATGATATATAATGCTGCACCAGAAATTGATGGTTTAGAAGATATTTTATACTTATATAGTGGAGAAACATTAGATTTTCAAAAAGCTATAGAAGGTATAAATGTGGAAGATGCTTTAGATAATGACATAAGTACAGATAATTTAATAGTTAAATCTGAAGATGGTAATGAGTTAAGTAGCATAGACACAACACAAATTGGTGATATTATATTAACTTATGAGATAACAGATTCTTGGGGAAGAACAACTTATGGAGAGAGAATTGTATCTATAATATCAAAATCTGCATCAAATGATATTGAGTTTTATAGTGAAGATGGAAGAGAAAGGTTATTTTATTTGAAATATAGACCAATAGAGCATGGATTTGACTTTATTCGTGATGAACATAATCCACCAAACGAGGTTATAGATCATTCACAAAATCAATTAGATCAGAAAAGTGATACTACAAATCCATCGATAGACCAAGAAGATTCAGAAAGTGGTGATTTGGAATCTAATCCAGATACAGAACAACCACCAAGCAGTGATGTACCAGAATCTCCAACAGAACCAGAAAAAGTATTTAAATTAAGTGTATTTAATACTAATGGAAAAGAAGTAGGAACTTTTGAATTATCTGAAGAGGAAATATCTAATCCTAAAAATCTTGATAGATTAAAAGAAATTGATATCTATGATGATTATTACTTTAGTGTATGGAGTAATAATAGATCTAGAATAAAAATTACAGGTTATATGGAAGGAAATAATACATTAGGTGAATCTGGAAATGAAAATGAAGACTATTCAACAGGTATAAGTAGTGACGACCATATGAACAATGTAAGATTTAAACTAAGAACAAGAGGGTTAGAGGCTGTATATAATAAAAAGCCAAAAATAATCATATCGTCTGAAGATATACTTACACAGTATGCAGGAGACCCTATTGACTATATTCAAGGTGTAGAGGTTATAGATGACCATGATCAAACTATTCCTACTGAAAAAATAAAGGTTAGTTTTGGAGAAAAGACTGAAGAGGGTGTAGCAAAAGAGAAAACTGAAAATGACCTAATAATAGGAGATAATACTATTTACTTAAGTGTAGTAGATAGTTGGGGTAGAGAATCTACTACAACTAGAACGTTAGTAATAACTAATGGTATAGATAAAAATAGAATAAGCTTTAATGGTGTAGATGGAGAAGTTATAGGTATTGGATTTAATCATGCTAATAATAAATTAGTAATATCTAAGGAGAATAAAGCATTTGGAGAAGGAAATGTTTCTGGATATGTACGTATAGCTATAAAAAGAGCTAACAATACTTATGCTGTTAGACCAGTAGAATTTAATGTTAATGAGAATTTTAGTAATGAAAATGTATCAAATAAACTACAACCATTAATAAATTATCAACTTAACTATGGAGATAAACTTGAAATTTATCATGGACATCCAATTAGGTTTTTGATAAATGGAAAGGTAATTGATGCAAGAGAAGATTATGAAGATGGAGTTGATAACCCAGAAAACTTAATCAACACTACATTTGAGATTACAAAAAGTGGATTAAAAGCAATATATACGAATCCAGATACAAGTAATATTACTGATAATAAGGTTGTATTTGGACCTATGGCACCAGAAAAATTCCCTGTAAAGATACAGATTGATTTTAGTGAAAGGAAATTTAAGGTCTTAGACAAAACAACCACTAAATTTTCAAGTGGTGATGATGATGATGTATATAGGATGGTTCTTATTGGTTCAAATGGGAGAATTAAAAGAGATTCATCTTTTAGAGGGGAGAGGTATGCCGATACTATTAATGATAACGAGTTTTGGCATAATCAAAGGTTTGATTATAATGACTGTTTATATATATGGCACAAAGATCCAAAGAGATCTATTATAAAAGGTAACATAATAAATAAACGAGAAGATTATGAAGATGGTGTTGATAATCCTGATAATATGAATCATGTTGTATTTAGATTAACTCAAAATGGGTTAGAATCAATATATAATGAAGCACCAGTAATAAATGGTGCTGAAAGTGTAGATGTATATAAAGGTAGTGAGTTTAATTTAGTAGAAGGAATCACAATTACAGACAAATTTGACACAGATCATCTAGGATCTATATCGATTAATGGACGAAGTGTGACAACTAGTAATAATGGTACTGTTTTAAATCCAAGCAGTATTTTACTTGATACATCAACTGTTGGAGAAAAAACTGTAACGTATACGGCAACAGATCGTTGGGGTAAAGAAACTACTATCAATAGAAAGATAATTGTAAGACCTGATTTATATAAAAATACATTTAAGATATTTTCTGATGTTAATGAAGAAGAGATGATATCTGAATCAGATAGTACTGAAAATAAAAAAAATCTATTATTTGAAATTGGATTTGATACTGTTACTAATAAATATAGAGTATTTAATAGGAAAAGTGATAGAATTTCAACAGATAATTCTTCAGAGGAGAAGTTTTATATAAATATACTAGGTTCAGACAAAAGTTTAAAAGCATCTATTTCATTAACAGGTAATGACAGAGGTACATCTCCTAAATTAGATAAACTTAACGAAGTAGATTATGATATTGGAGATATTATAAGAATTTATAGAAGTGATTTTGACGCAATTGAATTTGTTGGTAATATAGAAAATTCTGAACCCAACAAACCTTTTGAAGATAATACTGAAAGATTAGATATTATGAAAAATACTGGATTTATAGTAAGAGAGGATGGCTTAACAGTAAAATATAATAATTCACCTACTATAACAGATACAAATAATGAACTACAAGATAGAATTGTAAGTAAAAATACAGTTTTAAATCTGTTAGAAGGTATAAATTTCAATGATGAAGAGGATGGAAATATATCTGATAAGAAATTTATTAATATTAGTATAAATGGAGAGGTTTTATTATTTGATTCTTTAAATGAACCAGTAGAATATGAATTTAATGAGCTTGGAACTTATAAGATCGATTATACTGTATATGATTCTTGGGGAAGAGGAACACTAAAAACGGTCAATATAAAAGTAGAAGCTAAGGTTAGAGATAATGAAATTAATGTGTATAAAACTAATAATGATTTAGCATTTAAAATTAAATTTGATACAACAAATAGCAAATTTATATTAACTGATGAAAGTAATTTTGTTAATGATATTTCTTCAAAAGCTAATAAAACTACAGATGAAGTAATTAATGAATCAGATGAATCTGGAGATTTTAAAATGATTGTAAGAGATATAAGAGGAGATGTTAAATATAGTGTAATTTTAAATGGAGATCAAGAACATGATGTTAATGAGTTGAAAAAAATACACAATAAAGATTTCTCTAAATATGATACAATAAGCCTGTATAGCAATAATGCTAATGGAATTAAAATAACAGGTAGTGTAATAAATAAAGATAATAATGGAAATAAAGATTATTCAAATGGATTTGTTAATATTGAAAATTATTCATTAGTTAGATTTAAAATAACTGATGATGGATTAAAAGAAACAATTAATAAAGATTTAAGAGTATTAGGAATAGACTCAAAGACTATAAAAAGAGGATCTGATATAAATTTATTAGAAGGAGTTACTGTAGATACTCAAGATGATTATAATGAAGACTATAAAATAGTAGTAGATGATAGTAACTTTAATAAATTGAAAGAAAATGAGTATACTGTAAAATATACAATAACTAATAGTTGGGGCCAAAGTGTTGAACATAATAGAACTATAACTGTTGAGCCTAGAAATGAGTTAGAAAAAAATAAACTTAGTCTTAAAAATAATAACGGAGAAGTTATACTTAAAATTGGTTTTGATTCAATAGAAAACAAACTTAGAGTATTAGAATCTAGATTAAATGCAAATATAGATTCTAACAATACTAGTTTAGCCTTTTCTATAAATGCTTACAACTCAGAAGGTAACACAATTGGTAATATTGAATTAAAAGGGACTGAGAATATAGATCAAATAATAATAGATAAATTAAATAATTTTGAGTATGTTGAGGGATATAGATTATCTATATGGGCAAAACATCCGCAAACTCATTTAACTCTAGAAGGTAATATAAAAGCTTTAAATAAAGAAACTAAGAAAATAATAGGTTCTAGAACATCAATTCTTAAAGATGACATTGATAAAATGGAAAATGGTAGATTTGAAATTTTAAATAATGGATTAGCATATATTTATAATGAAGCTCCAATAATATCCGGAGGAGATGACATAATTAATTACTATAAAGGTAGCATATTAACTCTACCAAGCAGTATAAAAGTAGATGATGATTATGATACAATAAGTAGAAACCAGATTATAATAGATGATGACAATGTAAATTATGATGAACTTGGAATCTATGATATAACATATGTTGTTGAAGATAACTGGGGTAGAGTTGGTAAAAAGTCAGGAAGAATAAATATTAAATCTTCTATGGAAAATAATAGTATTGATGTATATCCAAAAAGAACTAGAAGAACTTCACAAAATGAAAATGGTGATAATAAAGCATTTTCTATAAAGTTTGTTAGAGATGAAGATAATGATAAAAATAAACTTAGTATCGAAAAAGGATCTAGTGTTCAATTTAATTCAAGTAGCATAGAATCTACTTTTATGACTATAAAAATATATAGTTCAGCTGGAAAAGTTGTAAAAGAAGTTAACCTGTTAGGAAGCGATACTAACACACGACTAGATGAATTAAATGATTTTGAGTATGAAAGAGGCGGCTATATAGGTATAGAAGGTATAACAGAAGATACTAAATCATGTGTTAAAATACAAGGTACAGTAGTTAATAAGAAATCTGATTATACAAATGGGATACAAAATATTGATCATATAGAAAATGTAAGATTTAAGTTAACAGATCTTGGTTTAGAATCAGTATATAATGAAGAACCTAAAATAGTAATCGATGAAAGTATAAAATTAAATCTTGTAAAAGGTGATGAAATTCCTTATATGAGGGGTGTAAAACTTTTAGACGACCATGACAAATTAACTAAAGATAATGTAGAAGTTACTTGGAATCCAGGTTATACTGGTAATACAGATGATACCTATGAAAATATAAAAGGATATGCTAAAGTTGGAGAAAATATTCTTCAATATAAAGTAACAGATTCATGGGGAAGAAGTAAAATAGCTACTAGAACAGTAAATTTAACAAATGGTATACTAAATAATACTATACACTTTGATGGTGATAGTAGTCCTGATGCTATAAAAATGAATTTTACAGCTACTGAGAATAATAAAGTGCGTATGACTTTAGAAACAACAAATGATACTATGTGGAGTATGAATAGAGAAAATTACTATACAATAAAAATATATAATCCAAACCAAACTCAACCTAGGTTTAATATAGGTCTTAATGGTATCGATAATGGAAATACACCTAAGCTTAATGCTATTAGAAATATAGAACTTGAGTATGGAACAATATTTGAATTTACTGCAGGGCATCCAAGTAAATTTAAAATCAAAGGAAGTGTTAGAAATGCACGTGAAGAGTACTTTGATGGAGTACAAAATCCAGAAAACTTAACTTCAATAAAGTTTAAAGTTACAGATTCAGGATTAAAATCTATTTATACGGATGCTGATAATGGTAATCTAAATGCAAATGAAAATATAATTTCATTAGTTGCAGATGAAAATATACCTATTAAATTTAAAGTTGATCCAATTACAAAAAGAATAAATGTCATTTCTTATAATTCTACGAGTCTTCAATATGGTCTAGGAGAAAACATAGAAACATTTAGAATGACTTTAACAGGTTCAAATGGACAGACAAAAGCAAATGTTACAGGGTATTCTAGAGATCAAGGTGATAACAATAAGTTTAGAGATGCATTTAACAATAGAAGTTTTGAAATTGGAGATACACTAACTATTTGGCATAAAATTCCTAAGAGACTTCTTATAAAAGGAGAGATTCAAGGAAAAAGAGAAGATTACTCAGATGGTGTAGACAATAGTAGGAACTTAGAAGATGCGGTATTTAGATTAACAGAAACAGGATTAGAAGCTGTATATAAAGAAGCACCTAAAATAACTGGTGTAAAAGATGCTAGAGTACTAAAAAATGAAGATCTTAATATAGAACAATTAATAGATGAATTAAGAGCTCGAGATAATATAGATGGTGATTATAGTGAGAAGGTTATAATTGGTAAAAATACACAATCAAAAACATATCCAACTGGAACTATAATTATCGACACTACATCTGTAAATACAAATAAAGTTGGTGTATACGAGGTAACATATAGTGTTGTAAATAGTAATAATCGTACAGCTAGAAGATCAAGTACTATAGTAGTATACGATAGACCTACAATAACAGAAACTAGTTTAAGTAGAATAGAGCTTAACTCTATAGATAGTAATGATGAGGATGCTATAATAAGTCGTCTTAAACAGGCTGTAATAGCCAGAGATGGAGATGACGAATTATTTGGAAAAGAAACTAAGTTAGAGGTTGTAGAACACGATGTAAATCCAAATTTAGAAAATATTTATGAAGTAACATATAAAGCTACAGATTTAAATGGAGAAGAAACAGAAGAAGTAATAAATATAACAGTTAGTAGAACTATAAATGTTTCTGTACCGACAACTATTCCATTCCAAGTTGTAACAAACTTAAAGAAAAAAGAAGATGATGACGGTGAAGATTTAGATCCATTTATATCTGGAGTTATGAATGTTAAAAATAATAATACAAGTGATGTTAGTGTTTCTATTGAATCATTTACTAGAGTAGAAAGTAATACTACCAAAAATAGAAATTACGATAGACTTGAAATTGTTGATCCGAATTCAGTTTCAAATTGGAATACATTATCTGAAGATGAATCTATGAAAAAAATATCTTTAGGTATATTTAACAAAGAAGGATTATATGTAAACTCTAATTTAGATGTAGAATTAACAAAAGACCAACCTTTATGGCTATTAGAAAATATGGATGAAATTAAATTGGGTACTTTGAAAAGAGCAACTAATTTATCTAATCCTTATGTATCTAAGTTAAGTTTTACAAGTAAACATGGTAAAAACTTTAAAGGTGGAAGTTCAAAAGGTAAGTTTAATTTAGTATTTAAATTTGAATAAATATATAATAAGAAGATGGCTATCTCTATTTAGAGATAGCCTCAGATTGTAGACAAAATAGCCATTTTTAACTTATATAAAATGGCTATTTTCTTTTTTATAAAGATTTTCAGTGATAATATACTAAAAATAGGCGTAAACCTTAGATGATTGGATGTATCTTTCAACATCCAATTGGCTAATTTTTTTAGGGTAAAACTCTTTTAATAATCCGTTAGCAAATTATTGTAGAGGTAACAAAAAAAATATTTTTACATATCATATATTAATATAACTATAGCTAGGAGGCAAGTTATGAAAATTGGTGATATAGTAACTAGAAAATCATACAACAAAGATATAATATTTAAAATAGTTGGATTTGGTATAGATAATAAAAATGAAAAGATAGCTATTTTAAAAGGTGTAGCATTTAGGGTAATAGCAGATGCATACTTAGAAGACTTAGAAGTTGTAAAAGTATCAGATATAAAACAGATATTAATAGATCCTACAGTAGAAAATTTAATATATAAATCAGTTAGAAGTGCCCAAGATAGAGAAAAGAAAATGAATAGAGCTGTGCCAAAATTACAAGCAAATCCAAATGTTTACGGTATACCAGGAAAGGTACTACAAATAGACGGAGATAAGGAATACTTAAAAATATGTTTAGACGTATATACAGAGCTTGGAATACCTGCAGTAGGTGTAGCTATACCTGAAGAAAATCAATATAAAGAGATAATTAATCTCTTAGAAAAACACAATCCAGATATATTAGTTATAACTGGTCATGATGCTCTTACATCTAGAAAAGGAAATATTACAGATTTAAATAACTATAGAAATTCTTTAAACTTTATCAAAGCAGTAAAGCAAGCTCGTAAATGGGAACCTAACCTAGATAATTTAGTTATATTTGCAGGAGCATGCCAATCGAATTATGAACAGCTAATAAGAGCTGGAGCTAATTATGCTAGTTCACCAGGAAGAATAATGATACATGCATTAGATCCAGTATTTGTAGTTGAAAAGATTGCTTGCTCAAGGATAGATACTATAGTTCCTATAGAAGAAGTCATAGAACAGACTGTAACAGGTTTAAAGGGTATAGGAGGTTCTGAAACAAGAGGAAAATTTAGATGGGCTATGCCTAAATCTATGTTATATTAAAAAAAATAAATAATATGACAAATATGGCAAAAAAATATATTGACTTTTTTATTAAAAGTATATAAAATAATTAGTTTAAACATTTGACAAAAAATTGTACTTATGATATTATGTAAACATACAAACGTTTAAAGAAGGTGATATTATGGCCACTGTTCAAACTCTAGATAAGATAAGGGAAAGTTTAGAGAGGCATTTAGGTAAGAAAATACTACTTAAAGCTAACAAGGGAAGAAAACAAGTTGTTACAAAAAAGGGAATTTTAGAAAAAGTTTATCCGAGTGTGTTTGTTGTAAAGTTAGATAGTGACAATGAAGGTTGTTCTAGAGTATCTTATAGCTACTCAGATTTACTAACATCTAATGTAAAATTGCAAGTATTTAGAAATCAAGATAAATTACACGTAAGTTAAAAAATTATACCTATCAAAAATAGGTGTAATTTTTTTTTTGTATATTAAATATAAATATAGTGTGATATTTATATTTAATATATGGGGAGGCCAGTATGGAATTAATAAAAGATATAATAAAAGTAGATAACAGAATAGACTTTGGTAAATTTCAAACATTTATAGAAACAGAGGCAGTTGTGCCTGATAAGAAATCAGATGTATATGAGATAATAAAAACAGAAGGGTACATATCTTTAAAGAAAGTAGAACTTACAGAAGGGAAAGTACTTTGTAGAGGTAGCTTTAACTACAATGTAATATATACGACAGATGATAAAACAACAGTTTCAAATGTAGATGGTAAGATAGACATAAATGAGGTTATAGAAAAAGATAACATAGTTTCTGATATGGAATATATGTTATTCCCAGAAGTAGAGCATGTAGATTGCACTATAATGAATGAAAGAAAAATAAGAGTAGGAGCTCTTATTAATTTAAGAGGAAGTATATTTGACAAGCAAAGACTAGATATAGTAAAAGATGTTGCTCAAGTTGAAGGTGTTCAAAAACATAGAAAAGAAATAAGCTATCAAGATATTGTAGGTATAGAAAAATCAGAAAGTGCAATAAGAGATACTATAACTATAAATACAGAAGAAGTTCAATCAATAATAAGTTTAAATCCATATGCTAAAATAAAAGAAACTAGAGTATCTGATAATAAAGTTATAGTTGGTGGAGTAGTAGAAATAAATCCTTTAGCTTGTACATATGATGGAGAATTAGTTGAATTAGATAAGATAGGAATAGATTTTACGCAATTTATAGAAGTTCCAGGTGCATGTGAAGGTATGACAGAAGAAACTTTATTATCTATGGAAGAATTCAATTATGTATTTAAACAAAATAATGAAAGTAATAGTGGTTTACTAGAAATAGATTGTACAGTTGAATGCAAAGTAAAAGTTACAGATGAAATAACAAGAGAGATTTTACAAGATGCTTACTCTCCTGAGAAAATAATAAAATTCGATTATAGAACAATGGAAGTAAACAAAACAATAGAATCTGAAACAGAAAGTTTTGTTGTAAGAGAAACTATAAAAAATAGTAATGATGATATACAAATAAAAGATATAGTAAGTGTTTGCCCATCTATATCTATAGAGA
This sequence comes from Romboutsia timonensis, assembly GCF_900106845.1. Taxonomy (GTDB): domain Bacteria; phylum Bacillota; class Clostridia; order Peptostreptococcales; family Peptostreptococcaceae; genus Romboutsia; species Romboutsia timonensis. The sequence continues at coordinate 78,858 of NZ_LT629846.1, forward strand.
ATTCTTATGCAGAAGGGGATAAGAGTATAATACAAGGTATAATAAAAATTGATATACTATATGTTCCTGTAGAAGGTCTAAAATCAGTTTATAGAATAAGTGAAGAAATACCTTTTGAACATGATATAACAATAGATGATTTAACTGATACTTGTAATATATTTAATACAGTTTCTATAGAAAAATTAGAAGTTGATTTAAATAGAGATGATATAGATTTATCAGTGAAAATAAAAAGATTTATAGAAGCAGTAGATAAAAAGACAGAAAGTTTTATAGTGAAGGGTGAAGATTTAGGAGAATATGACTTATCTAAAGCACCAAGTATAATAGTATATATATGTAAAGAAGGCGATAATCTTTGGAATATAGCAAAAAAATATAACACAACAGAGTCTGAAATAGCAGAATTAAATGAATTAAAAATAGAAGAACCATTAAAACCAGGTAAATGCTTAATTTTAGAAAAAAAAGTAGCAGTGTGTGATTAATATAAACTTATTTTATTAAAATATTTATATATAAAGCAAGTAATTATAATTAGTGGTTATTAAAATAAAATAAATAGGGGATTATAGTCCCCTATTATTTTATTTTTTGTAGTATAATATAAGTATTGAGCATTAAACGCATTATAAATACTTAAGGAGGCTAAAATGAGTTCAATAGAATTAAAAAGCAGAGCTAAAATAAATTTATCAATAGATGTGCTAGGAAAAAGAGAAGATGGATATCATTTAGTCGAAATGATAATGCAGACAATAGATTTATATGACATCATAAAGATAAAAGAAATTGAGATAGATGAAATTAATATAAACAGCAATAGTTCCGATATTCCTTTAAATGAAAATAATATTGTTTATAAGGCAGCAAAAGTATTGAAAGATCAATTTAACATAAAAAATGGTGTAGAAATATTTATAGAAAAAAATATTCCAGTAGCAGCAGGTATGGCTGGAGGAAGTAGTAATGCAGCTGCAGTTCTAGTAGGGCTTAATAAACTTTGGAAACTTAACTTATCAGAAGTGAGGTTACAAGAAATAGGGCTTAAATTAGGTGCGGATGTTCCATTTTGTATATCAGGAAATGCAGCTTTAGCACAAGGAATAGGAGAAGAATTAACTTATATAAAAGGACTATCTAAAGATACAGTTATATTAGTTTGTAAACCGAATTTATTTGTATCAACAAAAGAAGTATATGAAGGACTAGATTTACAAAATATTAAAAATAGACCAGATAATAAATTCTTGATAGAATGTCTAAAAAAAGGGAATATAAATTTATTAGCAACAAATATGGTAAATGTACTTGAAACTGTAACAAGTAAAATGCATGAAGAGATAAAAGATATAGAAAAGGTAATGTTAGAAAATAATGCTTTAGGTTCTATGATGAGTGGAAGTGGGCCTACAGTTTTTGGGTTATTTGATAAAGAGGAAGATGCATTAAGTACAAAGGGAGAACTACTAAAGAAATATAACCAAGTTTATGTTGTCAGAAGTAGTGAAAAAGGAGTTGAAGTTAATGGAGAATTTAACTAAGTTAAATTTAGATGAGTACAAACCACTAAGAGATGTGGTATTTGAGAACTTAAGGGGAGCAATAGTAGAAGGAAGATTAAAGCCAGGAGAAAGGCTTATGGAAGTTCAATTAGCTGAGCAATTAGGTGTAAGTAGAACGCCAGTAAGGGAAGCTATAAGAAAACTAGAATTAGAGGGGTTAGTTGTTATGCTTCCAAGAAAAGGTGCTTATGTAGCTAATATGTCATTAAAAGATTTAATAGACGTATTAGAAATAAGGGCTAGCTTAGAAGGCTTAGCAGCATCTCTTGCTGCTGAAAGAATAACAGATGAAGATATAAAAAAATTAGAATCTATAGTAGAAGAATTTAAATATGGTATAAATGAATCAAATGTAGAAGCCTTATTAAGAAAAGATGTAGAGTTTCATGAATGTATATTTAAATCTACAAATAATAAAAAATTGCATCAATTAATAAATTCTTTATGGGAGCAAGTTTATAGATTTAGAGTTACGTATATATCAGACTATGATTCTACTGTAAATATAATAGAAGAACATAAAATGATATTAGATGCTATAAAAAGAAGGGATAGTAAGCTTGCTAAAAAGTATGCTATGGAGCATATTCAAAAGGCTGAAAACTTTATGATAGAAACGACAGTAAATAATAAAGAATTATAAAAATAAAAATCATTGGATTAATTTAAGATAATTAAATTTGTCCAATGATTTTTTTGTATATTAGATAACTATAAATTATAAAAAATTATGCATAAACAATAAATTAATAACAAATAATTTAAGAAAAATATTTTTATAATAAAAAAACTCATTGTGCAAGTTAATTATAATTATTGAACATGCTAGAGTCTAACAAGCTATATTTTAGTAGTTAAAAAACTTTATATAGTAATTTCAAATAGTAATTTCAATATGTTTATTAAAATAACTAGCACAACAGATTAAAAAGTGATTAGTTATATTTATACGATTAAATTAAATTTTTATTAGCTTAGCTAGTATAAATTAATTTAAAGTGGTAATACTCAAAATAGTAATATTTTGAGGGGGATTAATGATGGTTAATAAAATAAAAATAAGATTAAGTATATTAATATTAAGTTTAATTTCAATTATATCAATTATGACAATATCAATAAGTGGGGAAGTAAAAAAAATAAGTACAGCATCAGAAGATTATAAAGATAAACTTATAAGATTTCATGTGATAGCAAATAGTGACTCAGAGGAAGACCAAAATTTAAAATTAAAAGTAAGAGATGCTATTATAAATTATTTACAACCTAAATTATTAGAATCAGAAAGTATAGAAGAAAGTGAATTAATAATAAAAAAAGAATATGATGAACTTGAGAAAATAAGTAAAAATATTATCTTAGAAAATGGATATGACTATGATGTTAAAGTAGGAATTGACTATAGTAAATTCCCTACAAAACAATATTCTAATGTAGTACTTCCAGCAGGTGAGTATAAAGCATTAAGAATAATAATAGGTGAAGGAAAGGGAAAAAATTGGTGGTGTGTTATGTTTCCACCACTATGCTTTGTAGATGAACAAAAAGGTATAATAGATAAAGATACAGATGATAAGTTAAGAGAAGTATTAACTGAAGAGGAGTATGAATTAATATCTCAAAAAACTAGTAAGCAAGTAGATAGAGTTCAAATTAAATTTAAAATAGTAGAAATAATACAAGATATAATCAAATAGAAAATTAAAGGAGTGACAAAATTTATGGATAGGTGTTATAAGCTTAAAGTTTTAATAATAGTTTTAACTTGTGTGCTTATTCCTACAAGCTTAATATACTCAAATGAATTAGATACAAATTCTAATATAAAAGCATCTCCTATTCAAGCTAAAACTGTTAAACAACAAAAAAGAGAAGTAATAAATATTACAAATGAAGAATTATTACTTTTATCTAAGTTAGTTACAGGAGAAGCTCGAGGGGAAAGTTATGAAGGACAAGTTGCTGTAGCTGCAGTAGTTATAAACAGGGTAAAAGATCCAAGGTTTCCAAATACTATAAAGGATGTTATATATCAGAAAAATGCATTTTCTGTAGTTAAAGATGGATCTATAAATATGCAACCTACAGAGTCAGCATATACTGCTGCACAAGATGCATTGTATGGTAATGATCCAACTAATAATGCAATCTATTTTTGGAATCCGGATATAGCTACATGTAATTGGATAAAGACACTAAATCCATATATGAGGATAGGAAATCATGTATTTGCGAAATAGTTGAAAATATATACTTCAAATACTAATAAAGGTGCGTTTGCTCCTTTATTTTTTTGTTAAAATAAATTATAATAATCATTTAGATAACAAAATGCATATAATGGTTAATATTAACAAATATTTGAAGAAAGGTGAGCATATTATGAGTAAAATAAATGTGGCTTTAATATTTGGTGGAAAATCTGGTGAACATGAAGTTTCACTATTATCAACAGCGTCGATTTGTAAGCATATTAATAGAGATAAATATAATGTTTTTACTATAGGAATAACAAAAGAAGGAAGATGGATGTTTTATGATGGAAATGAAGAAAACATCAAAGATGGAAGTTGGGTTAATTTAGCTAATCCAAGTGTTGAGATAAACTTAATACCTTCAGGAAATAAAGAAGTTGGATTAAAATTTGAAGATGGAAGAGTAGAAAAGATAGATGTATTATTTCCAGTGTTACATGGTCCATACGGAGAAGATGGTACAATACAAGGATTATTTGAAATAAGCCAAATACCATACGTAGGATGTGGGGTTTTAGCATCTAGTGTAGGTATGGATAAACTTATATGTAAAAAGGTATTCTCACAAATAGGATTACCACAAGTAGATTACACATATACAAATAAATGGGAATTTAATATAAATAAAGATCAAGAATTAGACAAGATAGAAGAAAAATTAAACTACCCTATATTTGTAAAACCAGCTAATCTAGGTTCAAGTGTAGGTATATCTAAAGCTATAAATAGAGAAGAACTTCTAGTTGGTATAGAAGAAGCTTTAAAATATGACTCAAGAATAGTTTTAGAAAAAGGTATAAATGCTAGAGAAATAGAAGTTGCTGTTATCGGAAATGGAGAAGTTAAAGCATCTATAGCAGGTGAAATAAAGCCAGCTAAAGACTTCTATGATTATGAAGATAAATATATAAATGGTACTTCAACTTATGATATACCAGCAAATATAAAAGCAGAAGATATGGAAGATATAAGAAGAATGGCAATAGAGGCATTCAAAGGAATCGATGGAAAAGGACTTTCTAGAGTAGATTTCTTTATAGATAAAGATTCAGGTGAAATATTTATAAATGAAATAAATACATTACCAGGATTTACAAATATAAGTATGTATCCTAAGATGTGGGAAGCTACAGGTTTAGAATACTCTAAACTTATAGATAGACTTATAGAGCTAGCACTAGATTCTAAAAAGTAAAGTAGGTGTTACAAATGAATAATAGGCCTATAGGTGTGTTTGATTCAGGACTAGGGGGTCTTACAGTATTAAAAGAAATAATGAAAATCACACCAAATGAAAATATAGTTTATTTTGGCGATACAGCCAGAGTTCCTTATGGACCTAGATCTAAAGAGACAATAATAAAATATACTTTTCAGGCTATAGACTTTTTAATTTCAAAAAATGTAAAAGCTATAGTAATAGCTTGTAATACAGCAACGGCAAGAGCATTAAAAGAAGCAAATGAAAAGTATGATTTGCCGATAATTGGAGTTATAGAAGCAGGTGCAAAGACTGCAGCATATACTACTAAGAATAAAATAGTGGGAGTTATAGGAACTGATGGGACTATAAGGTCAAAAGCATATAATATAGAAATTGCTAAAATAGATCCAGAGATAAAAATAGTAGATAAAGCATGTCCTTTATTTGTTCCTATAGTAGAAGAAGGATGGGCAAATACTGACATAGCATCATTAACTGCAAGAAGATACTTAGAAGAGTTAATGGATAAAGGTATAGATTCTTTAGTATTAGGATGTACACATTATCCACTGCTAAAGAGAACAATCGGAGAAATTGTTGGAGAAAATGTTAAGTTAGTAAATCCTGCAAGAGAAACCGCAAAAGATTTAAAGAGAATACTAGAAAATGATAATATACTTAGAGAAGAAACTGAAGAAGATCCTAAGTATGAGTATTATGTATCAGATATACCAGAAAAATTTGCTTCTATTGCAGAAGAATTTTTAAAGAAAGAAATAGATGACATAAAAAGCGTAAAAATATAACAATATTAATTATGAGTATAAACTTTGAGCAAGAAGCTTAAAGTTTATACTTGTTTTAGGAGAGGATTTATTTTGGAGGCAAAACTAAAGATACTTACAAAACAATATGATGAAGTTGGAACAGTAGATACTATAGAGGTAGATACTATAGGAAAAATATTTGAAAAAAATAAAGATATATATGTAGTTTATGAAGAAATTGAAGAAGATCAAAAAATAACAACTACAGTAAGGATATCTGATGATGAAGTTTCTATAAAAAGATTTGGAAATGTAAATTCTTTAATGGTATTTAAAGAAAAGCATAAGCATTTGACGAAATATAGAACAAATCAAGGTCTATTTATAATAGAAACAGAAACAAATAAATTAGTAGTTGATAAAAGTGAAAAAAATTATATAAAATTAAATATAGAATATAATATAAATATATTAGACTTATTTAAAGGAAAAAATGAAATAAATATATTAATAGAGTATAATATATAATGCGGTTTATAAATTTTATAGAAGGTAGTTAAAATACTACCTTTTATTTAATTTATTTGGTATTATAATAGTTATATTAAAGTTTGTATATTTTAAAAATTTATACAAGGGATTATAGTTTTTTTATAGAAAACTATAGATACGAGTTATAAAAAAACTAAATGTAAGAGGTATAAATATGGTTTTTGAAAAAGTGCTAAGCACTATAAATAAACATAACTTAATAGAGTCAGGAGACAAGATTGTTATAGGAATATCTGGAGGACCAGATTCTGTTTGTCTATTGCACATATTAAGTAGACTTAAGGATAAACTAGATATAGAATTATATGCAGCCCACTTAAATCATCAAATAAGAGGAATAGAAGCACAAAAAGATGCTTTATATGTTTCAGAGATATGTGATGAAATGGGAATAACGTATTTTTTAAAGTCTATAGATGTTCCTAAATATTGTAAAGATAATAGTCTATCGATAGAAGAAGGGGCAAGAAAACTTAGATATGAAATGTTTGATGAGATAAAGAAAAGAACTAAATCAAATAAAATAGCAATTGGACATAATTTAAACGACCAAGCGGAAACGGTTTTAATGAGAATAATGAGGGGAACAGGTCTTCAAGGTCTTAGAGGTATAGAATATGCTAGAGAAAATGGTGTAATTAGACCACTTCTAGATATAGAAAGAAAAGATATAGAAGAATACTGTAAAGTACATAATTTAAATCCTAGAATAGATGAAAGTAATTTAGAAAATATTTATACTAGAAATAAAATTAGATTAGAATTAATACCATATATGACGGATAATTTTAATACTAATTTAATAGAATCTATAGTAAGGATGAGTAATAGTTTAAGAAGTGATAGTGATTATATTGAAGCTGAAGCTGAATCTAAGTTTAAAGATATATGCAAAGTTACTTCTGATACAGTAGACATAAAAATAAATGGTTTTAGTAAGTTGCATAATGCAATAAAGGTAAGGGTTTTAAGAAAAGGTATAAAATCTATTTTAGGTGATACGAATTTTATAGATCAAAAACACATAGAAGATGTATTAGAATTTGAAAGTGAATCTAAAATTAATAAGATGTTAACTCTTCCAAGAGGTGTATTTGTATATAGAAAGCAAGATTGTATAACATTAACTACTACAGAAATAGTTACTGAGGAAATAGATTTCTTATATAATATACCTAACAATGGATTTGTTAAGATAAAAGAAACAAATATTATAATTGAAACCCAAACAATGACTATAGATAGATATAAAAATGGAAAAGTAGACAAAATGTCTAAAGGGTTTGATTTAAACAAAATAAAAGGGGGTATGGTTGTACGTAGTAGACAGCAAGGTGATAAAATAAAACTTGCAGGAGGATCTAAAAAAATTAAAGATCTATTTATAGACTTAAAAATACCAAGAGAAGAAAGATGTAAGGTACCTGTAATAGCTGATGAACAAGGTATATTACAAGTTGGTAAATATAAGTCTAGTGAAAATTATAAAATAGATGAAAAAACAAAAGAAGTCTTAAAGGTTACCTTTAAGAATCTATAGAATAAAAACAACGTATGAAAGGAGGGCTTCTTTTGAATAAATTTTTCAAAGGAATAGGTTTCTACCTAGTAATTTTTATAATAATTGTAGGTATAGTTCAGTTTTCAGGAAAACCTACACAGAAAGTAGAGACTTTAGAATTTTCAAAAGTATATAGAGAATTAACAAATGAAAATATATCGCGACTATATTTTGTAAGTGATACAGCAGTAGAAGGTACTATAAAGGATTCAAATACTAAATTTAGATCTTATGTACCTAAAGAGATAATGGGAGACACTCTTTCAAAAGAGGTACTAGATCAAGCTAAAGAAGGTAAAATTGTTTTTGGTGGAGAAGCTAAACCATCTACACCTTGGTTTGTAGAACTATTACCTACTTTATTATTAATATTCTTTATGGTAATACTTTGGTTTGTATTTATGAATCAGTCTCAAGGCGGAGGCGGAAGAGTTATGAACTTTGGTAAATCAAAAGCTAAGGTTCATAAGGATGATGAAAAAACAAGAGTAACATTTAAGGAAGTTGCAGGATTAAATGAGGAGAAAGAGGATTTACAAGAAGTTGTTGATTTCTTAAAGAATCCTAAAAAATATATAGAACTAGGAGCTAGAATACCAAAGGGTATACTTATGGTAGGGCCTCCTGGTACAGGTAAAACTTACTTATCAAGAGCTGTAGCTGGAGAAGCTGGAGTACCATTTTTCAGTATAAGTGGTTCTGATTTCGTTGAAATGTTTGTTGGGGTTGGAGCATCTAGAGTTAGAGATTTGTTTGAACAAGCTAAGAAAAATGCACCAGCAATAATATTTATAGATGAAATCGATGCTGTTGGTAGAAAAAGAGGAGCTGGTCTTGGCGGAGGTCATGACGAAAGAGAGCAAACTCTTAACCAATTACTTGTTGAAATGGATGGTTTCGGAGTAAACCAAGGTATAATAATAATGGCTGCTACAAACAGACCAGATATATTAGACCCGGCTTTACTTAGACCAGGAAGATTTGATAGACAAATAGTTGTAGGTGCACCAGACGTAAAAGGTAGAGAAGCAATATTTAAAGTGCATTCTAAGAATAAGCCTTTAGCAGATGATGTAAACATAGAAGTATTAGCAAGAAGAACACCTGGATTTACTCCAGCTGATATAGAAAACTTAATGAATGAAGCAGCTATACTTACTGCTAGAAAAAGAGAAAAGAAAATTCATATGGAAACTATAGAAGAAGCTATAACAAAAGTTATAGCAGGTGTAGCTAAAAAATCTAGAGTTATAAGTGAACCTGAAAGAAAACTTACTGCTTACCATGAAGCAGGGCATGCAGTTTGTGCGCATGTACTACCTCATGTAAGCCCAGTACACCAAGTTACAATAGTTCCAAGAGGAAGAGCTGGAGGATTTACTATGCAACTTCCTGTTGAAGATAAGTTCTATGCAACTAAAAATGAAATGAAAGAAAACATAGTTGTGTTACTTGGTGGTAGAGTAGCTGAAGAATTAACTTTAGATGATATATCTACAGGAGCATCAAATGACTTAGAAAGAGTTTCAGCAACTGCTAGAAATATGGTTACTAAATATGGTATGAGTGAAAAATTAGGACCTATGACATTTGGAGACTCAGATGATGAAGTATTCTTAGGAAATAGCTTTGCAAGTAAGCAGAATTATTCTGAAGAAGTAGCTTATGAAATAGATAAGGAAATCGGAAGAATAGTTGATGAGTCATACAAGCAAACTAAAAAGATACTACAAGATAATATGGATAGGCTAGAATATGTAGCTAAAGCATTATTAGTATATGAAACACTAGATGCAGAACAATTCTTAAAAGCATTTAATAAAGAATTGCCATTAGATGTCTTAGAAACAAAAAAAGATGACGAAACAAATAATAGCGAAGCAATCGAAAAGAAAGAAACTTTATCTAGAGAATTACAATCAGATACTGATTTAAATAGAAGAGATGAATTTTCTCAGGGAAAAATAGATAAAGATGAAAATAAATAATAAAAAAGAGCCTTTAAGGCTCTTTTTTACTTACAAGGACATTATATTACATTTAAACCTGTGGAAAACTTCTGTATAATAGTGATATGAATAAGTGTAGAAGATATAAAAAAAGTAAAATTATAAATATAATTTTAAAAAATCATTTTGAAAAATTTAAAGAAGATAAGTTATCAAGAATAAAAAGTAAAGAAATGCGTCAGCATATAATTAATGTAATAGAAAAAGCATTGAATTGTGGAAATATAGAGCATGGATATATAAAACATAAATGTTTGAACTGTTATGAAGAATATATTCATGGATTTTCATGTAAAAGTAAATTCTGTACTAAGTGTGGGAGAATGTATTCAATTAAATGGTCTGAAAAGCAAGCAGAGAATATGTTAAATGTAAAGCATAGACATGCAGTATTTACAATACCAGAAGAATTAAGAAATTATTTCTNATGAAACAAAGAAATATATTTGAATTAATTCAGAAACAGAAAAATAAGAAGAGAAGTTTTAAAGAAAGATTGATAGAAACTTTTGGAGTAAATCCATTTATATGTACTAGTTGTGGTAATGAAATGATGTTATGGGAAATTTGGTATCGTAAATATGGTTTGATATATAATGTATTGAATAAATCAAATTATAAAAATATTATTAATGAAATAGATGAATTTAAGCCAATAAGAATAGTAGATACCAATAAAAGTGAACGAATATGCTTATTTTAAAAGGGTTATTTTGGAAATATGAGTAACCTTATTTTGTCGTACTCAAAATAAGGTATAATATAAAAAATAAAATTTTTAGGAGTATGACTATGTTAAAAGAATTAGAAGAGATGAGTATTGGTCAAAAATTATATAATTACCACTGTAAGTCATGTGGATTTGAAAAAGGAGTGCCAGAATTTCTTATTGAAGAATTTAGAATGGATATAATATTTGGAGCGATAGATCCGCTAGAAGATGAGCCTATGCCAGAACTAGTATGTCCTAATTGCAGAGCAAAATTTGAATACAAAAAAACTGACGACCGTTAGGTGTCAGTTGAGGTGACCTATTTATAGGTCATTTTTTATATATAGAAAGATAGTATTAAATAAAAAATATAAATAATTTATATGAAAATATAATTAACTATCCAATAAATTTCAAAATAGACACTATAAAAAAATAGAGTTTTTAATGTTAGAGGTACAAATTAAAGACTATATATTAACTTATATAGATATAATGTATAATTTATAATAATTACTAATATTGAATAGAGGTTGGACATGAGAGATAAAATAATAGAAACTATACTTGATAGTAAGGATGAATTTATTTCAGGAGAAGAATTATCTAAAAAGTTAGGTATATCTAGAGCTGCAATATGGAAGCATATGAAAGTTCTAAAAGAAGAAGGATATAATATTGAATCTGTAAATAGGAAAGGGTATAGATTAATAGAAGACCCAGAAGATTTGCTAACATATCAAAATATTTCTCATAAACTAGAAACTAAGATTATGGGGAACAACATAGTTCATTTTGAAACTATAGACTCTACTAATGATTATGCTAAAAAAGTAGCATCACAGGAACCCGAGGGAACTGTGATTATTAGCGAGGAGCAAACAAAAGGAAAAGGAAGAATAGGTAGGCAGTGGCATTCTAAATCTAAAGAAGGTATTTGGATGAGTATTATATTAAAACCAAATATGATACCTCAAAAAGCTCCCTTTATAACTTTGATAGCTGGGGCTAGTATAGCTAAAGTTTTAAATGATTTAGGGGTGCAAGCAAATATAAAGTGGCCAAATGATATTATAATAAATAATAAGAAGGTTGCAGGTATTCTTACTGAACTATCAGCAGAAATCGATAGAATAAATTATATTATCCTAGGAATAGGTATAAATGTTAAAACTATGGAGTTTTCCCAGGAAATATCTGAAATTGCGACTTCATTATATAAAGAAGGCCATAAAATATCTAGAGTTGATATAATAAGAAAGATATTAAAGGAATTTGAAAATTTATATTTACAGTATATAAATAAAGAATTAAAGGAAGAAACGCTAGATATATGTAGACAACACTCTGCTATTATAGGAAAAGATGTGTACTTGATTAAAGGTGAAGAAAAAGAGTTAGTTAAATGTTTAGATATGAATCAAGAGGGTAACTTAGTAGTACGAACTAAAGATAATATTATAAAGGAAATTATGTCAGGAGAAGTATCGATAAGAGGAGTAAAGGGATATGTATAATAATATATTAGATGTTAAAGGATTAAAAGTAGGACAAGTTGAGGATAGAAATGGATTAACAGGATGTACAGTTGTTATATGTGAGGAAGGCGCTGTATGTGGCGTTGATGTTAGAGGAGGAGGTCCAGGTACACGAGAAACAGACCTATTAAATCCTATAAATATGATTCAAAAAGTACATGCAGTGGTTTTATCTGGTGGTTCAGCTTTTGGACTAGAATCTACATGTGGTGTAAGTAAATATTTAGAAGAGAATAACATAGGTTTTGATGTAGGTGTTGCTAAGGTACCTATAGTTGTAGGAGCAGTATTGTTTGATTTAGGAGTTGGAAATCCGAAGTCTAGACCTAATATAGAGATGGGATATAGAGCTTGTCAGGTAGCAAGTGATACAAAGTTAAACCAAGGTAATTTTGGTGCAGGTTGTGGAGCTACAGTAGGTAAAATAAAGGGTATAGAGTATGCTATGAAGGGTGGAATAGGTAGTCATTCAATTAAACTTCCTAATGGATTGGTTGTATCTGCTTTGGTTGCGGTTAATGCTTTTGGTGATGTATATGAAAATGGAAAAGTGATAGCAGGGGTTATGGATGATGAAAAGAAAAATGTGCTAAATAGTTATGAGTTGATGAAAAATGGAGTTAATAAAGGAGGATTTAGTATAGATAATACTACAATAGGAATTGTAGCTACAAATGCTAAATTAGATAAAGCGGGATGTAAGAAAGTATCTCAAATGGCTCATAATGGATATGCAAAAGCAATATTCCCTATACATACTCCTCATGATGGAGATACTATATTTACTATGGCTACGGGAGAAGTTGAAACGGATATTACCCTTTTAGGATCTTTAGCTACAGAGGTTGTAGAAAAAAGTATAATAAATGCAATAAAAAATGCGGAGTCTATAGGAGAAATACGTTCATATAAAGATATAGCTCGTACTCAAGAATTATTGACAATGTAAATTACTATTGATACAATTGTTTTGTTATAGCAGGTATCTAATTTTTAGAGCTTGACTTTACTATAGCGAAAAATAAAATTTAGAAGTCCGGCATCTTTTATGAGCTGGAACGGAGGTGTATTTTTATGATGAATTTAAAGTCATCGAAAGAAGAAGTGTCAAATCCATCAGAACTAAAAGTTGTGGAAGCAGAAGTTGTGATGGAATCACCAGAGGTTTTGAAAGTTAAATCAAGACCTGTAAAAAAGGTTGATGTTAGAAAAATGGCGATAATAGGAGTATTAGCGGCAATTTCTATTATGTTATCTATGACGCCTTTAGGGTTTATTCCTATAGGACCAACAAATGCAACTATAATGCATATACCTGTAATTATAGGTGCAATAGTAGAAGGACCTTTAGTTGGTATTACGGTAGGATTTATATTTGGAGCGACAAGTTTATTAAAAGCGCTTACTATGCCTACAATAACTTCTTTTGCATTTATAAATCCATTGGTATCTATATTACCAAGGATGCTTATAGGTGTAATAGCTTATTATGTTTATAAGCTTACTATTAAATTTACTAAGAATGTTTTTGTATCTGGGTGGATAACAGGAGTTGTAGGATCTTTAGTTAACACAGTAGGTGTACTAGGGATGATATATATATTGTATGGAGCTAGATATGCTGAGGCTTTAGGAGAAAGTGCATCAGCAGCAAAAACTTTAATATTAACACTAGGAGCAACAAGCGGAATACCAGAAGCTATTGTTGGAGGCTTTGTTGTATCAGCTGTTTGTATAGTTTTTAATAAAAGGAAAAAATAGAAGGAAGGTTAATGATATATGCTTTTAGTATTTGACGTTGGAAATACCAATATGGTTTTAGGGCTATATAAAGGTAAAGAGCTTATAAAGTATTGGAGAATAACTACGGATAAATATAAAACATCTGATGAATATGGGATTTTAATAAGTAACTTATTCCAATATGAGAATATAGATATGAACTGTGTAGAAGATGTTATAATATCATCTGTAGTGCCTGATGTTATGCATTCTCTTGAAAACTTTTGTAAAAAGTACTGTAAAAAAGAACCTAAGGTTGTAGGTCCTGGTATAAAGACAGGATTAAATATAAAATATGATAATCCTAAACAAGTTGGAGCTGACAGAATAGTGAATGCTGTTGCATGTGTTGAAAAATATGGTACGCCTGTTATAGTCGTTGATTTTGGGACAGCTACTACATTCTGTGCAATAACAAATAATGCAGAGTATTTAGGTGGAACTATAGCACCAGGTATAAAAATATCTAGTGAAGCATTATTCCAAAGAGCTTCTAAACTACCTAGAGTTGAACTTGTTAAGCCAGGTACAGTTACATGTAAGAATACAGTATCTGCTATGCAAGCTGGTATAATATATGGCTATGTAGGGCTAGTTGAAAAAATAATAGATATGATGAAGAAAGAGTTAAATCAAGAAAATGTTAAAGTTATAGCTACAGGTGGATTATCTACTCTTATTGCTTCAGAAACTAAAAGTATAGATCATGTAGATAGATTTTTAACACTAGATGGTTTAAGAATTTTACACGAAAAGAACAAAGAATAGCATAGGGGAATTGGGTAATATAAATCCAATTCCTTTTTTTAAATATTAATAAATTTTAAATTTAGGAGGAGACAAAAATGAAAATAGGCAACTTAAATTTAGATAATAGAGTTTTTCTATCACCTATGGCTGGAGTAACAGACCTTCCATTTAGACTGATTTGTAAAGAACAAGATTGTGGAATGTTGTATACAGAAATGGTTAATGCAAAAGCTTTATGTTATGACGATCAAAATACTAAGAAAATGTTGAAAATAGAGGAGGAAGAACATCCTGTTGCAATACAAATATTTGGTTCGGATCCAGAATATATGGGTGGAGCTGCAAAAATATTAAATTCATATCCAAATGAAATATTAGATATAAATATGGGATGTCCAGCACCTAAGGTTGTAAAAAATGGTGATGGATCTGCTCTTTTAAAAAATCCTGAATTAGCAGCTAAAGTTTTAAAGGCTGTAGTAGGGAACTCTGAAAAACCAGTTACTCTTAAAATAAGAAAAGGTTGGGATGATACATGTATAAATGCAGTAGAAATTGCTAAAATTGCAGAAGATTGTGGAATAAGTGCAATAGCTATACATGGTAGAACAAGAGAGCAATATTATTCAGGTAAAGCAGATTGGGATATAATAAGACAAGTTAAAGAAAATGTAAGTATTCCTGTTATAGGAAACGGAGATGTATTCGAAGTAGAAGATGCAATAAATATGTTAAATCAAACTAATTGTGATGCTATAATGATAGGTAGAGGAGCACAAGGAAACCCTTGGATATTTAAAAGGATAAATCATTATATGCAAACTGGTGAAATATTACCAGAACCTACATTAGAAGAAAAAATAAATACTGCTAAAAAACATTTAAAACTAGCAGTAGAGGAACATGGAGAATATGTTGCTGTAAGAGAGATGAGAAAACATATTGCTTGGTACTTAAAAGGACTTAGAAATTCAGCTAGAGTTAGAGACGAAATAAATAAAATTGAAAGCTATGAAGAGGTAGTTAATAAGCTAGAAAGCTATATGCAAGACTGCTTGACATTAGAATAATAGTAATCTATAATATACCGCATAAATTAAAACAAAATATGTAATAATCTAAATAAGCTTTGGGAGAAATCCCAAATACATAGTGAAGGAGTTGTAGGGGTTATGGAAGATAAGAAGGAAATACTTTTAACTCAAGAAGGATATCAAAAATTAGAAGATGAATTAGAAATATTAAAAACTGTAAGAAGAAGAGAAGTAGCTGATAGAATAAAAGTTGCTATATCTTTTGGAGACATCTCAGAAAATGCTGAGTATGATGAAGCTAAAAACGAGCAAGCTCAAGTTGAAGAAAGAATAATAAAATTAGAATCAATGATAAGAAGAGCAGTTATCATTGATGAAAGTAAAATAGATTCAAATGTTGTAACAATAGGTTCAATAGTTAAAGTAAATGATATGGATTTTGAAGAAGAAGTTGAATATACAATAGTTGGTTCAGCGGAAGCAGATCCATATGAAGGTAAAATATCAAATGAATCTCCAGTAGGAAAAGCTCTTCTAGGAAGAACTATAGGAGATATAGTAGATGTTCAAGTTCCAGATGGAGTGGCTAAATTTGAAATATTAGAAATAAGAAGATAATAAATTGAGGAGGTAAGTCTATGAACAACGATCAAATGAATAATGATCAACTTCAAGAAGATCTTACAGAAGTACTTAGAGTAAGAAGAGATAAATTAGCTAAATTACAAGAAATGGGTAGAGACCCTTTTAAAGTTAGCAGATATGATAGAACTAGCAATTCTACAGAAATAAAAGGAAACTTTGAAGAATTCGAAGGTAAAGTAGTAAAAATAGCTGGTCGTATAATGAGCAAAAGAATCCAAGGAAAAGCTGGATTTATAGATATACAAGATCAAAATGGAAGAATCCAATGCTATGTTAGATTAGATAGAATAGGTGAAGAAGAATACTCTATATTCTCTACATATGATATAGGGGATATAATAGGTGTTGAAGGTGAAGTATTCAAGACTAAGAAAGAAGAAATATCTGTAAAAGCTAATGAAGTAGTTTTATTGTCTAAATCACTTCAAGTTTTACCAGAAAAATATCATGGATTAAAAGACCAAGATTTAAGATATAGACAAAGATATGTAGACTTAATAGTTAATCCAGAAGTTAAGGATGCGTTCTTAACAAGAACTAAAGCTTTAAAAGCTCTAAGATCATACTTAGATGAAAGAGGATTCTTAGAAGTTGAAACACCAATATTAAATACTATAGCTGGTGGAGCAAATGCTAGACCATTCGTTACTCACCACAATACATTAGATATACCAATGTATATGAGAATAGCTAACGAATTATACTTAAAGAGACTTATAGTTGGTGGATTTGATAAAGTATATGAAATGGGTAGAATGTTCAGAAATGAAGGTATGTCTATAAAGCATAACCCAGAGTATACTGCAATAGAATTATACCAAGCTTATGCAGATTACACAGACATGATGGAAATAACTGAAAATGTTATAGCTCATATGGCTGAAGCTGCTACAGGAAGCATGAAAATAAACTACCAAGGAACAGAAATAGACTTTACACCTCCATGGAGAAGAATGACTATGGAAGAGTGTGTTAAGGAATACACTGGTGTAGATTTCTCTACTATAAACACAGATGAAGAAGCTTTAGCGGTAGCTAAAGAAAAAGGGATAGAAATAACTCCTGGAATGAGAAGAGGAGAGGTTATAAATGCATTCTTCGAAGAATTCGGTGAAGATAAGTTAATACAACCTACATTTATAACTCATCATCCAGTTGAAGTATCACCTCTTGCTAAGAGAAATGTAGAAGATCCAAGAAAAACAGATAGATTTGAAGCTTTCGCTAACAGATGGGAATTAGCTAATGCATTCTCTGAGTTAAATGATCCAATAGACCAAAAAGGAAGATTTATGGATCAATTAAGAAAGAAAGAATTAGGTGATGATGAAGCTTGTGATATGGATGAAGACTTCATAAATGCTTTAGAAGTAGGTTTACCTCCTACAGGTGGTCTTGGAATAGGTATAGATAGAGTTATGATGTTATTAACTAATTCTCCATCTATAAGAGATGTTATATTATTCCCTACAATGAAACCTATAGAAAATAACCAAAACAAAATAGAAGAATAATATTTACATAAAAAGGATTGTGTGTGATTTATAATCAATGCACAATCCTTTTTTTATAAATATAAAGAATCTAAGTTTTAAACTATAACTGATCATTAAGAGGTGTAAACTATATAATATTATGATTTATATAAAAGTATAAATTGAAATATTTATTTTTAACTTTGGAGGTATGTAATTATTTATGGAGTGTAGTTGTAGATTTAAGAAGTTATATCAATAATTAAATATAATTCAAGAGGATAAAAGTAATGTATATGGGTTTGATGATGTTGAATTTATTGGATATGTTATTACTTTTACTATAAGACATAAAAAATATATAGGTGAAATTAAAGAAAATTTAATAGCTTGATTAAAAATATTTTTAGTATGAAATGTAAGTTTTAGATAAAAATATAAACACTAAACTTCAGTAAAGTATATAAAAAAATGTAAATAAATTAATTTTAGTGAAAAAAATAAAAGTAAAGTATAGCATTATAGAATTATAAAACGAAATTTTTATAAAGGAAATTATAATAATCCTTAAGAATATTAACTAAAATATTAATTTGGGGGAAGTGCTATGAGTCAAATAATTAATTGGATATGTTTAATAAGTGTGATTTTATTAGTGTTAGATGTTATGATTTATTTTTGTAATGATGTTATAAAAATTTATAATAAGTCAATAAGAATAAAAGCTAGACCTGTTGGAAAAACAAGAACTTACGTATATGAAGATAAAATTGCAAAATAAAAAATAAAAAAAGTTTAAAAAAAGTGTTGACGATATGATTAGGAGATGGTATAGTTATACTTGTCCTTGAGAAAAGGGCAAAACAAAAGAAAACAACTTAAAAAAATAAGTTGACAAAGAAAAGTAACTTTGGTAAACTTAAGAAGTTGAAAGAAAGAACTTTGAAAATTAAACAGTAGGTTAATTTATAGAATTGAAACTAACAAACCAAGCCAGATATTCAGATAATGATAGTCTGAGCAGGTAACAACTTTTATTTGAGAGTTTGATCCTGGCTCAGGATGAACGCTGGCGGCGTGCCTAACACATGCAAGTCGAGCGATCTTCTTCGGAAGAGAGCGGCGGACGGGTGAGTAACGCGTGGGTAACCTGCCCTGTACACACGGATAACATACCGAAAGGTATGCTAATACGAGATAATATGCTTTTATCGCATGGTAGAAGTATCAAAGCTCCGGCGGTACAGGATGGACCCGCGTCTGATTAGCTAGTTGGTAAGGTAACGGCTTACCAAGGCGACGATCAGTAGCCGACCTGAGAGGGTGATCGGCCACATTGGAACTGAGACACGGTCCAAACTCCTACGGGAGGCAGCAGTGGGGAATATTGCACAATGGGCGAAAGCCTGATGCAGCAACGCCGCGTGAGCGATGAAGGCCTTCGGGTCGTAAAGCTCTGTCCTCAAGGAAGATAATGACGGTACTTGAGGAGGAAGCCCCGGCTAACTACGTGCCAGCAGCCGCGGTAATACGTAGGGGGCTAGCGTTATCCGGAATTACTGGGCGTAAAGGGTGCGTAGGTGGTTTCTTAAGTCAGAGGTGAAAGGCTACGGCTCAACCGTAGTAAGCCTTTGAAACTGGGAAACTTGAGTGCAGGAGAGGAGAGTGGAATTCCTAGTGTAGCGGTGAAATG
>NZ_LT629847.1 GCF_900106845.1 Romboutsia timonensis
ATTCATTTAGTTCCTTTATTATATTTTCAATATTGCTTTCTAATTCACTCATTAGTATCCTACTATGATATTCATACTCCTTTGAATTGAATATCTTCGGAACTTCATTTTTTAATTTATCTACGATATCTTCTATATCCTTTTTAAATGCCTTACCTCCTCCTGGTTTAAAAGATAATGCTATTGGTTCATTTGTATTTTTAAAGTTATTTACATATACCCAATCTTTCAAATTGTCATTAGACTTAAAGTTCTTTTCAATTAAATTATAGGTATAGCTTGTTCTCCCTATTCCACTAGCTCCTGCTACATATATGTTATATCCTTTTTGTTTCATTTTTAGTCCAAATTCTATAGCTTGAACAGCTCTATTCTGACCTATTATTTCTCTTATAGGTGTTATTTCCTCTGTTGTCTTGAAATCTATATTGTCTAATGCATTTTTACACTTTAAATCTTCTATACTAACTTTATATTTATCTAAATCTAACATTTATTCACCTCTAGATATTATTTTAATTTATATTTTTCCCTACTTTTTATAAATAATTATTAAATATAAATAATTTATTTAAATTTATATAGTTAAGTTAATTAGCTTTATTTTATGCATTCTAGATTAATTAAATCTCTAAATATAAAATATTTAAAATCAAAAAAATGAGTGCCTCCCAATGATTTTGATCATTAGGTAGCACCCAACTTAATTTACTAATTATTATTTATTAAGTTGTTCATATCATATAATCCATTTTCTTTATTTAAAATATATTGTGCTGCTTTTATAGAGCCTTGGGCAAAAACTTTTTTAGATAAAGCTGTGTGTTTTATCTCTACAATCTCATCTAGTCCTGCAAATATTACTGTATGCTCTCCTGGTATTGTTCCTCCACGAATTGCATGTATTCCTATTTCTTTTTCTTTTCTCTTTGCGTCATTTCCACTTCTTCCATAATTAAATTCCATTGAATCATCTAACTCTTTATTTATAGCATTAGCTATCATTTTTGCAGTTCCACTTGGTGCATCAACTTTTTTATTATGATGTTTTTCTATTATTTCTATATCAGTTATATTACCCAATGTATTAGTTGCTTGTTTTGATAAATTTATTAATACATTTACGCCTACTGACATATTTGAAGACTTAAATATTCTTGTGAATTTAGATGCTTCTTTTATTTTATTTTCTTCTTCTTCACTAAATCCAGTAGTTGCTATCACAAGCGCAATATTATTATTCACTGAATATTCAAGTAATCCATTTAAATTAGATGGCTTTGAAAAATCTATTATAACATCACATTCTTCTTTTACTGATAATGGTGATTCATATACTGGATAGGCATTTTTATATGAATTTATATTTTTATCTATTCCAGCAACTATTGTCATATCTTCCATTTCCTCTATAGCCTTAGTTAAAACTCTGCCCATTGCTCCATTACATCCACTAACAACTACATTTATCATCTTATCACCTCTGTTATTTTGAATTAATCTACTTTAATTCCATACTTTATCATATTATTGCGTAATATTTCCAAATTTTGTTCACTTATATTTGTTAATGGAAGTCTAAGTTCTCCTGCCTCCATTCCCATCAAGTTCATAGCTGCCTTAACTGGTATTGGATTAACTTCTATAAACAACGAGCTTACTAATTCGTTTACACCTAATTGTAATTTTCTCGATTCTACAACATCCCCTGTTAAATATTTTTCTACTATATCATGAGTTTCTTTAGGTAATACATTAGCTAAAACAGATATAACACCACTTCCACCAAGAGATAATATAGGAACTATTTGATCATCATTTCCACTATATATCGTAAAGTCTTCTCCACATAATCTAGCTATTTCAGCAACTTGGCTTATATCTCCACTCGCTTCTTTTATTGCCACTATATTTTCAATCTTAGAAAGCTTTTCTACTGTGCTTGGTTTTATATTAACTCCTGTTCTTCCAGGTACATTATAAAGTATTATTGGTAAATCTACACTATTAGCTATAGTAGTATAATGTTTTATCAATCCATCTTGAGTTGATTTATTATAGTATGGTGTTACTATTAATAAGCCATCTACTCCTACTTCTTGACAATATTTACTTAATTCTATTGAATATGCCGTATTATTACTTCCACTACCTGCTATAACAGGTATTCTTTTATTAACTTTATCTACTACAAATTTTATAGTTGTTTTTCTTTCTTCATCAGTCATAGTTGCAGATTCTCCAGTTGTACCACATACTATTATCGAGTCTGTTTTATTTGCTATATGCCACTCTATTAATTCTCCCAATTTTTCATAGTTTACTTTTCCATCTTTAAAAGGTGTAACAAGTGCCACTCCAGACCCTTCAAATAATTTCTTCATAATGAAATCCCCCTATTTTAATTTTTTTATTAATAATTCAGCTATTTGAACTGTATTTGTTGCAGCACCTTTTCTTATGTTATCCGCTACAACCCACATGTTTATTCCATTTTCAACACTATAATCTCTTCTTATTCTTCCAACATAAACTTCATCTTTTCCTTCTACATCTATAGGCATAGGATAAACATTATTTTTAACATCATCAACTATATTAACCCCTTCAGTTTTTTGAAGTAATTTATATATTTGATCCATTTCAAAAGGATTTTCAAATTCTAAGTTAATAGATACACAATGTCCATATTTAACTGGAACCCTAACAGTTGTAGCTGTTACTCTTATACTATCATCATTTAATATTTTCTTAGTTTCATTAATCATTTTCATTTCTTCTTTTGTATAACCGTTATCTAAAAATTCATCTATATGAGGAAGGCAATTGTATGCTATTTGATGTGGATATTTCTTATTTTCTCCACCATTAATTCCATTTTCTAAATCTTTTATACCACCTACTCCAGAACCTGATACTGCTTGGTAAGTAGAATAAACTATTCTTTTTATTTTTAAAGCTTCATGAAGCTTTGTTAATGGAACTACAGATTGAATTGTTGAACAGTTTGGATTTGCTATTATACCATTATTCCAATCTACATCTTTAGGATTAACTTCTGGAACCACCAATGGCACATCATTTTCCATTCTCCAAGCACTACTATTATCAACTACTATAACTCCATGGTCTCTCGCTATAGGAGCAAACTTCTTGCTTACATCTCCTCCTGCTGAGAATAAAGCTATATCTATATCTCTATCGAATGATTCTTCTGTTAATGCTTCTACCTTATATTCTTTGCCTCTAAAAACTAGCTCTGTTCCTGCAGATTTTTCAGATGAAAATAAATATAAGTTTTCTATTGGAAAATCTCTTTCTTCTAGAACCTTTAAAAATGTTCTACCAACCATGCCTGTTGCTCCTACTATAGCTACATTTACCTTATTCATTTTAATAACCCCCAGTATTTATATTTTCAAATGCTATAAGTCAAACTCAACGCCTAATAATTCTATAAATCTTTGTCTATATTTATTGTCCACTATAAAAGACATGCTTAATTCAGATGTGAACACTTGCTTAAAATCAATATTATTCTCTTTGAATATATTAAATATTTTATTTATAACATCGTAATTAATATTTTTACATACAACTGATATAGTGCTTATATCTGATTTTTGATAAACTTCTACATGATTTAATTTTATTTTTATTTTCTTCATAGCTTCATCTATAGAACCCAAATCACCCTTATTTAAAACAAAAAAAAGATTTATATGTCCTTCATCTGAAGCTACTTGATTTATCATCTTAATTTCTAAATTTTCTTTAGATAATATTTCAAATATTAAAGACATATCATTAGATTTTGATAAAATATTTTTTACATTTAATATAGAAGTATTCTCATCTATAGCTACTCCTGTTATATCTTTGCAATTAAGATTATCATTAGTCTCAGTTATATAAGTTCCTTTCGTATCATTAACACTTGAAGTTACATATATTGGTACACTTTTTCTATAACCTATCTCAACTGAAGTAGATTCCATTACACTGGCACCTAGCCTTGACATTTCTATCATTTCTTTATATCCTATATAATCTATTTTCTTTGCATTAGGATATAAATTAGGGTCAATAGGATATATCCCTTCTACATCAGTGTATATAGTACAATTACATCCAAGCGCTGCAGCTAATGCAACTGCAGTAGTGTCTGAGCCTCCTCTTCCTAATGTTGTTATATCTCCATCTTCATTTATCCCTTGGAAACCTGCTACAATAACTATTTTTCCTTGTTCTAAATGTTCCTTTATCTTATCTGTATTAATACTCTCTATTTCACTTTTTGAATGTATACCTTTTGTTTTTATGCCAACTTGGTATCCAGTAAAAGATATTGCATCATATCCTAAAGACTGAATTGCAATAGCTAATAAAGATATTGATATTTGCTCTCCTGTTGATAAAAGTACATCAAATTCTCTTTTGTCAGGATTTAGATCTATTTTTTTAGCTAAATCAACAAGCTTATTTGTTGTTTTTCCCATTGCAGAAACTACAACTACTACATCATTTCCTTTTTCTTTTTCTAATATTACTTTTTTGGCAACGGATTTTATTTTTTCAATACTCCCCATTGATGTCCCACCATATTTCTGAACTATAGTACTCAAAATAACACCCCTTTTTTTCATGATAATATATGCTATGTTAAAACCCTTATATTGGTTATTGTTTTTTCTGCATTTACCATTGAAAAAATGCTTTTTGTTATAAAATTTATCTACAAAAAATAATCGAGTTGATTTTTTATTATAAAATCAACTCGATTATTTTTTATTCTACTAATTTTACTCTACTGATGTGTTCAATTCTATCGAATCTGGTAACTCATTTAAATTAGTTTCAACTACTATGTATGGATATGATTTTTCCTTATCTTTATATACTACTTTTACTCTCATTATATTCTTATCATCTTGTTTTACAACATCTATTTTATCCATTTCTATACCGTGATTCTTATCATTACCTCTAGTTACAACTACATAAATCTTATTATTTAACTTAACGGCTAATGCTCTTTCTTCATTTACATATTTATCCATCATATCTAGTATCTTTTCTGGTATAGCTTCTCTTTGTAAAATAGTATAGTCTACTGGCTTTGACTGTTCCATAAACATATTAGGTATAACTATAAAGCCACCAATTATTAATACCATAACTATAACTCCATATATTACACCTTTAATATTAAAATTTACTTTCTTCACTTATATCACCCCCCTATTTTAAATATATGAAGCATGTATAAGCATTAGAAGAATATTTAATATATAAGTTACTATAAGTTTTTAATTATTAAGTATTATAGAAATTAATAAAAGTACTATGAAAAATCATAGTACTTTTATTAATTTATAATTCATTGTTTTTAAGTATATAACTCTCAGATCTATAAGCTTCCCCTTGCATATATTCGCCTATATATAGAGTACTTTTACTATTTTTATCTAATACAATTACATTATCAGTATATTCTCCATCAAGTCTTGAGTTCATATTATCTGCATTAGAGGTCTTTGATAATATGTATATCTTATTATCTATAATTCTAAATGTATTTAGACACATATTTTTATTTAACTTTTTAATACTATATTGCTCATTGTTAATTACTATTTTTCCAGTTGTTAAATCTATAGTGTATAAACTTAAATCTACTTTACTTTTATTCTCTGTATCAGATAATAAATTTAATTTTTCACCTTCCACGTTTTGTTGGTATGATTCTAAAGGAAGCTCTAAATTAATTTTATTATCTATGTAATCAAATTTATTATTCTCCATGTCATAATAAGCTAAATAATAATTATTTTCTAATGTATCTTGGTTTTCTAAATAAAAATATACTCTATTATCAATTACAAATGGGTTATTATAAACTAATCTATATTTAGATTTATCATCTACCTTTAAATTAATCTTATTTACGGATTTAGCTTCTTTATTGTTAAAATCAACCTTAGATATTTCCACAAAGTCTTCTAATTCATCTTTTCTTGTCTTTTTTCTATCTGGATTACTTTCTTGTTCCTCAAGTAGAACAATATAAACTTCATCTTTATACTTAGTTACTAATTCTTTGTGATTATTATTATTTTCAGATTTTAAACTATTTGGAATTTCTATTTTAAACTGTGTAATTTCCCCTGTATCTAAATTTTTATCTTTTATAGATGTTGATAGCGTAATATCAGTTTCTCCATATTGCTCATCAATATACTCTATATATCCCATACTATTTTTATCCGAATATATGAAATCTGTATCATATACATAACCTTGAAATAAATCTCTATTTTTATTAAATTCCTTTGAATATTTATATAAATCAGGATTTTGCTTTACATTTCTATTAAATTTATACTCATCCTTAGACAATATCAAATTATTAGTAGAGTAAATACCCCTCTTCTCTTGGCTATATACAACTACATCACCTAAACTTGATTGCTTTCCAACTATATTTTTCAATGTGTATTTGGGTTGTGAAATTACCATAGCTCCAGTTAAAATCACTATAGAAGATAAAGATAATCCTAAAGTTACTAACGATATTTTTTTATTCATAATTTTACCTCCTATAAACCAATCCTTTTATTTAATAATTTTTTTGAAACTAAAATTGATATTAAAAATATTACTATATAATATGCTATCTGTACTTTAAGTAATATATCTACATATTGTGCATATTGTGCAGTTAACGATATATATAAAATGATAGAAGCAAATATATATCCTCCGCCTAAAACAATACCTATTTTATTATAACTTCTCTCAATTAAAACACCAGTAAATAGCACAACAACTGCAAGAACTACTCCAAAAACATCTATCATTAAGAAATCTATAGGTTGAATAAATATCAAATTAGAAAATCTATTCTGATTTGCTAGTATAGTTTCAAATACATTTGTAAAACCGTCTACATTAACATTCAATATAGCTTTTATAATAACTAAATCTATAAACCAAAATAAAAATTGTACTGATATAACACCAAATATCATACTCGTTACTGTTATAAGTTTTGCTATGTATATATTAAATCTCTTTTGCGGTAACATAAGTAAAGTTGCTATGGTCTTACTTTTAGAAAAGTAATCTCTATACCATATAACAAGACTATATAATAAACACAATAAAACAGAAAATGCCACAGCCATTTTAGTAATAGAAGTTAAATCTCCTATTAAGTATTCATATATATATCTAATACCTTCTTCACTCTTTAATACATTCACAGTAATAGGATTTCCTTCCATATCAGAAGTTCTTGATGGTACAGAATATATACTAAATAAAGTTGCTCCAATATTTGAAGCTAATAATATTCCTATCAGCGTAAAATATATTTTATATATTCTTTTAAACTCCATATCATATAAAGTTAATATATTATTCACCTTTATATACCTCCCTCATTTTATCTACTATAGACATTCCATCCCTTGTACGAAGCTCTTCAGCATTAAATATACAAGAAACTTTCCCCTCATCTATTAAAATTACATCATCTGCTATCATTTCTATTTCGCTTATTTCATGTGTTGTTAATATTATACTTTGTTCTTCATTTATGTATTTTGTCATTACCCCTAAAAATTCTTCTCTTTTGAAAATGTCAATTCCTGAAAAAGGCTCATCAAGTAATGTATATTTTGCATTTTGAGCAAAACCTAATATTATCTTTACTCTTGCTATATTACCTTTTGATAGTTTAGATATTTTTCTATCATCTGTTAAATTGAATAATGCTAACATTTCATAAGCTTTTTCATCATCCCAATTCTTATAAAACTGTTTCATAAATTCAAAACTTTCTTTTATTGTATATTGAGCAAAGTGATTATCTATATCTGGTACAAAAGAAATCTTATCGTAAATCTTATAAGTTATCTTTTCATTATCTATTAATATCTCTCCCCTATCTGGTCTAATAAGACCTGCAATAGATTTTAAAATTGTTGATTTCCCAACTCCATTTATCCCTAATATACAAGTTATTTTACCTTCTTCTATGTTAAAAGATATATCATCTAAAGCCTTGACTTTTCTGTATTTTTTACTAACATTTCTTACCTCGATCACTTTTATCCCCCCTTAGTACTTATCTTTTATAATCTCTATAAGTTCTTCCTTTTTGACATTTATAGCCTTCATATTTTCTATAAAAACTTCCATAGATTCGTTTATAAGGTCATGTCTTATTTGACTTATTATATTTTCATCAGTAGTTATGCTACTTTGGTAACTTTTTATTGTATTTATAATTCCCATCTCTTCCATCTCCTTATATGATTTTTGAACTGTATTTGGATTTACCTTTAAGATTTGTGCCATTTCTCTTCTTGAAGGTATTGTATCACCTGGATTTAATTCTCCTCTTACTACTTGTTGCTTTATGTATCTTATAATTTGTAGATAGACAGGTTCTCTATCATTTGGCATAAAGTTCATTTAATCACCTCCATATTACCGTACTAGTTCAGTAGTGCAGCTATAACTGTATTATATTAGTAATACACTATAAATGCAACCACTTTTTGAAATTATAAATTCTATATTATAATTTATAAAATGTAATATCATTGTATTTTCAATATATTAAAATGTTTTTAGTTCTTATAAATATCTATAAATTAAAAATCTACTTCACTTATATCGCTAACATCTATTCGACCAGCTCTCATCTATTTAATCAAACCTTTATCAGTGGGAATTATAATTTATCTATGAAATAGATAAGTTATAATACTTTAATATATAAAAAGGTAGTATATTTCCTATTATTAATAGATAATATACTACCTTTTTTAAGAATAACTTATTAAATTTACTAATTTTATAAATTCACTGTATAATAATACTAAAATTTTAATTTATAATACTTAATTATTTTTTAGCTATAGCTTCTTTAACAGAGTTAACTATATCTTCTGCAGTTAATCCATATTTCTTTAATAATTCAGCAGGTGTTCCAGATTCTCCGAACGTATCTTTAACTCCTACTTTCTTAACAACAACAGGACACTCTTCACTTACTACTTCACTTACTGCAGAACCTAATCCACCTATTATACTATGTTCTTCAGCAGTTACTATTGCACCTGTTTCTTTAGCTGCATTTATTATTAATTCTCTATCTATAGGCTTTATAGTAGACATATTTATAACTCTAGCATTTATACCTTCTGATTTTAATGCTTCATGAGCTAATATAGCTTCATTAACCATTATTCCACAAGCTATTATAGATACATCATTTCCTTGTCTAACTACGTTACCTTTACCTATTTGGAATTTATAATTTTCATCAAATATTGTAGGTACCGCACTTCTTCCTAAACGGACATACATAGGTCCATTGAATTTAGCCGCTTCTAATATCATTTGTTCAGCTTCAACTCCATCTGCTGGAACTAAAACTGTCATGTTTGGTATAGCTCTCATTATAGCCATATCTTCAATACTTTCATGAGATGCTCCATCTTCACCAACTGTAAGACCTGCATGAGTTGCACATATCTTTACATTTAATTTTGGATATGCTACAGAGTTTCTTATTACTTCAAAAGCTCTACCTGTAGCAAACATTGCAAAACTACTTGCAAATGGTATCTTACCAGCTGTTGCAAATCCACAAGCTGCACCAATTAAGTTTTGCTCTGCTATACCCATATTGAAAAATCTATTTGGAAATGCCTTACAAAAATCATTTGTTTTTGTAGACTTTGATAAGTCTGCATCTAATACTACTACATTATCATTAATTTGTCCTAGCTTAACTAAAGCTTTTCCATATGCGTCTCTAGTTGCCATCTTAGTCATTATCTACACCCCCTAAATCTAATAAAGCTCTTTCTAAATCGCTATCACTTGGAGCTGCTCCATGCCATCCTGCTTGATTTTCCATAAATGAAACGCCCTTACCTTTTATAGTCTTAGCAATTATCATTGTTGGTTTTCCTACAGTTTCTTTAGCCATATCTAAAGCCGCAAATATTTGATCAAAATCATGACCATCTATTTCTATTACATTCCATCCAAAAGCTTTAAACTTATCTACTATAGGGCCTATGTTCATAACATCTTCTGTTTTTCCATCTATTTGAAGTCCGTTGTAGTCTAAAAATGCAACCATGTTATCTAATTTATAGTGTGCAGCACTCATAGCAGCTTCCCAAACTATACCTTCTTGAACCTCTCCATCTCCAAGTAAAGTGTATACTCTCCATGGTGCATTATCTAGTTTAGATGCCATAGCCATACCACAAGCAACTGAAAAACCTTGTCCTAAAGATCCTGTTGACATTTCAACTCCTGGAGTTCCTTTCATATCAGGATGTCCTTGTAGCATTCTATTTATCTTTCTTAACCCCTTTAATTCTTCTCTATCAAAATATCCTTTATGTGCTAAAGTAGCATATAATACTGGAGCTGCATGTCCCTTTGATAATACAAATCTGTCCCTATCTTCCATCTTACAGTTATTAGGATCTATGTTCATCTCATCAAAATAAAGAGCTGTTAATATTTCAACTGCTGATAATGACCCTCCTGGATGTCCTGATTTAGACATATGTATCATAGAGACTATATCTTTTCTGATATTACGTGCGATATCTTTTAATCCTTTATGATCTCTCATGTAATTACCTCCCTGTACTCTTAAAGTTAAGTTGTCCATATGTATTACTTTTAGTTCAATCTTACTTTATTATATCACTTTTAACCTATTTTTTACTCTATTTTTTCAAAAGAATGCATATATATTTATAATTTTCACATTATGGTTAGCGTATACTATTATATTTTACAATTTTCAAAAAAAAATATTGATATTACTTAATACCAATATTTTTTACAGAGTAAATAGTCCTAAACTTATTTGAAGACTATTATCAACTTTTAGCATCATATTTTTATCTAGACAACCAATTTTTTCTCTTAAACGTTTTTTATCTATTGTACGTATCTGCTCTAAGAGAATAACAGAGTCTTTATTAAGTCCATACTCATGCGCACTTATTTCTATATGCGTAGGTAGCTTAGCTTTATTAATTTGAGATGTTATAGCGGCTACTATTACAGTTGGACTGTATTTGTTACCTATATCATTTTGTATTATAAGAACTGGTCTAACTCCTCCTTGTTCTGATCCTACAACTGGGCTTAAGTCAGCATAATATAAGTATCCTCGCTTTATATCCAAATTAGTATTCACCTTGGGCAATCTTCTCTTCCATGTTATCTTTTGAAGATACCTCATTTGTCATACCCAGCTCAGCTAATGATAGATTAATTTGACCCATCTCTTTATAGCCCTTAATCATACACTCTTTAAGGTCTATCTTCTTCTTTTGAGTTATATAGAACTGAAAAGCTGCTTTAGCAAAATCTGCTCTGTTACTGTTCTCCATCTGAACTATATGATCTACTTCAGACATAAGAGAATCAGGTAAAGTAAAGGTTATTTTTTCCTTTCTTTTATTGTGCACAACATCGCCTCCCGGGATATACTATCTTTTTAATTTTACCAAATAACTATCAGCTTGTAAAATTACATTTCTTTCCTTATAGATACGGTCAACTCTTCTAGACACCATGCATACTATTTCATAGTTTATTGTTCCTAAATCCTTAGCTATATTGTCTGCATTTATATTACTTTCCCCAAATATTATAACCTCATCTCCAATTTTTATATCTATATCTTTATCAATTCTTACCATGCATTGATCCATACAAATTCTTCCTACGACATCAAATATTTCATTATTTATAGATACTTTAGGGTTATTTTGCATTCTAGTAAATCCATCTGCATACCCGATAGGTATAGTAATTATTCTTTCAAGTTTGCTAGTTTTATACTTTAATCCATAACTTATTCCTGTATCTTCTTTAAGCTCTTTAATATGGGCTACTTTTGTTTTTAATGTCATGGCAGGCTTTAATTGAAGTTTATCTTTTATAACTTCATCAGATGGATAATATCCATATAAAACAATACCACATCTTACCATATTGAAATTTAAATCTGGTAAATCAATTGTTGCAGCACTATTTGATACATGTTTTATAGGTATATTTATACCTCTTTTTTCTATACTATCAACCATAAATTTAAATCTATCTGCCTGTTTGTAGGTAAAATCTTTGTCTATTTCATCAGATTTAGCAAAGTGAGTATATATACCTTCTATATATAGATTATTTAAATTAGATATATTAACTATTTGATCTATAGATTCTTCACTTGCTTCAAAACCTATTCTACTCATTCCTGTATCAATTTTTATGTGTATATTAGCAGTTATACCTGTTTTTTCAGATATATCATTAAGTTTTTTAGCCATTTCTAAAGAATAAATAGTTAATGTTATATTATTTTCAAGAGCATATTCTAAAGATTCTTCTGGAACAAATCCTAAGCACAATATAGGCATCTTTATATTATTTTCTCTAAGCTCTATAGCTTCTTCAAGTCTTGCGACTGCAAAGTAATCTACATTCTTATTTTCTAAAAATTTAGCAATTTCTACTGAGCCATGTCCATATGCATTAGCCTTCAACACTGTACAAATTTTAGTATCTTCTTTTAATAACTTTCTTATATTATTTAAATTAAAATTTATGTTATCTAGATTTATCTCCGCCCATGTAGGAGCTGTTACTCGATTTTTCATTATCTTTTGTCCCCCTTACTTTTTACACTCAAACTCCTTGTATTTGACTGTAAAACTTGGTTTTCCTTCGTCATTTAATATTTCCATTTTTTCTGGATTTTTAGTGTCTTTATTTACATATAATATTTGTTTATTGAAGTATTTATTATTTCCTGGTATAGTAGTTTCTAATATCAAACTATTATTGGATAACTTTATGTTAACCTCTTCATTTTGAAGATAATTTTTTATAAAATCACCTATAAAAACATATTGTCTATTATCTTCCATATTCGGCAATTCTATTTTATCTTTTATATCTGGGTTACTTATTATTACCTTATCACCTTTATACTCCATTGTTTTTCCTTTTAAATTCTTCGGCTCTACTACTTCTAATTTATAATAATCCGGTTTAACGTAACTATGAATAAATACATAATTATGAGAACTTTTATTTCCTGAGGCTTCTATTTCAGCAATACACTTGTATGATGACATAGTAACTATCTTCTTCTGAAACTCTTTATATACTTCTTCTTTTGTGGACTCTCTTCTTTGACAACCTATAAAAATTGCAAATATAGTAATAAATATTACTGATATTATAGCCCACCTTTTCACAAAAAACCTCCTAAGTTATCATTTCTAATTATACATAGCCTTTATTATGTCATATCTACATATTATACCTTTTAAGAAGTTATTTTCGTCTACTACAGGTACTCTATTTATAGATTTGTTTATCATAACATTAGCTACATAATCAAATGTGTCATTTTCATTTACTGTTATTATATCTTTAGACATTAAATCTTCAACCTTATATGCTGCTATTGCTCTCATCTCATCTTCAAACTTCTTCATATCATCTAAAAATATTATCCCTTGTATAAAATTTAACATCCTTGGAGAATCCACATGGGATTCTTTTTTCATTATGTCTGTTTCAGAGATTATACCTACTACCTTATTTTCTTCATCTACTACTGGCAGCCCTCCTATTTTCTCCTTTATAAGTAGATTTGCCACGTTAGCAATAATATCATTCTTATTTGCCACAATTACATCTGTAGTCATTATATCTTTAGCTCTTTTATCATTCATATTATCCCTCCTTAGTTATAGCTATAGAGTTAGCTACTGCATAGTCCTTACAATGAGATATAGATACTTTTATTTCTGAAACATTATAATCTATGCAAATCTGTTTGAAATTATTATAAGTTTTCACTATTGGCTTTCCTAATTCATCTCTTAGCACTTCTATATCTCTTAAATTAAACTTTCGTATTCCTGTTCCTATAGACTTACTTATAGCTTCTTTCGCTGCAAAGTTTCCTGCTATAGTTTCAGCCTTAAAACTCTTACTTTCAAAGTACTCTATTTCTTTAGATGTGAACATTTTTTCTAAAAATCTAGGATTTTTATCTAGTAATTCTTTTATCCTATATATTTCTATTATATCAACTCCAATATCTAATATATTCATTAATTCCTCCATATAATACTTATATATTTATTCTATTCCTATTATTTAATTATATTCAATTGATAAATTTTATATTGTATGCTTGCCTTAAGTATATATTTTTACTTTAATCATGTATTTCATATAATAGAGTATTTATTTTATTTCCATTATATAAACTATATATGTATAATTTTATTATATTAATTCTATATCAAAATTCAAAGTACCACCATTTATTAAATTCATACTCAATGTGGACTATATAAAAAAGGACTAGATAAAATCTAGCCCTTTTTTATATAATTTTATATCCACTCTGCAGATTCTGTAACTATTACAGTTTTTTCTTTATCAACATTCATGAAGCCTCCAGATACTTTTGCATCTTTAAATTTTCCATCTAATTTAATACGTAAAGTACCTGTCGCAAGTCCTGCTACTAAAGGTCTATGATTTTTTAATATACCTCTATCTCCTTCAGTAGTTCTAACTACAATCATCTCTGCATTTCCATTATAGAAGGTTTTATCAGGAGTGACAATTTCAAGTGCAAATACATTTGCCATTATTATCTACTCTCCTTTGCTCTAGCAACTACAGTGTCTATGTTTCCTGCATTTATAAATGCTGACTCTGGT
The DNA here is from genome assembly GCF_900106845.1 of Romboutsia timonensis. Classification (GTDB taxonomy): domain Bacteria; phylum Bacillota; class Clostridia; order Peptostreptococcales; family Peptostreptococcaceae; genus Romboutsia; species Romboutsia timonensis. The sequence goes on from NZ_LT629847.1 coordinate 14,805, forward strand.
AAATTATCATGCTTTCCTTCTAATATTTCTTTGAAACTTCTTATAGTTTCTTTTAGTGGTACATATGTACCAGGTATACCTGTAAATACTTCAGCAACATGGAATGGTTGTCCTAGGAATCTTTGTATTCTTCTAGCACGAGCAACTGTTAATTTATCTTCATCAGATAATTCATCCATACCAAGTATAGCTATTATATCTTGAAGTTCGTTGTATCTTTGTAATATAGATTGAACCCCTCTAGCTACTTCATAGTGTTCTTTACCAACTATTTGAGGATCTAGAACTCTTGAACTAGATTCTAATGGATCAACCGCTGGGAATATCCCTAGAGATGCTATTTGTCTAGATAAAACTGTCTTAGCATCTAAGTGGTTGAATGTTGTAGCTGGTGCCGGGTCAGTTAAGTCATCGGCAGGAACGTATACAGCTTGAACAGATGTTATAGATCCATTTTTTGTAGATGTTATTCTTTCTTGTAGTCTACCCATTTCTGTAGCTAGTGTTGGTTGGTATCCAACTGCTGATGGTGTACGTCCAAGAAGTGCTGAAACCTCAGATCCAGCTTGAGTAAATCTGAATATGTTATCAACGAATAATAATACGTCTTGGTTCTCTTCATCTCTGAAATGTTCTGCCATTGTAAGTCCTGTTAACGCAACTCTCATTCTTGCTCCAGGTGGCTCATTCATTTGTCCGAATACTAGAGCAGTCTTTTTGATAACTCCAGAATCAGTCATTTCTTCATAAAGGTCATTACCTTCTCTTGTTCTTTCTCCAACTCCAGCGAATACTGATAATCCACCATGTTGAGAAGCTATGTTTGTTATAAGTTCTTGTATAAGAACTGTTTTACCAACTCCAGCTCCTCCGAATAACCCTATCTTACCACCTTTTAAGTATGGTGCTAATAAGTCAACTACCTTTATACCTGTTTCTAGTATTTCGGCAGTAGGTTGTAATTCTTCAAATTCTGGTGCTGGTCTATGTATAGGCATTTGTGGTGCATCAGTTGGTGCTGGTTTACCATCAACTGGCTGACCTAATACATTAAATATTCTTCCTAATGTTGCATCTCCAACGGGAACAGTTATTGGAGCCCCCGTATCAACAACTTCCATTCCTCTTACAAGTCCATCAGTTGAACTCATTGATATACATCTAACAGTGTCGCCACCAACGTGTTGTGCAACCTCTGCTACTATCTCTTTATCTCCTTGCTTTATCACTAATGCATTTAATAGATTAGGTAAGCTTTTTTCACTATCAAACTTAACGTCTAATACTGGTCCTATAACCTGAACTATTTTACCTATGTTTGCCATGTCCTAACCTCCTTATTATTTAGCCGCTGCCGCTCCTCCAACTATCTCAGATATTTCTTGAGTAACTGCCGCTTGTCTCGCTCTATTATATACTAATTCTAGTTTTGATATCATTTCGTTAGCATTGTCTGTAGCTGATTCCATAGCAGTTCTTCTTGCAGCTTGCTCTGATGCAAAAGATTCTGCTATTGCTCCATATACACTTCCTGATACATACTTAGGTAATACATACCCAAGTACTGCATCAGCAGAAGGTAAATATTGAACTGCAGCTTTGCCTTTTTTAACTTCTTTTTCAGTATTTGTATTATCTATTGTAACTGGTAATAATTTTACTATCTTAGGCTCTTGTGATAAGGCAGATATAAACTCTGTATAAACAAGATTAACCTCATCAACCTCTCCATTTTTATAAGCTTCCATAGCTGTTTGAGCTACTCTGTTTGCATCTTCATAAGCACATTTTTCTACAGATTCTATATAATCTATAACTTCGTAGCCTCTTTTACTTAAAGACTCCTTAGCTTTTTTTCCTACAGTTATAACTTTTCCTGTACCTAATTTGTTATGAGCAATCACCGCTTTTAAAATGTTAGAGTTGTAACCTCCAGCTAATCCTCTATCACCAGCTATTACTATATAACATACGTTATTAACTTTTCTTTCTTTTAGAAATACATTTCTACTATTACTCGTATTTTTAGCTATATCTTGAACTGTGTTGTATAAAGTATTAAAGTATGGTCTTGCACTTTCAGCCCTTTCTTTAGCTTTTCTAAATTTAGATGACGATACAAGTTCCATAGCCTTAGTTATTTGTTTAGTACTCTCAACACTTTTAATACGAGTTTTGATTTCCTTCATTCCAGCTCCTGCCACTGTGTTTACCTCCTTTTTTTAAAAGGATTACGCTTCTATAACAAACTTTTTCTTAAATTCTTTTATAGCGTTAGTTAATTCTTGAGTGAAATCTCCATTTTCAAGAATTTTCTTTCCTATTTCTGGATAATTTATATTTATAAATTGGAATAATTCAGTTTCAAATCTTGCTATATTATTAACTGGTATATCAGATAATAAATCGTTTGTAACTGCATGTATTATCATAACTTGATTTTCAACTTTTAGTGGTTGATGTTCACCTTGCTTTAATACCTCAACTATTCTTTCCCCTTGTGCAAGTCTCTTCTTAGTATCTTCATCTAAGTCAGATCCAAATTGAGAGAATGCAGCAAGTTCTTTATATTGAGAGTAAAGAAGCTTTAATGGTCCTGCAACTTTTTTCATTGATTTTATTTGAGCAGAACCTCCAACCCTTGATACTGATATACCAGGGTCAACTGCTGGTCTTATACCTGCATAGAATAATTCAGGTGTTAAGTATATCTGTCCATCAGTTATAGATATAACGTTAGTTGGTATGTACGCAGAAACGTCCCCAGCTTGAGTTTCTATTATAGGTAGTGCAGTTATAGAACCACCACCTAATTCGTCTGATAACTTAGCAGCTCTTTCTAGTAATCTTGAGTGTAAGTAGAATACATCACCAGGGTAAGCTTCACGTCCTGGTGGTCTCTTAAGTAATAATGACATCTCTCTATATGCAACTGCATGCTTAGTTAAGTCATCATATACTATTAATACATGTTTTCCTTCAAACATGAATTCTTCACCCATTGCAACTCCAGCATATGGTGCTATGAATTGAAGTGGTGCAGATTCTGAAGCACTAGCAGATACTACTATTGTGTAGTCCATAGCTCCACCTTTTTCTAAAGTGTTTACTAATTGAGCTACTGTAGAACGCTTTTGTCCTATTGCAACATATATACATATAACATCTTTACCTTTTTGGTTAAGTATTGTATCTATACATATAGATGTTTTACCAGTTTGTCTATCCCCTATTACAAGCTCTCTTTGACCTTTACCTATTGGTATCATGGCATCTATAGCTTTTATTCCTGTTTCTAGTGGTTGATGAACAGATTTTCTAGCCATTATTCCTGTTGCTTCAGATTCAACTGGTCTTGTTTTATTTGTGTTTATAGGTCCTTTTCCATCTATTGGCTGACCTAATGCATTTACAACTCTTCCTATTAATGCATCTCCAACTGGAACAGAAACTACGTTTCCAGTTCTCTTAACTACATCCCCTTCTTTTATACCTCGGTCATCACCAAGCATAACTGCCCCAACCATATCTTCTTCAAGGTTAAGAGCCATTCCATAAACTTCTCCTGGGAATTCTAAAAGTTCTCCTGCCATAGCATTTTCTAATCCGTAAACACTTGCTATACCATCTCCAACTTTTAAAACACTTCCTGTATCTGTTAATTCAACTTTATTTTCATAATTTTTTATTTGTTCTTTTATTATTGAACTTATTTCTTCTGGTCTTAAATTCATGGGTTCACCGCCATTCTAAGATATTACTTGAGATAATTGGTTTTTCATTTTAGATAAACGAGTTCTAACAGTTCCATCTATCTCTTCATTTCCAAGTTTAACTAAAACTCCTCCTAATATAGTTTCATCAACTATATTATTTAAAGTAACGTTTTTATTATATTTTATAGAAAGATTCTTTTCTAAATCTTTGATTTCTTTTTCACTTAACTTAACCGCAGTTATTGCAGTTCCTTCTAATATATTATTCTTATCATTTAATAAGCTTTTATATGATTCTTTCATGTTCTCTATAGCTGATATTCTATCTTTATCTATAACTAATTTTAAGAAATTATTCATACTATTACTTAATTGATTTTTGAATATATTTTGCATTACATTTTTCTTATCTTCTCTACCAATTAAAGGTGATTTTAAGAAATTGTATAAATCTTTATTTTCATTAAATATGTCTACTAATTCACTTAATTCTTGATATAGTTCACTAGTAGTTTGAGTTTCCTCTCCAACTTCAAATAAAGCCTGTGCATATCTATCTGCTATTACATTTATCATTTAGATTCGCCCACCTCTTTTATAAAGTTATCTATTAACTCTTTATGTTTCTTAGAATCTATATCTTTTTCAATAACTTTAGATGCAGCTAAAATTGCTATATTAGAGATTTCATTCTTTATCTCATTCATAACTTTTTGTCTTTCTTGTTCTACATCTTTACTAGCTTTTTCTTTTAATTGGCTTGCTTCTTGCTTAGCAGCAGCTATTATTTCAGTTTCTTTTTGCTCTGCTCTTAAAGTTGCTTGCTTAATTATTTCTTGGCCTTGCTCTTTTGCTGAGTTTAATTTTTCTTCATATTCTGATTTTAAAGATAAACCTTCTTTTTTAGCTCTTTCTCCTTGCGCTAAATTCTCTCTTATATCTTTTTCTCTAGCTTCTATTATCCCTAATACTGGTTTAAATAATAGCTTCTTTAAAAGGAAAAACACTAAGAAAGTATTTACAAGTTGAAATACAAATTCATATGTTATACCTATTAGCGGCTTAAATTCCATATGTATCCTCCTTTCCACTAATAACCATTTATAATTAGGAGATGGTCTTACCATCTCCTAATTGCGAAAAATTTTAAAATTCTTTTATAAAATTTTATTTTATCCATGGGTTAGCGAATAAAAGGATTATAGCTATAACTAGTCCATATATACCTGTTGATTCTGCTACTGCTGCTCCAAGTAACATTGTTTGAGTTATATCCCCTTTTGCTTCTGGTTGGTTACCAACTGCTTCTGCTGCTTTACCTGCTGCAAAACCTTGACCTATACCTGCTCCTATACCTGTTATAACTGCAAGACCTGCTCCTATAGCTGAACCTGCTGCTATTATTGCTGTATTCATATCCATTTTTCTTTTCCTCCTCGAATTTTTAAATTTTTATTTATTTTATTTTAGATTAATTACTTATTCTTCTGCTGCATTTCCAACAAACACCATTGTTAACATTATAAATATGAATGCTTGTAGTACTCCTGCAAATAAATCAAAGTATAAATGTAATGGCACTGGTATAACTAATTGACCTATTGGTATTGAAATACCTGGTATCAATGTTGATAACCATCCTAAAAATTGATATAGTAATGCCATTATAACCGCTCCACCTAATATATTCCCGAATGGACGGAAACTTAATGATATAGGCTTCGCTACCTCTCCTATTATGTTTAATGGTAATAAAAAAGGTATTGGTTCCAATAATCCCTTAAAATACTTAAGTCCATGGAACTTAACTCCAGCGTAGTAAATCATACAGAATGTTATCATTGCCCACGCTAATGTAGTATCTAAATCTGTAGTTGGAGATCTAAATCCTAATAATCCTATTAAGTTAGAACACGCAAAGAATAAAAACAAACTTCCTATGTATGGTACAATATTAGGCATTCTTTTTACTGTTTTCTCACCCATAGTATTCTTAACCATTTTATCAAGACCACCTATTGCAAACTCTAAGAATATTTGAACTTTACTTGTGGGTACCTTTTTCAGATTTCTAGTTAGTAAAAATGATATTATAGCTAAAGCTGCAATTATTATCCAACTCACTACAACAGTTTCACTTAACTTGAAGTTTCCAAAAATCCAAACCCATTTTGCTTGACTCATTCTTATGCCTCCTTTCTTTTCACTTTTTCTATTAATAGTTTTTGTGTTAAAATAACAAATTTAGTAGATAGTAATCCTATCGCAGTTCCAACTATATTCAAATGAGGCGCTTTAGCAGATACAAATAAAACCACTGCCATTATTGCCATTCTAATCAAATATTGACTAGATGAATATATTTGGGCTTTTGTAGATGGCATAGATACTGTTTTATTTATTGTTATCGCTAACAATTTAAGGTTGAGTATCGCTATTAGTGTTCCAAACACCAAACCTAATACCATCTGTTTGTTAAGGTTAAAAGTTATCGCTAGTGCTAATAATATTAACAAATCATACACTATAATTCCCTTTGTTAATTTTTTAATTTCTTCTTGTAGCTTATTGTCCATAACTTCACTTCCTTTTTGTGTATGCAATTAAAGTCTTATATACTCCCATAAATGCTCCCCCCACACCTAATAACATAAATATTAATGTTAATATTGGAGATGTATTTAATTTAGAATCTAAGAACCTTCCTATAAATGTGCATCCTAATATGCATATTAATACCATAAGCCCAAGTTGAGTTATTAGTGAAAGCATATTAGCAATTTCCATATATGTTTTTTTCTTGTTCATTGACTAATATATCCTCTCTAAAAGAGTATAATTTTATATAACAAAAACCAATTTTATCAAAATTTATATTTAAAATTGAAACTTTGTTTTACTTTATCTTAATTCTATCATATTTTTTCATATTTTGGAACGAATTTCTATTTTCAGGATTCAATTTGAAATTTAATGAAATATTTTTATATAAACCCTATACTTTTTTTATTATAGTAATTCGTATTATTTTATTATTTTAATTAAGTAAAATATAATTATTTAATTGAATATTTATAATATTTCAACTATATCTTAATTATTTTTTTGATTACATTTTTAATTTATATTTTTATATTTATTTTTTATAACCTCTTTTTCAACTTAACATTATATATAATACACTTAACTTAAATTATTAATTCATTAAATAAAATAATTACATAAAAAAAGAATCTATATAATTATAGATTCTTTTTTTATCACTAAATTCCTTTTTTCTCTAAAAATTATTTTGTTCCGTATAGTCTATCTCCTGCATCTCCTAATCCAGGTACTATATATCCATGATCATTTAACTTTTCATCTATAGCAGCTACATATATATCTACATCTGGATGATATTTTTGAACCTCTGCTATACCTTCTGGAGCTGCAACTAAATTAACTAATTTTATAGAGTTTGCTCCTCTTGATTTTAATACATCTATTGCTGCAACTGCTGAACCACCTGTAGCAAGCATTGGATCAACTATTATCATTTCTCTTTCTTCAATATCTTGAGGAAGTTTGCAGTAATATTCTACTGGCTTTAATGTTTCTGGATCTCTATATAATCCAACATGTCCAACCTTAGCAGCTGGAGTTAAACTTACTAATCCATCTACCATTCCTAAACCAGCTCTTAATATAGGTACTATCCCTAACTTTTTACCTGATATAACTTTAGATTTTGTTTTTGTTACTGGTGTTTCTATTTCTATTTCTTCTAATTGTACATTTCTAGTTATTTCATATCCCATTAACATACTTATTTCTGTTAAAAGTTCTCTGAAATCTTTTGACCCTGTGTTTTTATCTCTCATTAATGTTAATTTATGTTGTATTAATGGATGATCTGTTACTATTACTTTACTCATTACTTATGCCTCCTACTTATTGTATCTTTCTTCTATTTCTTTTATCATATTAACTCTTTTCGAGTGTCTATCACCCTCAAATTCTGTATTTATCCATGCATCTACAATCTCTAAAGCTAATCCTCTTCCTAATACTCTTTCTCCTAAAGATAGCATATTAGCATCATTATGAGCTTTAGACATTTTTGCAGAAAATACATCCGATACAACAGCACATCTTATACCTGGAACTTTATTAGCAGCTAATGATATTCCTATTCCTGTTCCACAGCATACTATTCCATAATCTACTGCCTTAGATATAACAGCATTTGCAACTTTTTCCCCAAATATAGGATAATCAACTGACTCTAGAGAATTATCTGGTCCAAAGTCTATACATTCGATTCCTTTTTCTTTCAGATGTTTTATTATTTCTGATTTTAAGTTATATCCTCCATGGTCACTAGCTAACCCTATTTTCATATGTACAATACCTCCAACTATATTTATATAATCTATGTTATAGAATATATCTTGTAATATTATACATTATTTGTTCATGTTTTTATAGATATATTTCTAGGCTTTTATAGTTTTATATCCTGCTGATTTTAAAAGTCTATTCATTATAGCTTGCCCCACTCCATCTGTTGGAAATTCTTCTGAATATACTATATCTATATTCATTTTATCCATTTGTCTTAATGCATCAAATAAATTACTTCCAACTTCTTCTAAAGTATTACCTAAAGATAAAACTTCACCTTTGTAATTATCTTTATTCTTTTCTAAACACATTACTCCAGTTTTTAAGCCACTCTCTTCGTTTTCTTCTACAAGAGAATTTATTCTTTCTATAATATCGTGTTCACTCCCTGATACAATATATACATCTGCATCTGGAGAATAATGTGTATATTTCATTCCTGGTGCCTTGGCCTTATCATTGTCCTCTTTTCTAGCTAAAGAAGGGTCTATTAAAACCTCACCTATTACTTTTTCCAAATCCTCTTTAGTTATACTTCCTGGTCTTAGTATCATAGGAGTGTCTGTTGTTACATCTAACACTGTTGACTCTAAACCAAAGTTGCTATCTCCACCTAAAACTATTCCACTAACTCTTCCATTCATTTCTTCATAAACATGATCTGCTTTAGTAGGAGAAGGTCTTCCCGAAATATTTGCAGATGGCGCAGCTATAGGAACGCCTGCTTGTTTTATTATTTCTCTAGCAATTGAATGAGACGGCATTCTTATAGCTACTGTTTCTAATCCACCACTTGTTTTATATGGAACTATATCCTTCTTATTTAATATGATAGTTATAGGACCTGGCCAAAAATGTTCCATTATAGTTTCAGCCTTCTCATTTATATCCTTCGCTAGATTATATACTTCTTCTTTATTATATATATGTACTATAAGTGGATTATCGCTAGGTCTTCCCTTAGCTTCGTATATTTTTTTTACAGCATTTTCATCTAAGGCATTTGCTCCCAATCCATATACAGTTTCTGTAGGAAATATTACAGTTTTTCCTTCTTTTATTAATTCTGCTTGTTTTTTTATCTCATTTTTATCTATATTTTTTATATCTATTTTACTTATGATAGTATTCATCTTTAGTATACCTGCTTTCATCTCATTTTTAGATGTAATATACAATTATTGTTCCAATTAAAAAACCTATTATACAATATAAGCTTCTTGACTTTGGGAATATCTCTTCTAACACGACATACATCATTGTACCAGCTGCTAATGCAAGAAATACCCCTATCAATGAATGAAATACTCCTCCAAAATAAGCACCTATGAAACTTCCTATTCCCATTGGTATTCCTGCTATTATTGTAAATAAAATAACTTTAGATATTTTCATTCTACTTCCAACTAAACTTAATGCCATTGCTAACCCTTCTGGAACATTATGTATACCTATTACTATTGCAAGTGTCATACCTAATGTTTCAGTAGACATAAAAGATGAGCCTATAGCCAACCCTTCTGGTAAATTATGTAACAATATGCTTATAAATATAAGATATCCCGCTTTCATTTCTTTAGACATATCTAATTTTGTTTTTAAAAACATAGTTAATAATACGCCCACAAATGTAAATATTACAGTAGGTAAAACACCGATTTCATTCATAGATTCTTTCATCAAGTCAAATACAACTACAGCTAGCATTATTCCCCCAGATAGACCCATAAAAAAGTCTAAATATCGGTCAACATTTCTTTTGAATAAAGCAGATATAATTCCACCAAGACCTGTACCAATAACACCAGCAAGTAATCCTATTATTGTTATTCTAAGTATCATATTCTCCCTCCTTGTATTGTATATAACATTATATACTTCACATGGAGATAACATTACCAAAGTTATTATATAAATTTTAATCTATTCATACTATATTTATCCAATATTTTAAAGCCTTAGTACTAATTAAAGTTTTAAAAAGCATCAAAATAATTTAAGTTGCTCAAAAAAATCCCTAGATTAATAGGGATTTATATTGATGCCATCTTTTCAGTTTGGTCTACAGTTATTAGAGCATCTATCATTTCATCGATATCTCCATCTAAGAATGAGTCTAACTTATATAATGTTAGGTTTATTCTGTGATCACTTACTCTTCCTTGAGGGAAGTTATAAGTTCTTATTCTTTCAGATCTATCTCCTGTACCAACCTGACTCTTTCTTTCTGCTGCTATATCTTTATTTTGCTCAGCTATAGCTTTATCATTTAATCTAGCTACTAATATTTTTAGAGCTTGTTCTTTATTCTTTAACTGAGATTTACCATCTTGACAAGAAACTACTTCTCCTGTTGGTATATGTGTTATTCTTACCGCAGAGTCAGTAGTGTTAACACTTTGTCCACCGTTTCCTGAAGAACGGAATACGTCTATTCTTAAGTCATTTGGGTTTATATTTACTTCTACAGTTTCAACTTCTGGTAAAACAGCAACTGTAGCCGTTGATGTATGGATTCTTCCTCCTGATTCAGTAGAAGGTATTCTTTGAACTCTGTGAACTCCTGATTCATACTTAAGTCTAGAATATGCACCTTTACCTTTTATTAAGAATGATACTTCTTTATATCCACCGACACCCGTATCACTTGCACTTAATAATTCCATTTTCCATCTTCTTCTCTCTGCATATCTAGAATACATTCTAAATAAATCACCTGCAAATAGAGCTGCTTCATCTCCACCTGCTCCACCTCTTATCTCAACGATAACGTTCTTATCATCGTTAGGGTCCTTAGGTAATAATAATATCTTAAGTTCTGATTCTAATGGCTCAACCATATCTTCCATTTCTGATAATTCCATTTTAGCTAATTCTCTTAACTCTTCATCTGATTCCTCTTGTAATATTTCCTTTGAATCAGCTATGCTTTGTAACACATTTGTATACTCTCTGTACTTCATTACTATTGGTTCTAAATCAGCATGTTCTTTCATGTATTTTTGCCAAGTCTTTTGATCATTTATTATTTCTGGATCACTTATTTTTTCTGTTAACTCTTTATATTTATCTTCTAGTACTTCTAACTTCTTTAGCATATTTTCACCTCTTTATTTGTCAATATCAATTCTTTGATTATATCATAGTTTAAAACCTATAACAACTCTATCAATGCCTTGTATATCCTTCTTTTTATATATTTTAGTATATCCATAAGACTTCATAATTTCTGATACATCTTCAGCTTGATCATGTCCAACCTCATATGCCAATATACCACCTTGCTTTAAGTAGTCTATTGATTCTTTAGTTATTTGTCTATAAAAATCAAGTCCATCTTCTCCACCTTCAAGAGCATTATACGGCTCATAATCCTTCACTTGTGTATGAAGAGTTTCTATATCCTTCTTAGGTATGTATGGTGGATTAGATACTATTACATCAAATTGCTTTTCCGTATCTTTTATAGCACTAAACACATCTGATTTAACAAATTCAATTTTATTATCTACTTCATTATTTATAGCATTTACTTTGCCTACTTCTAGTGGTATATCTGATATATCAAAAGACATCACTTTTGAGTTTTCTATATATTTAGCTAAACTTACAGTAATAGCCCCAGATCCAGTTCCAATATCAAGTATATTAATTTCTTCACTTTTATTTTTGCAAAGTTCTATTATTTCCTCAACTAATGTTTCAGTATCTGGTCTAGGAATTAAGACACCTTCTTTGACAAAAAAGTCTAGTCCCATAAATTCTCTATTACCTACTATATATGCAACTGGCCTTCCATTAATTCTATCATTTATATATTCTATAAATTCATCATATTGTTCTGTTGTAAGCTCTTTATTTAAGTTTAAATGTATGTAAATTCTATCAACTCCACCAAGAGCTTTTTGTAAAAATAATTCTACATCCAGTCTTGGAGTATCACTTATTTTTTCTAGCTCTTGAGAGTATTTAATGATTATATCTCTTATTGTCATATTGTCTCCTTTATTTTTCATTTATTACAGCTTTTAAAGCAGTCAATGCAACCTCTAGTTGTTCATCATCTGGCTCTTTTGTTGTAAATTTTTGTAACATCATACCTGGGTATGCGACAATTTTAGTAAATTTATTATTATATTTCCCAAGAAATTTTATTATTTCATAAGATATACCTGCAACTATTGGAATAAATAGTATCCTCATGACAACCCTAACTAATGGATTAGGCCACCCAAAGAAAGAAAATAATATTATTGATGTAAACATAACTATAAATAAAAAATTCGTTCCACATCTAGGATGAAGTGTTGTAAATTTTTTAGCATTTTCTACTGTTAATTCTAATCCACTTTCATAACAGTGTATTGATTTATGTTCAGCTCCATGGTATTGGAAAACTCTTTTAATATCACTATTTTGGGATATTATAACTATGTATGCAAATAATATACTTATTCTAATTATTCCCTCTATTAGATTAAGTATTAACTTATTATCAATTATTTTTGAAAATATACCCCCAACCGTTGTTGGTATAAGTATAAAAATACCTACTGAAAATAATAAAGATAGTACTAAAGATATACCTATTATTGCATCATTAGCTTTATCCTTAAATATCTTTTTTATAAATCTGTCAAAAGCATCTTCTTCTCCATCTTCAATAAAAAATTCAGATGAAAAATTCAAACTTTTTATTCCTTCTATCATTGTTTCTAATAATATAAATGACCCTCTTAAAAAAGGTATTTTATTTATATTTGTTTCATTTATCCAACTTTTAATATTATTCTTTTTTAACACTATTTTTCCATTGCTTTTTCTTACGGCAATAGCTCTTTTGTCTTTAGATTGCATCATTACGCCTTCTATAACCGCTTGGCCTCCCACAGATATATTGCTCATTTACCCACCTCTTTAAATCAAAATTTAATTTATATATCTATACTTTATTATAATACAAAAAATCCTTTTAAAGTGAAACTTTAAAAGGATATATTAATAAACTTATTTATCTTCACGATATACTACATGACACTTTCTGCATCTAGCTTCGTAACTTTCTACTGCTCCTACCTGTATTATAGGATCATTGTATCTCGCAGGTTTCCCATTTATTAACCTTTGAGATCTTGTAGCAGGTTGTCCACAAACCGAGCATATAGCCTGTATCTTATCAACAAATTCAGATACTGCTAAAAGTCTTGGTGTAGGTCCAAATGCTTCACCTTTAAAATCCATATCAAGTCCAGCTGCAATAACTCTTATTCCCTGATCTGCTAAATCTATAGCTACATCAACTATGTTATCATCAAAAAATTGAACTTCATCAATACCCACTACTTGAGTTTTTTCATCTATATGATCATATATTTGATTAGAATCACTTATAGGTATAGCTTTTATACTATCTCCACTATGAGAAACAACATCTTCCTTACTATATCTATCATCTATTTGAGGTTTAAATACAACTATATTTTGTTTTGCTATTTTAGCTCTTTTCAATCTTCTTATAAGTTCTTCACTCTTACCACTGTACATAGGACCTATTACAGTTTCTATATATCCGTGATTTACTGGTCTATACATGCCTAGTACCCCCTATGAATTGATTGTCATATATTTGTGATGTATTACTACATATAAATTCAGTAATTAAACAAAAGAAGAGTTGGTTTCCCAACTCCTCTTTTTAAGAAGACTAGTCCATTTTGAATCTCTTCTTGAACTTGTCTATTCTTCCACCAGCTTCTATATTCTTTTGCTTTCCAGTATAGAAAGGATGGCATTCAGAACATATTTCAACTTTTATTTCGTCCTTAACAGAACCAGCTTTGAATGTGTTTCCACAAGCACAACGTACTTCTATAGCTTCGTATTTTGGTTGTATATCTTTTTGCATTCTATTCACCTCTTTCGTTATTCTATAAATTAAATATATTAATTTTTCGTTTTGCAATATCAACTACACCATTATAGCATAAGTTTTTTATCCATTCAAGGAGTTTTTCTATTACTTAAAGACCTTTTATTGATTTTATAAATTCATCATTATTTTTAGTTCTCTTAAGTAACTCAATAACTTTATCAGTAACTTCTAAAACTGAATTATTACTCATTTCTCTTCTTAACTTCCAAAGAGCAGTTTTTTCTTCTTCAGTAAGTAATAAATCTTCTCTTCTCGTTCCTGATTTGTATATATCTACAGCAGGGAATATTCTCTTTTCAGCTAATTTTCTGTCTAGATTTAATTCCATATTACCAGTACCTTTGAATTCTTCGAATATTACATCATCCATTCTTGATCCTGTTTCTACTAATGCAGTTGCAAGTATTGTAAGAGACCCACCTTGTCTTATATTTCTTGCTGCACCAAAGAATTTCTTAGGTCCATGTAAAGCTCCTGGGTCTAAACCTCCAGATAAAGTTCTACCTGTTGGAGATATTGTAAGGTTATAAGCTCTTGCAAGCCTTGTAATACTATCTAAAAGTATTACAACATCTTTTCCATGCTCAACTAATCTTTGAGCTCTATTTAAAACCATTTCAGCAACCTTAACATGGTGACTTGATACTTGGTCAAAAGTAGAGTATATAACATCCCCATTTATAGATTCTCTCATGTCAGTAACCTCTTCAGGTCTTTCATCAATAAGAAGAACTATTAATTCAACATTTGGATGATTCTTGGCAATACTATTTGCCACATTTTTTAGTAAGCTTGTCTTACCTGCTTTAGGAGGTGCAACTATCAATCCTCTTTGTCCCTTACCTATAGGGGATATTAAGTCTATAAGTCTTGTAGCTATATCACTTTGACTTCTTTCTAAAGTTAATCTTTCTTCTGGATATATTGGAGTTAATAATTCGAATGCTTTTCTTTGTATTGCAGTTTCTGGATTCTCATCATTTATTTTTTGAACATATAAAAGAGCTCTAAACTTCTCCCCTGTTTTAGGATGTCTAGTTATCCCCTTTACTTTATCCCCAGTCTTCATATTAAATCTTCTTATTTGAGATGGCGATACATATACATCCCCTTCTGTTGATAAATAATTCGATCCTCTTAAAAATCCAAATCCATCTGGTAATATTTCTAAAACACCCATTACTTCATCATCTTTTGACGTATTGAATTCATCTACTATTTTAGATTCTTCAACAACCTTAGGTGTATAGTATCCTTTATTATTTCTTGTATTTACATACTCTGTATTCGATGATTTATTTTCATTTCTTTGATATCTATTATCCGTATTTCTCTTTTCGTAAGGCTTTACATAGCTTTTATTTTCCACGTTCTCATCTTTCTTATTTTCTTGTGCTATATTTGTTTTTACCTCTACAGGCTCTTGCTTTTTTATATTTTCATTTATAAGTTCAATTAATTCATTTTTTTTATATTTACTTACAGATTTTATACCTATTTCTTTTGCTATATCTCTAAGTTGAGTTAATGTTTTACTACCTAATTCATTTGATGTTACTTGATCTAAATTCAAAAAAATCCTCCTCATCTATCATATAAATATGTATCTTTATCTCTTTGGGAAATCAAAGGTGTGAAAAAGAAAAGTTTAATCAATAATTAATTTTAATAATATCACCATTAATATGTATGGTCAATAAATAAACTAAATATATAACCTAATTATCTATTATATATTTTATACTATTTAAAAAAATTTAAACTATCGTATAAAAATTTTAAAAATATTTGAAAAGTGTATGAACTTTTTTCTCTACAATATTTTTTATATTAATCTCATAAATAAATTTATGCTTTTTATAATTAATATAGGAGCTAGATCCTAATCAGAAATAGCTCCTTATTTTAGTTCTATTCTATATTATATTTTTTCATTAAATCAACTAATATCTCATTTTTATCTAAACTATGAATAGCATCAACAAATCTTATAGTTCCTGTCTTCGCTCTCATTACTACTGATTGAGTTTTAGCTCTATTACTTCCAATATGTTTTACTCCACTTAATAAATCTCCCTCTGTTATACCAGTTGCAGCAAAGAATAAATTATCTCCCTTAGCTAAATCATCAATAGTTAATACTTTTTCTAATTCTTCATCTGTAAACCCTAATTCATAACATCTATTTACTTCTTGTTCACTTAATGGATATATTTGGGCCTGCATATCCCCACCCATACATTTTATAGCAGCTGCCGTTATTACACCTTCTGGTCCTCCACCGATACCCATCATCATGTCTATTCCTGTATCATCAAAGCAAGTTGCTATTGCAGTTGCTACATCTCCATCTCCAAACATTTGGATTCTTGTACCTAATTTTCTAGCTGCTTCAACTATATAATTATGTCTTTCTCTATCTTGAACAGCTATTGTCATTTGCGTCGTCTTTTTTCCTAATGCTTTAGATACAGATATTATATTTTCTTCAGCTGTTTTATTTAAGTCAATAGCACCTTTAGCTTTTGGTCCTACTACTATTTTTTTCATATATGTGTCTGGGGCATTTAATAAACTCCCCTTAGATCCTATTGCTATTACAGATATAACATTTGGAAGACCTTTCGCTATTAAAGTTGTCCCATCTAATGGATCAACAGCTATGTCAACCTCCATACTATCACTAGCGCTCTTCCCTACTTTTTCACCAATATATAACATTGGAGCTTCGTCAAGTTCTCCCTCTCCTATAACTACTTCTCCACTTATATTTACTGATTCAAAAGCTTTCCTCATTGCTTCTACTGCAGCTCCATCAGCTCCATTTTTATCACCTCTCCCCATAAATTTTGACGATACTAAAGCTGCGGCTTCAGTTACCCTAACAAGTTCTAGTGCTAAATTTCTATCCATAATATTCATCTCCTCCGTTAGTGTTATTAATGAAATTATATATTATATATGTTAATTAGTAAACATTTATATACTTTTTTGTTAATTAGTGTACTATATTTTGAGTTATCAGACATATTGTTTATAATTTAACCATAATACTGTAAAAAATTCATTTTAACCTAGCCTCTACTAAAATATAGTAATACTTTATCAAAATCAAATATGTTTTTTAATACCTGAATTGTCAATTTAAATCAGACAAATTACTTATGAATCACTAAGCAAATGTAAGTAAGCTTTCAAATCCAGTTGCTTCTTTTATAACCTCATTTGGTGTTTTATAGTCTAGTGATTTTCTAGTTTATGTTAATATGATTAAAAGACATTTTTGGTACTCCTTTTGTTGATTTTAGTAGGTTAACTAAGTATATCATAAGTGTCTTTTTTTGTTTATATATTTGTCTGATTTAATTATACAATTCAGGATATATAAAAAGACTATATCCATATGGATATAGTCCTGAATTTCTATAACATAGATGCTATGACACTTAATAAAGCTGTCATACTAGAAACTACTAAAGTTAATACTATAAATAGTGCTATTATTTTATTTCTTTTCTTCTGTTTTTGACTCTTACTACTCATATTATCACTCCATTATTGTTCATTTTCAGTTATTTTCTTATCAAATTTGTCACATACTTCTCTTAAATATTGTATAAAGTCATTTTGTAAATTTGGTCTTTTTAATGCAAAATCTACTGTAGCCTTTAAGAAACCAAGCTTATCTCCAACATCATATCTTACTCCATCAAAATCATAAGCATACATTGCTTCTTTTTTTGATAACATTCTTAATGCATCTGTAAGTTGAACCTCTCCATTTTTACCTAGAGGCAATGTTTCTAGTATATCAAATATTTCAGGAGTTATTATATATCTTCCTAAAATAGCTATATTTGATGGAGCCTTACCTGGCTCTGGCTTTTCAACTAAATCTTTTACTTTATATACTTTATCTTCTATATACTTTGCAGCTATTATACCATATTTATCTGTATCTTCATCATCAACTGTTTGAACACCTAATATTGTAGTTCTATATTCTTCATATACATTCATAAGCTGCTTTAAACAAGGAACTTCATTATCAACTATATCATCACCTAACATCACGGCAAATGGTTCATCTCCTATGAAATGTCTTGCACAGTATATAGCATCACCTAACCCTCTAGGTTCTTTTTGTCTTATATAATGTATATTTATCATGTTAGATATATTTTGAACAATTTCTAATAATTCTTTTTTACCTTTATTCTCTAATTCTAACTCTAATTCAACTGATTTATCAAAGTGATCTTCTATAGATTTTTTATTTCTTCCTGTTATTATAAGTATTTCTTCTATTCCTGAAGCAACAGCTTCTTCTATTATATATTGTAATGTTGGTTTATCAACTATTGGTAACATTTCCTTAGGTTGCGCCTTAGTTGCAGGTAAAAATCTAGTACCTAACCCTGCTGCAGGTATAACAGCTTTTCTTACTTTTTTTTGCATTGTTAACCTCCTCATAATTTTATTTATTTTTATTAAAATATTTTATATGTATATTCATTTTATTTCTCAATAAATAAAGCCCTAACGCTAGAACTTTATTTATATTTTAGCATTAAGACTTTATATTGTCATTTAAATTATTTTGAAACTAGTTTCTCTAATTCTTTAACTAAGGAATCAAATTTATTTATAGTATTCTCTATAGGCTTTGTACTTGTTAAATTAACACCCGCATCTTTTAGAACATTAATCGGATAATCAGACCCTCCTTTTTTAAGAAAGTTTATATAATTATCAGATCCATTTTTTAATATATCTTGAGCAAAACTTACTCCTGCACTACATCCTGTAGCATATTTATAAACATAAAAACTATTATAGAAATGTGGTATTCTTGACCAACCAACTTTAGCTAATTGATCTAATTCATAATCTTTACCATAATATTTTGTTAGTAATTGTCCCCATATATCATCTAAAACTAATGCATTTATACTCTTGTTATTCTCAACTAGTTCATGTATTGTCTTCTCAAATTCAGCATACATAGTTTGAATATATAAAGTATCTTTTATTAAGTCTAAATATTGAGTTATATAATATGCCTTTTGTTGATCATTTTCTGAATTTTTTATAAGCATTTCATATAATAATGCTTCATTAGTAGTTGATGCAACTTCATGAGTAAATATAGATGGATTTGAATTAAAATAACTTTGATTTTTAGAGCTCATATACTCATATACTGCATGTCCCAATTCATGAGCTAATGTTGATACTGATCCCAATGAATTATTATAATTAAGCAATACATAAGGATGGTTACCATATATAGATAAACAGTACGCTCCACTCACTTTATTATCATTAGCAAAAGCATCTATCCATTTTTCATTAAATGCTTTATAAATTACATCTCCATATTCTTTCCCTAAAGGAGATAGTGCTGAATATATTATTCCTTGAGCCTTATCATAAGTTAGATTATCATCAACTGCTTCTACCATTGGTGTAAACATATCATAATAATGTACCTTATCTAAATTTAATACCTTTTTTCTTAAACTTACATATTTATGAAGACTTTCCATGTTATCATTTACAGTTTCAATTAGTTTATTATATACTTTTTCATCTATGTCATCACCTTTTAAATACATGTCTAAAGATGATTTATATCCTCTTTCAGAAGAATAAAATACATTTTTTTTAACTTGACCTATAAGTAAACCCGATAGCGTGTTTATATTATCATTATACGCTATAAACTCATTTTGATATGCACTTTTTCTTTCATTTCTATCTGAACTTTCTAAAGCTGTTTTATACTCTGCAGAATTAAAATTTGTTTTTTTATCCATGTTTTTAAATAATTCATAAACTTGCCCAGGCAAAGACGATATAGATGAAGTATTAGCAAGTAAACGTTCTGACTTTTCATCTAAATAATAGTCTTTAGATCGTCTAATTTCTTTTAAGTACATGCCATATTTTTTATTTAATTTTTTATCTTCCATAAACTTATTATATTCTTTATCTGATAACTTAAGTATTTCTAATTCCAAATCTGAACATATATTAGAGTACTCTCTATTTACCCTATTTATATTTTCTTTCATATCAATATACTTATATGAATTTTTATTAGTATCTTGGTTTAACTTTACGTATCCATAAAGTTTATTTAATCTTATATCTAATTTCTCTTTTATGTCTAATGCAAAAGATAAATGTGTTTTGGATTTAGTTACTTTTCCCACATAGTTTTTTAACTCTTTAGTATCTGAAGTAAACTTCTTTAATTCATTATTCCATTCATCTTCACTTTTATATAAATTTTGAAGACTCCAGCTAGTTTTGCTATAGTCAATTTTAGATTTATTTTCAGCTTTATCATTTTCTTCATTATTTTTTTCTTCATCATTAACCATAGCTTCAACCACTGCTGTATCATTATATCTATCATTAGCTTTTTGTAATGATGTTGCTATAAATAAAATAAATATACACAATGATATAATGGATTTAACTAATTTTTTATTCATAAAAAGCCATCCTTTCAATAGAATATACTTATTTATTAGGATGGCTTTTTTAGGCAATAATATTCAATTTCTATCTTTGTAAAATTAATAATTATTATTAATTTATCCACATACTTATCAACATATTAACAGATGTGTTTTCTACAAAAATCTAGATTTTTCAATATATTTATTATAACAATTTTTATTATATATTTATTTTATTTATATATTATCAACAATAATTATAGACTTATCAACATATTTAATAGCTTTTTAATCATTTTTTATTGATAAGTCTATATTTATTTTAAAATTATATTTTTATATAAAAATTTTATACTTTGTGTATTTTTGTCAAACTTTGTAATTTCAATACTTACGCTTATTTTATATAAAAACCAAAAGTTATCCACATATTGTTAACAATTTATTCACATATTGTTGATAACATTAATTTAATTACTACATACTTTAGTAACTAGCACTGTCATATCATCTTCAACAACCCCATCTTGTATCTCAAGTGCCCTATCTAGTATTAGATTTGCTATCTCTTTAGGATTAGTCGTTTTAATTTTTTGTAAGAAGTATATAAGCCAGTTATCTCCTAAGTTATTATTTTTACCTGCATCAAGTATTCCATCTGATACCATTATTATATAGTCACCGTAATTAACTTTAGTTATCTTTCTATCTAGTTTTATATCTGAAAGTATTCCAACTGGAAGTGATGATGAAGATATTAAATCTATATCTTTATCATTTCTTTTTATATAAGTAGAACATGCTCCCATTTTTATAGTTTCCAAAGTTCCTTTTTTAAGATCTATTATTCCTAAATCTAAAGTTGAAAACATCTCTTCATCAGAAGACTTCAATAGCAACATATTATTTATAGTATTTATAACTATTTCATCGTCTATCTTTGCATCCATCATTTTTTCTAAAATATCTATAGTTATATAAGATTCTTCATAAGCTTTCTTACCTTTACCCATTCCATCACTTATAGCCACCATATACTTACCATCACTTATATCCATATATGTATAGTTATCACCACATAATATATGTCCATCTCTAGACATTCCTGCAACTTCTGTTATAGCTTTATATTTTTGGGCTTTAGTAAAGTTTATTTTACACTTTCCTCCTAGTGAATGACATCCAATCTTTTGTGCAGTAATATTTTCTTCTACTATATCTGAAAGTACTTTAGTTAATTTATTTTCACACATACATCCATCACTACATATGTTTTTATCTATAGTTATTTCAAAATCATCTAAACCTTTACTCATGTAACTAACTCTATTAACTGGTATTCCATATCTTTGTAACTGATCATAAATATTTTTTTCTTTTTCTAAATCTAAAACAATATTACCTTCTAAATCTTTTGATAGTGATTCTATTGATTTTGATATGCTTTTTATTTGATTAGCTATCAATTTTCTACTTTCTGAAAATCTTAAGCTCCAATTATAATCTACTAAAAATAATTTATAATAATAATTTGCTATCTTTACAATCTCTTCAGGTTTTAAGCATTCCTTTCTAAAATCCTCACTAATACTTTCAATAGTAACCTGTCCGTTATCTTCAAGTTCTTCTAAAACTTGGCTCATTAACATATATGTATGAGAAAAATTTAAATCCCAACATCGTCTTCTCATACTACAGTTTCTACATTCATCATTATGTATCATGTCAACAATATTTGCTATATCCCTCGTATCTATAACCTTATCTTTTTCTCTAATTTTATCAAATGTATCTGCTAACTCATCATAAGCTTTATACATATTAATCAATTTACTATTAGTCATATCTTTACTTCTTCTTATATAATCATAAACTACGTCATTTGATTCTATATTTAATTTTAATAATTTTTCTATTTTATTAAATATTTTATTAGGTAATATAACTACTATCAAACTAGCTATTAACATGTCTCTAATTTGATGTATATTAGACTCAATTCCTGATGTATAAGCATATACCATTGCCCAACTTAGTACATATCCTAATATAGAAAAATATTTACCTAGTTTATTTAATGTTCCACCAACCAATCCTGCAACAGAATATATTCCCATATAAATTGCTGAAGATATATTGTTAACTAAAAAGGCTATACCTACAACAACCCCAGAGCTAGCACCCATAGTTGCACCACCTATTATACATGTAATTAATATTAATACTGTCGCTAAAACTGTTTGTATAGATACACCTAATATTTCTATATTACCAATACCTATTATGCTAAATATAGCTATAAAGCTTAAAGCTATAGATTCTTCAACTCTTACAGATATTCTATTATTTATATTTGTTATGAGGTTTATTCCAAATGAAAATATATAAATAGAAATAAATGTAATAATTGCTTCCATTGAGCATAATAATATATCATATAAATATTTATTAGATAATATAACTTGTCCTAATGATATAGGGAAAATTATAAACGCTCCAATAAATGATAACTTCAAGTAAGAATTAATATTCTTTATTTTGTTACTTATAATCATAAATATAAATAAACAAATAATATACTTTAATATATATGGAATAGAATTGCCAGATGATATTACTCCAATTATTGTAGATATGAATATCGGTATTCTATACCTTTCTACCTTACTTATACCTAAAAAAAATGCTATACCTAAAGGTGCTATAGAGCCTATTAAAATTGTTCTACTTAATAAAAAACCTATCAAACTGAATATTATTACATTAGAATCAATATAATTTAACAAATGTATATTTATTTTTTCTGAATTAATATTATTCCTTGATATACTCATTGAACTCTTGTCCATAAAAAAATCCTCCC
The DNA here is from genome assembly GCF_900106845.1 of Romboutsia timonensis. Classification (GTDB taxonomy): domain Bacteria; phylum Bacillota; class Clostridia; order Peptostreptococcales; family Peptostreptococcaceae; genus Romboutsia; species Romboutsia timonensis. Next base: position 38,172 of record NZ_LT629847.1, read on the forward strand.
TCTTTTGCTTTTTATAAGGAGATTGTAGCAAAGAAAGTAGGATTTATTTTGTCATAATCAGTTCTAATAATTTTAAAATATTAAGACATATTTTTTATATTTTGACACATTAAGCCTTCCAAATTATCATATTCACTTACTGTTATTTCTTTTATTTCTAGATTTTTCATTATTGTATGTAGTATTTCTACACCAGCAGTGATAATATCAGCCCTTTTAGGCTGTAGCCCTTTTAAGGATTTTTTATCATTTAGTGTCATCCTTTTTAAATTTTGTAGAATTAGTTCTATTTCACTCAAATTAATCTTACTATTATGTATTTTTTCCATAGAATATACTTCTAGTTCTTGATTCATTGCTGAAAGTGAAGTTATTGTTCCTCCAATACCTACAAGCTTTTTCACTTTATTATTTTTTATATATTCTAATGTATTTTTTACCTCTTCGTATATAAAATTACTCATACTTTCAAATTCATTATCATTTATAGGATCTTGATGTAAAAATTTTTCAGTCATTCTAAGTGCCCCTACATTTTCACTTTTAGAAAATTTTATTCCCTCTTTATCTCCTATAATAAACTCAGTAGAACCTCCACCTATATCTATTACTAATATGTCTTCTGCATTTTCTATTCCTTCTAATACACCCATAAATCCTAGATTTGATTCTTTTTCACCACTTATTATATCTACATCTATACCTGCTTTATCTTTAGCTAATTTAACGAATACATCTTTATTTTTACTATCTCTAAGTGCTGAAGTACCCATGCAGTATACTTTTTCACAGCTTTCCTCTTTACATATATTAGAAAATTCCACTAAAGCTTTTATATTTCTTTCGATTGCATCATCTGTTATATATCCTTGTTTATCAACACCTTGTCCTATTCTAGTTGTGTTCACATACTTTTTTCTATTTACTAATTTTCCATCTCTATACTCCGCTATTAAAAGTCTCATTGAATTCGTTCCTATATCTATAGTACCAATCTTCATAAATTCATCTCCTTCTATCTATTTTTAGTTAAACTCTTAATCTATCTAAATTAATAAATTTTATAATTCTAAATTTATTATATCAGTTAAATACTATTTAATAATCAATATTACACATTTATCGCTAAGAAATTAACTTTACTAAAAGTACACTCTAAACTCTATCATACTTCTAACCTATTTATTTATAAACAAAAAGAAGGTAAATTATTTACCTTCTTTTCCTATATCAATATATACTATTTCATTAGGTTTAACCATATTAAGTCGATTTCTTGCTATGGTTTCTAAATCTTCACTTGTATTACCATTTTCTATTTTTTTTAACTCTTCAATTTGTTTTTTAGTACTACTTATCTGTTTATTTAATGATGATATTTCAGCTTTGTACTCATTTAATTTCTTTACTTGAAATACAAAGTTACTTATTAATGTATATACTATAAACAAAATAAAAACTGTTACTAACATAAATTGGGCCGAAAACTTTTTTCTTATGTTCATATCAATTACACCTTACCTATGCTTTTTTGTTTACCTTTAATTTAATTCTATGCTTTCTTTTTATAACCTTCTTAGTAGCTGAAAATAAATTTGGTATAAAAAATATAGTATCTAGTAAAAGGTGTATAGTATAAACAACCATATAATATAAACTTTCAGAGACTACAGATATGTAAATTATAGTTTTCTTTATTAAAAATACTATAAATCCAATTATTTTATTGAGCATTTTTAGAACAAATTTACTTATTGTATTGTAATATAATAAAAAACCTATTAATAAAGCCACAAAATGATAGTATCTTAAATCAAAAGATTCTATAGCGTTTACTGTTATAAATATAATTACAGTTGCCATTATCCAAAATACTATATTAAAAACTATGGAGAAATATTTTAATATTTTAAAATTAGATTTCAAACTTCTATTTATATCAAACAATAAACCTATAAGTAAGCCACCATATATAGTGGCATAAAATGAGCTTAAATCTTCTGTAAATGGAATCATTTACTTAAATAACCTCTTTATAAAACTTTCTTGTGGCTTTCTTTCCTTAGAATAAACTATAGAGTTTATAGTTCCTTCAACAGTTATAATACTCTCATCTAAGCTTAATTTTCCCATATCTAAGTTTTCGCCTTCTATTACCATTTCACCTGCAGATGTTCTAAGTTCTACTTTTTTATCATTAAAAGAATAAATATGTTCTATGCCTGATATATGCAAACTAGATCTATCTTTTAATGTTATACTATGTTCCATATTATCCCCCCAGCAAAAATATTTTATTTTATACTAATATAAATATACTGAGGGATTGTTAATTTTATTCTACTATCTCATACATTTCTTTTGCATCATTTTTTAATACATGTTCCCTTATCTCATTTATCTTAAACTTCATCTTCTTTTCCCCAAATTGAATTTCTAATAAATCTCCTATATTAACCTCTGATGAAGACTTTGCTACTTTTCCATTTATAGTAACTATCCCCTTATCACAAGCTTCTTTTGCAACTGTTCTTCTCTTTATTATTCTTGATACTTTTAAAAATTTATCTAATCTCATAAATACGCCTCCCTTATATACAGAAAAAGTGTGGTATATACTCCCACACTTTTTCATTTTAATTATCCGTTTATTATATCTTTTAATCCTTTTCCTGCTTTGAAAACTGGAGCTTTAGAAGCTGGTATTTCTATAACTTCTTCAGGATTTCTAGGATTTCTTCCTTGTCTAGCAGCTCTTTCTCTAGTTTCGAATGTTCCAAATCCAACTAATTGAACTTTATCTCCTGCTACTAATGCTTCTTCAACAGATTTCATGAATGCATTTAATGCAGCCTCTGCTTCCTTCTTAGTTAATTCACTTTTTTCTGCCATCTTTGATACTAATTCTGCTTTATTCACGACGGTTATACCTCCTAAAATATTTATAATATAGAACTATAATTTTATAACTATAAATTCTAGATTTTTGACAAATTTCCTTTTAATTTTTACAATTTGTTTTTCTTAGCACTTTGCCAAAGTTCTTCCATTTGATCAAGCGTCAAATCTTCTAACTTTTTATGTAGTTTAGACGCATTTTCTTCCATAAATTCAAATCTATTTATGAACTTTTGATTTGTAAGGTTTAATGCCTCTTCTGAATCTATATGTAAGAATCTAGCTAAATTTACTATTGAGAAAAGTAAATCTCCTAGTTCTTCCTTTATGTATTTTATATTTCCTTGTTTACATTCGTCAAGTAGTTCTTTGTATTCTTCCTCAATTTTTTCAAATACATCCTTTATATCGTCCCAATCAAAACCTATAAGTGCTGCTTTATGTTGAATTTTTTCAGCTTTTATAAGTGCAGGTAAATGATTTGGAATTCTTTTTAAACCAGAAGTTATACTAGTTTCACCCTTTTCATCTCTTTTTAATTCTTCCCAAGTTTTCTCAAATTGACTCATATCTAAATCGACATTATTGAAAACATGTGGGTGTCTATTAATAAGTTTTGTACAAATTCCATTTACTACTTCCTTTAAGTCAAAGTAACCTTCCTCTTTTCCTATTTGACAGTGGAATATAACCTGTAAAAGAATGTCTCCAAGTTCTTCTATCATTTCATCGATATCATCATTATCAATAGCCTGACAAAGCTCATATGCTTCTTCTATAACGTATTTCTTTAGAGATTCATGCGTCTGTTTTTTATCCCAATCGCATCCATTTTCGCCTCTTAAAGTATTCATTATAGCTTCTAAGTCATGTACTGTATTATACATCTTTTTAGAACTTTTTGGTATATATAAACTAGTTAAGTAATTAAATAAATTTTCACTTCTATCCAATTCATACAGAGGTACATATTTCTTACTTTCTAAATTCTTAACACCTGCGCCATTTACTATACATACTTCTTGATCATAATCATAATATTCCATAAGCTTTAACTTTATATTCGATGCTATAAAATGGTCATATATTTGAGTTATAATCATACTAGTATTTGTATCTATATATGAATTTTCTATTTCAAATGCATCTATTAATTTAAATCCATCCGCTGGGTCTACTGCTAAGTAGTTAAACATTGCATCCACAAAGCTCATAGAAGCTATTGTCTCAACTTCTATATTATTTTCTTTAGCCATAGATTCTATTATTCCTACTGTTTTTTCTGCTACCCTAGGATGACCTGGAACTGCATAAACTAAATCTCCTTCTTTAGCTAATTCTACAATATGTTTAGAAATTTTATAATAAACATCCTCAAAATTTTCTTCACTATCATAAAAATAATCTAGAGAAGTGTATTTTATAGTTTCTTTAAGCTTATTTACAATTGGGTGTTTTTCTGTTCTTAGATATATTCTACAACTTGAATGTAGAGCATCTAAAGCACCTTGGCTTATAAGAGAATATTCTCCTGGTCCAAGTCCTACAATACTTATTTTAGACATTTTGTCACTCCTCTTTTGTATTTCTTATTATAAATTTATTTTTATAAAATAAATAAAGGAAATTAACTATTTATAAGTATTTCCTTTATTTGTATATATATTCTATTTATTACTTCATAAGTTTCAGTTTTCTAAGTACTGTATATATCTTGTTTCCTTTAGGCATAGTAAGTATTTCTTCTTTCTTGATACCACCTATTCCTATTAAAACCAATCCATACACTACTCCACCTATAGCTATAGATATTAAAGTTGCTAGCTTTCCACCTATTAGACCTGCTATGAAAGCATAACTTAGTTTGACCGCTATAAACATAGTTATAACTGTTATTAATGGTCTTATAATAAATTCTTTAATTGGGAACTTTACTCCCATAGCTTTCTTTATACAAGCAAGCTCTATTAAAACCGCTATAAAATATGCAGATACTGTACCTATTGCAGAACCTAATACATTTATTGATGGTATTGCAGTTAATGTGTAACTTATAACTATTTTAGATATCATACCTACAACTAATGCAATAACTGGTATCATTGGTTTTCCCATACCTTGAAGTATACCATTCATAGATTGTATTAACCCTAAGAATACTACACATGGTGTAAGGAATAAAAGTATAGTTCCTACAGTTGTTGGTTCTTTTGGATATAGTAATTGCATTATAGGTGTTGCAAGTGAAGCTATACCAAATGCACATGGTAAAACTATAAGTAATGTTACTTTTATTGCACTCTTTGTATCTTTTCTAGCTTTAACTTTATTTCCTAAAGCAAAAGCTTCTGATATAGCTGGAACTAAGCTCATACTCATTGCAACTGTTATAACAGATGGTAAGTTTACTATAGACATTGCCATACCTGTTAATTGACCAAACATTTTTAAAGCTTGTGTATGTGTATATCCTGCAACCATAAGTCTATCTATAACTATTACGTTATCTATCATATTTACTAATGGCATTACAGATGCACCTATTGTTATAGGTATTGCCACAACTAAAAGCTTTTTAAGCACAGTCATTACACTTTCATCTCTAAAGTGTTTACTATTTTTTATATCTATTTTACGTTGTTTACTTCCCTTAATATATGCAAATATTAAATATAATATAGATGCTACAGCACCTATAGTAGCCCCCATGATAGCTCCTGCTGCACCTAATTCTGGTCCATAACCTTCCATTAAGAAATATGCTAATCCAATACCTAAAATAACTCTGAAGAATTGTTCTGCTATTTGAGATATAGCAATCTTATTCATATCTCTATTTCCTTGGAAGTATCCTCTATATGAAGACATAAGTGGAACAAATATAAGAGCTGGTGCTATTGCTAGCATTGCACTTTTTGCACCTGGGTTGTTCATTATATTATTTACTATGTAATCTGCCCCAAAGAAGAATACTAAAAATGCTAATATTCCAGTCATAAATAATACTGTATATGATACTTTGAATATTTTATGAGCACCTTTATGGTCACCTATTGCATTCTTTTCTGAAACTAACTTAGCAAGCGCAGTTGGAAATCCTGCTGTAGCTAAAGTTAAAAATAGGGTATAAACTGGATATGCTGCTTGATAATAAGCCATACCTTCTGCACCTATAAGGTTTCCTAGTGGTATTCTAAAGAATGCCCCCATTACTTTAACTAAAATACCTGCCATTCCAAGTATAAAGGCTCCTTTTAAAAATGAGTCTTTTGCTTTAACACTACTCATAACTTTCCCTCCAAATTATTTATATAACAAACTTTAATATATCATATATTCAATATGACATTCAACATATTACCAAAAATCCCAAAATAATATAGATGAATTTTACTTTTATAATATTTTTAAATTAAGCTTTTTAGTTTTCTAAATATATTATTGTGTATAAAAAATTATAACTAGGCTTAATCAATTTAATTTTTTATAAATAAAAAAGAACCCTATAAGGGTCTTTTTTATATTTTACTGAACTTGTTTTCCTAAAAAATTAGCCGCTATTTTAAGTATTTTTTCATCACCCTCAGATAGCATCTCTGATTCTTTTGAAATTAAAACTATAGATCCTATACAATCCCCTGATGAACTTACTATAGGCATAATTATTTGATGTGTATACTCCATAGCATCGTCCTTATGTAGCGGGACTAATTTACTATCTTTAAATGGTTTTGATTCTCTATTTTCTATTAGTTGTTCTAAATCATTGCTTATGCTCTTTTCTTTATACTCTTTTTTAGGAAGCTTAGAAACTGCTATTATTGAATCTAGGTCTGTAACTATTACTCCGCATCCTAATGTTTCACCTAAAGTTTCTGCATATTCTTGAGAAAATTCATTTAATTCACCTATAGGTGAATATTTCTTTAAGATTACCTCGCCATCTTTAGCTGTAAATATTTCTAAAGGGTCTCCTTCTCTTATACGTAAAGTTTTTCTTATTTCTTTAGGAATAACAACTCTTCCAAGGTCATCTATTCTTCTAACTATTCCAGTTGCTCTCATTCTAATTATCCCTCCAGTTAGTAACTTTAACCTTATTTTTACCAATGACAAGAAAAATATGCAAAAAAAGCTATGTATTACTATACATAGCTTTTAAAAATTAAAACTTAACTTTCTTTATTACAGATTCATTTTTTTCTACTTTAGCCTTTTTTGTTATTGCTTCAATACTTTCCATATATTTATCTTCTGTTAAAGTTTTCTTTATTTCATCTTTAACTTCATCAAATGTAAGTTGTTTATCTATTTTGTCATAAACTTTGATTATATGATATCCATATTCTGATTCTACTAATCCTGATATTTCACCTGATTTTAAGCTAAATGCCGCTTCTTCAAATGGTTGCACCATTTGTCCTTTAGTGAAGTATCCTAAATCTCCACCATTAGCTGCAGACCCTGGATCATCAGAGTATTCTTTTGCAAGTTCTGAGAATTCTTCTCCACTTTTAGCTTTTTTAAGTACTTCTTCTGCTTTCTTTTTAGCTTCTTTTTTCTTAGCTTCAGAAAGTTCCTTTCCATTATCATCTACAGTAGATATAAGTATATGAGATGCTTTTACTTCATCTTTATAATAATCTGCCTTATGCTCTTCATAATACTTTTTCATTTCTTCATCTGATATTTTTAAATTCTTATCAAAGTTATCTTTATACTTTTGTATTGTTAAATCTTGTTCTTGCTGAGATCTAAGATATGTATCATCTATACCTAAACCTTCTAATTTCTTTTTATACTCTTCATCTGCATCTATATTTTTCTTTAATTCTTCGAAAGCTTTATCTACTTCTTCCTCTGATGGAGCTAATTTATCTTTTCTAGCTTGTTCGCATACTGCTTCTATATCTATCATTTGATCAAGCATTATATCTTTAAATTTATCTTTATACTTTACTCCTGCTTCTACTTCAGTATCCCATATAGTACTTCCATACATTGATTCTAAAGATTCCTTGTATAAAGCTAATGTTGATTCAAATTGTTTTACTGTTATATTATTTTCATTTACCTTTGCTACAATATCACTATTATTTTTTTTACTACTACATCCTACTGCAGATATACACAGTAAAGATGATAAAGTTAATGCTATTATTTTCTTCACAATTAAACACCCTTCCTTGTCTTTAATTTGATTTTAAATTACACATATTTTCTAAAAGTTCTTCTAACTCGTTAACTATATTATAACCTATTTTTTCCTTTGTCTTATATCTAGTTAACGGATTTAATAATATTTCATCTTTTATTTGTCTTACTTTTTCTATTTTTAACTTCTTACATAGTGTTTTTATATATGCTATCTTTAATAAAGTCTCTACAGATTTAGGTATATCTGAGAATCTATCTTCTAATTCTTCTTGAACCTCATACATATCCTCTTTACTTTCTATAGATGCTATTTTTTTGTACATTTCTATCTTAATTAACTCATCAGTTATATAATTATCTGGTATATACGCATTTACACTTAAATCTATTTCTACATCTATATCTTCTGAAACAACTTCACCTTTAACTTTCTTTATTGCTTCATTTAACATTTTTACATATAAGTCATATCCAATTACAGCCATATGACCATGTTGTTGTGAGCCTAGTATATTTCCTGCTCCTCTTATTTCAAGGTCTCTCATTGCTATTTTGAAACCTGACCCAAACTCAGTAAACTCTCTTATAGCTTTTAATCTCTTTTCTGCTATTTCACTAAGTGACTTGTCTTTTTCATACATTAAGTATGCATAACCTTGTCTAGTACTTCTTCCAACCCTACCTCTTAATTGATAAAGTTGAGCTAGACCCATTTTATCTGCATCATATACTATCATAGTATTAGCATTTGATATATCCATACCTGTTTCTATAATCGTTGTACAAACTAAAACATTAAATTCTTTATTTAAGAATCCTAATATTATGTTTTCAAGGTCTTTTGAGGTCATTCTACCATGGGCAATAGCAACCTTAGCATCAGGTACTAATCTTTGAATCATACTTGCCATTTCTTCAATACGCTCAACCCTATTATATACAAAGAATACTTGGCCACCTCTACCTAATTCTCTTTCTATTTCATCTTGAATTATACTTTCTTTAGCTTCTGTAACATAAGTAATTACTGGATGTCTTTCTTGTGGTGGTTCTTCTATAACACTCATGTCTCTTATTCCACTAAGTGACATATGAAGTGTTCTTGGTATAGGAGTTGCAGATAGTGTAAGAACATCCACAGTAGATTTAATTTTCTTTAACGATTCTTTATGCTTTACTCCAAATCTTTGCTCTTCATCTATTACAACTAAACCTAAATTAGGCATATTTATATCCTTAGATATTATTCTGTGAGTTCCTATTAAAACATCAACTAAACCTTTTTTAGCATCTTCTATAATTTGTTTTTGTTGCTTTGGAGTTTTAAATCTACTTAATACCTCAACTCGTATTGGATAACCCTCAAATCTTTCTTTAAAAGTATTATAATGTTGTTGAGCTAATATAGTTGTTGGAACTAATACAGCTACTTGTTTTTGATCCATACAAGCTTTAAATACTGCTCTTATAGCTACTTCTGTTTTACCATATCCAACATCTCCACAGATAAGTCTATCCATTACTTTATCTGATTCCATGTCTTTTTTAGTTTCTTCTATAGCTCTTAATTGATCATCTGTTTCTTGATGCGGGAATAATGATTCAAATTCACCCTGCCAAGGAGTATCCTTAGAGAACTTATATCCTTTTACTTTTTCACGCTTAGCGTAAAGCTCTATAAGATCCTTAGTCATATCTTCTATTTCTTTTTTAACTTTAGCCTTAGCTCTTGTCCATTCATTAGTTCCTAGTTTATTTAACTTAACCTTGTCTTCTTCTACACCTATATATTTTTGTACTTTATCCATTTGGTCTATAGGTACATATAGATTATCTCCACCTTGATAAACTAACTTCATATAGTCTTTTTTTATGTTGTTTACAGTTATTTGTTCAATACCTGTATATCTACCAACCCCACTATTTTCATGAACTACATAATCACCTATATTTAAATCTAAGAATGACTCTATTTTCTTTCCTTTTTTCTGCTTCTTAGATTTAGATGTTGAAGTTCTCTTATGAACCCCTATCATCTCGTTATCTGTAATTACTACAAATTTTATAGACTTATACTCAAAACCACTAGTTATACGAGCAGGTATAATCACTATTTGAGAAGATTTTATCTCCATATCTCTATCTTTAGATATAGTTGATTCTAAATCTAAATCTAATAAGTCTGCATGTAATTTTTTTGCTCTGTCATATGTGTTAGTAGCAAGTACTATTTTGTATCCGTTATACTTCAATCTGTTTAATTCTTCTGCTAAAACATCTACCTTCGCATTGAAAGTTGGAACTTCTCTAGAATCAAAATTTATTATTGATTTTACATTAAAATCATTTATTGGTTTTGGTAAAAGTGTATTTAATACTAATTTTCTACCTTCTGATAAAAAATCTAAATCATTATATGTATATAATAATTTCCCTTGATTTTTTATAGCTAAACCTCTTTCAAGATTTAATTTATAATTTTCCTTAAATTCATTTAAATAGTTTTCGCATCTTTCTTTAGTCCTACTTATATCATTAAAGAATACTATAGCATTTTCTTGTAGGTAGGTAAAAATACTTTTATTTTCCTCAGGATATAAATAGTCAATATAGTTTTCTATACCTTGGAAATAAGTTTTACTATTTATATTATCTATATTTAAAAATACATCCTCATTAGTGTTCTTGTCTGTATCTTTTTTAATTTTATCTACAGCTTCTTCTACATTTTCAGGATATATAAATTCTCTTGATGGAGTTATAGAAAATTTATTTATTTTCTCTATAGATTTTTGTGAGAAAACATCAAAAGTTCGTATAGAATCTATTTCATCATCAAATAATTCCATACGAATAGGATTATTATATTCTAGAGAGAATATATCTACTATTCCACCTCTTATGCTAAATTGTCCAAATCCCTCTATTTTTGAAACTCTTTCATAACCTAAATTTACTAAGGTTTCACTTAATTTTTCTAGGTTTATTACATCACCTATTTTATATGTATAGATGTTTTCTAAAAGTATTTCTTTAGGTATGTATTTTCTCATAACAGCTTCAATAGATGTTACTAAAATTATATTTTCTCCCTTAGCTAACTTTAATAATACTTTTAACCTTTTAGCTTCTTCACTTCTATCCTTTGCATCCAAATGATAAAATAAAATATCTTGAAACCCAATATATTCTACCTTATCCTTCATATAAAAACTTAAATCATCATAAACCTTTTTAGCTTCTAAATCACTATTTGTTATAAAAATAGTTTGTCTATTTAAATCCCTATACATAGAGTAAGCTATATGTGGTTTTTGTACTGCTAAAAGGCCATTAATTAATAATGAGCCTTTATTATTATTTATACAATTTATTATATCTTTATATTCTTTTGAATTTTGCAAAGGGTATACAAATATGTCATTCATATTAAATTCCCCTCTCATTATCCATTGTATTTATTCATAGCGATGTCTACATTTTCCTTAATCATAGCTTCTACTGCTTTATAAGCTTTTTCAAGACCTATCTCCAAGTCAGCTTGTTCTTCTTTTCTAAATCTAGAAAGTACAAAATCAGCTAAATCTTGCCCTTTCATAGGTTTTGAAACTCCTACTCTTACTCTTGGGAAGTCTCCAGACCCTAAGCATTTTACTATAGATCTCATACCATTATGAGTTCCTGCACTTCCCTTTTTTCTTATTCTTAGCTTTCCAACATCTAAATCTATATCATCATATATTACTATTATATTGTCCAAATCAACCTTATAGTACTTATATATATCTATTAATGTTTCACCACTTAAATTCATATATGTTTGTGGCTTAACTAAAAGAACTTTCTCAGAACCTATTCTTCCTTCTCCTATTAATGCCTTATGTTTTATTTTCGTCACAGATATGTCATATTCCTTTGCTAAAATATCTATAACATTAAATCCTACGTTATGTCTTGTATTTTCATATTGCTTTCCAGGGTTTCCTAAACCTACTACTACGTACATAGTATTCCTCCTTAATTACTTATTATGTTAAACCAAAAATTGAGTATATCAAAATTGGTTAATATTATTAAAATTGTTGCTAGTGATATAAATGGTGCAAATGGTATTTTTCTTATTTTATCACTTTTTGTTAAAAGTATATACATACAATATATTGATGCTAATATAAAGGATAAGAATATTAGGTATATTGAATAATTTTTACCTAACACAAAACAACATAAGCCATAAAGACCTATGTCACCTTCACCTAATCCTTTAGTTACTTTAGCTAATATGTATGGTATTATAATTCCTACTAACAGTGATGTTATGTATGTTTTAGCGTCTGGTGATATTAAAAATATTCCACCTTGAATTATTATACCACTAAGTATCGTTATATCATATATGTATGTTGTATGATAGTCTATTATTGAAATTATGATTATAAATGGTATTAGTGATAAGTATTTTATTGATTGTTGTGTTATTCCATACTTTTGATAAGTTAGGACCATTGATAAAATCATTAGGATATAAATTATTATTGTATTAGATTTTGTTTTTGTCAGTTCATCACAGATTTTATAAATTTGATTGCTACAAATATATGACATTATTATTGCAATTAATATTATATATATCATAAGTTTAATAATAGTAGTAGGCTACTAATATTATTAACTTTATGTATTTTTTGTAATCATCTATAAATCCTATTTTTACAATTTCAAATATGTTTATTTTAATATATTTTATGATATAATATAAATATAAAAAGAAATCACAACCTATTTAGCGGTAGAGTGTGATTTTCATATAAATTATTTTCTAATTTTTATGTCCACCCTTCTTGGCTTTAGGGTGGTTTTTACTTTTACAAATAAATTCTCTTAACTTTATGTAAGAATCTATTATTATAGAAATACAATATGTAAATATAATACATATTATAGCTATTTCTTTAAGTATCTTAAGTTTATCCATATATTTCACCTCCTTCCATGAAAAATGGAATTAGGCTTTAATATGAAAACTCACACCCTATAGATTGTAATTTCTCGAATTTTAATTATACCATAAAAACTGGTATATTAGAATAATCCAATATACCAGTTTATTATATTTGTACCATATAAGATACTTATCAATGCCCCCACAGATATAAACGGTCCATAAGGTATCATTGAATTAAATTCTTTTTTCTTAATCTTACTATATATTATAGTAGCTACTCCATAAATAGCTCCAACATAAACACTTAAAAGTATTGTAAGTAAACCTAGTTTTATTCCTAAAAATAGTCCTACCATACCGAATAGCTTTATATCTCCACCACCCATTACTTCTTTCTTTATTATAAGCTCTATTAAATAGATTAAAACTAACATTCCTCCTCCACATATTAGACCTCCTAATAAGCTATCTTTTATGCTTATTCCTTGTCCTAATATATTGAAGATTACCGCTCCTAATGAGCCAAATATTATTAGTTCATCAGGTATTATGTAATGGTCTAAATCTATAAATGTTATTATTACTAATAAAGATACTAATAATGAGTAATATAAAGTTATTATATTTGGTCCATACACAATATACACTAATACAAACAATATTCCTGTTAATAACTCTACTAAAGCATATCTTGGACTTATCTTTTGTCCACAATATCTACACTTTCCTCTTAATAAAGTCCAACTTAATATTGGTACTAAATCTAATGGCTTTAATCTAGTATTACAGTTATAGCAGTGTGAAGGTGGATTAACTACTGATTTTTTATTTGGTATTCTGTAAATACATACATTGAAAAAACTACCTAATGATGCTCCAATTATGAATGATACTATCGCAAAATATATGTACATAATTAATATCTTTCTCCCACTAATCTACTTGTAAACTCATAGTCTGTACATCTACTTAATACACTATCTCTAGATATAAGACCTCTTCTATATAAGTTAACTAGCTCTTGGTCCATAGACTGCATTCCTTGTTTACTTCCTGTTTGTATTATGTTTTGTATTTGATAAGTCTTGTTTTCTCTTATAAGGTTTCTTATAGCTGGATTTGCTACCATTACCTCTAATGCTGCAACTCTTTTTCTTCCATCTATAGTTTTTATAAGCTGTTGAGATACAACTCCTTCACAAACAGTTGATAACTGAGTTCTAACTTGTTGTTGTTGCTCTGATGGGAACATATCAACTATTCTGTCTATAGTTTTCGCTGCTCCTACTGTATGTAAAGTCGAGAAAACTAAGTGACCTGTTTCTGCTGCAGTTAATGCTATTGATATAGTTTCAGGGTCACGCATCTCCCCTACAAGTATAACATCAGGGTCTTGACGAAGTATTGCTCTTAATGCAGAGTTAAAACTTTCTGTATCTTGTCCTATTTCTCTTTGGTTTACTAAACTTTGCTTGTGATCATGTACGTATTCTATTGGGTCTTCTAATGTTATTATATGTCTTTGTTGATTTTCATTTATTATGTTTATTAAACTTGCTAAAGTTGTACTTTTACCACTTCCTGTTGGACCTGTTACAAGTACTAAACCTTTGTGCTTTTCTGCAAAATTTTTTAAAACTTCTGGAAGTCCTAAAGTATCAAAGTCTGGTATATGTGATGTTATTGTTCTTATTGCTATTGCAAAGTTTCCTTTTTGTTTATAGGCATTTACTCTGAATCTTTCTCCAGATTCTATTGAAACTGAGAAGTCACATTCTCCATCTTCTTCTATTCTTTTAAAGTTCTTTTCTCCTGCTATTTCTCTTGTCATAGCTTGTGTGTGTTCTTTTGTTAATACTGTTTCTGATAAGTTTACGAAAGAACCTTTTACTCTTGCTATTGGTGTGCTGTTTATTGTTATATGTATATCTGATGCACCTAATTCTATTGATTTTTTTAATAAATCATGTATGTTCACATTAATTCCCCTTATCATATGGCTTATTTTATAATTTTATATTATCAAATATACTTTATTTTATAACCATATTTTTCATAAATATTCCTAGCATAAAAAAGCTATTATCATAAATTTAATTATATAACCTTTTATTCATAATATTTTTTATTATTCCTGCATCATAAATATAAGGTTTAATGAATATTTTAATTAATATAGAAATTTATAGCATAAAAATACACCCTATTATAAAATAAGGTGTATTCATTAATTAAAATAATTGACTTATAGATTCGTTAGCGAATATTTTCTTTATTGCATCTCCAAATAAATGTGCAACAGTTTTTATTTGTATCTTATCTATCTTCTTTTCTTCAGGAAGTTGTATAGTATCAAGAACTATTAACTCACTTATAGCAGAAGCTTCTATTCTTTCTATTGCTGGACCTGATAATACTGCATGTGTACAACAAGCGTAAACTTCTTTAGCACCAAATTCTTTAAGTGCATTAGCAGCATTACATATTGTTCCTGCTGTATCTATCATATCATCTAATAATATAACATTTTTATCTTTAACATCGCCTATTATGTTCATTATTTCACATACGTTAGCTTTTGGTCTTCTCTTGTCTATTATAGCTAGAGGGACATCTCCATCTAATCCATTAGCAAATTTTCTAGATCTTGTAACACTTCCTAAGTCAGGAGATACTACTACTAAATCTTCTATGTTTTTGCTGTTGAAGTAGTCTGCTAATATTGCACCACCTTGTAAATGATCTAGTGGTATATCAAAGTATCCTTGTATTTGTGCAGCATGTAAATCCATAGTTAAAACTCTATCTGCTCCTGCTGCTGTTATTAAGTTTGCAACTAATTTAGCTGTGATTGGATCTCTTGCCTTAGCTTTTCTATCTTGTCTTGCATATCCGTAGTAAGGAATAACTGCTGTTATTCTTCCTGCTGATGCTCTTTTTAATGCATCTATCATTATTAATAATTCCATTAAATTTTCATTTACTGGGCTATTAGTTGATTGAACTACGAAAACATCGCATCCTCTTACTGTTTCATTCATGTTTACGCTTATTTCGCCATCACTAAATGTACCTACTTCACAATCTGCTAAAGGTACACCTATGTAATCAGCTATTTTTTGAGCTAATTCTTTAGATGAATTACCTGCAAGTATTTTGATTTCACTTCCGCTAGTGTTCATTTGTATCCTCCCAAAACTTTAAAAACAATTTATTTATTAAAACTTAGGCGTTTTGCCTTAAATAATAAGCTATTTAGTTGCTATTTATTGTTATCTCTTTCTTCCTTTTTTGCTACCCAGCCTTCTTTTATCACTTGTCTTTCTCTGGCTACTGCTAATGCTCCTTGTGGAACATCATTAGTTATAGTTGATCCTGTAGCTACGTATCCCTTTTCTTCTACAGTAACTGGTGCAACTAAGTTAGAATTTGAGCCTATAAATGCTCCATCTTTAACTGTTGATTTAAATTTATTTTTGCCATCGTAGTTTACAAATACTACTCCGCATCCTATATTTACATCCTTACCAACGTGTGCATCTCCTATATATGATAAGTGTGATGCTTTAGAGTTATCTTCTATAGTAGCATTTTTAACTTCTACGAAGTCTCCTATTTTAACATTGTTTCCTATATTACTATTTGGTCTTAAGTATGCATATGGTCCTACTGTAGTATTTTCTCCAACAGTACTATCTACTATTGTTGAACTTTGTACTTCTGTATAATTTCCTATTTGAGAATTTGTTATACTACAATTCATTCCTATTACACAGTTTGTTCCTATTTTAGTATTTCCTCTAAGCATTGCTCCAGGATATACTATAGTATCATTTCCTATTTCTACATCTGCTTCTATATAAGTTGAGTTAACATCTATTATTGTTACTCCATTTAACATATGAGATTCATTTATTCTTCTTCTCATTATTTCTTCAGCTTTTGATAATTCAACTCTTGAATTAACTCCCATTAGTTCTTCTATTGTAGAACCATTGAAAGCCCCTACTTTTTGACCTTTATCTCTCATTATTTTGATTGTATCTGTTAGGTAGTATTCACCTTGAGCATTGTTGTTATCTAATAAATCAAGACTTTCTCTTAATGATTTCCCATTGAAGCAGTATATTCCTGAATTTATTTCTTTTGCTTTCTTTTCTTCTTCATTAGCATCTTTTTGCTCTACTATTTTAAGTAGATCTTTGTTTTCATCTCTTATTATTCTTCCATATCCAGTTGGATTATCTACTGTAGTTGTAAGAACTGTTGCATGATATCCGTGTTCTATATGGTAATCGAATAATCTTTTTAATGTTTCTTCTTTTACTAAAGGTGTATCTCCGCAAAGCACAACTATAGTATCATTATCATTTATATATTCTTTAGCCATCATTACTGCATGACCTGTTCCTAATTGATCTGTTTGCATTGCTATCATAGTGTCTTTAGGTAATTTTTCTTTTACTACATCAGATTCGTGACCTAAGATTGCAACTATATCATTAACCCCTGATTTTTTTGAAACGCTTATTACGTGGTTTACCATTTCTTTACCACATACTTTATGTACAACCTTTGGATATTTAGACTTCATTCTTGTTCCTTTACCAGCGGCAAGGATTATCGCTTTAAAATTCATGTCCCCACTCCATTCATTAATTATTTTCCTATATATGTATAATATGTAAAATTACATATTAGTATTCAATGTCATTCATTTCTACTAACTAATATATCACTTTTTTACAAAAAAGTATATATTTAAACAAAGTTTACTGACTTTAACAACAAAAAAGAGCCGAAAGTTCGACTCTTAACAATTTATATATATTCTTTCATAATTTAATTTTAACAAAAAATTAACTTGAATCATCTTACCAACGACATATCCTTAGTATTGCTATAGATATATCCGTTATTCAAAATTATTCAGCTGCAACTTCTAGTTGAGCTACTGTTTCATGGTAAGCTTTTAATACTGCATCTTCTACTACTTGTCTCATTTCAGCATTTATAGGATGAGCTATATCTCTGAAGTTTCCTTCTCCTACTTTTCTGCTTGGCATTGCTATGAATAATCCATTATGACCTTCTATAACCTTTATGTCATGTACTACAAATAGGTTATCAAAAGTTAATGAAACTATACATTTCATTTTACCTTCATCTGTTATTTTTCTTACTCTTACGTCAGTTATCTTCATCTCTAAATATCCCCCTTTAATTTTGACAAAATATAATCTTTAAATAATATATTTATTTTTCTATCTAGTCTCTTAATATAAGTAATTCTAGGTTATTTTAAAATATCCTTTTTATTTTTTAAAATTTTTTATATATTTTTTGTTTTATTCCTCATATGTATCATCTAATACATCTTCTAAATCATAATTTTCTTCATGATCTTCATTTTTATATTCATCTTTAAATGTTTTTAAGTTTGGTTGTACTGATATTTTATCACCTTGAACATCTAATTCTATTAATGATATGTAATTTTTAACCATTTTTTCTTCTGGCTGAGTTGTCGATATAAATACTCCCGTTCCAACAACTTCTGCTCCAAATTCAGTCATAAGATCTGTCATACCTTTTATAGTTCCCCCACCTCTCATAAAGTCATCAATTATTATAACTTTACTGTCTGGCTTTAGAGCTTTTCTTGGTAAACTCATACTTTCAACTTTTGATGTGTTTCCACTTACATATGTCATGCTAAGAGTCGGACCTTCTGATACTTTTATATCTTTTCTTATTATAACAAGTGGTAAATTCATAGCCTTTGCTGTCATAAGTGCCATTGGAATTCCCTTAGTTTCCATTGTAACAACATAATCTGCTTCTGCATAATCTATATTTGAGGCCATTATTTTTCCTATTTTTGATACTATTGTAGGATTATATATTAAATCGATTAGGTATAGAAATCCTCCAGATAGGATTCTTGACGGATCACTTATTTTTTGACATAAATCTAGTAAGAATTCCTCATTTTCAGCTTTAGATGTTTTTGGTATATATTTTACTCCACCTGCTGCTCCAGATATTGTTATAACTTTACCTAATTCTAGTTTTTCAAATACGTTTTTTACTACTAATAAGTCTTCACTTATTGTTGACTTTGCTGCATTAAATTGATTCGTAAAGTGGCTTAATGTAAATATTTTATTTGGATTATCGGATAGTATTTTAACTATAGCTCCTATTCTTTCCGTTCTTTTAAATTTCATTAGTTTTACCTCCTAAACTAAATAATGCACAACTATTTCTATTATGATATAATAGTAATTATGTTTATTTAGTTTTAAATATATATTATATATATAGTATATGTATATTTATTCTAAAATAATATTGAACATTCTAATATTATACCACAAATATAGTTCATATTGTAGAACTTAATTGATAAAGAAAGGTGGTTTTGTTATGAAGATACATTTTATAGGGATTGGCGGTATTAGCATGAGTGCTTTGGCGGAAATTTGTATTAACAAAGGTTATCAAGTTTCTGGTTCAGATATGAATGAATCATATCTTTTAGATAAGCTAAGAAATCAAGGTGCTAAAATATTTATCGGCCATAGTAAAGAGCATATATCTGATGATGTAGATATGGTTATTTATACTGCAGCTGTTCATGAAGATAATCCTGAAATGATAGCTACTAAAGAAAAAAATAAGCTTACTATGGATAGAGCTGCTTTCTTAGGTCAAATAATGAGAGAATATAAAAACTCAATAGCAGTATCTGGAACTCACGGTAAAACTTCAACAACTTCTATGCTGTCTACTATATTCGAATATGCTGATTTAGACCCTACTATATTAGTTGGTGGTAATTTAAGTGTTATAGGTGGTAATGTTAAGATAGGTAATTCAGATCACTTTATAACAGAAGCCTGTGAATATGTTGATAGTTTCCTTAACTTCAACCCAAAAATATCTATAGTTTTAAACATAGAAGAAGATCATCTTGATTATTTCTCTGGTATAGATGAAATAAAAGCTTCTTTCAACAAGTTTGGAAAACTTCTTCCTAAAAACGGATATTTTATAATAAATGGTGACGATGAGAATACAAAATATATATTATATGATGTAAAAGCTACTATAGTTAAATATGGTACTAATCCATCTAATGATGCTGTAATTTCAAACATAGAATTTAATGAAAATGGATATGGAATGTTTAACTTAAGCTTTAACGGAAAAGATTTAGGTAGATTTGAACTTTCTGTTCCTGGAATACACAATATATATAATGCTAGTGCTGCAATACTTGCTTCTTACGTTTCTGATATTGATTTAGAAGTTATAAGAAAAAATATAAAATCTTATAATGGAGTTGGTAGAAGATTTGAAGTTAAGGGTAGCTATAATGGTGCATTAGTTGTTGATGATTATGCTCACCATCCAACAGAGTTAAAGGCAACTTTATCTGCTGCTAAAAAGTTAAAGAAATCAACTTTATGGTGTATATTCCAACCACATACTTATACTAGAACAAAATCTTTATTAAATGAATTTGCTGAAGCATTCTACTCTGCTGATAAGGTTATTATAACTGATATTTATGCTGCTAGAGAGAATGATCCAGGAGATATACATTCTAAAGATTTAGTTGAAAAATTATATCAAAATCATGTAGATGCAACTTATATAAGTAATTTCGAGGATATAACTGAGTATTTAAGAAAACATGTTCAAAATAATGACTTAGTTATAACAGCTGGAGCTGGTCCTATATTCAAAGTTGCTGAAGCTTTAGTCGAAGAAAAATAATACTTATATATATATATATTTAAATAAAAAAGGAGCTAATCTTAATGCTAGATTGCTCCTTTTTTTATATTTATTCTGAATCATCAGAATCTGACGGTAATTTAAATATCTCTTCTCTTAAATACTCATATAGTGCTATAGATACTTCATAGTAAGCTTCACCCTTATCTGATGATATCTTTACATAGTCTTTACCCATTGTTTCTATTTTTAAAGTATAGTTATCACCATGTATATCTATAGTAAAGTTATACTTACTTCTTTCCTTATTCTTTTCTGGTTGTATTTTACCAACAATTCTTTTTGATGACATCTTATATGCTAAATCATCATATTTCCACTTATGTATTGTTTTCTTTTGATCATTATAAGATACACTTACATTTTTCCATGTTTTATACTTTTTCACAAAATCAAATGATGTATATATACTCCCACTTAAAACTTTTTCGAATCTTGTTTTTTCAGATACTGGTATTTTATAATATACTTCTTCATTTACAGTATATATTCTAAAAAGATTTAAATCTGTTGAAAATCTTACCCCATCATCAGAGTATCCAGTATATATTGGTGTGAGTTTATCTGATTTCCTTACTTTTGAAAATTTAGTAAGTTCATA
This sequence comes from Romboutsia timonensis, assembly GCF_900106845.1. Classification (GTDB taxonomy): domain Bacteria; phylum Bacillota; class Clostridia; order Peptostreptococcales; family Peptostreptococcaceae; genus Romboutsia; species Romboutsia timonensis. The sequence continues at coordinate 59,579 of NZ_LT629847.1, forward strand.
TTTTACTTCATCCCAATAAATTTCATCTACTTTTATATTTTCTACTTCCTCATTAGACATATAAATCTTTTTCTTGCTACTTAATTGCTTCATAAGTGGTCTATTATCTATTTCTTCATCTTCTTTAGATTCTACTTTAGGTCTATCTTTATTATCTAAGTATGTACCTGCATAAAAAGCAAGACCATATATTATAAAGAAGGCAACTATAGATATAGCCACTAATACACTCTTTTTAATTTTTCTTTTTTTTGCCATTCCTATCCTCCTAAGCTTATGTAGTCATAAAGTAATTATATTACTTTTTTGTTCATTTTTTAAGTAATAATTCTTATTATCCTTATTTCCTTGGAAATTAATATAATTTTTATCTTTTACTTTCTGATTATAGTCAAATAACTTAAATACTATTTACTATTTTATAATTTTATACACATAAAAAATTCGCTTCGCTCATTTCGCCAACGATATATCCTTGCTACCGCTGCGAATACATCCGTTGCTCAAAATATCATTTTTTACGTCTATAAAATTATTTATATTACTTATATTCATATGTTATCCATAAATATAGTTATGATATAATTTCCTTATACGTAAAAAATAAGTACCTCAAATCCTATTTATTGAGGTACTTATATATATATATATATTATGCTTCTTTTATTATTTCTCCTACAATCACTGCAGAGTTTATTAAATCTTCTATAGCTATATATTCTTCTAATGTATGTGCTTTTTTCATACCTATTCCTAAGTTTACTGATTTTATTCCATTTTTATTTAATATATTAGTATCACTTCCTCCACCTGTAGAAGCTGTTTTTCCTTCTATATTCATATTAGAGAAAGCTTTTTTAACTAATTGAACTATTTCATCAGTTTCGTCTATATTAAATGGTCCATATGCTCTTTTAACTTCTATTTCTATTTCTGCTCCAAACTCTTTAGCAGCATTTTTAAATGTTTCTACCATATGATTAGTTTGAGCATCTAATTTTTCTTCACTTAAACTTCTAGCTTCTGCAACTATTTCTAATTCTGGCATAACTATATTTGTAGCTATTCCACCTTTAACTATACCTATATTTGCAGTAGTTTCTTCATCTATTCTTAATAATTTCATATTTTCTATAGCTCTTGCTGCTACCATTATAGCACTTATTCCGTTTTCTGGCTGAAGCCCTGCATGAGCTGGTTTTCCTATTATCTTAACCTTTATTGCATCTTGAGCAGGTGCTTTTACTATTATTTCTCCTGGAGATCCTCCACTATCTAATACAAATGCATACTCTGCATCTATTTTAGAATAATCTAGATTTTTAGCTCCATGTAATCCGCCCTCTTCCCATATAGAGAATACTACTTGTATATCAGCATGATCTATGTTATTTTCTTTTATATTTCTTAAACCTTCTAGTATTGCAGCTATACCAGCTTTATCATCTGAACCTAGTACTGTAGTCCCATCACTCTTTATTATTCCATTAACTTCGTCTATTATTGGTTTTACACCTATAGATGGGCTAACTGTGTCCATATGAGAGCTGAATAATATTTTTTTACCACTTCTATTTCCTTTTAATGTTGCTATTACGTTTCCTGTTTCTCCCCCTGTTTTTTCACTAGCATTATCTATTATAACTTCACAGCCAATTTCTTCAAGCTTCTTAACTAAAACTTGAGCTACTTTTCCTTCTTTAGAAGATGGACTGTCTATTTGTACTAATTCTAAAAATTCATCTATAAGTCTTTGTTTATTTACCATTTTATCCCCTCCAAAATATATAGTTATATATATATTTTAGATTTTTTAGAACAATATGTCAATTTTTTCACTAATAAATTATTATTAGATTTATTTTAGAATTCTTCTTGTTCTAGAATCTATAAAACATAGCCAATACCCTAATTTATCACTTCTAGTGTCACATGGTTGGTATGTTGTAAATCCTGTATGGCCTTTATCTGGCTGTTCATCTTTTTTACCTGGTATTGCATAAATATAATTTTTTCTCTTATTATATTCATCATATTGTACCCCAAATAAATAATGTCTATATTTATATGAATTCATAACTGTATCACTATACATAGTATAATTTAATGTATTTACATAACCTAAATTCGGCATTGTATATCCAGATAATGTAAATGGATTTATCTCTATTTTCCACCATCTAGTATTTTCTATTGGCTCTCCTGTAAAAGGTATTACTTCTTTGAATTGTCTTAATCCCTTTTTAATTTGTCTTGGCATTAATAATGTTCCAGCAGTTTTAGATGGGTCATATGAATAATCTTGATTTTCTTCTTCTCTTCTTTCTGTCTTTGTGTATCTTTTTTGATTTGTTCTTTGCTTTTCTTTATATTTTGAGTATTTATCTGGTTGTTTTGGAGTTACTTTTGGATTTTCTTGAACTGTTGTATATTCTCTTTTAACTTCTTTTACCTCTTCAACTTCCTCTTCATCATAGCTATCATCTTCAACTTCTTCTACAGTAGATGTATAACCTCTATTATATTGAGGTTCATCATCTACTTCTATATACTCTATCTCTTCATATTCATATTCATCGTCATCATCACCGTCTATTTCTATATACTCTATTTCTTCATATTCATATTCATCGTCATCATCTTCAGTATCAATGTATATATCTTCTGTATCTTCTAAATCATCAAGCTCGTCATCAAATTCCTCTTCATATTCATCTTGACCTGCAAATAATATTTCTTCATAATTTTCTATCTTATTTCCTTTAAAACCAATAAGAGGTACTTGTTTCTCATGTAACAATGCTATCCCTTTTATTTCTATGTCATTTCTTTCTAAATCAAAAACAAATTCTCCTTTTCCTTGTTCACTCAAAACAACATTACCTAAGTCTAATGTTTCATAATCACTTTGTATAGCAACTACTTTATATCCATCTTTAACGCATTTAAGGTTCTCTACATATAAGGCTACTACTGCTTTTTCTTCATTTATTTCTACTTTAGCAAATGCTTTAGGTAAAACTCGTTCTTTATATCTAAAGTTCATATCCTTAGCTTCAAGAATTATATAATCTCTTTTAAATTTTCTTTTAGTCGCCATTTTTATCCCCCCTTAACATAATCTCTCTAGATAGTATATGAGTGATTATATAAAAAAAGTACCTTCAATTATTTTGAAGGTACTTTTGTATTTACTGCATTTGCAAGAGTTGCAAATTCTTCTATTGAAAGAGTTTCTCCTCTTCTTTTTTCATCTATATTAGCCATTTGTAATACTTCTTTTATATCATCTTTGCTTAAGAATCCTAGTCCACCTAATGCATTAAGTAATGTTTTTCTTCTTTGTCCAAAGGCAGCTTTTACAGTTTTAAAGAATATCTCTTCATTATCTACAGGATATTTTCTTTCTTCTCTTACATGAAGTCCTATAACTGTTGAATCTACATTTGGTTGTGGTATAAACATATGTCTTGGAGCTTTTGCAACTATTTCTGTGTCACAGTAGTATTGCACAGCTACTGATAAAGCACCATAATCCTTTGTTGATGGTACTGCATTCATTCTATCTGCAACTTCCTTTTGTACCATTACTACTATGTCAGTAACTGGTATATCTTCTTCTAAGAACTTCATAACTATTGGAGTTGTTATATAGTATGGAAGGTTTGCAACTAATTTAACTGGTCCTCCATCTAACTTTTCTTTTACTAATGTTTCTACATCAACCTTTAATATATCTTGGTTTACTACTTCAATGTTATCAAATTCGCCTAATGTTTCACGTAGAATAGGTATTAAAGTTTTATCTATTTCTATAGCTACAACTTTGTCTGCTACCTTTCCCATTTCTCTAGTAAGTGTCCCTATCCCAGGACCTACTTCTATTATTTTATCACCCTCAGAAAGTCTAGCTCCTGCTAATATTCTGTCGATTACGTTATCATCTATTAAGAAGTTTTGTCCTAATGATTTAGAAAATTTAAAGCCATGCTTCTCTACAACGTCTTTTGTAGCTCTATGTGATGAAAGTCTATCCATTATTATTCTCCTATTTATTTTATTTTCACTCTATCGTGAATCTTATAATCTATTTAAATTAAAGTTATTCTAATAAAAAAATTCGCTTAAGTGACGTGTCTGTTAAACATTTCATTTTGACAATAATATATCCTTTATGACACTATGGATACATCTGTTGATAAAAATAAAACTTATACTATATTTGAGTTAATGCTTGTTCAAATTCTTCTCTGCTAACTCCATAGTTATTTAATCTACTTAGAAATTGTTTTGCATTTCCGTATCCTATTCCAAGTATTTTTCCTAATTCATCTCTTCTATGTGATGCATCTTCATTTCCTATAAGTCCATTTCTTATTAAATCAACTTGCTTAAATTCTTCTCTTTTTTCTGTACTTTCTGTTCTTACTCTTTCAAGTGCTGCTAATATACTTTTAGGACTTGCATTTTCTATTCCTATATCGCCGTCTTTCTTAGCTTCTTCTCTTGGTAAGAATGCATGTTTACATCCTGGTACTTCTGCAGCTATTTTTTTTCTAATTTTCTCACCTGCGAAATCTGGATCAGTAAATATTATTACACCTCTTCTTTTTTGAGCTGCTTTTATTCTTTCCATTACTCCTTTAGGAAATCCAAATCCACCAGTAGTTATAAGCTCTGCATCTAATGCTCTTTTAACTGCTGTTACGTCATCTCTTCCTTCTACTACTATTATTTCTTTTATCATATAAATTCACCTTTTCCGCTCATTTTTAACTTAACATCTTTATATTTTAAGCCTTATATGTATTTTTATCAAGTTTATATATTTATCTTATTATCTATTTTTAACGAGTTTATATCATAATATAAGCATATACATTAAAAGATATTTCAATATGCTCTTAATAGAATACAGTTTAAAATCTTATATTTAAAATTTTTATAGTTTATTTTTAATGTAAAAATGTTATAATATAATTAAAATAAAAAGAAATTACAATCTCTTTTGCCGTAGAGTGATAATTTCTATACAAGAACTATATAAGTTAAATTATAATATTTCTATAAGTCACTCTTATTGCCGTTAGAGTGATTTTTTATTTTATCATATAAATAACACGTTAGCATACCAATTATTATGGTATCTGAATTATTTAATAATAATTTTAAAATTTCCATACCTTTTCACCTCCTTCTCTTTAGAAGTAGGTATTTTATTTGTATAGAAATATCACTCTAAGATTGTAATTTCATTAAAATATATTACACTATATTAATATTTTTGTAAAATATTATGTTATAAAAATTAGTTTTACTATTTTTAATAAAGTAAAAGCTATGAAATATATAATCTTACTCAAGATTTTATTTCATAGCCTTTTTTATTTAATCTCAATATAAAATGTTAACCTATTTTATATTAAATAATCTCTTTGCATTTTCCTTAGTAGCCTCACAAACTTTTTCATAAGATATCCCCTTCTCTTGAGCTATCTTGTCTGCAACAAATGCTACTAATGATGGGTCATTTCTTTTACCTCTATGTGGCTCTGGAGCCATATATGGAGAATCAGTTTCTATTAATAAGTACTCTAAAGGTATTTCTTTTGCTACTTCTCTAGTTTTCTTATTGTTTTTGAAAGTAACTGTTCCTGGTATTGAAATATAACATCCCATTTTTACATATTCTTTTGCTAACTCAACATTTCCGCTATAGCAATGAAGTACACATCCTATTTCAGGAGATTTAGTATTTTTTATTATCTCAAAAGTATCTTGATGTGCATCTCTATCATGTATTATTATTGGAAGTTTTAATTCATTAGCAAGTTCAATTTGTTTTTTAAACCATTCTTTTTGAACTTCTCTAGGAGAATTATCATAGTAATAATCTAATCCTATTTCTCCTATTGCAACTACCTTTTCATTTTCAGTAGCTAATTTTCTTAATGTATCTATAGCAGTGTCATCTAAGTCTTTTACATCATGTGGATGTACTCCAACTGCTGCATATATAAAGTCATATTTATTAGCAAGCTCAACACTAGATATAGATGTTTCTATATCAGCACCTGGATTTAATACTAAATCCACGTGCTCTTCTTGTAATTTTTGTATTAATGCTTCTCTATCTTCATCAAATCTTGCATCATTTAAATGTGCATGTGAGTCAAATAACATAGTTTTCACTCCTTAACGAACTTCGCATCCTGAATTTGCACCAGTTGCAACTGGCACTATTAAGTCATCTCCGTCATTTCCAGCAGCTAATATCATACCTTGAGATTCAACACCTCTTAACTTAACTGGCTTTAGGTTACATACAACTATAACGTCTTTTCCAACCATTTCTTCTGGCTTATACCATTTAGCTATTCCAGATACTATTTGTCTTGTTTCTGGTCCAACTTTAACTTGAGATACTAATAATCTATCAGCCTTTGGATGTTTTTCACAGCTTAATATTTTACCTACTCTAAGTTCTACTTTATCTAAGTCATCTATTGTTATATTCTCTTTGTGCTCTATTAGCTCTTCCTTTGGTTCATCTTTCTTTTCAGAGAATAATTCATTTAATTCTTCAACTTCTTTTTCTATGTCTAATCTTGGGAATAAAGCTTCACCTTTATGAACTTTAGTGTTTTCTCCTATAAGTCCGAAAGTCTTAACACTTTCCCAAGTCTTTAAGTTTTCATCAGTTATTCCTAATTGGTCGTATATCTTAACAGCTGTTGCATTCATTATTGGATTTATTAATGTAGCAACTATTCTTATAGATTCACATAAGTTGTATAAAACTGTATCTAACTCACCTTTTTTAGCTTCATCTTTAGCTAAAGCCCAAGGCATAGTTTCATCTATATATTTGTTAGTTCTTCTTATTAACTTCCAAGCAGATTCTAAAGCTTCATTAAATTGAAGTTTGTTCATCTCTATTTCAAAGTTTTCTACTGATAATTTAGTAGTTTCTTTTAAACTTTCATCAAATGCAGTAGCTACATTTGCCATTGGTATTATACCATCATTGTATTTTTCAACCATAGAAACAGTTCTACTTACTAAGTTTCCTAAGTCATTAGCAAGGTCTGAGTTAAGTCTTGTTACAAAGTTTCTATGAGTGTAGTTTCCATCTTGTCCAAATGCAAATTCTCTTAATAAGAAGTATTTTAATGCATCTACTCCGTATCTTTCTATCATTTGCTCAGGGTAAACTATATTTCCTTTTGATTTACTCATCTTATCATTATCGAATAATATCCAACCATGTCCGTATACTTGTGTTGGCACTTCTTCACCTAATGCCATAAGTATTGCAGGCCATATTATAGTGTGGAATCTCATTATTTCTTTACCTACTATATGAACGTTAGCTGGCCAGAATTTCTTATAATCAGCATCATTTTCACTCATATATCCTAAAGCTGTTATGTAGTTACATAATGCATCTACCCAAACATATATAACGTGTTTTTCGTCAAATGGTACTTTTATACCCCAGTCGAAAGTAGTTCTAGTTACACATAAATCTTCTAATCCTTTATCTAAGAAGTTTGCAACCATTTCGTTCTTTCTTGATACTGGGAAGCAGAAGTTAGGATCAGCAAATAATTCTCTTAATCTATCTTCATATTTAGATAATTTAAAGAAATAAGCTTCTTCTTTAGCTATGTAAGTGTCTCTTCCACAGTCTGGACATTTATTTCCTTCTAATAATTGAGATTCAGTCCAGAAACTTTCACATGGAGTACAATATCTTCCTTCATATGAACCTTTATATATATCACCTTGCTCATATAACTTAGTGAATATTTTCTGTATTATAACTTTATGTCTATCTTGAGTAGTTCTTATGAAATCATCATACGATATATCCATAGTGTTCCATAATTTCTTTATATCCGCTATCATTCCATCTAGGTATTCTATTTCTGTCATACCTTTTTCTCTAGCAGTCTTTTGTATTTTTTCTCCGTGCTCATCAGTTCCTGTTAAGAATTTTACATCGTATCCACAGAAACGCTTGAATCTTGCTATTGCATCTGCTGCAACAGTTGTATAAGTATGTCCTATATGTAAGTTACCACTTGGGTAATATATAGGAGTTGTTACGTAAAAACTTGGTTTTGTCATTGTACTTCCTCCTCATATGTAGAAATTAATATTAAAAAACTCGCCTCCTATGAACATGCATAGGGGCGAGATTATTCGCGGTACCACCCTAATTTATCTAAATTTTATTATATGCTTATTATTAATTTCTTTTAAAATTAATTTTTATAATGTCTATAATTTAGATATCTTAACAGACTATAACGGGTCCAATCGTTTTATCTTAAAGATAGGTAATCTATCATTCGGATAAAAAGCTCCGAGGCCATCTTCAATAATTCCTTTAACGCTAGCTTTCACCTATCCTAGCTCTCTGTAGAAAAAGTTATTACTTACTCTTCTCTTCTTAGCTTTGTACATTTGTATATTTTACTATAATAATATATTTTATACATATTATTATAACTTAATTTTTTAATATCTTAAAATTAATTATAAAAAATTTAAAATTCTATGTAAATAGTTTTTTCTATTTCAATATATAATTATATCATACTCTAATTCCATTACACAAACATTATATAGCATATAAATACAGATGCTATAACTCCTACAATATGACTTATCATAGCACATGTTAATGTGTGCCTAGTATTTTTTATTTTTAAGCTACCATAATAAATTGCCATAGTATAAAATATTGTTTCAGATGCACCAACTATCGTAGCCCCCATTCTTTCAATAATAGTATCCACTCCCACTCGTTGTGCAAGCTCAGTATACATACCCAAAGCACCACTACCAGATAATGGCTTAACTATAATCAATCCTATTAATTCCTTTGGTATACTCATTAGATTCGCTATAGGCTTAAATATAAATTCAAGAGCTTCTATACCCCCACCTGTTTTAAATACTCCTATAGCTAAAAATATTCCTATTATGTACGGTGTTATTGACCATGCTGATTTTAATCCATCAACTGCGCCTTTTACAAAACTATCATATATATCTATTTTTTTAGACTTTCCGTAAATTACTATGTAAAGTATTATAAGTGGTACTAATATATTAGAAAATAACTCCATTACCTATTCCTCCCTTGCAAAAGCTTACAAGATATCACGGCTATTATAGTAGACATTGTTGTAGCAAATAATGTTGTAAGTATAATATCACTTGGAGTTTGAGCTCCCATATCTAACCTAATTTTAAGCATTGTAAATGGTATTATCTGAATTGAAGATATATTTATAACTAAAAACATAATCATATCATTAGTAGCTGTATCTTTTTTATTATTTAGAGTCTGTAATTCTTCCATTGCTTTGAGTCCAAATGCTGTTGCACCATTACCTGCCCCAACCATATTAAGTGCCATATTCATAACCATGTAAGACATTGCCTTGTGCCCCTTAGGTATCGACGGAAATAATCTTCTCATTATAGGATTTAGCTTTTTTCCTATCTTATCTATTAATCCTGAATCTTTAGCTATATTCATTATTCCCATCCAAAGAGCCATTACTCCAGCTAAACTTATTGCAAACTCTACACCTCTTGAAGCTTCATTTAATATAACTTTATTTAATTCCCCTAAGTTATTAGTTATTATACTTCCTACTATTCCTATAGAAATCATGTAAAACCAAATTTTTCCCATTGAAATCCCCCCTTCTTAATAATTTTATGAAGCTTGTGTTCTACTTTATACTTGAAACTTCCACTATATTATGTTTTAGTATAATTATGGGGTTTTTTATAATTTTTTAACATTAAGGAGAGATACAATGAGAAATTTAACACTTCTTACGGACTTATATCAGCTTACAATGTTAAACGGATATTTTGAAAAAAACATTCATGAGGATATGGTTATCTTTGATATGTTCTTTAGAAAAAATGCGTGTAATGGCGGATATACTATCGTTTGTGGTATAGAACAATTTGTGGAGTATATAAATAACATTCATTTTTCAGAAGATGATTTAGCTTATTTAAAAAGTTTAAATCTATTTTCTGATAAATTCTTAACATTTTTAAAGGATTTTAAATTTACAGGGGATATATATGCAGTTGAAGAAGGAACAATAATGTTCCCTAACGAACCTATACTTACTGTGAAAGCGCCTTTATATCAAGCACAACTTATAGAAACAGCTTTACTTACAATAATTAATTTCCAATCACTTATTGCAACTAAAGCATCTAGAGTATGTTTTGCTGCCCAAGGAGATCCAGTATTTGAGTTTGGTCTTCGCCGTGCACAAGGGCCTGATGCAGGTACATATGGAGCTAGAGCTGCTGTTATTGGTGGTTGCTCAGCTACTGCCAATGTTTTAGCTGGTAAAATGTTTGATATACCTGTTGTTGGTACTCAGGCTCATAGTTGGATTCAAAAATTTGATACTGAAATAGAAGCATTCAAAGCTTATGCTGATATTTATCCAGATAAATGCTTACTTTTAGTTGATACTTATAATGTATTAAACAGTGGTCTTCCTAATGCTATAAAAGTCTTTAAAGATTTAAGAGAAAAAGGACACAAACCTTTAGGAATAAGATTAGATTCTGGAGATTTAAAATATTTATCTAACCAGTGTAAAGATGCTTTAGATAAAGAAGGCTTTACAGATATTAGCATAACTGCATCTAACGACCTTGATGAATATACAATAGCTTCATTAAAAGCTGATGGTGCTTCTGTAAATTCTTGGGGTGTTGGTACAAAACTAATAACTTCAGCTGATTCACCTTCTCTTGGAGGAGTTTATAAATTAGCTGCTTCATTTAAGGATGGAGAATTTGAGCCTAAAATAAAACTATCAGAAGATCCTGAGAAGATAAGCAATCCTGGATATAAAAAAGTATTTAGAATATATAACGAAGAAAATAAAGCTGAAGCAGATTTAATTATGTTACACAACGAGAGTATAGATGAAAGTAAACCTTTGACTATATTCCATCCTACATATACATGGAAAACTAAATCTTTTGAAAATTATACAGTTAAAGAACTACTTAAGCCTTTATTTATTAATGGTGAATGTAAATATAAACACAAAAATGTTATGGAGATTAGAGAGTATGTAAATAATGAACTTAATTCATTATGGGAAGAATATAGAAGACTTTCAAATCCTCAAACTTATAAGGTAGATTTATCTAGAGATCTTTGGTATTTAAAAACTAAAATGATAGATTCAAAGAAATTTATTTAATATGATTAAGGGGGACAACACTATGGATATTACAGATTACAAAATTATAGAAATCCTTCAAGAGGAAGGTAGAATATCTATGAAAGATTTAGGAAAGATAGTAGGTTTAACTTCTCCTGCTGTTTCTGAAAGAGTTAAAAGACTAGAAGAAGCAGGGGTTATAGAAGGATATAAAGCTATCGTTAATCCTAATGCTTTAGGAAGAGTTATAAAGGCATTCGTTCATATTTCTTTACCTAGTAATAAATATAACGAGTTTATAGAATCGGCTCGTAAAGATCCTAGAATAGTAGAATGTCATCATATAACTGGAGATGATTGCTCTGTTTTAAAGGTTATAGTTAAGGATATGTATGAATTAGAAGAGGTAATAGACTCTATAAAAAAAGTTGGCTCAACTAAAACTAATGTTATATTATCAACTCCAATTCAGTCTAAGTCTATATTATAAATTTATTTTTAAAGATAAAAGGCTATAAAAAGCTTATTTAATATTAAGCTTTTCATAGCCTTTTAATTTTGCTTATACTTATATATATAATTTGTAAGTACATACTCCATATATGTTTTGATTACTCCCATATCTTCATTAGGATTTAATAATTTTCTAGTTGCTACTATATCTGCATATCCTAATAGCATTATTCCAATTGTATCGTCTCCTAGTTCATCAAATATTTTAAATAATCTTTCTTTACTCATATCATCAGTTTTATAAAGAACTAAAAGTATCATATGGTTCCTTATATACTTACATAGTAATTCTTTAGCCATTAAAGATAAATTTAAATTGGTAGCTATTTCTTCTCCAATTTTTTCCCCTATTACTTCATGGCCTTTAAAATGTACTCTCCCTGTACTATCAGTAGTTTTACTTCCCGGCTTTCCTGCATCATGTAAAAATAAACCTAATTTTAATATATGATATCTGTTAAATTTATTATCAACTTTAGCTTCTAGATATAATTTAATTTCATCTTTAAGATGACTTCTAAAAAAGTCTACATCTCTCATATCTTCTTCTAATTCTTTTAATGAATATAGGGAGTGTTTATACACATCAACTACATGATATCTACACTCTCCAACTATCTTCATATCTTTTACTATAGGTATTATTTTCTCTAGCTTGTCTTTCTTATCTAAATCTTCAAGCTTGATGTAGGTATTATCAAGAATTAAACTATCTAATAATTCATCTCTTAATTCCATATATACCACCTCAAATTATACATTTTATAAATCTAGTACTTGTTTATAAACAACATCCTTTTTTAATTTTCTATCTTTACAAACTGTCTTGATAGCATCTTTTTTATCCATTCCATTTTCCATTAAAGTTATTACATATTCTCTTTCAGTAAGGTCTTCATAAGAATTTTGTACTGTCTTTTCGCCTTTAAATCCTTCTACGATTAAAACAAATTCTCCCTTTACCTCTTTTTCATTAAATATGTTTATAACTGTTTCTATATCTTCTCTTATTATTTCCTGATATTTCTTTGTTATCTCTCTATTTACTGCTATACGTCTATTTCCTAATACCTTTAACATATCTTTTAAAGTATCTTTTAATCTGTGAGGAGATTCATAAAATATTATAGTTCTACGTTCTTCCTTTAGTTCTTCTAACTGGTTTCTTCTAACTTTTTTATCTCTATCTAAAAATCCTTCAAAAGCAAATTTTGCTGTTTCTAACCCAGATCCAACTAATGCAGTTATAGATGCAGTTGCTCCTGGCAACACTTCTATATCTATATTATGTTCAATAGCTTGCTTTATTATATCTTCACCTGGATCTGATATTCCTGGCATACCAGCATCACTTATTAATGCTATATTTTCACCTTCTAGTAATTTATTTATTAAATATCCGCCTTTTGAGTCTTTATTATGTTCATGATAACTAGTTAAAGGTTTTGATATTTCAAAGTGATTTAAAAGCTTTATACTGTGTCTAGTATCCTCAGCTGCTATTAAATCAACTTCATTCAATATTCTTATAGTTCTATAAGTCATATCTTCTAAATTACCTATTGGTGTTGGACATATATATAATTTACCACTCATTTATTTTTCTCCTATATCTTCATTTGCATATATTGCTTTTAGTTCTTCAGTGTAGTTTCCATCTTCTCCATAAACATATAATGGATCTAATATTTTAAGCTCAGGCTTACCATCTTTCATAAATTCAACTAATACTAAGTTTGGTGCTTTTCCTGCTCTTGGATGTATAAATTGAATTTGTTTTGGTTCCATATTATACTTTCTACCTAAAGTTAATATATCAACTAATCTTATAGGTCTATGAATCATGAAAAACTTTCCTCTTGGCATTGTAAGTCTAGAAGCTGCTCTTATTACATCTTCTAAGTTACATTTAACCTCATGTCTTGATATAGCCTTTTTATCGTTAGGGTTTTTTATTCCATCCATGTGCATATATGGAGGATTTGAAGTTACTACATGATATCCATTTACTTCTAATACTTTATCTATTTCTTTTATATCTGCATTTACTATTTCTACTCTTTCTTCTAAATCATTTAGTTTAACTGAACGAGTTGCCATTTCATATACTTCTTCTTGTATTTCTACACCTATAATTTTACTTGCTTGACTTTTTCCAGCTATAAGTATTGGAACTATTCCTGTTCCTGTTCCTAAATCTACAACCTTAGCTCCTTTTTTTACTTTAGCAAAGTTAGCTAATAATACTGCATCTATACCAAAGCAAAATCCGTCAGTATCTTGTATTAGTTTTAGCCCTTTTAATTGTAAATCATCTATTCTTTCTGTTTCTTTTAATTGTACTTCCATATTAATCTCCTCTCATGTCTGAAAATCCGCTTTACTCATATATGTTGTTATAAAAGGTTGTTTGATTATAAATTATACACATTATATACTTTTTATAATTCCTTAATGTATTAAAAAAGGTAGGAAAAGTCCTACCCCCTTATTATTTATAATTAGTCTTCTAATTTCTTTAATTCTCTTAATGTAGCTTCATCTAATCCTTCATCTCTTAGACTTCCACATCCACCACATTTTTTAGGTTCATGTAAAACTTTAACTTCATCTTTATGACATACTTTTATAGTCTTATCATTAAATTCTATTCTTACTTGCTCTAGTAAAGGATTTACTTCTATTACCTTTCCTTTTGCTTCATCTACTTTTACTAAGGCACCTACAACTGGCATAGCATCTATAGCTTCTGCATAAACATCATGCTCATACTTTAGACAACAGAAAAGTCTTCCGCATATTCCTGATATCTTAGTTGGATTAAGTGATAAACTTTGGTCTTTAGCCATTTTTATTGAAACAGGTTGAAAATCTCCAAGCCATGATGAACAGCAAAGTTTTCTTCCACATGGTCCTAATCCACCTATAGTTTTTGCTTCATCTCTAACACCTATTTGTCTTAACTCTATTCTTGTTTTAAATATAGATGCTAAATCTTTTACTAATTCTCTAAAGTCTATTCTACCTTCTGCTGTAAAATAGAATATTAATTTATTTCTATCAAAAGTGTATTCACAATCTATTAAAAACATATTTAAATCATGTTCTTTTATTTTTTGTTGACATAATTCAAAAGTTTCTTTTGCCTTTTCTTTATTTTCAAGATATACTTGTCTATCTTCATCTGTAGCTATTCTTATAATTGGCTTTAATGGTGAAACTAATTCACTTTCATCTATTTCTTTTGGACCCACTACTACTGTTCCATATTCTAATCCCCTAGCTGTTTCTACTACTACATCTATACTTTTTTCTACCTCTAATTCTACAGGATCAAAGTAGTATATTTTTCCAGCATTTTTGAACCTAACACCCACTATCTTTATCATTTTATCACCTCATATATATTTAAAGCCATAACTTGTATACTAATGTTAAAGTTACAATTGCTTCTTATCTTTTTCTTTATATCTTCTATTATATCAATAATTTTAGATACTTGAGAATATGTAATTTTTTTGCTCATATTCTGTAAAAATGTTATTTTATCAATGTTTATTATCATACTCTTATCTACATTTTCTTTTAAAAGCATCATATCTCTAAAATAGTTTATAAGCATATCTAATATACTTATAGCATCTTTTTTATATTTTTCCATACTTGCGGGTATTTCTAAAATATCTATCATATCTTTGTCTAGCATTATTTCTATATAAGTTTGTATTTCATCTCTCATTATAGCAAATTCGGCTGATTCTGATAATTCTATAGCTTTTTCTATACTTCCCCTAGCAAAAGTAGATAATAATTGAGCTCTATTCTCATCTATTCCTTGACTAATCAAATAATTATTTAAGTCTACTAGAGATATTGGTAAAAATTTTATTATCTCACATCTAGATTTTATCGTGTCTAATAGAGCTTCTTTATTACTTGTTATTAATATTATTATAGCATACTCTGGAGGCTCTTCTAATGTCTTTAATAGGGCATTTTGAGCTTCTATAGTCATGCTCTCAGCCTGATTTATAATATATATTTTATATTGATTATGAGGTTTTACTATTATATCTGTTTGTAACTTTCTTATTTGTGCAATCTTTATACTGTTTCCATCTGGATATATATTTATATAATCAGGACTATTTTCTACATTTTCTGTATCTAAAAGTATTTTTGATAATTCTTGGCTAAGCTTTTTTTTACCTATACCATCTATTCCCTCAAACATATATGCATGATTTATTTTATTTTTTTTTATTGAATTTGTAAGATACTTCTTAGCAAAATCCTGGCCTATAATATTATCGAAATACATATTTACCTCTCCATAGACTTTATCCTATCTATTACTAAATTATAAATTTCTTCATGTATGCTATCTATGCTTCTTAATTTATCATTCTCTACGCAATTTATTTTATTCCAATTATACTTATCCGCTATATATAGAGAATTTTCATATGATTTTTCTAAGTATTTTATATCACTTTCATGGATGTCTTTTTTCTTTTCACCTGTAAATTTATTTTTTCTATTTTCCATAAGTTTTTTACTAAAGTTTACAGGTACATCTAAAAATACAACACAATCTGGCTGTGGTATTTTATACATATTAAATTCATAATCTACAAGCCAATCTAAGTACTTATCTCTTTCATCTTCATCCATTTTAGAAGCTTGATGTACCATATTAGATGTTGTATATCTATCTGCAAGAACTATTCCGCCATTGTTATAAAATTCTTCCCATTCTGTTTTAAATGAGGCATATCTATCTACTGAAAAAAATGTAGATGCTATATATGGATCTACATCCGTTGCCTTCTCACCAAATTCACCTCTTAAGTACATTTTTACTAGTGCAGATGATTCAGAATCATAATTTGGATATTCTACTTTTCTTACATTATATCCATCTTTTAATAATCTCTCATATAACTTTTTAGTTTGCGTTGCCTTTCCACTTGCATCTGATCCACTCTCTATAATTATTAACTTACCGCTCATTTTTATATACTGCTTATATTATTTTATAAAGCAGTTTCCACCTCCATATATTCTGTATTAACTATAATTGATGTTAGTTTATTTCTTTGGCCCAATTTATGGACCGTTTCTATTTATTAAAATTTATCTCTTATAATTATTATCTATAATTTGTATATACCCTAAGCTAGGGTCTTTCATTCCACTTATACTCATTCCTTTTTGGTGACAAACTAAAATATAATCGATAACTTCTTTAGTTATGATTTCTCCTGGAGATACTAAACATATACCAGGAGGATAAGGTATGATATATTCTCCACATATTTTACCTATACTATCATATATTTTAACACTTTTCTTCTCATTATAAAATGCTTCTCTTGGACTTAATTCTTTTACTGGTATATTCATAGGATAGTCTATATAGCCTATATTTTTATTACTTATATAGTTTAGGCTAATATCTGCTAGTGCATATTCTAAGCTCTTAAAATCCCCTCTATCGTTTCCTATTGTACATATTAATAATATTCCATAGTAATTTGACAATTCTACTTGTACATTATAATTCATTCTAAGCATCTCATCTAGTTCATATCCTGTCATCCCCAATTCCTTAGATGATATGAAAATTTTTGTTCTATCATTGTCATTATATATATTTATATTTTTATATTTTTCCATATTTTTTTTAAATATATCAATATTGTCCAAAAGTTCATCCATTAAATCTTTACCTTTTGTTTCATATATATCTACAGCTAATTCTAATGACGACATAAGCATATACGATGGACTAGATGATTCTATCATCCTAAGTATAGAAGTTAATCTCTCTTGATTTACTCTTTCTCCTTGAATATGTACCATTGATGACTGTGTAAAAGAAGGTAGTGTTTTATGAGTACTTTGTACTACTATATCAGCTCCTTGTTCTAATGCTGTCATAGGTAACTTATCACTTAAACCTAGATGAGCACCATGAGCCTCATCTACTATAACCATCATTCCTTTACTATGAGCATAATTACAAATTGTTTTTAAATCATATACTTTTCCATAGTAAGTAGGATAAGTTAATAGTATTGCCTTTGCATCTAAGTTTTTATCTATTGTGTCTATAGCATCTTCAATCTTTATCCCCATTAATATATTAGTTTTATTATCAATTTGTGGATATATGTATGCAGGTTCTATATCTCCAAGGATAAGTGTGTTTATAACTGATTGATGGCAGTCTCTATTTACAATTATTTTATCTTTTGGATTACATACAGACATTATAGCTGCCTGTATACCACACGTACTTCCATTAACTAGATAATATGTATTTTTACTGTTAAAAACCCTTGCTGCTCTTTCTTGAGATTCTTTTATTATTCCTTCTGGAGAGTGTAAATTATCCGTACCTAATATTTCAGTTGTATCCATTTTATAAAGACTCTCTAATATATTAGAATAACCTAATCTATCATATATCTTTCCTAATTTATGACCTGGAACATGAAATGAAACTAGATTATTATTAACAATTTCACCTAGTTGATTTAAAATAGATTTTTTCATATTTATCTCCTTATATTAAAAGCCGTTGATGTAAATTATATCAACGGCATAGTCTTAATTAAATAAAAATTGTGTTTTTGGATTTATAATGTCTTGGATTTATGTCTATAGACAATAAAAAAAGACTACGTGGCTACGTGCTACTCTCCCAGGCGGTCGCCCACCAAGTACCATCGCCGCTAAAGAGCTTAACTTCTGTGTTCGGTATGGGAACAGGTGTATCCTCTTTGCTATAATAACCACATAATCTTTAA
>NZ_LT629848.1:0-23288 GCF_900106845.1 Romboutsia timonensis
CTGAGCCAGGATCAAACTCTCAAATAAAAGTTGTTACCTGCTCAGACTATCATTATCTGAATATCTGGCTTGGTTTGTTAGTTTCAATTCTATAAATTAACCTACTGTTTAATTTTCAAAGTTCTTTTTTTGTTTTGCCCTTTTCTTAAGGACAAGTATAACTATACCATCTTATTTTTATAACGTCAATACTTTTTTTAAATTTTATTATAAAAAATAAATTAAGCTATATCCAACTTTATTAGACATAGCTTATTGTACCACAATTATGTTTTTTTATACTACTTTGTAGTAAAATAATTTTGAATTCCTGCATATATAGACCATGCAATTTTTTCTTGATATTTCTCATCCGTCAACAACTTAGCTTCTTTATCATTAGATAGGAATCCACACTCTATTAATACAGAAGGTATATCATTATCTTTTAATAAATATAAATCGTCCCTTGGCTTAACTTCTCTATTATTTGTTTTATCTACTATCCTCTTAAGCTCTTGCTGTATGTACTTAGATAACTTTATAGAATCCTCTTTTCCTGCAGGGTAAAAAGTCTGAGCTCCATAGTATTTAGATGCCCCCTTGCCTACTAAAGCATTCATATGTATAGATATAAACATATCCGCATTAGATTCTTCTATTATTTTCTTTCTATTTTTTAAGTTTTCATTATATTTTTGCCTTATGGTCTTTTTACCGTCTTCTACATATAAACTACTATCATCTTCTCTAGTAAGTATAACATGTGCACCACTAGATTCTAATAATTCCCTAATCTTATGCGTAATAGCTAAATTGATATCTTTTTCTAATATAGTCTTGTCATCATTTAGAGTACCAGAATCTATTCCCCCATGACCTGCATCTAATATTATCACTTTATTAGTAACAGGCATGTATTTCATTACGTCCTCAGAGTTTTCTTTTATTTCATATATAGAGGCTGTCATCAAAATTAAAGCTACCATCGCAAAAATCACGTATTTTATGTACTTTTTCAAATTATCACCCTGTACATTTATATTAAAAAAGACCCTGGAATATTCCAAGGTCTTTTGAAAAAATACAGTATAAAATTATCTCTTTGAGAATTGTGGAGCTCTTCTTGCTGCCTTTAATCCGTATTTCTTTCTTTCCTTCATTCTAGCATCTCTAGTTAAGAATCCTTCTTTCTTTAAAGCTCCTCTTAACTCTTCATCAGCTTTTAATAAAGCTCTAGATATACCATGTCTTATAGCACCAGCTTGTCCAGTGAATCCTCCACCTTCAACTTTTACTATAACATCGTATTTGTTTTCATTGTTAGTTAAAACTAATGGTTGTTTAACATCTCTTATTAATGTTTCGTAGTTGAAGTATTCTTCAACTGCTCTTCCATTTACTATTATGTTTCCTTCACCTGCAACTAATCTAACTCTAGCAACAGAGTGCTTTCTTCTTCCAGTTCCGTAGTATTGAACGTTAGCCATGATAACTCCTCCTTTCACCCGCAATTATTATTTAAAGTTTAGAACTTCTGGATTTTGAGCTGCATGGTCATGATTTGGTCCAGCAAATACTCTTAATCTAGTCATCATTCTACTTCTTAATTTATTCTTACATAACATACCGCTTACTGCATGAGCAACTACTTCCTCAGGCTTCTTAGCCATCATTTCTCTGTAAGTTATTTCTTTTAATCCACCTACATAACCAGTGTGGTATCTGTACATTTTTTGATCTAATTTCTTTCCTGTTAAAACTACTTTCTCAGCGTTTACAACAACAACGAAGTCCCCTCCGTCAACGTGTGGAGTGAAAGTAACTTTGTGCTTTCCTCTTAATACTGTCGCTATTTCAGTTGCTAAACGACCTAATGTTTTTCCTTCAGCGTCAACGATGTACCATTTTCTTTGTACATCAGCTGGCTTAGCTATATAACTTTTCATAGTTGTCCCTCCTTAACTTTTTTTCATATAAAAATTTTACCGTTTATGTCAAGTCCGGGGCAAGTGGACTTATTAACACACTCTAATTTATTTTAATACATGCCCCCTGGTGTGTCAAGCTAATAATCAACTTTTTTAAGAAATAATCCATGTGCTGGTGCAGTATGCCCACACTCACTTCTGCTTTTAGATTCCACTATTTCCTTTAAGCTCTTATTTATTCTTCCTCGACCTATATCTACCAGGGTCCCTACTATTATCCTTACCATATTATATAGGAACCCGTTCCCTTCTACTTCTAATACAATAAGATCTTCTTGTTTAGTCAGTCTTATACCATATATTTCCCTTACTGTATCTTTTACAGACGATCCCGAACTCATAAAACCTTTAAAGTCATGTGTTCCTATTAAGTATTTAGACTCTTTGACCATCTTATCAAAGTCAAGATCATACTTAACATGGTAAGATATATCTTTATATATAGGACTTCTATACATACTGTTATGTATTAAGTATCTATATGTTTTCCCTTTTGCATTGTATCTAGAATGGAATTCACCATCAACTTCTATACAGTCAATTATAGAAATATCCTTAGGCAATTTAGAATTTAATGCATTCGGTATTTTATCCACAGGTATAGCATTTTCTAACTTAAAATTAGCAACTTGTCCTAATGCATGAACACCTGCATCAGTCCTACCAGATCCTGTAAGCTTAACTTCTTCTCTTGTTATATCATGAATAGCCTTTTCTATTGTACCTTGTATTCCTAACGAATCTGGTTGTTTTTGCCATCCACAATAATTAGAACCATTATATTGTATTGTAATCTTTAAGTTTCTCATAATATACCTCTTTAGATAAATCTAGTAATTATAATTATAACCAAATATATTATCAGTATACAACCTGCAATATAATCACTTTTAGTTATAATAGATTGTCTCATTTTAGTTCTGTTATATCCACCTCTATAACATCTAGCTTCCATAGCCATCGCAAGCTCTTCTGCTCTTCTAAAAGCACTAACAAATAAAGGTACTAATAACGGAACTAGATTTTTAGCCCTACTTACAAGATTCTTACTTTCAAAATCAGCCCCTCTTGACATTTGAGCTTTCATTATCTTATCTGTTTCATCTAATAGTGTAGGTATAAATCTTAATGCTATAGTCATCATCATAGCTAGTTCATGTACTGGTAATCCTATTTTATTAAATGGATTTAATAACCTCTCTATACCATCTGTAAGATCCATAGGAGATGTTGTCAATGTTAACATAGATGTACCTAAAACTAAGAATATTAATCTTAATGCCATAAATATAGCTTGGCTAATACCTTGTTCAGTTATTTTTATAAACCCAAAAGACCATATCGGATCCCCTGGAAGGAAAAATACATTTATTACAAACGTAAATATTATAATCCATCTAAGAGGCTTAAGACCCTTTAGTATATATTTCGTAGGTATATTAGATAGCTTTATCGCAGCCAGTAAAGATATAAATACTATAGCGTATGGCCAAAACTTATTTATTATAAATAAGGAAACCATAAAAACAAAAGTAGCTATAAGTTTTATTCTCGAGTCTAACCTATGAATAACAGAATTAGAAGGATAGTGTTGACCTATTGTTATATCTTTTAACATTGTTTCCCTCCTTTTACTGCTTTCAGTATTTCTTCTTTAGCTTCTTCTATCGTTAATATATCTTCTCTTATATTAAATCCTTTTTCTCTTAACTTTATAGCAAGTTCTAAAACTTGAGGTACATCTAAACCTATTTCTTTTAGTCTATCAACATTAGAATTGAATACCTCTCTTGGAGAACCCATAAATTCTATTTTTCCATGATTCATAACTATTATATTTTTAGCCAACTTAGCCATATCATCCATACTGTGAGATGATAATATTATAGTCATATTATTATTTTTATGAAGCTTAGTTATAAGTTCAAATATTTCATCCCTACCACCTGGATCTAACCCTGCTGTAGGCTCATCTAAGATTAAAACTTCAGGATTCATAGCTATAACACCAGCTATTGCTACTCTTCTTTTTTGACCACCTGATAATTCAAATGGAGATTTATCCTTAAACGACTCATAATCAAGTCCAACAGCTTCCATTGATAGTTTTACCCTATTTTTTATTTCCTCTTCTTCTAGACCCAAATTAGACGGTCCAAAAGCTATATCTTTTTCTATAGTTTCTTCAAATAGTTGGTATTCAGGATATTGAAACACTACACCAACTCTTTTTCTTATTTCAGTTAAATTTAAATCAGGATCTGTTATTTTAAAATCATTTATATATATATCACCTGATGAAGGCTTAAGTATACCATTTAAGTGTTGTATCAGTGTTGATTTTCCTGAACCTGTATGACCTATAAGTCCAACAAAATCTCTATCTTTTATTTCAAAACTAATATTATCTAAGGCTTTACTACTAAAAGGCATTCCCTCATTATATATATGAGTTAAATTTTTTACTACAATTGACATAATTCCATCACCATCTCATCTACAGTTAATATATCATCTCTTATATCTAATCCTTCTGATTTTAATAGATTAGATAATTCTGTCATACAGGGAACATCTAAACCTATATTCTTTAGAGTATCTATTTTACTAAAGACTTCCTTAGGTGTACCTTCTAGTAACTTTTTGCCTTTTTCCATAACTATAACTCTATCTGCATCAACTGCTTCTTCCATAAAGTGAGTTATATGTAATGTTGTTATATTCTCTTCTTTATTTAGCCTTTTTATAGTTTTCATTACTTCTTTTCTTCCTGATGGATCTAACATAGCTGTAGCTTCATCAAATATAATACATTTTGGTTTCATAGCAATTATACCTGCTATAGCTACTCTTTGCTTTTGTCCACCTGATAATAAGTGAGGTTGTCTATCCCTTAACTCATACATACCTACACTTTTAAGCGATTCCTCAACCCTTTTTCTTATTTCATTAGGTTCTATCCCTAAATTCTCAGGACCAAAAGCAACATCTTCTTCGACTACAGTTGCAACTATTTGGTTATCTGGATTTTGGAATACCATACCTGCTGTTTGTCTTATATCCCATAACTTATCTTCTTCTCTTGTATCCATTTTATTTATAAGTATATTACCTTCAGTAGGGAATAATATAGCATTTAGGTTCTTAGATAGCGTAGATTTTCCAGAACCATTGTGACCTATTATAGCTACAAATTCACCCTCTTTTACTTGTAAATCTAGATTGTCTATAGCTTTAAGCGTATTTTCATCTGTAATATACTCAAATGATACATTATTGACTTCTATTATATTTTTCATCAATTAACTCCTTCTCATAAGTAGTATATCTAGTATTTAAAAATGGTTTACTTAATATTATACCATAATTTGATATGTTTTTTTAACTCTGACAGCTAGAATTTAATACTTAAATAGTACATATTATAACATTAAAATACATTTTTTATATTTTCTAATAATCAGCAAAGAATAACTATAATAGAAAATTTACTGTTTTATTATGTATTGTTTTAAATAACAATCAAAATTATTACATAAGTAAAAACTATATTAAATAGTTTAGTATTCAGTCACAAAATTTATATATATTCAAGATTTTTTAGAAGTTTAATCTATAAGTTTCAATTAAAATACTTCATTATTTAAAATTATTATATTGTATTATTTAAATGTATCATAGATAATAAAAATATTTTATAATTTAGAATTGTTATTATAATTTATATCTATAAATTTCAAAATATAAATATTTTTAGTTAGTTTGTTGTGCTAGTTGATTATAATTATTGAAAATGCTCTAGTCTAATAAACTATATTTTTATAATTAAAAAATCTTATATAGTGAATTAAATATATTTAACAAAATAAGTAACATAATAGATTAATTAATTAATTAATAATTAGATAAATTAACATAATATAATAAAAAAGGATTAAGTTATATAACTTAATCCTTTTCTATACTATACTAATTCTATAAAAGCCATTTCAGCAGCGTCGCCTCTTCTTGGTCCTTTTTTGATTATTCTAGTATATCCACCGTTTCTCTCTGCATATTTTGGAGCTATATCAGTGAATAAGTTGTTTACTACAGTCTCATCCATAACGTAAGCTAAAACTTGTCTTCTAGCGTGAAGATCTCCTCTTTTAGCAAGAGTTATCATCTTTTCTGCCATTCTACGAGTTTCTTTTGCTCTAGTTACAGTTGTTTCTATTCTTCCGTTTCTTAGTAAATCAGTTACTAAGTTTCTTAACATAAGGTTTCTGTGAGATGTCTCACGTCCTAATTTACGGTAAGTAGCCATACTATATCCCTCCTTCTTGCCTATTCTTCGCTTGGTTTAAGACCTAGTCCAAGTTCTTCTAACTTTTGGATTACTTCTTCTAAAGATTTCTTCCCTAGATTTCTAACCTTCATCATATCGTCCTCAGATTTATTAGCTAATTCTTCAACTGTGTTTATTCCCGCTCTCTTTAAACAGTTGTAAGATCTAACAGATAAATCTAATTCTTCTATTGTCATTTCTAGAACTTTTTCTTTTTGGTCTTCTTCTTTTTCTACCATTATCTCAACGTTGCTTACATGCTCAGTTAAGTCTATGAATAGATTTAAGTGTTCAACTAGAACTTTAGCTGCTAGAGATATTCCTTCTTGAGGATTTATACTTCCATTAGTCCAAACTTCTAGTATTAATTTATCATAATCTGACTTTTGACCTACTCTAGTATTTTCAACATGGTAGCTTACTTTTTCAACAGGAGTATATATTGAATCTACAGGTAAAACACCTATAGGCATATGCTCTGTCTTATTTTCTTCAGCAGAAACGTATCCTCTACCTTTGTCTACATGTATTTCCATATTAAACTTAGAATTTTCATCTAGCGTAGCTATATGTAAATCTTTGCTTAATACTTCAACGTCAGGAGGACATATTATGTCTGATCCTTTGATAGTGCATGGTCCTTGAGCTTCTATTTTAAGAGTTCTACTACCTTCACCATCTATAGTAGCTGAAAGTTCTTTTAATGCTAATATAATTTCAGTAACATCTTCTTTAACACCTGGTACAGTTGAGAATTCATGAAGAACTCCATCTATTTTTATAGAATTAACTGCAACACCTGGTAAAGATGATAATAATATTCTTCTTAAAGCATTCCCTATAGTTATGCCGTATCCTCTTTCTAGAGGTTCTACAACAAACTTTCCATATCTATAGTCTTCGCTAAGTTCTATTATATCTACTTTTGGTTTTTCTATTTCTATCATGGACAAAACCCTCCCTTAAATTTATTAATCCACTGAGGGTAAACAATTTTTCAAAGATAACTTTAAAAGTTATCTTTAAAATATGCTTATTACTTAGAGTAAAGCTCTATTATTAAGTGTTCTGCTATTTCAAGATCTATATCTTCTCTTGCTGGTAAAGCAACAACTTTAGCAGACATTTCTTCTAAGTTAGTTTCTAACCACTTAGGAGCTACCTTTGTGTTAGCTTCTACTAAAGCTTTGAATTTAGCAGAAGATTTTGATCTTTCTTTAACTGTTATAACATCACCTGGTTTAACTGTCATAGAAGCTATATCAGCTTTATGTCCATTTAATAAGAAGTGACCGTGTCCAACTAATTGTCTAGCTTCTTTTCTAGATGAAGCTAATCCCATTCTGTAAACAACATTGTCTAATCTTCTTTCTAATAAACTTAATAAGTTAACCCCTGTCATACCAGCCATTTTGTCAGCACGCTCGTATAAGTTTCTGAATTGAGTTTCTAATACTCCGTATATTCTCTTAACTTTTTGCTTTTCTCTTAATTGTAAACCATAGCCAGAAACTTTCTTTCTTCCTTGTCCATGTTGTCCTGGAGCATAGTTTCTTGTAACTATAGCACATTTATCAGTATAACATCTTTCACCTTTAAGGAATAATTTCATTCCTTCTCTACGGCATTGTCTGCATGATGCACCTGTGTATCTTGCCATGTCTTTACACCTCCTAATTTTCTCGTTATATAATTACACTCTTCTTCTCTTTGGTGGTCTACATCCATTGTGAGGAATTGGAGTTACGTCTTTTATCATTGTTACTTCAAGTCCAGTTGCTTGTAAAGCTCTTATTGCAGCTTCTCTTCCTGAACCTGGTCCTTTTACGAATACTTCAACAGTTTTTAAGCCGTGTTCCATTGCAGCTTTAGCAGCAGTTTCTGCAGCCATTTGAGAAGCAAATGGAGTAGCTTTTCTTGATCCTTTGAATCCTAATTGTCCTGAAGATGCTGCTGATATAGCATTTCCGTGAACATCAGTTAAAGTTATTATTGTGTTGTTGAAAGTTGATTGTATATGAGCTTGACCACGTTCTATGTTTTTACGCTCTCTTCTTCTTACACGTGTAACTTTCTTTTTTGGTTTAGCCATTGTTTTCCCTCCTATCTAATTATTATTTCTTCTTCTTACGAGATACAGTTTTTCTAGGACCTTTTCTAGTTCTAGCGTTAGTCTTAGTTCTTTGTCCTCTTAGTGGAAGACCTTTAGCATGTCTCATACCTCTGTAACATTTTATATCTCTTAATCTCTTTATATTTAAAGCTATCTCTCTTCTTAAGTCACCTTCAACTAAGAAATCATTGTCTATTATCTTTCTTAATTCGTTAACTTGCTCTTCAGATAAGTCTTTTATTCTTACGTTAGGATCTATCTCAGCTTTAGCTAATATTTCGTTAGCAGTTGCTTTCCCTATACCGTATATATAAGTTAAGCCTATTTCCGCTCTTTTTTCTCTAGGTAAATCTACCCCAGCTATTCTTGCCATATTCGCACCTCCTACACTTAATTTTAGTGTTAAAATCTTAATATCATATCAATCTAAATATAGATTTATCTACGATTAAAATCTACCCTTTGTTAACTTCACAGTATTATATTATACTATAAATTTCAACAAATTACTAGTAATAATTTCTTATCCTTGCTTTTGCTTATGCTTTGGATTTTCACAGATAACCATTACTTTACCTTTTCTTTTTATAACTTTGCACTTTTCGCACATTGGTTTTACTGATGGTCTTACTTTCATTGTTAATCCCTCCTTAGACTAATATTTAAATAGTCTACTTCTTACGCCAAGTAATTCTTCCTCTTGTAAGGTCATATGGAGAAAGTTCAACATTCACCTTATCACCTTCTAGAATTCTTATGAAGTTCATTCTTAGCTTTCCAGATATATGACATAATATTTCATGTCCATTCTCTAGTTTTACTTTGAACATAGCGTTAGGTAGAGCTTCTACAACTGTACCTTCTAATTCTATAACATCTTTTTTGGCCATTAACTAACCAAACCTCCATTTCAATAAGTTAAATCATTGACTTAACTTTGATAGCATATTTCCTATTTATCTAGCAACTATAGACTTGATAATATTATAGGTTCATCATTTGTTATTGCTATCGTATGCTCATAATGAGCTGATTTTTTGCCATCTACAGTGACAATAGTCCAACCGTCAGCTAAAGTCTTAACTTGATAACGACCAGCGTTTATCATAGGTTCTATAGCTAAAACCATTCCTTCTTGAAGTCTTGGTCCTTTTCCAGCTGGGCCATAGTTAGGTATTTGAGGGTCTTCGTGAAGATCAACTCCCACTCCATGACCTACTAAATCTCTAACAACTGAGAAACCATGTTTCTCAACGTGTGCTTGTATTGCGTGTGAGATATCAGATAATCTATATCCTAGTTTAGCAAATTTTATGCCTTCATAGAAGCTTTCCTTTGCTACTTCTATTAATTTCCTATCTTCTTCAGATATTACACCTACTCCGTGAGTCTTCGCAGAGTCTGAATGATATCCTTTATAATAGGCTCCTACATCTAAGCTTACAATGTCACCTTCTTTTAAAATTTTATTTCCTGGTATTCCATGTACTACCTCTTCATTTATAGAAGCACATATAGAACCTGGAAAACCACCATATCCTTTAAAAGATGGTATGGCATTGTATTTTCTTATATTCTCTTCAGCTATTTTATCTAACTCTAAAGTAGATATTCCCGGAATTATAGCTGACTTTAAGATCTCATGAGTTTCAGCAACTATTTTACCTGCTTCCCTCATGATTTCAATTTCTTTTTGTGATTTTATAATAATCATTATTTCTCACATCCTAGAGCATTAACTATGTCTTCAAATACTTTCTCTATAGATTGTTGACCATTTATGTTAGCTATTATACCTTGAGAACTATAATAGTCTACTAATGGTTTTGTTTCATCTAAGTACACTTGTATTCTTTTTGATACAGTCTCTTCATTATCATCTGCTCTTTGGTAAAGTTCTCCTTGGCATACATCACATACGCCATTTTCTTTAGAAGGATTAAACTCAACATGATACGTAGCACCGCAAGATTTACATATTCTTCTTCCTACAGCTCTTCCAACTAATATTTCTTTATCAACTTCGATATTAACTACCTTGTCTAAAGCTATATTAGCTTCTTTTAAAAACGCATCTAAATGTTGTGCTTGAGATACATTTCTTGGGAATCCATCTAACATAAATCCATTTTTACAGTCATCTTGAGTTATTCTGTCTGTAACTAAACCTACAGTTAACTCATCTGGAACTAGTAATCCTTGATCCATGTATTCTTTAGCTTTCTTACCAAGATCTGTTCCTTCTTTTATATTCTTTCTGAATATATCTCCTGTTGATATATGAGGTATTTTGTATTTATCTACAATACCAGCTGCTTGTGTACCTTTACCGGCACCAGGAGGTCCAAGTAATATTATTCTCATATTATCATCTCCAATTTATTTTAAGAATCCTTGATAGGTTCTCATAACTAAATTTGATTCTAACTGTCTCTTAAGCTCTAATGCAACTCCAACAACTATTAGTAATGATGTCCCAACTAATGTTATTTGTATCTTCATGAAGAACATAACAATTGCTGATATCATAACTATAACTGATAGGAATAAAGCTCCAGCTAGAGTTAATCTTGATAATATTCTATTTAAATAATCTATAGTAGGTTTTCCTGGTCTTATACCTGGTATAAATCCACCATTATTTTTCATATTATTTGCTATATCTTCAGTATTAAATGATACTGTAGTGTAGAAATAAGAGAAGAATACTATCAACAGAATTTCAAGCGTTCTATATATCCAAACTCCAGGCGCTTGCATAGGGCTTAAATATGTTTGAACAAATTTTTGAGCATCTGCTCCCATGAACATTGCTATAGTTTGAGGGAAAGCTAAAAGTGAACTAGCAAAGATTACCGGAATAACCCCTGATTGATTAACTTTCATTGGTATATGAGAACTTTGTCCTCCATACATTTTTCTTCCAACAACTCTCTTAGCATATTGTACAGGTATTTTTCTAGTAGCTTCTTGTATATATGTAACTGCTGCTATTGTTAAAAGTATTACTACTGCTAACACAACCGCTGCCCATATTTGTACTTTTCCAGATTTTACTAGACTTACAGTTGATATAATATCTTTTGGTATTCCCGAAACAATACCTATGAATATTATAATCGAGCTTCCATTACCTAATCCTTTTTCAGTAATTTTATCTCCTATCCACATTAACAGCATACTTGCTGATACTAATGTTAATATAACTGTAATTATAAAGAATGCACTTTTTGATATTAACGCCCCTTTAACAATACCTAATGTAATAGCTATTGCTTGTATAAACGCTAATACTAGTGCTATATATTTTGTATATTTATTAATTTTTTTCTTACCTTCTTCACCAGACTTTTGAAGTTCTTCCAAACTTTCAAAACCTATAGTTAGAAGTTGTATTATGATAGATGCAGTTATTGCAGGACCTATACCTAAAGCAAATAATGTAAACTGACTGAATGCTCCTCCAGTAAACATATTATATAGGGAAAGAAGACCATTTGAGTCAACCATTCCCTTTATAATATTTGTATTTACTCCAGGAACAGGTATTGTTGCACCTATCCTAAATACTACAATCATCATCAAAGTATATAATATTTTTCTTCTTACATCTTTAAGCTTCCAAGCTTGTTTTATTTGTGACAGCACGTTAACTCACCCCGCCTATAATGGCTAAGAGTTAGCAGATTAGATTAAACTAATTCTGCTTTTCCTCCAGCTTTTTCTATTTTTTCTTGAGCTGAAGCAGTAAACTTAGCAGCTTGAACTGTTATAGCTCTTTCTAAGTTTCCTTCGCCTAAGATCTTAACGCCGTCTTTTTCTATTTTAGATATAGCACCTGTAGATTTTAATAATTCTGCAGTTACTACAGTTCCATTTTCAAATCTGTTTAATAATTCAACATTAACTTCTGTGAATACTTTCTTATTTGGGTTAGAGAAACCTCTCTTAGGAAGTCTTCTAGCAAGTGGCATCTGACCACCTTCGAATCCAACTCTAACTCCACCACCTGAACGAGACCATTGTCCTTTTTGTCCACGTCCTGCAGTTTTACCTTGTCCAGTCGCAGTACCTCTACCTAATCTTCTCTTAGCTTTTACTGCACCTTTAGCAGGTTTTAACTCATGTAACTTCATGGATTGCACCTCCTTATCGTACTTCTGTTATTATTACTCAGCTATTTCAGTTACTTCAACTAAATGCTTAACTTTTGTTATCATACCTCTTATTTGGGCATTATCTTCTTTAACAACTACTTGTTCTCTTTTTCTTAATCCTAACGCTTCAACGTTCTTTCTTTGGTTAGGAGTAGTTCCTATTGTACTTCTAACTAATTTTATTTGTAATTTAGCCATCTTTCACTACCTCCTTACCCTAGAAGTTCTTCAACTTTTTTTCCTCTAAGTTTAGCTATTTCTTCAACTGTCTTTAGAGAGTTAAGTCCTTCTATTGTAGCATTTACCATGTTTCTTGGGTTGTTAGATCCTAAAGATTTAGCTCTAACGTCTGTTAATCCAGCTAACTCAAGTACGGCTCTAGCAGGTCCACCAGCTATAACCCCTGTACCTTGCTTAGCAGGCATTATTAATATTTTACCAGCACCGAAGTGTCCGTTAACTTCGTGAGGTATTGTTGTACCAACTCTTGGTACGTGTATAAGATTCTTCTTAGCATCTTCTACAGCTTTCTTTATTGCGTCTGGTACTTCCATTGCTTTACCAGTACCAACACCAACGTGTCCGTTTTCATCTCCAACTACTACTAACGCTGCAAATCTGAAGTTTCTACCACCTTTTACAACTTTAGTAACACGTCTAACTTCAACAACTGTCTCTTTTAAGTCAAGTTGTCTTGCATCTATCGGCTTACGACGTAACATGTGCATTTCCCTCCTTTGTTTCTTTTGTTAATTAGAACTTAAGTCCAGCTTCTCTAGCAGCTTCTGCTAAAACTTGAACTCTACCGTGATATAAGTATCCACCTCTGTCAAATACAACTTCAGTGATTCCTTTTTCTATAGCTCTCTTAGCGATCATTTCTCCGACCATTTTAGCTGCTTCTTTGTTTCCACCGTGGTTAACAGCACCTTTTACTTCTGCATCTAAAGAAGACGCAGCTGTAAGAGTAACTCTGTTAGCATCATCTATTATTTGAGCGTATATATTGTTAGAACTTCTGAATACACATAATCTTGGTCTTTGAGTAGTTCCAGTTATCTTTCTTCTAACTCTTTTGTGTCTTTGAAGTCTGTTAGCATTCTTATCAGCTTTCTTTAACATCAGGCCCACTCCTTTCTAGTGTTTAAGTTTGGTATTATTTCTTACCAGTTTTACCTTCTTTACGTCTTACAACTTCACCAGCGTATCTTATACCTTTACCTTTGTATGGCTCTGGCTTTCTCCAGTCTCTTATCTTAGCAGCGTAGTTTCCTACTAATTGCTTATCGATACCTTTTACTATTAACTCAGTTTGGTTAGGAACTTCAACTGTTAATCCTTCTGGATCTTCCATTTCTACTGGATGAGAGAATCCTAAGTTCATAACTAATTTCTTTCCTTGCTTTTGAGCTCTGTATCCAACACCAACTAATTCTAATTTCTTTTCGAAACCATTAGTAACACCTATAACCATATTATCTATTAAAGTTCTAGTTAATCCGTGTAAAGATCTGTGTTGCTTGTTGTTTGTAGGTCTTTCAACAGTTATAGTATTTTCTTCTTGCTTTATGCTTATAGCAGCATCAAATTTCTTAGTTAATGTACCTTTTGGTCCTTTTACTGTAACTAAGTTTCCTTCAGCTATAGTAACTTCAACTCCTGCAGGTACAGTTATTGGTTTAACTCCTATTCTTGACATAGTCGCACCTCCTTACATTGTTCATTTATATTACCAAACGTAGCAGATTACTTCTCCACCAACATTTTCTTTTCTAGCTTGCTTATCAGTTAATATCCCTTTTGAAGTAGATATTATTGATATACCTAATCCGTTTAATACTCTTGGCACTTCATGCTTGTCAGCATAAACTCTCATACCAGGCTTAGATATTCTCTTAAGTCCTGATATAACTCTTTCGCCAGTTTGTCCGTACTTTAATTGTATTCTTATTATTCCTTGCTTTCCATCTTCTATAACATCGTAACCTCTGATGAAACCTTCTTCTAATAATATTCTAGATAATTCTTTCTTCATATTAGAAGCTGGAACATCAACAGTTTCATGCTTAACAACGTTAGCATTTCTTATACGAGTTAGCATATCCGCTATTGGATCTGTCATTGTCATATTGAAACCCTCCTTCCATTTTGGTCAAGCTTCTACCAGCTTGCTTTTCTTACACCAGGTATTTGACCTTTATAAGCTAATTCTCTGAAGCATATACGGCATATACCGAATTTTCTTAAAACCGAATGTGGTCTACCACATATAGTACATCTAGTGTATTCTCTAGTAGCGTACTTTTGCTTTCTTTGTTGCTTTACAACCATCGCTTTTCTAGCCACTGGAATCCCTCCTTCATAATTAACTTAGAAAATGTCCTTTTCTAAGCTTACTTAGAAAACGGCATTCCTAATAATTTTAATAATTCACGTGCTTCTTCGTCAGTCTTTGCAGTCGTAACGAATATTATATCCATCCCTCTTACTTTGTCTACTTTATCGTATTCTATTTCAGGGAATATTAATTGCTCTTTAACACCTAAAGCGTAGTTTCCTCTACCATCGAATGCGTTAGCGTTAACTCCTCTGAAGTCTCTAACTCTTGGTAAAGATACAGAAACTAACTTGTCCATGAAGTAGAACATTTTATCAGCTCTTAATGTAACTTTCGCTCCTATTGGCATTCCTTCTCTTAATTTGAAGTTAGCAACTGATTTTCTAGCTCTAGTTATAACTGGTTTTTGTCCAGATATCATTTCCATTTCTTCTACAGCTTTTTCTAATCCTTTTGGATTTTCTCTAGCATCGCCTATACCCATGTTTATAACTATCTTGTCTAACTTAGGTATTTCCATAACGTTTTTGTATCCAAATTTCTCCATTAAAGCAGGAGCAACTTCTTTCATGTATTTTTCTTGTAATCTAGAAGCCATTTAAGGTCCCTCCTTTCAAGCTATATTATATTTCTTTTCCGCTCTTAACTGCTATTCTTACTTTTTTTCCATCCTTCATTTCAAATCTAACTCTTGTTCCTTTTCCTGTCTCAGGATCAAGTGGCATTACGTTAGAT
Source organism: Romboutsia timonensis (assembly GCF_900106845.1). Lineage (GTDB taxonomy): Bacteria > Bacillota > Clostridia > Peptostreptococcales > Peptostreptococcaceae > Romboutsia > Romboutsia timonensis. Next base: position 15,641 of record NZ_LT629848.1, read on the forward strand.
ATGTGTATTGAAGCTTCTTTGTTTACTATTCCACCTTGTGGGTTTATAGCATTTGGCTTTTGGTGCTTAGTTATTACGTTAACTCCTTCAACTACAACTCTGTTAGCTTTAGGCATTACTTTAACAACTGTACCTTTTTTACCTTTATCTTTACCTGCTATAACTACAACAGTATCACCTTTTTTAACACGCATCATGTCCTATTGCACCTCCTTATTATAGTACTTCTGGAGCAAGAGAAACTATTTTCATAAAGTCATTATCTCTTAACTCTCTAGCAACAGGCCCGAATATACGAGTTCCTACTGGAGTTTTGTCGTCTTTTATTATAACAGCTGCGTTTTCATCGAAAGATATATAACTTCCGTCTTTACGTCTTACGCCTTGCTTTGTTCTAACTATAACAGCTTTAACAACTTTACCTTTTTTTACAACTCCACCAGGTGTTGCACTTTTAACAGTAGCAACTATTACGTCGCCTATGTTACCAAATTTTCTTTTACTTCCGCCTAGTACACGTATACATAGTATTTCTTTTGCACCAGAGTTATCAGCAACTCTTAGACGTGTCTCTTGTTGTATCATATCGTAATCCCTCCTTTTCCAAAAAACTACTTAACTTTCTCAACAACTTCAACTAGTCTGAATCTCTTATCTTTTGATAAAGGTCTAGTTTCCATTATCTTTACTCTGTCTCCGATTCTACATACATTTTGTTCATCGTGAGCCTTGAACTTTTTAGTTCTCTTAACTGGCTTATTATATAATGGGTGACGTACGAAATCTTCAACTGCAACAACTATAGTTTTATCCATTTTGTCACTTACAACACGGCCTATTCTAACTTTTCTTCTTCCTCTTTCCATGTTTAAAAGCCTCCTTTCCAAATTAAGCTCTAGTTTCGTTTAACTTTCTTTCAGCAAGGACAGTCTTAACTCTAGCTATATCCTTTTTAACGAATTTTATTCTAGCTGTATTTTCTAATTGACCAGTAGCTAATTGGAATCTTAAGCTAAATAATTCACTTTTGAAGTCATTTAACTTATTCATTAGCTCTTCGCTTGTTAAACTCTTTAATTCTTTAGCTTGCATCCTATTCACCACCCTTTACTTCTAAATCTTCTCTTTTTACAAACTTACATTTAACTGGAAGTTTATGCATTGCAAGTCTCATAGCTTCTCTAGCTTTCTCTTCAGAAACACCTGCTAATTCGAACATAACTCTTCCTGGCTTAACTACTGCTACCCAGTATTCTGGAGAACCTTTACCAGCACCCATACGAGTTTCAGCTGGTTTTCTTGTTACAGGCTTATGAGGGAATATTTTTATCCAAACTTTCCCGCCTCTTTTTATTGATCTTGTCATCGCGATTCTGGCAGCTTCTATTTGGTTAGAAGTTATCCAAGAAGCTTCCATTGCAACTAATCCGAACTCTCCGTAAGTAACTTTGTTACCTTTTTGAGCCTTACCAGCCATGCTTCCTCTATGAACTCTACGACGTTTTACTCTCTTTGGCATTAACATGAGTATTTCCTCCTTCCTCGAACCTTATTTATTAGTTTCCTTTGTTTTCAGTTCTTTGAGGTCTTGATCCTTGAGGTCTTTGTCCTCTGTTGTTTCCTCTATTATCATTACCTCTTCTGTTATTTCTTCTGTTATCTCTTCTATCGTTTCTCTTGTTATCTCTTCTATCGTTTCTTCTTTCTTCTCTTGGGTTTACACCATTCTTAGTTGGTAAAACTTCTCCGTTACATATCCAAACTTTTATACCAGTTTTACCGTAAGTAGTGTTAGCCTCAGCGAAACCATAGTTTATATCAGCTCTTAATGTTTGTAAAGGAACATTTCCTTCGCTGTATCCTTCAGTTCTAGCCATTTCAGCTCCACCTAATCTACCAGAAGCAGATACTTTTATACCTTTAACTCCTGACTTCATAGCTCTTTGTATAGCTTGCTTCATAGCTCTTCTGAATGCAACCCTTCTTTCTATAGCTAACGCTATATTTTCTGCTACTAATTGAGCATCCTTATCAGGGTTTCTTACTTCAACTATGTTAACTATTACAGTTTTCTTAGTCATTTTTTCTAATTCAGCTTTTAATGCGTCTATTCCAGCACCAGCTTTTCCTATAACTACACCTGGCTTAGCAACGTGTAAGTCTAATTTTAATTTGTTAGCTGATCTTTCTATTTCTATCTTAGCAACTCCAGCTGAGTATAATCTTTTCTTTAAGAAATTACGTACATTATGGTCTTCTAATAATAAGTTTCCGAATTCTTTCTTATCAGTTGTGAACCATCTTGAGTCCCAATCTTTTATAACACCGACTCTTAGTCCGTGTGGATTAACCTTTTGACCCATTATTATCCCTCCTATCTATTAATTATTTTCTTTCCTTAAGAACAACCTCTATGTGAGAAGTTCTCTTTCTTATCATTGTTGCTCTACCCATAGCTCTAGGCATGAATCTCTTCATTGTAGGTCCTTGGTTTGCAACTATTGATGCAACGTATAATTTATCAGCATCCATTTCATGATTGTTTTCAGCGTTCGCTTTAGCAGACTTTACAACCTTAGCTATTATTTCAGCCGCTCCTCTTGGAGTGAACTTTAATATTGCTAATGCTTCATCAACATTTTTTCCTCTAACAAGGTCACAGATTTGTCCTGCTTTTCTTGGTGATACACGTACATATTTAGCAGTAGCTTTTGCTTCCATTTGCTATTCCTCCTTCCTTAGTCAGAAATTTATTATTTTCTCTTATTAGATTTTTCGTCGTCCTTGTGTCCTTTGAAAGTTCTTGTAGGAACGAATTCACCTAATTTATGTCCAACCATGTCTTCTGTTATATATACAGGCACATGTCTTCTTCCATCATGAACAGCTATAGTATGTTCTACCATTTGTGGGAATATAGTTGAAGATCTTGACCAAGTCTTTATAACTTCTTTATTTCCGTTAGCGTTCATTTCTTCTATTTTCTTTAAAAGTCTTGCGTGGACAAAAGGTCCTTTTTTAGTTGATCTTGACATTTAATTTCCTCCTTTCCGGGCAAAAAGTAAATCTATTACTTAGTTCTTCTTGATACTATTAACTTATCAGAAGCTTTGTTTTTCTTTCTAGTTTTGTATCCAAGAGCTGGTTTACCCCATGGAGTAACTGGTGAAGGTCTACCTATTGAAGTTCTACCTTCCCCACCACCGTGTGGATGGTCACAAGGGTTCATTACAGATCCTCTAACAGTAGGTCTTATACCCATATGTCTCTTTCTACCAGCTTTACCTATAACAACGTTACCGTGTTCTATGTTACCAACTTGTCCTATAGTAGCTTTACAATCTATAGAAACGAATCTCATTTCTCCTGATGGTAATCTTAATAAAGCTTTCTTTCCTTCTTTAGCCATTAATTGAGCAGAAACCCCAGCAGATCTTACTAATTGAGCTCCTTTTCCTGGCTTTAATTCTATGTTGTGTATTACTGTACCAACTGGCATATCTTTTAACGCCATAGCATTTCCTGGCTTTATGTCAGCTGTTGGTCCTGATAATACTGTAGTTCCAACTTCTAATCCAACTGGAGCTAATATATAAGCTTTTTCACCATCTGCATAGTGTAATAAAGCTATGTTAGCAGTTCTGTTTGGATCGTATTCTATAGTTGCAACCTTTGCAGGTATTCCATCTTTATTTCTCTTGAAATCTATTATTCTGTATTTCCTTCTGTTTCCTCCACCTCTGTGACGAACAGTTATTTTACCTTGTGCATTTCTACCAGAGTTTTTCTTTAAAGAAACTAAAAGAGATTTTTCTGGTTGATTACAAGTTATTTCATCAGAAACTAAAACTGTCATTTGTCTTAAGGCAGGAGAAGTTGGTTTAAACTTTTTTATAGCCATCTGTTTTCCCTCCTTCGTTTGTTAGGGGTTAATTACATTCCTTGGAAGAATTCTATTTCTTTGCTATCAGCAGTTAATTTAACTACTGCTTTCTTAAAGCTTGCAGTTCTTCCTTCATGTCTACCCATTCTTTTAACTTTTCCATCGTAGTTTAATGTATTAACTTTTTCTACATTTACTCCGAATATAGCTTCTACAGCTTTCTTTATTTCAGTCTTGTTTGCATCTTTAGCAACAACGAAAGTATATTTCTTGTTAGCCATTTCCATCATACTTTGCTCAGTTACAACTGGCTTTTTTATTATATCATGTGGATTAGTCATTATGCGTACACCTCCTCCACTTTTTTAACAGCGTCTGTTGTTATTATGAATGAATCATACTTTAATATATCGTAAACATTTATAGTGTTAACTGTAGCAGTTGCAACACCTTCTATGTTTTTAGCTGATTTTATTACGTTTTCGTTATTTTCAGCAGTTACTACTAAAGCTTTCTTAGCAGCATTTACGTTCTTTAATATTTGAACGAATTCTTTAGTCTTAGGAGCTTCCATGTTTAAAGCATCTAATACTATCATTTCTCCGTTTTGTACTTTAGAAGTTAAAGCGCTCTTCATAGCTAATCTTCTAACTTTCTTTGGTAATGTGTAGTTGTAGCTTCTTGGCTTTGGTGCGAAAGCAACTCCTCCACCTACCCATTGTACTGCTCTTATAGAACCTTGTCTAGCTCTACCAGTTCCTTTTTGTTTCCAAGGCTTTCTTCCGCCACCTCTAACTTCTGCTCTAGTCTTAGCAGATTGAGTACCTTGTCTCTTGTTTGCTAATTGATTTTTAACAACTTCATATAAAACATGTTCATTAACTTCTACGTTGAATATAGAATCTACTAATTCTATTTCTCCAACATTTTGTCCATTAATATTTAATACATTTAATTTTGGCATTGTGCTTCCTCCTTTCTTAGGTTAGTCATTATTTAGAAGACTTAACAGCTTCCTTTATAGTTACCATTGAACCTTTAGGTCCTGGTATAGCACCTTTAACTAATATAAGGTTCTTATCAGCATCTACTCTAACAACCTCTAAGTTTTGAACAGTAACTTTAACGCTACCCATGTGTCCTGCTAGTTTTTTGTTTTTGAAAACTCTACCTGGGAAAGAACATGCTCCCATTGAACCTGGTCTTCTGTGGTATCTAGAACCGTGAGATTCAGGACCTCTAGATTGTCCATGTCTCTTTATTGGACCTTGGAATCCCTTACCTTTACTTGTTCCAGTAACATCTATTTTTTCTCCTGCAGCGAATAAGTCAGCTTTTATTTCTTGTCCAACTGTGAATTCTTCTACAGCGTCTACTCTAAACTCTTTTAAGTGTTTCTTTAAAACATTAGCAGCAGCTAAATGTCCTTTTTGTGGTTTGTTTAAAGATTTTTCTTTAGCATCTTCAAAACCTACTTGTATTGCGTTGTATCCGTCTTTCTCAACTGTTTTAACTTGAGTTACAACGTTTGGTCCTGCCTCAACAACTGTTACAGGTACTACTATACCTTCTTCAGTGAATATTTGAGTCATACCTAATTTTTTTCCTAATATTCCTTTCATATTAGCACCTCCTATAATCTTACAGCGGATTATAATTCTATAATCATACTAAGAGAATTTCCTTATAGGATAATAATCTTAGGTTGCTATTATAACTTTATTTCTATATCAACACCAGCTGGTAAATCTAATCTCATTAATGAGTCAACAGTCTTAGGTGTTGGGTTAGCTATGTCTATTAATCTCTTATGAGTTCTTATTTCGAACTGCTCTCTAGAGTCTTTGTACTTGTGTACAGCTCTTAATATAGTTACTATTTGCTTTTCTGTTGGTAGTGGCACAGGTCCTGAAACTTGTGATCCAGCTTTCTTAGCAGTTTCAACTATTTTAGCAGCTGAAAAATCTAATAATTTGTGATCATATGATTTTAATCTTATTCTTATTTTTTCATTTTGAGCCATTTTAATTTCCCTCCTTTATCGCACGTTTAATCTTTAAGTTACGCGCGACTTATGCCGATACACTGCTCCGGGTGTGTTGCATTTTTAAAAATCGACAATAGGTCGCTACTAACTAAGATTTAGTTTATTTTTCGTATCTCTCAAGCACACTATTATATTTTACATTATTTTTTTATTTTTTTCAAGTTTTTTTTAAAATTTCACAAATTTTATTTATTATGTAAAACCTGGTTTAAACTTGATTTATTTCCTCTAACAAAGCACTCACTTAGTATATAAAATTTATAGCATTTTGTCAATGAAATATAACTAGTATATTATTACTATTTATGAATTTTCTTCATTTAAATAAAAAAGAGAGGGATACCCCTCTCTTTTTATCTATTAATTAATCCACTTAAAGAAGATTATTCAACTATAGAAGCAACAACTCCTGATGCTACTGTTCTTCCACCTTCTCTTATCGCGAATCTTAATCCTTCTTCTATTGCTATTGAGTTTATTAACTCTATTAATTAATCCACTTAAAGAAGATTATTCAACTATAGAAGCAACAACTCCTGATGCTACTGTTCTTCCACCTTCTCTTATCGCGAATCTTAATCCTTCTTCTATTGCTATTGAGTTTATTAACTCAACTGTCATTGTTACGTTATCTCCTGGCATAACCATTTCTATACCATCTGGTAACTTACAAGCTCCTGTAACGTCTGTTGTTCTGAAGTAGAATTGTGGTCTGTATCCATCGAAGAATGGAGTGTGTCTTCCACCTTCTTCTTTCTTAAGAACGTATACTTCTGCCATGAATTTAGTGTGAGGCTTAACTGTTCCTGGCTTAGCCATAACTTGTCCTCTTTCTATTTCATTTCTTTGTACACCTCTTATTAATGCTCCTATGTTATCTCCAGCTTGTGCTTGGTCTAATAACTTTCTGAACATTTCTACTCCTGTTACTACAACTTTTCTTGGTTCGTCAGCTAAACCTACTATTTCAACTTCGTCTTGAACCTTTAATATACCTCTTTCAACTCTACCTGTAGCAACTGTTCCTCTACCTGTTATAGAGAATACGTCTTCTACTGGCATTAAGAAGTTTTTATCTACATCTCTTTCTGGTTCTGGTATATAAGCATCTATTTGCTCGAATAATTCAACTATTTTGTCTCCCCACTCAGAAGCTGGGTTTTCTAATGCCATTAATGCAGATCCTCTTATTATTGGAGTGTCATCTCCTGGGAATTCGTACTCATTTAATAAGTCTCTTACTTCCATTTCAACTAACTCTAATAATTCTTCGTCGTCTACCATATCACATTTGTTTAAGAATACTACTATGTATGGTACACCAACTTGTCTTGATAATAATATATGCTCTCTTGTTTGAGGCATTGGTCCATCTGTTGCTGAACAAACTAATATAGCACCGTCCATTTGAGCAGCACCTGTTATCATGTTCTTAACGTAGTCAGCATGTCCTGGGCAGTCAACGTGAGCGTAGTGTCTGTTTGGAGTTTCGTACTCAACGTGAGCAGTAGATATTGTTATACCTCTTTCTCTTTCTTCTGGAGCTTTATCTATGTTAGCGAAGTCTACAGCTTCTCCTAATTGATATCTCTCGTGTAATGTTTTTGTTATTGCAGCTGTTAATGTAGTTTTACCGTGGTCAACGTGTCCTATTGTTCCTATATTAACGTGTGGTTTATTTCTTTCAAATTTAGCTTTAGCCATTTTGAAATACCTCC
>NZ_LT629848.1:23389-38197 GCF_900106845.1 Romboutsia timonensis
TCGTGTAATGTTTTTGTTATTGCAGCTGTTAATGTAGTTTTACCGTGGTCAACGTGTCCTATTGTTCCTATATTAACGTGTGGTTTATTTCTTTCAAATTTAGCTTTAGCCATTTTGAAATACCTCCCTATATATATTTTAGGTAAGACGAGTTATACCCGCCTTACTCATTTTAATTTATATTAATTTTATTAATAATAAACAGTTTATTATCTTCCTTCAGCTATTTTCTTAGCAACTGAAGCTGGAACTTGCTCATAGTGGTCAAATATCATAGTGTAAGTTGCACGACCTTGAGTAGTTGATCTTAACTCAGTAGAGTATCCAAACATTTCTGAAAGTGGAACGAATGCATTTATAACTTGTGCACCAGATCTAGCTTCCATACCTTGTATTAAACCTCTCTTAGAGTTTAATCCACCCATAACGTCTCCCATGTATTCTTCAGGAGTAACAACTTCAACTTTGAAGAATGGCTCAAGTAATACTGAGTTACCTTTCTTAAGAGCATCTTTCATTGCCATAGAACCAGCCATTTTGAATGCCATTTCTGATGAATCGACTTCATGGTAAGAACCATCGTATAATTCAACAGCAACGTCAACAACTGGATATCCAGCAACTATACCAGATGCCATTGCACCTTGGATACCTGCATCAGTAGGTCCAACGTATTCTTTTGGTACAGATCCACCAACAGTTTTGTTTTCGAACTTGTAACCAGTTCCTGGATCTTGAGGTATAACTCTTATCTTAACGTGTCCGTATTGACCTCTACCACCTGATTGCTTAGAGTACTTGTATTCAACATCTACTGGTTGAGTTATAGTTTCTCTGTAAGCAACTTGTGGAGCACCAACGTTAGCTTCAACTTTGAATTCTCTTAATAATCTATCAACTATTATCTCTAAGTGTAATTCACCCATACCTGATATTATAGTTTGTCCTGTTTCTTCATCAGTTTTAACTCTGAAAGTTGGATCCTCTTCAGCTAACTTTTGAAGTGCTATACCCATTTTTTCTTGAGCAGCTTTTGATTTAGGCTCTATAGCAACAGATATAACTGGCTCAGGGAATTCCATAGATTCAAGTATTATTGGATGAGCTGGATCACATAAAGTATCTCCAGTAGTAGTATCTTTTAATCCTACTGCTGCAGCTATATCTCCAGCGTATACTTCTGTTATTTCTTCTCTTGTATTAGCATGCATTTGAAGGATACGACCTATTCTTTCTCTCTTACCTTTAGTAGAGTTAAGAACATAAGATCCACCTTGCATTATTCCTGAGTAAACTCTGAAGAATGCTAACTTACCAACGAATGGGTCAGTCATTATTTTGAATGCTAAAGCTGAGAATGGCTCTTCATCAGATGAATGTCTTTCAGACTCTTCACCATTGTCTAATACACCTTTTATAGCTGGTATATCAGTTGGAGCTGGTAAGTAATCAACAACAGCATCTAGTAATAATTGAACACCTTTGTTTCTGTAAGCAGATCCACAGAATACTGGGTTCATTTCACAAGCTATTGTAGCTTTTCTTATAGCAGCTTTTAATTCTTCTACTGATATTTCTTCACCTTCAAGATATTTCATCATTAACTCTTCGTCAGTTTCAGCTACTGCTTCAACCATTTTTTCTCTCCACTCTTGAGCTAATTCTTTCATATCTTCTGGTATTTCAGTTATTTCTATATCTTTTCCTAAGTCATCCTTATAGATATGAGCTTTCATTTCTAATAAGTCAACTTCCCCTTCTAACCAATCTTCTTTTCCTATTGGTAATTGAAGAGGTACAGCATTTGCAGATAATCTTTCTTTCATCATGTTAACAACGTTAAAGAAGTCAGCTCCCATGATGTCCATTTTATTTACGAATGCTATTCTAGGTACACCGTAGTTATCAGCTTGTCTCCATACGTTCTCAGATTGAGGTTCAACCCCACCTTTAGCACAGAATACAGCAACTGAACCGTCAAGAACTCTTAGAGATCTTTCAACCTCAACTGTGAAGTCGACGTGTCCTGGTGTATCTATTATGTTTATTCTATGGTCTTTCCATGCAGCAGTAGTAGCGGCAGAAGTTATTGTTATACCTCTTTCCTTCTCTTGCTCCATCCAGTCCATTTGAGAAGCTCCTTCGTGAGTTTCTCCTATCTTATGTGTTTGCCCTGTATAGAAAAGGATTCTTTCTGTAGTAGTAGTTTTTCCTGCATCTATATGAGCCATGATTCCTATATTTCTAGTTCTTTCTAAAGGAAACTTTCTAGCCATGGTTCTCCTCCTTGCGATATCCCTTAAAGGTATCAATTATATCCTATTTTATTAGAATCTGTAGTGAGCAAATGCTTTATTAGCTTCTGCCATCTTATGAGTATCTTCTTTCTTCTTAACTGAAGCTCCTGTGTTGTTAGCAGCGTCCATTATTTCTTTCGCTAACTTTTCAACCATTCCTTTTTCTCCACGAGCTCTAGTGTAGTTTACTAACCATCTTAAACCTAAAGTTTGTCTTCTTTCAGGTCTAACTTCAACTGGTACTTGGTAGTTAGCTCCACCAACTCTTCTTGCTTTAACTTCTAAAACAGGCATTATGTTATCCATTGCTTTGTTGAATACTTCTAAAGCATCTTCTCCTGTTTTTTCAGCTACCATAGCGAAAGCATCATAAACTATAGTTTGAGCTTTCCCTTTTTTACCGTCTATCATTAAATTGTTTATTAATTTAGTAACAACTTTACTTCCATATATTGGATCAGCTAATACTTCTCTCTTTGGAACATTACCTTTTCTTGGCATTTTGCTTCCCTCCTTAATTATTTAATCTTAAATCATAGGTACTCGACATAAATAATGCCGTGATGCCATAAATACATATATATATTTAAAGCACCGCACATATAATTAATTGTTAGTTTTTATTATTTCTTTGCAGCTTTAGGTCTCTTAGCACCGTACTTAGATCTAGCTTGCATTCTCTTATCAACACCTGCAGTATCTAAAGTACCTCTTAATATGTGGTATCTAACCCCTGGAAGGTCTTTAACTCTTCCTCCTCTTATAAGAACAACACTGTGCTCTTGTAAGTTGTGTCCTTCTCCTGGTATATAAGCAGAAACTTCTATCCCGTTTGTTAATCTAACTCTGGCAACTTTTCTTAAAGCTGAGTTAGGCTTCTTAGGAGTAACTGTTTTTACTGAAGTACAAACTCCTCTTTTTTGTGGAGCACTTGCATCAGTAGCTTTCTTGTGTAAAGAGTTGAATCCCTTTTGTAATGCTGGAGCAGTAGATTTCTTTTCTATTGCTTGTCTGTTTTTACGAACTAATTGGTTAATTGTTGGCATCATCTGCACCTCCTTCCAAAATTTTCGATCTTTAAATGACCGCCAACTACATCAGTACATGTACTGATATGCTTGTAACAAAACGTTACTTTTACAATTAAATGTCTATTACACACATTATATGTGGTTTTAGCTCTTTGCAGTTTGGTGCTGCTAGTTCATTTATTAAAAGTCTAATCAAAGATCTCTAATAACTTATATAAGTTTTAGAAGATCTTCGATTACACACTTTTACATTTTATCACCCAAACATAGATAATGTCAAGATTTCTTTATCTCTTATTATATTAGTCTTGGATTTTTTCAACAGCTATGTTTTTATATCTCTTCATACCTGTTCCTGCTGGTATTAACTTACCTATTATAACATTTTCTTTAAGACCTATTAAGTGATCTTCTTTTCCTTTTATAGCAGCTTCTGTTAATACTCTAGTTGTTTCTTGGAATGAAGCAGCTGATAAGAATGATTCTGTAGCAAGAGATGCCTTAGTTATACCAAGTAAAACTCTCTTAGCAACAGCAGGTTTTAATCCCTGAGCTATAGCTTCTTCATTACACTTATCAAATGTTAATACATCTTCATATCCACCTGGGATTAATTCTGTATCACCTGGATCCTCAACTTTAACTTTCGAAAGCATTTGTCTTACTATAACTTCTATATGCTTATCGTTAACGTCAACCCCTTGCATTCTATAAACTCTTTGAACTTCTTTAACGATATAGTCTTGAACTCCACCTATACCTTTAACTCTTACTATGTCATGTGGGTTTATAGAACCTTGAGTTAATGGGTCCCCAGCTTCAACCATTTGTCCATGCTTAACTCTTATTCTTGATCCATAAGGTATAGCATAAACTTCTGTTTCACCATTTTCAGGAACTATACTTATTTCTTTTCTCTTACCAGTTTCGTCTATTTCAACTCTACCAGTTATTTCTGTTATGACAGCTAAACCTTTAGGTTTTCTTGCTTCAAATAATTCTTCAACCCTTGGAAGACCTTGAGTTATATCTCCTCCAGCAACCCCACCTGTATGGAATGTACGCATTGTAAGCTGAGTACCTGGTTCACCGATTGATTGAGCAGCTATTATACCAACAGCTTCCCCTATATTAACTTCTTTACCTGTAGCAAGGTTTCTACCATAACACTTAGAACAAACCCCATGGTTTGTCTTACAATTAAGAACTGTTCTTATTTGTACAGTTTCTATTCCTGCAGCTATTATTTTTTCAGCTTCATCTTCTTTTATCATAGAATCAGCTTCTACTATAACTTCTCCTGTAGTTGGATTTACTATAGGGTCTATAGTATATCTTCCCACTATTCTATCATATAATACTTCTATTACTTCATTTCCATCTTTTATAGCAAATGTTTCTGTAGTTTCTGTTGTACCACAGTCAACTTCTCTTACTATAACATCTTGGCTGACATCAACAAGTCTTCTTGTTAAGTATCCTGAGTCAGCTGTACGAAGCGCTGTATCGGCAAGACCTTTTCTAGCCCCGTGTGAAGATGTGAAGTATTCCATTACTGATAAACCTTCACGGAAGTTAGATTTAACTGGAACCTCAACTGTTTTACCAGATGCATTGGCCATCAGACCACGCATACCAGCTAACTGTCTTATCTGGTTCTTAGAACCTCTGGCTCCTGAGTGTGCCATTATATATATATTATTAAGTCTGTCTAATCCTGCCATCAGAGCATCTGTAACTTTTTCAGTTGTTTCTGTCCAAGTTTCTATAACTCTTTCATATCTTTCTTCATCAGATATTAGACCTCTTCTGTATGCTTTTTCATATTTATCAACTTTTTCTTCTGCTGCTGTTATATAACCTTTTTTAGCTTCTGGTATTTTCATATCAGCAACCGCAACTGTTATACCACCTCTAGTTGAGTATTTAAATCCTAGAGATTTTATATGGTCAAGTAATACAGCAGTTTCTGTATTTCCATGCTTTCTAAAGCACTTATCTATTATTTTACCTAAAGCTTTTTTGTCAACTAAGAAGTCTATTTCTAATCCAAATGGATCTACACTTCTGTCTACAAATCCTAAGTCTTGAGGTATATTTTCATTGAATATGAATCTACCTACTGTACTTTCAACTATAGAGCTTCTTCCATCTTCAAGTACTACTCTCATTTTTACTAAAGAGTGTAATTGAACAGTTTGATTTTGATAAGCAAGTAACATTTCATTAAAGTCTTTGAATACTGTTCCTGTTCCTTTTTCTCCACCTTGAGCTTCTATAGTTAAGTAGTAACATCCTAAAACCATATCCTGAGAAGGAGTAGTTATTGGAGTACCATCTTTAGGTGCAAGTATGTTGTTTACAGATAACATTAAGAATCTTGCTTCTGCTTGTGCTTCTACTGATAAAGGTACGTGTACCGCCATTTGGTCACCATCGAAGTCGGCATTGTATGCTGTACATACAAGTGGGTGTAGCTTTATAGCTTTACCTTCAACTAAAACTGGTTCAAATGCTTGTATACCTAATCTATGAAGAGTAGGGGCACGGTTAAGAAGAACTGGATGACTCTTTATAACATCTTCTAAAACATCCCATACTTCTGGTTTTACTTTTTCTACTATAGATTTAGCACTCTTTATATTGTGTGCAAAACCTTCTTTAACTAATTTATCCATAACAAATGGCTTGAATAATTCAAGAGCCATTTTCTTAGGAAGACCACATTGATAGAATTTAAGTTCTGGTCCAACAACTATAACTGAACGTCCTGAGTAGTCAACACGCTTACCAAGTAAGTTTTGACGGAAACGACCTTGCTTACCTTTTAGCATATCTGATAAAGACTTAAGTGGTCTATTACCAGGTCCTGTTACAGGTCTACCTCTTCTACCATTGTCTATTAAAGCATCTACTGCTTCTTGAAGCATTCTCTTTTCATTTCTTACTATGATATCAGGAGCTCCAAGTTCTAGTAATCTCTTTAATCTGTTATTTCTATTTATAACTCTTCTATATAAATCATTTAAGTCAGAAGTTGCGAATCTTCCTCCATCAAGTTGAACCATAGGTCTTAAATCTGGAGGTATTACTGGTATAGCATCTAATATCATCCACTCTGGTTTATTTCCAGACTTTTTGAATGCTTCTACCACTTCTAATCTTCTTATTGTTCTAACTCTCTTTTGACCTGTACTATCTTTTAAGTCAGCTCTTAATTCTTTGCTTTCTTTTTCTAGGTCTATATTTTGTAGTAATTGCTTAACAGCTTCAGCACCCATTCCTACAGTGAAAGAATTGTACCCATACTTATCTACTGCAGTTCTGTATTCTTTTTCTGTTAAAAGTTGTTTTTCATTTAATCCAGTTTCTCCTGGATCAACTACAACATATGAAGCAAAGTATAATATTTTTTCTAAAGATCTTGGAGACATATCAAGTAAAAGACCCATTCTACTTGGTATACCTTTGAAGTACCAGATATGAGACATAGGAGCTGCTAGCTCTATATGTCCCATTCTTTCTCTTCTTACTTTAGCTTTTGTAACTTCTACTCCACATCTATCACAAACTACACCTTTATATCTTACTCTTCTGTATTTACCACAGTGACATTCCCAGTCTTTTTGAGGTCCAAATATTCTTTCACAAAATAGACCATCTTTTTCTGGTTTTAATGTACGGTAGTTTATTGTTTCAGGTTTTTTTACTTCTCCTCTAGACCATTGTCTTATTTTCTCTGGAGAAGCTAGTGCTATTTTTATCGACTCAAAATTGTTTAATTCAAACAAGGAGTTCTCTCCCTTCTATTTGATATTTGCGTTAATTAAATTTATACATCAAAGTCTTCATCTTCATAGTTTAATTCTTCGAAGTCTGCATCATCTTCAAAATCTAAACTATCTATATCTTCATCGTCATTTTCAATGAATTCATCATCTATTTCTTCTATTATATGATTTTGTTCTACTTCATCCATGTTATCTATAACATCTAATTCGAACTCTCCAGCTGTATCATCAGCATCTAAAGATTCTCTTACTTCTATTTCTTGATCTTCTTCAGTTAATACTTTTACATCTAAGCATAAACTTTGAAGTTCTTTTATAAGAACCTTAAATGATTCTGGTATTCCTGGTTCAGGTATATTTTCACCTTTAACTATAGCTTCGTACGCTCTAACACGTCCTACAACATCATCTGACTTAACAGTAAGTATTTCTTGAAGTATGTGAGCAGCTCCGTATGCTTCTAGAGCCCAAACCTCCATCTCTCCGAATCTTTGTCCACCAAATTGTGCTTTACCACCTAATGGTTGTTGAGTAACTAAAGAGTATGGTCCTGTACTTCTTGCATGTAACTTATCATCAACTAGGTGATGTAGTTTTAACATGTACATGTATCCAACTGTTATTCTATTGTCGAAAGTTTCACCTGTTCTACCATCATATAAAGTTAACTTACCATCTTCTGGATATCCAGCTTGTACTAATGCTTTTCTTATGTCTGATTCTTTAGCACCATCAAATACAGATGTAGCTACATACCATCCTAAAGCTTTAGCAGCAAGTCCTAAGTGAACTTCTAGTACCTGACCGATGTTCATACGAGATGGTATACCTTGTGGGTTAAGAACTATATCAAGTGGAGTTCCATCTTCTGTAAATGGCATGTCTTCTTGTGGTAATATTCTTGAGATAACCCCTTTATTACCGTGACGTCCGGCCATCTTATCTCCAACTTTTATCTTTCTCTTTTGAGCTATATAACATCTAACAAGTTCATTAACTCCTGGAGATAAATCATCTCCATTTTCTCTAGTAAACACTTTTACGTCTACTATTATACCACCTTCACCATGAGGAACTTTAAGTGAAGTATCTCTAACTTCTCTAGCTTTTTCTCCGAATATCGCACGAAGTAATCTTTCTTCAGCAGTAAGTTCAGTTTCTCCTTTAGGAGTTACCTTACCAACTAATATATCTCCTGAATCTACTTCAGCACCTATTCTTATTATACCTCTGTCATCTAAGTTCTTTATAGCACTTTCTCCAACATTAGGTATATCTCTAGTTATTTCCTCTGGTCCAAGCTTAGTATCTCTTGCTTCACATTCATATTCTTCTATATGAATTGTAGATAATCTATCTTCTTTAACTAATTTTTCGTTTATTAAGATAGCATCCTCGTAGTTGTAACCTTCCCAAGTCATGAACGCTACGAACATATTTCTACCTAATGCTATTTCCCCAAGGTCAGTAGCTGGTCCATCTGCTATAACGTCACCCTTTTCTATTTGGTCACCTTTATTTATTATAGGAGCTTGATTTATACAAGTACCTGCATTTGAACGTTTAAACTTAAGTAATTTGTATCTATCTTTTACTCCGTCTTCTCTTTTTATTATTATTTCATCAGCTGTTACTCTCTCTGCTATACCAGAGTTCTTAGCAACAACAACTGCACCTGAGTCTTTAGCTGCTCTATATTCAACTCCTGTACCTATAACTGGTGCTTCTCTTCTAACTAGAGGCACTGCTTGACGTTGCATGTTCGCTCCCATTAGGGCACGGTTGGCGTCGTCATTTTCTAAGAAAGGTATCATAGCAGTAGCTATAGAAACAACTTGCTTTGGAGATATATCCATGTAGTCAACTCTATGAGTTGGAACTAGCTCAACAGCACCATTTTTAGTTCTACATACTACTCTCTTATTTACGAAAGTACCATCTTCTTCTAATGGTTCATTTGCTTGGGCTCTTATGAATAAATCTTCTTCATCAGCAGTTAAGTAATGTATTTCATTTGTAACTTTTCCAGTTTCCTTATCTACTTTTCTATAAGGAGACTCTATAAACCCAAATTCATTTATTTTAGCATAAGTAGATAATGAGTTTATAAGACCGATGTTTGGTCCTTCTGGAGTTTCTATCGGACACATTCTTCCGTAGTGAGAATGATGAACGTCACGCACTTCGAATCCAGCTCTTTCTCTTGAAAGTCCTCCTGGTCCTAATGCAGATAATCTTCTCTTATGTGTTAACTCAGATAATGGGTTGTTTTGATCCATGAACTGAGATAACTGTGAACTACCAAAGAACTCTTTTATCGCAGCAGAAACTGGTCTTATGTTAACTAACGCTTGTGGCGTTATAGCTTCCATATCTTGAACAGTCATTCTTTCTTTTATAACTCTTTCCATTCTAGAAAGACCTATTCTAACTTGGTTCTGTAATAATTCACCAACAGATCTTATTCTTCTGTTTCCTAAGTGATCTATATCATCTATGTTTCCAATATCATAGAATAAGTTAAATTGGTAATTTATAGAAGCTATTATATCATCTAATAATATATGTTTTGGTATAAGTTCTTTCATTCTGAACTTAATAGCTTCTTTTATTTCTTCTTCATCACTATAAGCTTCTAAAATTTCTTTTAAAGTCGGATAGTGAACTTTTTCTTTTATATCTAATTCATCTATGTCAAAATCAACATGTGATTTTATATCAACAAAGTTATTTCCTATAACTTTAACAACTTTTTCATCTTCTACTAATAGAGTAACTACATTTATACCTGCATTTTGTATATTCTTAGCAACTTCATAGCTTATCTTTTCACCAGCTTTAACGAATACTTCTCCTGTTTCAGGATTTACTACGTCTTCAGCTGATATTTTGTTCATTATTCTGTAGCATAGAGCAAGTTTCTTATTAAACTTATATCTACCTACTTTAGCTAGGTCGTATCTCTTTGCATCAAAGAATAATGCATTTAATAATGAAGATGCACTTTCTACTGTTGGAGGTTCACCCGGTCTTAATTTTTTGTATATTTCTATTAGACCCTCTTCAACTGTTTTAGTGTTGTCTTTTTCTAAAGTTGCAGCTAATCTTTCATCTTCACCTAAAAGTTCGATTATTTCAGCATCTGTTCCTATACCTAGAGCTCTTAATAAAACTGTAACAGGTTGTTTTCTAGTTCTATCAACTCTAACAGATATTACATCATTTGAATCTGTTTCGTATTCTAACCATGCACCTCTGTTTGGTATAACTGTAGATGATATTAATTTCTTCCCTGTTTTATCTCTTTCTAAAGCATAGTATACTCCAGGAGATCTAACTAATTGACTTACTATAACTCTTTCTGCACCGTTGATAACAAAAGTACCTTTTTCAGTCATTAATGGGAAATCTCCCATGAATACTTCTTGTTCTTTTATTTCACCAGTTTCCTTGTTTATAAGTCTTACTTTTACTTTTAGAGGTGCACAATATGTAGCATCTCTATCTTTACATTCTTCTATATCATATTTAGGCTTATCATCTAAAGAGTAATCTACGAATTCTAATATAAGATTACCTGTATAATCTTCTATCGGAGAAATATCCTCAAATACTTCTTTAAGACCCTCTTCAATAAACCACTTATAAGAATCTACTTGTAGTTCTATAAGATTTGGCACGTCAGCTATTTCCTTTATCTTAGAAAAGCTCATTCTAGTCCTTTTACCTATCGTGACAGGATGTGGCATTCACTCTTCACCTCTCAATAATTAAAAATAAAACCATAGTTCATTGTAACGCATCTAATAATTCTATCATAACAACCAACTTTTTTCAATATGTAACTTATACCTAAACCCGTATAATTAATACTTTTTTCACAAAATATGCATTATTTATTATGCACATAATTTTAATCTAAAATTCTATTTTTATACATATTTTATTTAAATTTTATAAAAAATAAAAAAAGATGTCCATAAGGACATCTTTTTGAAAGAAAACTACTTAACTTCTACGCTAGCTCCAGCAGCTTCTAATTTTTCTTTTATTTGGTCAGCTTCTTCTTTAGAAACACCTTCTTTTAATGTCTTAGGAGCGTTATCAACTACTTCTTTAGCTTCTTTTAATCCTAATCCTGTTACTTCTCTAACAGCTTTTATAACTCCAACTTTTGAAGCACCAGCGTTTGCTAATACTACGTCGAATTCAGTTTTTTCTTCAGCAGCTCCACCAGCAACTGCACCAGCCATCATAACTGGAGCTGAAGCAGATACACCGAATTTTTCTTCAGCAGCTTTAACTAATTCATTTAATTCTAAAACTTTCATGTTTTCTATAGCTTCTAATATTTGTTCTATTGTCATTTTTAGCACCTCCGAATTTTTTTTCAATAATTTTATTTTTAAGTTATTATATTACAATATCTAACTTTTCTAAATTGACAATTAAGCTTCTTGTCCTTCTTGTTTCTTTATTAAAGCATCTATTAAGTATGCGAAGTTTGACATTGGAGCCTTTAAGCTTCCAAGTAACTTAGCAAGAAGAACTTCTCTTGATGGTATGTTAGCGAACTCAACTATTTGAGATTCGTTGTAGAATTCACCTTCTACTACACCCATTTTTAATTGCATTTTTGGATGAGAATCCATGAATTCCTTTAATATTCTAGCTGGAGCAACTGGATCTTCATATCCGAATGCTATCGCATTAGTTCCAACTAATAACTCGTCGTTGAATTGTTCTATACCAACTTCTTTAGCAGCTTTTCTAACTAAAGTGTTTTTGTATACTTTGTATTCAACACCAGCTTCTCTCATTTTCTTTCTTAATTCAGTTACCTCTTCAACTGTTAATCCTTTGTAATCAACAACTATAGCAGATGATGATTTTTCTAATTTTTCAACTATTTCAGAAACAACTTGTGATTTAAGTTCTATAGCTTTTCTCATATAGATGTGCACCTCCTTCACCTAATAAGGTTTAGTATTCGCCGCAATCTCATTTAAAAAAGCTTTTGATGGCAAAACGAGACAACAAAAGCTTTAGTAATTTCAATTTATCTAAAACCTCGGTAGGAAATTAAGCTTTTCAGCACCTACTGTCTACGGCAAATCTATTCTTTTTTATATCAACAATTGTTATATTAACATTTTTGTTTTTGCTTGTCAACAATTTTATTATTCTGCTATTTTAGCAGGGTTTATCTTAACACCAGGTCCCATAGTAGACGCTACTGTTACACTTCTTAAGTATTGTCCTTTAGCAGCAGCTGGCTTAGCCTTAACTATAGCATCCATTAATGCAGCAAAGTTTTCAGCTAACTTTTCTCCACCGAAAGATACTTTTCCTACTGGAACGTGTATTATGTTAGTTTTGTCTAATCTATATTCTACTTTACCTGCTTTTATTTCGTCTATAGCTTTAGCTACATCGAAAGTAACAGTTCCTGATTTAGGGTTTGGCATTAAACCTTTAGGTCCTAATACTCTACCTAATCTACCTACTACACCCATCATGTCTGGAGTAGCAACAACTATATCGAATTCGAACCAGTTTTCACCTTGTATTTTTTGAACTAATTCTTCAGCTCCTACAAAGTCAGCTCCAGCAGCTTCAGCTTCAGCAGCTTTTGCTCCTTTAGCGAAAACTAAAACTCTCTTAGTTTTACCAGTTCCGTGTGGTAATACAACCGCACCTCTAACTTGTTGATCAGCATGTCTTGAGTCAACACCTAATTTTATATGAGCTTCAACAGTTTCATCAAATTTAGCTGTAGCAACTTCTGCAACTAAAGATAAAGCTTCTGTAGCATCATATAATCTTGTTCTATCTATTTTGTTTAACGCTTCTACGTATTTTTTACTTTTCTTTGCCATTTTATTTTCCTCCTTGTGGTTATATTCGGCCTTTAAGCCTCCCACTTCTATCCGAAGTGTCTAATTTTTTAAAATTAGTCTTCTACAACGATACCCATACTTCTTGCAGTACCAGCTATCATACTCATAGCAGCTTCTACTGATGCAGCATTTAAGTCAGGCATTTTTAATTCAGCTATTTCTCTTATCTTAGCAGAAGATAAAGTAGCAACCTTCTTCTTGTTAGGTTCTCCTGAAGCTGTATCTAATCCAGCAGCTTTCTTTAATAATACTGCAGCTGGAGGAGTTTTTGTTATGAATGAGAATGATCTATCTTGGTATACAGTTATAACAACTGGTATTATCATTCCTGCTTGATCTGCAGTTTTAGCATTGAACTCCTTAGTGAATCCCATTATGTTAACACCGTGTTGTCCTAACGCTGGCCCAACTGGTGGAGCTGGCGTTGCCTTCCCTGCAGGTATTTGTAATTTTATTTGACCTATAACTTTTTTAGCCATTGAGCGCACCTCCTCAAAAATTTTCTATCTAAATTTTATTATATTTTTTGTATATTTTCAAACTCTATTACAAATAGAGTCTTCTTGCCAAATGCATCTATACACACTTTTGCTTCTCTTGTTTCCAGGTTAATTTCTTCAACAGTACCTACTTGTCCACTAAAAGGACCTTTAGCAACCTCTACTGCATCACCTATTTCTAAATCTACATCAGGGTTTACTACTTTCGGAACGTCTATTTCTATGCCCATAGCCTTTACTTCTTCATCACTTAACGGTACCGGCTTTGAACCTGGTCCAACGAATCCAGTAACCCCCTTAGTATTTCTTACGATATACCAAGATTCATCAGTGATTATCATTTTAACTAAGACATAACTTGGAAATACCTTACGCTGTCTAGTTTTTTCTTTTCCTGTTTTTGTAGTCTCAACTACATCTTCAGTTGGAACAACTAAATGTGTTATATAGTCTTCCATTCCTCTTGTTTTTACAGCTTTTTCTATCGTAGCTTTAACTTTATTTTCATGCCCTGAATAGGTATGCACAACATACCATCTTGCTTCTTGTAATTCTGACATATTGTTTTCTCCTTTTCGTCTATTTCAGTATAAGCCCTAGTGCACCTTGTAATCCAGTATCTAAAGCCCACACTAATATAGTAGCTGAAGTAACTACAGTTAAAACCACACCTGTGTTTTTAAGTAATTCTTTTTTTGTAGGCCATGAAACTCTTTTTAATTCTTGCTTTGTTTCTCTTATGTAAGAGAATAAACTGAATCTTTTCTTAGTTTCTGTGCCTTGATTTGCTTGGGCAGCCACTTTACACTCACATCCTTAAATAAAACTATTTTGTTTCTTTATGAGCTGTATGTTTCTTACAGAATTTACAGTATTTGTTTAATTCTATTCTGTCTGGGTTAGTTTTCTTATTCTTAGTAGTGTTGTAGTTTCTTTGCTTACACTCTGTACATGCTAAAGTTACTTTAACTCTCATCTGCTACACCTCCAACTTTATTAATATAATAATATATATAGTTAAATAATACCTTAACTTATATTATTGAGGCATTATCACCTTCCTGAATCATTACCTTGTATAAGTTATCATAAAATAATAGTCATGTCAATGTTTTTGTAGATTCCATGTTAAAAAAAGAGGAGCATAACTCCTCTCTTTTTGTCTATTAATTAATCCACTTAAAGAAGATTATTCAACTATAGAAGCAACAACTCCTGATGCTACTGTTCTTCCACCTTCTCTTATCGCGAATCTTAATCCTTCTTCTATTGCTATTGAGTTTATTAAC
>NZ_LT629848.1:38298-52876 GCF_900106845.1 Romboutsia timonensis
TCGTGTAATGTTTTTGTTATTGCAGCTGTTAATGTAGTTTTACCGTGGTCAACGTGTCCTATTGTTCCTATATTAACGTGTGGTTTATTTCTTTCAAATTTAGCTTTAGCCATTTTGAAATACCTCCTTGATTAATATTTTTAATTTATTACGCTTATAATAAGCTTATGGTAAGTATTTTACTATTAATCATTTCTGTTTTCAAGA
Organism: Romboutsia timonensis; assembly: GCF_900106845.1. Lineage (GTDB taxonomy): Bacteria > Bacillota > Clostridia > Peptostreptococcales > Peptostreptococcaceae > Romboutsia > Romboutsia timonensis. The sequence continues at coordinate 38,506 of NZ_LT629848.1, forward strand.
TGTTTTTCCAATTTTCTCTTCACTCTTTGAAGAGCATTATCTATTGATTTTACATCTCTTTTAAGCTTGTCCGCTATGTATTGATATGACTTACCATTTAAGTAGTATTCCACAACTTGTAATTCTAAATCACTTAACAATTCATTCATTTTTGATTCTATGTGTTTTAGTTCTTCTTTGCTTATTATAAGTTCTTCTGGATCTGTAACTATACTAGTTGCAATTATATCCAAAAGTGTTCTTTCTGATTCCTCATCATACACAGGTTTATTTAAAGATATATATGAATTAAGAGGTATATGTTTTTGTCTAGTTGCCGTTTTTATTGCTGTTATTATTTGTCTTGTTATACAAATATCAGCAAATCCTTTAAAAGAATTTGTTTTACTTGCATCAAAGTCTCTAACCGCTTTATATAGTCCTATCATTCCCTCTTGAATTATATCCTCTTTATCTGCACCTATTAAAAAATATGACTTTGCTTTTGCTTTCACAAAATTTTTATATTTTTTTATAATATATTCTAATGCTATTTTATCCCCTTTGCTTGCTTTTAATACTATGTCATATTCATCTTGTTGACTGTTATCTATCGATTCATAGAATTCATCATTAGCTACTAACATGTTTATCTCCCCCATCAAACATTTTCATAGCTTTATTATAATCTAACAAATTTAGTGTTTTCAACGGTTTCTACGAATGTTCTCAAGTTTCGACAATGTTTCCTTATCTAACCTATCTTCCAACCAATTTCGTTGAATTTTTTTATGTACGCTAGTATTTTTTTCCCTTATTTTAGACTTTGCATTTTCTAAATCTAGTTTTAATTCTCTAGAAGTTATTCTGCTTGCACCTTTACCTAATACAATTTGCTGCTCTGCATAATCATTAGTAGCAACCTTTACATCATCATATTTAGATAAAGATCCTATAAATTTCTCTATATAACTATCTGCAGTTTGGTACTCTTTTGTATAAACTATAGTTATATTTTTTCTTTTTTCTATTTTCTCTTTACAACTTTTTATATTATAGGCATCAAAAACTATTATACCTAATCTTCCTGTAAATTCAGCATATTCGATTATAGCATCTATCAATTTTTCCCTGGCATGCTCTAAATCTGATATAGCTATCTCCTTTAGTTCATCCCAGGCATTTATAATATTATAACCATCTACTATTAAATAGTCTTTTTTATTTCTTCTCATCAATTTACTTATTACCTGATCTTTGTTTAAATATCTCGTATAGTAGAATTCCTGCTGCTACTGAGGCATTTAATGATGTTACATTTCCTATCATAGGCATCTTAACAGTAAAGTCACAATTTTGTTTAACTAATCTAGATATACCAAAACCTTCACTACCTATAACTAATCCAAGTGCACCTGTAAGATTTTGTTCATAGAATGTCTGTCCATCCATATCAGCTGCAGCTATCCATAAACCTTCATCTTTTAATTTTTTTATAGTATTAACTATATTAGTAACCTTACAAACAGGTACATATTCAACTGCACCTGCAGAAGCTTTAGCTACTACTGGTGTTATATGTACTGACCTTCTTTTAGGTATTATAACTCCATGAGCACCAACTGCATCAGCTGTTCTTATTATAGATCCAAGATTGTGAGGATCTGTTATCTCGTCTAGTATTATGAAAAATGGATCTTCATTTTTAGCTTTAACACTTTCTATTAATTCGTCCAACTCCCAGTATTTATACTCACTTACTTGAGCTATAACACCTTGATGAGAGTGGCTAGTACTCACTTCATCTAATTTGTGTTTATCTACATATTGTATTACTATATTTTTTTCTTTAGCCATGCCTATTATTTTTTTGATAGAACCTTCTTTAGCCGAATTTGCTATCATTATTTTATCTATTTCTCTATCATTTTTTATTGCTTCTATTACAGGATTTCTTCCTTCTATTGTTGCCAAACTTTCCACCGCCTATAAATTTTTAAATTTTTCTCTTATTTCAACTATTTTACCACAAGTCATGTTACCTTCTGGACATGGTCCTTGAACACAGTTTGGTCCCATATTTCTAAATAATATCGGAGCTACTTGTTTTAATTGTCTTAACATTTCTATAGCTAACTCCCTTATTTCCCATTGTGCTCTTTCGCAACATCTGTGGTTTAAGAAATTATATAAACTTCTTACGTTCATAGTAAATACCATTTTTGTTTCGCAAGCATTAGGAAAAACATATCTAGCATCTTCTATTGCTTGCTTTTCTGCACTTCTTTTTGCTTCTTTCTCATTTTTTCCATTTTGTATTAATTTATTATAGTGTTTTTCAAATAATATTTCCACAAGCTTATCATAAGCTTCTTGATCTTTCTTCATTGTTTCTATGAATAGCTCTCTTGCCTCATCTATTTCATTTATATGGTGAGGAATTATGTATTCAAATTGATTTAACTTAACATATCTTTGACTTTGTTGTGAGTAACTAGCTATACGATGTCTCACTATTTGGTGAGAACAAGCCCTAGATATTCCCTCTACTGCAAATGTAAATGACACATGTTCCAGAGGAGATTCATGACCTATACTTATCAGCATATTTAAAAACTTATCTATGCTCTCTGGTGTTAAATTTTCTTCTATTTGGTCAACGCCAACTGCTGAATAACATAATTTGGCAGCCATTGATATAACTTTCTCTGGCTCTGGTGTATGAGATAATATTTTTACCTTCATTCCTAGTTCCTCCCTTAACTTATTTTATAAATATTATACATTAAAATCCCATAATTAAGAAAGAAATTAAGAAAAGTATTGCCTTATATAGCAATACTTTTCTTAATTACATATTAGCTTCAATGATTTTTATTCCTTCAGATATTATATATTCTAATCTTTCATAGTTTTTATCTAAATATAAATATCCGATTAAAGCTTCAAATCCTGTCGCATGCTTATAATCTATAATATCTGCATTTTTAGGAGAAGTGTGAGATTTTTGATTTCTTCCCCTCTTATAAATTCTTAGCTCATCTTCTGTTAATTGATCTTCTATATTGTGTATTATAGTAGCTTGAGCCTTAGCATTTACATATTTTACTGCTGACTTGTGAAGATCGTTAACTTTTTTATTTATATTCTTAGTTATTAGGTACTCCCTTATATGCGATTCAAAAACCGTATCACCTAAATATGCTAATACTAATGGAGACATAGTTATTAATTCTGTTCTATTCATAATTATACTCTCTTCCACTTTGTTCCTTGTCTAGTATCTTCTAATACTATACCTTTATCTAATAATTCTTGTCTTATCTCATCTGCTAATTTAAAATCTTTATTTTTCTTAGCATCTGCTCTTTTTTGTATTAGCTCTTCTATATCTTTATCTAAAATATCATCGTTTTTCTTATTTACTATATTTAAAACTCCAGTTAATTCATTGAATTTATCTAAGCACATCTTTGCAAATTCTAATGAAGATGTTTCATTTACATTTGTATTTATAAACTTTGATAATTCAAAAATAGCACTTACTGCATCTGCTGTATTTAAATCATCTTCCATAGCATTTATAAACTTATCCTTATAAGATTCTAATTCATTTATTAGTTCTTTTTCTTCATCTTTTATAGCAGATTCTGATAGGTTGCTTATAGTAAACTCTAATTTTTCCTTTGCATTATAAAGTCTTTCAAGTCCTGCCTTTGCTTGATTAAGCATTTCATCACTGAAATTAACAGGATTTCTATAATGAGCTGATAACATAAAGAATCTTACTATTTCTAAGTCATATTTCTTAGATATATCTCTTACTGTAAAGAAGTTACCTTTTGATTTACTCATTTTTTCATTATTTATATTTATATATCCATTATGAACCCAATAATTAGAGAATGTTTTTCCACTTCTAGCTTCACTTTGAGCTATTTCATTCTCATGGTGAGGGAATGCTAGGTCTTGACCTCCAGCATGTATATCTATAGTTTCACCTAAATATCTATTAGACATAACAGAACATTCTATATGCCATCCTGGTCTACCTTCTCCCCAAGGGCTATTCCATCCTGGTTCACCTTCTTTTTTAGACTTCCATAAAACAAAGTCCATTGGATGTCTTTTTTGACTATTTACTTCTATTCTTGCTCCAGCTTCTAGCTCATCTTGATTTTGTTTAGAAAGTTTCCCATATCCTTCAAACTTCTTAGTATCAAAGTAAACATCTCCATTTACTTCATAAGCATATCCTTTGTCCTCTAAATCTTTAACAAAGTCTATTATTTGTTGTATATTATCTGTAACCCTAGGATGAACATCTGCTCTTTGTATTCCAAGACCATCTGCATCTACAAAGTACTCATTTATGTATTTATTAGCTACATCTTCAGGGCTTATTCCTTCTTCATGTCCTCTTTTTATTATTTTATCATCTACATCTGTAAAGTTTTGAACAAATGTTACATCGTATCCTTTGTATTGTAAATATCTTCTTAATGTATCAAACATTATAAAAGGTCTAGCATTCCCTATATGTATATAGTTATATACTGTCGGTCCACATACATACATTTTTACTTTTCCTTCTTCTAATGGTATAAACTCTTCTTTTGTTCTAGTTAATGTATTATATAATTTCATACTTATCACCTCGCTATATTGTTATATCTTGCCATTATTATTTATATACTATATTATAATTTAAAATTTATTTAATTAATAGTATTACTATTATATCCTTAGTATAAAAAATTATCTTTATTTAAATATTATTTCCTACTCTTCTAAAAAAGACTTTTTATTTATGCTACACTTTTCAAAAGTTTCTTCACTTATTAGGTCTTCATTCTTTAATTGTTGTAATATATTTAAATAATCAGTGCATAATTTCTTTAACTCCTCTTTTACTTCCTCAACTACCATTGTTTTATCCTCCCTGAAACTATACTACCTAAAGTTATACTCAATCTACACACCTTAATATATTACTTTTATTTAGAACAAACTCCTTTACAAGTATACCCAAATCTTTTCATCAAATAACTACATAAATAAAATATACTTATCTAACTTATATCGACAACTATATATCCTAACTAATTCTTTAAATTAATATATTAATCAATTTTTAGATATATTGATATTACTCTAATTTATTAATTAGCAGATAAATTTAAAATACTCTAATATACTTATATATAAAAAAGTCCACTTAAAATTAGTGGACTTTTTATATACTATAAAACATTATTTTTTACATATTTTATTCTATTTAAGCAAGTTTCTTTTCCTAGAACTTCCATAGTTTTTGGAAGATCTGGTCCATGCATTTGACCTGTTAATATTATTCTTGATCCCATGAATAAGTTTTTACCCTTTATTCCATGTTCTTTTTGTATTTCTTTAAACATTGCTTTTACAAATGCTTCATCTACTACTTCAGCAGCTTCTACTTTTGCTTCTAATGCATCTATTAAAGTTGGTATATGCTCTAAGTTTAAGAATTCTCTACATTCTTCAGTTTCTAACTCAACAGTGTCTCCAAAGAATATATTAGCATGTTCAGTTATTTCTTTTACATATTGTAATTTTTCTTTAAGAACTGATACCATACCTTTTATAAATTCATATTTAGTTTCGGCTTCTTCTTCTGTTATAAATCCAGCTTCAACTAAGAATGGTATAGCTAAATCTGTTAAGTAGCTGTCATCTGCTTCTTTTACATAATGTTGGTTAACCCAGTTTAATTTTTCTGTATCAAATACTCCACCACTCTTAGATACTCTATCTATAGAAAATGCATTTTCTAATTCTTCCATTGAGAATATTTCTTGGTTGTCTTCTGGAGACCATCCAACTAATGCAACATAGTTTACTAAACCTTCTGGTAAGTATCCTTTTTTCTTGAAATCTTCAACTGCAACATCACCATGTCTCTTACTTAACTTTTTCTTTTCTTTGTTAAGTATGTTTGGTAAGTGTACAAATGTTGTTGGCTCCCATCCAAATGCTTCATATAAGTAAACATGCTTTGGTGTTGAAGAAAGCCATTCTTCTCCTCTTATAACGTGAGTTATTTCCATTAAGTGGTCATCAACAACTACAGCGAAATGATATGTTGGGAATCCATCAGTTTTTATTAATACTTGATCATCTAAGTCATTAGTATTAAATTCTGTTTCTCCTCTAACTAAGTCATTGAACTTTATAACGTGGTTTTCTGGTAATCTTAATCTTATAACGTATGGTTCTCCTGCAGCTATTTTAGCTTGTACTTCTTCTTCTGTAAGATCTCTACAGTGACCATCATATCTTGGAGTTTCACCAGCTTCTTTTTGCTTTTCTCTTACTTCATCTAATCTTTCTTTTGTACAGAAGCAATAGTAAGCTTTTCCATTATCTAATAATTCTTGTATATATTTTTTGTATATATCTAATCTTTCAGATTGTATGTAAGGACCGTTCTCACCTTTTTGAACTATATTACCATTTTCATCTAGCATAACACCTTCAGTGTGGTTAACACCAGCCCATCTCATAGCTTGAAGCATGTTTTCTATTGCACCTTCAACTAATCTTGTTTGGTCTGTATCTTCTACTCTTAATAAATACTCTCCACCCATTCTCTTTGCAAATAAGTAGTTATATAAAGCAGTTCTTAAACTACCTATATGTACAAATCCAGTTGGACTCGGAGCAAATCTTACTTTTACACTCATGTCTTTACCTCCTATAAATATCTATATGTATCTATAATATCAAAATAAGCCTTTATTGTAATGTTATTTTATCCAAATAATATAAAAAATTCGCTTTGATTGAGCGATGTGTCGGCGAAGCACTTCATTTCGCCAACGATATATACTTGCTTCCGCTACGGATACATCCGTTGCTCAAAATACAATTTATATTTTATCCAGATAATCTGTTGATAACTCACTTTTTATGAAAATTAAAATAGTATATATATCCACATTTTAACTTAAAATGTTAATAAGTTCGTGGATTATATATACTATTTAGTTATTTTGTAATTATCCTAACTTTATGTTATTTTTTACAAATTCAGCTTCAACTCTTGATTTTATCTCATCTAAAGATATTACTTCTTTTTCTTCAGACTTTCTTAATTTGAATTCTACTTTTCCGTCTACTATATCTTTACCAACAGTTATTCTCATTGGTATACCTATAAGTTCACTATCTTTAAACTTAACTCCAGCTCTTTCATCTCTGTCGTCTAATAATACTTCTACACCCATAGCTTGTAATTCATTGTATATCTTTTCAGCAGCTTCCATATGTTCTTCTTTCTTTATGTTAACAGGTACAACTACAACATGGTATGGAGCTATTGCTAAAGGCCATGTTATACCATTTTCATCATGATGTTGCTCTATTATAGCTGCAGCAGTTCTTTCTACACCTATTCCGTAACATCCCATTACTACTGGCTTAGACTTACCATCTTTATCTATGAAGTTACATCCCATAGCTTCAGAGTATTTAGTTCCTAACTTGAATATATGTCCAACTTCTACCCCTCTAGCTATTTCAAAGTGACTTCCACACTTAGTACACTTATCTTGCTCAGTTACATTTCTGAAGTCTCCTACTGTTCCTTCAAAGTCTCTTCCATAGTTAGCATTTTCTATATGGTACTCAGTTTTGTTAGCTCCTATTATTAAGTTTCTAGCATTAGCTACTTCGTTATCTATTAATACATAGTCAGCTTTTATTCCTATTGGTCCTGCAAATCCTATTTCTGCATTAGTTACAGCTTTTACTACTTCTTCGTTAGCAAGTTCGAACTCAACAACTCCACCTACAGCATTTCCTACTTTAGTTTCGTTTACTTCTCTATCTCCTCTTACTACTACTGCTACAGTTTTTCCATCTGCAACATATACTAAAGTTTTTGCAAACTTATCAGCTGATAATTTAAAGAAGTTTTCTAATTCTTCTATAGTGTGTACACCTGGAGTGTGTACTTCTTTTAATTCTTTCATTTCTTCAGTTGAAGGTTCTGCTACTACAGCTACTGCTTTTTCCATGTTTGCTGCATAATCACATCCGCTACAGAATACTATTTCATCTTCTCCAACTTCTGATTTAACCATGAACTCAGCTGAAACTGAACCACCTATAGCTCCTGTATCTGCTTGAACTGGGCTATTATCTAATCCACATCTTGCAAATATGTTTGTATATGCATCAAACATATCTTGGTATGACTTATCTAATCCTGCTTCATCTGTATCAAAACTATAAGCATCTTTCATTGTGAAAGATCTAGTTCTCATTACTCCGAATCTAGGTCTTCTTTCATCTCTATACTTAACTTGTATTTGATATAAGTTTAATGGTAATTGCTTATAAGAAGTTATTTCTTGCTTTATTAAATCTGTAAATACTTCTTCGTGAGTTGGTCCAAGACAGAAATCTCTATCATTTCTATCCTTTAATCTCATCATTTCTGCTCCCATTACATCCCATCTACCAGACTCTTTCCAAAGTTCTGCTGGTATAAGAGCTGAACAAAGTATTTCTTGACATCCTTTTTTATTTAATTCTTCTCTTATTATTTCTTGGATTTTATTGAAAACTCTTATACCCATAGGTAATTGGTTATACACTCCTGATGCCATTTTTCTTATCATACCAGCTCTTAACATTAATTGATGACTTGTTATTTCTGCATCAGCTGGAACTTCTCTTAATGTTGGCATAAACATTTTTGACATTTTCATATTACATTTCCTCCTGTATTTATTTATATTTTTTATTTTTAATAGTAAAAATTTTCCACAAAAAAACCTTCCGACTCTATACTTATGTATAGAGACGAAAGGTTGAATTTCCGCGGTACCACTCTAATTAGCCAAAAGGCTCTCTTTATGGGATATAACGGTCCCTACCGTAAAAACTTTTTACCGTTTTTAAGCTAAAAGACTGGTTCAAAGACTTCTTCTTAGAAACTTTCACCACCGTTTCCTCTCTGTAAAGATTTCATCTTTTACTATTTCTTAATCATTGCTTTAATTTATTATTTATGTATAGTATATACAATATATATTGTAATATTACTATTTAATCTTTATCTTATTTACTAATATTATATTATTTAATATTACTTGTCAACTTTAACTAATAAACAAATACTTTGAGCTGCTATTCCTTCTTTTGCTCCAGTAAATCCAAGCCCTTCTTCTGTCGTTGCTTTTACATTTATATTTTCTATAGAAGTATTTAATGCTTTAGCAATATTTTCTCTCATATTTTGTATATGAGGAGCCATTTTAGGACTTTGGGCTATTATAGTACAATCTATATTACCTATACCATACCCTTTTTCATTGATTAAATTATATACAAACTCTAATAATTTCATACTATCTGCGCCTTTATACTTCTCATCTGTATCAGGGAAATGCTTACCTATATCACCTAAAGCTAGTGCTCCTAATATAGAATCCATTACAGCATGTATCAATACATCTGCATCAGAGTGGCCTAATAATCCTTTTTCATGTGGAACATTTACTCCACCTATTATTAACTTTCTTCCTTCTACTAATTTATGTACATCATAACCTAATCCTACTCTCATGTTTGTCCTCCTACTAATCTTGAACTCTTAATATTTGACTTCCAATATTTAAATCTTCTTGCGTTGTTATTTTTATATTATTGTATGATCCTTCTAACATTTTAACCTTATATCCGATTCGCTCTACTAGCATTGCATCATCAGTTCCATAAAATTTATTTTTAAATGCATCTTTATAAGCATCTATAAGTATATTATAATCAAATGTTTGCGGAGTCTGAACTGCCCATAATACACTTCTATTTGGCGTATCTACTATATTTTTATCGTTATCTATAACCTTTATAGTATCTTTAACTGGTACTCCTACAACTATAGCCTTATGCTCTTTTGCTTCCTCAATACTTTTATCTATAATTTTATCAGATACAAAAGGTCTCGCCCCATCATGAATTAATACGACATCACATTTTTCATCTAATAACTTTAATCCATTATATACAGAGTCTTGTCTCTCTTTTCCACCATAAGCTATTTTTACATTTTTAAAATTATACTTATCTAGTATCTCTTTTTTAAAAAACTCAGATTCATCTTCTTTTACAACAACCACTATATCTTCTATGTTTGAATTATTATAAAATTTTTCAATTGTATAAGCTATAATTTCTTTTCCTTCAAGCTTTATAAATTGTTTATTAATTCCCATATTCATTCTACTGCCTGTTCCTGCAGCTACTATGACAACACCATTCATATTTGCACCTCTTATTAAATACTAAAGTTCTTATATTAAAGAAAGGTGCCTCAACATAAAGTAATTTATATTATGAGACACCCTCCTTAAAATTTATTAGTTTTTTGGTTTTCCAAATATCATTCTTCCTGCTGGAGTTTGTAGCACTGATGTAACTAATACTCTTATAGTTTCTCCCATATGCTTTTTACCTCCATCTACAACTATCATAGTTCCATCATCTAGATAAGCTATACCTTGACTATGTTCTTTCCCTTCTTTGACAACCTGAACAATCATTTCTTCTCCAGGTATTGCAACTGGTTTTATAGCATTGGCAAGTTCATTTATATTTAATACCTCAACACCTTGGAATTGAGCTACTTTATTTAAATTATAGTCATTAGTAACTACCTTACCGCCTAAAACCTGAGCTAATTTTAATAACTTACTATCAACTTCAGGAATATCATCAAACTTAGCTTCACTTATTTCAACCTCTATATCTAATTCCTTTTGAATTATATTTAATATATCAAGGCCTCGTCTTCCTCTAACCCTTTTTAAATCATCTGAGGAATCAGCTATATGTTGTAATTCATCAAGTACAAACTTAGGTATTATAAGTTTTCCCTCTATAAATCCTGTTTTACATATATCTGCTATTCTTCCATCAATTATGACACTAGTGTCTAATACCTTTGGTGGAATAGTCTTCCCTTCTTTTTTAGTACTTTTTTCTTTTATTGATGGTGATAGTCTAGATAATCTACTTATATTAAATAAATCATCCTTACTTTTTAAAGCTATTTTTATACCTAAATATCCCAAAAATCCATATGTAATAAATGTTAAAATTCCTCCTACTATAGGTATTGAATTTATTAAACCACCTAATAAATATGCTATAACGAACCCTATTATAAGACCTATAGAACCTAATAATATATCAGTTTGAGGATATTTTGATATTTCCTTATCCATAAGTTTAGCTATATATTTAAATCTATCTATAACCCAAGGTCCTATTATGTAGAATATAACTCCTATAATTAAACCTACTACTGCTGATATCAATATTGTACCCTTTTCTATTCCAAATAAAAGTACTGGAAATGTACTTGCTAATGATGAATATATGGTAAATCCTAAAACAAAACCAAATATACCTATCATTGCTCTTATTATTTTTTGTATCAAATTTTCACCCCCTGATTGTTTTGTTAATATTTACTTATTATAATCTATAATACCGCATATGTTCAAGAACAAAGTAGTAACGATTATTTATATATGCCTATCTAATAAAACTAACTGTTTCATTTTTATAAGTCCATTTTTAATATAAGTTGCTCTTATTTCACCTATTCCTTCAACATCATCTAATTCTTCTATTGATGCATTTAATATTTCCTGGAAATTATCAAAGTAATTTACTAAGTTTTCAATTATAGCTGATGGTAACCTATGTATCTTACTAAGTATTCTGTACCCTCTAGATTTTATAGTCATATCCATATTTTCTGAAAAACCACTATGACCTAATAATTTAGCCATATTAGTTAAATCCAGTAAGTCTTCAGATGAAAAACTTTTAATCCTTTTCTTAAATTCTGCCATATCTACATTCTTTTTACTATAATCTTTAAAAATAAGCTTTTGGTCCATTTTAGTTGTTCCCATTAACTCTTCTAACTGCATTTTTACTAGTGTTCCTTCTTGGCCAAGCTCAATTACATATTTCTCAATTATATTTGTTATTCTCATTACCATTTCCATCTTTTGTATAACTATTGCTACATCATATATCGTTACTAAATCATTAAACTCTAAAGCATTTAAGTTTATTATAGCTTCATCCAATACAGATTTATATTTTTCAAGAGTCTGTAATGCTTGATTCGCCTTAGTAAGTATTTTAGATATATCCTCTAAAGCATATTTTTTATCCCCTCTATATACTGTGATTATATTTCTCCTTTGAGATATAGCAATAACTATAGCCCCTGTTTGTTTAGCAACTCTTTCTGCAGTTCTATGTCTAGTCCCAGTTTCTGATGTTGATATTGAGTAATCAGGTATAAGTTGAGCATTCGCAAAAAGAATTTTCTTTGTATCACTACTTAAAACTATAGCACCATCCATTTTAGCTAATTCATATATATACGCTGGTGAGTATTCTGCATTTATACAAAATCCTCCATCTACTACTTCCATTATTTCTTCACCAGTTGCGATTACTATAAGCCCTCCTGTTTTAGCTTTTAGTATGTTATCTAACCCTTGTCTTAGTGGACTTCCAGGTGATATCATTTTTAATGCATGTATAAGATTTTTATTTCTTAGGAAATCCTCCATTATTCTTTATTACCCCCTAATACTATATTTATTGCTTGTCTTAGATTATCTACAGGCCAAATTTCTATACCTTTAGTATCTTTGACTGCTTCATAATTATTTCTTGGTATAACTATTTTTGTAAAACCAAGCTTTTTACACTCTGCTATTCTTTTTTCTATGAAGCTTACTGCTCTTACCTCTCCTGTAAGTCCAACTTCTCCTGTTACTGCTATTGTTTCATCAACTGCAACATTTCTAAAACTAGATGCAATAGCTATTACTATACCTAAGTCTATTGAAGGCTCATTTATTTTTATTCCTCCTACTATATTAAGATATACATCTTGATTTTGAATTTGAAGTCCTACTCTTTTCTCTAAAACAGCCAATAACATACCTACTCTATTATAATCAACACCTGTAGCCGTTCTTTTTGGTATACCATAACTTGTTGGTGATACTAAAGCCTGCATTTCAAGTAGCATCGGTCTTGTACCTTCTACAGTAGATATTATAACTGAACCTGCTACATCTTTTGGTTTTTCTGATATAAGTATTTTTGATGGATTTTCAAGTTCTACTAAACCTAAATCCCTCATCTCAAATACTCCTAATTCATTAGTTGAACCAAATCTATTCTTAACAGCTCTAACTAATCTATAAGTATTATATCTTTCTCCTTCAAAGTATAATACAGTATCAACCATATGCTCTAACAATTTAGGTCCAGCTAAAGAACCTTCTTTTGTTACATGTCCAACTATAAATGTTGATATACCCATTTTTTTAGATATTTTCATAAATTTCGAAGTTCCTTCTTTTATTTGGCTAACTGTTCCTGGTGCTGATGATATTTCTGGACTATATACAGTTTGGATAGAGTCCAGAATTATAAGATCTGGCTTTATATTATCTAACTGCGCTTCTATTAAACTTAAGTTATTTTCTGCAAAAATATATAAATTATCAGAATTAATTCCTAGTCTCTGAGCCCTCATTTTTATTTGAGATTCAGATTCTTCTCCTGATATATATAATACTTTTTTTCCTGAATTTGCAACATTGCTCGATACTTGAATTAAAAGTGTTGATTTTCCTATTCCTGGATCTCCTCCTACTAGTACTAAAGACCCTTTTACTATACCTCCGCCAAGTACTCTGTCTAGTTCATCTATACATGTTGAAAATCTTTCTTCTTCTTTTGTTTCTATGGAATTTATATTTACAGGTCTTGATGAAGATTTATCTATAATAAATACATCTTTATTCGACCCTTTTTGTTCTATTTCTTCTACTAATGTATTCCATTTTGTACACTCTGGACATCTACCTAACCATTTAGATGTTTCATATCCGCACTCTTGGCATACATATTTTGTCTTTATCTTTGCCATTTACAAATCACCCTTAATTTACTATTGTCTATTTAATTTTAACATATCTATAGTGTATTATGTAAATTATTATAAAATTAAAAATTTCGCTTCGCTCATTTCGCCAACGATGTATCCTTGCTCCCACTACGGATACATCCGTTGCTCAAAAATGTCATTTTTTACGTTTGTAAATTTATTGATATTACTTATATTCATATATTATCTATAAATTTTTTCATGATATAATTCCCTTATACATAAAAAATGACCTATAAATAGGTCACCTCAACTGACACCTAACGGTCGTCAGTTTTTTTGTATTCAAATTTTGCTCTGCAATTAGGACATACTAGTTCTGGCATAGGCTCATCTTCTAGCGGATCT
>NZ_LT629849.1:0-260147 GCF_900106845.1 Romboutsia timonensis
GGTTATTATAGCAAAGAGGATACACCTGTTCCCATACCGAACACAGAAGTTAAGCTCTTTAGCGGCAATGGTACTTGGTGGGCGACCGCCTGGGAGAGTAGCACGTAGCCACGTAATCTTTTTTTATTTTATCTTATAATATTGTATGTGTATAACTTGTAATTTTATAACTGTTTTGAGCAATCCATGTACCCGTAGTGGTAATAAGGATATACAATTAACAAAACAAAATAATTCATTTATACCAGCTTTAAGTGAAGAGAATTTTTTTAAATTAATGTATATAATTCAGGGGATTGGAAATAATTATATTGTAAAACTTAATAATAAATTACTCAATCTCCCCCATTTAAAAGACCTCTATAAAATAGAGGTCTTTAATTTTATGTTCAAATTTATATTATTAATAAAAAAATATAATAAGGTTCAAAGTAACTTATATTGGGTAAAATATGTAAAAACATTTATATAGATAAAGAATTAAAAAATATTGAGGATAATATAAGTAGAATATATTTTATGATATAATTACATTTATTGGAATAGTGTTCGGATGAAGGAGTGATATATTTGGATTTTGAATTAAAGTCAGATTTTAAACCTACGGGAGATCAGCCAGAAGCTATAAAATCTATAGTAAGTGCTATAAATAATAATGAAAAATATTCAACATTATTAGGTGTTACAGGATCAGGAAAAACATTTACAATGGCAAATATAATACAAGAGGTAAAAATGCCAACTTTAATACTTGCTCATAACAAAACCTTAGCAGCTCAACTTTATAGTGAGTTTAAGGAATTCTTTCCAAATAATGCAGTTGAATATTTTGTAAGTTACTATGATTATTATCAACCAGAAGCATATGTTGCTCATAGTGATACATATATAGAAAAAGATGCAAGCATAAATGATGAAATTGATAAACTACGTCATTCAGCAACTGCAGCAATACTAGAAAGAGATGATGTAATAATAATATCATCTGTGTCTTGTATATACGGCTTAGGGGATCCAGAGGATTATAGAAAGCTTATGTTATCATTAAGACCAGGAATGGAAAGAGATAGAGATGATATTATAAAGAAATTAATAGAAATACAATATGAAAGAAATGATATAAACTTTACACGTGGTACTTTCAGAGTAAGAGGAGATATATTAGAGATATTTCCAGCTAGTAATGATGAAAGAGCTATAAGAATTGAATTTTTTGGTGATGAAATAGATAGAATAACTGAGATAGATTATGTAACGGGAAAAATTGTAGGGACTAGAAATCATGTTGTTATTTTCCCTGCATCTCATTATGTAACAACGCCAGAGAGAGTTGAAAAAGCTGTTATTGAAATAGAAAAAGAGCTAGAGGAGAGAGTAAAATCATTTAAAGATGATGATAAATTATTAGAAGCTCAAAGAATAGAGCAAAGAACTAAATATGATATAGAAATGCTTAAAGAAATAGGCTTCTGTCAAGGTATAGAAAACTACTCAAGACATATAACAGGAAGAAAACCAGGAGAAAAGCCATATACATTAATGGATTTTTTCCCAAATGATTATTTAATAATAGTAGATGAATCACATGTAACGGTTCCTCAAGTTAGAGGTATGTATGCAGGAGATAGATCAAGAAAAACATCACTTATAGATAATGGATTTAGATTGCCTTCTGCTTATGATAATAGACCATTAAACTTTGATGAATTTGAAGAGAATATTAATCAAATACTATTTGTAACAGCTACACCAGGATCTTATGAATTAGAGCATTCAACGACTATAGCAGAGCAAATAATAAGACCAACAGGGCTACTTGATCCTATTGTTGAGGTTAGACCTATAAATAATCAAATAGATGATTTAGTAGTTGAGATAAATAAGGTAATAGAAAAAGATGAAAGAGTTTTAATAACTACTCTTACTAAAAAGATGAGTGAAGACTTAACTAACTATTTAAAAGAAATAGGAATTAAGGTTAAGTATTTACATTCAGATATAGATACTTTAGAAAGAGTAGAAATAATAAGAGATTTAAGACTTGGAAAGTTTGATGTACTAGTTGGTATAAACTTACTTAGAGAAGGTCTAGACATACCAGAGGTTTCATTAGTTGCAATACTTGATGCAGATAAAGAAGGATTTTTACGTTCTGAGACATCTTTAATACAAACAATAGGTAGAGCAGCAAGAAACTCAGAAGGTAAGGTTATAATGTATGCAGATAAGATAACTAGATCGATGGAAAGTGCTATAGCGGAGACAAAGAGAAGAAGAGAAATACAAATGTTATATAATGAAGAGCATAATATAACACCTACAACTATCAAGAAAAAAGTAAGAGATGCTATAGAAGCTACTGTAGTAGCGGATGAAGAAACTATTTATGGAATTAAAGAGACAGATAATGTAGAAGAAATTAAAGAAAATATAGCTGCACTGCAAGCTGAAATGATGGAAGCTGCACAAAATCTACAATTTGAGAGAGCAGCAGAGCTTAGAGATAAAATAAAACAACTAGAGGAAAGGATAAATGGTTAAATGGAAGATAAAATCATAATAAAAGGTGCAAAAGAGCATAACCTAAAAAACGTAGACTTAGAACTTCCAAGAAATAAATTTATAGTATTTACCGGATTATCAGGTTCTGGTAAGTCATCATTAGCATTTGATACTATATATGCAGAAGGACAAAGAAGATATGTAGAAAGTCTATCTGCATATGCTAGACAATTTTTAGGACAAATGGAGAAACCTAATGTGGAATATATAGAAGGATTATCTCCAGCTATATCTATAGACCAAAAAACTACATCTAAAAATCCACGTTCAACGGTGGGGACTGTTACAGAGATTTATGATTACTTAAGGCTACTATTTGCTAGAGTAGGAGAAGTACACTGTTCTGTATGTGGAGCTAAAATAAGTCAAATGACTATACAAGAAATCGTAGACAAGATGATGGAGTTTCCTGAAAGAACGAAGTTACAAATATTATCGCCAGTAGTTAGAGGACAAAAAGGTACTCATAAAAAACTAATTGAAAATATTAAAAAAGAGGGCTTCGTCAGAATAAGAGTAAATGGAGAAAATTACGAAGTTACTGATGAGATAGATTTAAGTAAAAACAAAAAGCATAATATAGAAGTTGTTGTAGATAGAATAGTAATAAAAGATGGTATAGAGTCTAGACTTACAGATTCTATAGAAACTGCAGTAAAATTATCTGATGGGCTTGTTATAGCTCAAATAATAGATGGAGAAGAAATACTTTATTCAACTAAATTTGCATGTCCAGAGCATGGAGTAGGAATAGAAGAATTATCTCCAAGAATGTTCTCGTTCAATGCCCCATTTGGAGCTTGTGAGACTTGTAATGGACTTGGTGAAAGTAAAGAGGTTGATCCTGATTTAGTAATACCAAACAAAGACCTATCTATAAAACAAGGTGCAATAGCAGCATGGGGTTCAGTAGGAGTAAATGATGATACATATTATAGTAAAATGGTTCAAAGTTTAGCAAATCATTTTGGTGTATCAATAGAAACTCCAGTAAAGGATTTACCTGAAGAATTTGTACATGAGTTACTTTATGGAACTAATAATGTTATGGTGCAATTTATATATGAATCAAAATATGGTGGTAGAAGAGAATATCAAGCTTATTTTGAAGGTGTTATACCAAATCTAGAAAGAAGATATAGAGAGACAAACTCAGAATACTCTAGAGATAAAATTGAAGAATATATGGCTGAAACTCCATGTCCAAAGTGTAAGGGAGCAAGGCTTAAAAAAGAAGTATTATCAGTTTTAGTAGATGGAAAAAATATAATGGAGGTTACAGATTTCTCTGTTAACGAGCTTGTAGAATATATAGAAAATATAAACTTAAGTGAAAAGCAAAAGTTTATAGCACATGAAATATTAAAAGAAATAAGAGGAAGAGCAATTTTCCTAAGAGATGTTGGTTTAGATTACTTAAACTTATCAAGAAAGGCTGGAACATTATCAGGAGGAGAAGCACAGCGTATAAGACTTGCTACTCAAATTGGTTCGGCTCTTGTTGGAGTTTTATATGTACTTGATGAGCCGAGTATAGGTCTTCATCAAAGAGATAATGACAGGCTTATAAAAACATTAAGACATTTAACTGATATTGGGAATACTCTTATAGTTGTAGAACATGATGAAGATACAATGAGAGAATGTGATTATATAGTTGATATTGGGCCAGGTGCGGGAGTTCATGGAGGACAAATAGTTGCTCAAGGAACTTTAGAGGAAATACTAGATAATCCAAATTCTATAACAGGTCAGTATTTAAGTGGTAAAAAAGAAATACAAATACCAGAGATAACTAGAGAAGGAAATGGAAACTTTATAGAAATAGTTAAAGCTAATGAAAATAACCTAAAAAATATAAATGTAAAATTCCCTCTAGGTAAATTTACTTGTATAACTGGAGTATCAGGTTCAGGAAAAAGTACATTAATAAATGATATATTATATAAAGGGATAGCAAGTAAAATAAATAAGCTTAGAGATAGACCAGGAAAGCATAAAGAAATAAAAGGAATCGAGAATATAGATAAAATAATTAATATTGACCAAAGTCCAATAGGAAGAACTCCTCGTTCAAATCCAGCGACTTATACTGGTGTATTTGATATGATAAGGGATTTATTTGCATCAACTAATGAAGCAAAAGCTAGAGGATATCAAAAAGGTAGATTTAGCTTTAATATAAAAGGTGGTAGATGTGAAGCTTGTAAAGGTGATGGTATAATAAAAATAGAAATGCACTTCTTGCCAGATGTTTATGTACCTTGCGAGGTATGTAAAGGAGAAAGATATAATAGAGAAACTTTACAAGTTAAATATAAAGATAAGACTATAGCTGATGTATTAGATATGAATGTAGAAGAAGCTCTTAAGTTCTTTGAAAATATACCTAATATAAAGAGAAAATTAGAAACATTAATGGATGTTGGACTTTCATATATTAAGTTAGGACAACCATCAACTCAATTATCTGGTGGAGAAGCTCAAAGAATAAAGCTAGCTACAGAGCTTAGTAAAAGACCAACAGGAAAGACTTTATATATACTAGATGAACCAACTACAGGTCTTCATATGGCTGATGTAGATAAGTTAATTCAAGTTCTTCAAAAATTAGCTGATACAGGAAATAGTATAGTAGTTATAGAACATAACTTAGATGTAATAAAGACTTGTGACTATATAATTGATTTAGGTCCAGAGGGTGGAGATAAAGGTGGTAAGATTGTTGCTACTGGAACTCCAGAAGAAGTTTCTAAGGTTGAAGGTTCTTATACAGGAAAGTTCTTAAAGAAATATTTTGAATAAATTCAAAAAGCCATATCTACTAATTAGATATGGCTTTTTATTTATATACATTAAGCATTTGATTCTTTAGCACTTAACTCTTTTTCATAATTAGCTAATTCTGATTTAGAGCCATATATAAAGTGGCCAGGTCTTATTTCAACCCATTCAGGACTTTCAGTAGAATAGTCGTGAATGCTAGGGTCATACTTTATACGTTCTCTAGTTTTCTCATAATCAGGGTCAGGAAGAGGTATAGCTGATAAAAGTGATTTAGTATAAGGATGAAGTGGATTTTCATATAAATCATCTGAAGATGCTAACTCAACTAATTTACCTTTATGCATAACACCTATTCTATCGCTTATATATTTAACCATTGAAAGGTCATGTGCTATAAATAAGTATGTAAGACCATTTTCTTTTTGTAGTTTTCTAAGAAGATTAACAACTTGAGCTTGTATAGAAACATCAAGCGCTGAAATCGGCTCATCGGCAATTATAAACTTTGGCTCAACAGCTAATGCACGTGCAATACCAATACGTTGTCTTTGACCTCCAGAGAATTCATGTGGATATCTATTAGCATGTTGTTCATTAAGCCCAACAGTTCTTAATAACTCATAGACTCTTTGAGTTCTTTCTTCTTTACTTTTACATAGACCATGTATATCTAAACCTTCAGCTATTATATCCATAACAGTCATACGTGGATTTAAACATGCCATTGGGTCTTGGAATATCATTTGCATATGTTTATTAACATATATTTTATCATCTTTAGGAAGCTTTTTATCAGATATTACTTTATCATCAAATATAACCTCTCCACCAGTTGGGTCATATAAACGGATTATAGTTCTTCCAGTAGTAGATTTACCTGAACCTGATTCACCAACTAATCCAAATGTTTCACCTTCATATATATGAAAAGATACATCATCTACTGCTTTTACAACACTTTTTCTTCTTAAAGGGAAGTATTGTTTTAAATTTTTAACCTCTAATAAAATTTTTCTACTCATTTATATTCACCTTCTTTCTTCCTACATTTACAGGTCTTTCAATATTTGGAGCTAATGGATGTAAAAGCCATGTAGCAGCATAGTGAGTATCACTAACTTTAAACATAGGAGGCTCGGCTAAATGGTCTATTTTCATTGCATATGCACTACGAAGTGCAAATGCATCTCCTTTAGGAGGATCCATTAAGTCTGGAGGGGTTCCAGGTATATTATATAAATCATTATCTCCGATATCTAATGTAGGCATTGAGCCTAAAAGTCCCCAAGTATAAGGATGTTTAGGGTCATAGAATATATCATCAGAAGTTCCGTATTCTATGATTTTTCCAGCATACATAACTGCAACTCTATCTGCCATATTAGCAACGACTCCAAGGTCATGAGTTATGAATATAACTGCTACACCAGTTTTTTCTTGCAAATCTTTTATAAGCTCTAATATTTGAGCTTGTATTGTAACATCAAGAGCAGTAGTCGGCTCATCAGCAATTAGAACTTTAGGATTACAAGCTAAAGATATAGCTATTACAATACGTTGTCTCATACCACCAGAAAATTGATGAGGATATTGCTTAAATCTTTTTTCTGCATCAGATATTCCAACTAATTCAATAAGCTCTATTGCTCTTTTTCTAGCATCTTCTTTACTAAATCCTTGATGCTTTATAATAGGTTCCATTATTTGTTTACCTATAGTCATAGTAGGATTTAGAGAAGTCATAGGATCTTGAAATATCATTGCAATATCTTTACCTCTAACTTTTTCCATGTCTTTTTCGCTTATTTTAGTTAAATCTTTACCGTCAAATAAAATTTGACCGTCTTTTATATAGCCGTTTGATGAAAGGATTCTCATTATAGTTTTACAAGCAACAGATTTACCAGAACCTGATTCACCAACTATAGCTAATGTTTCTCCTTTATGTAAATCGAATGTAACTCCTCTTACAGCTTTAACTTCTCCACCGTAAGTACCAAAATTAACACATAAATTTTTTACTTCTAGTAATTTTTCCAATAAACTCTCCCCCTTACTTATTATTGATTACGCATTTTAGGGTCAACAGCATCTCTTAGACCATCTGCTAGTAAGTTTAAGCTGAATATTAATAAACAAACTACAATAGATGGTATAAACATCATATATGGATAGTTTTGTAATGCCTGGAATCCTTCATTTATAAGAACACCAAGAGATGCATAAGGTGGTTGAAGACCTAAACCTATAAAACTTAAGAATGCTTCATAGAATATTGCGCTAGGTAATGAGAACATTATTGCAACAACTATGTTTCCAATAATATTAGGGAAAAGATGCTTTAGTATAAGTCTAACATCAGAAGAACCTAAAGTTTTTGAAGCTAAAACGAATTCTTGATTTTTAAGTCTTAATACATGAGAACGTACAATTCTAGCCATTCCAGTCCAGCCAGATACTGCCATAGCCATAGATATAGACATGATACCAGGCTCAAACACCATTATAAACAGTGTAACAACAACAAGGCTTGGTACACCTGAAATTATTTCTATAATACGCTGCATGATAATATCGACTCTACCGCCATAGTAAGCAGATACACCACCATATGTAACCCCTATTAGAAGATCAAATACAGCAGCAAGTAAAGCTATAAATAAAGAAACTCTTGCACCAGTCCAAGTACGAGTCCATATATCACGACCTAGAGCATCAGTACCAAATAAATAAGTTTCTTCAATTCCTTTTTCTTCATATACATCAACACCATATGAATTTTTACCATCCATAATACCTAGAGAAGAGACTATAGGCATTTTTGGTGGAACTTTTGTATGTCTTATATTTTGAGTTTTATAATCAAATTTAGAAAACATAGGTGCAAATATTGCCATTAAAATAATACAACATAATATTACTAATCCAGTAACAGCACCAGGATTTTTAAATAATCTTTTTCTTGCATCTTGCCAGAAAGTTAAACTTGGTCTAGATATAGCTTCATTATCTCCAAAATTTGCAGGAGCCATTTCAAACATATCTTTAGTTAATTCAACTTGCTGACCATCAATCATAACTTTATCAATCATCTTAATTACCTCCTGCTAAACGTATTCTAGGGTCTATAACTCCATAAAGTACATCTACAATCAATATAACTGTTATATAGAATGCACTATAGATTATAGCTACACCTGAAATTATAAATAAGTCATTAGTATTTATTGCGTTAACCAATAAATCACCTATACCAGGAACGGCAAAAACTTTTTCTACAACTAGCGAACCTGTAAGAAGACCTGCAGCTAATGGACCTAAAACTGTTATAACAGGTATTAAAGCATTTCTAAGAGCATGCTTTAATATTACTGTAGATTTAGATAAACCTTTTGCCTTAGCTGTAATTATGTATTCTGAATTTAAAACTTCAACTAACTCAGTTCTAGTAAAACGAGCAACATTTGCAATTGTAAAGAATGATAATGCTATTGATGGTAAGATTGTCCATATATATCTGAAATCAGAACCTAATGGAACACCCCATGTTATTGGGAAAAGACGAAATTTAGCTCCTAAGTATAACTGTAATGTTGCAGCAACTACGAATGATGGAACTGATACACCTAGTACACATAATATAGTACATAAATAGTCCCAAATTGAATTTCTATTAAGCGCGGCGACTATGCCCAATATAAGCCCAACTACAGAACCTAGTACTAAAGCTTGAGTTCCAAGCATAGCAGATGGTCCTATACGAAGTTTTATAATACCTTCGACAGTTTGACCTGCTTGTTTAAATGAAATACCTAATTTACCTTGAAATACTCCAGTTAAATATCTTACATATTGAACAGGAACTGGATCATCTAATCCATATTGAGCTTGAAGTTGAGCGATTTGCTCTGCATTTAATTTTTCTTCATTAAATGGCGTACCTGGAAGAAGTCTAACTAAAAAGAATACTACTGAGATGACAATAAATAAAGTTATAAACATATAACCAATACGTTTCATTATATAGCGAAACACGCTATCCCCCCCTTTTTTAATTTATTTATATGTATAAAAAACTTATCATAATACACAAACTTGATATAAACCCACCACAGCTTAACAAGTTACTAGTTAAGAAAAATTTATTTTTTCTATATACGTAATCCTTCAAAGTAACATTGTCGTCGTCTGTTAATAAACCCTTTCTTTTTTGTATTTCATTATTTATTTTCTTAAATGAAAACAAAGTTATATTAAAAAAACCTTTTTCCCACACATAACATAAGGAACCTGCTAGAAAATAGAACATTCCTATAATAAAAGCACAATTTATGAATGCGAAATTATTAGAATTTTTTGATATTATATCATAAAAAAAACTAATTAGTAAATCAATTGCAAGTAGCAGTGAAAAATTCTTCAATTTTCTTTCCCCCTTTAAAACGAGTTTATTAAATTATTGTAATAGTATATATTAGTATTTTCAATAAAAAATAAATAATTTAATAAAAATTTTTTATATGTGAGAAAAAATTCAGAAAATTTAAAAAAACAAATAATTTTTTTGAAGTAGTGTTATATAATTAATTTTAAATAAATATTTTAGAAATATAAAATCGATTAAGAGGGGGGAGTTTTGTTATGTTTTTAAGAAGAAAATTAACAGTAATGGCAACAGTTGCATTATTAAGCACAAGTTTACTTGCTGGATGTAGTAGTTCAGGGGAGAACTCAAATGGAGGAAGTAATGGTGGAGGAACTGCAACTGCAGCAAAAGTACTTGCCAATAAAAATGCAAGAGCGGCTATATCTATGATAATAGATAAGCAAGCTTATTGTGATGTTATATTAAATAATGGTTCAATACCAACATCTACATTTACACCAAAGGGGTTAGCATTTGACAACGGAAAAGATTATACAGATTTAACTGAAGGTATGGGTTATGAGTATAATGAAGAACAAGCTAAAGAACTTTGGGAAAAGGCTAAAGAAGAAGTAGGGTTTGATACTGTTGAAATGGAATTATTAACATTTGATCATGATACAGGTAAGAGGACAGGAGAATATATACAGTCAGAATTAAGTGACTTAGAAGGCTTAACTGTAAAAGTTTCTAATTTACCATTTAAACAAAAATTAGAAAGGGAAACTAATGGGGAATTTGATTTGGCATTCTCTGGATGGGGAGCAGATTATCCAGATCCATTAACATATCTATCAACAATGCAAACTGGAAATCAATTTTCTAACCAAGTTGGATATAACAGTGAAGAATATAATAAATTAATAGAAGAAGCTATGAAGCTTCCAATAACAGAAGGTTATGCTAAATATGCAGAAGCAGAAAAGTTAATGCTTGAAGATGGATATTTAGCACCTATATATCAAAAGGCATCTGCATACTTAGAAAAAGATTATGTATCAGGAATAGTAAATAACTCTTGGGGTGCTGATTATACATACACTTATGCGGATGTAGATAAGGATGATAAAGTACTAAACTTGGCAACATCATCAGATATACCAACTTTAGATTTAAGTAAAGCAACAGATCAACAATCTTTTCAAACAGCTAATACAACTATGGAAGGTTTAACTAGAGTAGATGCAGAGGGAAAAGTTCAACCTGGGGTAGCTGAAAGTTGGGAAACTTCAGAAGATGGATTAACTTGGACTTTCAAATTAAGAAAGAACTCAACTTGGTCAAATGGAACACCTGTAACAGCACATGACTTTGAGTATTCTTGGAAGAGAACTTTAACTCCAGAAACAGCATCAGAATATTCATATATAATGGCTGATATAGCTGGATCTAGTACAAAAGAAATAGAAGCTAATGGTGTTGATGGAGTAGGAGTTAAGGCTTTAGATGACTATACTTTAGAAGTTAAATTAAATAGACCAGTTGCATATTTCGCAGAATTAGTGTCATTCCAAGTATTCTTCACACAAAACCAAGCGTTTGTTGAATCTTGTGGAGATGCATATGGTTCAGCTGCAGATAAGCAATTATATAATGGACCATTCACTTTAACTAGTTGGAAGATGGAAGATCAATTTACAATGGAAAAGAACCCTAACTATTGGGATGCAGCTAATGTTAAATTAAATAAAATAAATACTAAAGTTGTTAAAGATACAGGTGCAGAAGTTAGCTTATATGAAGCTGGTCAAATAGATAGAGCTATATTAAGTTCTGATTATGTTGATAAATATAAAGATAGTAAAGAATTAAAAACTAGAGAAGTAGCAAGTGTATTCATGTTACAAGTAAATGGTGGAAATAATAAATAATAACTAGATAAAAGAGATACTTCAAATACAATAATTATATTTGAAGTATCTCTTTTTTAGCTTTGTAAAATTATATTTTATAAATTATAGATAATTATGGGTATAATTAAGATATAACTATAATATTGGAGGTAAAATAATTGTTTGACATACAGGAACACTTAAAACAACTACCAGCAGAGCCTGGTGTTTATCTAATGAAAGATAAATTTGATAATATAATATATGTAGGGAAAGCAAAAATACTAAAAAATAGAGTTAGACAATACTTTCAATCTTCAAAAAATCATTCATCTAAAGTAAAATCTATGGTAAAAAATATTGATAAATTTGAATATATAATTACAGACTCAGAATTAGAAGCATTGATATTAGAATGTAACTTAATAAAAAAATATAAGCCTAAATATAATGTTTTACTACGAGATGATAAAACTTACCCATATATAAAAGTTACTACTAACGAAGATTTCCCAAGAGTATTAAAAGTTAGAAAAGTTATAAAAGATAAAGCTAAATATTTTGGTCCATATACTAATACCACGGCAGTTAATGATACATTAGATATAATAAAAAATATATATCCAATAAGAACTTGTAACATAGACATAGAAAGAGCTATAAAAACTAATATGAGACCTTGTTTAAATTTACATATAAAAAGATGTGTAGGGCCATGTACAGGTAATGTTACTAAAGAAGAGTATAATAAAATGATAGAAGAAATAATACTATTTCTATCTGGAAAAGAAGAAAAGTTAATTGATATATTAAAAGAAAAAATGAATAAATGTGCGATGGACTTTAATTTTGAAGAAGCTGCAATATATAGGGATAAGATAAAGAGTTTAGAAGATATGATGGAAAAACAAAAAATAGATACATCTACATCAGACTTAAATCAAGATGTTATTGCAATGGCAAGAGCACATGATGAAGCTTGTGTTCAAGTTTTCTTTGTAAGAAATGGAAAAATAGTAGGAAGAGAACATTTTATACTAGAAGGAGTTATGGATAGCACAAGAGAATCAATATTAGGATCATTTGTTAAGCAATTTTATATGGAACAAGAATATGTACCTAAGGAAATAATAATAGAGGATGAAATAGAAGATAGCTTTATATTATCAGAATGGCTATCATCTAAAAAAGGTCAAAAGGTAACTATAAGAGTACCTCAAAAAGGAGAAAAGAAAAGTTTAATTGAATTGGTAAGAAAAAATGCAATAGAATACCTGGAGAAATTTTCTGATATGAATAAAAGAAAATATGAAAAGAGTATAGGTGCATTAGAAGAGTTAAAGCAAATATTAAATCTAGATAATATACCAAAAAGGATAGAATCATTTGATATATCAAATATTCAAGGGGTAGACTCTATTGGATCTATGGTTGTATTTACAAATGGTAAAAAAGATAAAAAGGAGTATAGAAGGTATAAAATCAAAACTGTCATAGGTCCTAATGATTATGATTCTATGGCTGAGATAGTTGAAAGAAGATTAAAATATGGTGATTTCCCAGATTTAATGTTATTAGATGGAGGAAAAGGTCAGGTTAGTGCTGTAAAAAAGGTTTTAAATAAGTATAATGTAGAAATACCTCTATGGGGAATGTATAAAGACGATAAACATAGAACAAAGGGACTTATTTCCCAGGAAAAGGAGATAGAGCTAGATAGAACTTCTAATTTGTATAGATTTGTCGCAAGTATTCAAGAAGAAGTACATAACTATGCTATATCTTATCATAGAAGCCTTAGGAACAAATCTTTGACAAAATCTGAATTAGATGATATACAAGGTATAGGGGAAAAAAGAAAAAAGGCACTATTAAATCATTTTAAGGATATAGAAGCTATAAAAAAAGCAACCTTTGAAGAGTTATTAGAAGTAGAAGGTATGAATAAGACATCTAGTGAAAGTGTATATAATTATTTTAGAAAGGGATGTTAAAGTAAATTATGGAATCAGTTGAAAAAGTATCAATAAGGGATATAGTAAAAGATCTAGATTTAAAAATAGTACATATGCCAAAAAATAAAGATTACTATGTATATTCACAAGATATAAATAGACCAGGGCTACAATTTGCTGGGTATTTTGAAGATTTTGCATATGAGAGAATACAAATAGTAGGTAAGACAGAGTACAATTATTTTGGATATATAGACGATGCAACTAGAAGAGATGTTTTAGATAAATTCTTTTCTCATGAAATTCCTGTTCTTATTGTATCGAGAGATTTAGAAGTAAAACCTGATGTTATAGAATTTGCAAAGAAATATGATAGAATCGTCGTAAGTACAAAGAGAAATACAACAAGACTTATAAATAGATTATCAAATTACTTAGATGATAAGTTAGCTCCACGTACAACGATACATGGAGTATTAGTTGATATATATGGGATAGGAGTTCTTATAAAAGGTGAGAGTAGTATAGGTAAATCTGAGACTGCTTTAGAGCTAATCCAAAGAGGTCATAGACTTGTAGCTGATGATGCTGTAGAAATTAAAAAATTAGATGATAGTCTTTTAGTAGGACAAGCTCCAGAAGTACTAAGACACTTTATGGAAATAAGAGGTCTGGGTATAATAGATGTTAAAAGCTTATATGGAGTAGGAGCTACTAAAACATCTAAAATGATAGATTTGGTAATCCATCTAGAAGGTTGGGATGAAAATAAATATTATGATAGACTAGGATTAGACAAAGAATATGAGCAAATATTAGGAGTAAGTACAGAAAAGCTTGTGGTACCTGTAAAGCCAGGTAGAAATACAGCAATGGTTTTAGAGGTTGCAGCTATGAATTATAGACAAAGAGGAATGGGCTATGATTCTGCACATGAATTTACTAAAAAGTTATCTCAGTTAATAGATAATAAATAAAAGTTGTTTTGCGCATATCGCCAAGGATATATCCTTGCTTAAAACTCGCTCTACTTGAGACAATTATCAGTTAAATACTGAATTATATATGGAATAAATAAAGCCTCTAAAATTGAATTATCAATTTAGAGGCTTTTATATTAATTTATATATTATAGTTATAAAATAATATATAAAGATATTAATTATTCATTAGTAGTTAAACTTTCTTCGTTTTTATAAATTTTACTCTTATTAAAATAATGAGTATGAAGGTATTTGTGAGCAATGTTGCTACATGGTTTATCTAAGAACTCATTATATAAAGTAATTATAGATGGATTTTCATGAGATTTACGAAGTTTTTTGATTTCATCTATATTATAAAGACCTTGAGCACGTTTTTTAATAATATCATAGTCGCCATGATGATATGGTTGCCCTCCACCAGCTACGCATCCACCAGGACAAGCCATTACCTCTATAATATGATATTTAGATTTACCTGAAATTACTTCATCCATAATCTTTCTAGCATTTCCTAATGTACTAACTACACAAACGTTAACTATAGTACCATCAACATCAATACTAGCTTCTTTTATTCCTTCAAATCCTCTTATGGAAGAAAAATTTACATCTTTTAATTCTTTATTAGTTATCCATTCATATGCAGTACGAAGAGCTGCTTCTAAAACACCACCAGTAGTACCGAATATATCAGCTGCACCTGTGGATTCTCCAAGAGGGATATCAAAAGGTTCTTCATCTAAATTAGCTAAATCTATGCCAGCTTCTTTAATCATCTTAGCTAATTCTCTAGTAGTTATAGATATATCTACATCTGGAATATTATCTTGACCTAATTCATTTCTTGAACATTCATATTTTTTAGCAACGCAAGGCATTACTGAAACAACATACATATTTTTAGGCTCTATATTTAAAACTTTTGGAGCGAGATAATTTTTAGCTATGGCACCGAACATTCCTTGAGGTGATTTACATGTAGAAGTAAGGTTTAGATGTTCAGGATACTTCTTTTCAATGAAGTTAATCCATGCAGGACAACAGCTTGTTAATAACGGTAGGTTTTTATTTTCCTTGAATCTGTTTATAAATTCAGCAGCCTCTTCCATTATTGTAAGGTCTGCACCAAAGTTTGTATCAAACACATATTTAAATCCTAAAGACTTTAATGCAGCGACCATCTTGCCTGTAGATATAGTACCTGCTTCTAATCCAAATTCTTCGCCTATTGCAACCCTAAC
The DNA here is from genome assembly GCF_900106845.1 of Romboutsia timonensis. Lineage (GTDB taxonomy): Bacteria > Bacillota > Clostridia > Peptostreptococcales > Peptostreptococcaceae > Romboutsia > Romboutsia timonensis. The sequence continues at coordinate 15,790 of NZ_LT629849.1, forward strand.
AGAAGGAGCAACTTGAACAATTACAGTTTTCTCATTTTGATGTAGGGCATCCCATACAAGTGGTATATTATTTACTTCGGTTAAGGCACCAGTAGGGCATACTGAAATACATTGACCACAGAATGTGCACTCTGTATCACATAAATTAGTATTAAAGAAAGTACCAACTTTAGTGTTAAAACCTCTATTAACTCCAGATAAAGCACCTACAGTTTGGATATCATTGCACATTGTTTCACATCTTCTACAAAGTATACATTTATCATAATTTTTTATGATTGATTTAGTAGAAGTGTCTGTTTTAGCAAATGATTGCTCTCCTTTAAATCTAATTTCTCTAATTCCTAAATTAGCAGCAATAGATTGTAATTCACAATTACCGTTTTTATCGCAAATTAAACAATCCTGAGGATGGTCTGATAACAATAATTCAACAACACGTTTACGTGCATTTATAGCATCCTTAGTATTAGTTTGAACATTCATACCTTCTTTTGCCAGAGTTCCACAAGCTGGAACTAATCCTTTACCAACGCTAACCATACATACACGACAAGATGAACATTGGTTAACAATATTTACTTCACTCATATTAAGATGACAAAGGGTAGGAATTTTTATATTTAATTTTTTGGCTGCATCTAGTATAGTAGATCCTTTAGGTACAGATACAGATTTATTATTTATAGTTAAATTAACTAAATTCATTAATATACCTCCTAAAATGAATTATACCTTGATAATTGCATTAAATTTACAATTACTCATACAAGTACCACATTTTAAGCATTTTTTAGTATCTATTTCATGTTTTTCCTTAGGTTTTCCTGTTATACATTTAGCAGGGCATACTCTAGCACATTTTGTACAACCCTTACAAGCATCTGTTATAATATAGTTTAATAAAGATTGGCATTTACCTGCTGGACATTTCTTATCTACAACATGAGAAAGATATTCATCATAGAAGTTATTAAGTGTACTTAAAATTGGATTAGGAGCGCATTTTCCAAGACCGCATAGAGAAGTGTTTTTTATAGTTGTAGCAAGTTCTTTTAAATTATCTAAATCTTTTAAAGTAGCTTTTCCATCAGTTATCTTAGTAAGTAGTTCTAGTAAACGCTTATTTCCTATACGGCAAGGGGTACATTTACCACAAGATTCATCTACAGTGAATTCAAGAAAGAACTTACAGATATCAACCATACAATCAGAATAATCAAGAACAAGCATACCACCTGAGCCCATCATAGACCCTATTGAACTTAATGATTTAAAATCTATAGGAGTATCTAAATTATTAGATGTGATACACCCACCGGATGGGCCGCCAGTTTGAACTGCTTTAAACTTACGTCCATTAGGTATACCTCCACCTATTTCATAAATTATTTCTCTTAAAGTAGTTCCCATTGGAACCTCTACAAGACCAGTATTATTTATTTTGCCACCAAGAGCAAATACTTTAGTTCCAGGTGAGTCCTCAGTACCGTATTTTCTAAACCAACTAGCGCCGTTATTTATTATTGCAGGTATATTAGCAAATGTTTCAACATTGTTCAAGCAAGTTGGAGAATTCCATAGACCACGCTTTGAAGGAATATATGTTTTCATTCTAGGTTCACCGCGTTTACCTTCTATAGAATTTATAAGAGCAGTCTCTTCTCCACATACGAAAGCTCCAGCACCATATTTTAGCTCTATTTTAAAATTAAAGTTAGACCCAAGTATATTGTTACCTAATAATCCAGCATCTTCAGCTTGAGAAATTGCAATTTTTAATCTTTTTATAGCAAGGGGATATTCAGCTCTTATATATATATACCCAGTGTCGGATCCTATAGCATAACCACATATAGCCATTGCTTCTAGCACACTATGAGGATTACCCTCAAGTATAGATCTATCCATAAATGCACCAGGGTCACCTTCATCAGCATTGCATACAACATATTTTTGACCTGGAGGAGTTTGAGATGCAGACTCCAACTTTATACCTGTAGGAAAACCCGCACCACCTCTTCCTCTAAGTCCAGATGCTTTTATTTCTTCTACAACTTCAATAGGAGATAACTCAGATATACATTTACCTAAAGCTATATATCCGTTACATCCTATATATTCAAAAATATTTTCTGGATTTATATGACCACAATATCTAAGGGCAACACGAGATTGCTTTTTATAGAATGACATATCATTATGTTTTTCTACCTTTTTATGATCTAGAGTAGGTTCTTCGAATAGTAATCTTTCTACAACTTTATGATTTATTAAGTGGCTTTGCACAATTTCACTAGCATCTTCAGGTTTTACCTGTGTATAAAATATATCATCTGGATAAACTTTAACTATTGGTCCTTTTGCACAAAATCCAAAGCATCCTGTTAAAAGAACCTCAACACTACCTTCAAGGTCTGCTTTTTTTATTTCATTTCTTAAATTTTCAATAATTTGTATACTATCTGAAGAAGTGCATCCAGTACCACCACAAACTAAAATTTCTCTTTTTTCAGGATTTTCTTTAGTATGATTTTCTCTCATATAAAGAATAGGTTTTAACTTATCAGCAAAATCTTTTAATTCATTAAATGACTTTATTTTACTCATGATTTATCCCCCTTAGTAACCTAAATATTTAATAAAGATTTAAACTTATACAGTAGTATTTTCTAAGGATTTATAATAATCTAAAAGTTCACCAACTTGATCTAGCTTAAACTGACCATATACTTTACCATTTACAACGACAACAGGTGCAAGGCCACATGCTCCAACACACCTTAATCCATCTAATGAGAATAAAAGGTCCTTAGAAGTCTGCCCAGCTTTTATTCCAAGTTGTTTTTCGAACTCAGATAATATTTTATCTGATCCTTTAACGAAGCAAACTGTACCTAAGCATACGCTTATTTTATATTTTCCTCTGGGTTCAGTAGTAAAATAAGAATAAAAGCTCACAACACCATAAACTTTAGCAGGAGCAATATTTAATTTTTCAGATATATATAGTTGAACTTCTTTAGGAAGATATCCAAATATACCTTGTGCATGATGTAGTACTTGAATTAAAGAACCATCTTTAGTTTCCAGCGAATCAATAAAAGTATCTAGTTGTTCGAATAATTTTTTGTTACGTAAGTAGAAATCGCACATACAAATCCTCCTTTTAATTTTAGAATTAATTTTAATAACTATTTAGTAAAATAAAAGCATATTAAAATTTTATGAATGCATAAAAATTTAAGACTAAAAATATGAAAAAAATAAGAAATGTTCTATGATAAAGTGGGGATGTTTATTGTTGTGTTCGAGGAACCATTTTTGATTAAATATATTATAGTATATAAAAAGTTGAATATGGAAATTCAAAAAAACTAATATAAAAATAAATAGTAATAAAGGGAGAACTTAAAAATAATAATGCTTTAAAAGTAAACCCTTTATTATTGATTTTACAATATAGGAGAAAGTAATCTAGATATAGACTCTTTGAGTCTCATATAACGAGATCTAGAATTATACATATCTAATGTTATTTCTTTAGATTTTAAAATATCATTTTCAAATATAGCTCTTTGTTTTTTTGCAACTTCTGAAGAATACATAAAAGCATTTATTTCAAAGTTAAGTTCAAAACTTCTAATATCCATATTTGCAGTTCCTATAGAGCATACACAGTCATCAACTACTATAGTCTTAGCATGTAGAAAAGCATTGTGGTCATAATTGTAAAGTTTAGCACCATACTTAAGTAGTTCACCTGCATATGAAGAAGATGCCCAATAAACAAAAGGATGGTCAGGTTTAGACGGAATCATTATTCTTACATCCACACCTGAGAAACAAGCTATTTTCAATGTGTCTGTAAGGGTTTTATCTAAGATAAAGTAAGGTGTTTGTATATAAATATATTTTTTTGCTTTTTGTATCATTTTTATATAACCGTACTTAATCTCATCTAATTCAGTACTATCAGGACCACTAGAAACTATTTGAATACCGATATCTTTACATGCTTTAGAATTAGATAGCCTTAGAGTTTCATTTCCAAAGTATTTATCTAAAACTAAGTCTTCTTTAGTCGTATATCTCCAATCTAGTATAAATCTTATATTAAGATCTTTAACAGAATCACCAGTAATTTTTAAGTGAGTATCTCTCCAATATCCGAATTTAGGATCTTTACCTAGATACTCATCTCCAATATTATTTCCACCTATAAATCCAACCTTACCATCTATTACAACTATCTTTCTATGATTTCTGTAGTTAAGATTAAAGTTTATAACTTTCATAAAAGAAGGGAAAAACGCACCAACTTTTACTCCAGATTTTTTTAGTTTGTGGATAGATTTATCACTGAATAATCTGCTACCTACAGCATCATATAATAGTCTTACTTCAACACCATTTTGAGCTTTATCTATTAAAATATCTATTATTTTATTTCCTATTTCATCATCTTTAAAAATATAAAATTGTATATTTATATGATGTTTAGCTTTTTTTAATTCTTCTAATAAAGACTCAAAGAAATCATTTGGTTCAGGAAAAATTTCTACATCATTATTAGTTGTAAAATGAGAATTATTTGAATTAGCTAAAGCATATATCATATCTTTATACCCAATTAAATTTGGTTCAAAATTATCATTACGATCTAATTTAATTTGAGTATCTATTATATTTTCCTTTAAAATCTTATCTTCAGCTTCTTTAATTTTGAACATGTTATTTTTAGAAATGCCTCTACCGACTGCTATATATAAAATACAACCTATAGCTGGAGCAGTAGTTAATACAAGAACCCATGCCACAGTAGCTTCAATACTTCTTTTTTCTCTAAAAATTAAGTTTATAATTGCTAAGAAGTTGATTATATATATGGTAGTAACTAATATTTCATACCAAGACTCTTTAATAAGGCTGTGCATAATTAAAACCTCCTTTTATTTAATATATAAATATATTTTGTATATAATAGTATAAATATTAATGCGATATAAATAAAGAGATTGAACTAAACTTATAGAACAACCTCTTTTAAAAAATATATTACTAAAGACTATGCTGTTTTCTTTTCAGCGATAGAATTTTCTTTTTTATTAACAAATAGGAAGTAGTAAATTCCTGCAACAAATATTGCACCACCTAATATATTACCTATAGTAACAGGTATTAAGTTATTCATAAATATATTAGGTATGTTTATAGCAGCAGCATCAGCAGCTGTTTTGTGAGCCGCTTCTAAATATGCAGGGTTTGCTTTACTAAATAATCCAGCGAATAAGTATGCCATGTTTGCAACACAGTGTTCAAATCCAGTACATACGAATAAGAATATACCAAAGAATCCAGTTAAAACTTTTCCAGTTACATCTTTAGCTCCGTAAGTCATCCAAACAGTAGCACAAACTATCCAGTTACATAATATACCAGAAGCTATTGCAGCAACCCAAGTAAATCCAAGTTTACCCATAGAAGTTTTAACGATAACTCCACCATATAAACCATTACTCCAATCAAATACGCCAGATAAACTTACAAGATACGCTACTAAAGCTCCTCCTAGTAAGTTACCAATCCAAACTAAAGCCCAGTTTTTGAAAGCTTGTCCCCAAGTTACTCTTTTCTTTAGAGCAGCAAGAGTTATTAATATGTTACCTGTAAATAAGTCTGCACCAGCTATTAGTACAAACATAAGACCTGCAGGGAACATAAGACCTGCAACCATTTTACCTAAACCGTAAGTATCAGGATTTGCTAATAAGTTGTAAGCTGCACCAACTGATCCTAATGCACCGAATGCTATATATGCACCAGCTAAGAATGCAGATGCTAGAACTTTTTTATTTGGTGTAGTAGCTTTTTTTACACCAGCTTCAATAGTATACTCAGCTATTTCAGCAGGCATAAGCATTTTTTTATCTGCCATTTATAATTCCTCCTTAAAAAATTGTTAATTAAATATAAAATATTGACATATAATTTTAAAAATAATAGCAGCTAGTAATTTAGCAGCATTAACAATTATACACTAAAATATATACTTTGTATACATTAAACAAAAAAAGACAAAAACTTATATAGAATAATATTTTTATGTATGAAGTGTACATAAAAATATTATTCTATAGAGTATAAACATTTGAAATGAAAGGCATTAATTTTCTTGAAAGCTTATTAATATTAGGGGGTAGACTTATGGACAAAAGATTCTTAACACCCGAAGAAGTAGCAAATGCTACTATAAATGCAAGTATTAAAAAAGCTAGCCTAGATACAGCTAGTTGTATATGGTTGGGTATACTTGCAGGAATTTTTATAGGCTTAGGAGGAGCAGGAAATATATTAGCATCTCAAACACTATCTAATATAGATGCTGGTTTAGCTAGATTAGTTGGAGCTACTGTGTTTCCTGTAGGACTTATGTTAGTAGTTATATGTGGTGCTGAGCTATTTACTGGTAATAACTTAATGACATTAGCTGTTATGAATAAAAAGATAACATTAAGAGAACTTTTTAGGAATTGGTCACTAGTGTATATTGCAAACTTTATAGGTTCAACGCTTTTAGCAGTAGCAATTTTCTACGCAGGTACATTTAATGGTGATGCATCAAATAAAGTAATATCAATTGCACAGTCAAAATCAACGCTTACCATTTTAGAGGCTCTTATAAGGGGTATATTGTGTAACATGATAGTTGTTTTAGCCGTATGGATGGCAACAGCAGCACAAGATATAATATCTAAAATTTTTGCTTGTTGGTTTCCGATAATGCTATTTGTACTATGTGGATTTGAGCATAGTGTTGCAAATATGTTTTTTATACCAATGGGTATGCTATTAGGTGCTAATGTAACTATAGGACAATTAATAACTAATTTAATAGTTGTAACAATAGGTAATATGATAGGTGGTGCTATTTTAATTCCATATATGTATAATAAAATATTTATACGAAACCAAAGTAGTGAGAAAGCGGCACATAATAAGTAAAATTATATATTATAGAAAATAGTGCGTTGATATAGTAATATCAACGCTTTTTTAATACTTTTAAGACCTTTTTATATTGTTATTTTTTTTTTAATACATTATTATATTAATTATATAAAAATAATATAGTGTAAATGTAAGCGATAAATTAATAAATATTTTAATTATGGAGGAAATTTAATGAATAAGAAATATATATATGAATGTTTGTTAAATATAATAGATAAAGAAAATATAAAATTAGATGAGCCTATGAAAAAGCATATTTCTTTTAGAGTAGGTGGACCGGCAGATATATTAGTTAAACCTAGAACAGAAGAACAAATAGCGAAAGTTGTAAAGCTTTTAAAAGAAGAAAATGTACCTTATATTGTAATAGGTAATGGATCTAACCTTTTAGTGAAAGATGGTGGAGTTAGAGGAGTAGTAATAGAAATATCAGATAACTTCAATGATTTTAATATCGATGGAAATATAGTAAATATACAATCTGGTGCATTACTTTCGTTTGTAGGAAAATCTGTATTAAGAGCTGAACTAAAAGGATTTGAATTCGCGGCTGGTATACCAGGAACTCTAGGAGGAGCATTAGCTATGAATGCAGGTGCTTATGGCGGAGAAATGAAGGATATAGTTAAGTCTGTCAGACTTATGGATACAGATGGAAATATACTTGACTTTACAAATGAACAAATGGAGTTTTCTTATAGAAGAAGTATACTTTCAAGAACAGATTATATAGTATTATCTGCTCAGATAGAGTTAGAAAATGGAAGTTATGATGAAATAAAAGCAACAATGGCTGATTTTACTCAAAGAAGAGTTACAAAGCAACCTTTAAGCTTACCAAGTGCAGGAAGTACATTTAAAAGACCAGAAGGTCATTTCGCAGCTAAATTAATAGATGATAGTGGATTAAGAGGACTTACACTAAGAGGTGCACAAGTTTCTGAAAAGCACTGTGGATTTGTTGTAAATTTAGGGAATGCTAAAGCTAAGGATATTTTAGATTTAATGTATATAGTTAAAAGTACAGTAAAAGCAAAATATGGAATAACTTTAGAGGAAGAAGTCAAAATACTTGGAGAGGATTAATAAATGCAAATACTAGCAGATTATCATACTCATACTAAATATAGCCATGGGAAAGGAACTATAGAAGAGAATGTATTAGAAGCTATTTCTAAAGGTATTAAAACAATAGGAATATCAGACCATGGATATAAACATTTAGCATATGGAATAAAATTAAATGATATTTATAAGATGAGAGAAGAAATAGATAAATTAAATGAAAAATATTCAAATATAGAAATTCTTCTTGGTATGGAATGTAATATTTTAGATAGTTACGGAAATATAGACATAAATGATAAAATTATTGAAAACTGTGACTATATTATGGCTGGATATCATTTTGCATCTACGCCGACATCTTTAAAAAGTATGTTTAATCATTGTAATAACTACATGATAAAAAATGAAAAATCTAAAGAGTACAATACTAAGGCTATAATAAATGCTATGAAAAATAATGACATATTCATAATAACTCATCCTGGAGATAAGGGTGATGTGTATATAGAAGAAATAGCGAAGGTAGCAAAAAATACAGATACAAGATTAGAAATAAATAGTAGTCATGGATTTTTAAATAGTAGTCAATTAGTTAAAATAAAAGGCATAGGAAATAAATTTATCATAGGGTCAGATGCTCATATACCTCAGAATGTAGGTAACTTCGATTTAGCTATGAAAATTGTAAAAGAAGCAAGTGTAGATTTATCATTAATAGAAAATATAAAAATATAGGTGAAAAGGGGGAATATTATGAAATTTGTAATTGTAACAGGACTATCAGGTTCAGGAAAAAGTGAAGCTATGAGAGCTTTAGAAGACATGGGTTTTTACTGTGTAGATAACTTACCTCCTGCCTTAATAACTAAATTTGCAGAGTTATGCTATCAACCTAATTCTAGTATAGATAAGGTTGCTTTAGGTATAGATATAAGAGGAAGAAAGTTCTTTGAAACGCTTTACGAAAGTTTAGCATATTTGGAAAAAGAAAATTATCAATATGAAATACTTTATCTAGATTGTTCAGACGATGTTTTATTAAAAAGATATAAGATGACAAGAAGAAATCATCCATTATCTAAGAATATACAAATACCAGAAGGTATAAAAATGGAAAGAAAGATATTAGAGCCTTTAAGGGAAAAGGCAAGTTGTATAATAGATACAACAAATATGAAGCCTAAAGATTTAAAAGAGGAAATTGGAAAAATATACTCTATAGGTGAGAATAATCCTAAGCTAACAATATCAGTAGTATCTTTTGGATTTAAGCATGGAATACCATCTGACTGTGATCTTGTATTTGATGTTAGATTCTTACCTAATCCATATTATATTGAAGATTTAAGACCTAAGACTGGTGATGATAAAGAAGTTAGAGATTATGTTATGAACTCTAAGATTAGTGAAGAGTTTTATGCAAAACTTACTGATATGATACAGTTTTTAGTTCCTCAATATATTGAGGAAGGAAAACAACATCTAGTAATAGGAATTGGATGTACAGGAGGAAGACACAGATCAGTTACTATATCAAATCTTATATACGATGATTTAGTTAATAGAGGTTATAGAGTGGTTAAAAAGCATAGAGACTCTATGTTAAGATAGTATGGAGGCAAAAATGACAAGTATATTTATGGTCATAGGAATTGTAGGATGGATTGCTTTATTAACATCTATATATGTATATAAGAAGGCGAAAGATGAAAGATTAAAATCGATTACGATAGATGATAAAGAAAGTACGGATCCTAATGTAGTAGTTATCGGAGGAGGAACGGGTCAATCTGTTTTTTTAAGAGGATTGAAAAAGAGAACTCGTAATATAACTGCAATTGTTACTGTTGCAGATGATGGTGGAGGATCTGGTGTACTTAGGGAAGACTTGGGTATGTTACCTCCTGGAGATATAAGAAACTGCTTACTAGCTTTAGCTAATATAGAACCAACTATGAAAGAAGTTATGCAATATAGATTTACAGAAGGCGCTTTAAAAGGTCAGAGTTTTGGGAATTTATTTTTAGCTGCTATGAATGGATTATACGGAAACTTTGAAGTTGCGTTATATAAAATGAGTCAAATATTTGCCATAACAGGAAAAGTTCTACCAGTAACTTTAAATGATATAAACTTGATAGCAAAGCTAAAAAATGGGAAAATAGTAAAAGGTGAATCTAGAATACCAAAAGAGGTTAAAGATGACAAAACCTATATAGAAAGAGTATATTTAGATGAACAAGATGCAGTACCTTTAGATGAAGTAATTAACTCTATAGAAAATGCTGATATAATTATTATGGGTCCAGGAAGTTTATATACGAGCATAATACCGAATTTATTAGTAAATGGAGTGGTCGATGCAATTGAAAAATCTAAAGCTCCTAAAGTGTATATATGTAATATAATGACTCAACCAGGAGAAACAGATGACCATAATGTTTTAGATCATGTCAATGCTATAGTAAAGCATACCAATAAAAATATAATAGATTATGTAATATCTAATAATGAAGTTTTGCCTAAAGAAATGATTGATAGATATCAAAAAGATGGTGCAAAACAAGTTATATTAGATGATAAACAAAGAAAAATATTAAAAACTATGGGAGCAAAAACTATAGAAGAAAATCTAATTGAAATAAAAAATAATTATATTAGACACGATGCAGGTCATATTTCAGATATAGTAATTAATTTGGCACTACGTCATGATAATGACAAAGATAAGTAAAAAAGGATTTTAAAGATTTATGTAGAAATTCTTATTATTATGTTAGTTTTAAGGAGTGAACATCTATGAGAGAAGAGGTTAGTGCCGGTGGTGTAGTGCTTTTTGGCAATGCTATACTTTTACTTAGAAAATTCAATGGAGATTGGGTTTTACCAAAGGGAAAGGTAGAAGAAGGAGAGAATAGACAAGAAGCAGCACTTAGAGAAGTACTAGAGGAAACAGGAGTAAAAGCAGATATATTAAAGTACTTAGGAGAAATTCATTACACATTTAAAGAAAACTGGGATGAAAATAGAGCTGTTCATAAAACGGTTTTTTGGTACTTAATGCAAGCAAGAAATATGAATACAGTTCCACAAAAAGAAGAAGGATTCATTGATGCTAAATTTATACACTTAGATAGAGTTGTTGATTTGGCTAGATATGATGACGAAAAAGAAATAATAAAAGTAGCCTTGCAAGAAATAAAAAAAAGGCTAAAAAAGAACTAGTAAAATAGGTGATAGATATGTCTTTTTCAGCTGAAACTAAAAATGAATTAGCAAGGGTTATATCTAATGATGATTATTGTAATATGACTGAATTAGCTGCAATAGTTAGATTAGCAGGAAGTATACAGATTGCAGGTTATAGAAAATTGAATTTAAAGATTACTACAGAATTAAATTCTGTAGCAAGAAAAGTATTTAAATTACTTAAACAAAATTTTGGTATAAATACGACTATATCTGTAAATAAGAATCAAATGTTAAAAAGAAATAATAGTTATGTTCTTATAGTAACAAGTGAAATGGGATCAGAAAATTTATTAAGAGAGCTTGGAATATTAGAACCAGGGGATGGATTTTATACTGTAAATAAAGTTCCTGAAAACTTATTACAAAATGAAGAGTGTATAAGGTCATTTATAAGGGGCGCATTCATAGGAGGCGGGTCTATAAGTGATCCTGGAAAAAACTATCATATGGAATTTGTAACTAATAATGAGGATTTTGCTAAATCTTTAAAAGATTTAATAAATAAATTAGGATTCAACTGTAAGGTTGTTTCAAGAAAAAATAACTTTGTAGTATACTTAAAAGAAAGTGAACAAATATCAGATTTACTTAGTATAATAGGAGCACACAATGCCCTTTTAAGCCTACAAAATACGAAAATAGTGAAGGCTATGAGAAATAATGTAAATCGTATAGTTAATTGTGAAACTGCAAATCTTTCAAAAACTGTAAATGCATCTGTTAGACAGATAGAAAATATAAAGCTTATCCAAGATACGATAGGTATAAGTAGTCTACCAGAAAATTTACAAGAGATAGCTAGAATTAGGTTAGAGTGTGAAGACATGACCCTAAAGGAATTAGGAGAAATGTTAGAACCTCCAATAGGAAAATCTGGAGTTAACCATAGACTAAGGAAAATAGAAGAAATAGCGAATGACTTAAGAAGTAAGCAAGAATAAATAAAAAGGGGATATATTTTGATATATCTCCTTTTATTTTGGGTAATTACACTTTAACTAACTAATTAGATTAAGATTATTTAATCATATAATCAATAAAATATATTAATCATATTTGATTGGTATATTAATATCATATCGATAGTAATATGATGTATTTTATTGATACATCGCTCAAGATAAATAAATTTTATGGTAAAATTAAAGAATAATCTAGGAGGTGATAGGATGAGTAAAGATTTTGCACATCTTCATGTTCATACTGAATATAGCTTACTAGACGGTTTTTCTAGAGTAAAGAACCTTATAAGTAGAGCAAAAGAATTAAATATGAGTTCTGTTGCCATAACAGACCATGGATGTATGTTTGGTGTAATAGATTTCTATAAAGAAGCTAAAAAACAAGGAATAAAACCAATTATAGGTTGTGAAGTATATACAGCTCCACGTAGCTTGAGAGATAAAGATCCTAACTATGATAAAAGACAAGGACACTTAATTCTTTTAGCTAAAAATATGGATGGATATAAAAACTTAATTAAAATGGTATCTACTTCATATGTAGAAGGATTTTATTATAAGCCTAGAGTAGATATAGATGAGTTAAAAAAATATAGTGATGGAATAATAGCACTATCTGCTTGTTTAGCAGGAGATATTTCTCAGGCTCTAATGGATAGGAATTATGAAAAGGCTAAAAATATAGCCTTACAATATAGAGATATATTTGGAGAGGGAAATTTTTATTTAGAAATACAGGATCACGGTTTACCGGAACAAAAAGAAGTCAATGCAGCTTTAGTAAAATTATCTAAGGAAATTAATATACCATTAGTTGCAACTAATGATATCCATTATGTAAACAAAGAAGATTCTAAAATACATGATGTACTAATGTGTATACAAATGGGAAAAACAGTTAATGACCCAAATAGAATGAGATTTGGTAGTGATGAGTTTTATTTAAAATCAAGAGAAGAAATGGAGGAATTATTTCCATATGCACCAGAGGCTATAGATAATACAGTTAAGATAGCTGAAATGTGTAACATAGAATTTGATTTTAATACAATACATCTTCCTAAATATGATGTACCAGAAGGATATACACCAGATACTTATCTAAGAGAGTTATGTTTTAAAGGTCTTGAAGAGAGGTATGATAATCCAAGCCAAGAAATTATAGATAGACTTAACTATGAGTTAGGTGTAATTGAGAAGATGGGTTATGTAGAATATTTTTTAATAACTTGGGATTTTATAAACTTCTCAAAAGAAAATAATATAATGGTTGGTCCTGGAAGAGGTAGTGCTGCAGGTTCTATAGTTGCATACACATTAAAGATAACGGATATAGACCCTATAAAATATTCTCTTCTATTTGAGCGTTTCCTTAATCCTGAGCGTGTATCTATGCCAGATATAGATATAGACTTCTGTTATGAAAGAAGAGAAGAAGTTATAGATTATGTTAAAAGAAAATATGGAGAAGACCATGTTGCTCAGATAATAACATTTGGAACAATGGGAGCAAAAGCGGCTATAAGAGATGTAGGAAGAGTTTTAGACATACCATATAATAAAGTTGATAAAATAGCAAAGGAAATACCTTTTGCACTTGGTATGACTATTGATAAGGCACTAGAAACTAATCCAACACTAAGAGATTTATATCAACAAGATAGAGAAACTAGAGAAGTTATAGATATATCAAAGAGAATAGAAGGTATGTTAAGACATGCATCTACTCATGCAGCAGGTGTAGTTATATCTAAAAATCCAGTAGATGAATATGTTCCACTTTATAAACATCAAGATGCTATAACAACTCAATTTACAATGACTACACTAGAAGAACTTGGTCTGCTAAAGATGGATTTCTTAGGACTTAGAACTCTTACAGTAATAAGAGATGCACTTAACTTAATAGAAAAGAATCATAATAGAAAAATAGATTTTTCAAAGATGGATTATGATGACCCCAAGGTATTTGAACTTTTATCTTCAGGAAATACATTAGGTGTATTCCAGTTAGAAAGTGCTGGTATGAGGGTATTCATGAAACAATTAAAGCCAGATAATTTTGAAGATATAGTAGCGGGAATATCTTTATATAGACCAGGTCCTATGGATTCCATACCAACTTACATTGAAAATAAAACTAATCCACAAAATGTAACATACTTACATGAAAATCTAAAACCTATCATGGAAGTTACCTATGGATGTTTAGTTTATCAAGAACAAGTTATGCAAGTTGTTAGAGAATTAGGCGGATATACGTATGGACGTAGTGACTTAGTTAGAAGAGCTATGGGTAAGAAAAAAATGGACGTAATGGAAGAGGAAAGAAGATACTTCGTTTACGGAAAAGAAGATGAGAATGGAAATATAGAGATAGCTGGGTGTATAAGAAATGGTGTACCAGAAGATATAGCTAATAAGATATTTGATGATATGATAGACTTTGCAAAGTATGCATTTAATAAATCGCATGCTGCGGCATACGGTGTTTTATCGTATCAAACAGCATATTTAAAAGCATATTATCCAGTTGAATTTATGGCTGCTTTAATAACTAGTGTAATGGGAAATACAGATAAGGTTGTAGAATATATAAGAGAATGTAATGCATTAGGTATAGAAGTATTAAAGCCAGATATAAATAAAAGTTTTTCTAAATTCTCGGTTGAAGGAAATAATATAAGATTTGGACTAGCAGCAGTTAAAAATGTTGGTGTAAATATTATAGAAAATATAATTAATGAAAGAAATCTTAATGGTGAATTTGTAGATTTCTCAGATTTAGCTAAAAGATTAGATTCAAAAGATACTAATAAGAGAGTTATAGAAAGTTTAATTAAATGTGGTGCTTTTGATGAAATAAGTGAAAATAGAGCAAGTCTAATGGCTGGATATGAAAATGTCTTAGATAGTATATCTATGGATAGAAAGAAAAATGTACAAGGTCAAATATCATTATTTGATGTTTTTGGAGCTAGTGAAGAAAATAACTTACAAGAGACTAATACAATACCTAAATTACCTGAATATCAAGAAAGAGAAAAACTTAGTTTAGAAAAAGAGGTTTTAGGAATGTATGTAAGTGGACATCCACTATCAGAGTTCAAGGAAATTTTAACTAAGAATACATCGATAGATAATGGAAAATTAAATTCCTTAAAAGAAGATGAAGAATCATACTTAAGTCTAGATGAAAGAGATGTAATAATGGGCGGTATGATAGCAAATAAAACTATAAAAACTACGAAACGTAATGATATAATGGCATTTTTAGACTTAGAAGACTTGTATGGAAATATAGAAGTTATAGTATTCCCTCAAACCTTAAAAAAATATAACCAAATTCTAAATGAAGATAGTATAATCTTTATAAGAGGAGTATTAAATATAAAAGAAGGGGAAGAACCTAAGATTGTAGCAAGAGATATTGTAGATATAGATAATGTATATCAACTAAATAGAGGAATATATGATTCAAAAAAACATATTAATAATACAGAAAACCATAGAAAAAACTCGAAAAATGGTTTATATTTAAAAGTAGATTCATATAATAATGTAAATATGATGGAGAATATATCTAATATATTAAAGAGATATCCAGGAGAAGAAAATATATTTTTATATGCAGAGGATACTAAAAAATTATATAAATATAATGGATTTAGTGTAACTATTTCTGATAGATTAATTACTGAATTAAATAATATACTTCCAAAAGAAAATATAAAGATAAGATAGTTAATAAATATAAAAAAATTAGGATATTAAAATAAAAATTTTATTATATAATATTAATATAAAAAAATTGGAAAAATTATGTTATAATATCATAAAATGGACATTTTAGTAGACCTAATTTTTTTACTCATAATGGGATAAAAAAACATAATAGGGACTAAAAATGTCCCTAAGGGTGTTAATATAGAGAATATAGGAGGTAAAGCCATGAAAACTATAGGAATATTGACAAGTGGAGGAGATGCTCCAGGAATGAATGCAGCTATAAGAGCTGTTGTTAGGTCAGCAATATACTATGGATGTAAGGTTTATGGTATCAACAGAGGATATAAAGGATTAATAGAAGAAGATATACAAGAAATGAATCTATCTTCTGTTGGAGATATTATACATAGAGGTGGAACAATATTAAAATCTTCTAGATGTGAAGAATTCAAAACTGAAGAAGGAAGAGCAATAGGAGTAAAAGTTCTTAAAAAGTATGGTATTGATTGTCTAGTTGTTATAGGTGGAGATGGATCATTTAATGGTGCTCAGAAACTTAGTGATCTAGGATTTCCAGCTATAGGTATTCCAGGAACTATTGATAATGATTTAGCTTATACTGATTATACTATAGGATTTGATACAACTCAAAATACAATAATAGATGCTATAGGTAAAATAAGAGACACATCTTCTTCTCATGAAAGGGTTAACATAATAGAAGTAATGGGAAGACACTGTGGAGACTTAGCTTTATATGCAGGTCTTGCAGGGGGGGCAGAAACTGTAATAGTTCCAGAAGTAGACTTTAAAGTAGAAGATGTATGTAATAAATTAAAGACTACTCAAAAAAGAGGAAAAAGACACAGTATAATAGTTTTAGCTGAAGGTGTTGGAAATGCTCAAGACTTAGGAAAAGAAATAATAAAAGAGACAGGAGCAGACTTAAGGGTAACTGTACTTGGACATGTCCAAAGAGGTGGTAGCCCAACAGCATTTGATAGAATATTAGCAAGTAGAATGGGAGTAAGAGCAGTAGAGCTATTATTAGATGGTAAAGCTGCTAGAGTAGTAGGTATAAGAGACAATAAAATCATAGACATGGACATACATGAAGCTTTATCAATGACTAAAGAATTTGATAAGGATACTTATGAAATGGTAAAAATACTATCTATATAATTTAGGAGGAATATATATATGTTAAAAAACACTAAGAGGACTAAAATAGTTTGTACATTAGGACCTGCATCAGAGAAGGAAGAAGTACTAACTGCATTAATTGAAAATGGATTAAATGTAACTAGAATGAATTTCTCTCATGGTTCACATGAAGAACATAAAGGAAGAATGGATTTAGTAAAGAAGGTTAGAGAAAAGTTAAATAAGCCAGTGGCTCTATTACTAGATACAAAAGGACCAGAAATAAGAACTGGGAATTTTGATCAACCAGAAGTACTATTAGAAGAAGGTCAAAAGTTCACTATAACAATGAAAGATGTTATGGGAACAAAAGAAATATGTACAGTAAGTTATAAAGGACTTGCAAATGATGTAGTTGCTGGGGATACTATATTAATAGATGACGGATTAGTTGGTCTTAGAGTTGAAGAAGTAAATGGTGATGACATACTTTGTATAGTTGAAAACTCAGGAATAGTTAAAAACCACAAAGGTGTAAACGTACCAGGAGTAAAAATAAACTTGCCAGCATTAACTGATAAGGATATAAGTGATATAGAATTTGGTATATCTCAAGGAATAGATTTTATAGCTGCATCTTTCGTTAGAAAAGTTTCTGACGTATTAGCTATAAGAGAAGTTTTAGAAAGAAACAATGCAACAGATATACAAATAATATCTAAGATAGAAAACCAAGAAGGTGTAGATAACTTAGATGATATAATAGCTGTATCTGATGGTATAATGGTTGCTAGAGGGGACCTTGGAGTTGAAATACCAACAGAAGAAATACCTGTAGTTCAAAAAATGATGATAGCAAAATGTAATAAAGCAGGAAAGCCAGTAATAACAGCTACTCAAATGTTAGATTCTATGATGAGAAATCCTAGACCAACAAGAGCAGAAGTTACAGACGTTGCAAATGCTATATACGATGGAACAGATGCAATAATGCTATCAGGAGAAACTGCTGCTGGTAAATATCCAGTAGAAGCAGTAAAAATTATGGCTACTATAGCAAAGAGAACTGAAGAAACTTTAAATTATGATAACTTATTAGAAAAGAATTCTAGAAATAACGAAACTGTTACAGATGCTATAAGTCATGCTACTTGTACAACAGCAGTTAATTTAAATGCTTCAGCTATAATAACTTCAACTTCATCAGGACATACTGCTAGAATGGTATCTAAGTGCAGACCTAAGTGTCCAATAATAGCTACTACAAATGATGATAAGGTAATGAGAAGACTTGCTCTTACTTGGGGTGTTTATCCAGTTAAAGCTGAAGTAGCAGGAAATACAGATGAGGTTATAGAAAACTCTATAGAAACATCTAAAAATGCAGGATACATAAATAATGGTGAATTAGTAGTTATAACTGCTGGAGTTCCAGTTGGAATAAGCGGAACTACAAACTTAATAAAAGTTCATGTTATAAGTGAAGAAATAGTAAAAGGTATAGGTGTAGGATCTAAAACTGTAGAAGGTAAAGTTCGTATTATAAAAGGTAACGAAGATTGTGTAGAATTTAATGAAGGTGATATATTAGTTACAACTATGACTGATATAGAAATGAACTCTCATATAGAAAAATGTGCTGCTATAATAACTGAAGAAGGTGGAATGACATCTCATGCAGCTATAGTAGGTATAAGCTTAAATAAACCAGTTATAGTATCTGCAACAAATATATTAGAATCTGTTAAAGATGGAGAAATAGTAACTGTAGATGCATCTAGAGGAGTAATATACAGAGGATCTACAAGAGTTTTATAAGAAATACAAATATAAATTAAGATTTTAATTTATATTAAAAAATATTGAAAAACAATATAATATTGTGATACTATTCTTTTAAGAATATTAAGTTAGCCACTAAGTTTATCAAATAAACATAGTGGCTATTTCATAAAATAAAATTTTCGGAAAATTCCATATAGACTGAAAATTGAAGTAATAAATATGTTAAAAATAGTATACATATAAAATAAAGGGGGAATACAAAATGGATGAAAGTAGAGGGAATTGGGGATCTAAAGTAGGTCTTATACTAGCAATGGCAGGTAATGCTGTTGGTCTTGGGAACTTTTGGAGATTTCCATATGTAGCTGCTTCAAATGGTGGAGGAGCATTTATGATACCATATTTCTTTGCATTAATAGTGATAGGTATGCCGTTAATGATGGTTGAATGGAGTATAGGGAGATATGGAGGAAAATATGGACATGGAACTATGGGTCCAATAATGTATTTGCAAGCAAAACAGGCTATGACTCCTAAAAAAGCAATTATAGTAGGTTCTTTATCTGGTATGATAGCATTTGGTGTTACTATATTAGTTAACTCTTATTATAATCAACTTATAGGATGGTCATTGGGATATGGATTTAATTCTTTAACTGGTGGTTATATGGATTCAAGTATATCAACAGGAGAATTTTTTGCATCTTACATACAAAATCCATCAAATTTAATATTTTGGATAATATCATTATTAGTATTAGCTTTTGCAGTAATGAAGGGAATAGAGAAGGGAATAGAGTCTTGGGCAAAGATTATGATGCCTGTTTTATATGCATTTGGAATCATATTATGTATTAGATCATTAACTTTAGGAGCACCAGTAAATCCAGATTGGAGTTCATTAAAAGGGTTAAACTTTATATGGAATCCAGATTTTAGTCAATTATCTTGGGGATCAGCAATAGCAGCGTCTGGTCAAATATTCTTTACATTGTCTTTAGGTATGGGGATAATTCAAAATTATGCATCTTATCTTAAACCAGATGAAGATATAATAACTGCTTCAGTAGCAACAATATCATTAAATGAATTTGCAGAAGTTATATTAGGTGGTACAGCAGTTATACCTATAGCATATGCATTTTTAGGTGAAGAAGGTATAAAAGGAAGTATAGGCCTTGCTTATATGGCATTGCCTAACGTATTTAGAACTATGACAGGCGGAGGAATATTTGGAGCAGTTTGGTTCTTATTATTATTCTTTGCGGGTATAACATCTGCAATAGCGATGTATAACTATTTAGTTGCATTATTAGAAGAAGATGCAGGAATAAATAGAAAAAAAGGTGCTTGGATAGTATTCTTTGGATATATAATAGTAGGTCTTCCTGTTGCGTTAGAGCCAATACTAACAAAAACAGCAGAGTTAATATACTTTATGGAAGTCGATAACTGGATAGGTAACTATTTATTAATAGTATTAGGATTAATAGAAATAGTTATAATTGGGTGGTGTGTAAAAGATAGAGCACTTGAAGAAATGAATAAAGGTGGTTTATGGAAGGTTCCAAAGTGGTACTTTAGACTATTCCATCAATTCTTGACTCCTATAACAATAATAACATTTTTAATATTCTTTACATTAGATTATGCTAAAGCTGGAAACTTTAATTTGGTACCATCTTACGTTGCCAATATGCCAAGTCTAGTTATATGGGTTAATCTAGGTAGAATAGCCGTTATAGGTGTTTTAATAGTAGGATATATTCAATCATATAAGGCAATTAAAAATAAATATAAATATGAAATAGATGGTATTGTTGAATTTTCATAAAAGGGGGCGATGTAATGACTAGTGCAGCATGGATGTTCTTGGGTTGTATATGGACTATTATATTTGTGACTATAGGTATTTCTATGAGAAAGATAGTGAAAAATCAATAGAATATAAATATACATTAATGAAGAGTTTTATATAATGTGAATATAAACTGATAAGGGGACAATAGGAATGAAAGGAAAATTAGCTGCAGCTAATATAACTCAGATAATAAATGAGTTAAAAAAAATAAGTAGTTTAAATAAAAGAAAGAAAGATAAATATATAAGTAAGCTAGAAGAATTACATAAGTTATATATTAATATAGAAATCGATGAAAAATTTAAAATACAATATAATCGAATGAATGAAAAAGGGAAAGAAGTTATAAAAGAATTAAAATCGACTAAGGAAAAAAATAAAATAGAGTCAGTAATAGAAGTTTACACAAGATATCTAACAGCATCATTATGTGACTTTCAAGGTAAAACTATAAACCTTAGAAAGTATATAACTAGCTTCTTATTTTGTGCAATGCTATTTTTAGCTTTAACTCCTCAATTCTTTGGATTCTTTTTACCTATATTATTTTTTATACCGATATATATAGGATTAAAGGGAGTTAAACAAAGAACGATAACAGGGTTTTACATGACCATGAGTGTAATACCAGTTGCATTTATGACTGCTGTAACATGGATAAGATATGGTATAAATGTAAAGCAAGATTATGTAGCTTCATTAAAAATGATAGTTGATAGTGGAATATCTCAAAATTTAGCAGAAATTCTTATAGTGACAGGTCCAGTACTTGGGTTTGTGCTATTTATATTTGCATCAATACAATTATATCAAGGGATTAAAACTAAAGATTTATTTATATAAGGGCTTTAAAAGCTCTTATTTTTTTGGTAAAATAAAATATTGGATTTAAAAAAATAAATGTACGGAGGACTAACCTATGTTATCAAAAAATAAAGAGTATGTTGTAGATATAGTTGATATAGGTCAAGGTGGAGTAGGAATAGGAAAATATGAAGGTTTTACTGTTTTTGTAGAGGGCGGATTAATACAAGATAAAGTAAAAGTAAGAATAAACAAGTCTAAAAAGAACTATGCAGTAGGAGATATAGTTGAAATAATTGAAAAATCACCATTTAGAGTTGATAGAATCTGTAGTGATGATTTAAAAGACTGCGGTGGATGTCAAATACAAGAGTTAGATTACAATAAGCAACTTGAGTTAAAAACAAATGAGGTTAAGCAAGTTATATCTAGAATAGGAAAATTAGAAAATGTTGAAATACATGAAACGATAGGTATGCAAAGTCCTTGTAGATATAGAAATAAGGCTCAATTTCCAATACAAAATATAAATGGTTCAACTGCTATAGGTTTTTACAAAAAGAAGAGCCATGATGTTATACCTACTGATATGTGCGTAATACAACATGATATAAATGATAAAATAATAAAGATAATAAAAACTTATATTCAAGCTTATAATGTAAGTATTTATAATGAAACTACTCATACAGGAGTTTTAAGACACTTAGTGACAAAGGTTGGTTTTACAACTAATGAGGTAATGGTAGTTTTAGTTGCTAATGGAACTAATTTACCACATCTAAATGAGTTAGCTTCTGTATTAAAAGAAAATATACTAGGATTTAAGACTTTAGTTCTTAATGTTAATAAAGCTAAAACTAATGTAATATTAGGAAAAGAAAATAAAGTTATATATGGAAATGGAAAGATAAATGACTACATCGGAGATTTAGTATTTGAAATATCTCCATTATCATTCTTCCAAGTTAATCCTGTTCAAACTGAAGTTTTATATAATAAAGCATTAGAATATGCAGAGTTAAAGGAAAATGATACTGTATTTGATATATACTGTGGAATAGGATCAATATCTCTATTTTTAGCACAAAAAGCTACTAAGGTATATGGTATTGAAATAGTTGAAGATGCTATAAAAGACGCTAAAATTAATGCTAAATTAAACAACTTAAATAATGTGGAATTCTATGTTGGAAAAGCTGAAGAAGTCGTTCCTAAAATGTACAGTGAAGGAAAAACTGCAAATGTAGTTGTAGTAGACCCTCCTAGAAAAGGATGCGATGAAAAGGTATTAGATACGATAGTATCAATGAAACCAGATAGAGTAGTGTATGTTTCATGTAATCCATCTACTTTAGCTAGAGATTTAGCATACTTAGATGAAAGAGGGTATAAGTGTGTAGAAATACAACCTGTAGATATGTTCCCTCACACAATGCACGTTGAATGCTGTGCGAAGATAGTTAAGAAGTCTGATTTATAAAATCAGATAAACATATAGATGATTCCGAGAATCGGTAATAGATTCTCGGAGTACCATCTTCAGACACTTCAATTTTATCTATTAATCGATTTACTACATCGGGTGTTAAATCATTTATATTAGAAGCTATACTTTTAAAATAGCACATACCACTACTTAGGTTAGAATTTAAATTAGTACTCATAGTACTTTCAAGCAACAGTTTTTCACTTTTTAATTCATTTAGTTCTGAGTTAATACTTTCTACAAGATTATCGTAATCATCTTTACTGATACAATCATCGATGAATTTATTAAGAGCATTATTTTTCCTTGTAGTTAGCTTTGAAATTTTAGTTTCTATGCTATCTAATTTATTTTTACTAGATTTAGATTCTTTATTTAAATTTGAACTAATATTATCTAAAAATGATTTATTAGATATAGTGGTTAAGATAAAATCTATATCAGATAGAATTATATCTTTCAGATTTTGTTCACGTATTATATGAGAGCTACAAGCTTTAATACCATGCTTATTGAAGCTACCACAGATATATCCTTTTCTATTCTTTTTAAAATGCATACCATGACTACAATCTGCACATATAAGAATATTACTAAATATATGAGTACTTTGAGCAGGTCTTTTTCTTCTACGAGAAGATATTAGTTGTTGAACTGCATTAAACTCATCCTTAGAGATTATAGCTTCATGGGTATTTTCAATAATAATTAAATCTTCATTAGAAGCAGTATTTCTTTTAGTAGAAGTAACACTTTTAGTTGTAGTCCTTCCTTGAACTAAATTACCTATAAAATGAGGATTTTCTAGAATACATCTTACAGATGAGCCATTCCATTTAGATGAGGCACTTTTAATACAAGCAACTTGACTAGGAGTAGGTATATCATCATTGTAAAGATTTCTAGCTATAGCATCAAAACCTATACCACTTAGATATTCTCTAAATATTCTTCGTACAATACTAGGTGTGAAATCATCTTTTACAAATAATTTCCCATTCTCACAGTAATAAGCTTTAAGAATGAACTACATGAAAAGTATTATAAATATAGACTTGGTAAAATAAATGAAGATGATAAATATATTTGTTCTGCATACTATATTCTTTCGTCGATGGAGATGTTTTATAATACAGATTTACTATTAAACAATAATTTAAATAGAGATATGATATTAAAAAGATTTGAAAAGTCATCTAAATCTGAAAAAACTCTAATAAGGATAGCTATGAATCTATATAGAGGTTGTATAGATGAAGATTTTAATATGGCAAGGATTTTAAATTATATATTAGATGAGGAAAATACAGATATAGTTTTAAATGCATATAAGGCATTTAGTGCATAAAATGATTTAACATATAACTATAATAAAGCAAGATAATGTATCATGAGCTTAAAAAACTAAATTGAACAAGTATAACAATATTTAATAGGAAGTCTTTTATGACTTTCTTTTTAATTACACAAAACTATAAATATAGTGCTTAGATAATGAGAAATGCTATAATAACCATAAGGCATAATTATTGGTTAATTTATAATTGAAATAAACCTAACATAATAGAATAAAATATGTGAGGAGATGGAGAAAAAGAATGTTTACTATAATGATAATAGAAGATAATGAACTAATAAGAAATGAGATTCATAATTTATTAGATTTAAATAAATATAAAACAATAAAAATACATGATTTCAATAACATTACAAATCAAGTAAAAGAGTATAATCCAGATTTAATACTGTTGGACATAAATTTACCAAATGATGATGGATTTAAAATATGTACAGAAATAAGGAGTTTTTCAAAAACACCTATAATATTTGTAACAAGTAGAAGTACAAATATTGATGAACTTATGGGAATAACTTTAGGAGCAGATGATTTTATAACAAAGCCATATAATACACAGATACTTTTAGCAAGAGTAGCTTCAGTTTTGAAAAGAGCATATCCTAATGAAAAAATTACAGATAATATCGAACATAATGGTATAACTTTAAATATATTAACAAACACAATACAGTACAATGATAAATCAGTAGAACTTACTAAAAATGAATTTAAAATACTACATTACTTACTGATAAATAGAGGAAAGATAGTTTCGAGGGTAGATATATTAGACTACTTATGGGATAGTGCATTATTTGTAAATGATAATACACTTACAGTTAATATTACAAGAATAAGGAATAAGATGGAAGAATTAGGGATAAAGGATTATATAAAAACTAAAAGAGGACAAGGTTATATGATATGAGTATACAAGAGTATCTAAATAAAAGGATTGGAGTAATTAGTTTAAATATTATATCTTTAATAGTATTGTCTGTATTTCTATTTAGTTCAGGAAATACATTTGAAGTCATAAAGATTATATGGATTACATGGGGAATGGTATTATCGATGTATCTCTTACATGAATATAAGACCATAGAGAAGCATTTCTATAAACTAAATAAGTATATTGAAAATACAGATAAAAAGTATCTATTAAGTGAAATAATAGAGCAACCTAAATACATAGAAGCAATACCATATTACTATATTTTGAAAAAAGCTAGTAAGTCTATGAGAGAAGAAATAAATACAATAAAAAATCAAAAAAAGGATTATAAAGAGTACATAGAAAAATGGATACATGAGGTAAAAACACCTATTTCAGCTATTAAGTTAATAGAAGAGAACAACAAAACATCTACATCAAGGTTAGTATTACAAGAATTAGAAGAAATTGATAGATATGTAGAGCAAGCATTATTCTATGCTCGAAGTGAAGATGTTGAAAAAGACTATTTAGTAAAAGAAATCTCTTTAGAAAAATGTATAAATAGTGTCATCACTCGAAATAAGCAAGTACTTATACTTAATAGTATTGATATAGAGATATATGATATTTGCGAAAGTGTATATAGTGATAGTAAATGGCTAGAGTTCATATTAAATCAAATTATAGTCAATTGTATAAAATATAGAAAAGAGAATGAAAGTACTATAAAAATATATACTAAAGAAATAAAAAATGCAGTTGATTTAACTATTTATGATAATGGAATAGGGATACCTAGTGATGAGATAAGTAGGGTATTTAATAAAGGGTTTACAGGAAATAAAGGTCGTGTAAATTATAAATCAACAGGCATAGGATTGTACTTGTGCAAAAAACTGTGTGATAAGTTAGGTTTATTAATAAAAATTGAATCAGAAGAAAATGAGTATACAAAGATTAATATTATTTTTCCAAAGGGGAACTTTTCTAAGGTTTAGGAAAATACATCTCTATGTTACAATATCGTAACATTAATGAAAGGTTAAATCGAATCAAAGTAGAGATAAATCATATAAAATAACCTTGAGGTGATAAATATGGGTGAAATATTAAAGATTGATAGTATAGAAAAATACTATGGAAATAAGGGTAATATATTAAAAGCAATTGATGATGTAAGCTTCGAGGTACAAAAAGGTGAATTCGTAGGGGTTATGGGACCATCTGGTTCAGGAAAAACAACTTTGCTAAATGTTATAGCAACGATTGATGAGGTAAGTTCTGGTCACATTTATTTAAATGGAAAAGATTTAACGGAAATAAATAAAAAGGAAATAGGTAGATTTAGAAGAGAAAATTTAGGATTTATATTTCAGGATTTTAACTTGATAGATACTTTGACAATACATGAAAATATAGCTTTAGCACTAACCATAAATAAAACTAATAAAAATGAAATAGATGGTAAGGTAAATTCAGTAGCAAAAGAACTCGGTATAGAAGAAATACTTACAAAATACCCATATGAAGTATCAGGAGGACAAAAACAAAGAACAGCTTGTGCAAGAGCGTTAATAACAAATCCAAAGTTGATACTTGCAGATGAGCCAACAGGAGCATTAGACTCAAGGTCAGCTCAAATGTTGATAGAGATGATATCAAGTTTAAATAAAGACTTTAAAGCTACAATACTAATGGTAACTCATGATTCTTTTACGGCGAGTTATTGTGATAGGATTTTATTTATTAAAGATGGAAAGATATTTACAGAATTAGTAAGAGGTAATAATACACGAAAACAATTTTTTAATCAGATACTAGATGTAGTTGCATTGTTAGGTGGTGATGTAAGGGATGTACGTTAAACTAGCCATAAATAATGCAAAGAAATCTATTAAAGATTATTTGATATATTTTATAACTATAACAATGTGTGTAAGTTTATTTTATGCTTTTACATCTTTATCAAGTTCTAGTTATGAACTGATAACAGAGGATTCTTATAATTTTGAACAATTAAAGAAGATGTTAAAGTATTCGACTTATGTAATCACAGCTTTACTTGCAATACTTGTTGCTTATGTAAGTAAGTATATGATTAGAAGGAGACAAAAAGAGTTTGCAACATATATCTTATTAGGGGCTGAGCAAAAAAGTATAGCACTTATGTTTTTTGTAGAGATGTTAATAGTAGGTATACTATCTGTAGTTTGTGGAATATTTGTTGGAACACTTTTTTCACAACTTGTTACAGCATTAGTTTATATAAGTGCTAAACAGGAAGTTGTATTTTCGTTCAAGCTTTACTTTGATACTATTTTTATAACATTTGCATTCTTCATTAGTATGTTTTGTATAGTAGGTATACATAATATAAAAGTTTTAAATAAATCAAAACTTATAGATATGATGAATAATAGCAAGATAAGTGAGTTTAAATTTAAGAAAAGTAAGAACGTTTATACGGTAATATTTTTAGCATCATTAATATTATATAGTATATTTGCATATTCAGCTAAATTCATATTAGACACTAAAAAGAATATGAGTATTAGCAATTATGTAGTGAGTACTCAACAAATGGTATTAGCAGAAGTAGTTTCGCTGGTTTCATTTATATTGGCTACGTATGCTTTATTTTATTCTATATCCTATATTGCTATAAGGATAAAAGAGAAATACGTGAATTTCAAATATAAAGGGACGAATTTATTTTTGTTAGGAGGTATATTATCTAAAATAAATACAACTCCTACTCTGATGGCGACTATATCATTGACATTTTTAGGAGCTTCAATAAGTTTTATAGTTACATTATTAATGTCTCAATGGTCTTTAGGATATTTAGATTATAGAGTTCCATTTGATATAGAGTTAAGAAGTGGGTACTTGGATAAAAATAACGATGAAAAATATAGTATAAATAAAATAGAAGAAATTCCTAAATTCCAATATTCAGATATAATAAATTATATAAAAGATTATGGTGTGGATATAGATGAGTATGAAGAAGTTGAAAAGTATTTCTTAAATGAAGAAGATTTTTATAAAAGGGATGATATGAGCATACCACCATTAGCTATAAGTTTAAGTGACTTCAATAAATTAAGAAATATGCAAGGGTATGAACAAATAAATCTAGCAAATTACGAATACACAACTCAGTGGGATGGTAATACTGAAGATAGTGAAATAGAGAACTATATAAATCAAAATAAATTTTTAAATGTAAGTGGAAGTGATATGAAGATTAGTAAAGATGGATATTATAAGGAAACATTAGGTGAAGGAATTTATAATTATCCTGCTAAAAATATCATTATACTTCCTGATGAAATATGCAAAGGTCTTGTAGGAGCAGGAGTAGACTTATTTATTACAACAAATAATGAAATGAAGTATGAAGATGCTCTTGAATTTGAGTATGAATATATACCTACATGGTTTGAAAACAATAACAAAGATTTGATGAAAAAATATGATTCATCTTATCAATTTATTGTTGGAAGGATTAAGTCAGCGGAAACTAGTGAAATATTAAATGCCAGCTTAGGAATGAGGATATTGGGATTATATTTAGGTACAGTTTTACTTATGATAAGTTTAACAGTGCTTGCGCTTCAACAACTCACAGATTCCATTGAACATAAACAAAGATTTAATATTTTACGAAAGCTTGGAATAGAAGAAGGTGAAATCAATAAAATTGTATTAAAGCAAATAGGAATCTACTTTGCAATTCCTGTGACAATAGGTGTAATAGGGTTTGTAGTATTTATATATAACTACTACCATATATTTGAAACTCAGATGAGTTCATATGTGGGTGATAAAATGTTTATATTAAATATGATTATAGGAATAGTGCTTATGATTATAGTATATGTAAGTTACTTCTTAGGAACATACTATACGTTTAAAAGAAATATAAAAAATTAGCTATAATCTTTACGTTATATCAATAGAAGTACTGATTTAGACACAAATTTGATGTAATATTAGTTTTAAAAGGTAAATAATACTACATACATTTTTAAAATAATGTCTACGCTCAGCACTCAAGGCACGTTGAGACTGTAGCTAAACTAAGAAGAGTAGTATAATTAATATAAGAACCAACTTAACTATTGAGTTTAATAGTAAAGTTGGTTTTTAGATATATTTTATATAAGTAAACACTCAATATAATAAAACTTTTAATAATTTAATATCTTAATAAATATTATTGTACTAAATTATAATTAAAAGTCCCAAATGTTGAAAAATATGGTATATTTATATATATTATAAAACACTAAATAATAAGGAGATTATAAAAATGGCTGGAGATAAAATAATTTGTCATTGTAAACAAGTAAGTTACATAGATATAAGAAAGGCAATGATAGCAGGTGCTCGTACAGTACAAGAGATAAAAGATATGACTGGAGCAGCTACTGGATGTGGAAGATGTGTAGGAGAAATAGAAAAAATATTAGCATCAGTATGTGGATGTAAGGGAGTTTCTCTTGAAGATGTAGTAAATGCAGTTAAAAATGGTGCAGAAACTACAGAAAAAGTGGCTGAAATAACAGGAGCAGGTTCAGCTTGTGGAAGATGTAAAGCTCTTGTTCAAAATGTAATAGATATAAAAAGATAGTATTTAATCTAAACAATTGGATAAAATACTATTAAATAAATGTATCTTACACCTCAGATTAATATCATCATAGTTTGCATACATTTATCTTAAATAGATTAAGTCCTTCAATTTTGAAGGACTTTTTACTTTTATAGTAATAATAGCATTATTAAAAATATATCCTTATATAGGGGTGAAGTTATGAAGGTTTTATTTACTAAGGATTATGGAAAAGAAAAGTTTGATAAAATAAGGGAATTAGGATATGAAATTATGTATTATAATGAAAATATTGTAACTAATAATGAGGATGTAGATAGTGCTGATATATTAGTTACGTATAATCCATTTAGGACTCTAGATATAAATAAAATGGAAAATTTAAAATATATACAGACAACTAGCATAGGTATAGATCAGATACCCGTAGATAAAATTTTAAATAGAGATATTGTCATAGCTAATAACAAGGGTGGTTATAGTATACCAATAGGCGAATGGATAGTTATGTCTATATTAGAAATATATAAAAATAGTAAAAAGTTCCACGAACAACAAATAAATAAGAAGTGGAAAATGAATTTTTCTATAACTGAATTAAGTGGTAAGAAAATTGGATTTATAGGAACAGGGACATTAGCTACAGAAGCAGCTAAAAGGTTACAAGGGTTTGATGTTGAAGTTTGGGGAGTTAATACAACTGGTCACAATAGAGAATATTTTGATAAGTGTTTTGCAAGTGATAAAATGGATGAAGTATTTAAAAATTGTGATGTAGTTGTAGTTACGATACCGGCAACAAAAGATACTTTAGGAATTATAAACAAAGATAAATTTGAAATTATGAAAGATGATTCTGTATTTATAAATGTTGGAAGAGGAAATATTATTAATGAAAAAGATTTAATAAAATACATGAATAAGTTTAGGGGAGTTGCCTTAGATGTATTTGAAAATGAGCCATTAGATAAAAATAGTGAGCTATGGGAATTTGATAATATAATTATAACACCTCATAATTCATGGGCATCTGATAAGAATGAGGAGAGAACTTTTAATATGATTTATGATAATTTAAAAAATTATATTGAAAATAAGCCTTTAAAAAATACAGTTGATATACTCAAAGGATATTAAGTAATAAAAAAACTACTCACACGGGTGAGTAGTTTTTTTATTTATATTAAGCAGCTTTTTCTGTTGCTTCAGAATTAGCTTTATTCTTATTCATGTAAGAGTAAACTGGTAAACCTAGAAGAGTTATAACTAATCCTCCTAAAGATATCATAGTATTAGTCATTCCAGATAAGAATAATTGGTTTACTACAACAAATACACCACATGCTATAGCTATCATTGGAACTATAGGATATAGAGGTACTCTGTATGGTCTGTGTAAGTTTGGTTGATCTTTTCTAAGTTTTATAACACCTATGAATGTTAATGTATAGAATGCCCAAACAGCGAATATAGCTAAATCAGTTAATAAGTTGAATTGTCCTGATAATGCATATAAGCATGATAATACTGCCATTGCTAATGTTGCATTAGCTGGAACACCATTTTTACTTAATTTACCTAATGCTGCAGGTAAATTCTTTTGTTCACCTAAAGTGTAAACTATTCTTGGTCCAGTTAATAAGTAACCATTAAGAGCACCAAATAAAGATATTAATATACCAACAGTTATAAATTTACCACCCATTGGTCCGAATAAGTGCTCAGCAACTGCTGAAGCAGGAGAAGCTACGTTAGCTAATTCACTAGCTGGTAATACCCAAAGGTAAGCTAAGTTTATAACTACGTATACTGCCATAACTAAAGATAAACCACCAATTATTGCTTTTGGTAAATCTTTTCCTGGATCTTTCATTTCACCAGCTATAGCACCAACGTTTATCCATCCATCGTAAGCGAATAATACAGCTATTAATAATTGTCCTATTATGCTCATTGGGTTTACACCTTCAGCAACCATAGGTTGTACTATAGGGTTATTTCCTTCACCTTTTATAAATCCGAATATCATTATTAATATAAGAGGAAGTAATTTACCTACAGTTGATACAGTTTGTATCATACCACCAGCTTTAGAACTAATATTGTTTAATACAGATATTAATAATATGATTCCTAATGCTATAGGCATTGATAAAGATTCGTTTCCTAATAATCCAGCAGATTGTTGTCCGAACATAACTGCTAAAGCAGCTATTGTAGCAGGGAAGAATAATACAGATTGCATCCATCCTGTTAAGAAACCAAGTTTCTTACCGTAGATTTCTTCTATATATACCATCATTCCACCTGTTTTAGGTATTGCAGCTGAAACTTCTGCTGCAGTAAGTCCAGCAGCTATTGTTACTATACCTGCTAAAACCCATACTAACATTCCAAGTCCTGGTGCACCACCAGTTAAAGTGTAAACAGCTTGAGGTTTAAAGAATACTCCACCACCGATAACCATACCAACAACAGTTGATAAAGCAGCAGCAACACCTAAGCTTTTTTCAAGTTGCTTGTTCTCCATTTTTAGATTCCTTTCTTCTGTTAAAATTTTAGTTATAATAAGTACATTAACTATTATAACGCTTTCCAGATAAATTTCAATACTTTTTTCTGTATTTTACGACAAAAAAACACATCAAAAAAATATTTTGCTAAAAATAATAAGTTAACAATAAGTTAAAGTAGCTTTTAAACTATAGTTTTAAAAGTTTTTAAAACTATGAAATGTAAAAAATTTCTACAAATATAAATCTATAATGATATACTAAAAATATAATAAAACAATGAAATGGCAATACTAAAAGAGATTTATAACTAAGAGGTGATATAGGATGAATATAGAAAAAATAATAAATGAATTAATAGATAAAATAAACTATCATAACGAAAAATACTACAATGAAGATAGTCCAGAAATATCAGATATGGAATATGATAATTTAGTAAAAGAGTTAATTAGGTTAGAAGAAGAAAATCCACAATTTAAGAGGATTGATTCTCCAAGCAATAGAGTTGGAGGAAAGCCATTAGAAAAATTTAATCAAATAACACATAAAATACCAATGTTAAGTTTATCTAATGCATATTCTGATTCAGACTTGAAAGACTTTGATAAAAGAGTAAAAGATATGGTAAATGAAGATGTCGAATATGTAGTTGAATTTAAGATAGATGGCTTATCAGTAGGTATTACATACGATAATGGAGAATTTCAATATGGAGCAACTAGAGGTAATGGGGTTATAGGAGAGGATATATCTAAAAACTTAATGACTATTAAAAGTATACCTCTTAAAATAAATGACAATGATGAGATAGTTGTAAGAGGAGAAGTATACATATCAAAGGAAGATTTTAAAAAGGTAAATGAGCAACAAGAAGAACAAGAACTTCAAGTATTTGCAAATCCAAGAAATTTAGCAGCAGGATCTCTTAGACAATTAGATCCAAAGTTAACAGCTAAAAGACCTTTAGATATATTTATATTCAACTTAGAGTATTCACAAAATAATCAATTTAAAAGCCATAGTGAGTCTCTAGAATTTTTAAATGGATTAGGATTTTCTGTAAGTCCAAATTATAAGGTATGTAAGAATATAGACGAGGTAATAGAACATATTGAATATTGGACAGAAAATAGAGATAAATTAGCATTTGAGATAGATGGAATGGTAATAAAAGTAAATAACTTAAAGCAAAGAGAAGCGATGGGATACACAGCAAAAAGTCCAAGATGGGCTATTGCATATAAATTCCCAGCAGAAAAGAAAAAAACAAAAATAATAGATATTATAGTAGAAGTAGGAAGAACGGGAACAATAACTCCTACAGCTGTTTTAGAGCCTGTAAGATTAGCTGGAACAAGTGTAAGCAGAGCTACATTACACAATGAAGATTATATAAAGGAAAAAGATATAAGAATTAATGATACAGTGTTAGTTCAAAAGGCTGGAGATATAATACCTCAAGTACTTGAAGTTGTAAAAGAAGAACGTACAGGTGAAGAAGTAGAGTTTAATATGCCAGATAAATGTCCGGTTTGTTCAGAGCCAACAGTAAGGATAGAAGGTGAAGCTGCTGTAAAATGTATAAATATATCTTGTCCAGCTCAAATAAGAAGAGGAATAATACACTTTGCGTCTAGAGATGCTATGAATATAGATGGGCTAGGAGAGTCTATAATAAGTTTATTATTAAATGAAAATATAATAAATGATATATCAGACTTATATAAGATAAAGAAAGAAGATATAGTAAGTTTAGAAAGAATGGGTGAAAAATCAGCTACTAATCTTATAAATGCAATTAATAAATCAAAAGAAAATGATTTATGGAGATTAATTAATGGATTAGGTATAAAATTTATAGGAACAAAGGGAGCAAAAATACTTGCTAATAGTTATAAAGATTTAGATAAAATAATGAATGCTACAGCAAGTGAACTTGTAAATTTAGAAGAGTTCGGTGAGACTATGGCAAATAGTGTAGTTGAATTCTTTAAAGAAGACAAAAATATAAAAGTAGTAGAAAAATTAAAAGAATATGGACTAAATACTAAAGCTATAGAAAGTGAAAATGATGATATAAATAAAGTATTTGAAGGTATGAAAATTGTTTTAACTGGTACACTTCCTACATTAAAAAGAAATGATGCAAAAGAGATGATAGAGTCAAGAGGTGGAAAGTCAACATCAAGTGTGAGTAAGTCAACTACTTTTGTACTGGCTGGAGAAGAAGCAGGATCAAAATTAACAAAGGCCAATGAACTAGGGATAAAGGTAATAGATGAAGACACATTTATAGAACTTTGTAAATTATCATCTAAAGAAGATGTAGAAAGTAGACTTATATAGTATTTAGAAAATATATATATGTTAAACTCGAAATATTAAGGATATTAAAAATAGATATATATGCTTAAATATGGAAAAATCCTAACTACTTATGATAATATTATAACTATAATGTTAATTAAATTTATAAAGTAGTTATATAAAAATATATAAAGTTAATATATAAAAGTATTAGATGAATTTAAGTGAGGTATTATAAATGGCAAGAATTGATAACAGAAAGAATGATCAAATTAGAGATATAAAAATTACTAGAAATTATACAAAGTACGCAGAAGGATCTGTACTTATAGAAATGGGATCAACAAAGGTTATATGTACAGCATCTATTGAAGATAAAGTACCTCCATTTTTAAGAAATACGGGAACAGGTTGGATAAATGCTGAATATTCAATGCTTCCAAGATCAACGCATCAAAGGAAAGTAAGGGAATCATCAAGAGGGAAAGTTGATGGTAGAACACAAGAGATACAAAGATTAATTGGTAGAGCAATAAGATCCGTAGTAGATTTAAGTAAAATAGGGGAAAGAACTATATGGGTAGACTGCGATGTAATACAAGCGGATGGAGGAACAAGAACTGCCTCTATAACAGGAGCTTTTGTAGCTGTAGTAGATGCTATAAATAAGTTACATAAATCAAAAGCAATAAAACATATGCCAATAACAAACTTTGTATCGGCAATAAGTGTTGGTATAGTTGAAAAAGAACACTTACTTGACTTATGCTACGAGGAAGATTCAAATGCACAAGTAGATATGAACGTAATAATGACTGATAAAGGTGAATTTGTTGAAGTTCAAGGTACAGGAGAGGAAAGACCATTTTCTAGAGAAGATTTAAATAAATTATTAGAACTTGGAGAAAAAGGGAATAAAGAATTAATAAAAGCTCAAAGAGAAGCATTAGGTGAAATAGCAGATGAAATACTTGGAGTAGAATATGGAGATGAAGTAGTTATAGCTACGAATAATGCGCACAAGTTGAAAGAAATAGGGGATATATTAAGTGACCTAGATTATAAAATATACTCTCTAAAAGACGTAAACTTAGATGGAATTGAAATTGTTGAAGATGGAAAAACTTTTGAACATAATGCGTTAATAAAGGCTAGAATAATAGCTAAGAAAACTAATATGATAGCAATATCAGATGATTCAGGTTTAGAAGTTGATGCTATAGGAAAAAAACCAGGAATATACTCTGCTAGATTTGCAGGAGAGAATGCTACTGATGAAGAAAATAGACAAAAGCTAATTAAGTCTTTAAAAAATATACCAATGAGCCAAAGAAGTGCAAGATTTGTATCTGCTATAGCGGTTGTTTTCCCTGATGGAAAAGAATTTGTAGTAAGAGGAACTTGCGAAGGAAATATAGGATTTGAAGAAAAAGGCAAAAATGGATTTGGGTATGATTCATTATTTATAGTTGATGGATATAATAAGACATTTGCAGAGATACCATCTTCTGTTAAAAATGCTATAAGCCATAGAGCTAATGCTTTAAAACTAATGAAGGTAGAGTTTAAAAAAAGGGTAGGTAAGTAATGAAAATAGGTATACTAAGTGATACACATATGATTAAGGAGTGTATTGACAAAACGATACCCTACTTAAAAGATTGTGATTTAATAATACATGCAGGTGATAACTTCTCCGACTCTAAGTATATACATAATATGACTAAAGTCGGAATTATGGCAGTAAAGGGTAATTGTGATTTTGATAATGTAGAAGATGAACTTATATTTGATATAGAAGATAAAGTAATATTTTTATGTCATGGTGATAAATATAATGTAAAGTATGGCCTTGATGAAATAGAAGCTAAGGCTAAAAGTATAGATGCTGACATTGTTATATTTGGTCATACACATACTCCACTAAACTTTAAGAAAGATAATATTATATATCTAAATCCTGGAAGTGTATCTTTACCAAGGGGAGTAGATTATAAAAGTTTTTCTATAATGAACCTTGAAAATGACAATATAAAAATAGAGCAAATAAGATTATAGAAACTATTGAATTGTCTATGTTTATGAAATTAACCCAACACTTGTAAATAAAAAAACTTATGTGCTATAATTAAAGAGTTAAGCTATATAAATCATTACATAACAATATAGGAGGAATAAACTAATGAAAGCAGAATTAGTAAAAAAGGAAGGTAACAAGGTTACTTTAAAAATAACTGTAGATAATAATAAATTTGAAGCAGCAGTAAATAAAGCATATAACAAAACTAAAGGTAAATATAATATACCAGGATTCAGAAAAGGTAAAGCTCCAAAAGTAGTTATAGAAACTCAATATGGAAAGGGAGTATTCTACAACGATGCTATAGATATGTTATTCCCAGAAGTATATCCAGAGGCTATAAAAGAATTAAACATAGATCCAATAGATAGACCAGACTTAGACATAGAAGAAATAAGCAAAGATAACGGATTAGTTATGGTTGTAAATGTTGAAGTTAAGCCAGAATTCGAATTAGGAGCTTACAAAGGTATAGAAATATCTAAAGTAGACAATACTGTAAGTGAAGAAGATGTAGAAGCAAGATTAAACGAAATGGTAAACAGAAATGCTAGATTAACATCTGTTGAAGATAAAGCTTTAGAAAATGGAGATACAGCTGTTATAGACTTCGAAGGATTTGAAAATGGAGTAGCTTTCGAAGGTGGAAAAGGTGAAAACTACAACTTAGTTATAGGTTCAAATACTTTCATACCAGGATTTGAAGATCAATTAGTTGGTAAAAAAGCTGGAGAAGAAGTAGAAGTTAACGTTACTTTCCCAGAAACTTACCATGCAGAAAACTTAGCTGGAAAGCCAGTAGTATTCAATGTTAAAGTAAATGATGTAAAGGTTAAAGAAGTTCCAGCTTTAGATGATGAATTCGCTAAAGATACTACTGAATTCGAAACTTTAGCAGAGTTAAGAGCTGACGTAAAAGCTAAGTTAGAAGAACAAGCTAAAAATGCAGCAGATGCTGAAATGAGAAATGCTTTAGTTGAAAAAGTTTCTGCAAATACAGAAGTAGAAGTACCAGAAGCTATGGTTCAACATCAAATAGACAATATGTTAATGGAACTTAACTACCAATTACAATACCAAGGATTAAACTTAGAACAGTTATTACAAATGACTGGAAGAGGTTTAGATGAGTTAAGAGAAGAAAGAAGAGCTGATGCAGAAAGATTAGTTAAATCTTCTTTAGTATTAGAAGCTATAGCTGAAAAAGAAAATGTAGAAGCAAATGATGCAGATGTAGATGCTGAATTAGAAAAAATGGCTGCTATGTACAACATGGAAGTTGAAAAAATAAAATCTTCATTAAGAGAAACTGATATAGAAGATATAAAAGGTCAAATAAAAATAAGAAAAACACTAGACTTATTAGTTGAAAATGCAACAATAGCTTAATCTTACAGTAGCCTATTAGGCTACTGTAAATTATATATAGAATAAATAAGAGATTTAGGGGGTATAGCAGATGGCATTAGTACCTGTAGTTGTTGAGCAAACAGGAAGAGGAGAAAGATCTTACGATATATATTCAAAACTTTTAAAGGATAGAATTATATTTTTAGGTGATGAAGTAAATGATGCTACAGCTGGACTTATAGTAGCACAGTTATTATTTTTAGAATCAGAAGACCCAGATAAAGATATACATTTATATATAAACTCACCAGGAGGAAGTATAACAGCAGGTATGGCTATTTATGATACTATGCAATACATTAAACCTGATGTAAGTACTATATGTATAGGAATGGCAGCATCTATGGGAGCATTCTTATTAGCAGCAGGAGCAAAAGGTAAAAGACTTGCTTTACCAAACAGCGAAATAATGATACACCAACCTTTAGGTGGAACAAGAGGTCAGGCGACTGATATAGAAATACATGCTAAAAGAATCTTAAAGATGAAAGATACTTTAAATCAAATACTATCAGAAAGAACAGGTCAACCATTAGAAAAAATTCAAATGGATACTGAGCGTGATAACTTCATGTCATCAATTGAAGCTAAAGAATATGGTTTAATAGATGAAGTAATTACAAATAGACCGTAGATAGAAAGAGGTGCTTAATATGTCAAAAAATGAAGACAAAAGACAGTTAAAATGTTCATTCTGCGGCAAGAACCAAGAACAAGTCAAAAGGTTAATTGCGGGTCCAAATGTTTATATATGCGATGAGTGTGTTGAACTTTGCGATGAGATAATACAAGAAGAAATAGAGGAAGTAGTTGAAGAGGATACTGCATCTTTACCTAAGCCAAAGGAAATGATGGAGATATTAAATGATTATGTTATAGGGCAAGATAAAGCTAAAAAAGCATTGTCAGTAGCTGTGTATAATCATTATAAGAGAATCTACAATAAAAAAGCTAGCACTAAGGATATAGAGATACAAAAGAGTAATATATTATTATTAGGTCCAACTGGTTCAGGTAAAACTTTATTAGCTCAAACTCTAGCAAAAACATTAAATGTACCTTTTGCTATGGCAGACGCTACATCATTAACAGAAGCTGGATACGTGGGAGAAGATGTTGAAAATATTCTTTTAAAACTTATTCAAGCTGCTGATTTTGATATAGAAAAAGCTGAAAGAGGAATAATATATATAGATGAGATAGATAAAATTGCTAGAAAATCAGAAAATCCATCAATAACAAGAGATGTTAGTGGAGAAGGTGTTCAGCAAGCTCTACTAAAGATATTAGAAGGAACTGTTGCTAATGTTCCACCTCAAGGTGGAAGAAAACATCCACATCAAGAATTCTTAAAAATAGATACTACTAATGTATTATTTATATTAGGTGGAGCTTTTGATGGAATAGAAAAAATAATCCAAAAACGTGGTGGTGAGAAAACACTTGGTTTTGGAGCTAAAATAGAGAGCAAAAAAGACATAGATTTAGGAAAAATATATGCACAAGTTCTTCCTGAAGATTTATTAAAGTTTGGTATAATACCAGAATTTATAGGAAGGATACCAGTTGTAGCAACATTAGACTTACTAGACGAAGAAGCATTAATGCAAATTCTTAAGGAGCCTAAAAATGCTTTAGTAAAACAATATCAAAAGTTATTAGAACTTGATGATGTTGAATTAGAATTTAGAGATGATGCTCTTAGAGCAATTGCTAAAAAGGCTATAGAAAGAAATACTGGTGCAAGAGGTCTTAGAAGTATAGTTGAAAATACTATGATGGAGTGTATGTATGAAGTACCTTCTAGAGATGATGTTAAAAAAGTTATAGTAACAAAAGAAGCAGTAGAAGGAACAGAACAACCTATTTTAGTATCTAAGGATGAAGAAGAATCTGCATAATAATTATTTAAAAACAGCCTAAAAATTAGGCTGTTTTTTATTATAATATAATTTAAAATAAATGACAAAATAGATATATATATACTATAAATAAGTCCCTTAAGTGCTTATTAATTTGTGTAAATTAAAATATAGTGTATAATAAATATTAAAGAGTTTATACATTATGAAATAAGGGCAAAATATATTATAGATTATTATTAATGTTGAAAATTAAGGATTGTAAATATATAATATATAAAGCAATAAAATCTAGCACTTTAATAAGGAGTGATATTGGTGGAACAGAATTATACTAAGATTGAACATGAATTACCGTTAATTCCACTTAGAGGATTAGCGATATTTCCATATATGATATTAAACTTTGATGTAGGTAGAGAAATTTCATTAAAAGCTTTAGATGCTGGGGCTTTAAATGATGATTTAGTATTTTTAACTTCTCAAAAAGAAGCTGAGACAGATGAACCTACTACGGATGATTTCTATCATGTAGGAACAATATGTAAAATAAAACAAATGATTAAATTACCAGGAAATACAGTGCGTGTATTAGTAGAAGGTATTTCAAGAGGTAAAATAAAAGAAGTAGGAATGGATGAAGAAGAAGGCTACTTTAAAGCAATTATAGAAGAAGTTGCATATGATGCGGAAAATGCAGATGAAGATGCTGAGGTTGAAGCGTTTGTAAGAAATGTTTTTGATGCTTTTGAAGAGTACATAAATATAGGAAATAGAGTTTCTCCAGAAATATTAATATCTTTAGCAGATATAGATAATGTAGATCGTTTTATAGATACTATAGCTGCAAACATATACTTAAAACCAGATCAAAAGCAATCAATACTAGAAGAGTTTGATGTTAAGAAAAGATTAGAGTTAATATATACTATATTATTAGAAGAAATAGAAATATTAAAAATAGAAAAGAAAATAACTCTAAGAGTTAAAAAGCAAATGAATAAAGTTCAAAAGGAATATTATTTAAGAGAACAACTAAAGGCTATACAAAAAGAGTTAGGAGATGACGAAGATATAAACTCTGAGGCTGATGAATATAGAGAAAAGCTTAATAAAATAAAAGCTCCTAAGGAAACAAAAGAAAAAATAGCAAAAGAAATAAATAAATTCTCTAAAATATCTCCTATGTCGCCAGATGTTTCTGTTAGTAGAACATATTTAGACACAGTATTCTCATTACCTTGGAATAAAGAAACTAGAGATAAGATTGATTTAGAAAAAGCTAAAGAAATACTAGATGATGAACATTATGGTTTAGAAAAAGTTAAAGAAAGAATATTAGAATATTTAGCTATAAGAAAATTATCTAAATCATTAAAAAGTCCTATTATATGTTTAGTTGGACCTCCAGGTGTTGGTAAAACATCGATAGCTAAATCAATAGCAGATTCTTTAGGAAGAAAATTTGTAAGAATCTCTTTAGGTGGAGTTAGAGATGAAGCTGAAATAAGAGGACATAGAAGAACTTATGTTGGAGCAATACCAGGTAGAATAATAAATGGATTAAAAGAAGCTCAAACTAAAAATCCAGTATTTTTATTAGATGAAATAGATAAAATGTCTTCC
Source organism: Romboutsia timonensis (assembly GCF_900106845.1). Classification (GTDB taxonomy): domain Bacteria; phylum Bacillota; class Clostridia; order Peptostreptococcales; family Peptostreptococcaceae; genus Romboutsia; species Romboutsia timonensis. The sequence continues at coordinate 57,595 of NZ_LT629849.1, forward strand.
GATTATAAAGGGGATCCAGCTTCTGCAATGCTAGAAGTATTAGATCCAGGGCAAAATAAGGACTTTGTAGATCATTATGTAGAAGTGCCTTTCGATTTATCTAAAATATTATTTGTTACTACTGCAAATAGTTTAAGTACTATACCGAGACCACTGTTAGATAGAATGGAAATAATAGAGGTATCTGGATATATAGAAGAGGAAAAACTAAATATAGTTAAAAAGTATTTACTTCCAAAGCAATTAAAAGAACATGCTTTAGAAGCAGATTTTATAAAAATGGATGATGAAGTTATAAGAGATATAATAGACTCATATACAAGAGAAGCTGGTGTAAGAAATTTAGAAAGAACTATAGGTAAAATATGCAGAAAAGTAGCTAAAAAATATGTAGAAAATCCTTCTTTAGAGGGTGTAGTTATTACTAAAGCGGACTTAGATGAATATTTAGGTAAAAATAGATATAGACATCAATTAGCCGGTACTAAACCAGAAGTTGGTATTGTAACAGGACTTGCATGGACAGCTGTTGGTGGAGAAACTTTAACTGCAGAGGTTAATGTTTTAAAAGGAAAAGGACAAGTTGTTTTAACAGGTAAGTTAGGAACTGTTATGAAGGAGTCTGCTCAAACTGGTATATCATACATAAGATCTATAGCAGATAGATTTGATATAGACCCTGATTTCTATACTAAAAATGATATACATATACATCTTCCAGAAGGTGCAGTACCAAAAGATGGACCATCAGCAGGTATAACTATGGCCTTAGCAGTGCTTTCAGCATTAACTAACATACCAGTAAGAAATAATGTTGCAATGACTGGAGAAATAACTTTAAGAGGAAGAGTATTAGCAGTTGGTGGTATAAAAGAAAAATTATTAGCTGCTCATAGAGCAGGAATAACAAAAGTATTACTTCCTAAAGAATGTGAAGCAGATTTAGAAGAAATACCTCAAAATGTAAAAGAACAAATGGAATTTGTGCTTGTTGAACATATGGATGAAGTGTTAGAACATGCATTATTAAGGAATGGTGAACAATAATGAAAATAAGAAGCTCGGAAATAACAATGAGTGCAATAAATAGATCTCAATATCCAGCTGATGGAATACCTGAAATAGCGTTAGTTGGAAGATCTAATGTAGGAAAATCATCTACAGTAAATACACTACTAAATAGAAGAAACTTTGCAAGAACAAGTCAAACTCCAGGTAAGACTAGAACTATAAACTTCTATCTTATAAATAAAGAATTTTTCTTTGTAGACCTTCCTGGTTATGGATATGCAAAAATAGCCAAGTCTGAAAAAGATAAATGGGGAGTTATAATGGAAAGATATTTACAAGATAGACCAGAATTATGTGCAATATTCTTACTTGTAGATATAAGACACGAGCCAACTAATGATGATGTTATGATGTATGAATGGATTAAACACTTTGGATATAACTGTGTTGTAATAGCGACTAAAGCAGATAAAATATCTAGAGGGCAGTATCAAAAGCACTTTAACATCATAAGAAAAAAATTACAATTAGAAAAAGATGAAAAAATAATACCTATATCTTCTTTAAAGAAAACTGGAGTGGAAGAAGTATGGGATGAAATAATAAGACAATATAGAGAACATGGTTATGAAATAACTGTAGATTAATAAAAAGAGTAGCAATTTGCTACTCTTTTGTTAATTTATGCTATTTAATTATAAAATATATATAAAATTTTTTATAAATTAGTCGTAAATAGAAAATATGGAATAATCATAAATAAATATAATTAAATTTAATTTATTAAAAAAATTAAAAAATCTATTCGTTATATTGAAAAATTATTAATATAATAGTAAAATATGAAAAAATAAGTCAATTAAAGCAATTTATATAAATTTATAGGAGGTGTATTTAATGAGTGGAAATTCAAATCAACAACTAAGAAAAACTATAGGTTTTAATGCGGCACTTTCTACAGTAGTTGGTATATTAATAGGCTCAGGTGTGTTTTTCAAACCACAAGCTATATATAGTGCAACTAATGGAGGGCCAGGTTTAGGACTTTTAGCATGGTTAATAGGTGGACTTATAACTATTGCAGCAGGACTTACTGCAGCAGAAGTATCAGCAAGTATAATAAAACCAGGTGGTTTAATGGTATATTTAGAAGAAATATATGGAGAACGAATAGGATTTTTAACAGGTTGGATGCAACTAATATTATTCGTACCAGCAATAGTTGCAGCACTAGGAATTATATTTGCCCAAGAATGTGTTAGCTTATTAGGTTTAAATAATGAATTATATGTTATAGCTATTGCTATAGGAGTAATAGTTTTTATTGTTTCATTAAATTCATTAGGAGCAAAATTTGGTGGGGCAATTCAAACTGCGTCTACTATATGTAAATTATTACCTTTAGCGGTTATAATTATATTTGGATTAATAAAAGGTGACTCAGCAGCACCTATGATGACTCCTTTAGTAGGAGAAGGAGCTAATATTATATCAGTATTATCTCAGATTCTTATAGCAACTTTATTTGCATATGATGGATGGATATATGTTGGAGCATTAGCTGGAGAAATGAAAAATCCATCTAAGCATTTACCAATGGCTATTGTAGGTGGTATATCTTTAGTTATGGCAGTTTACCTTATAATAAACGTAGCGTACTTAAGAGTAGTACCAGCATCTGAGATGGCATTAGTAAGTGCACCAGCAACATTAGTTGCAAGTAAATTATTTGGTCCAGTAGGAGCAAAATTAATAAGTATCGGAATATTAATTTCTGTATTTGGAACATTAAATGGATTTATATTAACAGGAGGAAGAATTCCATATACAATGGCAAGTGAAAATAGAATACCTTTCTCTAATATATTTAGTAAATTAAATAATAATGGAGTACCATTAAATGGAACTTGGTTAATAGTAGGTTTATCAATTTTATACTCATTATCAGGTCAGTTTAATTTATTAACTGATTTAGCTATATTTGTTATATGGATATTCTATACGATGTTATTTGTCGGTGTTATGAAACTTAGAAAAACTAAACCACAAATGGAAAGACCTTATAAGGTTCCATTATATCCTATAATTCCTATAATTGCTATTGTAGGTGGTGTATTTGTAGTTGTAAGTACATTAATAACACAACCTAAGAATTCTATAGTAGGTTTAATAATAACGTTAATAGGATTACCTGTTTATGAATATATGAAGAAAAAGAACTCAAATCAAAATAATAATAAAGTATCAGCATAATAATAAGAGTACCTTATAATATTTTTATATTAGAGGTACTCTTTTAAAGTTAGTCTTTAAATATTGACATTATTATTTCATCGTAATATTTTCCATCTTTAAAAATTTCATTTTTTAATACACCTTCAACTGTAAATCCACATTTCTTATAAGATTTTATAGCTCTTTCATTAAATGAAAAAGTACTTAGTCTTATTTTATTTATATTCATATTATTAAATATAAAAGTTACTAAAGTTTTCATAGCATCAGTACCATATCCTTTACCCCAATAGTCTTTATCTCCAATCATTATTCCTACTAAAGCAACTCTAGATAACCAATTTACATTTTGTATCCCGCATCCACCAATATACTTACCTGTTTCTATATCTTCTATAGCAAAATTATATTGACCATTATCATTTGATTTCTGAGATTTTATCCAAGATTCTTCCTCCCAATTTGTCATAGGAAATGGGATATTTGTAACCAATAATTTTTTTAATTCTCTATCATTAACAAACTTAGTTGCTAGAGGAATATCTTCTTCTTTATAAGCCCTTAAACGAACTTTTTCTCCACAATACATATAATTCACCCCATATTCAAAATTTATATAATTGTATATGAGAGAAAAATAATAGTAAATAATATTAGAAAAATTTTATAAGTTATTTTTTTATTATAGATAAACAATTTAAAATGATTAATAAATATATAATAGGAGTAACAAATTGAGATTATAATTAATATTTTAGAATAGATATAAAATCTAGGAGGTTTATATATGGAAGGTAAAATAAGAAAGATATTTCCAGGTGCAAATACAGCTAACGGATCATTTAATTTCTTTGACAATATAATTCAAGGTGATATAAATAGAATATTTTGCTTTAAAGGGGGACCAGGGGTAGGGAAATCATCATTAATGAAAAAGATTGCTCAAGAATTTATTGATAGGGGATATGATGTTGAATTACACCATTGTCCATCTGATCCAAGTTCGTTAGATGCTTTACTAATAAAAAAATTAGGAGTAGTTTTGTTAGATGGGACTTCACCTCATATTGTAGACCCTAAAAATCCAGGTGCTGTTGATGAAATAGTTAACTTGGGTGAATTTTGGAATGTAGAGAATTTAGAAAAAAATAAAGATGAAATAATAAAAGTAGGAAAGGATATTAGTGCATCCTTTAGAAGAGCATATAAATTTTTAAAAGCTGCGGAACCAATATATTTTGATATAGAAGAAAAATATAGTAATTCTATGAATTTTGGAAAGGTTAATTTATTAGTAGATGAATTTATAGAAAAGTTATTTAAAAAAACATCTAATTCTGGGCAATATAAAAAGGAAAGACATTTATTTGGAACAGCTATAACACCAATTGGTCATATAGACTATACTGATAGTATACTGAGTCAAGTTAAAAAGGTATATTATTTAGATGGGGAAATAGGAACTGGGAAAACTACATTCCTAACAAAGGTATATGAGAAAGCAGTCCAAAAAGGTATGAGTGTAGAAGTATACCACTATCCATTAATTAAAGAAAAAATAGAAACTATAATAATAAAAGATTTAGACATAGCTATAACAGTAAGTCGCATATTTGAAGATAGGGAAAAGATAGATCTTAATCAATTTATAGATAAAGATAAGTTATCTAAATATCAAGAAGAAATAGATTTTGATAAAAAGATTTTTAATGAACTAATAAATTATGCAATATCAAACTTAAAAAGGGCTAAAGCTAAACATGATATAATAGAAGCATGTTATGTACCAAATATGAATTTTGCTGAAATAGAAAAATTAAGAGAAGATCTAGTAAAAAGAATATTAAAATATGAAAATAATTAATAATAAGAATGTAAATTAAAAATATAATACTATTTATAAAAGGCTATGTTAAATAAATTAGTTGCATAGCCTTTTATAAATATAGTTACAATTAAGTAGAATTCAACAGATGAATTTATTTTAATTCTAGGCAATATTTAATACTTAAAAAATAGAATAATAAAAATAAAATGTAAGAGGTAAGTAGTATGAAAAGGAATTATATGTCTATAATATTTATTGTATTTATAATAGGATTATTAAGTGGAATCTTAATTAAAGATTATTATAAACAAGAGTATTTATATATAAATAAGGACAAGCTTATTAAGAAAGAGATAAAAAGTACTCAAAAAAACATCAAGGTTATGAGTAAAGAAAAGAAAAAAATGGAGAAAGAAATAGAAAATTTAAAATCAAAAAATCAAGATTCTAAAGTGGCGAATCAAATAAATACTCTAAAAGAAGTTTTAGGATATGTTGATGTAAAAGGAAGTGGTTTACTAATAAAGATAGATGCAATTAATGATGAAATAGGAAATATAGCAAACTTTGTAGATTACAATAAAATTTTATTAAACATAGTCAATGAAATAAAAGTAAATGGAGGAGAGTACATATCTATAAATAATCAGAGATTGAATCAATATTCAGAAATTTCTTTAGCGGGAAGTCATATAAATATAAATTCTACACCAATAGCACAACCATATAATATTAATGTAATAGGAGATATTGATGAATTAACTGATTATATTAATAAAAAAAATACATATCTAGATAGCATAGGAAAGAATTATCAATTAAAAGTTGAAACTAAAATTGAAAAAAATATAACTATAGAAAAAATGAGTATAATAAATAAATTAGAATATATAGAGGGTGAATAATATTATATTAGAAAAACATACATTACCTGTTTTAAAAAGTGAAAAGTTATTAAAGCGGAACAAATTATTAACTATTCAAAATATTAATAAAGATTTTGAATTAGAAAATAGCAAAGAATATAAAAGTATTACTTCAAACTTACATGAAGATTATGCAAGAATTCAATTTAAAGAAATTTTAACAGAAGCTATTCATAAAGGTGCAAGTGATATACACATAGAACCATTTGAGGACGAGATAGTAATAAGAATTCGAGTTGATGGTCAATTAAGTAAAATATTGACTATAGCTACAGAATCATATTCATTTTTATTAACTGTTATAAAATTGGACTCGGGTATGAATATTGCAGAGAAAAGATTACCCCAAGATGGTAGAATGGAGAAAAAAATAGATGATATTATAGTAGATATTAGATCATCAACTATACCAACAATATATGGAGAAAAGATGGTTCTTAGAATATTAAATAGACAATCCCTTATAAAAGAGAAGTCTGAATTAGGATTTTCAAAACCAGCAATAGAAAAAATAGAAAATATAATAAATAAGAAATCAGGAATATTATTAGTAACTGGATCAACAGGAAGTGGAAAGACGACAACGGTTTATTCAATACTAAATGATCTATTAAATAGCAAGAAAAATATAATGACAATAGAAGATCCAGTAGAGTATAAAATAAAGGGTATAAATCAAATACAAGTGAATGATAAAATAGGTTTAACATTTGATGTAGGTCTTAGATCCATACTTAGACAAGATCCTGATATTATAATGATTGGAGAAATAAGAGATGTAGAAACAGCTAAAATAGCAATAAGAGCTGCTTCAACGGGACATTTAGTAATAAGTACGATGCATACTAATAATGCTATATCATCAATTAATAGGCTTATGGAAATGAAATTACCACCATACTTAATAAGCTCAACTCTAATAGGAGTAATATCACAAAAATTAGTAAGAAAGATATGTAACAATTGTAATCACGGTATTGTTATAAAAAATGACGTAGATGAAGAAATAAATATAAATACGGAACTAGGATGTGATAAATGTGAAGATACCGGATATTATGGAAGGACTGCTATATATGAAATTTTAGAAATAAATGAAAATTTAAAACACTATATAAATAATTGGACTAATAGTTGTAATATAGCAAGTATTGCAATTGGAAATGAAATGATAACCTTTGAAGATAGTGCTAGATATTTAATAGAAAATCATATAACTACACAAGAAGAGTGTGGCCTATTAGAGGGTATATGATATGCAAAAAACTAATTATATAAATAGAGATAATATCAAAAGTAAATCTAATTTAAAAAAATCTAATCAAAAAATAAAATCTAAAGAGCTAAAGGTACTATGTAAACAAATGAGCATATTACTCAAATCAGGATGTGAAATCACAAGAATACTAAATATACTTTATGAACAATCAAATAAAAAATTGAAAAGGGCGATAGAAGAAGTTTCTATAAATATTCAAAATGGTAATAATATAACTGAATCATTTGAAAAAACAAATTTATTTTCAAGTTTTTTTGTAAATATGTTACAAGCAGGAGAGTTAAGTGGAAATCTAGATAAGATTATGAATGATTTAGCCAAATACTACGATAGTGAAGAAAGGCTTAAATCTAAGATTATTAGTATATCTATATATCCAATAATTCTAATAATAATGTCTATGATATCAGGATTTTTTATATTAGTATTTATAATTCCTAATTTTGAAATGATATTTGAAGCTAATGGTATAAATCCACCATTATTAACTAAGATACTTATAGGTACATCAGTTTTTATTAGAGAAAAGTATCTATATATATTTTTTATATCTTTGATTTCAATTCTACTAGTTTGTTATCTAATCAAATACAGTCCAAAAGTAAAATATATTAAGGATAAATTAAAGTTAAAAATTCCATTTATAAATCAAATGATGATACTAGTAATTACAACTAGATTTTGTAGAACATTAAACATATTAGTTGAAAGTGGTGTTCAAATCGTAGATGCCATAGATATATCATCAAGAGCTTTAGACAACATTATAGTATATGAAAAACTTTCAATATCAAGAGAACATATAAGAAGAGGTAATGATATAAGTTACTCCATAAGTAAATCAGAAGTTTTCTCAAATTCATTTATATCAATGTTAAGAATAGGAGAAGAAAGTGGAAGATTAGATGATACTTTAAATGTAACTAATGATTTTTATAGTGAAGAATTAAATATAAAAATTGAAAAAGCTATGAAATCAGTAGAACCTATAGTAACTTTAGTCATAGGATTAATTATAGGATTGTTTATAATTGCTATGGTTATACCCATGTTTGATGCAATAAATTCAATCCAATAATATAAAAATTAAATATTTTAAGGAGAAGTTATATGAAATTTAAAAGTTTACAAAAGAAAAAAAGAGCAGGATTTACGTTAGTAGAGATGGTTATAGTAGTCACTATACTAGGAATCTTATCAGGAATAGGATTTATGAAATTTGGAAATGTACAAGAAACATCAAGAAAAAATGCTGATTATGCAGCTGCGGCTAATCTAGCTACAGCAGCTAATTTATATTTATTAGAAAATCCAAATATAGATGTAAATAATAAAACTATTAGTATAGATGAACTAAAAAAAGAAGGATATATAAATTCTATACCAAAATCTCAAAGTCAAAATAAAGAGTTTGTTATTAAAATTGTTGAGGTAGAAGAAGATGGAAAGAAAAATGAAGAGTTAAGAGTATTATGTGACTTAGGGAACGAAGGTGAGGTTATATTTTATCCTAAACTAAAAAATGAAGAGATATCAAATGACAAAAATGAAGATAGTAGTTTAGAATAATAAATTAGAAATATATCAATAATTAGTGTCAATTAATAAAAAATAATCCGCTAAATATAGTAATTATAAAAAACTATGACAAATTTAATCACAATTTATATTAATTTACTAAAAAAAACAAAGAGGATTATAATATCTTAGCATAGAAAGTTTATAATTGAAGTAGAACGAAACATTATGCCAAAACTTAACACTATACATAAAAATAAGAAAATAATATGATAAATATAGAATCATTTAATAAAAAATGGTATAATAATAAATTGTACTTTTAAATTAAAAACAAAGGAGTGAAACTCACATTGCTAGGGAGAAACGAGTTATGCCCCTGTGGAAGTGGCAAAAAATATAAAAGATGTTGTTTAAATAAAGATGTTGTAGTAGACAGAGCGGGTAGAAAAGTTGGTACAGCTCAAAAACAATATTCAGAATTATATACTAGAATATATGAGTATTCAAGACAAGATAAGTTTAAAGAAGAATATGAAAAAGCTAAAGAAATGTTTTATATAGTGGATGATGAAGCATTAAACTCAAAGTTTGATAGATTCTTCAATACTTACTTTATACAAGATCATATAATGGAAAGTAAAAAAGTTATGACAGTTGCTTTCTATGAAGATAATAGAGATAAAGTTAATACAAATGAAGTTAAAATATTAAGAAACTTATTTGAATCATATGTAAGTGTTTATGAAGTTAAGGAAGTACTAGACGGAAAAATATTATTAAAAGATTGTTTAACTGAAAGAGAAGTTTATACAGAAGATGTAAAACTATTAGCAGATTTCAAAGTAGGAAGCTCTATGATAGCTAGAATAGTAGATGTTGAAGACACTAGCATATTAATAGACATAACTATAAGTATATCAGATGCAGTTAAAGAGGTTATAGTTAATGATATAAAAACTTTATTTGGTCAATATGAAGATTTATATAAAGATATGAAGACTTTCTTAATACATCATACTCATATACTATATAAATACATGCAACAATTATTAGAGCCAAGTATAGCTGATTATTTAAAGAAGCAAAAAGAAGAGAAAATGGATAAATTAGCTGAAGTGGCTGTTACTGAAGATGATTGTAAAGTGTGCACAGTACTTAAACAAAATGTTGAAGCTGAATATTTAAATTCTTGTATAGATTTCTGGAATGACTTCAAGGAAGCTAATGGAGAAGTAAAAGGTTCTGAAAATGGATGGGCTGCAGCTGTAGAATATCATATAAAAAAGGTTGCGGGACAAGTTATAACACAAGCTCAAATATCTAAAAAATATGAAATAAGCCCAAGTACTTTAGGAAAGAGATATAAAGACTTAAAAATATCTTAATATTTAATATGGAATTTAGGAGTTGTATTTTAATATGATTCCTAAATTTTTTTATTTAATCTATTTTTAAATTTTAATAAATTATAGTTTAGAAATAGATTAACCTTAAAGATATTAAATAAAGTAACGTTATTTTGTAATTAAATTTTATAAAATCGTAAAAAAAGGTTTTAATATATGCGAATAATGTATAAAATAGTAGATATATAAAAAGAATAGAAAGAGGTATAGTTATGAGTCTTAGTTTAGGAAATGCAATAGCGGTATCAACAAACTTTATAAAATCTAATCCAGCAGTGCCTGTATACAAAGGAGAAGAAAATCCAAATAACTTATATGCTGTTATATATCATATAGAAATAGGTTATAGTGAAGTAGCATCTCAAAAAACTAAACAATACATAATAATAGATTATAAAGAGTTCAACTTAAATATAGATGAAAAGAATGAATTAATAGATATAGCTAAACAATATTGTGAATCTAAAAACATACCAAATGATGAACAATTAGAAATAGCGCTTTTAGATAATGAAGAAGCTGAGAACTTCTTAGAAAAAGTATTCAATAACATGAAGGTTATAAGAGGTCTTATAACTAAAAAAGACTAATATACAAGTCTTATAGTCATTAAATAACAACGGTATATCAAGGTTTATGTAAACTTAAAATCTATAAGTATAATAAGAAATAGATTTAAGTAAAACATAAATTTGTGATTTATAAAGAAAATTGATTCTAGATATGGAAGTATTAGCTTTAGTCAAAGATATAAATTAAAAAATATATAGTAACTTTCTTTGACTTAAAAATATTTATAGACTAGATTTAGAATGGGTATATAAAAAGAGAATATAGAGCTAATGTTTATAGAAAGCTAGGTTTATATCCTAGCTTTTATGTTGCTAAAAAATAAAAATTATTTATATAAAGGAGAAAAAAATGTTAAGAGTATCAAACTTAAAATTAGGTATAGATGAAGATATTTCTTTATTAAAAAAGCTTATACTAAAAAAACTTAAAATAAAAGAAAATGAACTTATAAAGTACTTTATATATAAAGAATCTATAGATGCAAGAAAAAGAGGAAGAATAGACTTTGTATATACAGTTGATGTAGAAGTTAAAAATGAGAATAAAATTTTAAAAAATTCTATAAAGGATGTTGTAGAAATAAAGCAACGTAATTATATAGGTGTTGAGATGGGAAGTGAAAAGCTAAAACACAGGCCTGTAATAGTAGGAAGTGGTCCAGCTGGTTTATTTGCAGCTTTAGTACTAGCTCAAAGAGGATTTAATCCAATAATGCTTGAAAGAGGACTAGATGTAGATAATAGAACAAATGACATAAATGATTTTTGGAATAATAGAAAGTTTAAAAATAATTCAAATGTACAATTTGGAGAAGGTGGAGCTGGAACTTTCTCTGATGGAAAGCTTACAACTAGAATAAAAGATATTAGATGTAGAAAGGTATTAGATGAGTTAGTTAATTTTGGTTCGCCAGAAGAAATATTATACTCTCATAAACCTCATGTTGGAACAGACATATTAAAAAATGTAGTTAAAAATATAAGAAATGAAATAATTAGACTAGGTGGAGAAGTTAGATTCGATACATTAGTTACAGATATAATAACTGAAAATGGAAGTATAAAGGGAGTAGTTGTAAATAACAATGAGACTATAGAGTCAGAAGTTGTTATACTAGCGATAGGCCATAGTGCTAGAGATACTTATAAAATGCTTTATAATAGAGGAGTTACAATAATTCAAAAACCATTTGCAATAGGTGCTAGAATAGAACATCCTCAAGAGTTAATAAATAAATCTCAATACAAGGAATTTTATAATCATCCAAGACTTGGTGCTGCAGATTATAGGCTAATAGAGCATACATCAAACCTTAGAACAGCATATACTTTTTGTATGTGTCCAGGAGGAAGTGTTATAGCATCTGCATCAAATGAATTTGAGGTTGTAACAAATGGTATGAGCGAGCATGCTAGGGATAAGGTAAATGCAAATAGTGCATTCCTAGTAAATGTTATACCTTCTGACTTTGGAAGTGAAGATCCTCTTGCAGGAGTTTATTTCCAAGAAAAATATGAAAGACTTGCTTATGAATTAGGTGGTAAAAATTACAATGCTCCAGTTCAATTAGTAGGAGATTTCCTAAACGACAAAGTATCTACATCTTTAGGAAATGTAGAACCATCATATAAACCAGGATATACATTTGTTGATTTAAGAGAATGCTTACCTGAATTTGTTACTTCAACTATGAAGGAAGCTTTACAAAAATTAGATAATAAATTAAATGGATTTGCAATGAATGATGCTGTATTAACAGGAGTTGAAACAAGATCATCAGCTCCAATAAGAATAGTTAGAGATGAAGAAACTTTACAATCTATAAATACTAAAAATTTATATCCTTGTGGAGAAGGTGCTGGATATGCAGGTGGAATTGTTACAGCAGCAGTAGATGGAATAAAGTGTGCGGAGAAGATTATAGAGAAATATTCTAGCTTATAAGTATAAATTTAACCTGTGTTTTACATGATTTTAATATATTTATAATATTTAACATAATCTTAACACAAAATTTGTAAAAATTTTGGTAAAATACAATAGGAATAAATATTAATAAGTTAATCATCGCATATCAAGGAGGAATAAGGAAGTTGGATATAGCAATAGGAATTATGGGAGGTCTTGGTCTATTCTTATATGGTATGAACCTTATGGGAGATGGACTTCAAAAGTCAGCAGGGTCTAAACTTAAAAGAATAATAGAACTACTTACTAGTAACGTAATAATGGGTGTTTTAGTTGGTATGGTAGTTACTATGGTAATACAAAGTAGTAGTGCCACTACAGTAATGGTAGTTGGATTTGTTAACGCAGGAATAATGAGTTTAACTCAAGCAATAGGTGTTATAATGGGGGCTAATATAGGTACAACTATAACAGCTCAATTAGTATCACTAGATGTTGATTTCCTTGCACCAGTAGCATTAGGAATAGGTATAGTTATATATATGTTCTCTAATAAACCAAAACATAAGAATATAGCAGAAATACTTATAGGGTTTGGTATATTATTCACTGGTATGGATTTTATGAAAGAAGCTGTTAAGCCATTAGCAGGATATCAAGGATTTACAGATATGTTATTAAGCTTTGGGCACCATCCGATATTAGGAGTACTAATGGGATTTGCTATAACAGCTATAGTACAAAGTTCAAGTGCTTCAATGGGTATGTTAATAGCCCTTGCTTCTCAAGGATTAATACCTATAACAGCAGCTTTACCAATACTATATGGTGAGAATATAGGTACATGTGTAACTTCATTAATTTCTAGTATAGGTGCAAGTAGAAATGCAAGAAGAGCAGCTATAATGCATTTAACTTTTAATGTGTTAGGATCTATGATATTTATGTTTATATTAAGCAAACCTATAGTAGCTATAGTTACTGCTATAGATCCAACAGATGCAGCTAGACAAATAGCAAATGCACATACACTATTCAACATATTAAATGTTATAGTATTATTACCATTTAATAAATTAATAGTTAAATTAGCATTAAAGTTAGTTCCTGAAACTAAAGGTGAGCAAGATGATGATGATAAAGTTGTTAAATATATAGATGATAGAATGATAGAAACTCCATCAATAGCACTAGCTAATATAGTAAAAGAAACTCTAAGAATGGGTGAAAAATCTAAAGAAAGCTTAAATGCAGCAATGGATGGAATTGTAGATAAATCTAAAGAAAAGATAGAATTATCATTTAAAAGAGAAAAACTTATAAATGAATTACAAAAATCAATATTAAACTACTTACTTAAATTATCTAAGGCTTCGTTAAATGAAGACTCAAGAGAGACAGTAGATGCTCTATTCAACACAGTTAATGATATAGAAAGAATAGGAGATCATGCTGAGAATATAGCTGAATTAGCAAAAGATATAGTAGATTTAGAAATATCTTTCTCAGATGTAGGTATAGGTGAGCTTAAAGATATGTATAATAAAGTTGTATCTACTTACACATATGCATTAGAAGCTATGAGAACATCAAATGTTGAGTTAGCTTGTAAGGTTATAAAGATGGAAGAGCAAGTAGATATGATGGAAAAATCATGCAGAGCAAACCATATGAATAGATTAAACAGTAGTTCATGTAGTATAGAAAGTGGAGTTATATATTTAGATATAATATCTAACTTAGAAAGAGTATCAGATCATGCTGTTAATATAGCACAGCAAGTTATTGCAGGAAGAATAGTAAATAAATAGTTATAGAATAAAAAAGTTGTCTTATTTTGGACAACTTTTTTACGCTTAAGGATATTATAATACTTTAAAAAATGTGGATAACTTCTGAATGTAAGTAATATGAATAAATTGTTTTTGAGCGTAAAAAAGATTTTGAGCAACGGACGAAGTCGTTGGCGACATGAGCGAAGCGAATTTTTTATTTATGTTTGATAAATATGTTATTAGTCAAATATAAATAAGAGTATTTGATTTTAAGATAATTAATTTTTTATAAAAGTAATTATTAAACAATAATATACACTTTATAAAAATAAATTAATTAAAGAAATCGATTTAATTTTAGGATTAATTATAATGGAAATTTATGTTATAATTTTCTTATACTTAAAGAAGGAGAGAGGTAGAATTATGGGAAGTGTTAAATTTGATTATAGTAAAGTAATAGGTTTTATAAAACAGCATGAAATAGATTGTATGCAATCTTATGTAGATCAAGCTCATAAAATGATTCATGAAAAAACAGGGTTAGGAAATGATTTTTTAGGATGGGTAGACCTACCAAAGAACTATAATAAAGAAGAGTTTTCTAGAATAAAGAAAGCAGCAGAAAAAGTAAAATCTGATTCAGATGTACTTTTAGTTATAGGTATAGGGGGATCTTACTTAGGTGCAAGAGCTGCTATAGAAATGGCAAGCCATTCATTTAGAAACAACTTATCAAAAGAAGATAGAAAATCTCCAGAAATATACTTTGTAGGACAGAATATAAGCTCTACATATATGATGGATTTATTAGATGTAATAAAAGACAAAGATGTATCTATAAATGTTATATCAAAATCAGGAACAACAACTGAGCCTGCAATTGCATTTAGAATATTTAAAGAATTTTTAGAAAAGAAATATGGAAAAGAAGAAGCAAGTAAAAGAATATATGCAACTACAGATTCATCAAAAGGTGCACTTAGAAAATTAGCAGATGAAGAAGGATATGAAACATTCATAATACCTGATGATGTAGGTGGACGTTTTTCTGTGTTAACACCAGTAGGATTACTACCTATAGCTTGCGCAGGTTTAGATATAGATGCGATGATGCAAGGTGCAGCTGATGCTTGTGAAGAATTTAAATCATCAGATTTAAAGACTAATGATAGTTATCAGTATGCAGTAGTTAGAAATGTATTACATAGAAAAGGAAAAGATATAGAATTATTAGTAAACTATGAACCTCAATTACATTACGTGGGAGAATGGTGGAAGCAGTTATATGGTGAAAGTGAAGGAAAAGATAATAAAGGTATATTCCCAGCAGCTGTAGACTTCTCAACAGATTTACATTCTATGGGTCAATATATACAAGAAGGTAAGAGAATATTATTTGAAACAGTTTTAAATGTAGAAAATGCTAAGAGAGAAATAACAATAGATGAAGTTGATGTGGATTTAGATGGATTAAACTATTTAGCTGGAAAAACTGTAGATTTTGTTAATAAGAAGGCATTCCAAGGAACTTTATTAGCACATACAGATGGTAATGTTCCAAACTTAATAGTTAATATTCCAAAATTAGATGAATATAACTTTGGATACTTAGTATACTTCTTTGAAAAAGCTTGTGCATTAAGTGGATATATATTAGGTGTTAATCCATTTGATCAACCAGGTGTTGAAGCATATAAGAAAAACATGTTTGCTTTATTAGGTAAACCAGGATTTGAAAAGGAAAAAGAAGAATTAGAAAAAAGACTTTAGTAGTTAAGGTTAAGTTAAGAATAACGTAATATAATGAAATCATCAATAAGATAATATATCTAGTTGGTGGTTTCATTTTTTATTTGTGTAATATTTATTATGGCATTATTAATATAAATATAATGCTGAAAGATGAAATTTGATAAAAGTAGAAAAAGAGTTTACTAATAGATTGAGAAATCAGTACTTAAGATATATATCAATATAACTAAAGTTAAATTAAATATCTATTAGTTAAAGAAAAATCATTTAGAATATTTATTGTTATCAAACGATAGATATTGTAAATAATAAGTAATAATATTTAAGTTAATTAAATTTATTAGGAGGGTATTTATGTCAAATAAAAGAGGAATTGGTTTAACAGTGCTTGTATGTATAATAACAAGTGTACTTACTAGTTTACTTACAATAGTAGTTATGAAAAATAATATTGGCGATACTAATCAAAATTCAGTTTCAAAGGAAATTGTAGTAAATGACAGTGGAAAAAGTCAAAATATATATCATGCGGTTAGTGATAAAGCAATGCCTTCTGTTGTAGGGATAACGACAACAACTATAAGTAATAATAATATATTTGCTATACCAACTCAATCAGAAGGTGTAGGAACAGGTGTTATAGTTGATTCAAAAGGTTATATACTTACAAATTCACATGTTGTATCAGATGGTCAAGCTGTAGATGTTAAAGTATTATTCAATGATGGTAGTACTACACAAGGTAAAGTTTTATGGAATGATGCAAAATTAGATTTAGCGATGGTTAAGGTGGATAAAACAGGCCTAACAGCTGCTGAATTAGGTGATAGTGATCAGGTAAGAGTAGGAGATATAGCAATAGCAATAGGAAATCCACTTGGTCTTGAATTCCAAAAATCTGTTACACAAGGTATAATAAGTGGATTAGATAGAACAATTCAAACAGAAAAAGAAACTATGACAGGACTTATGCAAACTGATGCAAGTATAAATCCAGGAAATAGTGGTGGACCACTATTAAATGAAAAAGGTCAAGTAATAGGTATAAACTCAGCTAAGGTATCTTCAGCTGAAGGTATAGGATTTTCTATACCTATAAATACAGCAAAACCCATAATAGAACAAGTTATAAAATCAGGAAACTTTGAAAAAGTTACTTTAGGTATAAAAGGTATAGATGTAACTACATTTGAATCATCAACAGGAACTGATTTAGCAGCAGATGAAGGTGTATATATAGTTGAAGTTGTATCAGATACACCAGCTCAAAAATCAGGTATACAAGCAGGTGATGTAATAGTTAAGGTGGGGAATGATGAAACTCCAACTATGACAGACCTTAATAAAGTTTTATATAAATATAAATCTGGTCAAAGTACTAAGGTAACTGTAAATAGAAGTGGAAAAGAAGTAACAGTAGATATTAAATTTTAATAAATAAAATAAGAGCTCATCTATAAGATTAAAATAATCAATAGATGAGCTCTTTATTTTGTATATCAAGGTTATATATTGCTTAAGTTAGATAATAGTAAAAATTATTATTGTGCATTCTTAGATTTATCTTCTACTTGAATAGAACAATTACCTTTGCTACTACAGCTAGAGCAGCTACTACAACCAGATGATTTTTTATTAAACATTCTTAAAAGTATAATTGTAGAAGCTAATAATATTATACCTGCTATAACAAATTCAGTTAAAGAAGCAGGACTATGAGAGAATATAGCTCCACCTATAATTCTGACTATAAATGCTCCTATCCAAGCAAGAACGAATTGATATATAAGTGATGTAAACATCATTTTATTTCCGTATTCTTTTCTCATAGTAGCAAGTGCTGCTATACATGGAGTATATAATGCACTAAATACTAAGAAACCATACGCTGTAACTCCAGTAAATACTGTTGGTAAAACTTTATCTAAATTACCGTAAAGTACTTCCATAGTAGATATAACTATTTCTTTGGCACCAAGACCAGTTAATATAGAAACTGAAGCTCTCCAGTCACCGAATCCTAAAGGTGCAAATAAAGGTGCTATAAGCTTACCTAAGTATGCTAAGAAACTATCATTCATATTTTCTGTAAAACCGTTAAAGTTAAATGATGATAATAACCATATAGCAACTGACATTGCAAACATTACAGTTACAACTCTTATTAAAAATCCTTTAGACTTATTCCAAGTATTTTTTAGTAATGCACTTAATGTAGGTAATTTATATTCAGGCAATTCTAGTATAAATGGTTCTATATCATTTTTAAATGATGTTCTATTTAAAACTAGAGCAACTAATATAGCTACTACGATTCCAAGTAAATATAAAGATGTAGTAACAAGTGCAGCATTTTTTGGGAAAAATATAGCAACAAAAACTGCATATATAGGTAACTTAGCACCACAAGTCATAAGTGGTGAAATAAGTGCGGTTATTTTTCTATCTTTTTCACTTTCTAAAGTTCTAGTAGCCATTATAGCTGGAGACGAACAACCAAGCCCCATAACCATAGGTATGAATGCTTTACCAGATAGACCTACTTTTCTCATTATATTATCCATTAAGAAAGCAGCTCTAGACATATAACCGCTATCTTCAAATAATGATATACCAAAAAATAATGTGAATATTAATGGGAAAAATGGTAAAGTACCGCAAACACCACCTAATATACCATCAACAATAAGTGATCTAAACCAAGGACTAGAATTTACTAGCATATCATTAATTGGAGATGATATATATGTCTCTATTAAAGTACCTAAACCTTCTTGTAAAGGTCCTCCAACCCAATCAAATGTAAATTTAAATAATAGTAATAGTGCACCTATAAAAATAGGATACGCTAAAATTGGGTTTAAAACTATATTATCTATTTTATCACTTATAGATATTTTTTTATCTGAATTAATCTTTGTGCATCTAGATAATATATCTTCTAATTTTTTATATGTTTGAACTTCATTTCCAAAATTTATATCATAATTTACAGTTTTATTTACTGAATTTTTTATAGCTAAAGATATTTTATCTACTCCATTTTTTTTCTTAGCTATTATAGGAACTACAGTAACTCCAAGTTCCTTTGAAAGATTATCAGAATCGATATATATACCTTTAGATTCTGCTACATCTAACATGTTAAGCAAAATAACAATGGGCTTATTAAATTCCATAAGCTGAGTTGTTAGATAAAGGTTTCTAGATAAATTGGATGCATCTACAATGTTAACTATAACATCCATATCTCCAGTTTCCAAAAATTCTTTTGATACTTTTTCCTCATTAGAGAAAGTATCCATAGCATATATACCAGGTAAGTCGACTATCTTTATGTCCTTACCTAAAAAACCTTCTTTTTTATCGATAGTAACACCAGGCCAGTTACCTACATATTGGTTTGAACCGGTAAGTAAGTTAAAAACTGTAGTTTTACCGACATTTGGGTTACCAAATAAAGCAACATTAATCATTATATAGCCTCCTGTCTTACTTTAGTGATATATTCTTAGCATCAGATTTTCTAAGAGCAAGATCAAAGCCTCTAAATCTAACTACAATTGGATCTCCTAATGGGGCAATTTTCTTAACTTCTATTTCTGTATTACTTATACATCCTAAAGCTAATAATCTCTTAACTAATTTTTCATTTCCATATATATTATCAATGATTCCTTTTTGGCCTACTTTTAAATCACAAACAGTCATGAGTGATACCTCCTAATGAAATTCATTATCAAAAATATTATAGCAATAATAAATTTAACTGTCAATTAAGGACAAGTACTTAACAAATGAGTCAAAGTATATAAATGTATTGGATTTATAAAATAAAATCATATTTTATAAGACTTCATTTTATAGTTAAGATTATTGACATAGTATGTAAAAATTTGTTATTATATAAACAAAGAAAGAGATAAATTGGTGACCGTGGTGATTATATGGTGAATAGTGAATTAGAGATGTTAAAACAAGAAATAGATGCATTGAGGGAACAGATATATGCATATATGGAATATCCAGAAATTTTTAGAGATGAATTATTAGAATCAAGTAGTAAAATCGATATATTAATAAATAAATACATGGCTTTAACGAGTAAATAGTCCACATTAGTGGACTTTTTTTTATTCAAATTACAATTTTAAAATATATTTGCAGGTTTTTAAAAAGTAACTGAGACTAGTCATATATTATTTATTCAAGCATATAAATTTTATATTAAATACTTCTTTACTAAAGAGGATTATATAAATAGATAGGAGGTAATTATTATTATAAGTAATGGTGCTATAATAATAAGATTAATAATTGCTTTAATTATAGGAGGATTGACTGGATTAGAAAGAGAAAAATCACATCAATTTGCAGGATTTAGAACTCATATATTAGTAGCTGTAGGCTCATGTATAACAGCTATAACATCATTATCATTATTTGTTCAGTATAGTTCACAAGCTAGTATTGATCCAGCTAGATTAACAGCCCAGGTATTATCAGGTATTGGTTTTTTAGGAGCTGGAGCAATTTTGAAAACATCAAATGGTATAAGAGGATTAACTACAGCAGCAGGGATTTGGGCTACAGCTTGCATAGGTATAGCAGTAGGATATGGATACTATGTACTAAGTATTTGTGCATGGTCACTGGTAATGATAACTCTTTATATTTTAAAAAAAATTGATAAAATAATTTTTAAGAAAAAGCAAACTATATTTAGTGTAAAGGTAGATAATATAAATGTTATAACTATGTTATATAATATATTTCAAAAATCTCAAATTAGTGTTAAAAATATAGATATAGAAAATGTAGAAGATATATATTGGAAGTTAAGTTTTTTTATAGTATATGATAGAAGAATAATACTAGATGAACTTGTAAATGAACTAAATAATTCAAAAAATATAATAAGTGTAGATTATTTACATTAAAATAATATAAAATAAGATATAGTCATAATTAAAGTAGAGGTGCACAAATGAAAAGACATATAAAAATTATAACAGACGGATCATGTGATTTACCTAAAGAAGTTATTGAAAGGGTAAATCCTGGTATTATAGGTATAAATGTTTGCTTTGGTGAAGAAAGTTATATAGGTGGAGTAGAAATTGATGATAAAACTTTTTATGAAAAAATGAAAGTATCTAAAGAATTACCTAAAACATCAAGTCCCTCACCAGATAGATTTATAGAAGCTTATAAATGTGAAGAAGATGAAATATTAGTATTTACTTTAACATCTAAGCTTTCAGGAACACATAGTAATGCGGTATTAGCTAAAACTATGTATTTAGAAGAACATCCTGAAAAAAGAATTGAAGTAATCGATACACAAAGTGGTTCTATAGGTGTTGCATTAATGATGCTAAAATGTAATGAACTGATAGAACAAGGAAAAACTATGGATGAAATATTAAATGAAATAGAAAAATATAAAAAGGACATTATATTCTTTGGTGCATTAGATACTTTAGAGAATGCAATAAAAGGTGGTAGAGTAAATCCTTTAGCAGGAAAAGTAATGAATGCACTAAACTTAAAAGTAATAATTAGAATAGATGAAGGTTTAGTTAAACCTATAGATAAGGCTAGAGGTGGAGTAAATAGTATAAAGAAAGCTCTAGACTATGTAAAATCTCATGTAAATGATGAGAAAGAAAAAACTATTATAATAGCTCATGCAAATTGTCCTGAAAAAGCACATAAAATAAAATCTATAATAGAAGAAGATTCAAACTTTAAGGAAGTATTAATTGCTAGTATAGGCCCTATAATGGGAACATTTACAGCAGAAGGAGCTATATTAGTAGCTGTATTATAAAATTGTCGATAAGGAGTGAGAATATGGGAATAGATAGAAAAGATATAGATGATAAATATAAATGGAAAATAGATTTAATGTATTCAAGCCAAGAATCTATTGATAAAGATATATCAAAGATAAAATCCTATATAAATGAAATAAAAGAGTACAAGGGTAAATTATCACAAAGTAAAGAAAATATGTATGAAGCGCTTAATATATATGAAAAAGCTTCGCAACTATTACAAAATTTATATGTGTATACACATATGAAACAACATGAAGATACTAGAATAAATGAAAACCAAGCGATGGCAACTAAAACAGATATGTTATCTACAGAGCTATCTACAGCATCATCATATATGGTTCCAGAAATAATAGCCATAGATGAATCTAAACTTAAAGAATATTTAGAAGATGAAAAGCTATCATTCTATAAAAAATATATAGAGGATATATTAAGAGAAAAACCACATACATTATCAGAAAAGGAAGAGGAAATCTTAGCCGCAGTTTCAGATTTAACATCAGTTCCAGAAAATGCTTATGATATGTTATCTTATGCTGATATGGATTTTCCAAAAATAGAAAATGAAGATGGAGAAATGGTTAAACTTACTCACTCTAATTTTTCAACATTCTTAAAAAGTAAAAATAATAAAGTTAGAAAAAATGCTTTTGATGCAATGTATAAAACATATGACAAGTATAAAAATACTTTTGCATCTATGCTATATGGAGGTATAAAGTCAGAAATATTCTATTCTAAAACTAGAAAATATGAATCTGCTTTATACGCATCTTTATTCCAAGATGATATAAGCGTTGATGTTTACAACAACCTTATAAAAGCAGTTGATGAAAATTTAGATACATTAAATAGATATGTAGATATCAAAAAGAAGTTTTTAGGATTAGAGGATATACATATGTATGACTTGTATGTTCCTTTAACTGAAAGCTTTGATATGAAAATACCTTATGAAGAAGCACAAGAAATAGTACTAAATGCATTAAAACCTTTAGGTGAAGAGTATTTAGGATTAATAAAAAGAGCTTTTGAAGAAAATTGGATAGATGTTTATGAAAATGAAGGAAAACAAGGTGGAGCTTATTCTTGGGGAAGTTATGATTCACATCCTTATATATTAATGAATTATAAGGACGACCTAAACTCTTTATTTACATTAATACATGAGTTAGGACATTCTATGCACAGTTATTATTCTAAGAAAACTCAGCCTTATCTATATTCAGGTTATAAAATATTTGTAGCCGAAGTTGCATCTACATTAAATGAATTGCTTTTAATAAATTATTTATTAGAAAAAGCAGATTCAAAAGAAGAAAGAGTATATCTTCTAAATTATTACTTAGAGCAGTTTAGAACAACTGTATATAGACAAACAATGTTTGCTGAGTTTGAAAAATTAACTCATGCTAGTGTAGAGGACAGAAATCCTCTAACAGCTAAAGAATTTAACGATATATACTATGATTTAAATAAAAAATACTATGGAAATTCAACTGTAGTTGATGAACAAATTGCACTAGAATGGGCTAGAATACCTCATTTCTATTCAAATTTCTATGTGTATAAGTATGCTACAGGATTCTCTGCAGCAAGTGCATTAAGTCAAAAGATATTAACAGAAGGTAAAGTAGCTGTTGATAAATATATAGAATTTTTAAAGAGTGGAGGTTCTGATTATCCACTTAATCAATTAAAAGCAGCTGGTGTTGATATGGAAAAGAAAGAATCTGTGGATAAAGCGCTAGAAGTATTTAAAGAATTAGTAGATAAACTAGAAAAAGAATACTAATCAAAAAAATAGCTAAAAGGTTTAAGCATTATACTTGTAGTGACCATTTAAGATTATAAAAAATAGTTGTAAAGTATTATTGAATTTGAAATTTATATATTTATAAAAGCTATAATGACATAAATTTACATGTATGTTATATTAATAATATACATGTAAATTTATGAGTAAAGGTAGGAGATAGGATGGCTACAATGAAAGATGTTGCCAAGAAAGCAGGTGTAGGACTAGGAACTGTATCTAGGGTAATAAATAATCATCCTAGTGTAAAAGATGCAACCAGAGTAAAAGTACAGAAAGCTATAAAAGAGTTAGATTATTCACCTAATATAATCGCTAGAAATCTAAAAGTTTCACAGTCAGAAACTATAGCATTAATAATTCCAACGATATGGCATCCATTTTTTTCCGAATTTGCTTACTATGTTGAAGAGAATGTATCTAAAAGAGGATTTAAGCTAGTGTTATGTAACTCAGATAAAAATTATCAAAAAGAAGTAGAATATCTAGAAATGTTAAAACAAAATAAGGTAGCTGGAATCATAGCTATAACTTACAATGATATTGATAATTATGTTTCTAGTAATCTACCAATAGTAAGTGTAGATAGACATTTTAGTGAAGATGTAGTGTATGTTACATCAGATAACTATAATGGTGGTAAAATGGCAGTGAATAAGTTAATCGAAAATGGATGTAAAAAATTAGCATTTATAGGAACGACGTCTACAAGACCAACGGATGTAAAAAATAGAAAAATTGGATTTAAAGATGAGTGTATCAGACAAAGTATTGAATATACTATATTTGACGAAAAAGAGCCAGTTGAAAATTTAGAAAAAAAGATAGAAAATTATATTGATGAAAATAGGGACATAGATGGTATATTTGCTATAAATGATTTTGTGGGTTTAACTATAATAAAAATACTAGGAAGAAAAGGAATTAAAATTCCAGAGGATATAAAGATTATAGGCTATGATGGTGTAAAAATGTCTACAGAACAAGAGTTTTTGATATCAACCATAAGACAACCAGTTGAGAGAATGGCTAAGTGTGCAGTAGATTCAATATTTGATATACTTGAAAATAATATTGAAAATAAAAGAAGAGTATTACCAGTAACTTATGTAAAAGGAAGCACAACAATTATTTAAAATAAAATAAATAATAAGATTAAAATTTATTGACATCGTTTTCTTGTAGTGTTAACATATAAATATAAATGAAACGTTTCCAGGAAATTGAGCTTATTCTAAATTAGAGTGAGCTTTTATTTAACAATTAAATGGAAACGTTTCAAAAAAGGGGATTAGGGAGGGAATTATGAACAATACAGTAGAGATGAATTCAAACTTGATAGAAGAAAATGACACCAATGAAAAAAAATTAAAGAAAAAATCTAAATATAAGAGTAAGCTTTCAAAAATAAAAGAACAAAGACAACTATATTTGTTACTTTTACCTGCTTTTATTTTAACTATAGTATTTAAATATATACCTATGTATGGAATACTTATAGGTTTTAAAGATTACAACCCGTTATATGGAATTACAGGTAGTGAATGGGTAGGATTTAAACACTTTATGAAGTTTTTAACATCACCAAATTTTATAGATATATTTATGAATACATTAAAGTTAAGTATATTTAGCTTGATAATAAGCTTTCCAATACCAATTATAATTGCAATAATGTTAAATATGGTTAGAAGTAAGACAAATAAGAAAAATATACAACTTATTTTATACGCACCAAACTTTATATCTGTTGTTGTAGTGGTAGGTATGTTATTTATACTATTTTCTCCGACAGGTCCTATAAATCAGTTGGTGACTATATTTACAGGTAAACCAATAATGTTTATGTCTGACCCTAGATATTTCAGAACAATATACATATTAAGTGGAATATGGCAAGGTGCTGGATGGTCTTCTATTATATATGTAGCAGCACTTGCAAATGTAAGTCCTGAACTTGTAGATGCAGCTATGATAGATGGAGCAAACATATTCCAAAGGATAAGACATATAGATATACCAACGTTAAAGCCATTAATGGTAATATCATTCATATTAGCGGCAGGAGGAATAATGAGTATAGGATTTGAGAAAGCATATCTAATGCAAACATCAATGAACATACCAGCATCAGAAATAATTGCTACGTATGTATATAAGCAAGGCTTACAAGCAGGGGACTATGGATACTCAACAGCAATAGGATTATTTAATACAGTAATAAATGTTATATTACTACTTACTGTTAATAAAATAGTTAAATATATAAATGAAGGTGAAGGTTTATAGAAAGGGGGGAGATTATATGAGGATGTACAATAGTAAATTAGATAGAATAGTATATAAGTTAAATGGATTATTGTTATGTGCAGTTGTTATCTCAATTTTATATCCACTTGTATACATACTAATAGCATCTTTTACAGATCCAGTAACACTATTAAATGAAGGTATTAGTTTTAATGTTTCAGAATGGACATTAGAGGGGTATATAACTATACTTTCAGACCCAGCTATGATTAGAGGGTTTATAAATTCATTTATATACTCTACATTATTTGCATTGTTAAGTGTATCAACATCAGTAATGGCAGGATACGCTTTAGCACAAAAAGAACTAGTAGGGAGAAGTTTTATTTCCAATATATTTGTAGTAACAATGTTTTTTGGGGGTGGATTAGTACCAACGTATTTATTGATAAAGAGCTTAGGAATGTTAGATACAATTTGGGCCATAATTTTACCAGGAGCAGTAAATGTGTGGAATATAATTCTTTCTAGAACATATTTCCAAAGTTTACCTAAAGAATTAATAGAGTCATCAAAAATAGATGGTGCAGATGATTTACAAACATTTATAAAAATAATATTACCGCTTGCAAAGCCGATTATATTAGTTTTAGTGTTATATGCATTTGTTGCTCAGTGGAACTCATATTTTGATGCGATGATTTACTTAAAAAGTGATGATTTAGCACCACTTCAATTAGTGTTAAGAAGGATACTTATACAAAATGAACCAATGCCTGGTATGATATCTGATCAATTAGCTCTAGCAGAGTTAAAGAGATTATCAGAAATGATAAAATATGCAGCAATAGTAATATCGAGTTTACCGCTTATGATAATGTATCCATTTTTCCAAAAGTATTTTGAGGAAGGTGTAATGGTAGGATCGATAAAAGGTTAAGTTTTATATATAAATTATTAGGGGAGTGTTAAAAATGAAAAAACCAAAAAGATTGATAGCTTTAGTATTAGCAACAGGATTAGTAGTAGTTTCATTAACAGGATGTTCTTCATCTAAAACAGGAGATGCTGTAGGTCTTGGAAGTCCAGCCTATAATCTTGAAAATGTAGAATTTCCATTAAAAGAACAAGTAACACTAAATATAATGACTCAAAGTTCACCATTAGCACCACAAGACCCAAATGAAAAATTAATATATAAAAGATTACAAGAAAAAACAAACTTAAAAATCAACTGGACAAATTACACTTGGGATGAGTATGGAGAAAAGAGAAATCTAGATATAGCAGCAGGAGATATACCAGATGCTATACTTCATGCAGGTATGAGTGACTATGATTTACTTAAATATGCTGACCAAGGAGTAATAGTTCCCATAGAAGATTTGATAGATAATTATATGCCTAATTTAAAAAAGGTGCTTGATGAAAATCCAGAATATAGGAAAATGATAACAGCTCCAGATGGTCATATATACTCATTTCCATGGATAGAAGAACTTGGAGATGGTAAAGGAAGGATACAAACTGTAGACTGTACTCCGTGGATAAATAAAGCTTGGTTAGATGAATTAGGATTACCAATACCAACTACTACAGAAGAATTACAAACAGCATTAAAAGCATTTAAAGACCAAGATCCTAATAAAAATGGTAAAGCAGATGAGATACCAATGTCATTTATTATAAATGATGGTCAAAATGACCCAGCATATTTATTTGGTTCATTTGGACTTGGAGATAACTGGGATCACACTATAGTTGATAATGATGGAAAGGTAATATTAACAGCAAGAGAAGAAGGATACAAAAATGCTATAAATTATTTACATGGTTTATATAAAGAAGGGTTAATTGATGCTGAAGCATTTGAACAAGATTGGAACACATATCTTGCTAAAGGTAAAGATAATAGATATGGATTGTATTTTACTTGGGATAAAGCAAATATAACAGGTCCAGGAGATGATTATGTATTATTACCACCACTTAAAGGACCAGATGGAACACAAAATGTAGCTAGAACTAATGGTATAGGATTTGATAGAGGTAGAATGGTTATAACAACAGCTAATAAAAACTTAGAATTAACAGCTAAATGGATAGATGAATTATATAATCCAATACAATCAGTTCAAAATAACTGGGGTACATATGGTGATGATAAACAAGCTAATATATTTGAATACGATGAAGAAAACAACATGCTAAAACATTTAGATTTAAATGGAGAAGCTCCACATGAAATTAGACAAAAATCAGAAGTTGGAGGACCTTTAGCTATACTAAATGAGTATTATGGAAAAGTTACTACTATGCCAGATGATGCAGCATGGAGATTAGAACAAATAAATACTTTAGTACCGTATATGTATTCAGAGAATATATATCCTAGTGTATTTTTCTCTAAAGAAGAGTTAGATAAGCTATCAACAATACAAACAGACTTATTTGATTATATAAATAGAATGAGAGCTGAATGGATAGTAAATGGAAAAGCAGATAAAGATTGGGACGCATACTTAAAAGAATTAGATAGACTTGGATATAGTCAATGGTTAGAAATAAAACAAGCAGGGTACGATAGAACAGCTAAATAGATAATAAAAATCTAAATAGATAATAAAAATAAGGTCTGATAATTTAGTTTCAGACTTTATTATTTAGAAATGAGGGGGAGAAAATAGAGTGAGTGTAATAGTTAAAGAAGATAAATTAAAACAAGCTAATTCTTATGTCAAAAATAATAGAGAAAAAGTTGATAATACATACAGACAAAAGTACCACATAATGCCACCAATAGGATGGATGAATGATCCTAATGGATTTTCATATTACAATGGAGAATATCATTTGTTTTATCAATATAATCCATACAGTTCACAATGGGGTCCTATGCACTGGAAACATATAAAAAGTAAAGATTTAGTAAATTGGAAAGACTTAGATATAGCTATAGCACCAGACGAAGAATATGATGTAAGTGGATGTTTTTCAGGAAGTGCTATAGAAAAAGATGGAAAGATGTATTTGATGTATACGGGGCATCAAGACCCAGGCGGATTTGAGAACTTAAGACAAGTTCAATGCATAGCAGTATCAGAAGATGGAATAAACTTCACAAAATATGAAAATAACCCTGTAATCGATAGTACAAAGTTACCTAAAGAAGCAATAATACAAGATTTTAGAGACCCTAAAGTATACAAAAAAGGAGATAAATATTATTCTGTAATAGGGTCTAGAAACCTTGATGACAGTGGACAAATATTATTATATAGTTCTGATGATTTATTAAATTGGAATTATGAAGGTAATATACTTCAAAGTAACAATGAATTTGCAAAGATGTGGGAGTGTCCAGATTTATTTGAATTAGATAATAAAGATATTCTTATTATGTCACCTCAATTTTTAGAACCTAGAGGAAATAAATATTGGAATCTACATTCAAGTTCATATATGATAGGAAATTTAGATTATAAAAATAATAAATATAACTTAGAAAAAGTTGAAGAAATTGATTATGGATTTGATTTTTATGCACCACAAACATTAATTGACAATAAAGGCAGAAGAATAATGATAGCTTGGATGCAAATGTGGGATAGAAAATTCCCTACTAATGAATTAGGTCATAATTGGGCAGGATGTATGACTATACCAAGAGAGTTAAAATTAGTCGATGACAAGTTATATCAATTACCAGTGGAAGAGCTTAAAGTTTTAAGAAAGAATGAAGTAAGTTATAAAGATATAAATATAAAAGATAATAAGAGCTTAGAGGGAATAAAAGGACAATGTATAGAACTAGAATTAGAAGTTGATATGAAGAACTCTAATGAGTTTGAAATACTTTTAATGAAAGGTAATAATCAAGAAACATCAATAAAATATAATAAAATAGATGAATTATTAGTTTTTGATAGAAGTAAAAATGGTAAGGCTTTAGGTGGAGGCGAAAAGGAAGTAAGAACTTACAGACAAACAGAAGCAAATCTTATTGATAATAAATTAAAGTTAAATATATTTATAGATAGAATGTCTGTTGAAATATTTATAAATGATGGAATAAAAACTATGTCGTCGACAGTTTATCCAGATAAAGATAGTGATAATATAGAATTCTATTGTGATAAAGAAGCTATATTAGATATTAAAAAGTGGGATATGGAGGTTAAGTAACATGCCAAAGGTATTTACTATTGGAGAAGCACTTATAGACTTTGTTCCCATTGAAAGTGGAAAAGGATTAAAAGATATATCAGGATTTAAAAAATTACCTGGAGGTGCACCAGCAAATGTATCAGCTTGTGTTGCTAAACTTGGAGGAGAAAGTGCATTTATAGGAATGCTTGGAGATGATGGTTTTGGTGATTTTTTA
Source organism: Romboutsia timonensis (assembly GCF_900106845.1). Taxonomy (GTDB): domain Bacteria; phylum Bacillota; class Clostridia; order Peptostreptococcales; family Peptostreptococcaceae; genus Romboutsia; species Romboutsia timonensis. The sequence goes on from NZ_LT629849.1 coordinate 88,108, forward strand.
GTTGAAACACTAGCATCTGAGAATGTAGACACAAGCTATATAAAAAGAACTACTAAAGCTAATACAGGTCTTGCATTTGTAGCATTAAGTAGTGAAGGAGAAAGAGAATTTTCTTTTTACAGAAATCCAAGTGCAGATATGTTACTTAGTGAATATGATATAGAAAAGTCTTGGTTTAAGGATGGAGATATACTACATTTTTGTTCAGTGGATTTAATAGAATCTCCTGTTAAGTATGCTCATAAAAAAGCTATAGAGTATGTAAAGTCAGTAGGTGGACTGATATCTTTTGATCCTAATGTTAGAAAAAATCTATGGAATGATTTAGATGAATGTAGAAAAACTATAAATGAATTTATACCATATGCTAATATATTGAAAATTAGTGATGAGGAACTTGAATTTATAACAGAAATGAATAATGTAGAAGAGGCCATAAAGTCATTGTTTGTTGGTGATGTAGAAATTATATTGTATACAAAAGGAAAAGATGGGGTAGATATATACACTAAAGAAAAATATATAAGTGTAGATGGATTTAAAGTTGAGTGTATAGATACAACTGGTGCAGGTGATTCATTTATAGGAGCTTTTTTATATAAATTATCACGAGAAGAAGTAAATCTAAAAAATGATAATCAATTAAAAGATATAGGTATTTTTTCAAATAAAGTAGCAGCACTTACAACTACAAAATTTGGAGCAATAAGTGCTTTACCGAATATAGAAGATGTGAACAATTCAGAATTAGAAGTTAGTTTCTCTTTAAACTAGATTAATACTAAAAGGCTATTATGAGTAAATTAAATTACTTTATAATAGCCTTTTAGTATTCTTATATTTACACAATCTTAACATTATTTACATTCACTTAACCAATTCATAATATTCATTTAACAAAATAATTGTAATATTAAATTGTAAAGATAAGGAATTAAACAATTTGAAATAAATTTTAAATTTAATGGAGGAATGTAATATGTTAAATAAGAGAGTAGCAACACTTTTAATAGGGACTATATTAATGGGATCATTAGCGGTAGGATGTGGTTCATCAGATAGTTCAAATTCAAACAAGATTACAATATCAGGATCAACCTCAGTAGGACCAGTAGTTGAAATATTAGGAGAAGATTTTGAAGCTAAAAATGAAGGTGTAAGTATAGAAGTTCAACAAATAGGTTCTTCAGCAGGTATAAAAAATGCTATAGATGGAACTTCACAAATAGGTATGGCATCAAGAGATTTAAAAGATGAAGAAAAGGCAGCAGGATTAAAAGAAACTCAAATAGCTATAGATGGAATAGCTGTTATAACTAATAAAAATAATACAGTAAAAGATTTAACTTTAGAGCAAGTAAAAGACATATATACAGGAAAAATAACTAACTGGAAAGAAGTTGGAGGAAATGATGCTCCTATAGTAGTTGTATCTAGAGAAGATGGTTCTGGAACTCGTGATGGATTCCAAGAAAATGTTGGATTCGAATCAGAAGAATTAACTAAGGATGCTCAAATAAGTGATGGTTCAGGAAATATAAAATCAATAGTTGAAGGAAATGAAAATGCAATAGGATATATTTCTTTTGGATATGTTGATGAAAATGTAAATGCATTAACTATAGATGGTGTTGAATTAAATGCTGAAAATGTAAAAAATGATAGCTATGCTATAGCGAGACCATTCTTATTTGTTAATAAAGAAGATGTAATAACTGAACAAGGTAAAAACTTCATAGATTTCATATTAAGTGAAGAAGGACAAAATGTAGTAGAAGAAAATGGATTTATAAGTGTAAACTAATATACATAAAGTACTATGCAATTAATATTGTATAGTACTTTTTTATATTTAAAGTAATTTACATTTTATCGTTTGTAATATACTCATTCAATTGGATTAAAAACTTAACATAAACTTAACTTTATAACATAAATCTAACATAAACCTAATATAGATTTAACTTTTAAAAGTTATTATTTAATTATAGAAAATTAATAGAATTAATTTAAAGGAGAGATTGATTTATGTTGGAAAAAACTCAATCAACAGAAATTGAGAATATATACAATAGGAATAAAAATAAATACATTTTAGAGAAAGTATCAAAGAATATATTCTTTATAAGTTCATTAATAGCAGTTTTAAGCTTACTGTTAATAATCGGATTTGTATTTTATAAAGGATTAACACCATTTATATTCAAGGGATATTCTTTCATAGATTTCTTTACTGGAAGCGATTGGTTGCCAGGAAGTGATAAATTTGGTATAGCAACGATGGTTGTAGCATCAATAGTTGCTACAGTAGGAGCACTTATAATAGGGGTTCCAATTGGAATATTAACAGCAGTATTTATAGCTGAAGTTGCTCCAAAGAAGGTAGCGAAAATTATATCACCAGCAGTTGAATTATTAGCAGGTATACCATCAGTATTATACGGAATATTTGGATTAGCAGTTATAGTGCCTAATATACAAAATATATTTAATTTACCAAAGGGACAAAGTTTACTTGCTGTAATAATAGTTTTATCGATAATGATGTTACCAACAATAATATCAGTATCAGAAACAGCAATAAGAGCAGTTCCAAAGGCTTATAAAGAAGGTTCTTTAGCACTTGGAGCATCTAAGATAGAAACAATATTTAAAGTTGTATTACCAGCAGCTAAGTCAGGAATTTTAGCAGCTGTAGTATTAGGAATTGGTAGGGCTTTAGGTGAAACAATGGCAGTTATACTTGTAGCAGGAAATTCACCAGTTATGCCATCATCATTAATGGATAGTGTAAGACCACTTACGACTAATATAGCGTTAGAGATGGGATACGCATTTGGAATTCATCAAGAAATGCTATTTGCAACAGGTGTTGTGTTATTTACGTTCATACTAATATTAAATTTAGTATTAAATAAACTTTCAAACAAGGCGGGAAATTAATATGAGAAAGTTAAAAGAAAATTTATTAAAGTCATTAATTTATCTATCAGCATTTTTCACTGTATCAATGCTTGTAGTAATTGTAGAGTATATATTTATAAAAGGAATTGGTGGAGTAAATCTATCATTCTTAACTAGTGATTATTCAGCAGATGGAAGTGGAGGAATACTTCCAATGATAGTTACAACCGTATATACAGTTATACTTTCTATAGCAATAGCTACACCTATAGGAATTTTATCTGCTATATACTTACAAGAATATGCTAAAAAAGGAAAAGTAGTAAACGCAATAAGATTTGCTACAGAAAGTTTAGCAGGGATACCATCTATAATATACGGATTGTTTGGTGGAATATTCTTCGTAGTAGTTTTAAATTTAAAATATTCAATATTATCAGGAGCTCTTACCGTAGCGATAATAATATTACCAGTAATAATAAGAACAACAGAAGAAGCTTTAAAAACAGTTCCAGATGGATACAGAGAAGCATCTTTAGCCTTAGGTTCAACTAAATTCCAAACATTATACAAAGTAGTATTACCAAGTGCAATACCAGGAATATTATCGGGTGTAATTTTATCAGTAGGGCGTGTAGTTGGAGAGTCAGCTGCAATATTATTAACAGCTGGTACAGTAGCACAAATGCCAGGAGGTATATTTGATAGTGCTAGAAACTTAACTGTACATGCATATCTTTTAACTAAAGAGAAAGGAGATATAGCATCAGCTGCTAGTATAGGTATTGTTTTAATATTTATAGTGTTATTTTTAAATACAGTTGCTAAGTTTGTAGCAAAGAAATTAAATAAAGCAAATTATTAAAGAAGATTTTACGAGGTGTAAATATGAGTTTAGATAATGTTAAATTAAGTATAAAGAATTTAGATTTATTCTATGGAGATAATCAAGCATTAAAAGATATAAATATAGATATAAAGGAAAATAAAGTTACAGCTTTAATAGGTCCTTCTGGATGTGGAAAGTCAACTTTTTTAAGAACATTAAATAGAATGAATGATTTAATAGAAAATGTAACAATAAAAGGGAAAATTGAGGTTGATGGCGAAGATATATATCAAACTGAAGATGTTATAAAATTACGTACTAAAGTAGGGATGGTATTTCAAAAGCCAAATCCATTTCCAATGAGTATATATGATAATATAGCTTATGGCCCTCGTATACATGGTATAAGAGATAAGAAAATTTTAGATAAAATAGTTGAAGAAAGTCTAAGAGGTGCAGCTATATGGGATGAAGTAAAGGATAGATTAAAAACATCTGCACTTGGATTATCTGGAGGACAACAGCAACGTATATGTATAGCAAGAGCTATAGCTATGAAACCAGAAGTAATATTAATGGATGAACCTACATCTGCTCTAGACCCAATTTCAACATCTAAAGTTGAGGAATTAATAGAAGAGCTAAAAAAAGATTATACTATTGTAATAGTAACTCACAATATGCAACAAGCTGCTCGTATATCTGATGATACTGCATTTTTCCTAAATGGAGTATTAGTAGAATATAGTGAAACAAAAGATATGTTTACTGCTCCTAAGGATAAGAGAACGGAAGATTATATAACAGGAAGATTTGGATAAAATTTGAATGATAACAATTATAAATTAAATGAGTTAAAGGGGGCAATATGCTGAATACAAATTTAGGACTGAGTATAGACACTTTAAAACAATATACTATAAATATGATAGAAGAATGTGTTAGTATACTAGATTTATCAGTTGAGTGTATGTTAAAACAAGACATTGAAGGATGTAAAAAAGTAATAAAACAAGATGATAAAATAGATGAATTAAGAGAATATATAAGAGATAGAAGTATTGAACTATTAGTATTAAAGCAGCCAATGGCTAGAGATTTAAGATATATATATGCATTAGGATTTATAGCACTAGAATTAGAGCGTATAGGTGATTATGCAGTAAATATAGCAGAAGAAACTATAAAGATATGTCAAGACGAATATATAAAAGATTTAATCGATATACCTAAGATGTATGAAGAATGTAAAAAGATGATTTTAGAAGTAAAAGAATCCTTAGAAAATGAAAATGAAGATTTAGCTAGAGAGATAGCTTTACAGGATGATAAAATAGATAGTTTATATAATAGAGTACAAGAGGATTGTTTAAGCGTAATGAATGCGAATCCTCAGACTATAAATCAAGGTGTAAATCTTTTATTTATAGGAAGATATCTTGAAAGAATAGGAGATCATATAACTAATATATGCGAAATGATAATCTTTGCAATTAACGGAGAAATTACAGAAATAGGATAAAGCGTTAGCTTTATCCTATTTTTATATATTTAGAAATTATATAGTATATGAATAATTTTACAATAATTACAATAGAAATAACTATAAATAGAAGAATTACTGAAATAGATATGTTTAAAAAATCTATTTAAATAATAAAAAAATATTTTATATTATGATTAAGTAATATAGGTAAATGCATAAACTAATTATAAGATAAAGTAAATAATACTTATTTAAATAAGGTATTTTTCTCAAAAGATTTATTTAAATATAGAAAAGCTTTGATAGGAAAATTTAAATAAATTTTAATAAAAACATATTAAAAATGTTTTTAAGAAATAATAGAATTTACTTGAAAGGTGCTTTTATATAAAAGGGGGATGTTAAAATGGGATTTGAAAATAAATATGTATTAGGAAACACTATTGAAGCACAAGCTAAAGAAACTATAGAGAAAGTTATAAATCAAGTAAAGGCTAGAAATATAGGTGAGAGCGAATTTCACCAAACAATAGAAGAAGTACTACATTCATTAGAACCTGTATTAGTTAAGCATCCAGAGTATATAAAACAAAATATATTAGGGAGAATAGTTGAACCTGATAGACAAATAATGTTTAGAGTTCCTTGGGTAGATGATAATGGAAATGTTCAAGTTAACAGAGGGTTTCGAGTACAATTTAACAATGCTATAGGACCATACAAAGGTGGACTTAGATTTCATCCATCAGTTAATTTAAGTATAATAAAGTTTCTAGGATTTGAGCAAATATTTAAAAATTCTTTGACAGGTTTACCTATAGGTGGTGGTAAAGGTGGTTCAGATTTTAACCCTAAAGGAAAGTCAGATAATGAAATAATGAGATTCTGTCAAAGTTTTATGACTGAATTATATAGATATATAGGTCCAAATTTAGATGTTCCAGCTGGAGACATAGGTGTTGGAGCAAGAGAAATAGGATATTTATTTGGACAGTATAAAAGATTAAGAAATTCTTATGATGCTGGTGTCTTAACCGGCAAAGGATTAACTTATGGTGGCTCTTTAGCTAGAAAAGAAGCTACAGGATTTGGCGTTATATATTTTGTAAATGAAATGTTAAATTATCATGGCCAAAGTTTTGAAAATAAGAGAGTTGTAATTTCAGGCTCTGGTAATGTTGCAATATATGCAGCTGAGAAAGCTATAGACTATGGAGCTAAAGTAGTTGCAATGTGTGACTCATCTGGATATATAGTAGATGAAAATGGAATAGATTTAAGTATAGTTAAACAAATAAAAGAAGTAGAAAGAAATAGAATAAAAGAATATATAGCTAGAAAAGAGGGAGCTCAGTATTTTGAAGGTCAGAAGGGAATATGGACAGTTAAGTGCGATATAGCTCTTCCATGTGCTACTCAAAATGATATAAACTTAGATGATGCTAAAATATTAGTTGAAAATGGAACTACAGTAATAGGAGAAGGTGCTAACATGCCTTGTACAAACGAAGCTGTAAAATATTTCTTAGAAAAAGGATTATTAGTAGCTCCAGCCAAGGCTGCAAATGCAGGTGGAGTTGCAACTTCAGCACTTGAAATGTCTCAAAATAGTATGAGGTTATCTTGGACGTTTGAAGAAGTAGATGAAAAATTACAGATAATAATGAAAAATATATTTAAATCATCTAAAGATGCAGCTGAAAACTATGGAGCTCCAGGAAATTATGTAATTGGAGCCAATATAGCAGGATTCTTAAAAGTAGCAGATGCTATGGTAAGTCAAGGGATAGTATAGTAGCTTAATTTTATAATTAAGTTAATGCATTAATAAGTATCGCCAACGATATATCCTTGCTGCCGCTGCGGATAAATTCGTTGCTAAAAAGTAGCAGATGCAACAATGATGAGCCAAGGAATAATATAATTAGAATATAAAAATAAAAGAGCGTAGGATTTGCCTACGCTCTGAAAAGAGGAATTATATATGATTTAATCATAATAATAACCTCTTTATTTTTAATTAAATTGATTTAATAGCATTATTACTTAAATTATTTGAATGAGATAAATTATTTTTAATATTGATAAAATTATTTAAAATAAGTTTATTAAAATGACAATCTTTTGTATCTATAAGTTTAACAACATCGTCATTAGATAAATTATTATTTATAATATAATTAAAGTCTTTTTCTAAACTAGCTTTATCAACTGAATTTTCATCATGAGTATAAAGTAAACTTTCGAAAGCTATTACATCATTTATAAAAATATTTTGATTACAAATAAATTCATCTACATCTTTAGAATTTAAAGTAGTATTGTTGTAAGCTATATATTTATTAAGCCATCTATTTTTAATTATTAAAGGTTGTACATTTTTAGCAAATGTTTCAATAGATATATCTTTCTTAGATAATAAATCAACTATTTCTTTATTAGTAGCAATTGATTTATTGATAGCTGATTGAGTATACTTATAAGCATAAGTTGGGAATATAAGTCTATCTGCAATTATAGCAATAATACAACCTATTAATACAAAGATTACTCTTTGAACAGCTATAAAAGGTATATTAGCTCCAACAGATATAGATCCTAATGCAAATAATGTAACACATATTACACTATACGTATAATTAGTAATATAAGTCATAGCATATCCTACTGGAAGTAGAAGTCCCATTCTAACTGAATCATCTTTAACTATAGAGTAAACAACAAAGAATAGTGCACCTCCTAGAAGAGTACCAACCATTCTATCACGAAGTTTTATATTAGCCTTATCTAAATAAGGTTGATTTATAGCTGCTAAAGTAAAGATTATCCACTTACCGTTTTCTATATTAAATAAAGCTACTAAGAATACTCCAATACTTAAAAGTAAAGCACCTCTAAAAGCAAAAGTAAATTTAGCAGATTTAAAAGATAAATCATTTTTTGAGTTAAAGTTTTCAAAGAATTTACTTCTAGAGTATTCATTGATAATTTTATCAGCGTTAGTTTGTTGTAAGTCTCTTTTTAATTTTGCAACATAAGGATATACTACTAAATTTAAATTATTATTGTAGTTTTCTAGATTTTTAGACTCGTATACAGATATATTATCTAAAATACTATCTATATTTGATTCATTATTTACATATAATTTTATGCTATTAAGTAAAGCTGATAAATCTTCTGTATTTGTAAATTTATTAGTTTTATTTAACTCTATATTTAAACTATCTAAAAATTGAGCAATAGATAAATATTTAAGTAAATCTATAGATACTTTAGATTTATTTTGGTTAATAGCAAATGTAAAAGATTCTATTAATTGATTTAAATTTACTTCAGCATCTTTATTTAAGCTTAATCTTTCTGTAGAATTAGTGTTTACTAATTCTATTTGTTTATTAATAGATTCTAAAGCATTGTTTAATTTAGATACAGATTCTTTTTTTAGTCTATCTTTGTTAGCTAATATTTGTAATAACATTATAGCAAGTCCACAAACAATTAAACCTAGGAATCTTTTTGGTAACTGTTGAGCAGTTACAGGATCATAAAGCATATAAATGAATGCTAATGAAAATGGTAGAAAAGCAGGTTTTTTTGTATTGTAAGTGAAAGTATAAAATATATAAAACATCATTAAAAATGTACTTATTATTGCTAAGTAAGGATTTAAAGAAGCTATATATGCAGCTAAACCAATAGTCAATTCAAGAAGTACAAAATATATAGTGTTTTTAACTGGATTTAGACTGAAGTCAATAGTTAAAAGAAATAATACCGCTGCAGTACCTTGAACACCAACTAATACGTTTTCTCCTCCAAATATACCTGAAAATAATAGAACAATAGAAGTTGTAATGAAAAATACTATTGTATTAGATATAATTTTTTTCTTATCCACAATATCATCCTCCTATAAATTATTGTGTTTTAAATTTAACTATATTAAGCAAAATTAAATAAATTTAGACAATATATACATATTATCATACGACGTTATTCGACAACAACTGATGAAATGTGAATCAATTGATATATATTGACTCAACTGATTCAATGTATGTATAAGTATTCAATATTTGGTTTTGTATGAAAGTATGTTATTATACATATATATAAGTTGTATATTCAAATCAAAGGAGTCCAAATATGGTAAACATGGAATTTGGTAAAAATATTGAGAAATTGATACAATTTTCAGGTCAAAAGAATTACTCATTAGCAAAAGAATTAGGATATGACGTATCTTATATAAGTAAGTGGATAAGTGGTGCAATGCTTCCTGCATCAAAGAATATAAAAAATATTTGTGAGAAGACTGCTAAATTTGTAGTAGATAATGCAACAGAAATACATAAGTGTGAAATTTTAGCGTATTATAAACTAGATATAAATAAGTATAGTAGTGATGAAAGTATAATACAGTATATACAAGATATGCTTAATGAATCATATTTATTTAGTAGTCAGAAGAAAGCTAATAAAAATTATATCAAAGTAGGAAAAGAAAATACAGAGCAATGTAATAGTTTATTATATATAAAACCAAGATTATTAAAGAAACATTTAGATGAAGAGATTATGGATTTGACTAAAAAAGAAATAAAAAATGATGTGATCTTATTAGCTGATTTATTTTCTCTAGGAAAAGATGATAAACTTCATATTGCAGGAATAAGAAGTGGTTCTACTATAAAAACAGAAATGAAAAATGTAAGAATTAGATTTTTAATAAGTTTTGATGAAAATGCAGAGGATATAATTTTTAATACAATATTACTTATGAATATGATTAAAATTTATTCAAATATTAACTTTACATTTTATAGTTGTAAACATGCTCAATACTCACTAACATCAGTAATAAAAGAAAATAGCTTTACTTATACTGTATATACAGATACTAAACAATGCTTGTTTACAAATGTTTCACAAGATCCGAAAGTAGTACAAGATATATATGAATCTCTTGAAGAAATTATAGAGACTAGGTCTAGAATTACATTTTTAGAAAAAAATCCAAGAGAGATTATATTAGAAAAGAATTATATAGAATATATGATAGGAAGAGATTTAAGATGGTTGATAGGAAATATGAGTGAATTATTTATGCCATCAGATTTATTCTTAGAAATAGGTAAAATAGTCTTTGGAGAATCAAAAGAAATAGTTGATGAATTAAAAAATATAGATGCTATACTTCAAAATGCTATATATAAATCAGATATACAAATACTTATGTACGAAAATGCTATTAGACAATATATATCTAATGGTATACTAAGTTTCTTTAATACAACCATAACCTTATCTTTAGAACAAAGGCAAAGGCATATAGAGTATATGGAAAAGATTCTTAAAGAAAATGAAGATATTGATATAAAATTGATAAATGGAAATTTAGTAGATGATTTTAAAAATAAGGAAAATCCAACAGCTTATTTATCTAGAAATATTAATATTATAAAAGGAAATTTTGATGAATACTCAGAATATGAAAATAAATATCTAATAATAAGAGATAATAGGTTAGATAATATATTTAAAAGATTCTTTAAGGAAGTATGGGAAAGCGAAAGATATAATATAAGTAAGTTTAAAGAAGAAGCAATAATAAGAATATCAGACTTGTTAAATTATATAAATATATTAAAAAGTACGGTAGAAAAGTAATAAAAATACTATTATAGTACTTTTTTAGCTATATTGTAGATAAATAGCCATTTTTAATTTGCATAAAATGGCTATTTTCTTTTTTATGAAGATTTTTATTTATAATATACTAAATATAGAAGTTAGACTCAACTTACTGGATGTATCTTTATACATCAAATTAGTCAATTTTTTAGGCATATGCATAAGAAAATAAAGCTAACCTTCATATGAATTTTCTATCTGAAAAATATTTAATTGCTTATTTATATTTGCTGTAAACCTCTTATATTAGGATATATAAACATGAAAAAATTGTTAAAGATTAAGATTTAAATGAATTATTTATATTATTATAGTAAAATAAATAGTTGACAAAGTATTTATATCATTAGGAGGAAATAAGGTGAAGTTGCAGAAGATCGGTATGAGAACTGTTAAAACAGGTATAGCTGTTTCTCTTTGTACATTATTGGCACAGTATTTAGTGGAAAATCCAATGTTTGCAGGCGTAGGGTGTGTAGCATCAGTACAAGATACGGTAAAAGGGTCTTTAAAGTTAGGATTTAATAGGGTAAAGGGAACGATGATAGGTGGATTAGTAGGTTTTTTATGCGTACTGATTAGCCCAGGTAACCCTATATTAGCTGGTATTGGAATAATGACTACTATATATAGTTGTACAGCACTTGGGATAAATTCTGGAATAATAGTTTCTAGTGTCACGTTCTTATCTATACATTTAGGCATTATAGATTCAAACCCAGCTTATTATTCTATACAGAGAGTAATGGACACATCTGTAGGCGTTGTTATAGGTGTAATTATAAATTATGTATTAGCAAGACCTGATTACTTAGAAATAACTGATAAAAGCTTAAAAAATGCTAGGAGAATTGTAGGAGAGTGTGTTAAATCTGGAATAATAAATAATGGGGTTTTCGATAGAGAGAGGCTAAGAAAGAAAATTAGTAAATTAGAGATGATATATCAAAAGTTAGTTGATGAAATGAAATATACTAAAAATCAAGTAAATATAGATATAATAGAAAATGAGATTTTACTATATAAATCAATAAATCATCATATTAAATCTATACAGCTTATTGATGAAGAGATATATATAAATAATGATAATTATTTAAAAATTAAAGAAATGTATAATGTAGATATTTTAAATTGGAAGATAGATAATGAAAAAAGTCCAGTATTCAACTATCATTTATCAAAGATATTAGAAGAAATAAATATAATAGATAGATTAAAAAATATAGATTGAAAATACAGTATATCATAAGTCTTAAAAGTATAGATTTATGATGTACTGTATTTTTTATGAGAAATTATATTAGAACATTGTATCAAATCAATAATCATAATGTTAATAACTTAGAAATTAAGAATGTTTAATAAATAATTAGCATAACTATTTTTAAAGAGAATAGAATTTTTATGGGAAAAATAAGTAAAAACAAATTGCTTATATTTTTAATCTATATTTTTAAATATACAAGATGCAATTAGTTTTAGGAGTTAGAGAAGGAGCGTTGGGGGATGAAAGCCAATTTTAAGGGGAATTCAAAATTAATATTTATTTCTTTATTAATAATGGTACTATGTTCATTAGTATTAAAAAAAATTTTTTTAAAAGAAGATGTAAGTTATTATAATAATGAGGTTTATAGGACTATAAAAACTAGGACTATAACTGAAATAATTAATCAAGACTTAGAAAGTTCAGTGAAAAGTAGCAATATAACTTATGATAAAGTAGCTTATATAACTATTGATGATGGACCGTCAAAGTTTACAAATCAAATATTGGATATACTAGATAAAAATGATGTTAAGGCTACTTTTTTTATGATAAATAGAAATATGAATACATATAAAGACGAAGTTAAGAGAATACAACAAGAAGGACATGGAGCTGGATTTCATAGTGTAAGTCATGATGTAAAAACATTATATAAGACACCACAATCTACACTTGAGGAGTTTTCTATATGTAGGAATACATTTGAAGAAATAACGGGTGAAACTTCAAATTTAATAAGAATTCCATATGGAAGTAAACCAAATACTCCAGAAGAATCATATAAAATATTAGTCGAAAATGGATTTTTAGTATGGGATTGGAATTTAGATACAGAAGACTGGAAATCTACAACTGATAATATTGTAAGTAATGTTCTTTTAAATGGAAGAAATAAAGATGAATTAGTCTTATTAGTACATGAGAAAGAGCAAACAGTTGAAGCATTAGATGGTATTATAATGATATTAAAAGAAAGAGGATATAAAATACTTCCGATAACAGAAGAGAAAGAGGCTATGAATTTTTGGAATAAAAACTTATAAATATATATTTTCAAAATAAGATATATTATCATAAATAATTGACAATAATAATGTTAATTAGATATAATTAAGAAATAAATTAAATATAAGACGTTGATGAAGAGGAGTATGTAAATACTACTAAAAGAGAGAAAAATTCGTAGGCTGAAAAATTTTTCAAGTATAGGTTTACAGAAGGTAGCTTCGGAGTTTCTAGACTGAAATAATAGTAAGTTTAGACGGTGAGAATCGATAAAATCTATTGAGAGTCATGATTTTATTATTTATTATATAATAAATATATAAGCATGGAATTAAGGTGGTAACGCGAGCTTTTCGTCCTTATTTATAGGATGAAAAGCTCTTTTTTATGCTCAATATATTTGAGTAAAATAGATTTCACTAATAAATATGAAACAAAGTAATTTATTACATAAAACTAAGGAGGAAATGAAATGGAAAATACTAATTTACCAAAAACGTATAATCCAAAAGACTTTGAATCAAGATTATATTCAAAGTGGGTTGAAGATGGATTATTTAAATCTAAGCCAAATCCAAATAAGAAGCCATTTACAATAATGCTTCCACCGCCAAATATAACTGGACAATTACATATGGGACATGCTCTTGACCATACTTTACAAGATATACTTGTAAGATGGAAGAGAATGGACGGATATGAAACATTATGGCAACCAGGAACTGACCACGCTTCTATAGCAACAGAAGTTAAGGTTGTTGAAAGAATAAAAGAACAAGAAGGAAAAACAAAGTACGAATTAGGAAGAGAAGAATTCTTAAAGAGAGCTATGGACTGGAGAAATGAATTTGGTAGAAAAATAGTAGACCAAATGAAGCAGTTAGGAGATTCTTGTGACTGGGACAGAGAAAGATTTACAATGGATGAAGGATGTAACGAAGCAGTTACTGAGTTCTTTGTGAAACTTTATGAAAAAGGTCAGATATACAGAGGAAATAGAATAATAAACTGGTGTCCAGATTGTAAAACAACTTTATCAGATGCTGAAGTTGAACATGAAGAACATGATGGAAAGTTCTATCATATAAAATACCCAATAGCAGGTAGTGATGAGTTCTTAGAAATAGCTACAACTAGACCAGAGACAATGTTAGGAGATACTGGTATAGCTGTAAACCCAGAAGATGAAAGATATAAGCATTTGGTAGGTAAGCATGCTATACTTCCTCTAATAGGTAGAGAACTTATAATAGTTGCTGATGACTATGTAGATTTAGAATTCGGTACAGGAGCAGTAAAAATGACTCCAGCTCATGACCCTAACGACTTTGAAGTAGGTCAAAGACATAATCTTGAAAAGATAAATGTAATGAACGAAGATGGAACAATGAATAAGTTAGCTGGTAAGTACGAAGGTATGGACAGATATGAGTGCAGAAAGCAACTTATAGCTGACTTAGATGAAGCAGGATACTTAATAGCGATAAAAGACCATAACCACAATGTAGGTTCTTGCTACAGATGTAGAACTGTTGTTGAGCCAAGATTATCAGATCAATGGTTCGTTAAGATGGATGAATTAGCTAAACCAGCTTTAGAAATACTTAGAAATAAGGATTTACAATTCGTTCCTGATAAATTTGATAAAACTTATACTCAATGGTTAGAAAATATAAGAGATTGGTGTATATCGAGACAATTATGGTGGGGTCACCAAATACCAGCTTATTACTGTCAAGAATGTGGTGAAGTAGTAGTAGCTAAAGAAATGCCAAAAGAATGTAAGTGTGGACATACTCACTTCAAACAAGATGAAGATGTACTTGATACATGGTTCTCTTCTGCATTATGGCCTTTCTCAACATTAGGATGGCCACATAATACAGAAGAATTAAATTACTACTATCCAACAAGTGTACTTGTTACTGGATACGATATAATATTCTTCTGGGTAGTAAGAATGGCATTTGCAGGAATGTTCTGTATGGGAGAAACTCCATTCAAGCATGTATTAATACATGGACTTGTTAGAGACTCTGAAGGTAGAAAGATGAGTAAATCTTTAGGAAATGGTATAGATCCATTAGAAGTAATAGACCAATATGGAGCAGATGCATTAAGATTCATGTTAGCTACAGGAAACTCACCAGGAAATGATATGAGATTCTACATGGAAAGAGTTGAAGCTGCTAGAAACTTTGCAAATAAATTATGGAATGCATCAAGATTTGTATTCATGAATATAGATGAAGAGATAATGAATGGTGTAAATAGAGAATTAGTTGAAGCTAATATGACTTTAGCTGATAAGTGGATAATATCAAGAGCAAACAATGTTGTTAAAGAAGTTACAGACAACATGGATAAGTTTGACCTTGGAATAGCTGCTCAAAAGATATACGACTTTGCATGGTCTGAGTACTGTGACTGGTATATAGAAATAGTTAAGCCAAGATTATATTCTGATGACAAGGCTGCTAAGCAAACTGCTTTATATACATTAACATATGTATTAGAAAAGATATTAAAACTTCTTCATCCATATATGCCATTTATAACAGAAGAAATATACACTCACCTTCCAACTGTAGAAGGAAGTATAGTTATAGCTGAGTTCCCTCACTACAACGAAGCTGATAACATGGATAAAGAAGAAGAAATGATGAACTTAACAATGGATGGTATAAGAAACATAAGAAATGTAAGAGCTGAAATGAATGTACCACCATCAAAGAAAGCTAAGGTTATAATAGTTCCTACAGCTGAAAAGAAAGAAGCTATGGAAGCAGGTAAGGATTACTTTGTAACATTAGCATCTGCATCAGTTGTTGAAATAGTTGATAATGAAAACAACATACCTGAAGATGCAGTAAGTGTTGTTATAGAAGGAGTTAAGATATTTATACCACTTGATGAATTAGTTGACTTCTCTAAAGAATTAGATAGATTAAATAAAGAAAAAGCTAAATTAGAAGGTGAAATAAAGAGAGTTAACGGAAAACTTTCAAACCAAGGATTCTTAGCTAAGGCTCCAGAAAGCTTAGTTAATGAAGAAAAAGCTAAAAAAGCTAAATTTGAAGAAATGATGAATTCAGTTCTTGAAAGAATAGCAAACATAGAAGCTAAAATAATTTAGGGTAAAAACATATAAATCTCTAGCTAAAGTATAATAAATATATCTTAGCTAGGGATTTTTTTAATAGTATTAATAAATATAAATAAAAATTTATTATATACATTGGTATTATACTAAGGTATATAATATTATGTATAAATAATAAATATTAGGAGTGATACTTTGCGGTATATAAAAAATGGAACATTGAAAAGCATATTGCTAATAATAATAGGAGCAACAATTTTATCATTTGGGAGTTATAATTTTAATTATCAAAATAATGTTACAGAAGGTGGAGTTTTAGGCTTATTATTATTATTACAGCATGTTTTTAATATATCACCATCAATAACTAGTGTAGTAATAGATTTTTTATTGTTTACAATAGGATCAAAATTCTTTGGAAAGAAATTTTTATTATACTCTATTTTATCTACGATTACGTTCTCATCTACCTATAAGATATGGGAAAAAATAGGCTTTTTAGTCCCGAGTTTTACAAATAACATGTTAATAGCAAGTATATTAGCTGGTATAGGTGTAGGAGTTGGTGTTGGACTTGTAGTTAGAGGAGGAGGAGCCTCTGGAGGCGATGATGTAATAGCTCTTTTAGGTAATAAACTTCTTAAACTAAAAGTTAACCATGTTTATTTAGCAACAGATGCAATAGTTCTTTTAATGTCATTAGTTTACTTAGATATAAAACAAGTATTTTTCTCAATAATAGCAGTTACAATAAGTGGAAAAATTATAAGTATAATTTATAAAGATGATGAGGACAATAAAGATAATATAGAAGAAATAGATGATGAAATTATATATGAATAATATAAAGCTATGAGTTTATACTCATAGCTTTATGCATAAATAAAGGGAGAGAAGAATAATTAACTATGAAAGATTATTATAAAATCGGTGAAATATCAAAAATATATGGTATTGGTAGAGATTCACTTATGTATTATGAAGATATAGGAATACTAAAGCCATTTAGAGATAAAAATGGATATAGAATGTATAAGTTATCTGATATATGGAGACTAAACCTAATAAAAGAGCTTAGAAGTTTAAATTTTCCAATGAAGAAGATAAAGGAATATTTAGATGATAGAAATATTGAGAGTACTAAGGTGATATTAAATACAGAAATAAGTTTAATAGATGAAAAAATAGAAGAGCTCTTAAGTTATAAAGAAAATATTATGAAGAGACTAGATACTATAAGTTATGAGTTAAAAAATCTAAAATTATACGAGATAGAGCTAGTGTATATAAATAAAAGAAAGGCATTAGAATTAAATGCTAATATAACGAAAGATGAAGAGTTTGATTTTCTAATACAAAAACTACAGAAAGATTATGAAAATAGGTTCGCCATATTAGGAAACAATAACATAGGATCTAGCTTCTGCTTAGATAAAATAAAACAAGGTATATATAACGAATTTAAGTCGGTGTTCTGTTTTTTAGAGGATGAAGAAGAAATTTATAATATTATATTTAATGAAGGGTATTACTTAACTTTAACATATAAAGGGAAGTATAAAAATAATAAACATTATATTAATAAGATGTTTAAATATATAGAAGAAAAAGGATACAAAATTATATCTGACCCTATAGAAATATACAAAATTGATATTCATGAAACTGAAGATATAAATGAATTTGTTACAGAAATACAAATTCCAGTTGACATAAACCACAATAAAAATGATTAAATTTATTATGATATAATAAGTTAGAGGTATTAAGTTATTAAAAATAGGAGGAGTAAAATGGCAGGAAATTTATTTGGAAAAATGGCAGCAGATACATTAGGATTATCAGATATAGGAAAAATAATATCGCCTAAGGATTTTGATAAGGTTGATGGTGATGATTACATAATGAATGAAGATGGGGAGAAAATCTATTTCGTAATAAAATCAAAATCAGATGAGTATGTATTCACAAATAGAGGCTTATTACACGTAGATGGGGATAGTGCAGTAAGTAAAAAAAGAGTAGTAAAGAGACATGACTTTTACTATGAAAAAGTACATTCATTAACATTAGAAACAGCAGGCACTATAGATTTAGATATAGAAATAAAATTTAGTTTTGGAAACAATTCATTTAGTATAGATGTTGATAAAAAGCAATTAGAACAATTGAAAGATTTATATAAAGCATTAGTTGAGATAGGAAGAATACAAGGAAAAAATAGTACATCTATTGAAGATGGTATGAATAGTCTTAAGATGGCAAATGAAGCAATATCAAGAAGTTCACTACAAGGAAATGCATCAGAAATAGTAAAGGAGTTAACGAATTTTAACTTTAATTGGATGCAGAATATAAGAAATGAATACAACAACAAAGATTTTGGATATGTTTTTGAAAAATATATAAATAACTAATTAATATATAAAGTACGATTCAAATAAAATTTTAGAGGTAACTATATGGCAAATCATGAATTTGGAATTATGCAAAATCAACCTATGAATAAAGAACGATTTGATGAATATGAACCCAATAAATATGATTGTATTGTAGTTTATGATAACTTTATTGAACCGATTTTAATAGATTTACAAAAATTAGATTGTTATTGGCATACTCTTCAAAATCCAGGTAAAGGTCTTGCATATTGTGGTATTACACTTATACCACCTGAATCAATGGATATATTAATAAAAATCTTATTATTACAAGATAAATTAGAATATACAGATTTGATTTATTTAGCTAATCAAGCGAAAGAAGAAAATAAATATATAATTCATTTTGGAATATAAATTATAATATAGATTTTAATAGTAAATAAGTATTTTATTATTAAACTCAATAAATATATTATTAACTGAAAATAGCAATTACATTAGATGAAAATTTTCTAATGTAATTGCTATTTTTATATAAAAATAAACCAAAATACACGTAATTTATGCAGCAGTTACTTCTGTTTTTTGAGATAATTTACAAAATACATAATTACATGGTTTTTGTAAATATTGAATCATAGGCCCTATTGCTAAAATGATTATAATTGTACCAATTCCAATAGTACCACCTAAAATAAATCCAAGTACAAGTCCGATTGATTCAGATGTAATCTTAGACATCATTAAAGATAAGTTAAGCTTAGACTTTATTGCTAACATAAAGTAATCAAGTGGAGTATTAGGTAGCTTAGATACTAAATATATAGATATACCTATGCTTATTATAGGTAAAGCTAAAATAAATACTGAAAACTTCATTAAAGTTTCAGTTATAACAATATTGCCTAAAAATAACATCCAGAAATCTACAAATAATCCTAAAAATATAGAAGTTATCATAGTGGCTATATTAGGAAATTCTTTTCTAATTATTCCGCCTATAATTATTTGTATAAATGCAACAATATTCATACATAGTCCAATTGATAAGCCTGTTTTCTCACTTAATCCAATATTTACAGCATCCCAAGGTCCATTTCCAAAGTTAGAAATAGCTATAATAGAGATACCAAGAGCCATAATAAGAAGTCCAACTAAGAAAAATACTATTCTAAGTTTTAAATTAGTTTTGTCAAATTTTAAAGTACTTTCCATTAAATCCTCCCAATAAAATATATTCTATATACATTATACATTTTTATATACCAAATGCAAAACTTATAAAAATATACTATAATAAAATGTATAGAAAACTTATAAATTATATAATACATTATCTGAGTAAAACACTTAAGGGAGGAAAAATGGATTATCAAGAATCATTAAAATATATAGAAGAAACTCATAAATTTGGAATTAGGCTAGGTTTAGATAATATGTCTAAACTATTAGAACTTTTAGGAAATCCACAAGATAAATTAAATATAATTCATGTTGCAGGAACTAATGGTAAAGGATCAACATGTTCATTTATAACTAGTATACTAAAAGAAGCTGGATATAAAGTAGGATTATATACATCTCCATATTTAGAAACTTTTACAGAAAGAATAAGAATAAATGGTGAAAATATATCAGAAGAAGATGTGGCTAGAATAGTTACTTTGATAAAAGAAAAAATAGAACAAATGGTATCAGAAGGATATAGCTATCCAACGGAATTTGAAATAGTAACTACAATGGCATTTTACTATTATTATGAACAAGGTGTTGATTTTGTAGCTCTTGAAGTTGGACTAGGTGGTAGATATGATGCTACAAATATAATAAAAAAATCTGATTTAAGTGTTATAACATCTATAAGCTTAGACCATGTAGGAATACTAGGAGACACAGTTGCTAAAATTGCCTATGAAAAGGCTGGAATAATAAAGGAAAATGGAGTAGTTGTAGTTTATGATCAAAGTGATGAAGCTAAAAATGTAATAAAAGACATATGTAAAGAAAAGAATGCAAAATACATAGAAGTAAAATTTGATGATATAAATATAAAGAAATCTAACATAAATTCTCAAGTATTTGACTGTACTATAATAGGACAAAGATACAAAGATTTAGAAATAAAATTAATAGGAGATCATCAAGTAAACAATTCTGTACTAGCTTTAAGTGCAATTGAGATTTTAAACCAATTAAAACACTTAAATATAAATAAAGATGATATAAGACGTGGACTTATAAATACAAGATGGCCAGGTAGAATAGAAAAAATACTAGATAGACCTACATTTATAATAGATGGAGCGCACAATGAAGACGGAGCAAGATCTTTAGCTAAAGCAATAGAAAAAAACTTTAAAGGTAAAAAAGCAACTCTTTTAATAGGGATGTTAGAAGATAAAGACATAGATGCTGTTTTAGAAATACTTATGCCTTATTTTGATAAGGTAATAACAACTACGCCAGATAATGATAGAGCAATGAATTGTGAGATTTTAAAGGAAAAAATATCTAAGTATGTAGATAATGTTATATCTAAAGAAAATATAGAAGAGGCAGTAAACTATACTTTAAAAAATGCAAAAGAAGACGATATAATCATAAGTGCAGGATCTTTATATATGATAGGAACAGTTAGAACATTATTAAATGATATGATAAAGTTGAGTTACTAAAATAAATAGGGTGGTATCAACCACCCTTTTTATTTTAGTATAAAAAATATAAATTTAATAAATAGTATAAATACTCAATTTATATTTTTAATATTAGTGTTTACTTTATGTTTTCGTTTATAGCTTTAGATAATTGATCTGGGCAAGATGTAACCTTTCCACCGCATGGTATATTAGCTAGTTTATTAGCAACATCATGTGCATTTTGACCAATTACTAAACTTTTAAGTCCTAAAAGATTACCAGGACACCCTCCTATAAAATCGATATCAGTTATGATATTATTATCATCAACCTCGAAAGACATTTCTCTACAGCAAACACCACTAGGTTTAAATGTAATTTTCATAAAACAAACTCCTAATTATAATAATATAGTTAACATAATGATACACAAAAGAAATGCATAATACAAGCACTATATCTAATATATTTCTATAGTATATATTGTAGGAGGGAGGGTGATTACTTGAAGGTATATGTTTCTAACTATCTATCAAGAAGCATTAGTATACTAGATTACTCAACTTTGGAATTTGAAAGAGATATAAAGCTAGATGAAAATATATATCCACATAACTTTTGTATAGATAATAGACAGCAATTAGCATATATACCAAGCTCATTAGACGGTGAGTTATATGTACTTGATTTATCTATAGGAAAAATTATAGATAATATATCTATTGGAGGGAAATTGACTAATATAGCGTTATGTAATGACGAATTATTTATATCAAATGAAGATTCAAATAGTATATATATATTAGATGTAAAAACATCGAATCCTATAGGTGTAATTGGTGTAGATAATATGCCACATGGATTTGATATAGATTCTATTAATAATAGGTTGTATGTAGCTTGTATAAATTCTATAATTTGTATAGATACAATAAGTAAAAGTATATGCAAAAAAATTGATACAGATTTTAAATCATGGCATATAAAATTAGATAGAAATAAAAAGGAAATATATACGTCAACACTAGATGGAAAAGTTGTAGTAATAGATGAAGAAAGTTTAAAAATAATAAAGATAATAGATGAGTTCCTATTGCCTGTTCAAATTTGTTTTAATTATGAAGCTAAAAAAATATATGTAGCAGATATGGGTTATAAAAAAGTGATGATATTAGATTATGACACTGGAAAAGTATTAGATTATATAAATATAGATGGAGATCCTCAAGGAATTCAGATATCAAATGATTATAAATTATTATTTATATCAGATACTAAAAATAATTTAATAAAGGTATATAACACATCAGAAAATACATTGATAAAAAATATAGAAGTAGGAAAAGAGCCTACAACAATACTTTGTATGTAGGCTTAGTGATTTTCCTTTATTAATAAGTCTATAATTTCTGCATACATATAAGATGCATTCTTTTTCCAATTATTACAGATTTGTTGAGCTTGTTTCTCTGAAGAAACATTTAAGTTTAAATCTATTAAGTTAGATTGATTTTCTATAACTCTTAAGTTAACAATAAACTCATTATTATTTTGTTGAATAAAACTGGATTTTACTTCTGTATCAGATAGTAAACTTTGTTTATTAAGAGCAACATACTCATCTATTTTCTTAGTAAGATCTTCTGGAATTCTAGATAAAAAGTATTCTAAAATTTCAAGTCCTTTTTGAGTAAGAGAGTAGTATTCTCTATCAGATTCTTTATATGTAGTTAAAAATTTAGATTCCATAAGCTGAGATAAAAACTGTTGAAGAGAAAAATAATTCATCATTTCAGTTTCTAGAACAACTTGCGTTATTTGAGAATTAGTTAAATCCATATTAATTTTATCTAAAATATATAAAATTAAAAGCTTATGAGAAGCTAATTCTTCAGATGAGTTTTCAAACATAATATCATCCTCCGTAAACTATTTCTATATAATATATTAAACTAAAATATATAAAAATAAAAGTAGAATTTATATATTATTATAAGTATATTTTATGTAATAATTATTCTAAATAATTAAGTTTAATTTTTTATTTTGATTAAAAATTTATATAAAAATTTATTCGATAGTAATTAAGATACGTGAAATTTTATTTATTTTAGAAACAAAAAGGCTACCAATTGGTAGCCTTTTTTACTTAGGTGTCAAAATCTACTATACTACTTACCAGCCATTTGTTGTTCAGCTAATTCAACTAATTTTTTAGTCATATAACCGCCAACATATCCATTTTGTCTAGCTGTTAAGTTTCCTTTGTCAACAGTATCGTAGTTTGCTAATCCTATTTCGTTAGCTATTTCTAACTTCATTTGGTTTAAAGCAGCCTTAGCTTCTGGAACTACAGTTCTATTATTGTTTGACATAGTAAATTTCCTCCTTAGATGATAGTTAACAACATCTTGTGTTGTTGTTTATAATGTTCCCTTAAATTCTAGAAAATATACATAAGTTTAAAAAACTATTAATATTTTTTATCCATTTTTAATTTTTTATCCTTACGTATCCCATCTTGTATTCCATGGGCTTCTCTATAATAGTGTCTATTCTCAAATTTTAGAGTTTTCCTTGCAGTTTCTACTTGATGACCTTTAAGATTACCAAATTCACTTCTAATATTTGACATAAAATACACCACCTTTATTTAAGATTACTTTTAAGTTGCCCAAATAAATAATTTATTTTTATAGTAATTTTTTGAAATTAAAAAAATAAATTTTAGTATATGATTTTTTAAAGGGGGTGTAATATGAAATTTAAACTGGGTAGAACTAAATCTTTATTTTCAAGTGTATTTTTTTTAATGTTAACCATGGTATTGCTATTTGGAATGGTTTATGGAATAAGATACGTTTGTTATAAGCAGGGAGATACAAATATGCCTATATACAAGGTAGATACAGATGATAAAAAAATAAGCCTAAGTTTTGACGTTGCTTGGGGTTCAAATAATATAGATGATATTTTAGAAATATTAGATAAACATAATGTAAAATCAACTTTCTTTTTAGTAGGAAGTTGGGTAGATGACAATGAAGAATTAGTAAAAAAGATACATAGTAAAGGTCATGAGTTAGGAAATCATTCCAATACCCATTCAAATACTACAGTTTTATCAGATAAGGATATAGTAGAAGAAATTCAGTTAACTACAGATAAAATATCAAAGTTAGTTGGAGAAGAAGTAAGTTTATATAGACCACCATTTGGTGAGGTAGATGATAAAACTATGGAAATATGTAAGTCATTGGGTTATCAAGTTGTGAAGTGGGATATAGACTCATTAGATTGGAAGGAAATAGGATCACACCATATAATAGATAGAGTTGTTAGAAGTTCACAGCCAGGATCTATAGTATTATTTCATGCAAATGTAAATGGTGTGAAATATTATTTAGATGATATATTGACTAAATTAGAAGAAGAGAATTATGAAATGGTACCAGTATCAGAATTAATATATCAAGATAATTATACTGTAGATAGTAATGGTGTTCAAAAAATAAAAAAGTAAGTTGTAATAAAAAATATTATATATAAATATATTTATTATATAGATTTAAAAATTCTGATAAAAAGATATTAATTAACAATTTTGGGGGGATAAAAATGATAGCTGTAAAAGAAGATACTAACATAGTTAATTTAAAAGGGACGATAGAAAATAATTTACAATTTAGTCATGAAATATTTGGAGAAAAATTTTATACTACAAAAATAAAAATAAATAGACTTAGTGAATCATATGATGTTTTACCTATAACTATATCAGAGAGATTATTAGAAGAAGTAGATTTAAATGAGAATAAATTGGTTAAAGTTACAGGACAATTAAGGTCTTACAATAAAAATATAGATAATAAAAATAGACTAGTATTAACTATATTCGTAAGAGATATAAAGCAAGAAGAAGAAGATAATAAAGATCCTAATAGCATATTTTTAGATGGATATGTATGTAAAGAACCAATATATAGAAAAACTCCACTGGGAAGAGAAATAACTGATTTATTAGTAGCTATAAATAGACCATATAACAAATCTGATTATATACCATCAATAGTATGGGGGAGAAATGCAAAATTTGCTAAGAGCTTAAAAGTTGGTGATAGAATACAAATATGGGGAAGAGTACAAAGTAGAGAGTATGAAAAGAAACGTGAAGATGGAGAACCAATTAAGAAGGTTGCGTATGAAGTTTCTATTTCAAAGATTAAAAAAATGTCAGAAAATAATAATGATTAAAATTTCTTTACCTTAGAATTTACCTATTGAATAGTTACCTCCAATTTATTATAATTTATTTTATGAAATGATAAAATAAAGAGGGGGAGAACTGTGAAAAGCATACTATATCACAATTATGAGCCTAATGCGGATTTAACAGATACTTCTGATGATATAACTTGTTTTTTAGATAAGATAAAGTATACTATAGGTAATAATATATTACTTGTTGGAGATATAGGTAACTTAGGTAACAGATTAAGAATGCTCGGAGTTTCTGTTACAATACTAGAAAATACTTGTTATGAGGATATATGTTATTCTTTAATAAAAAATGTTAATTGTAATGTTGTAAAAGGTAGCTTAGAGTTTTTACCATTTGAAGATAAATACTTTGATAAAGTAATTATATTAGATCATTTTAATCATACAACTGACAGTGAGAGAGTAATAAGTGAAATAAATAGAGTATTAAAAGTAAACGGAGAAGTTATACTAGAAGATTTAAATTTAAAGAACATAAAAGTTAAATTAAAGAATCTAAAGCATAAACTTTGTGGTGAAAATATAAATTATCACTACCCTAATGAGATCATTGATTTATTTTCAAAGGTCAACATTAAAGGAATAATGAAGGAAATAGAGAACGAAAGATATATTTATATAGGTAAGAGAAATAGATAGTAATATAGTATATAAAGACTAGGTTTTACCTGGTCTTTTATATTTAAAATAATAAAATAGGAGAAAATATACTTATGACAATAAATTATAATTTAGTAATAGTAGTTATGCTTTTTATAGTACTTATGTCTATTCAATTTACATTAAATAAAATATATGTATTATTAAAAGAAATTAAAGAAATACTTAACCTAAAAAAAATTAAGGATAAATAACTATGATAACTCTAAAATATATAAAAGATGAAATACAAAAGATAGCAGAAGCTATAGAGGCTGTTTTAGAAATAGATGTAACTATAGTTGATGAGAATTTAGTAAGAGTTGCTGGAACTGGTATATATGTAGAAAAAATCGGAAAAAAGGTTAATGGATACTCAGCCTTTAAAAAATCAATAATTGAACAATCAAATATATTAATAACTGACCCAAGTTGCAATGAAATATGTAAAGAATGTTACTCAAGATCAGACTGTAGAGAGTTTTCGGAAATGTGTTGCCCAATAGTATGTGAAGGAAAATCATATGGAGTAATAGGTCTTATAGCTTTTGATAGTAAGCAAGCAGATAGAATAAATAAAGATCATGAAAATCTTATCAACTTCTTGGGGAAAATGGCAGACTTAATATCTAATAAATTAAAAGCTCAGATTAAAGCTTATGAATTAGAGCTAGAAAAGAAAAAGCTAGAAACATTATTAGACAGTATGGATAAGGCTATAGTATCTATTGACGTGAAAGGAAACATAGATAGATATAATTCGAAGTTTAAAGAAATATTTAAATTAAGTAATCCAGTATGTAGTGAAAATATTTTTAACATATTAGATTTTATGGGAGCAACACCGATTAATAAATTTGAAAAAGAGAAATCCTATAGTTTTTATTATAAAAAAGGAAAGTATACTTTAAGAGGAATATATAATATAAATAAGATAGTATTAAATAATGAACTTAAGGGATATGTTATAGACTTTATAGATAAAAAGGATGCTATAAAAAATTATAATAAAATTAATAAAGAATATAAGATAATGCTTGATAATATAATAGGAGAAAGTCAAATTATAAAAAATACAAAAAGTGAAGCATTGATGGCATCAAAATCAACATCTACTGTATTAATAATTGGAGAAAGTGGGACAGGTAAAGAATTATTTGCAAGAGCTATACATAACCACAGTCAAAGGAGTGAGAATCCTTTTATAGCAGTAAATTGCGCTGCTATACCAGATAATTTACTAGAAAGTGAACTATTTGGATATGAAGAAGGAGCATTTACTGGTGCTAAAAAGGGGGGAAATTTAGGAAAGTTTGAACTAGCTGATAAAGGTACTATTTTCTTAGATGAAATAGGAGATATGAGCCTTCACTTGCAAGCTAAATTACTTAGAGTTCTACAAGAAAAGGAACTTAATAAAATAGGATCTAATTTAAATAAATCAATAGATGTAAGGGTAATAGCGGCTACAAATAAAAATCTAGAAAATATGGTCAGCAATGGATTATTTAGAGAAGATTTATACTATAGATTAAATGTTATACCTATAAATTTACCAAGTTTAAGAGAACGGAAAGAAGATATACCTTTATTGATAGATTTTATGGTTAAAGAGTATGCTAAAAAGCTTGATAAAGATGTAGAATATGTTGATGAAAGTGTATTAGAAACTTTAATAAAATATAAATGGCCAGGCAATATTAGAGAACTACAAAATATAATAGAATATAGTGTAAACATGTCATCCTCTAATAGAATTACCGTTGATATATTACCAAGCCAAATAAAGCAAAAGCCAAAAAATCAAGTATCGATGGAGATTGAAGATATAGAAACTTTGGATGAGCTAGAAAGAAGAGAGATAATAAAAGCCTTAAATAAATATAAGGACTATAAAAAGGATAAAGATTTAGTAGCTAAGGCTTTAGGAATATCAAGAGCTACTTTATATCGAAAATTAGATAAATATAACATAATCTCAAAATGAGACAAAATCTCATTTTGAGATTTTTTTTTATCATTTTGATACAAATATATAATTTTAATAATGCATAAAATTTATTTTTTGTATAAAATAAAATTAATAAATAAAAATATTTTTTTATGACAAATTTAGATAAATCTTTAAATAACTATATTACACATATTAAGTTTATGAATTTAGATGCAGTAAACTATTATTTTATAACTAAATGTCATAAAAATTATATTAAAAATAAAAAGTTGGCATGATTATTGCTTGATATAAATATATCAAAATATTTTGGAGGGATAAAATTATGAGAAATGTAAAAGAACAATTAGTTAATATATTAAATGCGGAGGTAAAACCAGCATTAGGGTGTACTGAGCCAGTTGCTGTAGCGCTAGCTTGTGCGAAAGCTAAAGAATTATTAGGGGAAGAAATAGTAAAACACTCTGTATTAGTTAGTCCAAATGTATATAAAAATGGAATGTGCGTAGGAATACCAGGAACAGAAAGATTAGGTCTTAAGATATCAGTAGCTTTAGGATTTATAGGTGGACACTCTGAAAATGGATTAAGGGTATTAGAAACTTTAACACCAGAAGAGGTTAAACTTGCAGAAGAGTATATGGATAATACTCCGATAGATATATCACCTGCTAACACTAAGGAAAAGGTTTATATAGAAGTTTCTTTACAAGGGGCTACAAGAAGTTCAAAGGTTGAAATAAGAACTAAGCATGATAACTTTGTTTACTTAGAAGCTAACGGAGAAGTATTATTAAATGAAGAACAACCAGCAGAAGTAGCAATTACAGTTGAAAATGAAGAAAATATATTGGATACAATAACTATAAAAGAATTAGTTGAAAATGTAGAAGCATTAGATTTTAATGATATAGAATTCTTATTAGAAGGAATAGCTATGAATGAAGAAATAGCTAATTATGGATTAAATCATAAAGTTGGTATAGGTGTTGGATACGGAATAAAAAAATCTATGGAAGATGGATTACTTGGAGATGATTTATTAAACAATGCGATGATGATAACAGCAGCTGCATCAGATGCTAGAATGGCAGGAATTAAAATGCCAGTTATGAGTTCAAATGGTAGTGGAAATCATGGTATAACAGCTATACTTCCAATAGTTGCTTATAATAAAAAATTCCCACAAACTGATGAAAAATTAGCTAAAGCATTAGCAATATCTCACTTAGTAACAGCGTATGTTAAAAACTATACTGGTAGATTATCTGCCGTATGTGGATGTGGTGTTGCTGCATCAACAGGAGCTACAGCAGCTATAGCGTGGCTAATGAGTGGAGACATAAAGAAAGTTGAAGGAGCTATGGAACATATAGTAGCTAGTTTAAGTGGTATGATATGTGATGGAGCTAAATCTGGTTGTGCAGTAAAATTAGCATCAGCAGCATCAGCAGCAGTACAAAGTGCTATAATTGCAAATCAAAATTGTTTCGTACCATCTAAAAATGGAATAGTAGGTTCAAGTGTAGAAGAAAGTATACAAAATTTAGGTAGAGTAAGTGATAAAGGAATGACAGTCACAGATGAGGTTATAATAAATGTAATGGATGATATGAACAAGGTTAAGTAATTATCTTGCAAAACTATTTAATCTCCTATAAAATGAATAATATCATCATATTAGTGGAGGGTTAAACTATGAATATAGAAATTAAAAAGTGGGAAGTTTTATGTTCTGAAGAGCAAATAGCATCAAGACTTAAAGAATTAGGAGCTCAAATATCTAAAGACTATGAAGGAAAAAAACTTTTAGTAGTATCTTTATTAAAGGGAAGCTTCATATTCTGTGCAGACTTAGTAAGAAATATAACTGTACCAGTTAAAATTGAATTTATGACTACTTCAAGTTACGGACATGGAGAAGTAAGTACAGGAAATGTAAAAGTAGTATCGGATGTTAACTGTGACTTAGAAGGATACGATGTATTAATAGTTGATGACATAACAGACACAGCACTTACTATGCACCACGTTATGAATCATTTAAAAGCTAAAAATCCTAACAGTGTAAAATCTTGTGTATTACTTGATAAGCCAAGCAGAAGAAAGGTAGAATTAGTACCTGATTACTGTGGATTTGAAATAGAGGATAAATTCGTTGTCGGATACGGATTAAACTACGGAGACTATTATAGAAATATACCTTACGTATTTAATGTTACAAATGAAGATAGATAATAAAAAAGTTGCTCGAAATGAGCAACTTTTTTGTATAAGTAGATAGAGGATGTGACTTAAGTAAATTAAACTATTGTTCTAGTTATTTTGCTGATTATATTGAAATTACTATATAAAGTTTTTTACATATGAAAAATGTAGATTGTTAGGTTTTAGTATTTTCAATAATTATATTTAATTATCAAAACGGGTTAAACTATATAATAAAAATAAGATATGATTTATTAATATTAGACATAAAATTATACACATAATAACAAAATGATTGTTACTATGTGTATAAAATAAATGATAAAAAAGCTATAAGGAGAACTAAAATGTGTATAAAAATGTTACACCATGTGTGTATACAAACTGATAAATATAAGGAATCATTAGACTTTTATACAAATGTACTAGGATTTAAAGTGATTAGAGAGAGTAAAGATTTCCATACTAGAGATTATAATACTTGGATAAAATTTGGCGAATTTATGATAGAGTTACAAACTGCTAAATCTAATGACACTTTACATAAATGGAGTTCATCAAACGCAGGACCTGTGCATTTAGGTTTTTTAGTTGATGATGTGCAAAAGGAATATGATAGAATTAAAGATTTGGGGTATACAAACTTTAAATTAAAAAATGGACAAATTGTATATGAAGTTGAAGGTGAAAAATTATTTAAAATAAAGGCTCCAGAAGGTACAGAAATAGAAATAAGGGATACGGATATATAGAAAATTTAAATAGTGTCAAAAAGGTAAATGGTTAATATTATGATAGTAGTATGATATTTTAAACTTAAGGGGGATACAAAGTGAGAAATTTCAACGAAAATTACTCTTTAGTCAGAGGATTACATGCAGTAGTAGGTGGAGATACCGTAGATATATATTTAAATGGAAATCCATTTTTTTATAATATTAAATTTACCGATTTTACACCATATGTATATGTACCAGAAGGAAAATATACAGTAGAAGTTTTTCCAAGAGATCAAAAGGAAAATCCAATTGTTACAGGAACTATAGAGGTTAGTCCAGGTGAACTAATTACTATAGCAATTACAGGTGAGTCTGATAAGACAATAGAAATACTACCAATAAAAGAAGAAATGGAAACACCAACAGGTAATAAATCTAGGGCAAGATTTATACATTTAGTTCCAAATGGAAGACCAGTAGATATACTATTAGATAAAGAAATGGTTTTAGAGGATGTTGAGTATAAAGAAGTAACTCCATATACAGATGTAGACCCTAAAACATATCAAGTAGATGTATTATTAAATGAAAATGGTCAATTAATTAGGCAAATAAGAGTTACTATAAATCCAGGAAGAGTTTATAGTTTTTATGCATTAGGGAATAAACCTAACTTTCAAATTTTTCAATCCCTTGATGGAGCTACTTTTATGATTTAAATTAAATACAAAAGAGTATCTTATAAATATAAAATACAAGATACTCTTTTTTATATTTACTTTTTTAATAACAAGGAGATTATTATACTTTAAAATCTGAGGATAGCCTATGTGTTAAAGCAATATCAATATATTCATAAAAGTAAAAAGTGACAAAAATATTCTGAATGAAATATGCAAATTAAGTTAGTGCTATAATATAATAAAGGTCGTAATTGTTATATATAACAAACCTAGAATAGGAGAGAGATATCTAGTAAGTATCAAAAGAATATTTGATTAATATATTTAAAAGGAGGTAGTAAAGGGGAATATGAAAAATAAAAAAGTTTTAATTATAGTATCAGCATTAATCTTAATACTAATATTATCAACAGGATGTACAAGCTCAAATACAACAGAAATAAATGTTGTGGCAACGACAGACTTACATGGTGAGGTACCATACAACATAACTGAATATATAAAAGTAGAAAAAGAAAAGAATCCAAATACAGTAGCAGTAGATGCAGGAGATTTTTTTGATAGTAGGGTGTATGGAACTCCCACGAAGAAATACTTTGATGATAGACAAAATAATATCGAACAAGGAATAGAACAATATATAGAAATGCCATTAGTGAAAGAAATGAAGGAGGCTGGGTATGATGCAGTAGTTCTAGGAAACCATGAATTTGTATCAAATAATAAATTTTATCTAGATAATATGGTATCAGACTTTGAAAAGTATAATTTAGATATATTATCAGCAAATACTTATAAAAGAGATAATGCAAACTATGTAAAGCCATATACCATAAAGGAAATAGAAACGGAGTATGGTAATTTAAACTTAGGCATACTTGGACTTACTATAAAAGAAGTAGGTGAATCTATTGATGAATCTAGAGAATTAAAAGATATGCCGCAATATAATGAAGAATTATACATAAATGATTTAGTAGATGAAGCTAAAAAATGGGTAAAAATAATGCAAGAAGAAGAAAATATAGATGTAATAGTAGCAGTGGCACATAGTGGAGAAGAACCTAAAAATCCTAAAAATCCAGGAAATAGAATACAAGAATTAGCACAAGAAGTAGACGGAATAGATGCTATAGTTGCAGGTCATACACATCAAACTTTTGAACAACACAACTATAAAAATAGTAAAGGTGAAGAAGTTATAGTTACTCAGCCTGGTAAGCATGGAGAGGCTATATCTAAAATAACTTTTGAATTAAAAAATCAAAATGGTAATTGGAAGGTAGCAGATAAATATGCGAAATTAACTAAATTTGATACAATAAAATTTGATGAATATTTAGTTGAATTATTATCTAAAATATCAAGTTTAAAAAGTACTGATAAAGAAATACACTTGAGTGAAGTAGTTCCATTTCAGTGGGATAAGGTTTATGTATTTGATGAAAATATTGATGTAGATAAAATATATGAAACTATAGGATATAAATGGCAAAGTATTGTATCAAAAGATAAACATAGTGAACAGCAAATGGTATTTATGAATGATGATAAAGTAGTTTGTTATTTATATGGTGATATTAGTGATATGGATATAAATATTAACTTTGATAAATCATCTTATAAAGATGGCATTATAGAAATTTATCCAAATAAAAATGATGAATTTAAGGTGAAAAAAGGAGAAGAAGAGTATCAAACATATTTAACATATATATCAAAGTAAAGTATAAAATAAATCTTTGTAATTGAGATGTGTATATAATTATAGAGTAAGTATTTTTCATTTTAATAAAAAATATATATAACTAATATATTAGGACTAATTTATAATATATAATATAAGTATACACATTTAATTTATGGTTTATTTTTATAGTATAACATAAGTATATAAAAAATTATAATTTAGTAGCACAGAATACGATTTATAAGTGATTAATTAGATATTAAATGTTTGAATCGCTCTTATTGGCAATAAGAGTGATTTTTAATATATTTAGTTAAATTTAGAGAGAGTGTCTCTAGATTTGTAAATAAGATTTTTTTATAAGTATTTTTATAGCTAAAAGTTATATAGTATTTTAAATATATGTAGTAGATTAGATGGCACAATGGACTAATAAAGGTTAAAATTTATAAATTGATAAAATATACCATCAATAGAAAAATACATTTAATGAAGTTGTACCCCTTTAAATATGTGCATAAATTTTATTCATATGATAAAACTAAAAATACAAGAGGTGATTATATATGGAAAAAGATATTTTAAATAAACCAGGTAAAAAAAGTGCAACAAAATCTAAAAAAAGTAAGATATTGACAGATAATGATATAATGAAATATGAGATTGCATCTGAGCTTGGACTAATAGACAAAGTTACAGAGCTAGGGTGGGCAGGACTTACTGCTAAAGAAGCTGGAAAAATTGGTGGAATGTTAACATCAAGGAAAAAGCAAAAGAAAAAGGCGGAGGAAGCGAAAAAGGACGATGGAACAGTATAGAGACTTCGCATTCGTATACGATGAACTGATGAATGAAGTTGATTACAACGGATGGGTTAAATATATAGAAGATATAATAAAAAATGAAAATGCTCAAGTGAAAAATATATTAGAACTTGCTTGTGGGACAGGTAATTTAACTATACCTTTAACTAAGAAAAACTATGATATAGCAGGAATAGATATATCGGATGAGATGCTTAGTGTGGCTAGGGAAAAGGCAGAAAAAGAAGGTATTGAATTAGTATTACTTCAACAAGATATAGCAGAATTAGATTTTGATGTACCAAATCTAGATTGTATATTATGTGCATGTGATGGATTTAATTACTTAACTTATGATGATGAATTAGAAAGTGTATTTGAAAAAGCACATGAACTATTAAAAGATGATGGAATATTTATATTTGATATAAGTTCATATTATAAATTGTCTACTATATTAGGAAATAACATGTATGGGGAAAATAGAGAAGAAGTTGCATATATGTGGCAAAATTACTTCGATGAAGAAGAAAATATAGTAGAAATGGAATTAGCATTTTTTATAAAAGAAGAAGATGGTAGATTTAAAAGATTTGAAGAAGTACATCAACAAAGAGCTTATACAGAAAAAGAAGTTCTTAAAATGCTTAAAAAATCTGGATTCACAACGGTGAAGACTTACGGAGACTTTACTTTTGAAGATCCAAAAGAAAATAGCGAAAGAATATTTTTTGTATGTAAAAAATAGAATCATTAACGGAGGAATACACTTATATGAAAGATTATGTAATAAGAGCAACAGGTGCAAGTGGTCAAATAAGAGCTTTCGTAGGAATAACTACAAATATGGTAGAGGAAGCTAGAAGACTTCATGAAACTTCAAAAGTTGCAACAGCAGCACTTGGTAGAACATTAACTGCAACTTCTATGATGGGGTTAATGATGAAAAACAAAGGTGATAAGTTATCAGTTATAATAAAAGGTGGGGGACCTATAGGAACGATACTTACTACATCTGATGTAAATGGAACAGTTAAAGGATATGTATCAAATCCTAAAGTTGAAGTTCCTGACTATGAGAATGGTAAGTTAAATGTAGCAGCTGCGGTAGGTACTAATGGAGTTGTTAAGGTAATAAAAGACTTAGGTCTTAGAGAACCATATAATGGAGCTTATCCATTAGTAAGTGGAGAAATAGCTGAAGATTTTACACACTACTTTGCAGTATCAGAGCAAACACCATCAGTAGTTGCATTAGGTGTTTTAACAACTGAAACACATGTAGAATGTGCAGGAGGACTTATAGTTCAATTAATGCCAGATGCTACTGAAGAAACTATATCTCAATTAGAGAAAAATATTCAAAACTTAAAATCAATAACAACTATGCTATCAGAAGGTAAAACACCAGAAGATATGTTAGACATAGTTTTAGAAGGATTACAACCTAGAATATTAGATAAAATAGATGTTAAGTTCGAATGTGAATGCTGTAAAGACAAGGTTCAAGAAGCGTTAGTAGCTATAGGAAAAACTGCATTATCTCAAATAATAGAAGAAGACAAACAAGCAGAGGTAGGATGTCAATTCTGTAACTCTAAGTATATGTATAATGAAGAAGAACTATTAAATATCTTAAAAGATATGTAAGTTTTAATATTTTAAAATTAATAAATTTTATACGAAATAAAAAACCTTATATGAAGATATATTATAAATGTTAAAATATATCTGGTATAAGGTTTTTTTATTTTTTTGAAGCGGATGTATTCAAAGTGAATTTTTAATTTAAGTTATATGTAAACAAGGAAGGTTATTAGGTGAAGATATGAATTTTAATAATAGTTTAGAATTAACTCAATCTCAAAAACTAATAATAA
The DNA here is from genome assembly GCF_900106845.1 of Romboutsia timonensis. GTDB lineage: Bacteria > Bacillota > Clostridia > Peptostreptococcales > Peptostreptococcaceae > Romboutsia > Romboutsia timonensis. The sequence continues at coordinate 124,285 of NZ_LT629849.1, forward strand.
CTATGCAGTTAAAACAATCTTTAAATATATTAAATATGAGCAAGTTAGAATTAGAGGAAGAAATCAAAAGAGAATATGAAGAAAATCCACTATTAGAAGTGGAAAAAAGCGGCGAAGTAGACTGGGAAAGATACATTAAAAATATTGAAAATTCACGTCCGAGTTATAAAAATGAATTATATTATAATTATGATAATGATATAAACCTAGAAAATATTATAAAAAACACATATAGTTTATATGAAAACCTACATTTACAAGTCAGCTTACATAAAATTAATAAAATAGAAAAAGAAATTTGTGACTATATAATAGATAGCTTAGATGAAGATGGATATTTAAGGATAGATGAAAAATATATAATAGATGAATTAAATATAACTAACAGCTTATTTGAAATATGTTTAAAAATAGTACAGCAATTAGAACCTGTTGGAGTAGGTGCTAGAAATTTATCTGAATGTTTGATAATACAAATGAGAAATCTTGGAATAGATAATGCGTTATTAGAGACTATAGTATCTAAAGATTTAGAGTTAATTGGAAAAAATAAATATAAGGAAATAACTAAGAAATATAATATATCTATGCAAAAATGTGTAAATCTCATAAATTTTATAAAAACATTAGATCCAAAGCCAGGGAGAGTATGTTCTGATGAAAAGAGTGTATATATTCAACCTGATGTTGTTGTAGAAAAAATAGAAGATGAATTTATAGTTTACATAAATGAAAGTGATAGTTTAAAAATTAGAATAAGTAATTTCTATAAAGAAATTCTAAAAAATTCAAAGTATGATGAAAGTACTAAAAATTTTATAAAGGAAAAATTAAATTCTGCAACAGGATTAGTTAAAAGTATAGAAAGTCGAAAATCTACAATATTAAAGATAGCTAAAGAAATTGTAAAAAATCAAAAGGATTTTTTTGATAAAGGAGAGAAGTATATTAAGCCTATGAAAATGAAAGATATTGCACAAAACTTAGATTTTCATGAGTCTACTATTAGTAGAGGGGTTAATGGAAAATACATGCTAACTCCCTTTGGGATATATGAATTTAAATATTTCTTTAGTAGTGCACTAGAAACTAATTATGATAACTTAGCATCTAGTGTTAGCATAAAAAGAATGATACAGGAGACAATAAAGTCTGAAAATAAGAAAAAACCATTAAGTGATGACCAAATATCAAAAATACTAAATGATAGGGGAATTAATATTGCTAGGAGAACGATTGCGAAATATAGAGAAGAACTTGGTATATTATCATCAAGTAAAAGAAAGCAGTATTAGATTAAATATAAGTTATAAAAAAATATGAAAATATTAGAAAAACTATTGAAAAAAAAATTTATTTAATATAAAATTAAATTATCTTGTGGGACTAAAATAAATACGAGGGACGATTAATGTCCCTTGCAAACAATAAGGAGTAGTAAATGAAAGACTTATTAAAGATACAACAAAAACTTATTCCGCAAGTGATTGAGCTTATGGAAAGAAGATACTCTATACTTAGACAGATATCTTTAAGTGAGCCAGTAGGAAGAAGAACTCTATCAAATATACTTGATATAAGTGAGAGAGTTGTTAGATCAGAAACTGAATTTCTTAAAGAACAAGGTCTTATAGATGTAGCGGTATCCGGAATGACCATAACATATGAAGGTATTAAACTTTTAGATGAACTCAAAGATGTCATAAATGATGTTATGGGATTATCTACATTACAAGAAAAAGTAAAAAATAAGCTAGGTATAAAAAAGGTTTTATTAGTATCAGGTAGCTTTGATAGTAATAATAGTTTAATAAAAGATGTAGCAAGATGTGGATCAGAATATTTCTTAAGCGTATTGAAGGATGGAGATACAGTATCTGTTACAGGTGGAAGTACTATGTTAGAATTTGCAAATAGTATAAAAACTGATAAAAGATATAATGATGTAACAGTTGTACCTGCAAGAGGAAGTATGGGGAAAGACGTAGAAATACAATCAAATAACATTGTAGCTATAACTAGTAAAAAACTACACTCTCAATATAAGTTACTGAATATACCAGATGAACTAGGCGAGGAATCTATGAAAATGCTTAGTCAAGAGCCTGAAATAAAAAATACCTTAGATTATATACAAAAAACAGACGTATTAGTATTTGCAATAGGTAAAGCAGATGAAATGGCAAAGAGAAGAAAGCTGCCAGAAGATAAGGTTAATGAAATTATATCAAAAGGTGCAGTTGGGGAAGCTTTTGGTCATTACTTCAATGAAAATGGAGAAATCGTTTATAAATTAAATACTGCTGGTATTGATTTAGAAACATTCAAAAATGTTGAAGAAAGTATTGCTATATTCGCAGGTAAAAGAAAAGCGAATGCTTTAATTGCATTATCTAATATAAATAAAAATATAGTCCTTATAACTGATGAAGAAAGTGCTCAGGCTATATTAGAACAATAAATGCCAATCACTAGCATTGCTAGTAAAATATATTATAAATCTTATACATATTAGGAGGAAACAAAATGGTTAAAGTTGCTATAAACGGTTTTGGGAGAATAGGAAGATTAGCTTTAAGAAAATTAATGGAGCAAACAGATAAGTTTGAAGTTGTTGCTATAAATGACTTAACAGACGCTAAAACATTAGCTCACTTATTCAAGTATGACTCTGCTCAAGGTAGATTCAATGGTGAAATAGAAGTTAAAGAAGGTGCTTTCGTAGTTAATGGACAAGAAATAAAAGTTACTGCTGAAAGAAACCCAGCTGACTTACCATGGGCTGAATTAGGGGTAGATATAGTATTAGAATGTACTGGATTCTTCACTTCTCAAGAGAAGGCTGGACTTCACTTACAAGCTGGAGCTAAGAAAGTTGTTATATCTGCACCAGCTACAGGAGATTTAAAAACTGTAGTATTCAATGTAAACCATGATGTATTAGATGGTAGTGAAACAGTTATATCAGGAGCTTCTTGTACAACTAACTGTTTAGCACCAATGGCTAAAACATTAAACGATGTATTTGGATTACAAAAAGGATTCATGACTACAATACATGCATACACTAATGACCAAAATACATTAGATGGACCTCATGGAAAAGGTGACTTAAGAAGAGCTAGAGCTGCTGCTTCTAACATAGTTCCTAACACTACAGGAGCTGCAAAAGCTATAGGTTTAGTTATACCTGAATTAAAAGGTAAATTAGACGGAGGAGCTCAAAGAGTTCCAGTTATAACTGGTTCTTTAACTGAATTAGTTTGTACATTAGACAAAAAAGTTACAGTAGAAGAAATAAACGCTGCTATGAAAGCTGCTGCTAACGAATCTTTCGGATACACTGAAGAGCAATTAGTTTCTTCTGATATAGTAGGAATGAACTTCGGATCATTATTCGATGCAACTCAAACAAGAGTTATGGAAGTAAACGGAGAGCAATTAGTTAAAGTTGTTTCTTGGTACGATAACGAAATGTCTTATACAGCTCAATTAATAAGAACATTAGGATACTTCGCTAACTTAGCTAAGTAATTTCATATAAGTCCGAGTTTGTAGCACTTTGCTACAAATTACGGACTTTTTTAAGAGTAGATATATTAAATAAAAAGTATTATGAATTATACCATTAGGGTTTCTTTTTGAGAGGAGAGATAACGATGTCAATGCTTAACAAAAAAACAATAGAAGATATAAATGTAAACGGAAAAAAAGTTTTAGTAAGATGTGATTTCAACGTTCCATTAAAAGATGGTGTTATAACAGATGAAAATAGATTAAATGGAGCACTTCCAACTATAAAATACTTAATAGAAAATGGAGCGAAAGTTATATTATGCTCTCATTTAGGAAAACCAAAAGGGGAAGCTAAACCAGAATTATCTTTAGCACCAGTTGCAAAAAGATTATCTGAAATGTTAAACAAAGAAGTAGTATTTGCTGCAGATGATAATGTTGTTGGAGAAAATGCAAAAGCAGCTATAGAAAAAATGGAAAATGGAGATGTAGTTTTACTACAAAATACAAGATATAGAAAAGAAGAAACTAAAAATGAAGAAAACTTCTCTAAAGAATTAGCTTCACTTGCTGATGTATATGTAAATGATGCATTCGGAACAGCTCATAGAGCACACTGTTCAACAGTTGGAGCAGGAGAATTCTTAGAAGAAAGAGCTTGTGGATATTTAATACAAAAAGAATTAAAGTTCTTAGGGGAAGCAGTTGAAAATCCTGTTAGACCTTTCACAGCAATATTAGGGGGAGCAAAGGTATCGGACAAAATAGCTGTTATAGAACAATTATTAGAAAAAGTAGACAACCTAATAATAGGTGGAGGAATGGCATATACATTCTTAAAAGCTCAAGGATATGAAATAGGAACTTCTTTAGTTGAAGAAGAAAAAGTAGAATACGCTAAAGAAATGATGGAAAAAGCAAAAGCTAAAGGTGTTAAATTATTATTACCTATAGACAATGCTGTTGCTGATAAATTTGCAGATGTTGCACCTGTTATAACAGAAGATGCTAATATACCAGAAGGATTTATGGGACTAGATATAGGACCTAAAACAATAGAAGAATATGTAAACACTGTAAACGCTTCTAAAACAATAGTATGGAATGGACCAATGGGAGTATTTGAATTTGAAAACTTCGCAAATGGTACATTAGCTGTTGCTAAAGCTATGGCTGCATTAACTGATGCTACTACTGTAATAGGTGGTGGAGATAGTGCTGCTGCTGTAAACCAATTAGGATTTGGAGATAAAATGACTCATGTATCAACTGGTGGAGGAGCTTCTTTAGAATTCTTAGAAGGTAAAGAATTACCAGGTATAGTAGCTTTAGATAACAAATAAATTTGTAAATTACTATAAAGTACTTTAAAGTACAATATATTTAGATAAATTTGACCACAGTTTAGCTTTACAAAAGTAAAGCTACCTTAAAATAAAATAATTAAGTCAAGAGAAATCTGATTATCAGATTTCTCTAAGATTTAATTTTATTGGGAGGAATATTAATGAGAAAACCAATAATAGCAGGTAACTGGAAAATGCACAAAACTATAGCGGAAGCTTTAGAATTTGTGAATGAAGTTAAAGATAGAGTAAACAATGATAAAGTAGAAGCTGTTATATGTGCGCCTTTTACATTATTAAAAGATTTAAAACAAGCAACAAAAGGCACTAACATAAAGATAGGTGCTCAAAATATGCACTTTGAAGAAAAAGGGGCTTTCACTGGTGAAATATCACCACTTATGTTAAAAGAATTAGATATGGACTATGTAGTAATAGGACATTCTGAAAGAAGACAATACTTCAATGAAACTGATGAAACTGTAAACAAAAAAGTTTTAAAAGCATTAGAAGTTGGAATAGATCCAATATTATGTGTTGGTGAAACTTTAGAAGAAAGAGAAGCAGGAAATACTAAGGATGTTTGTAAAGTTCAAGTTGAAAAAGCTTTAGAAAATGTATCTAAAGAAGATTTAGCTAAGGTGGTTATAGCTTACGAACCAGTATGGGCTATAGGAACTGGAAAAACTGCTACATCTGAAGATGCTAACGATGTTATAGCTTACATAAGAGAAGTTGTAGCTAATCTTTATGGTGAGTTAGCAAATGAAGTTAGAATTCAGTACGGAGGAAGTGTAAAACCTTCAAACGTAGCTGAAATAATGAATCAAAGTGATATAGACGGAGCTTTAGTAGGTGGAGCTAGTTTAGAAGCTAATGATTATGTAGAGCTTGTTAATTTCTAAGGAGAGACATATATGAAAAAACCAGTCGCTTTAATAATAATGGATGGATTTGGAGAAAGCAAAAATACTGATGGTAATGCTATAGCATCTTCAAATACACCTAATTTAGATAAAATAATGAATGAATATCCTCATACATTAATCCAAGCTAGTGGACTTGATGTAGGTCTTCCAGATGGACAAATGGGTAACTCAGAAGTTGGTCATACTAACATTGGTGCAGGAAGAATAGTATATCAAGATTTAACTAGAGTTAGTAAAGCTATAGAAGATGGAGATTTCTTCACAAATGAAGTTTTACTAAAAGCTATGGAAAATGCAAAAGAACATTCTCTTCACTTAATGGGATTACTATCTAATGGTGGAGTGCACTCTCACATAGACCATTTAAAAGCTTTAGTGAAAATGGCTAAAGAAAATGGTGTAGAAAATGTATTTGTACATGCATTTACAGATGGAAGAGACGTAGATCCAAGAAGTGCTTTAGAATTTATTGAAGATGTAGAAAACTATATGAAAGAAGTTGGAGTTGGTAAAATAGCTTCAGTTTCTGGTAGATACTACGCTATGGATAGAGATAAAAGATGGGAAAGAGTTCAGCTTGCATATGATGCAATGGTTAATGGAAAAGGAAATACTGCAACTTCTGCTAAGGAAGCAATAGAAAAATCTTATGCTGATGATAAGAATGACGAATTCGTTGTTCCTACAGTTATAGTTGAAGATGGGAAACCATTAGGACTAATAAAAGAAGGTGATTCTATAGTATTTGGTAACTTTAGACCAGATAGAGCTAGAGAAATAACTAGAGCTATAGTTGATACTGATTTTGCAGGATTTGAAAGACCAAACATGAATACATTCTTCGTATGTTTAACTACATATGATGTAACTATAAAAAATGTAAATGTAGCATTTAAACCACAAAGTTTAGAAAATACATTAGGTGAATATTTATCATCAAAAGGAAAGAGCCAATTAAGAGCTGCTGAAACTGAAAAGTATGCTCACGTTACATTCTTCTTTAATGGTGGAGTAGAAGAAGCAAATGATGGCGAAGATAGATTATTAGTTCCATCTCCAAAGGTTGCAACTTATGACTTACAACCAGAGATGAGTGCTTATGAATTAACAGATAAATTATTATCTAAAATAGATGAAGATAGATATGATTTAATAGTAGTAAACTACGCTAACCCTGATATGGTAGGGCATACAGGTGTTATGGAAGCAGCTGTAAAGGCTGTAGAAGCTGTAGATACTTGCGTAGGAAAAGTAGTAGATAAAATACTTTCTAAAGGTGGAACTGCAATAATAACTGCTGACCACGGTAACGCAGAGTATATGTGGGATGCAAATACAGAGTCAACTGTAACAGCTCACTCAACTAATCCAGTGCCATTTATGGTAGTAGGAGAAGAATTAAAAGATGCAAAATTAAAAGAAGATGGTAGGTTATCAGATATTGCACCTACAATCTTAGATATGATGAATTTAGAGAAACCAGAACAAATGACTGGTCACTCTTTAATAAAATAAATTTTATAAAAACTATAAATTACAGAAAAATTCAAAATTTACCCATCAAATAAATTTTAATATGATGTAATTTAATATACAAATTGGAGAGGAGATATACATATGTCAGTTATAGAATTAGTATATGCAAGAGAAGTATTAGATTCAAGAGGAAATCCAACAGTAGAGGTTGAAGTAGCATTAGAAAGTGGAGCAGTAGGAAGAGCTATAGTTCCATCAGGAGCTTCTACAGGAGCTTTCGAAGCAGTTGAATTAAGAGATGGTGACAAGGGAAGATACATAGGAAAAGGTGTAGAAAAAGCTGTTGCTAACGTGAATGAAATAATAGCTCCAGAATTAGAAGGAATGGATGCTTTTGATCAACCAGCAGTAGATGCTTTAATGATAGAATTAGATGGAACTCACAACAAAGGGAAATTAGGGGCTAATGCTATATTAGGTGTTTCTATGGCTGTTGCTAGAGCTGCTGCTGAAGAATTAGGATTACCATTATTCCAATACATAGGTGGAGTTAATGCTAAGCAATTACCAGTACCAATGATGAACATATTAAACGGTGGAGAGCATGCTGATAACAGTGTTGACGTTCAAGAGTTCATGATATTACCAGTAGGAGCTAAGTCATTCAGAGAAGGATTAAGAATGGGTGCAGAAGTATTCCACTCATTAAAGAAAGTTCTTTCAGAAAGAGGATTAGCTTGTGGTGTAGGTGACGAAGGTGGATTCGCTCCAAACTTAGGATCAAACAGAGAAGCTTTAGAATTAATAGTTGAAGCTATAGAAAAAGCTGGATACAAGCCAGGAGATGACGTAAAATTAGGTCTTGACGTTGCTGCTACAGAAATGTACGATAAAGAAACTAAACTTTATGATTTAAAACACGAAGGTAAAAAATTAACTGCTGAACAAATGGTTGATTTATACGAAGAGTGGGTTAACAACTTCCCAATAGTAACAATAGAAGACGGTTTAGATGAAGAAGACTGGGATGGATGGAAAGTATTAACTGAAAGATTAGGAAAGAAAGTACAATTAGTTGGAGACGACTTATTCGTTACTAACACAGAAAGATTAGAAAGAGGAATAGAAGCAGGTGTTGCTAACTCTATATTAATAAAAGTTAACCAAATAGGTACAATAACTGAAACTTTAGATGCTATAGAAATGGCTAAGAGAGCTGGATACACTGCAGTTATATCTCACAGATCAGGAGAAACAGAAGATACAACTATAGCTGACTTAGCAGTAGCTGTAAACGCTGGACAAATAAAAACTGGTGCTCCATCAAGAACTGATAGAGTTGCTAAGTACAACCAATTATTAAGAATAGAAGAAATGGTTGGAGAGCAAGCTAGATACTGTGGAATGAAGTCTTTCTACAACTTAAAGAAAGAATCTGTTCTTGTAAAATAAATTAATTACAAATTTAATATTATTTAAAAATAAATTTTGAAAAATGGTCCCTATACAGTATATTTGTATAGGGATTATTTGTATATTACACTGTTGTTAAGATATTGAATAGAAGGTTAATTTTAGGCTACATACCTTGAATTGACTACATTAGTGTGATATATTAAAGTATAAAGCAATTTTATAAATAAAATAGTAGGAGGTGGACATATGAACATAAGTAATATACTAATGGGAGTACAAGTTGTACTAGCAATAGTTCTTATATTAAGTATAATGCCACAAGATACAAAGAGTGCTGTTCCATCACAATATGGTGGTGAAGGAAACCAAAGCTACTTCAAACCAAAAGGAAAAGAAGCTTTCTTAGGAAGAGTAACAAAAATAGCTGCAGTATTATTCTTTATAAATGCAATAGCTATGCTTTTAGTTAAATAATTGGCCATTATTTAGCTTATTTATTTTAAGAATTAAATTTAATTTTTAAAAAGAAAATGTCTAATAATTTTATTAGACATTTTTTTTATACATCAATTATAAATTTATATTACTAAAACAAATATTACTATCTTCTTTAATAGCACCTTTAATTAAATTGTAAAGCAATTATCTATGTTTTAACAAATTATAGTGTAATAAATATTAAAAATAAAATAAACAGACATTTAACCATATTATCCCTACATAAATATGTTTAAAAAATATACGAAAATAGATATAATTAAGTTAAAGAAAACGGTTTCTGAAGGTTATCTAAATTTATTCAATATAATATAAAATCAAAACATGTAAGGAACCATAAAATTTTATTTTTGGGGGGAATTTAGATGCAAAAGTTAACATCTAGAGAAAAGTATTCTTATGGAATAGGAGCATATGGTAAAGATTTAGCATGTGGGATAGTTTATACATTTTTAATGATTTATTTTACAGATGTAGTTGGAATCAATCCAGCATTTGTAGGAACATTATTTTTAATGGCAAGATTATGGGATGCCATAAATGACCCAATCATGGGAATGATTGTAGATAATACAAGAAGTAGATTTGGTAAGTTTAGACCGTGGATATTTATAGGAACAATATTAAATTCAGTTGTACTATTTTTATTATTTAGAAAACCGGATTTAGAAGGAACATCACTTTATTTATATTATTCAGTTATGTATATATTATGGGGAATGACTTATACAATAATGGATATACCATATTGGTCAATGATACCAACATTAGCAACAACAAAAGAAGATAGAGAAAAAATATCAGTAGTACCCAGAATATTTGCAAGTTTAGGTGGGCTTACAGTAACAACATTTGGTATTGCATTGGTAAATAAGCTTGGAAATGGAAACCAAATAAAAGGATTTGAATATTTTGCATTGGGAATAATAATTATATTTATAATATCTACAATAGTAACTTGTATAAATGTAAAGGAAAAGACACAAGTACAAGTTAATAATGAAAAAGTAAATATAAAGCAAGCATTCAATATACTTAAACAAAATGATCAATTATTAGTATTTATTGGAATTGTTTTGGCATATAACCTTGCAATGCAATTAGCAGGTGGTGCTGCTATTTATTACTTTAAATATGTAGCAGGTAAAGAAAGCTTATTCTCAGTATACTCTTTCTTTAAAGTAGCAGAAATAGGTGGACTTATGTTATTCCCAGTAGTAACAAGAAAAATAGGAAGACAGCAAGTATTTAGAGTGGCAACTATATTACCGATGTTTGGTTTAATAACATTATTTATATCTGGGTTAATAGCACCTCAAAGTATATTATTTATATCAGTATCAGCAGTTTTATTAAACTTAGGTTCAGGATTTTTATTAGGTTCAACTACTGTAATGCTTGCAGATATAGTTGATTATGGTGAGTATAAATTAGGAAGTAGAAATGAAAGTATAATATTTTCAGCACAAACATTATTGGTTAAATTAGCATCTGCATTAAGTGGATGGTTAATAGGTGTAGGATTATCATTAATAGGATATGTAGCTGGTGCAGCGGTACAATCAAATATAACTATAATAGGAATAAGAGTAATAATGACAATAATACCTTCAATAGTTGCTTTAGTTATGTATGTTATATATAAATCTAAGTATAAAATAAATGGATCTTTCCATGATGAGATATTACAAGTTATAGGAAGTAGAAAAAAAGTAAAGGTTCTTAATATAAACAATAAATAATTTTGATAGATAATTAGATTTAAACTTAGTTTAAAAATATATATAAACTAATATACGGAGGGATAGGGTATGCCAATATTATTTAACCAAAAAACTAAGGAATTTCATTTATATAACTCAGAAATAAGCTATATATTAAATATAATGAAAAATAATCAACTAGGACAATTATATTTTGGAAAAAAAATAAAGCATAGAGATTCATTTGAACATTTATTTGAAATTGTAAATAGATCATTAACAGCTTATGTATTTCCAGATGATAATAAATTTTCATTAGAAGAATTAAAGCAGGAATATCCATCTTATGGAACTACTGACTTTAGATATCCAGCATTTGAAATACACCAAGAAAATGGAAGTAAAATAACTAATTTTGAATATGTATCTCATGAAATTTTTAGAGGTAAAAAGAAATTAGAAAGCCTGCCAGCAACATATGTAGAAGAAGATAATGAAGCAACAACTTTAGAAATAACACTTAGAGACTCACTTATAAATACAGAGGTAGCATTAAGTTATACAATATATGAAAATTTACCTGTAATAACTAGACATTCAAGATTTATAAATTGTGGAGATAGTAATTTAAGATTAACTAAAGCTATGAGTTTAAATCTTGATTTACCAGATTATGATTATGAAATGGTTCAATTATCAGGTGCATGGTCTAGAGAAAGACATATAAAGACTAGAAAATTAGAGCAAGGTATACAATCAATATATTCACTAAGAGGTGCAAGTAGCCCAAATCATAATCCATTTATAGCACTTAAAAGACCTAATGCTGATGAACATAATGGGGATGTATATGGATTTAGCTTAGTATATAGTGGAAATTTTTTAGCTCAAGTTGAAGTAGATACACACTCTCAAACAAGAGTATCCTTAGGGATAAATCCACATGGATTTGAATGGCATTTAAATGCGAATGAAGAATTTCAAACACCAGAAGCTGTAATGGTTTATTCAAGTGAAGGTCTGAATAAGATGAGTCAAATATATCATACACTATATAGAACAAGACTTGCTAGAGGATATTGGAGAGATAGAGTTAGACCAATATTAATAAATAACTGGGAAGCTACTAAATTTTCTTTCAATGAGGAAAAAATATTAGATATTGCTAAATCGGCAGCTGATGTAGGAATAGAATTATTTGTACTTGATGATGGATGGTTTGGAGAAAGAAATGATGACTATAGAGGATTAGGGGATTGGTATCCAAATACTAATAAATTACCAAGTGGTATATCTGGCTTATCTAAAAAAGTAAATGATTTAGGTTTAAATTTTGGTTTATGGATTGAGCCAGAAATGGTAAATAAAGATAGTGAATTATATAGAAATCATCCAGACTGGATAATAAGTACACCAAATAGATCTGATTCTCATGGAAGAAATCAATATGTATTAGATTTCTCAAGACATGAAGTTGTAGACTATATACATGAAATGATATCTAAAGTTCTTAGAGAATCTAATATATCTTATATAAAATGGGATATGAACAGAAGTATAACAGAGTGTTACTCAAAAGCATTTCCTAAAGAACAACAAGGCGAAGTAATGCACAGATATATATTAGGTGTATATGATTTATATGAAAGACTAATAAATGAATTTCCTAAAATATTATTTGAATCTTGTTCAAGTGGTGGCGGAAGGTTTGATCCAGGTATGTTATATTATGCACCTCAAGCTTGGGCAAGTGATGATTCTGATGCAATAGAAAGATTAAAGATACAATATGGAACATCAATGGTTTATCCGATAAGTAGTATAGGTGCTCATGTATCAGAAATTGTTAATCAACAAGTATTTAGAAATACACCAATAGAAACAAGAGCTAATGTTGCATATTTTGGAGCTTTTGGGTATGAACTTGATTTAAATGAATTAACAGAACTTGAAAAACAAAAAGTTAAAGAACAGGTAGAGTTTATTAAACAATATAGAGAACTTATACATAAAGGAAAATTCTATAGACTGCAAAGTCCATTTGAAAATAATATAACAGCATGGATGGTAGTATCAGATGATAAAAAAGAAGCTATAGTTGGATGGTATAAAGTTTTAAATGATGTAAATGAAAGCTTTAAAAGGATAAAGTTAAAAGGATTAAATGAGAATTTAAATTACTATATAGAACAAAAAGGTGAATATCATTATGGTGATGAACTTATGAATCTAGGTATGATAACTAGTGATTATGCAGTAGGGGATCCGTGTAATGAAGAAATATTACCATATATGGAAGATGAAAAAGAACTATATTGTAATGGAAGTAGAGACTTCTTATCTAAACTATTTATTTTAAAAGCAACTGAAGAATAAAATACTATTATAATAAAAGGTGGACATTATGAAATTACAATATAAAAAGTATATGATTTTTTTATTAGGGATAGCAATATTAACATTAGGAGTATCAATGACAGTAAAATCAGATATTGGGGCAGGTTCTTATGATTCTATAAATTTTGCTATTGCAGATATATTAAACACAAAAGTATCTTTAGCAATAAGTATGACAGCTTTTCTTGTATTAATAATAACAGCGTATATAAGAAAAGGATTTATAAGAATAACAACATTTATAACATCTGTTATAATGGGATTGTTTACAGATGTGTGGGTTAAAGTGGTTGATTTAATACCAGTTGATACGATTTTAAATAAATTGATATTATTTATAGTTGGAATGATACTTGTGTGTTTAGGAATAGCACTTTATATGATACCAAAGTTACCAACTAATCCAACAGATGATTTAATGGTAGCATTAACAGAAAAAAAACTTAGTATAAAAAAATCTAAAATGATTATAGATATTATATGTATAGTTTTAGCATTCATTTTAAAAGGACCAATAGGTATTGGAACAATAGTACTTACATTTTTGGTTGGTCCTATGGTAGATATGTTCTATAAGATACTTATAAAATATATAGATTTTAATGAACTAGAAGAATCATTGAGTTAATAAATAAAAAAGTGTAACTTATATTAAAATGGATCCTATATGGTGGACACGAGAAAAAGCGTGTCTGTCTATAATGGGATCTTTTTTTGTACAATATTAACTAAGAGGTGATTATAAGATGAGTAAAAAAATATTTACAGAACAAGAAATATTAGAATTATCTAAAAATAAATATGTAAAAAATGTAACTGCTAAAGGTATAACTTATACTAATGAGTTTAAATTGCAGTTTATTGCTGAATATGAGAATGGGAAAACTTCAAGAGCTATTTTTGAAGATGCAGGATTTGATGTTAATATAATTGGAATTAAACGTATAGATTCTGCTAGTCTAAGATGGAGAAAAGCATATAACGATAAAGGTATTTTAGGTTTAGAAGATACTAGGACTTTAAATTCAGGAAGAACACTTAATAGAGAATTAACTATTGAAGAGATTATCGCTAAGAAAGATGCTGAAATAGAGTATCTTAAAGCGGAGCTTGAATTGATAAAAAAGTTAGAGCTGCAAGAAAGGCAGGTGATAAATAAGAAAATACCTGCATCTAAAATATTTAGACTAATACAAAATTTAATTNGAAACAATAGAAGAACTTAAAATATTGATAGATGATTACATGGATTATTACAATAATGAACGTTGCCAGTGGAATTTAAAAAAGCTGACTCCTGTGCAATACAGGAATCAGCTTTTAGTAACTTCTTAAGAACCCTTTTTTTCTAGTATACTTGACAAAGGGTCCATTTTAATAATAGTTACACTTTTTTACTTATCTGGTAATTGGGTAAGTTTATTTGAAAATTTACGTTTTTCTTCTCTATATAGTGTTGGATTTACTCCTTTAAATTTCTTAAATGATCTTGAAAATGCTAATGGGTCACTATAACCGCAAGACCTAGCAATATCCCCGATTGGTAAGTCTGTTTGATATAATAATTCTTCTGCTTTTCGTATTCTAAATTCCATTAAAAATTTTTGTGGTGATGTATTTAAATGTTTATTAAATAGTGAAGTAAGATATGTTCTATTTAGACATAAATAATTAGAAATATCACTAACTTTTATATAAGCATTATCATAATTTTTTTCAATAAATTCTATAGATTTAGTTATATAAATATTTTCAAAAGAATTTTTAGCTTTATATGGCTTAGTTGATATACTAGCAAGTTCTGAAAAGAATAGATATAATAAACCTTGTAATTTTAATTCATTTGAAGTACTCATAGTACTATAATTTAGCATATCTATTATATAATTTTTTAAGTTATCATCCTTATCATATGTAAATATTAAGTTGTTATCATAAAGACCGATACTTTTTATATAAGTATCAACTTTTTCCCCATCGAAACTAATATATAAATATTTCCAAGGATTATCCTTATCTGCTTGATAAAAAGTTAGTTTATTAGGATTGATTAAAAAACCTTGATTTTTACCTAATTTATATTTTTGATCATTAACATAATATGTACCATATCCATCAATAATATAATGTATTAAATAATGAGGTCTTATAGCAGGACCATAAGAATGACAAGGTGGACACTCGTGAATACCACAAGTACATAAAAATAAATCTTTAAAATTTCTATCAGTAATTTCTAAACTAAAATGATTAGACATAATACCCCCTAAAATGTATAAATTTATTTAACGTGATTAAAATCAAAATAAAATAATTTAAAACATTATAGTAAAATTATAACATTAGCAATATACAAAATCAAATTATAGGTAATTTAATCGAGTTTTACCAATCCATTACAATAGTGTATAATAGTTAAATGGTAATAATAAAATAATAATGGAAATTGAAATCTATCTTATTATTTTTTATCAATTATATAAATTTATATAATAAGATAAAATATAAAAGACTTTATATATAAAATACAGAACAAAGGAGGTACATTAATGTTACCAGGACTTAAAGAACGATTATTAGGATTAATAAATGACCCAGCATATACACCTTTAAAAAAGGAAGAATTAGCCTTAATATTTGACATACATCCAACAGAGATGCCGATGTTTTATAACTTCTTAGAGGAATTAGAAGAAGACGGATATATAGGGAAAACTAAAAAAGGAAAAATAGCTTCACCTAAATCAATGGGATACTTTGTAGGTAAATTCGTAGCTCATAGAAAAGGATTTGGATTTGTTGAGTCAGATGAAGAATACATACAAGACTTATTTATACCAGCAGCAGATGTAAATGGAGCTATGCACAATGATAGAGTTGTAGCAGAAATAACTAAACCTGCAACTGATGAAAGAAGAGCAGAAGGTGCAATAATAAAAGTACTTGAAAGAGAAATAACAAAGGTAGTTGGTGAATTTCAATCAAACAAAACTTTTGGATTCGTAATAGCTGATGAAAAGAAATTTAATCAAGATATATATATACCTAAAAAATACTTCAGTGGTGCAAAAGATGGAGATAAAGTTGTTGTTCAAATAACTATATGGCCACAAGCTGGCAGAAAGCCAGAAGGTAAAATAATAGAAGTGTTAGGACCAAAAGGTGAAAAAGAAGTTGAAATACTTTCTATAATAAGAGCACATGGACTTCCAGAAGAATTCCCTAAAAAGGTATTAGAAGAAGCTCAAAAAGTAGCAGTACCAATACCGCAAGAAGAAATTGATAGAAGATTAGATATAAGAGATTTAAATATATTTACTATAGATGGTGAAGATGCAAAAGACTTAGATGATGCTATATCTATAGAAAGATTATCTAACGGAAACTTCAAATTAGGTGTTCACATTGCTGACGTTACACACTATGTACATGAAAAAAGTAAATTAGATAAAGAAGCTTTAAAAAGAGCAACATCTGTTTACTTAGTAGACACAGTAATTCCAATGTTACCTAAAACTCTTTCAAATGGAGTATGTAGTTTAAATCCTCATGAAGATAAGCTTACATTATCAGTATTTATGGAAATAGATAGAAAAGGTAATGTAAAACAATACGATATAAAAGAAACAATAATAAACTCTAAAGCTAGAATGACTTATACAGAAGTATCTGACATACTAGAAAATGATGATGAAGAATTAAAAGCTAAATACTCTCATGTAGTAGAAGAATTTAAAACTGCAGAAGTTTTAGCAAAAATATTAATGGAAAGAAGAAATAGAAGAGGAGCAATAGATTTTGACTTCCCAGAAGCTAAAATAATATTAACTCCAGAAGGTAAAGTTTCTGATATAAAAGAATATGAAAGAAGAATATCAAACAGAATAATAGAAGAATTCATGCTTATAACAAATGAAACAGTAGCAGAACATTACTTCTGGTTAAATATACCGTTTGTTTATAGAATACATGAAACTCCATCACCTGAAAAAATGCAAGAACTAGGAAAATTTGTATCTACATTTGGATATACTATAAAAGGTGACTTAGAAGAAGTTCATCCAAAAGCACTACAATCAATAATAAGTGCAATAAAAGGAAAAAAAGAAGAAGAAGCTATAAGTACAATAATGTTACGTTCATTAAAACAAGCTAGATATTCACCAGAATGTAGCGGACATTTTGGATTAGCAGCACAATACTATAGCCATTTTACTTCTCCAATAAGAAGATATCCTGACCTTCAAATACACAGAATAATGAAGGAACATTTAAATAATAAAATAAATAAGAAAAGACAAGAACAACTTGTAAACATAGTAGATTATGCATCAACTCAATCATCAGAAAGAGAAAGAGCAGCAGACTTAGCTGAAAGAGATGTTAAAGACTATTACAAAGCAGTTTATATGGAAGATAAAGTTGGAGAAGAATTTGACGGTGTTGTATCAAGTGTAACTTCATTTGGTATGTTTATAGAATTACCTAATACTGTTGAAGGATTATCTAGACTTGCAAATATGGGTGATGACTATTATATTTATGACGAAATGACATATACTATAATAGGAGAAAGAACAAGAAAGACATATAGAATAGGTGACCCTGTTAGAATAAAAGTTGCTAATATAAATGTAGATTTAAGAGAAATAGACTTTAAGATACTTTACAAATTAGAAGATAGACCACAAAATGAAGGTGAACAGCAAGATCAACCTTTTGATGATATAGAAGAGTAGTAAATATAAGGTGTCGGTTTTCTCGACACCCTGTATTAAACTAGCAACCTTGACTAATAAGTATATATATGGTATATTTTTACTAATAGGATATATACTAAATAAGAATTTAAAGTAAGAAGGTGAACGTATGGCAGGAACTAAAACATTAGCTACAAATAGAAAAGCAAGACATGAGTACTTTATAGAAGAAACTTATGAATGTGGTATAGAATTAAAAGGGACAGAGGTAAAATCAATCAGACAAGGAAAAGTAAACTTAACTGATGGATATGCATCTGTAGATAATAGCGAAGTATTTATAAAACAAGTTCATATAAGCCCATACGAGCAAGGAAATAGATTTAATGTCGACCCTTTAAGAGTAAGAAAATTATTACTTCATAAGCATGAAATAAGAAAGCTTATAGGGGCTACAACTGTTAAAGGATACTCATTAATTCCTTTAAGTATGTATCTTAAAAATGGTAAGGTAAAAGTAGAATTAGCCTTAGCAAAGGGTAAAAAGTTACACGACAAACGTCAAGACTTAGCTAAAAAAGATGCTCAAAGAACTATAGAAAGAGAACTTAGAGGAAAATACTAATTTACCCACTAAATAACATTTGATTTTAATGCTAAAAAGTATTAATATATAAATACAACGAACAACTTAATATAAATGGTGAATAAAAAGTTTGCGAAAACAGTCCAAGGACTTTAAAATTACCACGGGGGCGTAAAGGTTTCGACGTGGGTTTGGAACTTGGGGTTGCGTGTCGTGTTACTCTGGGTCACGTAAAAACTGGGGAAGTTAAAATAAACGCAAACGATAATTACGCTTTAGCAGCTTAATAATGCTGCTCGACCCGCCTCGCCCTCCTGCCGGTTAGGCCTGGTCGTCATTTATGCAGGGAACTACTTTTGGGGTGTCTCGACCAAAAGCGGACTAATTGGGACTGGTCAAGCACATAGCCTGCCGCTGGGCGATGTGTGAGACGAGATTTTAGTACAGTTGGCTACACACGTAGATGCAACGAGGAAAAGACTTGCGGACAGGGGTTCGACTCCCCTCGTCTCCACCATTGAAATCCACGAAAAACACATTGATATAATAGTCAATGTGTTTTTTTATTTATAGTATAAAAAATACTAATCCTTATAAAATCCTTATAAACATTCTTTATACTTTTATTAAATCAAAAAGTAGAAGGGATGTTTTTTTATGAAATATATGATACAGACAAAAAATTTAAATAAAAGCTATAAAAAACAAGAAGTAAATAAAGATATATCTTTACTAGTACCAAAGAATTCAATATATGGATTACTAGGCCCAAATGGAGCTGGAAAATCAACATTACTTAAAATGCTTACAGGAATGATAAATCCTACATCAGGAGAAATAATATACAAAGAAAAACCATGGTCAAGAAATGACTTATTAGAAATAGGTTCACTTATAGAGCAATCGCCAATATATGAAAACCTAACCGCAAGAGAAAATCTAAAAGTACGTACACTATTATACAACTTACCAGATTCAAGAATTGAAGACGTTCTAGAAATTGTTAACCTTACAAATACAGGAAACAAAAAAGCAGGCAAATTTTCAATGGGAATGAAACAAAGACTAGGAATTGCAATAGCTTTATTAAATAATCCAAAACTATTAATCTTAGATGAGCCTACCAATGGATTAGACCCAATAGGCATAGGAGATTTAAGAGAATTAATTAAATCATTTCCCAAAAAAGGAATAACAGTAATCATATCTAGCCACATTTTATCTGAAGTAGAGCAAATTGCAGATTATATAGGAATAATTGCAAATGGTCAACTTTGGTATCAAGAAAAGGTTCAAGAGGATATAGATTTAGAAAAGTTATTTTTAGAAGTTGTTAAAAAGGCAGGTACTAAATATGAATAAAATACTACAATCAGAGCACTTAAAACAAAAGCATACTTTTCAAAAAAAATTAATATATTTAGCTCCATTAGTAAGTATAGCAATAGCTTTTGTATTAATGGGAGGATACTATATACAAAAAAGTGCGTATAACTGGTGGTATACATTGATATTACCAGGAAGTTTTACTATGATATGTTCATTTATTATATCTAATGATAGGAAAAGAAAATTCAATGGATTATTTAGTGTTATAGTGGATAAACAAAAAATTTGGTATTCTAAAATTATTATCAGTACTATGTATTTAGGGTTAAGTTGTTTAGTGTTTTTCGTAGTAATAACAATTATGGGATTTATATTTGAAACTGCTATTCAAGTTCAAAATAGTTTATTAGCATCTACAATATTATTTATAACGTTCTCGTGGCAAATACCGGTACTGATGTACTTAACCATGAAATTTAGTACTGGATTTACTATAATTATTAGTATTTTATGCAATTTTCTTGGTGGCATACTATTAGCGTTAACACCAATATGGTGGATTCCATTTGCGATACCATCAAAACTTATGTGCTATATAATAAGAGTTATGCCAAATGGTTTATCTGTTGAGGCTGGAGCTTATCCATTTGATATAAAAGTTATATTAATAGGTGTATTAGTAACTATTACACTTTATATTGTCACGTCATATTTAACTGCAAAATGGTTTGAAAAACAGGAGGTTTAACTATGCCAAGTTTTATAAATTATATAAAGATAGATTTCTATAAATTTTATCATTCAAAAATAATTAAAGTGCATTTTATTATTCCAGTGTTAGCTATGATACCTTTTTTATCGTACTATTCAGTTTCTCCATGGAATGAATTGGATAAAGTTATTTCATATATTCAAATTATTTCAATGTCATTTCCTTTAATAATATCTATTATATTGAATATGGTATATGAACAAGAAGAATGTGGAGGATTTCAATACTTTTTAACTACTCCGAATAAAAAATACCTTCCCCATTTTAGCAAGTTAATATCAATAATTATTTTAGGGTTAGTATCAACACTTATAGCAATATTAGGTTTTGGAATTATGTTTTATATTATGGGAAATGACTCTATAGAGATAAGTTTTTATTATAAAGAAACTTTGATAGTATTCTCAAGTAACATACTTTTATATATGATACAATATTTAGTAGTATTTTATTTTGGCAAAGGTGCATCAATTGGAATTGGAATAATTGGAAGCCTTATTTCAGCACTGATGTTAACTGGTTTAGGAGATGGAATATGGCAAGTGATACCTTGGGCATATTCAATGAGATTATCTTCTTACTTTATATTGTATAAGGAAAATATATTAATTCAAAATAGTGAGATAATACAAGGTATATTTATAATGATAATATTTATAGCTATAACTTTTATTTCACAATTAATATTTAGTAATCATTGGGAAGGGAACAGAGAAAATTATTAGAGCAAGGAGTATTTATGAATAGTATAAATATTTTAGTAGTTGATGATGAGATTGAGATTTGTAATTTGATAAAAAGTGCATTGAAAAAGCAGGGATACGCAGTTACTGTAAGAAATAATGCAATAGATATTAGTAAAGAAGAACTTAATAAATTTGATTTAATACTATTAGATGTAATGATGCCAACCGTAGATGGATTTACTTTATGTAGATATATTCGAGATGAAGTTGATTGTCCAATAATTTTCATAACTGCCAAAACGATGGAGGAAGATATACTAGAAGGATTCTCTATAGGTGCAGATGATTATATAAAAAAGCCTTTTAGTATTTTGGAATTAAGGGCAAGAGTAGAGGCTCATCTCAGAAGAGAACATAGAGAAAAACAACAAGTTTTATCAACAAATGAATTAAAATTTAACTTGAAATCAAAAGAAATATATTTTAATGATGAAAAAATACTACTTACAAAAGGTGAATATAAAATTTGTGAGTATTTAGCAAGACACAAGGGACAAGTTTTCACATTAGAACAAATTTTTATAGAAGTTTATGGATTTGATAAAGATAGTGACAGTAGCTGCATTAGAGAACATATAAAAAATATACGTGCCAAGCTTACTAAGTATATAGAAAGCCCCATCACAACAGTTTGGGGGATAGGATACAAATGGATATAAAAAGAGGAAAAAGTCTGTACATGATATTTTTAGGATACTTGATTAGTTTTTGTATTTTAAGCATAATATGGATTTTTTCATTAGTAGCTTTTATTAATATTTCTGTTAATAAGGATATAATAAAGCCTGCTAACTATATGGAAAATCAAGTAGAAAAATTAAAACTAGAAGCAAAGCAAGGTTTGAAGTTTGATTCAAGTAAAATACCTTATTCAAGTAATTACATTTTTTTTGATAATAAAAATAAAGTGGTTAAATCAAACACTAATGAAGATGAAACAAAGAATATAAATAAATATTTAGATGGGGAAAAATTCAGCAGTAAATATGTTTACGATAAAATAATCTTTAAAGATGGAACTTGTATAATTGGATATGATATTAAAGCACACTTTACATCAAGGATACTGCATGACTTAATACCATACCCAGAAAAACTATTAATAGTTGTATTTTTAACAGGATTTATATTTATAGCACTTATCATAGCAATACAGTTTGGTAAAAAATTAAAAAAAGAATTGTATCCTCTTAAATTATCAACTGAGAAAATAATGAATCAAGACTTAGATTTTGAAGTGAAAAATAGTGATGTGAAAGAATTTAATGAAGTATTAATTTCCATTTCAAATATGAAAATAGCCTTAAAAGAATCGTTAATGATGCAGTGGCATATGGAAAAGGAAAAGAAAAATCAAATATGTGCGCTAGCTCATGATATAAAAACACCAATAACTATAATAAAAGGAAATGCAGAACTTTTAAAGGAGAGTCAACTATGTCAAGAGGATAGAGAGTTTACAGACTACATTATTAATAATGCAGATAAAGTTGAAAAATATATATCTATATTAATTGATATATCAAAATCACCTTTAGAAAAAAATGAAACTAAAGAAGCTATTGACATAGATAAATTTGTAGAAGAATTAAAATGTGAACTTTACGCATTGTGTTCATTAAAAAGCATAGCAGTTTCTAATAAGATGAGTTATAAAACAAAAATAATTATAGGGAATAAAGAACTCTTAATGAGAGCTATTGTAAACATAATGTCAAATGCAGTTGACTATTCACCTACAAAAAGTGAGATTGAGTTTGTAGTAAGTGAGAAGGAAGGTATGTTTATATTTACTATAAGGGATTCTGGTAGAGGATTTACTGAGGGTGGACTCAAAAATGCCACAAGTCAATTTTATATGGAAGCAAATGAAAGAAAAGTTGGAGAACATTATGGTATGGGATTGTATATTGCAGAATCCGTAGCTAAAAAGCATGGTGGTTTTGTAATCTTAAAAAATAGAGAAGACAAAGTTGGTGCAGAGGTTTCGTTAATGATTAATACTAAAGTATGATATATTCAGATAGATTATATATATACTTAGTATAGCTAGAGTATATTTATTGTAATGCTAGACGTATAGCATTTTAAATAAGCTATAAATGAATGTGAAGTTTTATTAGGCATTTATTATAAAGTTGAGTATAAGTTAATTGTGGGTATGATTCTTGTGAATCGTCTCCACCATTGAAATCCACGAAAAACACATTGATAATTTTATCAATGTGTTTTTTTATTGCAATAAATTGATTTTATAAAGACATAAAATATGAAATATAAATTAGAAAGTTAAGATTAAATATAGTAAGAATTAAGCTAAAAAGTACATGATGAATTACTAGTCATTTAGAGTATCTTCCTTAAGTTTGTCAAACTAAGTATTATAAAATGCTGTTAAATTTTCCTTCTGATGAACATTTTGAGGGACATTAATAAAGCAATTTTTTTATTTTAACAATTTATAAATTGCATACTTTAATTAGAATTACGTTGTTTTTAATATAGCCTTTTGATATAAATTTTAGATAATGAAAGGTACTTATAAGTAAATTTACTTTTAGGAGTTTTTATTATTTAATTGAAAATATATTAAAATGATAGATGATGTTACTATTTTTAAAAACAAACTACAAAATTCGACAAAATAACCTACAATATCATTGAAAAAACTATATTATTTAATATATAATATTAGAAAATAAATTAAAAATTTATTATTTATAGTACTTATAATAAAAAATATATTGGAGGAATATTAAAGGTGATAAAAAGAATAATGGCGCTTTTTTTAGCATTAATTATGTGCTTAGATGTAAGTATAACAGCAAATGCAGCTGTTTTGAATAAACCTACTGAGCATATTGCAAATGTAGTTTATTTTGTTGATTTTAAAGATAGCAATTCAAATTTTATGGATGGCAAAGTTGATAAGGTTAAAGATATGTTTGATGGAAATAAGGATACTTCATTAAGTAACTATATAAAAATTATATCTTATAATCAAATGAATGTGCATAATTACTTTCCACAAGAACAAAATGGAAAAATAACACCATATAGATTACCGAATAATAGAAGTTACTATAACAATAGTAACGAAACTGAATTAATATCAAATGTACTTGAAAATGTTCCTGTAGACCCAAGTTACAATATTGATATGAATAATGATGGATATGTTGATAATGTTATATTTATTTTTGGTGCAAAAAAGGGTGAAGATGGTGATGTGCTTTGGGCACATAAAGCTAATCATAATGGTGCAACAGAAGTAAACGGTAAAAAAGTAAATAACTACAATATACATAGCTCATATGGTTTGATTGACTCTGTATTAAGGGAAAGAGGAGTACTTATACATGAATTTATGCACTCAATAGGTTACCCAGATTTATATCGTTCAAGAGGAACTGGTGCACCAGTTGGAGGATGGGACATAATGGCTAGTGTTTCATCATTTGTTCAGTACCCATTATCTTATTTAAGAAGTGCCATATCTGGATGGATATCGATAGATACTATAACTCAAAATGGAACATACACATTAAAGCCTTCAAGTAATTCAGGTGATAATCAAGCTTTAATTTTAAAAACTCCTATTTCAGAAAAAGAGTTTTTTGTTGTTGAGTATAGAAAAGCTGGAACACCATATAAAGATCAGCTTGATGAAAAAATACCAGGTAGTGGCTTAATAATTTATAGAGTAAATACAGAAGAAACTTCGAACTATCATGGTAACAAAGATTATATTTATGTATTTAGACCAGGTGAGACAGGAGAAGGTGATGGTAATGGAAAATTATCAGAAGCTTTCTTATCTAAAGAATCTGGAAGAACAACTTATGGTAGTTCTGATTTTAGTAAAAAAATAAGTGACAAAGCAATAACTTATTCTAACGGGCAAAATAGTGGAATAGTTATAGAGAATGTTTCAAATGCAGGAGAAGAAATCACTTTTGATGTTAAATTTACAGATACATCAAATCTAGATATATGGGATGTAGTAGGAAATAAAGAAGTATCAAATAGAACAAACAATGATATTGATATGGATGTAGTTGGAGATAAAGTTTATACAGTATATAATGAGGATAATAAGTTAAAAGCTAAGATGTTTGATGGTTCAAATTGGGTTAGTTTAGGAGATAGTATAATAAATAATAAAGGAAATAACCCAACAATTACAGTGTACAATGATACACCATATGTTTTATATCATGATTCTGCTTATAAAAGTATAGTTGCAAAATTTACGAATAATAAATGGGAAACTGTGCAAACTCTAACAAGCGATTTAAGTCAGTATTCAGATATGATTGCAACTAATAATGGAGTATATATTGCAATTACAAATGGTAAGACAACATTTATGAATGAAGGTAAGGCGTATTTAAAAGTATTTAAATTAAATTCAAATACAAATAAGTTTGAATGCATTGGAAACAATATACATACAGGGTATGTAGTAGAACCTTCTTTAAGTGAGAGTAACGGAAATGTATATGTGTCATATACAGATTTTTTACAGAATAATAAAGTTTTCATACAGAAGTATGAAAATAATACTTGGAAAAATATAGAGGGGATAAATTTATCAGCATCAAGAGCTGTTATTGAGGTAACTGATAAAAAATTATACCTTGCAACTACTTTTGTAAATGGAACAAACTCTTCGCAAGTTCATGTTTATGAAAATAACAAATGGACTAAACTTGGAGAAGATGTTGGTGGAAGTGAAGTAACAAATTTACTTATAGATGTTAATGGTAAAATACCGTATGTAGCTTATGTTGATAGCGTAAAGGGTTGTTCAATAGTTAAAAAAATTAATGGTGATAAATGGGTACAAGAAGGATTAAATGTATCAGACGAGAATTTAAGTAAACTTGATTTTAAAATAAGTAATAATAAAGCGTATGTTGCAATTAATCCAACTGCATCAAAAAAATTATTAATTAAATCGAGACAATTAGAAAAATCAAATACAGGACAAATAGTTGGAGTTTCAGGTATTACCTTGAACAAAACAGCTCTGAATTTAACAATAGGAGCTAGTGAAAGTTTAGTAGCAACAATAAGTCCAAGTAATGCCACAAATAAAGATGTGGAATGGACAAGTAGCAATACAAACGTAGCTACGGTAGATACAACAGGAAAAGTAACAGGTGTATCAGCAGGAAGTGCAACAATAACGGTAAAAACGAAAGATGGATCTAAAGTAGCAACATGTAATGTTACAGTAAAAAATCCAGTAATATCAGTAACAGGAGTTACTTTAAACAAAACAGCACTGAATTTAGTAACGGGAGCTAGTGAAAGTTTAGTAGCAACAATAAGTCCAAGTAATGCCACAAATAAAAATGTGGAATGGACAAGTAGCAATACAAATGTAGCTACAGTAGATACAACAGGAAAAGTAACAGGTGTATCATCAGGAAGTGCAACAATAACGGTAAAAACAAAAGATGGAGCTAAAGTAGCAACATGTAATGTTACAGTAAAAAATCCAGTAATATCAGCAAATGAAAATAAGCTGATTGGAGAAGATAGATATAAAACTGCTATAAAAGTAAGTAATAGAGGATGGAGTAAATCAGATAATGTAGTAATAGTAAATTCAAGTGCTATAGTAGATGCACTTAGTGCAACACCTTTTGCTAAGATGAAAAATGCTCCAATACTTCTTACTGGAGCAGAGAATTTAAATAATGAAACTAAAAAAGAAATAACTCGATTAGGAGCAAAAAATGTATATGTAATAGGTGGAACAGGTGTAGTATCAAAAAATGTAGTATCTGAATTAAAAGCTATGAATCTTAATGTAGATAGAATAAGCGGAGATACTAGATATACTACAGCATTAGAAGTTGCAAAAAGATTAGGTAATGTTTCGGAAATAGCTGTTGTAAATGGAGTTACTGGTTTAGCAGATGCAGTATCAATAGCACCTGTTGCAGCAGATAGAAATATGCCAATAGTACTATCATCACCAAATGAAGGAACAAAAGTGTTTGATGAATTTATAAAGGTTAATAGCATAAAAACATCCTATGTAATAGGAGGAGAAGCGGCTATTTCAAAAGATGTAGCATTTAAACTACCTAATGCAAATAGATTAGGTGGAGCAAGTAGAAATGAAACTAATGCGATTATATTAGAGAAGTTTTATACAAATAGGGATTTAAATAATATATTTGTTGCAAAAGATGGAATGAAAAAAGTAGACGATCTAATAGATGCTTTAGCAGTAGGTGTCTTAGCATCTAAAGAAAAATCTCCAGTAGTAATAGTAGGAAATAAACTAGACGCTAAACAAGAAGAATTATTAGAGTACAAGAATCCAAAAGAGATAACTCAAGTTGGAGGAAATGGAAATGAAAATGCATTTAGCCAAATAGTAAATATATTTAAAAAGTAAATATAACAAAGGAGATAGAATTATGGGGATTATTGCTGTGATTTATCTCAACTATTAAAATCCTCAAAAAACGTATATTGAAGGGGTAGAACTCAGGCAAGGTAATGCACTATATAAAGTCCACTGTCTTTAAAAGTCGATACTATAGAAGGATTAAAAGAATTATTAAATTTTACAGAAAAATCAAGATTTACTGTAGTTAATGTTGAAGAAGTAAAAGTTACTAAAGATAATCAAGAAGTAATATACATTTAGATAATATTGTAGATACAGATAATACAAATAATGAAAATAATACTACAGGAGAAGATAAAGCAAATAATAATACACCTGATAAGAATAAAAATTCTTCATCTAATAATACTTCCAATGATAATAGTAATAATTTAGATGATAACTCTAACGAAACTAATAAAGAAGGAAATCCTAAAACTTATGATGGTGGAGTATGGTAATATATATTAAATGGAATAGGAACACTAGGATTATTATCAATATTAAATAAGAGAAACAGAAGAAAAAATAATATAA
The DNA here is from genome assembly GCF_900106845.1 of Romboutsia timonensis. Lineage (GTDB taxonomy): Bacteria > Bacillota > Clostridia > Peptostreptococcales > Peptostreptococcaceae > Romboutsia > Romboutsia timonensis. The sequence goes on from NZ_LT629849.1 coordinate 152,648, forward strand.
ATAAAGAAATAAGTAGATAGATAAATAAAACTATCTACTTATTTCTTTATTTATAATAATAAATCTTGTTAAATAAAAATAGAATGCTATCGTATAAATTTACAAATCCTTATCCTTCTTTGGAAATGGGAGAGTAATGAGAACACTAATGGATTGTTAAGAAATTTTTATCCTAAAAGAGTTGATTTTTATGATATAACACAAAATGAGCTTGATGCTGTAGTGAATATAATAAATAATAGATTTTGCAAGTGTTTTGAATATAAAATACCTGTAGAAGTGTTTGCTGTAGCATAAATATATTTTATTACCTGAATTGTCAATTTAAATCAGACAAATTACTTATGAATCACTAAGCAAATGTAAGTAAGCTTTCAAATCCAGTTGCTTCTTTTATAACCTCATTTGGTGTTTTATAGTCTAGTGATTTTCTAGGTATAGAATTCCATTTATACGCAATCATATTTAATTCTTCTTGAGAATATGCAGATAAATCTGTAGACTTAGGTAAATCTTTTCTAACTATTCCATTTGAATTCTCATTTAGCCCTCTTTGACCTGGTGATCCAGGGTCTCCAAAGTAGATTTCAATATTAACTGAACTATCTTTTTCTATGTCTGACCATTTTGAAAACTCTTTACCTCTATCAAATGTAATAGTAGATATACACGACTTATGTAAAGATGATAGCCATTTGCAAATTGCTTCTTTAACATCCTCACTCTTTCTACTTGCTTTAAGTAATACAATATATTTTGAATACTTTTCTACTAAAGTAACTATAGCTGATTTTCTAGCTTTTCCTACAATAGTATCTCCCTCAAAATGGCCATATTCTATACTAGTTTTAGCATTAGGATACTTTTCATCTCTTTCATGAATTGTTTTACATGTATTAATTTTACCTCTTGTTTCGTTATGACCCTTCGGGTTATTTTTACCCTTACGTCTCAACTTATTTATATCTATTACACCTTGTTTTGCTAATTTGTATAATGTTTTTGTTGATATTTTTTCATCTTTTCCATCTATTTTATCTCTTCCTGCGATAGCATCTAAAGACCAATCATTTTCTAGCTTATTATTGATATCATCTAATTTTTCTTTGCTTAATACAATGGGCTTTCTTCCACATCTAGATTTATTTATTAGGTATTGATTATATATTTCTTGAACAGTAAGTCCTTGCATAAATAGCTTGTAATATCTGTAAACTTTATCTTTTCCAATTTTCATTCTTTGAGCGCAAGCTCTTGCTTTCACGCCTAAATAGTAATTTGCTTCTAGATTTGTTAGCTGATTTATGTTAATATGATTAAAAGACATTTTTGGTACTCCTTTTGTTGATTTTAGTAGGTTAACTAAGTATATCATAAGTGTCTTTTTTTGTTTATATATTTGTCTGATTTAATTATACAATTCAGGTATAAAAATGAGTTTTTAAGTGATGATAAAGATCAGATTACAATAAGTGGTAGAGCACAAACAGCATATAATAATAAACAATTTTTAGCTTATGGAAATAAATATTTAGAGACTAAAGATACTGTTAATTACAATAAAGGAAATTTAATATTATCTGAATCTCAAGAATCAGAAGTATCGTCAAAATTAAATGCTGGATATGACAAGTACAAGAATGTTAATATTCCATTGACACCAGCAACAGTAGATTACACATATATAAATAAATTAATTAATGAAGATAATGTATTCTATGAAGATGTAAAAAATAAAGGCTTAATAGGTATTTTAGGTGGCCAATATTCAGAAGCAGTGGCTAATGAATTAAAATCTTTAATAGAGGAAACACAGAACTTAATTAATTCAAAATCATTAAATCAATATAATACAAATAAGAAACTTACATTTATTGAAGAAACTTTTAATAAATTTAAATCTAGTATAAATACAAAAGGTGATGCACCTACAATAACAGGATCAAGTATTGTTACTATAAATCAAGGAGATTCATTTGATTTTATGGATGGAATTACAATAGTAGATGACCGTGATACTATAGATCAAATGAATATAAAAATAGAACAAGGTAATTTTGATTCACATATACCAGGACAATATACAATAAAATATATTATTCAAGATAGAGATGGTAATGTAACAGAATTTGAAAGAGAAGTTGTTGTAATAATTATAGGTGCTCCAGTAATAGAAGGATTAAATAAAGTAGAATTAAAAGTAGGAGACAAGTTTGAACCATTAGCAGGAGTAAAAGCTACTGATAAAGATGGTAGAGATATAACAAAAGACATAAAGGTAAGTGGAAGAGTAGATGTTAATGTAGAAGGAACATATGAATTAATATACTCAGTAACAGACTCATATGGAAAGAAAACAGAAATTAAAAGAGAAGTTGTTGTAAGAAGTAATGAAGCTCCAGTAATAGAAGGATTAGATAGAGTAGAACTAAAAGTAGGAGATTAATTTGAACCATTAGCAGGAGTAAAAGCAACAGATAAAGAAGATGGAGATATAACAAAAGATATAAAGGTAATGGGAAGAGTAGATGTTAATGTAGAAGGAACATATGAATTAACATATACAGTAACAGATTCAGATGGTAACAAAACGGAATCTAAAAGAGAAGTTGTTGTAAGACCTATAAAAGTTGAAATAAATAATGCACCAACTATAGAAGCAAATGATAAAATTATAAAAGTTGGAACTGAGTTTAATCCACTTAGTGATGTAACTGCATTTGATGCTGAAGATGGAGATATAACTAATAAAATAAATATAGTATCAAATAATGTTAATACAAGTAAAGTTGGAAATTATGAAGTAGTATACGAAGTTACTGATAGTAAAGGTGTATCTACAACTAAAGTTATATCAGTAGTTGTAGTTTCTAATAATAAACCAGTAATAATAGGTGCTAATGATATTAAAATCAAAAAAGGAAGTAAATTTGATTTAATGGCTGGTGTAAGTGCCTACGATTATGAAGATGGAGACTTGACTAATAAGATTACTGTATTAGGTACTGTAGATACAAATAAACCTGGTAGATATGGTATTGTTTATAGCGTTTCTGACAGTGAAGATAATATTACTAAAATCACAAGAAAAGTAACTGTATATGACAATAAATCAAATTTAATGCAGAACCCTCAGACTGGAGAACAATCAAATACAATGCTTTGGGTAGCAACAGGTGCAGTAGCTCTTATGGGATTAGCACTTCTAAATAGAAGGAAAAAATAAATTAAGAAATATGTATAAAAATACAGAATAATATTTCATAATAAAGTAAATATTCTAATAACTAATTATTTTACAAAAAACTTAAGGTAATTTAATTATTAATTGATATTTATATTAAATATTTAAATAAGATTTATCAAAAGAAGTATTGCATAGTAGCAATACTTCTTTTTTACGCTTAAGGATATTATATAGTAGTCGAACTTAAAAAAGTTCGTAAATAGATTCTTCAAGGCTCTTGTTATTTTTAGTTATTTTTTTCAAATTTTTCTTTAATGTTGCCCAATACTTTTCTATAGGATTTAAATTTGGAGAATATGGTGGTAAAAATATTAGTTTTAGATTTTTATTAGCATTTTTACATAATTCGTATAATCTACTCTTACAATGAAATGTTGCATTATCCATTACAATAGCTTTATTTTTTTCTACTTCATTTAAAAACATTTCTTTAAACCATTTTTCGAAAAACTTACTATCCATTATTTTATCGTACACTAAAGGAGAGATAATCTTATCTCCACATTTTCCTGCTACTATATTTGTTCTTTTGTATTTTTTACCTGGTATTTTATCGTAAACTTTTTTACCTCTTATAGCTCTTGCATATTCTCTATAAATATAACCTTGTATTCCTGTTTCATCAATATATACTATATCTTCTTCGCTAAAGTTTTTTATCTCATTTAAATATTTATTTACTTTTTCCTTACATTGTTCTTTGTATGAAGTTGTCTTTTTTTTCGTGTTATATTTAATTTCTTTAATGCTTTTCTTATTGCACACTCACTACAATTAAACTCCTCTGCAATCTCAACTAAATATGCATCTGGATGTTTTTCTATATATTTAATTAACTTTTCTGGATAAATCTTTTTTGGTTTTCTAACCTGTATTTTTACTTCACCTAATTTACCTTCCTTTTCTTTATTTATCCACCTAGTTAGTGTTGTTTCAGATATTTTAAATACTTTACAAGTTTCTTTGTAAGTATGGCCTTCTCTTTGGTATTCTACTGCTCTTTGTTTAAACTTTATATCATAACTCATATTATATTTGTTAACTTATTTAATAATTTTCATACCTTTATTATTAAGTTCGTTTACTATAATATTTAAAAAAATGTGGATAACTTCTGAATGTAAGTAATATCAATCAACTGGTTTTGAGCGTAAAAAAGATTTTGAGCAACGGACGAAGTCGTTGGCGACATGAAGTGTTTCGCCGACACGTCGCTCAGGCGAAGCGAATTTTTTATGTGCAATGAAATTAGATTAATATAAAAATCAAACTATTATGATATGTATCTTTTATCCGTATATTAATTTATATAGTATAACTTTATAAATTATTCAAACAGTTAGTAAAGGAAATTTTAAAAATGAATAGTATTAATAATAATCCATTTAGAAATAGCAATATAAATATGGAAAATAATAATATATTGAATAATACATCACCTAAAATGAAAAAAATAGATAAATTTGAGCAACCAATAGATAAAAATTTTCTTAATAAAATAAAAGAAGAAATAGAAAAAACACAATTAATATGTGTGAAAATAGTTAGAGGTGAAGAGGTAAGTAAGAAAGATTTAGAATTTATATCAAAGAAATATCCAGATATGAAGCAAATGGCAGAAGAATCATTAAAAGATTACAATAACATTATAAAAGAATTAAAACTATGTAAAGACCATGATGAAGTAGAACAATTACTATTTAAATTTTCTAAGGAAACCTCAAATACAGCTAAAAATGGATATCTATCTGAGCTTCAATCTAAGATAAAAGCGACAATTATGGAGGAAATGATAAAGTCTAGTAAAAATATAAAGTCTGAACTTGATAATGCAGAAAAAATAGCATTAAAAATAGTTAAAGGAGAAGAAATTACTTCTAATCAAGAAAACTTTTTAAAACAAAAGTACCCTCATATAAAGCAGATGTCACAACAAACATTAAAGTATATTAATGATTTAAAAATAGATTTAAAGAATTGTAAAACACAACAGGAAAGAGAGCAATTACTATCTAAAGAAATTAAAAATCTAGATAGTAAAAAAAATATACTAAGTAAAACTGAAATTAAGTTTAAAATGGCAGAAATAGAACAAGTTCAAAAATTTTTAAATAACAATAAAAAAGATAATGAAAAATTGAGATTAATTGCACTAAAAATAATTAAGAATAAAACTCTAACTAAATCTGAAGAAAAATTTATAAGTGAAAAATACCCGAATTTAAAAGAAGAAATAAGAGAATATGAATATTTAAAAGAACCATTTAAAGATTATAAATATAAAGAAGAAATATTAGATAAAGAATTAAAAAAAATAGAACAACAAATTGTAAGTAGTAAAATTACAGAACATCAAGCGATAATAAAAAAAGCTATCATAGAAGATATAAAAAAAGAAAATGAATATGGTATATATTATTATATGAATTTATACTTACATATGATTTTTAATAAAATAAGTGAGAACAGTCTAGGAATTATAATATTAACAATATTAATTATAACTATGATGTATATATTTTAAACTAATTTGTTATGATAGCTATTTTGTTAAGTATATTGAGATTACTATATAAATCTTTTAACTATAAAAAAGTAGCTTGTTATACTCTAGTGTTTTCAAGAATTATATTTAATTAGTATAACGAGTAAATCTAAAAATTCACTAGATAGAAATTTTAATCTTGTGTATGTTATAATAATAAATATAATAATATTATCAAATATATTATAAAAATAAAGAAAGGAGTTGCTACTCATTATAATATCTAAAAGAAATAATATGAATTTTAGTTTATTGTAGATATATTCAAGTATACAAAGAGTAGCTAAATATAAATGAGTGATATAAGTAGAATTATATTAAATACTATGTTATATGAGATAAATAATTCAAATACTAGTAAATCTGTTTCAAATAATGAATCTTTTAGTAAACTCCTTCAAAGCTCTATAGGATTGTTAGGTAGTAGCAGTAGTGATTATTCATGTAGTAACAGTGGAGTTTCTTCTTTAGGTATGATAGTAACTTTAACAGGACTGATTAATCAAAATAGAATATATGAAAGTAATTCAAATATAAATAATAATTTAGATAGTAACAATCAAACTATACAAATTAATAATCAAAACTCAAATGTAAATAGCAATATATCTGATAGTACTACTACATCTGTAAATAACAATACAGAAAGTATCAATCCTAATATGGATAAAGCTATAAAATTATTAAAAGAACAAGTAGGTAAACCGTATGTATGGGGGGCTAATGGACCAGATTCTTTTGATTGTTCAGGTCTTGTTAGATATGTTTATAAAAATGCATTAGGCAAAGATATACCAAGAGTATCAGAGGATCAAAGTAAAGTTGGACAAGCTGTCTCTAGAGAGAATTTGCAACCAGGAGATTTAGTATTTTTTGATACTATGGACAAAGGTAAAGTGAGTCATGTTGGAATGTATATAGGAAATAATGAATTTATACATGCAGCAAACTCTAAAAAGGGAGTTATAAAATCCACACTAACAGGATACTATGATAAAAAGTTTATAAATGCAAGGCGACCATAATTAAATATATATTTTGAAAAGTCTCTTAAAATACAAAATTAGTATATGTACTTTAAGAGGCTTTATTTATTGTAAGCAAAAGTATCACAAGTGGAGAACGGCATTTTACCACAAAATACTATAAAAACAGAACGAAATGAAATATAATAAAAGTTGTAATGCATAATACGTAAATGAAAATAGGATGAAAAGATATGAACAAAAAATTATCGTCATTGTTTTTATCAAGACTGATTGTTTTAAATAGTACATACTATTAAAGAAGAAAATACTAAAACTTATGATGGTGGATTAGGGTCATATACATTAAGTGGAATAGGATCATTAGGATTATTATCAATGTTTAATAAGAGAAACAGAAGAAAAAATAATATAAAATAAAGAACTAAGTAGATAGCTAAATAAACTATCTACTTATTTTTTTTAATCATAATAATAAATCTAGTTAAAGAAAAATGTAATGTTACCGTATAAATTAGTATTATAAGAATTACGTGGGGTGATAATAGTGACTAACAGCATATATGGTATAAGCAATTTAACATCAATGTCATCATTGACAGGTGGATGTAGTTGTAATTCATCATCAAGTAGTAATGCTTTTGATATTGTTTTAATAAGTCTTCTTAAAGCTGTATCAGAAGTAAATAAAAATAACAATAGTTATCAATCAGGTGATATTTTAGATAATATTGAAAATAGTTTAGAAACTTTAAATAGTACTCAAAATACAAATAAAGTTGAAAGTTCAAATAAAGACGAGAGCGTGAATGAAAGAATAGATAAAGCTATAAGCATATCATCTAAAAAATATGGAGTAGATGAAAACTTAATAAGAGCAATTATAAAAGTTGAATCAAACTTTAATCCTAATTGTGTATCTAAGGCAGGGGCAAAAGGCTTAATGCAACTTATGCCAGAAAATTGTAGAGATCTTGATGTAACTGACCCATTTGATATTGAACAAAATATAGATGGAGGAACAAGACACATAAAAGAATACTTAGATAAGTACAATGGAGATGTAGAAATGGCTCTTATGGCATACAATGGAGGTCCAACAAGAATGGCAAAAAGAGGTGTAAAATCAATTAATGATATTTACAAAATGCCTAAGGAAACTCAAAATTACGTGCCTAAAGTTATGAAATATTACAAGGGATAGATATATATCATATAACTACAAAGAAAGGAGAGTCAAATGAAAGTAGGAAGCATAACCCATAATAGAAACTTAAGTGTAGAAAGTAAAGGTAGTAAAGAAAAAGCTAATTTTAGTGATAGTTTTAACTTAGCTCGTAGGGCAAAAACAAAAGAAGAATTAGAGTTACAAATGACGGAAATTAAAAAAACTGGAGAAAAACTAGTTGCAACAAAGTGTTATGGCGATGTTATACAATATAAAAAGTTAATAAAAGACTATCTTAAATCTGTAGTTGACTATATATATGATATAAATAAAAATACAAGTTTTTGGGATAGAAATTATTTTACAACAGTAAATACCATAAATGAAAAATTGGAGAATATGACGAGAGAATTAATTTATGAAGAACAAAGCAATATAAATATAGCATCTCAAATAGATGAAATAAACGGATTATTATTAGATATTTATATGTAAGGGAGGATAATATGGAAAATTCAATAAAAACTGATGAAATATATGAAGTAAAGTTTGAGCAATTAGTAGAAACTGAAAAACAACCACTAAGTGCTGTAAATGATATAATGGAAGGATTAATGGATGTATCTGTATCAATGGGATCAACTAAGGAGAAGATTGGAAGAATAGTTAATTATAAAATAGGAGATGTCATAGTACTAGACAAGCCTGTAGAAGAAGCATTAGACATTAGTGTAAATGGGAAGTTAATTGCAAGTGGAGAAAGTATGATATTAGATAATAAACTGGCAATAAGATTATCTAATGTAAAAACAGAGGAAGAAAATTAATAAGATTCAATTATAAAGGAGGCTCTCTATGAATATAGCTTCAGTAAAATTTAAAGGAATAGAAAATTTATATACAAGAAATAAACAAGAAGTAAAACAAACATTAAAAGTTAATAACAGAGATACTGTTGAAATATCAGATTTAGGTATGTATTTAAATAAAATTAATTCAAGCGAAGATAAGGATAGATTAGAGAAGATAAATGAGATAAAAAGAAAAATAGAAAATAATACTTATAGAATTGATTCTAATGAATTAGCTAAAAAGATTATAGAACGTACTAAGGGGGAGATTTAATTGAATCCTGATATTAAAGTAATAATATATGAAGAAAAAAGTATTTTAAAAAAGCTATTAAGTTTATTAGATGAGCAATATGACTGTATTATAAATAAAGATGCGATACAGATGGATAAAATTGCTTCAAAATTAGATGAGGCTTCTAAGGAGTTAGCCAAAATTGAAATACAAAGAAGAAATATCATGGGAAGTGAAGCTAGTATGAGAGAGACTATTTCACTTTGTGATGATGAAAATATAAAAAGTGCATATGAAGAAATAGTAAGTACCATAAAAATGGTGCAACTTCAAAAGGAAGCAAATGATACTCTTATAAAGCAAAGATTATTTTTTACAAAGAAAATGATAAACCTTATAAAACCGAGCAAAGATATAGGTGTTTATAATGCATATGGAAAAGTAGGTAAGTAAAACTTGGAGGGAATTTATGGCAGGATTAATAGGTAGTTTACACTCAGCAGGAACGGGTATGAGTGTAAGTCAAGCCTCTATACAGACAACATCTCATAATATAAATAATATAAATACACCAGGGTATTCTAGACAAAGAGTAGAGCAAAGTGCAAAAAATGCATACAGTAATCCTGGTTATAACAGTAGTATGGGTCCAGGGCAAATAGGAACTGGAGTACAAGCTACAGATGTAATAAGAATAAGAAATACATTTTATGATTTTCAATATAGAAGTGAATCGCATAACTACGGAGAAATTAGTATAAAATATCAACACTATACAAATATAGAAAAAATATTTAATGAACCATCAGATTCAGCAATATCAGGATCTATGAGTGACTTTTTCTCAAGCTGGCAAGAACTTAGCAAAAGCCCTAATGATACAGGAGCAAAAGATATAGTAATACAAAATGCTAAGTATTTAGCTACTAATATAAGTGACGTAAAAGAAAAGTTAGATAAATTAGCTACTCAAGCTGAGAAAAAGCTAAATGATGATGTAGTAGAAATAAATGATATGATAAATCAAATTAGAGACTTAAATAAAGATATAAAGCTTATCGAAGGAAGTGGGAAAACTCCTAATGACCTTATGGATAAAAGAGATAGTGTAATTGATGAATTAAGTCACAAACTAAATATAGAAAATACTGAAGTTCAAAAGTTAATAAATGAAAAATTAGAAAATAAAACAGAAGTAACACTTGATGAACTAAAAAATATTGGGAATGTATCAGGTGAAGTTCAAGGGTCATTAGATATGATTGATAAAATATCAGAATATACATCTAACTTAAAAGAACTTGCAAAAGGCTTAACTAAAGGTGTTAATAATGTTATGAATGGTAGAGATTTTAATGATAACACTGTCGATGCAACTGATCAACAAATATTCATATTCAATGATAATGGAGACCCTATCATTAAAGCTAATGATAAATTAGTAAATAATCCTAAGGACTTAGTTATAACTGCAGAAAAAGCAGAAAAAATGTACAAATTAAAAGACGAAAAAATTACTATAGATGGTGAAGATATAACTATAGGTAATTATTACAACAATATAGTACAAAAGCTAGGAAACGAAACAAAAGAAGTAATAAGAAATGAAAAAAATCAAAGTAAACTATTAGAAGAAATAGATAACTTAAGACTTAATGTATCAGGGGTATCTCTTGATGAAGAAATGGTAAATCTAATACAATTCCAACATTCATATAATGCAAGTGCAAAAGTAATATCTACAATAGACTCTTTATTAGATGTTGTAGTAAATGGATTGGTTAGATAATTAGGAGGATAATATGAGAATAACAAATGCATCTATGGTGAGAAGTCACCTATATGATACTCAAAATAATTTAACAAACATGAGTAAAATAAATCAACAAATCAGTACTAGTAAAGTAATAAACACAGTATCTGATGATCCACATAAAGCTATAAAAATAATGAATATAAACAATGAAATAAAATACACTGAAAAGTATAATTATAATATAGATGAATCTGTTGGTTGGATGAATACCACAGATGGAGCATTAGATAATGTGGGAAATCTACTTGGTGAAATAAAAGAAACTATTTTAAAAGTTGGTAATGGAACTTACTCACAAAATGAAATGAAATCTTTAAATGAAGATATGAACGAAAAAATAAAGCAATTAGCAGATACGCTTAACTCAACTCATGGTGGGAAATACTTATTTGGTGGAAGTAGTGTAGATGATGCACCAATTACAGTTATTGAAAATCCAGATGGAACAGTTAAATTAGAATTTAGTAAAGATAAAAATGGACAAACAATACCAAATACAGATGACTTAAAAGCTGATATATCTAGTGGAATTAATATTGACTATAATATTTCAGTTGGAGAAATACTTAATATAAAAGATGGAAATGGAAATACTGTAAATTTATTAGATGAAATAAATAATTTATCTACACTTATGAATGATATAGCAAATGGTGATGAACAAACAGCTGCAAAGGCAAAAGAAACTTTACTTAATGACACAAAAGGTAAAATTGATACATTATTTGATCATGTAGTTAACGAAAGAACATCACTTGGAGTTAGAGTAAGTACTGCAGAAAAAATAAAAGAATTAAATGACGAAGATATATTAAATATACAAGATGTACTTTCTAAAACTCAAGACACTGATGTTGTAGAAAAATTCATAGAACTAAAATCAGCAGAAATGATTTATCAAGCATCAATACAAGTTGGAGCTAAGTTAATACAACCTACAATATTAGATTATATAAGATAATCGGAGGTTAATATGGAAATACTATTTGAAAAAGGTATACCGGGATTTGAAAGTTATAATTACTTTAATGTAAGTGCAATAGAAGGAAATGAAAGATTTTATAATATAGTTTCAAAAGAAGATTCAAATATAGGTTTTGTTTCTATATCTCCATTTGAGATAAAAACAGACTATGAAATAGACTTAGATGATGAATTTATAAAAGAATTAGATATAAAAGATGAAAAAGATGTATTAGTAATATGTTTAATAACACTAGGAAAATCATTAAAAGACAGTACAGCAAATTTAAAAGCACCTATAATAATAAACATAAAAAATAATAGAGGTAAGCAATTAATACTTCAAGATGATAAATATAAAATAAAAGAACCATTAGAATAGGGTGTGATAATATGCTAGTAATTTCAAGAAAAAAAGGTGAGTCATTATTAATAGGTGATGATATAGAAATAACAGTAGAAAAAATAGATAGTTCAAGTGTAAAAATATCTATAAAAGCACCTAAGGAAAAAGTAATACTTAGAAAAGAAGTATATGAAAAAGTAAAAGACGAAAATTCAAACGCTATAGCGACAACAAAGGATATATTAAACATTTTAAAGTAGGAGGACAACATGTATACAGCTAATCCGTACAATATATACAAACAAAACTCTGTAAATATGGCATCAAGTCAACAACTGTTACTTATGCTATTAGATGGAGCAGTAAAATATACAAAAATAGCTAGGATGGCTATTTTAAACAAAGATATAGCAAGAGCGCATAAAGAGTTAGTTAGAGTTCAAGATATATTCTTAGAACTTATGATAACTATGGATAAAAATACAGAGTACATGGAAGATTTATATAATTTATATGATTTTATAAAAAATGAGCTTGCAAAAGCAAATATGAAAAAAGATGTTCAAACAATAGAAGAAGTATTACCACTTATTGAAGAAATAAGAGATATGTGGTACGAAGTAGATAAAAAGATAAAATCAGGAAAGTAGTAGGGGGATTTTATGTCAAGCATAAGCGGTATAAGATTATCTGGTCTTGCAACAGGTATGGATACTGACGCAATGGTAAAGTCTATGACAACAGCAGACCAAGAGAAAGTAGATAAGGCGCAACAAAAAGAACAAACAATAAAATGGCAACAAGAAATATATAGAGAAGTTATGTCAGATGTAATGGACTTTAATGATAAATACTTTTCATTAACATCTAAAGATTCTATTGTAAATAGCAGCGCTTGGAATACTTTATCAATTTCAAGCACTAATAGTAGCGTAATAACTGCAACTGGAAATGCAGGAGCAAGTAATGTAGATTATAAATTTAATGTAACTAAACTTGCAGAACCGGCAAAAGCACAATCTTCTATAGTGGACTTAAAAAAAGACAACAAAATAGCAGATTTACAAGCTAAAAATCCTGGTGTAACATATGACACTAAATTTAAAATAGAGCTAGGAAAAGATGAACAAAACAATCCTATATACTCTAATACTATAGAAATAGAACCAGATGAAACAATAGAAACCTTAATAAATAAAATAAACAATAGTACTGATGGAAAAGTTAAAGCGTCTTATAGTGAAATGACAGGAAAATTCACTATAGAAACTAAAGCTACAGGTGTAAGCAGTGAATTTAAAATAGTTAGAGAAGATGGAAAAGCTAGTAATGCACTAGATTTTTTAGGCTTACAAACTAAAGATAGTGGTGGAAACTTAGTTAAGTTTGATGCAAATGGTGCAAAAGGAAGTAACTCTGAAATTGAAGTATTATCAAAAGATAGTACATTTATAAAAACTCTTAGTGAAGAAAGCAATACATTCACTATAGATGGTATAAGATATAATGTTAATAGTGTAGGAAGTGCTGAAATAACATCAACACAAGATACAAGTGCAGTAGTACAAAAAATGAAGTCTTTTGTTGATGATTACAACAAAATCATGGACAAAGTATACGACCTTGTAACAGAAAAGACTAACAAAGATTATCAACCATTAACAGAAGCTCAAAAAGAAGAAATGAGTGAAAAAGAAATAGAAAAATGGGAAGAAAAAGCTAAAGAAGGTATACTTAGAAATGACTCTGAAATGAGAAAGTTCATGAGTGATATGGAAAATGCCATATTCGGAGATAAGATGGATGTATTACGAGAAATGGGTATTTCTACTCATGATGACTACAATAAAAAAGGTCAACTAGCATTAGATGAATCTAAGTTAATAGCAGCACTTCAAAAGGACTCAGAAAAAGTTTATGAAGTATTTGCTAAAGGTCCTGATAGTATGATGGATAAAATGAAATCAACTGTAAAAAATTATGTTGGTAGCTCTTCATCTATATTTGCAAAAAAAGCAGGTATTGAAAAGACAGCATCTGCAGCAAATAACTTTTATTCAGAGCAATTAAAAAAGCAAGCAGAACTTATAAAAACTCTTCAAAATAAGTTGAGTGATAAAGAAGAAAAGTTATACTTAAAATTTGGTAGCTTAGAATCACAAATGAATAAGCTTAATTCACAAATGAATTACTTTACGCAATGATAATAGAAAGAGAATAAGCTATGGATAATATAAACTTATATAAAAAAATAACTTTAGAGATTATACAATGCTTGAAAGATGAAAATCTAGATGATTTAGATACTCTTTTCGATAAAAGACAAAGTATATTAACTGAAGAAGAAGATAATAAAAATTTTAAAGCAAGTATGATAGCACTTGGTATAGTAGATTTAGATAAAAATATAAAAGATTTATTACATCAAAATATAATTAATACTAAAATTGAAATACAAAAACACAAGCTATCTACAATAACTAATAATAGTTATATCAATAGCAATCAACAAAAAATAAATATTTTTAATACAAAAGTATAAAGTATTAAAAATATTTAACGTATGTATATAGTATGTAAAAAAATACTTTACCAAGTATATAAAGATTTAATAAAAAATGACAAGGATGTCGAAAAACTAAGGAGAGTACAATGAGAATAAATACAAATTTAAATGCTATGGTAGCAACAAATCAAATGGCAAAAAATACAGCATTATCAGGAGCTTCTATGGAGAAGTTATCAACAGGTTTAAGAATAACTAAAGCTGGAGATGATGCAACAGGACTAGCAATATCTGAAAAAATGAGAGCACAAATAAGAGGTATGGAACAAGCAGATAGAAACGTACAAGACGGAATATCAATGGTTCAAACTGCAGAAGGTGCTATGGAAGAAATAGGGAACATAACTCAAAGAATGAGAGAGTTAACAGTACAAGCTTCAAATGAAACTAATACAGCTGATGATAGAACAAAGATAACAGAAGAATTAACTCAATTAAATGAAGAAATAACAAGAATAGCAGAAAGCACAACTTTCAACAATGAAAAAATATTAGTTGGAGGTAAAGGGTTTGATGCGGCGAGTATAAGTGCAGATAGTGTATCAGATTTAAAAATAACTTCAAATCTTAGTGGTATAGATGGTATATCATTTGAAGTAGATAATGCTCAAAATACAGTTACAATAACATTAAAGAATGAGAAAAATGAGGATGTAGCTACACAAACACTATCAAACATAACAGCTGCTCATAATGCTGAACTTAATTTTGATGAAGTTGGTATATCATTTAAGATAAATGCAACGGGTAATAAGTTGGAAGCTATACTTAAAGATAAAACAGTAGACTTAAAAGATGGATTTGGAGATAAAAATATATCTATCCAAGCTGGCGCAAATAACGAATCAAGCAACACTTTATCAGTAAATATAGGAGCAATGACATCAGAATCATTAGGAATAAATGCTGATGATATAAATGCTATAGGAGTTGCAGGAACAGTAGGAACGAAAGCAGCTAATGATTTCTTAGATAAATTAGATGAAGCAATAAGTAAAGTAAATACTTCAAGATCTAAATTAGGAGCACAACAAAATAGATTAGAGTATACTTCTTCAAATTTAGTATCATCAACAGAAAACTTAACATCTGCAGAATCAAGAATAAGAGATGTAGATGTTGCTAAAGAAATGGTTACATTATCTAAGTTAAACATATTAAACCAAGCTTCTCAAGCAATGGTATCTCAAGCTAAGCAACAACCAGAATCAGTATCTCAATTATTAAGATAATTATATTAGATTTATAAATTAATGGGTAAAGCATATGCTTTACTCTTTATTTATAAATACAATAACTTATAAGTATAGATTATTAGACGATATAAAATATTATAGAATCTAATAATTTTATTTGATTTTAGTATTTATTTATACAGAAAAATAAATATTTTTAATGCAAAAGTATAAAGTATTAAAAATATTTAACGTATGTATATAGTATATAAAAAAATACTTTACCAAGTATATAAAGATTTAATAAAAAATGACAAGGATGTCGAAAAACTAAGGAGAGTACAATGAGAATAAATACAAATTTAAATGCTATGGTAGCAACAAATCAAATGGCAAAAAATACAGCATTATCAGGAGCTTCTATGGAGAAGTTATCAACAGGTTTAAGAATAACTAAAGCTGGAGATGATGCAACAGGACTAGCAATATCTGAAAAAATGAGAGCACAAATAAGAGGTATGGAACAAGCAGATAGAAACGTACAAGACGGAATATCAATGGTTCAAACTGCAGAAGGTGCTATGGAAGAAATAGGGAACATAACTCAAAGAATGAGAGAGTTAACAGTACAAGCTTCAAATGAAACTAATACAGCTGATGATAGAACAAAGATAACAGAAGAATTAACTCAATTAAATGAAGAAATAACAAGAATAGCAGAAAGCACAACTTTCAACAATGAAAAAATATTAGTTGGAGGTAAAGGGTTTGATGCGGCGAGTATAAGTGCAGATAGTGTATCAGATTTAAAAATAACTTCAAATCTTAGTGGTATAGATGGTATATCATTTGAAGTAGATAATGCTCAAAATACAGTTACAATAACATTAAAGAATGGTGCTGACGAAATAGCTACACAAACATTAAATAATATAACTATGACTGGTACTAATGTAGAACTTAATTTTGACGAAGTTGGTATATCATTTAAAATAGATGGATCTGGTGCTACAGATATAGAAGGAATACTTGATAATGTGGATCTAGAATTAAAAGATGGATTTGGAGATAAAAATATATCTATCCAAGCTGGTGCAAATAACGAAACAAGCAACACTTTATCAGTAAATATAGGAGCAATGACATCAGAATCATTAGGGATAAACGCTGATGATATAAATGCTATAGGAGTTGCAGGAACAGTAGGAACAAAAGCAGCTAATGATTTCTTAGATAAATTAGATGAAGCAATAAGTAAAGTAAATACTTCAAGATCTAAATTAGGAGCACAACAAAATAGATTAGAGTATACTTCTTCAAACTTAGTATCATCAACAGAAAACTTAACATCTGCAGAATCAAGAATAAGAGATGTAGATGTTGCTAAAGAAATGGTTACATTATCTAAGTTAAACATATTAAACCAAGCTTCTCAAGCAATGGTATCTCAAGCTAAGCAACAACCAGAATCAGTATCTCAATTATTAAGATAATTATATTAGATTTATAAATTAATGGGTAAAGCATATGCTTTACTCTTTATTTATAAATACAATAACTTATAAGTATAGATTATTAGACGATATAAAATATTATAGAATCTAATAATTTTATTTGATTTTAGTATTTATTTATACAGAAAAATAAATATTTTTAATGCAAAAGTATAAAGTATTAAAAATATTTAACGTATGTATATAGTATATAAAAAAATACTTTACCAAGTATATAAAGATTTAATAAAAAATGACAAGGATGTCGAAAAACTAAGGAGAGTACAATGAGAATAAATACAAATTTAAATGCTATGGTAGCAACAAATCAAATGGCAAAAAATACAGCATTATCAGGAGCTTCTATGGAGAAGTTATCAACAGGTTTAAGAATAACTAAAGCTGGAGATGATGCAACAGGACTAGCAATATCTGAAAAAATGAGAGCACAAATAAGAGGTATGGAACAAGCAGATAGAAACGTACAAGACGGAATATCAATGGTTCAAACTGCAGAAGGTGCTATGGAAGAAATAGGGAACATAACTCAAAGAATGAGAGAGTTAACAGTACAAGCTTCAAATGAAACTAACACAGCAGAAGATAGAACAAAGATAACAGAAGAATTAACTCAATTAAATGAAGAAATAACAAGAATAGCAGAAAGTACAACTTTCAACAATGAAAAGATATTAGTTGGTGGAAGAGGATTTGATGTAGCTGATTTAGGAGCAAATGCAGCTAGTATATCAGATTTAAAAATAACTTCAAACCTTTCTGGAGTTAAAAAAGTTGAATTTACTGCAAATTCTGCTACTGAAGAAGTTACAGTAAAAGTATATGCAGATGATGCTAAAAATGAATTATTAGGTGAGCAAACTTTAACTGGTATTCCAAAAAATCATAATGGAGAGTTGAATTTTGATGATCTTGGTATAAAGTTCAATGTAGATGCTACAGGTAATAAAATAGAAGGTATACTTAAAGATAAAGAAGTAAGCTTAAAAGATGGTTTTGGAGATAAAAATATATCTATCCAAGCTGGTGCAAATAACGAATCAAGCAACACTTTATCAGTAAATATAGGAGCAATGACATCAGAATCATTAGGGATAAACGCTGATGATATAAATGCTATAGGAGTTGCAGGAACAGTAGGAACAAAAGCAGCTAATGATTTCTTAGATAAATTAGATGAAGCAATAAGTAAAGTAAATACTTCAAGATCTAAATTAGGAGCACAACAAAATAGATTAGAGTATACTTCTTCAAACTTAGTATCATCAACAGAAAACTTAACATCTGCAGAATCAAGAATAAGAGATGTAGATGTTGCTAAAGAAATGGTTACATTATCTAAGTTAAACATATTAAACCAAGCTTCTCAAGCAATGGTATCTCAAGCTAAGCAACAACCAGAATCAGTATCTCAATTATTAAGATAATTATATTAGATTTATAAATTAATGGGTAAAGCATATGCTTTACTCTTTATTTATAAATACAATAACTTATAAGTATAGATTATTAGACGATATAAAATATTATAGAATCTAATAATTTTATTTGATTTTAGTATTTATTTATACAGAAAAATAAATATTTTTAATGCAAAAGTATAAAGTATTAAAAATATTTAACGTATGTATATAGTATATAAAAAAATACTTTACCAAGTATATAAAGATTTAATAAAAAATGACAAGGATGTCGAAAAACTAAGGAGAGTACAATGAGAATAAATACAAATTTAAATGCTATGGTAGCAACAAATCAAATGGCAAAAAATACAGCATTATCAGGAGCTTCTATGGAGAAGTTATCAACAGGTTTAAGAATAACTAAAGCTGGAGATGATGCAACAGGACTAGCAATATCTGAAAAAATGAGAGCACAAATAAGAGGTATGGAACAAGCAGATAGAAACGTACAAGACGGAATATCAATGGTTCAAACTGCAGAAGGTGCTATGGAAGAAATAGGGAACATAACTCAAAGAATGAGAGAGTTAACAGTACAAGCTTCAAATGAAACTAACACAGCAGAAGATAGAACAAAGATAACAGAAGAATTAACTCAATTAAATGAAGAAATAACAAGAATAGCAGAAAGTACAACTTTCAACAATGAAAAAATATTAGTTGGAGGAAAAGGGTTTGATGCGGCGAGTATAAGTGCAGATAGTGTATCAGATTTAAAAATAACTTCAAATCTTAGTGGTATAGATGGTATATCATTTGAAGTAGATAATGCTCAAAATACAGTTACAATAACATTAAAGAATGGTGCTGACGAAATAGCTACACAAACATTAAATAATATAACTATGACTGGTACTAATGTAGAACTTAATTTTGACGAAGTTGGTATATCATTTAAAATAGATGGATCTGGTGCTACAGATATAGAAGGAATACTTGATAATGTGGATCTAGAATTAAAAGATGGATTTGGAGATAAAAATATATCTATCCAAGCTGGTGCAAATAACGAAACAAGCAACACTTTATCAGTAAATATAGGAGCAATGACATCAGAATCATTAGGGATAAACGCTGATGATATAAATGCTATAGGAGTTGCAGGAACAGTAGGAACAAAAGCAGCTAATGATTTCTTAGATAAATTAGATGAAGCAATAAGTAAAGTAAATACTTCAAGATCTAAATTAGGAGCACAACAAAATAGATTAGAGTATACTTCTTCAAATTTAGTATCATCAACAGAAAACTTAACATCTGCAGAATCAAGAATAAGAGATGTAGATGTTGCTAAAGAAATGGTTACATTATCTAAGTTAAACATATTAAACCAAGCTTCTCAAGCAATGGTATCTCAAGCTAAGCAACAACCAGAATCAGTATCTCAATTATTAAGATAATTATATTAGATTTATAAATTAATGGGTAAAGCATATGCTTTACTCTTTATTTATAAATACAATAACTTATAAGTATAGATTATTAGACGATATAAAATATTATAGAATCTAATAATTTTATTTGATTTTAGTATTTATTTATACAGAAAAATAAATATTTTTAATGCAAAAGTATAAAGTATTAAAAATATTTAACGTATGTATATAGTATATAAAAAAATACTTTACCAAGTATATAAAGATTTAATAAAAAATGACAAGGATGTCGAAAAACTAAGGAGAGTACAATGAGAATAAATACAAATTTAAATGCTATGGTAGCAACAAATCAAATGGCAAAAAATACAGCATTATCAGGAGCTTCTATGGAGAAGTTATCAACAGGTTTAAGAATAACTAAAGCTGGAGATGATGCAACAGGACTAGCAATATCTGAAAAAATGAGAGCACAAATAAGAGGTATGGAACAAGCAGATAGAAACGTACAAGACGGAATATCAATGGTTCAAACTGCAGAAGGTGCTATGGAAGAAATAGGGAACATAACTCAAAGAATGAGAGAGTTAACAGTACAAGCTTCAAATGAAACTAATACAGCTGATGATAGAACAAAGATAACAGAAGAATTAACTCAATTAAATGAAGAAATAACAAGAATAGCAGAAAGCACAACTTTCAACAATGAAAAAATATTAGTTGGAGGTAAAGGGTTTGATGCGGCGAGTATAAGTGCAGATAGTGTATCAGATTTAAAAATAACTTCAAATCTTAGTGGTATAGATGGTATATCATTTGAAGTAGATAATGCTCAAAATACAGTTACAATAACATTAAAGAATGNGGTATATCAATGGTTCAAACTGCAGAAGGTGCTATGGAAGAAATAGGGAATATAACTCAAAGAATGAGAGAGTTAACAGTACAAGCTTCAAATGAAACAAATACAGCAGAAGATAGAACAAAGATAACAGAAGAGTTAACTCAATTAAATGAAGAAATAACAAGAATAGCAGAAAGTACAACTTTCAACAACGAAAAAATATTAGTTGGTGGTAAAGGATTTGAAGCAGCAAGTATAAGTGCGAGTGTATCAGATGTGAAAATAACTTCAAACTTAACCGATGTAAATAAAATATCATTCACTGCAGACGCTAACGCAAATACAGTTACAATAACATTAAAGAATGAGAAAAATGAGGATGTAGCTACACAAACACTATCAAACATAACAGCTGCTCATAATGATAAACTTAATTTTGATGAAGTTGGTATATCATTTAAGATAAATGCAACGGGTGATAAGTTGGAAGCTATACTTAAAGATAAAGAAGTAAGCTTAAAAGATGGTTTTGGAGATAAAAATATATCTATCCAAGCTGGCGCAAATAACGAATCAAGCAACACTTTATCAGTAAATATAGGAGCAATGACATCAGAATCATTAGGGATAAACGCTGATGATATAAATGCTATAGGAGTTGCAGGAACAGTAGGAACAAAAGCAGCTAATGATTTCTTAGATAAATTAGATGAAGCAATAAGTAAAGTAAATACTTCAAGATCTAAATTAGGAGCACAACAAAATAGATTAGAGTATACTTCTTCAAACTTAGTATCATCAACAGAAAACTTAACATCTGCAGAATCAAGAATAAGAGATGTAGATGTTGCTAAAGAAATGGTTACATTATCTAAGTTAAACATATTAAACCAAGCTTCTCAAGCAATGGTATCTCAAGCTAAGCAACAACCAGAATCAGTATCTCAATTATTAAGATAATTATATTAGATTTATAAATTAATGGGTAAAGCATATGCTTTACTCTTTATTTATAAATACAATAACTTATAAGTATAGATTATTAGACGATATAAAATATTATAGAATCTAATAATTTTATTTGATTTTAGTATTTATTTATACAGAAAAATAAATATTTTTAATGCAAAAGTATAAAGTATTAAAAATATTTAACGTATGTATATANAATTTTAAATTAAGGGGTAAAGCACATGCTTTACTCTTTATTTTTAAATTTAATAACTTAAAAGGAGATAAATTATGTTATTAAGTATTGTAATGATTGTAAAAAATGAAGAAAAATATTTAGATAAAACATTATTTGCTTTAAATGCTTTGAAAAAAAATATAAATAGTGAACTTATAATATTAGATACAGGTTCTACCGATAATACAGTTAATATAGCAAAAAAATATACTGATAAAGTATATTTTGAAAAATGGAATAATAATTTTGCAGATATGAGAAATAAATCTATAAGTTATGCGAAAGGGGATTGGATTCTTGTATTAGATGCTGATGAAGTATTAAGTAATCTTGATAAATTAGTTCAATTTTTTAGAACTGATCTATATAAAAAATATAACTCTGCAACAATTGAGCTTATGAATATAAATAGTGAAGATGAACTTGAATATAATTTAGTTTCAATACCTAGATTATTTAAAAATGAAAATGGATTTTGTTATATAGGTGCAGTGCATGAACAACCAAAGTTTAAACTACCATTATATAATGATATTGCATCTTTTAAACATTATGGATACATGTTTAAAGATAAAGAATTATTAAACAAAAAATATCTTAGGAATGGTGAAATTCTCTTAAAAGAAATAGAAAAGAGCCCAAATGATCCTTATATTAACTACCAATTAGGTAAAAATTATTGCATATTAAAGTCTTATGAAGATGCATTATTTTATTTAGAAAGATCGTTGGAATTATATAGAAAAAGAAAGCATATACCAAGATTTCTTACATCTAACTTAGCACAATTATATATTTCAATGAATCAGTATAGAAAATGTGAAAATTTATGTTTAGATTATATAAAAGAAGATAATAAAAATATTGATATTTATTATGCATTAGGTATAAGCCAGGCATATTTGGAAAAGAAAGAGGAAAGTATAGAAAGTTTTGAAAGATATTTGTATTTAATTGAAAACTATAATATTTCTACTCAAGCTAATAATATAGATACAGATTGCCTAACTATTAGAAATAAGGAAGATGCTAAAGTTATTATTTTTGAGAATTATTATAAATTAGAAAGATATAAGGATGCAGTTAATTATAGTAAGTGTATTAATGAAAATAACTTAAGTAAGATATATTATATGTTAATACATAGCGTATATAAGCTAGGAGAAAGTGAAGAAATAAAAAATATATATATTAATTTAACCGATGATATTGAAAGAAGTAAATTTATTGATGCAATAGAAATATTTATAAATAACATTAAAGAAGTTGATAAAAAAATAATATATAAATATTTTTCAAATATAGATAATAACTATGGTAAATTGAATAGATTAAGACTTGGAGAACAAATAGATGTTAATGAAAGTATTTATATATTAAAAAATGAAAATCGTAATTATTTTGGAGATTTAATTTACTACTTAACAAAGACAAATATAAATTTATATGAAATTGTTAAAGATATAAGCTTATATAAATTAGAGATGTATCTAACTTATTTAATACAAAGCAAAAATGATATGGAACTTATATTATATGAGTATATAGACCAAACTGTAAATACTTTAGAAGTTAATAAACTGAAATTAGAAAGTACAATATGTAAATTATTATGTAAACATAGTAATTTACTTGAAGATAAATACAAAAAAGTATTTTTAACATATATAGTTTATAGAAATAATTACTTACAAAGTATATATAATGTAGATAAAATTAAATGTAATTTATGTGATATTGTAAACAATAAAGATGATAAGTTTGCATTAGATTTATATAATATTTTAAATTTAAAGAAAAATAATACATTAAGTTTTATAAGAAATATAAAAAATTTACTTAAAGAATATCCAGAATATAAAAAAGGGATGCAATATCTATTAAACGATATTGAAAAAGATATTTTAGTAAGTGATGAAATGAATATTTTAAAGAAAGAGTATAAATCAATTATAGAAAAAATAATAGCCTCAAATAATTTATCAAAAGCTATAGAAGTAGTTAGCCAGTATGAAGATATGTTTGGCAATGAAGAAATGTATAATATAAGAGCGATAATTAACTTATATTTAGGTAATATTCAACAAAGCGAAAGGTTATTAAAGTTAAGTTATATAAATGATCCTTTAAATGTAGACACTATATTTAATATAGCTTACACAAAAGAGATAAGTGGAGATTATGATGAAGCTATTAGTTTTTATGAAAAACTTTTAAGTATATCAGAGGATGAAGATTTAAAAAATGAAGTAGTATTAAAACTAAATACTCTTATAGGTTAAAAATAAAGTGAGGCATAATAATGAAAATATTAAATAAGATACAAAACTTTATAGTTAATAATGATATAGAAAATGCTTATAAATATATAATAGAAAATGAAAAAGCATATGAAAATAACTCTATTTACTGGAACTTAAGAGGAATGCTATGTTTTAAGGTTCAGGAGTATGATATAGCTATAAATTGTTATAAAAAGTCTATAAATATCAAAGAAGATTGTATTGATGCTTATTTTAACTTAGCATATATATATAAATTAATTGGAGAAAATATAAAATCAGTTTTATATGGTGCAATAGGTTTAAGATATACAGAAGATATAGAATTTATAAATGATATAAATAATTTATATGATGAAGAAATTCTATCTGACCAATACAAGAAATTATTAGAAGAATTAAAGTCCAATCTATCTATAAATTGCAATAATTTTAGTTTATTTAGATATATATCTAATAAGTTTACTGATGTAGATGAAGAATTTATTGAGTTAGCTGATAAAAATAATATAGATGAAAATTGGTTATATATAGAAGGAAATTATTCTATAAGTAATAAAGAAATTTTAACTATAGAAGATTATATTAGGAGACAAGAAATCTTAAATTTAGATGTTATAGTTTTATATAATAAAAATTATATAAATATAATAAAAGATATAGCCTATAAGGGAATAAAAGAATGTAATATATTAGTGCAAACAAATGATAATAAATTTACTTTAGTTAAAATAAACAATGATGAAATGTTGAACTTAAAAAATAAATACAATGAAGCAACAGTAACCTTCAATTTATTTAATTCAGCTGATGCTAATGTATATGCAATGATAAAATATATGCCAGAACAATATAAAGAAAAGTATAAATTAAATGTTATAAAAGGACGAGATGTATTTAATGTAGATAATATAGTTAAAGTACCTCTATTGTCATCTGTAACTGTATCTGGGTTCAATACTTTTACTAGTTATCCTAAATACACATATAATATAGATGTGGGTCATGCTAGTGTAATAATGAAAAATTGTGGTATTCTTGATAAAAAACATAAAAACTTTGGATTTACTCCCAAAGAATATGAAAGTATAGATAAAGTTTGTATTACATCTGAGATGAATATGTTAATACAAAGTGCATTTTCTGCTATTTCAGAAAATAAATATGAAATAACAGGAAATCCAAGAACAGATATACTTATGTTAAGTGATGGTAGAACAAACTTAGAGAAGTTATTGAATAGAGATTTGAAAGATAAAAAGGTTATATTTAATATGCCTACTTTCCATGTTCATGAAAATTCGGGAGTTATTAATGGTGATCCTATTAATGAAGGTATAAAAATTAAAAATTTTAATTATGCTAAATTTGATAAATTATTAGGAGAACATAATACGATTCTTATATCAAAGGTTCATCATGCAGAAGAAAGATTAGTAACTAGTAAGATGAAAGGTTATAAACTTAAGAATATAATATTTGTATCTAATAATGATTTAGAAGAAAAGAATTTAAATCTATATGAAGTTTTAAACTGCGCTGATATTTTGATTACTGATTATTCAAGCATATATGGTGATTTTTTATTTATGGACAAGCAAGTTATATTTACTAATTATGATATTGAGCAGTATAGAGCTGAAAGAGGTTTAAGTTTAGAACCATATGATTTTTGGACAGCAGGTCCAAAGGTTAAAACACAAGAACAACTAGAGTCAGAGGTTGTAAAGTGTTTATATGATGAAAATTACTACAAAGAAAAAAGACATGAATTAAGAGATGTATTTTATAAATACAAAGATAGTAATTCAACACTTAGAGTATGGAATCATATAGATAAAGTTTTAAGCAAAAAAATAATTAAAAATAGACATAATGAAGATGCTAGGAAGGATTAAAAATGGATTATAAATATTGGAATGAATATTATAAAAAAAATATAGCACCAAATGAGCCATCAAAGTTTGCTAAAGATATATTAAAATATTTAGATTCTGGCAAAAAATTAATAGAACTAGGGTGTGGAAATGGTAGAGATGCTATGTTTTTAGCAAATAATAATATAAGTGTAGTAGCAATAGATCAAAGTGAAAGCTCTATAAATAATCTAAAACAGAGTGTATCTAATAATAATATAGAATTTGTAGTAGATGATTTTATAAAAACTAAATTATTAAAGAGAGAAAGTTTTGATTATATATATAGTAGATTTACGTTACACTCTATATCAGAGGAACAAGAAGAAAAATTATTAAAAAGAGTATATGAAGGACTAAAAAAGGATGGACTGTTTTTAGTAGAAGCTCGTAGTATTAAAGATGATATTTTTGGATTAGGTGAAAAAATAGCAAGAAACACTTATGTGTATAATAATCACTCTAGACGATTTATTGTTTTAGATGAATTAGTAAAAAAGCTAACTTCTTATGGATTTAAAATTGAATTTGTAAATGAAAGTAATAATTATGCAGCATATAAAGATCAAAATCCTATAGTTATTAGGGTTATCGCTAAAAAATAAATTCGATTTTATTATAAAATATATTATATTATATATTATATTGACTCGTTGTATTAGTTAAATTTAAGTGTTGAAAATATTATATAGTAACTTTAATACTTGAAATAAGAAAACTAACAAAATAGGGTGTAGTATTATTTGTATATTTTTATGAATTAAGGAAGAGGATTTTATATGATAAATTTATCTATTGATAAATATTTAGAAGATTTTAAATTTATATATAATAAGAAATTAGAAATAAAGCATTATTTTTTTACTGAATTCTCTAATAGTGTTAAATTAATAAATATTTTTATAGAAGTTATAGATAGACTAATATGTTATAATTTAAAATCATTAAATAGATTAGAAAATACTATATTTGAATTTATAAAAAGAAATAATGATAATTTATATCCTAAAGAATATGAACTATATGAACTATATGAACATCGTTTAAAGAAAGTATTTGATGATATACAAGATGAATTTCGTCAATGTTACAGTTTAAATATATTTTTCTATGGGAATGATACATTTGGTTTAATTGAAAATAAACTATTAAATTATAATATAATAAAAATAAAAAATGAAAAAGAATTAAAATCTGTATCTATAAAAAAAGATTCTATAGATACAAATGTATATAATGTATTATTAGTAGAAAATGATATTTTATTTAAAAATAATTTTTTTGATAAAATATTAAACTATTCACAAATATCAAGCTTATTTTTAAAAGCAGCTGAAAATATATATAAATATTACTATGATTTTAATTACTTAAACAACTCTTTAAAACGTAGTTATAAAGATGATGTTGAGTCTATTATAGTAGGAAACTCTTATTCATTGGTAGGAATAAAGGAAGATTTGCTAAATCAAAGAACTGTTAATTTATCTATGCATAGTCAAGATTTATATTATTCTTTTAAATTAGCTAAAAATACTATTCTTGAGAACGGAAATATAAAACAATGTATATTTGGTATGAGTTATTATATTTTACATCATGATTTATCAAGAGGGAATAGTTTATACTCTAAAAATATGATAGAAAATGTATATTATCCATTACTAAATGATAGACATAATTCTACTACTGAAAGTATGAAGAATCGAAAAAGCTTAAATGATTACGAATTAGATATTTTAATAGAAAACATATTTAATATAAATGAAGTTGAAAAGTATTTTAAAGATAAAATATACAATGAAAATACAATGTATTACAACAGTATAAATTATGTAAATCGACAAAAACGATTTTCAGATTTTAATAAAGGATATAAAGAGCAATTAGGATTATTAAGAGCTGAGCAACATAATAAAATATTTAAGTATAGTGAAACTGAATCAGAATACAAAGATATACTTAAAGAATTTTTGAAATTTTTATATAAACATTCTATTCAAGTAATTATAGTAATTTTTCCTACTAGTAGGTATTATTCAAAAAATATAAAATTAGAATACAGACAACTTTTTGATAACTTACTTAATAAAATAAAAAAAGAAAATGATATAAAAGTAATAGATTTAAGAAATTCTTTATTTGAATTTGATGATACAGATTTTATAGATGCAGATCACTTAAATGAAAGGGGGGCGATAAAGGCAACAAATTATTTAAATGAATTTATAAAAGGTATTTAAGTTGTTTTATAATATTGTGGGGGAGAGCAAATGAATATAAATAATGATAATAAATTACATGAACTAAATTTATATACAAATATAAATATAAGTAATATGAATTTAAATCAAAATAATAATGAAAAAGTAAAAAATAATAAAAATGATAATAACTCATCTACTACGATTACTAGAATGAAGAGAAAAGCAAGTACAATGAATCATAAACAAAGAGAATTGCAAGAACGTATATCAGATATACAAGTTCAAGAAGCTAAAATTGATGAAATGGAAAAAACTTTACAAAATGCAAAAAACATATACTCTGAAAATATAAAAAATGAAAAAAAAGAATCATCAAATATAAAAGTAAAAATAAAACAACTAGCTAAAAAAGAAGATGAATTAAATTTTAAATCATACGAAGAAATTAATAGCAAAAATACTGATAATAAACTAGAAGATGAAAGAACAATATCAATAATAGAAGAAACACTTAAGAAAATAGAACAAGTAAAAAATAAGATATCTATATATAAAACAAAACTTATGATTTTAGAAGATAGTGTTGATAAGGCTGTATCAAAACTATATTCTAATAAAGATTCTATACATAAAGATTTTATAAATGAAGAATTAGGATTTATATCTATAGAAAATAATATTGAAACTGGAATTCTAATTAATATTGCAATATAAATTCTAAATTTAGAAGCATAAAATTAAAATAAATTATAAAAGGCTTGAGATTTATAATTTATTTTAATTTAAATTAATTACTATTAATGTAAAAATAAATATAAATTTTATATATTAAAGGAAATAGTCATTTTATGTAAATTTAAAATGGCTATTTTCTTTTTTTATTTAAAATACAAAATTATACAACTTATAAAAATGAATACATATAAAAGTTATGCAAAAGAATGTCGAAAAATATATGGAAATATATGAAAAAAACGAAAAACGTAGAAAAATGTCGAGAAAAGTAGTATAATAGGTCGATAGGAAATTTAAAATTTAAATAAAATATTATAAAAAGTTTTTGTAGGAGATGGACTATGGATATATATGGATTAATGAAAATGGGGTTAGATGCTACAGAACTAAGAAATAGAACTATAGCAAACAACATTGTAAATATAAATACCCCGAATTATAAAAGAAAGTATGTTACTTTTGAGGACAGTTTAAAAAATGAAATGGATAATGCAAAAATTGAGGTAAAAGTTGATAAAGATTCCGTAGTAAGGGAAGACGGAAATAATGTTGACTTAGAAAGTGAAAAGGTAAATCAAGTTGCTGCAAGCCTTCAATATAATGCAATTGTAAGTTTGACAAATACTAAATTATCTATGACAAAAAGTGTAATATCAGGGAGGTAATTAAATGAGTGTTTTTAATGGAATGAGAATAAGCGCTAGTGGTTTATCTGCCGAAAGATTAAGAATAGATGTTATATCTTCGAATGTTGCTAATGTAAAAACTACTAGAACTGAAAATGGAGGGGCCTACGTTCGTAAGATAGCAAGTTTTCAAGAAAACTATGATGAAAAATTAGGTATGTTAGGAGTTAAAGCTGTTTCTATAGAAGAAGATAAATCTCCTCTTAGAAAGGTATATGAACCAAATAATCCTGATGCAGATGAAGAGGGATATGTAGAATATCCAAATGTTGATTTGCTAGTAGAAATGTCAGATTTAATATCTGCATCTAGAGCATATGAATCAAATATTGATACTTTGAATGCTCAAAAAGATATGATTTCAAAAGCTCTTGAAATAGGAAAGTAATATATGGAGGTGCAAATAATGAGTTTGATAAATATGTCAAGTGTTAATTTTGATTCAAAGATGTTTTTAAATCAGATTCAAAATAACACTATAGATAATACAAATAAGAATTTAAATGAAAGTGATAAGGTTAATTTTACAGATGTATTAAACAATGCAGTAAATAAAGTTAATGATAGTCAAGTTAAAGCTAATAATGACATTGAAGCTCTTATAAAAGGTGATGATATAACAATGCATGAGGTTATGTTATCTACTCAAGAAGCTCAAATTTCTATGCAGCTCATGTTAGAAATGAGAAATAAATTATATGATGCATACAAAGAGTTAAGCTCAGTTCAACTATAGTTTTATTTTATAAAGGAGTGAGCAAATGAATGTAAAGGATATTATAAATAAGATTAAAGAGTTTATAAGTAAAAAAATATTGGACTTTAAAGCCTTAAGTAAAACTAAAAAGCTAGCTTTAGTAATAGCTTCTGTAGCAGTAATCTTATCTATTGTATTTGGTGTAAAGTACATGAATAACAACAAGTACAAAGTTCTTTTTTCAGGTTTGAATTCTACTGATGCAGCAAGCATAACTAAAGAACTTGAAAGTGAAAATATAGATATGAAAATACAAGGTGATAGTATACTTGTTCCAAAGGATAAGGTCGATGAATTAAGATTAAAATTATCAGAAAATATATCTAATGGTTCTAAAGGTTATGAGCTTATGGACGAAGGTTCATCATTTGGTATGACAGATGAAGAGTTTAAGATAAAGAAACAAAGAATGCTACAAGGCGAGATTGAAAAGACTATAAAGACATTTTCTCAAGTGGCAGATGCAAGAGTTCAGATTATAAATGGTGAAGAATCTGTATTTGCTAAGGAAACTCAACCAGGGTCTGCTGCAGTAACTATAACTCTAAACCCAGGAGAAAGTTTAGATATAAGTCAAGTAAGGTCTATTATGTCTTTAGTTTCTGCAAGTTGTGAAAATATACCCAAACAAAATGTAGAAGTAGTTGATCAAAATATGAATCTTTTATCTGAAGGTTTATATGATGAAAATGGAAAAGAGCAAGCTACCAACTCAAATGGTTTATATATAGCCAGAAAAGCAGAGAAAGAATTAAACTCAGATTTAGAAAGAGCTATATCTTCAATACTTGAATCTATGTTTGGACAAGGTAAAGTTGTAGTAAAAGTAAATTCAGATTTAAACTTTGATACTAAAGAAACTACAGAAATAAAGATTGACCCAGACAGGGTTGCATTAAAAGAAGATAGAAAAACCAATAAAACATCACAAGATGAAGCTACAGGTGGAAATATTGACAACAATATGAACACTGTAGGTGGTAATGAATCAAATTCAAATGAAAGTAAGGAAGAGAAGATAGAGTACGAGACAGGAAGAGTAGAGTCTAAAACTATAAAGGCTCAAGGTGAAATTAATAAGATTACTGCCTCAGTTGCTATCAATGGAAACTTAGATAATAAAACAATAAAAAAAGTAGAAGATATAGTATCTAATGTTATAGGTCTTGATGAGAAAAGAGGAGATAGTATTTCTGTTGTTGGCATGAAGTTTGATACATTAGCTAATGATGATGATTTAAATGCTAAGGATGAGATAAATAACGTGATGAAGATTGTAGGATATGTAGTAGGAATATTATTATTATTAATACTTGCAATATTAGTATACATGTACATTAAGAAGAAGAAAAACTCAGACTTTGTTGAAGATGATTATGATGATAGTGAACATCTTGATATTATAAATCAAAAAATACAAGAAATGGAAAAAACTAGATCTACTGAGGATGAAGAAGAAAGTATATCTTTAGAAGAAGAAGTAAGACAATACGCATCAGAAAATAAAGAGCAAGTTACAGACTTAATTAGAAATTGGTTAAGTGAGTAATACAAAGGGAGGTGCTTATAATTGGAAAAAGAAAGTGTTAATTTAGGAAATGCATTTGACTTGGGGGATATACCAAAGGTTAGAAAAGTTACAGGTGCTAGAAAGGCAGCTATTTTATTAATTACACTAGGTGCAGATGTAGCAGCTGATATAGTAAAAAACTTGCCTGATCAATATATACAAAAGATAGGTGTAGAGATATCAAATATTCATAAAGTAGGAACAAGAGAGAGAAGAGAGATTCTACAAGAATTTATAGAAGTTAATAAGGGACAAGATATTGTTCTTCAAGGTGGTATGGACTTTGCAAAATCTCTTCTTAATGGAGCTCTTGGCAATCAAAGGGCTAATAAAATATTAGAAGGTATAAAGTATGATACGTGTACAAAATTATTTATGGCTGCTAGAAAGGCAGAACCAGAGCAAATTTTATCTTGCATACAAGGTGAAAGTACGCAAACGATAGCAATTATACTTTCGCATCTTCAACCAGATAAAGCAGCAGTGGTTTTAAGTGAAATACCAGATGATATAAAACATGAAGTTTCTCTGAAAATAGGGGGAACTTCATCTATATCTCCTAATATTATAAAGGCTATAGATGAAGCTGTAACAAATAAGCTATCTAAATTAGGTCAAAGAGACCTTGAAAAATCAGGTGGAGTTGACAGCTTAATAGATATATTAAGTAATGTTGATAGAAAAACTGAAAAGAGCATTATTAAATATATTGAAGAAAATAACATAGAATTAGCAGAAGAAATTAAAGCTAGCATGTTCGTATTTGATGATATCGTAAGACTTGAAGACACAGCTATACAAAGAATTCTTAAAGAAGTTAATGTTAAAGATATTGCATACGCACTTAAAGGAGCATCAAATGATGTTTCAAATGCTATATATAGAAACCAATCACAAAGGGCTGCTGCTGCATTAAAAGAAGAGATAGAATTACTTGGAAAAACTAAGGTTTCTCAAGTTGAAGAATCTCAACAAAACATAGTAAACATAATCAGAAAGCTTGAAGAAATAGGAGAAATTACATTAACTAGAGGTTCAGATGAAGAATTCGTCTTATAGTAATAATATAATTAAGTCTGATTATGTAAAGGTTAAGGGTACAGTTTCTTTAAACTATTTTAACTTCAAGGAAAAAGAAGAGTTACCTGTTAATGAAGAAGTTGAGGATCATAATGAAAAGAGATTAGAGCTATTAAGATTAGAAGAGAAAATAAATCAAAAGCTTATAGATGCTCAAATTAAATATGATGAAATTTTAAATCAAGCTAATACTGAAAGTGAAAAAATATTAGCTGAAACGAATCAGAAAGCTGTGGAAATAGAGAAAAGAGCATATCATGAAGGTTACGAACAAGGTACACAAAATGGATATGAAGATGGCTACAAAGAAGCTTATGAAGACAACATAGAAAAAGCTAAAAATGAATCATCTGAAATAATTGATAAGGCAAATAAAATAATGCTTGAAGCTAATAATCAAGTTGCATCTTATATAAAAAATAATAAAAAAAATATTTTAGCTATGGGAATATCTATTGCGGAAAAGGTGCTAAGAAGAAATTTTGAAGATGAAGAATCTATGGATTTATTAATTTTAGATGTAATAAAGGAATATGAGTTAAAAGAAAACTTTGTAATACGAGTTAATCCTATTTATAAAGAAAGTTTAGATAAACAAATTTTAGAATTAAAAGAAAATAATCTTATTAATAAAGACGTTTTTATTTTATCTGATGAATCAGTTGATAAAGGCAATGCACTAATAGAAAGCTTGAATGGAAAATTAGTCATTGGCATTGATGATGTTATTGGAAAAATAAAAGAGGAGTTGCTATGATTGATATAGATTTCGAAAATGTAATAAATAAAATTAATTCTATACCTAAAATAACATTTGAAGGAAAGGTATCAAAGGTTATAGGTCTTACAGTAGAGGTTGAAGGTATAAAGGCATTTGTGGGAGAGCTTTGTATAATCCATAACAATATGGGAGCTGAAATCAAATGTGAGGTAGTTGGATTTAAGGAAGACTGTGTAATACTTATGCCGCTAGGAGAACTTGTAGGAGTTAGTCCTGGATGTAAGGTTATTGGTAAAGGAGTTCCGCTAAATGTTAGATGTAGTGATGAACTTTTAGGAAAGATATTAGATGGTCTTGGACATCCAATTGATGGAGAAGCAATATTAGATGGAGAAAATTACAGTTTATCTAATGAGCCACCAGACCCTATGAAAAGACCAAGAATAACTAATATAATGCCGACTGGAGTACGAGCAATAGATGGATTTTTAACTTGTGGAGAAGGTCAACGTATTGGGATATTTGCAGGAAGTGGAGTTGGAAAAAGTACAACTCTTGGTATGATGGCTAGAACAGCAGAAGCAGATGTTAACGTAATAGCTTTAATAGGTGAACGTGGTAGAGAAGTTTTAGACTTTATAGAACGAGATTTAGGTGAAGAAGGTATGAAAAAGTCAGTTGTAGTATGCGCTACATCTGATAAATCACCTTTAGTAAGACTAAAAGGAGCACTTACTGCAACATCTATAGCAGAATATTTTAGAGATAAAGGTAAAAAAGTACTTCTTATGATGGACTCAGTAACTCGTTTTGCTATGGCTCAAAGGGAAGTTGGTTTAGCAATAGGAGAGCCTCCAGCACAAAAAGGTTATACTCCATCGGTGTTTGCGATGTTGCCAAAATTAATGGAAAGAACGGGTATGTCAGATAAGGGGTCTATAACGGCATTTTAT
Source organism: Romboutsia timonensis (assembly GCF_900106845.1). Taxonomy (GTDB): domain Bacteria; phylum Bacillota; class Clostridia; order Peptostreptococcales; family Peptostreptococcaceae; genus Romboutsia; species Romboutsia timonensis. The sequence continues at coordinate 187,836 of NZ_LT629849.1, forward strand.
ACAGTACTTGTTGATGGTGATGATTTTAATGAACCTATTGCAGACACAGTAAGGGGGATACTTGATGGGCATATAGTTTTATCTAGACAATTAGCACATAAAAATCATTATCCGGCTATAGATATTCTTAATAGTGTAAGTAGGCTTATGAAAGAAATTGCAACAGAAGAACAAAATAAGGCAGCTTCAAAGGCAAGAGACATATTAGCAACTTATAAAGAAGCTGAGGATTTAATAAATATTGGTGCTTATGAAGAAGGATCAAATAAAGAAATAGACTTAGCTATTAAATATATAGGTAATGTTAATTCATACTTAAAACAAGGTGTTAATGAAGTATCTCAATTCGAAGTAAGTAAAAGTAAATTAATTAATATGCTTGACTAAAGAGGAGATTATAGATGAGCAATTTTAAGTTTAAATTACAGAAGCTATTAGATATAAGAGTTAATGAAGAAGAAGAGAGTAAGTTATTTTATTCTAAGGCTCAAAATCAAAAAAATATAGTAGAAAATAAGCTGCATGAATTAGAAAACAATTATAAAAAGTATTCTGATATAAGTAGGGCAAAAGACACTATAAGTCAAAAGATTACTATGAACTATTTATCTTATCTTAACACTACTATAAAAGACACAGAAAAAGAACTTGAAGCTAAAGAAATTGAACTTGAAAAAGCAAAAAAAGATTTCATAGATAAAAGAATAAAAAGACGATCTTTAGAAGTGCTTAAAGAAAATAAAATTTTAGAAATAAAAAAAGAAGAAGAACGATTAGAGCAGATTTCTAATGATGAATTTGCTTTATATGGATATATAAGAAAAACTTCAAACTTATAATAGAAAGGTGAATGTATGATTAATATAAACTTAAGTAATATGGTGGGGGATAGTAGTTTATCACAAAGTAAATCGGTAAGTTCTGACAGTTTATCTACATTCAAGGATTTTATTAGTGAATTTAAGTTAGAAGATGAAAATAGTGGAACAAATACCAACAATAAAGAGGATGTTGATGAAAGCTTAATATTGTATAATTTAATTTATACCTTATATGAAAAGTTTAATATAGCAGAAAAAATAGATAGTTTAACAGATTTAGAAAATATAAAATCATCATTAAATTCTAAACTAAACGAAGTTGAAAATACAAAAAATATTTTAGATGCTATTGAAAACTTACATACAAGTTCAGAAAGCAATTATTCATTAGAGTTAAATAATAATGATATGAAAGAAATTATAAACAATATTAACTATCTTATCAATGAAGGCAGAAATAATTCAAATAAAATCAATGAAAGCTTAAATTCACTAATAGATAAAATAAAAAATCAGATAAAGGATTTAGACAAATCAAGCCAAGAAGACAGTATGTATGAAAACTTAGATACAGTAGGAATTTTAAATCAATCTAAAATAGATGAATATAAAAGTTCTAAAGGTACAAGTAATGATATTGAATATTTAGAAAATATTGTATCAGCTGATGATAATTCATATATAAATTCCTTTGTAGGAATTAATGAATTTAATACTGTATATAGAAATAGCACAAGTAACGATATACCCCAACCAGTTACAGAAATTAGGCAAGAGTTTATAACAGAAGATATTATTAAATCTGTAAAGTATATGAAAAATAGTGATTTAGAAGAGCTAAATGTAAAACTTAATCCAAGAAATTTGGGAGAAATAAGCATAAAGTTATCTAAGAATAAAGAACATTCAAATTTATTAATAACAGTTGATGATAATAACATATTAGACCTTGTAAATAAAAATATAGAAGATATAAAAAAGCATCTTAATGATACAGATATCAATATAAAAGATATTGTTATAAATGTAAAGTCAGAAAATGAAAATTTATTTTCTGATAACTTAAATAAAGAGTTTAATCAAGACAGAAGGTTTAATCAAAACAATAGTAATAAGAATAAAAAAAATAATAATCAAATAATAGAAGAATTACACAATAGTGAACATAACAAAGATGACGATAATTTAAACATATTAATTTAATGAAAGTGAGGACTAATAAAAATGACAAGCATAAACACAGGTACCTCAATGAATGATACTAGTAGTTTAAGGTCAAGAAATGTTAATAAAACTGAAAATGGAACGACTATAGTTTCAGGTAATGACAATTCAGATAAAGATTTATTTCTTAAACTTCTTGTAGCTCAAATGAAAAATCAAGATCCATTTAACTCACAAGATCCTACGCAATATATTACTCAGTTAGCACAGTTTAATATGCTTGAGCAATCAATGGCTTTAAATGAAAATATAGAGTATTTAATAGGAATGACTAATGGGATTTTAGCAAACTCGGCAGTAGGAAGTGCAACTAATCTTATTGGAAAAGAAGTTGAAGTATATGCACCAATTGAGAGTGGACAAAGGAGAGATGAAGACGTAAAAACAATATCTGGAAAGGTAGAAAGTGTATACATTAAAGATGGAGTTGTATATATGAACGTTAAAGATTCTCAAAGCGAAAATATAATCGAAGTTGAGTATGGAGCTCTTATAAAGGTAAATGGTTAATAAATATAATTTTAAATATATAAACGGAGGAGAAGTAGTATGTTAAGATCGATGTATTCAGGAATAAGTGCTATGAAATCAAATCAGACGAAAATGGACGTTGTAGGTAACAATGTAGCAAACGTAGGAACAACAGCATATAAAAAGACAAGCACAAGATTTGCAGATGCACTATATCAAAGTTCAATATACCCAAGTGCACCAACAGCTACAAGTGGAGGGGTTAACCCAGGGCAAGTTGGTATAGGTGTTAAAGTAAGTGGTATATTAAAGAACATGGTACAAGGTTCATTACAAACAACAGGAAGAGATACAGACTTAGCTATTGATGGAGATGGATTCTTCACTGTTGAAATAGGTCCAAATCAAAAGGGATATACAAGAGATGGATCTTTTAGTTTAGATATGAATGGAAACCTTGTAACATCACAAGGTTATAAGGTTTTAGGTGAAGGTGATAATCCTATATTAATACCAGAAGAAGTTGAAAATGCTAATGGTGTTAATCAAAAAGTAGTATCATTTAACATTGCTAGTGATGGTTCTATTTCATATTTGTTAGCTGATGGTACAAAAATGCCTCAATTAGATGTTGATGGAGCTGTAATAAAGGGAGATAAACAAGTTTTACAAATATCAGTATTCCAAAATGATGAAGGTTTAGAGCAACTTGGAGGAAATATATATGGAGAAACTGCAAACTCAGGCGAACCAATAAAGAACCCTGTATTTGGAAAGATAACTCAAGGTGCTATAGAAATGTCTAATGTTGACTTATCAGAAGAATTTACAGAAATGATAGTTACAACTAGAGCATTCCAAGCAGCAAGTAAAGTAATAACTACTAGTGATGAACTACTTCAAGAAATTGTAAATCTTAAGAGATAATAAGAGGTGGTAGAGAATGAAGAAGAATGATATTCTAACACCAATAGGATTAGTATTAGCAATAGGATTTATATTCTTTGCTATAGCACAGGGTAAAGGTGGAGTTGGTATGTTTATCGATATACCATCATTCCTTATAACTGTAGGAGGTTCATTTGCAGCAGTATTAATAACTTTTGATTTAGATACTGTAAAGAGAATTCCTAGTGCATTAAAAATGAGTATAGTTTCACCAAGCGTTAATAAAGTTGATTTAGTTGATCAATTCAAAGAACTTTCAAAAACAATTAGAAAAGATGGAATACTTGCAATAGAACAACAAGTAGCTGAAATGGAAGACCCATTCTTAAAAAAAGGTCTTGAATTAATTGTTGATGGTGTAGATGCAGAATCGGTAAAAGAAATATTAGAAATAGAGTTAAATGAAAAAGAAAAAGTATACGGCAGTAGTTCTAAGATATTCAAACTTTGGGGATCTTATGCACCTGCCTTTGGTATGGTTGGTACACTTATAGGTCTTATACAAATGCTATCTGATATGGGTTCACCAGATGATATAGCCTCGGGTATGAGTACTGCACTTATAACTACACTTTATGGAGCATTATTTACTAATATGATATTTAACCCAATTGGATTTAACATTGAATCTAAAGGTGAAAAAGAAATAGAGTATTTAGAAATGGTAGTTTGTGGATTACAAAGTATACAAAATGGTGACAGTGTAAGAGCAATGGAAGAAAAATTAATAACACACTTAAATGAAAAAGATAGAAAAGCATATTATGAAAATTCATCAAGTGAGGTTGCTTAATCATGGCTCGTAAGAAAAAAAAGGATGATGAAATAAGAACCGATGGATGGATGGATACCTTTGCAGACACCATGACATTGCTACTAACATTTTTTATACTACTATATTCGATATCAGCAGTAGACAGTGAAAAACTAAAAAAATTATCAGAGGCATTACAATATTCTTTAACAGGTGATTCATCTATTGAAGAAGTTCAAAGTATAGATGATTTAAAGGTTGAAATCGAAAAGGGTACTAAATATGAAGATTTAGCTGCAAAGTTAAATGAAATAATAGAAAAAAATTCTCTTACAGACGAAATTAAAATAAGAGAAGAAGAAAGAGGAATAGTACTTCAAGTTGATGAGTCAATACTATTTGATTCAGGTAAAGCAGAAATAAAAAGTGAGAGCATAAATGTTCTTGATACAATAGCTAAAATAATACAAGAAACAGATAATGAAATTGTTGCAGAAGGAAATACAGATAATGTTCCTATAAATAGTTCAGCATATAGGTCTAACTGGGAGCTTTCTACAGAAAGAGCATTAAGTATAGTAAGGTATTTAATTGAAAATAAGAATATAAATCCCAATAGAATTTCGCTTAAAGGGTATGGAGAATTTAATCCTATTGTTCCTAATGATACACCTGAAAATAAAGCTAAAAACAGAAGGGTTGATATTTTAGTAGTTGAAGAAAGAGAATCAAAAACTGAAAATAAAAACAATAATGTAGAAAATAAGTAATAAAATTTGAGGAGAAAGTTAAGAAATAGGAAGGGAAAATAAATTATGTTGCATTATATAATAAACTTAATAATATTTATACCTATTACTATTATTTTAATAATAGCTTCAATAAAGTTAACTAAATTTAACTCAGATAATATTAATAAGCATAAGTATGTTAAAGTCCTAGAAAGAACTAACTTAAATAAAGATACAAGTATATTTGTTTTAGAAATGGGTGATGAAGGATGTGTACTAGCTTCATCACCTTCTAAAACTGAAAAAATAAAAGTATTAAGTAAAGAAGAAATAGCTCAAATATATGATATGAAAGAAAGCTATGGGATAGATTTATCACAAATAGATGTTGATAAATTTAATATATCTAACTTTGGATTAAAGAACAAAAAAAATAAAAAGAATATGTTTTCAAAAAAGAATAAGTCAAAATTTTCAAACTTTAATAATTCGGATAGACTTTTATTTAATAAAAAATAGAAATTACTAGAAAAAGGGGGACGTATGTATGAATGATTTAGTTGGATTAGTATCAAATCATCAGCAAGAATTTACTCCTTTAATAAAGTTATTTATAGTAATGACATTTATGATGTTTTTACCGACTATCATCTTTATGATGACAAGTTTTGTAAGAATAATCATTACATTCTCATTTTTAAAATCAGCTTTAGGAGCTCAACAATCTATACCTAATCAAATACTAGTAGGTATAGCATTAGTATTGACAATATTTATTATGTCACCAGTAGTAGATAAGATTAATAAAGAGGCTATACAGCCATATAGAGAAGAAAAAATAACTTTTCAAGAGGGAATAGAAAAAGCTCAAATTCCTATGAAAGAATTTTTATTAAAAGAAACTAGAGATGAAGACATAAAATTATTTTTAGATAGTGCTCGTATTGATAAAAATGATGTAACAAGAGAAAATTTACCATTACAAGTACTAGTACCAGCGTTTGCAATAAGTGAATTAAAAACTGCGTTTCAAATTGGATTTTTAATATATTTACCATTCTTATTAATAGATTTGGTAGTATCAAGTGCATTGATGTCGATGGGGATGTTTATGCTACCACCAGCTATGATTTCTCTGCCTTTTAAACTTTTATTATTTATAATGGTAGACGGATGGAATTTATTAATTAAATCTTTAATTTTAAGTTTTAATTAGCAAGGAGATGACATTATGAGTGAACAGATGATAATGGGAATAATAACGAAAGCTTTATCTACTGCATTAATGGTAGCAGGTCCAATATTAATAATAGCATTGGTAATTGGTTTGCTAGTTAGTGTATTCCAAGCAGCAACTCAAATACAAGAACAAACATTAACATTTGTACCTAAATTAATAGCTATAGCAACAATACTTCTTGTTGGAGGGAGTTGGATGCTTAATAAGTTAGTAGTTTTTACAAATGAGATTATGAATATAATAGCAAATGTAAAGGGATGAGATAAATGATATTTGTATTTATAAGGATATTAACGTTCTTTAGTTGTATAAATGTAATATTTCCAAATGGAACTCCTAAAGTATTTAAAGTGATGTTTTCTATATTTATCTCATTTATAATATCTCCTTTTATACAAGCAGATATAGCTGTTCATTCACTTAGTCAACTTATTATATATGCATTAATGGAAACATTAACAGGATTAGTATTTGGCTTTATAACTAATATGTGTTTCAATAGTTTAAAAATAGCAGGGAGTTTAATTGACCAGCAATTAGGTTTATCTATGGCAAATATATATGATCCAAATACTAATACTCAAAATACATTAATTGAAACTATTTTATATTGGTTAGGAGTAATGATTTTTTTTAGCATGAATGGACATCACCAGTTAATAGCGGGGATACAAAATAGCTTTAACTTAGTTAAAGTAGGTCAACTAATACTTAGCGGAAACTTTGACTATGTAATAAATGTATTTGTTCAATGTTTTATAATTGGAATAAAAATAGCAGTTCCTATGATTTTATCATTACTTATTGCAGAGTTACTAATTGGTTTTATATCAAAGAGCGTTCCACAATTAAATGTAATGATAATAGGTATGCCTTTGAAACTACTAATAGGAATTATATTTTTAATGATAGCATTACCATTTATAGTGAGTAAAATTCACTATTTATTCAATCAGATACCATCTATTTTAGATGGAACTCTTAGTATGAATAATGACATGTTTTCTGGTGTAGGAGCTTTTGGATTTATGCTGTCTATGAGTGGAGATAAAACAGAAGACCCAACTCCTAAGAAAAAGAAGGATGCTAGAAAGCAAGGTAATATAGCAAAAAGTTCTGAAGTTAATACTGCTATGACTTTTTTAGCAATATTAGTTGTAGTTTATACAATGTCAGACTTTATAGTTTTTGAAGTTAAAAATTTTATGGTCAATATGCTTAGTGGAAACTTAAGTATGACTATAAATAATAATACTCTAAAAGTATTAATGTTTAAGATAATACTTTCTTTTATGAAAGTAATTTTACCAATATGTCTAATCATAATGGCATTTGGAATTATAGGAAATTTAATTCAAACAGGTTTTTTCTTTTCAGGAGAAAGTTTAAAACCTAAGTTTTCAAAATTAAATCCTATCAATGGATTTAAAAATATGTTCTCATTAAAATCGTTAGTGAATCTTGTAAAAAGTATAGTTGTCATATCAGTAATGGTAGCTATAGGATATTCATTTATGAATAAGAATTTTGCAGGGATAATAAAAAGTGGGGATATATACACTCCATATTTGTTTGATACTATAGTTGATCTTATAAAAAATATACTAGGTACCATAGCTATGGTAGTAGTTGTTATAGCAATACTTGATTATGCATATCAAAAGTATAGCCATAATAAAGAGCTTAAGATGACTAAACAAGAAGTAAAAGAAGAGTACAAACAGATGGAAGGGGACCCTCACATAAAAGGAAAGATAAAGCAAAAACAAAGACAGATGGCAACTCAAAGAATGATGCAAGCTGTTCCTTCGGCTACTGTAATTGTAACCAATCCTACACACATATCTATAGCAATAAGATATGAACAAGGAGTAGATAAAACACCAGTAGTAGTAGCAAAAGGGGCAGATCAAGTGGCATTTAAAATAAGAGAAATCGCTAAAAGTCATGATGTACCGATTATTGAAAATGTACCTCTAGCAAGACTTATTTACAGAGAGGTTGAGATAGATCAAGAAATACCAGAAGAAATGTATAAAGCAGTTGCTGAAGTATTAGTAGCTGTGTATAAGATAAAAAATAAATATAAGTAGTTATTAAGAAGAGGTTAAATATGGATAAATTAAGTTTAAAAGGCAGATTTGATATATTGGCCGGATTTGGAATACTAGGAATAGTATTAATGATAATAATCCCACTTCCGCCATTTTTACTAGATGTATTGTTATCAGTAAACATAGCATTATCAATTCTTATATTACTACTTACTCTTTTTTCAACTAATGTATTACAGCTATCTATGTTTCCAACAATATTGCTTGTTACAACATTATTTAGATTAGGTCTAAATATTTCATCAACAAGGCTTATATTAGGACAAGGTTATGCAGGAAATGTTATAGAGGCATTTGGTAGCTTTGTTGTTGGTGGGAATTACGTAGTAGGTGTAATTATATTTTTAATTATAATGATAGTACAGTTTGTTGTAATAACAAACGGTTCAGGAAGAGTATCAGAGGTATCAGCGAGATTTACACTTGATGCTATGCCTGGTAAACAAATGAGTATAGATGCAGATTTAGGTGCAGGAATAATAGACGAAAAAACTGCAAGAAAAAAAAGAGCAGAATTACAGCAAGAAGTAGACTTTTATGGTGCTATGGATGGTGCATCTAAGTTCGTAAAAGGAGATGCAATTGCAGGTATAATCATAACAATAATAAATGTATTAGGTGGAATTATTATTGGTGTAGTTATGATGGATATGAGTTTTGGTGAAGCTGTACAAAACTTTATAAGACTTACTATAGGGGATGGCCTTGTTGGTCAAATATCAGCATTACTAATATCAGTATCTGCAGGTATTTTAGTTACAAAGTCTAGTAACGAGAAAAACTTTGGTAATCTTTTAGGACAACAGTTAACATCAGTACCTGTAACTATAGGTATGGCAGGAGCTGTTTTGTTAATCTTAGGGTTTCTTCCAGGACTTCCTAAATTATCATTCTTTACATTAGGTGCTGGTGCATTAGCTACTTCATTTTTATTAAATAAAGAAGAAAAAGAAAAACAAAAACAAGAGGAATTACAATCTATACAAAGTGAAGCTGAAGATACTAAACCTAGTATAGAAATGGCAGAAGATGTGTCTAGCCTTATAAATGTTGAGCCGATAGAAGTTGAAATTGGATATGGTCTTATACCACTTGCAGATGAAAGTAATGGAGGGGACTTATTACAAAGAATAGTTTCTATAAGAAGACAGTGTGCAATTGATATGGGGATACTAGTACAACCAATAAGAATTAGAGATAATCTTCAGTTAGAGCCAAATCAATACAGTATAAAAATAAAAGGAAATGTAGTAGCAACATATAGTCTTATGCCAACAATGTTATTATGTATGAATCCTATGGGAACAGATATTAATATTGATGGAATAAGAGTTAAAGAACCTACATTTGGTCTTGATGCATTATGGATAAGTTCGGATAAGGCAGAAGAAGCAGAATTATATGGACTAACTGTTGTAGACCCAACAACTATACTAGTTACCCATTTATTAGAAATAATAAAATCTAAGGCACATGAACTTATTGGTAGACAAGAGGTTAAATTAATTATAGATTCGGCTAAAGAAAGATATAGTGCCGTTGTTGATGAGCTAATCCCAGATTTAATGACATTAGGAGAGGTTCAAAAAGTATTACAAAACTTATTAAGAGAAAATATTTCAATAAAAGATAGAGTTACAATTCTAGAAACGTTAGCTGATAATGCTAGAAATACAAAGGATATAGAACTTTTAACTGAGTATGTAAGAATGGCTATGAGTAGAAGTATTTGTTCTAACTTAGTTGATGAAAATAACTCTATAACAGTAGCAACTTTATCTATGGAAGTAGAAAATATAATAAGCAATAGCTTACAAAGATCTATTAATGGTACATATCCAGCAATAGACCCAGATACAACAAACAAGATATTCTCTAGTATACAAAATACAGTAGAAAGCATTCATTTTAATAATAATAGAACTATACTTCTAGTTTCTCCAAAAATAAGAGCGCCTTTTAGAAAGTTAGTTGAAATGGTATTTCCTAATATAACAGTTTTATCATTAAATGAAATACCGAGTGATATTCAGATAAAGGCTCAAGGTACAGTAAATATATAGTAGGAGGTGTGTATTGTGACTACTCAAAGTCAAGAAGAATTCATAGTGAATAATATGAATATTGTTAAAAATATAGCATCTAAGTATTATACAGATAAAATAGGATTAGACTATGAAGATTTAGTTAGTTATGGCGTTATGGGACTTATAGATGCAAGAAAAAAGTTTGATGAAAGTAGAGGCGTAAAATTTTCAACTTATGCTTCAATCAGAGTATCTTCATTTATAATAGACGAAATAAGAAAATACTCACCGGTATCAAGAACTTATATGAGCAAAATAAAGGAATACAATAAATGTGTAGATCAATTGCAACAAAAGCTTTTTAGAAAGCCAAGTGAAGATGAAATTGCACAATATATGGATATAACTAAAAAAGAAGTAATTAGTATTAGAAATAAAATGAAAACTTCAAGTAATATATCCATAGACCATACAGTTTCAGAAGGTGAAAAAGAATTTAGTATTATAGATACTATTGAAGATGAAGATATTCTTTGCCCAGAAGAAGCCTTTGAGCAAAAGGAGCTTCAAGATGTGTTAGCTAAAGCAATAGACATGTTAAAAGAAAAAGATCGATTAGTATTATCTCTTTATTATTATGAAGAGTTAACTTTAAAAGAAATTGGGGAAATACTTGGAGTATCAGAATCAAGAGTTTCCCAATTAAATAATAGAGCTATTTCTAATTTAAGAGCTGCTATGAAAAAGTTAAAGTATATTGATTAAGGAGGAATTAACATGCTTAGAAGTATGTATGCATCTGTGTCTTCAATGTTAACTTTACAAGCAAGGCAAGGTGTTATAACTAATAATTTAGCAAATATAAACACAACAGGATATAAAGGTCAAACTGTAGTAGCAAAAAGCTTTGATGAGATGTTACTACATAATAAAGATAGTTATGAAAATGGAGTTTCTAATGTAAAAGACTTAGGTTCTTTAAGTTTTGGAGTTAGAATAGATGATACTTTTACTAGCTATAATCAAGGAAGCTTAGTTTCAACTGATAACAATACAGATTTTGCAATAGTTGGGAGTGGATTTTTCCAAGTTTCTGATGATGCAAATAATACTTACTATACAAGAGATGGTTCATTTAAAGTAAACCCTCAAGGTTACTTAGTAACTAATTCTGGAGAATATGTTATGGGTACAAATACCCAAACAGGAAATTCTGAAAGAATATATGTAGGTACAGACCTTATTAGCATATCACCTGATAATAGCGTAATGATAAATGGAGAAAATAAGTATAAATTCAATATAGTTGATTTTGAAAATTATGATAACCTAACTAAATATGGAAATAATCTGTATAAAGGAGAGGGAGGATTTAACTCTAACAATTACAGTATAAAGCAAAAATATTTAGAAGGTTCAAATGTAGATTCTATAAATGAGATAGCTATGATGATGGAAACTGTCAATGAATTTGAAGCAAATCAAAAGGTTATCCAAACTATAGACTCAATACTTGGGCAAATAGCAAGTGATATAGGTAGAGTAAAATAATATTAATAGGAGGAAATATCAATGTATAACATAATGAACAACAGTATAACTGGAATGTCTGCTAATCAAGGAAAAATTGATATTATTTCTAATAATATAGCAAACTCACAAACTGTAGGTTATAAAAAACTAGATTCAGGTTTTCTAGATTTATATACAGATACTTTATCTAGACAATCATATCCACATAATGGAGATAATTTAATAACTGGAACTGGAGTAAAATTATCAAGTGCGACTAGAAACTTAACTCAAGGTGCATTAAAGGAAACTGGTATAAATACAGAAATAGCAATAGATGGAGATGGATATTTTAGAGTAATATCAAATGATGGAACATACAAGTACACTAGAAATGGAGAATTTAGTTTTGACTCAAATGGAAAGTTAGTTGACGATTCTGGAAATATCTTAGACATAACTTATAATCAAGGTATTAATGGTCAAGGTTTAAATTTATCAAATGGAGATCTTACAATAAGCAATAATGGACAAGTATTTCTAAATAAACAAAATGTGGGTAGTATAACTCTATATATGCCACAAGGTAATAATGATTTTACATCAGTTGGAGATAATTTATTTGCTCTTAATGATGGAGCTACACTTACAACGGTAGAAAATCCAAAACTTCATCAAGGATATGTTGAAATGTCTAATGTAAGTATGCAAGCAGAAATGACTGATTTAATTATGGCACAAAGAGCATTTCAATTTAATAGTAGGGCAATGCAGTCTACAAATGAGATGTGGGAAATGATAAATAACCTTAGAAGTAGATAATATCTTGAGAGGAGGTAGGTTTTAATTATGGATGAAAATGTAAGAGTATATGACTTTAAAAAGCCACAAAGATACTCAAGTGATAATATGAGATTCTTATCTGTAGTTTCAGAAGAATTCTGTAAAAATGTAAACTTATTCTTAGCTTATGAACTAAAAAAGCAAAAAATACACTGTAAAATTGAAAAAGTTGAGCAAACAAACTATGATGAATTTATAAATTTAATTGATAAAGATTCAGTAATTGCAGAACATGCTATACAACCATTAGTACAAGATTTAATTTACCAAATTGATAAAACTATAGCCCTTACTTTAATTGATGTAGTTTTAGGTGGAGATGGACTTTTAGAAAATTATGATAGAAACCTTACTGAAATAGATAAGCAATTATTATTTCAAAGTGTTAATGACTTCTTAAAGAGAATGTATGTAGTTGAAAGTTGTACACACAGAGAAGTATTAAGAGTTCATATAAATGCGGGAGCAAGTAAAAAATATCCTATAAGTGAATCTGTCTTAATTGCACATATGAAGGTTATGTATGAAGACAAGGAAATAGGTAAAATGAGATTTTGTGAACCATATAGCTGTATGGAACCAATACTTGATTTATTAGAAACTAAAAAATTATTTAGAAATAAGAATCAAGAATATGATTTTGAATTTACAAATGCAATTTATAACAATGTGTGCGGAGCGAAGGTTGATTTAATTGCAAGATTAGGAAAATCAACTATAAAAGTAAATGAACTCCTTGATTTAAAAGTAGGAGATATAATAACTTTAGATACAAAAGTAGATGGAGATATAGAGCTAGATGTTTCTGAAGCTAGATCGTTTAAATGTAGACCAGGATTAATAAAAAATAAAAATGGTGTAGTAATAACTGATAGTGTTAAGAAAGGAGTATAGACAATGAATAAAAATCTTGCTAGAGTATTAGATATAGAACTTAATGTAAGTGTTATTCTTGGTAGAACTAAGATGGCACTAAAAGACATATTTGAGCTAGGTAAAGGTTCATTAATAGAATTGGATACCTTTGAAAATCAAGAGGTTGAAATATATGTAAATGGAAGAAAAATCGGATATGGTCAAATAGTTGTAATAGACCAAAACTTCGGAGTTAGAATAACTAATATACTTGGTGAAGATGAATTAGTCAAAACATTAAGTTAAGGGTATCTATCATAGGAAGGACTGGTAAATGAGTAAATTATTAAAAAGCAAGTACAATAATAGTGGGGATAGATGTGTAGATGCTTGCTTAAGCTATGGAGAATTAAGGTACTTAGACCATGAGGGGCAGCCCATTAATATTGAGGTTCCTGAAGATAAATATGAAGAAGCAATAATAGATTTTACTGAAAGAAAAAAAGAAGGATTGGTAAGTAGCAGTATAGATCCAATTAAGGTATTAAAAAAAGGAAGCTTCACATATAATCAAGTAAAAAATATAGCAAATTTGAATAAGATAAAAGGGTTAAGAGTTTTTGAAATAGACGGAAGTATAGAACTTGAACATACTTTAGGTGTATCAGGAAGTATAGAGTATGCTTTAGCTATATGGAATGGTGATAGCAAAGAAGTAGCATTAGAAAAAGCAATTATTAGAGCTATAAAAATACATGGTGTAAATTTTGTAAAGTCATTAAAGCTTGATGAAAAATATGAATCTATATATGACAAAGTAGCTAAATTAGGTAGTATAGCAGAAAATCAATTATATACTATAAAATATTGTAAAATCCAAGATGAGATATATAGTAATATTGTAGATATGAGAATTAACTTAAAAAGGGGTTCTGATATTGCAATAGGAAGTATTGGTTCTTTAATAGGTTTTATATTAGTACAATTATTTACTAATTTTGGAAAGTTATTAAATAATATATTTATTCATGTAGGGATTAGTATATTTATTATGATTTTATTTTATATTCTTTCAATAAAACTTGTAAAGGCGATAAGCTATAATTACATAAAAAATACCAATGGCTCTATAATTGATATGTTTAATGATGAACTTGAGTATTATAGTTATAATAATCTTCTTACAGAAGATGAAAATAATATTATAGTTGAAAATATAACGAAGGGAGAAATTTCAAAGTTAATTGTTGAAATAAAGGGTAGTGTTAACAAAAAAATATCTATAAATAAAGTGATATCAAAAGAAACTGAATTTATTTTAGAATCTAGACGAAATATTTTTCTTCCAAATGATAATGAAATAAAGGAAATAACTGAAAGTCTTATCAAAAAATATTTTAATAAAGTTAATGTATAAAAAAATTGCTCTGAACAATTTATATGTTCAGAGTAATTTTTTTATTATATAAAATGAATAAGGTAAAAAATAAAAAATTTGTCGAAAAATGTAAAGTTATATTAATACTTATCCGTATAAATAAAATGTAAATTATAGGATAGATTAGATTCATTAGAGTCGGGAGGAAAAAGAATGAATTCATTTAAAAATTTAAAAATAGGAAAAAAGCTTATATTATCTTTTTTAACTATATTAATTTTAACGAGTAGTTTAAGTATATATATATTAGGAAAGTTATCATATACAGCTAATTTAACAGATTATATGTATGATGGACCATATAAATTAGTTAATGAGTCTTTAGGGATTCGTATGGAAATTATCAATATATCAAGATGTTTAAATAGTGGTTTTGTTGATAACAACCATACTGGAGAAAATAAAACTATAGCAGAGTCATTTAATAAAATAGAAGAAAATATAAAATCAATAAGTGCAAATGAATTAATAGCATCATCTATAGGTGATCATTTAAAAAATCTTGAAAATGCAATAGAAAACTATAAAAGTGCATATGAAAATTTATATGCAAGAACACAAGTAGAAGGATTTACTAATAATGTTAATGATATAGATGCATCAGTTATTTCAACATATTCAAATACATACAACAAAGTAATAGAAGAGGCATCAATATTAAATGAAAATGCCAATAAAATTATGGAAGAGTTTTTAACAGATGCAGATAAAACAGCTAAGCAATCTACAATAATAAGTATAGCATTATTAATAGTAGCTATATTAGGAGTATCATACATAAGTATATACATAACAAAAACTTTAAGAGACCCATTAGTTGAAATTGAAGATGCGGCTAACAAAATGGCTGAAGGAGACTTTGATGTTTCTATATCTTATGAATCTAAAGATGAGTTAGGAACTTTAGCTGATAGTATGCGTAGAATGGCTAATAATACAAATGAAGTTATAAATGATACAGTAAATGTATTAGGTGAAGTAGCAGCAGGAAACTTTAATGTATCTACAAATGTTGAGTTTATAGGCGTATTTAAAGAAATAGAAGACTCTATAGAAAAAATAACTAATGATTTAAGTGAAACAATGTCACAAATAAGTTCAGCATCAGAAGAAGTTGGAGCGGCATCAGATCAAGTATCAAGTGGAGCTCAAATGTTAGCTCAAGGAGCAACAGAACAAGCAAGTGCTGTTCAAGAATTATCTGCAACTTTAACTGAGATATCAGAAAAAATAAAGAATACAGCAGAAAATGCTCAACATGCTAACAGCTTAACAATAAGCGCAGGGCATGAAGTTCAAAATGGTAATGAACAAATGAAAGAAATGGTTAAAGCAATGGACGAAATTTCATTTACTTCAAATGAAATAGGAAGAATAATAAAAACAATAGATGACATAGCATTCCAAACTAATATATTAGCACTTAATGCTGCAGTTGAAGCTGCTAGAGCTGGAAGTGCTGGTAAAGGATTTGCTGTTGTTGCTGATGAAGTTAGAAATCTTGCAGCTAAATCTGCTGAAGCTGCTAAAAATACAGCAGTACTTATTGAAAATTCAATAGCAGCAGTAGAAAATGGAACTAAAATAGTTAATAATACGGCTGAATCTCTTGGAAATATAATTGAAATAACAAACCAAACTATGAATTCAGTTGAAATGATAGCAAAAGCATCTGATGAACAAGCCGAAGCAATAGCTCAAGTAACTTTAGGAGTAGAACAGATTTCAGCTGTAGTTCAAAATAACTCTGCAACATCAGAAGAAAGTGCAGCTGCTAGTGAAGAGTTAAGTGGACAAGCACAAATGTTAAAATCTCTTATTGAAGGATTTAACGTAAAAGGTGGAAACCAATCTCAAAGAAGCATGGATTTTATGAATAATGATGCAAGTTATTTTGATATGTATTAAGAATAATATAATACAGTAAAGTCATATTAATGTTTATTTGTAAAAAGGAGGCTTTTATGCTTCCTTTTTATATAATAGACAACTAATATATTTGTTTAACAATAAAGGAGATAAAAAATGAGTGGAATAGATTCTATGACTGAGTTTTATGTATATGAAAATATGCAATTGCTAGAGCAATTAGAAGAAATTTTGCTTTCTGGTCAATCTGATACTGGAGAATTGAGTCAAGAGGAAATAGAAGAAATCTTTAGAGCTATGCATACTATAAAAGGCTCATCAGCTATGATGGGATATGATAGTTTAATGAATCTTACTCATAGTATTGAAGATGTTTTTGATGAAATAAGAAGTGGTAGAAAACTTACTCAAAGCAAGTGGGAAGAAGTTATTGACGTAGTACTTGCAATAATAGACTTTTTAAAAGATGAAATATCAAAAGTTCAAGAAGGGTTGTTTCCTCAAGCTAGTATAGAAGAACTTTATCAAAGATCAAGCAACTTATTAAAAGAAGATATAGAAGAAAATATATCATATAATACACAAGTAGATGAAACAGTTGATGAAGTTGTTAACTTAGATTCAAATGGAATGAAAATAAAAGTATTTTTTGAAGATGGATGTGGAATGGAATCTATAAGAGCACTTGGAGTTTTAATGTCTCTTGAAGGAATGCATTCATCAATAAAAACAGTACCAGAAAATTTAGAAGATGACTGTGATGGAGAAATAGCACAAAATGGACTTTTACTAGTTCTAGAAAATCCAATAGACAAAGAAGCAATTGAAAAAGCTATACAAGGAACAATGTTCCTTAAGTGTTTTGAAATAGAAGAACCTAATGAAAATAATAAAGAAGAAGTAGCAGAAGCAGAAGTATCTGAAAAAATAGAAGAAATAGAGATAAAAGAAGATTTAAATAAAGAAGAAACTGTAATCGAAGAAACTATTACTAATAAAGAAGAAACACATGTTTTAGAAGTAGTTAAGGAAGAAAGTCAAACAGAGGTTAAGGAAAATAAAATAGAAGAAAAGAAAACTTTAGATAAAAATAAATCTAATAAAGAAACTAAAAATAATTTCCTTACTGTAAACATAAATAAAATTGATATGTTAATGAATTTAGTAGGAGAGATTGTAACAACAGAGTCTATGGTAGAAAAACAATCTCAACTTGAAAACTTTAATAGAGATAACTTTGAAAAACAAGCTAGAAGATTACATCAATTGACTGCTGAGTTACAAGATGTAGTTATGTCTATCCGTATGGTACCTATATCATCTACATTTACTAAGATGCAAAGAGTAGTAAGGGATATGAGTAAAAAAACTGGCAAAATAGTAGACTTAGAACTTATAGGAGAACAAACAGAAGTAGATAAAACTATACTTGAAAACATATCAGATCCACTTATGCACATGATTAGAAATAGTATGGACCATGGTGTTGAAATGCCAGAGGAAAGAAAGGCAGCTGGAAAGCCTGAAAAAGCAACAGTAACACTAGAAGCTAAAAATACAGGTGGAGATGTTGTAATAGTTATAAAGGATGACGGTAGAGGTTTAAACAAAGAAGCTATTGTAAAAAAAGCTATAGAAAAGGGAATTACAACTAAGAGATTAGAAGAGATATCAGATAAAGAAGCATACAACTTTATAATGGCTCCAGGATTTTCAACTAAAGAAGCTGTTACAGAATACTCTGGTCGTGGAGTAGGGATGGATGTAGTTCATACTAACATAAAAAAATTAAGAGGTTCTATAACAATTGATAGTGAGAGCGGAAAAGGCACTATGTTCATAATTCGTATACCATTAACATTGGCTATAATAGATGGAATGAAAGTTGAAATAGGAAATGAAATATATATAATACCATCTCTTAATATAAAAGAAGTATTTAGAAGCGGGTCTTATGAAATTGTAAAAAATCCTAATGGTGAAGAACATAGTATTGTTAGAGGCAATTGCTATAAAATTCATAGATTAGCAGACATATTAGGAATTGAATCTAAAGATAAAAACGAAGGAATAATGATATTAGTTGAGTCTGAAATAGGAAATATATGCATAATTGTAGATAAAATAATAGGCCAACAAAATGTTGTTATAAAACCAATACCTCAATTATTAACTCAATTTGAAAAAGTTCAATCATATATGTCAGGATGTTCTATATTAGAGGATGGATCTATAAGCTTAATATTTGATGTTAACTCAATAATAACTAGATAATACTTTTATAGGAGATATACTATGAAAATTAATAGAAAAATAAAAGTAGTAATAGTTGATGACTCAGGAATATTTAGAAGAGTTTTATTTAATCAACTTAAAGACCACTCTCATATAGAAGTTGTTGGTATGGCTAAAGATCCATATGAAGCTAGGGATGTTATTGTAGAGTTTAATCCAGATGTATTAATACTAGATATAATGATGCCGGGACTTGATGGAATTGAATTTTTAAATATATTAAAGAATAAAAGATTTATACCAACTATTGCAATTAGTGGTAGTAGTATTAATGAAAGTAATGCAATTGCAGCGGGAGCAGTTGATTTTATCGAAAAGCCAACTGCAAAAACTATGCGTAATTTTAATGAAACTTTGGTTCAAAAAATAATAAATGCATCAGGATTTTATGATGATAGCTGTTCTAATACAGAACTTAAAAAGACTAACATTATAAAAAATAATGTTAGTTATAATAGTAAAAATATAATAGCAATAGGTGCATCTATGGGTGGAGTAGATGCAATAAGACACGTTTTAAGAGAGTTGCCATTAGGATTACCTGGCATAGTTATAACTCAACATATGCCCCCAATATTTACAAAAAAATATGCACAAAGACTTGATAAAGAATGTAGCATAAAGGTCGTTGAAGGTAAACATGGAGATGTAGTTTTAACTGGACATGCATATATTGCACCAGGTGGATATCAAATGGGAATAGTAAGAGAAAATAACAAGTATATCTTAGATATAAAAAAAGCTGAAAAAGTAAGTGGACATTGTCCATCAGTAGATTATTTATTTGAATCAGTAGCGATACATGCAAAAAATAATTCTATTGCAACAATACTAACAGGTATGGGAAATGATGGCGCTAAAGGATTATTATCTATAAAAAATGCAGGGGGATACACAATCGGTCAAAATAAAGAAACATGCGTTGTTTATGGTATGCCTATGGCAGCTAAAAATATCGGTGCTGTTCTTAAAGAAGTTCCTTTAGAAGCTATTCCAAATTTGATAGTAGATAAATTTAGAACGATATAAACTTAATAAAACTTAGAGAGGGAAGGAACATACCTATGAATTTTGAACAAGAAAAGTTAAATGTATTTCGTGAAATTAGTAATATAGGTTCGGGCAATGCATCTACATCATTAGCTCAAATGCTAAATGAAATAGTAGACATAGGAATACCTAACAGTGATTTAAGAGAATTTTCAGATATAACTAACAGTTATAGTTCACCAGAAGAACTTGTTGTTGGAACTGTATTACAAATATCAGGAGATTTAGAAGGTTTTATAATGGTAATAATGGACGTTGATTCAACACTTACTTTATTATCAAGATTATTAGGTAGAAAAATAGAGTGTGATAAAGAAAATTACGAAGAACTTTACAAAGAATTAAACTCTGTAGGAGAAATATGCAATATACTTTGTGGAACTTATTTAACTGCAATGTCAGATATGACTGGATTAACAATAGACCAATCAATACCATACTTTAGTGTAGATATGGTTATGGCAATAATGAACTTACCAGCTTCATTATATGGTGGTGAATCAGATTCTATACTATGTATAGAAACAGAATTCTTTACTTTAGATAGAGAGATAGAAGGAAAGTATTACTTTATACCTAAAGTAGAATCTTGTAACACATTATTATCTAAATTAGGATTTGAAGTATAGGTAGATTTAATGTCAGTTGCAAACGTAGGAATAGCAGATTATAAAATTATAAAATCACCAGATCAAATAATGACAGTTGGGTTAGGTTCTTGTTGTGGAGTTGTTATATATGATGAGATAAATAAAATAGCAGGACTTGTACATATTTTATTATCTGAATCAAAAGCAGAAAGGACTTTAACAAATAGAGCAAAATTTGCTGATACAGGAATAACACTTTTATATGAAGAATTAAGAAAAAAAGGTGCAAATCCAAGATTTATGAAGGCAAAAATGGCAGGTGGAGCACACATGTTTAATTTTAATAATTCTAATAATACTCTTACAATTGGTGAAAAGAATGTAAAAGTATGCAAAGAAACTCTATTTAAGTTAAGAATACCTATTATATCCTCAGATGTACTAGGTTCTTGCGGAAGAACTATTATATTTGATACAACTACTAATAAACTAAAAATAAAGAGTGTGGGCAAGAATGAAAAATTTATTTAGAAGAGGTGTATCAGTTTATGAATAATAATGAGGAAATTTTAGATAGCAAAATTGATGATTTATATATGATATTTGTGATAAATAACCAAAAATATGCATTATCATCTAAATATATTACAGAAATAATTGAAATTTTACCAATAACTAAGGTACCATTCTTACCAGAATACATGAAGGGTATAATCAACTTAAGAAGTACAATTATACCTGTAATGGACGCAAGAATGAGGTTTGGCATGGAACCTATTGAATATAGTGAAAGAACTTGTATAATTATAATCGAAAATGAAGCAAATAAAATAGGATTAATTGTTGATGCAGTAAATGAAGTATTAACAATACAACCTAAACAAATAATGGAATCTACAAAAGAAAAAAATGATTTAAAAGAAAGTTTTGTAAATGGAATAAGTCAGATAAATAATGATATACAACTAATATTAGATTGTGATTCATTAGTGAATATTGTAGGAGATATGAGTAATGAAATTAACGAATAATGATTTTATACGTCTTAAGACATTTATGTATAACAACTATGGTATAAATCTTGAAAATAAGAAAACATTAATAGAAACAAGACTTGCAATAGTTGTTAAAAGATTAGGATTTAATGATTTTAAATCATATATAGATAATCTAATGAGAGATAAAACAGGAGAACAAGCATCTATAATAGTAGGAAAACTTACAACTAACTTTACTTATTTTATGAGAGAAGAAGCACATTTTGAGTTTTTAAGAAATGAAATATTTGTGCCTTATTTTAAAAAAGCTCCAGTTGGAGGAATAAAAATATGGTCTGCAGCATCGTCTACAGGAGAAGAGCCTTATTGTATATCAATGTTAGCAACATCTGTATTCGGAATAGGTGCAAAATCAAAAGTATCTATAACAGCATCAGATATATCGACTAATGTTTTAAGAACGGCTAAAAATGGAGTTTATACAGAAGATAAAATAGCTAAATTGCCAAAAACTTGGGTTCAAAATTATATGAAAAAAGTGGGTGATAAAAGCTATGAAATAAATAATAATATAAAAAGTTTAGTTGATTTTAAATACTTTAACCTAAATCAAAGTATAGGATGGGAGTTTAGGAAATATGATGTAATATTCTGTAGAAATGTTATGATTTACTTTGATAATCCTACAAAACAAAAATTATGCAAAAGATTACATGATTCTTTAAAACCTGGTGGCTACCTAATAATAGGTTTATCTGAAAACTTATCGAACCTAGATAATGGTTTTGAAAGAGTAAGACCATCTGTTTATAGAAAAAAATAATTAATTTCAAGGAGAAAAAATATGAAAAGAGTATTAATAGTTGATGATGCATCATTTATGCGTATGTCTATAAAAAACATGCTTGCAAATTATGATTTTGAAGTAGTTGGGGAAGCTGAAAATGGAGTAATGGCTATAGAAAAATATAAAGAATTACAACCAGATATAGTTACAATGGATATAACTATGCCAGAGATGGATGGATTAGAAGCATTAAGAGAAATTAAAAAAATAGATCCAGGTGCATCAGTTGTAATGGTTTCAGCATTAGGACAAGAAGCTAGAATGAAAGAAGCTATAATATACGGAGCAAAAGGATTTATAGTAAAGCCATTTAAAGAAGAAATGCTTATATCAGCATTATCAAAATTATAAAGATAAATACTTTAACTAAAAAAGAAGATATAACATTATCTTCTTTTTTTATAGGCTATGTTTTAACAAAATGTTGATATTGAGTAAAAATTATATATAATCTATATTAAATATGCTGATACATTATAACTATATATATTAAAGCATTTGGATAAGATGAATAGTTTCATATAAAACACAAAATAAATATACATAATATTTATAAAATAGTATTGAAAAAATTGTCGAATTTTGCTATAATTTATTGTGTCGATGAATAGTATTATTTATTAATCTAATATATATCCAAAAACTTTCAAAGTGTATATTGTTTACTATAAAATAAGACGACATTAAGAATCTCATAGAATAAGATATCAAAACCACATAAAAAACCAATTAGATAATATTAATTATTTAGTTGGTTTTTTAATATCGATAGTTATAACATAATTTACAGAAAATTAAGAAAATACATCGACTTTATATGTATTATGTTATATAATGTATTATAGATATTACTATTCATTCATTTTATTAATTAAATATTTTAAGGTATATTAAAAATTACTTTTTTAATATTTAAATTGTTTTATAAAAATTCCTTATTAAATACTCAAATTAAACCAATTAGATAATATTATTATTTAATTGGTTTTTTACTATTCAAAACTTACCTAATTTCAACATCGTGTTAAAACACAGCATTTTTATAAAAAATTCAAAAAATAATCTAAATAAATTTAAATAAGTACCGTATATAAATAATAGAGTGATTATTTAAACTTAATGTAGGATGGGGGAACAATAACTATGGATACTCCAAATCAAACAAAAATACTTTTAGAGTCAGGTACAAATGAACTTGAAATAATGGAGTTCACTGTAGGTGGCGAATTATTTGGAATAAATATCGCCAAAATACGTGAAATCATGAGAGCGCAAGAAACTAAGAGAATGCCAAACTCACATAATTTTGTAGAAGGTATATTTAAACAAAGAGGAGAGGTAATAACAGTAATAGATTTAGCCAAATGTTTAAATATAGAAAAATCAGAAAATAAAAGTCATGATATATTCATACTTACACATTTTAACAAGTTAAACTTTGCGTTTAGAGTTGAAAGTGTAGTTGGAATAGACAGGGTTTCTTGGGAAAACATAAAAAAACCAGATAAAGTTATATACAGTGGAGAAGACAGTGTAGCAACTGCAATAGCTGAATATAAGGACAGACTTATAACTATATTAGACTTTGAAAAAATTATAGCAGATATAAGCCCAGAAACATCTATTACACTTGATAGATTATATGAACTTGGTGATAGAGTAGAAAGTCAAAAGAAAATATTAGTAGCAGAAGATTCAATGATGCTTTCAAATTTAATTATTGGATTTTTACATAAGTCAGGTTATAAAAATACAGTTAAATTCAACAATGGCAAAGAAGCTTGGAATTACTTAACAGAAGCTAAAGAAAGTGGATTACCTATAAGTAATTATGTATCTTGTATAGTTTCTGATATAGAAATGCCTTTAATGGATGGTCATAGACTTACAAAACTTATAAAAACTGATGATGAGTTAAAGCATATACCTGTAATTTTATTCTCATCTTTAATTAGTGATGAGTTGAGGATAAAGGGACAAGAAGTTGGTGCTGATGAGCAGATAACTAAGCCAGAGATTGTGGAACTGGTAAATATTATAGATAGATTGATAAAATAATTTAATGAATCAAATTGTATTAAATTATCAGAATTTAATACCAAATTCTGATAAAAAAGAAAATTAAAAAAAAGTTGAAAAATGTCGTAAAATGTTATATGATGTAATAGGGATTTTATTCAAGGATGAATTTAATTTCTATTATATATGAAAATAAATATTTTAAAATCGTGGAGGATAAAAATTATGGCAATGAAGAAGAAATTTTTAGGTTTAGCTTTAGCTGCTGCTGTAGCTTTACCAGCAACAGGTGTGTATGCTGATACAATAGGTGGAAATCAAAATGATACATTTACTCACAATGTAACAGTTACAGGTACTGTATCGAACAAAAAAGGTATAGCACCAGAAGGTAAAATAGAAGTTGAATTACCAACATCAATGACATTTAGAGTGGATCAAGATGGAACTTTCGAAGGAAGCGACTTCAGAGTTGAGAATAAAAGTAAAGTAGGAATAGATGTTTTTGTTGATGAATTCAGAACAAATACTGGAAATATAACAGTAAAGAAGAAAACTGATTTAGAAGGACAAGAAACTAATTTTGATAGATCAAATGTTTATTTAGAGCTAAGTGGGAATGTTGGTGGACAAACAAAAACTGTTGACTTAGCAAAAGTTTCAGAACTACAAACTGAAAATGAAAGAAAAATACTTAATGTATCAGGTGCAAACACAGGTCTTATACAATTAAAAGGTGGAGCAGGAACTAAAGAGGCTGATGGTTCAAGTGCGTTAAGTCCACAAGGTGTAGATAAAGATGGAGCATCAGGAAACTTTACTTTAATATACAAAATAAAAAAAGAGAGCCATTAATAAATATAATAATATAATCGTAAATCCATAATAATTAATTATTATGGATTTATAATTATATAGGAATTATTACTGTGTAATTAATAAGGAGGATTAATTATGAAAAAAAATAAAATTATAATTATAATTAGTGTACTATTACTGTTTGGATTATCTGTAGGTGGATTTTTATACTTAAAAGCTAAATCAGAGTATAAATCTAGTGCTAGCAACTTATCAGGATATGTGCTTGGAACAGGTGTAGCTCCTGACTTAACACCAGAAGAAATAAAAGCATTAATGCAAAAAGAAGTTGATAAATCAAAAGTAGCATTTAGTATATATACTGAGCCTACATTTGTAGGAAAAAGAGGAACTATAATGTTTGCAAATCCAAGATATAGTGCTCATAATATAGAATTAGAAGTTAGAGTAGATAATAAAGTGATTATAAGAACACAAAAAATATCACCAGATCAATATATTGAAGATATAGAACTTATGGGAAAAGCACTTAAAAAGGGAAAGCATAATGGTGTTGCTTCAGTAAAAGCATATGATCAAAAAACTGATGAATTAGTTGGGGAAGTAGCCGTAGATATGATAATAACATCTAAATAGTACAATAGGATTTATTTAATGGTTACTCCTTATTAATTCGTATAGAAAATATATAGAAAGTTGTTAAGATAATATGAAAAAAATAAAATGTATTTTAAAAGATACTTTATCTTATATAGCAGCTAGAAGATTATTAAGATATTCTATTATTGTGATTATAATATTGAGTCTTATTGGGGGCATAGCTACTAATAAATATTTTAATAATAAAAACTATAACAAAGAAAAAATAGAAGAACAGTCATCAAATGTAAGCAATGGAAATAAAGACTTAGCAAATGGAAATATTAATACTAATGCAGTAATTGACAAGGAAATTTCAAAACATACCTTAAAAGAAGGATTTTCAACATTAAATGATGATAAAAGCCCTAACTCAAATACTACTAATAATAACAATAAAAATGATACATCACAGAATACATCATCTAGTTCATCAGCTAGTATAGATAAGTCATCAATAAAAGGTATAGACTTAGAAATATTAGAAGGTTATGAGTTCAATGCAAAAAGAGATTTGAAGTTGCAGGCTACTGATAAAGATGGAAGCGATATAAGTGATAGTATAATACTTGAAAGAAATAATGTAAATACAATTGTTCCAGGAATTTATACTGTAAAAGCTAGTGTAAGACTAAGTAATGGAGAATACAAGGAAAAAGAATTTACTGTTACAGTAAAGGAAACTCGCTTAGATGTTTCTTTATTAACTTTTAAACCGATTAAAAGTAATGTAAAAAAAGGTGAAAAAATAGGATTTGATTTAAATCTGAACATATCTAAAAAACATATTACTCCAATAGCGGTAATGATAAATGGACAAGAATATACTTTATATAATGGAAATAACAATATAATTGATAAATTATTTAATAATAAAAACTATAAGGTATTTATAGATGAAAAAGATATTTCTGGAGTATATGAGTATAATTTAGAACATATAAAATTGTCGAATGGATCATGGATAAGTTTAGGTGAAAATATACAAACAATAGAAGTATTAAAAGATCAGGCATTTATTAATAACTTTAGTTATGAAGAATTATCTTTAGAAAAGAAAATAAATATTAAATTTGAATTGAATGATTTAGAAAATACATCATCTAATTTAAGATTAGAATTTTATAATAAGAATGAGAAACTAAAGGATATAAAATTAGATAAAAAAAATAACTACTCAATGTACTTACCTATAGATAGGAATGGAGAATATCACTTAAAAATATTAGGTGATATAAGTTTAAATCAAAATTCTAATGATGGTAATACTATATATAATAAAGAGATATATAGTACTAATATAAATATATCTAATATCAATCAAACATCAATAACAGGTGAAAATTTAGAACTTACACAAGGTGACAACTTTGATTTAATAAAGGATTTAAATTTAAAAGCCATTGACTTTGATGGTGAAGATATAACAGATAAAATACAAATTGAAAGTAATAATGTTGATACAAATATAGTTGGAAGACAAATAGTAGTAGTATCAATAGTAAATAAAAAAGGCGAAAAGTATGCTAAGGAATTTTATGTAACTATTAATTTGAAAGATGAAGATGAAAATAATTTATCAAGAATGTTATTTAAAAATTTTAGTAAAAATAAAACAAAAAAGACATCTTTAGTATCTTTATCTAATGAATCTGATATAGCTGTATCATCTTTATCTAGTGAGTCTATAGTAGGAAATGACACACAAGTGCTAAGTCATATTGTAGATATTAAAGGTTCAGTTAGTAAATATGATGGAAGTTTACCTGGTGGTAAAATTCAAGTAGAGGTACCAACTGCTATGTCATTTATAGTAGACCAAGATGGAAACTTTGATTCTGCCAATTATACTATAAATAATAGAAGTTCTGTTGGTATAAGTGTATCTGTATCAGAGTTTAGGGATAGTGATAAAGGTGGAGGAATAACAGTTAAACCTAAGACTGAAGATATATCAACTTTGGATAGATCAAATTTACATTTAGAATTAGTTGGTAATGAAGGTAGAAGTATTGATTTAGGTGAAAAAATAATTAATCCACAAGAAATTCTAAGACTAGATCCAGCAAGTTCAAGTATAATTCAATTATCTGGAGAAGTTGGTAAAGGTAATGGGGAAAGTGTTGATAAGGATGGAGCAAGTGAAAAATTTACTTTAATATTTAGAATAAATAAAATCTAGTTTAAATATAGAATATATTTAAAATGGGAAGTGATGTAATGAATAAAAAATATAAAATATTAATAGCCTTATTATTTATATTAATAATGCTATTAGGTATTATTGTTATTATTAATAATAACAATGATAATAAAGTAAATATTTCTGGTGGAATTTTACAAGAAGGTATAATACCTGGGTATACTGAAGAACAAATTAAAGAAATTTTACAAAGAAAAGCTGATGAATCAACATTTTCTTTTGAAATAAACTCTAGACCAATATTTAAAGATGGAAAATCTGAGGGAAACCTTAGAATTGCAAATCCACCATATAATAAGCACTTAATCAAAGTAGAAATAAAACTAGATGATAATAATAAAAAGGTATTTGAATCTGGTGAAATATTACCGAATCATTATATAGAATATGCAAAATTAACTAAAAAATTAAAGGCAGGGGAATATAATGCAACTGCAACTATAAATGCATATGATATAGAAAGTGGAGAATACAAAGGAACTAGTGCTGCAAAACTAATAATAAAAATTGAAAGTTAACATAACTTGGAAAGAAATATTGAGGGTAAGATGCCTATGAGGAAAAAAATTTTAATATTACTAATATTTGCTCTGAGTATAAATAAATATTCATTAGATATATTTGCAGATACATCAAAGGTTAAAACTTCTACTATTAAGAATGATTCTACTATATTAGATGGTGAAATTGGAGAATGGGATCCAGAACTTGATGATAATCCTGATTTTGATGGTTTTGAAATAGAAGGTAATAAGCCTGAAGATGGCGATTATTATACTATATCAGTTACAGTACCAGTAAATATGGAATTTTATGTATTACCTAACACTCGATTGCCAGATGGTAGTTTTTATTCTCCGATGTATACTATAAAAAATAATGGTAGTAAGAACATATCTGTAAGTATAGATTCATTTGAAAGAGATGGTGAAACGCTAGATAGTGATACAGTACCTCTTTATATTGAATCATTAACTGCAAATGATAATAAAACACAAATGGAATTAAAATTGTGTGGAGTAGAAGATTTAAGTACTACTCAAGTAAATAAAAAAGTTGACTTATGGAGATTAGGAGAATTAACACAAGAAGAAAAAAAGTTATATTCACTAAGTGCTAATGAAACAAAAGGTATTAAATTTCATTCAGAACGATGGGAATTACCAGAGCGTGAATGTAATAAAAATAAGGCAATGTCTAATTTTACAGCTAGTTTTATATTTTCAATAAATCGTTAAAATAAAGAATATAAAATAATTGCCTAGGATTAAATCCCTAGGTAATTTTTTTATATTTTAAATAAAATTTGTAAATAATATATGTAATATAAAATATTTAAGGAGAGATATTATAAATTGAAACTAAAAGAAATATTAAAAAAATATTGGATAATACTGTTAATTATAGTGATTATAATAGCTGGATTATGCACATTTTTCATAATAAACAATAATAAAAAAGAAAATAAAATAGAACCAAGTGTAAAAGAACTACCACTAAGAATAGATAAAATACCTCTAACATTTAACATAGTAAACAACGGTGCTGAACAAACATTAGAAGTAAATTACACTAACAATTCAAAAGAAACAATAACAAGACTAATGTTAGATATACAACTAAAAGACACACAAGAAACTATACAACTAAGTAGCAACGAAGCAATACAACCTGGACAAACTTCAACACTTTACGCAGCTAAAGCACCAGCAAGTGGAAATGTAGATGATATTGAAATATTAAAATATAAAATATCATTATTAAGTGGAGTATACATGGAATATGATACAAAACTAAAACAATATAATTGGTCATAAATTTATCTATAAAAATACACTGTCAAAAATATCGACAGTGTATTTTTATAGTCATTATAACATATTAATATTCAAGCAAAACTAAGCGTTACCAAAGACAGATTTAGCGTTACCGAAGCGGAATTTATGGTAACGCTAATTTTAAAAAAGGTGTTACCATAAATTTTTGGTAACACCTTCGGTAACACCCTTTGGTAACGGGTTAAATGTGTAAATTTCAATATGTTAAGATAGGTGTTACCGAAGTAGTCAAAAACCTTAATAGATTATCTAAATAGAGAAAAATAAGAAAAATTACCCTCTATTTAGATAAAAGTTTATAGCTTTGGACTCTTGGTAACGGTAAATAAATATATAGATTTTTTAAATACACAATATCAGCTTTATTTATTTAAATATACACATTATAATAAATAAAAACATATTTTACGTGGTTATGAATTTGTAGCAAAATGGTATTTATTAAAAATCATAAAAGAATATGTACTTATTTACTTTATTAATTAAGGAGATTGTGTTATGAAAATCTTAAAGAATATAATCAATGTAGTTTTGATTTTAATTATAGATATATGTGTATATAATGTATATATAAAAAGTACAGAATACAAAAAAGCAGACAAATCTTATGAACAAATTAGAGTAGAAAAAGAAGAAGAGAATCTGTATGACAAATACGAAGACTACAGAGGTTGGATTAAGATAGATAATACAAATA
The DNA here is from genome assembly GCF_900106845.1 of Romboutsia timonensis. Lineage (GTDB taxonomy): Bacteria > Bacillota > Clostridia > Peptostreptococcales > Peptostreptococcaceae > Romboutsia > Romboutsia timonensis. Next base: position 218,678 of record NZ_LT629849.1, read on the forward strand.
TAAATTATCCTATTGTTCAAGGAAAAGATAACTCATTTTATTTAGACAAGGATATTAATAAAAACTATTTATCATCAGGATCTATTTTTATGAATTATTTAAATCATGGATTTAATGATGAAAATACAGTTTTATTTGGTCATCATATGAGAAATAAAACTATGTTTGCGCAATTAAAGAAGTATAAAGAAAAAGAATTTTTCTATGGAGATAATGATATAGTAATAGAAGTTGAAAATGATAAAGTTTTAAAATATAAAGTTTTCTCAGCATATGTTACAGATTCTAAAGATAATTATATTAAAACTAACTTTGATGATAAAGACCAATACAAAGAATTTTTAGAAGATATAAAAAATAAGTCACAGTATAAATCAGATATAGATGTAAATGAAAATGATAAAATTATAACTTTATCAACTTGTTCTTATGAATTTAATGATGCAAGAATGGTTGTACATGGTAAACTTTTAAAATAATTATAAATATTATTTAAGAATATATTTAATATTTCTGATATATATAAACTTGAAATATATTAAAATAGATTAAATTTAATTTTTAAATTAAAAATTACAAAAGTAATATTATATTTTAAAGTCTAATTCAAAATGTAGATATTAAAGTACATTTTGAATTGGACTTTTATTATAATGTAAGATATATTAAGAAACTTCAATAGAAAATATTAACTAATATAAATTGATGGTTTGGATGGCACTGTAGATATGTAGCTAAAGAAAGTGATTAATAAAATTTAATAGTAGCAGGAGGCATTAGCTAATATGATAAGAAAATTAGAAGATAAAGATATAGATAAAGTTATGAATATATGGTTAGAAAGCACTATAAAAGCCCATGATTTTATATCGAAAGAATATTGGGAATCTAACTATAACACTGTAAAAGAAGTTTACATACCTATAGCAGATAGTTTTATTTATGAAGAAAAAGGTATTATTAAGGGGTTTATATCAGTAATAGATAAAGAATTTATAGGAGCTTTGTTTGTAGACAATAATTATCAAGGACTTGGTATTGGAAGTAAATTAATTGGATATGTAGATAGTATATATGACGAACTAACATTAACTGTATATAAAGATAATAGTAGAGCTGTTAGTTTTTATAAAAGTATTGGATTTAATATACTTGATGAACAAATTAATGACGATACAGGTAGTATAGAATACTATATGAAAAAATAAATTTTTTCAATATAATCATTAAAATTTAATATTTATAAATATAAAAGAAGAATAATTTATATATGATTATTCTTTTTTTACGTACAAGGAAATTATGATATGAAATTTTTTATGGATAACTTATAAATATAAATAATATCAATAACTCCAGAAACGTAAAAAAAGACATTTTGAAATGATTCGCCCACGCAGTGGTTCAAGCAACGGATGTGACCGAAGCTGTAGCGAGTGTCATATCATTGGCGACATGAAGTGTTTCGCCGACACATCGCTCAAGCATAGCGAATTTTTTATTTTAAATTTATCTAACTATATTACATTTTAACAGTTTTATTATATATTGGTAGAATTATTCTGTTTAAACTACCAAAATAAAGTATATTAATTATAATAGAAATGATTATATAAAACAACTATACAAGGGAAGGCATATATGGAAGAATCAAGAATTATAAAAATGATAAATAATAATCCTAGTATTATATCAACAATAAATAATCCAACAGATGAAATGAAACTGTTAGCTATAAAAAAAGATGGATTAACATTAGAGTATATAGATAATCCAACTACAGAAATGCAAGAGTTAGCATTAGATAATAATATTAGAGCTATTAGATATATAGATAATCCTACAGAAGAAATGATGATAAAAGCTGTAAATGCAGGATGGAGTATATTAGATTATATAAAAAATCCAACAGATAAAGTAATTGAGTTAGCTATAAATCAAGCTGGATGGGCTATAAAATATGCAAAAAATCCAAGTGAAGAACTACAATTACTTGCTGTTAGAAAAAATTATGATTCAATAAAGTTTATAAAAAGTCCTTATGAAAGTGTTCAAAAAGAAGCTATAAAAATAAGTTATGATGCATTAAGATATATTAATTCACCAAGTCATAATATAGAAATTGAAGCTATTAAAAATAATGAAGCGGCAATTAGCTTTATACATAACTTAGATAAGGATAAAATATTAAATTTCTTAAAAGAAAATATTTTGGTAATTAAATATGTAGCAAGAGAAATATCAAAAGAAGATCTGGAAGAAGTGTTAAAAGAGGTTTTAGCAAAAGAAGAAGTTGAAGAAAAATATGTTAGAGACTTTTTAAATTGCAGTATGATAGATAGAAATAGTAAAAACTTTGAAATAGACAAGATAATGCTTATTTATAAGTATGGTAGTAAAAAGGCTAGAAAGATAGCTGTAGATGAAAAATTAAAGATGATATAGGAGATATACCGATGAATTTTATAGATACATTAAAGAGTGTTGACTTAGTATTATCAACTAATGAAGTACCATTAGTAGTAGGAGAAAGTGGAATAGGAAAAACAGCATTAGCAAAGAAACTTGCTAAAGAAAATAATTGGAGTTTAGTTGTTATTGATGGTAACTTACTTAAAGAAGGTGAAATAGGTGGACTTCCAACTATAGAATCTTACACAACAACAAACTCTAATGGAGAAAAGATAGAAAAGAAAATTACAGTATATGCAGTTCACAATAAGTTAAGAGAAATTGATGAAGAAATAGCTAAAGGAAAAAGCGTTCTTTTATTTATAGATGAAATAAATCGTTGTGAACATACAGTACAACAAGAATTAATGAACTTAATATTAAATAGAGAAATAAACGGATATAAGCTACATGATGATGTAAAAATATTAGCTGCAATGAACCCATCAAGCAAATACGGTTCAGATTTTGATTATCAAGTTGTTGATATGGATGCAGCACAAGAAAATAGATTTGTATGGTTAAACATGGAACCTGATTATAATCAATGGCTAAATTGGGCAATGGATGCAGGTATAGAACAAAAGGTTATAGAGTTTATATCAACATTCCCTGAGTATTTACACAGAATAAATGAAGATGATTTACGTGCAACTCCAAGAAGTTATGAAAGAGTTTCTAAGAGTTATAAGGTTTATAAAGAACAGAAAGACTCAATACCAAGAAACGTATTTTTAAATGTTATAAAAGGAAATGTAGGAAAGGTTATAGCAGAAGAGTTTATAAGCTTTGTTGAGTCTGATTGTAGTCCATTAATATCTTATGAAGATGTATTTTCATGTGAAACTTTAAGTTCAAGTGTTATAGAAAAAGTAAAAAGCGAAAGTCATACAAGACTTTATTTATCAGCAATGAATATATTAAAAACATTAGAATTAAACTTTGAAAATGATGATATATCAGAAAATAATATAAATAGATTTATTGAGTTTTTAAAATCATATCCTGTTGATTTAATGGTAGGAATTATGAAAGATATAAAGAGTAATTATATAAATGTATATAATAAAGCTATAGAAAATGAAGAATTCGTAGAATTATACTTTGAATCTTATAGTATGATAAGGGGATAATCTATGGAAAGTTATTTTGATAAACAAGCAAAATGCCTTTACAACAAAGCAGAAGAAATAATAAATACTTATGCTATGTTAAAGGCAAATAAAAAAGGTGAAAATTTTGATATAGATATATCACAAGATTTTAAAGATGAATTTTTTAAATTAGTAGACAAAGTTAATTTAAGTCTTATGGAAGATAAAGATAACTTTTATGGATACTTTTTATTTCAAACTTTAAGAGATATTAGATTTGATATAAGTAGCCCAACTGCCATAAACTTTAAAGGTGCTAAATATGTAATATATTTTAATCCAATAATTTTTTTAAGTCTTGATATGAAACAGATGGAAAGTACTATTAAGCATGAAATACTTCATATACTATCGCTGCATTTATTAAGAGGAAAAGAATTAAAAAATAAGTATAGTACATTGGCTATTAATATTGCAATGGATGTAGTAGTAAATCAATATTTAAACTATTTACCACCATATGCAACAACACTTCAATGGTTAAACTCAAATTATAACTTAAAACTTGAACCATATGAATCATTTGAATATTATGTAGAAAAGATTCAAACGGAACTTGATTTACAAGAAGTTGATGAAAATGGTGAAGAAGTTGATAATCATGAAAATGAAAATATAGAAACTGAATATAATCCAGAGCATACTCATGATATTTGGGAAGAATCTGATGAGATAGATGAAAAAACTCTTAAAGAATTTACAGAGAAGTTTGTTACTTTATCTCAAAAAGGTGAAATACCAAACTATTTAGGTGGTTTAATTTCGGCTTTAAAAAACAGTAAGGGAGAGTTACCTTGGAACTTATATCTTAAAAAACTTATGGGTACAGTTGAAAGCAATAGAAAGAAAACTATAACAAGAAGAAATAGAAGACAACCAAATAGACTGGATTTAAGAGGAGAGCTTAGAGGACATAAAGCAGAAATTGCTGTTGCACTTGATACAAGTGGAAGTATTAGTGATGAAGAATTTAAACAAGCTATTAAGGAAGTTCTTCAAATAGTAAAAAACTATAATCATGAAATTACTATTATAGAATGTGATAATGAAATTAGACGTACCTATAAAGTTAAATCTGTAAAAGATATAAAAGAAAGAATTAATATAAGAGGTGGTACTAAGTTTACTCCAGTTTTTGAATATGCTAATAAGAAAAAACTTAATTTATTAGTTTACTTTACTGATGGTAAGGGAGAAGATAGACTAGAAGTTATACCTAGAGGATATAAGGTTTTATGGGTTATTTCGGGAAGAGGAGATAAATTATCATTAAATAATCCTTATGGAGCAGTTAAAAAACTTAGCAAGGTTGAAGTTAAAGAAGATACTATAGACATGAGTGATGTTAGAGATGATGGATATTCAATGAATAACCAGCAACCAATGTTATAAATATTATTATTCAAATTATTCATACTATCTTATAGTAAATATTTAAATTTAGGCTATGTTTTAACACAATGTTGAAATTAGATAAATTTTGAATAATAAAAAATAAAGAGTTGTATGAATAAACAAATGCAACTCTTTATTTAGTTCGCATTATATTAATATTACGAACTAACTATAAGTTAAAAATAACCATACACTATAGTTTAAATTATTAAAAGTACTAATGTATGGCAATTATGAATAATAGGATAATATTTTTCACAAATATGAACTGATTTTATATAAAATGTTACATTTAATTACTTTTGTATGATATAGTACACCATAAGAAACTGCAATCTATGAGTGGTGGTTTCATATAGTTCTAGTTCCTACAGTAAGTAGGAAGGAGGTGTATTCTATATGGAACTAATGATAAATTTTATCTTATGACTTATTAGTTCTATTTGGATTGGTTTAGCTACCAACTACATATATGATAAAATAAAAAACCACTCTTCTAGTGCAAATAGAAAAAGTGGTTTGGAATTTGAATTCAAAGTTAAGTTTAAATTCTTTAAATAGTCTATACTAGAAACCACTACTCTACACCACTAGATTGTGGTTTCTTTTTTATTTTATCTGTATTCATATTATACTACATTAATTGAAAAAATAAACAAAAAAATAAATTTATTATTAAGTTCTTAATATATAACAATTACGAAGTTAATTATATTGTATTATTTTTCAACATTCATTTAAAACATAGCTTACTAATAAAATATAAATAGACAACATTAACAGAAAATAAGGATAAATCATAATATATATCGTGATAATTGATTATATTATTAGGAGGTATATTATGGATACATCTTGTCCTAAATACGATATACAAAAGATATTTTCAGCATATAACCCATCTAGACCAAATGCGTATGCTCAAATAAAAGGTGGACCTTTAGCACCTTGTATAAGGGGAACTATATATTTATACCAATTAGGTGAAGGAGTATATATAAAGGTATATATAACAGGTATACCTAATGTAAATAATCAAGCAAGTTCTTTCCATGGACTTCATATTCATGAGGTTGGAGACTGTTCTATTGGTAATAATAATGAGCTATTTACTGCTGCAAAATCTCATTATAATCCAAGTAATGTAGCACATCCTATGCATGCAGGTGATTTACCACCGGTTCTATCAGCTAATGGTATAGGAATACTTTCAACATTTACTAATAGATTTACTGTAGATGAGGTTATAGGTAAATCTTTCATACTTCATGCAGGATATGATGATTTTACTTCACAACCAGCAGGAAATTCAGGTGCGAGATGGGCTTGTGGTATTATTGATTATTATTAAAACTTAAAGTAGAAATTTTAAATTACTCACTTATATTAATAAATAATATAAATAAAAAAGTTCTTGAAATTTAAAATGTACCCTATAGAGTAGACAGCTAATAAAAAGGTTTACTCTATAGGGTATTTTTGTATATAATTAAATATAGTAGTCGAACTTTTTTAAGTTCGACTACTATAAAAATAATAAATTTATATCTTTTTCAGTTTTTAACTCAGGCGTTAGCCTTTTGTTAATGTAACCTTTATCACCTATAATAGAAATTGAATTATATTTGTCACATAAATCCCATACTGCATTTCTATCATCAACATTTGCAGGCGTTATAACATAGTCAGTTAAGAAACCATCTATTGTAGTAAGTGCGTGAAACTTAAAGCCAAAATAGGTTTGTTTTTTTGATGGACATACTCCATAAGAGGCTTCGCCTTTAAAACATTTACTGAAATGTGCTCTGCCAAACTCACAAACTGGAATCGGCATACTATCTATAACTCTTATATTATTCGAATAAGATTTAATATACAATGAAATATACTCTCTTATTTCATTAATTACAGAATGTAAATTTCGTTTTGTCCTATTAAATCTAGTTCTATCTCCTAACTTTGGAAATAGTTTTGAATATTCTCTACTCAATAAGCTGAAAAATGCTTTTTCTGAATCTATAGTTAGAAGTTCACCAACTATACTTATAGTTATTATTTCGCTATCGCAAAGTTTGCTATCTTTGATATTACGTCTATTTCTAATACTTATAGGTATGATATCATTATATATATCATCGACTATTGTAAAAATTATAGTAAATAAATCCGTTAAATTTTCTACTTTCTGGATATAATAATTATTAAGCTCCAACATTGTAGTAACCCTCCTTTAGATTGGTGATAATCTTAGGGTACTATATTTGTTGGAGTTTTATTATTGTAAAATTTAACTAGCACAACGGATTAATTTATTTCTATAAAATAAACGAATAAGGTGGTATTTATGGCTGATAATAATACTCATAAATATAAAAAAGATGTTTTAAGATTAGCTACATTTATAGGACAATTAATGCTTAGAAATGGAGCTGAAACTTATAGGGTGGATGACACTGTAAAAAGAATTTGTAGTTCACGAGGATTTACACACATAAATGTATTCATGGCACCTAATACAATTATAGTATCTGATGATAGATTTGATGGATATACATTTATGAAGGTAATAGAAAGTCGATGTATAAATTTAAATAAAATAGATTTATTAAATGATTTTTCTAGAAAATTTGTTAGTCAAACAGATATGTCAATAGACGATGCAATAGAAGAGTTGAAAAATTTAGAAGACAAATCACCTCATACGCAAAGAGCTGTAAATATATGGACAGCAATTGGTTCATCTAGTTTTGCTGTATTAGTCGGAGGAGATAATGCATTAACATTTATGTTAACTCTTATAACATCAGTGATGGCTATGACTACATATAACGAAGTTAAAAAAATAAGTAACATACCTGTTTTTGCTACATTAGTATCATCCATAATTATAGGACTTTGTGGTGTAGGTCTTGTAGAAATTAAAATATTAGACACACCTAAGATGTTGATAGTAGGGTCAATAATGCCTCTTTTACCAGGAGTACCATTTATAAAGGCTATAAGAGATTTAGTATCAGGTGAACTTATGTCAGGAGTAGGACGAGCAATTGATGCAGGAATTATAGCCACAGCTATTGCAGTAGGTGTTGGTATAGCAATGAATATATATGTTAGATTTGGAGGCGTATTATAATGATTTGGATGCCGATGTATATACATGTGATATTTTCATATTTAGCAGCAGTTGGATTTGCAGTATTTCTAAATTCCCCAAAGAAGACACTTTATGTAGCTGGTTCTATAGGCATGATATCATGGGTTATATATGTACTTTTAATGAGAATTAATATTGATATGATGACTTCCAATTTTATAGCAGCATCTATAGCAGCATTATTAAGCGAAATATTAGCAAGGAAGATGAAAAAGCCTACTATATTATTTATAGTACCTGGAATAATAACATTAATACCAGGTCTTGGATTATATAATACAATGTCTTATGTTGTAGAGGAGGATTTTCAATTAGCTTTTACTACGGGTGCTAATGTTCTTTTAGCAAGTGGAGCTATAGCTCTTGGAGTTATTGTTATTTCATCTTTATTTAGGACATATTATAGAAATTTAAGAGAGAAGCTACATATTAATAGAACTTTATAAATTTATTTGTTTTTACATATAAGTAAACTACGATATGGAATTTTTATCTAGGGAAAATTATAAGCTATAGATGTAAAAGTTAATATATCAGTTTATAGTATTTAAAATTTGACATAAAATAGCTATAATTATATAATTACTTTGAAATTAAACTAGTTGTACAAGAGGAGAAAATAATATGGCAAATTTAGATTTCATATACAACCGTAAAAGTGTAAGGCAATTTAAAAATACACCAGTACCAAAAGAAGACATAATTGAACTGTTAAAAGCTGGAACTTATGCACCATCTCCAAAGCATCAGCAAAACTGGCACTTTGTAGTGTTACAAAATAGAGATATAATAAATAAAATGGCTGATATAGTAACTAAAAGTCATGAAAATATAGGCCAACTTGCAAAGAATGAAAAAGACTTTAAAAGACATATGAGCGTAATAAACTACTATACATGTTTTAAACATGCTCCTGTAGTAATAATAGTGTATTCATGTGAGTACAAGATGATAGAATATAAAATATTAAAAGAAAATAATGCTCCACAAGAGGTTCTAGATATATTAGTATCTCCTCAATCTGCAGCACAAGGAATAGGAGCTGCGGTAGAAAATATTTTATTAGCTGCAACTGAAATGGGATATGGAACTTGTTATATGACAGGGCCAACACATGCAAAAAAAGAGATAGAAGAACTTATAGGATTTGAAAAAGAAGGATATGAATTAATGTCTATGATTTCTTTAGGGGTAGCAGAAGATGATACTCCGAAACAACCTCCTCGTAAACCTTTAGAAGAAGTTGTAACATTTATAGATTAAATAATAAAAAGCTTATTAGTCATTTACTAATAAGCTTTTCTTATTATTTAATAAGCTTACTATCTTAAAGGTTTGTCTAGTATATAAAATATAGATATTTAATAAATACTATATGAAAGTATTTATAAGTATAAACAACTCTACGTTTAGTTTATTGAATTGTCTTACAAATTAGTTTAAATTAATATTAAGAGGTGATAAGGATGGATTGTAAAAAAATTGGAAGTTTGATATATGAATTAAGAAAAGATAAGAACATGACTCAAAAGCAAATAGCTGATTTAATGAATATAAGTGATAAAACAATAAGTAAATGGGAAAGAGGTCTAGGATGTCCTGATATTTCTTTACTTCCAGAATTATCACAAATATTAGGTGTAAGTATTGATCAAATATTATCTGGACAAATAAATTTAAACGATTTAGTAGGAGGAAATATGAACAAAATAAAGTTTTATGTATGTCCACAATGTGGGAATTTAATGACAGCTACAGGAAATGCTACAATATCTTGTTGTGGTAAGACGCTAGAACCATTGGTTGCAAAAAAAGCAGAAGAAGGGCATAAGCTTGATATAGAACCAGTAGAAGACGAATTATATGTAACAACTGAACATGAAATGACAAAGGAACATTATATATCTTTTGTTGCATATGTAAAGGGTGATAGAGCTCTTATAACAAAACAATACCCTGAATGGAATATGCAATTTAGATTCCGTAAGTCAGGTCATGGTAAGTTATATTTTTATTGTGTAAATCATGGGTTATTTTATCAAATAGTATAATTGTAAACGATATAAATTTTACGAATTAAAAAGTGCAATAAAATATAAAAATTATTAATAGTATTTATAGTGTAGAAAGTATACCAACAATAAAATGGATACTTTCTATTTTTATATTTATAAAGTAAAAAACTACAGTTGGGGGAACTGTAGTTTTAATATACCTGGGGGAGATAGGTATGTTTTCCGTTCATATTTTAAGTATTATCATTTTTCAAAATAATATACATATTTAAAGAAAATTTACATAAAATAATTTGTTTAATATAAAAATATATACATATAGATTATTTTAATCTATATGTATTAAGCAGATAGCTAATATAGGATAGAGTTAAAAAGTTCATTAAATTTTATAAAGAATAAGTCATTGTAATTATATTATCTTATTTAATATAATATAAATAATAAAATACTAATTAGGAGAGAAAAATGACAACAATAATAGATGCAATAAAAATGTGTGAAGATAAAATAAAGATATATCAAAATGATATTAAAAATATAGAAATAGCAATAGGAAAAAAAACTGAATTTGTAATAATAAATGCATCAAATGATGAAGGAAATGCAAGGTATATCAAAGGTAAAATAAAAGAAGGAGAGAAAGCTGGATTAAAAGTAGAAGTTGTAAAACTTGAAGAACATTGTAATAATGAAGATGTATTAAATATAATAAATAGATGTAATGAAGAAAAAATACCCGTTATACTTCAATTACCAACATTTAAGCATTTAGATACTAAAAAACTTATGGAATCAATAAACTACGATGTAGATGCAGATGGTTTTGCTAGAGAATGGATAGGTGAAATAAATTTAGGAAATGACAAGAAATTAGCACCAGCAACACCTAAAGGAGTAATTTCTTTATTAGAACAATACAATGTAGATATAGAAGGAAAAATAGCTTTAGTTATAGGAAAATCAAATCATGTAGGAAAGCCATTATGTACTATGTTAATGAATAGAGGAGCAACTTTAATAAATGCAAATAGCAAAACTAAAGACTTATCTAGCTTAGTAAAAATGGCTGATATAATAATTTCATGTGTAGGACGTCAAAATCTTATAAAATCAGAAGATATAAAAGAAGATGCAGTTGTTATAGGAGTAGGATTTACTTATGTAAATGGTAAGCAAATTCTAGATTTTGATGTTGATGAAATTGTAGCATTAGGTAAAGCTAAATTTGTTTCAAATAGAATAAATTGTACAGGAAAAGCTACTATAAATTCATTGATAGACAATGTTATAGAGCTATATAAAATGAATTTTGATATAAAGTAATATATTTTGAGTAATGAATATAAACAAATAGGTAGCGAGTGTTATATCGTTAATGAAATTAATGAAGCAAATTTTTAATTCGAATGGAGGTAATTATGAAAAGGACTGATTACATATCTTGGGATGATTATTTTATGGGTATTTCACTATTATCAGGAATGAGAAGTAAGGATCCATCTACTCAGGTTGGAGCATGCATAGTTGATAAAGATAACAGAATCGTATCTATTGGATACAATGGGTTTTTAAATGGTTGTAGTGATGAAGATTTTCCTTGGTCAAGAGAAGGAGAATTTTTAGAAACTAAATATCCATATGTAGTACATGCTGAACAAAATGCAATATTAAATGCCAGAGGAAAGTCTTTAGAGGGTTGTAGGATTTATGTAAATTTATTCCCTTGCCATGATTGTGCAAGAAATATTATTCAATCTGGAATAAAGACAGTATACTATTTAGAAGATAAATATGCAGATACAGATTCTATAAAAGCATCTAAATACATGTTTGAAAAGGCAAAAGTGGAATTAATACAATTAACACCTCAAGTTGACAAAATAGAGATAAACTTTAATAAAAAATAGAAAGTAATTATAAAATAGCCTATATACTAAATTAACAAAAAGTATACAGGCTATTTTTATTCTTCTAAAGAAATAGAAGCTCTATATTTAGATGGACTCATATTTGTATATTTTTTAAACACCATACTATAATAATTTTGATTATTAAAACCAACAGTTATTGCAATATCGAGTAGGTTTAAATCAGTATCTATTAAAAGCTTTTTACTTTTTTCAACTTTGAAGTGATTTAAAAAATATGAAAATGTATTTCCAGTATATTTTTTAAATAAGCTACAAAAATAACTCTTATTGATATCTAAGTAATTACATAATGAGTCAATTGTTATATCTTGACTATAATTTTCATGAACATATTCTATAGCCTTTCTTATGTAAGGATTAAATAATTTATTATTCATATTCTTATCAAATTTATCATCAGCTATATTCAAAATGAGCTTAGACATATAATTAGAACACTCTAAAGAACGATAAGGTATATTATGTGAAGTATTACCAACAGGTTTATTTGATATAGGTCCTAATACAAAGAAGCCTTTGTTTTTATTAAACTTAGAAATACTTACAACCTTATAATAAATGTCTATATTGCTGTCTAAATTGATATCTAAATGACTACCTGAATGATTTATTAAATCTTTTATTTGTTCTAGTGGAAATATTTCTTCAAAATAATCATTGTATCCAATTTTATATATATCATCAAACTCACTTGAAATAGCCTTTACAGGCATATTGCAACATTCATAAAAATCTTTGAGTACTGAAATTATAAAATTCATAAAAACTCCCAAAAATTATTCTAAAAATAAATTTAAGCAAAAAAAATTTAAAAAATGCAAATATACTTAAAACTTTTATGTATAAAAAATATATAATTAACTCGTTAATGAAAATCAATATCATATAATAAATAATATAAAGTATAAAATTTGAAAAGTCAATGATAGATGAAAATTATTATTAATTGATAAAATGGAGGAGAAAAAATGGCTTTAAGAAAAAAAGGTTTAAAAGTGGCGGTTAAAACTATGGCAATAATATCAGTTATAACATCAGGGGGATTAAATAATATTTATGCAGACGGTAGTATAGATAAAAATGTTATAGTAATAGAAAGAACATTAGAAGATAAGGTGTATTCAGTAGCAAATAAAATAGAATATGTAAAAGATGGAGAAATAATAACATCTGGTCATGGATACCAATCTTTAAGAGATGCATTATCAGAAAATACATTAATAGAAGTTAAAAATGGAAAAATATACATAACTCTTGAATTTACAGATTCTCAATACAGTCTTATAGATAATATAAGAATAGCAGTAGATGGGAAAACAACTAATTTTGAAAAATCAAGTAATAGAAAGTATACAGTTGAATTAGCAAGTTTAGATTCAAATATACAATTAAGTTATAATGTTAATATACCAATACCTAATATGCCACCACATGATTTTACTGTAAATGTAAAGTTAGCAGAGACACCAGAGCTTGAAACAAAAAATAATGCACCAGTAATAAATGTAACAGATTCATCAATATATGTAGGAGATGAATTTGATGTTTTAAGTGGAGCGACAAGTGGAGTAGCTACAGATAAGGAAGATGGAGATTTAACATCAAAAATAGAAGTTGTTGGTAATGTAGATACAACTAAGGCTGGAAAGTATACAGTTACATATAAAGTTACAGATTCACAAGGGTCTACTACAACTAAAACTATAACAGTAACAGTTTTAGAAAAAGAAGCAGTAAGTGGAGATAAATTAGAAGATGGTAAATATAAAATAAAGAATACAACTACTTACTCAGGAAATAGTTCAATGGGATCAAGTATGGTAAGAAATTCTTTAAAAGAAACATCTTACATAGAAGTAAAAGATGGAAAGATGTATGCAACATTAGAATTTGCATCAGATTTATACAAGACTATGGAAAATATTAAGATATCTGTTGATGGAGCAAATGTAGCTATAACAGAAGATAAAAATAATGCTAAGGTTACATTTGAAGTTAACTCAGTGGACTCAAAGATAGGTGTATCATCATATATAACAGCTATGGGAATGAATATAAACTATACTGTTGGATTAGAAACGTCAACTATTGAAAAAATATCATCTTCTTCAACAGAAGGAACAACAAGTGGAACAACAAATGGTACAACATCAGGAAGTTCATTATCAACAAGTGGAAGTACATCATCTTCAGATACTACAACAGAAAGTACAGTTAAAAAAGGAAAACTATATACTATAAAAAATACAGTAAATCATGAAAGTCAAACTGGGAAAGATATGGCTAGAAAATACTTAAATTCTACATCTAAAGTTGAGGAAATAGATGGACAAAAATATGTAACATTAACATTTACAGGATCAGAATTTATGAAAAATCATGTTATATATGTAAATGGAAGCAAAGTATCTCATAAGGTAACAGCTAAATCAGGAGATAGCATAAGCTTAAGATTTAAGGTATCTAGTTTAAGTGATACAATAAAAGTTGGAATGTATGTAGTACCAATGTCTAGAAATATAGAATTTACAGTTAAATTATTAGAAGATACGTTAACATTTGTAAAAGATTATGAAGTATCAAGTGATGGAACATCAACTCTTCCACAAACTGGATCAGCGATAGACGGAACAATGGCTATGGGTGTAGGAACTTCATTAATGGCATTAGGTACATTATTAAATAGAAGAAAAAGAAAGTAAGTAAAAATAGCGCTAGGGGGTATACTCCTAGTGCTTTTGTGTATTAGGAAACATAAATTATACAAATATATTTATAAACTCTAAATATAGAATAAGAACAAGATTATAAAAAACTGTAGAATATATATGAAGTTGAAAATCAATATCGATAAAAATCATAAAGGATGGTATTATGAATAAAAAGAATATTATAAAATTTATACTAGATATAGCTATGGCTGTATTATTCATAACTTTTTTTAATAAAAACTTGATAAGTTTTAAATTTCATATAATAGGTGGGTATGTATTTGCAGCATTTATATTAGTGCATATGATTTTAAACAAAAAATGGATAATAAATATAAGTAAGAGATTATTTGATAAAAAATTAAAATTAAGAGTAAAAATATCATATATACTAAGTTTATTCTTATTTATAAGTATTTTTTCAATAATAGCAAGTGGGGTACTTATGATGAAAGCAACAACTTATGATAGAGTAATGTTTTGGAAGATGCTTCATTTTGGAGCTTCATACCTATCAATAGCTTTAATCGGTATGCATATAGGGCTTTATTGGAATTTTATAATGAATATGTTTAAAAAAATATTTAAGATAAAAGAAAGTAATAGTATATCTAAGATTTTAGTAAATTCTGTTGTTATAATAGTACTAATATTGGGTATATATACTACATATAGAACAGAATACTTTACAAAGGTTACAAATACATTAACATATGTTGCTCAACATATAAAACCACAAGATATAGAAGCTCCAGAAGGAAATGGATACGAAAAAGAACATCTTACATTTACAGATTTATCAATAACATATGGATCAATAATATCTATATTTGCAATATCTACTTATTATAGTGATGTTGCAATAAAAGAGTATAATAAATCAAAGTTAACAAAAAAAGATAATAAAAAAATAGTAGAAGAAGCATAGATAAAAATGTAGGTATGAATTAATTCATATCTACATTTTTATTTGAAAACAATAATATCTAAATTTAAATAAAAACTCTATTATACTTACTAATTTATAAAAATGAAATAGATTTTTATAAATTAAAATATAAAAAATATTGTCAAAAGTATTGACAAAAAAATAAAATTTTAGCGTTTAAAAAATGCTTGATAGTCCACTATATATAGTATACAATAACTGATGTGATACTACATATGGTGCTTAAGGATTGAAAAAATGATTCACATATAGTAAGAAAAGTCAATAGGATTTTGTGAAATAAAAGTAAGATTTTGTTAAAAATATTATTTTTATTTTACAAAATTTTAGGGATAATAAAGTGTTAAAAGGAGTATTTTTATGGTCAAGAACTTAAATATAATAAAAAGAGATGGAAGTATTGTTAAATTTAATAAATGTAAAATAGAGGATGCAATACTTAAAGCTATGAAATATGGAAGCGGAATATATGAAGAAGAAATAGCTAAAAAAATAGCAGATGAAATAGAAATAAGTTGTTTTGAAAAAGAAAATTCTCCAACTGTATATCAAGTTGAGAACATGGTATACAACAAATTAATAGAATATAAGCATGAGTTAACAGCAAAAGCTTATGAAGGATACAGAGCAGTACAATCATTTAAAAGAGAAGTAAATACTACGGATGACAGTATAATAGGTCTTTTAAATAAAACTAATGAAGAAGTAATAAATGAAAATTCTAATAAGAATGGTATATTAGCCTCAACACAAAGAGACTTGATAGCAGGTGAAGTGTCTAAAGATATATCGAGAAGAAAGATAATACCAGCTCATATAGTTCATGCTCACGATGAGGGTGTACTTCATTATCACGATATGGATTATGCAATGCAATCAATTCACAATTGTATGCTTATAAACTTAGAAGATATGCTTCAAAATGGAACGGTAATAAATAATAAATTAGTTGAGTCACCAAAGTCATTTAGTACAGCTTGTACTATAGTTACTCAAATAATAGCTCAAATAGCTAGTGGTCAATATGGTGGAAATACTATAACAATTAGACATATAGCACCATTTTTAAGAGTTTCTTATAATAAGTATTTCAATAAATATAAAGAAAAGTATTCTGAAGAAATGGCACATGAACTGGCAGAAGATAGAATGTTAGAAGAATTAAAGTCTGGTATACAGACTATAAGATATCAATTATCAACTCTTCATACAAGTAATGGTCAATCACCATTTTCTACTATATATTTAGAAATTGAAGAAGGTCATGAATATGAAAGAGAAATGGCTTTAATATGTGAAGAAATGATAAATCAAAGATTAGAAGGAATGAAAAATCACAAAGGTCAACAAATAGGAGAAGAATTCCCTAAACTTGTATATCTGTTAGATGAGCATAACTGCTTAGAAGGTGGTAAGTATGATTATATTACAAAGCTAGCAGCTAAGTGTAATACAAAAAGATTAGTTCCTGATTACCAAAGTGCTAAAATAATGAGAAGGAATTATGAAGGAAGTACTTTCCCACCAATGGGTTGTAGAAGTCATCTTTCTCCATGGAAGGATGAAAATGGTAATCATAAATGGTATGGTAGATTTAATCAAGGAGTTATTAGTCTTAACTTAGTTCAAGTAGCTTTAACTGCTAATAAAGATATGGACAAGTTCTGGGAAATTTTAGATGAAAGATTAGAACTTTGTAAAGAAGCCTTAATGGTTAGACATAACCTATTATTAGGAACAACATCAGATGTATCTCCAATACATTGGCAACATGGAGGAATAGCAAGACTTAAAAAAGGTGAAAAAATAGATTCATTATTAAAAGATGGATATTCAACTCTTTCATTAGGATATGTAGGGGTATATGAAATGACTCAAGCAATGCTTGGAGTATCTCATACAACTAAAGAAGGAGAAGAGTTTGCTCTAAAAGTAATGCATCACTTAAATAATACATGTCAAAAATGGAAAAAAGAAACAGGTCTTGGATTTGGATTATATGGTACTCCGGGAGAAAGTTTAACTTCAAGATTCTGTAGAATAGATAAACAAAAGTTTGGAGAAATAAAAAATGTAACAGATAGAATGTATTATACAAATTCATATCATGTTCACGTAACAGAGGAAATAGATGCATTCTCTAAATTACAATTTGAGTCTCAATTCCATGATATAAGTTTAGGTGGATGTATAAGTTATGTTGAAGTACCAGATATGAGTAAAAACTTAACTGCAGTAGAACAAATAATAAATTATATTTACCATAATATACAGTATGCTGAAATAAACACTAAGCCAGATGTATGTTTTAAGTGTGGATATGAAGGTGAAATATTATTAGACAATGACTTAGAGTGGTATTGTCCAAATTGTGGTAACAGAGAAAAAGAAGAAATGCAAGTTATGAGAAGAACTTGTGGATATATAGGATCTAATATGTGGGGTAAAGGCCGTACGCAAGAAATTGGACAAAGAGTTCTACATTTATAAGATTGGAAGTGATTATATGAGGTTTTCTAAGATAAAAGATAATGATATAGCAAATGGTGTTGGTATAACAATGTCACTATGGACACAAGGTTGTCCACATCATTGTAAAGGATGTTTTAATGTTGAAACATGGGATTTTAACGGTGGAAAAGAATTTACAAATAGTGATTTAAAGTACATCTTAGATAATATGAATAAAAACAACATAAAAAGAAACTTAGCTATATTAGGAGGAGAGCCTCTTTGCCCTCAAAATGTTAAAGGTGTTATAGAACTTTGTAAACAATTTAAGAAAGTTTACCCAGAAAAAATGATATACTTATGGACTGGATATGTAGTTGAGGATTTTGATTATACTCAAATGGAGATATTCAAGTATGTAGATGTACTAGTGGATGGAAAATTTGAAGAGGATAAGAAAAATTTATCTATTATGTTGAGAGGTTCTTCTAATCAAAGGGTTATAGATGTAAATAAGTCGTTAAATAACCATGATATAGTAATGTATGAGGTGGGATAAAGGAGAAATTGATATGATAATGAACGTGAAAAAAATAAATAAAGATGCTGTAATACCAATGTTTGCTCATCCAACAGATAGTGGATTTGACTTATTCACATGTGAAGATATAACTGTATTAGGCGGAAAAAAAGGAATAGCTAAAACAGGATTAATATTTGAAATACCACAAGGGTGGGGTATACAAATAAAAAATAAGTCTGGAATAACTGTAAAGGGTGTTCCAACAACTTCGGGAGCTAATGCGGATATAACAGTATTTGAAGGTACTGTTGATATGGATTATAGAGGTGAACTTGGTATAATGTTTAAAAATGAAGAAGACTTCGAAATAACTATACCAAAACACACTAAATTAGCTCAAGGAGTTTTAAGAAGAGTTTATAACTGTACTTTTGTAGAAGTTAATGAAGTAAATGATACTGTTAGAGGCGAAGGTGGATTTGGTTCTACAGGGACAACTATTAATACAAAGTAATCAGATTTTGCTATACATAAAAGAGGCTATCTCATAATATGGGATTGTCTCTTTTTTACGTACAAGGAAATTATGATATGAAATTTTTTTGGATAACTTATAAATATAAATAATATCAATAACTTCAGAAACGTAAAAAATAATATTTTGAAATGCTTCGCCCACGCAGTGGCTCAAGCAACGGATGTGACCGAAGCGGTAGCGAGTGTCATATCGTTGGCGATATGAGCGTAGCGAATTTTTGATTAGGTAATATAAATTATAGCTTAATAAAAAATAGATATTTTGGTAATATAGATAAAGACTAAAATGTTAAATTTTAATAAAAATACAAGGATGGTAATAGATGAATAAAAAATTTGAAGACTTCAATTTAGATAAATATATAATAAAAGCTTTGTATAATTTAAACTATAAAACACCTTCTAAGGTACAGGAGGAAGTTATACCTAGGTTATTGAAAAAAGAGGATGTTATAGTAAAATCTAAGACAGGAAGTGGTAAAACTGCAAGTTTTGGAATTCCAATATGTGAGAATATAGATATAGAAAATAATAACGTACAAGCTCTTATAGTAGTACCTACTAGAGAGTTAGCACTTCAAGTTAAGGATGAAATTTCTAATATAGGAAGGTTAAAAAAGATACGATGTAGTGCAATATTTGGTAAACAACCTATAAAGGAACAAATAAGAGAACTAAAACAAAGAGTGCATATTGTAGTTGCTACACCAGGTAGAATAATTGACCATATAGGAAGAAATACAATAAACTTAGATGATATTAAGTATTTTATAATAGATGAAGCTGATAAGATGCTTAATAAAGGGTTTATAGAAGATATGGAATTTATATTAAATAAGATACCTAAAAATAGTGCAAAAGGATTATTTTCTGCAACTATAGATGATGATATACAATACATATGTGATAAATACCTTAAAGTATCTAATATATTAGATATAAAATATAATGAATTATTTGATAAGAAGCAAATAATTGAAAATAAAATAAAATCATTTGAAAATGACAAATATAAAAATTTAAAGAGTATAATTTATATGGAGAATCCAACATCTTTAATAATATTCTGTAATACAAAAGATAAAGTTAAAAAGTTGTATGAAAATATGAAAAAAGATGGATTTTTAGTTGAAGAACTTCATGGAGATATGTCTCAAGATAAAAGAATATTTGTGATTAAGGACTTTAAAAATAATAAGTTTAATATACTTATAAGTACAGATGTGGCTGCTAGGGGTATACATATTGATGATATATCTTTAGTAATAAACTATGATGTTCCACGAGATAAAGAAAATTATATTCATAGAATTGGTAGAACTGGTAGAAAAGATAGCTATGGAAAAGCAATAACTATTTTTACTGATAAAGATGATAAATATATTAACGAAATAGAAGCATACCTTGGATATGAAATAAAAGTTCTTGAAGAGTTAAAAATAGACGATATAGCTAAAGGAAAAATAAAGTTTGAAAAGAAATCCAAGGAAGTTTTGAAAAATAGAAAAAATAAAATAATAGAGAAAAATATTCATAGTGAAGTAACGAAAATATATATAAATGCAGGAAAGAAAAAGAAAATAAGAGTTATCGATATAGTTGGAGCTTTTAGTAATTTACCAGGTATAAATAATGAGGATATAGGTGTTGTTGAAGTTCAAGACTTATGTTCATATGTAGATATACTTAACTATAAAGGTGAGGAATTAGTAAAAAAATATAAAGAAATAAGTATAAAGAAAAAAATGGTCAAGTTAAGAAAAGATAGACAAAGTTAATAAATGGTTTTAGAGAAATATATGACGAATTTAAAAAACTACTTATAATAATATATCATTTTAATCAATAAAACCAATAAACTTATGAGGGATTAGAAGATATGAATTTATAAGGTTAGATAAAAAATAATATATTGTATGCAAATAAGTTGACAGGAGGAACTGAAGTGCATACAATATATTATAAATATTATAAATATTTAGAAAATTAAGAAAAGAAAGGGTGGGGAAAAGATGAGAAATAAGAGTAAAGATATTGCTGTTACAGGATTTGCACTATTTTCAATGTTCTTTGGTGCAGGAAATTTATTATTTCCTCCATACTTAGGTCTTGTATCTGGTCAAAGTTGGATAGTGTCCCTTATCGGATTTGTATTAGCTGATGTAGGGTTAGCTTTATTAGTTATGGCAGCATCTGCAAAATGCTCAGGAGACTTAGATAAAGTATTAAACAGAGTAGGAAAAAATACTTCGAAATTAATAGGGATAGCAGCAGTATTATGTATAGGTCCACTACTTGCAATTCCAAGAACAGCAGCTACTACATTTGAAATGGGTATAACACCTATTTTAGGTGAGATGAATATAACAGCATCTGTAATTTTTTCTATAATATTCTTTGGTTTAACACTAGCATTAACAATAAGACCATCTAAGGTTGTAGATATAATAGGTAAGGTGCTAACACCAACATTATTAATAGTTTTAGCAATATTAATTGTAAAAGGAATAATAACTCCGATTGGAGATTTAAACCCTGAAGCTATGATAGAAAATAATCCGTTTCAAGAAGGGATTTCACAAGGGTATTTAACTATGGGTGCATTAGGAGCAGCAGCTCTTGCAACAGTTATAATTACATCTATACATGAAAAAGGATATATAAACTCAAGAGATAAAGTTAAGTTAACTATGAAAGCTGGCATAGTAGCAGGGATAGCTTTAACGTTAGTTTATGGAGGTCTTACATATTTAGGAGCAACACTATCTAATCTTCCAGGAGATCCATATGGAGTAAATACACCACAGGCATCTTTAATGGTAGTTATAACAAATGGATTATTTGGATATCCAGGTAAAATAGTTCTTTGTGCTATAGTTTCACTAGCTTGTTTAACTACAGCTATAGGATTAACTTCAGCAACAGGAAAGTATTTTTCAAGTATAACTAATGGAAAATTAAAATATGAAATAACTGTAATAGTAGTATGTGTATTTAGTGCAATAGTATCTAATTTTGGAGTTGGAACTATAATAAAATTTTCAGGTCCAATATTAGAAATAGTTTATCCTGTACTTATGGTACTAGTAATAATGACATTGGTATCTGAAAATATTAAAAATGATAATGCATTTAAGGGTGCAGCATTAGCAACGTTTGTTGTAAGTTTATTGAGTGTAGCTAATAGTCTTTGGCAAGTTGCACCTTTTACTACAAAGCTTCCACTTGCAACATTTGGATTTAACTGGATAATACCAGCTATAGTAGGTGCTTTAATTGGAAGTTGTATAAAAAATTCAGCAAGATCTAGTATGTATGAAATTGAATAATATAATATTTTTAGCTGTAGATAATATCTACAGCTTTTTCTATAAAGAAATAGTATAGTTAATTAAGGTTGTTTGTAAAAATTTTATTTACTAAGTCAAAATTTGTTTAAAGTAGCACTTAAAAAGATATA
Source organism: Romboutsia timonensis (assembly GCF_900106845.1). Taxonomy (GTDB): domain Bacteria; phylum Bacillota; class Clostridia; order Peptostreptococcales; family Peptostreptococcaceae; genus Romboutsia; species Romboutsia timonensis. Next base: position 241,412 of record NZ_LT629849.1, read on the forward strand.
TATTTATAGAGTAAAATATATTTTTTTAAGTAATATAAGAATGAATTATGTATTTAAAATGTAATGTAGTATTATATATCGTAGATAAACTCTATAATATATACGTTCTAATAATAATTCTACATTATAAAATACTTTTATTATCTATGGCACTTTTAAATAATATAAATTAATAACTTTACTTAATTAAGTATTTAATTAAAACATATATATAAATAGCAAATGAAAGGAGAAAAGTTATGATTAAAGAATTTATAAAGTACTATAAGCCGTATAAAAAGTTATTTATGCTAGATATGTTAGCAGCATTTACAGTGGCTTTATGTGATTTAGTATATCCTCTGATAACTAGGAGTATAATGAATGATGTTGTTCCTAATAAAGACCTTAGGATGTTAATTGTTTTTGCTATAACATTATTAGTTATATTTATAATAAAGGCAGGACTAAATTACTTTATGCAATATTGGGGTCATGTTGTTGGTGTAAGGATGCAAGGTGATATGAGGAGTTATGTATTTACACATCTTCAAAAGTTACCTAATTCATATTTTAACAACAATAAAACTGGTGTAATAATGTCTAGAATAATAAATGACCTTATGGAAGTATCAGAACTTGCGCACCATGGACCTGAAGATTTATTTATATCTATAGTAATGTTTTTAGGTTCATTCTTTATTTTAATAGGTATAAATGTAGAGCTTACACTAATTGTATTTACAATATTACCTATAATAGTTATCTATGCAATAAGTCAAAGGAAAAGAATGAATAAAGCATTTAAGGAAACTAGAGTGAAAACAGGAGATGTAAATGCTACATTAGAAAATAGTATAGCTGGTATGAAAGTTACAAAATCATTTTGTACTGAAAAAGAGGAATTAGAAAAGTTTAATGAATCTAATCAAATATTTAAAAAAGCTAGAGAAGGAGCCTATAAGGTAATGGCACAATACTTCTCTGGAATGTTCTTACTTATAGATATATTAGAATTAATAGTTTTAATTGTAGCAGGATACTTTACATATATGGGCTATATAACTATAGGTGATTTTACTGCATATCTACTATATGTAAAGATGTTTATACAACCACTTAGAAAATTAATAAACTTTACCGAGCAATATCAAAATGGAATGACTGGATTTGAAAGATTTATGGAAATAATAAATGAAGAAACTGAGAAAGAACCAGAAAATCCAATAGAGCTAGAAAATATAAAAGGAAATATAGAAATAGAGAATATATCATTTACTTATGAAGATGACAATGAAGTATTTAAAAATCTTAGTCTATCTATAGAAGCAGGAAAAACTGTAGCACTAGTAGGTCCATCTGGTGGAGGAAAAACTACATTATGTAATATGATACCAAGATTTTTTGATTTTGATAGTGGAGATATAAAAATTGATGGAATAAGTATTAAAGATGTAAGTTTAAAATCACTTAGAGAAAATATAGGTGTTGTAGCTCAAGATGTTTTCTTATTTACAGGAACTATAAAAGAAAATATAACTATAGGTAAAACTGATGCAAGTGATGAAGAGATAATTGATGCTTGTAAAAAAGCTAGAATACATGATTTTATAATGACTCTTCCTGATAAATATAATACATATATAGGAGAAAGAGGAGTTAAGTTATCTGGAGGTCAAAAACAAAGGGTTTCTATAGCTAGGATATTTTTAAAAAATCCTCCAATTATGATACTAGATGAGGCTACATCAGCATTAGATAATGTGACAGAAAATGAAATACAAAAATCATTAGAGGAATTAGGTAAAAATAGAACTAATTTAGTTGTTGCGCATAGGTTATCTACAATAAAGAATGCAGATGAAATAATAGTTTTAACTGAAAATGGTATAGAAGAGAGAGGAACTCATCAAGAACTTGTAGAAAAGAATGGAATTTATTCTAAGCTTAATAAAAAGTAGAAAAAATAAGAAAGCTGGTTATCGCATTGCGAAATCCAGCTTTTTTATTTTACGCATAGATAAATGGGCTATTTAAATAATACTTCATTATAAAATTTAAATATTAAATTTATTCTATATTTTCGCCGAAACTCTCACTTATAAGTCTAGTATAGCTAATGGATTTAGCAATTCTATCTAATATTTCATCTTTGTTACTTATAATAATGTCTGTTCTAGCATTCCAAAGCTTGTCAAATAAGTCAGTACACATACCCTTAAACTCATTATCACTAATTATAAAGTAATAATTTTTACCAGATTCAGGATAAACCTTTGTAAATTTTAAGTTTCTTGATAGATATAGTGAAGGATTTTCTTTATTTTTAAAATCGTCAACCAAATCACCATCAACAAGTCTTATTTCCACATCATTTGATTCATTAAGGATTTTTTCCATATATTCTATATGTCTTTCTCTTTCCTTAAATGTAAGAGTTACTGGAGTATTGAAAAAGTGTAGTTTTCCAGATGACATATATTTTCTAAGCTCTGATTCATGAATAAGAACTTTTAGTTTTGATTTATAGGTTACATTGTGAAGGAATAAGTTAATCTTCTTTAGTTCATTAATTATTTTTTGGTTATGACCAAATAATCTTTCTGCAATTTCCATAAATAAATCTGGTGGCATAAAGAATTCATTAATAGAACCTAGTAAACATCTTAAATCATTATTCATTATATATTGTATATAAGTTTGGTCTTCAATCATTGAAGAAGCCTCTTTTCTATAGAATAAAAGATTTCCTTTATTCTTTAGTGTATATTTTATATTAGAATAAAATTCTTCAACTAAGCGTCTATCCTTTGAGTTTGTACTAAATAAACATTCACCTTCTTCAAAGAATATATTTGTAGATAAGAATTTATCCTTTATAGCAAAGGCTACAGTATTTGATTTAACCTTACAATTATAAATTTTAAAGTTTAAACATGGATAACTAGCGATTAAATTAATACCAAGTAATGTATTTATAACATCATCTTCATTATCATCTCCACCAAAGCCTATTAAAAAGCTAATTTTTACATTTGTTTTTTTACTTATTCTATGTAAAATCTCCTTTAAGTCAGACAAAGTTATTTTATCCTTATGGTTTAGATACATTAAGCTTAAAGAAACTAATATTTCTAAAGAGTCTTCTTTATCTGCCATATTATTTAACTCATTAAAAAATGTATTGTAAATAATGTTAGGTTTTACCATAGAGAAGCTATTATAATATTCTTCAGAATGTGTACTTTTTGGTAAATTTTGAACAGATTTATTATTTATATTAACTGTGTCAATATAAACTTCTTTTAACATAGTTTCAATAAATTCACCAATGAACTCTTCACTGCTATCAGCTGGTATTTCAAAGTAATCAATTAAATTAATTAAACTTGATTCATCTAAAGAGTCAAGTATGAAATCTGAGATATTTTTACATATTTCATTTATTCGTTTTGAGCTAGGTAAATATGTAGATAGTATCCATTTATTAATATAAGATACATCATATCCTATAAATTTTGCTAAACTACTTTTCTTTTGATTTGAAATATATAGTAATTTTTCTATTAAGTTTCCGAATGTTATATTTTTCAACTTTGATGTCCTCCTAAGAAATACATATTTTCTTTGTAGTATCTAATAAGATATATATTATACCATTTTATTATAAAAATTATAATAAGTTAATTAGCACTTTAAGTTGGAATATTAAGAATAATTATAAAAATATACAAATTTAAATTACTTAAAAGGAAAAAAGGAATTCCTGATTTCTTTAAAATGCTCTATTCTTCTCAGAAATGAATGGATAAAGTATGTTATTATTAATTTAACAAATTGAAAAAGTGTTTTCATAAGAAAAAAGGTAAGAAAATATAAGAAAAAGCAAAAAAAATATAAAAAAATTAAGTAATGAGTAGGAAAAATAGGAAATTAATTTTACTCATAATAGAAAATAATAAATGACATTAAATTAATAGGAGGAGATTTTTTAATGAATGATTCAACAATTAATAAAAATAAAAAAATAACTACAGGATGGTTAATAGTAATAGCTTGTATGCTTGTACAAGCTATACCAAATGGAATAGTAGTAAATACACAAGCATTATATATGTATCCAGTAATGGAAGCTAAAGGATTTACACTATCTCAATTTTCATTAATATTCACAATAGGTACAATAGTTCCAGCGGTAATTGGACCATTTATAGGTAGTATGTATGGTAAATTAAATACAAAAATGTTATATCTATCAGGAGGTATATTATTATCTGGAGGATTTATGACATTCTCAATAGCAGATAAATTATGGCAATTTTATGCAATTGCAGCTATAGCTCAAATAGGTTCTAGTATAGTATCTGGTATAGGTATACCGATGTTACTAAACTCTTGGTTTGATGAAACTATAAAAGGTAAAGCTATGGGGATGGCATATGCAGGTGGATCTATAGGGAATATATTCTTACAACAATTAGTTACGAGAACTATAAGTTCAAGTGGTTATTCTCACTCATACTTTATATTTGGGTTAGTTGGATTAGCAGCAATAATTCCAATAGCATTATTTATGATAAGAATGCCAAAAAATGAAAGTGAAAAAGTTAGAGGTAAAGGTCAAGAAAAAGAAGAAAATACAACTTCAATAGACGTATCATATACATTAAAAGAAGCTCAAAAAAATAAATACTTCTGGATAATGGGTATAGGATTATTATTCGTAGGTATATATGTATCGGCTTACTCAATACAATATGCAGCGTATTTCCAAGGTGAATTACAATTATCATCATCTACGATAGCTACAACAGGTTCATTATTTGCTATGGCATCATTATTAGGAAGTATGGTTGGTGGTATATTATTTGATAAATTAGGTATATTAAAAACTTTATCAATAGCAGCTATAGCAGTAATAGGATCAGGAGTTGCATTATTAATGGCTGGAAGCTCGCCGTTATTCGCACATGCACACTCAGTTTTAAAAGGTATAGCGACGTTTATTTATATGATGGGACCAGCTTATATGGTAGGTTCGTTCTTTGGTAATAAAGAATATGGGCAAATACTTGGTTTAGTTAATTTAAACTTTGCAATAGGATTTTGTAGTGGATCAGCATTATTTGGAGTATTTGCTGAAAACTTTGGATATAATGCAACTTGGATAGGAATACTAGTATGTGTAGTTATAGCATATATATCACTTACAATTGCAGCTAAAGGTATGACCAAGGTAAATAAAGAAAGAACAAAACAATTAGATGAAAACTCAGTTAAAATAGCTTAATATAAAGGCTGTCTATTAATTAGACAGCTTTTTTAATATATAATTTTAGAATCATACAAATGGAAACTTTGATATGACCTATCCATGTAGTTCCTTAAATATCGGATGTGACCGAAGTAAATTTTTATATTTAAAGCAAAGTTATATTTATTAAAATATATATGTTTAAAACAAATTATCGTGGACATAATCCTAATAAAATTTATCGGGGGTATGGTATAAAATGATAGTATTAAATAGAGAAAGTATTATAAATGGATTAATAGAATTAAAAAAAGAAGAAGACAGAGATAGTAGGATAATAGTTAATAATATAAAATCAATAATAAGTTTAAATGATATAAGTGATTTAGATAAATTAAAGCTTATAAACAATGAATTAGGAAAAATACTATTTGATGAAACTATATAAAATAATTATTCATAAAAATAAAATTATATAGTTATCAAGTGTTTGAAAATATTAGAAAATATAGAAATGATTGTTAATAAATTAGGATATACAATGAGAGAATTTATTAATGAATATTTACATATAAAAAAGAACATATTGGATAAAATTGGATTACTTGATTTTATATCTAATTAATGGTAGTTTATACTTAAATTAATATTAAGGAGATGAATTATGAAATTTAAATTTTGTCACAATAATTTTAATGTATTAAACCTTGAAAAAAGTTTAGAATTTTACAAAAATGCACTTGGACTAGTTGAAACTAAAAGAACAGTAGCAGATGATGGCAGTTTTATATTAGTATTCTTAGGAGATGGAGAGAGTACACATAAGTTAGAGTTAACTTGGTTAAGAGATTGGGATAGACCTTATAACTTAGGAGATAATGAATTCCACCTAGCATTTAGAGTTGAAGACTTTGATGGTGCATATAATTTACATAAAGAAATGGGATGTATATGCTATGAAAATAAGGAAATGGGAATATACTTTATAGCAGACCCAGATAATTATTGGATAGAAATACTACCAGCAAATACGAAATAGAGGTAAAAGTTATGAATAAGATAATAGTTGTAGTGGCGAATAATAATGAGTGTATAGAATCTTTAAAAAAAGCAGGAGATTCTATAGGTGTAGAGATAAAGTCTGAAATACAATCGGACGGAAAAATAATAAATGAACTTTCTATAAATGATATAAAAGAATCAACAGCAGTATTATTTGCTATAGATGGAGATGTTGAAGAGGTAGAAAAGATAGAGAGATTTATAGATTGTGAATACTATGAAGTTGAAGAACAATTTATAAAAAATGATGCAAAATCAGTACTACAAGAGATACTATCTGATTTAAACTAATTTTAAGTAAGTAGAAAAATAGTAAATAAACAGAGAATAAATAAGTAAAATATATAAAAGACCTTTAAGTTAGTTGTTACTACACTTAAGGGTCTTTTTTTATATAGTAATATCTTTAGAGAAAAAGTGCAAAATAAATTTAATAAGGAGGAGATAACGTGATCAAAAAGACCATTATAAATAATACTATTACATTTGCAATTGTTATGTTTTTTGTTATTACATTTAAATCAATATTCGGAGAAGAAAATACATTGATTGGCGTTACAACGATAACAGCAACGCTTATGTTTTTAGAGCGAGATTTTACTGGATCGCCTTTAAAGAATACATTAAAATTTATAGGAATAAACTTGTTGATAGGGATAGGAACATCACTGATTGTTGCAAGTAATATGTGGTTAGGACTTATAATTAACTTTATAGTAGTATTTATATTTAGTTATATCTTTACTTATAATTTAAGACAACCATTATATATTCCTTTTGGATTACAATATCTATTTTTATTAACTACACCTGTACCAACCGATAGATTGGATATTAGGTTGCTGGCCTTAATATTTGGAGCACTTATAATAATGTTAGTACAATTACTTTTTAATAAAAATAAACTGGCTACTAGCGGTAATAAGATATTAGTAGATGTATGTGAATCTATTGAAAATAAAGTATGTTGTATCAAAGGTAAATCAAATAATTATGATTCTATAAATAATATAAATTCATCTATAGATGAATTTAGAACGATAGTATATGATAAGGGAGAGTCAAATTACTATTTAACAAAAGAGGCTAAAATAAAGTTAAATATATCTGTAGCTTTAGAAGTTATAAGTAGAATATTATATAGTGACAATAATAAGTCGATAAATTTAATTATACTAGATACTTTAGAAGAATTAGTAAAAGTTGCGAAAGAAGTAATTTCTATTAATTCTAAAGAAAATAAAACAATACAACTAAATTCTTATAATATAAAGAAACTTTTAAACTATTGCCAAGAACATGAAATAAATGATTTGCTTAATTTACAATTATTAGAAGGTATGATTTGCTTAGATGATACTTTAGAAGAGTTAACTAAACTCGATATAAAGCAATATAACGTAGTTGATAAAATAGGAGATAAATCGGAAATATTCTCAAAGAAAAATATCAAATCTTTTTTAACAGATACTGATTCACCTAAATATTGTTATGGTATGCGTATGGCTATAACTATGACTATTGGATTATTTTTAATGGAATATTTTAAACTTCCTGAAGGAAGATGGATATTGTTTACAATATTATCTTTAACTACTCCGTTGTATGAAACATCTAAACATAAAATTAGATATAGAATAGGATCTACTTTAGTTGGATCTGTGATTATAATTATATTATTTAGCATATTTAAAACTGAGAATATTAGACTACTTATAGTAATGCTTGCTGGTTACTTGCAAGGGTATGTCAATGAATATAAGTATAAAATAATATTTGTAACCGTATCAGCAATTGGAGCCGCCGTTATTGTTGGAAATATTCAAGAGTTAACAATTGAAAGAATTTTAATGGTAGCTATAGGTACCATAATAGCTATAATAGCTAATAAATATTTATTTCCTTACAACTTAGAAAAATCAAATGAACAATTAAGAAAAATATATGATGCTTCTATTAAAAAAATGTTTAAGGAATTACGCAGTTTAGTAGAGGGAAAAAATAATCCTGAATTTATAAAACATCTATTTGTTACAATATCTATTATAGAATCTAAAGCTAGAATGAATAAGCAGATAGATAAAAATCAAAATTATAACAATATAGTAAATGAAAGAAGATACTTAGCTAGTAATATTTATGAATTATATATGCGGATTTATAGAGAGAGTATAAATTCCAATGATATAGATAAAATTATTAATAATGTAAAGTTACTAATTGAATATAAAGATGACGCTATAACAAATAAGGTAACAATTATACAAAAGAGCATAAATGAAAGTAAAAATATAAATACAAAGATTATAATAAGTACTATATTAGTAATACTTAAAGAATTAGATAAACTAAGTCAATTAGTTAAATTAAATGAAAAAGCTCAGATTTAAAAATCTGAGCTTATTTCATTTAATACTTCTTTTAAAGTAATAAGAGAATCATTTAATTTATCAAGCTTTTCATCTGGTAAAGAAGAAATTTTATCTTTTAATGATGATTGAATTTCTAAGAAACTACTTTTTAAATATGTACTTCCTTTTTCCGTTAAATTTATATTTATAATTCTGCGGTCTTTTTCTCCAGGAATCCTTTCAATCATACCTTCATCGATAAGTTTATTTAATAACTTAGTCATATTAGGTGTGGATATAAAAAGTTTTTTTGCCACTTCTGATATAGGTTGTTGCCCTTCCTTTTTTAAAACCGCTAATATTTGAAAGTGCGAATGATTTAAATTACCTTTATCAAATTTACAATTATCATGTAAAAGTTTCTTTTTAAATAAAGGTATAATACTTATAAAATTTTGAACAATTGCTTCTAATTTAACTTCATCCATTTATTGTTACCTCCATATAATACATATTTGTTATTTAATATCGGTAATTTGTAATAATATTAAATAACAATATTTATATTATTGACTTTTATTAAAAAAAGTATATACTTAAAAAGTATAATAGTTAAAAAGTATAACTATTTCAAAATATAACTATTATAATTATACAACAAATTTTATTGAAATGGAGGTAGAAGTTTAAATATGACTAAAGTTTTAAAATACTTAAAGCCATTTACATTATCACTTATATTAGTAATTGGTCTTTTGATAGTACAAGCGACTTGTGATTTATCTTTACCAGACTATACATCAAACATAGTTAACGTAGGGATACAACAAAATGGTATAAAAAACGCTGTTCCTACTGTTATTAGAGAAAAAGAATTAAATAAACTAATGATTTTTATGGATAACAATCAAAAAGATGAAGTAAATAAAAATTATAAGTTAATAAACAAGGATAATTTAACTAAGGAAGAATATGATAAAGAGGTTAAAAAATATCCAATATTAAAAAGTGAACCATTATATAGGTTAAATACAAATGATAAAAAAGAAATAGACAGTTTAAATAAAATAATGAGTAAGGCTTTGGTGAAGGTGTCAGGTATTGAAGCTGCAAGCCAACAAGGGAAAATACCTAATATTCCAAAAGGTGTAGATATTTTTTCTGTAATTGAAAAACTACCTCAAGCTCAAATAGATGAGATGACAAAAGAGATAGATAATAAAACAAGTGATTTAGATGAAAATATGCTAACTCAATCATCTATATATGCTATAAAAAATGAATATGAAGCTATAGGTATAAATATAGAAAAGTTACAAAATAATTATATATTTAAATCAGGTGCAGCTATGCTAGGAATAGCACTTATAAGTTTATTAGCAACTATAGTTGTTGGATTTATTGGTTCAAGATTAGGTGCAGGAATAGGGCGAAGTCTTCGTAAAGATGTATTTAGAAAAGTTGTAAGTTTTTCAAATGTTGAATTTGATAAATTTTCAACTGCATCACTTATAACTCGTAGTACAAATGATATTCAACAAATACAAAACTTTACAGTTATGTTTGTAAGGATGATATTATATGCACCAATACTTGGTATAGGTGGTGTACTAAAAGTTTTAAATACTGATACATCAATGGCGTGGATAATAGGTGTAGCGGTTATTGCTATACTTTTAGTAATTATAGTTTTATTTAGTTTAGCGATACCTAGATTTAAGAAAGTACAAAAACTAGTAGATAAACTAAACTTAGTAACACGTGAATCACTAGTAGGTATGTTAGTTATAAGAGCTTTTAGCAATCAAAAAGTAGAGGAAAAAAGATTTGATGAAATTAACATAGATTTAAGAAAAACAAATACATTTGTAAACCGTATAATGTCAGTAATGATGCCTACGATGATGTTAATTATGAATATGATAACAATACTAATAGTTTGGGTAGGTTCTCATAATATTGATGCAGGAGTAATGCAGGTTGGAGATATGATGGCATTTATTCAATATTCAATGCAAATAATAATGTCATTCTTAATGTTATCTATGTTATCAGTTATATTACCAAGAGCATCAGTTTCAGCTAGTCGTATAGGTGAAATATTATCAACTGATGTAGCTATAAAAGATTCAAAAGAAACTAGAGAATTTGATGAAGATAAGTATGGAGAAGTAGAATTTAAAAATGTTTCATTTAAATACCCTGATGCAGAGGATAATGTTATAAGTAACATAAACTTTGTTGCAAAACCTGGCCAAACAACTGCTTTTATAGGAAGTACAGGAAGTGGTAAATCAACTTTAATAAACTTAATACCTCGCTTCTTTGATGTTACAGAAGGTGAAATTTTAGTAAATGGAGTTGATATAAGAAATATTAATCAACATAAACTTAGAGATGAAATTGGATATGTTCCACAAAAGGCAGTTTTATTCTCTGGAACTATAGATAGTAATATAAGATATGGTGCAGAAGATTCTACAAAGGAAGATATAAGGGAAGCGGCAAGTATTGCTCAAGCTATGGAATTTATAGAGTCAAAACCAGACAAATTTGAGACTGAAATATCTCAAGGTGGTACAAATGTATCTGGTGGACAAAAACAAAGACTTTCAATAGCTCGTGCTTTAGCTAAAAAACCTAAGATATTTATATTTGATGATAGTTTCTCAGCACTAGATTTAAAAACTGATGCAAAACTTAGAAAAGAATTAAAATCAAAAACTAAAGATGCAACAGTTTTAATAGTGGCTCAAAGAATAAGTACAATACTTCATGCTGACCAAATAGTTGTACTTGATGAAGGTAAAGTTGTAGGAATAGGAACTCACGATGAGCTTATGAAAAACTGTGAAGTTTATAAGCAAATAGCACTATCTCAACTTTCAAAGGAGGAGCTAGATAATGAGTAATAAAAAAGGAATGAAAAGACCTGGTGGTATGGGCGGAGGTCATATGAAAATGGGCCAAGAAAAGGCTAAAGACTTTAAAGGTACGATGAAAAAGCTAATAAGCTATTTAAGCCCATATAAATTAGCTATATTATTGGTTATAGTTTTTGCTATAGGAAGTTCTGTATTTAATATAGTTGGTCCTAAAATATTAGGAAATGCAACAACTAAAATATTTGAAGGTCTAGTTAGTAAGGTAAGTAATAGTGGTGGAGGTATAGATTTTGATGCTATATTTAGAACTTTAACTATACTTGCAAGTTTATATATTATAAGTTCGATATTTTCTTTTATTCAAACTTTTATAACATCAGATATATCCCAAAAGGTATCTTATAATTTAAGAAAATCTATATCTGAAAAAATTAACAAATTACCTCTTAACTATTATGATAGAAAGACTAATGGAGAAGTTTTATCGAGAGTAACAAATGACATAGATGCAATAAGTCAAAACTTAAATCAAATATTATCACAAATGATAACATCAGCAACTACTCTTATTGGAGTTTTAATAATGATGTTATCGATAAGTGTTACAATGACGTTAGTTAGTTTAATTGTAATACCTCTATCTTTAGTGATGATTATGTTGGTTGTAAAAAAATCTCAAAAACACTTTAGAGCACAACAAGAATATTTAGGTCATACTAATGGACATATAGAAGAAATGTATAGTGGTCATAATATAATGAAAGCCTTTAATGGTGAAGAAAAAGCTATTGAAGAGTTTGATAAATTAAGTGATACGTTATATAACTCAGCTTGGAAATCACAATTCTTATCAGGAATGATGATGCCGATAATGACATTTATAGGTAACTTAGGATATGTAATAGTAGCTATAATGGGTGGTTTCTTAGCTATAAGAAATAAAATACAAGTTGGAGATATACTTGCATTCATTCAATATGTAAGATCATTTATGCAACCTATAGCTCAAACTGCTCAAATAGCTAACGTAATGCAACAAACAGCAGCTGCAGCAGAAAGAGTATTTGAGTTCTTAGAAGAAGAAGAAGTTGTAGAAGATGTTAAAAATCCAATATCAACTGAAGGTATAGAAGGTGCTGTTGAATTTGATCATGTTAGATTTGGATACAATGAAGATAAAATAATAATAAATGATTTTTCTATTAATATAAAACCAGGTCAAAAAGTAGCTATAGTTGGACCAACTGGTGCTGGTAAAACTACTATTGTAAAACTACTTATGAGATTCTATGAATTAAATGGAGGTAAAATACTTATAGATGGTCATGATTATAGAGATTTTACAAGAAATGATTTAAGAAAAATATTTGGTATGGTTTTACAGGATACTTGGCTATTTAATGGAAGCATAATGGAAAATATACGTTATGGTCGTCTTGATGCAAGTGATGAAGAAGTAATTGAAGCTGCCAAGTTAGCTCATGCACATCACTTTATAAAGACATTGGCTGATGGATATAATATGGAAATCAATGAAGAAGCAGATAATATATCACAAGGTCAGAAACAATTATTAACAATAGCTAGAGCCATACTTTCAGATCCTAAAATACTAATATTAGATGAAGCAACAAGTTCTGTAGATACTCGTACAGAAGTATTGATACAACAAGCTATGGAAAATCTTATGGAAGGTAGAACAAGTTTTATAATAGCACATAGATTATCTACTATAAAAAATGCAGATGTAATATTAGTAATGAAAGATGGAGATATAGTTGAACAAGGAACTCATGAAGAATTATTAAAATCAAAAGGATTCTATAGTGAACTATATAACAGTCAATTTGAAGAAGAAGTATGCTAAATGATTAAACCACACTAATCTTATAGATTAGTGTGGTTTTGTTTTATAAAGATAAGTATGCTTAAAATTTATTTATTAATCATATTTATATAAAGTATTAATCAATAGAATAGTAGATTATTATATTTAACTTAAATAAGTTAAATTTTTAGAGACAAAAGAACAAAATGAAAAAACAAAATTACAAAGACAATGAAATAAGAAGGTACTAAAATTAGTTATATAAAGGGGAATAAGAAAACATTAATTAATCTATTGTGCTAGTTAAAATTTTTCCAAATAAAGTAAATTGCTTTTCGCAAAAAATAATACCTTATTATAGGTTGGTATTTGTAAATTTTAACCAAATACTAACCTTTTTATTTTAGCTATAGAATCATAATTTCCCATAAGTTTATTTATTAAAAATGAAATATTATGAGCTAAAACTTTTATCGAAGTTCTAGTTATAAATCCTAGCATTGATTTACTTTTAACTTTATTTAAATTTAATTGCTCTGTTAATTGAGAAAAGCTGGTTTCTATCCTTCTTCTGATTTTAAATATTAGTTGTCTTATTTCTTTTGGATAGTTATCTTTGCTATTACCTCTTTTTAAGAATAATAAATTTATATCTCTTTCACCTTTTAACTCAGGCGTTAGCCTTTTATTGACATATCCTTTATCACCTATAATAGAAATAGAATTATATTTATCACATAAATCCCACACTGTATTTCTATCATCTATGTTGGCTGGAGTTATAACATAGTCAGTTAAGAAACCGTCTACTGTAGTAAGTGCATGAAACTTAAATCCAAAATATGTTTGTTTCTTTGATGGACATCTACCATAAGAGGCTTCGCCTTTAAAGCACTTGCTAAAATGAGCTCTACCAAACTCACATACAGGAATAGGCATGCTGTCTATAATTCTTATATTATTAGAATACGCTTGAATATATTCTGAAATATATTCTCGTATTTCTTTAATTACAGCATGTAGATTTCGTTTAGTTCTATTAAATCTAGTTCTATCTCCTAATTTAGGAAATAGTTTTATATATTCTCTGCTCAATAAACTAAAGAATGCTTTTTCTGAGTCAATAGTCAGAAGTTCTCCAACTATACTTATAGTGATTATTTCACTATCTGAAAGCTTACACTCCTTAATATTACGTCTATTTCTAATGCTTATAGGAATAATATCGTTGTACACATCATCAACTATTGTATAAATTATAGTAAATAAATCAGTTAAATTTTCAATTTCTTGGATATAATAATTATTAAGCTCCAACATTATAGTAACCCTCCTTTAGATTAATGCTACTAATCTTAGGGTGCTATATTTGTTGGAGTTTTATTATTGTAAAAATTAACTAGCACAACGAGTTAATTATATAAGAAGATAATAAGTATATAAGAGGAAAATGTTTTCTTAATATTAAATAAGATTTACAGGGAGTTGATGATTATGCCAAATATAGTACTAACAAGAATTGATAACAGATTAATACATGGTCAAGTAGCAACAATGTGGTCTTCAAGTGTAGGAGCAAATTTATTATTAGTTGCAAATGATGAAGTATGCACAAATGAGTTTAGACAGGGGCTTATGGACATGGCAGCACCAAGTTTTGCTCAAACAAGATACTTTAGTATAGAAAAAACTATAAATATAATACATAAAGCAAGTGATTCTCAGTATATAGCAATAATATGTGAAACACCTCAAGATGTAGTTAGATTAGTTGAGGGTGGAGTGCCTATAAACAAAGTTAATATAGGAAATATGCATATGGCAGAAGGAAAAAGGCAAGTATCTAAAGCTGTATGCGTAGATGATAATGACGTTAAAGCATTTAGACGCCTTCAGGAATTAGGAGTAGATCTAGAAATCAGGAGAGTTCCAAGTGAGTCTGCTGAAAGTTTAGATGAATTATTTAAATAAAAGGGGGTAAATTTTATGGAATTAAGTTTTATCCAAATTGGTCTTATACTTATTGTAACGATGATAGCGGCAGTTGACCAATATAACTTTTTAGAATCTTTATACAGACCAATAGTAATTGGACCTATAGTAGGGGCTATTATGGGTGATTTACAAACAGGACTTATAGTTGGTGGTTCTTATGAATTAATGATGATAGGCGCAATGCCAGTTGGTGGAGCACAGCCACCAAATGCAGTTATAGGTGGTATAATGGCAACTGTATTTGCAGTTCAATCTGGCTTAGATGTTGCAGCAGCGCTACCTCTTGCAATACCATTTGCATTACTTGGTCAATATGCAGTTACTCTTTTATTTACAGTAATGTCTCCATTAATGGGATTATGTGATAAAGCAGCTGAAGATGCTAACCCAGCTGGTATAGATAAAGTTAACTATATGGCGATGGGAATATTAGCAGTTTTATTCGCATTAATAGTTTTAGCTGGATTGCTATCTGGTCAAGCGATAGGAGAAACTTTAACTAAAGTGTTACCAGCTCAAGTTTGGGCAGGATTAACAGCTGCTGGAAAGATGATGCCTGCTCTAGGATTTGCAATGTTACTTAAAGTTATGTTAAGCAAAGAATATGCAATATTTATGGTACTAGGATTTGTATTAGTAGCATATGGTAAATTGCCACTTTTAGCTATAGCTATGGTAGGAATAGCTGCAGCAGTTTATGACTTCCATGTAAGTATGAAAACTAAGAATAATACAGGAGGAGGTATGACAGATGGCATCTAATACAGAAGTAATGAAAAGAGGTAATTTAGAATATATTGATAAAACTGAAGGTGAAACTCTCGACAATAAAACTTTAAATAAAATGGCTTGGAGATCTATGTTTTTACAAGCATCATTTAACTATGAAAGAATGCAAGCTGGAGGATGGTTATACTCTATACTTCCAGGGCTTAAAAAAATACACAAAAATAAACAAGATTTATCAACATCAATGAAACATAACCTAGAATTCTTTAACTGTCATCCATTCTTAATAACATTTGTTATGGGTATAATATTATCATTAGAGCAAAAGAAAGCTGATATTCAAACTATACGTTCTTTAAGAGTTGCGGCTATGGGTCCTTTAGGTGGAATAGGAGATGCAATATTCTGGTTTACATTATTACCTATATCAGCAGGTATAGGGGCTAATCTTTCTCTTCAAGGAAGTATATTAGGACCAATTATATTCTTTGTACTGTTTAATATAGTACATTTAGGTCTTAGATTTGGTTTGATGCACTGGTCATATAAAGTTGGTGTTGATGGAATAGCTAAGCTTACTAAAAATGCTAAAGAATTTACTAGAGCAGCTACAGTACTTGGTATGATAGTTGTAGGAGCATTAATAGCTTCATATGTAAATGTAAATATAGTTACTCCAGAATATTTAAGTATGCAAGGAACTATAGATTTACAAAGTATATTAGACTCTATAATGCCATGTTTATTACCGCTTGCAGTAACATTTGGTATGTATGGATTAGTTAAAAAGAATGTATCTCCAATGGTTAATATACTAATATTAGTTGTAATAGGTATAGTAGGAGCATTCCTAGGTATATTTGCATAGATTTTAGGAGGAGAAGGAATGATAATAATAACAGGTCATGGGAGATTTGCTTCAGGTCTTAAAACTAGTTTAGATTTAATAGTTGGTAATTTTGACTTTGTAAAACCTGTTGATTTTACAGAAGATAAGTCTCCAGAGTCTTTAAAAGAGGAAATAAATTCTTTTATAAAATCAACAGATAAAAAAATATATGTATTCACAGATTTAGTTGGAGGAACACCATTTAAAGTGAGCAGTGAATTAACTTTAGAATATCCAAACGTAGAAGTTTTTTGTGGAACTAATTTACCGATGCTTGTGGAAGCTACTATGATGTTGTCTTTAGGATGTGATATAGATAGTGAATCTATAAAAGAATCTGGTGTAAATAGTATAAAGCCACAGCCAAAGAAAGTTATATTTACTGAAGATGGAATATAAAAATTAATATAATCAAAATCACTAGTTAAATAAATTTATTTTTCTAGTGATTTTTTTATGTGAAAGTAATGATGTAATTAAAGAAAAAGGATAAATATTACAATAATAAAAAATCCTAATATGGAAAACTTAAGTATAAGTATTTATTTAGGAGGTAAAGTTATGGATAATATGAAAGAAATGAGAAATAAAGTACAAGACGGAAAATACAACTTAACTTTAGAGGTAGCAGAAGGTGCTTATTTTGGAACTTATGATGATGTTGACACTAAGTCTGGAGAAGATTTAGTTAGAAATTATTTAAGAAGTAATTCAGATGATGCGAATTTTAATGATATAAAAATAAAATATAATAAAAATAGACACACTGTAAGGGTTACAGCTGAATTAAACTATGATAATAACGTACATAGTGATTATCATAATAGAGGAAAACTAATGTAATTTTAGAATAAAAAAACTATATCAAGGACAAGTAAAATATTAATCTGAAATTTTTTTAAAAAAAGTGTTGACTAGTTAAATTTAAGATGGTATAGTTATACTTGTCCTTAAGAAAAGGGCAAAACAAAAGAAAAAACTTTAAAAAATAAGTTGACAAAGAAAAATAACTTTGATAAACTTAAGGAAGTTAAAAATGAACTTTGAAAATTAAACAGTAGGTTAATTTATAGAATTGAAACTAACAAACCAAGCCAGATATTCAGATAATGATAGTCTGAGCAGGTAATCAAATTTATTTGAGCAACGGATGTATCTGACCCCAGGAAGACTACCTGGTTGATAGGTCGAAGGTGTAAGTGCAGTAATGTATTTAGCTTATCGATACTAATAGGTCGAGGACTTGACCAAGATAAATGATGGATTTGAGCAACGGATATGACCGACGCGGTAGCAAGGGAATATCGTTGTCGAAATGTCAATTTTAAATGATATGCAGTTTTCAGAGTATTAACTCTAAATTAAAGATTATGTGGTTATTATAGCAAAGAGGATACACCTGTTCCCATACCGAACACAGAAGTTAAGTTCTTTAGCGGCGATGGTACTTGGTGGGCGACCGCCTGGGAGAGTAGCACGTAGCCACGTAGTCTTTTTTTTATTTCCAAATTAAATTCATTTCTTTAAGAATCTACTTTAATCCTAATTACAAATTCTAATATATAGTTACAAATCTATTTAATAATATAGTAGTCGAACTTAAAAAAGTTCGTAAATAGATTCTTCAAGGCTCTTGTTATTTTTAGTTATTTTTTTCAAATTTTTCTTTAATGTTGCCCAATACTTTTCTATAGGATTTAAATTTGGAGAATATGGTGGTAAAAATATTAGTTTTAGATTTTTATTAGCATTTTTACATAATTC
>NZ_LT629849.1:260248-323277 GCF_900106845.1 Romboutsia timonensis
AGAGATAATCTTATCTCCACATTTTCCTGCTACTATATTTGTTCTTTTGTATTTTTTACCTGGTATTTTATCGTAAACTTTTTTACCTCTTATAGCTCTTGCATATTCTCTATAAATATAACCTTGTATTCCTGTTTCATCAATATATACTATATCTTCTTCGCTAAAGTTTTTTATCTCATTTAAATATTTATTTACTTTTTCCTTACATTGTTCTTTGTATGAAGTTGTCTTTTTTTTCGTGTTATATTTAATTTCTTTAATGCTTTTCTTATTGCACACTCACTACAATTAAACTCCTCTGCAATCTCAACTAAATATGCATCTGGATGTTTTTCTATATATTTAATTAACTTTTCTGGATAAATCTTTTTTGGTTTTCTAACCTGTATTTTTACTTCACCTAATTTACCTTCCTTTTCTTTATTTATCCACCTAGTTAGTGTTGTTTCAGATATTTTAAATACTTTACAAGTTTCTTTGTAAGTATGGCCTTCTCTTTGGTATTCTACTGCTCTTTGTTTAAACTTTATATCATAACTCATATTATATTTGTTAACTTATTTAATAATTTTCATACCTTTATTATTAAGTTCGTTTACTATATCATTAATTGAAAGTTCATAATCTAGTATATAAATTTCAGAAAATACGATTATTATATTAAATTTATGCTAAAAATAATAATTATAAAGCAATATGTTAATACTAAAAGTGATATATTGAAAAGAATACATAAAAGGAGATAGATTATGGCAAAAGTAATTAAAACTATGGATGGTAATACAGCTGCAGCATATGTAGCTTATGCATATACTGATGTAGCAGCTATATTCCCAATAACTCCATCTTCTACTATGGCCGAAGTAGTTGATGAATGGTCTGCACAAGGAGTAAAAAATATATTTAATCAAAAAGTAAGTGTAGTAGAATTACAATCTGAAGCTGGGGCAGCAGGAACTTTCCATGGTTCCCTTCAAGCAGGTGCTCTTACTACTACTTTTACTGCATCACAAGGTCTACTTTTAATGATACCTAATATGTATAAGGTATCTGGAGAATTACTTCCAGGTGTATTCCATGTTAGTGCTCGTGCATTAGCATCTCAAGCACTTTCAATATTTGGTGACCATCAAGATGTTATGGCAGCACGTCAAACAGGATGTGTAATGTTGGCATCAGGTTCAGTTCAAGAAGTAGCTGACTTAGCACCAGTAGCACATTTAGCAGCTATAAAAGGAAGATTACCATTTGTTCATTTCTTTGATGGATTTAGAACTTCTCATGAAATACAAAAAATAGAACTTCTAGATTATAAGGACTATGAAAGTTTAATCGATAAACAAGCAGTAAAGGCATTTAGAGAAAGAGCACTTTTACCAGAGCATCCTGTAACTCGTGGTACAGCTCAAAATTCAGATATATATTTCCAAACAAGAGAGGCTGGAAATAAGTTTTATGATCAAATAGTTCCTATAGTAGAAGGATATATGAATGAAGTAAGTAAATTAACAGGTAGAAGCTATGGTTTATTTGATTACTATGGTGCTCCAGATGCAACTAACATATTAATTGCTATGGGATCTGTAACTGAAACTATAGAAGAAACTATAGATGAATTAAATTCTAAAGGAGAAAAATTAGGTTTAGTAAAAGTTCACTTATATAGACCATTTTCAAAAAAACATTTACTAAATGCTATACCTAAGACTGTAGAAAAAATATGTGTACTAGATAGAACAAAAGAACCAGGATCTATAGGAGAACCACTTTATTTAGATGTACGTTCAGCATTCTATGAAGAACCAAATGCACCTATGATAATCGGTGGAAGATATGGGTTAGGTTCAAAAGACGTAACACCAGCAAGTATAAAAGCTATATTTGATAATTTAGCAAGTGTTAACCCTAAAAATCAATTTACAGTTGGTATAGATGATGATGTAACAAATACTTCAATACCAGTTGATGCAAGTTTTAAATTAGAACACAAAGACACTATAAACTGTAAGTTCTGGGGACTAGGATCAGATGGTACAGTAGGAGCTAATAAACAAGCTATAAAAATAATAGGAGATAACACTAAGAAATATGTGCAAGCATATTTTGCATATGACTCTAAAAAATCTGGTGGTATAACAATGTCTCACTTAAGATTTGGAGATTCTCCTATAAGATCAACATATTTAATAGATAATGCAGACTATATAGCTTGCCACAATCAATCTTATGTAAATCAATACGATTTATTAAAAGGGCTTAAAAAAGGTGGTACTTTTGTATTAAATACTATATGGAATGAATCAGAATTAGAAACTAATTTACCAGCAAAAATGAAAAATTATTTAGCTAAAAATGAAATAAAATTCTATACAGTAAATGCTACTAAGATAGCTCAAGAAATTGGACTTGGAAATAGAATAAATATGATAATGCAATCTGCATTCTTTAAATTAGCTAACATAATCCCTGAAGATGAAGCTACTCAATATTTAAAAGATTCTATAAGCAAAGCTTATGGTAAAAAAGGTGAAAAAGTTGTTAATATGAACTATGAAGCAGTTGAACAAGGTAAAAATGCTTTAGTTCAAATAAACATACCTTCATCTTGGGCTACAGCTACAGATAATGATAATACAAATACACAAGAACCAGAATTTATAACAAATATATTAAGACCAATAAATGCACAAGAAGGAGATAGTTTACCTGTAAGTACATTTAACGGTATAGAAGATGGTACATTCCCTCAAGGAACAGCAGCCTATGAAAAACGTGGTATAGCTGTAAATGTACCGGAATGGATATTAGAGAACTGTATTCAATGTAATCAATGTTCATATATATGTCCACACTCAACTATAAGACCGTTCCTTTTAAATGAGGAAGAATTACAAAATGCACCAGAAGGATTTGAAACTAAAAAAGCTGTAGGAAGAGGATTCGATGGATTACAATATAAAATCCAAGTAGATACTATGGATTGTACAGGATGTGGAAACTGTGCTGATGTATGTCCAGCCAAAGATAAGGCATTAGTTATGAAACCTCTTGAAACTCAAACTGAAAAAGAAATACCAAATTGGGATTATGCTATATCTAGTGTTTCTGATAAAGGTTATTTAGTAGAAGGGAAAACAGTTAAGGATTCTCAATTTAAGATGCCACTGTATGAATTCTCAGGGGCATGTGCAGGATGCGGTGAACCTGCATATATTAAATTAGTTACTCAATTATATGGAGATAGAATGATGATAGCAAATGCTACAGGATGTTCATCTATATGGGGTGGATCAGCTCCTACAACTCCATATACTGTAAACCATGAAGGGAAAGGTCCAGCTTGGGCAAACTCTTTATTTGAAGATAACGCAGAGTTTGGATATGGTATGTATCTAGGTGTTAAACAAATAAGAAATAAAATAAAAGAAGATATGCAAGAATTAATATCTATACCAGAGGCTTCGTCTTTTAAAGATGTATTTGAAAACTGGATAGCTAATATGAATAATGGAGAAGCATCTAAAGAAGCTAGTAAAAAGGTAATAGAAGCAATAGAAAATTGCAATTGTGATGGAAGAGCTAAAGAGCTAATAGAATGTTTAAGAGAGAAGAAAGATTATTTAGTTAAAAAATCTCAATGGATAGTAGGTGGAGATGGTTGGGCATACGATATAGGATATGGAGGACTTGACCATGTTCTTGCATCAGGTGAGGATATAAATGTATTAGTATTTGATACAGAAATATACTCTAATACAGGAGGACAAGCATCAAAATCTACTCCAGTAGCAGCAATGGCAAAATTCGCAGCAGCAGGTAAGAGATCTAAGAAGAAAGATCTAGGTATGATGGCTATGAGCTATGGAAATGTATATGTTGCTCAAGTTGGTATGGGAGCAGATAAGAACCAAGTATTAAAGGCTATAAGAGAAGCTGAAGAATATGATGGTCCATCATTAATCATAGCTTATGCACCATGTATATCTCATGGATTAAAAGAAGGTATGGGAAGAAGTACTGCTAATCAAGCTCAAGCAGTTGCTTGTGGATATTGGCACTTATATAGATACAACCCAGTATTAAAAGAACAAGGAAAGAATCCATTTACTTTAGATTCTAAGGAACCAACTGAAAGTTTTAGAGATTTCTTAATGGGACAAGTAAGATATTCTGCTATAGCTAAGCAATTCCCAGATGTTGCAGAAGAATTATTTAATTTAGCTGAGGAATATTCTAAAGAAAGATATGAAAATTACAAGAGATTAGCAAATCAAGGTTAAATTATTAAGCGTATATCTATTTAGATATGCGCTTTTATAATATTGTGGGATATTTTTACATATTATTTGAATTTATGTTATAATTGTTTAAATCAATTTATTAATATATATATTAAGAGATAATATTAAAAAATATTATTTAGAATCAGAAAAGAGGAATAGTTATGTCAAAAAAAACTAAGACAACTGCTCTAGTGTTAATGTTGATAATATTAACATCTAAGATAACAGGATTTTTTAGAGATATAGTATTAGCCCAAACATTTGGTGCAGGTGAAATAACTGATGCATATCTGACTGCTCTTAATATACCAGTGGTTTTATTTGACGGTATAAGTGCAGCTTTAGGGACAACATTTATACCAATATATTTCAAGATTAAATCAAGTAAAGGACAAGAGGAAGTAAATAAGTTTACAAGTAATATTCTTAATATAGTTATACTCGTAAGTCTCGTATTTGTATTATTAGGTGTAATATTTGCACCATATATAGTAAAAATATTTGCAGTAGGGTTTAAGGGAGATGTTTTTGATTTAACAGTAAATTACTCTAAGATATTAATATTTTCAATGGTATTTATAGCTATAAATGGATTGGTATCATCATATTTAGTAGCATCAGGTAATGTATATATTTCAGGTGCAATAACTATACCATTTAATATATTTGTTATAATAGCTATTATTTTTGCATCAGTAACAGAATCTTATGTTATGGTTTATGGAACTTTAATTGCATATATAGCTCAATTATTATTTCAGTTGCCTTTATTAATAAAAAAAGGATATAAACATAGGTTAACTGTAAATTTAAGAGACGAAAATATAAGGCAAATACTATTTTTAGTTATACCAGTATTTATAGGTTCATATATTAACCAAATAAATGCCGTAGTAAATAGAACCTTAGCATCAACGCTAGATAGTGGTAGTATAACAGCATTAAACTATGCTAATAAGCTAAATATGTTTGCAGTAGGCGTGATAGCTGTAGCTATATCTACAATAATGTACCCGATACTTTCAAAACTAGCTAGTGAAGGAAATAAAAAATTATTTAAAATAAATATTTCAAAATCTATAAATATGATAGTAATAATCATGTTACCTATAATGGTTGTAATGACAACATTTTCTAAAGAAATAGTAAAAGTTCTTTTTGAAGAGGGGTCTTTTAACTCACATGATACATACCTAACATCAACAGCATTATTTTTCTATTCCATAGGAATACTATCATATGGATTAAAAGAGTTATTAGCGAAATCATTTTATTCGTTACAAGATACTAAAACGCCTGTTAGAAATGCAACTATATCAGTAGTTATAAATATTGTTTTTTCTATAATTTTAGTAAATATAATGGGGATAGGAGGATTAGCATTGGCAAGTTCTATATCAGCTACTGTAACTACGATGCTTTTATTAATATCTCTAAGGAAAAAAATAGGTAAGATAGGGTTTAGTTATATATTAAAAACATTTATTAAAGGAGCTATAGCATCTATTGTAATGTATATAATTATGAGAATTGCTTATAATTATATATTTATTTATGGAAGTAGATTTGCTTTAGAATCTAGAAAATTTATAGCATTTAATTGTTTTATATCTGTAATATTAGGAATGAGTACATATTTAATTGTAGTATTGGCATTAAAAGTAAAAGAAGTAAAAGAGATATTTGATGCAATACTGTTTAAATTGAAAAACTATTTTATATAGTAAATAAACATATAGATGAAAGGGGATTTTTTATGAGGAGGCTAATATATTTTATTGTATTGATAGTATCTATAACTCCTGTATTAACACATATATTGGAAAAAAATTATATAGCAGCTATAGTATATGGGATTTTTTTTATGTTCATTTTGTATCCATTTATAAAAAGGTTTATGACTATAAGTAATTATGAGTAATAAATATATAATCATTAAAAATATTAATAATAATTATATATATCTTAAATAGTTAAAATTAGTAAAATTCATAATATTAAAATTATCCTATGATATAATTTAATAGATATTAATTTTGGTGTATGAGGAGAAGGAGTAATTATGAATAGCTTAAAAGAAGCTTTAATTAAAGAAATACCAGTATTTAGGGAGTTGGGGCATAAATTTGTAAATAAAGAAGTTTCATCAGGAGACTTTAAGGCAATGTCTGGTGGTATGGGTTCTTATGCTCAACGTGGTGAGCAAGACTTTATGATAAGACTTAGAATTCCATCAGGAATAATGAGTATGGATAAATTTAAAAAAGTATATGAATTAGCAAAAAAACAAAATTTAGATAAAGTACATTTAACTACTAGACAAGCGATACAGTTACATAGTTTATCTATAGATGGTGTTTGTGACACAATGGAAGAAGCGCTAAAAAATGACATATTTACACGTGGAGGAGGGGGAAATTTCCCGAGAAATGTATCAATATCGCCATTATCAGGTGTAGATGTAGAAGAAGCATTTGATGTTACTCCATATGCAGAAGCAGTAAATGAGCACTTTATGAGTAAAATAACTACATATAAATTACCAAGAAAATTAAAAGTATCGTTCTCAAGTAGTGAAAAAGATTGTGGAAATAGTACTGTAGCAGATTTAGGTTTTTTAGCTATAAAAAAGGATAACAAAGAATATTTTAAAGTTTATATAGGCGGAGGGATTGGAAAAAATCCAGCCAAGTCAGTAGAGTTTGACTCATTAATAAATCCTAATGAAATATTATATCATGTAGAGGCTATAACAAATTTATTTATAGCTGAAGGTGATTATGAGAATAAAAATAAAGCTCGTATAAGATATATTGTTGATAGAATGGGAGAAGAAGCATTCTTAAATTGCTATAAAGAACATCTTAATAAAGTATTTGAAAGTGAAAATTTAGATGTAAATATAGAATATAAAGAATACAAAAAACAAGGTATAAAAACTAGTGTAACGCATAATAGATTAATACCACAAAAACAAGAAGGTCTTTATAGTGTATACTTCCATCCTATATGTGGTCAGCTATCTATGAGCAATTATAAATTATTAATAGATAAATTAGATAAATTAGAAGATATAGAAATTAGATTATCTATGAATGAAGGTATGTATATAAGAAACTTAAATGGAGAAGAAGCTGTTGAATTAATAAATCTTACTCAAAATTTAGGTGGAGAAACTAAATTAGAGCAAAGTGTAGCGTGCATAGGTTCTAATATATGTCAAATAGGCATAGCTGATAGTCAAGGTATGTTAGAAGATATATTAAAATATTTTAAAGAAAAGAATTTTAATGCTGATATACTTCCTAAAATAAGAATATCAGGATGTACAAACTCTTGTGGAACACATCAAATGGGAATACTAGGATTTGCAGGAAAGAAAAAAAGAGTAAATAATGTAGTTACAGAATCTTTTGAACTTTATCTAGGTGGGGAAAAAGGAAAAGACAAGACAAAATTAGGAAGTTATATAGGAGATATAACTAGAGAGAATGTACCAGAATTCTTATATGAGTTAGCTAAATTAGTAGAAGAATCTAATTTAACTTATGAAGAATATATAGTAGAAAATAATGAACAGTTAAATAATATAATAGATAAGTATTTAGCTGAAGAAAGAGTAGTTAAAGCTTAATTATATATATTAAGAGTCCTTTAAATTGTAAGGGCTCTTTTTTCATACTAAATGATTGAAGTATATAGAAATTATAGCTTGTTTAACTCAAATATATATAAAATAAAAAATAACAAATTAGTAAAGAATACATAGATTTTATAGTAAATTTAAATACAGTAGAATACAATTAAGTATATAGAAAAAAGCATATTTAGTGAGGAGGGAGGACAATGAAGTTAATATGGCTAATTGTGGCTATTTTATTTGCAGTAGCAGAACTTATGACAACTACATTAACACTAATTTGGTTTAGTATAGGGGCTGTAATATTAATATTTCTTAGTAGTATAATAGATAGTATTTTGATTCAAATAATAATCTTTGCAATAATTTCTACATTAATGCTAACCATAGCTACTAAAAAATTTATAAAACAGGATAAAGATTATAAATATAATACTAATTTACAAGCTATTATAAATAAAAAAGGTATAGTAAAAGAAACTATATATCCAAATAAAGTTGGGATTGTAATTATTGAGGGAGAAAGCTGGAGTGCAATCTCATATGATAATGAGAAGATAGATAAAGAGGAAATGGTAGAAGTATTAAAAATAGAGGGTGTTAAGGTAGTAGTAAAAAAAATTGATTAAAGGGAGAGTGACATATGGATTTTATATTTAGTTTAGTGTTACCTATAGTAATAGTAGCAGTAGTAGTTATAATAGGGTTATCTTGTGTAAAAGTAGTTAAGCAGTCTAAAGTTGGAATAATTATGAGACTAGGTAAGTTTCGTAAGGTAGCAGATACAGGTGTACATTTTTTAGTTCCATTTTTAGATCAAATGAGTTACATTATAGATTTAAGGGAGAAGGTAGTAGATTTTCCTCCACAACCAGTGATAACTAAGGATAACGTAACAATGCAAATTGACACTGTTGTTTATTATAGAATAACAGATCCAGTAAGATACACATTTGAAATAGCTAATCCTATAACTGCTATTGAAAATTTAACAGCAACAACGCTTAGAAATATAATTGGTGAATTGGATTTAGATGAAACTTTGACATCTAGAGATATAATAAATACAAAAATGAGAGTTATACTAGATGAAGCAACTGATAAATGGGGTATAAAAGTTAATAGAGTAGAATTAAAAAATATTATGCCACCTCATGATATACAAGTTACGATGGAAAAGCAAATGAGAGCTGAAAGAGAAAGAAGAGAATCAATACTTCAAGCAGAGGGAAATAAAGCAGCAGCAATACTTCAGGCAGAAGGAGAAAAACAGTCAGCAATACTTAGAGCGGAAGCAAAAAAAGAATCAATGATTCGTGAAGCAGAAGGAGAGAAACAATCAGCAATACTTAGAGCAGAAGGTGAAGCAGAATCAATAAAGAAAATAGCTTTAGCAAAAGGTCAAGGTGAAGCTGAGATAATTACAAATGTCCAAAGAGCAACTGCACAAGGTTTAAGAGAAGTATTTTTAGCTATGAAAGAATCTGAAGTAGATGATAATATTATAGCACTTAAATCCATAGAAGCATTAGAAAAAGTAGCAAATGGTAATGCAACAAAGCTAGTCCTTCCATCAGATACTGTGAAATTTTTAGGAACGTTTAAAGGAATAAAAGAAGTTCTAAGTGAAGATAAATAAATAATTTAAAATAAAAAATAACCTTTTATATTTATAGTCGAATATAAGGTTATTTTTTATTTTATTAAAGTAAATTTTAAAAAATAAATTAATAAAAAATTTACTTAAAAACTAGGGGGAATTAAAGATTGATGAAAAAATGATTTTAAATGCAGAGATTTGTAAAAACACATATTAAAAAATACTTAAATGTCTGAATTTTTATAACGGTTAATTATAAAATATTGTATTTTTTATTATATAATTAAGTAACAAATAATAAAATTTGAGGTTCAAGGGGGAAATTTTATAGATGGCATATAAAAAGATACCGGATTATGAAGATATTATTGATATAAATAATATAGATAAGTTCAAACGAGGGGAATTGTATGATAGTTATAATTTTTTAGGAAGTCATAAATCGAGATATAAAGGTAAGATAGGAATATGTTTTAATGTATGGGCGCCAAATGCAAAGAATGTTTATTTAGTTGGAGATTTTAATGATTGGAACAAAGAAGCTTATCCTATGGAAAATATAGAAGGAAGCGGAATTTGGACTATATTTTTAACTAATGCAAAACAAGGACAAGCGTATAAGTACAATGTAATCGGATGTGATGGAGTTAGTAGAATGAAATCTGACCCTTATGCGGTATTTTCAGAAAAAAGACCAAATACAGCTTCAATAATATACACAAATGATAACTACAAATGGAATGATAGAAAATGGCAAAGAGAAAAGCAAAAAATTGTTCATGATAATAGTCCAATGAATATATATGAAGTTCATCTAGGTTCTTGGAAGAGAAAATGGGACGGAGAATTTTTTTCATATGAAGAATTATATGAAATGATAGAATATGTAAAAGATATGGGATATACACATATAGAACTAATGCCTATAACTGAACATCCGCTAGATGAATCTTGGGGATATCAAACTATAGGATATTATAGTAGTACAAGTAGGTATGGAACACCTACTGAGTTTAAAGCATTTATAGATAAATGCCATGAAAATGGTATTGGAGTAATATTAGATTTTGCATATAGTCATTTTTGTAAAGATGCTCATGGACTATATAAATTTGATGGATCTGCACAATTTGAATATTCAGATCCTTTAAAAGCTGAAAATATAGGATGGGGAACTGCTCATTTTGATTTAGGCAAACCAGAGGTTAACAGTTTTTTAATTTCTAATGTACTTTATTGGTTTAATGAATATCATATAGATGGAATAAGAGTGGATGCAGTTTCTAGTATGCTTTACTTAGATTATGATATTGGAGAATGGAGACCTAATAAATACGGTGGAAGAGAAAATTTAGAAGCAATAGATTTCTTAAAAAGATTAAACAAAATTGTTTATACTACAGTTAATAATCCAATTATAATAGCCGAAGAATCAACAGCATGGCCTATGGTGACTGGGCCAACGTATTCAGGTGCTCTTGGATTTACATATAAATGGAATATGGGATGGATGAATGATACATTGAAATATATGGAGATGGACCCTATATACAGAAAACACCATCATGAATTAATTACATTCTCTTTCATGTATGCATTTTCAGAGAACTTCATCTTACCACTATCACATGATGAAGTTGTCCATGGTAAAAAATCGTTATTAGATAAAATGCCAGGAGATCCTTGGCAGAAATTTGCTTCATTAAGAACGTTATATGCATATTATATGATGCACCCAGGGAAAAAATTATTGTTTATGGGATCAGAATTTGGACAAGGATTGGAATGGAGATATGCATACGGACTAGAATGGGAACTACTAGAAAGAGAACCTCATATGAAAATGAAAGATTATGTAAAAGACTTAAATCATTTATATAAAAATGAAAAAGCTCTGCATGAAATAGATAATACGTATGAAGGATTTGATTTTATAGATCCACATAATAGTGAACAAAGTATAATAACTTTAATGCGAAAGGGAAAAAATGAAAGAGATTTTATAATAGCAGTTATAAACTTTACTCCTGTAGTTAGATATAATTATAAAATAGGAGTACCATATGAAGGGGTTTATGAAGAGGTATTTAATACTGATAATGAAAAATATTGGGGATCAAATCAGACAATGGAAAGTTTAGAACTGACATCATATCCAGAGAAATGGCATAATAAAGATAATCATATAAGAATAAAAGTACCGCCTTTAGGAGCTACATTTATAAAAGGTAAGGAACTAAAAATAGACACTATACAAATAGATCCTAATAGTAAAGTATCAATAGGGGGTAAAGATAAAAAAGTCAATAAAGTGAATCCTAAAACTAAAACTCAAAAATTATAAATTAGATAAGGATAAATATTAAGGGGGATAAGTAATGAAAAAAGATATGCTAGCTATGATTTTAGCAGGGGGCCAAGGATCAAGACTAGGAGTTTTTACAAAAAGAATTGCTAAACCAGCAGTTTCATTTGGGGGAAAGTATAGAATAATAGATTTTGTTTTAAGTAATTGCTCTAATTCAGGAATAGATACAGTAGGAGTTTTAACACAATATAGACCACTAATATTAAATTCACATATAGGAACAGGAAGTCATTGGGATTTAGATAGAATAAATGGTGGAGTACATATACTACAACCATATATGAATGAAAAAGAGGGAAATTGGTATAGAGGTACTGCGCATGCAATACATCAAAATATGGATTTTATAGATAGTTATAATCCAGAGTATGTATTAATATTATCAGGAGACCATATATACAAAATGGATTATAGTAAAATGCTAGATCATCATAAAAAGGTGGGATCAAAAGCAACTATTGGAGTAATAGAGGTTCCTTGGGATGAAGCTTCGAGATTTGGGATAATGAATACTAATGAAGATTCATCAATATATGAATTTGAAGAAAAACCAGCGAATCCAAAAAGTAATTTAGCATCAATGGGTGTATACATATTTGATTGGAAAATGTTGAAAGGATACTTTGAAGAAGTAGATAATAATGGAGCAAATTATGATGATTTCGGTAAAAATTTAATACCTAAGATGTTAGAAGATCAAATACCTATGTTTGCATATCCATTTAAAGGTTACTGGAGGGATGTAGGTACAATAGAAAGTTTATGGGAAGCTAATATGGATATTATAAAATCTAATGATGAAATAGACTTAAATAGTTCTAAGTGGAAAATATACACAAATACTATGTCGATGCCACCTCAATATATAGGTAAAGATTCTGATATACAAAAATCATTAGTAGCAGATGGGTGTAAAGTATTAGGAAAAATAGAAAACTCAGTTTTATCTCACGGGGTATCAGTAGGAAGCGATAGTATAATAAAAGATTCTGTAATAATGCCTAATGTAAAGATCGGTAAAAATGTAATAATAGAAAAAGCTATGATAGGCGAAGGTGCAATAATAGAAGATAATACTATTATAAAAGAGCAAGATGGTATAAATGTTATACCTGAGTATGAAGTAGTAAAAGCTCAGCTTGAATTAGAAGGGGGATTTTAATCATGAGAAGTGAATGTGTAGGTATAATAAATTTAGATAATAAAAACGACTTAACTATGAATCAACTTACAAATGTAAGGCCAATAGCGTCTCTTCCGATTGCAGGAAGATATAGAGTTATAGATTTTTCACTTTCAAACATGGTGAATTCAGGTATAACTAATGTAGGAATATTTGCTAAAGAAAAGTATAGATCATTAACAGACCATCTAGGAAGTGGTAAAGATTGGGATTTAAGTAGAAAAACAGGCGGATTATTTATATTTAGTCCTGAGAATACAAAGGATAGAAGTAAATATCCATATAGAAATGGAGATATTTACAATATACTAGCTAATATAGATTATATAGAGAGATGTGAAGAAGAGTATATATTAATAGCACCAAGTTATATGATAGGAAATATAGATTATACTGAAATGATAGATTATCATAAAGAATCAGATAATGATATAACTATACTTTATAAGTCGATAGACAATGCAGATGTAGATTTCTATGAAACATCAACATTGAACATAGATGGAAATAGAGTAATTAATACGGGAACTAATATAGGAACTTCTAAAAATGCTAATGTGTCTATGGAAACTTATATAATGAAACGTACTGATTTTATAAAAACGATATATAAGTGTGTAAGCGAAGGAACACATTCATATATAGAAGATTTTATAGCAGAATCTATTAATAAATTAAAGATCGGTGCATATGAATATAAAGGATATCTTAAATGTATAAACTCAATAAAATCATATTATTCAATGAAGGATGAATTATTACAAGAAGACATTGCAAATGAATTATTATATTCTGATAGAAAAATATTAACAAAAGAACAAAATCAATCTCCTACTATATATTCAGATAGTGCAAAGGTAGAGAATTCATTTGTAGCTACAGGATGTGTAATAGAAGGTACTGTAAAAAATAGTATTATATTTAGAAAGGTTCATATAAAAGAAGGTGCAGTAATAGAAAATTCAGTTATAATGCAAAACTGTACAATAGAAAAAGATGCACAATTACAAAATGTTATATTTGATAAAAATGTATACATATCAGAAGGAAAAGAATTAAAAGGAGATATAGAATATCCAGTAGTTATTGGAAAAAATACAGCTATTTAAAGGGGGAATATATTAGTGAAGGTTCTTTATGCTACTGCAGAATGCTGGCCATTTGCAAAAACTGGGGGATTAGGCGATGTATCTTATGCATTGCCTAAGTCATTAAAAAAAGAAGGTATAGATGTTAGAGTAATACTACCAAAGTATTCAACTATGCCAAATTACTTAAAAGAGCAACTAAAAGAAGTTGCAGTATTTAGTGTAGATGTTGGTTGGAGAAAACAGTATTGTGGTCTTTTAGAAATGGATCTAAATGGAGTTAAATTTTATTTTATAGATAATGAGTACTATTTTAAAAGGGAGGGAGAAATAGCATATCTATATGGATATGGAGATGATGCAGAAAGATATACATTCTTTAGTAATGCAGTTCTTGAAGCTATGTCTATATTAAACTTCTATCCAGATATAGTTCATTTAAATGACTGGCATACTGGTATGATCCCATTGATATTAAAGGAGAAATATAGCCATTCAAAAAAATATAAAAATATAAAAACTGTTTATACAATTCATAACCTACAATATCAAGGAGTATTTAGCGACTCTATAATAGAGGATGTATTAGACATACCAAGAGCTTATTATAATAATGGAGATATCGAATACTATGGTGGCGTAAGTTTTATGAAGTCTGGAATTGTATTTAGTGATAAAGTAATAGCAGTTAGTCCAACTTACTCAAATGAAATACAAACAGAATTTTATGGAGAAGGACTAGATGGTCTTCTTAAATCTAAATCCCATAAATTAAAAGGTATTTTAAATGGAATAGATTATGATTTAAATAATCCATTAACAGATGGGGATATATTTGTTAACTATGATATAAATAGTATAGACAAAAAAATAGAAAATAAACTTAAATTACAAGAAGTTTTAGGATTAGATGTTAATCCAGATATACCACTAATAGGAATTGTATCAAGATTAGTGTCACAAAAAGGCTTTGATTTAATATCATATATGATGCCTGAAATAATAAGAGAAAATTTACAAGTAGTTATTTTAGGAACAGGAGAACATCAATATCAATCAATGTTTAATTACTATGACTCTCACTTCCCAAATAAAGTTTCTGCAAGAATAACTTTTGATAGTGCTTTTGCACAACAAATATATGCAGGAAGTGATATGTTCTTAATGCCATCATTGTTTGAACCTTGTGGAATAGGTCAAATGTTGGCTATGAGATATGGAACTCTTCCAATCGTAAGAGAAACTGGTGGACTTAAAGATACAGTTATACCATATAATAAGTATACAGGGGAAGGTAATGGATTTAGCTTTAAAAATTATAATGCACATGAAATGCTTCATTGCATTAGAAGAGCTGTAAAAGTATACAATGATAAAGATCGCTGGATGGAATTAGTTAATAATGCAATGAATACAGATAGTAGTTGGAAAAAATCAGCTACAGAATATATAAAAGTTTATGAGGAAATAGTTAACCAAAAGGGGTGATTGGGTATTGGTTAAATTAAATAAAAATAAATTTAAACAAAGCTTTGAAACCAAAATGTATAGTTTGTATGCTCAATCTATAAAAGATGCTACAGATGAGCAATTATTAAATGTTTTATGCAGTGTTATAAAAGATATAATATCTAAAAAATGGGTAGACAATAAACTAGATTCTCAAAAAGAAGTATATTATTTTAGTATAGAGTTTTTATTAGGTAGACAATTAAAATCTAATCTACTAAATTTAGGGATAGAAGATGTAGTAAGAACAGGTTTGAAGGAACTTAATATAGATTTAGATAATTTAATAAATGCTGAGTCAGACCCTGCGTTAGGAAATGGTGGATTAGGTAGATTGGCAGCTTGTTTTTTAGATTCTATGGCATCATTAGATATAAGTGGTCATGGATATGGAATTAGATATAAGTATGGTCTATTTGAACAAAAATTTATAAACGGTTATCAGGTTGAAGTACCTGATAACTGGTTAACTCAAGGTGGATATGTTTGGGAAACTGTAAGACCCAATAAAGCTATAGTAGTTAAGTTTGAAGGCAATGTAAATTTAGTAGATAAGAATGGAAGGTTAGAAGTTAATCATACTGATTATATACCAGTAATGGCTATGCCTTATGATATACCTATAATAGGATATAGAAATAATTCTATAAATACGCTTAGACTATTTAAGAGTGAAGTTTTAAGTAGAGATTTTGGCCCATTAACAATACATGCTAAAAACTCATATGGAAGTTATGAGGATGCATTAAAATATAAATACTATGCAGAAGAAATTTCACAAGTTTTATATCCAAATGATTCTAACTATGCAGGTAGGCTATTAAGATTAAAGCAAGAGTACTTTTTCGTAAGTGCAGGTATACAAGATATAATAAGAAAGTATAAGAAAAATAAACTAGATATAAAAAAATTAAATGAAAAAGTGGCTATACACATAAATGACACTCATCCTACTCTTTGTATTCCTGAATTAATGAGAATACTATTAGATGAGGAAGGGTTATCATGGGATGAAGCTTGGAATATAACTATAAATACCGTATCTTATACAAATCATACTATAATGACAGAAGCTATGGAAAGATGGCCAAAAGAAATGCTAAAAACATTACTTCCAAGAATTTATATGATTATAGAAGAAATTGATAGACGATATATGAATGAATTAGAAGAAAGTAAATATGATCATGACAAAATATATAGAATGAGTATAATAGATAATAATGATATAAAAATGGCTAATTTATCTATAGTAGGTAGTCATAGTGTAAATGGTGTTGCAAAGCTTCACACAGAGTTACTTAAAAAAGAGGTATTAAAAGACTTTTATGATCATGAACCAGAAAAGTTTAATAATAAAACTAATGGTATAGCTCATAGAAGATGGTTAATAAGCTCTAATACTGAACTTAGTGATCTTATTACAGGATTAATATCTGAAGATTGGAAAACAGATACAAGAAAGCTTAAAGAACTAGAAGCACATAGAAATGATAAGGCTGTATTAGAGAAAATAGGTCAAATCAAATATAATAATAAAGAGAGATTAGCTAAATTTATAAAAGAAAAATATGATATAGATGTTAATCCAAACTCGATATTTGATGTACAAATAAAAAGATTACATGCATATAAAAGACAATTATTAAATGCACTTCATATATTACATTTATACCATGAATTGTTAGAGAATCCTAACTTTGATATGGAACCAAGGACATTTATATTTGGGGCTAAAGCAGCGCCTGGATATTACTTAGCAAAATGTATAATAAAATTCATAAATTCTTTAGCAGAAAAAATCAACAATGATCCACGAATAGACAATAAAATAAAAGTAGTATTTATAGAAAATTATGATGTATCAAAAGCAGAACTTATAATACCTGCAGCTGATGTAAGTGAGCAAATATCAACAACAACTAAGGAAGCATCAGGAACAGGAAATATGAAACTTATGATGAATGGAGCTATCACTTTAGCTACACTAGATGGTGCAAATATAGAAATATTTGACCAAGTAGGTGAAGATAATATAGTTATATTTGGATTAAGTGCAAATGAAGTATTAAATTACAATAAATTTGGAGGATACTCAGCTTTAGATTTATACAATTCTAATAGAGTTATAAAACGAGTTGTAGATGATTTAGTAAATGGGTTTATACCAAATATGGAAAAAGAAGGACGACAAATATACGATTCATTAATAACATATAATGATGAGTATTTTGTTCTTAGAGATATGGAAAATTATATAGAAGCACAAGAAAAAATAGATAGACTTTACAAAAACAAAGAAAAATGGAATGAAATGGCCTTAATAAATATAGCAAACTCAGGGGTATTCTCAAGTGATAGAACTATAGCTGAATATGCAGAGGACATTTGGTTTAAAGGGTGTGAATAAAATGAGTAATATAATAAGCTATAATTCTTGGGAAAATAAGGCTCCTTTTGGAGCCATAAAAATAAACCAAGGAGTGAGGATATCTGTACAGGTTAATGAAGGATATGATTTATTAAATCTAAAATGGGTTATTTTAAAAGAGGATAAAATAGTTGGAGAAGTAGATTTAATAAGAGAAAGTAAAAAATATTATCGAGGTGAATTTAATGGATTTAATGAAACTGGATTATATTTTTATTATTTTGAAGTAGATATAAATATAGATGGAAATTACAGAAAATTATTTTATGGAAAGAGTCTTAATGATGGAAGTACATGTGAGTATTCTTATGAGAATTTAAATAAATATCAAATAACAGTTCATGAAGATTTTCAAATTCCATCATGGTACAAAGAAGGCGTAATGTATAATATATTCGTTGATAGATTTAACAACGGAAATAGAAATAAAAAGCCTAGTAATCCAAAAAAAAATAGTTTTATATATGCAAATTGGTCTGATGAGCCCATGTATATAAAAGATAAAAATGGTGATGTAATAAGATGGGATTTCCATGGAGGAAATCTCAAAGGGATAATAGATAAGCTTCCTTATCTAAGTAAAATAGGTGTTAGCATAATATACTTAAGTCCAATATTTGAGTCTTCAAGTAATCACAAGTATAACACTGGTGATTAT
This sequence comes from Romboutsia timonensis, assembly GCF_900106845.1. Classification (GTDB taxonomy): domain Bacteria; phylum Bacillota; class Clostridia; order Peptostreptococcales; family Peptostreptococcaceae; genus Romboutsia; species Romboutsia timonensis. Next base: position 279,012 of record NZ_LT629849.1, read on the forward strand.
AAGAAAATAGATCCAATGTTTGGAGATGAAGAAATATTAAAAGAGCTAATAGAGAAAGCTAATAAAAAAGGAATAAATATAATACTAGATGGTGTATTTAGTCATACTGGAGCAGATAGCAAATACTTTAATAAATTTGGGAATTATGATGAAGTAGGTGCATATCAATCAAAGGACTCTAAATACAGTTCATGGTATACTTTTAATGACTTCCCAGATGATTATAAATGTTGGTGGGGCGTTAAGGATTTACCTAATGTTAATGAACTTAATAAGAGTTATATGGACTATATTATATATGATGAAGATAGCGTTATAAATAAATGGACTGATATGGGAATTAAAGGTTGGAGATTAGATGTAGCAGATGAATTACCGACTGAATTTATAAAAGAAATTAGAAAAGAGCTTAAAAAAAATGATGCTGAATCTGTATTAGTAGGTGAAGTGTGGGAAGATGCATCTAATAAGATAACTTATAATGAAAGACGAAATTATCTTGTTGGAAATCAATTAGATTCAGTTATGGGATATCCATTTAGAGACAATATAGTTTCATTTTTAAAAGGAAATATAACTTCTAAGGAACTAAATAATAAGTTTATGACTATAAAAGAAAATTATCCTAAAGAATCATTTAAGGCTAATTTAAATTTAATTAGCTCACATGATGTAGCTAGAATAAAGACAGAATTACATTATGATGAAGCTATGGTAAAATTAGCAGTAGCTACTCAAATGACTTTTGAAGGTGTTCCATATATTTACTATGGTGACGAAGCTGGTCTTTGTGGAGGAACAGATCCTGACAATAGAAAGACATATCCTTGGAAGAATGAAGATGAGGATATGATAGAGTTTTACAAGGAAGCGATAAATACAAGAAAAAAATATAGTGTATTAACTAATGGAGATACTGAATTTATAGACACAAATGATGATGATGTGTTTGGATATATTAGATTTAATGATAAGTGTGAAAAAATATTAATATTAATTAATAGAAGCTTAGAAAATAAAAATATATCAATAAATATAAAAGAGAATACATTAGAAATAGTAGATATTAAATATAGCTCTAAGAAATATTTAGAATTTATATCTAAGGAAGAAGAAGAATTCAATTTACAAATAAGTCCGAAATCTTTTAATATATTTAATGTAATAAATCATATTGAAGTATAGATATATCAATAAAGAGACAGTTATTTTTGATTAAAAATAGCTGTCTTTTTATTTGTATAAACGCATAAATCTTTGTTTATAATCCTACTGAAAGTATAAAATAAATACATATTAAAAGGTGGTATTATATGAATAATGTAGTTTTAGTAGGCAGATTAACTAAAGATCCAGAGTTAAGATATGTAGGTGAAAAGAATAATGCACTAACTAATTTTTCCTTAGCTGTAGATAGAGGATATAAAAACTCACAAGGTGAAAGTAAGGTTGATTTTATTAATATAGAAATTTGGGGAAGGCAAGCTGAAATTTTTTGTACCTATATGGCAAAGGGCAAAATGGTAGGTATAGAAGGTAAAATAATAGCTGATAGGTATAAAAATGAAAATGGAGAAAATAGATATATAACGAGAGTTAGAGCTAATTCATTTAGATTTTTAGATTCTAGAAACAAAAATATTGATATTGCAGCAGTACAAGAGTCTGAAGTAAGGTATCATGATTCAAAATCTTTATTTGATCAAGTCAATGAAGAAAGAGAATTATCTATTGAAAAATTACCTTTTTAGAGAGGGAAAATATATATTAACGAATTTTAAATAAAACGAATTAAATAAAAATGTATAATCATATAAATATTAATAAAATTAAGCTGAAAAGCAATATTACTTAATAAAGTAAATAAAAATAAACTATTGATGCATCGGTAGTTTATTTTTTTATGTACAATGCAAAAATAATAGTATATAATATAATTAATAGATAAAAAAAAGTTCGTATGTGGGGGAATTATGATGAAGAAGAAAAATACATTAACAGGTAAAATTTTATTAGGTTTATTTTTAGGATTTATATTTGGATTATTTTTAAAACAGATGCCATCAAACTATATAAAAGATACTGTTATTTTAGGTGGAGTTTTAAAAGTACTAGGTAATGGATTTACAGCTGCTATAAAAATGATGGTGGTTCCATTAGTGTTTGTTTCGTTAATTTGTGGAACTGCATCGATGGGTGATGTAAAAAAGCTAGGAAGAATTGGCGGAAAAACAATGTTGTTTTATTTATCAACAACGGCAATTGCAATAATTACAGCATTATTTTTAGGAATAGTATTTAAGCCAGGTGTAGGTTTAGATATGAGCAATATGATGTCAGGGGAAGTTACAATTGGAGAATCAAAATCATTAGTAGATATAATATTAAATATAATACCTACTAATCCAATACAATCTTTAGCGAATGGTGAAATGTTACAAGTAATATTCTTTGCACTATTAACAGGAGTTGCTTTAAATATAGTTGGAAAGAAGGCAGAACCGATAAAAGTTATATTTGAAAGTGCAAATGAAGTATGTATGAAAATGGTAAATTTAATAATGTTATTTGCTCCTTATGGTGTATTTGCATTAGTGGCTAATACATTTGCTACAGTTGGAAGTGAAGCGATAATAGCACTTCTAAAGTATATATTAATAGTATTATTAGGAATGATTATACATATAACTATAGTTTATGGTGGATTATTTAAAATATTTACTAAACTAAGCATTAAGCCTTTTTTAAGTAAATTTGCACAAGTTGCTGCAGTAACATTCTCAACAGCCTCTAGTAATGCATCAGTTCCAGTTAGTTTAGAAATAATGGAAGAGTTAGGAGTAGGAAAAACTACAAGATCATTTACAATTCCAATGGGAGCTACTATCAATATGGACGGAACAGCTATAATGCAAGGTGTTGCAGCATTATTTATAGCTCAGATATATGGTATAGAACTTGGAGTAAACTCTATGATAACAATAGTTCTTACTGCTACATTAGCATCTATCGGAACTGCAGGAGTTCCAGGAGTAGGTATGATAATGTTATCTATGGTGCTTACATCTGTAGGACTTCCTCTAGAAGGAATTGGTTTAATTATGGGAGTTGAAAGAATTATAGATATGTTTAGAACAACTGTAAATGTAATGGGAGATAATATAGTTACATTAATAATTGCAAATAGTGAAAAAGACTTAAATTTAGATGAATATAACAAAAATAAAATAAAAGAAGAAGCTTAATAAAATGGAAGGTATATGCTTTTTATATACCTTCCATTTTATTTGTAAAAAATAACGAATTATATTTATTTTGGAATAAGTGAAGATTTTAGTATTAATATACCGAACAAGCATATATATTTAGAAGAAGGGTTATACTTGGGAGGATATAGTATGAAAAACAAAGTTAATATTAAAGAAATTTTAACACTAGCAGGCACATATATTTCAGTATGTATAGGATCGGGATTTGCTACAGGGCAAGAAATCATGCAATTTTTTTCAGCTCATGGAATGATAAGTATACTATCTAATACTATATGTATGGGTATAATGGCTTATTGTGGTGCAAGTTTACTTGAAATAGGAAATCAGAAAAACTTGAAGTCTAGTAATGATATATTTGAATATTTATGTGGAAAGCATATAGGATATCTATTTAAAAGATTTATGCCAATATTTTTCTTTTGTAGCTTTGTAATTATGTTGTCTGGAGCTGGAGCATCTATAAATCAATACTACGGAATAAGTAAAAATCTTGGATCATTGATTTTAGCTATAATAACATTATGCTCAGTTCTTCTAGGAATAAATAAAGTAATAAGCATATTAGGAAATATAGGACCAATAATAGCAGTAATATCCATAGGAGTTGGAATTGTGACTATATCTAGAAATATAGACTCATTTTGTATGGCTAATGAAATAATAGGAACGTTAAATTTAACGAAAGCAGTAGATAATTGGTGGATGACAGCAATTATCTATAGTGGGTTAAATTTAGTAATTGCTACGCCATTTTTGGTAGGGGTTGGAGCAACTGCAACTAATAAAACAAATTGTATATGGGGAGGAATTTTAGGCGGAATAGTATTTATGATTGCAGCTATGACTTTAAATATGGGGATAATGTCTGATATACAAAATACATATATAACAGAAATACCTACATTATATATGGCTAAAAATATAGGTCCTATAGTAGGAATAATGTTCTCTTTTATGCTTATTGCAGGAATATATACAACTGCAGTTCCTTTACTTTGGAGTGTATGTGATAGTTTTTCACAAGAAAAAACAACTAAGTTCACACTTATTGCTTTATTTTGTACGGTTATAGGATTTATAGGATCAAGGTTACCATTTTCAATGCTTGTTAATATAATATACCCTATGTCAGGATTATTTGGAGTAATTATAATTGTTTCAATTTTTATTAGAAATATAATAAACTCTGTACAGGGAGTTATAAAAGTATTTTATGCAAGTAGATAATATGAGTAAATCTATTTAATATATATTTTAGAAAAGTAGATGGGTATACTATAAAATATAATCTAACTATGTTAATATATTTAGAGAATTTAAGTTAAGGAGATTACATATGAAAAAACAACTAGAGATAGATTATGCATTTGGATATGTCTACGATAAAAGTAAATTAATAGTGATGTACCCAGCTGGAACTAACGTAATAGATTTAGATGATTATGAAATGGAAGTTGAGGTAGCTTTTTTAGAAGATGGTATAGATGCAGCATTTGAAGAAAATGATGTGAAGGAAGCAAATGAAACAATAAAACCTTTAGAAACTTTTTTAATGAAGCCAAGCAAAGTAATACCATTTGTAACTAGTATAAAAAATGCAGAAACTAAGGAAGAACTACATAAGCTATTAGCTGAATTTGATGAAGAATATGAAGTAAAAGAAAATTATATAAAAAAAGGATATGAAATAAAAGATATATATCATGTATTTGAAAATGTAGTAAGTTATATACCTAAAGAAAACTTAGAAAATTTAAATATACTAAAAATAGAAAATGATAAGTTTGATATGGATAAATTTATAAGTACTGTAAGTGAAAATTTAGATGAGGCTATAAATAAAAATTTAATAGCTATAGATATGAAGCAAAGTGAACTTACACCTAGATTGTATATAAAAGCAGATGGAAAAACTAATACTAAATTTGTTGTGTTTGGTACAGATATAAATAGCTATTCACAAGGTATATTATGTGCAAATAATGAAATTATAAAAGATTTAGATATAGATATGGGAGATGTTGAAATATCTAATACAAGAGATATAGGATATATAATAAATGAAGAAAATGGATATCTTACATTTAAAATCGCAAACTATAATAGTCAAACATCAAATAATAATCAAATAGCTCAAATAGTAGATTACAGTGGTATATTTAAGCCTATGATGATAGACTTTATAAAGCAATTTGTAAGATAAACAAAGCAGATGAACAGATGATAATTATCATCTGTTTAATTTTTACTATTAGTAAATAATCTGATGTTCTAGTTATCTTACTAAGAATATTGAAATTACTATATAAAAATTATAACTATCAAAAGATAGTTTGTTGGACTCTAGCACTTTCAATAATTATAATTAACTAGCATAACGAGTTATACTATAAATAAATATAAGTTATAAATAACAATAGTATATAAATCTAAAGTATGTTGCAACAAAAAAGAGCCCTAAGGCTCTTTTTTATCTATTACCTTGAATTAATAAAAGATAAGCAGCACCGGCTAATAATAAATTATCACCATCAACTCTACCAACTAAAGCATTTTCTTTAATTACAAAACCATTTTCTAAAACTTTTCCAATAGGACTATTGTTTATAGAATGATTATGAACTATACCATCATCATCAACTCTACCCACTACATTATTATTGTTATCATAAATAAAATTATTGTCATCAACCCTTCCTATAGGACAATAATGATAGATATGATTATGAACTATGTTATCAGAATCTACTCTTGCAACAGCATTAATGTTGTATGGAGAATTAATTATTTTATCCATATAGCACCAACCTTTATATTAATAATATTTGTACATTAAAGTTTATGATAAGTAGTTTAGAAAATATAACCGAAATATTTATGTATATTGTAAGAAAATATAATACATGAATATTTATTATGTAAGCAGGTTAAATTATTTAGGAAGAATTAGTACATACTATAAAAATTTTATCAACTAGAAATTATACAAAATATAAATTATTTAATATGATAAAACATAATAGCTCTAAAAATAAAGTTTAATTTTATTTAATAATTACTTTATAAAAGAATTATTATAGATGGAGGTTAATACATGAAATTAAAAAAAATAGTATCACTAGCAACATCAGTAGTATTATCTACATCACTATTAGTAGGGTGTTCAGGCAAAAATAAAGGTAATGGTGGAAATGTAAGCAATGAAAAAGGTACATTAAAAATAGGAATGATAACCGATGTAGCAGGTGTAAATGATCAAAGCTTTAATCAAAGTGCGTGGGAAGGTCTTCAAAAATCTAAAGAAGAATTGGGAGTAGAAGTTACATATTTAGAATCAAAACAAGATTCAGACTATGCAGCTAATATAGAAACATTTGTAGATGAAGGTGTAGATTTAATATTAGGTGTTGGTGCGAAGTTAGCTCCAGCTATAGAAGAAGGAGCAGGATTATACCCAGATCAAAAGTTTGTTATTGTAGATGAAGAGTTACCAAGTGATATAAAAAATGTAAAGTCTATATTATTTACTTACAAGGACATTATATTACATTTAAACCTGTGGAAAACTTCTGTATAATAGTGATATGAATAAGTGTAGAAGATATAAAAAAAGTAAAATTATAAATATAATTTTAAAAAATCATTTTGAAAAATTTAAAGAAGATAAGTTATCAAGAATAAAAAGTAAAGAAATGCGTCAGCATATAATTAATGTAATAGAAAAAGCATTGAATTGTGGAAATATAGAGCATGGATATATAAAACATAAATGTTTGAACTGTTATGAAGAATATATTCATGGATTTTCATGTAAAAGTAAATTCTGTACTAAGTGTGGGAGAATGTATTCAATTAAATGGTCTGAAAAGCAAGCAGAGAATATGTTAAATGTAAAGCATAGACATGCAGTATTTACAATACCAGAAGAATTAAGAAATTATTTCTATAAAAAGCGTGAGCTTTTAAAAGAATTGCAAGATGCAGCATATGGAGTTGTATCTCATTATTATAAAAAGAAGGTTAAAGGAAATCACGAAGTAGGATTAATTGCTGTAGTTCATACATTTGGATCAGATTTAAAATGGAATCCTCATATACATGCATTATTTACAGAAGGTGGAATAGATAAAAATAATAAATGGTTTAAAAAGTTATTACATATACCATATCAATATCTCAGAAAATCATGGCAAAAACTAGTGTTAGATATAATAAAAACTAACTTTAAGGATAGAGAAACACAAAAAATAATAAACAGATTATATAAAAAATATAATAATGGATTTTATGTGAATGCACAAAGAGATTTAACGAAAATAAAGGAAGCAGCAAAATATATAGGTAGATATCTTTCGAGGCCAGCTATCGCTGAATATAGAATAAGTGAGTATGATGGAAAATGCGTAACATTTTGGTATGAAAATAAAAATCCTAGAGAAAAAATAACAGTTAGGATGGATGCATTAGATTTTATAGGTAAATTAGTAAATCATATACACCCGAAGGGGTTTAGAGTTGTAAGAAGATATGGATTGTATTCAAGAAGGAAAAATAAACTTAGTATTGAGATTGTAAAACTATATAACTTTATGAAACAAAGAAATATATTTGAATTAATTCAGAAACAGAAAAATAAGAAGAGAAGTTTTAAAGAAAGATTGATAGAAACTTTTGGAGTAAATCCATTTATATGTACTAGTTGTGGTAATGAAATGATGTTATGGGAAATTTGGTATCGTAAATATGGTTTGATATATAATGTATTGAATAAATCAAATTATAAAAATATTATTAATGAAATAGATGAATTTAAGCCAATAAGAATAGTAGATACCAATAAAAGTGAACGAATATGCTTATTTTAAAAGGGTTATTTTGGAAATATGAGTAACCTTATTTTGTCGTACTCAAAATAAGGTATAATATAAAAAATAAAATTTTTAGGAGTATGACTATGTTAAAAGAATTAGAAGAGATGAGTATTGGTCAAAAATTATATAATTACCACTGTAAGTCATGTGGATTTGAAAAAGGAGTGCCAGAATTTCTTATTGAAGAATTTAGAATGGATATAATATTTGGAGCGATAGATCCGCTAGAAGATGAGCCTATGCCAGAACTAGTATGTCCTAATTGCAGAGCAAAATTTGAATACAAAAAAACTGACGACCGTTAGGTGTCAGTTGAGGTGACCTATTTATAGGTCATTTTTTATAATGAAAGCCAAGTACATTTATAAAAATCATTATATAAAAGGTCTTTATCTAAATAAAGTGTACCCTTTGTCAAGGACAATTTAAAAAAAGGTATTTCTAAGAAACAAGATGATTTCTGTACTGAACAGGAGTCATCTTGCTTAAATTCCATTGATATCTATAATTATTATAGTAATCCATATAATCATCTATTTCTTTTATCACTTCTTCTAATGTACTACATTTGCTAAGAATAACTTCATCTTTAAAATGCCCAAAGAATGATTCTTGTGGAGCATTGTCCCAGCAATTGCCTCTCCTTGACATAGATTGTTTTAAACCTAATTGCTGTACTTGCTTTTGAAATTTAGGACTCGTGTAATGAACACCTTGATCTGAGTGTAAAATAGCTTCGCTATGGAGTTTTAAATTCACATTTGACTTAAGTTTTTCTAGTGTATTTAAAACAATATCTAACCGTAGGTTATCTGAGACATAATGAGCTAATATTTCATTTGTAGAGGAGTCTTTTATTGTAGACAAGTATGCTTTTTTTCCATTTTTATAACTTAAATATGTAATATCTGTTAATAGCACTTTATATGGTATATCTTGCTTAAATTCTCTGTTTATGAAATTAGAAACAATAGTATGCTCTTTACTTGCTTTCATCATACGTCTGTAAGGATTCGCTTTTCTATACGGGCAAACTATTCCATATTTTTTCATTATTCTCCTAATACGCTTTAAATTATATATTATATTAAATCTATCTTTTAAAACCATTTTTATTTGTCTTGCACCTTTTTTACGTCCTTTAAAGTTAAAAGCTTTTAATACATTTTCTTTTGATAAAATATCTTTATCTTCTCTTGATTTTCTTAAATCCTTGCTTTCTGATGAGAAGTATTTATAATACCCAGAACGTGATACACCTGCAACTTTACATAAATAACTTATCATATTTTTAAGTTTATATTTTTTTATTGTAGACTTAATAATCTCATATTTTTCACAAGAAAATAAACTTACTTCTTCTTTAACACTCTCCTTTCTATCATATCTAACTTTTTTAGTAATTCATTTTCAGCTTGAAGTAACTTCATTTTAGCTTCTAGTTTTTTGTATTTTTCTTCTATTGAAAGATCTTTCTCAATAGGTCTTCCAGTATTGTATTTGCGAGTATCTGTAAGTTTTATAGCTCCGCCATTTTTAAAGGCCGTACGCCATCTGCTAGCAGAAGATTTAATCCTTTGCATGCCTATAATATCGATATTGAAGCCACACTCTTCAAATATTATTCTAGGAAGTTTACCATTGATACTTTCATTTATAAATATTTTTTTAAATTCATCGGTATAGGTAATACCTTTCGAACTTACTTTCTTAATGTATTTGTTTTGNAATATATTTAAATAAAGACCTTTTATATGAATATTTTATATTATTGAACTTGATACATACCATGACTAGCCATGTAATTATAAATTTTTTCTCCATGCTCTTGTTCTTCTTTTTGTATATGATTCAATACTTGTCTTACATTTTTATCTCTAAATTCAAATATAGCTGTATTATATGTAGAAGATATAAATTTTTCAGTAGATAGTGAATCATTGCAAAGCATCTTATCATGTTCGTTATAAGTGTTAGTTCCAAAATTTATATGAGATTGATTTATAAATTGTTGATTTACTAACTGTTGATTAGAATTATTTTGTTGGCCTCCTGGTTGTTGATTTATATTTGGAACTATTCCATTTAGCAATTGATTGATAGAGTCTAGATGTTGTTGTTCTTTTTGAGCAAGTTGAGAAAATAAGTTTTTTAGTTCTGGACAATGTGCTTTATTTGAATACTCATTGTACTTATCAACGCATAGTTGCTCATGTGATTTTTCATCTTCTAATAACATTCTTTCTTTTGTACTTAAATTAACCATAAAAACACCTCCAGTAGTAGTTTCTGTAAAAGATAAAATAATATTCTTAAATTTTTAGTTTACTTGTTTGCTTTAATATATAAATAAAAATAAGAATTAATATATAACATTGAGGAAACACTAAAATATAAGGTAATGAAAATTTTAGATAAATATATTGAACGATGATAAAAGAATTTAATTTTAATATATAAAATTAATATAGATAATAGAGTGCGAGGTAGAGAATATGAGAAAAGAAAGTTTAAGGATAATACCATTAGGAGGACTTGGAGAAATAGGTAAGAATATAACTGCTATAGAATATGAAGATGAAATAATAGTAATTGACTGTGGAATATCTTTTCCAGATGAAGATATGTATGGTATAGACTTGGTGATACCAGATATAAAATATTTACTTGATAATAAAGATAAAGTAAAAGGTTTATTTTTGACTCATGGTCATGAAGATCATATAGGAGCTATTCCTTATATATTAAAACAAATAAATATGCCTGTATATGGGACTAAACTTACAATAGGCTTAGTTGAAAGCAAATTAAAAGAACATGATATGTTATCTAAAACTAATTTAATTCCTATAAGCCCAGGGGAATCAATTAAATTAAATAAACTAATTATAGAATTTATAAGAGTAACTCATAGTATAGCAGAATCATGTGCTTTAGCTATACATACCCCTATAGGCATAATTTTACACACAGGCGATTTTAAAATAGACTATACTCCTATAGATGGAAAAGTTATGGATTTAAATAGAATAGCTCAACTTGGACAAGAAGGTATTTTACTTTTAATGGCAGATAGTACTAATGTAGAAAGAGCAGGGCATTCTTTATCTGAAAAAATTATAGGGGAAACTTTAAATAGAATAATATCTAATGCAAATGGTAGAGTTATTGTAGCTACATTTGCGTCAAATATACATAGAATGCAACAAATAGCAGATGCATCTATGATGTATAATAGAAAAATAGTTTTTAGCGGAAGAAGTATGGAAAATATATCAAATGTTGCTATGGATCTTGGGTATTTGCATATACCGAAAGAAAGTATTGTAGGCATTGAAGATTTAAATAGATATCCAAGTGATAAGATTACAATAATAACTACTGGTAGTCAGGGAGAGCCTATGGCAGGATTGTCTAGAATTGCTTATGGATCACATAGACATATATCTATAGAACAAGATGATTTATTTATAATATCTGCATCACCTATACCAGGAAATGACAAGTTAGTATCTAGAGTAATAAATCAACTATATAGAAAAGGTGTAGAAGTAATATATGAAGATTTAGAAGATATACATGTATCAGGACATGCATATAAAGAAGAATTGAAATTAATTCATACATTAGTAAAACCTAAATATTTTATGCCTGTACATGGCGAGTATAGACATCTAAAACATCATAGTGATTTAGCTTTAAAATTAGGAATGGATAAATCAAATGTATTTACATTAGAAACTGGTCAAGTTTTAGAAATTTCTCAAGATAAAGCTATAGCGACTGAAAAAGTACATACAGGCGTTGTATTTGTAGATGGAATAGGTGTTGGAGATGTGGGTAATATAGTTTTAAGAGATAGAAGAGACTTAGCTAGAGATGGTATGGTTACAATAGTTGTTGCTATAAATAAGGAAACATACAGTATAGTATCAGGACCAGATATTATAACAAGAGGTTTTATATATGCAAGAGAATCTGAAGGTCTTATAAAGAAGATAAAAGACGTAGCAAAAGAAGAAATAGAAATTTGCTTAGAGAACAATATAATAGAATGGCAAGTATTAAAAAGTGGTGTGAGAAAGTCTGTAGAGCAACTACTTTATCATAAAACAAAAAGAAGACCAAGTGTATTTCCTATAATCATGGAGGTTTAAGAAAAGATATTAGTAAGGGTAAGGTAGAAAAAGGTTAAATAACTAAAGAAAGCTTAAATGATAACTTTATTTAAATCTGTAGATTAGTATCGAAATAAACCTAAATAAAATAATGGCAAAATTGAATAAGCCCTCATAGTATAGATTAAGAGTAAAAAAACTCTATAAACTAATTACAACAGGGGGAAGCAAGATGTTAGACAGATTTTTTGGTGAATGTGGATTCTTTGGTGGAGCTTGGTGGATAATAGTATTATTCTTCTTATTCTTAGCATTTCAAGATGTTTGGGCAGATATAGATATATGTGCTTGGATACCATTTTTAATATTATTATTAATAGTTTGTGCATCTGGAGATTTATTTGATGGATATGGATGCTAACACCTTAATTTTTTAATGAAATAATACAATAGAGGTAATATAGTATCATTAGTTACTATATTACCTCTATTTTAAATTTATTGAAAATATACTTTGAAATAATTTGAGAATGATAATATTTATTATATATTCTTATTTTATATAGAATTCTTAAAAAAATATATTTATATAATATAAAATTTTTATAAAAAATACATAATTAACAAACTAAATAAGTATTTAAATAAATATAATTTAATATTGAAAAAATAGCAACTTAAATGTATAATATAGTCTTAAAGTGTAGCTAAGATATAAAATTACTACACTAAATAAATATAAATAAATATAAATATACGGTTATCAAAATTAAATAATTTAGTGAGGTGTAGGTATGAAAATAGGATTCGATCATAAAAAATATCTAGAAGAGCAATCAAAGTATATATTAGAAAGAGTTAATAACTTTGATAAGCTTTACTTAGAGTTTGGTGGTAAACTAATTGGAGATTTACATGCAAAGAGAGTTTTACCAGGATTCGATGAAAATGCAAAAATAAAAGTTCTACAACACATAAAAGAAAAGGTAGAAGTTGTAATATGTGTTTATGCAGGTGATATCGAAAGAAATAAGATAAGAGGCGATTTTGGTATTACTTATGACATGGAAGTTTTAAGGCTAATAGATGATCTAAGAAGTTATGAATTAGATGTAAACAGCGTTGTAATAACAAGATACGAAGGACAACCTGCTACAACAGTTTTTATAAATAAATTAGAACGTAGAGGTATAAAGGTATACAAACATGCTCCAACTAAAGGTTACCCAACAGATGTTGATACTATAGTAAGTGATGAAGGATATGGCGCAAATCCATATATAGAAACTACTAAGCCTATAGTTGTTGTAACGGCTCCAGGGCCAAATAGTGGAAAATTAGGAACTTGTTTAAGCCAGTTATACCATGAGAATAAAAGAGGTAACGCTGTTGGATATTCAAAATTTGAAACATTCCCAGTGTGGAACGTACCTTTAAAGCATCCTTTAAATATAGCTTATGAAGCTGCAACAGTTGATTTAAAAGATGTAAATATGATAGATTCATTCCATCTTGAAAAATATGGAGAGATGGCAGTTAACTACAATAGAGATTTAGAATTATTCCCAGTTCTTAAAAAGATAATAGAAAAGATAACTGGAAAAGAGTCTATATACCAATCACCAACTGATATGGGTGTTAATAGAGTAGGATATGGTATTATAGATGATGAAGTTGTAGCTGAAGCATCAAGACAAGAAATAATAAGAAGATACTTTAAAACAGCTTGTGAATATAAAAAAGGACAAGTTGATAAAGGTGCTTATGAAAGAATAAAAATGATAATGGAAGAGCTTAACTTAAAGCCTGAAGATAGAACTGTAGTTATTCCAGCTAGAGATTACAGCAATAAGTTAAAAGAAACTGCTGACAAAAATGATGCATGTCCAGTAGTAGCTATAGAATTAACTGATGGAAGAATAATCACAGGTAAAGGGTCTGATTTAATGAACTCGACTGCAGCAGCAACTTTAAATGCTATAAAAACTTTAGCTAATATAGATGATGAATTACACTTAATATCTCCAGCTATATTAGAACCAATTGTAAATTTAAAAACTAAAACATTAGGAAGTAGAAATCCAGAGTTAAGTTGTGAAGAAATATTGACTGCGCTTAGTATATGTGCTGTTACAAATCCAACAGCTCAAGTTGTACTTGACAAATTACCTTTATTAAAAGGATCTCAAGCACACTCAACTACTATATTAAGTAAGAATGATGAGCAAACATTTAGAGAACTTGGAATAGATGTTACAAGTGATCCTGAATATCCATCACAAAATCTTTATTACGCTAATTAATAAAATAGAAAATATAAGACCATATTACCTACGGGGTATTATGGTCTTTCTTATTAAATAATAATCAAAAATAAATATAAATATACGGTTATCAAGAAATTAATTAACTTAGTTCCTTGGAATATCTATTTTAAATGTTTTTACTATATTTTGCAAGAGAAAATTAAAAAATGTTAAAAATAAGCTTATTTATTTTATGAAGGGATGATGCATATGGAAGAAATCCGAAAGATAATTCATATAGATATGGATGCTTTTTATGCATCTATAGAACAAAGAGACAATAAAAACCTTAAGGGTAAACCTGTAATAGTTGGAGGCGATCCTCATAGTAGAGGAGTGGTAGCGACATGTTCATATGAAGCTAGAAAGTATGGAATTCATTCTGCTATGCCATCTAATGTTGCATATAAGAGATGCCCTTATGCACATTTTATATGGCCAAGATTTGATGTATATCATAAAGTATCAAAACAAATAAGAGATATTTTTTATAGATATACAGATTTAGTTGAACCATTATCTTTAGATGAAGCATACCTAGATGTTACTAACAATAAAAAAGGAATAAAATATGCAACTCAAGTTGCTAAAATGATAAAGAATGATATATTAAGAGAAACAGGATTAACATCATCGGCAGGAGTTTCATATAATAAATTTTTAGCTAAAATAGCATCAGACTATAATAAACCAAATGGATTGAAGGTAATAACTCCTGAAGAGAAGCAACAATTTTTAGATATGTTGCCTATAAATAAATTTCATGGAATAGGTAAGGTTACAGAACGAAAGCTTCGTAACTTAGGAGTAAATAATGGATATGATTTAAGGCAGTTAAGTATCGACAAGTTAGAAAGTATATTTAAAAATAGAGGATATATGTTTTATCAGTTAGCTAGAGGTATTGATGATAGGGAAGTTGAACCTTATAGAGAAAGAAAATCGGTAGGATCTGAAACTACATTAAGTAGTAACTTAGATATAGATGATGAAGAAGTTTTAGATATACTTAGTGAAATTTGTGAAGATGTATCTAATAGATTGCAATATTCAAATAAAGTTGGAAAAACAATAACCTTAAAAGTAAAATATGATGATTTTACTAAGATAACTAGAAGCTTTAGCTTAGAACATCCTATTTATAAAGCAGTAGATATTAGAACTAGTGTTTATAATTTGGTTAAGAATCTTGAAAAGAATAAAGGCAAAATAAGACTTTTAGGAGTTACAGTATCAAATTTATCTGAAACCGAAGAAGAGTTTAAAAACATAACTATATCTGAATATCTTGATAATATAAAAGAAACCACAAAGTAATAATTATTACTTTGTGGTTTTATTGAGTTAGTAAGTTTTCTAACTCTTCTTTATTTAATATTTTTATAAAATCTCTAGAGTAGTCAATTATACCTAAATCCTTCATATTTATAAGCTCTCTAGATAGTGATGGCCTAGGAACACCTAAGATTTCAGAAAGTTTTTGTTTAGTCATATTAAGTTTTATAAATACACTTCCTTGTACTTTATATTCATTAAGTAAAAAGTTACTAATTTTTTGACGTATACTAGTTAATGATAATGTTGTTATAGACTTATTAAGAGTAATTATTTTATTAGTTAAGTCATTTAAAAAGGAATTAAGAAAGTTAGTATTATCAGTACAAAATTTTATAAAATCGGCTTTATTTATAAATAAAATTTCACTTGATGTAGTTGATATGACTGTTGCTGGATATACATTTATATCAGAAAAAGCTATTACTTCCCCAAATAAATTTCCAGAGGTAAGAGAAGATAAGTGTAGTGCATTATTACTAGCTAACATTCGTTTGATATCAATAGTTCCAGAAATAATTAAACCAATTTTATTGCAAGGTTCATATTCTAATGCTATGATATCATTTTTATTAAAGTTAATTAATTGATAATTATATCCTTTAAATAATTCGAGTATTTCTTTTCTATCTTTATCTTTAAACATATATACACCCAACTTTCTATTTAAAAATCTATTTTTTATATTATAGATTAAAAATTATTAAAATATTATATCATAAAATTTAGAAATATATTATAAATAAGAGTAATATTGGACAATATAAAGATTAGATAGATAAACTTTAGTAAAAAAGTTATTGCAAAAATAGGGTACTAAATATACAATAATAGTATAAATGATATGGCGACATAGCCAAGTGGTAAGGCAGTGGACTGCAACTCCTTGATCTCCAGTTCGAATCTGGATGTCGCCTCCAGTAAAGTAGCTTTAATCTTAGGATTAAAGCTTTTTTATATTGTAATAAAATTATATAAAAGGAGATTATATGAAAATCTTAATAGATGCAGATGGTTGCCCAGTAGTAGATATAACAGTTAATTTAGGTCGTAAATATAATATTAATACTATAATAATGTGTGATACATCTCATATAATTAATAAAGTAGGTGTAGATACAGTAGTATTATCAAAAGGCTCTGATTCGGTTGATTTTGCATTAGTTAATAAAGTTAGTAAAGGTGATATCGTTGTAACTCAGGACTATGGACTTGCAGCGATGGTTTTATCTAAAGGTGGCTATCCAATAAATCAAAATGGCATGATATATTCTAATGAAGATATAGACCAATTATTATTTACAAGACACTTGTCTAAAAAAATAAGAAATTCTGGGCAAAGAACAAAAGGTCCGAAAAAAAGAACTAAAGATGATGATATTAAATTTGAAAAGAATCTTATATCTCTAATTGAGAAGCTAATATATTAAAATAGATAGACTAAATTAAAGTACTGTATAATTTAAAATTTAATATAGATTATATTGAAGGTATAAAACATAATAGATAGAAAAGAGGAAGTGAGATTATGTCAAATTCGACTACAGACTTAGGGAAAGAAAGTATAGGAAGGCTTCTACTAAAGTTAGCAACACCGTCAATAATAGCTCAATTAGTAAATGTTTTATATAATATAGTTGATAGAATATTTATAGGACGAATGCAAAATGGTGATGTTGCAATGGCAGGGATTGGAGTAGCATTTCCAATAGTACTACTAGTGTCTGCATTTGCTGCATTTGTTGGAATGGGGGGAGCTCCACTTGCAGCAATAAAGATGGGAGAAAAAGATAATAATGAAGCAGAAAAAATAATGACTAATAGTTTCTCTGTATTATTGATTATAGCAGGTATATTAACTGTTATATTTATGATTTTTAAGGAACCTATATTATGGAAGTTTGGAGCTAGTGAAAGTACTATAAAATATGCTACGGATTATTTAGGTATATATCTTATAGGAACTGTATTTGTGCAAATAGCACTAGGAATGAATCCATTTGTAAATACACAAGGATTTGCAAAAATAGGAATGATGACTGTTACTATAGGAGCAATAATAAATATAATTCTTGATCCTATACTTATATTTGGACTTAATATGGGAGTTAAAGGTGCTGCTGTTGCAACTATAGTAGCTCAAGCTGTATCAGCCATATGGGTATTAAGATTTTTAACAGGTAAAAAAACAATACTTAAGCTAAGAAAAAAATATTTGAAAATAGATATAAAAACTATGAAACCAGTTTTTGCATTAGGAATAGCTCCTTTTATAATGCAAAGTACTGAAAGTTTAGTTTTAGTTTCCTTAAATAGTCAACTACAAAAATATGGTGGAGATTTAGCTGTAGGAGCTATGACTATAATGAGTAGTATAATGCAAATAATATTACTTCCAGCTAATGGATTAACTCAAGGTGCACAGCCAATAATTAGTTATAATTATGGGGCAAAAAATATAGATAGAGTAAAAAAGACATTTAAATATACAGTACTTGCAACTTTATCATATACATTTTTTATGTGTTTAATATTGATGATAGCACCTGAAATGGTAGTAAAGATATTTAATAATGATCCATCATTACTAGAAATAACGTCATGGTCAATAAAAATTTATTTTGCAGGAATTTTTATTTTTGGAATACAAGCGGCATGTCAAAGTACCTTCTTGGCACTAGGTCAAGCAAAAATATCTTTATTTTTAGCATTACTTAGAAAAATAATATTATTAGTACCACTAATATTTATATTACCTATTATAATGGAAGAGAAATTATTTGCAGTACTTTTAGCTGAACCAGTTGCAGATGTTACAGCAGTATTAATTACGTCTATATGCTTTACAGTATTTTATAAGAAAACACTAAATGTAATGGATAAAAATGAAAATAAATTTTTTGAAAATGAAAAACCAAGTATAAATTAGGTTAATGAAAAAACTCTTATGGATATATAATATACATAAGAGTTTTTTACGTATAAGGAGATTAGGATGTGTTTTTATAAGACATAGCTGAAAATCAGTGAATTTTTATAAGGAGAAGGAAATGAAATATAAAAATATTGTTAAAGGAAAATTTTTAGAAAGACCAAATAGATTTATATCTTATTGCGAAATAGATAATAATATAGAAAAAGTACATGTTAAAAACACTGGAAAATGTAAAGAGTTATTAATACCTAATTGCGTAGTGTATCTAGAAGAAAGTGATAATCCAAATAGAAAGACAAAGTACTCTTTAATATCTGTTCAAAAGAATGACAGATTGATTAATATGGATTCGCAAGTACCAAATAAAGTTGTATATGAAGGGTTAATAAATAATAAGATAGTATTGCCAGGACTTGATGAGGAAATTATACATATAAAACCAGAAAAAACATATGAAAATTCTAGATTTGATATATACCTAGAAACGGAGAATAAGAAAGTTTTTATAGAAGTAAAGGGTGTTACTCTAGAAGAAAATGATATAGTTATGTTTCCTGATGCAAAAACTGAAAGAGGCGTAAAACATATTAATGAGTTAATTAAAGCCTCAAAAGATGGATATTTATCATATATAATTTTTGTAGTGCAAATGAGTGATGTTAAATACTTTACACCTAATGATAAAATGCACAAAGAGTTAGGGGATGCACTTAGAAATGCTAAAAGTAATGGTGTTAACATATTAGCATATGATTGTATTGTAACTAGTGATACTATAGAGATTAAAGATGAAGTTAAAGTGATATTATAATTGAAAATATTTTGATAAAGGTTAAAAAATATAAAATAATAATGGTATAATATTCATAAAAGAATTAATAAGAAAGGACTAATAAATTATGACGAATAATTTAACTATGCAAGAATTATTAGAACAGCAAGAACAAGAATTTAATCAAGTTAAAGCTGGTCAAACTATAACAGGTAAAATATCTAAAATAACTAACGATGAAGTAGTTGTAGAATTAAACTACGGATTTGATGGAGTAATAAAAAATGAAGAATTAAACTTACCTAAAGGAAAATATGCTAGTGATGTATATAAAGTAGGGGATGAAATAACTGCTGTTATAACTAGAGTTTACCAAAAAGATGGAATAATAAACTTATCAAAATTACAATTAGATGAAAAAGCTGATTACTCAGATTTAGAAAAAGTTTTTAATGAGCATAGAATATTAACTGTTCAAGTAGAAAAAGCTATAGAAAGAGGAGTTTTTGCTAAGCACAACACACAAACTTTATTCATACCTATATCTCAATTAGATACTAAATTTGTTGAGAAGACAGATGATTACGTAGGTAAAAATTTAGAAGTATACATAAAAGAATTAGATGCAAAGAAAAATAGAATAGTTGCAACACATAGAGAAGTATTACAAGAACGTTTAGATAAAGAAAGAGAAGAAAGAAGAGCTAGAATAAAAGCTGAAAAAGAGGCTGAAAGAGCTAGAATAAAAGCTGAAAAGGAAGCTCATATAGCAAAGGTAAAGGCAGAAAAAGAAGAATTATTTAATTCTTTAGAAGTTGGTCAAAAAAGAGAAGGTAAGGTTACAAAATTAATGCCTTATGGAGCTTTTGTTGATATCGGAGGTATAGAAGGATTACTTCACTTAAATAACTTATCTTGGGAAAAAGTTGAATCTGTAGAAGATATGTTATCAGAAGGACAAGAAGTTCAAGTTTATGTACTTGATATAGATAAAGAAAATAAAAAGTTTGCATTGGCTTTAAAAGATATAAACAATGATCCTTGGGAACTAATAAAGCAAGATGTTCAGTTAGACGATATAGTAAGTGGAGAAGTTGTTAGAATAATAGAAAAAGGTGCAATAGTTAAAATAAGAGAAGGTGTAGATGCATTCTTACCTATATCTGAATTAAGTGAAGAAAGAGTTATAAAAGTTAGCAGTGTAGTTAATATAGGTGACACAGTTAATGCAATGGTAATAGAGTTTAAGCCTAAGAATAGAAGAATGGTTTTATCTATAAAAGAAGCTAATAGAGAGCCTGAAGAAGATTATTCTGAATACTTAGAAACAGAAGATTCTTTAGGTAGTTTAGGAGAATTATTTAAAGATAAGTTTAAAAATTTACAAAAATAATATAATAAGTACAAGGTATGTTTAATATGTATCTTGTACTTAATTTATAGAGAAAGGACAGTTATATGAAAGCTTTAATTGATTTACACACGCATACACTTGTTAGTGGGCATGCATATAGCACTATTAAAGAGAATGTAGAAGCTGCAAAGTTAGCGGGTCTTAAATATATAGGTTTATCTGAACATGCTCCTAATATGCCAGCATCTCCTCATGCTTATTATTTTCAAAATGTTCATGTTATACCTAAGGAAATTGACGGAGTAAGAGTTATTCAAGGAATTGAAGCAAATATATTAGATTATGATGGCAATATAGATGTAACGCCTGATATGGTAGTTCATATGAATTATATGTTAGTTAGTTTACATCCACCTTGTATTACAGCAGGAACTAAAGAAGAAAATACAAATGCTGTAATCAAGGCTATGGACCATGAAAAAGTTAAAATAGTAGCTCATTTAGATGATAGTAGATACCCAGTGGACTATGAAAAGGTAGTAAAAGCAGCTAAAGAAAAAAATATTGCTTTTGAAGTTAATAATTCATCTTTAAAGCCAAATACTTTTAGAGAAGGTGCTTGGGATAATGTTAAAGTACTACTTAAATATTGTAAAGAGTATGGGGTTAATATAATAATGGGTAGTGATGCACATATATGTTATGATGTAGGTAACTTTGAATATGCAGAAAAAATAATAGAAGATAATGGTTTTCCTAAGGAATTAGTTATAAATTATGATGAAAATAAAATATTAGAATTTTTAAATATAAAATAAAAAATAATTTATATCTGCTGATAAAAAATCTCCATTATTACAGTGATTAAAAGATAATCAAATGTAATGATGGAGGTTTTTTATAATTATATTAACAAAATAATATAATATATTTTAAGATAAGTAAATTTTGTTATATTAAAGTATTTAACCAAAATGATTGATATAGAGAGATTTATTTCTGTTAATAATGTAGAAGAAGCAAGAGGTTTAAAATTTAGATATAGGTTTATATAAAAATTCTATTAGTTTATGTGAAGTGAAATTTTCTAATTATTGCTATAATATTTATTAAATTACCATTAAAAGAATTGACTTTTAATGATATAATTATAGTTTATAAGACAAAATAATGGATATATACAATAAAAGTATAAAATAAGCAGGTGATATAATGGAAAATAAATTTTTACCAATATGCAAGCAAGATATGATAGATAGAGGATGGGAGCAACTTGATTTTGTACTAGTTACAGGAGATGCATATGTTGACCATCACAGTTTTGGAACTGCAATAATATCTAGAGTATTAGAAAATGCTGGATATAAAGTAGGTATAATAGCGCAACCTGATTGGAAAACTACAGACGATTTTATGAAGTTAGGAAGACCAAGACTTGGATTCTTAGTAAACTCAGGAAATATGGACTCTATGGTAAACCATTACTCAGTAAGTAAAAAACATAGAGATAAAGATATGTATTCGCCAGGCGGAAAAATGGGATGTAGACCGGATAGAGCTGTTATAGTTTACTGTAATAAAATAAGAGAAGCCTATAAAGATGCAAATATAGTAATAGGTGGTATTGAAGCTAGTTTAAGAAGATTTGCTCATTATGATTATTGGAGCGATAGAGTTAGAAAATCTATATTAATAGATAGTGGAGCAGACTTACTAGTTTACGGAATGAGTGAAAAACAAATAGTAGAAGTTGCAAATGCATTAAATGATGGATTTGAACCTAAATATATAAGACATATAAATGGAACTTGCTACGTTGCTGATACTAAAGAAGAAATATATGATGATTATGTAGAAATACCATCATATAAAGAAATATGTGAAAGCAAAGAAGCTTATGCAAAAGCTTTTAAAATTCAATATGATGAACAAGATCCATATAGAGGAAAAGCTATAATACAAAAACATGGTGATAAGTATTTAGTTCAAAATAAACCAGAGACACCATTAAATAGAGAAGAGTTAGATGCTGTATATGCATTACCATATGCTAAGGATTATCATCCTATATATAAAGCTATGGGAGGAATACCTGCTATAGAAGAAGTTAAATTTGGTATAGTAAGTTCTAGAGGATGCTTTGGTAGTTGCTCATTCTGTGCAATAACATTCCATCAAGGTAGAGCTGTACAAAGTAGAAGTCATGAATCTATACTAGAAGAAGCTAAATATATAACAGAACTTCCAGACTTTAAAGGATATATACATGATGTTGGAGGCCCTACTGCAAACTTTAGACATGAAGCATGTAAAAAACAAATAACTAAAGGTGCATGTAAACATAGACAATGTCTTCATCCGGAACCATGTAAAAACTTAAATGTTGATCATACTGACTTTGTACAGCTTCTTAGAAAAGTAAGAAGTTTACCTAAAGTTAAGAAAGTATTTGTGCGTTCAGGAATAAGATATGACTATGTTATGGCAGATAAAGACAATAAGTTCATGAGAGAATTAATTGAACACCATGTTAGTGGTCAGCTAAAAGTTGCACCAGAACATATTGCAGAAGAAGTTTTACAATATATGCAAAAACCAGCAGGAAACACATATGATAGATTCAGACAAAAGTTCTTTGATATTACTGAAAAAGTAGGTAAAAAGCAATATATTATACCTTACTTAATGTCTTCTCATCCAGGTTCTACACTTAACAGTGCAATAGAACTTGCTGAATATTTAAGAGATATAAAATATCAACCAGAACAAGTTCAAGATTTTTATCCAACACCAGGTACACTATCTACTACAATGTTCTATACAGGGCTTGATCCATTAACTATGAAGCCTGTATACGTGCCAAAATCAAAACATGAAAAGGCAATGCAAAGAGCATTATTACAGTATAGTGCTCCGAGAAACTATGAATTAGTTCATCAAGCATTAGTTGAAGCAGGTAGAGAAGATTTAATAGGTATGGCTCCAAGATGTTTAATAAAGCCAAGAGAAGCAAGAGGTTATTTAAACAGAGCTAATTCGAATAAAAAAGGAAATAAAAAGACTGATAATAAAAACCATAAACAAAGAAACAACTCAAAAGGTGGTTCTTCAAAAGGTAAAAATACTAATGAAAGAAACTCTAAAAATACGAGTAAACCGAAAAGAAAAAGAAGATAATATAAATAATAAAAGGATATGAGTAAACCTCATATCCTTTTATTGTATAGCTTGCTTTTATTGACAATTTTCGCGTTTCACAGTATACTAAAATTTGTGTTAAATTTAAAAAAATGTAGAAATATACATCTAAAATAGAGAGGTATAAGAATGAAAAATAAAAACAAATTTTCAATAAGAACTATAGTTGCAATCGGAATTGGAGCAGCTGTATTCATGATACTAGGAAGATTTGGATCTATACCGAGTGGGATACCTAATACTAATATAGAAACATCGTATGCGTATTTAGCATTAATGGCAATATTATATGGTCCTGCAGCAGGATTTTTGATAGGACTTATAGGACATGGACTTAAGGATTTAGTATTTTATGGAATGCCATGGTTCAGTTGGGTAATATCATCAGCAATAGTAGGTCTTATTATCGGATTAGTATGGAAAAAAGTAAGAGTAAATGATGGAGACTTCGGAATTAAACAGGCAATTTTATTTAATATCACTCAAATTATAGCAAATGTAGTTGCTTGGTTTATTGTAGCACCTACTTTAGATATAGTAATATATATGGATCCTGCTAAAAAGGTTTATCTTCAAGGTGCTATAGGCGGTATTTCTAATATGATTACAATAGGAATATTAGGTACTTTATTATTATCAACTTACTCTAAAACTAAGATAAAAACGGGTAGCTTAAGAGTAGAAGAATAGGAAGAAAGGAGAAATCATGAAAAAAAAGATTATAGAATTTAAAGATTTTAGCTTTCAATATAGAGTACAAGCTGAGCCTACAGTAAAGAATATAAACTTAAGTATATATGAAGGTGAAAAAGTGCTTATAGTAGGTCCGTCTGGATCAGGAAAAAGTACTTTAGCTCATTGTATAAATGGACTTGTACCATTTTTCTATGATGGAATTGTAACGGGGCAGTTAAATATAAATGGTAATGATGCTACAAAAATGAACATATTTGAATTATCTAAGATAGTGGGAACAGTTCTTCAAGATCCAGATAGCCAATTTATAGGTCTTACAGTTGGAGAAGATATAGCATTTAAATTAGAAAACTACTGCATAAGTCAAGATGAAATGATAGATAGAGTAGATAAGTCAGCAGAATTGGTGGATATAAAGAAGGAATTATATTCATCACCATATAAATTATCTGGTGGACAAAAACAAAGAGTAACTTTAGCAGGGGTTACTGTAGACAATGTAAAGATACTTTTATTTGATGAACCTTTAGCTAGTTTAGATCCAGCTACAGGTGAAAGTGCTATAGAGTTAATAGACAAGATGCAAAAGCAAAATAACAAAACGGCAATCATTATAGAACATAGATTAGAAGATGTACTACATTGTGATGTAGATAGAGTAATAGTAATGGATAAAGGAGAAATAATAGCTGATACTACTATAGATGAAATAATACGTAAGGACATTTTAAGAAAAGTGGGTATTAGAGAGCCTTTATATTTAACAGCTTTAAGATATGCTGATTGTGAAATAAATGATACATTAAAATTAAAGAATATAGAAACTCTAGAACTTGGGGAGTATAAAGAAAAATTAAAAGACTGGTATGAAAATATAGAAGTCTATGAAAGTGATAAAAATCAAAATCCAATATTAGAATTAGATAATATTAACTTTTCATATAATAACGAAAAGCAAATATTAAAAAATGTATCCTTCAAAATAAATAAAGGGGATATGGCAGCTATAGTAGGAAGAAATGGTGCGGGAAAATCTACTATATCTAAGTTAGTTTGTGGATTTTATAAACCTACTAGTGGAAGAATATTATTTGATGGAAAAGATATGGTAGATTATACTATAAAAGAGCGTTCAGAAAAAATTGGATTTGTTATGCAAAATCCTAACCAAATGATATCTAAAACTATGGTATATGATGAAGTTGCATTTGGTCTTAAGATAAGAGGTTTATCTGATTCTGAAATAAAAGAAAGAGTATATGAAACATTAAGAATATGTGGCTTATACGGATATAGAAATTGGCCGATATCAGCACTTAGTTTTGGTCAAAAGAAAAGAGTAACAATAGCTTCTATATTAGTTTTAAATCCGGATATGATAATACTTGATGAGCCTACAGCAGGACAAGATTTTAAGCATTATACTGAAATAATGGAGTTTTTAGTAGATTTAAACAAAAAAGGTGTGACTATATTAATGGTTACTCATGATATGCATTTAATGCTAGAATATACAAATAAGGTTATAGTTTTATCTGAAGGAGAAAAAATAGCTGATAATATTCCAGCGTATATACTAACGAATAAAGAGATTATAGAAAAAGCTAATTTAAAAGAAACTTCACTTCATCAATTAGCTTTAAAATGTGGTATAGAAGATACAACTAAGTTTGTAAATAAATTTATAGATTATGATAGGAGAGTGAGATAAATATGAATACAGAAATGTTGTCATATATAAAGAAAGACTCGCCTATTCACAAGTTAACAGGTGCTACAAAGTTAATATGTTTTTTACTTTGGACAATAGCAGCTATGATAACATATGATACAAGAGTTTTAATAGGATTATTTATAGCAGGAATAATAGTCTTTAAAATATCTAAAATAAAGTTTGAAGATGTATCTTTTATACTTTATTTTATATTATTTTTCTTATTATTAAATGCATTATTGATATTTGTGTTCTCACCATATCAAGGAGTAGAGATATACGGGAGTAGAACAGACTTATTCCATTTGATAGGTCCTTACACAGTTACAAAAGAGCAATTATTTTATGAACTAAATGTAATATTAAAATACTTTGCAACAATACCGATGGCCCTTTTATTTATACTTACAACAGACCCTAGTGAATTTGCAGCATCTTTAAATAAGATAGGTGTAAGTTATAAAGTAGCATATACAGTATCAATTGCACTTAGATATATACCAGATGTTCAAAGAGATTATAAAGATATATCATTTGCTCAACAAGCAAGAGGTATAGATTTATCAAGTAAAGAAAAATTATCAAAGAGAATAAAAAATTCTGCTGCAATACTTATGCCGCTAATATTTTCTAGTTTAGAAAGAATAGATAAAATTAGCTTAGCAATGGAGCTTAGAGCTTTTGGAAACAATAAACAGCGTACTTGGTATAATAGTAGAAAATTTGGAAAAATAGATTATATATCTATAGTTATACTGCTAATGATAGTAGCTATATCTATAGCAATGGTTAAAGTAAATGGATCAAGATTTTATAATCCATTTATATAGATAATAAAAGAATGAGGTTTAATGCCTCATTCTTTTTTACGTATAAGGAAATGATATCATAAGTATATTTGAGGATAATCTATGAATATAAGTAATATCAATAACTTTATAAACGTAAAAAATGACATTTTGAAATGCTTCGCCCACGCAGTGGCTCAAGCAACGGATGTATCCGTAGCGGTAGCAAGGATATATCGTTGGCGAAATGAGCGAAGCGAATTTTTTATTTATATATTTTAAGGAGATATATTAATAGATTATACAATTATAGAAAATACTATAGTAGTATCACTTGAATATAAATATTATGAATTAATAAAATTTTATGATGAATATAAAAAATATATTTTCGGATTTTAAGGAAAGGAATAAGACAAAGTGTTAATATAATTATAAGGAGATAGATTTAAAATATAATAATAGAAAAATGATTTAACTCTAATACTGTGAAAATAAGTAAATGAAGTACAATTTAAGAGAAAAAAGAAATTTATATAGGTATAAAATATATAAATTTAGATTTTTAATTTTCTATATAGATAGACATAGATAAAATAAAAATACTATGAAAAGGAGTACATATATTATGATAAAACAAAGAATAGAGAATATAAGAGATTTAATGAAAGAAAAAAATATATATGCATATATAGTTCCATCATCAGATTATCATCAAAGTGAATATGTAGGTGATTATTTTAAGTCTAGAGAATTTATGTCAGGTTTTACAGGGTCATCAGGGACTTTAATAATATCTATGGACGAAGCTGGGCTTTGGACTGATGGAAGATATTTTATACAAGCAGAGAATGAGTTAAAAGATAGTGGTATAAAGCTATTTAAAATGGGAGAAGAGGGCGTACCTACTATAGAAGAATATTTATTAGAAAAATTACCTAAAAACTCTACTCTTGGATTTGATGGAAGAGTAATGTCTGTAAAAGAAGGAGAAAGCCTTGCAAATAAATTAGCCTTCAAAGGTATAAATATAGAATATAAATATGACCTAGTTAATGATATATGGGAAGATAGATGCTCGCTACCTACAGAAAAAGCATTTTTATTAGGTACTGAGTATAGCGGTGAAAGTTTTAGTGATAAGTTATCTAGAATAAGAGCGGTAATGAAAGAGAAAAAAGCTACTACTCATATTTTAGCATCTTTAGATGATATAGCTTGGTTATTTAATATAAGAGGTAGAGATGTAAAATCAAATCCTGTAGTATTATCATATGCAGTTATAAGTATTGATAGTGTTTATTTATTTATTGATAAAAATAAGATAGGTAAAGATATTAGAGCAGAATTAAGTAAAGAAAATGTTCAGATAAAAGGATATGAAGAAGTATATGAGTTTATAAAGAATATAGATGAGAATGAAGTTGTTTTAATAGATACATCAAAAGTAAATTATGCAATATACAATAATATACCATCTAATGTTCAAAAAATAGAAGAAAGAAATCCATCTATATTATTTAAATCAATAAAAAATGAAATAGAATTAAAAAATATAAGAAATAGTCATATAAAAGATGGAGTAGCATTTACTAAGTTTATGTATTGGTTAAAAAATAATATAGGAAAAATAGAAATAACAGAAATTAGTGCAACACAAAAATTAGAAGAGTTTAGAAGAGAACAAGATAAATTTATAGAGCCAAGTTTTTCAACTATAGCAGCGTATAAAGATCATGCAGCTATGATGCATTATAGTGCTACAGAAGAAAGTAATTATAAATTAGAACCAAGAGATTTATTCTTAGTAGATTCAGGAGGGCAATATTTTGATGGAACAACTGATATAACAAGGACTATAGCATTAGGACCTATACCTGAAAATGTTAGAAAAGACTTTACAAATGTTGTGAGAGGTATGATTAGACTTTCAAAAGCTAAATTCTTATATGGATGTAGAGGTTATAATTTAGATATTCTTGCTAGAGGGCCATTATGGGAAGAAGGAATAGATTATAAATGTGGTACAGGTCACGGAATTGGATTTGTGTTAAATGTACATGAAGGTCCTAATGGATTTAGATGGAAGGTAAGAGAAGATATAGATGATACATGTATATTAGAGGAAGGTATGGTTACAACTAATGAGCCAGGAGTATATGTAGAAAATTCTCATGGAATTAGAATAGAAAATGAAATAGTAGTTAGAAAAGCAGAAAAAAATGAATATGGTCAATTTATGGATTTTGAAGTAATTACATTTGCACCGATTGATTTAGATGCTATAGATGAAAGTCTTATATTAAAAGATGAAAAAGTTTATTTAAATAATTACCATAAACAAGTATATGATAAGATTTCACTATACCTAAATGAAGAAGAGAAGCAGTGGTTAAAGACTTATACAAGAGAGATATAAAAATACTTTATATGAAACTAAGTATTTTATAATGATTTAAATTATAGCTATTTATAAAAAGTCCTTATTTAAAAATTCAAATAGAGGACTTTTTATATTTAAAATAGAACGGATTATAAATAAGATTAATAATTAAGATGATAGTAAGAGGGTTAGAGTATGTCAAAAGTAAAGACTAATGCAATGAGAATATTAGATTCTAATAAAATAGAATATAAGATATTATCTTATGAAACAAAAAAAGGTGAACATATTGATGGTGTAGAAGTTGCACATCAAATAGGAAGAGATGTGAGTGAAGTATATAAAACTTTAGTAGCTCAAGGTTCTAGTAAAAATATTTATGTTTATGTTATACCTGTAAATGAAAATCTAGATTTAAAAAAAGCTGCTAAATTAGCTAATGAGAAAAATGTAGCAATGATTAATGTGAATGATATAAATAAATTTACTGGATACATAAGAGGTGGATGTTCCCCTATAGGCATGAAAAAACTATACAAGACATTTATAAATGAAAGTGCAAAAGGTCTTAGTACTATTATAGTTAGTGCAGGGAAGATTGGATATCAAGTTGAGTTAGCACCTACTGATTTACAGGAGCTAATAAATTGTGAATTTAAAGATATAGTTAAATAAAAGTTAAAAGAGTTGTTTAGCTAAAAATAAATGCACATTATTTAAAATAAAGTTTATTTTAGAAGCATATAGATTTATAGAAATAAATTCTGTAATAAAATCATATAATTAAGAATTTTATAAAAATGTGTATAATATTTCTGATAAAGGTAAATAATAACATTAGAAATGTTTTACTCCCACAAACATTATATATTTCTTATCAACTTAAAATACATACTAAATAAGTACGTGTTTTAAAATATAAAAAACTCTAGTGATTGCTAGAGTTTTTTATATTTTATTTAACTTTTTATGCTTTTTAATTTTTTTATTTTATTTAAAGTATGATTTCTATAAAGTGTAGATATAAATATTACACCTAAGGCTAGCGCGCAAGCATTAGATATAGTAGTAAAACCATAAGCTAAAGCCTGTATATAATCTTTTTTTAAGAAAGAATATAAAGTATTATAAACTCCATAACCAGGAACTAAAGGTATTAAACAGCAAACACTTAATATTGTAGAAGGTGTTTTATATAAACGAGCACAAGTCTCACAATATATACTAAAGCCGATAGATGCTATAAAAAGAGATGAAGTTTCTGCAATACCAATTTGCATACAGAATTTATATAAAAACCATCCAATAGCTCCACCGCCACCAGCAATTATTAAGTATTTTCCTTTTATGTTAAATAATATTCCAAAAGAATATGCAACAAAAAATGCTGCAATTACTTCAATTATCATATTAAAAACCTCCTAATCTTAAATAAATATGGAGGATAGAACCAGTTCCAATAGCTGCGGATAGACCTACAAAAAATGCTTCAGCAGCTCTAGTGAGACCAGACACTAGTTGACCCTCTAATAAATCTCTAATAGAATTTGTAAGTGCAAGGCCTGGAACTAATAGCATTATACTTCCAGCTATTAACTTATCTAAATCTTTGATTATCCCAAAATGCAGACATACTATGGAAGAAATAGCTACAAGGCCACCACAAATTATGTTTATAAAAAAATCATTTAAGTTAGATTTTTCTAGGTTTGTAGATACTAATTTAGTTAAAACTCCTATGAAAAATGCGCATAAAAACTCTCTAATCCCACCATTAAATAGTATCGTAAATGTGGAAGTAGAAACTCCAGCGAAAAATAAATTTTTGATTAAAGAGTAAGAATTAGATCTGCAAATATCTTTTAATTTCTCTTCGCAAACATCAATACTAGGTCTATGTTGATATATTTCTCTAGATAAAGAATTTATATTATGTACCATATTTAAGTCTATTCCCCTAGAATTTATTCTTTTTACGATAGAATGAATTTCTCCATTAAATGATATAGAAATCATAACCGCAGTTGGGGAAGCAAATACCTCAACTTCATCAACATCAAAAGATTGGCATATTCTAGATACAGTTTCTTCAACTCGATAAGTTTCTCCACCGCTTTGTAACATTAACTTTCCGGCATCTGAAGAAAACTTAAGTAATTTATTAATATTCATAAAAAACCTCCATTTAAATGATAGCAATGGTATTATAACATTATATGTAACTTTAATATACTAGTTTCTAAAAGATTAAAAAATTAATTTATTTAAATGTATAATAGCTAAAATAATATTAATGGTATATAATTTAAATCAATAATGCAAAAAAGGAGAGATTATATGATATTTGATGCTCATTGTGATATATGGACTCATGTAGCTAGAAAAAGGCTAGAGGGAGAACGAGATATTATGAGGAATTATCACTTAAATAAATTTAAAGAGTCAGATATAAATGGAGGTATATTTGTTGTTTGGGTAGATCCACCTTATGATAAAAATCCTAAATATAGAACTACACAAATATTAAGTAAAATAAAAGAAGAAATAAAGGATTGCGATGATATAGTGCATATAGTTAAGAAAAGTGAAGATTTTGATATAGCTAAGAAAAGTAATAAAATAGCTATATTAATAGGTATGGAAGGTTTACAGGCGATAGATGATAATATAGATGATGTAGAAAAATTATATTCGTTTGGTGTTAGACATGCAAGTCTTACTTGGAATGAGGAAAATAAATTAGCAACAGGAGCAAAGGGAAATACTGATAGAGGTTTAACTGAAGATGGAGCTAAGCTTATAAAAAAAATGGAAGAACTAGGTATGATATTGGATGTATCTCATACTAATGAAAAAACTTTTTGGGATATATGTAAAGTAGCAACAAAACCATTTATAGCATCACACTCAAATTGTAGAAGTCTTTGTGATGTTCCTAGAAATCTTACAGATGATCAGTTAAGGGAAATTGCTATACGAAATGGTGTAGTAGGAGTAAATTCATATGAAGAGTTTGTAAGCTCAGATTTAGAAAAACGAACAGTAGAACATTTAGTAGATCATATAGATCATATGGTAGAGGTAATGGGGATTGATCATATAGGCTTAGGATTTGACTTTGCTGAATACTTAAATGCAGATACATTAAAGCATTATGCAAGTACCTATACGTATGGAGTTAGAGGTCTTGAAGATACTACAAAAGCTAAAAATATAATAAGCGTATTGGAAAAGAGAGGTTATTCTAAAGAAGATATAGAGAAAATATGTTACAAGAATTTCTATAGAGTTATAAAAGAGATAATAAAATAAATGAAAAAATCACTTAATATACCTTATTAGGTGATTTTTTTATTTAACTTATTTATATTGTTAAGAAAAAGAAGATTATAAGAAATATAGTTATTTCTTGGGAAATGAAAATGTAAAATGTCGAGGGATATATTATTAGAATATATTATGAAGAGTAGTTTTTATTTTATGTAAATAGGAAAATTAATACAAAATGAATTGAAACTAATAAGTGAATAATAGACTTGAAAGATGTAAAAATTAAGCAAGAATAAAATGTGAGATGGATTGTACAACAGCTAATGATTCATAGTGCTTTATCTAAATGCAAAAATTAGACTATTATAGGAAAGGAGTTTGTTATGGATAATAAAAATAGAAAAGAAATGATTGAAAAAGTAAAGCTATTAAGTCCATTTGAAATAAAAGACGAATTAATACATATAGCAAAAAAATCACAAGAGAAAAGTACAGATCAAATGCTTAATGCAGGTAGAGGAAATCCTAACTGGACAGCGGCAACTCCAAGAAGAGCATTTTTTACATTAGGTCAATTTGCTGTAGATGAAACACAAAGAGTTTGGTGTGATGGGGATTTAGCAGGAATGCCATTTAAAAAAGGTATATATGATAGATTTAAAGAATACTGTAAAAATAATAAAGATGCTGGTGGTATTGATCTACTAGAAGAAGTAATAGAATACGGCATAAGAGAACATGGATTTGAGCCAGATGACTGGGTATTTGAATTAGTTGATGCAATAATAGGAGATAACTATCCAGTACCAGATAGAATGTTAGTCCATATAGAGAAAATAGTAAGAGAATATTTAATAAAAGAAATGGGTGGAGACCCTGAAACAGACACTCATGATATATTTGCAGTAGAAGGTGGTACTGCAGCTATGTGTTATATATTTGATTCTATGAAAGCTAATGGTTTAATGAATGAAGGTGATAAGATAGCGCTTATGGTACCTATATTTACACCGTACTTAGATATACCAAAGCTTCCTAGATACAACTTTGATGTAACATATATATATGCATCAGAGATGAATGATAAAGGACGTCATACATGGCAATATCCTAAAGAAGAACTTGATAAATTAAAGGATCAAAGTATAAAATGTCTTTGTGTAGTTAATCCAAGTAACCCACCATCAGTAGCTATAAATGAAGAAGGAATGTATTATTTAAAACAAATAGTTAAAGAGCATAATCCTGATTTAATGATAGTAACTGATGATGTTTATGGGACTTTTTGCGATAAGTTTAAATCTTTAATGGTTACAATGCCATACAATACATTAGGCGTATACTCATATTCTAAATATTTTGGAGCTACAGGATGGAGACTTGGTGTAATAGCTTTAGCTAAAGATAATGTATATAATAAACGTATAGCAAATCACTCTTCTCAAGAAAAAGAAAGAATAAGAATAAGATATGCTTCATTAACTAATGAAGTAGAAAAACTTTCATTTATAGATAGAATAGTCGCAGATAGTAGGCAAGTTGCGTTAAATCATACAGCAGGATTATCAACACCGCAACAAGTTCAAATGGCTATATTCTCTATATTTGGTATGTTAAATCAAGGCTTAAGATATAAAGAGCAAACTAAAAAAATATGTAAGCAACGTAAAGAATTACTATATGAAAACTTAATAGGATTACCTCTTAAAAATGATTCATATAGCACTAATTACTATGATGAATATGACTTATTAGTATGGGCTAGAATGAAATATGGCGAAGAGTTTGCACAATATTTAAAAACAAAAAGAGATTCTATAGAATTTCTATTCGAGTTAGCAGAAAAACATAGAATAGTACTATTAAATGGTAGTGGGTTTGAAGGGCCATCTTGGTCTATACGCGTATCTCTTGCAAATTTATATGATGAGCAATATGTTGAAATTGGTAAAGGAATAAATGGATTATTTGATGAGTATGCAAAAGATTGGAAGAATTCTAAGAAATAAATAAAAATAAGGATTTCAAATAATGAAATCCTTATTTTTATTTATTTTAAATATGTTCCATTTTCATTTTGATATATTAAATCTTTTTTCATAAGAACTCCTAAAGCTCTTTTGAAATTTTTCTTACTAGTATTAAATACAGTAACTAACTCTTCAGGAGTAGATTTATCATTAAATCTCATATGTCCATCAGCACCTTCTAAATAGTTCATTATAGATTTCTCTAATATATCTAATTCTTCTTTTCTGCTTTGTCTAGGTGATAATCCAAGTTTATCATCTTCATAAATATTTATAACGTTTAAAGTTAATTTATCTCCTATATTTAATTCAGTGAAATATTCATTATGAAGTATAACACCAGCATATTTATTATCAACACATACCATAGCTGAGTTATTAGTTTGGAATCCATATACTATACCTTCTACACTATCACCAATATTATAGTTATGATCTGTAGTTAGATATTGATCTATATCAGTGGTAGCTGCAAGTCTTCCTGTTTTGTCTAAGTATATATGGAATAAATATCTATGTCCTTTTTCTAAATCGTAAGTCTTAGCTTTAAAAGGAACTAGGATATCTTTTTGTAATCCAATATCTATAAAGCTTCCTATTTTAGTATGAGCAACTACCTTTAAGTAAGCAACTTCATTTACTTTAGCTTTTGGAGGTATTAAAGTTGCAGCTTTTCTGCCTTCAGAGTCTATATATATAAATGCATTAACTGTATCTCCAACATTAACTTCATTTTTTCCGATTAATCTTTTATGAAGAAGTATATCGTCTTTTGAGTTATTAGTTTTTCCATCTAAAAAATAACCGAAATCAGTAGATCTTTTAACTTCAAGCTTATTAAAATCTCCTATTTTTATCAAATTTGTTCATCTCCTTATGCATTAGTATTTTGTGATTATAATTTATATATAATATCATAAAAAAAAGATATATTATAGGCTAAAACGTAATTTTAATATTAAGAAATAAAAATATTATTAATATTTGTTAGAATGATAAAAATAAACAATAACTATACTGAAATTTATACATGTTAATCACAGCTACTGGTGCTAGGAAATAAAGTAGCCATTAAATAAGATATGGAATTAGAAAATTACGATAACTTTATAAAATTGGTTATCATAAATAGAGAAATTTTAGTTATAGGGGGATTGTATATTGATATTAGATAAATAAGTAGCAAGTAAATTAAAAGAAGAAAATTATAAAATGGTATCATATAAAAAATTGTATCTAGTAAATCGGAAATTTTTTATTTAAATATATAAGTTTACCGTTATTCTATGAGTAAGTTAAGATATATTGTAAATTATATAAATAGGAATATTAAAAGTTAAGGTTTTGTTTAAAACTAAATATCAAATAATTAAATTTTATAAATTAAAAGATAAGTTAGCGATACTAAACTTTATAAATATTAATATAAACACAGATATAGATATTTATATTAAAAACATTGAAATTTAAGGATTATTTATACTGAAATAAAAAATAAAAATAATAAAAAAACTATTGAATAATATATTGATTTTTTATATAATAAGTTTTGTTGTTTAGAAATTTTAAACACAATGTTTACTTATAAAAACAAAATAACTAGGAGGTGAGACTATGGATATAGGTGAGAAAATAAAACGTATGAGAATTGAAAAACAGCTAACGCAAGAAGAATTAGCTAATAGATGTGAACTATCTAAAGGATTTATATCGCAATTAGAAAATAACTTAACATCACCATCCATTGCTACTCTTATAGATATACTTGAAATATTAGGAACTAATTTAAGGGAATTTTTCAATGAGATAGATGATGAGAGAATATGTTTTACAAAAGATGATATGTTTGAAACCGAAGATGAAGACTTAAAATATACTTTAAAATGGCTGGTACCTAATTCACAAAAAAATGAAATGGAACCAATAATAATAACTTTAGAATCTGGTGGACAATATAAAGAAGAAAAACCACATCAAGGTGAAGAGTTCGGATATGTTTTATCAGGTTCAATATATTTACATATAGGTGATAAGAAAAATAAAGTAAAAAAGGGTGAAAGTTTTTATTTTAAACCAAGAGCTAATCATTATATATCAAATGCGGGTAAAACAGTTGCTAAAGTAATTTGGGTAAGTACTCCGCCATCATTTTAAGAAAGAGGTGTAATAATTGGTAGAAAATATAATTGAATTAAAAAACTTATGTAAGTCTTATGATGAGTTAACTATACTAGATAACTTTTCACTAAATATAAAAAAGAATGAATTTCTAACATTGTTAGGGCCTAGTGGTTGTGGAAAGACTACTACTTTAAAAATAATAGCAGGATTTGAATATGCAGATGATGGTAAGGTGATTTTCGAAGGAAAGGATATAAATAATACTCCTCCTTATCAAAGACCAGTAAATACAGTATTCCAAAAATATGCTTTATTCCCTCATATGAATATATATGAAAATATAGCCTTTGGATTAAGAATAAAAAAGTTACCAAAGGAAGAGATAGATAGAAAAGTAAAGGAGATGCTAAAGTTAGTTGCTTTAGAAGGATATGAAAATAGAAAAGTAGACTCCTTAAGTGGAGGTCAACAACAAAGAATAGCTATAGCAAGAGCATTAGTTAATGAACCAAAGGTATTATTACTAGATGAACCTTTAGGTGCTTTAGACTTAAAGTTAAGACAAGAAATGCAAATTGAGTTAAAAAGAATGCAACAAAAGCTTGGAATAACTTTTATATTTGTAACTCATGACCAAGAAGAAGCGCTTAGTATGTCTGATACAATAGTAGTAATGAATAAAGGTAAAATACAACAAATGGGTACACCAGAGGATATATACAATGAACCTAAAAACTCTTTTGTAGCTAGATTTATAGGAGAAAGTAATATATTTGATGGTATTATGTTAGATGATTTTAAAGTTGAATTTTGTGGTAAAGTATTTGATTGTGTAGATAAGGGATTTGAAAAAAATGAAAATATAGAGGTTGTTATAAGACCTGAAGATATAAAAATGGTAGAACCAAATGAAGGGATGCTAAAAGGTATAGTTACATCTACAGTATTTAAAGGTGTACATTATGAAATTTTAGTTAAAGAAAATGATAGAGTGTGGATGCTTCACAATACTAAGAGTGCAGAAGTTGGCTCAGAGTTAGGTATAGATATATATCCTGAAGATATTCACATAATGAGAAAAGAAGAGAACTAAAATGAAGAAAAAATCTTTTTTAGCTTATCCATATATAATATGGAGTGCCATATTTATAGTAATCCCTTTAATACTAGTAGTACTTTTTAGTTTTACGCAAAAAATTGATGGAAAACAAGTATTTTCTATAGCAAATTATAGAGATTTAATGGATCCAATTTATTTCAAAGTATTTTTAAGATCTATAATTTTAGCAGGAGGCTCAACATTAATTTGTTTGATTGTTGGATACCCTGTAGCATATTTAATATCTAAAGTTAATGTTAGTAAAAGAGGAACATTAATATTATTATTTATTTTGCCAATGTGGATGAACTTTTTACTTAGAACATATGCATGGGTTGCAATATTAGGTAAGAATGGATTATTAAATACATTTTTAGGTTGGTTTGGAATACCTCATACAAGTATTTTATATACTAATACAGCTATATTACTTGGTATGGTTTATAACTTCCTACCATTTATGGTCCTTCCTATATTTAACTCATTATCTAAAATGGATAATGACTTAATTAATGCAGCACGTGATTTAGGAGCAAATAGCTTCCAAGTATTTACTAAAGTTATATTCCCTTTAAGCTTACCGGGAGTTGTATCTGGAATAACTATGGTATTTATGCCGGCAGTTACTACATTTGCCATATCTAGATTATTAGGTGGTGGTAAGTTTATGTTAATAGGAGACTTAATAGAACAACAATTTACAGTAGTTGGAGATTGGAACTTTGGGTCTGCGGTATCAATATTTATGATGATAATAATACTTATATCTATGGCTGTAATGTCTAGATTTGAGGATGAATCTGATAAGGAAGGCGGTGGGTTATTATTTTAAAGTTAAAGAAATATATATCTAATATCTACTTATTTTTAGTATTTTTATTCTTATATGCACCAATATTTGCTTTAGTTGTATTTTCTTTTAATGACTCTAAATCAATGGCTCACTGGGGCGGATTTACATTCAAGTGGTATAAAAGTCTTTTACACAATGAAAGTATAATGAGTGCACTGTATTATACACTTTTAGTTGCTATATTATCTTCAGTTATAGCTACTATAATAGGTACTATAAGTGCAATTGGAATAAATAAAATGAAAACAAAACCAAGAAAGTTATTACTTAATATTAACTATCTTCCAGTATTAAATCCGGATATAGTTACAGCAGTAGCATTAATGAGTTTATTTGCTTTTGTTAATATAGAGTTTGGTTTCACAACAATGCTTTTATCTCACATAATGTTTAGTATACCTTATGTTATATTATCTGTTTTACCAAAGGTAAGAACTTTACCTCAGAATATAGAAGAAGCAGCAATGGATTTAGGTGCTACACCTATGTATGCACTTAGAAAAGTTATACTTCCCCAAATAAAACCAGGGATAATATCAGGTTTTTTAATGGCATTTACTATGTCTATTGATGATTTTATAATAAGTTTCTTCAATACAGGAAATGGAGTTAGTAATCTTTCAATAGAAATTTATGGTATGGCTAGAAGAGGTATAAAGCCAGAGATAAATGCATTATCTACTATAATGTTTGCAGTAGTACTTGGATTACTTTTATTATCTAATAGAAAACAATCTATAGTAAGGAGTGGGAAGTAATGAAAATATATAAAAAAATAATATCACTTTTGACTATAGGTGTACTTTCTGCAACTATGATGGTTGGGTGTGGAAAAGGTACTGATTCTACAACGGTTCTTAACGTATATAATGTTGGGGACTATATAGATGAATCATTAATAAGCAAGTTTGAAGAAGAAACAGGAATAAAAGTTCTTTATGAAACTTATGATACTAATGAGACTATGTATCAAAAAGTAAAAAGTGGAAGTACAAATTATGACTTAGTATTTCCATCTGACTATATGGTAGAAAAAATGATTAATGAAGGTCTTGTACAAAAAATTGACTTTGAGAATATACCTAATATGAAATATATAGATAAGAGTTTTTTAAATCCTATATATGATGAAACTAATGAATATAGTGTTCCATATATGTGGGGTACGTTTGGTATTCTATATAATAAAAAAATGGTTAAAGAGCCTGTTGATAGCTGGGATATATTATGGAATCCTAAATATAAAGGAAATATAATGATGTTTGACTCAGTTAGAGATACTATGGGAATAGCTTTAAAAAAATTAGGATATAGTATGAATACTACAGATCTTAAAGAAATTAATGAAGCTAAAGATGTTTTAATGAAGCAAAAGGATTTAGTATTAGCTTATGTAAATGATGAAGGTAAAGATAGATTACTAGGAGAGGAAGTTGCTATGGGTATAATATACTCAGGTGATGCAGTAACTCTTATGGATGAAAATCCTAATCTAGACTATGCAATACCTAAAGAAGGTAGTAATAAATGGGTAGATGCGATGTGTATACCAAAAACTGCTCAGAATAAAAAAGAAGCAGAACTATTTATAAACTTTTTACTAGATCCAGAAAATGCAAAGATTAATGCTGAATATATAGGATACTCTATACCTAATGAAGGCGCATTAAAATTATTAGATAAAGAAATAACTGAAAACCCAGTGGCTTATCCATCACAAGAAGTATTGAATAAATGTGAAACTTTCATAGATTTAGGTGATAAAATAAAATTATATGATAGAGCATGGATAGAATTAAAATCTGAATAATATAATATAAAAAAATAGCTATGTTTAAACATAGCTATTTTTTTATATTATACTTTAATATTACTATACTATTCTTACAATTAAGATCTAATAGTATAATGATATTAAAGTAATTATTAAGAGGAGATATTATGGGGAAGAAAAAAATAAAACATTTAGGAAAGAAAAGGCGAAAAAATAAAAGTATAGGTGGATTTATTAAAAAGACGATTATATTATTGGGAACATTTATAAGTTTGATAACTTTTATTTATTTAGATAAGCATATAAAAGAATTGTATAAAGGAGTTAATATTGAAGAATCGGCAATAGAATTTTATATAGATATGGCAGATGAAATAGGAAATAAAGAAGTACAGCTAAGTTGGCAAGAGTTAATGGCTATAGATATGGTTAGATATGAAGAAGATTTAACTAATATAAAAAAGAAAGATGTTATAGATATAGGAAAGAAATTTATTAAGAGTGAAGTAAATGAACAAGGGAATAAAATTAAAAAAGTTAGAAGTTTTGATAAAGTTATAGGTGAAGTAGGGTTTGATGATAAGCAAAAAAAGCTAGCTAAAAAATACCTGGAAGAATTAAAGGGAAGTTATTTAGCCAAAGACACATTGAAAAATCAGGATAAAAAAATTAAATTTATAAAAAAAGTATCTGAATTATCTTATGAAAATTATGAAAAGTATAAAATATTACCATCAATAACAGTAGGACAAGCAATATTAGAATCTAGATGGGGAGAGTCAGATTTAAGTAAAAATAGTAATAATATATTTGGGGTTAAGGCAGATGCAAGATGGAATGGAAAAGTAGTAGAAGTAAATACTTCAGAAAATTATGATGATAAAATAGTAGCTAAATTTAGAAAGTATGACTCAATAAAAGATTCTATAAATGATCACGGAAAGTTCTTGACTGAAAATAAGAGATATGAAGAAAGTGGTTTATTTAAAGCAACACATTATACGACTCAAGCTCAGGCATTAGAAGATGCAGGGTATGCAACAAAGAAAAATGAAGATGGAGAGCTTATATATGCGGATATATTAATAGATTTAATAAAAAAATACAATCTACAATTACTAGATAGAGAAGTACAAGAGATTAATTAATAATATGGTTGAATGAAATATAAAACATGTTTGTAGCATAATAAAAAGATTATATTAGTATATGTACTGTTAGTGATTGACTTATAAGACTTAATATAAAAAATGATACTATGTGATGATTATTAAATGGATAGATACATTGTAAATTTAACTGGCAATGCCTTAGGGCTTATTCATAGTTAAGGGAAATAGAAGTTACTATAAATAGTTTTGAAGATAAAGTTATAATTAGTATAAAAGACAATTTTATTAGCGTAGATGAAAAATACAAGAGTTTATATTTGATATATTTAATCAAGTTATAGATTTAAGTAATGGAGTTAAAAAGAAAAATGATTTTATAATAATATTACTTTCGATATCTTAATCAAAATAAAGGTTTACTAAAAAAGATTATCTTATAGAGTAAGTTTAATTTCTAAAGATAATCTTTTTTAGTAAGTAAAATAGAAATAGCTGAAAGTTACAATAATAATGGAATGATACATAAGTACACAAGTAGGTTATTTTTATTGAATAAGACTAAATTAAATTTATAAATAATATATATAATAAAAGAATTATAAAAAAATATAAAAAAAGTATTGACTATATAAATTTAAGATGGTATAGTAATACTTGTCCTTAAGAAAAGGGCAAAACAAAAAGTAGCAACGAAATAGTTGCTTAAAAAGAACTTTGAAAATTAAACAGTAGGTTAATTTATAGAATTGAAACTAACAAACCAAGCCAGATATTCAGATAATGATAGTCTGAGCAGGTAATCAAATTTATTTGAGCAACGGATGTATCTGAAGCGGTAGCGAAGATATATCGTTGGCGATATAAATTCGAAGAATTTATTTTGAGAGTTT
The DNA here is from genome assembly GCF_900106845.1 of Romboutsia timonensis. Lineage (GTDB taxonomy): Bacteria > Bacillota > Clostridia > Peptostreptococcales > Peptostreptococcaceae > Romboutsia > Romboutsia timonensis. The sequence goes on from NZ_LT629849.1 coordinate 321,903, forward strand.
GATCCTGGCTCAGGATGAACGCTGGCGGCGTGCCTAACACATGCAAGTCGAGCGATCTTCTTCGGAAGAGAGCGGCGGACGGGTGAGTAACGCGTGGGTAACCTGCCCTGTACACACGGATAACATACCGAAAGGTATGCTAATACGAGATAATATGCTTTTATCGCATGGTAGAAGTATCAAAGCTCCGGCGGTACAGGATGGACCCGCGTCTGATTAGCTAGTTGGTAAGGTAACGGCTTACCAAGGCGACGATCAGTAGCCGACCTGAGAGGGTGATCGGCCACATTGGAACTGAGACACGGTCCAAACTCCTACGGGAGGCAGCAGTGGGGAATATTGCACAATGGGCGAAAGCCTGATGCAGCAACGCCGCGTGAGCGATGAAGGCCTTCGGGTCGTAAAGCTCTGTCCTCAAGGAAGATAATGACGGTACTTGAGGAGGAAGCCCCGGCTAACTACGTGCCAGCAGCCGCGGTAATACGTAGGGGGCTAGCGTTATCCGGAATTACTGGGCGTAAAGGGTGCGTAGGTGGTTTCTTAAGTCAGAGGTGAAAGGCTACGGCTCAACCGTAGTAAGCCTTTGAAACTGGGAAACTTGAGTGCAGGAGAGGAGAGTGGAATTCCTAGTGTAGCGGTGAAATGCGTAGATATTAGGAGGAACACCAGTTGCGAAGGCGGCTCTCTGGACTGTAACTGACACTGAGGCACGAAAGCGTGGGGAGCAAACAGGATTAGATACCCTGGTAGTCCACGCCGTAAACGATGAGTACTAGCTGTCGGAGGTTACCCCCTTCGGTGGCGCAGCTAACGCATTAAGTACTCCGCCTGGGAAGTACGCTCGCAAGAGTGAAACTCAAAGGAATTGACGGGGACCCGCACAAGTAGCGGAGCATGTGGTTTAATTCGAAGCAACGCGAAGAACCTTACCTAAGCTTGACATCCTTTTGACCGATGCCTAATCGCATCTTTCCCTTCGGGGACAGAAGTGACAGGTGGTGCATGGTTGTCGTCAGCTCGTGTCGTGAGATGTTGGGTTAAGTCCCGCAACGAGCGCAACCCTTGCCTTTAGTTGCCAGCATTAAGTTGGGCACTCTAGAGGGACTGCCAGGGATAACCTGGAGGAAGGTGGGNTGTGCCAGCAGCCGCGGTAATACGTAGGGGGCTAGCGTTATCCGGAATTACTGGGCGTAAAGGGTGCGTAGGTGGTTTCTTAAGTCAGAGGTGAAAGGCTACGGCTCAACCGTGGTAAGCCTTTGAAACTGGGAAACTTGAGTGCAGGAGAGGAGAGTGGAATTCCTAGTGTAGCGGTGAAATGCGTAGATATTAGGAGGAACACCAGTTGCGAAGGCGGCTCTCTGGACTGTAACTGACA
>NZ_LT629850.1:0-33331 GCF_900106845.1 Romboutsia timonensis
ACAGGTTGATATTCCTGTACCGCCAATAAGCGTTTGAGAGATGGAGTGACACAGTAGGATAAGCTAACCGTACTGTTGGTTATGTACGGCTAAGCATTGAGGCAGTCTAAATAGGCAAATCCGTTTATACAATGCTAGGATGTGATGGGGAAGCCCTTCGGGGGGAAGTAGCTGATTTCACACTGTCAAGAAAAGCTTCTATCGAGTTTAAAGGCGCCCGTACCGTAAACCGACACAGGTGGGTGAGGAGAGTATCCTAAGGCCAGCGAGAGAACTATTGTTAAGGAACTCGGCAAAATGACCCCGTAACTTAGGGAGAAGGGGTGCCTGTCTATGACAGGCCGCAGAGAATAGGCCCAAGCGACTGTTTACCAAAAACACAGGTTTCTGCTAAGTCGCAAGACGATGTATAGGAGCTGACGCCTGCCCGGTGCTGGAAGGTTAAGGGGATCTGTTAGAGCAATCGAAGCAGTGAACTTAAGCCCCAGTAAACGGCGGCCGTAACTATAACGGTCCTAAGGTAGCGAAATTCCTTGTCGGGTAAGTTCCGACCCGCACGAAAGGCGTAACGATTTGGGCACTGTCTCAACAATAGACTCGGTGAAATTGTAATCCCGGTGAAGATGCCGGGTACCTGCGACAGGACGGAAAGACCCCATGGAGCTTTACTGTAGCTTGACGTTGGGTCTTGGTACTACATGTACAGGATAGGTGGGAGACTATGAAGCATGGACGCCAGTCTGTGTGGAGTCATCCTTGGGATACCACCCTTGTAGTACTGGGATCCTAACCATAGGCCTTGAATCAGGTCTTGGAACACCGTCAGGTGGGCAGTTTGACTGGGGCGGTCGCCTCCTAAAAAGTAACGGAGGCGCTCAAAGGTTTCCTCAGCACGGTCGGAAATCGTGCGAAGAGTGTAAAGGCAAAAGGAAGCTTGATTGCAAGACATACAGGTCGAGCAAGGACGAAAGTCGGACTTAGTGATCCGGTGGTACCGCATGGAAGGGCCATCGCTCAACGGATAAAAGCTACCCTGGGGATAACAGGCTTATCTCCCCCAAGAGTCCACATCGACGGGGAGGTTTGGCACCTCGATGTCGGCTCATCACATCCTGGGGCTGTAGTAGGTCCCAAGGGTTGGGCTGTTCGCCCATTAAAGTGGTACGCGAGCTGGGTTCAGAACGTCGTGAGACAGTTCGGTCCCTATCCGTCGCAGGCGTAGGAAATTTGAGAAGACCTGTCCTTAGTACGAGAGGACCGGGATGGACGTACCTCTGGTGTACCAGTTGTTCTGCCAAGGGCATGGCTGGGTAGCTATGTACGGAATGGATAAGCGCTGAAAGCATCTAAGCGCGAAGCCAACTTCAAGATAAGATTTCCCACCGTAAGGGTAAGACCCCAGGAAGACTACCTGGTTGATAGGTCGAAGGTGTAAGTGCAGTAATGTATTTAGCTTATCGATACTAATAGGTCGAGGACTTGACCAANTGACCAAAAAATAAACCTAAAGGTTTATATCGCCAACCGAATCAAAGATTCAGGTTGCTAAAATAAAATGATAAATCTTAAATGATATGCAGTTTTCAGAGTATTAACTCTAAATTAAAGATTATGTGGTTATTATAGCAAAGAGGATACACCTGTTCCCATACCGAACACAGAAGTTAAGCTCTTTAGCGCTGATGGTACTTGGTGGGCGACTGCCTGGGAGAGTAAGACGTAGCCACGTAATCTTTTTTTATGTTTAGAATTTTAATTTATGTTTTGGTATTTAAATTTAATAATATTAGAAACACTGTAAAGTATAATAAACTAAAATACCATATTAAATTTAATTTAATATGGTATTTTTATGTATAAGAAAATTATGATATCAAGAGTATTTCATACATATAGCTCAAGGATAGAAATTTTGTAATATTAGATAATATCTCTAAAGTATAATATATTACTTTAAATTTATCAAAATAAAGTATATTATAGAAAATAGGGCTATAATTGTATTATTGGATGCGGGAAATGTTTAAGTGTATATATAGGAGGAATAGAATGATATTTTACGATAAAAAACATAAAGAGACAGGAAAGGAATATGCATATAGAGTACTAAAAGGAAATATAATGTCTTTAGAGTTAAAACCAGGGGAATTATTAAGTGAATCAGACTTATCAGAAAAACTAAAAATATCACGAACACCTATAAGAGAAGTAATAATGAAATTAAAAAATGAACATTTAATAGAGGTTAAACCACAAGCAGGAACATACGTATCGTTGATAGACAAAGAGATTATAGATGAAGCGATATTTATGAGGAAGCTATTAGAAAAAGGAGTTTTAAGGGAAGCGTGTAATGAATTTTCTGAAGAGATGTTTATGGAGTTAGAAAAAAACTTATTTGCACAAAAATTAGTTTTAAACAAAGATGGTAAAGAAAATGAGTTTCATAATTTAGATAAAGAATTTCATAAATTAATATTTATAGGATGTCATAAAATTAATATTTGGGAAAGTATTATGAAAATAAGCACTCACTACAACAGAATGAGATTATTATCTGAAAGAAAAACAGATAAAGCTCTACTAGTAAAGCAACATGAAGAAATGCTATCTATAATCAAAAATAAAGATTTAGATAAAATTGATGAATATATAGAGAAACATATAGTTGCCCCTGCAAAGGAATGGAGTAAACTAATAAATGACAATGAAGAAATAAGAAGATATTTAAAATAATGTTTAAATTGATATAAAAATATTTGTTTAAATGGAAGAGAACTCTTTGTATAAGAAAAAATAAAAGAACCTCTTTTGAAACATACTATATGTATGATTTTAAAAGAGGTTCTTTTTATGATAAAAAGAGTATATAATAATTAATAAGAGATATAAGTGAAATAAAATATAAAAGGCTCATCAAATGATAATTCTTTTGGTGATTTACTTATTTATCTGAAATCGTTTCCTTAAAATGATATTTTTAAAAAAAATTCAATAAAAACGATAGGAAAAGGTTGCAATATTAAATTTGGTGTGCTAGTATACAAGTATAAACAGTGATACGTAATTTTGGGAGGTAAAATAATTATGAAACTACCATTTAATGTTGATTTAAAAAATAAAGTTGCAGTAGTAACAGGGGGGTCTGGAATACTATGCGGAGCTATGGCAGAAGCATTAGCTGCATGTGGAGCAAAAGTTGCAATACTTGCATTAGGACAAGAAGGTTGTGATGCTAAAGCGGATCAAATAAAAGCTGCTGGAGGAACTGCAATCGGAATAAATACTAATGTTTTAGATAAAGAGAGTATAAAAAGAGCTCATGAAATAATATTAAAAGAATTTGGTCCATGTGACATATTAATAAATGGGGCTGGTGGAAACCATCCAAAAGGAACAACAACTAATGAATACTTATTACCAGAAGATTTAGAAAATGAAGAATTAACTACATTCTTTGATTTAGATCCAGAAGGAGTAAAATTCGTATTCGACTTAAACTTCTTAGGGACATTACTTCCATCACAAGAGTTTGCTAAAGATATGATAAACAAAGAAGGTGCAACAATAATAAACATATCTTCAATGAATGCTTATACACCACTTACAAAAATACCTGCATACTCAGGAGCAAAAGCAGCAGTAACTAACTTTACTCAATGGTTAGCTGTTCATATGTCAAAAGTAGGTATAAGAGTAAATGCAATAGCACCAGGATTCTTCGTAACAGCTCAAAATGAGAAGCTATTATTCAATGAAGATGGAACTCCGACTGCAAGAAGTCAAAAAATATTAAATAGTACTCCAATGGGAAGATATGGAGAAGCTCATGAGTTAATAGGAACATTATTATACTTAGTAAACAATGATGCTTCAGGATTTGTAAATGGTGTTTGTATACCAGTTGATGGAGCATTCTCAGCATATTCAGGAGTTTAATATTTAGGGGGGAATATACTATGTTAAATAAAATAAAAAATGAAGGCGTAGTAGCAGTAATAAGAGCTAAAGACCATGAAGAAGCTTTAGGATATATAAATGCTTGTTTAAATGGTGGAATAAAAGCTATAGAACTTACATATACGATACCGAATGTAGTTGAACTTATAAAACATGTTAGTGAAAACTATAAAGATGCATTAGTAGGTGTAGGAAGTGTATTAAATGGGAAAATGGCTAAGGATGCTATAGATGCAGGAGCATCTTATGTTGTAAGTCCTGGTTTTTCAGATGAAGTAAACACTGTATGCCACGAAATGAACATACTATATTTACCAGGATGTATGACAGTAACTGAAGTTATGAATGCATTAGATAAAGGAAATAAGATGGTTAAATTATTCCCAGGTGAAGTATTTGGACCTAAGTATGTTAAAGCAGTAAAAGCGCCAATACCTCATGTTGAAATAATGCCAACAGGTGGTGTTTCTATAGATAATATAGATGAATGGTTTAAAATGGGTGTATCTTGTGTAGGAGTAGGAAGTTCACTTTTAGGAGCTGGAAGTTTAGAAGATATAGAAAATTTAGCAAAGGAATTTAAAAACAAAATTGCAAAAATTAGAGGTTAATAATGGTAGTAAAGTATTAGGCTTTGGAGAAATTATGCTAAGACTTACTCCTACTAATTTCCAAAGAATAATACAAGCTGAATCTTTTGAGGCAATATATGCTGGAGGAGAAGCCAATGTTATTTGTAGCTTAAGTATGTTCGGACATGATACAAAAATGATTACTAAATTACCAGAAAATGCATTAGGGGATAAGGTAATAAGAGTTATGAATTCATTTGGAGTCGATACAAAAGATATAGTTAGAGGAAAAGGAAGATTAGGTATATACTTCTTAGAACAGGGACATGGAGTTAGAAATTCAGATGTAACATATGATAGAGAATACTCAGCAATATCAATGGCTACTAAAGAAGATTTTGATTTAGATAAAATACTAGATAATGTTAAATTAATACATATATCTGGAGTAACACCAGCATTAAGTAAAAATTTATATGACCTTTCAATAGATTTTATAAAAGCGGCTAAAGAAAGGGGAATACTAGTATCTTATGATTCTAACTATAGATCAAAATTATGGACTTTAGAAGAAGCTAGAAGCTTTATGTTAGAAGTACTTCCTTATGTAGATATAGCATTTTTAGGAATATTAGATTTTATAAATATTCTAGAATATAAACTTAAAGAAGAAGATTACGAAGCAAAATTAGCTGATTTCTATAAAGAACTATTTGAAAAATATCCAAATATAAAATATGCAGCTTCTACTAAGAGAGTTGTAAATTCAGTAAATAATAATTCCCTACAAGGATTTTTATTTGATAAAGATACATTACACAAATCTAGAACTCATACTTTTGACATACTAGATAGAGTAGGTGGAGGAGATTCATTTACAGCTGGAATATTACACGGGATATTAAACAATATGGAAAGTAGCCAGACAGTTGAGTTTGCTACATGTGCAAGTGCACTAAAGCATAGTATCAGAGGAGATATAAACATGGTTGATTTAAAACAAGTTGAAACTCTTATGAACTGTGGGGTAGAAAATATAAATAGATAAAAATAAGTTTAAATATAAAAATGAGTATATAAGTGGGAGGAAAAAATCATGCAAATGACATTTAGATGGTATGGACAAGATGACCCTGTTAAAATAGAGTACATCCGTCAAATACCAGGAATGAAAGGGATAGTAACAGCAATATATGACATACCAGTAGGAGAAGTTTGGCCATTAGATAAAATAATGGAATTAAAAGCTTCTGTAGAAAAACACGGATTAGAATTATCTGTAATAGAAAGTGTACCTGTACACGAAGATATAAAATTAGGATTACCTACTAGAGACAAGTACATAGCTAACTACTGTGAAACTATAAGAAACTTAAGTAAAGCAGGAATAAAGACTATATGCTACAACTTCATGCCAGTATTCGACTGGACAAGATCTGACCTTAACTATGAATTAGAAGATGGATCTACTTGTCTAATATACGATGAAGCTACAGTTGCTAAAATGGACCCAGCTTTAGGTGAATTAGAGTTACCAGGATGGGATACTTCATATGGTGAAGGTGGATTAGGTGCTTTACTTGATCAATACAAAGATATAGATGAAGAAAAATTATGGGCTAACTTAGAGTACTTCATAAAAGGTATAATGCCAACTGCTGAAGAGGAAGAAGTTAAAATGGCTATACACCCAGATGATCCACCATGGGGAATATTTGGATTACCAAGAATAATAACTAACTTCGAAAACTTAGATAGATTCTTAAACTTATACGATAGTCACTACAATGGAGTAACTTTATGTACAGGATCTTTAGGATGTACTAAGACTAATGATGTAGTTAAAATGATAAAATATTTCGGTGGTGAAAGAAATAGAATACACTTTGCTCACTTAAGAAATGTATTAATAACAGGAGATAGCAGTTTCAACGAAGTAGCTCACTTATCTGAAGCTGGATCATTAGATTTCCATGCTATAGTAAAAGCTTACTTAGACTATAACTTCGATGGACCATACAGACCAGACCACGGTAGAATGATATGGGGAGAAACTGGTAGACCAGGATACGGATTATATGATAGAGCATTAGGTGCTGTATATGTAAATGGATTAAAAGAAGCTATATTAAAAGAAACTAAATCAAAAAGTGAATGTGAAGAAACTTTACTTGAAGGGGTTTCAGTTCAAGGTTAATTAAAAGCAGATAATAAATTATTATAAATATAACTAAAGCTCTTGTACAAACAAGAGCTTTTAGTATAAAAGTTAAGAAAATATTATTTTGGTGAGGAGTAATTGAGATGGAAAAATTTATGGATGATGATTTATTATTATCAGAAGGTACAGCAGTAAGAGCAATTGGGAAGAAAAAATTCATGGATGATAACTTTTTATTATCAACAGATACGGCAGTAACTTTATATCATGATTTTGCTAAAGAAATGCCAATATGCGATTATCACTGTCACTTAAATCCAAAGGAAATAGCTGAGGATAAAAGATATAAGAATATAACTGAAATATGGTTAGGTGGAGACCATTATAAGTGGAGAACGATGAGAAGTTTTGGTATAGAAGAAAAGTACATAACTGGAGATGCTACTGATTATGAAAAGTTTGAAGCATTTGCAAAAGTTATGCCGTACTTAATAGGAAATCCAATGTATCATTGGTCTCACTTAGAATTAAAAAGATACTTTGGAATAGAAGAAACTTTATCTCAAAAAACTTGTAAGTCTATATGGGATAGATGTAATGAAATAATAAATAGTGAAAGTTTCAGTGCTAGAGCTATGATAAAAAATTCTAATGTTAAGTACATAGGAACAACTGACGATCCAATAGATAACTTAGAATATCATATAGCAATAGCTAAGGATGAAAGCTTTGATTGTGAAGTTAGACCAAGTTTCAGACCTGATAGAGCTGTAAAGATACACGGTGAAGGATTTGCTGACTATGTAGTTAAATTAGGAGAAGTTGAAAATACTGAAATAAAAGATTACGCTACATTATTAACAGTATTAGAAAAAAGATTAGATTTCTTTGTTGAAAATGGATGTAATATAACTGACCATTCTTTAGAAAGAGTTTACTTCAGAAATACAACTATGGAAGAAGTAGATGCTATATTCAAAAAAGCTTTAACTGGAGAAACTTTAACTATAGAAGAAATAGAAAAGTACTCTACATTAACAATGATAAGCTTAGGAAGAATGTACAGCAAGCGTGGAATGGTGATGCAATTACACATAGGTGCATTAAGAAACAACAACACTAGAATGTTCAAGAAATTAGGAGCGGACGTAGGATTCGATAGTATAGATGATGGCGAAGTAGCAACTAGCTTATCTAGATTATTAGACTCATTAGATATAACTGATGAACTTCCAAAAACTATATTATATTGCTTAAATCCAAAGGACAATGAAGTATTAGGAACTATGTTAGGAAACTTCCAAGGTGGAGGTGTAGCTGGTAAAATACAATTTGGTTCTGGATGGTGGTTCAACGATCAAAAGGACGGAATGGAAAGACAAATGATGGCTCTATCTCAATTAGGACTTATAAGCCAATTCGTAGGTATGTTAACTGACTCTAGAAGTTTCTTATCTTATACAAGACATGAGTACTTCAGAAGAATACTATGTAACTATATAGGTGGATTAGTAGAGAATGGAGAATATCCAGCTGATATGGAAATATTAGGTGAAATAATACAAAATATATGTTACAACAACATAGAGAAGTATTTACAAAAATAGATATAATAAATAATCATATATACTGCTTTAAATTATTTTTAAAGCAGTTTTTATATTTCTAACTATTATCATTTATATATTGTTAAGGTAATTTATACTCATATATAAGATATAATTGTAAAGAATTTTATACTAATAAAAAGGCACAGAGATAAAGTTTTACTCTATGCCTTTTTTAAATTATAATAAGTTATATACTTATTATAATATTAAAAGTTATATGGTTTTAATATTACTATATATTGGATAAAATTAAAGTATTACTTAACCTTAAGATTTGAAGAAAAATATTATTTAGATTAAAATAGACATATATCATTATTAGGAGGACGAAGATGAATTTAGATACGTTAAATCCTGCCCAAAGAGAAGCTGTAGAAAAAACAGAGGGGCCTGTACTTATACTAGCTGGAGCAGGTTCTGGTAAAACAAGAGTGTTAACAACAAGAATAGGGCATCTTATAGAAGATAAAGGTGTACAACCTGCAAATATATTAGCTATAACATTTACTAATAAAGCAGCAAATGAAATGAGAGAAAGAGTTGAAGAAACATTAGAGTCAGATGCAAGCGATATGTGGATAAGTACATTCCACTCTTGTTGTGTACGTATACTTAGAAAAGATATAAATAGAATCGGATATAATAGAAGTTTTGTTATATATGATAGTGCAGATCAGGTTACATTAGTAAAAGACTGTTTAAAAGAATTAAATTTAAATGATAAAGTATTTGAACCAAAGATGATTATAAGTACTATATCAGGTGCTAAGGATAAGTTATATGATCCTAAACAGTTTAAGGCAATGCACATGAATGATAATAGAATGAGTAAGATAGCAGATGTATATGCACTATATCAAGATCGTTTAAAGAGAAATAGTGCATTAGATTTTGATGATTTAATATTTAAAACAGTTGAACTTTTAAAAAGTGATAAAGAAGTTCTAGATTACTATAGAAATAGATTCAAGTATATAATGGTAGATGAGTATCAAGATACAAGTAAAGCACAATATGAGTTAATTAAAATATTAGCAAAAGAGCATCAAAATATATGTGTCGTTGGAGATGACGATCAAAGTATATATGGTTGGAGAGGTGCTGATATAAGAAATATACTTGAATTCGAAAAGGATTATGATGATGTTCATGTAGTTAAGCTTGAACAAAACTATAGATCGACTCAAATTATATTAGATGCAGCAAATACAGTTATATCTAATAACATAGAAAGAAAAAGAAAAAGACTTTGGAGTGAGAAAAAAGACGGAGAGCTTATAAAGATACAAGTAGCTCAAGATGAAATAGAAGAGTCAGATTTTGTTGCTGATATGATAGCTAAAATATCAAGAGAACAAAATAGATCATACAAAGATTTTGCAGTACTTTATAGAGCTAATGCACAATCTCGTTCTGTAGAAGATGCATTAAATAGAAGCCAAATACCATATAATATATATGGTGGGACAAAGTTCTATGAAAGAAAAGAAATAAAAGATTTAATTGCATATTTAAGAGTTATACAAAACCCACAGGATGATATATCTATAAAAAGGATAATAAATGTTCCTAGAAGAGGTATAGGCCTTAGAACTATAGAAAAAATAGAAGATAGAGCTAGTTTAAAACAAGAAAGTATATATTCTGTACTTATAGACATAGAAACAAATTCAGAAATCTCAACAAAAGCAAGAAATAGCATAAGTGAATTTGTAGATAATGTTATAGGAACATTAAGAACAATGAGAGAAGTATATCCTGTTAGTAAGTTAATAGAAAAGGTAATAGAATCTATCGACTATTACGGATATATAGATGAATTATATAAAGGCGATAAAGAAGAAGCCGAAGAAAGAAAAGATAACGTAAAAGAATTTATATCAGTAGCTATGGAATTTGAACAAAATAGTGAAGAAAAAGACTTAGAAACATTCTTAACAGGTGTTGCATTAACATCTGAATCAAGCGAAGAAGAGGAAATAGATAAAGTTTCACTTATGACAATTCATACATCAAAGGGACTAGAATTCCCGGTAGTATTCATAGTAGGTATGGAAGATGGATTATTCCCAATAGCGAGGGCTGTAAGGTCTATGAGTGATTCAGAAATAGAAGAAGAGAGAAGATTATGTTATGTTGGTATAACAAGAGCTAAGGAGATTTTATACCTTACATTAACTCAAAAAAGAACATTATATGGAAAAACAAATCCATCGATTGCATCTAGATTTATGGAAGAGTTGCCTAAAGAATGTATAGAAAGATTAAACTCTGCAGAAAAAGAATTATCATATTCAAAAGCAAATTATAATGTATTAGATAAATATAAACAAAAATATATGAATACTATAAATAAAACTGCAGTTGCAAAACAAGTTAATGCAACTATTAAGAGTAATGAAAAAGAAACTAATATAGACGACATAAAACCAGGTGCAAGAGTACATCACCCTAAATTTGGAGTAGGAACAGTAGTTGGAATGATGGGTACAGATGTTACTATAGCATTTGAACAACAGGGGATAAAAAAGATAAACAAAGAATATACAACTTTAGATGTATTATAAAATATAAAAGTTTATTTTTTAGTAATGAAATATTATTAATAATATAAGTATTTATCAACAAATAACTTATGATAAAATATTTAGATAGTTTTGTAAAAATAATTGCCTTAATTTTATATGTATAAATTAAGGCAATTATAATTATATAATTTAAAAAGTTTTATATAAAATTTTATAAATAAGGAGTAGGGGTATGAATAGCAAAAAATTTGCAAAAAACTTAATAGATTTTATTTATAATAGTCCAACTGCATTTCATGCAGTTTCTACATCAAAGGAATTATTAGATGCAAATGGATTTATTGAATTAGAATCATGTAAAATGTGGGATATAAAAGTAGGTGGAAAGTATTATATAACTAAAAACTCATCAGCTATAGTAGCATTTACAGTAAACTCAGACAATATAGAAAAAGAAGGCTTTAGAATAATAGGTTCTCATTCGGATTCACCATCGTTTAGAATAAAGCCAAATGCAGAAATAGAATCTGAAAAAGCTTACTTAAAGTTAAATACAGAATGTTATGGAGGTCCAATATTAAGTACATGGTTAGATAGACCTCTAGGAATAGCTGGTAGAGTAATTATAAGAACAGATAATATCTTAAAGCCTAAAGAAGTAATAGTAAATCTAGATAAGCCAATCTGTATAATACCTAATTTAGCAGTACATATGAATAGAAATGTAAATGAAGGATATGCTTTTAATAAACAAAAAGATATGCTTCCTTTAGTAGGATTATTAAATGAATCTCTAGAGAAAGATAACTACCTTATAAAGGAATTAGAAAATAGACTAGGTGTAGATAAAGAGGACATAGTAGATTTTGATTTATTTTTATATGAGTTTGAAAAAGGATGTTTAATTGGTGCGAACGAAGAATTTATATCAAGTGGAAGACTTGATAATTTAGCTATGGCTCATGCAAGCTTAAATGCGCTAATAAATGCAAATAGTAACAAAGGAATAAATATAGTAGCTGTATTTGACAATGAGGAAGTTGGAAGCTCTACAAAGCAAGGTGCAGACTCAAATATGTTATTAAATATACTAGAAAGAATTTGTATATCACTAGGAAAAACTAGAGAAGAATTTTTTACATCTATGTATTCATCATTTATGATATCTTCTGATTTAGCACATGCAGTTCATCCAAATATTCCTGAAAAACATGACCCAACAAATAGACCTGTAATGGGTAAAGGTCCTGTTATAAAAATAAATGCAAATCAAGCGTATACTAGTGATGCATATTCTATATCTATATATAAATCTATCTGCAAAGAAAGTGGTGTTAAATATCAAGAATTTGTTAATAGATCAGATGAAAGAGGAGGAAGTACTATAGGTCCGATATCATCTACTCATATAGACATACCATCAGTTGATGTAGGAACACCTATACTTGCAATGCATTCTATAAGAGAATTAGGATCTGTGGACGATCACTATAGTATATATAAAACATTTCATAAATTTTATGAGATATAATTAAGGAGGAATGAGATTTGAATATAGGATTATGTCTTTGTGGTGGTGGAGCCAAAGGAGCTTATCAAGCAGGGGTTATAAAGGCTTTATATGATAGAGGTATAAATAAATTTAATGCTATATCAGGAACTTCGATAGGTGCAGTAAATGGATATTTTATATTCACAAATAATGTTGAAAAGTTAGAAGAAATGTGGACAGATATTGATGCTCATATTGAACATTCTATAAAAATCGTGGATAACACTGTGGATAATTCGTCTGTAATCGAAGTTTTATCTAATATTGATTATAAAAGTACAGCAAATCCTGACTTTTATGTAAACTATATAAATATAGAAAACAATCTACCAAAAGAGAAAATAGTAAATATATCAGAATTAAATAAAGAAGAAGGTTTAAAAAGTATAAAATATAGTTCATTGCTTCCATTTAATCCACAAGGGACAATGGGACTACATAATCAATTTATGAAGGATTTAAGTGAAGGTTTATATAATGGATACAATCTTGATGGAGGATTAGTTAATAATACTTTATTAAATCCACTATTAAACAAAAACTTAGATAAAATTATAGTTATATCAATGAAACATGATTATACATTACCAGATGAAATTAAAAATATTTGCAATGAAGATAATATAATAATTGTTAGACCTAAAACTGTATTTGATAAAAATGATACCTTAAGATTTGAAAAAGAATTTTGTAAACAAATATACTATGAAGGATATGAGATAGGTAAAAATCTGAACATTTCTATGTAAATAGAATTGTATTAAAAACATTGAATAAACTTTTAAATGTTAGTATAATATAAAAGTTCCTTAAACTTAGAAAAAATATATGGAGTTGATATAAATTATGGCAACTAAGAGAATAGCAGTTTTAGGTGGACCAAGATGTGGTAAAACTACATTAATTCAGCATTTATATGTTGAAATGAAAATAGCTGGATTAAATGCTGGTTATGCTCTAGAGTATTCAACTGAATACTTAAAAGATAAAGGTATGATAGAATCTATATCTGAACAATATGGAATCTACTTAGGTCAAAAGAAATTAGAAGATGAGTTATCAGTATTTGATTATGCTCTTACTGATTATGCAACATTTGTACCTTACATATATGGAAGATTTATGTTAGGTAACAAAGAAAGAACAAAAAAGGAAATACAAATATTAAAAGATTTATACTGTCTAGCTATAGAAGATATACAAGACTATGATATGATAGTTTATGTGCCTAGAGAATTTGGATATATACAAGATGGAGTTAGATGGCAAGATGAAGATATAGCACTTCAAATAGATGATGCTATATTAAGTTTCCTAAAGGCAGAAAATGTTAACTATGTAGAAGTAAAAGGATCAACAAAGGAAAGAGCTAAACGAATACTAGACTTATTAAATGTTGATTATCAAGAAACTATACAATTAAATGACGATGAAAAATAAGCTACTATTAATTTAGTAGCTTTTTTACGCTTAAGGATATTATAATACTTTAAAAAATGTGGATAACTTCTGAATGTAAGTAATATGAATAAATTGTTTTTGAGCGTAAAAAAGATTTTGAGCAACGGACGAAGTCGTTGGCTACATGAGCGAAGCGAATTTTTTATGTATAAGTAAATTATAGTATGAAAAGTTTTGTGGATAATTTATGAATATAAGTAATATAAATAACTTTATAAACGTAAAAAATGATGTTTTTTACAAATAGGTTTATCATTGGAGAAATTAGATAAGTAAATTTTTATATTTATAATTTACTTGTTTTATGGATAAATTATAAATGATATTATTATTGATATTAAGTATTTTATGATAGAAATATAAGGCTGAAATTTTATGTAAAAATTAATAAAATATGGTATATAATATATAAGTACATATTAAAACTAAAGGCAAATGAAAGGAAGATAGAAATATGGAAAATAAAAATCCTATAGTAACTATAGAAATGGAAAATGGAAAGAAGATAGTAGCAGAGTTATATCCACATATAGCTCCTAATACTGTTAAAAACTTTGTAACATTAGTAAATCAAGGATTTTACAATGGAGTTGGATTCCACAGAGTAATAGAAGGATTTATGATACAAGGTGGATGTCCTAATGGAAATGGAATGGGTGGACCTGGATACTCTATAAAAGGTGAATTCAGAGGTAATGGATTTACTAACAACTTAAAGCATGAAGCTGGAGTATTATCTATGGCTAGAACTATGGCTCCTAACTCAGCAGGTTCTCAATTCTTTATAATGCACAAAAACTCTCCACACTTAGATGGTCAATATGCTGCATTTGGTAGAGTAATAGAGGGAATGGATGTAGTTAATGAAATAGCTACAACTGCTACTGATAGAGCAGATAAACCTAAAACTCCACAAGTTATGAAAAATGTAACTGTTGAGACTTTTGGTAAGGATTATTCAGATGTAGAAAAAATGTAATTTATTTCCGTAATATTACATTAAATAAACTATTTACAATCTAATTACTTTGTTTTAAAATAATATAGATAAATCCTAAAAAACATTTATAGTAAAAAAACCAGTTAATATTTTAAACCTAAAAATTTAACCTACACTAATAATTTGGTTAAGAGATTAAATGAAGATTATACAAAAAAAGGAAGGTAATTACCTTCCTTTTTTACTATATATTTTTAATTGCTGTAGTTAAGTTTGGAACTAATTGTTTCTTTCTAGAAACAACACCTTCTGCAAATACACCTTGAGATGCATCTACACTAAATGCTTCAGCTATTATTTTATCTTCAGCTTTGTATATTAAATAAGAACCTTCTTTTATTATGTCAGTTATTGCAAGTACTAACATATCATAATCAGTTGAGTTTATATGTGATAAGAACTCATCTTTTTTAGCAAATATAGAATCTATATCTAAAGTGAATACTTGTCCTATACCAACTCTTTTTCCGCTCATATCAAACTCTTTAAAGTCCATATTAACTATTTCTTCAATACTATATTCATCTAAAGATGTACCAGCTTTGAACATTTCCATAGCATAGCTTTCCATGTCAACATTAGCTATTTTACTTAACTCTTCACAAGCTAACTTGTCCATTTCAGTAGTAGTAGGTGATTTGAATAATAATGTATCTGATAATATAGCAGATAATAATAAACCAGCTATTTCGCAAGGAACTTCAACATTATTTTCTTTATACATTTGATATACTATAGTACAAGTACATCCAACAGGCATAACTCTTATAGATATAGGTACTTCAGTACTTATTTCAACTTTATGGTGGTCTACAATTTCAACTATATTAGCTTCTTCTATACCATCAGCAGTTTGAGCAAGTTCGTTATGGTCAACTAATATAACATCTTTACCTTTTACATCTGTTAATAATTCAGGTGCACTAACTTTAAAGTAATCTAGTGCGAATTGAGCTTCTTTTCTAACCTCTCCTAAAGCGTAAGGCTTAGCTTCAAAACCTAATTGATTTTTTAAATACGATAAAGCGATTGAAGAACATATAGAATCTGTATCTGGATTCTTATGTCCGAAAACTAATAAACTCATTTTATATCTCCTTTCAAAATATAATTAAAATAGTACTATAAATATTTAATAGCAAATTTAATTATCATATTTTAGTTTATACCATAATTATATTTATTAATAACAAAAACATTATACCAAAAGGAGGAATTTATGTGTTACAAAAACGAAAAAAAATTAATAAAGCACTTATAACATTGATGTTTTTAGCGTTATTAATAATTGGAACATATTTTATATCTAATAGATACAAAAAAGAAAGTATATATAAAGATAATATAAAAGTAATAAATACTTTAACTCAAGTGCTAGATATAAGTACTGTAAAATATAATTACAGCAATATCGTAGAAATAAAAAAGGATAAAAGTATTAGTAATATAAAAATACCTTTTACAGAAAAATCATTTATTGTAAAGTATAACGGAGTAATAAATGGAGGTGTAAAACCAGAAGATATAGAGATAGTAAGCAATACTGGAGATGAGATAATAATAGAAATTAAAACATGTCAAATTTTAGACCATTACATAGATGATGAAAACATATATGTTTATGATGTAAAAAACTCAATATTTAATAAGTTAGATATACAAGAGATATTAGAGGATATAAGTAATTGTAAAAAAGAATATGAAGAAAAAATTATAAGTGAAGGATTTATGGAAGAGATACAGAAAAATACAATTGTCAGTATACAAAATATATTAAAGGGGATTGGATATAAGACAGTAGTTATAAATTTTAAATAAAATTAACTTATTGTTTTATATAATAGGCTTATTATGTATTATAACTTTATAAAAAGATTTAAAACTACGAGAATACATATATTAGTGTAAAAAATATAAAAAAGGGATGGTTGTTTAAAATTTAACTATGCCTTTTTTAGTGTTAAAACATACTATAAATATAATTAAAATATATAAAAATAAAATAGAAACGTTTTCTTTTGTTTTGAAAAAGAAAAAATGTTGACAGATTTAAGCGGATAGGATATTATCTAAGTATATCAAGTTTGTTAATTAACTAACATAGTTTTTTATAAAAAATTACTTCAAGGGGGAAAATATCGATGAGTAAGAATGTAAAGACAGAATTTAGTGTAGATAATATGATTAATGATTTAGTTACAAAAGCTAACAAAGCAAAAGATGAAATGTTAAAGTTAGACCAAGAAGCAGTTGATAAAATAGTTGCTGCAATGGCTAAAGCAGGTCTAGAAAAGCATATAGAGTTAGCTAAGATGGCAGTAGAAGAAACAAATAGAGGGGTATTTGAAGATAAGGTTACAAAAAATATATTCGCAACAGAATACATATACAATAGTATAAAGTACACAAAAACAGTTGGTGTAATTGAAGAAAACGATGAAGAAGGATATATGATGGTTGCAGAGCCAATAGGAGTTGTAGCAGGTGTTACTCCAGTAACTAATCCAACTTCAACTACTATGTTTAAAGCATTAATATCAATAAAAGGAAGAAATCCAATAATATTTAGTTTCCATCCATCAGCTCAAAAATGTTCAGCAGAAGCTGCAAGAATATTAAGAGATGCAGCTATAGAAGCTGGAGCACCAGAAAATTGTATCCAATGGATAGAAACACCATCTTTAGAAGCATCAAGCGCACTTATGAAACATAATGGAGTAGCTTTAATATTAGCAACAGGTGGACCAGGAATGGTTAAATCAGCTTATTCTTCAGGAAAACCAGCTTTAGGGGTTGGAGCAGGTAACGTACCATGCTTTATAGAAAAATCAGCAGATATAAAGCAAGCAGTAAACGATTTAATATTATCTAAAACTTTCGATAATGGAATGATATGTGCATCAGAGCAAGCTGTTATAGTAGAAGAATGCATATATGATGAAGTAGTAGGATTAATGAAGGCTTATAATTGCTACTTTGTTGATGGAAAAGAAAAAGAATTATTAGAAAAAACAGTAATAAATCCAGAAACAAAATCTTTAAATCCTAATATAGTTGGACAAACACCATATAAAATAGCTCAAATGGCAGGTTTTGAGGTTCCTAAAGATGCTAAAATGTTAGTAGCTGAAATAGGTGGAGTAGGAATAGATTATCCATTATCTAAAGAAAAATTAAGTCCAGTACTTGCATGTATAAAAGTAAAAGATGCTAAAGAAGGAATACAAAGATGTGTAGATATGACTGAGTTCGGAGGATTAGGACATTCAGCTGTTATACATTCAAACAACGATGATATAATATTAGAATTTAGTAAAAAAGTAAGAACGGGAAGATTATTAGTAAATGCACCTTCTACTCATGGTGCTATAGGAGATATATATAACGTAAATACGCCATCATTAACTTTAGGATGTGGATCTATGGGTAATAACTCTACTACAGACAATGTATCAGCAGTTAATTTAATAAATGTTAAAAAGGTTACTAAGAGGAGAGTAAATATGCAATGGTTTAAAGTACCTGAAAGAATATATCATGAAGTTGGTTCAGTACAATACTTAGAAAAATTACCTAATGTTGAAAGAGTAATGATAGTTACTGATAGAATGATGGTTCAATTAGGATACGTTGAAAAATTAGAGTACCACTTAAGAAAAAGAAGAAATCCAGTTATGATAGACATATTTGCTGACGTAGAACCAGATCCATCTGTAGATACAGTATTAAATGGTGCTGAAGCAATGAGAAAATTCAAACCAGATACTATAATAGCTTTAGGTGGAGGATCTGCAATGGATGCTGCTAAAGGTATGTGGTTATTCTATGAAAATAAAGATGCAGATTTCGATGATTTAAGACTTAAGTTTATGGATATAAGAAAGAGAATATATAAATTCCCTAAATTAGGAAGACAAGCTAAGATGGTAGCTATACCAACTACTTCAGGTACAGGATCAGAGGTTACATCTTTCGCAGTTATAACTGATAAGGTAAATAACATAAAATATCCTTTAGCTGATTATGAATTAACTCCAGATGTAGCTATAATAGACCCTACATTTGTAATGTCTGTACCAGCAGCTGTTACTGCAGATACAGGACTAGATGTATTAACTCATGCTATAGAAGCTTATGTTTCTATAATGGCAACTGATTATACAGATGCTTTAGCTATGAAGGCTATACAAATGGTATTTGAATATTTACCAAAATCATATAAAGGAGCTAATACAGCTGAAGGAAAAGAAGCAAGAGAAAAAATGCATAATGCTTCTTGTATAGCAGGTATGGCATTTGCAAATGCATTCTTAGGTGTTAACCACTCATTAGCTCATAAATTAGGATCAGAATTCCATATACCACATGGTAGAGCTAATGCAATATTATTACCTCATGTAATAGAATATAATGCTACTATGCCAAG
Source organism: Romboutsia timonensis (assembly GCF_900106845.1). Classification (GTDB taxonomy): domain Bacteria; phylum Bacillota; class Clostridia; order Peptostreptococcales; family Peptostreptococcaceae; genus Romboutsia; species Romboutsia timonensis. Next base: position 19,271 of record NZ_LT629850.1, read on the forward strand.
TAAGTTTGCTGCATTCCCTAAATATAAGTCATTCGTAGCAGATAAGAAATATGCTGAAATAGCAAAGGCTTTAGGATTAAAGGCTAATACTACAGAAGAAGGTGTTAAGAGCTTAGTTGAAGCTGTAAGAAACTTAATGAAAGAATTAAATATGCCAATGACTGTACAAGCATGCGGTATAGAAGAAGAAACTTATTTTGCAGCTATAGAGAGATTAGCTTTAGATGCATTTGATGACCAATGTACTCCAGCTAACCCAAGATTACCATTAGTAAGTGAATTAGTTCAAATATATAAAGATATATATAAAGCTAAGTCTCCAATAAAGAAAGAGGAAAAAAAAATAGCTAAACAAAATGCATAAAATTCTGAAAATTATACTAGATTAATAGATAAAATTTAATATAATTAAATTATAAATAACATAGTTAATAAAGGGGCCTATTAAGGCCCCCTTATTTTTTAGTTAGACTTTAATTAAGATTTAAAGATTTTAACTTTTTCAAAGTCATTTTTTATATTTATTATACAGTTATCATAATTAACTTCAAAGTTAGCAAAAGCAGAAAATAAATCTATATCCCTCATTAAATGAACAGTCATTATATTACTTTCTTTATTTATTCTAAGTATTAATGATCTAACATAAGGAAATTGTATTCTAGAATTAAAAAAACTATCTCCATTAGTATCGATATCTAGACTACGATAGTTTATATCTATGAATAAATCTATGTCATTATCTTCTTCTCTTATAACTCTAAAATTAAAGTCAGTATCTAAGCATAACTTTCCTATATTTAGCATGTAATCACCTCTTTTAAGTACATTATAAGACAGTATTATACATTATATTTTTTAAAATTAATATAAAAAGAGCCTCTGTTGGGGGAAACAGAGACTCAAAATTGGGGGAGATTGAGTTAAATATTTAATTTTACATTAATATTATTAACTCAGAATCTAAATTTATACATTAATTACATAAAAATATTATCTTTTTTTATTTATAAATTTAGGCCCAAGATACTTTCTTATATCTTCATCAGAAGAAAAATCATCTATAAGTATTTCTCTTCCTGTTTCTTCGAATACAACTAAAACTTCGCAATCTCCTTGTAAGAAGAATTTCCTAACTGTTTCTTCTCTAACTTCTCTAACTTTAGTTATGTTCTTTTTAGTTTTTTCATAATCCTTAGTATAATAACTATCCATCATATTTATTATTTTTGTATATCTATTCATAAAATACCTCCTATAAATATTCTAAAAATATATGTTATAATAATTGTTTGTATTAACCTAATAATTATAACAAGGAGTAATAATAATGACTAGTATAAAAAAGAATCATGTAGTAAATTGTATAAATTATGCAAATGAAAATAGACTATTTGATAAATTAAATAATATTTATAAAAGTTTACCAAGTGGAGATTGTAGTGGATGTGGAAATTGCTGTATGGAATCTGTTGGTACAAATTTAATTGAATTTATAAATATATATAATTATTTAGAGAATAAGCCAGAACTAAAAAAGATGTGTTTAGATAAAATTATAGATTATTATTTCTTAGAATATATAGATAAAAAACCATGCCCATTTAAAGATAAAGATAATAGATGTATGATATATGAAGTAAGACCATTAAACTGTAGGTTGTTTGGTCATTGGAAAAAAGAAGATTATAATAAAAATTTAAGTAATGTTACTCAAAGAAATAGAGAATATAGGGATTTAATAAAATCAAAATATGGGTTTGATATTAGTGACAAAGTGGTAAATTATAAAATTGAGTATTGCGAAACCTTTATACCACAAGAAAGATATTTAGAAAAAAGTGAAAGATTAGAGTTTGCAGATAACTTAATGATATTAGATTCGAATATATACTCTAAAGGAATCATAGATATAGATTTTAAAGATAGAGGAATAGTTGAGTACTTTATAGAAAGCTTATTAAAAGAAGATACTGCGTACAATATAAAAGTAAGGGTATCTAAAGATAAGAATGTTAGAAATCGTGCGATTAATAGATTGAAAAAAATACTATTATAAAAAGGTGATTTAATGAACTTAATAAATATATCGGGTAATACTTTTTATATAAGAGGAGGAACTAATACAGGATTATATTTATTTGATGATAATTCAGCATTGATTATTGATCCTGGATTAAGTGGAGCAAGACCAAATAAAATAATAAAAATATTAAATGAAAGAAATATAGAGTTAAAATATATAATAAATACTCATGAGCATAATGATCATTTCGGGGCTTGTAGTCAATTTAAAGAGTATTATAAGGATGTAGAGATATTATCATCAGAAGAGGCAAAATTATATATAGAAAAATTAGAATTATTTTCGAAATATATAATGGGTGGGAAAAGTAACATATTCATGGATGAGAAACTTAAGAATAGATCGCCAAAAGAGATATGTATAGATACTGTTATAACTGAAGGAATATTAAATATAAATAATAAAAAGTTTGAAGTTTTTAATTTTAAGGGGCATACTCCAGGAAGTATAGGTGTTTTAACAGATGATAAAGTATTATTTGTAGGAGACTTATTAGTAGGAGAAGAGATGCTTTCAAAGTATGATTTTTTATTTTTATTTGATATAGAAGAGCAAATAAAATCATTAGAGCGAATAGAAAATATAGATTTTGAATATATGGTAATAGCTCATAGTAAAAAGTTTATATCAAAAGATGAAAGTTATAAGATAATAGATAAACATAAAACAGCTATCGATAAGTATATGAATCAGGTTAGGACATATTTAAATAACCCAATTACTATAGAAAATATATTAAAGCACATTATAGTAAATAACAATTTAAGTCATAATTATAAAGAATATCATTTCTTTAAATCATCTTTAATTTCTTTAATAAGTTACTTAATAGATTTAGGTGAAGTTAATTATATATTAAAAGATGGTGAGTTGCTTTATTATACCAAAAATAAGTAAATTATGTTAAAATAGATATGTATGGAAAAATGAGATAAAGGGTGGATGATATGGAATACGAAAAATGGGATGAAGTATTAGCGCCTTATAATAATGCGGTTGAAGAACTAAAAGTAAAGTTTAAAAATATAAGAAAAGAATTTTTAACAAAAGGAGAATATTCTCCAATAGAATTTGTAACAGGAAGAACTAAAAAAATAGCGTCTATTGTATCAAAGGCTAAACGATTAAATATACAAGATATTGAAGCAGAAATGGAAGATATAGCTGGTATAAGAATAATGTGTCAGTTTGTTGAAGACATATATAATATCGTGAATTTAATTAAGTCTAGAAGTGATATGAGTATAGTTTATGAAAAAGATTATATTAAGAATTTTAAAGACAGTGGATATAGAAGTTATCATGTAATAATAAAATATCCTATACATTCAATAGCAGGTTCTAAGGAAATTTTATGTGAGATACAGATAAGAACACTTGCTATGAACTTTTGGGCAACAATAGAACATTCTTTGAAATACAAGTATGAACATTATATACCGGAAACACTTGCGGTTAGATTAAGGAGAGCAGCAGATGCGGCATTTTTATTAGATCAAGAAATGAGTGAAATTAGAGAAGATATAATGAAAGCTCAAGTTATGTACCAAGTAAAGTCTGTTACATTAAGAGATGTTTTAGATAAAATTCAAGAATTATATAATGTAGGTGAAACGCATAAGGCCATAAAATATCAAAGAAGATTAGATAAAATAGACAATGAAAGAGATATAACTGAAATATTGCAATTAAAAAAGGAAATAGATTCCTTATTACAAGAATATAAAAATAAAGTTGATGATTAGGCAGTTATCCAATGTAGGATAACTGTCTTTTTTGGAAATATTAAAATATATAGTTACATAATTTGAAACGTAGTACTAGAAAGGACAGATTAGATGAGTTTATATGCAATAGGTGATTTACATTTTTCAACATTAGTAGAAAAGCCAATGAATATATTTGGAGATAAATGGGAAAAACATGAAGAAAAAATAATTAGTAGCTGGAAAGATAATGTTAAAGAAGACGATGTAGTTTTAGTCTTAGGAGATACTTCATGGGGAATTAATCTAACTGAAGCTAAACCAGATTTAGATATTATAAGTAATCTTTGTGGAAATAAAATTTTTATAAAAGGAAATCATGATTATTGGTGGACAACAGTAACTAATTTAAATAAATTATATGATAATATGAAATTTTTACAAACAAATTTCTATGAGTACGGAGGGTATGCTATATGTGGTGGTAGAGGATGGATTTGTCCTAATGATTTTAAATTTGATGACAATGATGAGAAAATATATAAGAGAGAAGAAAATAGAATTAGGCTATCACTTCAAGCTGCAAAGAAAAAGGGATATTCTAAATTTATAGTTATAACCCATTATCCACCTACAAATGATAAATTAGAAGAATCTTTATTTACTAATTTGTACGAAGAATATGGTGTAGAAAAAGTAATATATGGTCATTTACATGGTAAAGAATCATTTAAAATGGGTTTAAAAGGGGTTAGAAATGGAGTGGAGTATATCTTAGCTTCTTGTGATTATACAGATTTTAATTTAATAAAAATAATGGATTAATAAACCAATAATTTGTAAATACTATCAAATAAAATATTAAAATACAAAAATTAGGAAGATTGTCCTAATTGAAGAAGGAGACTTAAATGTATGAGATGGATAGTAGTATTCTTATTTTTATATTTTATACCTTTGATAGTATTATTTAAAAATTATAATAATATAAAGAGATCATTTATATACGCAAGTATGTATATTACATTAGTTACTACAATAGTAATAACTAATATATACATTAGTGGATTAAATAAAATAAAGGAAGCAATGTATTATCAAAACTATTCTTTTGGAAAAGAATATACAGAAGAAAAAATTATAAATGAGAATAAGCCTGTACAAGATACTTCTGAGATAGCAAAACTAGAAGAAATTAAAGTGAATGCTAAAAATGATAGCAATAATATAGTGTCAGAAAATAAGGAAAATGATAATAAAGAAGTAGTAAATTTTGATTCTAAAAAAAGCGATAAAGAGCTTATATATGAATTTAAGAAGGAAATTTATGAAATAGAGCTTAAAGCGCTTATTCCTATGAGAGAATGTATACCTTACACTAAAAATATAGTTGAAAACATAAAAAAATTAGATAAAGTTAAACAAGACTTAGAATATGCATCAGATATGTGTACAGAAGTTATATCGATATACACAACTATGGATATACCACAATTATCAAATGATGAATATACTAAAATGTTAATTGATGCTAGAAATGATGTAAAAACAGCATATGAATTAAGAGAGAAAGCGATGGAGTCTGCAATTACTCTTATAAATACTAAAAATCCTAAATATATAGGTAAAATAACAGAGTATCTTAATTTATCAGATAACTATATAGCTAATTTTAAAGATAGATTGACAGATTTAAATCAAATTATAGACGAACAATAATATATATGTATACTTGGTACTATATTCCTATACTAAGTATACATTTTTTTAGTATAAGAAAAGTATTATATAAATAGTATATAAATTGATCTTAATCAATGTGTATGCTGTTTAATATATAATAAAAGTAAATTTTTGATTTATAATTTAACATATGATATAATGTGTTAAATCAACATGATGATGGGTATTAGGGAGGACAAATATGATTAAATTAAATATATGCATAGACATAGATGGAACTATAACTAGTCCATATCATTTTATTCCATATTTAAATGAATTATATAATAAAAATATAACAGAAGAAGAATGTAATACTCATAATTGGGAAGTTTTATATGGTGTAGATATGAATACTATGATAAGTGAATTTCATGAAAAATATATGCATTCATATGGAGAAGCAAAGGTAGTTGATGATGCTAAAAATATTATAGATGAACTAAAGAAAAATCATAATTTATATTTTGTAACAGCTAGAGATGCTAAATTAACAGATATAACTAAAAATTGGCTAAATGAAAATGGATTTGAAGAGATCGATGTATACTTATTAGGTAGTGATTATAAAATACAAAAAGCAAAAGAATTAGAGTGTCATATATTTATAGAAGATAATCCATCAAATGCAATGCAGCTTGCGAATGAAGGTATGAAAGTATTGCTAATAGATACTAATTATAATAAAGAGATAGAACATGAAAATATAGTAAGAGTTAATAATTGGATAGATATACACGGATTTATACAGGAGTACAATTAGTACTATTATTGGGAGAAGTGGGAGGCAATCGAATGATAGAACTAAATTTAGAAAATAAAAAAGGAAAAATTAAAATAAATAGTAGTGATGTTAAAAATATTTTAAGATTGCGCCCTGATTTTGAATATATACAAGATATTTCAGAAACAATAAATCAAGAAAATATAATGGTTTATGATTGTCAGTTATCTAGAGATTTATTTAATATGGAAGATATAGATGAAATAAAAGAAGAGATAGGGCAGGATATAGATGAGTCTTATTTTGATGTTTTATTTGAAGATGTAAGAGCGTACTTAAAAGATGCTACAGATGAAATTGAAGAGGAAATACAAGATAAGTATTTATTAGATAATGTAAGATGTTATTTTGAGGTATATAATATTGATGAAACATTTACAGACTTTAAATTTGTATTTCTTGTAAGTTTTAAGGATATAAAAATAGCATCTCTTACTAATTTATCTAAGTTAATAGGTAAAAGACAATTAACAGGAGCATCAAAATTTTATAGTTAATAAAATAAAAAGAGTATAATCTAATGATTAATCATTAGACTATACTCTTTTTTATGTAAATTTTAAATTTATAAAGAAAGAATTACTCTATAAAATTAAGCTTTATTTATAGATCCGAATAATTCCATTTTTTCTTTAACAGTAGCTTTTATAGCTTCAAATCCTGGAGCTAAAACTTTACGAGGATCAAATCCTTTACCTTGTAAGTCTTTTCCTTCTTCTATGTATTTACGAGTAGCAGCAGCAAATGCTAATTGGCACTCAGTATTAACATTTATCTTAGATACACCTAAAGAGATAGCTTTTTGTATCATTTCTGCAGGTATACCAGTTCCCCCATGTAAAACTAATGGCATATCTCCTGTAGCATTGTTTATAGCTTCTAAAGCATCAAAGTTTAATCCTGCCCAATTTTCTGGATATTGTCCATGTATGTTACCTATACCAGCAGCTAACATATCAACACCTAAGTCAGATATTAACTTACATTCAGCTGGATCTGCAACTTCACCTGAACCAACAACACCATCTTCTTCTCCACCTATAGAACCAACTTCTGCTTCTACAGATATTCCTTTAGAATGAGCTATCTCAACTATTTCTTTAGTTTTAGCTACATTTTCTTCTATAGAGTAGTGAGAACCATCAAACATAACAGAAGAGAATCCTGCTTCTATTACTTTTAAAGCTCCTTCATAACTACCGTGATCTAAGTGTAATGCAACAGGAACAGTTATGTTTAACTCTTCTAACATTCCATTAACCATACCAACTATAGTTTTGTATCCCCCCATATATTTACCAGCGCCTTCAGAAACACCTAATATAACAGGTGAATTGTTTTCTTGTGCAGTTAATAATATAGCTTTAGTCCATTCTAAGTTATTTATATTGAATTGACCAACTGCATATTTACCTTCTCTAGCTTTATTTAACATTTCTTTTGCAGAAACTAACATAGTTAAAACCTCCATAATTAAGTTGAATTTGAAATTTTGTTATAGCTTTGATTTTATTTACTACTTACTAAATTCTAAAATTTACCCATCAATTAATATTATAACGTTTATGGAAAAAAAGTACATAGTAAATTGTAATAACTTGAAATTAAAAGTATAATAATACTTAAATAAGAATGAATGATAAATTTTTTATTATAGAAAGGAAATATATTATGCCACAAATAAAGATAAGAGGAATAAATGAAAATCAAATATGTGAAATAAGTGAAAAAATGATAGATGAATTGGTAGATGCAGTAAAATGCCCAAGAGACTATTTTGAAATAGAATGTATAAAATCTGTAGCTATAAGAGATGGAAAAATAGCCGATGTATATCCTTTTGTAGAGGTAGCTTGGTTTGATAGAGGTCAAGAAGTACAAGATACAGTTGCAAAAATAATAACAGATAATATAAGAGAAAATTTAAACATAGAAAGTATGGATTTAGCATTTACAGTTTTTGAAAAAGAAAAATACTATGAGAATGGAGAACATTTTTAATGGGAAAAAAAATGCGTGTAGATAAATTACTTTCTAACGTAGGGGTAGCTAGTAGAGCGGAATTAAAGAAATATTGTAAACAAGGTTTAATATCTGTAAATGGAAAAGTTATAAATAATCCAGGAGTACAAGTTGACTCTGAAAATGATGATGTTAGATTTAATGGAGAAAAAATAGTATATAGAGAATTTGTCTATATAATGTTAAATAAACCAGATGGATATATATCAGCTACATTTGATAAATATGATCCAATAGTATTAGATTTAATAGACCAGTCATATTTAGTGTTTGAACCATTTCCAGTAGGTAGACTAGATAAAGATACAGAAGGATTACTAGTGCTTACAAATGATGGACAACTTGCTCACAGAGTACTATCTCCTAAAAAGCATGTACCAAAAACTTATTATGCGAAAATACAAGGAAAAGTAACTGAAGAAGATATACTTGCATTTGAAAAAGGTGTAATTCTTGATGATGGATATGAAACTATGCCATCACAATTGAAAATTTTAAAAAGTGATGATATGTCAGAAATAGAACTTACAATTCATGAAGGTAAATTCCACCAAGTAAAAAGAATGTTTGAGAGTGTAGGCAAAAAAGTAGTATACTTAAAAAGGCTTTCTATGGGTAAATTAAAATTAGATGAAAGCTTAAAATTAGGAGAGTATAGAGAATTAACTGAAGAAGAAGTTAAGTTAATAGAAGAAAGATAATTTGATAATATAAACAACTAGCGGAGGTAGCATTAGTGAAAAGAAGAGACGTTATAGAGTTTGAAGTAGATAAAATGGAGTTTGGAGGAACATCTGTAAGTAGGTATGGAAACAGAGACATACATATGAAAGGTGGAATAACTGGACAAAAGGTTAAAGCTGCTGTAAAAAGAACAAAAAGTGGAAAAGCAGATGTTAAGATGTTAGAGTTATTAGAAAACTCTCCGATAGAAACAGAAACTCCTTGTAAGCATTTTAACGAATGTGGAGGATGTACGATATTATCTGTTCCTTATGAAAAGCAATTAGAAATCAAAGAAAGACAAGTTATGGATTTATTCTTACAACAAGATTTATTTGGTTTTAAATTCTTAGGAATACAAGGAAGTCCTCAAAATAGATTATATAGAAATAAAATGGAGTATACTTTCGGAGATGAAATGAAAGATGGACCATTAACATTAGGTCTTCATAAAAAAGGAAGGCATATAGATATAATGACAGTTGATGGTTGTTTCTTAGTTGATCAAGACTTTATAAAAGTTTTAACTTCAACAGTAGAATTCTTTAATGAAAAACAACTTCCTTACTACAGAACAGTAAATCATAAAGGGTACTTAAGAAACCTTGTAGTTAGAAAAGGTATAAATGCTAATGAACTTATGGTAAATATAGTAACATCTTCTCAAGTTGATTTTAATATGAATGAATATAAAGATATGTTATTAAATTTAGATACAGAAGCTGAATTAGTAAGTATATTACACACAATAAATGATGGATTAGCAGATGCTGTAAACTGTGATGAATTAAGAGTATTACATGGAAGAGATTATATTCATGAAGAAGTTTTAGGCTTAAGATTTAGAGTTTCTCCATTCTCATTCTTCCAAACTAACACTAAAGGAGCAGAAGAATTATATACTATAGCTAGAGAGTTTGTAGGAGACCACAATGATAAGGTTGTATTTGACTTATATAGTGGAACGGGAACTATAGGTCAAGTTATGGCTAAAGCAGCGAAGAAGGTATATGGAATAGAAATAATAGAAGAAGCTGTAGTTGCTGCAAATCAAAATGCTAAATTAAATGGATTAACTAACTGTGAGTTTGTTGCAGGAGATGTTGCAAAAACTGTTAAAAATTTAAAAGATAAGCCAGACTTAATAATAGTAGATCCACCAAGACCAGGAGTTCATAAGGATGCAGTAAGAGATATATCTAACTTTGGTGCGAAGGAAATAGTTTATATATCTTGTAACCCTAAGACTTTAGTTCTTGATTTAGTTGAATTTAAAAAATACGGATATGAATTAGAAAAAGTAAAATGTATGGATATGTTCCCAAATACTCCACACGTTGAAACAATAGTAAAACTTATAAAAAAATAGTTAAAATAAAAAACTTAAGATACATTCTTAAGTTCAGATTGTAGACAAAATAGCCATTTTTAACTTATATAAAATGGCTATTTTCTTTTTTATAAAGATTTTTAGTGATAATATACTAAAAATAGGCGTGAGCCTTAGATTATTGGATGTATCTTTCCACATCCAATTAGCTAATTTTTTTAGATTCATGCATGAGAAAATAAGACTCACCTCCATCTCAATTTTCGACAAGCCTCTTAATTTTGTATATCTCATACCATGTTTCTCTTTTGCATCTGCAAAAACTCGTTCAATTGTTTCTTTACGTTTACTGTAAACTTTTTTTACATATGGCTTATGTCTAAGATGATCAGCTTCTTCTAAATAATTTTGCCATATATGCCTTGTAACTAACTTTTGTTTATTTTTACTATTAGTGCAAATATTTAAGTGTTCACAAGATTTGCAATCACTTGGATTAGATTTATACTCTCTATACCCATCTCTATTGGTAGTTGAATATTTTAAAATTTTATTATTAGGACAAATATAACAGTCATAATACTCATCATATACATATTCATATTTCTTAAAAAATCCTTTTTTAGTCATAGGTCTTTTATATGGAATAGCAGGAATTATACCATCATCTAAAATAGTTTTACAAATATAAGGAGTTATATATCCAGCATCTATAGCTATCGCTGTTGTATGTTGTTTACTATTATTTTTTATCTTTTGATATAAATCGGAAAAAGCTACGCTATCATGTATGTTACCAGATGTAATATGAAAATCTAATATGAAATTATTGTTATCACAAGCTGTATGCGCTAGATATGCGAAGCATTTTTCTTTTTCATTTTTGAAGAACATGCCACTATCCTTATCTGTATTACTCTCTATTTTTTCCTTTTTTTTTACCTCTTCATTTTTCACTTCACATAATGGACTTTTTCCATGTTTTAATCTATCTTCATTTATCTCTTTTTCTAGTTTTTCTTGATAATGCTTAGCTTGAATATCTACCTCTACTTTAGTATATTTTTTCTTATTAGCACTAGCTTTTATATGTGTTGAATCTATATAGATATTAGAAGAATCTACAAATCCACATTTTGTAGCTCTCGCTAAAATTTCTTTAAATATTGATTCAAATAAATCTGTATTTTTAAATCGTCTTTCATAGTTTTTATTAAAAGTTGAGAAATGAGGAATTTTTTCAGTTAATGAGTAACCTAAAAACCATCTATACGCTACATTTACTTCTATTTCTCTAATTGTTTGCCTCATTGAAGGTATGCCAAATAAATATTGAATTAAAACTATTTTTATTAAAACAACAGGATCTATACTTGGAGCTCCTAACGGAGAGTATAAATCTTTTACTTTATCATAAATAAAACTAAAATCTATTGCATTTTCTATTTTTCTTACTAAATGGTTTTCAGGAACCAATCCATCTAATATAACATTTATTTCATCATCTCTAAAATTTTCTTTTCTTATAGTTAACATATTTATCACCTCATAAAGAGTATTGACAAAAATAAAAGAGCGTAGACTTTGTCTACGCTCTGAACTTAAGATACATTCTTAAGTTTTTTTATTTTTATATAGAAATTTTAAATTTGAAAATTAATAATAGAGTATTTTTATATTTTATGGGGATAAAAAATACAAAAAATCTAAATATAAAATAAAAGGAATTATATTTAGGAGGAAAATCACGACATGAAGAGACTAGAAAACTTCTTAAAATATAAGTACATATTATTAGCTATAATGATACTTACAATATTTAGCATATTTGATATATTTAATATAAAAGATGGATTACAAACGAATTTATATCAAGGATTTAAACTAGTAAAGGTAACCGAAGAAAAAATTAAAATCGATGAAAAAAACTTAGTAATAAGTGCAAGAATGCCAGAGATACATTATTCAAATGAAGAAGTTGAAAGATATATAAATTCGTATATTAGAAGAAATATAAATGATTCAATAAATCATGAGAGGCAAGAATCTCAGCTTTATAAAAATAATTCTAAAACTAATGTTAATATAAATTATCATATAGTTTTTGAAAATAAAAGTTTATTAAATATTGTAATATATAAAGAAATAAGATATAAAGACAATAAATTTAAGCAAGAAAAAGATAGCTATGTTTTTGACTTAAATACAGGTCAAAGAATTTTCTTAAATAATTTATTAAAGGATAATGAAGATTATGAAGATGTGATTTATGATTATATAATAGATTATATAAAAGATAATAAATTGAAGGTTGATAAAAATAAAATAAAAATTAATAAATATACAAATTATGAAATAATAGATGAAGGAATAAATATTTATTTTAATCCATACAAATCAAGTAAAGAAGATTTAGCATATGAATTTAAAATTCCTTTTACTATATTTAAAAATAAAATAAAGATGATACAAACTAGCAGTATAATTGCTAATATAGATACCCAAACAATAACTAAGAATAATAAGTATATAAATAGTATTATTAATATACCTATAATAATGATTGATAATAAAGATATATCAAAAAATATAAACGATGAAATAACAAATAGTATAATGAAGTTTTTTAATGATTCACAAAAGCAAGCAAAAGAATATAACGATGCACTCCCTGAAGTAGAAAATAAATTTGTTGCTAATGTTGATTTTGATGTAAAGAAAAATAGCGATAATATATTAAGTATATTGATAAAATATTATAAGTATGCAGGTGGAGCTCATGGATATTACGAGAATGTAGCATACAATATAGATATAAGAAATGGAAATTTTTTAACGATAGATAATTTATTTAAAGAAGGGTCAGACTATAAAAATATTATAAATGAAGAAATAAGAAATCAAATAGAGGAATTAATAAAGTTAGATGAACAGAATAAGGGAGTGTATGAATTTAAAAGTATAGAAGATAAACAAAAATTTTATATACAAGATGATAATATAGTAGTATATTTCGATTTATATGATATAGCTCCTTATGCAGCTGGTATACCTGAATTTATAATAAATGTTAATAAAATAGATCATATATTAAAACCAGAATATAAAGAAATATTTAAGTAATAAAAGACCACATAAAAGTGGTCTTTTATTACTTAAATATTTCAGATTGTAGACAAAATAGCCATTTTAACTTATATAAAGTGGCTATTTTCTTTTTTATAAAGATTTTTAGTGATAATATACTAAAAATAGGCGTGAGCCTTAGATTATTGGATGTATCTTTCCACATCCAATTAGCTAATTTTTTTAGATTCATGCATGAGAAAATAAGACTCACCTCCATCTCAATTTTCGACAAGCCTCTTAATTTTGTATATCTCATACCATGTTTCTCTTTTGCATCTGCAAAAACTCGTTCAATTGTTTCTTTACGTTTACTGTAAACTTTTTTTACATATGGCTTATGTCTAAGATGATCAGCTTCTTCTAAATAATTTTGCCATATATGCCTTGTAACTAACTTTTGTTTATTTTTACTATTAGTGCAAATATTTAAGTGTTCACAAGATTTGCAATCACTTGGATTAGATTTATACTCTCTATACCCATCTCTATTGGTAGTTGAATATTTTAAAATTTTATTATTAGGACAAATATAACAGTCATAATACTCATCATATACATA
>NZ_LT629850.1:33432-177695 GCF_900106845.1 Romboutsia timonensis
TTCTTTTCTTATAGTTAACATATTTATCACCTCATAAAGAGTATTGACAAAAATAAAAGAGCGTAGACTTTGTCTACGCTCTGAAATATTTAAGTAATAAAAGACCACATAAAAGTGGTCTTTTATTACTTAAATATTTGGATTTAAAGAAGCTATTTTAGTAACAGCAACATAAACTCTAGAAATTTCGTACCAAGTTTTAAAATCTACAACGCCTGTTTTTGGAAGACCGAAGATTCCTTGGAAGGTACTAACTGCTTCGGCAGTGCTATTTCCATAAACACCATCTTCTTTTACTTTTGGAATAGCAGGGTAAGAGTTTGATATTGCATTTAATTGATGTTGTATAGTTTTAACATATTTTCCGCTAGATCCAACCTGTAATGTATCTCCAGGGAATGATACAGGTACACCACTTACAACAGGTGCTTCTTCAAAGACTATTTCATCACCATAAAAATATCTTAAAATACTTTTATAATCCATTCCTTGATCTCCTAAGTCCTTACTTCCCCATTGAGTCATTTGATTAGGACATTGAGATTTTTTACCATCACAGTATTGAGCTAAAAGAGGCTGTCTAGCTGTTGGAGGTCTTTTTATAAATGTATTAAAAATATTATCAACAACAACATTTATAGTATCAAAGAAATTTCTATTGTTTATAAATTTATGATCATATGCAGTAGATGATGTTATTGTAAAGTTAAGTCCTTTATTTCTATACCATTCTGTAAAAACTCTATTTAGAGTAAATGATATTATAGCTATTACATTTGCATATATAGTTTGTTCTGGCCAAGTAGAATATATCTCAGATGAAGCTACATTTTTTATATACTCTTTAAATGGAATCCAGTAATTTGGAGCATAACTATCTTCAGGTAAACCATCATGAACAACTACAAATTCGGGAACAACAGGATTGTCTAAGACAACAAATCCTGTTGGTGGTGGTAAAGGCTTTAAATCACTTTCTGGTATTTTAGGAGGATATGTTCCGTACAAAGTATTTTCCTCTATATAATAAACATTCTCATTTTGTCTATAGTAAAAGTGTCTACGTCGTGTTTGAGTATTTAGAGGGACATTTTGTCTAGCCTCTACAGTAGGAAATACTTGAGTTCCATCGATAATAGCTGTTTCATATCCTTCTGAAATTACTTCTACAGTATATTGACTATAAGGTCTAACATCTGAAGGTTGTTGAGAATATTGAATGTCAGGTGCATCTAACGTGATACCAGTAACTTGACCGGAGTTATCAGTTTTTAAATTTTGATATATTTGAGTTTGTCTTTCTCCAGATTCAGGATTTTTATAAATATTTACAGTTGCATTTTCGATAGGCCTATTAGTTGCACTGTCAATAACACTAACTGTTAGGAAACCATCTTGCATATAATCACCTCTTCATATAAATAATACTTTTCTACATTCATACTATGAAGATAGCTATTATTTTGTTAAGGATAAATGGAAATAATATATCTATAAAATATAAAGAGAGGATTAATTTATGAAATTAGATCTATTAATATTGGCTATAGCACCAGTTGCAACAATTATATTATGGATATATTTGAAAGATAAATATGATAAGGAACCAATACGTGTACTAAGTAAGTTTTTTATACTTGGTATCTTAGTAAGTATATTAGCAATTTATGCAGAAGAAATACTTATAAAAATAAATATATTTACAGGAAAAATTAATATTTTTTATATGTCTTTTATAGTTGCAGGGTTAGTTGAAGAAGGATTAAAAGAGTTAGTGCTTATACCAAATTTACTAAAAGAAAAAAGCTTTAATGAAAGGTTAGATGGTATTATATACTCAGTATTTTTATCCTTGGGGTTTGCAACTATTGAAAATATTATATATATATTATTTGAGGATTCAATATCAGCTTTTGAAGTTGGAATCATAAGATCTATAATATCAGTTCCTGCACATATGATGTTTGCTGTAATTATGGGATACTACATTTCAAAATATAGATTTACTAGCTCTAAAGCTAAAAAAAGAAAATATTTAACATTATCTATAGTATTGCCTATTTTATTACATGGAGTTTTTGATTTTATATTGATGATACAATATAGATGGTCTATTATAGTGTTTATAGTTTATATAGTATATTTATGGAAAAGCAGTCTAGATAAACTAGATGAATATACAAATAATTCTAGAAAAAAATTTTTAAAAAGATATAAATTTATTAGGCATAAAAAGAGAAAGGACGATTAAAATTGAAGAAATTACCACAAAGATTTTTAGATGACATGAAAGAACTTCTTATGGATGAATATGATGATTTTATAAAAAGTTATGATGAACCTAAAACAACAGGATTAAGAATCAACACTTTAAAAATAAATAAAGAAGAATTATTAAATTTAAATTTATATAATTTAACACCGATACCTTGGGCAGATGAAGGATTTTATTATGATGAGGAAGTAGATAGACCAGGGAAAAGTCCACTACATGAATCAGGCGCATATTATTTACAAGAACCATCTGCAATGAGTGTAGTACCTCATCTTGATATAAAAGAAGGAGATAAAGTTCTTGATATGTGTGCTGCCCCAGGAGGAAAATCTACATATATATTATCGAAACTAAATGATACAGGATTATTAGTATCAAATGAGATAAATCCTACTAGAATAAGAGCACTAGGAGAAAACTTAGAGCGATTTGGGGCTAGAAATTGTATAATAACAAATACTGATTCTAATAATTTGAGAAAGTTATTTACAGGATATTTTGATAAGGTAGTAATTGATGCGCCTTGTTCAGGACAAGGTATGTTTAGGAAAGATGAAGTTGCCATAACGGATTGGAGTTATGCTAAGGTTTTAGAATGCCAAAGTATTCAAAAAGATATTATAAGAGATGGATATGATATGTTAAAAAATGGTGGAGTATTAGTATATTCTACTTGTACATTTGCAAAAGAAGAGAATGAAGATGTAATAAATGAGTTTATATCTGAATATAAAGATGCTAAATTAATTGAAATGCAAAGAATATGGCCGCATAAAGTAAGTGGAGAAGGTCATTTTGTTGCTAAAATTCAAAAATTAGAGAATGAAGATTGTAATGTAAAATATATAAAAATAAAGAATAACGATAAAGAAGTAAAGGATTATAGAGAGTTTGAAAAAAAATTCTTAAATATATCTATGGAAAGTAGATTTGATATAAGAGGAGAAAATTTATACTTACTACCTGAAGAACATCCGGATACAAAAAAATTAAAAGTATTAAGATATGGTCTGCACTTAGGAATGCTAAAGAAAAATAGATTTGAGCCTTCTCATGCATTATCTCATTATTTTAAAATGGAAGATGTAAAAAATGTAGAAAACTTTAGTATACAAGATAATAAAATTTTAGACTATCTAAGAGGAAATACTATAGAAACAGGAAAAAGTAGAGGATGGGTTTTAGTTTGTGTAGAAGGTATAGGTCTTGGATGGGGAAAAGAATCTAATGGTATATTAAAGAATCATTACCCTAAAGGATTAAGAATAAATTACTAAAATTATTTAATAAAATCTCCAATATAGTTCAATAATAAAATATAAAACTATTTTATGGAGGTAGGTTATGGAGATTTTAAGTGAAAATCAAGAGTATGCTATATCAAAATTTTTACAAAGATATGATTATGATGCAGTATTAGAGATACTAGAAGAAGCCGGAATTATAGATGGAGATTTATATTTTTTAATTGAATCGTGTCAGTACTCTGTTAATTTTGAATTTAAAAGAGCTTTAGAATCTATAGAAAAAATGAGTAGCCAGATGCTAACTAGAAGAGAAATAAAAAAATTGATAACTAATCTTAATAATTTAGAACAGGGGGAACCAGAAGATATATTATCTGAATTAATTGAGAATATAAAAATTCAAATTGTAAATGAAGAATATATAGATTTTTTAGGTAGACTTTATAGATTAAAAGAAGCATTATTTAAGTATATATTTGTAAGTACTAAAGAATCTAAAAGCTATAAAGTATCAATGCATGGATATATGGTATCAAAAAAAAATATACTATATACATTAAAAAAGAAGTATAATATTTATAGTGGGAACCTAATCAAAGGGGTAACTCAGTACATAAATAGACATGTGAAGAAAACTAAAAGAATGGAAAAGGTAGTAGAAATACTAAATAACGATAGGTTAGAAAGTTTGATAAGACTTAGAAATGAAAGCCCTGTAGGACATGGTTTTAAGGGTATAAGCAAAGAGGAAATTGAAAATATTTACGGAAGTCCTATGGAAGTTATGAGAGATTTAGTTAAAGCATGTGAACTTTTGGACTTAGGTATTAGTTCAAATAAATATGATGATATCAATGAGATGGCTGTCCATATGATAGGAAGCTATGAAAATCATTAATTTTAGAGGAGATGGTGTGAGTGAGTGAAAAGTTTAAGAAGGAGCTAATTGAGTGGATAAAAGTAATTGCAACAGCATTAGTATTTGCCTTTATAATAACTCAGTTTATAAGACCTACTTTAGTTAGAGGAGAGTCAATGTATCCAACATTAGTTGAAAATGACTATTTAATAATAAATAGAATGGCTTATAAAATAGGAGAACCAAAAGATGGTGATATAATAGTATTCAAAACTAACCTATTACAAGATGATGGAAAACCAAAAGACTTAGTTAAAAGAGTTATAGCTACAGAAGGACAACATATAAAAATAGAAGATTCTAAAGTATATGTAGATGATAAACTTTTAGATGAGCCATATATACATGATAATTATACTAGTGAAAACATAGATTTGATAGTTCCAGAAGGTGAAGTTTTTGCTATGGGGGACAATAGAGAAAAAAGTTTAGATAGTAGATATGAACAAGTTGGATTAGTTAAGGAAAAAGATATAATGGGAAAAGTTATGATAAGATTATTCCCATTTAATAAAATAGGTACTGTAAGTTAGGTAAGTATATGAGATTAGGTATATCTGCTCTTTTATTTAATTTAGATAAAGCTCTAGAACTTTGTAGAGAAGTTGATAGAATTAATCATATAGAAGTAGGCATAGATAATTTAGATGAATGTATTAAGTTAAGTAAATATAAAGGTGAGTTTGATAAATTAAATTTATCTTTAGGAATACATCTTCCAATGGAGCTTAATTCTTGTGAAAATATAAAATATATAAGAAAATCATGGATAGATTTTATAAATAAATTTGAAGATGGGCTGAAAGATTTAAATATAGAGTACTTTAATATGCATTTAGGTTATGTAATATCTGAAAGATTATATAAAAATAGAATAAAATACTTAGATAATAGTGTTTCATTTTTTGAAGAATTATTAAAAGTAAGTAATAAAAGGTTATCTATAGAGAATACATATTCTAAGAGTGGAGATCTTTCAAATATTGGATATATATGTGATGATTTTGAATATATATTTAATAAAATTAAAAGTCAAAATTTATGTTTTTGCTATGATACAGGTCATAACTTAATAAATAATAGTGACTATATCAGCAATTTAAATGATAGATTAGAGATAATTCATTTAAGTGACAATAATGGTATCGATGATAGTCATTTAGGTATAGGTAGAGGTATTTTGCGTGAAAATGAAATAAAAAGGTTATTAAGTGTTAATGCAAAGTACTTAATATTAGAAATTAATCATAACCATATAAAAGAAACTATAGATATATTAGATAAAATAAAAAAAGGGGTATGATATACCCCTTTTTAATATATTGAAAGAAGGGAGTATATGTTATGAGCATAATAAATATATGCATTAATAATGTGAATAGAGAGTATTACTTAGAAGAAGGCTCTTCAGGTATAGTTTTAGAAAATATAGTAAAAGACATAGAAAGTGAATATAAAGGATATATAACACTTGCAAATATAAATAATAAATTAAGGGAATTAAGCTATAAAGTAAAAGAAGACTGCAATATAAAATTTATAGATACAACAAATGCAGATGGTTCAAGAGTATATTCTAGGACAATGTCTTTTATATTTATAATGGCTTGTAATGAATTATTCGATAAAGCTAGAGTTACGATTGAACATTCTTTATCAAGGGGACTTTATTGTGAAGTTCATACAAATACAAAACTTCAAGATTTTGATTTAAAAAATATTAAAAATAAGATGCAAGATATAATAGATAAAAATTATAAAATAGAAAAAATATCTACAACAAAGTCAAACGCTATTAAGATATTTGAAGAGCATGGAATGTATGAAAAAGCTGAGTTATTAAGATATAAAGAACATGATGATGTAAAAATATATAAATGTAATAATTATATAAATCATTTTTATGGACATATGTTACCTTCAACAGGATATATAAAAACTTTTGATTTAAAACAGTATGAAAATGGGGTAATATTATTAGGTCCGAGTGAATCTGATAAAACAAAAGCTAAAGAGTATGTACCACAACCAAAGCTTGCAAATATTTATAAAGAAGCGGAAGAGTGGGCTAAGGTAATTGATGTAGATAAAGTTATAACTTTAAATAAAATAATAGAAAATAATCAATATGGAGAAGTTATAAGGACGGTTGAAGCTTTACACGAGAAAAAATTATCTCAAATAGCAGATATGATAAAAGAAAAGAAAAAAAGAGTTGTACTTATAGCAGCTCCATCTTCATCTGGAAAAACTAGTTTTGCTAATAGATTATGTATACATCTTAAAGTTAATGGACTAAATCCTGTATCAATCTCACTAGATGATTATTTTTTAAATAGAGAGGATACACCTTTAGATGAATTCGGTAAATATGATTTTGAATCAATATATGCAATAGATTTAGAGAAATTTAATTCAGACTTAAAAAGTTTATTAGATGGAAAAGAAGTAAATCTACCTAAATTTAATTTTAAAACAGGAAAAAGAGAAGAAAATTATAAAAAATTAAAAATAAAAGAAAATCAGCCTATAATACTAGAAGGGATACATGGATTAAATCCAATATTGACATCATCAATACACGATGAAGACAAATTTAAAATATATATTAGTGCTTTGACACAAATAAATTTAGATGATTATAATAGAATACCTACTACAGACTTAAGGCTTATAAGAAGAATGGTAAGAGATCATAACTTTAGAGGATATAGCGCTAAACACACTATTATGAATTGGGATTCTGTAAGAAGGGGAGAAAAGAAAAATATATTTCCATATCAAGAAGAAGCTGATATAATATTTAACTCAGCTTGTGTTTATGAGTTAGCAGTATTAAAAAAATATGCTAAACCATTGCTAGAAGAAATAAAAAGTGATGATGAAGCATATATAGAAGCCAATAGGCTTCTTAAATTCTTACAGTATTTTATTGAATTAGAAGATACATCAGATATACCTTCTACATCTATACTAAGGGAATTTATAGGGGGAAGTAAAATAGTAGATTAATGGGGAAGAGGGGCTATATTAGAATATTTATATATAATAATAATTATTATATATAAATATATTTTGATATACTCCTTTTTATATTACATAATATATTTATAAATATCATTTACTAAGGAGGAACTAATGAATAACTTATTAAAACAAGTAATAGATGAAAATAGAAAGTATACTAATTATGGACAAGTTGCTAGCTATATACCAGAACTAAAAAATGCAAAAAGAAGTGATTTAGGTATATGTATAATTGACAAGGATAATAAAATATACACAGCTGGAAATTATAATACTAAATTTACTATACAAAGTATATCTAAGCCTATAGTTTTAGCTATGGCTTTAATGGATAATGATTGGACAACTGTATTTTCTAAGGTAGGTATGGAGCCAAGTGGAGACCCATTTAACTCGATAATGAAATTAGAAACAAATGATACAAAAAAACCTTCAAATCCTATGATAAATGCAGGTGCAATAGTAACTACTTCACTTATAAAAGGTAGTAGTTTAGAAGAGAAAGAAGAAAGAATGTTACAGTTCTTTAGACGTTTAGCTAATAATGATAGCATTGGGATAAATTATGAAGTTTATAAGTCAGAAAAGCTAACTGGTGATAGAAATAGAGCCATGGCATACTTATTAAAGAATGATGGATTTATAGATGGTGACGTAGAAGAAGTACTAGATTTATATTTTAAACAATGCTCTATAGAAATAGATTGTGTAGATTTAGCAAGAATCGGAATAAATCTTGCAATGTATGGAATAGATATAGAAAGTAAAGAAAGATTAATTAGTGAAAAAGTTTCTAGAATGGTAAAAACATTTATGGTTACTTGTGGAATGTATGATGCATCGGGTGAATTTGCTATAAGAGTTGGCATACCTGCAAAATCTGGTGTTGGGGGAGGTATAATGGCTTCTGTTCCAGACATAATGGGTATAGGAGTTTATGGACCAGCTCTTGATAAAAAAGGAAATAGTATAGCTGGAGTTAAGGTTTTAGAAGATTTATCTGAAAAGTTAGAATTAAATATATTTTAAAATATGGAATTTTTTGACAACTCTAAAGCCTTCTTATATAATTAAAATGTAATTAAAAATATTTCAGGGGGTGGGGGAATGAGAGAAGTGCTTGTACTTAGAGATTTAGAATGTATAAAAGCTATTGCGCATCCGAAAAGAATAGATATTTTAAAAGCATTTAATAACTTACCGCTATCGGCTAAACAGTTATCTCAGATGCTTGATGAACCTCATGCAAAAATAAATTATCATATAAAAACTCTTTATAATGTGGGGATTTTAGAATTAGTAGAAGAGAAGATTAAATCGGGAATTGTAGAAAAATACTATTATCCAAAAGCAAAGAATATAGTTATAGATAAAAATGTAATAAATTTCTCTTTAAGAGAAGATGATGATGAAGCATTTTTATCAAAATTTGATGATATAATAGAATTATTTTATCAAGCTGCGGAAGAACAAGTATTAGAAGAAAAAAATATAGTTGATTATCATAATATATCTCTTACGCAAAATGAACTTATAGAACTTAACAATACTATAAAATATAAAATAGAAGAAATAATACATAAAAGAAAGTCAGAAGATGAAGAGTTACAATATGATATAGTTATGGTTTCGATACCAGTACAAAAAAAAGAAACATGTAATTTATGATAAGTATCAATGTTTATTGATACTTATTTTTTTGGGTATATTAGTAATATAAAAAATTAATTAATAAGGAGAGATTGAAAATGCTTGTAATAGGACCACATATTTCAATATCAAAAGGATTTGGTAAGGCAGCTCAAACAGCAGTAGATATTGGAGCAAATACATTCCAATTCTTTAGTAGAAATCCAAGAGGAGGAAATGCTAAAGAATTTGATGAAAAGGATATAGAAAAATTTCAAAAAATAAGAAAAGAATATAATTTTGGACCACTTTTAGCACATGCACCTTATACTATGAACTTAGGTGGATCAAAGGATGAAGTATATGAATTTGGAAGAAAAGTTATAAAAGAAGATATAGAAAGAATGGATTCTTTAGGAATAGAGTATATGTGTTTTCATCCAGGTAGCCACGTTGGTGGAGGGATAGATTTTGGTATACAAAGAATAGTAGATGCTTTAAATGAAACACTAACAGGAGAAGAAAATATAACTGTTCTTCTTGAAACTATGTCTGGAAAAGGAACTGAAATTGGATTTACTTTTGAACAAATCAAAAGAATAATAGATGGGGTAACTCATAATGAAAAGTTAGGTGTATGTTTAGATACATGCCATATATTTTCAGCAGGATATGATATAGTAAATGATTTAGATGGAGTTTTAGCTGAGTTTGACAGCATAATAGGATTAGATAGACTTAAGGCTGTACATTTAAACGATAGTATGATGCCTTTTGGAGGGAAAAAAGATAGACATGCAGTAATAGGAGAGGGTGAAATTGGTTTAAATGCTATAATAAACTTTATGAGTCATCCTAAATTAAATAAACTGCCTTTCTTCCTAGAGACACCTCTTGAGGATGAAGGTCATAAAAAAGAAATAGCTATGATAAAAGAAATATTGTCTGATAAATAGATTTTGATTATATAATAAAATAACCTTATAATATAATAAGAAAACATATTATAAGGTGGGATATATATGAGATTATTAGGTAAAACTAATATGAAGGTAAATAGGGTCGGTTTTGGTGGAATACCAATTCAAAGGATAACACAAGAAGAAACTAATAAAGTGATAAATGAATTAATTGATAAAAATGTCAATTTTATAGATACTGCAAGAGCTTATACTATAAGTGAAGAGTATATAGGAAATGCTATAGAAGGTAAAAGAGAAAAGTTTTTTATTGCTACTAAAAGTATGGCTAGAGATTATGAATCAATGAAGCAAGATATAGAAATAAGTTTGAAAAACTTAAAAACAGATTATATAGACTTATATCAAATTCATAATCTTAAGCCAGAAGAATATAAAACTATATTTGATGAAAATAAAGCATATAAAGCATTATTAGAAGCAAAAGAAGAAGGTAAAATAAAATATATAGGAATAACTAGCCATAGTTTAGAAACTATAGAAAAGTCAATAGAAGATGAAAAGTTTTCGACTATACAATTTCCATATAATATAATTGAAGATCAAGCGGATGAAGTTTTTAAAAAAGCTAATAAAAAAGATATAGGAATTATAGTAATGAAGCCTTTAGCAGGTGGAGCTATAGATGATGCAAAGTTAGCAATAAAATATATACTTTCAAAAGATTATATAGATGTAGTTATACCTGGTATGGAAAGTATTGAACAAGTTAGAGAGAATGTATCAGTGCTACAAGATACTAATATTACAAAAGATGATGAACTTAAGATACAAGAAATAAGAGATATTATGGGTAAAAGGTTTTGTAGAAGATGTGAATATTGCTTACCATGTCCATTAAAAATAAATATACCTCAAAACTTCTTGTTAGAAGGATACTATGCAAGATATAATTTAAAGGATTGGGCAAAGGAAAGATATAAATCGTTAGAAGTTAAAGCAAGTGCATGTGTAGAATGCGGATTATGCGAAACTAAATGTCCATATGAATTACCTATAAGGGAAATGTTAAAAGAGGTATCATCTAAGCTTGGTTAAAAATATAGAGTATAGATAATAATAAAGAGAACTTAAGTTTTAAGTTCTCTTTTATATATAAATTACTTTTTAGATATAACATAGGATACATCATACTCTGAAACAGGATAAAGTTCTATTTCAACTCTAGGATTATCCTTATCTATAAAGTCAAATAATAATACTGGTTTAAGCTGTTTATCATTTTTTATTATTCCACTTTTTTCTATACCATCACATATACTTTTAGGATAGTTGTGTAAGTCACCCATGCGTTTATTTGGGAAATATAACTTTAGTATAGTTATCAAGTCTTCTTCAATTGTATCACCAAAGTATTGTTGATTTATAAATCCAGCAATCATGTTTTCATAAGCTAAATATTTTGAATGTTTACCTGTTGATGGCATCCATGCCTGCCCATGGACATTGTGGAGTTTAAAGTTTGATTTACTAATAGGTCTACCTGGTATTGTTAATTTAATCAAAATATCACCACCCTTATACTCTAGTTATTATAAAACTAATATTTAATTAATGAAAGGTTTTTTATGAAGAAAGAAGAATTAAAAGATTTTTGTAAATCTATAGGAATAGATTGTGTCGGTATAGCTGGAGTAGGTCCCTACTACGATTTAGAAAAGATAATAAAACAAAGATTATTTAATGGATATACAACTGGTATGGAGGAACCTATTATAGAAAAGAGAGTTAATCCAAAAGAAACGATGGAAAATGTAAAATCTATAATAGTATGTGCATTTCCTTACTATATTGGAAATTTCAATGAAAGTAATTTATCAAAGTATTGTTATGGAGAAGATTATCATATAGTGGTTAAAGATATGTTGCAACAAATATGTAACCACTTATTAGACAATATAGATAATTTTGAGTATAAGATATTTGCAGATAATGGTCCACTAGTAGATAGATATTTGGCTTATTTATCTGGTATAGGATATTTTGGAATAAATAATAATATAATTACAGATGAATATGGTTCGTATGTGTTTATAGGATATATATTGACTAATTATGAGTTTCAAAGTGATACTCCGTTAGAAAAAACATGTATAAAATGTGGAAAATGTGTAAAATATTGTCCGGGAAATGCTCTTTTAGGAAATTATGAAATGAATCCTAAAAGATGTTTATCTTATATAACACAAAAAAAAGGAGATCTTGAAGAGGAAGAGGAAAAAGTATTGAAAGAAAATAAAAAAGTTTTTGGATGTGATATTTGCCAAGATATATGTCCTCACAATAAAAATATTCCAATAACCTCTATAGAAAGATTCAAACAAGATACAATTTTAAAGCTAGATGCTGAAGAAATTAATGATATATCGAATAAGGAATTTAAGAGAAGGTATGGAAATAGGGCATTTAGTTGGAGAGGTAAGAACATAATAAAAAGAAATATAAATATAGTTTCAGAGAAGCCGAATGAGTAAGAAGTCAAAGGCTTCTTTTTTTATTATAAACAATTTAAATGGAAAGATATTTTATATAATGAATAAAATTAGTATTAGATAACTCAACATTTACAAGCTATTAGTCATAGAATATATATATAGATAGAAGGGGGGAGGGTCAATGCTAAAATTTAACAATACATCTGAGATAGAACCTCTAGAAGGCATATTAGGTCAGGAAAGAGCTATAGAAGCTATGGAAATAGGATTAAAAATTGATAATCCAGCGTATAACATGTACTTAGCGGGAGATTCAGGAACAGGTAAAACAACATACGCTATGAATGCTTTAAATAAATACGCAGCTAAAAAAGGGAATCATAAAGATTGGTGCTATGTATATAATTTTGAAAATAACAGAGAACCATTAATAATTGGGCTTGAGAAAGGTCTAGGCAAAATATTCAAAAAAGATATTGAAAAGCTTATAGAAACTTTACTTGATGAACTAAGAGATGCCTTTGAAAGTGAAGATTTTGAAATAGGAAAAAATCAATTAATAGAAGAATATGAAATAGAAAAAGATGCATTACTTAAAAAGATAAAAAAATATGCGGAAGAAAAAGGATTTAAATTAAAAAATAGTAAAGTTGGTATGGTATTTATACCTATAGATGACAATAAAGAAGATGAAGAAGCTGAAGATGATGACTATACAGATGAAGAGTTCTATAAAGTAAAAAGAGAATTAGAAAATGCTGCAATACAAGTAGTATATAAAATTAGAGACTTAGAAGATGCAGCAAAAGAAGCATTATTAGAATTAGAAGAAGAAATTGCTAAATTTGTAATAGACCCTCATATTGAAGGTTTAATAGAGAAATATAATAGTTATGAGAAAGTTAAAGCGTACTTAAATAATATGAGAGATGATATATTAGAATATGTTTATTTATTCTATATGGATGAAGAAGAATTAAAAGATAAATATGATAAAGAACATTTCCTTAAATATAAAGTCAACTTATTTGTTGATAATGGAATTGATAGAGAAAATTCTAAAGCACCGGTAATAGTTGAAATAAATCCAAGTCCATCTAATTTATTTGGAAAAGCAGAGTATGATTACTATAATGGAAATGCAAAAACAGATTTTACAAAATTGATACCAGGAGCGGTTCACAAAGCAAATGGAGGATATTTAGTTTTATATGTTGATCAACTTCTAAGATATCCATTATCTTGGGATATGTTAAAAAGAGCTATTCAATCAAGACAAATAGGTGTAGATACACAAACATCAATAAAACCTGAAAATATGCCTATAGATATTAAAGTTATATTAATAGGAACTAATTATATGTACAATGTGCTTTATAACTACGACTCTGATTTTAGTAAGTATTTTAAAATATTTGTAGATTTTGACAATGAAATGGATAAAAATGAAAATAATGAAGATGGAATTGCTAGATTTATAGCATATCAATGTAACAAAAATAATTTAAAACATTTTACTTACGATGCTGTTGAAGAGGTTATAAAGTTTAGTACTAGAATTTGTGGAGATAAATATAAACTTTCAACTCAATTTAATAAAATAATGGAAATAATAGTTGAAGGTGATGTATGTGCTCAAATTAGAGATGCTGAATATGTAGATAAGTTTGATGTTCAAAAAGCTATATTAGAAAGAAAGAAAAGATTAAATAGAATAGAAAATAAGATGGATGAATCACTAGAAAATGGATTTACACTTATTGAAACTAAGGGAAGTAGAGTTGGTGTTATCAATGGATTGTCTGTACTGAGTACAGGTGAATATTCATTTGGAAGACCTTCTAGAATAACTGTGACAACTAGCCCAGGAAACAAAGGAATAGTTAATATAGAGAGAGAAGTTAATATGAGTGGACCAATACACAATAAAGGTGTTTTAATCTTAGGTGGATATTTAGCAGAGAACTTTGCTCAGGAATTCCCGCTTTCATTAAATGCAAATATATGCTTTGAACAAAATTACGGAGGCGTAGATGGAGATAGCGCAACAGGTGCTGAATTATACGCTTTACTATCATCATTAAGTAAAATACCTTTAAAACAAAGTATAGCTGCAACAGGTTCTATGAATCAAAAAGGTGAAATACAAGTAGTTGGTGGAATAAGTGAAAAAATAGAAGGATTTTATTCTGCTTGTAAAAAACAAGGACTAAATGATAATCAAGGTGTAATAATACCAAAAAATAATAGTAGAAACTTAATTTTATCTGATGAGGTAACAAATGCAATAGAAGAAGGTAAATTTACTATATATACAGTTGAAAGAGTAGAAGAAGCTATAGAAATATTAATGGATGTTAAATTTGATGAAGTAAAAAGACTAGTAATAGAAAGATTAAGAGAATTTAATGAGTTACAAAGTCCATCTAAAAAGTAGTTTTATATAAAATATTAATGGGTAAAATAATAAGGAGGTAGGAGTTATAAACTTTTACCTTCTTATTTTTATATAAATTGAAATATTACAACAAATTTTATTATATACACAATTATAGAATATTAAGACTTTTATTGTTTGTTAAAATTATAAGATTTATTATATAGTAGTCAAGATAGATAATAATAGCATAAATAAGAGGTTTAAGGGAGAATAATATGAAAAATATTAATAAAGTATTAGATATATTAGAAGAAACATATCCAGATGCAAAATGTGAACTAGATTACACTACACCATTTGAACTATTAGTAGCAACTATATTATCGGCTCAATGTACAGATGTAAGGGTAAACAAAGTTACAGGGGAGATGTTTAAAAAATATAATACTCCAATGGATTTTGCAAAACTTAGTATAGATGAAATACAAGAGGAAATAAAAACTTGTGGACTATATAAAAGTAAGGCTGAAAAAATAAAGTCTACATCAGAAAAAATATGTAATGAGTATAATGGAGAGGTTCCGGATAATTTAGAGGATTTAACTAAACTTCCTGGAGTAGGAAGAAAGACTGCTAATGTAGTACTTAGCAATGCTTTTGGACAAGATGCCATGGCAGTTGATACTCATGTATTTAGGGTTTCAAATAGAATTGGTATAGTTGATACTCAAACACCTGAAAAAACAGAGTTTGCTCTTATGGATGCCATACCAAAGAAAAGATGGTCTCACTCTCATCATTTATTAATATTTCATGGAAGAAGAATTTGCAAAGCTAGAAAACCAGAATGTGAAATTTGTCCAATAACGAAATATTGTAAATACTATAAGAACAACTTTTAGAAAGTAAGTTCTTAGAAATATGAATTTCTGATATAATTGTAAAGAAATATAATAGAGTGAAAAATAGGAGGACGAAATGTCAATAAATGTAGTTTTAGTAGAACCAGAAATACCTCAAAATACAGGAAATATAATAAGAACTTGTGCTGCTACAGGTGCAACTTTACATTTAGTAAGACCACTAGGATTTTCATTAGAAGATAAATATTTAAAAAGAAGTGGTCTTGATTACTGGGATATAGCAAATATACAATATTATGATAGTTTCGAAGAAGTTGTTGAAAAAAATCCAAATGGAACATTTTTCTATGCCACAACAAAAGTAGATCAAGCTCATTCTGATGTGAAATATGTTGATAATTCATTTATTGTATTTGGAAAAGAGACCAAAGGTTTACCTGAATCCCTTATAAAAGCAAACTTAGAAACATGTATAAGAATACCTATGTTAAACATTGAAAAAGCTAGATCTTTAAATCTGTCAAATTCAGTGGCTATAGTAGTATATGAAGCATTAAGACAACTAGATTATCCAGGAATGAGATAATTGCATATTTGCATTATAAAATGATACTAAAGGGGAAAATACTTATTGTATATGCCTAGTATCATTTTTTATTACCTGAATTGTATAATTAAATCAGACAAATATATAAACAAAAAAAGACACTTATGATATACTTAGTTAACCTACTAAAATCAACAAAAGGAGTACCAAAAATGTCTTTTAATCATATTAACATAAATCAGCTAACAAATCTAGAAGCAAATTACTATTTAGGCGTGAAAGCAAGAGCTTGCGCTCAAAGAATGAAAATTGGAAAAGATAAAGTTTACAGATATTACAAGCTATTTATGCAAGGACTTACTGTTCAAGAAATATATAATCAATACCTAATAAATAAATCTAGATGTGGAAGAAAGCCCATTGTATTAAGCAAAGAAAAATTAGATGATATCAATAATAAGCTAGAAAATGATTGGTCTTTAGATGCTATCGCAGGAAGAGATAAAATAGATGGAAAAGATGAAAAAATATCAACAAAAACATTATACAAATTAGCAAAACAAGGTGTAATAGATATAAATAAGTTGAGACGTAAGGGTAAAAATAACCCGAAGGGTCATAACGAAACAAGAGGTAAAATTAATACATGTAAAACAATTCATGAAAGAGATGAAAAGTATCCTAATGCTAAAACTAGTATAGAATATGGCCATTTTGAGGGAGATACTATTGTAGGAAAAGCTAGAAAATCAGCTATAGTTACTTTAGTAGAAAAGTATTCAAAATATATTGTATTACTTAAAGCAAGTAGAAAGAGTGAGGATGTTAAAGAAGCAATTTGCAAATGGCTATCATCTTTACATAAGTCGTGTATATCTACTATTACATTTGATAGAGGTAAAGAGTTTTCAAAATGGTCAGACATAGAAAAAGATAGTTCAGTTAATATTGAAATCTACTTTGGAGACCCTGGATCACCAGGTCAAAGAGGGCTAAATGAGAATTCAAATGGAATAGTTAGAAAAGATTTACCTAAGTCTACAGATTTATCTGCATATTCTCAAGAAGAATTAAATATGATTGCGTATAAATGGAATTCTATACCTAGAAAATCACTAGACTATAAAACACCAAATGAGGTTATAAAAGAAGCAACTGGATTTGAAAGCTTACTTACATTTGCTTAGTGATTCATAAGTAATTTGTCTGATTTAAATTGACAATTCAGGTTATAATAGAAAAGATAATATTAGTATAAAGTGTCAAAATCATATCACATAAAACTTAGAAATTATATAATTGCTTTAATAGCGAAGGCATTGTTGGTTAAATAGTATATCACATATATTTAATAAAATACAAAATACAATTAAATTTAATATAAAGTTATATACAAAAATATCAATATATACAATTTTTTTGTAGAAAAAAAGTGTAAAATGGTGTAAAATAAAATTAAATATTATATATTATAAGAATATTAGGAGGATACATATGAAACTTAAAAAGCTTATAGCTTTAGGTTTAGCTACAGTAATGAGTGCTAGTATGTTAGTAGGATGTGGAGCTAAATCAGACTCTAATGCGTCAACAGATAATGGTGACAAAGTATTTAAAGTAGGGATGATAACAGACACTGGTGGGGTAAATGATGAATCATTTAACCAATCAACATGGAAAGGATTCCAAGACGCTCAAGAAAAATTTGGGAAAGATAAATTAGAAATAAAATATTTAGAGTCTAAACAAGATGCAGACTATGTTCAAAATATAGATACATTTGCTGATGAAGAAATGGATTTAATAATAGGTGTTGGATTTAAATTAGAGCAAGCTATAACAGAAGCTGCTAAAAATTATCCAGAACAACAATTTGCATTAATAGATGCAGTTTGTGAAGGAGAACAACCAGAAAACGTAACATCATTATTATTTGAAGATAATGCATCAGCTTACTTAACAGGATTAATAGCTGGTAGAATGACAGAAACAAACAAAGTTGGATTTATAGGTGGTATGGAATCACCAGTTATAAGTAAATTTGATTACGGATTTAGAGCAGGTGTTAAAGCTGCAAATCCAGATGCAGAAGTAATGGTACAATATGCAAATAGTTTCACAGATTCAGCTTTAGGAAAAACTATAGCTAACCAAATGCATTCAAAAAATGCTGATATAATATTCACTTGTGCAGGTGCAGTTGGAATAGGTGCTATAGAAGCAGCTAAAGAAAATGGTAAAAAAGCTATAGGTGTTGACCAAGATCAAAATGCTTTAGCTCCAAAAAATGTAATAACTTCAGCTATGAAAAACATAGATGTTGCAGTAGTAGAATTATTATCTAAAGTAGTTGATGGAAGCTATAAAGGTGGAGAAGTAATAATTAATACATTAGCTATGAATGGTGTTGGCATACCTCAATCAAGTGAAAAGAATGTTCCACCAGATGTATTAAAATATGTTATTGAAGAAGCTGAAAAAGTTAAGTCAGGAGAGGTAAAAGTTCCTGCAACTAAGGAAGAATTTGAGCAATTAAATAAATAATAATAAATTAACTATAAAAAGGACTATCTTCATAAAAAGGATAGTCTTTTTAAATGTATTACATATTTAAAATATTTAAATAGATTTTGGAAATAATAATACAAACTATATTAATATTTTATAAAAAATTATTATAATACAAAAAAAAACAAATTAAAACAAAAATCAAAATAAAAAGTTTGTTATGTTAGTTATATTTTAGTATAATAAAAAGGCTGAGAATTTTAAATAAGGAGGAAAAGAAAGAGCGATGAATAATAGTAATATCAACTACAGTCAAAAAGTCGTAGAAATGAAGAACATAACTAAGAAGTTCGGAAGCTTTGTTGCGAATGATAATATAAACCTGACTGTACATAAAGGTGAAGTACATGCTCTTTTAGGAGAGAACGGTGCAGGAAAATCTACTCTAATGAATATACTGTATGGTTTATATCAGCAAACATCTGGAGAGATATATATTAACGAAAAATTAGTTAATATGGATAATCCTAATGTTGCGATAGCAAATGGAATAGGTATGGTTCATCAGCACTTTATGCTAGTGCAACCTTTTACTGTAGCGCAAAACATAATATTAGGAGTTGAGCCTACAAAAGGTCTTGGATCAATAGATATAAATAAAGCGATAGAAGACGTTAAAGCTATATCAGAAAAATATGGATTATATGTTGATCCTAATGCAAAAATAGAAGATATAAGTGTTGGTATGCAACAAAGAGTAGAAATACTAAAAGCTTTATACAGAGGAGCAGAAATATTAATACTAGATGAGCCTACGGCGGTTCTTACTCCACAAGAAATACAAGAACTTATACAAATTATAAGAAACTTAACTAAAGAAGGTAAATCTGTAATAATAATAACTCATAAGTTAAAAGAAATAAAGGCAGCTGCAGACCATTGTACAATAATTAGAAGAGGTAAGTATATAGACACTGTAAAAGTATCTGATACAACTGAAGATGAATTAGCAGCAATGATGGTTGGTAGAGAAGTTAACTTCAAAGTTGATAAAAAAGAAGCTAGACCAACATCAAATGTACTAGAAATAAAAGATTTACTAGTAAAGGATAGCAGAAAAGTATCTGTAGTAGATGGATTATCACTAGAAGTTAAGGCTGGAGAGATACTAGGTATTGCAGGGATTGATGGAAATGGACAATCAGAGCTAGTAGAGGTATTAACTGGTCTTAGAAAAGCAGAAAGTGGAAGTATAAAAGTAAATTCAAAGGAATTAATCAACAAAAAACCAAAAGAGATATTTGACAACGGAATAAAAAATATTCCAGAAGATAGACATAAAAGAGGATTAATATTAGATTTTACTGTTGCAGAAAATACAGTTTTACAAAACTATAAAGATCCAAGATTCTCTAAAAATGGAATATTAAATAAAGATGCTATAGAAAAGTATGCTGATGAAATAATAGAAAGATTTGACGTAAGACCTACAGATCATACTGTTAAATCAAGAGCTTTATCTGGTGGTAACCAACAAAAGATTATAATAGGTAGAGAAGTTGACAATATAGAAACAGCAAGAAAAGCTACAGGAGAGCCTCAATTACTTATAGCTACTCAGCCAACAAGAGGTCTTGACGTTGGAGCAATAGAATTCGTTCATCAAGCATTAGTAAAGCAAAGAGATGAAGGAAATGCTGTATTATTAGTTTCATTAGAATTAGATGAAGTTATGAATGTATCAGATAGAATAGCGGTTATATATGAAGGTAAAATAGTAGGAATCGTTGACGCAAAAGATGCAGATGAAAATACATTAGGTCTAATGATGGCAGGAGGTGAAGATAATGAGTAGTAAGGCAAGTAAAAAGAAAATTTCTTTAGTTGATAATACTATTTTATTCTCCTTAATATCAATAGTTTTAGGTTTATTAGTTGGAGCAATAGCATTATTAATAGCAGGAAAAGACCCTATACAAGCATATTCAGCTATGATAGAGGGTGTATTTGGTAAGCCTAAGTATATTGCATGGGTTATAATAAGATCAACACCACTTATACTAACAGGTTTATCTATTGCATTTGCATTTAAAACAGGATTATTCAATATAGGTGCAGAAGGTCAGTTTATAATAGGTGCTTTAGTTGCAACTATGGTTGGTTCTGCAATACCATTACCTGCAATAATACATGTACCACTTACTCTTTTAATAGCTTGTTTAGGTGGAGCTATATGGGGTGGATTTGCAGGATGGTTAAAATCTAAGTTTGGAATAAATGAAGTTATAGCAGCTATAATGCTTAACTGGATAGCATTCTACTTAAGTAACTTTACTATAAAAAATACATGGTTAGCTAAGCCAAATAGTGAAGCATCAGTTAGTATACATGATTCAGCAACTATAGGCATAAACTGGTTAACAGATTTAGTAGGACCGGCTACAAAGGTTAACTGGGGTATAGTTATATCAATAATATTTGTTTTAGCAATAGCATTTATATTATTTAAAACTACTCTAGGATATGAATTAAGAGGAGTTGGACACAACAAGTTTGGAGCTGAATATGGTGGAATAGATGTTAATAAATCAATATTAAAATCTATGGCTATAGCAGGTATACTTGCATCTGCAGCAGGTGCTATACAAGTAATGGGTGTATCTCAAAATATTACTATATTAGCGAGTCCAGAAGGATATGGATTTGACGGTATAGCTGTTGCATTAATTGCAAACAGCAATCCTATCGGAGTTATATTCTCAGGATTATTATTTGGAGCATTTAAATACGGTGGAACTAAGATGCAAGCTGTAGGGGCTCCTTCTGAAGTAGTAAATATAGTTATAGGTTCTATAGTATACTTTATAGCTTTAAGCAGTGTATTAAGAATGTTATATATAAAATTCAGAGAGAATAAAAATAAAGGGGGTAATGCATAATGCAAGATATAGCTTTAATTATTAGTACTACTTTAATGTACTCTACACCCCTTATATTTGCGGCATTAGGTGGAGTATTTTCAGAGAATTCAGGTATAGTTAACATAGGTATAGAAGGTATGATGACTATAGGTGCTTTCGCAGGTGCTGCGGCAGGATACATGTTAGGCAATCCATGGTTAGCATTTATAATAGGTGGTTTAGCTGGAGGTTTATTTGCTTTAGTTCATGCATTAGCAACTGTAACTTTCAATGCAGACCATACTATATCAGGGGTTGCAATAAACTTATTAGCTCCTGGAGTTGCGTTATTTGCATCTAAGATAATGTTTGATGGTGCAACTATGACACCAACAATACCAATGGAACAAAAAATACCAAGACCATTAAATGGTTTATTCCCATCGGGAAGTATATTAGATACAATATTCAATGCATATGCTACAGTTTTCATAGCATTTATATTAGTTGCAGTTACATGGTATGTATTATATAAAACTAAATTCGGACTTAGAATAAGAGCAGTTGGAGAGCATCCAGGTGCAGCAGATACATTAGGAATAAGTGTTGCTAAAACTAGATATGCAGCTGTTATAATATCAGGTATATTAGCAGGATTAGGTGGGGCATCAATGAGTTTAGCAGTTGTTTCTTCATTTAGACCTACATTAATATCAGGTCATGGATATATAGCTATGGCTGCTGTAATATTTGGTAAATGGAGACCTCAATGGGCAATGGCTGCATGTTTACTATTTGGTTTCTCAACAGCATTATCTGTATACTTTGGAAATCCAGAATTACCATTTAGCATAAATGAAAACTTATTATCAATGATACCTTATATAATGACATTAATAGTATTAGTACTATTTGTTAAGAGTTCTAAGGCTCCAGCAGCACTTGGAAATCCATATAAAAAAGGTGAAAGATAAAAAAATGATAGCTTTAAGCTATCATTTTTTTTATATATTAAAATACTATAAGATATATAAAATATATATAAGTGATAATTAATTTTATTAAAATTATCAACATTACAGTTGAAACTAAAATTTATATTAAGTTGAATTTTGTTATTGTCTATAAAGGGTAATTGATAAATAGAGAGACTGATTAAGTTGAATTTTTTTAATTAGATATTGAGGTAATAACTAAATGTAGGGTAATGACATTCGGTGTCGTTTATAAAATGAATTAAAACTTTATATAGAGAAATAATAAAAGTAGAAGAAGTTTATTTTTAGGTATTTTAACAAGATGTTAGAAGGGAGTGAGAAAAATGACCAATAAAGATATCTATTTAAGCTTAAACAGACAAGATGAAACATCTGTTAAAAAGTTATTAACCAACCATAAACTTGAAAAAGAATATACATACAATAATGACTATATAGAGGTAGTATTAAAAAATAATAATAAAGATAAAATACATAATGAAGAAATCGTAGATGAAATTGTTAACTTGATAATTGATATAATGGAAAATAAACTTCTTAGAAAGTATGTAATAAAAAAATATAGTTCTGAATCTAGTGAAGAAATTCAAAAGATATATATGTGTGCATTGAATATGTTTAAAGAAAAATATTTTATAATAAAGCAATCTTTATATGAAAAAGTATATAATTATATACTAAATGAAGACTACATAAATATAGAAGGTTTTGTAAAGTTTAGAATGAAAGAATTTAATAATTATATATCAACTATAGTAGACTTAGCATGGGAAGAATATTTCATAAAAAAAGACCAAGATGAGTTTATCAATGTACTTAAGTATTTTGTGGATATACAGCAAGAAAAGTTAGAACTTTTAAGAATACATATAAAAGAAGATAATTCATTTATACTTTACGATAAAGAGGGTAATAAGATTGATAGTATAAATGATGAAGAAATAATGGATATGGTAATAGAAGAAAATTTGAATTATGAAGATTTTTTAATGAGTAATCTTCTTACTCTATGTCCTGGTAAAATAGAAATAATAGATTCTTTAAACAATAATTCTTCTAAAGAAATAATAGAAATAATTAAATCGATATTTGGTGATAAAGTAACCTGTATTAACAGAAATTAACTTCATGCTAAATGAATTCATTATAAAGGAATAAGATATATAGTTAGAAAAATTACTTTTTTAATGGTATATTATATTTATAATTAATTATAAATATATATCGAAAAAAGGAGAATTTAGCATGAATAACATAATTAGGATATTAATCTTAGCTATTATAGGAGGGTTAATAGGATATATAACAAATGTAATAGCTATAAAATTAATATTTAGACCAATAAACCCAATAAAAATACCAATACTTAATATAGAGATAATAGGTATGATACCAAAGAGAAAGACAGAAATTGCTACTAATATAGCAAAGGTAGTGGAAGAGCAATTTATATCTGTTGATGAAATAACGGATAATATAATAACAGAGCAAGATAAACAACATATAATTGATTACATAAAAGTAAGAGTGAAATTAATACTTAGTGAAAAGATGACTCTTATTCCTAGCACAATAAGAAATTTAGTTCAAAATTATGTTTCTGAAATAATCGAAGATGAAATAAGAGAAGGAATAGATGAATTATCTGAAGAAATGATAATTAAAACAAAGAATCGTATAAATATAAAAGAAATTATAGAAGATAAAATCAATGAATTAGATTTATATGAATTGGAGACAATAATATTACAAATTGTAAAAAATGAATTAAGACATATTGAAGTATTAGGACTTATATTAGGATTTTTTATAGGAATAGTTCAAGGAATAATAACAATATTTATATAAAATATTGTTATTGATACTAAATTAAGTATTTGATATAATTAATGTAATAATTAAAAAAATAGCAATGAAAAGGAAGAGTAAAATAGAAACAATTAAACAGAGAGGATAAGTCATAGGCTGGAAACTTATCTTAATATGACTATTTGAAAACTACCTTGGAGCTGAACTTATTAGCATTTATAAAATGTGAAAGTGTTCGGGTGACAACCTTATAGTCATCAAGAGGAAGTATTTAAATACTTCAACTTGGGTGGAACCGCGAATTAATACTCGTCCCAATATATTTATTTGGGACGAGTTTTTTTATTATAAAAAATTAATTAAGGAGGAAATAAGATGATAAAAGTTACTTTAAAAGATGGATCTGTAAGAGAATTCGAAAATGAACTTTCAGTTATGGACATAGCTAAGTCTATAAGTGAAGGTTTAGCTAGAGCAGTAGTTGCTGCATCTGTAAATGGAAAAGTTGTAGGACTAAACCATATAGTAAAAGAAGATTGTGAATTAAACTTATTCAAGTTTGATGATGAAGAAGGAAAAGATGTATTCAGACATACATCAGCTCATATATTAGCTCAAGCTATAAAGAGATTATACCCAGAAGCTAAATTTGCAATAGGACCAACTGTAGAAAA
This sequence comes from Romboutsia timonensis, assembly GCF_900106845.1. Taxonomy (GTDB): domain Bacteria; phylum Bacillota; class Clostridia; order Peptostreptococcales; family Peptostreptococcaceae; genus Romboutsia; species Romboutsia timonensis. The sequence goes on from NZ_LT629850.1 coordinate 58,624, forward strand.
TGGATTCTACTATGATATAGACTTAGATCATAGATTAACTAATGAAGATTTAGAAAAATTAGAAAAAGAAATGAAGAAAATAGCTAAGGAAGATATAGCTGTTGAAAGATATGAATTACCAAGAGAAGAAGCTTTAGCATGGGCAAAAGAAAATAATGAAATATATAAAGTAGAACTTATAGAAGATTTACCAGAAGGGGAAGTAATATCTTTCTATAAGCAAGGAGACTTTACTGACTTATGTAGGGGACCTCACTTACCTTCAACAAAAAAAGTTAAAGCAGTTAAATTATTAAGCGTAGCTGGAGCTTATTGGCGTGGAGATGAAAAAAACAAAATGCTTCAAAGAATATATGGTATATCTTTTGAGAAGAACAAAGACTTAGAAGAATACTTACACATGTTAGAAGAAGCTAAGAAAAGAGACCATAGAAAATTAGGTAGAGAATTAGAATTATTCTTTATACCTGAAGAAGGTCCAGGATTCCCATTATTCTTACCAAAAGGTATGGAACTTAAGAACGAATTATTAAAGTTCTGGAGAGAAATACATAGAGAAGATGGATACCAAGAAATAGAGACTCCAATAATACTAAATCAAAAATTATGGGAAACTTCAGGACATTGGTACAATTATAAAGAAAATATGTACACTGTAGATATAGATGAGCAACAATTTGCTATAAAACCAATGAACTGTCCAGGTTCTTTAATATATTACAACGCTAAGCCACATTCATATAAAGAATTCCCTATGAAAGTTGCAGAACTTGGTAGAGTTCATAGACATGAATTATCAGGTGCGTTACATGGACTTATGAGAGTTAGAGCGTTTACTCAAGATGATGCACATATATTCATGTTACCAGAACAAATAAAGGATCAAATAAAAGGTGTTGTAGATTTAATTGATAGAGTTTATAAGACTTTTGGATTTGAATATCACTTAGAATTATCAACTAGACCTGAAAACTCAATAGGTTCAGATGAAGAGTGGGAAGCAGCTGAAAATGGTTTAAGAGAAGCTTTAGAAGAGCTTAATTTACCATATATATTAAATGAAGGTGATGGAGCATTCTATGGTCCTAAGATAGACTTCCACCTAAGAGATTGCTTAGGAAGAACATGGCAATGTGGAACTATACAATTAGATATGCAATTACCTCAAAGATTTGACATAACTTATATAGGTCAAGATGGTGAAAAACATAGACCAGTTATGATACACAGAGTTGCATTTGGAAGTATAGAAAGATTCATAGGTATATTAATAGAGCATTATGCTGGTAAATTCCCAGTTTGGTTAGCTCCAACTCAAGTTAGAATATTACCTATATCAGATAAGTATAATGATTATGCAAATGAAGTTAAAAAAGCTTTATTTGATAGAGGAATAAGAGTTGAAATAGATGATAGAGCAGAAAAGACAGGATTCAAAATAAGAGAAGCTCAACTTCAAAAAATACCTTATATGTTAATAGTTGGTGAAAAGGAAGCTGCTGATAAGACTGTATCTGTAAGATCAAGAGATAACGGTGAAGTAGGAAGCATAAGTTTAGATGAATTTATAACTACTATATCTGAAGAAGTTGAAAGTAGAAAGAATGTAATACAAGACTAATTTATAATAAAAAGAGTAATCTATATTTTAGATTACTCTTTTTGTTTTAACACATTTCTTTTCTTATTAAAGATTTTAATTCTTCATGAGTCATAGTTTCATTTTCAAATAAATGACTTGAAACTATATGTAGGTCATTTATGTTATTTCTTAATATATCTAAAGTTTCGTTATAACAATCTTGTACTATTCTATTAGCCTCATCTTGTATTTTTTCAGATAAAAATGTTTTATTATTTCCATCTAAAGTCATAAATCCTAGATTACTCATTCCATACTCACAAACCATCTGATTAGCTATCTCTGTAACTTTCTTTAAGTCATCCTTTGCGCCAGTAGATTTATGATTGAATATAATTTCTTCTGATGCTTTTCCTGCAAGAAGTATTTTCATTTTTCCAAGAAGTTCTTCTTTAGTATAGATGTATCTATCTTCATCAGGTAATTGTAGAACATAACCTAAAGCCTGTCCTCTTGGAACTATTGATATTTTTTGTATAGGGCAAATTCCTACTAAATCACTAACTAATGCATGTCCAGCCTCGTGATAAGAGACTATTTTCTTTTCTTTCTCGATTAGAGTTGAGTTTTTTGACTCAAGTCCAGCTATAACTCTTTCTAAGGCTTTGTCAAAGTGAACTTCAGTGATTACATCGCTGTTATCTCTTACAGCAAAAATTGCAGCCTCGTTAGCTATATTAGCAAGATGTGCACCGTTAAATCCATGAGTTTTTTTAGCTAAAGTTTCTAAATTTACAGAAGGAGCTATTGGCTTATTGTTAGTGTGAACTTTTAAAATTTCATATCTAGTATGATAGTTAGGAGCACCTATATGAACATGTCTATCAAATCTACCGGGTCTAAGTAAAGCTTCATCAAGTAAGTCAAGTCTATTAGTAGCGCCTATTATTATTACATTTGAATCTTTAGTAAAACCATCCATTTCTACTAAAAGCTGATTTAATGTTTGGTCTTTTTCATTATTACTTTCTAAATGTCTTTTAGCACCTATTGCATCAATTTCATCTATAAAGATTATGCTTGGAGCTTCTTTTCTAGCTTTTTCAAAAAGAGTTCTTACTCTTTTAGCACCTACACCAACATATTTTTCAACAAACTCAGATCCAGTAACATTAAAGAATGAAGAATTTGTTTCACCAGCAACTGCTGATGCAAGTAATGTTTTACCTGTACCAGGAGGACCATAAAATAATACACCTTTTGGTATTTTTGCGCCCATTTTTTTGTATTTATCTGGAAACTTCATAAAGTCTACTATTTCAAATAATTCCTCTTTAACTTCTTCTAATCCAGCAACATCGCAAAATGTAGTCTTAGGTTTAGATGAACTAGAATCTTCACTTGAAATTTCCTTTTCCATCTTAGTTGTTTGGGCAAACACAGGCACTGGTTTATTTATTTTCTTAAAAAAATTTTCCCACATTTTCATAGCCATACACCTCGGATAATAAAAATTGTTTATTTATTTTAGATTTTCCATAGTTTATAAAATTTATTACTTAAATTTTTTTATTTTAATAATAAATTTCTAATATCTTAAAGTATAACCATAAACTGTATATATGATTACTTAATTTAAATTATTTTATAAAAAAAATAAAAAAATACTTGAAAAACTAATTGATAAGTGATATAGTAAATGAAGTAAGATAATAAAGAAAACAAGAAGAAGTCCGCTTCTCACCTTACGATAAGTGTTGTAAGTGTAAATATAAGTTAAGTTTATATATTTTTTTAATATATAAAACTTGTTTAAATGTGTTAACTTATATGCGGATGATTTTAATCATTCGCTTTTATTTTTATAAAAAATTTGGAGGTGTCCTACCATTAGTAAGGAACTAGCAATCAATGAACAAATAAGAGATAAAGAAATAAGAGTTATCTCAGACAATGGAGAGCAACTTGGAGTAATGTCTGCTAAAGAAGCTCAAACAATAGCTAATAATAAAAATCTAGATTTAGTAATGATATCACCTAATGCTAATCCGCCAGTATGTAAGATAATGGACTACGGTAAGTACAAGTATGAACAATCTAGAAAAGAAAAAGAATCTAAGAAAAAACAAAAGGTAGTAAACATAAAAGAAGTTAGATTAAGACCAGGTATAGAAGCTAATGACTTAAATACTAAAGCTAATCAAGCTATAAAGTTCCTTAAAAAAGGAGATAAAGTTAAAGTTGAACTTAGATTTAGAGGTAGAGAATTAGGACATAAAGACATTGGTAAAGAAGTAATGTTAAAGTTTATAGATATAGTAAAAGAGTTTGGAGAACCAACTAAAGCCCCAGCATTTGAGGGAAATAACATGGTTGTAATGATAGATCCAAAGAAATAAATGATTAACTGAGAGGAGGAAATTAACATGCCTAAAATGAAAACTCATAGAGGTGCTGCTAAAAGATTCAAAAAGACTGGAACTGGAAAATTAAAGAGAGCTAAAGCTTTCAGAAGACACATATTAACTAAGAAAGCTGCTAAGACTAAGATGCAATTAAGAAAGTCTGGAATAGTTACAGCAGGAGATGCTAGAAGAATAGCACAATTATTACCATACTAAAAATCGGATAAAAAATAGATAAACAATTAATAACAGAGGAAGACGAAGGAGGTCATAACGATGGCAAGAGTTAAAAAAGCTATGAACGCTCGTAAGAAGCATAAGAAAGTATTAAAACTTGCAAAAGGATTTATAGGATCAAGAAGCAAATTATATAGACCAGCAAATACATTTGTAATGAAGGCGTTAAAGAACGCTTATATAGGAAGAAAGTTAAAGAAGAGAGACTTCAGAAGACTTTGGATACAAAGAATAAACGCTGGAACAAGAGCTCATGGATTATCTTACTCAAGATTCATGAACGGATTAAAATTAGCTGGTGTTGAAGTTAACAGAAAAATGTTAGCTGAAATGGCTATACATGATGCAGAAGGATTTGCTAAGTTAGTAGAAGTTGCTAAATCTAAATTAGCTTAATTATATAGAAAAAGCTTTTGAATTTTATATTCAAGAGCTTTTTTTATTTAAATATATTTTAAGTGATTAGTAAATAAAAAGTCTCTTAAATATATATAATATAATTATATAAATTAAGGTATGTATTGTTGTTTTTAATAGAGTTTTGGAATATAATAAAATAATGATTATTAACTATTTTGAAATTAATCCCAAAATACAAAGGAGGGTTTAAAATAGTGAGAAAAATTGTAAAAAAACTTTCTGATCTAATAAATAAAATGGAACCTACTCAAATAATGGTAATAGGATTTGCTATTATAATATTGATAGGAGCTATTTTACTTAATATGCCAATATCTACTCAAAATGGAGAGAGCATAGGATTCTTAGATGCATTATTTACATCAACTTCGGCAGTATGTGTCACAGGATTAATTGCGGTTGACACATCGACTTATTGGAGTTTTTTTGGACAACTAATAATTATAACCTTAATACAAATTGGTGGATTAGGGTTTATGACTATGACAACATTATTTGCTCTTATAATCAAGAAAAGAATAAACCTAAGGGAAAGACTTTTAATACAAGAATCTTTGAATCAAATAGATTTATCAGGATTAGTTAAGCTAACTAGGTACATATTACTTACAACAGTTTTAATAGAAGGTACAGGAGCATTATTATTATCAACTGTATTCATACCTCAATTTGGGCTCTTAAAAGGGATTTGGTACAGTATATTCCATGCTATATCAGCATTTTGTAATGCAGGCTTTGACTTAATGGGAGTAGTTAGTGGTCCATTTTCATCACTAACATATTATGTAAATAATTTTACTATAACTATAACAGTATCACTATTAATTATTTTAGGTGGTATAGGATTCCCTGTAATCCTTGATTTAATAAGAAATAAGAAGTTATCAAAATTAAATATACATTCTAAAGTTGTACTTTTTACAACTTTTGTTTTAATAGGATTTGGAATGCTATTTATACTAGTATTAGAATATAATAATCCAAAAACACTAGGTCAATTAGGGTTTGGAGGAAAAATATTAGCATCACTATTCCAATCAGTAACACTTAGAACGGCTGGATTTAATACAATAGATTTAGCTGCTATGAGAGAAAATAGTATATTTTTTATGATAATATTAATGTTTATAGGTGCATCTCCGGCATCGACAGGTGGAGGGGTAAAAACTACTACAATAGCTACATTAATATTAACTGTAAAGTCATTTATATTAGAAAAACAAGATATAGAAGTATGTGAAAGAAGGATAAGTGAAACTACTGTAAAAAAATCATTAGGAATATTTTTAATAGGTGTAGCTCTATTTTTAATGGGAACTCTTATTATATCTATAACTGATCCAGATTTTAGCTTACTTGAAGTTGGATTTGAAGTAGTATCTGCTATTGCTACAGTTGGGCTTAGTATAGGTGGAAGTCCAAATCTTAGTATTTTAGGAAAAATATTTATAATGCTATTTATGTTTATGGGAAGAGTTGGATCTTTAACTATATTTATGGCATTGGCATCAAGAGGAGTCAAGAAAAATCCTCTTATTAGGTATCCAGAAGGTAAAATAATAGTTGGATAAATAAAAAATAAATTTATTTAGTATATGGAGAGGTAAAAGTTATGAAACAATATATAGTTATAGGGTGTGGAAGATTTGGATCTTCAGTAGCCACAACTATGCATCTTTTAGGTCATCAAGTAATGGCTATAGATAAAAGTGAAGAAATAATTCAGAACATAGTTGACAAAGTTACTCATGCAGCTATAGTAGATGTTACTGATGAGCAAGCTCTAAGATCAATAGGATTAGGAAACTTTGATGTAGCTATAATAGCAATAGGAGCTGATATAAGAGCATCTATAATGGCAACACTTATAGCTAAAGAAATGGGAGTATCTCAAATTGTATGTAAAGCAAAAGATGAATTACAAGCAAAAGTTCTTTATAAAATAGGAGCTGATAGAGTAGTATTCCCAGAAAGAGATATGGGAGTTAGAGTTGCTCATAATTTAGTTTCAGATAACATATTAGATCATATAGAACTAGATCCAGAGTATTCTATAGTAGAAATAGTTACACCAACTAGCTGGGTAGGAAAAACTCTAGTTGATTTAGAATTAAGAGCAAGATATGAAATAACTGTACTTGCTATAAAAAATGGTAAGAGTATAAATGTAACACCAGCACCAGATGAAGAACTTAAAGCAGGAAGTATATTAGTTGTGATTGGTCAAAGTAGCAATATAAGTAGTATTACTTCTGAAAATAAAGATATAATTAGGAGAAAGTAGTTATGTCTATGATAATAACAGCTAAAGATAATGATAAAATAAAATACACAAAATCTTTATTAAAATCAAAAAATAGAAATAAAGAATCAAAATTTATAATAGAAGGATATAGAATATTAACACTTGCTATAGAATGTAGAGCTAAGTTAGATTACGTATTCATAAATGAAGATTTTGAAAAAAAACAAGAGCATAAAGAATTCTTAGAAATACTTAAGAAAAAGGATATAAGAGTATACAAAACTACTAATAAAATTTTTGAAGATTTGACAGATACTGAAAATACTCAAGGTATAATAGGTGTGGTTAAATTTAAACAAAGGACATTAGAAGAAAATTTAACTGATGATAATAGATTTGTATTAATCTTAGATAGAATACAAGACCCGGGTAACATGGGAACTATAATAAGAACAGCAGATGCAGCTGGAGTAGATGCAATAATTGCATTAAAAGGATGTGTAGATATATACAATCCAAAAGTAATAAGATCAACTATGGGATCTATATTTGATATGAATGTAATTCATGCTACTCAAGAAGAAGCATTAAGAATACTTAAATTAAAGAAATTTGATATAGTATCTAGTTACTTAGATACAAATAATTATTACAATACAGTTGAGTATAATTATAAGACTGCATTAGTAATAGGTAATGAAGCTAATGGAATAAATGAAGAATTAGTATCAAAATCAGATGTATTGGTTAAAATACCTATATATGGCAAGGCAGAATCTTTAAATGCAGCAATAAGTTCTGCTATACTTATGTATGAGATAAAAAAATACTTGGTTTAAAAGTTGTTAATTATACATTTTATATGTTATAATTATATAAAAAAATATATTTTAAAATACAATGAAAGAGAAAAGTATTTTGAATTAACTTAACACAGAGAAAAGTATCAAGGCTGAAAGTACTTTATAAGAATTCAAAAGAAGTTCCCTCTGGAGTATTAAAGCTGAAATTAATAGTAGGCTTTAACGTTAAAACGCGTTAAGTTTATTTGAGGTGGTTTAAAATTTGTAATTTTAGACTACTAGGGTGGTACCGCGAAATAATAGTCTTTCGTCCCTAGGTTGGGATGAAGGGCTTTTTTTATGTGAATAAATAGTGAAAGGGTGATATATAGTGCAAGAAAAATTACTTAATTTACAAGAAGCCGCTTTAAATGAAATTAAAGATACTTCTAGTATAGAAGCTGTAGAAAGCCTAAGAGTTAAGTACTTAGGTAAAAAAGGTGAAATAACTGCTATTCTTAAAGAAATGGGTAAGTTATCAGCAGAAGAAAGACCAGTTATAGGTCAAGTTGCTAACAAAGTAAGAGAATCTATAGAAGGAAGTATATCTTCAAAGAAAGAAGAATTAAAAGATATAGAAAAGCAAAAGAAATTAGCTGAAGAAGTTATAGATGTTACTATGCCAGCTAAAGCTGTTAAAGTAGGAAAGAAACATCCTATATCTCAAATAATAGATGAAGTAAGTGAAATATTTATGGGAATGGGATTCTCTATAGCAGAAGGTCCAGAAGTTGAAACTGTTGAAAATAACTTTGATGCATTAAATGCACCAATAGACCATCCATCAAGAGATATGAGTGATACATTCTATATAAATAGTGAATTATTACTTAGAACACAAACATCTCCGGTTCAAGTTAGAACTATGAAAGGTCAAGAATTACCTATAAAAATAATAGCTCCAGGAAGATGCTTCAGATTTGATGCTCCAGATGCTACACATTCACCAATGTTCCATCAAATAGAAGGATTAGTAGTTGGTAAAGATGTAACTATGGCTCAATTAAAAGGAACATTAGATATGTTTGTTAAGAAGTTATTCGGAGAAAATACGAAAACTAAATTTAGACCACATAACTTCCCATTCACAGAACCAAGTGCAGAAGTAGACGTTACTTGCTTTAAGTGTCAAGGTGCTGGATGTCCAATGTGTAAACAAGAAGGATGGATAGAAATATTAGGTGCAGGTATGGTTCATCCAAACGTACTTAGAAACTGTGGAATAGATCCAGAAGTTTATAGTGGATTTGCTTTCGGTATGGGTGTAGATAGAATAACTATGCTTAAATACGAAATAGATGATATAAGATTATTATTCGAAAATGATATGAGATTTTTAGATCAATTTTAATTAGGAGGGTTTGAATATGTTAGTACCTTTAAAATGGCTTAGAGACTATGTTGACATAGATATAGATACACAAGAATTTGCTGATATGATGACTATGACAGGTTCAAAAGTTGAAAAAGTAGATTTCTTTGGAAAAGAAACAAACGGAGTTGAAGTATGTAAGATACTTGAAATAGAACAACATCCAGATGCAGATAGATTAAAAGTTACAAAGGTTGAAGTTGCAAACGGAGAAATACTTCAAATAGTAACTAATGCTACAAATATAAAAGTAGGAGATTATGTACCAGTTGCTAGAATAGGTGCAGTATTACCTGGAGATTTCAAAATAAAGAAAGGTAAGTTAAGAGGAGTATTATCAGAAGGAATGTTCTGTGGTGCTGAAGAATTAACTATACCATCTGCATTTGTTGAAGATCATAAAAAAGATGGAATATATATACTAGATCATCAAGATTCATTTGAATTAGGAATGGATGTAAGAGATGTTTTAGGAATAAACGATGCATTAATAGAATTTGAAATAACTTCAAACAGACCAGATTGTAGATCAATAATAGGTATAGCTAGAGAAGCTGCTGTTACTTTAGGAAAAGAATTAAAATATCCTGAAATAAAAGTTCAGGCTTGCGATGAAGAAATGTCATTTGAAATAGATATACAAACTGATTTATGTAAGAGATACTGTGGTAGAGTAGTTAAAGATGTTAAAGTAGGGCCATCTCCATACTGGATGCAAAGAAAACTTATAGAAGCAGGAATGAGACCTATAAGTAACATAGTGGATATAACAAACTACGTTATGTTAGAGCTTGGACAACCACTTCATGCATTTGATTTAGATGATATAAAATACAATAAAATGACTGTTAAGATGGCTGAAGAAGGTGAAAAATTCACTACATTAGATGGAGTTGAAAGAACTTTAACATCTGATATGTTAGTTATAGGAAATCAAGATAAGACTTTAGACTTAGCAGGTATAATGGGTGGAGAAAACTCAGAAATAAAAGATACAACAACTTCTATATTTATAGAAGGAGCAAGTTTTGCTAAAGAAAATATAAGAGCTACATCTAAGAAATTAGGTCTTAGAACAGAAGCATCTTCAAGATTTGAAAAAGGAATAGACATAAACTTAGCAGAAGAAGCTGTTAATAGAGCATGTCAATTAATAGAAGAGTTAGGATGTGGTACAGTTCTTAATGGAATGCTTGACTATTATCCACAAAAAGAAGAGGTTCAAAAAGTAACTGTTAACCCTGTTAGAATAAATAAATTATTAGGTGTTAATGTGCCTATGGACCAATTCATAAACATATTAGAAAGCTTAGAATTTAAATGTAATTTAGTATCTTCTGAAGTTTTAGAGTTAGAAGTTCCAACATTTAGATTAGATATAACTGAAGATGCAGATATATTAGAAGAAATAGCTAGAATATATGGATATGACAATATACCATCTGCAAGTTTAGAAGGTAATGCTACCGCAGGTGTAAAAACTGAAAAACAAAAGTTTATAGACAATGTAAAATCTAACTCTATAGCTTGCGGATTAAATGAAATATTAACATATTCATTTGTAAGCCCAAGAGGTGTAGATAAAATAAATCTTCCAGCTGATGATGAAAAGAGAAACTTTGTTAAAATAATGAACCCATTAGGTGAAGAAACTTCTGTAATGAGAACTACTTTAATACCTAATATGTTAGATGTTATATCTACAAATATATCTCATAAAGTTGAAGAAGTATCTGCATTTGAATGTGGAAATACATTTATACCACAAGAAGGATTACCAATAGAGACTAAGAAATACTGTGTAGGAATGTACGGTAAAGAAGTAGATTTCTTCGTGTTAAAAGGAGTTATAGAATCTGTACTTAATAATGTAGGATTAAAAGGTTATGAAATAGAGCCAGAAACTACAAATTTAACATTCCACCCAGGAAGATGTGCAAAAATAGTGTATAATAATATATATATAGGAACTTTTGGAGAATTACATCCAGATGTTATAGAAAACTATAACTTAGGACAAAGAGTATATGTAGCTGAAATAAATATAGATACAGTATTTGAAAACTTAAACTTAACTAAGTCATACAATCCATTACCAAAATATCCATCTACATCTAGAGATATAGCATTAATAGTTAAAGATGAAGTATTTGTTAAACAAATAGAAGATATAATAAAAGCTAATGGTGAAGATTTAGTAGAAAGTTATAAATTATTCGATGTTTACAAAGGTGCTCAAATAGAAGAAGGGCATAAGTCTATAGCATATTCTATAACATATAGAAGTAAAGATAAAACTTTAACTGATGAAGATGTAGCAAAAGTACATGAAAAGATATTAAGTGAGCTAAGTGAGAAATTAAACGCAAACTTAAGATCAAACTAACTAACGTAGGGGGCGTGTTAGTATGAAGGAAATGAATAAAGTTATAGTAAAAATTAATGGTTCTGAATATCCAATGGTAGGAGAGAAATCTGAACAACATATGTTAAATGTAGCAAGATATGTTGATGAAGAAATTAAAAGAATAAGTGAAGCAAATCCTAAATTAAGCACATCAGTATTAGCTATATTATCAGCTGTAAATATAGCTAATGAACTATTTGAATGTGGTGAGGAAAATGACAAACTATCAAAAGAAAACGAAGAACTTAACAAAAAGGTTGGTACTGGTGAAGAAGAATTAAAATTAGAGATGAAGAAATTACAATTATCTCTACAAGGCAAAGCAAAAGAAGAAGAAGACTTAAAGACAAAGATAGATGAGTTGAATAAGTTAATTGAAGAGCAAAAAAGTAAAATTTTTAAATTAGAAAGTGATATTCAATCTAAAGATAAGCAAATTGAAGAGTATAAGGTTGAAGTTAATGAACTTAAAGATTTAACTAAAATTGCTGAAGAAAAAGCTAGAGTTGCTGAGCAAATGTCTTCTAAATTCCAAAATGACGCATATAGAGTACAATTGGAAAAGATAGAGATTGAAAATGAATTAAAATTTTATAAAGCAACTAGATAAAAAATAAATTAAGCCTTCAGGGGAACCTGAAGGTTTTAATTTTAGTATTTAAGGTATATTATATAGGTAGTATAAATATGCCTTGAAGGAGGACAATATGAGAGATGTAGAATTATTAGCACCCGTTGGGTCTTTTGAAGCATTAAAAGCTGCGGTACAAAATGGGGCAAATGCAGTATACCTTGGAGGAAAAGATTTTGGAGCAAGAGCATCTGCAAATAACTTTGATAGAGATGAATTAAAAGAAGCTGTAAAATATGCTCATATAAGAGGTGTACAAGTTTTCGTAACTACAAATACATTAAGAAAAGAAAATGAAATAGAAGATTTCTTAGAATATGCAAAGTTTTTATATGATATAGATGTAGATGCAATAATACTTCAAGATATAGGTATGGCTAGACTTATAAAAAGAGAATTACCTGATTTTGAATTACATGCAAGTACTCAAATGGTTGCACACTCATTAGAAGATGTTAAATATTTAGAAAGTGTAGGATTTGATAGAGTAGTACTTGCGAGAGAAGTTACAGTAGAAGAAATTAAGTATATATGTGACAATTGTAAAGCAGATATAGAAGTTTTTGTTCATGGAGCATTGTGTGTATGCTATTCTGGACAATGTTTAATGAGTTCTATGATAGGAAATCGTTCAGGTAACAGAGGTAGATGTGCACAACCTTGTAGACAAAGATATGAACTGATTGATGTATACACAGGAGAAGTTGTAAATAGCAACGGAGATTATCTACTAAGTCCAAGAGATTTAAATGCAATAGAAGAAATTGATAAAGTAATAGATGCAGGAGTACATTCTCTAAAAATAGAAGGTAGAATGAAAAGACCAGAGTATGTTGCAACTGTTATAGATGGATATAGAAAAACTATAGATGAATATTTAGCTACAAATAAATTAAATGTTTCAGATGAAACAATAAATGATTTATATACAATATTCAATAGAAAGTTCACTAAAGGATTATTACTAGGTGATGTTGGTAAGGATATGATGAACTCACAACTTCCAAACAACCAAGGACTATATGTTGGTACAGTAGTAGATTATAATAAAAAAGCAAAAAGATTAAAAATAAAACTTGCAAATACTCTTAAAAAGGGTGATGGTATAAACCTTGGCGGCGGTACTATAGGTAGAATAATAAAAAATGGAAATATAGAAACTATAGGATACAAAGGTGAAACTATAGAGCTTGACTTTGTTGGCGAAGCAAGAAAAGGACAGATAGTATTTAAAACATCAGATAGTGAACTAATGGATAGAGTTCAAGCTACATTTACACAAGATAAAGAATTTGTAAAAAATATAATTGATGCAAAAATTACTATAAAATTAGGTCAAAAGCCAATACTTACATTAAAAGATAGACATAGTAATGAAGCAACTATAGAAGGTGATAAAATAGTTGAAGAAGCTATGAAGGTTGCTTTAAGTAAGGAAAAAGTAGAAACTCAACTAAGAAAACTTGGAAATACACCTTATGAATTAGACTTATTAGAAATTGAATTAGATGATAATGTTAGTTTACCAATAAGTTTACTAAATCAAATGAGAAGAGATTGTATTGAGCTTTTAGATAAAGAAAGAGTAAGTATAAAAAATAGAAAATATAAAAATAAAACAGTTAAGTATAAGCCAGTATTATATAATAGAAATAAACAACAGGGAATTTCTGTTAAAGTTAAAAACTTAGAACAACTAGAAAGTGCATTAGAATGTGGTGTAGATAGAATATATTATGAAGATACTAACACAATAGATAAAGCTATGAGTTTAGCTATGAAGTATAATAAAAAAGTAATATACTCAGCACCTAGAATAATAAGAAATAAAGAATATAATCATTTAGCAAAAGCTAATAATGCAGGTGTAGAATCTGTACAAGTAGGAAACTACGGTTCAATAGATTACTTTAAAGATAAAAAATTAAACATAGATTACTATTTAAATGCATTTAATAGCGAAACTATAAATTACTATAAAGAAATAGGTGCAGATACTTTATGTATATCTCAAGAGTTAAATATAAATGAGATAAAAGAAACAATAAAGTACACTGATATAAATATAGAATCTGTAGTTTATGGATATACTCCACTTATGATAACAGAATACTGTCCTATGGGAGTAATTGTTCGTGATTGTAAAAAGGATAAAAGAGTTGCTAAATGTAAAGAAAGTATATATGCATTAAGAAATTCTAAAGGTGATGAATTTAGAGTTTCACAAGATATATTCTGTAGGAGTACAATATATAATTCAAATGTAACTTGTATGCTAGACAACTTATATGAATTACATGAAATAGGTATAAATGTACTTAGATTAGACTTTACATTAGAAGATAAAGGTACTGTTAAAGAAGTTATAGAAGCCTATCAAGAAGTTTTATCTAATGATTATAAATTAGGAACAAAAGCTACTAAACTTTATAATAAATTAGATGAAAAAGGTACAACAGCAGGTCATTACTACAAAGGTGTAGAATAATAAATCATATTCTAGTGCTATAATATGTAAAATTGACTATATTAAGCAAATATGATAATATTACAAAATAATAAAAGTTAAATAATGCTCTGGGTATAAAATTATCCAGAGCATTAATAATTTAAAAATGAAGAAATTTAAAAAATGACATTTTGAAATGTTTCGCCCACGCAGTGGCTCAAGCAACGGATGTGACCGAAATGCTTCGCCAACACGTTGATCAAAGTGGTAGCGAGTGTCATATCGTTGGCGATATGAGCATAGCGAATTTTTTATTAAAATAAATTCTATAAACAATGAAAGAGAGACTTAAATATGAGCAAAAAAGCATTTATAGGAAGAAAATTAAGAGAAGCTAGAATGTATAGAGGTAAAACAATAGATGTATTAGCTAAAGAAACTAATATAAATAAAAAAGATATAATTGCATTTGAAGAAGATAAATATAAACCAACATTAGAAAATGAAATGAAGCTATCAAATGCACTAGGATTTCCAAGAGAATTCTTTAAATATGCAGACAATATAAAAATGACTATAGATTCTACACATATAAGACCAGAATGTACAATACCAAAAGTAGAGCAAATAGCTTTTAAAGAAAAATTAGCTATGACTCATAGGATATTAACATTTTTAGAAGGGTATATCCAATTCCCACAAATGAATATACCAACTGATTTAAATAAAAATGAAGATATAGAAGAGTTAGCAACTAAGGTAAGAAGATACTGGAATTTAGGGGATGGCATTATAGGTAACATGCTAACCTTACTTGAGATAAATGGAATAATAGTATCTGATGCTAATATAAACAAAAAAGGAGCCTTATCATTTAGTCAAAAACAAACTGTAAATGGAAATAGTAGATACTTTGTATCTTTAGGTAATGATAAAAAATCAGCATGTACAAGAAACTATGATTTAGCATATGAATTAGCATATATAGTAGCAACAGAAGCAAACATACAATCAAAAAAATTCTCTAAGGATGAATTTGCTTGTGCATTTTTAATGCCTAAAGAAACTTTTATACAAGATTTAAAAATGGTAAATGACTTAGAAGATTATGTTGAATTAAAGAAAAAGTGGATAGTTCCAATATCAGCTATAATATTAAGAGCATATCAATTAGGTGAAATAAGTTACAAAAAATATATGTACTTAATGAATGAAATGGATAAAAAGGGATGGTTAAAGAAAGAACCACTAGAAGAAAATATAAAAGCTACAAGTCCGATGCTATTAAAAAAATCTATAGATGTATTAATAGATAATAATATAATGAGTAAGGCTAGTTTAGTAATGAATTTATCAAATTGGGGATTACACTTAAATCAAGATGAAGTAGAAGTATTATTAGGATTTAAAGAAGGAAAGTTAACTACAGAAAGAAATACTATAAATAACAAAAAATCAAAGGTTACAAAAGTTAACTTTAAATCTAAAAAAAGATAATTAAACACTTATATAGTAGTAAGAGTTTTTTATGAATAAAAAAATTATAGGCATAAGTTTATTTATATTAATAATAACTTCATCTATATTTGGTTGCAGTAAATTTCAAGAAAATAATGATACTAATTTAAATAGTATAGATAAAGATAGCATAAATCCTATATCAAAAGATACAGCTATAAATATATTAAAGGCAGAGTATGGAGATAATATATTAGTTGAAGATAAGGATATAAAATTAATAGGAGATTTATATTTCATAGATGTTTATGTTGAAGTAGTAGATAGTGATGATGGAAGTCATGAAACACATACACATAGACAAAGCCTAGGAAATATAAAGATAGATAAATATACTGGAGAGATTATAACAGAATAGATATAAATTATATAAAAATAAATGAGCTATTTGCAAATTAAATTTGCAGATAGCTCATTGTTATGTTTAACGAGAAACGTATATATTAATATTGATTCATACCTTTTAATATAGCAACTAAATAATCCCAAGTACGTTTAGTAGAAGATATATTTAAATGCTCATTAGGCGTATGAACTTCAAACATATCAGGTCCAAGAGATATAGCTTGTGCATGAGGCATTTTATCTAATAATAATCCACATTCAAGACCAGCATGTATAGCCATTATAATTGGCTTTTTACCAGTTAATTTTTCGTAAGTTTCAACACATATTTTTTCTAATTTAGAACCTTTAGCATACTCCCAAGCTGGATAATCACTATCTAAAATTAATTTTCCATTTAAGTTTGTAGAAAGTAGATCCATTTTATTAGTTATATCATCTTTTAATGTTTTTACAGAACTTCTAACAGCACATTCAAATGTAACTGAATTTTCAGTGGTATGAACAACACCTAAGTTTGTTGAACTTTCAACAAGACCTTCTATATCCATACTCATAGTTTGTATTCCATTAGGTATTAAGTTTAGTAAACTAATTACATTTGTTTTTGTTTTATCATCAAATACTTTATCAACAGTAGTTTCAGTACATTCTATATTTATGCCTGGGTCAGAAGTACTGAATTCATGTTTAAATGTATTCATTATTTCATTTATACAATTTTTAGTTTTTTCAACATCATTTTTATCTACAACTATTATAGCTTCACACTCACGAGGGATTGCATTGTTTTTAGAACCACCTTGAATTTTAGATAAGTCGTAATCAATACATAATAAATTTAAAAGTCTTCCCATTAATCTATTAGAATTGGCTCTTTGTTTTATTATATCCATTCCAGAGTGTCCACCAAGTAATCCTTTTATTTCTACTAATAAAGCTTGTTTATTAGAATCAACATTAGTATACTCAGCATTTAGTTCAGATAATGCAGTAACTCCACCAGCACAACTAACTAGTAAATATCCTTCTTCTTCAGAGTCAAGATTTATTATGTATTGACCTTTTAATAGAGAGCCATCTAAAGCCATAGCGCCACTCATTCCAGCTTCTTCATCAGTCGTTATTAAAACTTCTATAGCAGGGTGTTCTAAGTTATTAGATGCAAGTACTGCCATTCCCATAGCTACAGCTATACCATTGTCAGCACCTAGAGTAGTTCCAGTTGCATATATCATATCATCTTCAACTCTTAATTTTATAGGATCAGTAACAAAGTTATGGTCGGTATCTTTATTCTTTTCACAAACCATATCCATATGTCCTTGAAGTATTACACCAGGACAATTTTCATACCCTTTTGTAGCAGGTTTTCTTATTATTATATTAAGAGTATCATCTTGTATAGTTTCAAGACCTAAATCCTCACCGAACTTTTTTAGATAATCACTTATAGCTTTTTCATTTCCAGAACCACGAGGTATTTGAGATATTTCTTCAAAATATTTGAAAACAAGTTCAGGCTGTAATCCATTTAAAACATTTTCCATAAAAACAACTCCTTTTAGATTAAGTTAAGATAGATATTTTAAAAATAGTAAATAATATTTTTATATCACAAATAAAGTATCATTATGTATAATATAAAATAGCCATATAAATAGTATAATACAAAATGTGTAAAATACACATAGTAAAATAGAAATAAAAAAATTAAAATTTAAGGAGGCATTATGAACCAAAAATCGCTGAGAGTTTTAGAATTCAATAAAATAATTGAATTATTGAAAAGTAAAGCTTCATCTTCGTTAGGTTTAAAATATATAGAAGAGTTAGTTCCAAGTTCAGATTATGAAGAAGTTAAGTATATGCAGCAAGAAACAAGTGAAACGCAATCAATACTTACTAAAAGAGGATATGTTGGATTACAAGGAATACATGATATAGAAGATAAAGTAAAAAGAGCTGGGGTAGGAGCAAGTCTTGATCCAGGGAGTTTAATAATGATAGCAGATACTTTAAGAGCTGCTAGAACATTAAGAAATAGTCTATCAGGTAGTGATGAAGAAGATTTTAATTATCCAATAATACAATCTTTATCAAATGGATTATATGCATATAGAGAGATAGAAGATGCAATATATAATGCAATAATAAGTGAATTAGAAATATCAGATAATGCATCATCAACACTTAGAGATATTAGAAGAAGAATAGTTCAAAAGAATCAATCTATAAGATCTAAATTGAACTCTATAATATCATCAACTACATATCAAAAATATTTACAGGATGCAATAATATCAGTAAGAGGAGATAGATTTGTCGTTCCTGTAAAAGCTGAATATAGATCTCAAGTTGCAGGGATAGTTCATGATCAATCTTCATCAGGAGCCACATTATTCATAGAACCTATGAGTATAGTTGATATGAACAATGAACTTAGACAATTAAGACTTAGTGAACAAGAAGAAATAGAAAGAATACTTCAAGAATTATCAGGTATGGTTGGTGAAGTAAGTGAAGATTTAATATCAAATCAGGAGATACTAGGTAGACTTGATTTTGCATTTGCAAAAGGAAAATTATCAATGCAAATGAGAGGTGTAGAACCTACATTAAATAAAGATAAGTTTATAAATATAAAAAATGGTAGACACCCATTATTAGATAGAAAAACTGTAGTACCTAATAGTGTGTATTTAGGAAGAGATTTTCATACTTTAGTTATAACTGGGCCAAATACAGGTGGTAAAACTGTAACAATAAAAACTGTTGGATTATTTGCTCTTATGACTCAAAGTGGGCTTCATATATCCGCAGATTATGGAAGTAGCATGTGTGTATATGACAACATATTTGCAGATATAGGTGATGAACAAAGTATAGAACAGAGTTTATCAACATTCTCATCTCATATGACAAATATTGTGTCTATATTAAAAGATGTAACTGAAAATTCTTTAGTTATATTTGATGAATTAGGTGCAGGTACAGATCCTATAGAAGGTGCAGCACTTGCTATAGCAATACTTGAAGATGTAGCTATGGCTGGAGCTAGATGTATAGCTACAACTCACTACACTGAAATAAAAAATTATGCACTTACTAAAGATGGTGTAGAAAATGCTGCAGTTGAGTTTGATTTAGATACATTAAGTCCTACTTATAAATTATTAATAGGTGTTCCAGGTAAATCAAATGCCTTTGAAATATCTAAAAAATTAGGACTTAGTGATTATATAATAACTAGAGCTAAGGAATTTATAGATACTGATAATATAGAATTAGAAGACATATTACAAAGTGCAGAAAAAAATAGAATAAAAGCTGAAGAAGAAAGAATAAAAGCTGAGAAACTAAGAGAAAGTATAGAAAAACTAAAGATAGAATATGATGAGAAACTTGAAAAGTTTGCAAATCAAAAAGAAAAAATGCTTGAGCAAGCAAGACAAGAAGCATTTAGAATTACTAGACAAGCAAAAGAAGAAGTAGATAATATTATAAAAGAATTAAGAAGATTAGAAGAAGAAAGAGCATCAAAAGAAAAGAACCAACAAATAGAAGCTCTTAGAAAAGAATTAACAAGTACTATGGGAAGTTTACAGCCTACGGTTAAGAGCATGATAGTCCCTAAAGTTGCAAGTAAAGAAATAACTGATTTGAAGGCAGGAGAAGATGTAAGAGTAATAACTTTAAATCAAGAAGGTACTGTTGTTTCTGTTGATAAGAATAAAAAAGAAGCTGTAGTGCAAATTGGTATAATGAAAATGACACTACCATTTAAATCATTACAAAAGGTTAAAAAAGATGTTAAGAAAACTGTAACAAAATCAACTAGAAATATAATAAAATCTAAATCTGGTAACGTAAAGAGTGAAGTAGATTTAAGAGGTATGAATTTAGAAGAAGCAATTATGGAAGTTGAAAAATACCTAGATGATGCATATGTTGCAGGTCTAGAAAATGTAACAATAATACATGGTATAGGTACGGGAGTTTTAAAATCAGGCCTTCAAGATATATTAAGAAGAAACAGACATGTAAAATCACAAAGAGCTGGTCAATACGGTGAAGGTGGTGCAGGTGTAACTATAGTTACACTAAAATAAATTAATACTAATAAGGTGATAGATGTGATACTTGTATCAGCATGTTTACTTGGAATAAATTGTAAATATAATGGTGATAATAATAAAAATGAAAAAGTAGCAGAATATCTTAAAGATAAACAATTTATAATGGTTTGCCCGGAACAATTAGGAGGACTATCAACACCACGTGATCCATCAGAGATTATAAGGCTAGATGGTAATGCTGTTATAGAAGGAAAAACCAGTGTAATAAACAATAAAAGACTAGATGTAACAAAGAAATTTAAACAAGGTGCTATGGAAACTTTAAAAATAGCTGATTTATATGGATGTAAAAAAGCTATATTAAAAGAGGGTAGCCCTTCATGTGGATCGAGTTTAATATATGATGGAACTTTTACAGGTAAAAAAGTATCTGGAGTAGGAGTAACAACAGCGTTGCTTAGACAAAATGGGATAGAAGTTATTAGCGAAAAGGATATAATGTAGATATATAATAGTAAATAGTGTCAAATACCTTGAAAAAACTTAGAATTTGATTTACCATAAAATAATAACAAAGAGAGAGGAGCAATATAATGCAAGACTTTAAAGTAGCAGTAGCAACATGTTTAAAAGAACATATAGAAGAATTGACTTTAGAAGAAATAACAGCACTTATAGAAGTGCCACCAAATAAAGATATGGGAGATTTTGCATTCCCATGTTTTAAATTAGCGAAAGTATTTAGAAAAGCACCTAACATGATAGCGGCTGAGTTATCAGAAAAAATAGAAGCTAAAGGAGTTATATCTAATGTTACTCCATTAGGTGGTTATATAAACTTCTTTGTTAATAAATCTCAATTAGCAGAAACAGTTATAAAAGATGTATTAACAAAGAAAGAAAAGTACGGTCATAGCGATTTAGGAAAAGATAAAACTATAGTAATAGATTTCTCATCTCCTAATATAGCAAAGCCATTCCATATAGGTCATATAAGAACTACAGTTATAGGGAATGCTTTATACAAAATATATGATTCTCAAGGATACAATACAGTTAGAATAAATCATTTAGGGGACTATGGAACTCAATTTGGTAAGCTTATAGTAGCTTTCAAATTATGGGGTAATAAAGAAGCTGTAGAAGCTAATCCAATACCAGAGTTATTAAAATTATACATACAATTCCACGATGAAGCTGAAAAGCACCCAGAAATGGAAGATGAGGCAAGAGCTTGGTTTACTAAGTTAGAAAATGGAGATAAAGAAGCAAAAGAATTATGGCAATGGTTCAGAGATGAAAGTTTAAAAGAATTTGCTAGAGTTTATGACTTATTAGATATAGAATTTGATTCATACAACGGAGAAAGTTTCTATTCAGATAAAATGGATAGAGTTATAGATATAATAAAAGATAAAGGATTACTTCAAGAATCTCAAGGAACTAATATAGTAGACTTAGAAGAATACAATATGCCACCAGCACTTATAACTAAGAATGATGGATCTACATTATATATGACAAGAGATTTAGCTGCAGCATTATACAGAAAAGAAAATTATGATTTTGAAAAATGTATATATGTAGTTGGTTCACAACAAAGCTTACACTTCCAACAATTATTCAAAGTTTTAGAACTTGTTGGATTTGAATGGGCTAAGGATATGGTACACGTTCCATTTGGTATGGTAGCATTAGAAGAAGGTACTATGTCTACAAGAAAAGGTAGAGTAGTATTCTTAGAAGATGTTTTAAAACAAGCTATAGAAAAGACAAAAGAAACTATGCTTGCTAAAAACCCAAATGCTTTAAATGTTGATGAAATAGCTAAACAAGTTGGGGTTGGAGCAGTAGTATTCCAAGAATTATCTAACAGTAGAATAAAAGATTACACATTCTCATGGTCAAGAACACTAAGCTTTGAAGGAGAAACAGGTCCTTACGTTCAATATACTCATGCTAGATGTTGTGCAGTTTTAAGAAAAGCTGAAGAAGAAGTTACAACAGATATTAACTATGAATTATTAAATGATGTAGATAGTGCGGAAGTTTTAAAAGTTATAGCATCATTCAATAAAACTATACTTAATGCTATGAGAAAGAACGAGCCACATATAATAACAAGATTTGTCCTAGATTTAGCACAAGCATTCAATAAATTCTACCATGATAACTCTATATTAGTAGAAGATGCTGAGTTAAGAAAAGCTAGACTTGCTTTAGTTTGTGCTACTAGACAAGCATTAGAAAATGGTCTTAAATTATTAGGAATGCAAGCACCAGAAAGAATGTAATTTATATAAGTGTACAGGGATGTCGAAAATCGATACTTTACATCTGAAAATGTAATATTGTATAATAATAGCAAGTAATATAGTAGTATACACTCGTTTGTACACTACTATTCCCCTGTATAAACGACAGCTTATAAGCTGTCTCTTTTTTTTGATTCGTATAGGTTATAATATAGTATATTAAACTAATTACTTGATAAAAATAATAATTATAAAATATTACAAGGAAAATAATATTCATGAAAGATAATTTAATAAAAAAAGCGTATATATCAGCATTTGATATAGAGGATAAGTATTTAAAAGATTTAATTGTAATTAACACAAAATGTTTAGTAGATGATAATATACAAAGACGTGTATACATAGATAACAAGAGATTAAGAGATGAATTAATATATTATAAGTTTTATGGAGAAAGACCAAATTATAATAATATACTTAACCTTTTATTACCTGTAATAATTTCTAATACTAATATTAAGAAAAGTGAAGATGAAGTACTTGAATTAATTCAAAAGTATGTTAAATACTTTAAAAAGGAAGAATACTTATTTGAATACATATTATCTTCTGTTTTATACAACTCAATTATTCATAATATAATAGAAGATAACACAATAGAGTATAAAGACTTGCTTCAAAAAATAAAGGAACAAATTATAGGATTTACTATTCCATTAGATAAAGCAAGTACTATAAAGTTTCATATGGCAAGAATAAATTCGATACAGCAAATAGATAAGTATATAGATTTAAAAGTACAAGATTATGACGATGAGAAAATTTTAGGTAGTTTATTAAATATATTATATGATATATATATTGAAGATAGAGAAGTTAAAGATTTTGGAAGTAAAAGTATAAAAAAATCTATACTATCTATATTAGGAGATGATGAAAATCACAATATAGACAATATAGACTTTATTTTATCGATGTCAGAATATATAGTTAAATTAAGACAGTATAAAATTAATAAAAAAGTATACGATAAAAACTCAGATCCTAGATACTTAATAAATCTTAATGAAGGGGATACGTATAATGATCCTATATTCAATCAGATAAAAATTATATCTAAGAACTTTAATAATAATATACTAAATATAAATATTAAATCTAAATCTGGCTTATATGTATTGAAATTTAAAAAGGCTTAGAATTTACTTACTTGACTCTAAGTAGTTTATAAAGTCTTCTTCTGTTGTTTCAGTTAAAAAACAGATTTCTTTAACTATATTATTTCTAAGATCGATAAAATCTTCAAGACCTGTATTTTCATTAGTGTATTCTAATGCTTTTAAAATAAGTAATAAGTCTCTCTTTGATAAAGCGTTGATAGATACTTGGTCAATTAATTCCATAAAAAACTCCTTTTCTAACTTATATAATTATAATACTAATATTCTACAAAATATATGTAAAAACCTTCTATTAAAAAATATTTAGATAATGTTTTACACATATTATTTTAACCTAAAAATAGCATAAAAATATACAATAATCTTAATAAAGAGGTGAAATAATTGAAAATTTTATTAACAACATTAAATTCTAAGTTTATACATACAAATTTAGCTATAAGATATTTAAAATCATATACTAAAGATTTAGTTGATGCAGATATAAGAGAATATACAATTAATAATGATTTAGACTATATATTAAAAGATATATACAAAAATGATTATGATGTAATATTATTCTCAACATATATTTGGAATGTATTAGATATAGTAAAGCTTTGTGAAAATATAAAAAAAGTAAAACCAAACACAATCATAGGCTTAGGTGGACCGGAAGTAACTTATGATAGTGAAAATGCTATGGAAAAATATCCATTTGTAGACTATATATTATGTGGTGAAGGTGAATTAGTATTTAGAGATTTAGTTATGTACCTTCAAGGTAATAAAAATATAGAAGATGTAGAAGGAATAGTATATAGAAATAATGGAGAAATAGTGGTAAATAGACCTAAGGAATTATTACAAAACTTAGATGAAATACCAAGTCCGTATGAAAATCTAGATCCTAAAGAATATGAAAACAGAATTGTTTATTATGAAACATCAAGAGGATGTCCTTTTAATTGTCAATATTGTTTATCATCTACACTTAAAGGATTAAGATATTTCAGTATAGATAGAGTAAAAAAAGATTTAAAAGCTTTAATTGATGCAAGGGTATCACAAATTAAGTTTATAGATAGAACGTTTAATGCAAATAAGAAGTTTGCAAAAGAGATAATGAATTTCCTTATGGAAAATGATAATGATTATACTACATATCACTTTGAGGTAACGGCGCATTTATTAGATGATGATATGTTAGAATTTTTATCTAATTGTAAAGAGGGATTATTCCAATTTGAAATAGGTGTCCAAACTACTAATCAAAAAGTACTAGATGCTGTTGGAAGAAGAGATGACTTTACTAAATTATCTAAAGTTGTTAAGAAGATAGCTTCATATAGAAACATACATCAACATCTAGATTTAATAGCAGGACTTCCTTATGAAGATTATGCTAGCTTTGAAAATTCATTTAATGATGTATTTAATTTAGGAATAGAACATTTACAATTAGGATTTCTAAAGATGATAAAAGGAACAGGAGTAAGAAATATTGCAGAGGAGCATGGATATAAATATAAAGATTATCCACCATATGAAGTTCTATATAATGATTATATTTCTTATTCTCAAATTTTAAAATTAAAAGATATAGAAGAAATACTAGAAAAATATTACAATTCTAAGAACTTTGTATTATCTATGAGGTATATAATATTTAATTATTATAAAGAAAGTCCATTTAAATTCTTTGAGGAATTTGCAACTTATTTTGATAAGAATGGATACTTTGATGTTGCTCAAGGTAAAAATCAACTTTACAAAATACTGTTAGATTTTTATAATGAATCAATAAATAAAAATAATGACTTATTTAATGATATACTAAAATATGATTATATATCACTAGGTAAAACATCAAATATACCACAGTTCTTTAATAAACTTGATATGGAAGATTTCAAGAATAGATGTCATGTATTTTTACAAGATGAAAGTAATATATCAAAATATTTACCTAATTTCGAAAATAAGCCAGCTAAACATATTATAAAATATGTTCACTTTGAGCCATTTAAATTTGATATACTAGAGCTTAAAAAAGATATAAATAAAAATATAGATAAAGAAGACAATGTAGTAATGTTTGTATATGATGATAAAAAGATATTTGAGAAATCAAAGGCTTATAGAGTTAGTATCTAGGAGGTTAGTATGAAATTTAAGATAGAAAAACATATATTAAAAAAGGCTGAAGAGTTATCTTTTATAACTATAAAGCATGATAGTGAATTTAAAGTAGAGGGATATACTATACCAAAAGAAGGGTTACAAGTACCTATAAAAAATGAAGTATTAGTAAAAGGTATAAAAGAAAAAACTGCTCAAGATAATATAAATGCAATGTCTATTGCTGATGCAATGATATATATAATAGGTATAGATAGCCAATTTAGATATAATGAAGAATATAAAAAATTCTTAAATGCATTTAAAAATAAAGTAAACTTAGATTTAAATGCATATATGGGATATATGTCTAGAAAGTATTTTGATATTGGAGAATATACGGATTCTTTAATATACTTAAAAGCGCTTATAACTATGAATAATAATGATATAAATGGGTTATACCATTATGCTATAGTATGTCAGGAAGTTGCTAAGAAGTATCAAAAGGATAATGATGATAAGGCTATGAATGACTTCTTATTAGAAGCATTAAATAAGTTAGAAATGGTAATAGATTTAGATCCAGAATTTGCCTTAGGATATTATCACCTAGGATATCATTATTATAATCAAGGTCAATATGTAAAATCTAAAGTAATATGGGAAGAAGCATTAAAATTAGGATTAGATGAAGATACAACATCTGAAGTTCAAGAAAATATAGGTAAAATGGACTTTAAGGTTCAATACGAAGAAGGGTATAATCTAGTATTCCAAGGAAGAAATGAAGAAGGTCTAGAAAAATTATTACCTTTAGAAGAAGATAATTCAGATTGGTGGAATTTATTGTTCATGATAGGTTTAGCTTATAAAAATATGAATGAGATAGAGACAGCTAAAAGATATTTTGAAAAAATATTAGTAATAAAGCCACATCAAGTTGATACTATGGTTGAACTTGGTCTTTGTGAAGCAAGTACTTTTAATATGGAAAAAGCTATAGAACATTTTGAAACTGCAGCTAAAATAAAAGAAGACCCAGAAATACTATGTAACCTAGGAATGGCATATTTAAATAATGGAGATTTAGATGATGCTGTATATTACATAGAGAGGGCTTATGAACTAGACCCGCAAGATGAAATAACTATAGCATGTTTAAGAGAGTTAGATAAATATAGGTAAAAAAATAAAGATAAATGTTAAAACTTCTATTTTAAATATAGAAGTTTTTTTATACAAAGTGTTATTATTAATTATATAAAAGGAGGTGTTAATTTGGTAAAAAAATTAAAAGAGATATTTGATATACTTAAAGGTGAAGAGAAATTAATTCTTTCTGTAGCTGCAGCAGAAGATAAAGAAGTTTTAAAGGCTGTAAAAGATGCAGTAGAAAAACAAATAATAGAACCTATATTAGTGGGAGATTGTGATAAAATAAAGTTGATTTCAGAAAAAATAAACTTTGATTTAACTGGAATAGAAATATTAAATTCTAATAATATAGAAGAGAGTGCTAAAATAGCTGTTGAATTAGTAGCGACTAAGAATGCAGATTTTGTAATGAAAGGTATTTTAGATACTTCAATTCTTTTAAAATCTGTGTTAAATAAAGAGTATGGACTTAGAACTGAGAGTCTCCTTAGCCATGTCGTAGCATATCAAATGGAAAATTATCATAAATTATTATTAATAACAGATGGAGGTATGAATATTTCACCTAATTATGAACAAAAAGAGATGATACTTAAAAATGCTATACAAGCAGCTAAAGCATTAGGTATAGATACTATAAAAGTGGCATGCCTTGCTGCTAAGGAGAAAGTGAATCCTAAAATGCAAGCTACTGTTGATGGACACTTATTACAAGAAGCATCTATAAATGGTAAATTTGGTAGAAATGTTATAGTCGAGGGTCCATTATCATTTGATATAGCCTTATCAAAGGAGGCTAGTGATATGAAAGGTTTTAAAAGTGAAGTATCAGGAGATATTGATATTTTATTAGTACCTAATATAGAAGTCGGTAATGGAATAGGCAAATCATTTACATATATGGCAAATGCAAAATCAGCAGGAGTTATTATGGGAGCCAAAGCACCTATAGTATTAGTTTCTAGATCAGATAGTGCAGAATCGAAGTTATATTCTATAGCATATGGAGCACTTATAGCTAAAGATATTAAGAAAATTATATAAAATACACACATTTATTTTAAACAATTAAATTGTTAGAATACTATTAAAAATAACACAAATTTAAACTGAATTAGTATATAATCAAATTAGGTAATACAGAGCATTAATTTTTAATTGACATATCTTTTATTCATCCTAGGATTTATAAATCGAGATAGAGGGGGATATAGGCATATGGATAAAAAAATGATGACTATTGATTTAAATAGTAAAGTATTATTAGATAAGGCTGAAAGAGACGGCGTAGAAACAATGTATGACCGAAAGCAAAATTTTAAGGCTCAATGTGGTTTTGGTCTTCAGGGGAATTGCTGTAGAATATGTGGAATGGGTCCATGTAGAATAACACCTAAAACACCAAGAGGTCTATGTGGTGCCGATGAACATGTTATAGTAGGAAGAAACTTTGCAAGGATGGTTGCAGGTGGTACTGCAGCTCACTCTGACCACGCAAGAGATATAGCTCATACAATGGCCTTAGCAAGTAGAAATGGAAACTATACAATAAAAGATGAATCAAAACTAATAACATTAGCAAAAGAGTGGGATGTAGAAACAGAGGGTAGAGATATATATGATATAGCTCACGAAGTTGCAGATGTTGCATTAATGGAATTTGGTAAACCTTACGGAGTAGCAAGATTTTTAAAGAATGCTCCAGTAAAAAGACAAAAAGTATGGAAAGAACTTGGAATAGAACCAAGAGCGATAGATAGAGAAGTTGCTACCATAATGCACTCAACTCATATAGGATGTACAGCAGACATAGATAGTTTAATACATATGTCACTTAGAACATCTCTAGCAGATGGATGGGCTGGATCTATGATAGGAACTAGATTTAGTGATATATTATTTGGAACTCCAACAGTGAGAGAAACGGAAGCAAACTTAGGAGTTTTAGAAGAGAATAAAGTAAATATAATATTACATGGACATGAGCCTTCATTATCTGAAATGATAGTTTTAGCGTCTGAAGATCCAGAATTAGTTGAATTAGCTAAAGAAGTTGGAGCAGATGGAATAAACTTAGCAGGAATGTGCTGTACAGGTAATGAAGTTACAATGAGACATGGTGTAAAAACTGCAGGAGACTTCCACCAACAAGAACTTGCAATAGTTACAGGTGCAGTGGAAGCAATGATAGTTGACGTTCAATGTATATTCCCAGCATTAGCAAAGGTTGCAAAATGCTATCACACAAAATTCATAACAACATTTCCAAAGGCTAAAATAGCCGAGTCAACATATATGGAATTCTCAGAAGAAACTGCATATGAAGATGCACGTAGAATAGTTAGAGAAGCAATATTAAACTTTAAAAATAGAGACAAATCAAAAGTACTTATACCAGAATTAAAATCAAGCGCAACAGTAGGATATAGTCTAGATGCAATACTTGGGCAACTAGATAGAGTTGTAAATTCACAAATAGACCCAACAGGTACTCTAAAACCATTAGCAGATTGTTTAAAATCTGGAGTATTAAGAGGAGCTGTAGGTGTAGTTGGATGTAATAATGCTAAAGGGGTTTCTAATAAAGCGCATATAACAATAATGAAAGAATTAATTAAAAATGACATACTTGTTGTTACTACTGGATGTGGAGCATCAGCTGCAGCTAAATTTGGTTTAATGACTAAAGAGGCTAGAAAGCTAGCAGGTAAAGGATTAGCAACAGTTTGTGAACTTGTTGATATACCGCCAGTTTTACACCTAGGTTCTTGTGTTGATTGTAGCCGTATATTAGAGATAGTAAGCGAAACTGCTAAAACTTTAGATATGGATATATGTGATCTTCCAGTAGCTGGTGTGGCACCAGAGTGGATGTCTGAAAAAGCAGTTGCTATAGGTACTTATGTTGTAGCTTCAGGTATAGACACATACTTAGGAATAATGCCACCAGTAAAAGGTTCATCAAGAGCAGTAGAAATATTATGTGATGAATTACAAGATATAGTAGGAGCTAAATTTACAGTTAATGAAAATCCAGAAGAATTAGCACAAATAATAATATCTGACATAGAAAAGAAACGTGTTCACTTTGAAAAATTAGTTGAAGAAAAAATGAAGCAAGTAGTCGAAGTAGAAGTTTAATAATATGAAAATAAAACTTTTTTGAACACAGTATTTATTAATGTTTATAGATAAACGTATAAAAGGATAAATAATTTAGATGAACATACATATCATTATATGGTTCATCTATTACAAAAGGTGGTATAATATGAAAATAGCGATAACAGGTAAAGGTGGAGTAGGAAAGACAACTTTTTCTTCTATGTTGTCTAGAATGTTTGCAGATGATGGATACAGAGTAGTTGCTGTTGATGCAGATCCTGATGCTAATCTAGGTTTAGCATTAGGATTTCCAAAAGAAGTATATGATTCTATTGTTCCAATATCAGAAATGAGAAAATTAATTTCAGAAAGAACTGCTGCAGAAACAGGAACTTTTAACAAAATGTTTAAATTAAATCCTAAGGTTGATGATATACCTGAAAATTATTGTAAAGAATACAATGGTGTTAGATTACTTACTTTAGGTACTGTAGATTTTGGTGGTTCAGGATGTGTTTGTCCAGAACATGTATTATTAAAAAGACTTTGCTCGCATCTAATATTACAAAATAAAGATGTAGTAGTAATGGATATGGAAGCAGGAATTGAACACTTAGGTAGAGGAACTGCACAAGGTGTAGATGCTTTTATAGTGGTAGTTGAACCAGGTGAAAGAAGTCTACAAACTTATAGAAAAGTTAAATCTTTAGGTAAAGATATAGGTATTAAACAAGTATTTGTTGTAGGCAACAAAATTAGAAATAAAGAAGATGAAGAATTTATAATGTCTAATATAGAGGATGGAGAAGCTTTAGGCTTTATATACTACAATCAAGATGTCATAAATTCGGATAGAAGTAATAAATCTCCATATGACACTAGCCAAGAAACTAGAGAACAAATTGAAGCAATAAAAAATAAGTTGATGGGATTAAGTGTGTCCTGTAATTAAAATGCTAAAAAATGGTCATTATTATATAGATTATTTGCTAAAGATAAATAATTTATACATAGCGAAATTAAATATTTAAATTATAGGGGAGGATACTAATTATGGGATTTAAATCAGATATTGAAATAGCTCAAGAAGCTAAACCACAAGATATAAGAGAGATAGCTAAAAAGTTAGGTCTAGGAGAAGATGATATAGAATTATACGGTAAGTATAAAGCTAAAGTAGACTACAATTTATTAAAGAGAGGCAATGGCGGTAAAAAGTCAAAGTTAATATTAACTACAGCTATAAACCCAACTCCAGCAGGAGAAGGAAAAACTACTACTACTATAGGAGTTGCAGATGGATTAGCTAAATTAGGTGAAAATGTATTAGTTGCATTAAGAGAACCTTCGTTAGGACCTGTATTTGGTATTAAAGGTGGAGCAGCAGGTGGAGGATATGCACAAGTTGTTCCAATGGAAGATATAAATTTACATTTCACAGGAGATTTTCATGCTATAGGTGCTGCAAATAACTTATTAGCTGCTATGCTAGATAACCATATTCATCAAGGAAATGAATTAGGAATAGACTCTAGAAGTATAACTTGGAGAAGATGTGTTGATATGAACGATAGACAACTAAGAAATGTTGTTGATGGTTTGGGATCAAGAGCAGATGGTGTAGCTAGAGAAGATGGATTCGATATAACAGTTGCTTCAGAAGTAATGGCTGCTTTCTGTTTAGCAAGTGATATAGTTGATTTAAAAGCTAGATTAGGAAGAATAATAGTAGGATACAATTTCCAAGGTGACCCTGTAACTGCAGAGCAATTAAAATCTAATGGAGCTATGGCTGCATTATTAAAAGATGCATTAAAGCCAAATTTAGTTCAAACATTAGAAGGAACACCTGCATTTGTTCATGGTGGACCATTTGCAAATATAGCTCATGGATGTAACTCTGTTATAGCTACAAGAATGGCTATGCACTTTGCTGATTATGTAGTAACTGAAGGTGGATTTGGTGCTGATTTAGGTGCTGAAAAATTCCTAGATATAAAATGTAGAATGGCTGATTTAAAGCCTGATGCAGTTATAATAGTTGCTACAGTAAGAGCGTTAAAATACAATGGTGGAGTACCAAAAGATGAGTTAAACAATGAAAACTTAGAAGCTTTAGAAGCTGGTCTTCCAAATTTATTAAAGCATGTTGAAAATATAACTCAAGTATTTAAGTTACCAGCAGTAGTTGCTATAAATGAATTCCCAACTGATACAGAAGCAGAAGTTAACTTAGTAAAAGAAAGATGTAAAGAACTAGGTGTTAATGTTGCCTTATCTCAAGTATGGGCAAAAGGTGGAGAAGGTGGAATTGAACTAGCTAAAGAAGTTATAAGATTAACTAATGAACCAAATGAATTTGAATTCTGCTATGAAGATGATTTAAGTATAGAAGACAAGATAAATGCTATAGCTACTAAGATATATGGAGCTGATGGAGTAGACTTTACTCCACAAGCTAGAAAAGAGTTAGAAAGATTAGAAAAGTTAGGATTCTCACATATGCCAATATGTATGGCTAAAACTCAATATTCTTTAACTGACGATCAAACTAAATTAGGTAGACCAACAGGATTTAGAATAACAGTTAGACAATTAACAGTATCAGCAGGTGCTGGATTTATAGTTGCTTTAACTGGTGCAATAATGAAAATGCCAGGACTTCCAAAAGTTCCAGCAGCTGAAAGAATAGATGTTGATGAAAATGGAATAATATCTGGATTATTCTAATAAATAATAATGTGGAGTGTAAAAATTTTGCACTCCACTACATAGTAATTTAGTATCTTTAAAAGATTTAAGGGGGAAATCATGAAGATATCTGAAAAAACTTGTGTTGAATTTGTAAATCTATTAGCTTCAAAGTCAGCCGTACCTGGTGGAGGTGGAGCAGCAGCTTTAGTTGGTGCTATAGGAATGGCTTTAGGCAGTATGGTTTGCAACTTAACTATAGGAAAGAAAAAATATGCAGAGTATGAAGATAGCGTAAAAGAAATATTAGTAAAAGCAGGAGAAATAGAAGAGAAATTATTGAGTATGATTGATGAAGATGCAAACAATTTCTTGCCTCTTTCAAAAGCTTATGGACTTCCGACTTCAACGGAGGAAGAAAAGAAAATAAAAGAAGAAATTATGGAAAATGCATTAAAGGTAGCTTGTGAAGCTCCAATAAACATAGTAAGAATGTGTTTCGATGCTATAAAATTACATGAGGATTTAGTTGATAAAGGTTCAAGGCTTGCTATAAGTGATGTAGGTGTTGGAATTCAATGTTTAAGATCTGCAATACTTAGTGGTCAGCTAAATATAGTAATAAATATAAACTCTATAAAAGATATGGAGTATGTTGAAAAAGTAAGAAATGAAGTAAACCATTTAGTAGAAGAAGGCGTAAAAATATGTGATGAAGTTTACGCTAAAGTAGAAAAAGCTCTAGGAAAATAATTATTTTAAAGTAGAAAATTAATACAAGCTATACTTGTATATTATATAAATTAAAATTTAAGGGGGCGTTTTTAAAATGGAAGTAACTGCAACTAAAGGTCAAATAATAAAAGGAAAGCCAGTAGCTGATCAAATAAGTGAGAATTTAATAAAAGAAGTTGATGAATTAGTTAAAGAGGGTATAAATCCTAAGTTAGCTATAGTTAGAGTAGGAGCTAGAGGAGACGATTTAGCTTACGAAAGAGGAGCATTAAAGAGATGTCAAACTATAGGTATAGAAACTGAAGTTGTAGAATTAGCAGAAGATATAACACAAGAAGATTATGAAAAAACTTTAAGAAGCTTAAATGAAAATAAAGATGTTCATGGTATATTATGTCTTAGACCATTTCCTAACCAATTAAATGAAGAAGCAATAAAATACGTTATATCTCCAGAAAAAGACGTAGATTGCTTTAGCCCAATAAACTCTGCAAAAATAATGGAAGGTGACAAATCAGGATTCCCACCATGTACCCCAACTGCAGTTGTAGAAATATTAAAACATTATGATGTTGAATTAAATGGTGCTAACGTAGCTGTACTTGGAAGAAGTATGGTAGTTGGTAAACCTGCATCAATGCTTTTATTAAACGAAAATGCAACTGTTACTATATGCCACTCTAGAACTAAAAATTTAGAAAAAGTAACTTCACAAGCTGATATATTAGTAGCTGCTGTTGGTAGAGCTAAAATGATAAAAGAAAACTTCGTAAAAGAAGGGGCAGTCGTAATCGATGTAGGTATAAATGTTGATGAAAATGGAAATTTATGCGGAGATGTTGATACAGCATCTGTACAAGATAAAGTATCTATGATAACTCCAGTTCCAGCAGGGGTAGGTTCTGTTACAACATCTATACTTGCTAAGCATGTAGTTAAGGCTTGTAAGAATCAAAACAATAAATAATAGATTGTAAGTTTTAGGGGGAATAGAGATGATAATTTCTGAAAATAAGCCTATAAATGAAATCTTAGGATTTTTAAAAAATGCAGAGAAAGTAGTTTTGATTGGATGTAATCAATGTGCTGCGATTTGTAAAAGTGGTGGAGAAGAAGAAGTCCTTAAAATGAAAGAAGCTTTAGAAATAGAAGGAAAAACTGTTTTAGGATACCGTATATTAGACCCAGCATGTAATTTATTAAAATCTAAGAAAGATTTAAAGGAATTAAAATCTGAATTAGCAGATGCAGATGCAGTTTTATCTTTAGCTTGTGGAGATGGAACACAAACTATAGTTAAAAACCTTAAGAATATACCTGTTTATCCAGCAAACAATACTATGTTTATAGGGGAAACAAAGAGAATTGGAGAATTTGAAGAAGCATGTAAGGCTTGTGGAGATTGTGAACTTGGATGGACTGGAGGAATATGTCCTGTAACTATGTGTGCTAAAGGATTAATAAACGGTGCATGTGGTGGAGCTAAAAATGGCAAATGTGAAGTAAGTCAAGATAATGATTGTGCTTGGGTAAAGATATATGAACGATTAAAAGATATAGATCAATTAGATAATCTCTTAGAAATAAGACCGATGAAGGATTATTCTAAACAAAATAATCCAAGAAGTCTAAATTTAAAAGAAAAACAAAATCAAAAAACTACTGCTAAAGCATAAGAATTTCTAAAAGGTTAAAAAGGAGGATATTTTTAATGAGCTTATTAAGAGAAACATTAGAAAGTGGAAAGTTTGCAGTTACAACTGAGATGGCACCTCCAAAGGGAACAGACCTTTCACATTTGATCGAATGTGCTAAACCACTAGTGGGAAGAGTGCATGCAGCTAATGTTACGGATTTTCAATCTGCAGTTATGAGAACCACTTCACTTGCTACATGTAAATTATTAAAGGATGTTGGATTAGAGCCAGTATTACAAATGACTGGTAGAGATAGAAATAGAATAGCTATACAAGGAGAAATGCTATCTGCTGGTGTATTTGGAATAAAAAATATGTTAGCTTTAACTGGTGATCATACAGTAGTTGGAGATCATCCACAAGCTAAGGGTGTATTTGATTTAGATTGTATAGGTATACTTCAAACAGCTGAAACATTAATGGGAGGAAAAGACTTAGTTGGAAATGAACTAAAAGGTTCTCCAAAATTTTATTTAGGAGCTTCAGTTACTCCAGAGTATGCTCCAATAGAAATACAATTAATGAAGATGCAAAAGAAAATAAATGTAGGGGCTAAGTTTTTCCAAACTCAAGCTGTATATGATATAGAGCATATGAGAGAATTTAGAAAATTAACTAAGCATATGGACTGTAAGGTATTAGCTGGGATAGTACCTTTAAAATCTCCTGGAATGGCTAAGTTCATGACTGCCAATGTTCCTGGTATATTTGTTCCAGATGAACAAATAGAAAGATTAAGAGCTGTAGGAAAAGAAAACTGGGTATCAGAAGGTATAAAGATGGCAGGAGAATTCATAAGACAATTAAAAGAAGAAGATTTATGTGACGGTGTTCATATAATGGCAATCGGAGCAGAAGAAAATGTTCCAGCTATATTAGATGAAGCTGGATTATAAAAAATAAAGAATTCTAAAATTAATTGTGATATGGGGGAATGGATATGAAAATAGCAGTAATTGGTGGAGGTCCAGGAGGATACGTTGCAGCAATAAAAGCAGCTATGCTTGGAGGAGATGTAACGGTTATAGAGAAAAAGAAAGTAGGAGGTACTTGCTTAAATGTAGGTTGTATACCGACTAAAGCGTTACTTGCATCTTCTTCAATGTTAATGAATATAAAAGAGGCAAAAAACTTTGGAATAAATATAGATGGAAAAGTTAATGCAGATTTTAGTGCTGTAATGTCTAGAAAAGATAAGATAGTAGATCAATTAATAAGTGGAATAGAATTTTTATTTGATAAAAGAGGAATAAATTTAGTAAATGGATTTGGTAAGCTTATAGATAAGAATACTATAGAAGTTACAAAAGAAGATGGAGAGATAGAAATTATAAAAGCTGATAAAATAATATTAGCTAATGGATCTGTTCCAATAGTACCGCCAATGTTTCCATATGATAAAAAGCGTATAATCACTAGCGATGAAGTGCTAGGACTTTCTGAATTACCTGAGTCTATGTTGATAATAGGTGGAGGGGTAATAGGATGTGAAATAGGTCAGTTCTTTAGTACTTTAGGCACTGAAGTTACTATAGTTCAAAGAGGAGAACAACTATTACCATTTGAAGATAAAGATGTTGTAAAACAGTTGCAGAGACAATTTAAAAAGGATAAAATTAAAGTATTACTAAATAGTGGAGTTGATTCTTGCGAAGTAGTGGGGGACGAAGTAGTATCAACTTTATCAGACGGAAAAAAAGTAAATACTCAATATGTATTAGTTGCAATAGGTAGAAGACCTAATATTGAAAACTCTGGAATTGAAGAATTAGGAATAGAGTTAAACAGAGGTAAAATAGTGGTTAATGAAAATCTTGAAACAAGTGTAGAAGGTATATACGCAATAGGAGATTTAATAAACACTCCAATGCTTGCACACGTTGCATCTAAAGAAGGAATAATTGCTGTAGAAAATGCTTTTGGTAAATCTAAAACAGTAGATTATACAGCAGTTCCAAGATGTGTATATACTGAACCGGAAGTTGCTGCTGTTGGAAAAACTCAAAAGCAGTTAGATGCTGAAGGTGTTGAGTATAATGTAGGTCAGTTTGAATTTAGAGGATTAGGTAAAGCTCAAGCTATAGGTCATACACAAGGATTTATAAAAGTTCTTGCAGATAGTGAAGATAAAATAGTAGGGGCATCAGTAGTAGGTCCTCACGCAACAGATTTATTAACAGAATTATCACTTGCAGTACATTTAGGATTAACTGTAGAGCAAGTAGGAGATGTTATACATGCACATCCAACATTATCAGAAGGTCTAATGGAAGCTCTTCATGATGTTCATGGTGAATGTGTTCATGCAGCTCCAAAATTAACTAAGGCAAAGGCTTAATACAAAACAGAGTAAATTAAAAGCTCTGTTTTGACAAATAAAAAGGGGGAAGTCTTAATATGGGATATAATATAGCAGTAGCAGGTAAAGGTGGAACTGGAAAGACTAGTCTTACAGGGCTTTTAGTTAATAACTTAACAACTAATAACAAAGGGCCAGTACTAGTTGTTGATGCAGATGCAAATGCTAATATAAATGAAGTATTAGGTATAGAAGTTGAAACTACTATAGGTTCAATCAGAGAAGAAGTTAACCAAAGAGAAAAACAAGGGAATGCTTTTCCAGGTGGTATGACTAAAGCTCAATACTTACAATATAGATTAAATACTTGTTTAGCAGAAGGTGACGGATATGATCTAATAGTAATGGGACGATCTGAGGGGGAAGGTTGTTACTGTTACGTAAATGGAATATTAAGAGAGCAAACTGATAAACTATCAGATGCTTATGAGTATTTAGTTATAGATAATGAAGCTGGAATGGAGCATTTAAGTAGAAAAACAACTAAACATATAGATAAACTTTTATTAGTTAGTGATTGCTCAAGAAGGAGTGTTCAGGCTGTTGCTAGAATTAGAGATTTAGCAAGAGAATTAAATTTAAGTGTAGGAGATATATACTTAATTGTAAATAAAGCTCCAAATGGAGAATTAAATGAGGGAATAAAAGAAGAAATAGATAAACATAATTTAAATCTTATAGGTGTAGTACCTATGGATGAAATGATATATGAGTATGATTCTTCAGGAATACCATTAGTTAACTTACCTGAGGATTCAAAGGCTAAGATAGCTATAAATGATATAATGGCTAAATTAGAGTTAAATTAGGCTTAAGGGGGAAAAAACTATGGCATTTAAGATGTCTGTTCAAAAATATTCTGGAAAGATATCAGAAGTAGAAATAGGGAAAGGGGAAAAAGCGATAAAAATAGGTGGAGAAAGTACTTTACCATTTTATAGCTTTGATGGAAATACTGGAAATACTCAAAAAGTAGGAGTAGAAATGTTAGACGTTTATCCAGAGGGATGGACTAATGAATTTAAAGAAATGTATAAAGATGTTTGTGATTGTCCAGTAAAATGGGCTAAATACATAGAGGAAAATTTAAAAGCAGACTTTATATGTTTAAAGCTTGAAAGTTCTGATCCAAATGGACTTGATAGAAGTCCAGAAGAATGTGCTGAAGTTGCTAAAAATGTAGTTGAATCAGTTAGCCTACCTGTTGTTATAGCAGGGTGTGGAAATCATGAAAAAGATGCTAAGGTATTTGAAAAAGTATCTCAAGCTGTTGATGGAAATAACTGTTTATTTTTAGCGGCTACAGAAGATAACTATAAGGCAGTTGGAGCTGCAACTACTATGGCATATAGTCACAAAGTAGTAGCTGAATCTTCTGTTGATATAAACCTAGCTAAACAATTAAACGTATTATTAACTCAATTAGGTGTTAAACCTGAGAATATAGTTATGCAAATTGGATGCTCTGCTGTTGGCTATGGATATGAGTATGTTGCATCTACTATGGATAGAATTAGACTTGCTGCATTTGGTCAAAATGATAAAACATTACAAATGCCTATAGTAACTCCGGTTTCATTTGAAACTTGGCATGTTAAAGAATCTATAGCAAGTATTGAAGACGAACCACAATGGGGTCCGGCAGAACAAAGAGGTATAAATATGGAAGTGTCTACTGCAACAAGTGCTTTAGTTGGTGGAGCAAATGCAGTTATACTTCGTCATCCAAAATCAGTAGAAACTATAAAAGAATTAGTTAGTGCATTATCTTAATTAAATTGTAAGGTTAGGGGGAAAAATAATGGCATTAAAAGCTTTAGATATATTTAAATTAACACCAAAGAAAAACTGTAAGGACTGTGGATTTCCAACTTGTATGGCTTTCTCTATGAAAGTTGCTTCAGGAGCGGTAGAAGTAAGTAAGTGTCCACATATGTCTGATGATGCAATAGCAAAATTATCAGAAGCAACAGCTCCTTTAATGAGAGCTTTAAAAGTAGGAAGCGGAACTTCTGAATATGAATTAGGTGCTGAAACAGTATTATTTAGACACGAAAAAACATTAGTAAATAGAAATAGATATGCAGTAGCATTTGATGATTCTATGACTAATGAACAAATAGATTTTAAAATAGCTAACATAAAAGCTGTTAACTATATAAGAATAGGCGAAGAAATGAAAGCTGAAATGATAGTTTTAGAATACCGTGATAATAAAGAAGGATTCTTAAACTTAGTAAATAGAGTTAATGAAAGTGGATTAGATGTAACTCACATAATAGTATGTGAAGACGTAGATATATCTAAAGAAGCTATAGAAATATTAAAAGATAAAAAACCAGTAGTTTATGGAGCTAATAAAGAAAACTACAAGGGAATGGTTGAATTAGTAAAAGACCTTAAATTAGCTTTAGGTGTAAAGGCTGCTAACTTAGAAGAGTTATATGCTACAATAGAAGCAATTCAAGGATTAGGATATAGAGAGTTAATATTAGATGTAACTGGAGAAAATATAAAAGATACATTTACAAATGCTGTTCAAGTTAGAAGAATAGCTTTAAAAGAACAAGACAGAACATTTGGATACCCATCAATAGTATTTGCAAATAAACTATCAAATAATGACCCACAAATGGAAGTAGCCCTATCATCAATGTTTACAATAAAATATGGATCTATAATAGTAATAGATGACATAGATTACTCAAAAGCATTACCATTATTCGCATTAAGACAAAATATATATACTGATCCACAAAGACCAATGAGAGTAGAACCAAAAGTATACCCAATGAACAATGCAGATGAAAATTCACCAGTAATGGTTACTGTTGACTTTGCATTAACCTACTTCATAGTATCTGGAGATATAGAAAGATCTAAAGTTCCAGTATATTTAGCAATACCAGATGCAGGAGGATATTCTGTATTAACTGCTTGGTCAGCAGGTAAATTTAGTGGAAGTAGCATAGCTAAATTTATAAAAGAAAGTAAAATAGAAGATATGACTAAGAATAGAGATTTAATAATACCAGGAAAAGCTGCTGTATTAAAAGGAGATATAGAAGATAATTTACCTGGATGGAATGTAATAATAGGAACAGAAGAATCTATGGAAATACCGAAGTTCTTAAAAGAGTATAAAGCTAAGCAAGATGAAGCTGTAGCAAATGCATAGTATATAAATTCTAATTGTAATTAAATATTATTTAACTACTGTTACAAAGTATAATAAGTAATTTATAGGGGGGATAAATCAAATGGAAAAGTTTATGATAATAGGTGAAAGAATACACTGTATATCACCAATAATAAGAAAAGCTTTAGCTGAGAGAAATCCTGAACCAATATTAAAAAGAGCTAAGGAGCAATTAGAAGCTGGAGCACACTATATAGATTTTAACATAGGTCCTGCCGAAAGAGATGGAGAAGAGTTAATGACTTGGGGAGTTCAATTACTACAAAAAGAGTTTAATAATGTTCCTTTAGCTTTAGATACTGCAAATAGAAAAGCTATAGAAGCAGGGCTTAAAGTATATAATAGAACTCATGCAAAACCAATAATAAACTCAGCTGATGCAGGCTCAAGATTAGATTTAATAGATTTAGCAGGCGAATATGAAGCTAAGGTTATAGCTTTATGTGCTAAAGAAGGTATACCAAAAGATAACGATGAGCGTATGGCTTACTGCCAAGAAATGTTAGAGAGGGGTCTAATGGCGGGATTAGAGCCTGAAGATATGCTATTTGATCCATTATGCTTAGTTATAAAAGGAATGCAAGATAAGCAAGTAGAAGTTTTAGAAGCTATAAGAATGATGACTGAAATGGGATTATTAACTACAGGAGGATTATCTAATGTATCTAATGGATGCCCAAAACATGTAAGACCAATACTTGATAGTGCATTTTTAGCAATGGCTATGGCAAATGGATTTAGTTCAGCTATAGCAAATCCTTGTGATGAACAATTAATGAGAACAGTAAAATCTTGTGACATAATAAGAGGAGCGTCTCTATATGC
The DNA here is from genome assembly GCF_900106845.1 of Romboutsia timonensis. Taxonomy (GTDB): domain Bacteria; phylum Bacillota; class Clostridia; order Peptostreptococcales; family Peptostreptococcaceae; genus Romboutsia; species Romboutsia timonensis. The sequence continues at coordinate 100,467 of NZ_LT629850.1, forward strand.
AGACTCATTCTTAGAGTTAAATGAAGGTTCATTTGCATTTAACGTATAAGATATAAAAATATAATTGAAGAAGTCTAAAAAGGGGGAAATATAGAGTGAACTTATATAATATAATTTTTACGGGATCAGAGCAAGCTTTAGAAGCTGCAAGGGGATTATTAAATCAAGCCATAGAATCAAATGGAAGAGATCATAAAGTAGCATTCCCTGATACTGCATACTCATTACCTTGCATATATGCAGCTACAGGAAAAAAAATGAACTGTTTAGGAGACTTAGAAGGTGCTCTTGAAATAGTAGAAAGCTTAATAAATAAAACTCATTTATTAGAACATGCATTAAATTCAGGTTTAGCTACAGCGCTTGCAGCTGAAGTTATAGAAGCTATAAAATATGCAACTAGTGATGCCCCATACAGTGAGCCGTGTGCAGGTCATATAACTGATCCTATAATAAGATCACTTGGTGTTCCACTAGTTACAGGAGATATACCAGGGGTTGCAGTTATTCTTGGAGAATGTCCAGATTCTGAAACTACAGCTAAAATAATAAAAGATTACCAATCTAAAGGTTTACTTACTTTCTTAGTTGGTAAAGTAATAGATCAAGCTATAGAGGCTGGAGTAAAAATGGGGCTAGAACTAAGAGTTATACCTTTAGGTTATGATGTAACATCTGTTATACATGTTGTATCTGTTGCAGTAAGAGCAGCATTAATATTTGGAAATTTAACTCCAGGAGATTTACCAGGATTATTAGAATATACTGCTAAGAGGGTTCCAGCATTTGTAAATGCATTTGGACCACTAAGTGAATTAGTTGTATCTGCTGGAGCTGGAGCTATAGCTTTAGGATTCCCAGTTATAACTGATCAAACAGTTTCAGAAGTACCAATGAAATTATTAACTCAAAAGGATTATGATAAGTTTGTAGCGACTTCATTAGAAGCTAGAGGAATAAAAATAAAAATAACAGATATACCAATACCTGTATCATTTGCAGCTGCATTTGAAGGTGAAAGAATTAGAAAGAACGACATGTTTGCTGAATTTGGTGGAAATAAAACTGAAGCTTGGGAACTTGTTATAAAGAGGGAATTAAGTGAAGTTGAAGACCATAAAATATCAGTAATAGGTCCTGATATAGATGAAGTAGAAACAAATGGAGTAGTAAGACTACCACTTGCTATTATAGTTAACATAGCTGGTAAATCAATGCAAGATGACTTTGAACCAGTTCTTGAAAGAAGATTACATTACTTCTTAAACTATATAGAAGGTGTAATGCATGTTGGTCAAAGAGATATGTCTTGGATAAGAATATCTAAAGATGCTTATGAAAAAGGATTTAGATTAGAGCATATAGGAGAAGTTTTATATGCTAAAATGAGAGATGAATTTGAGTCTGTTGTTGATAAGTGCGAAATAACAATAGTAACAGATGCTCAAAAAGTTTCTGAATTAAAACCTCAAGCTATAACTAGATATGATGCTAGAGATGAAAGATTAGCTTCATTAGTAGATGAAAGCGTTGAAGAATTTTATTCTTGTAACCTTTGCCAATCTTTCGCACCAGCACATGTTTGTGTTGTCACTCCTGAAAGACTTGGACTTTGTGGAGCAGTTAGTTGGTTAGATGCTAAGGCTACTAAAGAATTAGATCCAACTGGACCTTGCCAACCTATAGTTAAAGGACAATGTCTAGATGATAGATTAGGAAAATGGAAAGCAGTTAATGATACAGTATCTAAAATATCTCAGGGAGCTGTTGAAAATGTTACATTATACTCTATACTTGAGGATCCAATGACTTCTTGTGGATGCTTTGAATGTATTTGTGGTATAATGCCTGAAGCTAATGGATTTATTATAGTAAATAGAGAATTCTCTCAAATAACTCCTGTTGGTATGACATTTGGTGAACTTGCTTCTATGACAGGTGGAGGGGTTCAAACTCCAGGATTCATGGGGCACGGAAGACATTTCATATCTTCTAAAAAGTTTGCTTATGCAGAAGGTGGACCAGAAAGAATAGTTTGGATGCCAAAAGAATTAAAAGACTATGTAGCTGATAAATTAAATGCTACAGTTAAAGAAATGACTGGTATAGAAAACTTCACAGATATGATATGTGATGAAACTATAGCTAGTGATTCAGAAGGAGTATTAGCGTTCCTAGAAGAAAAAGGTCACCCAGCATTATCAATGGAATGTGTAATGTAATTTAGTATACTAGGAGGATTACTATGAAAGTTATACCAAACTTAAAATATACTGACAAACATGAATGGGTTAAAATTGATGGAGAATTTGCCTACATAGGAATAACAGCTTATGCTCAAAATCAATTAGGAGAAGTATTATTTGTTGAAATGCCAGAGGTTGGGGATGAATTAAATCAAGGTGAAGAGTATGGAGTAGTTGAATCTTCAAAAGTAGCATCAGATTTAATAGCTCCTTTATCTGGAGAAGTTGTTGAAATAAATGAAAGATTAGATGATGAACCAGAATATATAAATGAAGATCCATATGATGCATGGATAGTAAAAGTTAGGGTAGCTGATGAAGATGAGTTAGAAAACTTATTAAATTCAGATAGTTACGAAGCTAGTATAGACTAATTTAAATAAGAGTATGAAAGGGTTGAGTGCACACAAACCTTTTATGCTCTTTCTTGATACCTGTGATATAACATATGCTAAAATTATATTAGAAAAGCATATTGGGGGATTTAGATATGGTGAAAGTGACTTTTACATCACATAATAAAGAGATTTATTGTAATAAAGGGGATAAATTACTAGATGTTGCAAGGAATGCAGATATATTTATAGATGCACCTTGTAATGGAAATGTATCTTGCGGTAAGTGCAAGGTAAGGCTAATTAAAGGTAAAGTTGATACAGAGAAAACTCATCATATAAAAGATGAAGAATGGAATCAAGGATATATATTAGCATGCAATACAAAAGTAATAGAAGATATTGATATAGAAGTACCTTCAAAACTATCATCATCTATGTATGGAATGAAAATAGAAGGTAGTGATAATAGAAAAGATAAGGAAGTTTTTGATAGAGCAAAAAAAATAATTAAAGAAAATAATTTTAAATTTGAGACTAATATTGAAAAAACTTACATAGAGTTAGATGAACCAACACTAGATGATAATATAAGTGATATTGATAGAATAGAAAGACATATAAGAAACAGTTTGGGATATAATGAAATAGACTTTACTATAGATTTATTAAGAAAAGTACCAACAGTTATAAGAAAAGATAATTTTAAAGTAACTATAACCTACATTAAAAAGAAAAATAAAATAACTATACTTAATATAGAATCAGGAAACACAGAGAATAAACTTTATGGAGTTGCTATAGATATAGGAACAACATCTGTAGTTGTATGTTTAGTTGATTTATATACAAAAGAAATTTTAGATAAAGCTTCATCTGGAAATGCACAGATAAAATATGGGGCAGATGTTATACATAGAATTGTATACTCAACAAAGAAAAATGGATTAAAAGAATTAAATGAAGCTATAGTAGAAGATACTATAAATCCATTATTAAATTCTATATATACTAAACATAATATAGATAAAGATAATGTGGTTAGCCTTGTAGTAGCAGGTAACACTACTATGAGTAGTTTATTTTTAGGTGTATACGCAGATTTCTTAAGACAAGAACCATTCATACCACCATTTTTAAAATCTCCTAAATTAAGAGGAAAAGATGTAAGATTAAATATTAATGACAGTGCACAGGTATTTTTATCACCTTCTGTAGCAAGTTACTTAGGAGGAGATATTACAGCAGGTGTATTATCTTCTGGTATTTGGTCTAGCGAAGAAAATGTGTTATTTATTGATTTAGGTACTAATGGAGAAATAGTATTTGGAAATAAAGACTATATGATGAGTTGTGCTTGTTCTGCAGGTCCTGCATTTGAAGGTGGAGGAATAAGTTGTGGAATGAGGGCTTCCAATGGAGCTATAGAAAAGGTAAAAATAGATGAAAAAACTTTGAATCCAACTCTTACAACGATAGGTGATACGGATCCAATAGGAATATGTGGCTCAGGTATAATAGATTTAATATGTCAAATGATACTTACAGGAATAATAGATAGAAGAGGAAAAATACATAGAGATATAGACAATAGAAGGATAAGATTTAATGAGTATGAAATGGGAGAATATGTATTAGCATTTAAAGAAGAATATAACTTAGAACAGGATATAACTGTAAATGAAGTTGATATAGATAATTTTATAAAAGCTAAAGGAGCTATATACTCAGGGGCTTCAGTTTTAATAGAAAGTTTAGGCATGGATTTTAGCGTAATAGACCAGCTATATATAGCTGGTGGAATAGGAAATAACTTAAATATAGAGAACTCGATATTAATAGGTTTACTTCCAGATATAGAAAGAGAAAAGTTTGTATATATAGGTAATAGTTCATTAGTAGGTTCTTATCTTGCATTAATAAGTAAAGATGCAAAACAAAAACTTCAGGATATAGGTAATGAAATTACTTATGTAGAATTAAGTGTATACCCTACATATATGGATGAATTTATATCAGCATGTTTTTTACCACATACAAACATAGAACAATTTCCAACAGTTAAAGCAATACTAGGAGAGTAAATTTTAAAAATACGGTTGAATTATAAATGGTTAAATTTGATTGACTTTTTATAAAATAGGGTGCTATACTCAAGGTATAAATGAATAATAAAAACGAAATCATGAAGGTTTCTTTAGTGTATGGAAATACCTGAAGAAACCTTTTTTGCTTACTATAACTTTTTATGCATCAAAGAGGTGTAAATGGTTTTAGAGGAGTGAAAAAATATGTTTTTGAGTGACGGATGTATCCGAAATGATTCACCAACACGTTGCTCAAAGTGAGAGCGAGGATATATCGTTGGTGAAATGAATTGTTTCGTCGACACGTCGCTCAAGCGAAGCGAATTTTAGTATAATTTAAGGGGGAAAAAATATGTGTGAATCTGCAGCTTATATTTTAAAGGAAGATGGAATGGAGAGGATAATGGATAATGTTGTTAGTGTAGATCCATTTGAAGGAAAGGTATATCTAACAGATTTATTAGGAGAACAAAAAATAGTGGATGGAGAAATAAAAGAAATAAGGCTAATGGATCATAAGATAATAATAAAAGAAAATAATAGGGGATAAATATATGGTAATAGCAGTTATAGATGGTATGGGTGGAGGAATAGGCGCTCAGATAGTATCAAATCTTAGAGAAGAACTACCTACATATATAGATATATATGCACTTGGAACAAACTCTATTGCAACTAGTGCTATGATGAAAGCACATGCAAATAAAGGTGCAACAGGAGAGAATGCTATTATAACATCAGTGAAGAAAGCTAATATAATTGTGGCACCAGTTTCCATAACTATGCCAAATTCGATGATGGGAGAAGTAACAAGTAAAGTTAGTGAAGCTGTCGTTGAATCTGAGGCTTTAAAAATACTTTTACCAATTATGCCAGAAAATATAGAGTTAGTAGGACTTGAGAATAAACCACTAGCATTACTTATTAAGGATTCAATAAAACTAATAAAAAATGAATTTAATATAAAATAAATAGAGTATAAATAATGGGGGATAAATAAATGATATTTAGGAAAAAAAGGGTAAGATATCATCATGGACATGATCATAATAGTGATCATATACATGAAAGTAATCATTCTCATGGCGATTCTATAGAAAGTAAAGATGAGAAAACTTTAAAAATTCTTCTAGTTCATTGGGTAAATCATAATGAATCGCATGAAGAAGGATTTAGAGAATGGGTAGATAAAGCTAGAAATATGGGAAAAGATGAAACGGCAAATAATATTGAAAAAGCTATTGAGTACTTACAAAAAGCTAATGAAATGTTAATAGAAGCTAAAAAACATATGTAAAAAATTTATGCCATGAAGGTAAAATATTAATATACTTCATGGTTTTTTGATGCATTTTATATATTATATTTTAAAAAGATTTTTAATAACATTATCTATAGAAGGAAGTGACCATAAGAAGTTAACAATCATCATTAGTAGGATCAATATTTTTAATATGGTCAGATGTTTTATCTAGAACTTTATAAGTGTAGTAAAATTTTAAAAAAATTATATAAACTATTGACTATATTGTGATTAGATTGTATAATTAAATTGTAAATTAAATAAGGAGAAGTACTCAAGTGGCTAAAGAGGAACCCCTGCTAAGGGTTTAGGCTGGGTTATACTGGTGCGAGGGTTCGAATCCCTCCTTCTCCGCCAGTTAAAAGACTATGAATTTCATAGTCTTTTTTATTTATAACGAATAAAAAAGTATCTTACAGAAAAACTATATCAATAGATATAATATATGAAGGAAGGTACTATTATGAAAAAGTTATTATATATAAGTGTAAACTCTAAGCCTGAAGATTTATCTGCAAGTAAAACAGTAGCTAGAAAATTTATAAATAAATTCTTACAAAAAAATAAAGATTTTCAAGTAGAAGAAATAGACTTATATAAAGAACATATACCTAGACTTGAGTATCAATACTTTGAAAAGAGAAATTGTATAGTAAATGAAGATGATGCTAAGAAATTAAATGATAAAGATCAAAAAGAAGTGCAAAGAATAAGAGCGTTATGCGACCAATTTATAAGTGCAAATGTTTATGTAATTGCAGCACCTATGTGGAGTTTATCATTTCCAGCACCCCTTAAAGAATATATAGATTGTATAATGCAAGATCAAAAGACGATAAAATTTGAAGGTAAGAAAATAGAACCACTTTTAAATGATAAACCAAGAACAATGGTATATATTCAATCTTCAGGTGGAAATGTACCTTGGATGTTAAGACCAATTCTTAATAAAGGTCTTAACTATGTAGAAGATATAATTAAATTTATGGGAATTAAAAAGTTTGAAGAATTATTAGTTGATGATACTGGATTTACAGAAGAAGAAAAACAAGAAGCGATAAATAAAGCATCTGAAAAAATAGATGATATTATAGATTCAATGAAATTTTAAATGAATACTAAAAGGGCTATAGTCCATATTACAAGGACGATAGCTCTTTTTTTAATATATAATTGCATAAAGAATATATATTATCTTCTAAATATAAATCATTAAATTTTAATGGAATTATTTTAGATAAATTATAAAATAAAATTATATTATTATTTGAGTCAGTACCTTTATTTAATAATATATCTAATGTTATATTATTTTCATCAGAGATTATAGAGTAAGAATCACTATATATATTTATATTAGATATATTACCTTCAAAAGCTATATATTTAATGGACAGTGTATTTTTAGATATTTTAAATGATATTGGAACTAATTCTAATGATAAATTATTTGTACTTATGCATAAAACATTTAACTTACCTTTTAAAATATCTTTTATTTTAAAAATAATACCTAGATAATAAATATCTTCATAATTATGAAGAAGTATTTTTTCTTTTAAGTCTATATCCTGACTAACAGAGTATTCTTTATATAAATCAATACTTTCTTTACCGGAAATGGTATCTTCTCTATAAATACCAAGGTATTTTTCTATAGTTTTTAGTTTACAATCAGATAGAGAGAGTTTTTCCTTAAAGGGTCTTATTAGTTTAAGTATATCAATATCATCATTTTTTGATAGAGAAAAATCGATATTATGCTTTTTTAGTCTAGTATTTAAAAATGGAATATCAAAAGTTAATCCATTAAAAGTAATATGATTTTTATAATTTTTTATATCATTAATAAAAGAAAGTAGAAGTTCTTTTTCGTCATCTTCTGTATTAGCAAAATATTGCTTGATAACTGTTTTATTATCTTGATTAAACAGAATTCCTATCAAAATAACTTTACAATAATTTGAGTTAAGACCTGTAGTTTCTATATCAAATACAAAATGATTAGGAGGAATATCTATTAATTCATCTAAAACTTTAGTTATTACTTCCATAAAATTTCTCCTTTTTTAGATTATATATTATAATAATTATTAGGTTAAGCGAAGATGCTTAACACTATTATAAATGAAATAAATAATACTTCAAGGTAGGTAGTATATGATAAGTATAGATAAATTAAATGAAAATCAATTAAAGGCTGTAAATCATTTAGATGGACCTTGTATGGTGCTTGCAGGACCAGGTTCGGGAAAGACTAGAGTTATAACATATAGAATAGCTAATATGGTTGTAAATAAAAATATAAAGCCTACAAGCATACTTGCAATAAGTTTTACAAAAGCTTCATCTATAGAAATGAAAAATAGAGCATTATCTTTAAGTAATGACTTTAGAATGAATAAGGTTACATATGGGACGTTTCATTCTGTATTTTTTAGGATATTAAGATATTTTGAAAATTATAATATTGAAAGTATCTTAGATGAAAAGACAAAGAGAATAGGGTTAAAGAATATATTAAAAGGATTGAATATAGAAAATGCCGATGATGATGAAACCATTGGACAAGTTATAAATGAAATTTCATATGTGAAAAATGAATTGATGGATAAAAGAGACTTTAAATCAGAGGTATTAACTAACGATGAGTTCATAAAGGTATATAATTTTTATGAAGAGTATAAGCAACAAATGAATAAAATAGACTTTGATGATATGTTAATTAAAACATATGAATTATTAAAAAATAATAAGGCAGCTTTAGATAGAGTTAGAAGTGTATATAGATATATTCTTGTAGATGAGTTTCAAGATATAAACAAGGTTCAATTTGAGGCATTAAAGTTAATAGCAAATCCAAGTAATAATATATTTGTAGTAGGGGATGAAGATCAAAGTATTTATGGATTCAGAGGATCTAGGCCAGATTTTCTATTAGAATTTGAAGAGTATTTTTCTAATACAAAAAAAGTATTGTTAGATATTAATTATAGATCTAAAGGTGAGATAATAAACATAGCTAATAGATTAATAGAGAAAAATACAAATAGATATGAGAAAGTTATAAAATGTGGACAAGGTAATGGAGCTAAGGTAAATTATATTTCACCTGAAGATTCAGAAGAAGAAGCTGTATATATAGCAAAAGATATAAAAAATAAGGTTCAAGAAGATTATACGGAGTATACTGATTTTGCTGTAATATATAGAACTAATATACAATCAAGAGCTTTAGTTGATGTATTTATGGATATGAGAATTCCGTTTGTAGTTAAAGATTCAATAGTTACAATATATGATCATTGGGCTGCCCAAGACATACTTGCTTATTTAAGAATAGGAGTCAATCCAAATTCTAATAAAGATTGGATAAGAATTATAAATAAACCTTTTAGATATATTTCTAAAGATAATTTAAATTTGATAAAGGATGAACCTGATTTTATAAATTCATTGATTAATAAATGTGACTTACATCCTAAACAAGTTAAAACTATAAATGATTTAGATATAGATATAAGTTATGTAAAAGGGTTAAATCCTAAAAATGCAATATCCTATATAAGAACTACTTTAGACTATGATAGATATATTTTGGATTATTGTGCAAATAGAAAAATAAAGACAAATGGTCTTATAGAAATATTAAATGAACTAGAAAGTTCAGCTACAAATTTTAAAACGATACAAGAATATTTAGAGCATATAGAAAGAGTAAAATCTGAGATAGTAGATAATAAAAACAATAAAGAAACAGATGGTGTTATTTTTACAACTATGCACAGTGCGAAAGGATTAGAGTTTAAAAATGTTTATATTATAGGTGCTAATGAGGGGACAATACCACATGAAAAATCCTATGAAATAGATGATGAAGAAAAGAAAAACGATCAAATTGAAGAAGAAAGAAGACTTATGTATGTAGCAATAACAAGAGCGGAAGAAAATATATGTATAAGTTCGCCAATTAATAAATATGGTAAAAGAGTTTCAAAATCAAGGTTTGTAGAAGATATAAAAGCTCCAACAAAAAAAGAAATGGACAGTATAACTATAGGAGATAGAATATATCACAAAAAATTTAAAGAAGGTACCATAGTAGAAAAGAATGGTGATTCTATCGAAATAAGATTTAAAGATAGAGATAGAGCTCTAAATTCAAAGGTATGTTTAACAAAACGAATAATATGGAAAATATAGAGAAATAGTAAAATATAATTAAGGGGAGATTTATGAAAAATACAGTTATTAAAGGGGACTATAAAAATTGGTATTTATCCATACATAAAGAGATGGATAAATTAATATTAGAAGGAATAAATGATAATATTGAAATTTCTAATAATACAATAATTGATTATGATATAAAATATACTGAATTTAAAAGAGATATAATAGATATAGTTATAAGAATTATTATAGGAGTTTTGCTTATTGGACCAATTGGAATATTAGCAGGATTTACAGCCAATAAAAGTTTTATATCGTATAGATTAATTTCTATAGAGTTTAAGAATGGAAATAAATCTTTGGTTAAAATTGATAATAGAACATTTAAGTATTTAGTAGAAAAAGTATATTAAAAATTAATATGAAAATAATAAACCTCTCTATTTTAAATATTAGAGAGGTTTTATAATTAATAATATATTCCTTTTTCAAAGAAATCTTTTATTTCGTCTAAATTATCAGTTTTTCCAAGCGCTAACATAAGTTTTATTCTAGCTTTTTGCCCTGGAAGTTCTCCACCAAATATACAACCTATATTTCTTAAATCTCTACCAGAACCTAAATAACCGTAGCTATCAAAAACTCTACCTGAATGGCATCTAGAAACTATAACAACGGGGATATCTTTTTCTCTAGCATATTTAACACCTTCATACATTTTAGGAGGCACATTACCTCTACCCATTGCTTCAATTATAATTCCTTTATAACCACTGTCAGCTGCAAACTTTATAAAGTCATCATTCATTCCAATTCCAGATTTAATTAAAGAAACTTTTGTTTCAACTTTATCAGTATCTATTATTGTTCTTTCTTCAGTACTCTTAAATAGTACTAATTCATTGCAGTCAATTAAACCTAATGGGCCTTTACTTAATGATTTGAAAGTATTTAATGCTAATGTATCAGTTTTAGTTGCTTCAGAAGCTAATAAAACCTCATTGTTTAAAACTATAAGTACACCCTTTCCAACAGCTTTATCAGATATAGCTGTACAAACTGCTGCAGATAAATTGCTAGGCCCGTCATATCCAAGTTCAGAGCTACTTCTCATAGCTCCTGTAACGATAACTGGTTTTTGACTAGAAATAGTTAAATCTAAGAAGTAAGCAGTTTCTTCTAAACTATCAGTACCATGAGTTATGACAGCACCACAAATATCTTCTCTTTCAAGTAAATTATTAACATAATGTTTTAATTCTATCAATCTTTCTGGTGTCATATGAGGTCCAGGTATTTCAGCAAAATTACATACTTCGATATCAGCAACTTTGTCTATGTTAGTAACCATTGACATTATTTGTTCTCCTGATAGAGTAGGAATTGCTGCACCGACCTTTTCATCTACTGTCATAGAAATAGTACCACCAGTAAATATTATAGCGACTTTTTTCTTGTTCATTACAATATCACCCACCTTTTATATTAAAAAACAAATACAATTGTTTTACACTTTACTATTTTAAAACATTTATATATATATTTATATAAATTATATCAAAAAAAAACTATGCAAGTCTAGATTTAAAAAAATATAAAAAAAAAGAGCTTGGGGAAGCTCTTTTTTCGTTAAATTGACTTCCGTTGTCAACTTAACAATAATGGATATAAAGTCTATCCGTTCAAAAGGGGTATTGGGAATAGAGATTTTAATTAAGGTTATCAGGGGGATAACCATGTATTAATAATAACAATATTCGACATTAAAATCAATAGTTTTTTTAAAAAAAATATAAAAAATATAAAAATGTAAAATAAAAAACCTACTTCGCATCCGATCGTGAAGTAGGCTATAAATGAATATAAATTATTCATTTAAAGGGGTATTGGGAATAGAGATTTTACTAAGGTTATCAGGGGGATAACCATGTATTAATAATAACAAAGTTCGACAGTTTAATCAATAGTTTTTTTACAAAAACATCAAGAATATTACATTTTAACGGTATAAATAATTTTTTATGTAGTGAAAAATTTAATTTATACTATTAAGCTATTATATGTTAAAAAATAAAAAAATTAATGATATAATAAATAGATACTATTTTATAAATAATATTTATAGATATTGAATTTTTAATCTTTTTGATAATTATAGTAAACGAACTTAATAATAAAGGTATGAAAATTATTAAATAAGTTAACAAATATAATATGAGTTATGATATAAAGTTTAAACAAAGAGCAGTAGAATACCAAAGAGAAGGCCATACTTACAAAGAAACTTGTAAAGTATTTAAAATATCTGAAACAACACTAACTAGGTGGATAAATAAAGAAAAGGAAGGTAAATTAGGTGAAGTAAAAATACAGGTTAGAAAACCAAAAAAGATTTATCCAGAAAAGTTAATTAAATATATAGAAAAACATCCAGATGCATATTTAGTTGAGATTGCAGAGGAGTTTAATTGTAGTGAGTGTGCAATAAGAAAAGCATTAAAGAAATTAAATATAACACGAAAAAAAAGACAACTTCATACAAAGAACAATGTAAGGAAAAAGTAAATAAATATTTAAATGAGATAAAAAACTTTAGCGAAGAAGATATAGTATATATTGATGAAACAGGAATACAAGGTTATATTTATAGAGAATATGCAAGAGCTATAAGAGGTAAAAAAGTTTACGATAAAATACCAGGTAAAAAATACAAAAGAACAAATATAGTAGCAGGAAAATGTGGAGATAAGATTATCTCTCCTTTAGTGTACGATAAAATAATGGATAGTAAGTTTTTCGAAAAATGGTTTAAAGAAATGTTTTTAAATGAAGTAGAAAAAAATAAAGCTATTGTAATGGATAATGCAACATTTCATTGTAAGAGTAGATTATACGAATTATGTAAAAATGCTAATAAAAATCTAAAACTAATATTTTTACCACCATATTCTCCAAATTTAAATCCTATAGAAAAGTATTGGGCAACATTAAAGAAAAATTTGAAAAAAATAACTAAAAATAACAAGAGCCTTGAAGAATCTATTTACGAACTTTTTTAAGTTCGACTACTATAATAGATGAAGTTGGTAAAAATAGAATAAATAATAAAATGTACATAATAGAAAGTTGGTGAAATGTATGGAGATATATTTAGATAATAGTGCTACAACGAAGCCGTATAAAGAGGTTATAGATAAAATGGTTTATGCACTTGATACAGACTATGCAAATCCATCTTCTTTACATAGAAAAGGTGTAGAAGTTGAAAAAAATATAAAAAATATAAGACAAAGTATAGCGAAAACATTAGGTGCAAAAGATAAAGAAATATACTTTACATCTGGAGGAACAGAGTCTAATAATACTATAATAAGAGGTATTGTTGCTTTAAATAAAAAAAGAAAAAATCATATAATATCAACTACTATAGAGCATCCATCGGTATTAAATACTCTAAAGGATTTAGAATCTGAAGGTTGCGAAGTTACATATTTAGAAGTTGATAAAAATGGTAAAATAGATATAGAGGAGTTTAAAAATGCATTAAAGCCTACAACTTGCTTAGTTACAATAATGCATGTTAATAATGAGATTGGTAGCATACAGCCGATACAGGAGATAAGTAAGCATCTTAAAACATTAAAAGATAAAGTATACTTACATGTAGATGCCGTTCAATCTTATGCTAAGATAAACTTTAGACCATCAAGATACAATATAGATTTTATGAGTGTTAGTGGACATAAGGTACATGGACCAAAAGGAATAGGATTTATATATGTTAAAGAAAATAATAGAATAAAGCCTATTTTAACTGGTGGAGGACAAGAAATAGGAATAAGATCAGGAACAGAAAATACACCAGGTATATATGGCTTAGGAGAAGCTATAAGAATAATAAATGAAGACTTAGATGGTAAAATAGAAAAAATGAAAAATCTAAGGGATTTATTAAAAAAAGAAATAATCGAAAATATAGAAGAAATAAAGATAAATTCTCCAGAAGATGGAGTTTGTCATATATTAAATGTTACTTTTTATGGAATAAAGGGAGAAGTGCTACTTCATTACCTTGAACAAAAAGGTGTGTATGTATCTACTGGATCAGCTTGTTCATCTAAGAAAAAAGGTAGCCATGTATTAAATGCTATAGGACTTTCTCCACAAGAAATAGAAGGAGCAATAAGATTTAGTTTATCTGATTTAAACACAGAAGAGGAAATAAAAGAAGCAGTTAAAATAGTCAAAGAATCAGTAAGTGATTTAAGAATGATAATGAGAAGAAGATAATCAATTTAAGAATGACAAAATTAAGTTAAGAGGTGGAAAAATTGTACAATATATTAATTGTTAAGTATGGAGAAATAGGTGTAAAGGGTAAAAATAGATATATATTTGAAAACAAACTTATAAAAAATGTAAAAAATATATTAAAGCCTATAGGAAAGTTTAATGTATATAAAGAATATGGAAGAATATACGTTGATTTAGATGGATATGATTATGAAGAAGTAGTAGAGGAAGTTAGAAAGGTATTTGGTATAGTTGGAGTTTGCCCAGCTGTAAGAGCAGAAAAAGACTATAATTTATTAAAAGAGTTAGCATTAAAAATGTTAGAAGAAAAAATAGAGCAGGGATATAAGTCTTTTAAGGTTGATTCAAGAAGAGGAGATAAAGATTTTAAATTAACTTCTCAAGAGATGAGCTTAGATATAGGTGGATACTTAGTATCTCAAGTAAAAGATAAAATAGCAGTAGATGTTAGAAATCCAGAAGTAAAAATACACTGTGAATTAAGACAAAATCATGTAATGGTATATAGTGATACAATTCCAGGTTATGGTGGATTACCTCTAGGAACTAATGGTAGAGCAATGTCACTTTTATCAGGTGGTATAGATTCTCCAGTAGCATCATGGATGGTAGCTAAAAGAGGTATGGAGTTAGAATGTATACACTTCCATAGTTATCCTTTCACTAGTGAAAAATCACAAGAGAAGGTTAGAGATTTAGCTCAAATTTTAGCTAAGTACTGTGGTAGAGTAAGATTACACAAAGTAAATATGTTAGAGATACAAAAATCTATAGGTTTAAATTGTAAAGATGAAGAGATGACTATAATATCAAGAAGATTTATGATGAGAATAGCAGAAAGAGTAGCTGAGAGCAGACACTGTGATGCATTAGTTACTGGAGAAAGTATAGGACAAGTTGCATCTCAAACAATACAAGGTTTAACTTGTACAAATGCTTCGGTAAAAATGCCTGTATTTAGACCACTTATAGCTATGGATAAAACTGAAATAATAGAAGTAGCTCAAAAAATAGGAACATTTGAAACATCTATATTACCAGAAGAAGATTGCTGTACAGTATTCTCTCCTAAAAAACCAGTTACAAAACCTAAATTAGATAGAATAGAGAAGTCTGAAAATAAATTAGATGTAGAAAAATTAATACAAGATGCAATAGATAATATAGAAGTTGAAGATATAGAGTTTTAATATAAATAAAATCCGTTATAATGGTAATTCATTATAGCGGATTTTTTCGTATAAGGAAACTATAGCATGAATATATTTGTGGATAACCTATGAATATAAATAATATCAATAACTTTATAAATGAAAAAATGACATTTTGAGTAACGGATATGTGCATAACGATAGCCTGGATATATGATTGGCTAAATGAGTGAAGCGAATTTTTTATTATAATAATTATATCATGAAAAATTATAAAACTTAATAGTAGTTTATAGTAAAGAAAAGTATATTATAAAAGACTATCTTAAGTTCAAGATAGCCTTTTATTGATATTTATTTAGATTTACTGTTAAATACTTTAACACCGAATTTTTCTACTATTTCACTAGCTTTAGCAACATCTTCACTAGTAGCATCTTCAATATCCTTTAATTCATAATTTAACCCCATACTTTCCCATTTATGAACACCTATAGAATGATATGGTAAGAACTCAAATCTTTCTACGTTGTTAAGTTTAGATACAAATTCACCTAGAGCTTCTAAGTTTTCTTTATTATCTGTTATACCTGGAAGTAATACGTGTCTTATCCAAACTGGTATATTTCTTTCATCTAAATGTTTAGCTAACTTAAGCGATTTTTCAACTCCAACACCAGTTAACTCTTTAGATTCTTCTTCTATCATATGTTTTAAATCAAGTAATACAAGATCAGTATTATCTAATATAGGATCTATAACATCAATATTTACGAATCCAGATGTATCTAGACAAGTGTGTATTTTATTTTCTTTAGCTTTAATAAATAGTTCATTTAAGAACTCAGGTTGTAAAGTTGCTTCACCACCAGATACAGTTATTCCGCCACCTGAAGCATTCATATATGATTTGTATTTTAAAGCTTGAGTAATCACTTCATCTGTTGTATATTCTTTTCCTGACTTTGTATCCCAAGTATCTCTATTGTGACAATACTTACATCTTAATGCACATCCTTGCATAAATAATATAAATCTTATTCCTGGACCATCTACTGTTCCAAATGTTTCTATTGAATGAACTCTTCCTTTTACCATAATAGTCACCTCTAAGTTGATTTTAATTAAGTTTATTCCGCTATAATTTAATATACTGTATACAAAACAATATAATTAAATTATATGATATTCCTTATTTTAAGTCTATATAATCTATATAAATTGATAATTAATTATTTCATTTTTATATTATAATAATACCCAAAATAAAAAAGGCTAAAAATAAATTTAAATATTTTACAAAAATATTAATTATATAATGTGATAAATAGAGAAGTAGAAGAGAAAATATAAAATAATAAAGGATAAATATATTAGATTTGGATAGAATAAGATTATAAGAATAAAAAAGAGAGTGTAAGTTGATGAGACTTACACTCTAAAAAATATATATACTTTGATTGTTGATGATTAAATCTTACTAGTGAGCGGGGGTAAGATTTAATTAATAAAATTTATTTTTAGTTATAAATTAAGCCATTTTTCCGTGGAATGTTCTGTTTATAACGTCTAATTGTTGTTCTTTAGTTAATTTTATAAAGTTAACAGCGTATCCTGAAACTCTTATAGTTAATTGAGGATATTTTTCTGGATGTTCCATAGCATCTTCTAGAGTAGCTCTATCAAATACGTTAACGTTTAAGTGATGAGCTCCATCTGTGAAGTATCCATCCATCATGCAAGAAAGATTTCTAACTCTTTCATTCATATCTTTTCCTAAAGCACCAGGTACTATAGAGAAAGTATTAGATATACCATCTTGAGAATGCTCATATGGTAATTTAGCAACAGATGATAATGAAGCTAAAGCACCGCTATTATCTCTTCCGTGCATTGGGTTTGCTCCTGGAGCGAATGGAGCACCAGCTCTTCTACCACATGGAGTGTTACCAGTTTTCTTACCGTAAACAACGTTTGAAGTTATTGTTAATACTGATTGAGTATGAACTGAATTTCTATAAGTTTTGTTCTTTCTTATTTTGTTCATCATAGACTCAACTAAGTATATAGCTATATCGTCAACTCTATCATCGTTGTTTCCGTATTTTGGATAATCTCCTTCTATTTCGAAGTCAACAGCTACACCAGCTTCGTTTCTTATAGTTTTAACTTTAGCGTATTTTATAGCAGATAATGAGTCAGCAGCAACTGATAATCCAGCTATACCACAAGCCATAGTTCTGAATACATCTCTATCATGTAAAGCCATTTCTAATGCTTCATAAGAGTATTTATCATGCATGTAGTGGATTACATTTAATGTATTTACATATAAGTTTGCTAACCAATCAGTGAATGGTTCGAATCTTTCCATTACTTTATCGTAATCTAAGTATTCATCCATTATTGGTTCGAATCTTGGTCCTACTTGAGCACCTGATTTTTCGTCAACCCCACCGTTTATAGCGTATAATAAAGTTTTAGCTAAGTTAACTCTAGCTCCGAAGAATTGCATTTGCTTACCTATTCTCATTGCAGATACACAACAAGCTATACCGTAGTCATCTCCCCAGTAAGGTCTCATTAAGTCGTCGTTTTCGTATTGAACTGAACTTGTATCTATAGATACTTTAGAACAGAAATCTTTGAATCCTTGTGGGAAATCTTTTGACCAAAGTACTGTTAAGTTTGGTTCTGGAGAAGGTCCTATAGTGTAAAGAGTATTTAAAACTCTGAATGAGTTTTTAGTTACTAATGTTCTACCATCTACACCCATACCACCGATTGACTCAGTTACCCAAGTTGGGTCTCCAGAGAATAATTCGTTGTAATCAGGAGTTCTTAAGAATTTAACCATTCTTAATTTCATAACGAAGTGGTCCATTAATTCTTGAACTTCTTCTTCAGTTATAGTTCCAGCTTTTAAATCTCTTTCGAAGTATATATCTAAGAAAGTAGAAGTTCTACCTATTGACATAGCAGCACCATTTTGGTCTTTTATAGCTGCTAAGTAAGCAAAGTATAACCATTGTACAGCTTCTCTTGAGTTAGTAGCTGGCTTAGATATATCGAATCCGTAAGATTCAGCCATTCTCTTTAATGCTTGTAAAGCTTTTATTTGATCAGATATTTCTTCTCTTAATCTTATTGTATCTTCATCCATGCAAGAAACTTCTAAAGAAAGTTTTTGCTCGTTTTTGTCTTCTATTAATCTATCAACACCGTATAAAGCAACTCTTCTGTAGTCACCTATTATTCTACCTCTTCCGTAAGCATCTGGAAGACCAGTTATTATACCAGATTTTCTAGCAGCTCTCATTTCAGTAGTATAAGCATCGAAAACACCTTGGTTATGAGTTTTTCTATACTTAGTGAATATTTCACTTACTAATGGGTCACACTTGAATCCATAAGCTTCACAAGAACTTTCAACCATTCTTATTCCACCTTCTGGCATTATAGCTCTTTTTAAAGGAGCATCAGTTTGTAAACCTACAACTGTTTCCTTATCTTTATTTATATATCCAGGTGCATAAGCATCTATAGCTGATACTGTTTTAGTATCAACATCAAGAGTACCACCATTTTCTCTTTCTTTTTTGAATAATTCCATTACCTCTTCCCATAATTGCTTAGTGTTTTCAGTAGCACCAGCTAAGAAAGAGTCATCTCCTTCATATGGAGTGTAGTTTGCTTGGATGAACCCTCTAACATCTATTTCCTTAGTCCATCTACCTTCTTTAAATCCTTGCCATGCATTCATTTGAATAGCCTCCTTAGTTAAGGTTTTAAAATTTTTTATTTGTTATATTTATATTAAATCTAGCTAGATAATTTTTAACAATATAATAATAACATATGAGTCGTATTTTGTATACATAAAAAATATATAGTATTATTTTATAATGATTAAATTTATTAAGTGTTCTTATATTGAGATATATACCAGAGTATTATATCTTTAAACTCATAATTATAAAAAAATATAAATTATTTTTAAATTTTTAAAAATTAAAAGATAGCATATATATCTATCAACTGAATACTTATTAGTATAAGGGGGTGCTTGTATATGTTTATTACAATAATATTATTTTTAATTGGATTTGTATTGATTACAAAAGGGGCTGATATTTTTATAAACTGTACAGTAGATATAGGAAAGAAAACAAATATATCAGAAATTATATTAGGAGCTACTATAGTAAGTTTTGCGACCACATTACCTGAACTTACAGTATCATTATTTGCATCTTTAGATGGTCACACTACAATGAGTTTAGGAAATGCGGTGGGGTCTATTATTTGTAATACAGGATTAGTTTTAGGGCTAGTAGCGTTTATAAGTCCTTTTAGAGTTGATAAAAATATGTTTTTCTCTAAATCTGTATTGCTACTAATTTGTGTTGTATTGTTGCTTTTATTAGGAATAGATAAGAAGATAACAAAAATAGATTCAATACCACTTTTAGCTATGCTTGCTATATATATGTATTCAAACTATAGAAGTGCAGTTGGAAATGGGAGTAGATCTAGAGGAAATAATACATTGAAAGTTAAAGGAAATAATGATTTTAGAGAATGGGCGAAGATAATTTTAATTTTTGTTTTAGGACTAATTATGATGGTGATAGGTTCTAGGTTATTAGTAGATAATGGTGTAATAATAGCTGAGTGGATAGGAGTACCTCAAGGGGTTATAAGTCTTACAGTTATAGCACTTGGAACGTCTTTACCAGAATTAGTATCATCATTAACAGCAATAAAGAAAAATCATCATGCTATATCTGTTGGAAATATATTAGGTGCAAATGTATTAAATATAGTATCTGTAATAGGAATATCTTCTATACCAAACGATATACCTATACTATCTCAAAATATGAATATAGATTTTCCATTTATGATACTTTTATTACTTACATTAATATTACCAACTATTAAAAATAACAAGTTATATAGATTGCAAGGTTTAATAATGCTTATTATTTATTTCATTTATATAGGAACTTTATATACTATGTATATATAAATAGGTAAGAAATATATTTTATATCATCTTGAATATTATACATATGTGAAGGGTAAAATATTAATTGCATATTATCTCAAATAAATATATAATGGATAGGATGGATAGGTTAGATAAACTGATAACGGAAAGGAAACAACATATGAATATAATAAAATTTGAAGATTTACCAATAAGTGATGATATAAAAAGAGCTGTAATAGAAATGGGATTTGAAGAACCATCTCCGATACAATCACAGTCTATACCTGTGATTTTATCGGGAAAAGATGTTATCGGACAAGCTCAAACAGGAACGGGAAAAACAGCAGCATTCAGTATACCACTATTAGAAATGATTAATCCTGAAGAGAAAAATGTACAAGCGGTAGTACTTTGTCCGACTAGAGAACTTGCAATACAAGTTTCAACTGAAATAAGAAAAATAGGTAAATACATGCACGGAATAAAAAGTTTACCTGTATACGGTGGACAACCAATAGAAAGACAAATAAAAGCATTAAAGAGTGGAGTTCAAATAGTAATAGGTACTCCAGGGCGTGTTATAGACCATATAAACCGTAAAACATTAAAAATGGATAATGTAAAAATGGTTATACTAGATGAAGCTGATGAAATGTTAGATATGGGATTCAGAGAAGATATAGAAATGATTCTAAGTAAAACTCCAGAAGAAAGACAAACTACTTTCTTCTCAGCAACTATGCCAAAGGGTATATTAGAGTTAACTAAAAAATATCAAAAGAATCCAGAACATATAAAAGTTGTTAGAAAAGAACTTACAGTTCCTAATATAAAGCAATACTATATAGAAACAAGATCGGCTAACAAATTAGAAGTATTAAGCAGATTAATAGATGTATACAATCCTAAGTTATCTGTAGTTTTCACAAATACTAAAAAAGGTGCAGATGAGTTAGTTAGTGATTTACAAGCTAGAGGATACTTTGCAGATGCATTACATGGAGATTTAAAGCAAACTCAAAGAGATATAGTAATGGATAAGTTTAGAAATGGAACAATAGATATATTAGTAGCTACAGATGTTGCAGCTAGAGGTATAGATGTTGATGATGTTGAAGCTGTATTTAACTATGATTTACCACAAGATGAAGAATACTATGTACACAGAATAGGTAGAACTGGTAGAGCAGGTAGAAGTGGTATATCATTCTCATTTGTATTCGGAAAAGAAATGAGAAAAATGAGAGATATAGAAAGATATACTAAAACAAAATTAATTAAGCATGATATACCATCAGTTGCAGATGTTGAAGAAAAGAAAGTAAATACATTCTTCAATCAAGTTAAAGAAGTTATAGAAGCAGGTCATTTAACTAAGCAAATACAATGGTTAGAAAACTTCTGTTCAGAATCAGAAACTGAGTATGGTGTAGTAGATATAGCAGCAGCTCTTTTAAAGATAGCTTTAGGAGATGAAGAAAAACAAGAAATAGTTGAAGAACCATCAAGATCTCGTAAAGAAGGTCGTTCTAAGTCAAAAGATACTGGAGCTAGTGAAGGTATGATAAGACTATTTATAAATGTTGGTAGAAACCAAAGAGTTCAAGCTAAAGATATATTAGGAGCTATAGCTGGAGAAGTTGGAATACCTGGTAAATTAGTTGGAACAATAGATATATATGATAAATATACTTTCGTTGAAGTACCTAAGCAAAATGCTAAAAAGGTATTAGAAAAAATGAAAGACATAAAGATAAAAGGAAATAAGATAAATATAGAAAGAGCCAACAGAAAAAGAAAGTAATTAATTAGGAGCACCTATTTTAGGGCTCCTTTTATTTTGCAAAGATACAATTGGAGAAAGGTTGTATAGGTATTTAAGTAACATACAATTAAACCTTTATAGACACAATAAAACAAAAGTAGTTAAATTTCATTGAAGGATAAGAGTTAGTTCTATAGAATTCATAATATGTTAATACTTTTATAGAAGATAAGGGGGAATACTAATGATAAGATGTTCTTTAGAAGAAAAAAATTTAATCATAGAGTTTTTGACTAGTGAATTGGATCATCATATAACTAATGAAGTTAGAGATGAGATAGATATAATATTAGATTCTAAATCAATAAAGAATATAGTATTTGATTTTAAAAATATTAGATTTATGGATTCATCTGGTATAGGTGTAATTATAGGAAGATACAAGAAAATTTCCAGTGAAGGTGGAAAAGTATCAGTAGTAAATGTAAATGACAGAGTAAAAAAAATATTCAATTTATCAGGTATGAACAAAATAATTAACATTTACGATACATATGAAGAAGTAGCAAGTTCTTTGTAAGGGGGAATATATTATGAATAATATTATGGAAGTAAAATTTTCTGCCAAGTCTGAAAATGAAAGCTTAGCAAGAGTTATAGTTGCATCTTTTGCTGCTAAATTAGACCCGACATTAGATGAACTAGCAGATATAAAAACTGCTGTGTCAGAGGCTGTTACAAATTCTATTATACATGGGTATGATGAAGATGATTCAAAGTTTGTATATTTAAGATGTGAAATAAATGAAAATACTATAAAGGTAGTAGTAGAAGATAGAGGACATGGTATAGAAGATATTTCGATGGCTATGCAACCACTTTATACATCAAAACCAGAACTTGAAAGATCAGGAATGGGGTTCACTGTTATGGAAAGTTTTATGGATGATATAACGGTAAGTTCAATAAAGGATGAAGGGACAAAAGTAGTTATGACAAAAAAAATAAACTTGCCTGAATAAAGACCAAAAAGAATAGAGGTTTTATTATGGGGATAACTGCAAAGAAACAAGAAAAAAGAACATTACTTAGCCATGAAGAAACGCTTGATTTGATAGATAAAGTTCAACGTACAGGTGATGAACAGGCTAAAGAAATATTAATAGAAAATAATTTAGGTTTAGTTAGAAGTGTTGTATCAAAATTCTTAAACATAGGTTATGATAGAGATGATTTATTCCAATTAGGATCTATAGGATTAATTAAAGCTATATATAAATTTGATCCAAGGTTTAATGTAAAATTCTCTACATATGCAGTTCCTATGATTCTAGGTGAAATAAAAAGATATTTAAGAGATGATGGTATGGTAAAAGTATCTAGATCTCTAAAGCAAATAGCAATAAAAGCAAAAACAACAAGTGAAATTTTAAGTAAAAAGCTAGGAAGAGAACCAAGCATAGAAGAATTAGCAAAAGAATTAGACGTAGAAAAAGAAGATTTAGTAATGGCGATGGAATCTAATTTTTCTGTTGAATATTTACATGGCGTAATTCATGAAGAAGAAGGGTCTCCGATATGCCTTATCGATAAGATAAGTCAAAAAGGTGAAAGTGAAGAAGAGAAAGTTGTAGAAAATATCTTACTTAAAGAAGTACTTGGAAAACTAGAAAAAAGAGAAAGACAAATAATAATGTTAAGATATTTTGAAGATAGAACTCAAAGTGAAATTGGCGAATTATTAAATATATCTCAAGTGCAAGTTTCTAGAATAGAGAAAAAGGTATTGTCTAAGTTAAAATCATATATTAGTTAGTTAAAATAAATCCTTAATTTAAGTTTAGATTAAGGGTTTATTTTTTTTTATTTAAGAAATAATAAATAAAAGGGAGGTTTTATATGGAAGATATTTACTTAATACCCATAAGGTTAAAGCCGCTTAACTTTACTATTCAAAATATTTATTTAAAAGATATTTATTATATATATCCAAAAGAGTATGAAGAAAAAATAGGAAATATATGTATAAGAACCTATAAAGAAAAAGATTCAAATTATGATGTTATCCATATAGGTGAAGTAATCGATAAAATAAAGGAAAAGCTATCTACAGCACATATAACATTTTTAAAAACTGATGATGTAGTAATATTTTTCAATGAAAATAAAAAAGATAGAACTAAGTATCTAAGGGTTTTACTAGTCTCTATAGTTGTCCTTATGGGGTCTATAATGGGAATAATGAACTTTCATGCAGATGTAAATATGATACATTCTCAAAGTACTATGGTAAACGCATTAACTAAAAATCCTAAAAAGTATCTACCGTACTTTCAAATACCATATTCTATTGGTATAGGATTAGGGGTTGCCCTTTTTTTTAACAAATTTATTCCTACATATGCAAAAAATGAACCTAGCCCTTTAGATTTAAAAATGAAATCTTTAAACAAAGAAATTGAAAATGAGTTACGTAATACTAAGTAAAGAGGATTAAACGTGAAATTATTTTTAATTATCTTTGGATTATCATCAGGAATAATGGTTGGTGCAGGAGTGATTTCACTATTAATATTAGTTGGAATCATACCACGAATGGCACAACTAAGTAATACAAGGTCATTTATAAATTTTTATGAAAAAATACTAGTTATAGGTACTTTCCTTGGAGCTTTAATATCGATTCAAAATATATCAATATCAATAGGTAAAATTGGTGTTATAGTATTTGGATTATCATATGGTATATTTGTAGGATTTTTAAGTTCAGGATTAGCTGAAATATTAGATTATATACCAATAGCCTCGAGAAGATTAAAGATACCAACTCTATACTTAAAATATATAATAATATCTTTGTTGATAGGAAAAGTTATAGGTTCCTTTATAGGATGGGAAATAATACAAGGAGGGTAAAAGCGTGGGTGAAAATTATAAAAAATATGTAGATGAAATTAGCCCTAAGCCAAAATATTTAAAAAATTATACATTAGCATTTATAGTTGGTGGAATTATTTGTGTAATAGGACAAATAATAAATGATTTATATTCAAAAGTTGTTAATTTAGATAAAATACCAGCATCAACTGCGACTTCTATAACACTAATATTTATAGGTGCTTTTTTAACTGGATTAGGAGTATATGATTTGATAGGCAAGAGAGCAGGTGCTGGATCAATAATACCTATAACAGGATTTGCTAACTCTATAGTATCTCCAGCAATGGAGTATAAAAGAGAAGGATTTGTTTTAGGTGTTGGAGCTAATTTATTTAAAATTGCAGGACCAGTATTAGTATATGGAATAGGATCATCTATTATATGTGGATTTATCTATTATATTTTTACTCTTATAAAATAAGGAGATGAAAATATGGCAAATAAGAGAGTAGGAAAAAGAACTGTAAAGTTACAAAATAACCCGACTATAATATCAGCAGCATCTGTAGTAGGTCCTAAGGAAGGACAAGGACCTTTGAAAGAATACTTTAATCTTATCTTACAAGATGATTTATATGGAGAAAAATCATGGGAATTAGCAGAAAGTAAAATGGTTCAAACTGCGATGCACATGGCAGCACAAAAAGCTGGTAAAAAACTAGAGGATATAAACTATCTTATTGGTGGCGATCTAATAAATCAAATTGTTCCATCATCTTTTGCAGCTAGAGAGTTAGGTATACCTTTTTTTGGTATATATGGAGCTTGTTCAACTATGGCAGAAGGAATGTGCTTAAGTGCAATGCTTATTGATGGAGGATTTGCAGATTTAATTTTATCAGGTGCATCAAGTCATTATTGTACAGCAGAAAGACAATTTAGATTTCCACTAGAATTAGGAAATCAAAAACCTATGACAGCACAATGGACTGTAACAGGTGCAGGATCAGTATTAATTGCTCCAAATAAAGAAGGTCCAAAAGTTAAGTATGTAACAGTTGGAAAGGTAATAGATGAAGGAATCGATGATGGAAATAATATGGGACCAGCTATGGCACCAGCAGCTGTAGATACAATATATTCTTATTTTAATGATACTAAGGATGACCCAAATAGTTTTGATTTGATTATAACAGGGGATTTGGGTAAAATAGGAAAACAGATAACAGAAGACTTTTTAAAGAAAAAAGGTATTGATATATCAAATGTATATACAGATTGTGGTTTAAAAATATTTAATTTAGAAGAACAAGATGTTCATTGTGGAGGCAGTGGATGTGGTTGTTCTGCTACTGTATTTGCTGGATATATATATCAGAAGTTATTAAAAAAAGAATTTAATAAGGTGATGTTAGTATCTACAGGAGCATTACTATCTCCAACTAGTACACTACAAAAACAAACAATACCATGTGTTGCACATGCAGTAGTTATTGAAAATGATTAGGAGTGAATTAAAGTGCTATTAGATTATGTAAAGGTATTTTTTGTAGGAGGCATTATTTGCCTAATTGCACAAATAATGATGGATTACTTTAAAGTGCAAACACCTTATGTAATGGTTACTTATGTTACAAGTGGTGTAATTTTAACTTTCTTAGGTATTTATGAACATATTGTTAATTTTGGAAGGGCAGGTGCAACTGTACCTATAATAGGATTTGGATATTTATTGGCTAATGGAGTAAAAACAGCAATAGCTAAAGATGGACTATTGGGTGTTTTTACAGGAGGAACAGTAGCTGGTGCAGGAGGGATAGCAGCAGCTATATTCTTTGGATATATTATGGCAGTAGTATTTACTCCAAAGGCAAAGCCTTGATGAAAGATAATATATAAACTTTATACATTTTAAGTAATAAAAAATGGGCAAGCTTAAAATATAAGTTGCCCATTTTTATATTTAATTTTATTGAACTGGAGCTTCCGGTGTAGCCGGAGCTTCCGGTGTAGTTGGATTTACTGGTGTAGTTGGAGTCTCCGGTGTAGTTGGAGTCTCCGGTGTAGTCGGAGTCTCCGGTGTAGTCGGAGTTTCCGGTGTAGCCGGAGTTTCCGGTGTAGTTGGAGTTTCTGGTGTTGTGTTTTCTGTTTGTGAATTATTATTCTCAGTTTTTGATGGCTTAGTTGATTGAGAAGTGTATCTACTTGGTCCTGTACCTTTTATAAAAGCAGCATTAGAACCAGAAGAAGATCTTCCACCATCTATTAAGTTTATTTTTGCAAAGTATATATTTTTAGGTACTTTAAAATCAGTTTTAGTTAAATTCTTGTGTATTTTATTCATTACTGTAGACCATAACTTCGCTGCAGATGAACTACCACCAGAAATACTTTTTCTAGAAATTGTATTACCATTTGTATCTTTTCTACCAGCATCATCTCCAATATAAGTGGCACCAACGTAGTAAGGAGTATATCCTACAAACCAAGCATCTAAAGACTTATTAGTTGTACCTGTTTTACCAGCAACAGGCATACCATTTGATAAGGCTGCTCTTCCTCCAGTACCTTCTGTAACAACTGCTTGTAACATATCAGTTAATACATAAGCTACTTCAGAATCTACAACTTTATGTTCTTCTGGTGTATTTTTTACTATAAGTTGACCATCATAACTAGATATTGTAGTAAATATTGTTGGTTCAATATAAGTACCTCCATTAGCTAAAGTACCATAAGCTGCAGCCATTTCAAGTGGAGAAACACCTTGAGACATACCTCCAAGAGTTAAAGATGCGAATGATCTATCTTTTGAATCTGATTGAAGAGTTGTTATACCAAAGTGTCTTAAATAGTCAATCATTATATCTACACATTCTTCATAAGTGCTACCTAACATTTCAGCAGTTTTAGCAGCAATTGTATTAGAAGAATACGCTAAAGCTTTACGTAAACTCATAGAACCTGAACCACTTGTAGTAGTGTTAGGATTCCATCTATTATTATCTTTAAACTTATATCCACCCTTAGCATCACTTACAGCTGTAGATTGAGTTATTTTTAAAGTATCTATAGCTGGAGTATAAACTGATAGAGGCTTTATAGTAGAACCAGGCTGTTGAGGTGTAGTTGCTCTATTTAAAGTTTTTCTACCTGTAATATGTCTACCACCTACTAAAGCTTTTATTTGTCCTGTTCTATAATCTAAAATAACCATAGAAGATTGAGGTTGATGCGACCCATCAGAATCAACTCTACTATTAGGGAAGTTACTATCATTTTCATATTCTTTTTCTAATATTTCTTGCATAGTTGGATCTATTGTAGTGTCTATTCTTAATCCACCATTATAGAACATGTTATAAGCTTCATCTCTTGTATTTCCTTGTTCAACTAAAGCATCTATTACGTTATATTCTATAAGGTCTTCTACTGAAGAAGCTACCTTATCTGCAGCCTTAGGAAGCTTTATATTTATAGGTTCAGCTATTGCTTCACTATATTCTGATTGAGAAATATATCCAAGATCTAACATTTTCTTTAAAACAATGTTTCTTCTTTCTATTGCTTTTGGATTACTAACGGCTTTTCTTACAACCATAGATCCAGACTTTAATTGTTTATATGTATCTTGATTTGGTATTAATCCCCATTTATTTAATTTATCAATCATATCAAGTTCAACTTGCGTAGGATCATCAAGATTATCATCAGGAGTATTTATAAAGTATAAAAGTCTATTTTCTACATCACTTTTCTCTTCTGTTCCATCAAGTTTTGAACTTATATAAGCAGCATAACGTGATGGATTTTTTGTAGCTCCTGCAAGTAATGCACATTCTGCAAGTGTAAGATCTTTTGCATCTTTGCTAAAGTATCCATTTGCTCCAGCTTGTACTCCTGCAAGACCTCTACCTACGAAGAAATTATTTAAGTAAGCTTCAAGAATTTGATTCTTAGTTAAAGTTTTACTCATTTCATAAGCATAATATATATCCTTTATTTTACGAGTTAAAGTTTGCTTATCAGTAGTTAGTAACATTTTTGATACCTGCATAGGTATTGTACTACCACCTTGTTTATTACCCGTTAAGGTTTTGACAACAGATCTTAATAAACCTTTTATATCTACACCATTGTGTTCATAAAATCTTTCGTCCTCAATTGAAACAACTGCATTTATTATGTCTTTTGGCATTTGATCTATTTTAATAGGATCTTTTTTATTTACACTAGGAGCATTAGATAATAAGTCTCCATTGGCGTATCTAATTTCAGTTGTTTGGTAAGTCTTTTCATCTAAGAGAGCTTTAGTAACTGGTTGTACATCTCTTAAAGATGCAAATACTAGACCTGTTCCTGCTGCAGACAAGCATACTAACATTACTAAAAGTACGATTCCTGTTACTCTAAGTGCTTTAAACTTATCTTTCTTTTTAGAAGATTTCTTTTTAGAAGACTTAGTTCTAGGAGAACTAGAGTTAGCACTTTTAGAAGTAGTACTCTTATTAGCAGAAGAACTTACTTTTTTTCTTCTTATTTTATTGTTATTTCCATTATTATCATTACTCATTAAGCTTAACCTCCTTACCTAATGCAATATTATACCACATATACTCATTATTTTCTAATTAATACATAAAATTGAATGTATATAACTTTATATAGCTATCCTAAATTTATAGTATTAATTATTTTTTACTTATATACTAAAAATATGTGAAAGATGTATAAAATATATAAAATCTTAAAAAAATAAGAAAATACTATAAGATATTTTAACATAAAATAATAAGGGGGATTATTTTGAGTAAAAGATTAATAGACTCCAAATTAGGAGATTTTAAAAGAATTGTAGTTACATTTATAATGATATTTATAATGTCTATATTTATAGGCAGCTTTATATATGTTGATAATAGTCTTAGGCCAACTATTACAGTGTTGGCTGAAACAAAAGCTATAGAGCTTGCTAATAGATCTATAAATAAAGCAGTTGGGGAAATCGTCAAAGACAAAATAGACTATTCAGACTTAATATACACAAAGTTGGATTCAAAAGGTAAAATATCAATGATACAATCAAATACTATTTTAATGAATCAAATAGCATCAGATGTTGCATTGGAAATACAGAATGAATTAAAGCAAGTAAAATCTACTACTGCATACATACCAATAGGAACTGCTTTAAAAAGCCCTATACTAGCTAAATATGGACCACAGCTAAAAGTATCGATAGAGCCAATAGGAACAGTATCTGTTGATTTTAAAACTAGTTTTGAATCAGCAGGTATAAATCAAACTAGACATAGAATTTATTTAGAAGCTAAAACACAAGTAAAAGTAGTCATACCTCTTACAACATCAACCAAAGAAGTAAAAGCACAAATTCCAATATGTGAAACAATAATAGTAGGAGAAGTACCAGAAAGTTATGTTAATGTACCAGCAGAAATTGCACCTAATATGTTACCAAAATAATCAATTAAAAAGTGACTAAAAGTTTATTAGTCACTTTTTAATTGATTTGATTATTCTTCAATCATCCATTTAATAAAAACAGCATATCCAGTAGTTGGGTCATTTTCTACTGCGTGTGAAATAGCACCTATAATTTTATCACCTTGAACTATAGGAGTGCCACTCATACCTTGAACAATACCTCCTGTAAGTTGTAAAAGTTCTTTATCAGTTATGTGTATTTTAAAAGTTTTAGATTTTGGTGTTTTTTGATTTTCGATATTTAAAATTTCAATATCAAATTTTTTACAACCTTCATTACTAGTTTGTAAAATTATTTGAGCATTTCCCGTTTCAACTTCATTTAATGAAGCTACTTTATATTTTTCGTAATTAGATGTATCAAATTTTACTATATCTCCTTTTATTCCGAAATCTGTATTATCTGTAAATTTACCTATATAGTCTTTTGGCTTAGCACTAATACAACCAACACTTCCTCTATATGATTTTTCTATATTTAAGTTAGTAGTAGTTGAAATATATCCATCTTTTATTTTAATTTTTCTGGAGCTTCCTAAACTTATTGGATGAGCTACAGCACCGAATTTATTATTAATGGGGTCTATATAAGTTAAAGTAGCAAATCCAGATATACTATCAGTAGAATTTACTTCTTCTAATTTACTTTTTAAAGTTTTTATATTTGTGATATGATTATTTCTTTTCAATGTAACATCAATAACATTTGTGCTATCTGGTAAGCTATTTAGTACATTTGAAAAATCACTATAACTTTTAATAGTATTGTTATTTATACTTATTATCTCATCACCTAAAGTAAAAGGTGAATCTTTTATATTACTTCGAACAATTACATTTTCTAATTGAGCTTCTATATGAAGTACATTACCTACAGGAATTAAAAAATCATTTTCAGTTTTTGTAAGTGATGTTGCATAAATTAAATTATTTGAGAAAAAATATAGTAAAAATAATAAACAGACAACTAATGAAAATTTTGTATTGATAATTTTTTTACTATTATTTTTATAAAACATAAAACACCATCCTTTCATCAAATATCTAATAAGTCATATTTTTAGTCACAGATTTAAAAAGTCGTGGTGCTTTTCTTTGGTATTATATTTTGCATTAATAATATTTTGATGCTTGGAAAACAGAAGAAGTATAACCGTAGATTACAAAAATAATAAATAAGTTAGAAAATTAGAAATTATATCTTGAAAAAACTGAATTAAAAATTAAGAAATTCTATATTTAGTTAATAAAATACTGAATTATATTAATAAAATATAAAAAATAATAAAATATAAAAATGAATAGTAGGAAGAAAATGAAATATAAAACAAAAAAACACTTAATAAAATTAAAATCAATCAAGTGTTTTTTTTCGTTTTATTCTTTTTTTAATAATTTTTTTCTTATAGGGATTACTTTTACAACCTGTCTTATTTACTTTAGTTCTAGTTACAGCAACATCCGGAGTTGGTGCTGTAAATGTTTCTTCCTCTTCAGAAGAGGAACATACATCAACAGCAGCTATTAAAGCAAGTTCATCTGATAAAACCGCAAAAAAGGTAGCCAATATATTTATATCATTAGAGCTGAGTTCTTCACCTAATGCAACAGCTAATGTAGATGCTAAAACAATATAATCTAATGAGCTAAAAGCACATAGTTTAGAATTAGAAGAATTCTGATTTCTGCCCAAATTTTTTGAGATTACCTTTTTCATAAAACCTCCTAAAAATAATATATAAAATATATATGCTTGTATTTAAAAAATAAAAACTATAACAGATTCTAAATTTTGTCTATTATTTATAAAAATTATAGATAATGGAGATAATATTCTATAAATTATGTTTAAAATTTTATAACAAGAAGGGAACGATTATATGAAAAAATATAGAATATTAGTAGGAATTATAATGGCATTATCTATAATAATTATAGGAACTTCAGAGCCTGCTAAAAATCTTTATAAGGCTAGCAACTTAATTAGTAAAGGTATAAAAGTAGATGATAAAAAGAAAATAGAAAAAGATATACTAATCTGTATTGACCCAGGACATCAAGAAAAAGGAGATAGTAATTCAGAGCCTGTAGCACCAGGTTCTTATGTTAAGAAGGCTAGGGTATCTTCGGGAGCTACAGGGGTAGCAACTAAAAAGCCAGAATATATATTAAATTTAGAGGCATCTACAGTTTTAAAACATATATTAGAAGGTAAGGGATATAAAGTAATAATGACGAGAGAAAGTCATGATGTTAATATAAGTAATTCAGAGAGAGCTATATTTGCAAATAATAATAAAGCAGATATGGTAGTAAGAGTACATGCAGATAGTTTAAATAACCCAGGAAAAACAGGTGCATCTATTCTAATACCAGCTAAAGAAAGTAAATATACAACGGCTATATATGAGGATAGTCAAAATTGTGCAAATCTAATTAGCAGTAAGATGAAGGAAGCAGGAATAAAAGTCAATGGAGTATTTGAAAGATCAGATTTAACAGGTTTTAATTGGTCTCAAGTTCCGGTAGTTTTAGTTGAAATGGGATTTTTAAGTAATTATACGGAAGATCAAATGATGTCAAACCCAGAATATCAAACAAAGTTAATGCAAGCTATATCTGATGGACTTGATGAATATTTTGCAAATAAATAAAATATATAGGTGATGTCAATGAAAAGTAAGCTAGAAAGTGCCTATGCAAAAGCATTAACTGGTACATTTAAAGTAATAAATCCTATAAAAAAAACAATAAAAAAAACTGAATGTGAAGTGCACTTATATATACAAGAAAATGCTTTAGAAATTTTAAACTGTAATGGTTATAATGATGAATATAAACTATTCAAAGAATATAAATCGAAGATAGATGAAGGTTTGGTATGGGCAGATCAAGATTTTAAATGTTATCATCATTTTTACAATCCGAAAGAAGAAAAAGGTATGTATGGATATGATGATAATGCACTTACTGTAGCTAGAGGTTATTATTTAAAAGCTTTAAAATACTTTACACTAGAAGATTATGATAAGAGTATGTTTTACTTTGGAGCTGCATGTCATATAATCCAAGATTTAACTGTACCACAGCATGCTAAGGGAAAACTATTTGATAATCATAGACAATTTGAATTATATGTTAAGGAGAACTATACAAAAATAAATAGATTTAAGTGTAGAGAAGAGCCTATAATATTAAATTCAGTTGCAGATTATGCAAATTATAATTCATTAAGAGCTCTTAAGATAGATTATATATATAAAAATATAAATGATTTAAATACAAAGTTTTATTTAACTGCTTTAAAAAGTTTAACTTTAGCTCAAAGAACTAGTGCAGGGTGTATGATTATGTTTTACAATGATTTGCTTTATATTTGATTAAGACTATGTAACATATGTAGTATACTTGATTTAAGTCAAAAAAGAATATATTATAGTATAGAATATAGATAAAAATTATGAAGAGGTGTCAAGATGCTAGTAGTAGAAAATGTAAGTCATGGCTTCGGAGCTAGAACTATACTAGAAAATGTTTCATTTAGACTTAGAAAAGGTGAACATATAGCGTTAGTCGGAGCAAATGGAGAAGGTAAATCAACTTTTTTAAATATAATAACAAAAAAACTTATGCCAGATGCAGGGAATATAAAGTGGTCATCAAGAGTTAGTGTAGGTTACTTAGACCAACATACAGTTCTTGAAAAAGGAAAGACTATAAGAGATATATTAAGAGATGCATTTAAATCAATGTTTGATTTAGAGCAAGAGATGTTATCTATGTATGATAAAATGGGTGAAGCTAATGATGATGAAATGGCTAAACTTATGGAAGAAACAGCAGAAATACAAACAATTTTAGAAAATAGTGGATTCTACATGATAGATGCTAAAATTCAGGAAATAGCAAATGGATTGGGTCTTGGAGAAATAGGATTAGATAGGGATGTAACTGATTTAAGTGGAGGTCAAAGAACGAAAGTTCTTCTTACTAAATTATTACTAGAAAATCCTACAATATTAATATTAGATGAGCCTACTAACTATTTAGATGAAGAACATATAACTTGGTTAACAAGATATCTTCAAGAATATGAAAATAGTTTTATATTAGTATCACATGATATACCATTTATAAATAATACTTGTAATGTAATATACCATATGGAAAATGGAGAATTAAACAGATATAAAGGAAACTATGATGAGTTTGTAAGACTTAATGAAATAAAGAAACGTCAAGAAGAACAAGCATATGATAAACAAGTTGAAGAAAGAAAAAGACTAGAAGATTTTATAGCTAGAAATAAAGCTAGAGTTGCTACTCGTGGGATGGCGAACAGTAGACAAAAGCAATTAGATAAGATGGAGATTTTAGAAAGACCAAAAGAGAAGATAAAGCCTACTTTTGGTTTTAAGGAAGCTAGAACTCCAAGTAGATTTGTATTTGAAACAAATGACTTAGTTTTAGGTTATAATGAAGCTTTAACTAAGCCTTTAAACTTCATATTAGAAAGAAATCAAAAGATAGCTTTAAAAGGTATGAATGGTATAGGAAAATCAACATTGTTAAAAACATTACTTGGAATAATAAAGCCATTTGATGGAGAAGTAAAACATGGAGATTATTTAGAAGTTGGTTATTTCGAACAAGAAAGCTCAAGAGATAACTATAATACTCCAATGGATGAAGTATGGGCAGAATTCCCAGGGCTTACAAACTTTGAAGTTAGACAAAGCCTTGCTAAATGTGGTCTTACAAATGAACATATAACAAGCCAAATGAGAGTTTTAAGTGGTGGAGAAGCAGCTAAGGTAAGGTTATGTAAGATAATGTTAAAAGATATAAACTTACTAGTTCTAGATGAACCTACAAACCACTTAGATGTAGAGGCAAAAGATGAGCTTAAAAAGGCTATAAAAGAATTTAAGGGAACTGTACTTTTAGTATGCCATGAGCCAGAGTTTTATATGGATATAGTAGATGATGTATGGAATATAGAGGACTTTACGACTAAAATAGTATAATAAGATACCGTGGAGTATTTAACATATGAAAAAAATTATTAATGTAATATTCTCAGTTATTTTTAGTGTATTAATTATAAGCACAATAATCAAATTCACGGTAGGATTTAAGCAACTTTATTATTTTGATATAGAGTATTTAAATATACCTGTTTTGTCGGGATTGTCTAAAGAAGATATAAAAAAGAACTATGATTATATGATCGATTATAATTTGGATAAAGATAATAAAGAATTTGAATTGCCAAGTATAAAATCTTCAGAGAATGGTAAAATTCACTTCGAAGAAGTTAGAAATATATTTCAAATTTTAAATAAGATATTTAAGATATCACTAGTACTTTCCATAATAGGATTAGTAATAAATATATTAAATAAAAATATTGAATTTTTGAAAACTACATCTAAAGCACTAATAGTAATACCCTTAATATTAATGTTGCCTATAGTTGTAAACTTTGAAGGTAGTTTTGTACTATTTCATAAAATTATGTTTAATAATGATTATTGGATACTTGATCCAAACTTAGATCCTGTAATAAATATTTTACCTGAAGAATTTTTCTTTCATGCAGGTCTTATGATTTTGATTCTTATAATTATAGCTAGTTTAACTAATTACTTAATATATAGATTTTTAAAAAGAGAGCAGTAAACTGCTCTCTTTTTAAAAAATATATTAATCATTAATTTTAGTAATCTTAATAATATCTTGGAATTTACTCATAATATAATCATAATTATTTTTATTATGAGGTAATAAACAATCAGAACAGTTTTTTATACCTTTGTCTGTATATTTAAAATTACCACCGCAATTTTTACCTAAGGTATATAACGGACAGTAGCAAAATAAGCAGTTAAATTCATCAGGATTATTAGTTTTATGACAAGGAAAAAATTCACATTCTTTATGGTTAAAAAATTTATAATTATCACTCATATTATTATCTCCTTAGTTTTACAGTATTAATATGATTATACTAAATATTAACATTAATGGTATAATAAGAAAAATAAAAGTATAATACTATACTAAAATATTATATAAATCTATGAACGAGGTGTTACTTATGGAAGAAAAAAAGGAAAAAGCCTTGCTTGTAGGGCTTAATATCACATCTACAGCAAGAAAAATTGATGATATAGATATAAATGAATCAATGGAAGAATTAAAAGAACTAGCAAAAGCTGCAGGAGCAGAGGTTGTAGGAAGTTTAATTCAAAATAGACAATCTAGAGATGCTGCATTTTATGTAGGAAAAGGAAAAGTAGAAGAAATAAAGGCGTATAGTGATTCATTAGGAGCTACAGTAGTTATTTTTAATGATGAGTTATCAGGAGCTCATATAAGAAATATAGAAGAAGTAGTAGGAATAAAAGTTATAGATAGAACGACACTAATTCTTGATATATTTGCTCAAAGAGCGCTTAGTAAAGAAGGGAAACTACAAGTAGAATTAGCTCAATTAAATTATAGATTACCTAGATTATATGGAATGGGCGGTCAAATGAGTAGAACTGGAGCAGGTATAGGTACTAGAGGTCCAGGGGAACAAAAGCTTGAAATAGATAAAAGAAATATACTTAACAAAGCAGCTGATATAAGACGTGAACTTAGAGAAGTTAAAAAGATAAGAGAGACTCAAAGGGTTCAACGTTTAAAGTCTAGTATACCTATAGTAGCACTTGTTGGTTACACAAATGCAGGTAAATCAACTTTATTAAATGAACTTATAAAGACTCATAAAGATTATGATGTAGAAAAAGAAGTAATGGCAAAAGATATGCTATTTGCAACTCTTGATGTAACTTTAAGAAAAGCTTTATTACCTAATAAAAAAGAATTTTTAGTTGTAGATACAGTTGGATTTGTAAGTAAGCTTCCTCATGATTTAGTAGAGGCATTTAAAGCAACTTTAGAAGAAGTTCAATATGCAGATTTAATTTTACATGTTATAGATGCAACAAATTCAAATTATGAATTACAAAAGAGCACAACAGAAAAAGTTCTTAAGGAATTAGGTGCAGATACTAAGCCAACTATACTTGTGTACAATAAGATAGACAGATTAGAGTTAGATATTTATCCTAAAAATCATGATGATATAGTATATATATCTGCTAAAAAAGGTATAAATATGGATAAGTTAATAGAAATTATACAAGATAATATAATGAAGAATACTTATGCTGTAACTTTAATGCTACCTTATGAAAGAGGAGATATATTTAGTAGGCTAAAGAATAAATATAATATAGAAAACTTTGAATATATAGAAAGTGGAATAACACTAGATGTAAATTTAGAAGAAGAAGACTATAATATATATAAAGAGTATATTTTAGAAAAGTAGGGAGTATTATGAATATAAGTTGGGATAATATAGACAAATTAGAAGATCACTATATAACATATCTTCTATATAAAGAATCTAGGACGGTATCTCAAATCAGTAAAATAAGAAATCTATCAACGTCTCAAGTAAATGATCAATTAATAAAGGCTAAGTTAGAAATAAAATCTATGCTTAAGGATAAAGTAGAATTATCTAAAGATGTTATAGATAAATTTTTAGTTCTTAATAAAAATGACAGACTAAAATTTATGGATAGTTTAAATGAAGAAAGAATGCTAGATTTTAAAAGAAAGTTATATAAAAGAATAATTACGGAAAAAAATGCAGAGGACTTAATGATATTAATATGGGCTACTGGTGAATTAAAGGATGATAGATTTTTAGCATTATTACATCCTCTTACAAGCCATAGACACTCTGATGTAAGGAGAATAACATATTCAGCTCTTAGAAAAATAGAATCTCCAAGTAGTAGAGAATATTTACAAAGAGGGCTTTATGATAGTAATCCTCAAACAAGGCAATACTGCGCTAAAGCTCTTGCAAAAATAGGT
Organism: Romboutsia timonensis; assembly: GCF_900106845.1. Classification (GTDB taxonomy): domain Bacteria; phylum Bacillota; class Clostridia; order Peptostreptococcales; family Peptostreptococcaceae; genus Romboutsia; species Romboutsia timonensis. The sequence goes on from NZ_LT629850.1 coordinate 139,163, forward strand.
AATAAAAATAGCTTAAAAATGTTAAAACAGCTAAGAAATAAGAAAAATTTCGAAAAAGAATATGTACTAAGAGCATATGAAGAAGCAATCAGTATATTGGAAGAAGATATTTAACATATTTAACTTTATTTAACATATAATTCAGTAAATAAGATATTTATAGTGCATCTCCAGAAGTTAACATTAAAATTCGCTTAACTTGAGAGCTAGAGAGCGAAGAGAATTTATAAGTATTAAGAAATACATAAATTCTTCTAGTAACATCTTAGAAAATATGTCAGGTGTAGCGATTGAAAATTATAGTACAACTAAAATCAGATAAATCGTAAATTTCTTAAATCCAAAAAGATGGTTAATAGGAGGGGTTTAAATGATAGTAAGATATTGTGCAGGTGGAGTAGTATTTTATGCTAATAAGGTGTTACTTGTTAAGAATGATAGAGGAGAATGGACTTTACCAAAAGGAAAAATACATCAAGATGAATTAAAACATTCTAGTGCAGTTTCAAGGGTTAAAGATGAAACAGGAGTAGAGGCTAGTATTTTAGAAACTGCGGGTAATACAATGTATCAGTTTTTTTCAAGAAGTAGACAACAAGAAGTATGTAATGCCATTACATGGTATATAATGCAAACTGATAGCAATAATTATGTATTAAAGGATGAATTTACTGATGGTGGTTTTTATAAAGTTAAAGAAGCTATAAATATGTTAACTCATAGTCAAGAAAAGTCTTTAGTTGATATTTCATATAAGAAATATAAAGAGCTAAGAAAAAATAATATCGAAGATGGATTGGCTACAAATTAATATATTAATAAAGAAGAAAGGAGATTTCCTTTCTTTTTTTATATACTAAGATATTATAAAATATATATGATGTGGATAACTTAAAATATAATAATTGCTTTGAGCAAGAATATACTGTTGGAGAAATGAAGTATTTAATTGATATATAGTTAAGAAGAATAGAACTTCATTTAAAGTTGTACCTAAAAAATATATTGGATATAATAACAATAGAAGTTTATTTAGATAAGTTGGAGGATACAAATGAGTACATATAAAACACTACATGAGTTTGGAATGGATGAAATTATAATAGAAAAATCTACTTTTATTGGATATGCAAAACCTATAAAAACAGAAGAAGAGGCTATTGAATTTGTAAATGAAATAAAGAAAAAACATAAAGATGCAACTCATAATGTATGGGCATATACTGTTGGAAAAACTATGAATATACAAAGATATAGTGATGATGGTGAACCACAAGGAACAGCAGGGATTCCAACTTTAGAAGTGATAAAAAAAGAGGATTTAAGAGATGTTGTAGTTGTTGTAACGAGATACTTTGGTGGAGTTAAGTTAGGTGCTGGAGGATTAGTTAGAGCATATACTAAGGGTGCTAAAATAGGAATAGATGCTGCAAAAGTAATAGAAAAAGTAATGTACAAAGAAGTTAGAATTAAAATAGATTATAATCAACTTGGAAAAGTACAAAATGAAATAATGAATATGAATTATTTTGTTAAAGATACAATATATGAAGACAATGTAGAAATAATAGTATATTCAAGATTAGAAGAAGTGAAAGTTTTAACTGATAAAATAATTGATATAACTAGTGCTACAGCTGAAATAAAACTAGGTGAAGAATTTTATTTATCAGAGCAAAATGGAAATATAATATTATAAAATAAATTAGAAATGACTTATTTTTAGTTATTAGAAAATTATAATATATCCTAAAAATTATATTTATTATGTATATTTAAGTAACATCATAATATAAGAAAAGTAAAAATCATATTTTTAATAAGGAATATACAATAAAAACTAAAATGTACGTATTAAAGTATATTTTAGTTTTTATTGTATAAACATTTCAAATTCTGTTTATTATTTACCACATTTTTCTTTCTTATGGTTGCAAAATCCTTTCTTAATTTCTATACAACCAACTATTAATAAAAATACGCCAAAAACTTTTCTTAAAGTTTCAGAAGACAAGTAATTAGCTACAAAAGAGCCGCATATTGCGCCTAAAATACCAAATAGAGCTATTGGTATAACTAATGAAAATACAACATTTTTATTTTTTATATGTATTATTAAAGCAAATATAGTCATAGGTATAGAGGAAAGTAAATTTACACTTTGTGCTATTTTAGGATCGATATGTGCAAATAGTATTAACGCTGGAATCAATATTGTTCCACCACCCATTCCCATACCACCAATAATACCTGAGAGAAATCCTAATATAGTTAAAAACATTAAAACACCATCCTTATAGCTGCGATTATCATTATTGTACCAAATGTAACTCTAAGAAATTTTCCAGTTACCTTTGATAAAAGCTTAGCACCTAAAATGCCTCCAATAATACTACCGATAGCAACTTTTAAAGTTAATGAAATATCATATGTACCTTTTGAAATGTAAATTACTGAGCTAGCACTAGTTAAAAATACTATTATAGCGAGAGCTGTGGCATGAGATTTATGTTCTTCTATTTTGACTATATTATTTAGTATAGGTACAAGTAAAGTACCTCCACCAGATCCGAATATTCCATTAACGAAACCTGTAAAAAGACCTATTATAGAGTTTTTAATATTAAAGTTAAAATATTTATTTTTCAATTTAATCACCTTCTTCTAATAGTGTTTGCATAAATATGAAAATATATTTATATAATTAATCATAAAATTTGTACAGGAATCAATTAATAAGCAATATAATTTAAATGTGAAAAATATGCTGATTATATAGTATTAGAGAGACTATATATGAGTGAATCAGTTGATTTGATATTATGTAGTGAATAAGTTATAAAACAAATTATAGATATAACTAAAAATACAAGTGTAAAAAATTTTCTATTGGTGAAGGTGAGTTATAAATTTTGAATAAAAAAGTTAACTCCGTATAGAAGTTAACCTTTTTATTTTTATATAGTTATTATACTTGGACCAATATAATTTACTTCTTACATTTTGTTAAGCATCGATACATAACTATATGTAAATCTTTATCAATTTTATTTACTGTAGCTTTATCGACCATGGAACCTACTAAGAATAATTCATCTTCATGGGAATCATCACCCATTAATTCCCAATAGAATTCTTCAACTTCACATTGTCTTTGAATATTTAAAACATCATTAAGAGATGAAATTTCATCATCTGGATAAGCTGAATTATAATCTATTATAGTTATAGTTGATAATTCTGAATCTCTTTTTATACGAACATTTATATCATTTGATCCGCTTCTCATTAATAAAGATGTCACTTCATCAACTAATCTTGTTATCTTTTTTACTTCGTTTTGCAATTAAGCTACCTCCTTTTTACAAATGCGTCGAGTATAGGTAATAAGAAACCTGCAACTAGTCCACCTGCAAATCCATTATTATATAAATTTACCCCACCGTGTATTATACCAACATTTGTTGCTAAAAGGAAATGTAATATTCCAGCGATAAATCCTATTTTATAACCATATACCCCAGCTATAGGAGCTAAAGTTGTTGAAAATAATACAGTTATAATAACTCCTGTTGATGATATATCACGTCCTAAAAATAATGCTGTTACTATTACACCTAATACAACAGGCAAACAGTTCTTTATATGCTTTCCGAAGGCGCTAAATCCGACAACTGTAAATATACCTGCTATTACAGGGCCATTTACTACACCACCTATTAAAAGTACAAATGATAGTGAAAGTAAACCCATAAGACCCATATTAAAGAAAGTTACTCCATATCCCATTAAAAAAGTGTAATCTGTAACTACTCTTCCACTATAGTTGAAGATATGTTTATATTCATTTAAAGTATTTTTATTTACTGAAATACCTATGCAAATCAAGTAAATAAACATTGCTACCAATGTTAATATTAAAAATAGATTATTTTCTAAATATAAAATATTTACAGATTCTATTTTAATATCAAGGCTTTTAAGAGCACTTGTTAGTATAGTACCTAATATACCTGCTGTGAATCCAAGGTTATAAATATTATAACCATCATAAAACTTTACCATATGAGATGCTAGGGGTGTAATTATAAATCCTATAAATATACCAACACCAATACCTAATAAAATAGCTATTTTACTTGGTAACATATTGGAAAAACTAATTTCACTAATTACAGGTGCAAGAGCTGTAGCAAACATAATTGATACTATTATATCTTTAAAATCTATTTTTTTATGATAACTATATAAATAACCTCCCATATATATTGGGATAATGTTAAATATATTTTTTCCAAAAAATGAAAATCCCATAACTGTCATAAAAGCAGCTAAGATAAGTCCATTGATTCTTAATTTATATTTTTTTAATAAATATAGATTATAAAAACTAATTAAGGCAACATTAACAAAAGTAGGACCGATTCCACCAACAGATAGGAAATCTGTAATTAATATGGATGGTGAAATCAAAATATTTTTTAATCCAGATGATAATGTTAGGTTTGTTTCACCATCAAAATATGAAAATAGTATTCCTAAAATCATAAATGTTAGTGGAAATATAAATAATATTTTGAGTTTTTGTTCTTTATGCAATTCTTTTTCTTGGTACTTGTGTATATACATTCATATCCTCCTCTTTAATTTTAAAGCTATTTAAATTTATTTGGGTGAATGTAGTAGATTTACATAGATTATATCATTTATAATATATAAATGTAAAAGATTATATAAATAAAACACATTAAAGACACTAATTATATAATAAAATTAAAAAATAGATTATGATATAATATAATTATTGATATTTTTTAATCAAGAGAGGAGAAGGACATGAGTGAAATAAATTTTAAAATAGACCAAATAGTTGAGTGGCTAAGAGGAAAAGTTAAAGAAGCAAATTGTAATGGTCTTGTAGTTGGAGTATCAGGTGGGATAGATTCAGCAGTAGTTGCGTATTTAATAAAAAAAGCATTCCCAAAAAATTCTATGGGAGTTATTATGAGTATAAAAAGTAATCCAAAGGATAGAGAAGATGCACTTAAAGTTATAAATGGATGTAACATAGATTATATTGATTTAGATCTTACTTCTGAGCAAAGTATGATACTTGAACAAGTAACATCTAAATTAAAGAATAAAAATTTATATAAAGAAGATAATTTAAAGATGACAGATGCAAATTTAAGAGCAAGAGTTAGAATGAGTACTGTTTATACAGTAGCTAATAATTTAGGGTATTTAGTAGTAGGAACAGATAATGCAGCTGAAATACATACAGGATATTTTACTAAACATGGTGATGGTGGAGTTGATTTAATACCTTTGGCAAACCTTACAAAACGAGAGGTGTATGAATGGGCTAAAGAACTTGGAGTTCATGATGATGTAATAAATAAAGCACCATCTGCTGGACTTTGGGAAGGTCAAACTGATGAAATAGAAATGGGAACAACTTATGATATGATAGACGCGGTACTTGAAGGAAGACTAGATGAGGTTCCACAAAAAGATCAAGATATAATAGCAAGATTGCATAGAATAAGTGAGCACAAAAGACATACAGCAGCGGCACCACCTAAGTTCTAATTTACTAAAATAAATATTTATGCTAAAATTTACAATGGAAAGATAAAATATCTAAAGATTAATTAATAATATGGGTAAATATGTAAATAATAACCCTAAGATATATGAATTAATTATACGTATTAAGGAGTGGAATTTATGGGACGTATAGGAAACATAATAAACAAAAAAGGTAAACAAGATGCTAAAAGAGCTAAAATATTCACTAAGCATGCTAGAGCTATAGCAGTTGCAGCTAAAGAAGGTGGAGGAAATCCGGATTACAATGCAGCATTAAAAACAGCTATAGAAAAAGCTAAAGCTGATAACATGCCAAATGATAATATAGACAGAGCAATAGCAAAAGGTGCTGGAGCTGGAGCTAACGAAAACTATGAAACAATAGTTTATGAAGGATACGGACCAGGTGGAGTTGCTGTTATAGTTGAAACTTTAACTGATAATAAAAATAGAACTGCTGGTAATGTAAGATACTACTTCGATAAAAATGGTGGTAACTTAGGAACTAGTGGATGTGTATCATTCATGTTCGATAACAAAGGACAAATATTAATAGAAGCTAGCGACGATGTATCAGAAGATGAATTAATGGAAGCAGCGTTAGAAGCAGGAGCAGAAGATTTCATAACAGAAGAAGATGGATATGAAGTAGTTACTGCACCAGAAGATTTTGCAGCAGTTAGAGATGAATTACAAGCTAAGGGATATGAATTCATATCTGCAGATGTTAAGTTAATACCTCAAACTACTACAGAATTAACTGACGAAACTCAATTAAAAATGATGAATAAGTTAGTTGACATGTTAGAAGACGATGACGATGTTCAAAATGTTTATCATAACTGGGAAATAGCTGAATAATAAATATTATTAAGATACATTTTTATATATAAAAATGTATCTTTTTTATGTATAAAAATATAATATTTTTAATACTAGAGTTTAGTAAATTTTAAAAGGGAGAAAGATTATGAATAAGGCATTAAAAAGCATAGTAATGATGTTTATTATATGTGTTTTAGGATACACTAAAATAGGCTGTAAAGCAGACAATATAAAAAATGAGAATCCACAAGCGATAAAAGATTATAGTAACCAAGTTCAGAGTGAAGACAAGAGTAATCAAAATAGTAATGAAAGTAAAGATGATAACGGTAATTTAACATCTCAAGTGGAAAAGTTATCATCAAATGCAGAAATTCACTTTATAGATACAGGAAACTCAGATGCTATATTAATAATAAAAGATAATAAAGCAGCACTTATAGATGGTGGCGATAATGACGATGAAGCCTTAGTTTCATCATACATAAAAAACAAGGTATATCTGAGTTAGAATATGTATTTGCAACACACCCACATGCAGATCATATAGGTGGATTAGATAGAGTTGCAAAAGAAATAAAAATAAATAACTTATATGTAAGTAATGGAGAAGCAGACACTAAAAGTTATAGGGATTTTATAAATGAGGCTGCAAACAAAGGATTATACCCAAGTGTTCCATTATTAGGGAGTAAATTTGATTTAGCAGGCTCTACATTTGAAGTGTTATCAGTAGCTAATACTAATGATCCAAATAATAACTCTATAGTACTTTTATATACTAATGGAAATGATAAGATATTATTAATGGGAGATGCAGAAAAAGAAATAGAACAAAAACTAAATATAAGAGATGTAGATTTATTAAAAGTTGGACATCATGGTTCCCATAGTAGCTCATCAAAGCCATTTATAGATAAAATTAATCCTGAATATGCAGTTATATTAGTTGGTGAAGATAATAAATATGGTCATCCTCATAAAGAAACTATGGATATACTTAAAGAAAAAGGTATAGAGGTACATAGAAGTGATGAGTGTGGAGATATAGTATTTACATCAACTGGAAATGGATTAGAAGTAGATTGTAAAAAAGGAAGTTATAACACAGGTGCTAACTCTAAATATAATAAAACTGAGAACACTGTAAAAATAGAAAGTAATACTTCATCTATTAAAAATGAAAATATAAACAGTTATAATAACAATTCAAATGAAAGTGAAAATATAGAAAATAACAAGTCTGATGTTGTATACTGGACTAAATCAGGAAAAAAATATCATAGTGATCCAAACTGTTCAGGAATGAAGTCACCTATATCAGGAACAATAAAAGAAAGTCAAAGAACACCATGTAGTAAATGTTATTAATAATAAATAAAAAGTATCTCTAAGAAATTTCTTAGAGATACTTTTTTAATAGAAAAATTATTTTTATCAGTGGATTAAAATTAATAATATTTAAAATTTGCTTGAAGATTTATTGTGTATTCAAGCAAGTTATGTACTATTTACATTTAAAGCTAGAACAATAAGTTTCTGATGCTGCGTTAGTTCTTGGAGCAGATGTAGTTACACCTATATTACTAAGAACACATACTGTTCCAGCATTATTAACACAAGTTTTTACATTACATCCAATGAATGTATTATTGCTAGAATTATCAGCACTATTAGTAAAACTTCCATTTGATTCCTCTACAAAAGTATTACAACAAGTATGAGTGCTTGTACGAGATTTCTTACCGTTTATAGAAATTTTACTAGCATAGCACATACCACCATCGTTATGACCGCAGTTATTTACGTTACAGTTTATACTAGACATATAAATTACCTCCCAATAAATATTTTAATCTATAAGGAGTATGGACATATTTAAATAAAAATATAGCAAATAAATAAAAAAATATATTTATATAAAAACAGAGGAAAGTATAATACTGTTCCTCTTTATAAAAAGTTTAATTTGAAGAAGAGAAAAGAGAATTAAACACATCTTCACTCATGAGTACTTTTGCTATTAATGTAGATGCTGATGGATAAGTTTTTACTAGTGGACATATTTCAAAAAGTTCACTTTCATAATCTGAAATTGATGTTCGTGCTCCTGATTTGATTTGATTTTCAAAATTAAGTGTTAAGTCCCTTATTTTAAGGAAATCATCTAAAGTAAGTTTATAAAATACAGATGCTTTATGCTGAGGTTGTTTTAAAAGAATTAAGTTTTGTTTAAACTCAATAAAATCTAATCTATCATAAATTACTCGAATATATGAACTCAAATTATCACCCCCACTAAATTATATTAAAAATATACCTAATAATATGTACAGATTATTAATAATGGAACGATAAAATAAAAATAGTAATATTTGGATAAAATGTATAAAAAAATAAGGTATGGCAACAATATTTGATATAAGGAGGTTATATATATGTTCGAGAGAAAAGAGCCCTTCCAATGGAAGATACCTATATTAATACTAACAGGGATATTAGTACTAAGTGGAGGTATTTATATAGGAGTAAAAACTAGAAAAGTAGAAGAGAAACCAGCATTTAATAATGAAACTATAAATGAAGAAAATGAAGAAACTAAAGATTCATTTGGATTAAGTGAAAATTGTGAAATTTGGTTATATAAACGTAGTGAAGAAGGAAGTTTAATAGACTCAGAGCCTAATATGATAGGATTTGCTCCAAAAGAATTACTTGATAAAACTAAAGAAGAAATACGAACATATTTATCTGAGCAATATCCAGATAAAGAGATTGATAGTATAACACAACATCAAATAGTATTATCGGAAAAAGCTCCTTTAAAGGACACATCAAGAAGTAATAAATATTCTTTAGAAGTAGAAAATGGATTTATAGGACTTTATAAATATGATATAAATGGAAATAGAGAGTTAATAGAAAATACAGAGATTAAATTAGATTCCTTACCACAGTCAGTTCAAGAAGAAATTCAAAAAGGAGTAGTAGTTGATACTCAAGATGATGCATATTCAAGACTTGAGAGCTTTGGAAGTTAATAAAAACAACCTAATATATAAGGTTGTTTTTTTGTGTATACAAAAACTTATGATATAATGTATTAGAACATAAGTTTTGCATATTTTGTAAAGTATATATATCATTATGGATATAGATAAAATGAAATTTTTTAGGAGGAAGCGGACAGTTTGATAATACTAGGCATAGATCCAGGGATAGCAATAGTTGGATATGGAATAATAGAATATAAAAATAGTAAATTTAGAGTAATAGATTATGGCGCAGTAACTACTCCTGCAGGTATGGATATATTAAAAAGATTAGAACTTGTTTACAAGGGAATAGATATGCTTATAAAAAATTACAATATAGACGAAGTCGGTATAGAAGAACTATTCTTTAATAAAAATGTAAAAACAGCAATCACAGTAGCTCAAGCAAGAGGTGTTACTATGCTTGCTTGTGCTCATAATAATAAACCTGTTTATGAATATACACCACTACAAGTAAAACAAGGTGTAGTTGGATATGGAAGAGCACAAAAAGCTCAAGTACAACAAATGGTTACATCATTTTTAAATCTAAAAAAAGTACCAAAACCAGATGATGTGGCAGATGCTTTGGCGGTTGCAATTTGTCACGCACATGCTAATAAGTTAGAAAAAACTCTAAAGAATATAGGGGGAAGTTATGTATAGTTATATAAAAGGAACAGTAGAAGAAATTAACTTAGATTATATAGTAATAGATAATAACAATATAGGATATAAAATAAATGTATCTAGTAATACTATAAAAGATTTACATTTAGGAAATATGGCAAAAATTTATACTAAATTAATAGTAAGAGAAGATGATATGAGCCTTTGTGGATTTGCAACTAAAGAAGAGATGAAGATGTTTGAACTTTTAACTTCAGTATCAAAAATAGGGCCTAAAGTAGGTTTATCCATATTATCATTTGCATCACCAGGGCAACTTGGGGCATATATATTAAGTGAAGATGTAGCTAAACTTTCTAAAGCTCCAGGTGTAGGTAAAAAGACAGCAGAGAGAATAGTACTTGAATTAAAAGATAAAGTAGATAAAAATAATGTTGAGTTTGAACCGACATTACTTTCAAGTGAACCAATAGCTGTATCTAAAGATGAAGCAGTAGATGCATTAGTGGCACTTGGATATTCATCAGCAGAAGCTAAGGAAGCCGTTGACAAGTGTAAAAAGGATGGGCTAAATACAGAAGATATAATAAAGAAATCTTTAACTTATATAATGAGTAAATCCTTAAGATAGAAAGGAGATGAGTGTTAATGTTTGATTTTCAAGATGAAGATAGAATAATAACATCAACAATGAAAAATGAAGATATAGATGTTGAAAATAGTTTAAGACCAAAATCTTTAGACGATTATTTAGGTCAAGAAAAAGCAAAAGAGCAACTTAAGATATTTATAGAAGCTGCAAAAAGTAGAAATGAACAACTTGATCATGTTCTTTTATATGGACCACCAGGTCTTGGTAAAACAACTTTAGCAAGTATAATAGCTAATGAGATGGGTGTAAATTTAAGAATAACATCAGGGCCAGCTATAGAGCGTGCTGGAGACTTAGCAGCAATACTTACAAATTTAAATGAAAATGATGTGTTATTTATAGATGAAATACATCGTATAAATAGAAGTGTAGAAGAAGTTTTATATTCTGCTATGGAAGATTTTTGTTTAGATATAATAATAGGAAAAGGGCCATCGGCAAGAAGTATAAGACTTGACTTACCTAAGTTTACATTAATAGGTGCAACAACTAGAGCTGGTATGCTTACAAATCCACTTAGAGATAGATTTGGAGTTATATGTAAACTAGATTATTATACAGTTGATGAATTAGCAAAAATAGTAGTAAGATCATCAGAAATTTTAGGAGCAGAAATACAAATAGGTGGAGCAACTGAAATAGCAAGACGTTCAAGGGGTACACCAAGAATAGCAAATAGACTTTTAAAAAGAGTAAGAGATTACGCTCAAGTTAGAGCAGATGGTAATATAACTGATGATGTTGCAAACAAAGCATTAGAGTTATTAGGTGTAGATAGTCTAGGACTTGACTATGTAGATGAGAAGCTTCTAATGACTATAATCCAAAAGTTTAGAGGAGGTCCTGTTGGACTTGATACATTAGCGGCATCTATAGGAGAAGATAGAAATACTATAGAAGATGTTTATGAACCATACTTACTTCAGTTAGGATTTATAAATAGAGGTCCAAGAGGAAGAATAGCTATGCCACTAGCATATGAGCATCTTAAAATGCCTTATCCTACTAAATAAAGAATAGACATAGAAAATGATACGATAATTTTTAGGTTACCTTAATGTGTGTATAATAACATAAATAGATATAATTTCTAAAAATACACATAACATATATTTAATAGGTGTATAGAAAAAATATACTTTTTTTGTTATTATGGTAACTGTATAAAATTTTGGAAAGGAAGTTTAAATTGAAAACAAGCGACTTTTATTTTGACTTACCAGAAGAGCTAATTGCTCAAGTACCTATATTAGATAGATCAAGTTCTAAATTAATGGTACTAGATAAAGAAACTGGAGAAATTGAACATAAAACATTTAAAAATGTAATAGATTATTTAAATCCTGGGGATTGCCTAGTTCTTAATAACACTAGAGTAATACCGGCAAGACTTATAGGTGAAAAAGTAGATACAGGTGGTAAGATAGAATTCTTATTACTAAAAAGAACAGAAGAGGATACTTGGCAAGCATTAGTAAAACCAGGTAAAAGAGCTAAAATAGGAACTAAGTTTTCTTTTGGAAATGGAAAACTTATAGGAGAAGTAGTAGGTTTAGCTGAAGAAGGTTCTAGAATAATTAAATTCCATTATGAAGGAATATTTGAGGAAGTTTTAGATGAACTTGGAAATATGCCTCTACCTCCATATATAACAGAAAGATTAGAAGAAAGAGAAAGATACCAAACTGTTTATTCTAAGCATAATGGTTCGGCAGCAGCACCGACAGCAGGTCTTCATTTTACTGAAGAATTACTTCAACAAATAAAGGATAAGGGTGTAGATATAGCATTTGTAACCCTTCATGTTGGACTTGGAACTTTTAGACCAGTTAAGGTTGATGATGTATTAGAACATGAAATGCATTCAGAATATTATATGGTAGATAAAGAAGCTGCACAAAAGATAAATAATGCTAAGAAAAATGGACATAACGTAGTTTGTGTAGGAACAACTAGTTGTAGAACAGTAGAATCAGCAACTAATGAAGAGGGTATAATAGAAGAAACTAGTGGTTGGACTAATATATTTATTTACCCAGGATACAAATTTAAAATGGTAGATAAACTTATAACTAATTTCCATTTACCAGAATCAACATTAATTATGTTAGTAAGTGCACTTTCTAGCAAAGAGAATGTACTAAATGCTTATGAAACGGCTGTAAAAGAAAGATATAGATTCTTTAGTTTTGGAGATGCTATGATTGTAAAATAGTTAAATAGAGAATATATAGGGGGAACTATGAAAAATATAGATAAAAGTAATATATCACTAAGAGTAGCGTATATATTTGAATCAATATTAGCCATGGTAGTTTTAATAGCAGTATTTTTGGGAACGATAGATGTCCTAAGAATGATATGGACTGCATATATCGTTGAATATCATACTCCTGTTGCATATAGTCAATTAAATGATATACTAGCACAAATACTTCTTTTAGTTATAGCTATAGAGTTCGTGGTTATGTTATCTTTGCATATACCAGGTACAATAATAGAAGTCTTATTGTATGCAATAGCAAGAAAGATGTTATTACTTCCAAAAAGTGGAGGTATGTTAGAAGTATTATTAGGTGTAATTGCAATAGCTGGATTATTTACAATTAGAAAATATTTGTTAACAAAAGACAATAGTAATATGAACATAACTAGTATACATTATGACAGCGATGACGATGATATTATAGATGCTAAGGACCCTATATAAGATGACAAAACTTTAGATACAGTAAATATATAAATTTTAATATAGATAAACAAAAGACTACATTAAGGAGACAAAAACATGAGTGCAATAAGATACGAACTTATAAAAACATGTAAACAAAGTGGGGCAAGACTTGGAAGACTTCATACTCCACATGGTGTTATAGAAACACCTATATTTATGCCTGTTGGAACTCAAGCAACAGTAAAATCAATGACACCAGAAGAACTTAAAGAAATAGGTTCACAAATAATATTAAGTAACACATATCATTTATATATGAGACCAGGTCACGATTTAGTTAAGGAAGCTGGTGGATTACACAAGTTTATGAATTGGGATAGACCAATACTTACAGATAGTGGAGGATTCCAAGTATTTAGCTTAGGTCCACTTAGAAAAATAACAGAAGAAGGTGTTCACTTTAGATCTCATATAGATGGATCAAAACACTTTATAAGTCCTGAAAAAGCTATGGAAATACAAAATGCTTTAGGTTCAGATATAATGATGGCATTTGACGAATGTGCTCCATATCCTGCTGATAGAGAATATGTTAAAAACTCTTTAGAAAGAACTACAAGATGGTTAAAAAGATGTAAAGAAGCTCATAAAAATACAGAAAAACAAGCTTTATTTGGTATAATCCAAGGTGGAATGTATAAAGACTTAAGAGAACAATCTGCTAAAGAAATATTAGAACTTGATTTACCAGGTTATGCAGTTGGTGGTTTAAGTGTCGGAGAACCAAAAGAATTAATGTATGAAGTATTAGATTATACAGTACCTTTAATGCCAGAAGATAAGCCAAGATACCTAATGGGTGTTGGTAGCCCTGATGACTTACTAGAAGGTGTTATAAGAGGAATAGATATGTTTGACTGTGTATTACCTACTCGTATAGCTAGAAATGGTACAGCTATGACTAGTGTTGGTAAAGTAGTTGTTAGAAATGCAAAATATGCAAGAGACTTTGGGCCATTAGATCCAAACTGTGATTGCTACTGTTGTAAAAATTACACAAGAGCATATATAAGACATTTAGTTAAGGCTAACGAAATATTAGCATCAAGATTAATAACTACTCACAATTTACACTTCTTATTAAACTTAATGAAGCAAGTAAGAGAAGCGATAATGGAAGATAGATTATTAGACTTCAAAGAAGAATTCTTCAAGGCATATGGATACACAAAATAAATTAAAATGTACTATTAATTAGAATAATTTTAATATATAATATTTAATATATATAAATAATTTTTAAACTTTGAAGGAGTGAAAAAGATGAGTCCGCAAACACAACAGATGATCATGGGATTACTTATGTGGGTTGTAGTATTTGGAGTATTTTATTTCTTACTAATAAGACCACAAAAGAAAAAAGATAAAGAATTAAAAGAAATGAGAGAAAACTTAAACGTAGGAGATAAGGTTACTACTATAGGTGGTATAATAGCTCACGTTGCTAAGGTTGAAGAAAATGCTGTAATATTAGAAATAGGGCCAAATAGAACTAAAGTACCATTTGAAAAATGGGCTATAGGTAAGGTTGAATCTAAAGAAGCATAATAAATAGTAATGTTTGTACCTTTTCTTGAATATATATTAACGAGTATATATTCGAGGGGAGGTATTTTTTATGGAGAAAACAAATTACATTCTAAAGGGCTTAGGATATTCATATATATTAACACTAGCAACTCTATTAATATATAACTTAGCCCTTACATTTACTAGTTTATCAGGAAATTCTATAGCTATGGCATCATCTGCAATAACTACTGCATCATCAGCATTTGGAGGATTTTATGCATCAAAGAACATAAAAGAAAAAGGCCTTATATACGGTCTGTTAGTTGGCCTCATGTACATAGTATGCCTTACATTAATAGTATTTTTAGCAAAGGATAGTTTTGTATTTGAAATGGATATATTATACAAAGTATTGTTAGTATCTCTAGCTGGTGGCATTGGTGGAGTTTTAGGTGTAAATTTTAAATAATATTCCACATTTGGAAAATTATATGATATAATCATTTAAGAAACTTTTGAGTAGGAGGTATTTAAAGATGGAAAAGAAACATGTAAAAACTTTATCTAGTGCTACTTTAAAGGAAAGTGCTGCAAAAGGTGGATGTGGTGAATGTCAAACTTCTTGCCAATCAGCTTGCAAAACTTCTTGTACAGTTGCAAATCAAGAGTGTGAAAGATAATAATTTATAATAAACACTACAAAAGGCGTCATTATTATGATGTCTTTTTTTGTATGCTAAATTTTATGAAAATATATATTGGAGTAATAACCATGACTATTGCTAATAATATATACATGCTCAAAATAAGAGGAGGTAATAGTTATGAAGAATAAAGATAAACAAAATAAAAGTATAGAAGATTTAACATATGACATATTAGGGAATGCTTTTGTAGGAAATCTATTTGATATATCAAATGATATAGACAATACATCACAAAATCTTATAGCATATTTAGAATTAGAGGACATAAAAAAATTAAGTAAAAAACATAAAGGTAACATTGAAGAAAAGTAATTTTTAGTTAAAATTTTAATCTTTAATTAAGGTTGAGTTAATCTATAAAATATAAAATGGATATATATAACTTTTATTTTATAAACTGTTATACATTATATTAAAATAGAGAATAATCAAATAAATAAGAGTTAATAAAGTATAGGAGAGAGAAATCATGTCAAGAGTAGCAAAGGCAGCTGTAGGATTAATGGCGGCAACTTTAGTTGCTAAGATTCTAGGCTTTGGTAGAGAATTAGCCCTAGCTTCAGCATATGGAGCATCAGGAGTTAGTGATGCATTTTTAGTGGCTATGAATATACCAGCAGTAATATTCACTGCTATAGGTACATCTCTAGGAACTGCATTTATTCCACTTTATTGTGAAGTAAATGCAAATAAAGGAGAGCAAGCATCTAATAAGTTTACAAATAATGTATTTAATATTGTTGTAATTATATGTCTAGTTCTTTCAGCAATAGGAGCAATATTTACGCCACAAATAGTAAAAATGTTTGCTGTTGGATTTGAAGGTGAAACACTTAGATTAGCAATTTATTTTACAAGAGTAATGATATTAGGATTAGCATTTTTAGGAATGAGCTATATAATGATGGCATACCTACAAGTAAAAGAAAACTTTATAATACCAGGTTTTATGTCAGTTCCGTACAATATTCTTATAATTATATCAATAATTGTAAGTGTGAAAATAAGTCCTTATTTATTGCCTTGGGGTACTTTAATTGGATTATCACTTCAATTTTTATTTCAACTTCCATTTGCAATAAAAAAAGGGTATAGATATAAGCTGTACATAGACGTTAAAGATGAACATCTTAAGAGAATGCTTTGGCTTATAGCTCCAGTTTTAATAGGAGTTGCAGTTAATCAAATAAATACTATAGTAGATAGAACTATAGCATCTACATTAGTTGAAGGTAGTATATCTGCATTGAACTATGCTACAAAGTTAAATCAATTTGTTATGGGTATGTTTATAGTTTCTATATCATCTGTTGTATACCCTATGCTGTCAAAGTTATCAACTGAAAACAATAAAGAAAAGTTTAATAAATCAATAATAACATCTGTAAATACTGTTACGTTATTAGTTATACCAATATCTATTGGAGCGATAATACTTGCAAATCCAATTGTAAAATTGTTATTCCAAAGAGGTGAATTTGATGCTAGAGCAACTCAGATGACAGCTGTTGCCCTTATATTCTATTCAATTGGTATGATTGGATATGGTCTTAGAGATATATTAGGGAAAGTATTTTACTCATTACAGGATACTAGAACTCCTATGATAAATGGAGTGATAGCAATGGTTTTAAATATAACACTTAATATATTATTTGTTAAATATACTAATATGCAACTTGCAGGACTTGCATTTGCAACTAGTATATCAGCACTATTTACTATAGCATTATTATTTATAAGCTTAAGAAGAAAAATAGGTAGTTTTGGTGGTAAGTCAATAGCACTGGGTATGATTAAGTCCTTGATTTCAGGAATTATAATGGCAGTAGTAACTTTATTTGCATATAATACTATAGCTAATATACTAGGTAGTGGATTTATAAAAGAGGTCATAACTTTAGCGCTATCAGTAGGAATAGGTGCAATAGTTTACGGTACAAGTATAATAATACTTAAAGTAGATGAAGTTAATATAATTTTAGAGAAAGTTAAAGGAAAGCTCAATAGAAAATAAATTGAGATGGAGATATTTTAAGATAAATACTTGTTTTAAAATACTCCATTTTTTATTATAATGATATATCATTTGAGTTATGTTAAAAGCGAATTTTAAGCAACGGATACATCTGTAGCGGTAGCAAAGATGTATCGTTGGCGATATGAGCGAAGCGAATTTTAAGCAATGGATGTATCAGTAGCGTTAGCGAAGATGTGTTATTGATGTTATGATCGAAGTAAAATTTGACAAAATAAACTGTAAAATCCTTAATTAAGAAATAGAAGGAGAAAATCATGATACCTAAACGAGTAAAGCAATTTTATGTTAATGTTACAGATAAGATGACTGAAAAAGATTATGATTATGCTAATGAAATACTAAATAAAAAAGAGTTGGAATTATTCATGAAGTTATCTAAATCAGAACAAAAGCATAGTATTAGAATAGCGAAAGATATAGAATTTATTATAGATAATAATGAGACTGATGATGAAGAGATATTAAAAAATAGAAACTTATTAATGAAGTCAGCTTTGTTACATGATATAGGAAAAATTACGAAACGATTAAATGTGATTGATAAATCTATAATAGTTATATTAAACAAATTAACTAAAGGAAAATTAAAAAGTATTAAAACATCTAAAAAAATACAGTGTTACTATAATCATAGCAGTTATGGCTATGAAATTTTAAAAGATATAATTGATGATACGGTTATATTAGATATAGTTAAAAATCATCATAGTGACAATGGTAATAATCTGGTTAACTTTTTTAAACAGATAGATGATAAGAACTAGATATTTATCTATTATGAGGTTATATTAAAAAGTAAAGTAAACTTATATAAATATTAAAGTGAAGATAGATTTATTTTTTGTCAAATAATATGGAATTAAAAGGTATTAAAGGCGAATGTTGTAATAATCTTGCTTATACCTTATATAAGTTATATAATGAAGAATAGATTAATTTTAATTCGAGTAAGGTGTGTTGATATACATAAATCGAATTGATAATTTGGAGGAGAGAAAAATGAGTATGATACATAAGTTCTCAATGAACGGATATAATATAGTACTAGATGTTAACGGAGGAGCAGTTCATGTTGTTGATGAAGTTGCTTATAACCTAGTTGACTTATATAAGGAAAAAACTAAAGAAGAAATAATAGAAAGTCTAAAAGAAAACTATACAGTAGAGCAAATAAATGAAGCTTACGATGAAATAAAGACTTTAGAAGAAGAAGGACTTTTATACACAGAGGATACATATCAATTCCATCCAAGTTTCGTAGCTAGAAAAAAAGTAGTTAAAGCTTTATGTTTACATGTTGCTCATGACTGTAACTTAAAATGTAAGTACTGCTTTGCTGCACAAGGGGATTTTGGTGGAGAAAAGCAAATGATGAGTTTTGAAGTTGGTAAAGCTGCAATAGATTACTTAATAGCTAACTCAGGAAATAGAAGAAACTTAGAAATAGATTTCTTTGGTGGAGAGCCACTAATGAACTTTGATGTAGTAAAACAATTAGTTGAATATGGAAGAAGTATAGAAAAAGAAAATAATAAAAATATAAGATTCACTATAACTACAAATGGTATATTATTAGATGATGAAAAGATAGAGTACATAAATGAAAATATGCACAACGTAGTATTAAGCTTAGACGGAAGAAAAGAAGTAAATGATAATATGAGACCTACATTAAATGATAAAGGAAGTCATGATATCATATTACCTAAGTTCAAAAAACTTATAGAAACTAGACCGAAAGACAAATATTATTATATAAGAGGAACATTTACAAGAGAGAATTTAGATTTCTCTGAAGATGTTATGCATTTTGCAAATGAAGGATTTGCACTTACTTCTGTTGAACCAGTTGTAGGAGATGAGTCAAATCCGTATGCATTAAGAGAAGAAGATATGCCAAAAGTATTTGAAGAATACGAAAATTTAGCAGTTAAATATGCTGACATGTTAAAGGAAGGGAAAGATTTTAAATTCTTCCACTTTATGATAGATTTAAATCAAGGTCCATGTGTAATAAAGAGAATAACAGGATGTGGAGCAGGAAATGAATATCTTGCTATAACTCCAGAGGGAGATATATATCCATGTCATCAATTCGTTGGAAATGAAGATTATAAATTATCTAACATAATGAATGAAGAAATAGTATTCCCTCATGATTTAACTGAGAGCTTTAAGAATGCTCATGTATATAGTAAAGAAGATTGTAAAAAGTGTTGGAATAAATTCTACTGTTCAGGTGGATGTCATGCAAATGCAACTAACTTTAACGGAGATGTTATGAAGCCGTATGAATTAGGCTGTGAAATGCAAAAGAAAAGAACAGAGTGTTCAATAATGATACAAGCAAAATTAATGTTAGAAGGTGAATAATACTCAATGATAAAAGGATACAAAGGAGTAGAACCTAAAATAGATGAAACTGCATTTATAGCAGACAGTGCTGATGTTATAGGTCAAGTTAATATAGGTAAAAATGCAAATATATGGTATGGGACTGTTTTAAGAGCAGATGATAACCATATAACTGTAGGTGAAAACACAAATATACAAGATGGAAGTGTAGTGCATATATCAGAGGGATATCCTACAGTTATAGGTGATAATGTAACTATAGGTCATAAATCAATAATTCATGGATGTGAAATTGGAAACAATACATTAATAGGCATGGGTTCAATCGTTTTAGATGGAGCTAAAATTGGAGAATTCACTTTACTTGGAGCAGGAAGTTTAGTCCCACCAGGAAAGGAAATACCATCAGGTGTTTTAGCTATGGGTTCACCTGCTAAAGTAATAAGAGAACTTTCAGAACAAGAAAAAGAAAATCTTACTAAATCAGCATTAAAATACGTAAAACTTGCAAATAATCATAAGTAACAAAACTAAAGGGGCAATCATTATATTGCCCTTTTAAAATTTTAGGAGTGGAATCTAGTGAGAATAAGTTATAAAAACTTAAAAAGATATAAAGAAATTGCACATGTACTAATTAAATATGGATTTTCCGTTATTGTAGAAAAGCTAAATATAGAGGAAGTAGCATATAAAATACCTATTACAAATCCTTCTGAGGAAATAAAGAATATGTCTACTGCTACAAAGATTAGATGTGTAATAGAAGAATTAGGTCCAACATATATAAAATTTGGGCAACTATTAAGTACAAGGAAAGATTTATTTGACCAAGATATAATAGATGAACTTTCTAAATTAAGAGATAGCGTAGAACCATTTGATACAGATATAGCAAAAGCTATATTTAAAAATGAGACTGGATTAGATATAGATGATATTTTTAAGGAATTTAATGATATTCCTATAGGGTCTGCATCTATAGGTCAAGTTTATGAAGGTAAGTTAAAAAATAATGAAGATGTAATTGTAAAGATACAAAGACCTAATGTAGAAGAAACTATAAAATCTGATATAGAAATATTAAGATCTATAGCTTCAGCATTAAAAGATTTATATAAAGATATTGATATAGACTTAAAACAGGTAATAGAAGAATTTAATACTCAATTAATGAGAGAGTTAGACTATAATTTTGAAGCTATGAATGCTATCAAGTTTAAAAAGATGTTTGAAGATAGCAAAGAAGTATATATACCATCTATATATAGTGAATATAGTACTGAAAAAGTATTAATAATGGAAAAAATAATAGGTATAAAGTTAAGTGATATTTCAAAAATAAGAGAGCTAGGTTGGAGTACGAAAAATATAGCGGAAATAGGTGTAAGATCGTTATTTAAACAAGTATTCGAATATGGATTTTTTCACGGTGACCCACATCCAGGAAATATATTTGTAGTAAGCAGTAACTGTATATCATATATAGATTTTGGAATGATTGGGATTATAGACAGTAAGACATTAAACTTTTTAAATCATATGGCAATTGCAATAAGCAAGAAAAATATAGATAGAGTAATTCACTTATTAATAGATATGAATATACTAAACTCAGATATAGATACTAGTAGTTTTAGACAAGATTTATTATATTTAATGCACTACTATTATGATGTACCAATAGAGAAGTTAAGTATAGCTAATATTTTAAATGATATGTTTAGATTTCTTAGAAAATATAAAGTATATATACCATCTCAACTTTCTATGCTTGCAAAAACTATAATAACTTTAGAAGGAACTGCTAGAAGTTTAGATCCAGATTTTTCAATATCGTCAGTAGCACAAGAATTTATTAAGTATTATTATATTAATAAACTTAGTGTAGATAAGATATTACTTAGAGCTAAAGATAATACAGAAGAAATACTTTTTGATATTAGATCAATTCCAAAACAGTTAAAAACTATACTTAGAAACTTAGAGAATAATAATATTAAAATACAAATGGAAGATATAAAGTTTACAAGCTTGGAACGGTGTATAACTGATTTGGCTACAAAACTTTCGCTAAGCTTAGTTCTAGCATCTATGGTTGTTGGTTCTTCTCTTATAATATCATCACAAAATATAAATCGAAATATTTGGATAAAAATGATGGCAATTACAGGCTTTTCTATATCATTTATAATAGGAATATTATTAGTTATTAAAATTTTTAGAAGCCAATATAGAAAATAATAAGTAAATTTATAATTATAAAAATATATATTAAAGCTTAATAAGATAGTATATGACATGCAGTGGAAAATGGAGGAGAAAAATGAGTAATGAAAAATGGTTACTTAGAAATAGAAAAGTCGACTTAAAAGCTATGTCAGAAAAATATAAAATAAGTCAGTTACTTTGTAAATTGATGGTAAATAGAGATATAATTGATGAGAATATAATAAATAGTTATATAAATCCTGTATATAAATATTTACATTCACCTAAAACTATGAAAGATGTAGTTATTGCAGTAGATATTATAAAAAGAAAAATACAAGAAAATAAAAAAATTAGGATTATAGGTGACTATGATGTAGATGGAATAATCAGTGTTTTTATACTATATACGGCACTTAAAAAGTGTGGTGCAAATGTAGATTATGAAATACCTGATAGAATCAAAGATGGATACGGTATAAATGAAAATATAGTAAAGGTAGCTTATGATGAGGGCGTAGATACTATAATAACTTGCGATAATGGAATTTCAGCTATAGATCAAATACAATATGCTAAAGATTTAGGATTAACAGTAATAGTTACGGATCATCACGATGTTCCATTTATAGAAGAAGATGGAGTAAGAACATTTTTATCTTCGCAGGCGGATGCAATAATAAATCCAAAACAAATAGAGTGTGAATATAAATTTAAAAGTATATGTGGTGCAGGTGTTGCTTTTAAATTAATGGAAGCATTATATGAAGAGATAGGAATGGATAAGGAAGAGTGTTATAAATTAATTGAATTTATAGCTATAGCAACAGTTTGTGATGTAGTTGACTTAATAGATGAAAATAGAATATTTGTAAAAAATGGATTAGAAATGCTAAATAACAGCAAAAATATTGGTATAAATGCACTTAAAAAAGCATGCGGCTTAGAAGATAAAGAAATTACAGCATATCACTTAGGATTTGTAATAGGTCCATGTTTAAATGCATCTGGAAGACTTGATTCTGCTAAAAAAGGTTTAGAATTATTATTAATGGAAGATGATGAAGAGGCTAAGAATCTAGCACAAGAAATAGTAGATTTAAATGATGCAAGAAAGAATATGACAAAAGAGGGAGTAGATAGAGCTATTAACATAATTGATAGTACAGATATTAATAATGATAATATATTAGTTGTATATATACCTGATATACATGAAAGTCTTGCTGGTATAGTTGCAGGTAGAGTAAAAGAAAAGTACAATAAGCCAACTATAATACTTACAAAGTCAGAAGAAGGTGTAAAAGGATCTGCAAGATCTATAGAAGAATATAATATGTTTGAAGGATTATTAGCTTGTAAAGAATTACTTGATAAGTTTGGTGGACACCCTATGGCAGCTGGATTGTCATTACAAGAAGATAAGGTTGATGAATTAAGAATAGCTTTAAATAATAAATGTGAATTAACAGATGAAGATTTGACTAGAAAGATAATGATAGATTCATCTCTTCCTCTAGAATATTTAAATTTACATCTTATTGAAGAATTAAATGTATTAGAGCCATTTGGTAAAGGTAATGCTAAGCCAGTATTTGGTGTTAGAGATGCAAAAATTACTAGGGCTATGTTACTTGGAAAAGACAAGAATGTTTTAAAGTTAAAGCTTTTAACAAATAATAATATTACTATAGATGCTATGATATTTAATGACTTAGAAAATTTTGAGAGTAAGATTATAGAAAAGTATGGTAATGAAGAATTAGATAACTTATATAATAAATCCAACAATAATATACCTATGGATTTTACATTCTATCCATCTATAAATGAATGGAATGGAAATAAGAGCATACAAGTTGTAGTTAATGGTATTAGATAGTAAAATATAAATATAAATTATCAAAAAATTAATAGTAAATGAAATAAATGGATAACCTAAAGAAATATAAAGTGATAGCTATAGACAACTAATTAATAATAAACTATAATGAAGGTTCGGAAAAAAACGATGCTTGGTAAAAGTTATATTTTCACCAAATATTGATAAAAAATGATTAAGAAGATATAATAATATTATTATTAACGATTATTTAAAAAATAGTAAAAAATATTCGTATATTATTTTTTACATACATGTAAATTAAATATTATAAAAAGTAACATTATTTATAAATAGGAAATATAACTAATTATAAATTGAACAATTAAAGTTAATAAAATAGATAAAAATTAAAATTTAATATCTAATAATCATAAAAATAGAACATTAAAAGCTATTAGGAGGGTCATCATGGACTTAAAAAAAGCAATAAGAGAAATTGAAAACTTCCCAAAAGAAGGAATAAACTTTAAAGACATAACAACATTAATGCAAGATGGAGAAACTTTCAAGTACACAATAGATGCATTTATAAATGAATTAAAAGACAAAAATGTAGATGTAATAGTAGGGCCAGAAGCTAGAGGATTCTTAATGGGAACTCCAGTTGCTTATGGATTAGGTGTTGGATTTGTTCCGGTTAGAAAGCCAGGAAAACTTCCATCAGAAACTATAAGCTATAGCTATGGATTAGAGTACGGTAGTGATACATTACAAATACACAAAGATGCAATAAAACCAGGACAAAGAGTAGCTATAGTAGATGATTTATTAGCTACAGGAGGAACTATGGAAGCTGCAGCAAAACTAATAGAACAATTAGGTGGAGAAGTGGTTTCTATGCAATTCTTAATAGAATTAGAAGACCTAAAAGGAAGAGAGAAATTATCTCAATACGAAGTAAATTCTTTAATAAAGTACTAGTACTTTAAAAATAGTTGGTATATAGCCAACTATTTTAATATATAAATTTATACTTGAGATAGGTGGTATTATGCAAGATAAGGAAATTCAAGAGCTTATAGAAAAAATAAAGAAATATGCAAATGATGTAGATGTTAGTTTAGTTGAAAAGGCTTATTACTTTGGAAAAAAAGCACATGATGGACAATTTAGAAAATCAGGAGAACCTTATTTTATACATCCTGTAGCAGTAGCAAATATTCTATGTGATATGGAATTAGATATAGAAACTATAATTGCAGGTTTACTTCATGACGTAGTGGAAGATACTGAATATACATATGAAGATATAGAAAGAGAATTTTCTAAAGAAATAGCTGATTTAGTAGATGGAGTAACAAAGCTTGGACAAATAAAATATCAGTCAAAAGAGGAAACACAAGCGGAAAACTTAAGAAAAATGTTTCTTGCTATGGCAAAAGATATAAGAGTTATACTTATAAAATTAGCTGATAGACTGCATAATATGAGAACTTTAAAATATATGCCTCCAGAAAAAGCTAAATCTAAAGCCATAGAAACACTTGAGATATATGGTGGAATAGCTAATAGATTAGGAATATCTATGATTAAATGGGAACTTGAAGATTTAGCTTTAAGATATATAGATCCTGAAGGATATTATGATTTAGTTGAGAGAGTTGCTAAAAAAAGAAGTCAAAGAGAAGCTTATATTGAAAATGTACTTAATATATTAAACAAATCATTTGAAGAGGTAAATATTAAGTGTAATGTATATGGAAGACCAAAGCATTTTTATAGTATATATAAAAAAATGCAAGATAAACATAAGAACTTCCAAGATATATATGATTTAATGGCAGTTAGGATAATTGTTGACACTGTAAAAGATTGCTATGCAGTTCTTGGTATGATACATACGCTATGGACTCCTATGCCAGGTAGATTTAAAGATTATATAGCTATGCCAAAGCCAAATATGTATCAAAGTTTACACACCACAGTCATAGGTCCAGATGGTGAGCCTTTAGAGATACAAATAAGAACTAAAGAAATGCACACTATAGCTGAGTACGGAATAGCAGCACACTGGAAATATAAAGAAGGAAATACAAGTCAAAAGCAAAGCAATATAGAAGGTAAACTTCAGTGGTTAAGACAAATGATGGAATGGGAAAAAGACTTAAAAGACCCACAAGAGTTTATGGATGCACTTAAAGAAGATGTATTCAGTAGTCAAGTATATGTATTTACTCCTAAGGGGGATGTTGTAGAACTTCCAGCAGAGTCAACACCAATAGATTTTGCATACAGAGTGCATACAAATGTAGGGAATAAATGTGTTGGTGCAAAGATAGATGGAAGAATAGTGCCTCTAGATTATAAACTTCAAAATGGTAATATAGTTGAAATATTAACATCTTCAAACTCTAATGGACCAAGTAGGGACTGGATAAATATTGTTAAAACACCTAATGCTAAAAGTAGAATTAGACAATGGTTCAAAAAAGAAAGAAGAGAAGAAAATATTCAAAGAGGAACGGAAATACTTGAAAAAGAATTTAAAAAATACCATATACCATTAAAGGATTCCAATATAGAAAAATACATGCAACAAATGACTAAGAAATTTAACCAACCAACAGTAGAAGATTTAATAGCTACTATTGGATATGGTGGAATAATGCCAGCGCATGTAGTTCCTAAAATAAGGGATTTATATGAAAAAGAAGTTAAAAAAGTTCAAAAAGAACAAAAAGAAGAAATAAATGATATTGAAAAACACAGCATAAGTGATGCGGAATATAAACAAAAAAGAAAGAAAAATAATTCACAAGGAATTGTAGTAAAAAGATTAGATAATATACTTATAAGATTTGCTAAATGTTGTAATCCACTTCCTGGTGATGAGATTATAGGTTATGTAACTAAAGGAAGAGGAGTTGCTATACATAGAGCAGATTGTCCTAATGCAAATGTTAATGGAGATTTCTTTAAAAATAGATTAGTAGATGTAGCTTGGAGTAATTCTGAAGCTAGTAAATTTGAAGCTGAAATACAAATAAAAGCGGTTGATAGAAGAGGAATAATAAATGATATAACTCACATAATCGCTATGGATAAAGTTTCTTTAAATGGTATAAGTGCAAAAAAAGGAAAAGATAATGTAGTAAGTGTAAACTTATTAGTTGAAGTTAATAATATAGACTCGTTAAATACACTGATGAAAAAAATAAAATCAATTCCTGGTGTTGAAAATATTTATAGGGTAATTAACTAGGAGGTTATTATGAGAGCAGTTGTTCAGAGAGTATCTTCTTCAAAAGTTACAGTAGATGGAGAAGTTACTGGGGAGATAAATAAAGGGTTACTTGTTTTACTAGGTGTAACTCATGAAGATACATCTAAAGATGTAGATTATATAATAGATAAGGTACTTAACTTAAGAATATTTGAAGATGAAAATGAAAAGATGAATTTATCATTAAAAGATGTTGGTGGAGAACTTTTAGTAGTATCTCAATTTACTTTATATGGTGATTGTAGAAAAGGTAGAAGACCTAGCTTTTCTAGTGCAGCAAGACCAGAAGTTGCAACAAAATTATATGAGGAATTCATAGAAAAAGCAAGGAAAGAAGGTATAGTAACTAAAACAGGACAGTTTGGTGCACATATGATGGTTGATTTAACTAATGATGGGCCAGTTACTATATTACTTGAGTCAAATAGAGATTTTTAAGGAGGTACAATTATGATAATAGATAAGATAGTTGAACCATACTTTGGAGAAAATATGTATATATTAATAGATGAAGAAACTAAAAAGTGTGCAGTTGTAGACCCAGGTGGAGCTAGTGACAAAATACTTACTTATCTAAAGAAAAACTCTTTAGAGTTAGAATATATACTACTGACTCATGGACATGGAGACCATATAGGAGCAGTTAATTATATAAAATCTAAAACTAATGCTACCATAGTAGCACATAGTGATGAAAAAGAATTATTAAATGATAATAGAAAAAACCTAAGTTATTCTATGCATTGTGGCCCACAAGAATTAAATGCTGATGTATATGTTAATGACAAAGATAAATTAGAACTTGGAAATTTAAAATTAAGTTTTATTCATACGCCAGGACATACAAAAGGAAGTATGTGTATAAGAGTTAATGACGATATGTTTACAGGAGATACTCTGTTTGCAGGAAGTATAGGAAGAACGGATTTTTATAGTGGAGACTATAAGCAAATTGAGAAATCTTTAAAGAAATTAGCTAAATTTGAAAACAAAGTAAAAATACATCCTGGTCATGGGCCAAGTTCAACACTTGGTATAGAAAAGATGAGTAATCCTTATATGTAAAAGGAGACATTAAAATGTTAAACGTAATATTAAAAAATCATGATTTTAAGTATGAAGTTGCAGAACTTATAAAATTATTTACTTCGGATTTTCAATTTGTAGAAAATAAAAGTTTTGGTATGGTATTAGAAAATACTCTTTTAGAGTACAACAATACTTTAATATCAACAAGTAAGTACTATGAAAATTATGAACTTAGATTTGAGTCATCTGAAAATATAAAAATTGATGGTTTAAGTGAACAAGAACTAAAAAAGCGTACTAAAGAAATGATAAAAAGAAGTATGTTTAACGTATTAAAAAAGAAGTTTAATACTTATGTACCATGGGGCATACTTACGGGAATAAGACCTGTTAAGATAGTTCATAACTTACTAGACAAAGGTATGAGTGATGAATATATAAGACAAAATCTAAAAGAAAATTATCTTATAATGGATGAAAAAATAGATTTAGCTTTAGAGATTGCAAAAAGAGAAAGACCTTTTATATATCCTATTGATGAAAATAAAATATCTTTATATATTGGAATACCGTTTTGTCCTACAAGATGTTATTACTGTTCATTCCCAGCTAACCCATTAAAGCAATTTGGGCATTTAAGAATGGAATATGTACAAAAGCTTATAGAAGAAGTTAAGGGAATGGCAAAAATACTAAAAGATACAAATAAAGAAATTGAAACTCTATACATTGGTGGAGGAACACCAACAGCACTTGAAAAAGAAGAGTTAGATATTTTAATAACTGCTTTATATAAAGAGCTAGATTTAAGTAAGATAAAGGAATTTACTGTAGAGGCAGGAAGACCAGATTCTATAACTAGAGGCAAGTTGGAAGTTCTTAAAAAGCATAATGTAAGTAGAATAAGTATAAATCCTCAAACTATGAATGATGAAACTTTAGAAAAAATAGGACGTGCTCATAGTGTTAGTGATATAGTTGATTGTTTCAATATGGCTAGAGAAATAGGATTTGATAATATAAATATGGACCTTATACTAGGCCTTGTAGATGAAGATTTAGAAATGGTTAGAAATACATTAGAAGAAATTAAAAAGCTTAATCCTGAAAGTTTAACTGTACATACATTAGCAGTTAAAAGAGCATCTAAATTAAAAGAAGATATAGAAAATTATGAACTTACAAGATACGAAGAAATGATAAAGATGATAGATTTATCTATGGAATATGCAAAGGAAATGGGACTTAACCCATATTATATGTATCGTCAAAAGCATATGTTAGGTAACTTAGAAAACATAGGATATGCAAAAGAAGGATATGAATGTATATATAATATTCAAATCATGGAAGAAAAGCAAAGTAACTATGCATTAGGTGCAGGATCTATATCTAAATTTGTATATGTTGATGAAGATAGAATTGAAAGAGTTGAAAACGTAAAGAACGTTGAGCAATATATAGATAGAGTTGATGAAATGATAGAAAGAAAGAGAAAGGAAATATATCAAAATGTTAACTAAAGCTCCAAGAGGAACAAAGGACATAACTCCAAAAGATGCATATAAATGGAATTATGTTGAAAATAAATTTAGAGAAATATGTTCATTATTTGGTTATGAAGAGATGAGAACACCAGTATTTGAACATACAGAATTATTTAAAAGAAGTGTAGGGGATACTACAGATATAGTACAAAAAGAAATGTACTCATTTACAGATAAAGGTGGAAGAGATATAACTTTAAAGCCAGAAGGAACAGCAGGTGTAGTTAGAGCATTTATAGAAAATAAATTATATGCTGATACTCAACCTACAAAATTATTCTACATAACGCCTTGCTTTAGATATGAAAGACCTCAAGCAGGAAGACAAAGACAATTCCATCAATTTGGAATAGAAGCACTAGGAAGTGACAAACCATCATTAGATGCAGAAGTTATAGCTTTAGCTGTACAATTCTTTACTGAAGTTGGACTTAAAGATTTAGCAGTAAGTATAAACTCAGTTGGATGTCCAACTTGTAGAGCAGAGTATAATGCTAGATTAAAAGAATACCTTGATGCTAAATCAGATGTATTATGTGAAACATGTTTAGAAAGAAAAGATAAAAATCCAATGAGAGTTATAGACTGTAAAAATCCTACTTGTAAGGAAAACTTAAATGATATACCTTTTATGGTTGATCATATATGTGATGATTGTAAAGATCACTTTGAAAAATTACAAACATATTTAAAAGAAATGGATATAAACTTTGTAGTTGATAAAACAATAGTTAGAGGTCTTGACTACTACAAGAAAACTGCATTTGAAATAATATCAAATGATATAGGATCTCAAAGTACAGTTTGTGGTGGTGGAAGATACGACGGACTTGTTGAACAATTAGGAGGACCTAAGGGTGTTAGTGGTATAGGATTTGCATTAGGTGCAGAAAGATTATTATTAACTATGGAAAATAATAATATAGAAATAGAAAATCCTTATGCTACTGATATATTTATAGTAACAATAGGTGATGAAGCGAAAACTAAGAGCTTTAAATTACTTAAGGATTTAAGAACAAACCACATAAGTGCAGAAAATGACCACTTAGATAGAAGTGTAAAGGCTCAATTTAAGTATTCTGATAAAATAAATGCTAAATTCACTATAGTTATAGGTGATGATGAATTAGCTAATGACACTGCTACATTAAAAAATATGTCAACATCAGAACAAACAACTATAAAATTAAGTGAAATAGTTCAAGAGTTAAAGTCTAGAATGTAATTAATACAAATATAGTTTAATTTGATAAATTCAGAATATGATTTAATTTAAATATATAAACTTAAGTCATATTCTGTTTGCTAGACAAGTTAAATATATTAGTGATAATATTATTAATATGTTTATAGAGAAGCTTTAAAAGCTTTATA
This sequence comes from Romboutsia timonensis, assembly GCF_900106845.1. Lineage (GTDB taxonomy): Bacteria > Bacillota > Clostridia > Peptostreptococcales > Peptostreptococcaceae > Romboutsia > Romboutsia timonensis. Next base: position 170,518 of record NZ_LT629850.1, read on the forward strand.
CATAGAATTATATTTAATATAAAAATAACTATTTATAGTTAAAATAAATACTTGGAGGATAAGCAATGGAAACTCTAAATGGCTTAAAGAGAACTCATTACTGTGGGGACTTAAGAGAAAGCAATATAAATGAAGAAGTTGTACTTATGGGATGGGTACAAAAGAAAAGAAACTTAGGGGGATTAGTATTCGTTGACCTAAGAGATAGAAGTGGATTATGTCAAATAATATTCGATACTGATGTAAATGCAGAAGCTTTTGCTAAGGCTGAAAAATTAGGTTCAGAATATGTTGTTGCAGTTAAGGGGAAAGTTGCAGAAAGATCATCTAAAAACCCTAACATGCCAACTGGAGATATCGAAGTATTTGCTACTGAATTAAAAGTATTAAATAAATCAGAAACACCACCAATATATATAAAAGATGACGATAACGTTTCAGAAGAGTTAAGATTAAAATATAGATACTTAGATTTAAGAAAACCATCTATGCAAAAGAATTTAATGTTAAGAAGTAGAGTTGCAGGTATAGTTAGAAACTACTTAACTGAAAATAATTTCTGTGAAATAGAAACTCCTTTCTTAATAAAACCAACTCCAGAAGGTGCTAGAGATTACTTAGTACCAAGTAGAGTTAATGAAGGTAAGTTCTATGCATTACCACAATCACCACAATTATTCAAACAATTATTAATGGTAAGTGGTATGGATAGATATTTCCAAATAGTTAAGTGTTTCAGAGATGAAGACTTAAGAGCTGACCGTCAACCAGAGTTCACTCAAATAGACTGCGAAATGTCATTTGTTGAAGAAGAAGACGTAAGAGCTATAATGGAAAAAATGATACAAAGAATATTTAAGGAAGTATTAAATGTAGAAGTTACATTACCACTTCCAGTTATGCCTTATGCTGAAGCTATGGAAAGATACGGTTCAGATAAGCCTGACACTAGATTTGGATACGAATTAACTAACATATCTGACATAGTTGCTAACTGTGGATTTGGAGTATTTGCAAATGCTACTAAAAAAGGTATGAGCGTTAGAGGTATAAATGTAGAAGGTAAAGCAGAAGAATTTACTAAAAAGCAAATAGGTAAATTAGAAGACCACGCAAAGACTTACAAAGCTAAAGGTCTTGCTTGGATGAAAGTTGGAGCAAACAGAGAAGTTACTTCACCAATAGCTAAATTCTTCACTGAAGAAGAAATGACTGCAATATTTGATAGAATGAATGCTAAAGAAGGCGACTTATTATTATTTGTTGCTGACAAGGATTCAGTAGTATTTGATGCATTAGGACAAGTTAGACTTGAAGTTGCAAGAAGACTTGACTTATTAGACAACAGTGTTTACAAAATGTTATGGGTAAATGAATTCCCATTATTTGAAGAAGATGAAGAAACAGGAAGATTTATAGCTAAGCACCACCCATTCACATCTCCAGTAGATGAAGACTTAGATAAATTAGAGAGCGGAGATAAGGCATCTTTAAGAGCTAAGGCTTATGATATAGTTATAAATGGATATGAAGTAGGTGGAGGAAGTGTTAGAATATTCAATTCTGACGTTCAAAAGAGAATGTTTAGTGCATTAGGACTTTCTGAAGAAGAAGCTTATGAAAAATTTGGATTCTTATTAGATTCATTCAAATATGGAACTCCTCCTCACGCAGGAATAGCATTTGGTATGGATAGATTAATAATGATACTTGCTGGAACTAATAACATAAAAGATGTTATAGCATTCCCTAAAAACCAAAGTGCAGTTTGTCCAATGACAAATGCTCCAGCAGTAGCAGATGAAGAACAACTTAAAGAATTAAGTATAAGAGTAGAGCTAGAAGATAAAGAGTAATATATAAAAAGTACCTCAGATTGAGGTACTTTTTTACTAAATTCTATTAAATTCAAGAAATCTAGTTCCTTGAAACTTAAGTTTACCATAGTCACCTTCTGCAATCATACCATATTCTTTACCATTAACACAAAATTCCGTTCTATCCTTACTTTCAAATTCAAAAGTAACATAATATGAAGTGTGACTAGAACTACCATGATGAACACCACTAGAATCTGTATGTGAGTTAGTATGTGAAACACTAATTCTTTTTGAAACAACTTTGCAGTTAATATCTAATATTGGTTGTTTGTTATTATTAGACCATTCTGAAATACCTTTTATTGCGTTTATTATAATTGTACCTACAATCAATGCAAATACTATAAAAAACATTATAGAAAACATATCAAATCCAGTTTCATACCCATATAAATCCATAAATATCCTCCCTGTATCATATTATATTAATAATATATATAATATGAGGATATATGGTAACAATTGGATTACAGTTATAATATTTATATTTATTTTTATAGATTTTTAGAAAAATGAGATAGTTTATTCAATAGTATTATTATATTTATCTACTAAAGCTTTTTCACCCATTTCAACAAGTTTTCTACTAGTCATTCCACCCGACTTCAACACCTGCTTTTATATTTTCAGCCATTCCATCTAAAGTACCCTGTGGAGCTAAACCTTCTATTTTGTCAGTTCTCATATTATAGTAATATCCTAATTCAGAAGATATTTCCATCTTAAGATTATTTAAAGCTTCTCTAGCATTACTTTTACTTTGTAAATCCATATTACTCCTCCTTAAACTTTCATATATAAATATCATTAACTCAAAATAAAGAAGTTATAACATAAAACTTAGAATAAAATAAAAAATTTACTTAGATTGATTGACATATTGGCTAAATACTTCACTCATTAACGATATATTCTTACTCATGCTACGAATTCATCTTTTGTTCAAAAACATAAGGTTTAAAATGATATCTTAATAGATTATAATAGGCTTTATTTACGGTTAAAATAAAATGGACTTAAGCAAAATTGTAAGAGCTAACAAAATAAGGTATAATAAATGGTAATAAAGAATAAAAAATATATAATATTTCAATGTATATGTAAGATTATTATAAATATAGTTAATCATAAATAATATAAGAGGTGTAAAATGCAAGATAAGGATATGCTTATAAAAAGATTAAATAGAATAGAAGGACAAGTTAAAGGTATACAAAAAATGGTAGATGAAGAAAGATATTGTATAGATATATTAACTCAAATATCAGCAATAAGATCGGCTATAAATAAAGTTGGATCTATAATACTAGAAAACCATATAAAGGGATGTGTGGTAAATAGTATAAAAGAAGACAATAGCGAAGAATCGATAGAAGAGCTTTTGAAAACTATAGATAAATTTATAAAATAGGGGGATTTGAAAATGAATCAACAGGGGTATATTGTTGAAATAGTGGATAGTGTAACTGCAAAACTAAAGTTAAAGCGTCACTTTGCATGTGCATCTTGTGGTAAGTGTGCAACTACATCTGAAGAAAAATATATAATAGTTGAGGCTGATAACACTATAGGTGCTAAAGTAGGGGATAGAGTAGAAGTTAATATGGAAACTGTAAATGTATTAAAAGCAGCATTTATAGCTTACACAATACCTTTATTAGCATTACTTTTAGGAACTGTAGGTACTTTCTATGGTTTAAAAGCAATAAATATTAAAAATAATGTAGAGATTATAAGTGGTGGAGCAGGACTAATATTTACTATTCTATCATTTTTAATATTAAAGAAAAATGACAAGAAGTTTAGAGATAGTAAAGAATATATACCTATAGTTACAAGAATAATTGTAAGTAGTGGGAATGAAATAAATTTATAAAATAAAAATAATAATATATTTGGCAAATATAAACATGGAGTATATAAATATATATAAATATTTAGATGAAGCAATATAGATAAAACATATATACATTGCAATTATCTAATAAATTATATATTAATATACTCCATTTGTATTTTAAGATTATTATATTGATATTTTAACTAAGTTTACTTGTTTTTATGAATTTTAGCTAATGAAACTATGTTTAAAGTTCTAGATAATGATGTAACAACTAAAACTCCAAGGGATATTGCTCCACCTACAAATAATACATTCGCACCTTTAGCTACTGCAAGTTCATAATTTGACTGAACTAAATAAAGCATTGTATTGTACATTCCAAGCCCTGGAACTAAAGGTATAATACCAGGTATTACAAATAATATTGCAGGATATTTTAATTTTCTAGCTAGAATTTCACTTATCAAGGCAACTAAAGCAGCAGCTAAAAAGTTTGATAATATATCGTTATTTGTAGCATTGATTAAACAATAATAAATACTCCAACCAATACCACCAGTTAGACCTGCTGGTATAAGGGCGAATTTAGGTACATTGAAAAATACTGAAAACCCAACGGTAGCAATAGTTGAGTATAAAAAATGCATGTAAACTGGCATATCTGTCATTAGAATACACCTCCTAATCTAACCCATAAATCTAATATTAAACCAACTCCACAAGCAATTGCTATAGCTGTCATACCTGCATCAAATGCACGAGCAACACCAGAAATTAAGTCTCCAGAAATTAAATCTCTAATACCTTTTATAAATGATACTCCTGGAAGTAGTGGCATAATAGAACCAACTATTAACATTCTTGGAGTATCAAGAATTCCAATGTGGCTAAGTAAAACTCCGACTATAGCTATGAATGTAGATGCTAATAGACTTGAGAAAGCAGGTATTGAGCTTAGTTTCATAATTTTATTGTAAAATATTACTGCAAATATTGAAGTTATAAAAGTACATAGGAAAGTTGCTAAATTATTCCCGCCTAAAAGTCCTGCGAAAAATGCAGAACCAATTCCTGTGCAAAAATATATTAGTTTTGAAGAGTAGCTGCTAGATTGAATTATATCCTTTAACTTGGCCATAGCATCATTTACTGTTAGGTCTGTATTACTAACAAACTCTCTAGAAAAATTATTAAGCAATGAGATTTTATTTAAATCTATAGATCTAGATTTAATTGTTTTCATAAAAGTTAATCCATCGAATCTATCATCAGATATTATTATTACAGTAGGCGATGTAAAGACATTTATGTGATTAAAACCTCTTGATTTACAAATTCTAAGTATACTATCTTCTACACGGTAAGTTTCTGCACCATTAGATAGCATGAGTTCTCCTATAAATAATGCTAGTCTAAGGATGTCTTTTTTATAATCTGTATTGTATTCACTATTCATAAAAAACCTCCTATAAAAATATATAAAGATTATATCAAATATTTCTCTATTATTATTTAAAAATACGATAAATTATAATTTATTTTGCCTAAAATGAGTAATTTTTATTAGCAAGTAGCTACAAGATACACTGTAAAAGCCAATATATTTACTAGATTTATATAAAATTTAAGTTAGGAACAAGTTTAATTAAAGTACATATAATTACTAATATCATAAATTTAAGGGGGAATAAAATTGGTACTAACAGGAGCTCATTACATCTACATTTTATTCATGGTAGTTGTATTAATAACTATGATTATGAAAAAAGAAAGTGTAATACCTTGTATATTAGGTATATTTGCGTTAGGCCTTTATTATACTAGAGACCTAATAGGGGCACTTGGAGCGATATTCTCAGCGTTAAGTGTAGCATTAAATGAATTAGGTCCAGTAATTATAATTATAGGTATTATGGTTGCGCTATCAAAGGCACTAGAAGAGAATAAAGCCATCGATTTTATGGTAGGTCCAATCTCTAAAGTAGTTAAAAACTCTACGAGTGCATTTTTCATATCAGGGATATTTATGTTTATAATGTCTTGGTTTTTCTGGCCATCACCAGCAACTGCACTTGTAGGAGCTATATTTTTACCAATAGCTATAAAAGCGGGTCTTCCTGCGATAGGACTTGCAATGGCTATAAATCTATTTGGTCATGGTATAGCACTATCTACTGATTTTATAATACAAGGTGCACCTTCTATAACATCAGGAGCAGCTGGTATAGAGGTAACTGAAGTTATGAGTGAAGGTATAATACTTTATATTGTAATGGCAGTGGTTACTATAGGGACAGCTTTTTATATGTTAAGAAAAGATTTAAAAAATGGAGATTTAAAATGTGAAATAGCACAAACAAAAGAAGTGGAAAAGAAAGATGTTTCTCTAACAGCTAAGATATCTATATGGTTAGTTATAATATCATTTATACTAGATATAATAGCTATGTATAAATTTGACCTTAAAGGTGGAGATGCTACTGGATTACTTGGAGCAACAGCTTTGATGTTATTAATAGTAATAAACTTTATGAACAATCCTAAAACAACACTTGATAAAGTTACAGATCAACTAGTGGGAGGATTTGTATTTGGTATAAAAATATTTGCAGTAATAATACCAATAGCAGCATTTTTCTATATGGGTGATATGCCTTTAGTAACAGTATTTGGAGATGTTTTAGCTGAAGGATCTCAAGGACTTTTAGGTGATATAGGTCTAGTTTTATCTGAAGCTGTTCCTTTCAATAAAGTTGCAGCTGCAAGTATAGAGACTGTAGTTGGTGGTATAACAGGACTTGATGGATCATCATTTTCTGGAATGTCTTTAGCTGGATCAACTGCAGCTGTATTTGGAACAGCTATAGGAGCAAATGTGGGAGCTTTATCAGCTTTAGGTCAAATAGCAGCTACATGGGTAGGTGGAGGATGTATAGTTCCTTGGGCATTAGCACCAGCAGCAGCTATATGTGGTGTAAAACCAGTTGATTTAGCTAAAAGAAATCTTATACCTGTAATGGTTGGACTTGTGGTTACGACGATAGTTGCCATGTTTATTATTTAGCTTTACAAAGATAGAGTATCTTATTATTTAGGATACTCTATTTTTATATAAATTTTATATAGCATTTAGAAAATTTATTATAGTTTGTATATATAAAGATAAATATAGATAATGATAATTAATGGAAAAAGCATAAAAAACAAAAAATATAAAAAAATTGTAAAAAAAGTGTTGACCAAATTATTTGAAGGTGGTATAGTTATACTTGTCCTTAAGAAAAGGGCAAAACAAAAAAATGAACTTTGAAAATTAAACAGTAGGTTGATTTATAGAATTGAAACTAACAAACCAAGCCAGATATTCAGATAATGATAGTCTGAGCAGGTAATCAAATTTATTTGAGCAACGGATGTATCTGAAGCGGTAGCGAAGATATATCGTTGGCGATATA
>NZ_LT629850.1:177796-536685 GCF_900106845.1 Romboutsia timonensis
GTACCTCTGGTGTACCAGTTGTTCTGCCAAGGGCATGGCTGGGTAGCTATGTACGGAATGGATAAGCGCTGAAAGCATCTAAGCGCGAAGCCAACTTCAAGATAAGATTTCCCACCGTAAGGGTAAGCCCCCAGGAAGACTACCTGGTTGATAGGTCGAAGGTGTAAGTGCAGTAATGTATTTAGCTTATCGATACTAATAGGTCGAGGACTTGACCAAAATAAACCTAAAGGTTTATATCGCCAACCAAATCATTATTAAAATAATAATAAGAAAGATTTCGGTTGCTAAAATAAAATGACTAATATGTAAATGATATGCAGTTTTCAGAGTACTAACTTTGAAATTTAATATGCTGGTGTGGCTCAACGGTAGAGCAGCTGACTTGTAATCAGCAGGTTGTAGGTTCGATTCCTATCACCAGCTCCAATAAAGACTATACTTTTGTATAGTCTTTTTTACGTATAAGGTAGTTATGATATGAAATTTTTTATATAATGAAATTGATGGAAATAATTAGATATAGAGATTTTATAAGTAAAAATGTTATAATATATATTATAAAGCTAAGGAGTTGTAATTATGGATAACAAAATATTAGAAATATTATTAGATATGCAAAAAGAAATAAAAGATATGAAATCAGAAATGAAAGACATGAAATCAGAAATGAAAGATATGAAATCAGAAATGAAAGATATAAATACTAAAATTGACAGATTAGAATATAAAATGACTGATGGATTTGAAACTTTAGAATTATTAACTGAAAATAATACAAATGAATTAAATAAAGTTAAGATAAAAGTATCTAAGTTAGAAAAAAGAGTAGCAGAATTTAATACAGTTAACTAAATTTTTAATAATTTATATTTTATAAAAATTACCTTATAGTTACTTTAAAAACAAAAATTTACTTTTGACACAATATAAATCTTATGTTAATATANTGTAGGTTCGATTCCTATCACCAGCTCCAATAAAGACTATACTTTTGTATAGTCTTTTTTACGTATAAGGTAGTTATGATATGAAATTTTTTATATAATGAAATTGATGGAAATAATTAGATATAGAGATTTTATAAGTAAAAATGTTATAATATATATTATAAAGCTAAGGAGTTGTAATTATGGATAACAAAATATTAGAAATATTATTAGATATGCAAAAAGAAATAAAAGATATGAAATCAGAAATGAAAGACATGAAATCAGAAATGAAAGATATGAAATCAGAAATGAAAGATATAAATACTAAAATTGACAGATTAGAATATAAAATGACTGATGGATTTGAAACTTTAGAATTATTAACTGAAAATAATACAAATGAATTAAATAAAGTTAAGATAAAAGTATCTAAGTTAGAAAAAAGAGTAGCAGAATTTAATACAGTTAACTAAATTTTTAATAATTTATATTTTATAAAAATTACCTTATAGTTACTTTAAAAACAAAAATTTACTTTTGACACAATATAAATCTTATGTTAATATATATATTGTCAATTAAATACTAAGTAAGCCAGACAATCGCGGGTAGCATTTGCTACGTGAGGAAAGTCGGAGCTCCATAGAGCAGGGTGCTAGGTAACGCCTAGTGGGAGTGATCCTAAGGAAAGTGCAACAGAAAATAACCGCCACTTATGTGGTAAGGATGAAAAGGCGAGGTAAGAGCTCACCGTTTGCTAGGTGACTAGCAAAGCCGTGTAAACCCCACCTGGAGCAAGACCAAGATAGGGCTAAAAGGATGTTGCTCGCATCCTCCGGTTGGTAGGTCGCTTGAGCTTATTGGTGACAATAAGCCTAGAAAGATGATTGTCAAATACAGAACTCCGCTTATAGACTTGCTTATATTTATTGATACAAATGGGAATATGGCTCAGTTGGTAGAGCAATTGACTGTTAATCAATGGGTCACAGGTTCGAGTCCTGTTATTCCCGCCATATGCTGGTGTGGCTCAACGGTAGAGCAGCTGACTTGTAATCAGCAGGTTGTAGGTTCGATTCCTATCACCAGCTCCAAAAAAGACTATACGAAAGTATAGTCTTTTTTATTTTTTTAGAATAAATATTTAATTATGTAATAAAATGGATATGGTATATAAATTATTATATAGGGGGAATTTATGAAAAATATATTTAAAAGTGCATTATCATTAACAGTTGCAATAGGTTTAGCAGTTGTACCTATGGATTTATCCTGGGCAATATCAAATCAAGATACATATGTAGCTCTTGGAGATTCAATATCAACAGGTAATGTACTACAAGATATTGAAAATAATTTATTTGTTAACAAAATAAAAAAAGAATATGAACTAGATTTAACTAATTTAGCTGTAGATGGTATAGATACTACTAAAATGTTAGCTCTTTTAAATTCTAATGATAAAAACGGAATAGCTTATAGAAAAGCTATAAGTGATGCAGAGTTAATAACTATATCTATAGGTGCTAACAACATACTTCAACCAATTATGAATATGGTTAAAGAAGAATTAAATTTAAGTTTAGATGTAACAGGGAAACAACTTCAACAAGCTATAAAAAATAATCCGGAAGTCTTATCTAAAATATTTATCAAATTACAAAGCGAAGAAGTAATGAAAAAATTAGGAGAGCAAAGTGCATTATTTGTTAATACAGAATTTCCTCAAATAATAAAAAATATAAAAGAATTAAATCCTAATACTGAAATCATGGTCCAAACAATATATAATCCATTCTGTGATGATCTGAACAAATATTTTGCTTTAGCAAATGCTATTGATTCATATATTTCACCTATGAATGATGCTATAGAATACTATAGCAATATGGGATATGAGGTGGTAGATGTATATAAAGCATTTAGATTTAAAGAAAATTATTTACAAGTACCCCTTACAAATATGAATGAATTTGATCCACATCCAAATATAGCAGGTAATGAAGTTATATTTAATGAGCATAAAATAATATTAGATAACTTAGATAAAGAAGAAAATAAAATAGAAGTTAAAAAACTTGCTGGAAATGACAGATATGAAACTGCTATAAAAGTAAGCCAAGAAAGATTTAACAATGGAAAAGCTTCATCAGTTATATTAGTTGGAAAGGATGCTGTAGTAGATGGGTTAGCATCAGCACCTTTAGCAGTTAGTGAAGAAGCACCAATATTATTTGCAGACGTTAATTCTTTAAACGATGAAACAAAATAAGAAATAATAAGAGTTTTAGGTCAAAACTTTAATCAAAAAACTGTATATATAGTTGGTGGAGAATCAAAAATATCTAAAAATGTTGAGTTAATGTTAGATCAAACGGGAGTTAAAGTAGAAAGATTACATGGAGAAAATAGATATATGACATCTATAGAAGTAGCTAAAAAATTAAATAGTAATTCAGAAAAAGCTTTTGTTGTAGGTGGTAATGGAGAAGTTGATGCTATGAGTATATCAGCAAAAGCAGCAGAACTTAAAGCACCAATAGTAGTCGTTGAAAAAGATAAGTTAAATGAAGAGGCAAAAGCTTTATTAGAAAATAAAGAAATATATATAATAGGTGGAGAAAGTTGTGTATCTGAAGTAGTAAAATTAGAATTAGATAAGTTAGATTTAAATAAATCTTCTGAAAGAGTTGCTGGTTTAGATAGAAAAGAAACTAATGCAAAGGTAATAAGTAAATTCTATGAAAGTGAAGATGTTTTAGAATTATTTGTTGCAAAAGATGGATATGTTGGTGGAAAGGATAAGTTAGTAGATGCATTAGCAGCAGCTCCACTAGCGGCAACTAAATTATCTCCAATATTATTAACAACTGATGGATTAAATGGACTTCAACAAGGTAGTGTAGAAGAATTAAATAATGTTGAGAAAGTTACTCAGGTTGGAAACGGTATAAGTGAAAACACTATTCAATTAATACGTAATTTATTAGAAAAATAAGTATAAATAAGGATATACAAAAAGGAAATCTCAAAGTAGAGGTTTCCTTTTTTAATTACTTAATTATCAGAGGTTAAGTATAAATAAAAGAATTAAATGATTAAATTGATTACTTATAATGGTAAATTCAATTTAATACTTTACTTTAATTTTATATAGAAATCAGAATAATATACAATGTAATGAATATCACCAGAACTGATATAAAAATATAAAATAGATACGTATATGGTTTGTCTCTGATCCTAATCAATTTCATACAATATTGATTTTTACATATATCTATGATATATTAAAAAAGATTTTAGAAAAAATATCCAATGGCATTGTAATATATTGATTATATATTACAATCTTATCAATGTATCTCATTATATAACTTAGAGTAGATATACTTTAATTTTAACTTTTAGATATATATTAAATTTCTTAAAATATAAGAAGTATTTTCTAAATCCGTCTCTAAGATATATATAATAAATATGAAGCGAATAAAATTTAATAAGTATAAATACTATTTTTATACACATCATTTTATAAAATGGGTACATAAATTATATAGTATACGGATTAAAATGTAAATAAAAAATACTTTACTAAGAGTATTCATTGGAAATATGGTAGTTGGAGATATAAGTATCTAAAGTTTCAATTCATATTATACAATTTAAAATTATATAAATAAAAAAGGAGAACTATTATGGGAAAATTATCTGTGATAATATCTGCATATAACGAAGAACAAAATATCGATAATATTTCATCTGTAGTATCCTCTCTATTATAGGACAACAATATTGAGTATGAAATAGTATTTGTAAATGATGGTTCAAGAGATAATACTTGGGAGGTAATATCTCAAAGATGTAATAAAAACCAAAATATTAAAGGTTTTAATTTTTCAAGAAACTTTGGTAAAGAAGCGGCTATTTTTGCAGGACTTACTTATGCTACTGGAGATTGTTGTGCTGTTATAGATGCAGATCTTCAACATCCACCAGAAACTCTAATTAAAATGTATGAAAAATGGCAAGACGGATACGAAATAGTAGAAGGTGTAAAGGCTTCAAGAGGAAAAGAATCTTTTTTACATAAAGTGGCTGCAAAGAATTTTTATTCATTAATAAGCAAAGCTACTAATATAGATATGTCTAGAGCTTCTGATTTTAAGTTATTAGATAGAAAAGCTGTAAATATACTTAGGTCAATGCCAGAAAAGCATATATTCTTTAGAGCATTATCATCATGGGTTGGATTTAAGACAACATCAGTTGAATTCCATGTTCAAGAAAGGGAAGTTGGGGAATCTAAATGGTCTACATATTCTCTATTTAAGTATGCTATAACAAATATAACATCTTTTTCAACTGCACCTATGCAAATAGTTACTTTAACTGGAGTTATATTTTTAGTATTTTCATTAATATTAGGTATTCAATCACTATATAAACAATTTATGGGACATGCCTTAGAAGGATTTACTACTGTTATATTATTATTACTTATAATAGGAAGTATTCTTATGTTAAGCTTAGGAATAATTGGATACTATATTTCTAAAATATATGAAGAAACTCAAAATAGACCAAGATTTATAGTTTCAGAAGCTGCAAACTATGAAGAGAAATTAAATAGAAAAGAAAATGTTAGAAGTGCATAAGATATTAGACCTGTATAACTAGTATAAAGAAGTTATACTTTATTTATTTTTGGAGTATTAAATGTTATAGTTAGTATTTCAAGTTAATATCTTTGTAGCTAAATTTTAAATATAAAAATTTAATAATTAAATATTAGATTAATATAAAATATACTAACAAGTAGACAAGTGAATATAGTCGGATTTAGGAGGCAAAATGACAAAAAAATTTATATATGAAATGAAAGATTTTATAAAAAGTAAAAATGCGCTTTATTGCTTTATTTCATCGTTATTTTTTGGAGTGTTATCATATTTATATTTGTTTATGAATAATTTACATAACTGGGATAACATGTACAATACACCTGCAGGATATGGTGCAGGAACAAGTAGTGGAAGATGGTTTTTAAGTCTAATTGGAGAATTTGTACATAAGGTATGGGGAAAATATAATATTCCATTATTTAATGGAATTGTAGCTATAATTATATTAGGAGTTGCGTCTTGTATAATTGTTAAAATTTTTGACATAAAAAATAAATGGCTATGTGCTTTAATAGGAGGTATTACAGTAGTATTTCCACCTATAGCTAGTACAATGATATATATATATACAGTTGGATACTATGGTTTAGCAATATTATTTGTTGCTCTTGGAGCTTTATTAGTAAAAGAACTTAGAATCTTAGGATTTATACTTGGTTCATTATTATTCTCATGTTCTTTAGGTATATACCAAGCATACTATCCACTATGTGCATCAATATTTATTTTAATATTAATAAAGATGTGCATGGATTCAAAATCGGATATAAAAGAAATAATATTAACTGGTTTTAAGTTCTTATTTTCTTTAGCATTAGGATATATACTATATAAGTTCTTTTTACAATGTTGTCTACACCTATATAACATTGAATTAAGTCCATATCAAGGTATAGACAAAATGGGTAAAATAGATATTAGCTTAATACCATCACAGATTAAAGATATATTTAAATCGATGATTACATTAACACGTGATAATTATAGATCTATAAGCATAACAAGAATAGTGCAAGTTTCGTTCTTATATATATACATTATAAGCGCTATTATTATAATAATTAAATTTGTAAATAAAATATTGAATAAAGAATCAGCACTTAAAACTATATTATTATGTATATTTACTATAATATTCCCAATAGCGGTTAACTTTATAGTAATAATGGTACCACAAGGTCATGTACATACTTTAATGCAAATGGCATTTGTTTGTATTTTCTATTTAGTAATTTTACTAGTAGATAAAATAGATGTAAGTAATTTATCAGAAAATAAAATTAATATATTTGATAAATTTAAAATAAATAAAGTATTGTTATGCTCTACATTAGTAATAGTATTTACAGTTATAGTAAATTATGTATGGCAAACCAATGGAAATTATGTATCGTTATATTATAACAATAGACAGATAGAGAATTACTACGAAAGCTTATTCACAAGAGTAAAATCAATAGAAGGTTATAATCAAGATATGCCAATATATTTTGTTGGATCTGAAATAGATGATAGAACGTTTAGTCATGATTCATGGAGTTACACACCATTTAAATATGGTGAAAATACATATCCAATAAATAGCTATTCTAGAGGTTCATATATAGCAAACTATTTAGGATATGCATATACAGAAATCACAAAAGATAGTGAAGAATACAAGCAATATCAAGATGAGATAGAGAAAATGGAAAGATATCCAAATGACAAATCAATAAAAATTATAGATAATAAAGTATTTGTTAGATTTGAATAATTGATAAAATTAATAATAAATTTATTAAGATAGCTATAAAGCAAACTATTATAAATAAAAATATTCCAGTAGATAATTTTACTGGGATATTTTTGATTTACAATTAAATATGAGTTAAATTGAATAAAAATGCATAATATGTTATATTTAAAAGATAATCATAAAATAGAGGAGAAAAAACTATGACAGTAAAAAAAGCTATCATACCAGCAGCTGGATTAGGAACAAGGTTTTTACCAGCAACTAAATCACAACCAAAAGAAATGCTTCCAATAGTAGACAAACCAACATTACAATATATAATAGAAGAAGCTATAGAGTCAGGAATAGAAGAAATACTTATCATAACAGGAAGAAATAAAAAATCAATAGAAGATCATTTTGATAAATCCGTAGAATTAGAATTAGAATTAGAGCAAAAAGGAAAAGATGAAATGTTAGAAATGGTAAGAAATATATCTAACATGGTAAATATCCACTATATAAGACAAAAAGAGCCAAAAGGACTTGGACATGCAATACATTGTGCAAAAAGCTTTATAGGAAATGAACCTTTTGCAGTTTTATTAGGAGATGACATCGTTGACTGTGAAACTCCTTGCTTAAAGCAATTAATAAATGCTTATGATGAATATAAAACAAGTATATTAGGAGTTCAAGAAGTAGCTAAGGAAGACACTTGTAAGTACGGAATATTAGATGTAAAACATATAGAAGATAGAGTATACAAAGTAAAAGATATGGTAGAAAAACCATCTGTAGAAGAAGCACCATCAAACGTAGCTATACTTGGAAGATATATAATAACTCCAGCAATATTTAATATATTAGAAAATCAAGAACCAGGAAAAGGTGGAGAAATACAGTTAACTGATGCCCTAAAAACTTTAGGAAAGCAAGAAGCAATATATGCATACAACTTTGAAGGAAGAAGATATGATGTAGGGGATAAGTTAGGATTTTTAGAAGCCACAATAGACTTTGCTTTAAAAAGAGACAACCTAAGAGATGACTTACTAAATTATATGAGAAAAATTATAGAAAGGTAGTGATGCAATGGCGGTTTTAGTAACTGGTGGAGCAGGGTATATAGGAAGTCATACATCTATAGAGCTTTTAGAAGAGGGATATGATGTAGTAATAGTGGACAACTTATGCAATAGTGACAAGATAGTATTAGAGAGAATAAAAGAGTTATCAGGAAAGACTCCTAAATTCTATGAAATAGATATAACAGATAAAGAAAAAATGGAAGTTGTATTTAAAGAAAATGAAATAGATTCAATAATACACTTTGCAGCACTTAAGGCTGTTGGAGAATCAGTTTCAATGCCAATGGAATACTATTCAAATAATATAGGGAGTACATTAGTATTATTTGAGCTTATGAAAAAATACAATGTAAAAAACTTTGTATTTAGTTCATCAGCTACAGTATATGGAGATCCTGAGACATTACCAATAGTAGAGGATTCTTCATTATCAGTTACAAACCCTTATGGAAGAACTAAGCTTATAGTAGAAGATATGCTAAGAGATATATGTTTTGCAGATAAAAGTTTAAATGTAGCAATACTTAGATATTTTAATCCAATAGGTGCACATAAGAGTGGTAGAATAGGTGAAGATCCAAATGGAATACCTAATAATATAATGCCATATATAACTAAGGTTGCAGTAGGTCAGCTTCCATACTTGAATGTATTTGGAGATGATTATGATACTGCTGATGGAACTGGCATAAGAGATTATATACATGTAGTTGACTTAGCTAATGGTCATGTTAAGGCATTAGAAAAGTTATCAGAAAATCCAGGGCTAGTTACATATAATTTAGGAACAGGTAAAGGATACAGTGTGTTACAGTTAGTTAATGCATTTTCAAAGGCTAGTGGAAAAGAAATACAATATAAAATAACTGAAAGAAGACCAGGGGATATAGCAGCTTGTTATGCAGATCCAACAAAGGCAGAAAAAGAACTTGGTTGGAAAGCTAAGTATGGAATAGATGAAATGTGTGAAGATTCATGGAGATGGCAAAGCCAAAACCCTAATGGATATAAGAAATAGAGAGAGCTTAAATTGAGCTCTTTTTTTATTTATAAAAAACTTATAAAAAATAAAGATAAAGGTATAAATTAAGCTAATTATATCAATAATCTAATTAGTATATTGTGATAGTTACCTTGTTAAAATATTAAAATTATTATATCTAGTTTTTTATTATAAAATATATTTTTTATAATTTTGCGTTTTAAATAATTATATTTAACTAACAAAATTACTTAACTATAAAAATTAAAATGGGGTGAATAATATAATTAAATCAATAAGTTCAATAATTATTGTAGCTACACTTATAACTACAAATGCTTTTTGTAATGAAAAAAGCATAATAGCTGGAGAAGATAGATTTGAAACAGCTATAGAAATATCAAAATCTTGGAAAACATCTCAAGAAGCGATTCTAGTAAACTCAACAGCAGAATCAGATTTACTTTGTGCAACAGTATTAGCAAGTCAGATAGATTGTCCAATATTATTAACTGATAAAAATAACATAAATGAACCAACTAGTAATGAAATTAAAAGACTGAATATAAATAAACTATATTTAATTGGCGGAAAAGATGTGATATATGAAACTATAGAAAAAGAATTAAATAAAAGCAATATAAAAACAGAGAGAATCTGTGGAGTAGATAGATATGAAACTTCTATAAGTATTGCAAATAAAGTAAGAGAATTAAAAAAATCTAATACTGCAATTCTAGTAAATGGAGAATACTCAGTAGCTGATGCAGTATCAATATCACCAATAGCAGGTGATAAAAACATACCAGTAATAATATGCAAAAATAATCAAGTAAAACTTCAAAAAGAATGGATGAAAAATAACGATATAAAAAATTTATATATAATTGGCGGAGAAGATGTAATAAATAAAACTATAGAAAAAGAATTAAATATAGATAATATAAATATAGAGCGGATATATGGAAAAGACAGGTATGAAACAAATGCAAAAATAATTGAGAATTTTTATAAACAAGTTAAAATAAATAAAGTATTTTACTGTAAAGGAAAAAACTTAAATAAAGAGAATGAAATAATTGATGGAATGTTAGTATCACCTCTTGCATCTAAGGAAAAATCTCCAATAATATTACTTGGAGAAAATCTTACTAAAGAACAAAAATATGTTATAAAGAAAAAGAATATAAAAAGTTTAATTCAGGTTGGACATGGAGTAAGTGAAGAATCTAAAAAAGAATTATATAAATTAAAAGAAAGCTATACTTCACCAAGTTTAGATGATTCGTTAACATTAAATCCAAGTCAACCCGAAGAACCACCATCATTAGAACAAGAAGATTCAAGTGATCCAAAAGAAGAACCACCAATATTAGAACCTGAACAACCAAATAAGCCAGAAGAAGAACCACCAATATTAGAGCAAGAAAAGCCAAGTGAACCAGAGGAAGAACCATCAATACCAGAATTACCTCCTACAACAGACTCAGAAGAATCTAATCAACCTGAAGAAATACCTCCAATTGAAAATGAAAAAGAAGATTTGAAATATGTAGATTATACAATAGATGATAAAAAGAAAATTATAAGTATTAATTTTAATAAAGAAATATACACATCAAAAGAAAATATAAAAGAGTTGAAGGAAAGTATTAGAATAATAATAGATAAAAATAACATAAAGAATAACAAAACTAAGGAATGTAAAAATAATGAAAATAATCAAGATGGTGAAGAAAAATATATAAAACTTAGTAAATATGATAATGTAAAACTAGATGGAAAATCATTAATCATAGAATTAGATGATGAACTTATAGGCAACAATAGTAGTATTGTTATAAGTGGAGATACTATAAAAGATGATGATAATAGTTACTTAGGAGAATTAAAGATAGAAAATATACAAGGAATAAATAAAAATATTGCATTTGTGAAAAATGAAGATGAATTAAATGAATATATTAATGACAAAGAAGTAGATATTATAAAATTAGAAAATGACATAGTTAAATCTAAAAATATAAATACTCCAATAAAACTAAAAGATAATATTACAATAGATGGAAGTAACGGAGAGGCAAATTTTAAAATATATCACTCAAAAAGTTCATTACAACAAATATTAATGTCTAGCAATAATATAACATTGAAGAATTTAGATTTAGAAGGAATTTATATAGATATAATTAATAGACAAAATATAATATTAAAAAATATGAAAATAGACTTAGATAATAAGAAGATGCTTTCATCTACAATGTTTACACCATGTATAATAGTAGATTATTCAGAGGTAGATGCTAAAGATATAATCTTAATAAACAATGAAAGTGCAATAGAAGTAAAGTCGACTAGTGCAACAGGAAAAAGAGCAACACTTATAATAGATGGATATGTGTATAATGAAAAAACTGATGAAGAAAATAAATATATGCAAACCATTATATTAGAAAATAGAACAAAAGATATCAATAGTGATAAATTAAATAAGATAGTTTTAAAAAATGAAGGAAACAATATAGAAGATATGTTTACAAAAGAAATAAAAAATACTAATGCAGATGGAACGGTAAGCGACAAAACCTATGAAATCTACTACAAAAAATAGTTTTAATATACACACAATATAATGATAAAAATCAAAAACATATAAAAAAATTTTATTTATAAAGTGCTAAAAAAATAAGCACTTTATTTTTTTTCGTCAAAATATACATAGAAAAATATCACAAAAAACTTTCAAATGTTGAAAATACTAAGAATAACACTAAAGGAAAAACAATAAATTTATCAAAATATTAAAGAGCGAAGAGAGGGGGAGTTTGGATGGAGAAAAAAATAAAAAGATACATAACCGTGATACTTTCAATAATACTAATAGGTGTATCTATACCTGTAACAAAGGTAGAAGCAGCGACAAACCATCTGATAATAATCAACACAAAAACTAATAAACTAGGGTATTTTGTAAATAACAAACTAGTAAAAACATTTCCAGTAGCCACAGGAAAAGCAAGTACACCAACACCAACAGGAAAAAGTAAAATCGTAAACAAAATAAAAAATAGACCATACTACTCAGGGGGAATACCTGGTGGAAGTCCTAGAAATCCACTTGGAGATAGATGGTTAGGATTACATATAAAAGGAACTTATGGGACAACTTATGGAATACATGGAAATAACAATGAAAGTTCTATAGGAAAGCATGTATCTGGTGGATGTATAAGAATGCATAACAGTGATATAAGATGGTTATTTGATCAAATACCAAATTATAGTGATGTAATAATAAAAAATAGTAATCAAAGCTTTAAACAAATAGCAGCTGAGTATGGAATAACTTTAGAGGATGATAATATTACTACAGGATGGAAAACAATAAATGGTAGAAAATATTACTACAATGCAAAAGGACAAAAGGTGACAGGATTCCAGACTATAAACAATAATAAATATTACTTTGATGCAAATGGAGTAATGCAAACAGGATGGCAAGAAGTAGTTAAAGGAAGAAGAAGTTACTTTGGAACTGACGGAGTAATGAAAACTAAGTGGCAAATAATAGATGGTAAAAAGTATTTCTTAAATATAAATAATGGAGTAGCACTTAGATATTGGCAAGAAATAGATGGCAAAAAGTATTACTTTGGAGCTGACGAAGTAATGAGAATAGGATTTAAAGAAATAGACGGTAAAAAGTATTACTTTGGTTCAGATGGAGCAATGAAAACAGGATGGCAAGAAGTAATTAAAGGAAGAAGAAGCTATTTTGGAACTGATGGAGTAATGAAAACTAAGTGGCAAGAAATAGATGGTAAGCTTTATTTCTTAAATATAAATAATGGAGTAGCATTAAGATATTGGCAAGAAATAGATGGCAAGAAGTATTACTTTGGAGCTGATGAAGTAATGAGGAGAGGATTTAAAGAAATAGATGGTAAAAAGTATTACTTTGGTTCAGATGGAGCAATGAAAACAGGATGGCAAGAAGTAATTAAAGGAAGAAGAAGTTACTTTGGTTCAGATGGAGTAATGAAGACTAAGTGGCAAGAAATAGATGGAAATAAATATTTCTTAAACATATTAAATGGAGTAGCACTTAGATATTGGCAAGAAATAGATGGTGAAACTTATTACTTTGGAGCTGATGAAATCTTAAAAACAGGATGGCAAGTAATAAATGGACATAAATATTACTTTGGAACAGATGGAAAAATGCAAAGAGGACTTCAAACAATAGATGGTAAAACATATTACTTCTATAATGATGGTAAAATGGCTATAAATACAGTAGTAGATGGAACAATAGTAGTAGATGAAAATGGAGTAGTTGTAAGTAGTAAGGCTGCAATATAAGTGAACACTAATAAAATATAAGATTAATTAAAAAGAAAAAACCTATAAGGAAAACTATATAGTAACCTTATAGGTTTTTTATATATTTATGGATTATAAAATATATCTTATGTATATAAATTTTAATCTAATAATTATTTAAAATAAAGCTGTACATCTTGAGGAATATGGTAGAATTCCTTAAAGAACTTAGCCCAATGGTCGTTAGGTGGAACAGTTGTCCAATAATAAGAGAATGTCTATAGATTTGTGTAAATAAGATTTTTTATAATTTATATTACTGGAAATTTTAAATTCCAGTAATATTTTTTTATTTTTGAGAAATACTAATACTGGAATTCTTTACACAATTATTATGTGTTTAATTTAGTTATTTATACACTAAATTTTCCATAATTTCAAAAAAATTTATATTGTGTAAGAGTTAGGTATCCTTTCTCCAAACATAATTGTAAGCTGTCCTAAAGTAGACGCCCAATTTTGGTTTGGAGAGGTCCATTTCTCCATAATTTTCATGGTAGATAAATATAGTGATTTTCTTAGTGACTCATCTGTTGGAAATACAGTTCTTACCTTAGTATATTTTCTTAACTGTCTATTAAATCCCTCAAGAGCATTTGTAGTATAAATAATTCTTCTAATTTCATGTGGATATTCAAAATACGTATTCAGATTACTCCAGTTATTGTACCATGAATCTATTACAACAGAATATTTTGAATACCATTTTTCCTTAAGAATATCTAAATTTTTAAGTGCTGTTTCTTCGTTAAATGCCCTATAAACACTTTTTAAATCTTTCATAAACTCTCTCTGATCTTTTGATGCTATATATTTAAGAGAGTTTCTAATTTGATGAACTATACAAGTTTGAATACTTACATCTGGATATACAGTTTTAATTGCTTCAGGTAAACCTTTTAAACCATCCATACATGCAATTAAAATATCCTCTACACCTCTATTTTTCAAATCATTACAAACTGATAGCCAAAATTTTGCGCCTTCTGATTCGCCAATCCAAATACCTAATATATCTTTTTTTCCTTTCATATCTAAAGCCATACATATATATGCTGCCTTTGAAACTATTTTATTATCATCTCTTACTTTAAAATGCATAGCATCCATATATACGATTGGGTATATTTCATCAAGTTCTCTGCTTTGCCATTCGGCGGCAGCCTCTACAACCTTATCTGTTATCTTAGATATCATTGCAGGAGACACATCAATGCCATATAGTTCTTCCATTTCAGATTGGATATCTCTTACACTCATACCACAGGCATAAAGACCTATTATTTTTTTATCTAGTTCATTACATACAGTTTCATACTTTTTAACAACCTTCGGTTCAAATTGTGCTTTTCTATCTCTTGGTATATCTAGGCCAACTTCACCAAAACTACTTTCAATAGTTTTAGAACTATATCCATTTCTATAGTTTTAGAACTATATCCATTTCTATAGTTTTAGAACTATATCCATTTCTATAGTTTGGATTAGTTTCATTACTTCTTTCATGTCTTTCTCTTCCCAGATGTTCTTCCATTTCTGCTTCTAGCAATTGTTGGATAATATCTTTGAACAGCTTTTGCATTAATCCATTTTTACCAACTACATCTTCCATGGTTTTACATTTTCTTACTTCAGCTTGGTAGTCTAAATCTGGAATAATTATTTCTCTTTGATCTTTCATTTCTTTACCTCCAAAAGTTTAATATGAATATTATTCCAAACTTACCAATTTTACATTCAAAAAAGACTGTAGGTAAGTTTGTATTTACACAAAACTACCTACAGTCCCAATAATAATCTGAATATGGTAGATAATGAAGAGTTATTGACGTTTCTCCATTTTTAACAGCATTATTGATAATTTCAACTCTAGATCTTTCTGAAATACCAACATCTATAAATATACTTGCATAGAATGCACAAATTGTAACTAAAATACCAGCTATAACTGTAGTGAAATTACTTAAGTTAAAATTATACCAATTAACAAGATATAATAATAACTGAAGAGTAGTTATAACCATAAATATGTAAGATGCAAAGAAACAACGAGGACCTATAGGATTTGCAATAACTAAAGGCATAGCTAAAGCAAGAGAAGAACCATATATCATAAACATCTTCATTTTTAATCCATTATTTTCGATATATAAAAGTATTACACTTAAAATACATACGAAAAACAATAAAGAATAAAGTGCATTAAAGTAACTTGTTTTTTGTGGATTGGTGAAAATATTCCATGCAGGATATACTTTATTAATAACTCCATAAACCATATAAGTAGATAATATGAAAACTTGAATATTACCAACTACTTTATTTCCAATATAAGAAGTGTTTTTTAAATTTATTAAAACTATAAAAATACACAGTAAAGCTAATATAGTATTTAATAGCCAGTTATTTAAGAATAAAGTATCCGACATTTGATTAGTATATAAATCTATAATACTAGCAATTGAAAAAGATATTTTCTTATAACCATCAGTATCATTAGCTGCATTAAAGTATGCACCATTTGTAAACATTATAAGAGCACCAATTATAACTGCAATTAAAAATACTACTTGAAGTGGTGAAACTTTTTTGTATTTTACAAAAGTATAAAATACTATGAAGGCTGCTAAAAATACTAAGTATACAGTAGTATGCTCACTAAAAAGCTGAGCAGAAATTCCAAAAGGAATCATAAGTAAAACTAACCATATAGGACGATTTAACTTAACACGATTTAAATTATTTTCCTCAAAAATATCATCGACAATAATAAGGTATAATACTATTAAAATTACAGGTGGTATAAAGTTTATAAAAGCAGCTATCCAAGAATAAGTTTGTCTAAAAATTTCTCTTGGAAGAGATAAACATAAAACAGCTGTTAATAAAAATAAAGCAGTTTTATCTTTAGGTTTACACTCCTTAACTACTAATCTATAAACCGTATAAATAATAAAGAACATTCCCACTGTTAAGGCAATGTTCTTTGCTAAAACACTTCTTGTTATAAGTATTTCAAATAAATTACCTAAATATCTTCCATTATAATTTGCAAATCCATTAAGCATTAATAACCAACTTGAATGGCTTCCCCATTGCCAGTCATCATGACTGTATGGAACAAGAAAAAGAAGAATAAAACTAATAACACAGAAATATAGAATCTAGGATTCTTTAATATATTGTTTTTCATTTCTTATCCTACTAAAAAACTAGTTTTATAAAAGTACAAAATTATGTACTTAGATAAGTTTACTTTTTAAAAATAATTAACTTACTAAATACATAATTTAATACAACAACAATAACTTGAGTGAAAAGTTTTGCATATAAATCATTAATAAATAAAGCTTCTACAAGTAAAAACATAACCACCATATCTATAATACCTGAAAGAAGTCTGCAATTTACAAAAGCAAAAACCTCTTTTAAAATAGATTTAAAATCACTGCTCTTACTTTCAAAAACCCAAATACGATTAGTTATATAGGCAAAAGCAACTGCAAATACCCATGAAATAACATTACTTATAAGATAATATATATGTAAAACCTCACTACATACATAATAACTTCCAAAACTTACTACAGTTGTAAGTACACCAAAAAATAAATATAATATAACTTCCTTATATTTATTATAAATATTTAATAAAGAATTCATTTTATGTAGTTCCTTTTTATAATTTAATTGTGATTTTCATATTCAGAAACAATAAACCTTGGACGATTTTGAGTTTCTTCGTATATTTTTGAAATATAATATCCTATAATACCCAAACTTAACATTATAATACTTCCTATTATAAGTAATAATAATATAACAGTAGTAAAACCTTCTAAAGATTTACCAGTAAAATTCATATAAAGTGATTGAATTCCTAATATAACTGAAAAAATTGCAAATATAACTCCAGTTAAAGTAACTATTTGCATAGGTGCAGTTGAAAAAGATGTTATATTCGTAATAGCATACTTTATAAGAGATAAAGTAGACCATTTAGAATCGCCAGCCTCTCTTTCTTGAACATGAAACTCAACTGAAGTAGTTTTAAAACCAACCCATGAAGATAAAGCCCTAAAGAAAATATGCTTTTCAGGCATGGATCTAAGAATATCAACAGCTTTTCTATCTAATAACTTAAAATCAGAAGCATTTGACATATCAATCTTTGTCGCAGAACTTATAAGAGAATAGAAAGTTTTTGCAGCAAACTTATGTAAAAATGATTCCGTACCTCTAGAAGCTTTAACACCTTCAACAACTTCATATCCTTCTTGCCATTTTCTATACATTGTAACTAATACCTCTGGTGGATGTTGTAAATCACAATCTATAACTGCACAACAATCTCCAGTTGCATAAGTAAGACCAGCAAAAATAGCAGATTCCTTACCGAAGTTTCTTGAAAAATTAAATCCTTTTATATTAGGATCTTCCTTGCAAACATCAACAATCTTTTCCCAAGTTTTATCCTTAGAGCCATCATTTATAAAGATTATTTCATAGGGAATCTTCTCTTTTTTTAAAAGTGAAGATATTATGTTTGAAATATTATAAATCATTTTTTCCTCATTATAGGAAGGTATAATTACCGATAATTTACCCATATCATTCCTCCTTTTTCATTAATATATTAAAACAAGCATTTTTAGTATATCATATCTAATATAAGATATAAACTGAAAGCGGTAGGAAAACTCGCACAATGTCGAAAATATCAAAGTATTATGATAGGCTTAAAAAATACATTTTTAGAAGTACTATTTAGAAATATAATCTCTAGTATAATAGTATTACCATTAGTGTTTTATATTATATAAATTTGTAAAAAAAGCATCGCTGAAGCGATGTTTTTTATATTTTATAAAAGTTATATATAATATAATATATAAAAAAACTATAACATTGATTAAAAAATAACTAGTGTACAAGTGAAAAGAATATAAAAATGGAAAAAAAATGTAAAAAATAAAGTGGAATTAAGAAATATAATATGACAAAGTATGACATGGATACGACGAAATTATGACAAAAACCAACAAATGGAAAAAATGGATTAAATAAAGTAAAATCAAATGTTTTTGTAATAAAAAATATATAAAAATGAAAAAATAATGCTTGACTTTTGTCTTAAACTGTCGAACGAAAATTGTATAAAATTTGTCAAAAAATATTGAAATACCGAAAAATGTATATTAATATAGGTCCTGTGAGAGATACGAATATTAGGATGTTATTAAATAAATACAAAAGATATTCGGAGGAAATTATATTATGAAAAAGAAGAACATGGCAATGATAATGGCAGGGGTAACAGTTGCTACTTCAGTAGCACCAGCATTTGCTGCAGGACAAAATGAAGTAAAAGAAGATAAAAATTACAAATTAAATGCTAAAGATACAGCTAAATTAGTTGAAGAAGTAAGAAATGCATTAGAAGTTAAATTCCAAGATACTAAATTAGGTGTTACAGTTGGGGAAAGAGTATACTCTATAACAGTTGATAAGCAAGAGTTAGTTAATGCGACTCAATTACAAAATAAAATAAATGGATTAGCTGACGGAGCTACATTAAATGTAGCTATATTTGATAAAGGACACCAAGTTATAAATGGAAAAATAGCTAACTATGAATTTAAGCAATATGAAACAGCTGCAGAAATAGTTGCAGATGTAGAAGAAGCAAATTTATCAGCTACTACAAAATTATCAGCTACTATAAAATCAACAGATACAGTAGAAGTTAAAAAAGATGAAGAGGTAGTAGTAGTTAAAGTTGGAGATAACAGATTAGATTTCACTGCTCCAAAAATGCAAAACAATAAATTAGTTGGATTTGAAACAAAAGCATTCGACATAGAAAATGGAGAAACTCATACAGTAACTATAAAGAAAACTGATGCTGTAATGACTTCAGTTAAAGTTGATACATTATATGATGGAATGAGATTAACTTCAGACGGTAAGAAATTAGTTGAAGCATATAAAGAATTAAAAAATATAAACAAAGCAAGTATAGACGAAAACAGTGTAACGATAGCACCAGGATTCTCTGGAGAAGCAAGCTTTGAGATACATATAAAAGATATAAAAACAGATAAAGAATCACAAATAATAACTATATCAGGATCTAATGAATTAGTTCTTAGATTAGAAGGATTATTATCAAATGATCCAGAATTAAAAGGAAATATAGATGTATTAGCAGGAGATTCAAGATTTGAAACTGCTATAGAAGTAAGTAAAGCTACTTTTAAAGATGCAGGAGATGCAAAATCAGTAATATTAGTTGGACAAGATGCAGTAGTTGATGGATTAGCAGCAGCACCATTAGCAGCTGAAAAAAATGCACCAATATTATTAGCTAAGAAAGATGGAGTAACAGAAGAAGTTGAAGCTGAAATGTTAAGAGTTTTAGGAACTAACTTAACTGGAAAAACTATATACATAATAGGTGGAGAATCTCAAATATCTAAAGAAGCAGAAGCTAAATTAGCTAAATTAGGTGTTAAAGTTAAGAGATTAGCTGGAGCTTCTAGATATGAAACATCTTTAAAGATAGCTGAAGAATTAAATAGTACTTCTAAAACTAGCTTTGTAGTTGGTGGAAATGGTGAAGTTGATGCAATGAGTATAGCTGCATATGCTGCACAAACAAAGTCTCCAATAATAGTTACAAACAAAGATGTAGTAAGTGAAGAAACTACAAAAGTTTTAGAAGGAAAGCAAATAGAAATAATCGGTGGAACTAGCTCAGTATCTGCTGCAGTTGAAGCTGAATTAGCTAAAATAGATATGGATAAGAAGGTAGTAAGATTAGCTGGAACTGATAGAAAAGGAACTAATGCTAAAGTAATAAACAGATATTATGGAAATGCTAAAGAAGTATTCGTTGCTAAAGATGGACACGGAACAGGTGTTAGTCACTTAATAGATGCATTAACTGCAGCTCCTTTAGCTGGAAGTAAGAATGCTCCAATAATATTAGCTACTAACAGCGTATCAACTGAGCAAGTTGAAACTGCAGAATTAAAGTTAAAGAATGTTACAAAGATAACTCAAATAGGTCAAGGAATAGCTAATACAGTAGTAGAAAAATTATACGATGTATTAAACTTATTAAATAAATAATTTATATATAAATTAAAAATGAACTCTAAAATTTAGAGTTCATTTTTTTATACAAAATAAAAATTCTAATTTGTAGTTTAATGACGAAGTATATATTATGTTATAATAAATACTTGATAAAATGATAAACAAGAACTTAGGAGGAGATAAATGTTATTCAGTTCAGTAACCTTTTTATTTTTTTCTTACCAATAGTCTTTACACTATATTACATATCACCGAAAAAAATAAAAAACTACACATTACTACTTTTTAGCATAATATTTTATGCATGGGGAGGTATCTTGTACTTACCATTATTGATAATATCAATAATAATAAACTATATATTTGGAATACAAATAGAAAAGTATAAAGATAATAACAAAAAAAGAAAAAATATATTGATAATATCGATAATATTTAACGTACTATTTTTAGGGGTTTTCAAATATACAAATTTCATTACAGACAACATAAATATAATATTTAAAACATCAATAAATATACCAATAATACCATTACCCATAGGAATATCATTTTATACATTCCAAGCTATGAGTTATGTAATAGATGTATATCGAAATGATGGAAAAGTTCAGAAAAATATTTTTAATCTAGCACTATATATATCAATGTTTCCTCAATTAGTGGCTGGACCAATAGTAAGATATGAAACAATAGATAACCAAATAACTAATAGAATTCATAATATAGATAAATTTAACCAAGGTATAGAAAGGCTAACTATAGGACTTTTCAAAAAAGTAATAATATCTAATACAGTAGGAGAATTATCTGCATTAATATATTCCTTATCAAATTATCAAATGAGTATATCAGTAGCATGGCTAGGAGCAATAGCATACACATTACAAGTATATTTTGACTTTAGCGGATATTCAGATATGGCTATTGGACTAGGAAAAATGTTAGGATTTGAATTTTTAGAAAACTTTAACTATCCTTATATATCAAAAAGCGTAAGCGAATTTTGGAGAAGATGGCATATAAGTTTAGGCTCTTGGTTTAGAGATTATATATATATACCATTGGGTGGAAATAGAGTAAGTAATATAAAAACATATAGAAACCTAACAATAGTATGGTTAATAACAGGAATATGGCATGGTGCGAGTTGGAACTTCGTAGCGTGGGGATTATATTTTGGAATATTTATAATGCTAGAAAGAGCATTCCTACAAAATATATTAAACAAAATACCTAAAGTATTTTCACATATATACTTACTGATAGTAGCAATATTTGGATGGGTACTATTCTCAAAACCAGATTTAAAATCAGCAATAGATTATATGAAAATAATGATAGGAGTAGGTGAATATCCATTTATTAATGGATATACTACATTCTATTTAAGTCAATATTGGCTAAGCTTAACAATGGCTATAATTTTATCTACACCAATAATAAAGAGAACAAAACAGCTTATTAAAAAATCAAATAAAAAAATAATGACAGCAATAGAAATAATAAAACCATTAATATATTTTATATTATTTTTCATAACAACAGTTTATCTAGTAAACTCAACATTTAATCCATTTATATACTTTAATTTTTAGGAGGGGCAATGAAATACAAATATATAACATCAATCTTAATAATAGGATTTATATTGACTATATCTATAATGTCTATAATTACGCCAGATAAAGAAATATCAGAAGTTGAAGGAAGAACACTGCAACAACCTCCTACACCTAAAAATATAAATGATAAAAATTTATACAAAGAAGAAATAATGAATGGACAATTATTCATTAAATGGGACAATTACTTTAGTGACCATATATATAATAGAAATGAGATGGTAGATGTTTATACGAAGTTACAAGCAAGACTTAATAAAAAATATATAAATGAAGTATACATAGGAAAAGATGGAGAATTGATAAAATCAAGTAATTATAATGACTACAATGAAAATGAATTAAAAGAAAGAGCAGATAACTTTAATGAATTTGCTCAAGTATTTAAAGAGTCAAAGAATTATATTGCAACTATACCAAATAAAAATCATGCATATGAAAATAAGATGCCAATACAAGATTACAAATCAGGTCAAGGTATATATTTAGACAAAATAATGGATAGTATTGACAAAAATTATATGAATGTAATAAATTTAAGTGATAATATGCAAGGAGATAATCTCTATTATAAAACAGACCACCATATGAATATGAATGGAGTATTCAATGTTTATAAAAATATAGTACAAGAGATAAATAAAAGTTTACCACAAATAGGTAAAGTACAAGAAAAAGACGACTTTAAAATAGAAACATTTAAAAATGTATTTATAGGCTCCTATGGTAGACAAGTACTTCAAGTAGTTGATAAAATGGATGATATCGAAATATACAAAGATAAAAACTTTGAAAATTATACAGTAAAAAACAAGTGGGGAGAAGGTAAATTATTCTATGAAGAAAATATATCAAAAGATAAACTAAACAATGATTATGATATATACTTAGGAGGAGATCAACCTAAAGTAGAAATAGAAAACCAACAATCAAAAAATAACTTAGAAGTAGTAATAATAGGTGACTCTATGGACAACCCATTAATATCATTATTAGCATCACACTTTAAAAAAACTTATAGCTATGATTTAAGATATTATAAAGAAGATATAGTATCAGAAATAAAAAGCATAAATCCAGATGTAATATTAATGATAGGGGCAAGTAGTAACTTTGTAAATAAAACTGAAATTTTCAATTGGAAGAGAGAAGAGTAAATAAAAAGGATAGCTAAGGGAGGGTGAAATGAAAGATAAGTTTAAAATAAATAAAACTTCAATAAAAGAAATAATAGCTTGGTTATTGGGTGGAATTCTATTATTATTCATAACAGAATATATACAACGTTCAAGTTTTACTTCAATAATCACATTTGCAAAAGATAGAACAAACGCATTTGCAATAAACCTATTAATAATATTATTAATAACATCAATAACTTTTATACTTAAAAGAAAAAAAACAGCATACTTTTTAATATCAGTAACAATAATAGCAATATCACTAATAAGTGCATTTATGACTAACTTAAGAGGAACACCATTAACATACTCAGATTTATTTTCGATAAAAGATGGACTAAGTATAGCAAATAAATATATAAGTTTACATATATTAATAGGCGCAATAACACTAATAATATTAACTATACTTATAACAGTATATTTATTTAAAAAAGATAAAAATGAAATAAGAATAACAAGTATAACAAATATAATAATAGCTATAACTACAGCAATAGTATTATCTGTGAGTGTAATTTCATTGAGAGAAAGAAAAATATTAGATGTACTAAGATGGGACTTAAAAGAATCATATTATCATAATGGATTTGTATACTCAATCTTAGATTCATGCTTTGGATATATAAGAAAAAAACCAGAAGACTATAACAAAGCAAATATAGAAAATATAAAAAATGAAATAAATAGCGTAGAAGCAATGAGTACAGAAAACTCTATTACAAGCACAAATAATAAAACTAAAAAGCCAAATATAATATTTGTTCAACTAGAATCATTTATTGACCCAACACTAATAAAAGAAGCTAAATTTAGTGAAGACCCAATACCAAACTTTAGAAAACTGTTAAAAGAAAACCTAAGTGGAAATATAAACGTTCCAGTAACAGGTGGGGGTACAGCAAGAACAGAATTTGAAGTATTAACAGGTAATAACTTTGATTACCTAATACCAGGGGAAATACCATATGACAGTTTTGTAAAAGAAAAAAATGTAAACTCAATAGCAACAACATTAAAACAACAAGGATATCAAACAACAATAATGCATAACTTCCAAGGAAACTTTTACAACAGAAACAAAGCCTTTGAAAACCTTGGATTTGACACATTTGTATCTATGGAATATATGCAAAATCTAGAAGAAACATTCCTAGGCTGGAGAAAGGATATGGTACTTCTAGACTATATACAAAAATCACTTAAACAAAATGAAAAACCTGACTTAGTATATGCAATAGCAGTAGAAGGTCATGGAAAATATCCAGACTACGATAAAGGGCTAGACCTTCCAATAAAGGTAGAAACAACGCTTAGTGAACAAGATAAATATCAACTTTATCACTATGCAAACCTACTAAAAGGAACTGATGAGTTTATAGGAAAACTTATGGAGATGGTAGACAAAGAAGAAGAAGATACAATGGTAGTATTTTATTCAGACCATACACCAGCCCTTAATGTATTTTTAAAGGATGATTTTTATTTAGATAAATATGAAACTCCATATGCAGTGTATGCAAACTTTGATATACCAAAAGAAAAGCTAAACTTAGAATCATACCAACTAAGTACATTAGCAATGGGATTATCAGAGGTTGAATATGGACCAATAGAAACTATACATGCTATGAGGGGAAATAATGAAAATTATCAAAAAGAATTAGAATTAGTTCAATATGATATGTTATTTGGGAAAAATTATTATCTAAATGATGAGGATAAAGTAAAAGATAATAAAATGAAAATGGGACTAGAAGATATAGTAATCGATAGTATAGAAAATAATAATGGTAAAATTATTATAAATGGTAAAAACTTTAATAAAAGTAGTTGTGCATATATAAATGGAAAAAAAGTCGAAACAACATTAATTGATAGCACAAAACTTGAAGTTAATAATATAAAAGATGTAAAAGAGGTTGTGGTTAAGCAACTTGGAAAATATGATGCTCCTATTGGAGAAAGTAATGAGTTTGTATTAAAATAAGCTAAAACTATAAGTTTTAAAAAGCCTTAAAGTAGGAAAAATACCTACTTTTAAGGCTTTTTTTTATACAAATATATGTTAAATAAAAAACACATCTATTGATATACATTCAAAAATAATATACAATTAGAATATAGTGGTAAAATGTACCAAAAATATACAAAAAAATAGGGTGAGAAATATGTTAAAAAGAAAAAAAGAAATCATAGCAAAAGTTATGGCGACAACAATGTTAGCATCAACATTAACATCTACATTTACAACAAATGTAAGTGCAGCAGAGCCACAAACTAAAGCAACAGTATCAGAAACTACTATAGCAGGAGATGACAGATACAAAACAGCAGTAGAAATAAGTAAAAACTACAGCTCAACATCAAAACATGCTGTAATAGTAAATGGACAAAAAGGGATAGTTGATGCATTAACTGCAACTCCATATGCATCACTAAAAAAAGCTCCAATACTTATGACTCAAAGTACAAAATTAAATGAAGATACTAAAAAAGAGTTAACAAGACGTGGAGTAAAAACAGTTGACATAGTTGGGGGAGTAAACTCAGTAAGTGATGCGGTAAAAGCTGAGATAGAAGCTATGGGTATTAAAGTAAACAGAATAGCTGGAGATAGTAAATATGACACAGCATTAGAAGTAGCTAAAAGAATAGATGGTATATCTAATATATCTAAAATAGCAGTAGCTAATGGGGAAGTATTGGCTGATGCTGTAAGTGTTGCAGCTCCTGCAGCTCAAAATAAAATGCCAATAATACTTGCACATCCAACAAAAGGATTAGATGCAGAAGTTAAAAAATATATAGATGGTGAAGGAATAAGTACTTCTTATGTTATAGGTGGTACTAGTTCAGTATCAACAACAACTCAAAACTCATTACCAGGAACAAAGAAAAGATTAGAAGGTACTGACAGACAAGGAACTAATGCAAGTGTTATAAAAGAATTTTACACAAGTTCATCGTATGACAATATGTATGTAGCAAAGTCAGGACAAGTAAATAAAGCTGATGAAATAGCAGATGCATTAGCAGTTGGTGTACTTGCTGCAAGTAACCAAGATCCTGTAATGTTAGTTGGTAAAAGTTTAGGAAGTACTCAAAAAACATTATTAGAAAGTAAAGACCTTGAAAAAATAACTAAGGTTGGAGGAAATATACCTACAGCTAGTATAGATGCTATAAAGAATACTCAAAGCAGCACTAAGACTGTTACTACTGTAGCGGAGTTAAAGACTGCTTTAGCAAATGCTAAGGACGGAGATATTATAAACTTTAATCCAAGTGGAACTGTAAGTGAGGCTGTTAGTTTAAGTACTACTAAAAATGTTACTGTTAATTTAAATGGAACTCATTCTGGTGCTGTGTCTGTTGATATGGCTAGTGGGACTTTAAATATAAATGGAAATGTTTCTAACAAGGTTTCTGTTAATGCTGTTAAGGCTATAAATGTTAAGAGTGGGGTAACTGTTAAGCATTTAGAAATAAAGTCAGGAGCTAAAAACTCTAATATATCAAACAACGGAACAGTTACTACTTTTGATGTTTTAGCAACTGGTGTTAAGATAACTGGAAGTGGTAAGATAACTACTTTAAATCCTCAAGGGGACACTGATTATAGTGGATTTAAAGGTGAGATAGCAAACTTAGATACAAGTAAACCAGTCTCTCAAGTTATTGCTCAAAATGCTAAGGAACTAGTTATAAGATTTAGTAAGCAAATAGATAAATCTTCTATAATTGAAATTGATGGAACTTTAAAAGATGGTAAGATAGCATTAACTAGTACATCATCAATTAATATAGATGGATATAAAGCATCATTAGATGAAAGTAGAATGGCATTAACTATAACTGCACCAAAAGGAGTAATATTTGATGGTAGTTATAGAATAGATATTAATGAGATATATAGTAATGGTACTAAGTTAGATAATTATAGTACGACTTTCAAAGCAGAAGATAAAGTAGCACCTACAGTTACAGGGGTTGTATATAATCAAGATAATGATGAATTTGAAATAACATTATCTGAACCAGTAGATAGTTTGAATGGTTTAGTACTTAGAGTAAATAATAAGCCAATAACATTAGCTAATGTAGTAGAGCCAACTAAGAAATTAGTATTTTCTAGAAATGGAAATGATGTTGCTATAAATTCTAATGCAACTATTTATATGGCTGGTATAAAAGATGCTGCTAATAATGTTATGACACCATACAATGGAAGTGTTAATGTTACTAATTCAACATTAGCGCTTAATAGTGTAAGTCAATATAGCGATAATGAAATAAAAGTAGTATTTAGTAAAAAGTTAAGCCAACAAAGTCAATCTGATATTTTAAGTAAAAAAGGTATGGAAGTTTATAAAATGAACAATAGTGTACAAGGAGATAATATTAATATAAGTGATATTAGATTAGATCCTTCAGATGATACTAATAAAACGTATATATTAACTATTGATAATGTACTTAAAAATGAAAATAAAGATTCACAATATGTATCAGTTAAGGTTGTAAAATATAAAAGAAACTCTAATGATACAGAATTTGTAGTATATAATGATGTAGTTGGAAATAAAATATCTGAATCAACAAACTATTTAACTTTAAATAAAGATAAAGTACACCCAACTGTAACAAATGTAGAGATAAGTTCAGACAAAACGAGTATAGAAGTGACTATGAGTGAAGCAGTTACTCTTAATGAAAGTCCAGCAAGTAAAGTTAGACTTCGTATGGATGGGGCTAATTTAAGCAATGTACAAGTAGCACCAAAAGCTAATACAAATAATATATTAGTTATAACTACAACAGATGTAGCTGCGATGGAGTCTGGTAAACTAAAAGCAGGAACTTATCAAGTTAGATTGGAAAATGGTTTAGCTAAAGACTTAAATGAAAATGACAGCAAGGAATATAATTCATCAAATTTAGTAATAACTAAAGAAAGTTTACCAGCTTTAAATATATCTAAAATACAAAAGGGCGATGGTGAAAATATTTTTGAAGTAATATCACCTGCTACACAAAGATTCACATTAGATAGCTTATCATATAGTAATTTTAAAATTGATGGAAAAGTTATACCTTCAGATTCTGATGTTTATTTTAAAGGTACTGGACATGGTACGATAATAGTTAAATTACCTTCAGTTGATTCTGTAAATCTTACAGGCAGTGCGGTATTTGAAGCTACAGGATTAAAATTAGAATCAGGACGTTTACTAAATGATAAAACTGAAACTGTACAATTAACTGACAATACAGCTCCTACTTTAATGTCTGCTAAGGTATCTATAAGTAACAAAAATGATAACAAAGTACAAATTAAGTTAACATTTGATGAAAATATAGCTGGTATTTCTGAAAGTGATGTTTCAGCTATAAAGGATGAACTTGTAATAAAAAGAGGTTATGGAGATTCTGCAAAAGAATATAATTGGGGATTATCATCAAATCCATCAGATACAACTCCAGATGCTGCAACTTATTCAGTTAATGGAAAAGAGCTTACTATAACTATAACTAAAGGGGATAACTCTAATTTACTAGAGATATTTGCAGCTACTTGGAGCAGTGAAATACATATATCAACAAAGGAATTAGAAGCAGGTGCTACAAGTAATATAAAAGATGCTAATGGTGTAAGTGCAAGGGTTGATAAAAAAGTAAGTACTAATTCTGTTTCTGAAGAAATAAAATAATATATTACTATTATTAAATTTAAATAAAGTAAAAAAAACGACACTTGTTAAAATGTGTCGTTTTTTTGCTTTATTTAAATATTTATTTAAAATAAAAATTAAAAAAATGACAAAAAAATAAAAAAAATGTCAATAAAAATAAAAAAAAACAAAAAAATATATAAAAATAGAAAAAAAAGCAGAAAAAACACGAACAAAAAAAGAGTGTATAATGCATAAAATTCTTGTTTTTTTTATTTGTGTAGTTTATGATTATGTTGTGAGAGATACGTGAGGAAAAATACGGAAATTATAAAGAGATGTGATTTATATATTTTAATTATGGGGAGGACGAACAAATATGTTAAAGAAAAACATAGCAAAAGCAATGGCAGCTGCTACAGTATTTACTGCAGTTGCACCAGTTGCACAATCATTTGCAGCTGTTATAGACAGTAACCAAGAACAAGAAATAAAAGATTTAAAAGAAAAAGTATATGATAAATTTAATTTAAAATATACTAAAAACCAAGCTCTTTTAAGAATTGCAGGTCAACAACCAGGAAATTTTGTTCATAGAAAAGTAACAATAACAACTTATAAGTTAGTAAATGGAGTTCTAACAGCGCAACAACCTGTAGATGCGAACAGTTATGCTGAGTTTGAAAAAGAATTTGATAAACAATATTCAGAGTTAAATAATGGTGAAAAGATAACTGTAGGGTATAACTCTGATACGAATAAGGTTAGATTTTTAGAAGATGGAACAGCTGTAAATTTCAAAGCAATTAAATATACAAATGTTGCTACTGAATTAGCAGCAGATGCTCAAGGATTAAACAATGGTGTATCAGTAGTACATGGTCAATTAGCAGATGGAACAGACTATGTTAAAGTAGCTATAACTGATGGATACATAACTGTTAAAAATGGAGATGCTAAGCTAGACTTAACAAAGCCTATATTTAAAGTAGTAGATGGATACTACGTAGATAAAGATGGAAATTCTATAAAGAAATACGATGAAAAAACAAATGTATCTGATGTTGCAGAAGTTAAAGCTTTAGGTGGAGTAGTAGAAGGATACTATGTTGATACAAATACAATATTAGATACAGCAAGTGTTGATAAAGGAGCATTTGCTATAGTTAAAGAAAGTAGCTCAGCAGCTAAAGAAGAGGTTAAAGTAAGTGATTTATATGAAGTATCTACTGAAAGACTTACTAAAAAAGGTAATGAATTAAGAAAAGCTATAATAGATGCAGATAAAGTTCCTACTAATCCAAATGAAGATAAATTACAAGTTAAAATAGTTGGTACTAATAAAGCTGGTGAAGAAGTTGCTCAAGCAACTATAAAGGCAGCGACTACTCAAGCTGCATTAGATGCTTTAAATTTAGTTGATATAAGAGTTATATTTGAAGAAAGAACAAATCATATAACTGAATGGTCTCCAGTATATGAAATAACAATAACTGAAGATAGAGGCAATACTTTTGTAGATGTTATCAAGCATGTTCTAAATGATACTCCAGCTAATACAGTGGTAAGTGCAGGGCTAGATAGATATGAAACAGCTGTAG
This sequence comes from Romboutsia timonensis, assembly GCF_900106845.1. Taxonomy (GTDB): domain Bacteria; phylum Bacillota; class Clostridia; order Peptostreptococcales; family Peptostreptococcaceae; genus Romboutsia; species Romboutsia timonensis. The sequence continues at coordinate 208,770 of NZ_LT629850.1, forward strand.
AAATGAGTAAGCAAGGATGGACAGGTAACAAACCATTAAATAATGGTGCAGTAGTTTTAGTATCAGGTGCTAATGATAAATTAGTAGATGGATTAACTGCAACACCTTTAGCAGCAACTTTAAATAATAATGCAGGAGCTCCAGTATTATTAACTAAGAAAGATAGCATACCAACTGAAGTTATAGATGAAATAGAAAGATTAGGTGCTAAGACAGTTTATATAGTAGGTGGAACTAGTGCAGTATCTGAAGAAGTTGAAAAGACTTTAGAAAAAACTTACAAAATGACTGTTAACAGAATAGAAGGAGAAGATAGATACCAAACTTCTATAGCTGTAGCTGAAGAGATGATGAATGGAAACAAATATGATGATGTGTTTGTAGTTGGTGGAAAAGGAGAAGCTGATGCATTATCTGCTTCAGCAGTAGCAGCAATGAAGAAATCTCCAATATTATTAACACAAGCTGGTCAATTAAATAAAGATGTAAAACACTTCATAGATAAAAATGTAACTGATAATAATGATAATACAGATGTATTTGTAGTTGGTGGAACATCTTCAGTAGCAACAGCAGTACAAAATGAGTTAGCTGATATGAAACTTGAAGTTGAAAGATTATCTGGAAAAGGAAGACAAGAAACTAATGCTAAGGTTATATCTAGATTTGAAAAGAATGGTGCATTAAACTCTGAAGTAACTGGAATAGTATTTGCTAAGTCTAATAATGCTGGATTAGTAGATGCTTTAGCAGCAGGTGCTTTAGCAGCTAAAACAAATTCTCATATAGTATTAGCTACAGAAGAATTAACAGAATCTCAAGAAGATGCTTTAGTTAAGGTTAAAGGTAATGGTGTTAGTTTAATAACTAAAACTGTTCAAGCTGGATATGGAGTATCTGAGAAGGTTGCTAAATTCATAAAAGGTTTAAGATAATATAAACTATATATTATTTATAGAAAGCTCAAGTTTTTACTTGAGCTTTTTTTATTCGAATTATGTTATTATACTATATGTAAAATGTGGAAAATTTTGGAGGGTAACATGATAAAAGGGAAAGACATCATAGTATTTTCAACAATATCAGTATTAACTGTAACTTCTGTTAATGCAATCTCACCATATAGTGTGATAGAAACAACAGAAGAAGAAAAAATAAGTAAATTAAAAGAAAATATCTATAAAATGTTTAACACTAGATACACAAAAAACGCAGCAATGTTAAACAACACATCTAATAGTGGACAAGTAGTATATAAAATAAAAATAGCATCAAGTTTAGAAGAAATAAAAAATGCTAAAGAACTAAATAACTACTCAGAATTTGAAAAAGAATTTAATAATATATATTCAAACTTAAACTACAAAGAAAAGATAGTAATAAGATACACAACAACATCAAGAATTATAGGGGAAGATGATGTAGTTGTAGACTATAAAGAACAAAAATACTTAGGGGATGAAAGAGATGTAATTTGGTCAACATTAGAAGATGGAAATAAGGTTGGAAAAATTCCTTTATCACCAGATACAGAAACTAAAGAACCAAGATTTATAAAAGTAAACATAGGTGATACAAAACTTGATACATCAAAACCAATATTTAGAACTAAAAATGGATACTATGTAGACGAAAATGGATACTCAATAAAAAAAGTAAATGAAAGTATAATAGAAACTAAAGAATCTTTACCAAATGGAATTATAGATGGATATTATGAAGACACATCAGAACCACTTACTGATGAAGATAAAATTGAAGTAACAGATGCTATAGTAAAAAGAGCAGACGAACTTAACACTATAACATATAATGTAACTGATTTGTATGAATCAAATGTAGGAAGATTAACTACCTTAGGTAATGAATTGTTTAAATATATAGAAGAAAAAAACTCTCTAAAAGATTATACTGTAATATTTGAAGGCGTTGATAAATATACAGATAATCCAAAAGAGATTTACATAGATAAAAATGATAATAACTCTGTTGTAAAATATGTTGATGATAAGAAAATAGTTGATAGCAATTATTTATCCAAAATAAACATTATAATAGAAGAAAAAAATCAAGATAATAAATACATTGTAAATGAAATAGTTATAAAACCTGTTAGAAACGCTGGTCTTGAAAATATATTAGATATTATGGTTAATAATATGAAGACATCTGTTTTTGCAGGAGTTGATAGATACAAAACTAGTGTAGAAGTTAGTAAAAATGGATTTAAAGATGGAAGTAAAAATCTTGTATTAGTATCTGGGGACAATGAAGCTTTAGTTGATGGATTAACAGCAACTCCATTAGCAGCTACTTTAGATGCTCCAATATTATTAACTTCAAAAAATAATATACCAGATGTTGTTATAGAAGAAATTGAAAGACTAGGTGCAAAAAATATTTATATAGTTGGTGGAGAAAATTCTGTTTCTTCAGATATAAGCGATAAGTTAGAAAAATATTATGGAAAGAATGTAACTCGTATAGATGGAGAAGACAGATATGAAACTTCTATAAAGGTTTCTGAGGAAGTAGTTAAAAATAATAATGATAAAGTTGATGTATTTATAGTTGGAGGAAGTGGACTTGCTGATGCTTTATCAGTTTCACCAGTTGCAGGAAGTAAGAAAAGCCCAATTATTTTAACTAATAAAGAAAATTTATCTATTGAGAGTAAATATTTTTTAAGTAAGTATGCAAATTCTACATATATGATAGGTGGAAAAAGTCATATATCAAATAATATATCTAGGGATATTGTAAATTTAGGATTAACTACTAAGAGATTAGCAGGAAGTAATAGACAAGATACTAATGCAGCTATAATAAAGGAGTTTTATGGAGTTGATAAAGAACTTTATAATGATGAGTGTTTAGTTGTTGCAAAGAGTAATGATGGTAGTCTTGTTGATGCTTTAAGTGCTGGGGCTTTTGCAAGTAAGGTTAATGCTCCTATTGTTTTAGTAGGAAGTGAACTTAGTGAAGATCAAGAGGATGTTTTAATTTCTATTGATAAGAAAAAGTCATTGGTTCAGGTTGGATACGGAATTTATAATAGTGTTTTAGATTTTATATTAAATAGATAATATAGATGATTTCTTTTGAAATCATCTTTTTAATTTATAGAAATATTTAATATATTTATAAAAATTAAAATATAAATTATATTAATAAAATGATATTTTATTAGTTTAAGTTTATCTTGTAGTTATGGAATAGATAGGTCATTTATGATATTATAAGGTATACAAAATAAATATGGGTCATTAGTGGAGGGGTCTATGTATATATTAAACTTTATCAGAGGGTTTTGTATGGCCTTAGCTGACAGCGTGCCGGGGGTTTCAGGCGGTACAATAGCATTTATATTAGGTTTTTATGATGATTTTGTAAATTCATTAAATAATCTAATATCAAGTGACAAAAATGGTAGAATAATAGCATTAAAGTTTTTAGCCAAAATAGGGATTGGCTGGATTGTAGGTTTTATATTATCGGTATCATTTATAACATCTATATTTGAAAAAAACATATATCAAATAAGTTCTTTATTTTTAGGATTTATAATATCGTCAATTCCATTAATAGTTAAATCTGAAAGAAAAATATTAATAGGCAATAAGAGAAATGCAATATTTTTAATAGTTGGGATTAGTGTTGTAGTAGCTATGACTTATTTTAATCCAGTTACAAATGTTGGACAAAGTTTCTCTTTAAAGTCTGAGAATTTAAATTTATTGTTTATAGCTTATATATTTATATCTGGAATGGTTGCAATATCTGCAATGGTACTTCCGGGAATATCAGGCTCTACAATACTTTTAATATTTGGACTTTATGCACCAATACTTACAGCCATAGAGCAGATAATAAGGTTAAACTTTGATTATTTACCTGCTATATTGATATTTGGAAGTGGAATTTTAATTGGTATTTTAATAACTGTTAGAATAGTAAGGCATTTACTTAGAAGTTTTAGATCGCAAACTATATATTGTATTATAGGTCTTATGGTGGGTTCTATATATTCTGTTATAATGGGTCCTATGTCTCTTGAAGTTTCTAAAGCACCTATGAGTGTATCTACTTTTAATATAGTATTTTTTGCCATAGGTTGCATTTTAGTTCCTTTATTAGAGAAACTTAAGGAAGTACTTAAAAACAAAAGTAAAGAAGAATTGGATAATGATATAGAGCAAAGTTAGATTATATAAAATAATAGTTTTAATGTATTAAAAGCCCCTCTTTTGGAATATACTCTAATAGTATAAAACAAGGGGGGCTTTATGAAAAAAATAATAAGCATATCACTACTGATAGCATTGGTATTAACAACACCAATATACGCAAACACATCAAAAGGAAGTTATATAATAATAAATAACGAGAGTACAGATCCATATACTACTCAAACTACAGGGAATTTTCAAAATAAAAAAAATATAAACCAATCAAAACAAAAAACATCAACTCCTTATGCAATAGATCAAGTACTACCAGAACCAAAAAATGCAAAACTATATCAATCTGCAAAATTATATCAATCAGAAACAAAAAATAATAAATCATCAAAAACTACTAGAAAATTTAAAACATTTAATTTTAGAAATAACCAATATGAAACAATAAATACAGAATTAAAATATAGTGGGAAAAAAGTTGAAATATGGGTAAATGAAAATCAAATAAGTGATGCACAAGCAATAAGAATAGGTCAAGAATTTGATAATAATATATATCCATTAATAACAAAAAATTTTGGAGAAGAAAGTGACGTAGATAATAATGGAAAAATAAATATAGTAATTTATGATATACAAGATGACTATGATGAAACAAATGTATATACACAAGGATACTTTAATCCAACAGATTTATATGATGTAGAGGGTTCAAATAATGGAGAAGTATTATATATAGATACATATCCAACAATGGATGTAACTGATTATTACGACAATCAAGGCATAGAAAATTTATATCCTGTAATAGTACATGAATTTCAACATATGATAAGTTTTAATGAAAATGCAATTAAAGGATATTCAGGTAGCCTAGATACTTGGATAGATGAAGGTTTATCTATGGCAGCAGAACAGTTATATACAAATAAGCCAAGAATGGATAGAATAAATTATTACAATCAATCAAGTAGTATAACAAATGGACATTCACTACTTTATTGGGATTATGATAATGATACTCTTTCAAATTATTCTTTATCCTATTTATTCATGGAGTATTTAAATATACAAGCAGATATAGGAGATAGTATATATAAAGAAATTATACAAAATCCTAATAGTGATTATAAAGCTATAGAAGATGTTGTTAAAAAATATATAGACAATAATATGGACTTTGGTGAGTTTATGACAAACTTTAGAATGGCTTTAACTTTAAATTATAGCACTGGAAAATATGGTTTTAAAAATAAGGAAGGTTTTAATCAATTACAAAAGAAAATTTATAATGGAAATGAAATAAATTTAAGAGGTGGAGGCGCTGTTGTAGTTAAAGCGAACTCTTCATTAGATATACCAAGTAATAAAGGCGATAATATTGTATACTTTGGAAGTGATGAGATAGACAAGGAATTAGAAAATCATATTAAAATAATTGGTGAGAATAGATATGATACAGCGTTGAAAATAAGCAAGGCAGCTTTTAATGATAAAAGTGATGCAGTTGTTTTAATTAATGGAAAAAATAGTAGTGATGGATTAGCTGCAGGTCCTTTTGCATCTTTAATTGATGCATCTATCTTATTGGTTGAAAAGGATTATATACCAAATGAAACTATAAATGAAATAAAAAGATTAAATCCAAAAAATGTTTATTTAATTGGTGGAACTGATGTAGTATCTGAAAAAATTAAAGATGATATACAAAATATTATTGATATTAATTTAAAAGATATTAAACGCATTGGTGGAGTAGATAGAGAAGAAACTTCTTTATTAATAGGAAAGGAAATTGCAAAAATTTCTAATGTAGAAAATATTTATGTTGTTAATGGATACAAAGGTGAAGCTGATGCAATGAGTATTTTATCTAAGGCTTGTAATGAAAAATCTCCTATATTAATAACTAATGGAAAGAAATTTAACAAAGCTCAAAAGTATTTTATACAGTCTATAGAATATCCTAATTTTTATTTCTTAGGCGGAGATAATGTTATGAGTGATAATTTATTAGATGAAGCTGAAGGTTTATTTGATGTAGAAGTAAGTGTAATTAAGCTTTATGGAGATGATAGACAAGAAACTAATGGTATAGTTTTAGATTATTTCTATGGTGATAATATTAATAGCTTAATTGTTTGTAAGTCTAATAATCTAATAGATGCTTTATGTGTTGGTGTTTTTGCAGGTAAAAATAATATTCCTGTGTTAATTGCTACTAATAATTTAAGTAGTACACAAGAAGAGGTTGTAAAATATAAGACTTATGATACTTTATATGAAGTTGGTGGTGGAATTAGTTCTACTGTTATAAATAAATTAAGATAGATAAATAGGGACTTATGTAAGTCCCTATTTTAATCTTTTTTATCTAATTGACCATATAAAGCAGCAATTTCTAAGTGAAGTTCTCTTTTTTCTAAGTTATCAAATTTATCGCTACAAAATACTATACTAGCAATTTCTATTATTTTATCGTATTGAGATGATATAGAATTACAACTTTTTATAGCATCTTTCTTATCAAACTTGTCTATTAAATTGTTTATATTCATAAAACCTCCAAATTAAAAGTGATATATATAAGCTGATGCTTAATTTTACTTAGTAAAGTGTTAGAAAATATGTTCTTTTCTAACAATAGAGTATCTTAGAAAAATACCAAGTTAGTATAAGGTTATAATTAAGTAAATACAAAGTATGTACTAGGTAAATACTAAAGATTATATTTTGAAAAAAGTGTGAGAATATATGTTCTTTAAAGGCTCAAAAAAATTGGCTACAAATATGTAGCAATTTTTAAATTTATAAAGAATCAAAATACATTTTAGTTAATTCTTTATAAAGTCTATCTTTCTCATCCCTTTTGATATTTTTATCACTAAAAAATTTATTTATTTCAGTTAAAAGATCACGTTTTAAATCTTGTTTTTCAATATTTACATCGTTATTTCTAATATCACTAACCCCAAGCAAATAATCTATAGAAACGTTAAAGTATGATGCAAAGTTTTTAAGAGCTTCATTTTCTGGAGTTCTTTTTCCATTTTCATATTGTGATATTGATGGTTTTGAAAAAGTATGTCCATAAATTTTATTAAAATCCTCTGCTAATCCCTGTTGAGTTAACCCTTTCTCTAACCTTAATTCTTTAAACCTTTCTCCGAAAGTCATAATTAATCCACCTCACCATACTTAAAGTATAGTATAGGGTTATCAGAATGTAAACTTAAAAATGAAAATTTATGGAAAAATTTCTTTTGTCTAAGCTATATGTTGTAAAAGTAGTTTATTTAACCTATGATATTATATTGTTATAGCTAGGGTTAAATACGTTTATCAAAAAATAAAATATTTTATAATGCTGTAAAAAAAGTTATTGAAAGTTTACATAAAATTAACTAATATAAAAATTAATAAGTTGGGAGGGAATATTATGATTTATAATTTTAAAAAATTAAACAGTAAGGTTTTAAGTTTTGATCCAATTAAGGATATTGATAAGATTAAGTTTAATCATTACATAATGAGAAAAGAAAATAAAAATAGGCTAACTGGGGAACTTGAAAATGGTAAGTTTAAAATGACTATAAGAACTGTTATGGAAGATTTAAACTTTTCAAAAGGAAAATCAGAGAGAATGATAAATGAATTTGAAAAAATGGGAATTATAAAAAGTGTTTTTAAAGGAAATCGTACAAGTGGATATTCTATATATGAATATGTTACAGAGTCAAAATGTGGGGCAGATGATGGGACAGGTTTTGAGAATTGTAGTGGGAATAATAATTGTGAAAATAAAATTATAGATAAATGCGATGATATAAATACTTGTAATAATAATTTTTATAAAGAGAGTTTACAGAGTTTTGGGACAGGTGATGATATAGGTCATGGGACAGATAGTGGGACATCTAAAATAGATAATATAAATATATATTTAAATATAAATAATAATATTTGTGATAATGTTATTGATTATTTAAACAAAATTACAAAAAAGAACTTTAGAAAAAATACACCAAAAACTAGAAAGTTAATTAATACTAGGTTAAAGGAAGGTTTTGTAGAAGAGGATTTTTATGCTGTTATAGATATTAAAGCATCTCAGTGGTTACATAGTGATATGGAAAAGTACTTAAGACCAGAAACTTTATTTAGTAATAAGTTTGAAGGATACTTAAATGAAACTGCTAAAAAGGTTGAAGAAGTTGAGGAAACAGGATATTGGGATATTGAATTTGATTTTTAAAAATAAATTTAGAAAAATATATTGCAAGTTTAAATAAAATGAACTACTATTAACTTGAAGTTAACTCAAAAGAAACTTATAATTAACAACTCACCATTTTATTTATAATTTTAGTTTGGGGGAATAATCATGGAGCAGTTTCAAGCTGTAAATATAGAGCAAAGTATTTTAGGAAGTTTTATAGTTGATAATTCTTTAGGAGAAAAGCTTAAAGATTTAAAAGAGAATATGTTTACTGTTGAATATAATAAATTAATTTTAAAGGTTATGAAATCTTTGTATGAAAGTAAACTATCTCTTGATATAGAAAGTATTTTTACAAAACTTAAGGAAATGAATAGTGGAGTTAACGTTACATATTTAAGTAATTTAGCTTCTATGAGCCAATGTTCTTCTATTGATTCTCATATAAGCATATTAAAGGACAAACTTTTAAGAAGGGAGATTATTAAAAGTTGTACAGACCTTTTTCAAAAACTAGGAGAGGGAGAAGATATTAACTCAGTTGTATATAATTTTGAAAGTAATTTATACAATATTTTAAATGAAGAAGCTACAAATTACGGTGATAGCATTGGTGAAATTTGCGAAAAATTATTATATTTCCTGGAAAATAGTGACGAAAAAGGTATGAACTTTGGAGTTAAGTTTTTAGATGATATTATAGGTGGTTTATTTAATGGAGAGCTTACAACTATTGCTGCTCGAAGTGGTGTTGGTAAAACTGCATTGGCACTACAAATTATGTTAAACTGTATGGAACAAGGTAAAAAAGTACTTTTTATAAGCAGAGAGATGAGTAAAGAGCAAGTTTTTATGAGAAATATAACTAAGAAAAGTGGTATCAGTACAAAGTATATGAAGAATAAAGAAATTGATGAAGAAGGTTGGAAAAAGATTATAGATGTAATGTCTTATTTTAGCAGTAAGGATTTAATTTATATAAATGATAAGATAAGTACTATTAGTGGTTTAAGAAAAAGAATTAGAGAGATAAAGCCTGATTTGGTTATAGTTGATTATATTCAGCTTATGAATGCTGAGGGCAGTATGCAAAATAGAGAAAGAGAAGTAGCAAGTTTATCTAGAGAGCTTAAAAATATTACTTTGGATTTTGATATACCTCTTATTCAACTTAGTCAGTTAAATGATGAGATGAAGGATTTTAGACCATGGGGTGAAAGACCAATGCGTGACAGTAAAGCTATTTTTCATGATAGTAATAATGTTATATATATTCATGAACCTGTTCACTCTGATTTTGATGAGGCTGTTGAAAATATCAAGAAAAACAAAAATGATGTGTTGTCTGCTAGAAAAAATGGAATTAAGCTTGTTGATTTGATTGTTGCTAAGTGTAGAGATGGGGAAACTGGTATGAGGCATTATTGTTATAATGGGCCAAGGTTACATTTTCAGTATATAAATTATTAGGAGGGGATTTTATGGAAAGGGTATTGTTAGAGGATTTTTCTGAGGAGATTGTTTCTTTTGTTGATTTTATTGGAGTTGATATGTTTATTGATATTTGTGATAGGTTTGGTGGAAGTCAGTTGTATTTTCCTAAGAAGGAAAGTGTGCTAAGAGCTAGTCGAAACAGGCAGATTAAGAAGATGTATAATATATATAGTAAAAATGAGATTGCTAAAAAATTTGGTATTACTAAAAGGCAGGTTGAAAATATTCTTAAGGGATAGTATAAAGGAGTGCTTTAAAATTGTTTTAAAGCACTCCTTTATTTTATTTAATAGTTAATATATTTTTGGATAATTCATTAATACTATCTGTTAAATATGATAGCTTTCCTTCTATTCTAACTAATAAATACATTGAAAGAGCAATAGGAAAGCCAATATTAGCAACAAGATTTTGTAAATCTAAATCCATAAGAATGCTAGACTATACTACTAAATCATATGAAGTAGTATCAGTTTCAACAATCTTGGCTTCAACTAAAGAAGCAAGTTCTTCACCATTAGGTAAGAATATATTACTAGATAGTATTAAAGTCATAGTTGCTTTTACTTCAGTCTCAGTTAAATCTTCTCTTGGATTATCCACTGATATAGATACGTTTTTATCTCCTGTAGTTTTGAAATACATCAATAATTTTTTCTTAGTTTCCATAAAATTACCTCCTGTAAATTTAAATAATAATTTGGTGAAAATTTAGCCAACAATTTAGCTAGATTTTAATTAGGCTGTTATTGTTGAATTATCAATTTTAGCTACTTCTAACAAGTCGTATTCTTGAAGTGAGGCTATTGATGCACCAACTTCGTATACATCATCAGCACTAGCGTTAGGATCTAGGTTTGAGTAAGTTTTACTTTTTACAACTGTTTTTCCTGTTTCAGGATTTCTACCACAATCAAATTTTAATTTTAATCCAGATGGATTTTTTAGAAGATTTGCCATTTTAATTCCCCCTTTAAATTTTTTATAAGCTGTTTGCTTATATTTACATAGTACACCCTTAAAACTAAATACAAATATAAAAATCTTTGAAAATATTTATAGTAGTCGAACTTAAAAAAGTTCGTAAATAGATTCTTCAAGGCTCTTGTTATTTTTAGTTATTTTTTTCAAATTTTTCTTTAATGTTGCCCAATACTTTTCTATAGGATTTAAATTTGGAGAATATGGTGGTAAAAATATTAGTTTTAGATTTTTATTAGCATTTTTACATAATTCGTATAATCTACTCTTACAATGAAATGTTGCATTATCCATTACAATAGCTTTATTTTTTTCTACTTCATTTAAAAACATTTCTTTAAACCATTTTTCGAAAAACTTACTATCCATTATTTTATCGTACACTAAATGAGAGATAATCTTATCTCCACATTTTCCTGCTACTATATTTGTTCTTTTGTATTTTTTACCTGGTATTTTATCGTAAACTTTTTTACCTCTTATAGCTCTTGCATATTCTCTATAAATATAACCTTGTATTCCTGTTTCATCAATATATACTATATCTTCTTCGCTAAAGTTTTTTATCTCATTTAAATATTTATTTACTTTTTCCTTACATTGTTCTTTGTATGAAGTTGTCTTTTTTTTCGTGTTATATTTAATTTCTTTAATGCTTTTCTTATTGCACACTCACTACAATTAAACTCCTCTGCAATCTCAACTAAATATGCATCTGGATGTTTTTCTATATATTTAATTAACTTTTCTGGATAAATCTTTTTTGGTTTTCTAACCTGTATTTTTACTTCACCTAATTTACCTTCCTTTTCTTTATTTATCCACCTAGTTAGTGTTGTTTCAGATATTTTAAATACTTTACAAGTTTCTTTGTAAGTATGGCCTTCTCTTTGGTATTCTACTGCTCTTTGTTTAAACTTTATATCATAACTCATATTATATTTGTTAACTTATTTAATAATTTTCATACCTTTATTATTAAGTTCGTTTACTATATTGTAAAGATATTTACATTAACTAACAATTTTAAGTTGAAAATTTTGTAGATAATCTATGCATATAAGTTATATCAATGATTTGCAAGAAAAAAATATATTTTGAAATGCTTGGCCCACGCAGTGGCTCAAGCAACGGATGTATCCGTAGCGGTAGCAAGTATACATCGTTGGCGAAATAAAAAATAGCGCCCACACGTGGCTTAAAGTGATTCGCCGACACGTCGCTCAAGCGAAGCGAATTTTTGAAATACTTTTATGGGAAAGGATTTTAATTACAGATAAAATTATTATATAGATTAATAAAGGGAGGTTTTTTATGAAGGTTGAGGCTTATGATGTTATTGAAAATTTATCTCTTATGTATGAGATTGTTGGAGAAGAAAAGTTCTTAGAGATTATAAGAATGTATGGAGGAAATAATCTTTATATTCCTACTTATAAGAGTGTTATAAGAAGTAGTAGAAACAGGGATATTGTTAATAGATATAATGGATTTAATGGAACTCAGTTAGCCAGAGAGTATGGGATCAGTGTTAATCAGGTGAGAAATATTATTAATAAAATATAACAAATTACATCAAGAAAAATAGAAATATGTCGAAAACAGTAAAAAAAATATATTTTTTGGAAAATAATATATTTTAGTGACTGAAAATGTAGGGCGAAATTTGTTGTTTATGATAAAAATGGAATCTATAATAAAATTATAATTTGCTGTAAAGTTATTTATCAAATATAAATAGCTTACTATAAAAATATTTAGATAGTACAACAAGTTATATAAAAATAATATAAATATTTTACATAAAAAATATTTTAATGGAGTTAGTACTTCAATTGGCTAATACTATGTAGAAATAGTGATAATGATGATTATTATTGTTTGTAGTTTTAATATTAGCTTATTTTTATGCAAATTTTAATTTAGACAACATTCGTGGGAGGCATCAAATGAAATTACCAAAGAAAATAGCAGCACTTTTAGCAGTGACATTGGTTGCATCAAGTGCAGGAAATTTAGGGTATGCAGATACTATAAAATCAGTATCTGAAGATAAGTTAGTTGGAGCTGGAAGATGGGAAACAGCTATAGAAGTTAGTAAAAAAGGATGGAGCAAATCAGATAAGGCAGTAATTGTAAATGATAGTTCAATAGCAGATGCACTTGCTGCAACACCATTTGCAGAGGCTGAAGATGCACCAATACTTTTAACAGGAAAAGACAAGTTAAATGAAAAAACAAAAGAAGAGTTAAAGAGACTTGGAGTTAAAAAAGTATATGTAATAGGTGGAGAAAATACATTAACTAAAAATATAGAAACTGAGTTAAAAACTCAAAATATAGAAATAGATAGAATACAAGGTGCTACAAGAGAACTTACAGCACTAGCAATAGCTGAAAGATTAGATAAAATAAAAGATATATCTGAAATAGCAGTTGTAAATGGAACTAAAGGACTTGCTGATGCAGTAAGTATAGCAGCTGTTGCAGCAGATAAAGATATGGCGATAATACTTTCAAACTCAAAGGAAGGTACTAAAGCAAGTGATGAATTTATAAACAAAGAGGATATAAAAACTTCTTATGTAATAGGTGGACCGAACACTGTATCTAATGAAGTTTTAGGAAAATTACCTAATGCTAAAAGAATAAATGGTATGGATAGAAATGAAACTAATGCTAAAGTTTTAGAAGCTTTCTATACTGAAAAAGAATTAGATAATGCTTATGTAGCTAAAGATGGTATGGGTAAAGAAGATCATCTTATAGATGCATTAGCAGTTGGAGTTTTAGCAGCTAAAAATGATTCTCCAGTTATAATAGTTGGAAATAAGTTAAATCAAATGCAAAAGGATGTAACTAATACTAAGAACTTTAAAACTGTTACTCAAATTGGAGGAAATGGTAACGAAACTGCTTTTGGTGAGTTAAAAACTATGCAAGCAGTTACTACGTATAATGTTACAACTGTTAAAGAATTAAATGATGCTTTAGCTAAGGCTGATGCAAATGACGTTATCAATGTTGAAGGTTTAAATGATAATTCTAGAACTAAAAAAGTAGAAATAGCATCTAAGAATGCAGTTAAGATAAATTTAAATAATACAAGCGGAAAGTCTGTAGTTGTTAATGTTACAAGTGGAACAGTTGCAGCAAATGGAGCTCATACTAGTATAGATATTAAAGGTGGAGATTTAGTTATAAACGGAAGTGTTGAAGCTGTTAATATATTAGAAGGTGGAGATGTTACTGTAAGTAATGAAGGTACTTCTAAGCCTAATATTACTGTAGAGGCAGGAGCTAGTGTTGAGGTTGCTGGTAATATAAACACTATAACTGTAAATGGTAAAGATGCAGCAGTTAGTGTTACAGAAGGTTCTCATGTAAATAAGGTTGAGGTTAGTGAAAATGCTAGTGGTACTATTATAGAAAACGCTGGTAAGGTTGATAAGGTTGAATCTAATGCACCTAATGTTAGTGTTGAAAATAGTGGTACTGTTGGAAATGTTTCAGGAAGTAATAAGCCAAGTATAGATAATACTGGAGGCGGAACGGTTAACCCACCATCAAATGGAGGAGGTTCTTCAGGTGGAGGAATTGTTCAAACTCCAAGTATTAGTGATATAAGTGTAAATACTTCTTCTGATACTGTAACGGTTACAGCAAATATTAAAAATTATGGTTCTAATAACGTTGCTAAAGTAGAGTTATTACAGGGAACAACTGTTATTAAATCTCAAGAAAATGCTGATATTTTGGAAGGGCAACTTAATTATACTTTTAGTAATGTTGCAAATGGTACTTATACTGTTAAAGTTACTGTAGGTTCTACAACTTCTACCTCAAAATCATTTGTATTAAATGTATGGAATGGAACTACAAAAACAGAAGTAAAACCTAATAAAGATGGTATTTATGAAGTAAGTTCTCCAGATGAATTAGCTTGGATTTCAGATTTTGTAAATGAAGGAAATACTAATATATCAATAGAATTAATGAATAACATAGATTTAAATAACAAAGAATGGACGCCAATAGGAACATCATCAAAGCACTTTAGAGGAAGTTTTGATGGAGGAAGCTATACTATAAAGAACTTAAGCATAAACAAAGCAGATGGTTCAGATTTAGGTTTATTTGGATATACAAACAGTGGAATAAATGTAAAAAATGTTACATTAGATGGAGTAAATATACTAGGTAACCAAAGAATAGGTTCATTAGTAGGAAGTATATTTGATGAAGGTACTTCAGGTACTAGAGAAGAGATAATTGAAAATTGTCATGTGAAAAATGTTAACTTAACTGCAAAGAAAAAGGACGTAGCAGGAATTGTTGGATACGGATATGTTGACATAAAAGACAGTAGCGTAGATGAAGCAGTAATAACAGCAAAGACAGAGTCACTTAATGGTGATAATGTTGGTGGTGCTATAGGATACTTAGCTTCAAAGCGTACAGTAAGCAATGTTAAAGTAAGTAATGTAACTTTAAGTGGTGAAAGAAAAGTTGGTGGTGTAGCTGGTTCAGCTAATGATGCTAACATAGTATTTGAAAACTGTGAAGTGACTGGAAATACTTCAATAGAAGCTAGAGCATTATCAATACCAAAAGCAATATTACCATTTGCTGGAGGAATAGTAGGGGAAACAGTGCAAAAAGGTATAACAGTAAAAGATTGTTTTGTAGACAAATCAACTGTAAAAATAAGTGGTAAAAACAATAAGTTATTAGGATGGTTTATAGGTGGAAGTAGAGCAAATGATACAGAATTACTTAAATATGATGTAGTTAACTTTGTTGATACTAAAGACTTAGGATGTAGCTTCAGAGAAAATAATATGAGTGATGAATTTAAATTATTTGAAATTGATTCAAGTTTCTCTACATCAAATATAAACCTAGGTATAAAACCTAATGATGATATGAATATAGGATTAAGTACAAAGGATAATATAACAATACAGTACTTAGATGAAAATGATAAAGTAATAACATCAAACGGTAAAATATGGTCAAAGGATAAAACTTGGGCAGGATATTTAAATGATGCTGATAAAAACAAATATGGTAAGGGACTTGGAATTGGCGCTGCAGCAAATTACTCAAATGAGTTAAAGGCTGGAGTTAGATATTCAACAACTTTATACAGTAAAGATTTAGATCCTAAAACAGTAGCTAAAGTTAAAGTTATAGTTAAAATGGGAGATGAAACTCAAGAAGTAGTTTTAGAAAATACTGCAAAATAATTTAATATATAGAAGGTATCTTATAATAATGTGAACTTAAAGTATTCAAAAATATATAATAGATACTTAAATTATAAAAAAGAACATCTTAATAGGTGTTCTTTTTTTGTAGAAAATTATAAGTAAAAATATAGATAATCAATAGTATATATTTAATTTTAAAATATAAATTGACTAAAAAATAATGGATATTAAAACAGGTTATGACAGATTAAAAATAAATAATATGTTACGATTTAAAAGGAAGGTTTTTATATACTATATAAAATTATAAGGGGGTATCATATTATGATTAAAAGAAAAAAAGGAATAATTATAGCGTAGCAATATTATCTATATTATTGACTACAGCACAAATACTTCCTGTTGATGCTAAAGTATTTGAAAATGAAACTACAATAAACCAAGAAGTTGCAAATACATTTGCCCCTGTAAAAGTAAAAGAAATAATAGGAAAAGATAGGTAGACACAGCAATAAAAATATCAAAAGAAGGATTTAAAGAAAAGGTTTCTTCTGTAATATTAGTGAATGCTACATCATTACCAGATGCACTATGTGTTGCACCATTAGCTAATGCTTATGAGTGTCCTATATTATTAATAAATAAAGATAATATACCAAATGAAGTTTATGAAGAGATAAATAGATTAGGTGCACAAGATATTATATTAATAGGTGGGGAAGGTGTAATATCTAATAAAGTTGAAAGAGAATTAGAATCAAAGGGATATTATACAGATAGAATAGGTGGAAAAGATAGATATGAAATATCATTAAATATAGCATATGCATTAAATGAAATTAATCCAGTTAAAGAAATATCTATAGTAAATGGAGTAAAAGGATTAGCAGATGCTACAAGTATAGCACCACCGTCAGCGAGGGATGGAAGAGCTATATTATATACAAATGGAAATGATATAAGTGGTATAGAAAGTTTTATAACTAAAGATATTGAAAAAGCCTATATTGTAGGTAAAGAAGCAGCAGTATCTTCAAATGTTGAAAATATATTAAAATCTAAAAACTTAGATGTAAAAAGATTAGGTGGACAAAACAGAAAGGATACAAATGCAAAGGTAATAAGTGAGTTTTATTCTGGAAAAGAATTAAATAATATATATGTAGCTAAAGATGGAACTGGAAAAGAGAGCGACTTAATAGATGCATTATCTGTAAGTCCATTAGCTGCAAAGACTGAATCTCCAGTAATAATAGCTACAGGGAATGATAATATTTATACTTTAAGTGAATCTCAAAAAGATTTTGTAGAAAATCATAGACCAAAAGAGCTTACTAGAATAGGGGGAGGATATAATGAAGGACCATTTGATGACATAAAATGGCTTATTAGGGATACGATAGAGTTAGTTGATACTATAGAATATGGTGATGGATCAATTATAGAATTTGAAAATTGTTATGATTATTATTGTTCTTTTGAGGATGAAGTTTTAGTAGATATAGGAGCAATTGGTTGGATTAATATAACTTACAAGGATAAAAATGGAAACATAATCTGGCAAGATAAAATAAAGGATGAATATTTCACAGATATAGGGAAGGATATATATGTAACATATCTAGAGGATGTATATGATTTAAATGATGGTAATTTTATAGTAGCTTATTCTTCTTACAATATCTATACTGAAGATAAGCCTGAACCTAAATCAGTTAAATACAATAAAGCAGGAGATGTATTGTGGGAAACTACAATATCTTTTGGAGATTTTGAATATTCACCTTTCAATGTTTTAATAGAACCTAATGGAGATAATCTAATGGTAAAATCAAAAGGATATTTTGATTATATGTATGTATGCTATATAGAAACTATAATAAACAAGGATGGACAGATACTTGACCAAAAAGTTTGGGATGAAGATGGAAATATAGTATATAAATTAAAATAATAATATTTAAATTGGAAATGTAAAAGAGGACTGATAAAATCAGTCCTCTTTAATGTGAGAAATACTTGAAAAAGAGATGTTTTAAATTTTTCAAGTATTTATATTATATATTAATTAATTAAATATGTCTATATAAAAACAAAATATATATACTATTCTTTTCATATGTATTAAAAATATAAGTAAATTGAGAAAAAAGAATATATATATGATATAATAAAATATAAGTTTTAATAAGTGTATTATAATATAAGGGGGCAGATTATGTCAGTTTTAGACCGAATATTGAGTAAATCAGACGAAAATGAAATAAAAGTACTGAACAAAATAGTAGATGCCATAGACGCTCTTGAAGAAAAGACTCAAAAACTAAGTGATGATGAATTAAAAAATATGACTAATGTATTTAAAGATAGATTAAATAAAGGTGAAACATTAGATGATATATTAATAGAAGCTTTTGCTGTTTGTAGAGAAGCATCAAGAAGAGTTTTAGGGATGCGTCAATATAGAGTACAATTAATAGGTGGGATTGTACTTCATCAAGGTAAAATAGCAGAAATGAGAACTGGTGAAGGTAAAACATTAGTTGCAGTAGCGCCTGTTTATTTAAATGCATTAGCAGGTAAAGGAGTACATGTTATAACTGTTAATGACTATCTTGCAAATCGTGATAAAGAAATTATGAGGCCTGTATATGAGTTTTTAGGTATGAGTGTTGGGGTGATTCTTGCTAATCAAGATCCAGCAGTAAGAAAGGCTCAATACGATTGTGATATAACATATGGAACTAATAATGAGTATGGATTTGATTATTTAAGAGATAACATGGTAACTAAAAATGAAGATAAGGTACAAAGAGAGTTAAACTTTGCTATAGTTGATGAGGTTGACTCAATACTTATAGATGAAGCTAGAACTCCTTTAATAATTTCTGGTACTGGAGATGAAAGTACTAAATTATATGATATAGCAGATGCTTTTGTAAAAAGCTTAAATGAAGAAGATTATGAAATAGATGAAAAAGATAATGTAATATCTCTTACTGAAGAAGGTATGTCAAAATCAGAATCTTTCTTTGGAATAGAGAATTTAACACATATAGATAATATAGAAATATATCATCATATTAACCAAGCTTTAAGAGCTCATAAGTTAATGGACAAAGATGTAGATTATGTAGTTAAAGATAATGAAATTATGATAGTTGATGAATTCACAGGAAGAATAATGGATGGTAGAAGATACTCTGATGGTCTTCATCAAGCAATAGAGGCTAAGGAAAAAGTTGAAATAAAAAGAGAATCTAAAACTTTAGCTACAGTAACATTCCAAAACTTCTTTAGAATGTACTCTAAGTTATCAGGAATGACTGGTACTGCTAAAACTGAAGAAAGTGAATTTGAATCAACATATAATATGAATGTTGTAACTATTCCTACTAATAAGCCAATACTTAGAGCTGATTTAAATGATTTAGTATTTAAAACTGAAAAAGCTAAGTACAATGCAGTTGTAGATGAAATTATAAGGATAAATAAAACAGGACAACCTGTGTTAGTAGGTACTGTTTCTATAGATAAGTCAGAGTATTTATCTGAACTACTTAAGAAAAAAGGAATAGCACATGAAGTATTAAATGCTAAAAATCATGAAAAAGAAGCTGAAATAGTTAAAAATGCTGGTAAGTTAGGTGCTGTAACTATAGCTACTAACATGGCTGGTCGTGGTACGGATATATCTTTAGGAGCGGGAGATAAAAAAGAAGAGGAAAAGGTTAAAGAACTTGGTGGTCTTTATGTTATAGGAACAGAAAGACATGAAACAAGAAGAATAGATAATCAATTAAGAGGGCGTTCAGGACGTCAAGGAGATCCTGGTACTTCAAGATTCTTTGTTAGTTTAGAAGATGAAGTTATAAAGCTATATGGTGGAAATAGCATAGAAAAGCTTATGAAAAAAATGAATCCAAGTGAAGATGAAGCATTAGAAAGTAAGCAATTAGCTAAGGCCATAGAAAGAGCTCAAAGAGGTATAGAAGGTAAAAACTTTGAGATAAGAAAAAATGTTATAAAATATGATGATATAATAAATGAGCAAAGAAAAGTTATTTATGCTGAAAGAAATAAAGTATTAAATAATGAAGATTTAGAAGAAGAAATACAAAAAATGGTTAAAGATATAATAGCAGAAACTGCTGAAAAGTATTTAAGAAAAAATAAGGATTATTATGGATTCTTAAATAGTATTCATAGTAGCTTTATGCCAAAGGAATCTCTTATAATACCGGGTATGGACAAAATGAGTGTAGAAGAAACTATAGACTATACTTATGACTTATCTAAAAGGGTATATGACTTTAAAAAGATTATATCTGGAATAGATAAGGTTAAAGAACTTGAAAGAAGAGTTTTACTTGAAGTAGTTGATTCTCATTGGATAGATCACATAGATGCTATGGATCAATTAAGACAATGTATAGGACTTTCAGCTATAGGTCAAAAGGATCCTGTTAAGGAATATACTATACAAGGTTATGATATGTTTGAGGAATTAAATAGAACTATAAGATTAGAAACAGTAAAATACTTATATAAATTTAATTAAAAAAGTAGGCGATTACGCCTACTTTTTTTATTATGAAAATTAGAGAAAAATTAATTTAAATGTGAGAAAGGTCATAGATAAAA
This sequence comes from Romboutsia timonensis, assembly GCF_900106845.1. GTDB lineage: Bacteria > Bacillota > Clostridia > Peptostreptococcales > Peptostreptococcaceae > Romboutsia > Romboutsia timonensis. The sequence continues at coordinate 229,502 of NZ_LT629850.1, forward strand.
TCTATGACCTTTATTGTGAGAAATACGGAAAAAAGAGATGTTAGAAATTTCTTTCTTCCTACAAATATTATACTATAATTTTTTTTAAAAGTCGAGAGTATATATCGTTAAAGTATAAAAAAATTTAAAGTAGTTTAATTACATAGATAACAAATTTTACATGTATAATTTGGCATTTAAGTTCTGTAATATGTCCCATAAATTATCTTATTATGTTATAATAGATATTAATGAGTAAAAATAGGAGGAATATTATGAGAAAAAGGACAAAAATGTTAACTTCTGGGTTAATATCGGCAACTTTATCAGTTCCAAGTTTAGCCTTTGCAGTTGGCAATAATGAAAATTCAAATATTAATATAGAGCTAGAAAAAAACAGCGTAATATTAGGGGATACATCAAAAGTAAGTATAAGCTTTAAAGAAAAGCAAAGTGCAAATAATATAATATTAAATCTTTCATGCTATGATGAAAAACTTAGCACAACTCTAAACTACAATCCTGAAAATAACAGATATGAAGGTGAGATAAAATTTGATATAGATCCAGAATATTTAAATGTATGGACAATTGAAAATATAGTAGTAAATAGTGATGAAAATGCACAAACTTTAGATAAAAATAAATTAAAAGAATTAGGTGTAAATGTAGATGATTATAAAATAACTCAAGAGTATATCTTAAGTAATGCTGTAGCACCTGCAAACTATCTAAAAAAGGTATCAGCACCAGTTGAAAAACTTGCTGGAAACACAGAATATGATACTGCAGTAGCTGTAAGTAAAAAAGGATGGCCAAATGGTAGTAAAAAGGTAGTTATAGTAAATGGGGATATAATTGCTGATGGAATATCTGCAACACCTTTGGCTGCAACTTATGAAGCTCCTTTACTTATAGTAAAAAAGGATACATTACCACAAGCTATAAATGAAGAATTAAAACGTTTAAGACCAGAGGAAATAATAGTAGTAGGTGGAGTAAATACTATATCTGACTCTGTATACAACACTATAAAATCAAATACAAATGCTAAAATGAGCCGTATTTGGGGGAATGACAGAAATGAAACATCATTAAGGATAGCTGAAAAAATAGATAAGGATCATGATGTAAATACTGTATTTATATCAAATGGATTTAAAGGAGATATAGATGCTCTTACAATAGCGGCTAAAGCAGGGCAAGATAAACAACCTATAATACTAACTAATAAAAGTACTATACCAACAGAAACTTACTCTTGGATGAAATCAGAAAGTTTAACAAATGCTTATTTTATAGGTGGACCAGATACTTTAGATACTGAAATTATTCATAAAATGGCAGACATAGCTAAGCCAGCTAGTGGAAGTATATACCATAATAGAGTTTATGGTGCTGATAGACATGAAACTAATGCAAAAGTTATAGAAAAGTTTTATACTAAAAGTGATTTAGATGCAGTATTAGTAGCTAGATCAGATAAGTTAGCAGATGCTTTAATAGCAGGACCATTAGCAGCTAAGTTAAATTCTCCAATACTTATAACTCCAACAGATAAATTATCTGAGTATCATGAAGATAACTTAACACAAAAGTCAGCTAATGTAATATATCAAATAGGTGGAGCTTTAAGTGATGATGTTTTATCTAAAATAGCATATAAGTTATCAATGCATAATTCAGGAGATAAAACTGTAGTAATAGATCCAGGTCATGGTGGAGCAGATCCAGGAGCAGTAAATAAAGTTGACCAAAGCATAAAAGAAAAAGACTATACTTTAGATACTTCATTAGCTACAGCTGAATATTTAAGAAAAAATAATATAAATGTAGTGTTAACTAGAGAAACAGATTTACCAAGTAATCAGAAATTATCTTTAGCAGAAAGAAGTAGTTTATCAAACTCTATTAATCCAGACTTACTTGTAAGTGTTCATTTTAACTCTTATAACACTGTCGCTAGAGGAATAGAAGCATTTTACAAGTATAAAGATAGAAATGGTGGAACTAGTAAAACACTAGCATCAAATGTATTAAATAGTGTATTAGAAAAATTTAATCTTCCAAATAGAGGTATAAAAACTAGAGTAGGTGATGATGGTGTAACTGATTATTATCATATGATAAGAGAAGTTAATGCTCCAGCTATAATAATAGAATCATCTTTTATAGATAATGAAGAAGATCAAAAGCTTGTTAACACTATTGAAAAAAGAAAATTATTAGGTACACAAATAGGTAAAGGTATAGAAAAAACTTTAAAATAAATTATTTATTAAATTTGTAAAAAATAGAATATTAAATTTCACATGGCATTAATTGTATTGATAATATATTATTTTTTGAGTATAATATAACCATAAATCATAAAATGATAAAATTTATTCCAAAATGGAGGTTATTATGTCTGAATATGCAACAGGAGGATGCGTTGTTATGGATGACCCATCTTATGTAAACAACATTGATTATAGTAATGTACGAGGCAATGTATTATTTGATGTTTATCAAAGAGTTTTAGACATAGTATTATCAGTAGTAGGGCTTTTAGTAGGGATACCTTTAATAGCTATATTTGGAATTCTTATTAAATTAGAAGATAATGGACCGATAACTTATAAACAGGAAAGATTAGGCAAAGGTGGAAAAAGATTTTATATTTATAAGCTAAGATCAATGAGAACTGATGCTGAAAAATTTGGTGCTCAATGGGCAGAAAAAAATGACCCTAGAATTACAAAAGTTGGGAAGTTTATTAGGAAAACTAGAATTGATGAGATCCCACAGTTATTTAATATATTAAAGGGAGATATGAGTATTATAGGGCCAAGACCTGAAAGGCCGGAATTTACACAGGAGTTTAATGAAGAAATACCAGGATTTATAAATAGGTTAGCAGTAAAGCCGGGACTTACAGGTTGGGCGCAAATAAATGGAGGATATGATATTACTCCTCAAGAAAAGCTCGTAGAAGATATATACTATATTGAGAATAGAAGTATATTACTAGATTTTAAGATAATCTTAAAAACTGTTAAGGTAGTATTAACAGGACATGGAGCTAGATAATTTTAAAAATATTAGATTATTAACCTATAAAGAGGCTCTTTTAAAAAGAGCCTTTTTTTATAGGATATTGCAAAATAAAAATAAAAGGATATGATTAGATATGATAAAAAAACTTGCGTATGTTTTATTAGCTTTATTTACAATGGTTACATTGTCAATAAGTGTATATGCTAATGAAAATTATAAAAAAGAATTTATAAAGGGGACTAATGGTGAAATATCAACAATTATAAATAAGCGAGCTTTTAAAAAGGCAGATGAGGTTATACTTATAAATGAAAATGCGAGTATTGATGCTATAAGTGTAACACCGCTGGCATATTTAAAAAAAGCTCCTATTATAACGACTTCATATAAAAATATTAACCAAGATACTATAGATTATTTAAAAGATTTAGGTGTTAAAAAGGTAACTATAATTGGTGGTTTGAAAAGTGTTTCTAAAACAATAGAAAATAAAATACAAGGTATGGAAATTGAGGTAGAGAGAATTTATGGAAATGATAGATATGAAACTTCTCAAAAAATAGCTAAAATAATGGATAAAGAGGAAAAAGTATCAGAAGCGATAGTTATTAGCTCTTTAGCTGGAATAGAAAATGCTATATCCATATCTGATTTAGCGTGTAAAAATAATATGCCTATATTATGGTCGAATGATAATCAAATACAAGATATTGCTAATTTTGTAAATAAACAAAACTATAAAAAGGTTTATGCATTAGGAAATGATGAAAGATTTACTCATAATGCAAAGCAGTATATAAACAATGTCGAATTAATAAAAGAAATGAATAGATACGATACAAATATAAATGATATTAAAAAATTATACAATGATATAAATAGTATTTATACTGTAAATATAGAATATGGAAATAACGGAGATATAACAAAGTATTTATCATTACCAGCAGCTGCTGCACATCAAAATGTTCCTATATTGATTTGTAATGAGAATTTAACTTATAATCAAGAAGAATTTATCAAAGAAAATGTGGAAAATGTAATTGAAGTAGGAGAAAAAGTAGGGGAATATAGTGTTTTAAATACATTTAAAAGTGATGCATTTTTTAAAGCTATGATAATGGTAGCTGTAATTATAATTATTATTATTCGAGGAATTAAGTCTTAAATAATTATAATAGAAGAAAATGATAAAAATATAAAATTTATAATATTAAAGGAGTGATATATTTGATACCTAAAAAAATTCATTATGTATGGATAGGTGGACCTAAAGGAAACTTAGAAAATATATGCATAAATTCTTGGAGGGAAAAATTACCTGATTATGAAATTATAGAATGGAATGAGCATAACGTAGATATCGAAGAGGAAATAAAAGGTAAAAAGTTTTTGGAAGTTTGTTATCAAAAGAAATTATGGGCGTTTATCTCAGACTATATAAGAGTAAAAGTTCTTTATGAAGAGGGCGGAATTTATATGGATACTGATATGCAAATATTAAAAGATATAAGTCCTATTTTAAAAGGACAGGATGTATTTTTTGGTTATGAGGATGAAAAACATATAAGTGCAGGTATAATTGGTGCAAAAAAAGGTCATAGGTTGTTTAAGCAAATGTTAGATTTTTATGAAAGTGATATATTAAGTGCAGATTTTTATACAATACCAAAATTAATAACACATATAGTAGAAAATAACTTTGAGAAAATAGATAAAAATCATTATGAAGATAATATAACAGTATATGATAGAGAATATTTTTATCCATTTAGTTATAGAGAAGAATTTTATCCAGAATGTATAACAGAAAATACTTATGGTATTCATTGGTGGGGAAAAAGTTGGGCTAAAAAGAGAGACTATTTCCTTGAAACTAAACATTTAAGTGGAAAAAATAAGATTATTAAATGTGCTAAAATATTTGCAGGAAATACACTTATAACCTTTAAGAAAAGAGGTTAATTATGAATAGTTTATCAAAAAAAATAGATATAAGAAAAATAGCTTTTACATTTATTTTGTTATTAATAATAACTAGAAAATATTTGATATCTTTTATTAATCCTAGTATAGATATAGGTTTAGTAAAATCACTTTTATTTTATGGTTCGATTCTAGGACTTTTAATACTGTTTATAACTGATAGTAAGAAAAGCGTTTCAGAAATAATTTTAGTAGGCATTTGCTTTATATTATATTTACTCAATAGAGAAGGTGCTATATTACTAATTGTATTATTAGCTGTATCAGCAAAAAATATTGATGATAGATATATAGTTAAAAACTATTTGATAATGACAGCAATATTTTTAGTTGGTGCACTTATTATATTTAATGTTTTTCCATGGTTAGAACATAATCAAGAGGTTCACTACAGATATATGAAAAAAATAGATGCCCTTGTTGTAAGAATGGATTATGGATTAGGAAATCCTAATGCTATATTTTATTATATGGTAACTATATATTCAGCATATATATTCTTAAGATTTAAAAAGTACAATTTTATAGATAGAATTATATTATTTGCTTCAGCATTTTTCATATACCAAACCACTTATAGTAGAACTGGAGGATATACTATATTTGCAGGATTAATATTTGTAGAGATAATAAGATTTTTAGATATAAAGAATATAAAGCCTTTAAAATTGCTTGCTAAAATATCTCCAATACTAATATCTGCAATAAGCGTAATTACAGGATACTTTTTCTACAATAATAGCATGGTTAATAGATTATTGGCTAGTAGACCTAAGTATTGGAATGTATATTTGGCTCAAGAAGGCAACTTTTTAAGTATTTTTGGTAATCATTATGACTCAACTATCAAATCTTTAAATCCTTTAGATAGTTCATATATATATATTATTTGTGTACTAGGATTATTAACTTGGGTACTATTTATGTACTTATTATATAAAGGTATAGGTGGATTTATAGAAGATGATAAAAAATCATATTTAACTGTAATAGTTATATTCTTAATATATTCTTTTGCAGAAAATTTATTATTAGAAGCTGGACTTAGCTTTGCTGTGGTGCTTTTAATTAAAGACGTTATAATGAGAGATAAAAGAGAAATTGATATATATAAATTTATAAGGAGACAGAAATAATGTTAGTATCACTGATAATGCCAACAATAAATAGATATGATGAAATATATTTATTAATGGACAGTTTAAAAAGACAAACATATAAAAACTTTGAATTAATAGTAATAGATCAAAATAACAATGATAAAGTTAAAGAGATAGTAGATAACTATGTGAATGACATGGATATAAAATATGTAAAAAGTGACAAACCAGGTTTAAGTTTAAATAGAAATATTGGAATTGATATGGCTAAGGGACAAATAATAGGATTCCCTGATGATGATTGTATTTATGAAGATGACACATTAGAAAAAGTTACAAGTTTTTTTGAAAAAAATAAAGATTATAGATTATATAGTTGTAAAACTATGGATTTAAATAAAGTAGATTACTTTAAGAAAATGTATGATGGAGAATGTGATATAGTAAGTACTAATATAATGGATACTTTAACATCAATAACATTTTTCATAAACTTTAAAAATGATAATTACACTAAGTTTGATGAAAAATTAGGTGTTGGAGGCGAATACGGCTCAGGAGAAGAAATAGATTATGTACTAGACTTATTAAACAAAGGATATAAGGGAAGATACTTTGGTGAAAATATAATTTATCACCCAGCAAAGAAACACTCTAAGTCAAAAGAAAAGTATCAAAGAGACTTTAATTATGGAAGAGGTTTTGGAGCGCTTTGTAAAAAAGAAATAGTTTATAGAAAAAACTATAAGTTTTTAAAAGTAATGGGATATAAAATAATTAGAAATATTGGTGGTATTGTTTTAAATAAAGATAGGGATTATCATGATGCAACAATAAAAGGAAGAATTGAAGGATTTAGACAATATAAATTATAAATGATATAGCGAGGACGGTACTTATGAGTAAAATAAATGCATTAATAAATATGATAATATCATATATAATTTATCCATTTAAAAAATCAGAATTTAAGAATAGAAATATTTGGCTTATAGGTGGACATGCGGGAGATATATATGACGATAACTCTAAGTTTCTTTATGAATATATATTAAGAAATCATAAGGATGTAGAAATTTACTGGGTTATAAATAAGGATAGTAAAGTAAAAGATAAAATACCTGGAAAGACCTTAATAAAAGGAAGTTTAAAAAATTATTTATATTATTATAATGCAAAGGTTATAGTATTTTCACATGCTCCATCTGCAGATATAGCTCCTTATAATTTTGCTGTTCCAGTTTTAAATAAATTCCATAAAAGAGTATTTAAAGTCTTTTTAAATCATGGGGCAATAAGTTTTAAGAAAAGAAAGCCTATGAATGCTAAATTAAAGAAGATGATTGATAACTTAATGAAAAGTTATAATATGACGACTGCCATATCAAAATTTGAAAGAGATATTATGGTTAACGAGTGGAAAATGAGAGATGATGCGGTATGTATAGTTGGTAGTGCTAGACAAGATAATCTTCCTTTAGATACTAAACCAGAAGGAAAAAACATTCTATACATGCCTACTTGGAGAGATTGGATTAAATTTGGAGATACTGAATTTACACAAACTGAGTACTTTAAAAATATAATGGATTTTTTAAATGATAAAAGATTAAATGATGTTTTAGAAAAAAATGATGTTAATATAAAGTTTTATATGCACCATTTAATGCACGAGTTTATAGATGATATAAAGTCAAATATAACTGGTAAAAAGATAATATTTTTAGATAAAGATGTTACTGTAGCAGATGAAATTACATCTTCTATAGCTAATATAACTGATTATTCAGGGGTTGCAATAGACTTTTTATATATGAATAGACCTATACTTTTTTATCAATTCGATAAGGAAAAATATAAAGATGAAGTTGATTCTTATATTGATTTAGATAAAGAAATGTTTGGTTATGTTGCCTATAACAAAGATGAGGCAGTAAATGAGTTAGTAAAATTAATAGAATGTGAATTTAAAGTTAAACAAAATCAAGAAGATGCAAGAAATAAATTTTTCAGATATAATGATAATAACAACTGTGAGAGGATTTATAACACTATATTAGAAAAGTTAAATAATATATAAATAGTGAGGAAAATAATATGAATAAAAATTTAGTATCTATAATTACTCCTATGTATAATTCTGGAAAATTTATAAAAGATACAATAGATTCTGTTTTAAGTCAAACTTATAAAGAATGGGAAATGATAATAGTTGATGATTGCTCTACAGATATATCTCCTGAGATAGTAAAATCTTATGTAGGTAGTGAAAGCAGAATAAAATATATAAGAACAGATAAAAACGGTGGAGTATCTAATGCTAGAAATATAGCACTAAAAAATGCTAATGGTCAGTATATAGCATTTTTAGATAGTGATGATATATGGGACAAAGAAAAATTAGAAAAGCAAATAAATTTTATGAAAGAAAAAGATTGCGCAATATCTTTTACATCATACGAATTAATAGACGAAGAAAATAAAAGATTGGATAAAATAGTAAGAGTAGTTCCAAGTATAGATTATAAAACATTATTAAAAGGAAATATACTAGGATGTTTAACAGTTATAATAGATAAATCGAAGTTAGATTTTGAAATAAAGATGAGTGGTGTTAGACATGAAGACTATGTGTTATGGCTATCTATACTAAAAAGAGGATACATAGCATATGGAATAGATGATGTTTTAGCTCAATATAGAAAATCTTTAACGTCGCTTAGTGGAAATAAATTAAAATCGGCTATGTGGACATGGAATATATATAGAAATGTAGAAAAAATACCATTATATAAATCTATATATTATTTCATTAATTATGGTATAAATGGAATTAAAAAAAGTTAAATCTTGATAAATTTTATTTTAAGTTAAATACTTATCCTATAGATATAAATTCATATATAAATTAAAAATTATATAAAATTAGCTAAGTATTCATTGTCATCTAAGAAGTAGTTATTTTAAATAGATAACAATAACTACTGTATAAGGAGAGTATAAGTTATGAATGAACCTTTAGTATCGATAATAACGCCTGTTTATAATGCAGAAAGGTTTTTATCAGACACAATAAAGTCAGTACAAAATCAAACATATAAAAATTGGGAAATTTTATTAATAGATGATTGTTCAAAAGATAATTCAGCTCAAATAATAAAAGAATTCCAAAAGTATGATAATAGAATAAAATATATAAAACTAAAAAAAAATTCTGGTGCATCAGTATCTAGAAATGAAGGTATTAGAAACGCAAAGGGTCGTTTTATTGCATTTGTAGATAGTGATGATATTTGGAAACCTGAAAAGTTAGAAATACAAATAAAATATATGTTAAAAGAAAACTTAGGGTTTACATTTACTTCATATAGATATATGAAAGAAAATGGTGAGCTTACTAATAAGATAGCAAAAGCTCCAAGTAAAATTAATTATAATGGGCTTTTAAAAAATACTATAATAGGATGTTCTACTGTAGTTATAGATAGAGAGATTGTTGACTATTTTGAAATGCCATTGGTAAGAAGGGGTCAAGATACTGCAACTTGGCTACAAATATTAAGAAAAGAAAAGTATGCCTATGGCATAGAACAAGATTTGGTTAATTATAGGCTTGTAGGAGAATCATTATCTAGTAATAAAATAAAAGCACTAAAAAGAACTTGGAATACTTATAGAAATGTAGAAAAACTAGGTTTACTTAAAAGTTCGTATGTATTTTGTTTTTATGTTTTTAATGCAATAAAGAAAAGAATATAAGTAAATTTTATATTAGGAGGAGAGAGTTATGAAAATTGCTATAGCTGGAACGGGATATGTAGGCTTAGTAACAGGTGTATGTTTAGCAGAAGTAGGTCATGAAAATGTTGTTTGTTTAGATGTGGACAAGCAAAAAGTTGATCTTATGAAGGATGGTGTTTCTCCTATATATGAAGAGCATCTAGAAGAATTAATGAAGAAAAACTATGAAAAGGGAAGAATTGATTATACTACTAATTATAAAGATGCATATAAAGATGCAGATATAATAATGATAGCAGTAGGGACTCCTGAAAGAAGTGATGGATCAGCTAACTTAGATTACATAAAAAAAGTAGCTAAACAAATAGCAAGTTCTGTAACAAAAGATACATTAGTAGTTATAAAGTCAACTGTTCCCATTGGAACAAATGATGCTATAGAAAAATTTATAAGAGAAAATTTAAAAAATAATGTAAGGATAGAACTTGCATCAAATCCAGAATTTCTATCTCAAGGAACAGCTGTAATGGATACTTTAAATGCATCAAGAATAGTAATTGGTGTTGAAAGTGAGTGGGCAAAAAATATTTTAGAAAAAGTTTATAAGCCTTTTAATCAACCTATAGTAGTAACTAATAGAAATAGTGCAGAAATGATTAAATATGCATCAAATGATTTCTTAGCTCTTAAAATATCTTTTATGAATGATATAGCAAATCTTTGTGAAATAGTAGGAGCTAATATAGAAGATGTTTCAAAGGGAATGAGCTATGATGAAAGAATAGGAAGTAAGTTTTTAAAAGCTGGTATTGGATATGGTGGATCTTGTTTTCCAAAGGATACTAAAGCCTTACACTGGTTAGCAAGTCACAATGGATATGAGTTAAAAACTGTAAAAGCAGCTATTGAAGTTAATGAATCACAAAAACTTAGATTAGTAAGAAAAGCTGCTAATTTAGTAGAAAGCTTTGATGGTATGAAGGTTTGTGTTCTTGGTCTTACTTTTAAACCAGAAACGGATGATTTAAGAGAAGCTCCTTCTATACCTAATATTCAGTATTTATTAGAAAGAGGAGCAGAAGTTGTTGCTTATGACCCTGTTGGAATTGAAAATGCTAAGAAAATATTTAAAGATAGTATAACATATACAACTAGTATAGACGAAGCTATAAAAGATGCTGATATTTGCTTTATAATGACTGAATGGAAACAAATTTTAAATTATGATATATCAAATTATAAAAATAAAATGAAAAGACCATTAGTATTTGATGGAAGAAACTGTTATACATTAGATACTATGAAAGATTTAGGTATAGAGTATTATTCTATAGGGAGATAATCCTTATAGAATAATTTTTTGAAAAAAGTTAATTTTACAATATATAGAATAAATTAGAGAGGTAAAATTTATGAAAACTATTTGTTATCTAGCAGATGGATCTAATCCTCACACTGTTAAGTGGTGTGATTATTTTAAAGATAAAGGTTTCAATATTCATGTAATATCTTTAAATGGTGGAAAAATAGATGGGGTTACAGTTCATGATTTTAGTAGTAATGTTGAAGAATTAAGAAATGAAAGTGCATTTAAAAAAACTGGATACATAAAAAATGTTAAGGAAATAAAAAAACTAGTACATGAAATAAAACCAGATATATTACATGCTCAATATGCGAGTAGTTATGGATTTATAGGAAGTTTATTAGGATATCATCCATACATTATATCAGTATGGGGAACAGATATATATGATTTCCCTAATAATGGACCAATACAAAAGCAGATTATAAAGCATAACTTTAGAAAAGCAGATTATATATTCTCAAATAGTAGAGATATGGCTAAGGAAGCCAATAAATATACGAAAAAGAATGTAGATGTTACATTCTTTGGAGTAGATATGGAAAGATTTAAACCTATAGAAGTTGAAAAAGAAGATGCTTTTGTTATAGGAATAATAAAAAGTTTAGAAAAAAAATATGGTATAGAATATCTTCTAAAAGCATTTAAACTCTTAAAAGATGAAAATTTAGATAGAAAAATATTACTTAAGATAGGTGGTTCTGGTAAAGACTTAGATAACCTAGTAAATTTAACAAAAGAGTTAGGTTTAGAAAATGAAGTTGAGTTTTTAGGAAGAATTTCACCTGAAAATGTAGCTAAGACTTTTTGTAGTTTTGATGTTACAGTATTCCCATCGTTAAGAGAAGGTTTTGGGGTTGCGGCTATAGAATCACAAGCTTGTGAAGTACCTGTAATAGTTACTAATGTTGGAGGTCATCCAGAGTCTTTAGATAATAATAAAACAGGATTTATAGTAGAGCCTAAACAGCCAGAAGAAATAAAAAATGCAATAATGAAATTTATAGAAGATGAAGATTTAAGAATTAAAATGGGTAAAGAAGGACGTAAATTTGTGAGAGACAATTACGAAATTAATCTTAATTTTAGTGATATAGCAAAAATTTACAATAATATCTTAAATAAATAAAAGAAAATATAACACTTATGTCGAATTAGTGGTATAATTATATAATATTAAAGGCTTAGTCTAAAGTAAACTTTTGTAGTTGTACAGGCTAAGCCTTTTTAGTGAAATGAGCTATGCTAATTTTGTAATTTGGAGGGATTTATTATGAAAAATATAAAACTAGCTACTAAAAATACTGATATATCTAGAGTATTAATTATAGGTGCTGGATGTGCTGGGGAGATGGTAGTAAAGGAGCTAGAGAAAAATCCTCAATTAAATAAGAAAGCAGTTGCCATTATAGATGATGACATTACGAGAATAGGGGATCAAGTGTCTGGAGTAGATATCGTAGGTACTAGAAATAGTATTTTAAAAATAGTAAAACTGTATAAAATAGACGAAATTATTTTTTCTATAGCTAATATATCTAAAAAGGGTAAAAAAGAAATAATAGATATTTGTAAAAATACTAATTGCAAAATAAAAACTATTCCAGGTATATATGAGATAATAGATGGGAAAGTTGATATAAAGCAGGTTAGAGATGTAGATATAGAAGATTTGCTAGGAAGAGAGCCTATTGAAGTAGATTTTAATTTAATGGGAAGTTATATACAAGACAGCACCATATTAGTTACAGGTGCTGGTGGATCTATAGGTTCAGAACTTTGTAGACAAATTGCGAATATAAGGCCAAAAAAACTTATAATGTTAGATAATTATGAGAATAATTTATACTCTATACAACAAGAGTTAATAAGAAAATACGGTGATAGTATTAAAATGATTGCCGTAGTGGCTTCTATAAGAGAACAGAAAAGGATGGAAAAAATATTTGATAAGTATAGACCTGAAGTTGTGTTTCATGCTGCAGCACATAAGCATGTGCCACTTATGGAAAATAGTCCAGGTGAAGCTATAAAAAATAATATTTTTGGAACTTTGAATGTGGCTATGCTTTCAAGTAAATATAATGTTAAAAGATTCTTATTGATATCTACTGATAAAGCCGTAAATCCTACAAATGTAATGGGTGCAACTAAAAGAGCTGCAGAAATGATAATTCAATCTTTAAATGAAGAAAGTAAAACAGAATTTGTAGCTGTAAGATTTGGAAATGTATTAGGAAGTAATGGAAGTGTGATACCTTTATTTAAAAAACAAATAGAAGAAGGAGGTCCAGTTACAGTAACTCATCCTAATATAATAAGATACTTTATGACAATAGAAGAGGCTGTAGGGCTTGTTATCCAAGCAGGTGGCATGGCAAAAGGTGGAGAGATATTTGTACTTGATATGGGAGAACCAGTTAAAATATTAGATTTAGCTAAAAATCTAATAAGACTAAGTGGATTTGAACCAGATGTAGATATAAAAATAGTTTTTACAGGACTTAGGCCAGGAGAAAAATTATACGAAGAACTTCTTATGTCTGAAGAAGGGCTATTAGATACTAAACATAAGAAAATATTTATAGGCAGACCAATAGATTTTGATAAAAATGACTTACAAAAGTATCTAATAGAATTGAGGAATATAGTTTTAGAAGAAGAGGATGAACTTATGGAACAAGCTATGAAAAATTTAGTTCCGACATTTATAAGCCCAGAGGTGGCTAATGCAATATAATAATTAAAAATATAGTGAGGAGTTTTAAGAATGTCAAAAGTAGCAAAAGCGGCAGTAGGTCTTATGCTAGTGACTATATTCTCAAAGGTTTTGGGATTAGTTAGAGAACAATTTCTTGCAGCCACGTATGGAACAGGATTATATGCAGCAGCTTATTCAACTGCTAATAATATACCTGTAATATTATTTTCTATAATAGGATCGGCAATAGCAACAAGCTTAATACCTATGTACAATAAATTAAATGCAGAATCAGGAGAGCAAAGAGCACTTGATTTTACAAATACATTAATAAATATAGTAATAATTATTTGTTTAATAATAGCTGGATTAGGAATGATATTTACTAAGCCTTTAGTAAAACTTTTTGCATCTGGATATGAAGGACAAGTATTATTAACAACTATAAGTTTTACAAGAATATTATTAATAAGTGTTGTATTTGTTGGATTATCAAATATAATGACAGGATATTTACAAATAAAAAATAACTTTGTTATACCAGGACTTATAGGTATACCATATAGTTTAGTTATAATGGCATCTATATATCTTAGTTCAAGAAGTAATATTTATATATTAGTGTACGGAACATTAATAGCAATATTATTTAAGTTTTTATTCCAAGTTCCTTTTGCATACAAAAAAGGATATAGATATTCTTTTAAAATAAATTATAAAGACCCAGCAATGAAGGAGATATTAGTTTTAATACTTCCAGTTGTTATAGGGGTTGGAGTAAGCCAAGTAAGTGCTATAATTGATAAAAGTTTAGCATCCACTTTAGGAACAAATGTAGTTGCATCTTTTAGTTATGCAACCAAATTATATGAATTTGTACAGGCATTATTTATAACATCTATATTATCTGTTGTATACCCTAAAATGTCTAAGTTATTAGTTGGTGATAATATTGATGCATTTAAAGTATCTCTTAGAAAAACTATCAATATAATAGTGTTATTATTAGTTCCAATAGCTATAGGTGCATCTATACTTGCAGTTCCAATAGTAAAGGTACTTCTTCAAAGAGGACAATTTACTTATGATGATACTATAATGACAGCTAATATACTGAAGTTTTATACAATAGGAATAATAGCTTTTGCTGTTAGGGATGTAATGACTAGAGGTTTCTACTCTTTACATGATAGTAAGACTCCTATGGTAAATGGTATAGTATCAATAGTGTTTAATATAGTATTAAATTTAATACTTATTAGATTTTTAGGATATAAAGGATTAGCTTTAGCTACAGCTATATCAGCTTATATTGGGCTAATTTTATTCTATTTTAGTTTAAAAAAGAAAATCGGAAACTTTGAACAACATAAAGTATTTTCAGTTGCAATTAAGTCTGTAGTTTCATCTCTTATAATGGGTGTAGCAGCTAAGTTTATATTTGAATTTGTATCTAATTTATTAGGTGCAGGAATTATAAATGAAATATTAAGCTTAGGATTATCAGTTGGAGCTGGTGCTATTATTTACTTTATAATAATATATATATTAAAAGTAGAAGAGTTAAATATTGTAATTGAAATGGTAAATAGTAAAGTTAAATTAAAAAGAAATAAATAATATAAAAGGTGTCTATATAAATAAATATATATATAGACACCTTTTATATACTAAAAAATTTATAATTAACTATTCAGGTTATTTTTTTAATATAGATTTAAATACTTTATACATATTAGCAGATTGTTTTTTAGCTTTAAGTAAATATTTATAAACTATATGATAAATTTTTGGATTACAATTTGAGATCTTAAGAGAAACTAATGATATTTTATGAGCTACATCATATGTATAATTAGTATTAAAAATTTTATAGTTTTCTCTTATACTTAATATATCAGAATTTATTAATCTTTTTATGTACTTTTTCTGAATGTCAGAGTTATTACTATATGAATATAGTTTATAAGATTCTACAGAGAACATTCTCATTACAAATGCACAGTATTCATCCCTAAATTTACTCATTAAATTTAAAATAGTTATATTTTTATTTACAATTTTTACGATTTCTTCAGTGTCTAATATTATACTGTCATCTATTATCTTTATAGAAGAATTATTTCTTTGGATATAATGATAGAATATTTTTTTTATATTTTTTATCCTTTTGCAATAAGGAAATAATCTAGAAAAAAAGGCTATATCCTCATAAATTTTCATATGTTCAGGATATTGTATATTATTTTCCTTTAAAATAGATGCTTTAATTAATTTATTCCAGGAATGTCCAGTTACGCCATTTTTATGATGAAGAATTTCTGATAAAATTTCATATCCACTATAAATACGATTTTCATCTAAATTAATTATTCTATTCTGAGTATTTCCATCTTCATAATCAACGAAATAACCACACATAGCAATATCTAAATCATTATTTGAAGCTTCATTATACATTGTTTCTATCATATTTTCGTCTAAATAGTCGTCAGAGTCTATAAATAATATATATTCACCACTAGAAATTTTTATTGCTTCATTTCTACAGTTAGATACACCTTTATTTTCTTTATTATCGATATATTTTATATTAGTATTTTCATTTATAAAAGTTTCAATTATTTTATGGCTATTATCATTTGAATTATCATTTACTATTATTAATTCTATATCCTTAAATGTTTGATTTAAGATAGAATTTAAACATCTTTCTAGGTAAAGTTCAGTATTGTATACTGGGACTATTACACTTACTTTAATATTTTTATTAGACATATATTAAAATTCCTTTCTAGGTTATATTAAAATATTTAAAAATAACCTATTATAATATTTTTACTTAATTTAATGGATTTAAATCATTTTTAATTAAATTTATTTTCAAAATAAAATCCTATAAATGTAATTTTATAGGATTTTGTATATAAATGCGTTAAAAATTCGACATATTAAATATTATATATATTCTTTTTATTATTAACAAGTGAATTATTAAGTAAAATTTTTTATTTACAAATTTTTACCATTTATATGATATAATTTGAACTATAAAGAACTTGTAATACAAGGGGGAAAATATGAATATAAAAAAGATACTTAGTGTAACAATAGCAACAATTTTTATCAGTACAAGTACTATTGTTCCAAAATCATATGCAAGTCAACAAAACGAATATGAAACATACGTAAAGCAAAAACCAAAATCATATAACCTAGAGAATATTGACTTACCAGAAGAAGTAAAATCCGACTTAGAAGAAGAAAATAATATAAAATACTTTAAATTAAAAACAAATGCAGAATATGAAGTAGCGTTAGCTTATGAAGATGGAACATACATATTTTATAAAAAGGCAACAACACTAGAAGAGGCAAAATCTATAGCAAATGATATAAAAAATCAGTATGTTGGTCAAAACATAATACCTGTAGTAATAAATCAAAATGGTATAATAGAATATGCAACAAATGCTATAGGAAGAATTGTAAAAATTGGAGATGGAATATCTGAGAATGCAACAAATTTTACAGTTAAATTATATAAAGATTCTGATAAGAAAAATGAATATACTTATATAAATAATGGATATATAGACGATGTTCCAATACTAGATGAAACAGAAACTATGGTAAAGCTAGAAGTAGCAGGATTTATTGGATGGATGGAAAAAGAAGATTCACAAGGCATAAATATACTTAAAGTACCAATAAATCAAGCTAAAAACCTAAGCTACTATCAAAATGAGAATGGACAACTTATTCATTATATAAGTGCAAATGTAGAGGGAAATACGGGTAGCAAAAGAAGTATAGGTAGAGCGCCAGCGTTTATGAATAGTGGAGTAAAATATTATAGCTACGATGGAAATTATTTTTACACTGATATAGAAAAATTAATAAGTGATGCAAAAGATAATAATCATAATAATGCAGTAAATAGTAACAATATCTTTTATAATTATTATCAATATTTATCATTAAGAAGTAAGGCATCATATACAGCAGAAGATATAAATACTTACTTTGCTAACAATACTCCAACAGATAGTGTATTAAGAAATACAGGAGAATACTTTATAAAAGCTCAAAGTAAATATGGTGTTAATGCATCTGCTATGGTAGGTATCGCTATGAATGAATCTGGAAAAGGAACATCTATTATAGCTAAAACTAAAAACAACATATTTGGAATAAATGCAGTAGATAGTAATTCTAATGGAGCAAATTATTTTAATAGTATAGAAGATTGTATAGATACATTTGCAACTGAATATATGACTAATGGATATTTAAATCCTAAAAGTTGGAAATATTACAGTGGACACTTAGGAAATAAAAATTTAGGTTGTAATGTTAAATATGCATCTGATCCATACTGGGGAGAAAAGTCATCAAGTTTTATGCATGATATGAATGCATATTTATTTAATCAAGGTAAAAGTGATGATTATAATAGATACACAATAGGTATTGTAAATAAAAATTCTGATATAAAAAATAAAGATGGAATAAGTTTATATACTGCATCACAAGGACATGCAGTATTAGTATCAGATAATAGACAAAAAAATACTGAAATAAATCCAGATAGAATAACTCCTTTAAATGTAACTAATCCAATACCAGGAAGTTATGACTGGACAGTAAAAGGATATATACAAAAAGGAAATATAGATATAGTAAATACACAAACTTCAAAAGTTATAGTTGATACAATAACAGGTGATACAAGATATGAAACTGCATCGATGATTTCTGATCATCAAAATTATACAACAGCAATACTTGTTAATGCTGATAATAGTATGGCGGATGGACTTAGTGCAAGTGGCTTATCAGGAGTATTAAATGCACCTATACTTTTAACTAAAAAAGACGCAATACCTAGTGAAACTGAGAAAAGGCTAAAAGGAGTAAATAAGGTTTATATAATAGGACAAGAAAACTCTGTAAGTAAAACAGTAGAAAAGAATATAAAGTCTAGAAATATAGAAGTAATAAGACTTGGAGGAATAGATAGAATTCAAACTAGCTATGAAGTAGCTAAGGAAATGAAAAGAATAAATCCTAATATAGAAAAGGTATTTTTAGTGAATGGATATAAAGGTGAAGCTGATGCTATGAGTGTATCATCAGTTGCAAATAGAGATAAAGCACCTATAATATTAACTAATGGAAATGATATACCTTTTACAATAAATAATAAGGAAACTTATATTATAGGTTTAGATGCTGTTATGAGTAATAACATAGTAACTAAGGTGAATGGAACTAGATTAGGCGGAATTGATAGATTTGCTACAAATAAAATTGTAATTGAAAAGTTTTATCCAAATACTAATGAATTTTATATATCAAAAGGATATGTATTAGTAGATGCATTAACAGTATCACCACTTGCTAAAAACTATCCAGTAGTATTAGCACATAAAGGTAGTGAAAAAAGTGTAGTAAAAAATGCAACTAAACTTATTCAAGTAGGAGGAATGGATAAGGATATAATAGAGGAATGTATATCACAAGTAAAATAAAATTCATTTTGCTAGAGCCATGTGCTTACAAAATAATTTATTTTGTAAAGGACATATTCTTGTTTTAACCGAGTATATATCAGTTGTTTAAAAATATTATAAGAAAGAGAGTTACCTTAATTGGTAGCTCTTTTTTTACTTACTAGGAATTTATGATATATAAAAAACTGTTGATAACTTTTGTATCAAAGTAAATTCAACATGTATAGTAAAGTAAAAAATGACATTTTTGAGCAACGGATGTATCCGAAGTGTGAACGAGGATATATCGTTGGCGAAATGAGCGAAGCGAATTTTTTATACAGTTAATAACTAAATAATTATATAAGACTTATTTTTTATATATAAACTATAAAATTATGTAGATAAAGGTGTAATTTTGTCAAGAATTGACTAGTATATTTTATTTATGTATACTTTTATATGTTAATTTCTAAAGAATTAGATAGGGGGGAATTATGAAGAAGTTTAAGACAGTTATTTTAGCATTAGTACTTATATTACCATTATTTAGGCTAGATGCATTTGCTGATACTAATACAGAAATGAGAGGAGTATGGGTATCATCTGTATATAATATGGACTGGCCTCAAACTAAGAATAATATAACAGCACAAAAAAAGGAGTATACAGACTTATTAGATAAACTAAAAAGTGTTGAAATGAACACTGTAATAGTTCAAATAAGACCTAAATCAGATGCACTATACAAATCAAGTATAAATCCATGGTCGGAGTATTTAACAGGAACACAAGGAAAAGACCCTGGATATGACCCACTTGTATTTTTAATTGATGAAGCTCATAAAAGAGGAATGGAATTTCATGCATGGTTAAACCCATATAGAATCACAACTAGTGGAACAGATACAAGTAAATTAGCATCAAATAATCCTGCAGTACTTCATCCAGATTGGGTAGTTAAACACTCAATATCTAATGGTGAAGCTCTTATATATAATCCAGGACTTCCAGAAGTTAGACAATATATTGTAGATACTGTAAAAGAAATAGTAACAAATTATAATGTAGATGGTATACATTTTGATGATTATTTCTATAGATCAGGTATAGATGATGATAAAGCATACAAAATGTATGGAAATGGAATGAGCAAGGATGACTGGAGAAGAGAAAATGTAAACACTTTATTACAAGAAGTAAAAAGTTGTATAAAGAGTATAAAACCAAATGTTAAATTTGGAGTAAGTCCAAGTGGAATATGGAAAAATAAATCAAGTGATTCAACTGGATCAGATACAAGAGGAAAAGAAAGCTACTATAGTGATTATGCAGATACTAGAACTTGGATAAAAAGAAATCTTGTAGATTATATAACTCCACAAATTTATTGGCCTATAGGGTATAGTGCGGCAGATTATTCAAAACTAATACCATGGTGGGCAAATGAAGTAAAAGGAAGCAACGTAGATTTATATATAGGACAAGGTGTATATAAACAAGGCGAAAGTAGTAATTCAAATCAAAATATAGCAGCAGAAATAAAAGATGAGATAAACTTAAACAGGCAATATAGTGAAATAAAAGGTAGTATGTATTTCTCGGCAAGAGATATAATAAAAAATACTACACTTCAAAATGATTTAAAGGATATATATAGTGATAAGCCAAAGGTTAAGCCTTTAAAGGGAAGTACAAGATATGAAACGGCAACAACTATAAGTAAAGAAGGGTGGCCAAATGGAGCTAACACTGTGGTTATTACTAGTGGAAATTCAATAGTTGATGGTGTAACAGCAACACCTCTTGCAACTTCATATGATGCACCTATACTATTATCTGATAAGGATACTTTGACTGATTATACTAGTACAGAGCTTAGAAGATTAAATCCTAAAAAAGTTATAGTAATTGGTGGAGAATCAGTAGTAAGTAATAAAGTTATTACTGAGCTGAAACGTTTATTGCCAAATGCTACAACTAATAGAATTGGTGGAATTGATAGATATGAAACTTCTTTAAAAATAGCAAAGGAAATAGACTATATAAATCCTATTAATAAAATATATGTAGCTGGTGGATACGGAGAAGTAGATGCATTATCAATAGCAGCAAAAGCAGGTGAAGAAAAGCAGCCTATAATACTAATGCCTAAAGATAATGTAGATTTTAATTCGTATAATTGGTTAAAGAGTAAGAATTTACAAAATGCTTATTTTATAGGTGGTAATGCAGTATTGTCAGATAATATTATATTAAAAATAAATGAGATAACTTCTAACAATGTTTTAAGCAATAGAGTTTCTGGTGATGATAGACAAGAAACTAATGGTAAAGTAATAGAAAAATTCTACACAAATTCTAGTTATGAAAAAGTACTTGTAACAAAAAGTAATCCATTAGTTGATGCTTTAACTGCAGGACCATTGGCAGCTAAGCTAAAATCACCTATAGTTATAGTAGGAAATAGTGTTAGTAAAACTCAAAGTAATATTTTAGAACCTAAGAAATCGAGCTTAGTTTATGAAATTGGAGGGGGAATTAATACAAATTCTATAAATCATGTAACTGAGCTATTAAAGTAATATGATAAATGAGTAATGTATTAAGTCCAGAGGGATATATAAGTAAGTATCAGATGCTACAATAAAAAATAGGCCTTTTTATTAAGGTCTATTTTTTTTAGATAGTATATATAATGAGTGAGAAGCATTGTATAAACAGATTTTTAGGGTGATTAGGAAGAGAATATAGAACATTAAATTATATATACATTAAAAAAAATTAAAAATTTTATAAAGTTATTGCTAAAAGTTACAAAGTTGTAATACAATTAACCTAAGGTAAAAGATTACAATTTTGTAACTGAAACTTAAAAATTAGGGAGATGAGATATGTTTAAAAAGAATATAATGGGAATTTTTTTTGCGACTTTTATAATGGTTTCTAATATGCAAACTGTATACGGAGCAGAAAAGGGAATAGTAAAACAATGTGATTATTTAAACATAAGAAAAGGTCCTAATATAAATTATAGTGTAGTATCTAAGGTTCGAACGAATGATGTTATAGATATAGTAGAAAAAAACGGAAATTGGTATAAGATAAAAACTAGTTCAAATATAGAAGGATGGGTAAATTCGAAATATATAGATTCTTATACTCAATCTTCAGATGAAGTAAAAACTGAACAATTAACTGCTCAAAATAGCAATATAAATAAAATAGTGAAGGTAGCTAATACTCAAATAGGAAAGAAATATAAATGGGGATCAGCAGGTCCAAGTTCATTTGATTGTTCTGGATTTACTAGTTATATATATAAAGATGGAGCAGGAATAAGCTTACCTAGAACATCAGTATCTCAATCTAAAGTTGGAATTAAAATATCAAGAAATCAACTAAAATCTGGAGATTTAGTATTTTTTAATACTTCTGGAAAGGGTATAAGTCATGTTGGTATGTACATAGGTGACTCTAAGTTTATACATGCTTCAACAAGTAAAGGTGTAAGAATAGATAGTTTAAATTCTAGCTATTATAAAAGTAAATTTGTAACTGCAAGTAGAATTATAAAATAATAAAAGAGACTCCTAGGAGTCTCTTTAAAATGTACCCTATAGAGTAGACAGCTAATAAAAAGGTCTACTCTATAGGGTATTTTTGTATATAATTAAATAAATAATAATTAGATCGGAGAAAATTTTAATGAGTAAAAAATTATTTACAGAAGAGGAAATAATAATATTAAAACAAAACAAATACGTTAAGAAAGTAACTTCAAAAGGTATTACTTATACAGATGAATTTAAAAGAATATTTATAGATGAAAATGGTAATGGTAAACTTCCTAGAATAATATTTGAAGAGTGTGGCTTCAATATCGATATTATAGGCATGCAAAGAGTTAAATCTTCTGCTAGCAGATGGCGTACGGCCTTTAAAAATGGCGGAGCTATAAAACTTACAGATACTCGCAAATACAATACTGGAAGACCTATTGAGAAAGATCTTTCAATAGAAGAAAAATACAAAAAACTAGAAGCTAAAATGAAGTTACTTCAAGCTGAAAATGAATTACTAAAAAAGTTAGACATGATAGAAAGGAGAGTGTTAAAGAAGAAGTAAGTTTATTTTCTTGTGAAAAATATGAGATTATTAAGTCTACAATAAAAAAATATAAACTTAAAAATATGATAAGTTATTTATGTAAAGTTGCAGGTGTATCACGTTCTGGGTATTATAAATACTTCTCATCAGAAAGCAAGGATTTAAGAAAATCAAGAGAAGATAAAGATATTTTATCAAAAGAAAATGTATTAAAAGCTTTTAACTTTAAAGGACGTAAAAAAGGTGCAAGACAAATAAAAATGGTTTTAAAAGATAGATTTAATATAATATATAATTTAAAGCGTATTAGGAGAATAATGAAAAAATATGGAATAGTTTGCCCGTATAGAAAAGCGAATCCTTACAGACGTATGATGAAAGCAAGTAAAGAGCATACTATTGTTTCTAATTTCATAAACAGAGAATTTAAGCAAGATATACCATATAAAGTGCTATTAACAGATATTACATATTTAAGTTATAAAAATGGAAAAAAAGCATACTTGTCTACAATAAAAGACTCCTCTACAAATGAAATATTAGCTCATTATGTCTCAGATAACCTACGGTTAGATATTGTTTTAAATACACTAGAAAAACTTAAGTCAAATGTGAATTTAAAACTCCATAGCGAAGCTATTTTACACTCAGATCAAGGTGTTCATTACACGAGTCCTAAATTTCAAAAGCAAGTACAGCAATTAGGTTTAAAACAATCTATGTCAAGGAGAGGCAATTGCTGGGACAATGCTCCACAAGAATCATTCTTTGGGCATTTTAAAGATGAAGTTATTCTTAGCAAATGTAGTACATTAGAAGAAGTGATAAAAGAAATAGATGATTATATGGATTACTATAATAATTATAGATATCAATGGAATTTAAGCAAGATGACTCCTGTTCAGTACAGAAATCATCTTGTTTCTTAGAAATACCTTTTTTTAAATTGTCCTTGACAAAGGGTACACTTTACTTATTTTTATGGAATTATATTTTTAAATATAAAGTCATGTAATGTATTTAATGATGATTCATTAAACTTTATAACAAATCCTTTACTTGGAAGTGTAACAGAAGTACTGGCGTCTGCAAATGGGAATTCTATTTGAGTTATAGATAAACTACCTATACCTAATATCTTTCCTGCTAAACCTATTATTTCAGTAGGTTTCATATTAGTTTTAACGTATGGTAATATAGTATCTAACAATTTAGGGTACTTACTTATTGGTAAATCTTTTACTCCAGCCATAAGCCCTTCTATAACCTGTCTTTGTCTTCTATCTCTTTCTTGTGTAGAGTCATTTTTTCTAATACGAGAATATGCTAAGGTTTGATATCCATTAAGCCTTTGAGTACCAGCTGAATTGATATATTCAATAGATCCTTTATTAGCATTATTACTCCACTTGTATGTTTCAGGAATAAATTTGTTTAATTCTTTAATTTCACTAGAGTGTACATCAACTTCAACTCCACCTAATGCATCAACTATATCCATGAATGAATAGAAATCAACAACTGCATAGTTTTGAATATCTATTTCAAAGTTATTTTCAATAGTTTCTACTAATAAGTTTACTCCACCATATGCATAAGCATGTGTAAGCTTTTCTTCACCATGACCAGGAATATCAACATAAGTATCTCTATTTAGAGATGTAAGTTTTAAGCTTTTATTTTTGCTATCTACTGTAAGTATCATCATAGAATCAGATCTAGAATTCTTTTCTCCAGGTCTTCCATCAGTACCTGCTAATAATATATTGGTTATGCCCTTTTCTGATTGGAAATTAGTTTCATTTAATATATTTTCATCAGCTGTAGCATCATGCATAGCATTTAATTTAAAATAAATATAACCAAAGGCTGCTGCAGGGAATGCTATAACTAATATAGCAAGTAATATTACAAGTTTTTTTAAGCCAGAGTTTTCTTTTTTTTCTTTTCTTCTCGCCAAAATAATCCCTTCTTTCTTTTTAATTTAACAACTTATACATAAATATAACAATATACATATTATATTAAAGTATTAGAATATATTCAAGATAATATAAATTACAAAAAATACAAATTATATATAAACTAGTATATAACCAAATATCAACTTCCTTCATATTAATAAATAATAAGTAAATATTAATAGGAGGATATTCTAAATGGTATCAATACAGACGTCAAGTATAGAGAAAAAAGATAACCTATCTGTATACAATTTAAATTATCCGATAATAAAATCAGATAATGAAAAAAATATAATAAATCACATAAATCAGAGAATATATGAAGATATAATAGCCTTTAAAAGTGCAATAGAGGATATAGCATATAGCAAAAATAACAGTTTATCTTGTATTAGTACAGATTATTATATTACCTATAATAATAATGGTATTATCAGCATACCTATAGAGTTCTCACAATTAGATGGATTATACAATATAAGTTATATAAACTCATATAATTATGATATAAATTTAGAAAAAGAAATTGATATAAAAGATGTATTTAATTCAGAAATAGATTACATGGAGATAATAGATAAAAAAATAGATAATAAGATAAAGGAATTATCAAGAGAGCTTAGTATAGATAAATATATTATGGTATTAGACTATTTAAAAGATATAATATTTTCTGATAATCCTACGTTTTATATATCTAAGGATGGTATAGTCATTTGTTTTTCAAGTTATGAGTTAGATCCATCTATATCAGATTTAAGTACATTTAAAATTTCATTTGAAGAAGATAGAAGTTATTTAAGCAAGTATATTATAGAAAAAATAATAGATATCTAAATTTAGGGGAGATAGAATATGGCAGTATTTTATGAATACAATAGAGAGGCTGCGGTAAGTTATGCTAGAAGATGGGCTCTTGGTAGAAATCCTGCTTATATGGACTATGAATTATGGGGGGGAGATTGTACCAATTTTATATCCCAATGTTTAAGAAGTGGTCAAATACCTATGGATTATACTGGTAGACATGTATTAGAAAAATGGTACTGGAATAGTGATAATAGCAGAACTCCAACATGGACTTCAGCAGAGCCATTTTATAAATATATAATAGGAAACAATAGTGAAAATACACAAAATTTTGGTATATATGCAAGGCTAGCAAATTATAATGAACTTGAGATAGGAGATATAGTTCAACTTGTATACGATAATAATGCATATCATAATATGATAATAAGTGAAGTAATATTAGATGGGGAATATCTTATTGATTATCTTATATGTCAACATACCTATGATCTATTAGACTATCCACTTAGCTTAAAAGAAGGGGAGAGAAGATATATTAAAATACTTGGATATTATAAATAGATTACTATTTAATTAATATAAAGTAATAGTTGAAAGCTATAATTAAGTTTAATAAAATACAAATAATACTAAATTTAAAATATTCAACGGGAGATTAATTTATATTATAATTAAGTTAAATATAAACTAGGGGGAAAAAATATGATTAAATTAATAGCATCAGATATGGACGGAACTTTACTAAATGATAAAGATGAAATACATGAAGAATTTTATCAAGTATTTCAAGAATTAAAAAAGCAAAATATAATATTTGCAGCGGCAAGTGGAAGACAGTATTATAATCTAGCAAAACGATTTGAAAAGATAAAAGATGATATGATGTTTATAGCTGAAAATGGAACTTTTGTAGTTTATAAAGGTGAAGAGTTATTATTAAATGCTTTAGATAAAGAAACTGCCATAGAACTTATAAAAATCGGTAGAGATATAAAAGAATCATATGTAGTTTTATGTGGGAAAAAATCTGCTTATATTGAATCAAAAGATGAAAGACTTATAAAAGAAGTTGAGAAGTACTATGAAGAATATAAGATAGTAAATGATTTAACTAAAGTTGAAGATGATATATTAAAAGTTACAATATGTGATTTTATAGGTTCAGAAGAAAATAGCTACACTTATTACAATGATTATAAGGAGAAATTACAAGTAAGTGTATCAGGTCAAATATGGTTAGATATAACAGATAAGGGAGTTAATAAAGGTCTTGCTATAAATAAGCTTCAAGAGTTATTAAATATAAAGCATGAAGAAACTATGGTTTTTGGAGATTATTTAAATGATTTAGAAATGATGGAAAGTGCATATCATAGTTATGCTATGGAAAATGCACATGATGATTTAAAGAAAGTAGCTAGATTTAGAGCCAAGAAAAATACAGAAAATGGCGTTGTAGAAAAAATTAAAGAAGTAATAAATATATAAATAACTCAAGGGCTGTATAAATTACAGCCCTAGTTATTTATAAAAAGTAGAATTAAATGACTGGATATTATTAATAAATAAAGCTTCAGTAATATTAGGATTTTTATTTAAATAATCTTCTAAATCAATATTATAATATCTAGGATCAACAACATGAATCTTGCTATAGTTATTAGTTAAAAATGGTAAGAGGTTATGAGCATATGAGTCTTTAAATACTATAACTTCATTAGATTTATTTTTATCTCCGTAAATAATAGCAAAAGCTGGATCTCCATGTAAGAAATATTGGTATTTATTTTTACCATTAAGCTTATCATTATCATAAAGTGTATTATAAGTTTTATCAAAGTCTACTTCTATTTTAAAGTTATTAAAAGTACTATATGAATATATTGAATCACCTTTAATCATAGGTAATAAAGCTTTAGAATAATAAGTTCCATAAAAATCATCAGAGACTTTATTATAATTATTAAAAAGTATTTTATTATCATATTTATAATCAAACATATCTAAATAAGAAAGATAAGCACCTAGTTGAGTCCAATGATGATCGGTATTGTAATATATATACTTATTCTTATTTTTACTTAAGATATCATAAGGTGTATAAAAGTTTAAATAATCCTTATTTGAAATACTATTGTTTATATAATCTAAGCTATCTTTTTGATTATCACTTATACAAAAGTTTGGTAAATCATTTTTATAAAAAGCTATAGAAGTAGGAACTACCATTAATTTTGATTTTATATTAAAACTTTCATACATATATGAAGCAGTATTTAATATATTAGAAATATTTTTATCTACACTTTCTTTATTAAATTTATATTTTTCCATAAGTTTATTATTTTTTCCAACATAAATATCTCTAAATTCTCTTTGACCTATTATGTAATTATAAGTATTTTTTAACTTTATAAAGTTAGCCCTTAATGGAAATTGATCAGATGTATATTCATCGAAATTTTTCATAAACTTCTTATTACATATATTTTCAAATGATATTCTAGGAAGCTGAGTTAATATTTTATTTTCTATTTCACTTATTTTTTTATCTTCAGTAAATAATGTTATAATAGGAACACTAAAAATAAAAGCTAGAAAAAATCCTATAGTAATAAATTTTAATAAATTTTTATCTTTCATAAATTCACCAACTTCCTAAAATCTAAAATATAAAAATGGATTAAATGATGCATCTACTAAAAATGATGTAGAAAGTATCATACCAAATATTAAAGTTATAATTCTTATATATTTATATCTATCCAATATTATTTTTATAATAGGTGTAGAAGCAATAATGGCAAAAATTATAAGAGTTATATTAGGAATTAAATAGTATAAAAATACATCATCTACTATAATATTTTTAAAATTAAACATAGAAATTAAATAATTATAAACACCATTTAAACTATCTATTTCAAATAATACAAAACCTATTATAACTAAAAACATAGTATAAAAATGTTTTATCCAATTAGGTAGTTTTTTTAAAAATTGTAGTAAAAATAACTTTTCAAAAATTAATATAATTCCAAAGTAAAGTCCCCATAATATAAAATTAAAACTAGCTCCATGCCATAATCCAGTTAAAAACCAAACTATAAATATATTAAGGAACCATCTACTTTTACTACATCTATTTCCTCCTAAAGGTATATAAACATAATCTCTAAACCATACTCCTAGGGATATATGCCATCTTCTCCAAAATTCAGTAATAGATTTTGATATGTAAGGAAAATTAAAGTTCTCTAAAAAGTCAAACCCAAAGATTTTTCCAAGTCCTATAGCCATATCACTATATCCACTAAAGTCAAAGTAAATTTGAAGTGTAAAACATATAATTCCTAACCAAGAGGTAGCCAAAGATAATGTATCGTAGGGAGTTGCTTTTATGCTATACCAAATTACTCCTAAATTATTAGCTAAAATTACTTTTTTACATAGTCCTATAATAAATCTATAAACACCATTATAAAATTTATCAAAGTTATGAATACGATGATTTAAATCATAAGAAACATCAGAGTATCTAACTATAGGACCAGCTACAAGTTGGGGAAATAATGTAACAAATGTAGATAGTGAAAAAATATTTTTTTGAATAGGTGCCTCATTTTTGTAAACATCTATGGTATAAGACATTGTTTGAAAAGTATAGAAACTTATACCTATAGGTAGTGTAATATTTAATAAAGGTATATTATAATTAGTAAGGCTATTTACTATAGATATAAAAAAGTCACTATACTTAAAGAAAGCAAGTAAGCTTAAATTTATTATAATAGAGAAAATAAGGGCTAATTTAGCCTTATATGTATTTCTATACTTATCTATAATTAGAGCATTTATATAATCTACAACACATGAAAATAGCATTATAAAAATATATATAGGCTCTCCATACGCATAAAATATTAAACTAAATATAAGTAAGATAAAGTTTTTAAGTTTATAAGGTACTAAATAGTAACTAAACAAAACAAGTGGTAGAAAGTAAAATAAAAATGTTATGCTACTAAATACCAATATATCACCACCTTTAAATTTATAAAAAATTCATTTTGATTGAGCTATGTGTCAGCAAAATATTTACTGTCACCAACCATATATCCCTGTTTTTAATATGGATATATATTGCTCAAAAATAATTATTTTATTGAAAGTTACACACAAATATATATTTCATAATATATTAGTATATTGAAAAAGAGTATATCAATATAAAAAATATTGATATACTCATATAATTTTAATAAGTATTATTTAATCATTTCTAATATTTTTGATTCTATATCCTTAGCATTATTAGTAGCTATAAAATAAACATAATCACCAACACTTTCAAGTATAGAATCAGCAACAGCAGTTGCATTTTCTTCTCCTCCGTATCCATCAGAGAAACTTCTTAAATTGTTAGTTTTATACTCTTCTATTGCTTTTTTTACCTTTTCAACATTATCTGTTTTAACTACGAATACATCTTGTAATTTTACATTTATCATAGCTTGTAAAATAAAGCCTTCTTTTATATCATCTTTAACATTTTCAAATACATAAAATTCTTTTGCATCTATATCAAATATAGGTTGAATAGGTAAAAGTGTTTCATTATTTATTGCTGATTTTATATCAGAAACTGGTATATCTTTAACTTCAGACTTAGATGAACATCCAACAAGTCCTAATGTTAAAACTAATGATAATAAAGCTATTAATTTTTTCATTGTATCCTCCAAAATATATTTATTTGTAATAATTATATAAATTTTACTATTTTCTACAATAAAAATCAACTTCAAAAAAGAAACAATATCTTAATTATTATTAAAACTTATTTCTAGTTATTTAGATATATATTTCATAAATAATAAATATTATAGTGTCTATAGTATGTAAATAATGTAAATAATCTTAATAAAATTATTTATGAGGTGAATTTTAATGAGAATACCAAAACATGTAGGTATAATTCCGGATGGAAATAGAAGATGGGCACAAAATAAGGGAATGACTAAAGACAAAGGATATGAAAATGGACTTGATCCAGGGATTGAAGCATATAGAGCATGTAGAGATATGGGAGTAGAGGAAGTTACATTTTATGGATTTACTACAGATAATACTAAAAGACCATCTATTCAGACTAAAGCTTTTACAGATGCATGTATAAAAGCTGCTCATATATTAAATGATGAAGGGGCATCTCTTTTAGTAATAGGAAATACTAAATCTCCAATGTTTCCAAAAGAATTATTACCATTTACAAATAGGACAAAAGGAAAAGATGGACAAATAAAGGCTAACCTATTAGTAAACTATGGTTGGCATTGGGATTTAAATACACTAGCAGATGCAGAAGGTGTAAATAAAAATAATATACAAAATCATATACAGTCATTTGATATATCAAGATTAGACTTGATTATAAGATGGGGAGGAAGAAGACGATTAAGTGGATTTTTACCTGTTCAATCTATATATGCAGATTTTTATGTATTAGATGAGTACTGGCCAGATTTTAATAAAAATCATATATCAGAAGCCTTTAAATGGTACAATACACAGGATGTTACTTTAGGTGGATAAAAAAAGGTAAAACAGAGTTAAATATTTACCAATGTTGAAAATTGCATTTTTGGATGTTAAAATATAATTTATTAATAATATAAAGAATATTATATATCTAGAGAGGCAAAAACATGGCTAATAGAAGAAATAATAGAAGAGGTAGACGAAATAAAAAACGAAGAATAAATAAAAATAAATTAGCATTATTATTTATAGTAGTTATATTGTTTATTGCTGGAGCTTTTAAATTAACACAAAGTGCAATTTCAACAATAAAAAATACAAGTAATAATAAAAAACAAACATCTGTTGTTGAAAGTTCAAATGTTGTTGAAAGTTCAGATAATGAATATGAAACTTTACCGACAGAAGTAGATAAAAATATAAATAAAAAATATACAATACTTATAGATCCAGGTCATGGAGGTAATGATAAAGGAACTATAGCCAATGATAAAATAACATTTGAAAAAGATATAACATTAAAAGTTGGAGCATTAGTGGCTCAAAAGCTAACAAAACAAAAAGATGTGCAAGTAATAATATCAAGAAATGAAGATAAATACGTAAGTCTAGCAGATAGAGCAAAGCTTGCTAATGAGCAAGGTGTTGATGCACTTGTATCTATACATCTAAATGGTCAAACTGGAGGAACTGACGCATTTGGACTTGAAACTTATTATACAAAAGAAAAAAATGATGGTTCATATGAACTTGCAAAACAAATTCAAGAAACTATAACTTCATATATAGATGTAAGAGATAGAGGTGTAAAACCAGAAAGATTCCAAGTTTTATTACAAAGTAAAATGCCAGCAGTATTAATTGAATGTGGTTTTTTATCTAATGATGAAGAAGCTAAAAAATTAAAAGATGAAGCATATCAGGAAAGTTTAGCAGAAGGTATAGCTCAAGGAATATTAACATATTTAGATACAAACTCAAAAAAATAAAGATGGCAAATGCCATCTTTTTTATATATTAAATTATATTACCTGTAACTATAAAAAAAAAATACATATATTAAAGTAGAATAAAAATAGGAGGAAAATTATGAGTGATTCTACTTTTAATATATTATCATTTGATGGAGGGGGAATTAGAGGGGCTTTAAGTATAAAATTATTAGAAAAAATACAAAATGAAACTCCTAATATAGTAAAAAAATCAAATATGATAAGTGGAACATCGACAGGAAGTTTAATAGCTCTAGGTTTAGCTTATGGGATGACTCCAAGTGAAATAAGTAATTTATATTCAAAAGAAAATCTGGAGTATATATTCGATAAATCTTATTCACAAATATCAAGACCTAAATATGATAATAATCACTTAAAAGAAATACTACTTAGTGTATTTCCAGAAAATTTAAAGTTAAAGGACTTAGGTAAGTTAGTTGTAATACCAACATTTTATGTAGGTAATGAATATAATTCTTGGAAAGCTATTTTTTATAATAATCTACCAAATTCAGAAACAGAAGATTATAGGGTTGTAGATGTTGCAATGGCCAGTAGTGCAGCACCTGTATTTTTTCCATCATATGATTGTCATATAGATGGAGGCATAATAGCAACAGATCCAAGTTTAGCAAGTATAATATATTCTATAGATGAGGAACTTGGAAAGAGAATGGATCAAATAAGACTTTTATCCTTTGGAACGGGATATTGTTACAATAGTATAAAGGAAGATACAAGTAAATGGGGTGCTATAGATTGGGTTATAAGCAAGGATCCAGATCTACCTATAATATCGGTAACACTAGAAGGAAATGCTCAGCTTAGTCAAATTTTTTCTAAAAAGCTATTAGATAGCAATTATTATAGAGTAAATCCTAAGATGGATAAGGACATATCAATGGATGATACAAAATCAATGGATTATTTATTAGAATTAGCAGAGGAATATAATATAAAAGATTGTATAAATTGGATAAATAACAAATGGAATAAAATATAGTATACTATAATTAAATATAAAAGTGTTTGTCGTGTTTAGGGGGAGAAAAATGGGAGAAACTTTTGCTATATCTAAGTTATATGAAGAAAGCTTAGATATAAATATAAAAAAAAGTAAAGGAGTATATTATACACCGAAAATTATAGTAGACTATATACTTAATAAGACTATAAAAAATCATGATATACTTAAAAATCCGATACCAAAAATATTAGATATATCATGTGGTTGTGGAAATTTTTTATTAGAGGCATATGATATTTTGTATGATTTAATAGAAAAAAATTTATACGAATTAAAGGAATTATATGGTGATGATTATATAAGCTATGATACTATTCATAACCATATAATAACTAATTGTATATATGGATACGATATTGATGCTGAAGCAGTAAATATATTAAAACAAGGACTTAAAGATAAAGGTAAAGGATTATCAGTAGATAAGTTTAACATATATTGTGAAGATTCACTAAAGATAAAATTAAATAACAAGTTTGACTATATAATAGGAAATCCACCGTATATAGGTCATAAAAATTTAGATAGTGATTATAAAAAATATATACTAAAAGAATACAAACAAGTATATAAAGGTAAAGCAGATTTATATTTTTGCTTTTATAAAAAAATAATAGATAATTTAAAAGATGATGGGGTTTGTAGTATTATAACTCCGAGATACTTTTTAGAAAGCCCATCAGCTAAAGACCTAAGAACTTACATAGATAAAACTACTAACATAGTAGAAATAATTGATTTTTTAGGATGTGAAGTTTTTAAAGACATAGGAATATCTAGTTGCATATCTACATTAAAGAAAGAAAAAAATTCACAAAGTACCAATATTCTAAGAATAAAAAATCAATCAATAGACATAAATCAATTTCATTCCATAGAAAAACTTATAGAAAATAATATTTTTGAAAGGTTAATATTATATAAAAATACAATAAATAAAGATTGGATAATAATTAAAAAAGAGGATAAAACTTTTTATGATAAAATTGAAGACTATTGCAATTACTCTTTAGAAGATATATGTACAAGTTTTCAAGGTATAATAACAGGATGTGATAAAGCCTTTGTAATAGATAAAGATGATGAAAAAATAAATCTTATAGATGATAGATTTCTTAAATCATGGGTAAAAAATAAAGAAATTCAAAAATATACAATTAAAGATAATAGATATAAGTTAATATACTCAAATGATATAAAAAATGAATCAGATAATCCTATAATAATAAATGATTTTATAGGGAAATATAAAGAAAGACTGCTAAATAGAAGAGAATGTAAAAAGAAATTAAGATTATGGTATGAACTTCAATGGGGAAGGGAAAAAGCTATTTTTGAAAGAAAAAAAATAATGTACCCATATAAATCTTTTGAAAATAGATTTGCCATAGATGAAAATAATAGTTTTTCTAGTGCAGATGTATATTCATTTTATATAAATAAAGAGTATGAGGAAATTTTTTCTTACGAATACTTAGTAGGACTATTAAACTCTGAAGTGTATAATAAGTATTTTAAGATAAACGCAAAGAAGATAAGTAAAAATGCATATGACTATTATCCTAACAAAGTAATGAAAATTAAGATATTTAAGGATTCTAATTATACACATATAGAAGATTTATCAAAACAAGTTTTACAGAGACTAAAAAATGGTGAAAGTAATATAAGTGATTTAGAGTATAAAATAAATAATCTGATTAGAGGATCCCTTGGCATATAATCACAAATATAATATTTCTACATATAATATATTTGAGTGTAAAAAGGGAGGAATATATATGATTAATGCAAGGGTAGATCAAAATTCAAAAACTGTGTATGTTGATGTTAGTGGCTATATAACTAATGAAGAAGCAAATTCATTTTTAGCAAAACATAAGCAAATGACAAAGGGTCTAAGAAAATCACAGTATAAATTAGTGGTTACACCTTCTAAATTTGAATGTGAAAATGACAATGATATAAAATCAGTTTGTATAGCCCTATATAAAGGTGGATATAGACAAATATATATGGTAGATCCAAAAGGATATATAATGAATACAGTATCACTAAGTTCTATGGAGCAAAAAATGTTTACAAAAGTAGTTAAGTTTGTAAAATCTGTAGACGATATAAAGTAATTTAATAATTACTATAAAATGAAAGATATATACCTAGTAACTTTTAAACTTGAAATACAGGATAATTTATAATATATTCTAAGTATATATCTTTCTTGTTTAATATAGGTGATTTTATGAAAGGTTTAGTATTAGAGGGAGGAGGCACTAAGGGTGCTTACCAAATAGGAGCATATAAAGCTTTAAGAGATTTAGGAATTGAGTTTCAAGGTGTAGCAGGAACATCGATAGGAGCCTTAAATGGTGCATATATAATTCAAAATGATATAGAAATTATGGAAGATATTTGGCTAACATATGACTATACTCATTTTATGAATATAGATGAAGAAACTTATGAAAAATATAAAAATGTAGATTTCACTGCAAAAAATATAAATAGTGTTATAGAACTTATAAATAAAGCTAGAAAAAATGAAGGTATAGATATCAGTCCACTTAGGGAGCTATTAGAAAAAACATTAAATGAAGATATTATACGAAAATCTAATAAAGATTTTGGTCTTGTTACAGTTTGGTGGGATAAAAAAATAAATCCACACCCATTATACATAGAAGATATACCAAATAAAAGGCTTATTGATTACTTAATAGCAAGTTCAAGTTTACCAATATTTCAATTAAATCGAATAGATGATAAACTTTTTTTAGATGGAATGTTTTTTGATAATATGCCAATATCTTTACTAGAACAAAAAGGATATGAAGATATAGTAGTAATAAGATTACTTGATGACTTTCTAGGAAAAATAAATTTAAATAAGTATCAAAATATAAATATAAAAACAATAGTACCATCAGAGTATTTAGGAGGATCCTTAAATAAAGATAAGGATAATGTACAAAAAAATATAAATTTAGGATATCTAGATGCTATGAAAGCTTATGACAGGTATGAAGGAATTAAATATTATTTTAATGTAGACTATATGTTTGATGAAGAGTATTGTTTTAATAAATTTAAAAGCTTAAAAACAGAAACTATAGAAAATATATTAAATTTATTTAATATAAAGAAAGATTCTACATTAAGAACATTATTAGAAGTTTTAATACCTAAGCTTGGTGAAAATTTAGGATTAGATAAAGATTTTTCATATAAGGATTTATTCTATTGTATATATGAAAAAAAGCTTGAAGAAAATAATATAAATAGAATTCAGCTTTATGATTTTCATAAACTCTATGATGTAGTAAATAAAAATATAAATGAAAATAAAAATATATCCTTAACTTATGAAACAAAATCAATAATACCAATGCAAAAAAATAAGTTTACAAAAGTAATTACTAATAGTATTATAAAAGATTTTTCAAATCAATTCTAAATATAGGGACAAAAAAAGTCCCTAGGGATAGAAAACAACAAAAGTACTAGAAATTTTACCAAAATCAAGTTATAATAAAGGTAAGCTAATAAAGTAAATAAATACTTAAAAATAAATTTTGGAGGTTTTAC
Organism: Romboutsia timonensis; assembly: GCF_900106845.1. Classification (GTDB taxonomy): domain Bacteria; phylum Bacillota; class Clostridia; order Peptostreptococcales; family Peptostreptococcaceae; genus Romboutsia; species Romboutsia timonensis. The sequence goes on from NZ_LT629850.1 coordinate 266,944, forward strand.
AAATGGAAAAAAATGTAAGCATAAAAAACGCAAGCGGATTACACGCTAGACCAGCAGGAATGTTTGTTAAAAAAGCTGCTGAGTTCAAATCTACAGTAGAAGTAATAGCAAAAGGAAAAACTGTAAACGCTAAATCTATAATGGGTATAATGAGCTTAGGATTAGGTCAAGGTGATGAATTAACAGTTGTTGCTAATGGTGAAGATCAAGAAGCAGCAGTTAACGCTTTAGTTGAATTAATCGAAGGTGGATTTGGAGAATAATAATTAAACCTCGGTTTTATCCGAGGTTTATTTAATATATTTAAGGTAAATAAATGAGGAGGAGTAGTAATGTATAATGGAACAGGAGCATCTCCAGGGATAGCATTAGGGAGGGCTTTAGTAATAGAGCATAGTGAATTAGTTATAGAAAAAAAGACTATCGAGAATATAGATGAAGAAATACAAAAGCTTGAGAGTGCAGTTAAGGTATCTAAAGAAGAATTAACTAAGGTTAAGGAAAAGGCTTTAGCTGAGCTAGGAGAGCATGAAGCTGAAATATTTGAAGCTCATTTATTAGTATTAGAAGATCCTGAATTAATTGGCTCTGCAATATCTAAAATAAGAGATGAAAAAGTTAATGCAGACTATGCATTAAATGAAATAAAAGAAATGTTTGTTGCAATGTTCGAATCTATGGACAATGAATACATGAGAGAAAGAGCAGCAGATATAAAAGACGTTACAAATAGGGTATTAAGACATATATTAGGTATAAAAGTAGTTGATTTAGCAGGACTTGATGAAGAAGTTGTATTAATAGCACACGACTTAACTCCATCAGATACAGCTACAATGAACAAGAATATGGTGCTTGGGTTCTTAACTGATATAGGTGGAAGAACTTCTCATACAGCTATAATGGCTAGAACATTAGAAATAGCTGCTGTAGTTGGATTAAATGATATAACTAAAAAAGTAAAAGATGGGGATTATATAGTATTTAATGGAGATACTGGTGAAGTTAGAGTTAATCCTGATGAAGAAACTAAAGCTAAATATGCTTCATTAAAAGAAGAATTTGAAGAATACAGAAAGTCTTTAGAATTATTAAAAGGACAAGCATCAATAACTACTGATGGTAGACATGTTGAACTTGCAGGGAATATAGGAAGTCCTAATGATGTAGAAGGACTTATAAAGAATGATGCTGAAGGTGTTGGACTTTATAGAACTGAGTTCTTATACATGGATAAAGAGGATTCTTTCCCAACTGAAGAAGAGCAATATGAAGCTTATAAAGCAGTACTTGAAGGAATGAATAATAAACCTATAGTAATAAGAACATTAGATATAGGTGGAGATAAAGAACTTCCTTACTTTGAAATGGAGGCTGAAATGAATCCATTCTTAGGATACAGAGCTATAAGACTTTGTTTAGATAGAAAAGATATATTTAAAACTCAATTAAGAGCTTTATACAGAGCAAGTGTACATGGAAAATTAAGAATAATGTTCCCTATGATATCTTCACTTGAAGAATTATTAGATGCTAAAGAGGTAATAAAAGAAGTATTAAAAGAATTAGATGCAGAAAATATAGCTTACTCTAATGATGTAGAGGTTGGTATGATGATAGAAATACCATCTGCAGCAGTTATATCTGATGTATTAGCTAAGCATGTAGATTTCTTCTCAATAGGAACTAATGACCTTATACAATACACTTGTGCAGTAGACAGAATGAACCAAAAGATAAGTCATTTATACAATCAATTTAATCCAGCAGTATTAAGACTTATAAAAATGGTTATAGATAATGCTCATAAAGAAGGAAAATGGGTTGGAATGTGCGGAGAAAGTGCAGGAGATCAAAGAATGATACCGATACTTTTAGGATTTGGATTAGATGAATTCTCTATGAGTCCAATATCTATACTTCCAGCAAGAAAATTAATAACTTCTTTATCTTATGCAGATATGCAAAAATTTGCAGATGAAGTATTAGCTATGGGTACAGCGAAAGAAATAAAAGAATACGTTGATAAAACTTTCAATATTTAGTAAGAAAGCCTTAAATGATTATCAATTCATTTAAGGCTTTTTATTTATATGAAAGTATAAGTTATAAATTATAGAACATATTATGTGAAATATTAAACAATAAATAGAAAATATGTGGTATTTAATCATACCTTTTTTTATAATATTAATATAACAATTAATAAAAAGGGGAGAATTTACGTGGCAACTTTAAAGGAAATATCGGAAAGGGTAGGTGTATCCATAAGCACAGTATCAAGGGTACTAAATCATGATGAGACCTTATTAGTATTAGACGAAACTAAGATGAAAATATTTGAGGCAGCAGAAGATTTAGAATATAAAACTATTACACAAAGAAAAAATAAAATAAAAAAAAGCCATAAATATAAAATTGGATTAGTTGAAATGTATGATGTTTCAAAGCAATTAGAGGATCCATACTATTTATTATTAAAAAACACAGTTGAAAAAGAATGTTTCAATAATAATATAAAACTAGTAAAGTTATATAATAACGGACTTAATTATGAATCACTTGAAGAAAAAGATTTAGATGGAATAATAGCCATAGGAAAGTTTTCAGATAAAGAAATCAATTTGATGAATGAATATTCTTCAAATATAGTATTTTTAGATTCTTCTCCTGATGATGAAAAATATGATTCGGTAAAAATTAATTTTAAGATGGGCGTTTTTTCAGCACTTGATTATTTATATGATTTAGGACACACTAGAATCGGATATATAGGTGATGGAAATACATTAGGTGATAATAAATTAAGAGAGAAGGATGTAAGATTAAAGTACTACAATGAATATATGAAAGAAAAAGATATATTAAATGAGGATTATATAATAAATTGTGACATGACTGCATCTGCTGGATATACTGCTATGATAGAGTTTATAAAAAAAGGAAATTTACCAACGGCATTTTTTATAGCAACTGATACAATAGCAACAGGAGTACTAAAGGCTCTTTATGAAAATAAAATAAGTGTACCAAATGATATAAGTTTAATTGGATTTAATGATATATTTGTTTCAAGATATACATTACCAGCACTTTCAACTGTGAGAGTTCACATTGAGAATATGTCTAATGCATGTGTTGGGCTTATGCTAGAAAGATTGAATAATAGAACTTACACTAAAAAGGTAATAATACCAAGTCAGCTTATAATAAGAGAAAGTACATCTAGTGTATCTAATGGTAATTAAATAAGTATAAAGTTTTAAATTATTTTACTAAAAATTTTAATAAATAGGAAAAAGATTCCTACTTTAAAAGAGAAAATTATTTTTATATTAAACTTATTAAAAAGTATTAAATTTAAAAACTAAGTAAAACGAATTAAAACAATCAAAATTAAAGCAAAAATAAAGTAATTGACAGAATAAATTAAATATTCTATCATTAGCTTATATAAATAATTTAAAAACTGTGAATGGAAGAGTAAGTATAGAATGTAGTCAAAGCGAACTGGAGATGGTGAGAGTCCAGTATGAAGTCTATATTGAAGAACATCCAGGAGTTGCTAACCGAAATTTAAATTTAGTAGGCTTAGCCGGTATCAATCCGTTACCAAATTGAACTGTATCGAATAATCTGTACAGATGAGAGAACTTAAATTTTAAGTTAATCAGGGTGGCACCGCGGAAGTATAACCTTTCGTCCCTATATTTTTAATATAGAGACGAAAGGTTTTTTTATTGGACAAAAATTTATGGTCAGATTTTTGTTTAAAAATAAGTTTTGAATGAAATGTATGATATCATGCTCAAATTATAATGATAAGGAGAGAATAATATGTGTTTAATAATACCAGAACAATATAAATCAAGCCTAGGAGTAATACAAACTCAACAAGCAATAAAAGATCTAAAGGATTATTTTGAACAAAGACTTTCAGAAGAACTAAAATTAACAAGGGTTTCATCTCCTTTATTTGTATTACCTGAGACAGGAACAAATGACAATTTAAATGGAGTAGAAAAAGCTGTAAATTTTAATGTACCAAATATAAATAAGAATGTAGAAATAGTACAATCGCTAGCTAAATGGAAGAGGGTAGCCCTTAAAAAGTATGGATTTGAGACTGGAAGAGGAATATACACAGATATGAATGCTATAAGAAAAGATGAGGAATTAGACAATATACATTCAATATACGTAGATCAATGGGATTGGGAACTTATTATAGATAAAGAAGAAAGAAATAAAGTAAAGCTAAAAGAAATTGTAAAAAAAATATATAAAGTTTTTAAAGAAACAGAGGAACACGTTCATGAGATATATCCTGAAATAAAAAAGATACTTCCTAAAGAAATAACATTTATAACTTCTCAAGAATTATTAGATATGTATCCAGATTTATCTCCTAAGGAAAGAGAAGATAAAATTGTAAGAGATAAAGGTGCAGTATTCTTAATGCAAATAGGAAAGATATTAGATAATGGAGATAAACATGATGGAAGAAGTCCAGATTATGATGATTGGGAATTAAATGGAGATATATTATTCTATAATCCAGTATTAGATAATGCTATAGAGCTTTCATCTATGGGAATAAGAGTCGATGAAGAGAGTTTAAAATATCAGTTAGATGTAGCAAATTGTAATGATAGAAAAGAATTAGATTATCATAAGTCATTATTAAATGGAGAACTACCATATACAATAGGTGGTGGAATAGGTCAATCAAGAATATGTATGTATTTCTTAAATAAAGCACATATAGGAGAAGTTCAAGTTGGTGTGTGGCCTGATGATATGATAAGAAAATGTTCACAGTCAGGTATACACCTTTTATAAAATAACCTATTTATATAAGCTATTATATGGGTTATAATATAACTTAATATATAGCTTATGAGGTGATAAAAATGAGTAAAATGTCATTTGTTACTGATATGATATTAGATACATTTAAAAGAGTATTAGTTAGATTTAAAAATGCAAAATTTGGATTACTATTTTTTATAAATATTTTTAAAATACCAGATTTTTTAACTGATAATAGAGTTAATATATTTAGTAAGTTTAAGTTAATATTTTCACTATTAACTGCTATTTTATATATTATTTCAGGCATAGATTTAATACCGGAAATAATTACAGGTATGTTTGGATTTATTGATGATATCTTTGTATTAGTTTGGAGTTTAGGTATTGTTAATGAAGAAATAGAAAAGTATAAAAAGATTTTAAAAGATAGTAAAGACCCTAATGTAATAGAAAATGTAAACTACAATATATATGATGAAGATGAATAGTAATTTATTTTACTATTCATTTTTTGCGTATAAGGAAATTATAATATTATTTTTTATATAATCTTTAAAGAAAAGTAAGATAAATAGCTTTATAACTTTTATAAACTTATATGATACAAGTTGTAGTAATTATTATATAGAAGGATATAATAAATAATTAAATTTTATTCTAAAACATATAATAAAATAAAAAAATATGGAAAAAGATAGGGTAAAAAAGTATAAGGAAAATGTTGAAACATTGTTAAAAAATTGTTATTCTAAAGAAAAAGAATAATCATAGGGGGGGAAATTATGAGTAAAAAGAAAATAGGATTAGTTCCTAAATTAATTATAGGTATCATAGCCGGTATATTAATCGGGTCGTTTGCTCCAGAATTTTTAGTAAAAGTTTTAGTTACAGCAAGCTCATTATTCTCAGCGTTCTTAAAGTTCGTAATCCCATTTATAATAATAGGATTTGTAACTGCAGGTATAGCGGATCTTGCAACAGGAGCTGGAAAATTATTAGGGGTTACAACAGGAATAGCTTATGGATCAACAATAGTAGCAGGGACATTAGCATTTATAGTAGCATCGTTGATATTCCCATCTTTCATAGATCCAAGTGTAGCATCACAAATAGGAGATCCAGAAGCAGGAATGCTAGAACCTATATTTACAATACCATTATCACCAATGGTAGATGTAACAGCAGCAATAGTATTTTCATTTACTATGGGTCTTGGAATATCAGCGCTTAGAAATAATGATAAAGGGGAAATATTATATAATCTATTCCAAGAATTCCAAGAAATAATAACAAAAGTTTTATCAATAATAATAATACCTTTATTACCGATTTATATTGCAGGAACATTTGCAAATATAACATATGCAGGACAAGTGTGGAATATATTAAGTATATTCTGGAGGGTATATTTAGTAGTAATACCATTACATATAGTATATTTAATAATACAATTTACAACGGCAGGATTTGTAACTGGTAAGAATCCTTTAAAGATGTTAAAGAATCAAATACCAGGATACTTAACAGCTGTAGGAACTCAATCTTCAGCAGCTACAATACCTGTAAATGTTGAATGTGCTAAAAATAATGGTGTTAGTAAAGAAATAAGAGAATTTTGTGTACCTTTATGCGCAACAATTCACTTATCAGGAAGTATAATATCTGTTACATCATTTGCTGTTGCAGTACTTATGATGAATGGTATGGATCATGGATTTTCAACAGTATTTCCATTTATATTAATGTTAGGAATAGCAATGGTAGCAGCACCAGGAGCACCGGGGGGAGCTATAATGAGTGCACTTCCATTTTTACCAATGATAGGTATACCATCTGATGGTGGTCTTGCAAGTCTAATGATAGCATTATACTTAACGCAAGATAGTTTTGGAACTGCAGCAAACGTATCAGGAGATAATGCTATAGCAGCAGTTGTAGATCATTTAAATAAAAAGTGGAGTAAAAAAGCAGATAATAAAGTTGCTTAATATAAAAGAGTGTGGATTTAATCTACACTCTCTTTATATTAAGGTATTATAAAATATATATGCTGTAGATAACTTGTAATCTGATCATTGATTTTATCAACGATATATCGTTGACGAAATGGGCAAGGAAAAATTTTTATTTAAAAATTTTCTTTAAATTCTCAACTAATAATTTATTTTCCTCTGGTTTCAGAATACAGACTCTGAAAAAGTATTCATCTAAACCATCAAATGATACACAGTCTCTTATTATAATTCGCTCAGGTATAAGTTTTTCTCTAACTTCTTTAGCTGTAAGTGATTTTGATTTTATTTCGCATAATATAAAATTGCCTTGGCTGTTATAAATTTTTAAATCAGCGAATTTACTAAGTTCATTTATTAAATAATCTCTTTCTTTTGTCATTAAAGAATATGTACTTTCTATAAATTCACTATCATTAAACATCACTTCACCCATCATAGATGCGAAAATGTTTATATTCCATAAATCAAGGTTAGAGTTCATTTCACATTTTATTTTATTATTTGAAATTAGTCCATAACCAAGTCTTATACCAGGAGTTGAAAAGAACTTAGAAGTGCCTCTTATAACAAATAAATTCTTATATTTATCAACTAATGAAGTAGATGAATAAATAGACATATTTGTAAACTCTATATATGTTTCATCCACCATAACAAAAGAGTTAGTACTATTTAATATTTTTTCTACTTCATTTTTAGTAAAAGTAAATCCTGTGGGATTATTAGGATTACATATAACGATTAACTCATAATTATCTTTATTTATAGTTTCTATAAGCTTGTCTACATCTATATTAAAATCACATTCTTTTTTTGAAAAATATTTAGTTATATTACATCCTATTTTAGATAATTCCTTTTCATACTCTGAATAAGCAGGAGATAAAAGTAACGACTTTTTAGGATTAATAGTTTCTATAAAAGAAGATATTAATTCTGTAGCACCACTACCTAAAAGTATGTTATCTATTGAACAGTTGCAGTAATTAGATATAGAAGTTTTTAGTTCTATATATTCAGGGTCAGGGTATACTGATACTTTATCTATGTTATTTACTACATATTTTTTAGCTAGTTTTGATGATCCAAAAGGATTTATATTAGAACTAAAGTCCATAAAATCTTCTTTTGAAAATCCATATTGACTAGATAAATCATATAAATTTGCACCATGATTTACTTTCACATAATCACCATCCTAAAATTATTATTTACATATATAAATTATAATATAAATATATCATTATTCCAAATTATACTACTTAATTACAACTGATACGAATTATATATTAAAATTAAATAAAAATATTCTATTATTTACATAGATATGATATACTAAGGTTATTATAATATACGTAAAGGAGACAGGGAAAATGGCAACTATAGATGTAATGATATCTGAAGAAGAAATAGCTAAAAAAGTAGAAGAACTAGCAAAGCAAATAGAAAAAGATTATGAAGGAGAACAATTATTAGTAGTAGGTATACTTAAAGGAGCCAGTGTATTTGTTTCTGATTTAATAAGAAAGATAAATTTAGATGTAAATATAGATTTTATGAGTGTTTCAAGTTATGGAAATGGAACTGAAAGTTCAGGGACAGTTAGAATATTAAAAGATTTAGATGTTGATATAGCAGGAAAAAATGTATTAATTGTAGAGGATATAATAGATTCAGGACTTACTTTAAGTAATTTAGTAAAAGAGTTAGAAATAAGAAATCCTAAATCATTAAAATTATGTACGCTATTAGATAAGCCTGAAAGAAGAACTTCAAATATACCAGTTGATTATGTTGGGTTTGTAATAGAAGATAAATTTATTGTTGGATATGGAATAGATTGGGCAGAAAAATATAGAAATTTACCTTATATAGGTTCAGTTACAGTTTAAAAATAAATTAAAAATATAAAATTCGTATTATAAATTAGTAATACGGATTTTTTTTATAAAAATTTAAGGATAATTATAAATATATAATTATAAAAATGAACTACTTAACTATGGAATTTTTTAGAGGAACATGTTAATTAACTTATTTTTATAGTTAAATATTATTATTTAAAATATTAGATGTTGATTAAATGAGGTATTTATAAAATACAATGAAGAAATAAGTTTAGTTAAAATAGAAATATTAAAAAATATAAATATTGACCTTGCCATTGGTGGAGGGTTTAATATTGTAAGAGTAAATAAAAAGGAGGAAAGGTAAATGGTCAAACAGTTTTTAGGATATGCAATACCATCAGCTTTAGCTATGTGTATAGCATCATTGAATACAATAATAGATGGTGTATTTTTAGGAAATGGAATTGGAGATGCTGCACTAGGGGCAGTTAATATAGTAATGCCAATTACAATAGTATTTTTTGGCCTTGCAACTATGGTATCAGTAGGAGGTGGCGCACTAATATCAAAGAACTTTGGAGCAAATGAAGATGAAAAAGGAATTAGTATATTTAGACAGGTTACATATATGCTAATAATAATGAGTCTTTGTTTAAGTGCAGTTTGTGTTATATTTGCAAAACCAATAGTTAAAATAATGGGAGCTACTGAAAACCTACTACCATTAGCGGCTGAGTATCTAAAATATTATGCAATGTTTTGTTTACCAAGCTTATTAGGAATTGCATTTAATAGCTTTTTAAGAAATGATAATAAGCCAAAGCTTGCAATGGTATCTACCATATGTGGAACTATAAGTAATATAATTTTAAATTATATATTCATATTTAAATTGGGATTAGGTATAAAAAGTGCAGCAATAGCTACAGGATTTGGACAAATAATAACTCTTTTAATAGCTCTTCCACATTTTATATTAAAAAAAGGAAAATTAAGTTTTGGAAAGCAAAATCTAGAGGCAGGTACAATAAGGGAAGTATTAAAAATAGGATTACCATCATTTTTTGCAGAGGCAGCTTTTTCAGTTATAATATTTGTTCATAATTTAGTTTTAGTTAATACAGTTGGAGAAATAGGTATATCTACCTATGCAATAATAAACTATATAACTACGAATATATACTTAGTACTTTTAGGAGTTACTCTTGGGGCTCAGCCACTTATAAGTTACAATTATGGAGCTAAAGATGGTGAAAAAATGCTAGTATTTTATAAACTTTCAAATAGAACATCAATTATAATAGGAATAATTTTTGCTTTATTATGTTTTGTATTTGGAAGAGAGATAATTTCTGTATTTACATCAGATAAAGAGCTTATAAATATATCATATATAGCAGTAAATATAAACAACTTAGCGTATTTATTCATAGGAAAAAACTTAACTACAACTATGTACTATCAAGCTATAGAAATACCAAAATACTCAAACATGATATGTGCAATGAGATCTATATTAATTTTACCTATAGTATTAGTTATTATGGCAAAAGCTTTTGGGGAAAATGGAATATGGATTAGTATGGCAATATCAGAGTTTATGATTATATTAATATCAAAGAAAATATTCAATATAAATAAGTGTACAGAAAATGCAGTAACTAACCTAGCATCATAACTTCAAATAATTTTAGAAAAAACCATATCATAAAAATGATGTGGTTTTTTCTTTAAGAAAAAGTAGCTATTATGCAAATAAATTTTTATTTAATATTTACATTAAAAAAAGTGTATAATCATATAAGATACAAAGATAAGGAGGAGATTATGAATATTCAAATTAATATATTAAAATTTTTTCAAAGTATAAGGAATCCAATATTAAATGCGTTCTTTTTAATATTAACAATAAGCACAGAAGTACCGGTTATAGTTATTTTAACTGCTATAATGTACTGGTGTATAAATAAAAAATATGGTCAAAAACTTTTATTTTCATTAACAGCAAATATAGCAATAAATACAGGAATAAAAGAATATGTAAAAGCACCGAGACCTATAGGAACTGAGGGACTTGAATCTTTAAGGGTGTCTACTGCTACAGGTTATTCTTTTCCAAGTGGACATACACAAACAGCTACAACATTTTGGACCAGTTTAATGATTATATTTAGGAAAAAATGGATGTATATATTAGGTTCAATAATGATATTAGGAGTTGGATTATCTAGATTATATTTAGGTGTTCACTGGCCTATAGATGTAATTTGTGGATGGATATTTGGTATAGTATTTACAATAATGTTCTCAAAATTATTTGATATTGTAGATAAAAATAAAAACTATAAACTTTTATTATTAACGTTAATACCATTTATAATTTTTATTTTTATAGTCCTGAATTGTATAATTAAATCAGACAAATATATAAACAAAAAAAGACACTTATGATATACTTAGTTAACCTACTAAAATCAACAAAAGGAGTACCAAAAATGTCTTTTAATCATATTAACATAAATCAGCTAACAAATCTAGAAGCAAATTACTATTTAGGCGTGAAAGCAAGAGCTTGCGCTCAAAGAATGAAAATTGGAAAAGATAAAGTTTACAGATATTACAAGCTATTTATGCAAGGACTTACTGTTCAAGAAATATATAATCAATACCTAATAAATAAATCTAGATGTGGAAGAAAGCCCATTGTATTAAGCAAAGAAAAATTAGATGATATCAATAATAAGCTAGAAAATGATTGGTCTTTAGATGCTATCGCAGGAAGAGATAAAATAGATGGAAAAGATGAAAAAATATCAACAAAAACATTATACAAATTAGCAAAACAAGGTGTAATAGATATAAATAAGTTGAGACGTAAGGGTAAAAATAACCCGAAGGGTCATAACGAAACAAGAGGTAAAATTAATACATGTAAAACAATTCATGAAAGAGATGAAAAGTATCCTAATGCTAAAACTAGTATAGAATATGGCCATTTTGAGGGAGATACTATTGTAGGAAAAGCTAGAAAATCAGCTATAGTTACTTTAGTAGAAAAGTATTCAAAATATATTGTATTACTTAAAGCAAGTAGAAAGAGTGAGGATGTTAAAGAAGCAATTTGCAAATGGCTATCATCTTTACATAAGTCGTGTATATCTACTATTACATTTGATAGAGGTAAAGAGTTTTCAAAATGGTCAGACATAGAAAAAGATAGTTCAGTTAATATTGAAATCTACTTTGGAGACCCTGGATCACCAGGTCAAAGAGGGCTAAATGAGAATTCAAATGGAATAGTTAGAAAAGATTTACCTAAGTCTACAGATTTATCTGCATATTCTCAAGAAGAATTAAATATGATTGCGTATAAATGGAATTCTATACCTAGAAAATCACTAGACTATAAAACACCAAATGAGGTTATAAAAGAAGCAACTGGATTTGAAAGCTTACTTACATTTGCTTAGTGATTCATAAGTAATTTGTCTGATTTAAATTGACAATTCAGGAGTAAAAAGTGAATCATATATTAAGATGTTAGGACTTTTATCAGGATTTATATTAGGGTATATAATTGAAGATAAGTTTATAAAATTTAATACTATAGATGAATATAAAAAAGAAATTAGCTTTAGTTCAAAAATAGATACTAATAAAGACTATATAGTAAAAAGTGCATACAGATTTATATTAGGAATATTTACACTTTTATTAGTATTTTTAATATTAAACTATATAATGCCTAAATATGTATTATTTAAATTTATAAAATATTTAATAATAACTTTATATGCTGTAGCAGGTGTTCCAGCATTATTTAAAATAACAAAATTAGCTTAAAATAAATATAAACTTGAGGTGACAATTTGAAAAAAGTAGTAGTAATAGGAGCTGGAGCAGCAGGTATGATGGCAGCTGCAACTGCGGCTAATAGAGGATTAGATGTAACATTAATAGAGAGAAATCATAGAGTTGGAAGAAAAATATTAATAACAGGAAAAGGTAGATGTAATATAACTAATGATTGTGATATAGAAGAACTTATAGAAAATGTACCTACAAATGGTAAATTTTTATATAGTGCATTTTACACTTTTACAAATACTGATGTTATTGATATGTTTAATAAATTAGGTGTTGAAACTAAAACAGAAAGAGGAAAAAGAGTATTTCCTTCAAGTGATAAAGCACATGATATTGCTAATGCCCTTGAAAAAATGATAAAAAGTCAAAAAGTAAAATTACTTCTTAATACAAAAGTAGATAAAGTAGTATCAAAAGGAAGTAAGATAGAAAAGGTAATATTAGATAATAAAAAAGAAATATTATGTGATAGTGTAATAATTGCAACTGGAGGACTTAGTTATCCATTAACGGGTTCAACAGGAGATGGATATAAATTTGCTAAAAGTCTTGGTCATAGTATAGTAGATACTAAGCCATCATTAATAGGAATAGAAGTGCAAGAATCCTTTGTAAAAAATCTTGAAAAATTATCTCTTAGAAATATTGAAATATCAGTGTATAACAGTAAAAATAAAAAAATATATGATGATTTTGGAGAGCTTGAGTTTACAAAGTATGGCGTTGACGGACCAGTTATAAAATCTGCAAGTTGTAGAATGAAAGATACTACAAAAGAAAACTATAAAATAGTATTAGATTTAAAACCAGCACTAGATGAAGAAAAATTAGATAAAAGGATACAGAGAGATTTCCAAAAATATACTAACAAGAAGTTTGAAAATGCATTAGATGACTTATTACCAAAAAAATTGATTCCTGTAATAATAGAATTAAGTGAAATTGATAAAGATACAGTTGTTCATCAAATATCTAGAGAACAAAGAAAGTCTTTAGTTCACTTATTAAAGAACATAACTTTAACTGTAAAAAGATATAGACCTATAGAGGAAGCAATAATAACTTCAGGTGGAATTAAAGTGAATGAAATAAATTCTAGTACTATGGAATCTAAATTAATAGAAGGTCTTTTCTTTGCTGGAGAAGTTATAGATGTAGATGCATATACAGGTGGATTTAACCTTCAAATTGCATTTTCAACAGGATATTTAGCTGGATACTATTGTTAGAAAAATATTATTGTGTGTAAAAATTACCAAGAATGAAAAGTAGTAAAGTCCATATAATACTACCAAGAAACAAAATTATTTAGAAAGAAGGTAATCAACAATGGCAAACAACAATAATAATCAAAAAGTAGTTCCACAAGCTAAACAAGCTTTAAATCAAATGAAATTAGAAATAGCTAATGAATTAGGTATGGCTAACTATCAACAAATGGACAAAGGTAATTTAACAGCTAGAGAAAATGGTTATGTAGGTGGATACATGACTAAGAAATTAGTTGAAATGGCTGAACAACAAATGGCTGGAAAGCAACAATAGTAGATAATAGAATAATATAGAGATACAATAGGAATAGCCTTATAAATTTATAAAATTTATGAGGCTATTATTAATTTATTTATATGGTAATAAAATTTTTATTTATGGATACAATACAAAAGAATATATATATAAGGAGTGGTACATATGCCTACAGTTAATTTTGATGAAATAAAAACTAAATTTATAAATGCAGATTTAGATGAAAAAATACGTATTTATACAACAACAGAAGGATTATCAGTGGCTGAATTTAGAGAGTTACTTAAATATTATCCAATACAACACTTATCAAAATTAGAAAAAGCATTAGGTTAATATAAAATAGAATATAATAAATTAAAAAAGAAGTCATTTGACTTCTTTTTTAATTTAAATTAGATTTATGCACATAGTTATAGATTCGTTCATCTCCTAGATCTATAGACTGAGTAGTTATATATTTTATAATACAATCAACATCACAACTATTTAAATATTCAAGAGGAATGGATAAGGTGTAACCACTAGACTCTAGTAAATTTTTTAGTTTTATTCTTTGAGATATACTAGGTTTTTCAGGTATGGATTTTACACCTCTTTTTTTGCTGCTTGATAAGTTTTCATTTTGAATATTTATTAATTTTTCTATATAAGAGGTATAAGACTCTTTAAAATCATTTTCTAATAAAAGTTTTTCATCTAAGATATCATTTATATCTCCATTGGATATGATATTCTCAACAAACTTATCAGCAGTTAGTTTTCCAGTAGTAATTCCTTTTTGATATTTTCTAAGTATTTTTTTTGTATAATTATAAATTTTACTACGAATTTCTAGATCTAGTTGTTCCATTTGCATAATAAGCACTCCTTTATTTATAGGGTTATAAAACTCAATATTTTTATTATTGTCAAGTATAAAAAATAATATAATTGTAAAAATATAAAAATATAAATAAATTTGGAGGTTTTACTATGATAAATGGAATAATAAAGCTTTTTTATTCTGAAGTTGTAAAAACTAATATGAAAAAAATGCCAAATGGGGAGTATTACTTAAAAGATGAATATAAAGAAATTAAAAACTTAACACTTAAAATAGATAGTTTAGCACTTAATATAATAAAACTTATAATAGTAATGATTACACTTATATTAGCATTTGAAATAAATACTATATTAGGGATTGGATTATTTTTAATAGAGTTTTTATACATAATTTATAAAAGAAATTTAGAACAACAAATTTTAGAGAGTATAAAGCATTTAAAAGATAATGTAGAAATGACTACATTAGATGTATTAACTGAGAGAGGAAAATCAGGTATAAACATACTTATAACTCTTTTGATACTTGGACTTATAACAAATTTTAATTGGTCTATAGTGATTAGCTTTATAGTTGTTTTTTTATTTACTATAAAAGATATATATAGTAATATTAAATAATGACGAAATAAGGGGGAGGACGAGTATGTTTGATAACAATAATACAGAAAATTATAAAATGAAAAACTTAGTTGATATATCAGCTATGGTAACTCAATCATTAAATTTCTTTGATATAAAGGATAAAATAATAGAAAAAATGCTTGAGGTAGTTCATCCCACTAAAGCATGTGTAAATTTATTTTATAGGAATAACTATGAATATGCTTATTTAGTGTGTTCGGAGACTTTAAATGAAATACCAGATTTATTTGATATAAAAACTTCAAGGGGAATTAAAATAGATTTTAATGAATACCCTAAATATATACATGAAGCTGTAGCTAAAAAGGAAATAATATACATAGAAAACATATTTGAAGATGAAAGAGCAGTAGATGAAAGAGAATTAGCTAAAAAAGAAGGATATATAGGAAGAATTGTTTTTCCTCTTGTTGTTAATTATAATGTAGTAGGTTTTATGACTTGCTTTTTAACTAAAGATGATAAAATAAATGAATACGATATAGATTTTATTTCATCTGTATCATCTCTTATAAGTTTATCTATAGATATAACAATGAAAAATAACAATACTCATATGTTAGTTCATAAATTAAGAGGTGCTATTAGCTCTATAAATGAAGCAATACAAAAGTTATATTTTAATAATAATATAAATGAGTTTTTAGATCATTTAAGTAAACAAGCTTGCCATATAACACACAGTAAGGAGACTATAATAGTAACGGAAAAAGTAGAGAATAAAAATAAGATGTTTAGTTTCTATGGTGTAGAAGGAAAAAAGCAAACTAACATATATCCTATAATCGGAAAAATCCTATCTCAAGATTCTATAGGAGCATATTGTAATGAAAATAAATTACATTATAATGAAATAAAAAACTATATATACTATAAGATTAAAGATAGTAAATCAGTCATTGGTTACATAGTATGTGCAAATAGCCCTAACTATACAGATGATGATTTAAATATATTAAGTATATTTGCAAAACAGCTTTCGGTAGCACTTAAATTATATGAATATAATTTAGTAGAGATTAAACATAAGATTCTTGAAAATGAATTAGATGTATTAAATAAACAGCAAAAACTAATAATGAATGAAGGTAAAATAAAATATAGTATAGATAATGAATTAAATTTCTATCATAGACCAGCTAAAGTAGTAGGTGGGGATTTTTATCATGCAATAAAAGTTAGTGATGAAAAAATAGTGTATATACTAGCTGATGTAATGGGACATGGTATAGTATCAAATTATGCAGTAGCTATTATAAAAGGAGCATTTAAAGTATTATCTAGAATTTGTAGCTCACCTGGAGAAATAATGACTAATCTAAATGATATGCTTTATGATGAATTTGATAAAATGGGAATATTCACAACTTGTTTAGTAAGTATGATAGATACCAAAGAAAATACAATAACAATATCAAATGCAGGTCATTATAGTCCTATTATAATAAAAAAAGATAGTTCTATAAAAAGAGATTTAGATTGTAAAAAAGGGATACCAATAGGTGTTATAGAAGATGTAAGCTATGAAAATAATGTATTAAGCCTAGATGAATGTAGCATGATTTGTATGTATACAGATGGGGTATTAGAGATAAAAAATAAATCAAAAGAAGAATATGGAATATCTAGATTAGAAAACTTTATAAAAAATAATTACAAAAATAATCAAGAAGTAATTATAGAAAAACTAAAAAGTGAACTTAAAGAATTCTCTAATAAGGATAACTATGATGATGATATATTAATAGTGATGCTAAAGAATAATTAAGGGGGATACTATGAACACAGATATTTTAATAATAAATGGAAGCCCTAGAAAAAATAAAAATTGCTTTAAAATTTCTGAAGAAATCTCAAATAAATTAAATCAAAATAATATATCAAATAAAATATTTAATATTTATGATATGAATATAGAATATTGTACAGCATGTGGTTTTTGTGAAAAAACTGGATTTTGTAAATTTAAAGATGACATGACACCAATGTATGAAATGTTTGATAAAGCAAAGGGAGTTATAGTTATAAGTCCTGTAAACTTTGATTGTATAACTGCAAAATTAAAAACACTAGTCGATAGAACACAGGCAATTTATGCAAGTAAATATATATTAAAGAAGCCTTCAATTGATAGAAGTAAAAAACGTATAGGAATGTACATTGCTGTAGGAGGATCTACTCCGTATGAAACACAATTTATGGGTGGGCAAATAGTAATGGACTTTTTCTTTAAAAGTGTAAATAACAAATTAAAATATAATATATATTTAAATAATACAGATAAGCTAGAGTATGAAGAAAATACATCATTTAAAGAAACACTAAAAGAAAACTTAAATAAATACATAATAGATATAAAAGAGCTTGATTAAACAAGCTCTTTTTGAGTAAAAAACAAAGGAGGAAATTATGTTAAGATACTTAACTAGTGGAGAATCACATGGAAAAAGCTTAATATCAATATTAGATGGAATACCAGCTAATATTGAATTAAATATAGATGAAATAAACTATGAATTAGAGAAAAGACAAGGTGGGTATGGTCGCGGTGGCCGAATGAAAATAGAAAAAGATAAGATAAATATCTTAGGTGGAGTAAGAGGAAAAATAACATTAGGTGGACCTATATCAATAGAGATAAAAAACAAAGACTATGAAAACTGGATACAATATATGAATCCTATGGACAACATTGATTTTGAAACTAAAAAAGTAGAAAAAGTAAGACCAGGGCATGCTGATTTAGTTGGATGTTTAAAATATGATTTTGAAGATGCGAGAAATGTACTTGAAAGATCAAGTGCAAGAGAAACAGCAAGTAAGGTAGCAGTAGGTGCTATTTGTAAGCAAGTTTTAAAAAATTTTAATATAGATTTTACTTCTCGTGTTGTTCAAATTGGAAATGTAAAAGATAATAATAGTTATGATTTTGATTATATAAAAGAAAATGTAGATAAAAGTGCAGTTAGATGTATAAATAAAGATGTAGAAAAAGAAATAATAAAAGAAATCGATAAGGTAAAATCTGAAGGTGATACTTTAGGTGGAGTTGTAGAAATCAGAGTGAAGAACTTAATTCCAGGATTAGGTTCATATACTCAATTTGACAAGAAAATAGATGGAGAACTAGCAATGCACTTAATGAGTATACAAGCTATAAAGGGTGTAGAAATAGGTATAGGATTTGATGTTGCAAATAATTATGGTTCTAATGTTATGGATGAAATATATTATAACAATGAAGATGGAATAAAAAGAAAAACTAATCAACTAGGTGGAATTGAAGGTGGAATGACAACAGGTGAAGAGTTAGTAATAAGATGTGCAATGAAACCTATTCCAACTCTTTATAAACCACTTAAATCTATAAATATAAATACACTAGAGAGTTATAGTGCAAGTATAGAGCGTTCAGATAATTGTGCTGTACCAGCATGTAGTGTAGTATGTGAAAATGTAGTTGCATTTGTTATATGCAAATACTTCCTAGATAAAATAGGTGGAGATAATTTAAATGATTTAAAATCAAACTATAATACATATATAAAAAGGTTAGGTGATAGAGGGTGGAAAAGATAATAAATGAGGTTTGTAATATAGTAATAGATAATAGCTATAAGAACTTTACATCATCAGTTTATGAGTTTAATAATAAGAATATTGAAGATTTATCTATAATTAATATAAATGAAATATATGACGAAGTTCTAATTATAAGTGATGAGAATGTATATAACTATCAACTTGACAATTTTATAAATAATATAAAAGCGAAAATGATATATGAATATATAGTTCCAGAAGGAGAAGATTCAAAATCATTATCAGTATATGAAGAAATAATTAAGTATTGTATAAGAATAAATTTATCTAGAAAATCATTAATAATAGCATTAGGTGGTGGAGTTATAGGTGATTTAGCAGGTTTTGTAGCATCTACATATATGAGAGGTATTGATGTATGCCAAATACCAACAAGCTTACTAGCACAAGTGGATTCGTCAGTAGGCGGCAAAACTGGATTAAACATAGGAAATTTAAAAAATATAATAGGTACTTTTTATCAACCTAAGTTTACTTATATAAATATAGATGCATTAAAAACATTACCATATAGTGAATTTATATCTGGAATGGCAGAGGTTATAAAATACAGTATAATTTATGACTATGATTTTTTAGATTACCTTATAGATAATAGTGAAAAAATACTTGATAAAGATAATGAAACACTATGTTATATGGTTGAGAAATGTATTCAAATAAAAGCAGATATAGTTTCTAAAGATGAAAAAGAAGGTGGTCTTAGAAAAATATTAAACTTTGGCCATACATTTGGCCATGGAGTTGAAAAGCTTTGTAAAATAAGTCATGGTGAAGCTGTAAGTATTGGTATGAATATGGCATTTAAGTTATCATTAGAAAAAGGATACATAGAGGAAAGTTACTACAATAAATTTATACAAGTATGTGAAAAATTCAATTTACCTTTAGGATTTAATCTACCATTATATGAAAAAGATGAAATTACTGAAAGAGATAAAGATAAGATAAATAAAGAAATACTTGAAATAATGAAAAATGATAAAAAGAATAGTTTCGGAAAGATTAATTTAATACTTCCAATAGATTTTGGAAAGGTTGAAATTACTGACAATATAGATGAAGATGAAATATTAAACATAATAAAGGGGGCAAATCATGCTTAAAGGAAGTTTTGAACTTATAGGTGATAAGTCTATATCCCATAGAGCAGTTATGTTTTCTTCTATATCTAAAGGGCATAATAAAATAAGCAATTTCTTAATGGGAGAAGACTGCTTAAGCACAATATCTTGTTTTAGAAAAATGGGTGTAGATATACAAATAGATGGTAAGGATGTATATGTAAAAGGAAATGGATTATATGGACTTAAAAGACCAAAAGAAATATTAGACGTAGGAAATTCGGGAACTACAATAAGACTTATGATGGGAATACTTGCAGGAAATAAATTTGATGCAACTTTAATTGGAGATAATTCTATAGCTAAAAGACCTATGAAAAGGGTAACAGACCCATTAAGACTTATGGGATGTAATATAGAAGGAAAAGATGATGCTAACTATACACCTATAAAAATATATGGTGGAGATTTAAAAGCTATCGATTATCATATGCCTGTTGCATCAGCACAAGTAAAATCTGCTTTAATACTTGCAAGTCTTTATGCAAATGATACTAGCTTTATATATGAAAAGGTAAAAAGTAGAAATCATACAGAAATAATGTTAAAGTCATTTGGAGCAGACATAAATGTAGAAAATTTAAAAATAAGTGTAAATCCAGTAAATGAGCTATTTAGCCAAGATATATATGTACCTGGAGATATATCATCAGCGGCATTTATAATAGTTTCAGCCTTAATAACTAAAGGTTCAGAAGTTATTATAAAAAATGTAGGATTAAATGAAACTAGAACTGGGATAATAGATGTAGTTAAAAATATGAATGGAAATATAGAAATAATAAATGAAAGATTAGTTGGTGGAGAATTAGTAGGTGATTTATTAGTTAGATATACTAAAGACTTATGTGCAACTACAATAGATAAAGATATAATTCCAAGACTTATAGATGAAATTCCAGTAATAGCTGTACTTGCTACACAAGCTGAAGGAACTACTATAATAAAGGATGCACAGGAGCTTAAAGTAAAAGAAAGTAATAGAATAAAGTCTATGGTAGAAAATCTAAAGATATTAGGTGCTGATATAGAAGAATTAGAAGATGGAATGATAATAAAAGGAAAATCTAAATTAAATGGTGGAAAAATAAAGACATTTAAAGATCATAGAATAGCAATGGCATTTTCTACTTTAAATTTAATATCTGATGAAAAAATAAAATTAGATAATGAAGATTGTATAAATGTATCATTTCCAGGGTATTTTGATCTTATAAAAAGTCTAACAAAATAATACTAGATTACAAAATATATAGAGTATAAAAACAAATTAAAGTTAACAAAATAGTATAAGATGGTTTTTGATAAAGATATTGAATTATCAAGAATTTATCGATGATTTTATTAGTTAAAAAGCTAATAAAATCATTTGATTTATTGTTAAATATTATATATAATGTATCATGTATACAAAATAATTAGGAGGAATTTAAGATGAAATTACCAATAGCATTATCTAATAGACACGTTCACTTAAGCCAAGCAGACATAGAAGCATTATTTGGTGCAGGACATGAGTTAACTCATTTCAAGCCATTATCTCAACCAGGACAATATGCTTGTGAAGAAAAAGTTGACTTAGTAGGACCTAAAGGCACTATAAAAGGAGTTAGAGTTTTAGGACCAGCTAGACCTAGTACACAAGTTGAAATATCTTTAGCAGATGGATTTGCTTTAGGAATAAAAGCTCCAATAAAAGAATCTGGTGATATAGCAGGAACTCCAGGTGTTAAATTAGTAGGACCAGCAGGAGAAGTAGAATTATCAGAAGGTGTTATAGTTGCTTCTAGACATATACATATGAGCTTAGAAGATGCAGCTAGATTTGGTGTAACTGATAAGCAAATAGTAAAAGTTAGAACTTTCGGACCAAGAGCTGTAGTATTTGAAAATGTATTAGTAAGAGCTAATGCTAACTTTGCATTAGAAATGCATGTAGACGTTGAAGAAGGAAACGCTGCAGGTGTTAGAAATGGTGAAGAAGTAGAATTAATAGCTGAATAATTATATAAAAAAGAACGGATTTTTTAAGATCCGTTCTTTTATTTTTCGATATTTTTTTCATACTCAATTCCGTAATCATACATTTGTTCAAGTAGAGGTATCATTTTTTGCCCCATATCAGTTAAGCTATACTCAACTTTAGGTGGAACTACAGGAAAAACTTCTCTATGTACAAGGCCATCTTCTTCTAAACTTCTAAGTTGATTAGTTAACATTTTTTGTGTAACATCTGGCAATTTTCTTTTTATTTCGCTGAATCTAAGACTTCCACCGCTTAAATACCAAAGGATAAGTATTTTCCACTTACCAGAAACTAATCTGTGAAATAAAGTCATAGGACATGTGTCATATTTTAAACAACGGTTTGACATATGACATTTACTATGAGAACTTAAGCTCATCTGTAAACACCTCACATTTTTATTTTATAAAGTTAGTATATCATAAATAAAATATATAACAATATACATAGTATACTTTTATATACTATGTATATTATAAGTTTCTACATATAAAAAAAGTGCCTACTTGTTAAGTTTAAATTAAGAATATATTATTAATTTGTAAATTCTAGTAAATAATATGTTATTTTTTTGTTAATTATAAATAATGCTATAAAAAATAAGTTTATATAAATTACATAATATGGTAACATGATATGTAAATATATAACGAAAAAAGCGGTAAAAAGGAGAATTTGTAATGAATAAGAAAATAGCCAATATGATAGATCATACTATATTAAAAGCTATAGCAACTAAAGATGATGTAGTTAAATTATGTAACGAAGCAAAAGAATATGGGTTTTTCTCAGTTTGTATAAATCCAGCAAATATAGAACTAGCAAAAGAAGAATTAAAAGGAAGCAATGTTAAAGTATGTACAGTTATAGGCTTCCCTTTAGGAGCAAATACTTCAGCTGTTAAAGCTTTTGAAACAAAAGATGCAATAGCTAAAGGTGCTGATGAAGTTGATATGGTTATAAACATAGGTGCATTAAAAGATAAAAACTATGAATTAGTATATGAAGATATAAAAGCAGTAGTAGATGCAGCAAATAAAGAAGCTTTAGTAAAAGTTATAATAGAAACTTGCTATTTAACTGATGAAGAAAAGAAAATAGCTTGTGAGCTTGCAGTTAAAGCAGGAACTGACTATGTAAAAACTTCTACAGGATTTGGAACAGGAGGATCGACTCCAGCTGATATAAAACTTATGAGAGAAACTGTAGGAGAAAATATAGGTGTAAAAGCATCTGGTGGTGTTAGATGTGAAGAAGATGCAGTTAAAGTAATAGACGCTGGGGCTACTAGAATAGGGGCTAGTGCTTCAATTGCTATAGTAAGTGGAAATAACGAATCTAAAAGTGACTATTAATACTAAATAAAAATTTAATGCTTAGATTATAAATTTATGGGTATTTAATATATGTATTAGATAAAAATAATTAATCTATTGAGCTAGTTATTTTACTAAGTATATTTAAATTACTATATAAAGTTTTTTAACTATCAAAATATATCTTGCTAAAATATAGTATTTCAGTAATCATATTTAACTAGCACAAAGAGTTAATTAAATTAGAAGATAAAGAGTAGAATTAAATTAGCTTATAATATTATTTATACTTGTAATAAAGAAGGAATCTATAACATTTTATAGAATACCTTCATTATTATGTAAATTATAGCATAATATTTATATGTATATGAATTGTACTAAAATATACATTGTATTCATTATACACTGTAGCTAAGATTTAATACTTAAACTACATAGGAGTAATATTAAGGAGGATACACATTATGGCTAAATTCATGAAAACTGTTGATGGAAATACAGCTGCTGCACACGTTGCGTATGCATTTACTGACGTAGCTGCTATATTCCCGATAACTCCATCTTCAAACATGGCAGAAGCAGTTGACGATTGGTCAGCGCAAGGAAGAAAAAATATATTCGGACAAAAAGTTAATGTTGTAGAAATGCAATCAGAAGCAGGAGCTGCTGGAGCATTCCACGGTTCATTACAAGCAGGTGCATTAACAACAACATTTACAGCATCTCAAGGTTTATTATTAATGTTACCTAACATGTATAAAGTTGCTGGAGGATTACTTCCAGGAGTATTCCACGTAAGTGCTCGTGCTCTTGCTACTTCAGCATTATCTATATTTGGTGACCATCAAGACGTTATGGCAGCAAGACAAACTGGATGTGTACTATTAGCTTCAGGATCAGTTCAAGAAGTTGCTGATATAGCACCAGTTGCACACTTAGCTGCAATAGAAGGTAAATTACCTTTCATACATTTCTTCGATGGATTTAGAACATCACACGAAATACAAAAAGTTGAATTATTAGAATACAGTGACTATGCGTCATTATTAAATATGGAAGCTGTTAAAGCATTTAGAGATAGCGCTTTATCTCCAAATCACCCAGTAACTCGTGGTACAGCTCAAAATGATGATATATATTTCCAAACAAGAGAAGCATCAAACAAATACTACAATAATATAGTAGGTGTAGTAGAGAAATACATGGCTAAAATGTCTGAATTAACAGGAAGAAAGCATGGATTATTCAATTACTACGGAGATGAAAATGCAAAGAATATAATAATAGCTATGGGTTCTGTTACAGAAACTATAGAAGAAACTATAGATTACTTAAATGCTAAAGGTGGAAGCTATGGTTTAGTTAAAGTTCATTTATATAGACCATTCTCTAATAAGCACTTATTAGAAGCTATACCAGCTTCAGCTGAAAGAATATGTGTACTTGATAGAACTAAGGAACCAGGTTCAACAGGTGAACCATTATACTTAGATGTACGTAATGCATTCTTTGATGTAGAAAATGCACCAATGATAATAGGTGGAAGATACGGATTAGGTTCAAAAGATGTTACTCCTACAGATATAAAAACTGTATTTGATAACTTAACATCAGAAAAACCTAAGAACAATTTCACATTAGGTATAGTAGATGATGTTACAAATACTTCATTAGAAAAATCTGAATCAATAAAAATAGCTCATCCAGGAACTGTAAGATGTAAGTTCTGGGGATTAGGATCTGACGGTACAGTTGGAGCTAACAAGCAAGCTATAAAAATAATAGGAGATAACACAGATAAGTATGCTCAAGCTTACTTTGCATATGACTCTAAAAAATCTGGTGGTATAACAATGTCTCACTTAAGATTTGGAGATGCTCCTATAAGATCAACTTACTTAATAGATGAAGCTGATTATATAGCTTGTCATAACCAATCATATGTTAACCAATATGATTTATTAAAGGGACTTAAAGAAGGTGGAGTATTCGTACTTAACACTATATGGTCTCAAGAAGAATTAGAACAACACTTACCAGCTAAAATGAAGAAATTTATAGCTGATAACAATATAAACTTCTACACTGTAAATGCTACTAAGATAGCTCAAGAAATAGGTCTTGGAAATAGAATAAACATGATAATGCAATCTGCATTCTTCAAGTTAGCTGCAATAATACCTGAAACTGAAGCTGTAGAATACTTAAAAGATTCTATAAAGAAAGCTTACGGTAAAAAAGGTGAAAAAGTTGTTAACATGAACTTTGAAGCTGTTGAAGCTGGATTAAATGCTTTAGTTAAGATAGACGTTCCAGCTAACTGGTCTAATGCTGAAGAGTTAGAAATGGCAGTAGATTCAGATGAACCAGAATTCATAAAGAACATATTAAGACCTATGAATGCTCAAGAAGGTAATAACTTACCAGTAAGTGCATTCGAAGGCTTAGAAGATGGTACATTCCCAGCTGGTACTGCAGCATACGAAAAACGTGGAGTAGCAGTTAATGTTCCAGAATGGATAACTGATAATTGTATCCAATGTAACCAATGTGCATATGTCTGTCCTCATGCATGTATAAGACCAGTATTAGTAAATGAAGAAGAAGCAGCTAATGCTCCAGAAAGCTTTAATACTAAGAAGGCTATAGGTAAAGGATTTGAAGGATTACAATACAGAATGCAAGTAAGTCCAATGGACTGTACAGGATGTGGAAACTGTGCTGACATATGTCCAGCTAAGCAAAAAGCTTTAGTTATGAAGCCTCTTGATACTCAAGAAGTAGAAGTAGAAAACTGGGCATTTGCAGTTGATACTACTAAAGTTGCTCCTAAAGGAGATATAATGGCACCAACTACAGTTAAGGGAAGTCAATTTAGACAACCACTTATAGAGTTCTCAGGAGCTTGTGCAGGATGTGGAGAAACTCCATACATCAAGTTAGTTACTCAATTATTTGGAGATAGAATGATGATAGCAAATGCTACAGGATGTTCTTCTATATGGGGAGGATCTGCTCCATCAACTCCGTACACAGTTAACCATGAAGGTAAAGGTCCATCTTGGGCAAACTCATTATTCGAAGACAATGCTGAATTCGGATACGGAATGATGCTTGGTGTTAAGCAAATGAGAAATAAAATAGCTGAAACTATGCAAACTCTATTAACTATGGATATATGTGAAAGTGCTAAAGAAGCATTTAATGCATGGTTAGAAGCAAGAGAAGATGGTGAAGCTTCTAAAGCTGCTAGTGAAAAGGTACTAGAAGTATTAGCTGGAACATGTTCTTGTGCAGATGAAGAAGTAAAATCATTATTATCTGAAATAGAATCAAGAAAAGATTACTTAGTTAAGAGATCTCAATGGATACTTGGAGGAGATGGATGGGCTTATGACATCGGTTACGGTGGATTAGATCACGTTCTTGCTTCAGGTGAAAATGTAAACGTGCTTGTATTTGATACAGAAATATACTCAAATACAGGAGGTCAAGCTTCTAAGTCAACTCCAGTTGCTGCAATGGCTAAGTTCGCTGCTGCTGGTAAGAGATCTAAGAAGAAAGACTTAGGTATGATGGCTATGAGTTACGGAAATGTATACGTTGCTCAAGTTGGTATGGGTGCTGATAAGAACCAATTAATGAAGGCTATAATAGAAGCTGAAAAGCATGATGGACCATCATTAATAATAGCATACTCTCCATGTATATCTCACGGAATAAAAGAAGGTATGGGTAGAGCTCAAGCTAACATAGAAAAAGCTGTTAAAGCTGGATACTGGCATTTATACAGATACAACCCACAATTAAAAGCTGAAGGAAAGAATCCTTTCACTTTAGATTCTAAGGAACCAACTGAAAGCTTCAGAGAGTTCTTAATGGGTCAAGTAAGATATGCTGCTATAGCTAAGCAATATCCAGACGTAGCTGAAGAATTATTCAATATGGCTGAAGAAAATGCTAAAGAAAGATACAATAACTATAAGAGATTAGCTGAAAACTTCTAATAGAAATATAGTTTGAAAATAAAGGATGGACAAATTTTGTCCATCCTTTTGTTGTAAATATGCTAAAATATAAGTAGTAATAATGTTTGGAGGTGTTAAATGAAAAATATTGAAAAAGAGCTTAAATACTTAAAAATATTATCAAAGCAATACCCAAGTATATCAAAAGCGAGTACAGAAATTATAAATTTAGAAGCTATTCTTAATCTTCCAAAGGGAACGGAGCACTTTATAAGTGATATACATGGAGAGTATGAAGCATTTGTGCATGTGCTTAAAAATGGTTCAGGAGTTATAAAAAGAAAGATAGAAGAATTATTTTCAAGTACTATAAGAGAGAGTGAAAAAAAGACATTAGCAACTTTAGTATATTATCCAGAACAAAAGCTAGCATTAATAGAAAAAGAAGAAGATAATATAGATGATTTTTATAGAATATATATATATAGATTAGTGGAGTTGTGTAGATATGCATCAAGTAAATACACTAGATCTAAGGTAAGAAAACTTCTTCCGGAAGATTTTAAATATATAATAGAAGAATTTTTAAATGAACATGTAGAACAAGTACACAAACAAAACTATTATAAAAGTATAGTAGATACTATTATAAGTATAGATAGGGCAAAAGAGTTTATAATAGCTATATCTAAAGTTATACAAAAGTTAGTAGTAGATAGACTTCATATAGTAGGAGATATATATGATAGAGGTCCTAGACCGGATGTAGTTCTAGATACACTAATGGACTATCATTCAGTAGATATACAATGGGGAAATCACGATATATTATGGATGGGTGCTGCAAGTGGAGAAAAAACTTGTATAGCAAATGCCCTTAGAATATCAGCTAGATACTCTAATTTAGATATTATAGAAGACATCTATGGAATAAATTTACTTCCACTAGCAACATTTGCATTAGAACAATATAAAAGCGATCCTTGTAACTGTTTTATGCCAAAAGGAAGTGCAGGCGAAACATCTACAAAAGAAAAAACTCTAATAGCAAAAATGCATAAGGCTATAAGTATTATACAGTTTAAACTTGAAGGTGAAGTAATTAAAAGAAGACCTGAGTTTGAAATGGATCATAGATTGCTTTTAGATAAGATAAACTATGAAGAAGGAACTATAAATTTAAAAGGAAATATATATAAACTAAAAGATACTAATTTCCCAACTATAGATCCGAAGAATCCATATAAGTTAACGAAAGAAGAAGAGATTGTAATTGATAAGTTAGTATCATCATTTAAAAACAGTGAAAAACTACAAAAACATGTATCATTCTTATTCTCAAAAGGAAGTATATATTTAGTTTCTAATGGAAATTTATTAATACATGGATGTGTTCCTTTAAACGAAGATAAAAGTTTTATGAAAATGAAGCTTCAAGGACAGGAATATAGTGGTAGAGAATTAATGGATAAGATGGAAACTTTAGTGCGAGAAGGATATCTCTTTAAAGATAA
The DNA here is from genome assembly GCF_900106845.1 of Romboutsia timonensis. GTDB lineage: Bacteria > Bacillota > Clostridia > Peptostreptococcales > Peptostreptococcaceae > Romboutsia > Romboutsia timonensis. The sequence goes on from NZ_LT629850.1 coordinate 296,045, forward strand.
AACTAATCAAAAACAATATGGAATGGATATTATGTGGTATCTATGGACAGGAAAATGCTCTTCATTATTTGGTAAAGATGATATGACTACTTTTGAAAGGTATTTTATAGCAGAGAAGGAAACTCATAAAGAGAATAAGAACCCATATTTTACATTAAGAGAAGATGAAGATGTATGCAATAAAATTTTTAAAGAATTTGAATTAGATACAAATGAATCTCATATAGTTAATGGACATGTTCCAGTTGAAAGTAAAAACGGTGAAAGTCCAATAAAAGCTAATGGAAGAATAATAGCTATAGATGGAGGTTTTTCAAGAGCATATCAAGAAAAAACTGGTATAGCGGGATATACATTGATATATAATTCGCAAAGTCTACAACTTGTATCTCATGAGCCGTTTACATCAACAGAAGAAGCAATAGTAAATGAAAGTGACATACTATCAACAACAATGTTAGTTGAACATAAATTAAGCAGAAAAACTGTAAAAGACACTGATGCAGGTAAGAAGTTATTAGATGAAGTTGATGATTTAAAATTGCTTTTAACAGCATATAAAAAAGGTATTATAAAAGAAGTATAAATTAGATAGGAAATTGATTTTTTAAGCTCTTGACATGAAAATATAATTAATATAATATTATAAATATAACTAAATAAAATATATCTGTTTAAATTAATAAAATGGATTGTTACTGATAGAGCAGGCAATACCTAAGTTAAGATGTACTTTTTGTACCTTGATTTAGGTATTTTATTTTGGGGGGCTAGAGACAATGGTGACCATAAAGAAAGTGTACAATAATAATGTTATTTTAGCATTTGAAAATAGTAGTAAAAAAGAAGTGATATTGACAGGGTGTGGGATTGGATTTGGAAAGAAACCAAATGATACTGTTGATGATAGTAAAATTGAAAAGAAGTTTGTAATACAAGATAATAATTTTGAGAGTAAAGTAAATAAATTAGCAAGTGAAATACCAGAAGAGGTTTTTGCTGTAAGTAGTGCAATAATAGAATATGCAGAAAAGAATTTAAATACTACATTAGATGAATATATTTATATATCTTTAACAGATCATATATATTTTGCACTTAAAAGATATAAAGAAAATTTACCGATAAAAAATGAACTATTATATGAACTTAGAAGAATTCACAAAAAAGAATATGAGATAGGTAAATGGGCAATAGAATATATAAATAAAACTTTTAATGTAAACTTTTTAATAGATGAAGCAGGACTTATAGCAATGCATATTATAAATGCAAATTATAGAGAATCTACTAATAAATCATGTTTAATTATGAATATAATAAATCAAATACTTGATATAATAAAAAATTATTATTCTATAGAATTTATAGAAGATGAAATTAATTTTGACAGGCTATTAACTCATCTAAAGTTTTTTGCAAAACGATTAATAGATAAAACGGAATCGATAGATACTAACAATAATGGTTTATTAGAAATTGTAAAAGTACAATATAAAGAAAGTTATGATTGCGTAAAACAAATAAAATCATTTATAGAGGAAAACTATACTTATAAAGTAAATGATGATGAGGTATTATACTTGATATTACATATAAATAGAGTAATATCAGTTATAAATTTTAATAAAGAAATAACTAAAAGTTATGTATAACATTTAATAATACAAAAATATAATATAATAATCAAAGGAGATAAAGAATATGAGCTTTTTCAAAAATTTATTTAAAGGGAACAAAGAACAAGATGTAAAAAAAGAACAAATAGTACCACTAACTAATGGGGAATTAGTAAATATATCTCAAGTTCCAGATGAAGTATTTTCAAGTAAGATGATGGGTGATGGATTTGCTATGAAAACATCTGATGGGATAATAGTATCACCAGTAGAAGGGACGATAGTAACAGTATTCCCAACTAAACATGCAGTAACTATAAACTCTGTGGATGGAAGAGAAGTATTAATACATTTAGGAGTAGATACAGTTTCTTTAAAAGGTGAAGGATTTGAGACATTTGTAGAAGAAAATCAAAAAGTTAAAGTTGGAGATAAACTAGTTAAAATGGATGTAGAATTTATAGAGAAAAATGCAAAATCTTCAATGCCAATAGTAGTATTTACTAATTTATCAGAAGGTGAATCAGTTAAACTAGTAGAAGGAACTGTTAAAGCTGGAGAGTTAAATAAAATAGAAATAGTAAAATAATATTTCGTGAAAATGTTTACATAGGAATGCTAGTGTGATATACTAAATATATAAAGTTAATACGTATAGCGTGTTACTGGTTATGCAGGCATGAGCTAAATTATTTATGGTTGCTTTTTATACCATAAATTGTTTAGCTCTTTTTTTATGCTCAAAATAACTATATTAAATAATAATACGTTGACAACATGAGCATAGCGAATTTTATTGTAATAATAGTTTTAATAATTAATAAAAATAAAAAAACTGCATAGCTAGAGAATAGTAAAAATAAAAAATAATGGGGAGGAAAAAGAAATGCTTCAATACTTACAAAGAATTGGGAAAGCAATAATGCTTCCAATAGCAGCGTTACCTGTTGCAGGTATACTACTTGGGGTTGGGGGATCACTAATAAATATAGCAGCACTTGAAAATGCACCAGCTATATATCAACCATTAATTGCTTTTGTTAATATCCCAATGATAACTATAATATTAAAAATAATGCAAGGTATAGGGGATATAGTATTTGGAAACTTACCGGTACTATTTGCAGTAGGTACTGCAATAGGTCTTGCTAAGCAAGATAAAGGTACAGCAGCACTTGCTTCTGTATTTGGTTTCTTAATAATGAATCAAGTTATAGGTGTATTATTAGGTATGGGTGCTACACCATTAGGGACTTTAGTTTCAGGTGATGTGCCAGCTCAATATGCACAATATGTAACTACTACATTAGGTATATTTACTCTTAATATGTCAGTGTTTGGTGGTATTATAACAGGTATAGTAACAGCTACATTACATAATAAATATTACAATATACAATTACCAGCAGTTATAGGATTCTTCTCAGGAGCAAGATTTGTTCCAATAGTAGTATCTTTAGCTATGGCAGTTGTAGGTGCATTATTAGCTTATATATGGCCATTTGTACAAGATGGAATAGCAGTAATTGCATTATTCGTTAAAAATGCAGGACCAATAGGAACATTCTTATATGGATTAATAGAAAGAGCCTTAATACCATTTGGTCTTCATCATATATTCTATACACCATTCTGGTATGGATCATTTGTTGATGGTCAAGTTATAATAGATGGAGCGTGGCAAACAATTCAAGGTGCTAACTATGCTTACTTTGCTCAATTAGGAAATATGCAAAGTATAGTTGGTGCAGATGCAGATACTATGTCAACTATAGTTTCTGGAACAACAAGATTTATGGCTGGTAAATTCCCATTCATGATGTTTGGACTTCCAGCTGCAGCATTAGCAATGTATCATACTGCTGCTCCTAACAAGAAAAAGATTGTTGGAAGTTTATTAGTATCAGCAGCATTTACATCTTTATTAACTGGTATAACTGAACCATTAGAATTTACATTCTTATTTGTTGCACCAGTATTATATGTAGTTCATTGTATAATGGCAGGATTATCATACTTCTTAATGGATATACTTAATGTATTTATAGGTATGACATTCTCAGGAGGATTAATAGACTTTACTTTATTCGGAATACTTCCTGCAGGAGCTGGAGTTCCAACAAACTGGATAAGAGCTATATTAGTAGGTGCAGGATATGCAGTAGTTTATTACTTCTTATTTAAAACTTTAATACTTAAGTTAAACTTAAAAACTCCAGGTAGAGAAGGGGATGAAGAAGAAGCTAAACTTTACTCTAAAGCAGACTTCCAAGCTGCTAAAGGATTAGATGGAAAAGAAGCTCCAAATAAAGCTAATGGAAAAGATGAAATAGTACAAAAAGCTCCAGAAGTTTTAGCTGCATTAGGTGGAGAAGAAAATGCTGTATCAATAGACGCATGTATAACTAGACTTAGAGTTGAAGTTAAAGATAAATCAAAAGTAGATAAAGATAAGCTAAAAGCATTAGGTGCCGTAGGGGTTGTTGAAGTAGGTAATGGAATACAAGCAATATTTGGTGCTAAAGCAGATGCTTATAGACATGAGATAAATAGAATATTAGGAAGAAACTAATATAAAAAGGTATGAAGTTTAAACTTCATACCTTTTTAAGTATCAGATATAGGGTTTTCAAAATTATGGATTGTAGGATTATAATTACTTGGAGAAACACCATATACCTTTTTAAATGCTCTTACAAAACTTGAATAGTCATTAAACCCACATCTAGAACATACACTACTCATACTTAAACCATCAGATATAAGAGACCTTGCAAGTATGAGTCTTTTTTGTACGACATAATTATGAATAGAGCTTCCTATTTGATTTTTGAATTTTCTCATAAGATAATATTTACTTATAAAAAATTCTGAAGCTATAGTATCTATAGATAAATCATTTTCTAGATTAGAGTTTATATAATTTAAAACGCCCTCTATTGTTTTATCATATTGAATATCTTCGATATCTCTATTTTTATCGCTATTTAAAAATAACCTATTCATTAAAACCATTAATTGCACAAATAATGATTCTTTTAAAATCTCACTTCCAAATTCATTACTATTATTGCAATTTTGTATATCTTGAATTAGATTTTTTATAATCTCAATTGATTTCATATTTAATCTAAGTAAATTATAATTATTTTTAATTGCTACCTCGAAGCATTTAAGTAGATCATTATTACCTTGAGCATATTTTGCCATAAAATCTGGATTTAACCATATAACTATACGCTCATAGTACTTATTTGGGTTTACTACTGGCTTGTGAATTTCATTTTTATTTACAAATAAAATATCCCATGGTTTTAAGATATAGGCTTTACCTTCTATATAATAAGTTAAATCACCATCAATTAAAATTACTATTTTACTGAAATCATGATGATGATATTCAAATTTAATATCTTTCTTATCTCTAATATGGAAGATTTTAAAATTGTCATTTAAGTAACCAACTTTGTTATTTATATCTTTCATAATCCACCTACCTTCTAAATTAGATTATAGAGCATTTTTTGCAATATAACAAGCAACTTAAGCAATGTACATAGTAATTTTGTATTTATATAATAATAAATATAGGTTTAATATTTGAATTAAAGCATAATTATATATAGATTAATATAAAATTTGGAGGGAAAAATAAGTGAAGTTAAATGATTTATTAAAAGGAATAAATATACTTAGTGTAAATGGTGACTTAAATATAGACATAAATAACATAGCATATGACTCAAGAAAAGTTAAAGAAAATACATTATTTATATGTATAAAAGGATTCAACTCAGATGGTCATAAATATATAGAAAGTGCTATAGAAAAAGGTGCTAAAGCATTTTTAGTACAGGAAGATATAAATATAGAAGGATATACTTTTATAAAAGTAGAGGATACTAGAGCATCTATGGCAAATGTTGCTGATAATTTTTATAACAATCCATCAAAAGAATTAGGAGTTATAGGAGTTACAGGAACTAATGGTAAAACAAGTATAACAACTTTCTTAAGTGAGATATTAAGTTCAAATAATAAAAAAGTAGGTCTTGTAGGAACTATAAAAATATTTGATGGTGATAAAGAAGTTGAATCTAGTTCAACAACTCCTGAAAGCATAGATTTACAAAAGCATTTTAGAACTATGATTGATAATGGATGTGACTATTGTGCAATGGAAGTATCATCTCATTCATTAGTATTAAATAGAGTAGATGAGACAGAATTTAAATTAGGAATATTTACAAACTTAACTCCAGAGCACTTAGATTTCCATAAAGATTTAGAAGATTACAGAAATGCAAAGGAAAAATTATTCTATAAAACGACTACAGCAAATATAATAAATATAGATGATGAAGGTGGAGCTAAAATATATGAAAATATAAAATCTTTAAGTACACCTTGCTATACTTATGGAATAGATAATAAAGCAGACTTTATGGCAAAAAATATAAAAATAGATGCACGTGGAGTATCTTATACATTAGTAACTCCAACATATGAAGAAGAAATATTTGTGCCAGTACCAGGTAAATTTACAGTTTACAATACTTTAGCAGTAATAGCAGCTTGTTACATGTTAAATATACCTAAAGAAATAGTTAAAGAAAGCTTAGGAAAAACTAAGGGTGTTGCAGGAAGATTTGAAACAATAACTAATGATAAGGGAATAAGTGTTATAGTTGATTATGCACATACTCCAGATGCATTAGAAAATATATTAAATACTGCAAAAGGATTTGCTAAGTCTAATATAATAACTGTATTTGGGTGTGGTGGAGATAGAGATACAACTAAGAGACCTTTAATGGGAGCAATAGCACAAAAATTATCAGATGTATGTATAGTAACTTCTGATAACCCAAGAACTGAAGATCCACAGCTTATAATAGAAGATATATTAAAAGGATTAGATAAAAATAAAGAAAATTATAGAGTAGTTGTAGATAGAAGAGAAGCTATAAAAGAAGCTATAGAAATGGCTCAAAAAGATGATATAGTAATCATTGCAGGAAAAGGACATGAAAATTATCAAATTTTAGGAAAAGTTAAGCATCATTTTGATGATAAGGAAATAGCACAGGAGTTTTTAAATAATAAATAGAAATAAAGGAGAGAGAGTATGAAATCATTTTGGAATAATTATAAGTCTTCTATAGTATTGCTAGGAGCTATATTACTAGGTGGTATAGTAGGCGCAACTATGGGAGAAAAAGCAGTAGTTTTAAAACCTATAGGAGAATTATTCTTAAACTTATTATTCATGACATTAGTACCATTAGTATTTTTCAGTGTTACATCTGCAATAGCTAATATGGGCGGAGGAATGCAGAGATTAGGAAAGATACTAAAGAGTATAGTTATAGTATTTTTAGGAACGGCTTTAGTTGCTGCTGTTATAGGATTAGTTGGAGTACTTTTAATGAATCCAACAAAAGGATTAGATACATCATTATTTAAAGATATAATATCATCTGCTAACGATAGTTCAGCAACAGAAAAAGTAGGATTATTACAACAAATAGTAAATACATTCACTGTAAATGACTTCTCATTATTATTATCTAGATCAAATATGTTACAATTAATAGTATTCTCAATATTATTTGGTATAGGTACTTTAATGGCAGGAGAATCTGGAAAGTCAATAGCTAAGTTTGTTCAATCAGGTTCAGCAGTTATGATGAAAGTAATCAATATAATAATGATGGCAGCACCAATAGGACTTGGATGTTACTTTGCCAATGTTATAGGAGAGTTAGGATCACAGTTATTATCAGGGTACTTAAGAGTAACTATATTATACTTAATATTAACAGCAGTAATTTACTTTGGTTTATTTACTTTATATGCATTTATAGCTGGTGGAAAAGATGGAATAAAGGCATTCTGGTCAAATGCAGTATCTCCAACAGTTACATCATTAGCAACTTGTTCAAGTGCAGCTTCAATACCTGTAAACTTAGATGTAACTAAGAAAATGGGTGTTCCAGAAGATATAGCAGAAACTGTTATACCATTAGGAGCTAATGTTCACAAAGATGGTTCAGTTGTAACTGGCGTATTAAAAATAGCATTTTTATTAGGATTATTAGGAACTAATATGAATACTATTCCAATGATGTTAGCTATATTAGGTGTTGCATTTATAAACGGTGCAGTTATGGGAGCTATACCAGGTGGTGGATTTATGAGTGAAATGTTAATAGTAAGTGCATTTGGAATAGATCCAGCATTACTTCCAATAATAGTTGTTATAGGAACAATATTAGATGCTCCTGCAACATTATTAAACTCAACTGAAAATACAGTATGTGCTATGCTTGTAGCAAGACTTGTAGAAGGTAAGGATTGGTTAAAAAATAAAATAAATAATTAATATACATAAGAGTGCTAAATGCACTCTTATTTTTTGTTATATATCATTAATAATAAATATTGATTTATATAGAATAATCTAGTAAATTAAAACTTGGTTTAAAGTAAAGAGTATTTAAGGAGTAACATATGGATAAAAGCACTATATTTTTACAATTACTTGAAAAATCAAGTTTAACAATAGTATTATTTATAATAATTACTAAAATAAAAGGATTTAAGTATATATTTCAAAAGGAAAATTATAAATTAAAGGATTTATTAGTTATATCATTAATATTTACTGATTTAGCTATACTTGGTACATATAATGGAATAGATGTACAAGGGTCTCTTGCAAATACGAGAATAATAGCCATTGTATCAGGTGGAGTTTTATTTGGACCATTAGTTGGTATAACTTCAGGTATTATATCTGGTTTTCATAGATATATAATAGATATTGGAGGTATAACAGCTTTTCCATGTTTTATATCTTCTATATTTGCAGGAGTACTATCTGGATTTTTTTATCAAAAAATTAGTAGCAGATATAAGTGGGTGTATGGAATAGCATGTGGAGTAATATCCGAGAGTTTTTCTATGATTTTAATATATTTCTTATCAAAACCTCATAATATTGCAATTGGAATAATAAAAAAGATTTATATACCAATGATTGTTGGACAAATTAGTATAGGTTTTCTAATATCTATAGTTGATGCCATAAAAAAAGAAAAAGAAGAAGTAGCTGCTATGCAGTCGAAGTTAGCTTTAGATATTGCGAACAAAACATTACCATATTTTAGATCTATAAATGAAGAGTCTCTAGAGAAAATATGCAGGATAATAAAAGATGAAATAAACTCTGATGCAGTTAGTATTACTAATAGAAATGAAGTATTAGCATATGTTGGAGTTGGGGAAGATGCGTTTAAAGCTCCTTATACAGAAATTAGTAATATAACTAAATGCTCAATAAAAGAAAATAAAATTTTAAATATACAAGTAAAAAAAGAGGAAAGTTCAATAAGTGAAAAAGCAGATTTAAAGACTGCTATGATAATACCATTAACAGATTCTCAAGGTGTAGTTGGTACATTGAAGATTTACTATGCAAAGAAATATGATATGAGTCATTCTAAAAAATCTTTAGCTATAGGTTTATCACAAATTATTTCAACACTTATGGAAATATCAAAAATAGAAAAGATAGAAAATGAAAGGAAAAAATCAGAGATAAAAGCTTTACAAAGACAAATTAATCCACATTTTTTATTTAATGCATTAAATACTATAACTTCATTTATTAGAATTAATCCAGATAAAGCAAGAAAGCTTATTATAAATTTATCTACTTATATGAGATACAATCTGGAAGTAAATGATAACTTAATAGATATAAATAAAGAATTAGAGCAAGTAAAAGCATATGTAGAAATAGAAAAAGCAAGGTTTGGAGATAAACTTACAGTTTTATATGATATAGATGAAAATATAGAAGCAAAGATTCCAAGCCTTACAATACAGCCACTTGTTGAAAATGCGATCATACATGGAATAAGAAAAAATGGTGGTTGTGGAACTGTAGTTATTGGAGTAAAGAAAGAAGATGGATATACCAGAGTATGGGTAGAAAATGATGGTATAGCTATAGATCTTGATGTGATAAAAAAGGTATATAGTGGAGAAATGCCAGATAATAAAATTGGACTTTATAACGTTCATTTAAGATTAAAATTAATATATGGACAAGGTTTAAATATATATAGATTAGACCCTGGAACTAAAATGGAATTTTATATATAGAGGAGATATTATGAAAGCAATTATAGTAGAGGATGAATTTCCAGCTAGAGAAGAATTAAAATATTTTATAAAAAATTTTAGTAAAATAGAGATATTAAATGAGTTTGACAATGGAGTAGAAGTATTAAAATTTATACAAGAAAATATAGTTGATGTAATATTTTTAGACATAAATATTCCTTTATTAGATGGTATGCTGCTTGCAAGAACTATAAATAATTTCAAATTTAAACCTAAGATAGTATTTATAACAGCATATAAAGAACATGCAGTAGATGCATTTGAGTTAGAAGCGTTTGATTATATATTAAAGCCTTATTCTGATGATAGGATAATATCTATGTTAAATAAACTAGAAAAAAGCTACTCTAGTAATATAAGTATAGATAACAAGTTAGAAGAAGAAAAAAAGTTTGTTCAAAAATCAAAAGCTTCAAGTATTAGTTTATGGAAAAATGATAAGTTAAGAGTAGTAAATATAAAAGATATATATTACTGTGAAGCTAGAGAAAGAGAAACTATAGTATATACAAAAGATAGTGAATATATCGTAAAAGAATCTATAAAAGAATTTGAAAAAAATTTAGATACAAACCTATTTTTTAAAACACACAGGTCTTATATAGTAAATATATCCAAGATAAATGAAATAATACCTTGGTTTAATAATACGTATAAATTAAAGTTAGATGATATAAATTCAGAAATACCTGTTAGTAGAAGTAAAATTAAAGATTTTAGAATAATTATGAACATATAAATGCATTTAATGTAGTAAATAATGCATTTCATGTAAAAAAACTAAATTAAACACAAAATATAATGTATCATACTAAATGAAATAATAATTGATACTTAAATTAATAAAGGAGAAGACGGTATGATAACATTTATATCTTGTTTAGCAATTTTAATAATTGGCTACTTTGTTTATGGAACATATGTAGATAAAAACGCAAAGTTAAGCGATGACAATCAAACACCAGCAGTTAGATTAGAAGATGGTGTTGACTATATGCCAATGCCTTGGTATAAAGTATTTTTAATACAATTCTTAAATATAGCAGGTACAGGACCTATATTCGGTGCTATAATGGGAGCATTATTTGGACCAGTAGCATTTTTATGGATAACATTTGGTACTATATTTGCAGGTGGAGTACATGATTACTTATCAGGTGTTATATCTATGAAGCATGATGGTACTTCTGTTTCTGAAATAGTTGGTATATACTTAGGCGATGGAATGAAAAAGGTAATGAGAGTATTCTCTGTTATACTATTAATATTAGTTGGTACAGTTTTCGTTACATCTCCGGCAGGATTATTAACATCTATGACAGGAATTGATAAAAATATATGGGTAGTTTTAATAATAATATACTATATAGTTGCTACAGTTTTACCAGTAGATAAGGTTATAGGTAAAATATATCCAATATTTGGTGCATCTTTATTATTCATGGCAATAGGTTTAGCAGGAGCTATGATAATAGGACACTTTAATGGAAGTATGGTAATGCCTGAAATGACATTACAAAACTTACATCCAAGTGGATTATCTATATTCCCATTCTTATTTACAACTATAGCTTGTGGAGCTTTATCAGGATTCCACTCTACACAATCACCTATGATGGCAAGATGTATAAATAGAGAGAGTGAAAGTAAAAGAGTATTCTATGGAGCAATGGTTGTAGAAGGTATAGTGGCTTTAATATGGTGTGCAGTTACAATAGCATTCTTTGGAGAAAGTGGAGTTATACAATCGGCTCTTGATAGCTTCGGAGGTCAATCAGGAGTTGTAAGTCATATATCTAAAGAGTTATTAGGTCCAATAGGTGCAGTTCTTGCAGTACTTGGTGTTGTTGCTTGTCCTATAACAAGTGGAGATACAGCATTTAGAAGTGCAAGACTTACAATAGCTGATGCCTTCAATATAAAGCAAGACGGATTATTAAGCAGATTTAAATTAGCAATACCACTATTTGCAGTTTGTGTATTCTTAACTACTATAGATTTCAATATAATATGGAGATACTTTGCTTGGTCTAACCAAACATTAGCTACTATATTCTTATGGACAGCGACAGTATACTTAATAAAAAATGAAGCTAATTACTGGATATCTTTAATACCGGCAACATTTATGAGTTCTGTATGTGTATCTTATATATTACAAGCACCAGAAGGATTTAGATTAAATGCTATGTTATCTAATGGAGTAGGTGTAGTTGCTGCAATAGTATTATTTGTATTATTTATGTTAAATAAAAATAAATTTGTGAAAAACAAAGATTCTAAAATATAGCTTAATAAAATAAAAAAGATAAACCAATTAGGGTTTATCTTTTTTTACGCTTAAGGATATTATAATATTTAAAAAAATGTGGATAACTTCTGAATGTAAGTAATATCAATAAGTTGGTTTTGAGCGTAAAAAAGATTTTGAGCAACGGACGAAGTCGTTGGCGACATGAGTGAAGCGAATTTTTTATTTAAAGTACTATATAAAAACTTTGAAATTATATTAGTATCACAATAGAAAAAATATAGTCATTAACTTAATAAATATAGATTTATATATTAATTAAAAATGGATAGGCAATATACCTATCCATTATATATTATACGTTAAATCTGAATAATATAACATCTCCATCTTTAACTACATATTCTTTACCTTCAAGTCTAACTAATCCTTTTTCCTTAGCAGCAGTCATAGTACCAACTTGTACTAAATCATTAAATGCTATAGTCTCTGCTCTTATGAAACCTCTCTCTATATCAGAGTGTATCTTACCACCAGCAGCTGGAGCTTTAGTTCCAACTTTTATAGTCCAAGCTCTAACTTCTTGAGGTCCAGCAGTTAAGTAAGATATAAGTCCAAGTAATGCATAAGAAGATTTTATTAACTTATCAAGACCAGATTGCTCAAGTCCTAAAGTTTCTAAGAATTCTTTCTTTTCTTCTTCAGTATCAAGTTCAGCTATTTCTGCTTCTATTTGAGCACAAACAACAACAACTTCTGCATTTTCAGTAGCAGCAAATTCTCTTACTTTAGCAACGTATGCATTATTTTCACCTTCATCAGCTAAATCATCTTCACTTACATTTGTAGCATATATTACAGGCTTTGATGTAAGTAAGTTTAATGAATCAACGAAAGCTTTTTGATCTTCACTAAAGTCCATAGTTCTAACACACTTACCATCTTCTAAAACAGCCATTATTTCTTTTAAGAATTCAACTTCAGCAGCTACAGATTTATCAGCTTTAGCAGCTTTAGTTGATTTTTGTATTCTTCTATCTAATATTTCTATATCAGAGAATATTAATTCTAAGTTTATAGTTTCTATATCTCTTAAAGGATCAACAGAACCATCAACGTGAACAACATTTCCATCTTCGAAACATCTAACCACGTGAACTATAGCGTCAACTTCTCTTATATGAGATAAGAATTTATTTCCTAAACCTTCACCTTTAGAAGCTCCTCTAACAAGTCCTGCTATATCACAGAATTCTATAGCAGTAGGAACTATTTTTTTAGAGTCATATAACTCTCTTAATTTTTCTAATCTTTCATCTGGAACAGAAACAACACCAACGTTTGGCTCTATCGTACAGAAAGGATAGTTAGCAGACTCAGCACCTGCTTGTGTTATTGCATTAAATAGTGTACTTTTACCTACGTTTGGTAAACCAACTATACCTAATTTCATATATATCGTCCTCTCTTTTGTCAATTTTATTTATAAATTTAAACAACCTATTAAGTTATGAAGTAGGCTTAATAAGCTAACTTATCAAGTTTATTTAGTATTTGTGTAGACATACATTCTAATTATACAACATATATATAATAGATGTAAACTATACAATTAAGTTAATACAAATAATAAAAACTTATTTAAAAATTAATTTTTGTGGTGAGGTTGATTTTATGTTATTTTCTATAATCTTATTTTCATCGTTAGCGTTGAGCTTTATATTAAAAGGAAGTTATGAAAACATATTTATAGTTTTAGCAACAATGGCATTTTATAAGCAAGTAATAGTTAATAAAAATTATAAAAATTTAATTTATGGAGCATTGATTTCGTTTATTGGGATAAACTTGGTTATATCTTTTATATTTAAAGACTATATAGTAATTAAAAATACGCAACCTACAAAAGAAAAAGAAGAGACTTTAGTTTTGTTAGTATCAGAAGGTGAGGATAAAAATTATAATATAAGAGAGCGTTCGACTCAAATTTACTATGAAGAAGGTTATAAAGCTATGATTACTGGTATAAGCAATTTATATAATTATAAAAGCCATTATAGTAAATTAGGGTTTAGTGAATTTAAGCATAAAGCAGAAGAAATAGCAGAAAAATTAAGGCATAGTTTAGGAAATGGATATAGAGTTGTTAATTCATATATGTATTCAAAGCCTTATTTTGAATACTCAGTAGAATCAATTATCGAACAAGGATACACAAAAATAATAATATGTCCTTTATTTATGACAGAAGGAACTGATTACGATGTTTTCATGGAAAGATATGAAGAATTAAATCTTGCATCTAGGAACATAGCAGGCGTTGAAGTATTAGAACCATTTTATAATGCTAATAATTTAGCACAGCTTTATAAAGATGAAATTTTAAAGAATATAAGAAAATCAGAAGAGGACAGCGGAGTACTATTAATTGGACTTCATAATAAAAATAATTTAGAGCAAGACATATTATTTAGAGAAAGAATAAAAAAATACATAGAAGATGCTGAAAAAGATATAGATATCCAAATAAAATTGCCTCTTTTAGAAAATAATAAAAAAGATATAATTAAATCAGGTGAAGAACTTTTAGAATATGGAATAAGCACTTTATATGTTGTTGCACCAACATCTACTATAGATACTATGTACACTAGACATTTAGTCAATAGTATACTTGAAGAACTAGATATGGGTGATACTAGATTTTATTATATAGATCCACCGGATAAAATAAATACTTTAGTTGATACACTTTATACAAAAATAATACTTATGCAAATTTAGTAAAAAATAAGAGTTATAATATTTTTTATAGCCCGGGAAATATGGCATTATTTGTTGTAGTGTATTAAGGTTTTGGTAAAATTACAGAAAATATATCAAAAGTTAATGATAGAAATATTATAAATTAAAAATAAAAAGTAGAATTATTACAATTCTACTTTTTATTTTGTTATAATATTACAATAAGAATTATATCTTAAGAATGGAGGTATTTTATATGATAGATATTCATTGTCATATTGTTCCAAATATTGATGATGGAGCAAAAAGTTTAGATGATGCTTTAGAAATGGCTAAAATTGCATACGATGAAGGAATAAGAAAAATAGTTAATACATCTCATTATCATCCAAATTTTGAATATAAAAAAGGAAAAGAACTTTTTGAAAGTGTAAAAGAGTTTAATAATATACTTAAATTAAATAATTTAGATATAGAAGTACTTATAGGAAATGAACTTTATTATAGTGAAGATATAATAGAAATTATAGAGCAAAAAGAGTTTTATACACTAAATAATAGTAAATATTTACTAATAGAATTTCCACCGATTAGATTTCCTAAAAATATAGTAGATATAATATATGAAATAAAAATAAGAGGGTATGTACCGATATTAGCTCATGTTGAAAGATATAAAGAAGTGCAGGAAAATGTAAATATAATTTATGATTGTATAAAAGAAGGAGCTTTAATTCAAGTTAATTCATCAAGTATAATTGGTAAAAATGGAAAAGAAGCAGAAAGAGTAAGTGAAATATTACTCAATAATAATATGATACATTTTATAGCTACAGATGCACATTCAAGTACAAGACGTAGACCTATAATAAGAGAAACTTATGATTATATAGTTAGAAAATATGGAGAGCAAAAAGCGGAAATGTTATTTATACAAAATCCATATAAAGTTATAGAAGATAAAGAAATATCTATAGAATCTCCTAGAAAATATGAAAAATCTAAAGGATTTTTTAAAAAATTATTTAAAAAATAGAGGTGTATAAATGGACAGAGTTGCATTTAGTATATTTGGTATAGATGTTATGTGGTATGGAATACTTATGGCATCAGGAATGATACTAGGAACAATTATAGCTTTAAAAGAAGCTAAGAGAGTTGGTATTAGTGAAGATAGTGTACTTGATTTAGCAATAATAGCTATACCTATGGGACTTCTTGGTGCAAGATTATATTATGTTTTATTTAATTGGGGATATTATTCTCAAAATCCATCTCAGATACTTAATTTTAGAGGTGGAGGAATGGCAATACATGGAGCATTAATTGCTGGACTACTTACAGGATATATATTTACTAAAATTAAGAAAATTAACTTCTTAAAAATGGCAGATACTATTATGATAGGTATGCCTCTTGCGCAAGCTATAGGAAGATGGGGAAACTTTATAAACCAAGAAGCTCATGGAGGGCCAACTAATTTACCATGGGGAATTATGGTAGATGGAGTAAAAGTGCATCCAACATTTTTATATGAATCAATATGGGATGCATTAATATTTGTATTCTTATGGATGTTTAGAAAGAAAAAGAAATATGAAGGTCAAATTATAGTATACTATATAGGTCTTTATTCTTTAGGAAGATTTTTTATAGAAGGACTTAGAACTGATAGTTTAATGATAGGACCATTAAGAATGGCACAAGTTATAAGTTTAGTTGGTGTTATTGGTGCTATAATTGCACATATATATTTATCTAAAAAAGAAAATAATAAAACAAAAGAATAAAAACAAGGAGAGAATTAAAATGGAATTTCATCACGTGTCCGTACTCTTAAATGAGTGCATAGAAAACTTAAATATAAAGCCTGACGGAGTATATGTAGACTGTACTATGGGAGGAGCAGGACACTCTAAGGAGATAGTTAAAAGACTATCTGATAATGGATTATTTATAGGATTTGACCAAGATAAAAATGCTATAGCTACTGCGAAAGAAAGATTAAGTGAGTATAGCGATAGAGTTAGATTTGTTCACAGTAATTTTGAAAATATAAAGGAAGAACTAGCAAAAATAGGAGTTTATAAAATAGATGGAGTACTTGCTGACTTAGGTGTATCATCTCATCAATTAGATGAAGCTGATAGAGGATTTTCATATATGCAAGATGCTCCACTTGATATGAGAATGGATGTAAGATGTGACTTTTCTGCATACGATGTTGTTAATACCTACAGTGAAGAAGAGTTAGCTAAAATAATAAAAGATTATGGAGAAGATAACTGGGCTAAACGTATAGCCAAATTCATAGTAGATGAAAGACAAGAAAAACCAATAGAAACTACAGGAGAACTTGTAGAAGTTATAAAAAAAGCAATACCTAAAAAAGCAAGGATAGATGGTCCACATCCTGCAAAAAGAACTTTCCAAGCTATAAGAATAGAGGTTAACAATGAGCTTGGAGTCATAACAAAGATGATAGATGATGCTGTTTCTATAATGAATGAAGGAGGAAGAGTTTGTATAATAACTTTCCATTCATTAGAAGATAGAATAGTAAAAAACGAATTTAGAGACTTAGCATTAGACTGTGTATGTCCATCACATTTACCTATATGTCAATGTGATAAAGAATCACTAGTGAAGGTTATAACTAGAAAGCCTATACTTCCAAGTAAAGAAGAAATAGAGGAAAATCCAAGATCAAGAAGTGCTAAATTAAGAGTAGCAGAGAGAATATAATTAAAATATAGTGATATATTAAAGAGGGTTATGTAAAGTAATTGAATTATTTTATATAACCTCTTTTAATATATAAAAATATATCATTTAAGGAATTAAGCACTTTTTATACACTTTGATTTTGGTGAAGCCGACTTTAAGCAATGGATGTGTCCGAAGCATATCGTATGTTTTATAAAATGTTTAACTTATATGTCGCTTAAGGTTATGTAAATATTACACTAAAATCTAATATATAACATGAATTAATATATAGTTTAAAATTTTTAGATATTGATAAGATATTCTGTGTTAATTTTTCTAAAACTTTTAAAAGGGACATCTAGCATTTATCACAAATATATAACTAATTAGAGTATACAGAGGTGGATAAATGAAAAAGAAGATTAAAACTGATAAAGTTAAAAACATAAATGAATATAAAAAAGAAAAGAAGAATAAATATAAAAAGAGAAAAAATAGAAAGATAAAAAAAGTAATATTAAGATTTGGATTAATCATAGTTTGTTTTTTAATAATTATTATTAATATATGTGGATACTCAGTTGTGGGTAATCTTAAATATGATATATATTACTTAAAAAAAGAGCTAAGACAGGAGGAAATAAGGTTAGATGAGTTAAAAGCGAAAGTAGATACAAATAGTTCTATAAGAGAAATAGAAGAAAAAGCGAAAGAAGAGCTTAATATGGATTATCTTAAGAAAAACCAAATTAGATATATCGAAGTAGAGAATTAAAAAAGGAGGGGGAAACTTGAAAAAGATAAAACGAATGAGTAAGAAAAGATTAGTGCTTGTTCTTATACTAGCATGTGGTTTATTTTTTGCACTTACGTTTAGAACTGGATATCTTCAAATTATAAAAGGGGATTGGTTAAGTACTAAGGCTATTGATCAACAAACAAGGGAAATACCTATAGAACCTAAGAGAGGAACTATATATGATAGAAATATGAAAG
This sequence comes from Romboutsia timonensis, assembly GCF_900106845.1. Classification (GTDB taxonomy): domain Bacteria; phylum Bacillota; class Clostridia; order Peptostreptococcales; family Peptostreptococcaceae; genus Romboutsia; species Romboutsia timonensis. The sequence goes on from NZ_LT629850.1 coordinate 314,558, forward strand.
AAATAGCTGTAAGTATTACAAAATATACAGTATGGTGTAAACCAGTAGAAGTAAAAGATAAAGAAGCTGCAGCAAAGCAAGTAGCTGAAATATTAGGGAAAGAATATGACGACGTATACAAATCAATATCAAAAAAGAACATGGCATTAGTAAAAGTACAGAGATGGATAGATGATGAAAAAGCAAGTAAAATAAGAGAGGCTAAAATATCTGGAATATGGGTAGCTGAAGATAATCAGAGATATTATCCATATGGAAACTTTGCAGCGTATGTTTTAGGTCATACATCAGCAGATTCACAAGGTATAGCTGGAGTTGAGATGCAATATGATAAGCATTTAAAAGGAACAGCGGGAAAACTTATTGTAAGTACTGATGCATCAGGTAGAGAGATTCCACAAGGTTTAGAAAAATATTATGAGCCAGTACAAGGAAATGGTTTAATATTAACTATTGATGAGGTTATACAGCACTATACTGAAAAGGCGGTTCAGAAGGCATACGAATTAAATAATGCAAAAAGGGTAACAGTTGTAGCTATGGATCCTAAAACAGGTGATATATTATCTATGGCATCAAAGCCTGATTATGATCCAAATGATTCTAGAACTCCGATATATCCATACTACCAAGAAGAATTAGATAAATATGATGAAAAAGATAAGATAAAAGGATATTATCAAATGTGGAGAAATCCAGCTGTAAGTGATACATATGAGCCAGGTTCTACATTCAAGTTGATAACATCTTCAGCAGGTATTGAAGAAGGTGTTGTTAAAGAAAGTGATAAATTTACTTGTACAGGAAGTTTAACTATAGGTGGAAGAAGAATCAAATGTTGGAGACACTACAGACCACATGGTGAACAAACATTTGCAGAAGGTGTACAAAACTCTTGTAACCCTGTATTTATGACTGTAGCAGAACGATTAGGTGTAGCTAAAATGTATGATTACATAGAGGCTTTTGGTTTTATGGAAAAAACAGGTATAGACTTACCTGGAGAAGCTAAAGGTATAGTTTATAATGAAAAAAATGTGGGACCAGTTGAACTTGCAACAATGTCTTTTGGTCAATCTATATCAGTAACACCAATGCAGCTTATAAGAGCAATTTCTACAATAGCAAATGATGGAAAAATGATGCAGCCAAGAGTAGTAAAAGGATATACTGATAATAAGGGTAATGTAATAGAAGAGATCGAACCTAAAATGATAAGACAGGTAGTTTCAGAAGATACAGCTGATAGAATGATGAAAATAGCAGAATCAGTTGTTAGTAAAGGTGGAGGTCATGCAGCATATATACCAGGATATAGAATAGGTGGAAAGACTGGTACTGCTCAAAAAGTTGTAGATGGTAGATATGCTCAAGGTAAATACATATGTTCATTTATGGGAATAGCACCAACAGATGATCCACAAATAGTAGTTCTTGCAATAGTAGATGAACCAACTGGTGTAAGTGCATTTGGTAGTACAACAGCAGGTCCTATAATTAAGGAAATTATGAGTGAGGTGTTACCGTATTTAGGTGTAGAACCAGTATACACTGAAGAAGAAAAGAAAGAACTACAAAAAAATCAAGTGGTAGTGCCAGATATAAGAAATTTAGCTATAGAAGATGCAGTTAAAATATTAGAAGAAAGTAATCTAAAAGCTAACTTGGATCCAGATATAGAAATTCCAGAAGGCTCAAAAGTAGTAGATATGTTCCCTAAACCAGGAGTTAAAGTAGATGAAAACTCAAGCATAATGCTCTATTTTAACAACTAAAAGTAACATATAGTTAGAAATACCTTCAAAAATATATAAATATAGTATATAATTAATAGGTTGATATTTATAAGGGGGGCAATGTATATGGATTTATACATTGCCTTTTATTAAGAAAATATAGTTAGAAATTAAAATATAAGGAGGATTGAGTATGAATAGTCTAACGATATCAGAACTAGCAATTGCTACAAAAGGTAAATTAGTAATTGGAAATGAAAGTGACACTATAAATGACATAGTTATAGATAGTAGAAAAGCAAACAAAGATAATGTATTTGTTGCTGTAATAGGAGAAAACTTAGATGGTCACCAATTTATGCAATCAGCATATGAAAATGGATGTAAAACATTCATAAAAAATGCAAGTAGTAGCATAAAATTAAATAGTTCGGATATAAATTTAATAGAAGTAAAAGATACTCAAATAGCATTAGGTGATATTGCTAAATACTATAAAGAAAAGTTTGATATACCATATATAGGAGTAACAGGAAGTGTAGGAAAAACAACAACAAGAGATATGATATACGCTACAGTTTCTTCAACATTTCATACACTAAAGAATCAAGGTAACTTAAATAATCATTTTGGAGTTCCTTTAACTTTATTTAATTTAGATGACTCTTATGAGTGTGCAGTTATAGAAATGGGTATGTCGCACTTTAAAGAAATAGAATATTTAGCCAATATAGTAAATCCTAAAATAGGTGTTATATCTAATATCGGTTTATCGCATATTGAAAACTTAGGGTCTCAGGAAGGGATACTACAAGCTAAAATGGAAATAGCAACTAATTTTAATGAATCGAATACTTTGGTTGTTAATGGAGACGATAAATTTTTAGGAACTTTAAAGGGAAAAAATCTTGAGTATAAATTAAAAACATTTGGATTCAATAAAGATAATGATATATACTGCGAAAGTTATGTGATGGGTGAGGAAGATTTAACTTTTGTTTGTTATATAGATAGTAAAAAAGAAGAAATATTCATACCTACAGTAGGAGAACATAACATTTATAATGCAATGGCAGCTATATTAGTAGGAAGAGAATTAAACATATCTTTAGAAGATATAAAACGTGGATTAAGAAACTTTAAAGCAACTAAAATGAGATTAGACATAATAAAAAATGATAAAATGACAATAATTAATGATGCATACAATGCAAGCCCTGACTCTATGGAAGCTGCTTTAAAAATACTTGGAAGATACAAAAATAGAAAAGTAGCTATACTTGGAGATATGTTTGAAATGGGTGAACATACTGAATATGGACATCGTCTAGTAGGAAAGTCTGCCGTAGATAATACAGATGTAATAATAGCTATAGGAAAAGACTCAAAATTTATATCTGAAGAAGCTAAAGCTCTAGGATTTAATGAAAATAACATACATCATTTTAATACAAAAGAAGAGGCTATAGAAAAAATAGATGAACTTGTAAAAAAAGATGATGTAGTTTTAGTTAAGGCATCTAGAGGTATGGAATTAGAAAAAATAGTAGAATATCTTAATAAATAATCATAAAAGAAATAGCCAACAAGGGAGAGGAGATATATATTATGTTAGGAATAACAGAACTTACTTATACATCGTTGATTTCGTTTCTAATAGTAGTTATATTAGGTCCAATATTTATACCTATGTTAACTAAATTTAAATTTGGTCAAACAGTAAGAGATGATGGACCGAAAACACACTTAGCTAAAAATGGAACACCTACAATGGGTGGAATATTAATGATCGTAGCTATACTGATAACAGGACTTACTAGAAGTAAAGTAGGACCAGATATGGTTATAGGTCTTATATGTATATTTGGATTTGGATTAATAGGTTTTATAGATGACTTCATAATAATAAAAAAGAGAAGATCATTGGGACTAAAACCTTGGCAAAAAATCGTAATGCAATTTGGATTAGCTTTATATGTAGCTAATTATCAATATACTGTATCTGCAAGTGCACCTCAGCTTATGGTACCATTTACAGATATAGCAATAAATTTAGGGCCATTATATGTTCCTATAATGATATTTGTAATAGTTGGAACAGTTAATGCTGTTAACTTAACAGATGGTTTAGATGGATTAGCATCAGGAATAACATTAATAGTATCTACATTCTTTATGTTACTTGCATCTTATTCAGGTGTTGCAAACACAGAAGTTGCTGTATTAGCAGCGGCTACTATTGGTGCTTGTTTAGGATTCTTAGGATTTAATGCATACCCTGCAAGGATATTTATGGGTGACACAGGTTCAATGGCTTTAGGTGGAGCAGTTGTTGCTTTTGCAATACTTACAAACAGTGTACTTTTAATACCATTAGTTGGAGGTATATACTTTGCAGAAGCTATATCAGTTATACTTCAAGTAGCATCATTTAAATTAACAGGAAAAAGAATATTTAAAATGGCTCCTATACATCACCATTTTGAACAATGTGGATGGCCTGAGACTAAGGTAGTATTTACATTCTGGATAGTAACTATAGTGCTTGCTTGGATAGGTATAATAGCAATATTTTAGTTCGGGGGTATAAACAATGAATCTAAAAAATAAAAAAGTTTTATTAGTTGGTTTAGCAAAAACTGGTGTATCTACAATTAAACATCTAAATAGATTAGGTGCAAAAGTGGTTGTAAATGATATAAAAGATAAAGATAAGTTAAAAGATATATTAGATGAACTTTCTGATTTAAACAATGTAGAATATATATTAGGACATCACCCTGAAAATATAGATGATATAGATATGACAGTTGTATCTCCAGGAGTACCATTAGATTTACCTTTTATATTAAAGATAAAATCTAAAAATATAGAGATAATAGGAGAGGTAGAATTAGCGTATAGACTTTCTAAAAATCCAATATTTATTGGTATAACAGGAACTAACGGAAAAACAACTACAACATCTTTAGTAGGAGAAATATTTAAAAAGGCTAATAGAGATACTTATATAGTTGGAAATATAGGAAATCCTGTAATAGATACAGTAGGTGTTGCTAATGAAAATTCTGTACTAGTTACAGAATTAAGTAGTTTTCAACTTGAAAGTATAGCTACTTTTAAGCCTCATGTAAGTGCAATACTAAACTTTACAGAGGATCATTTAAATAGACATCATACTATGGAAGCTTATATGGAAGCAAAGGCTAGAATATTTGAAAATCAAGATAGCAAAGACTTCTGTGTATTAAATTATGATGATGAAGATGTAAGATCTTTATCAGATAATGTAAAAGCTAAAAAAATATTCTTTTCTAGGAAAAAAAGTTTAGAGTGTGGAATATATTTAGATGAAGCTAAAAATATCATTGTGAATATAGATGAAAAAATTACACTTTTAAATAAAGATGAACTTAGTCTTCCTGGTGACCATAATCTAGAAAACTGTATGGCTGCAGCAGCAATAGCATATGTATCTAATATAGATATAGATACTATAAGAGAAGTATTAAAAACTTTTGCTGGAGTTGAGCATAGACAAGAGTTTGTAAGAAACTTAAAAGGAGTAATGTTTGTAAATGATTCAAAAGCTACAAATCCAGACTCAAGTATAAAAGCTGTTCAATCTTATAATAGGCCTATAGTATTAATAGCTGGTGGTATGGATAAACAAAGTAGTTTTGATGAATTTTTAGATGCAGCAAAAGAAAATGTATATGCATTAGTTTTACTAGGTGAAACAGCACAAAAGATAAAAGAGTGTGCTCAAAATAAAGGATTTGATAACATAACTGTAGTAAAAGATATGAAAGAAGCAGTAAATGCTTCTTATCAAATTGCTAAAGATGGTGATGTAGTTTTATTATCACCTGCATGCGCAAGTTGGGATATGTATAAAAGTTTTGAAGTAAGGGGTATTGACTTCAAAGATAATGTAAACAATTTAAAGTAACCTCTTATCTAGGGAATGGAGGGAAAGCTTTATAATGGCCAAAGAAGCTTTAAAAAAACAAATTGATAAGAGTACTAAAACAGAATTTGATAGTGTAATATTTTATACAACTATGACTTTAGTATTTATAGGTATCATTATGGTGTTTAGTGCAAGTTTTGTTCAATCTGCTTTTAAACACAATGATTCTTATTACTTCTTAAAAAGAAATGCTATTTATGCTACTTTAGGATTTATATCTATGATTATAATATCTAATATAGATTATAGATTTTGGAAGAAAAATGCTAAAGCAATAGGAATAGTATCAGTTATACTATTACTTTTGGTATTAACACCATTAGGTATAAAAGCAAATGGTGCAAGACGTTGGTTAGGATTTGGAGCATTTACTATACAACCAGCAGAAATTGCAAAGTTTGCTACTATTATAATCACAGCAAAGTTTATAGAAAAAAGATATGATTACATGAAGTCTTTAACAAAAGGAGTTCTGCCTATTCTTATAGTTCCTGGGTTATTCTTTGCTTTAATAATGCTTCAACCAAATATGTCTACAGCAGGAACTATAATATTAGTTACATTTGTTATGATATTTGTAGCAGGTCTTAATATGAAGTTTGTTATAGCTATGTTTGGAAGTGGGGTTGGTTTATTTTTACTTTTAGCCCTTACATCTGAGTATAGATTAAAACGTATATTATCATTCTTAGATCCATTTCAAGATCCATTAGGTAATGGATACCAGGTTATACAAGGCCTTTATGCATTAGGCTCAGGAGGGTTATTTGGAATGGGTCTTGGAAAAAGTCAACAAAAATGGTTTTACATACCTGAGCCACAAAATGACTTTATATTTGCAATAATAGGTGAAGAATTAGGACTTATAGGATGTGCAGTAGTAATAATGTTATTTGTTATACTAGTATATAGGTGTGTAAGAATAGCGTTAAATTGCACTGATATATTTACATGTATGGTTGTAATAGGTATAGGTGCCCAAATAGGAATCCAAGCTGCATTAAATATAGCAGTAGCAACTTCATCAATGCCAGTTACCGGAGTGGCACTACCATTTATAAGCTATGGAGGAACCTCACTTATTATATTTATGAGTGCTGTTGGTATAGTATTAAACATTTCAAAACATGTCAAAATGAACTAACAGGAGATGATTAAATGAAAGTCTTATTATCAGGCGGTGGAACTGGAGGACATGTATATCCAGCTATAGCCATCGCAAATAAAATAAAAGAAGAAAATCCTGATGCAGAGATATTATTTGTAGGAACAGAAAAAGGAATAGAGTCTGAAATAGTTCCTAAATATGGATATGAACTAAAAACAGTAACAGTTCAAGGATTTAAAAGAAAGATAGATTTAGATAATGTTAAAAGAGTTTTTAAACTATTTAAAGGTTTAGAGCAATCTAGAAAAGTAGTTAAAAAATTTAAGCCTGATATAGTAATAGGCACAGGTGGATATGTAAGTGGGCCTGTATTATTTAATGCAGCTATGAGCAAAGTTCCAACTGTAGTACATGAACAAAACTCTTTCCCAGGCGTTACTAATAAAATACTTGCTAAAATGGTTACAACAGTATTAACTAGTTTTGAAGATTCACATCAAAGATTTCCAGAAGGAACTAGAGACAAATTAGTGCTTACAGGAAATCCAGTTAGAAAAGAAATATTAGTAGCTAGAAAATCTATAGCAAGAAGAAACTTAGGTATAAGTGAAGATAAAAAAATGGTTCTTTGCTATGGTGGTAGCGGAGGATCTAGAAAAATAAATGATGCTATGAAATTAGTAGTTAGAAATATGGTTAAAGATGATGTTGCTTTTATATTTGCAACTGGAAAATCATATTATGATGAATTTATTAGTAGCATAGAAGATTTAAATTTAAAGCCATATCAAAGAGTAGTTCCATACTTAGAAGATATGGCAAATGCGCTAGCTGCAAGTGATTTAGTTATAGGAAGTGCAGGCGCAATATCATTAGCTGAAATAACAGCACTTGGAAAGCCGTCTATAATAATACCAAAAGCATATACTGCAGAAAATCATCAAGAATACAATGCTAAAAGCATAGAAAAACAAGGTGCAGGAGTTGCTATACTTGAAAAGAACTTAACTGATGTAAGTTTAAATGATGCAGTAACTAGACTTTTAGGAAATAGAGAAGAATTATTAGAAATGGCTAATAAAAGTAAAGAAATAGGAAAACCAGAAGCTATAGACCTTATATATGATGAAATTTTAAAAATATATAATGCTAATAATAAGGAAAAGTTACATAAAAAAGAAAGCAAAAAATCTAAAAAAGAAGAAAATACTGATACTAATGTAGACTTAGATAAAAAAGAAGATACAAGTAGTCAAGGTAAAGTAATAGGAATAAAGAAAAAGTAACATATATCCCCTCTAGTACATAGCTTAAAATTATAGGCACTATGATTTTAACAGCACTAGGGGGGATTATTTGTGTGTAAATATATAGTTAGTGGTGGAAATAAAATAGAAGGTAAGCTAAATATAAGAGGAGCTAAAAATTCTATTTTACCTATAATGGCCGCTACTATACTAAATGAAAATAAAAGTATAATTCATAATGTACCTAATATATCCGATGTTTATATAATGATAAAAATATTAGAAAGTATAGGATGTAAAGTTGATTATGAACCTGATACTTTAATTATAGACAGCTCTAATATAAATTCAGGAGAGATAGATGAAGAATATGTTAGGCAAATGAGGTCGTCAATAATAATTATGGGGGCAATGATAGGAAGATTAAATTATACAAAAATAAGCTATCCTGGAGGGTGTGCTATAGGATCAAGACCTATAGATTTACATTTAAAAGCACTTAAGAAATTAGGTATAAAAATAGAAGAAAAAAATGGATATATAAAATGTTTTAAAGATAATTTAAAATCAGCTACAATTAATTTAGAATTTCCGAGTGTAGGAGCAACAGAAAATGCTATATTAGCCGCAATAAAAGCAAAGGGAATTACAAAAATATACAATGCGGCCAGAGAACCTGAAATAGAAGATTTAGCAAAATTTTTAAATGCTATGGGAGCAAAAATAAATGGAGCAGGAACTAGTTATATAGAGATTGAGGGCGTTAATAGGTTAAATGAAGTTGAATATGAAGTTATACCAGATAGAATTGCTATAGGAACATATATGATTGCAAGTGCCATAACTGGTGGCACTTTAGAAGTAGATAAGGTAGTGCAAGATCATATGGAACCTATATGTGATAAGCTAAGAATAGCTGGATGTGATATAAAATATACTGAGAAGGGGTTAATTTTAGTAGCACCTAAAAAAATAAAAGCTGTAGACTTAGTAAAAACTTGTCCTCATCCAGGATTCCCAACTGATATGCAATCTCAACTTATGGCACTTATGACATTGTCAGATGGTGTGAGTGTATTTCATGAGACTATTTTTGAAAATAGGTTTATGCATTGTGCAGAACTTATTAGAATGGGAGCTAATATAAAATATATAACAGAAAATATATGCATGGTAAATGGAGTAGAAAAACTACACGGTGCAAGAGTTAAATCTCCTGATTTAAGGGGAGGAGCATCTTTAGTATTAGCAGCACTAGCAGCCGATGGTAAAAGTGAAATCAGTGATATATATCATATAGAAAGAGGATATGAAAACTTTGAAAATGTATTAAGAAGTCTTGGTGCAGATATAATTAAATTAAAAGATGAATAAAGGCCTTAAGGCCTTTTTATATTTAATAAAGAAATTTTAGGTAATTAATTAAGTAAATTAATAAATTTATAAGTTAAAAAATAATATAAATTAAGATATATGTAGGAGATAGCACTACAAAAGTTGTATTTATATATAAAATACAGATTAAGAGGGGTACATAGATGAAAAAAAATAAAAAAAGGATAAACACTAGTAAAGTAGTTATTATTTTTAGTCTTATATTAATTGTAGTTATAGTTTTATACACATCACTAAATAGTGGAATATTCAATAGTGATAATATTGAAATAGAGGGGAATAAATATGTTGAATCTGAGTATATTATAAAAGCTTTAGAGGTAAACAATAACAAAAATATATTTAGATATAATATAAAAGATATGGAAGAAATATTATTAAATAATAAATATATTGATAAAGTTGAAATAAAAAGATTACTACCAAATACTTTAAAGGTTAGTATAATAGAAAAAGAAATAGTGGCGAATTTATATAATGAAGAAATATATTGTTATATAGACAAAGAAGGTAATTTTGTAGATGAAATTGATGAAAATAATAAAGATAATGAAGTAATTACAGTACATATAGATTATAATAAAACTGATTCACAAGAGATAAAATTTAAGAATGAAGAAAATAAAAAAAGGTTACTATACTTATTAGAGTATATAAAAGAAGAAGGTATTTATAAAAAGATAGACAATATAGATATGACAAAACCTAATTCTATAAATATGAGCACTAAGGAGGATATAAATATACTACTAAATAGTGATGAAGAGTTAAAATATAATATATCTAGATTAGCAATGATTTTAGCTGATTTACAGAATAAGAAACAAAAAGGAGGAGAAATTGATTTATCTACTGGAAAGTATGCTTTATATAGGCCTTAAAAATTAAGTCCAATAGGAGTTGATATTATGAAAATAAAAATTCCCTATAAAAGTGTAGTTGTTAGTAGTGTATTTTTAGGGGTATTAATAAGTCTTCAATTTAAGACTATCAATTTAGAGAATGAAGGAATGACTACATCTAAGAAAGGAGAGCAACTACTAATAGAGTTAAAATCATTAAAAAAAGAATCAAATAGCTTAAAAGAACAAATAAATACAATAAAAAGGGAAATAGATAAATACAAAGAAGATGAGGGAGATGATATTTTAAAATCTGAAATTAAGTATTATGAAGAATTAGCAGGATATACAAATGTTAAGGGTACTGGAATAATAGTTAAATTGATAAAAAATAGTTCAGAAGATAGTATAATTTATAATTATGACTTAATACTATCGATTGTAAATAAATTAAATTCAGCTCAAGCAAGTGCTATATCTATAAATGGAGAAAGAATAGTGTTTGATACATACTTAGACTTAAAAGATGATAGTTTATACATAAACAACACTAAAATAAAAGAGCCAATAACTATAAAAGCTATAGGAAATAAAGAAACATTAGAGTCTGCACTTAGAATTAAGTATGGTATTGCTTGGGAGATAGAGAAATATTATAACTATAAAGTTGATATAAAAAGTGACGATAATATAAGTATAAGTGGATATGATAAAAAAATAAAAGATATAGATTTTGGTAATTAAATGAATAAGAGAAAAAAATATATAAAACAAAAAATGGTTATGCTATGCGCGTTTATATTAGGTATACTTATAGCTATATATATTAAGACTTTAAACCCAGAGAAGGTTTATATAACATTAGAAGAAAAGAAAAATTTAGAGCATAAAATAGAAATAGAAAATAAACAAATAGAAAAGCTCAGAAATATTAAACTTGAATATGAGAAAGACTTAGAAGCATACGAGCAAAGATCATTAAATGAAAAATCTGTTAAGGAATTAATGGAATATGAATTATCATATTTAAAAGATGTTACAGGAGAATCTAAGGTAATAGGGGATGGAATAATAATAACTATAAAAGATAGTGAAAATGATTTAAAAGAAAATCAAAATCCAAATGAACTTATAGTTCATGATATAGATATATTAAGAATTGTAAATGATTTAAAAAAAGCAGGAGCTATAGCAATATCTATAAATGGAGAAAGATTACTTACATTAAGTAAAATAAAGTGTTCGGGTTCAACTATAAAAGTAAATGATACTACTTATGGACAACCATTTATAATTAAAGCTATAGGAGACTTAAATACATTAAAGGCTTCAGTGACTTCTCCACAATCATATACTAATATATTACAGGAAGTATACGGTATTTATATAAAAGTAGAAGAAAAAAATGATATTATAATAAATTCTTTCAAAAAATATGAATAAAAAGTATTAAAAAACTTGAAAAATATATTAGTTTCAAAGTAAAATAGAAAAGGTGAGCATTATGATATGGATACTAGCAGGGCTAGCACTTGGAGTAGTAGTAGGATTTTATATTCCATTTACATATCCAGCAAATTATTCTTTATACATGTCAGTAGCAATACTTGCCACTATAGATTCAATATTTGGTGCAGTAAAGTCAGGATTAAACGGTAAATATGATAATTTAATCTTTGCAACTGGATTTATAGGAAATGCGTTATTAGCTATAATATTGACGTATATAGGGGATAGATTAGGTCTTCCGCTTTATTATGTCGCTATATTAGTATTTGGGTCGAGATTATTTGACAATTTATCGGTGATAAGGAGACATATTGTTACAAAAATTAGTGATAAAAAAAGAGGAAAATAAATATTTTTGTGGAATAACTTACTTAAGAATTAACAAAAATTTAGAATTAAATGATATAATTAATACATACATTTACTTACAATCATAAAATAAGGAGGTCTATATATGCTAAACTTTGACGTAGAAATAGATGGTCTTGCGCAAATTAAAGTAATCGGTGCAGGTGGCGGTGGAAATAACGCAGTTAATAGAATGGTAGAAGCTCAGCTTCAAGGTGTAGAGTTTATAGCAGTTAACACAGATAAGCAAGCTCTACATACATCAAAAGCTGAACATAAAATTCAAATAGGTGAAAAGCTTACTAGAGGACTAGGAGCAGGAGCAAATCCTGAAGTAGGAAAGAAAGCAGCAGAAGAAAGTAAGGATGAAATTATAAAAGTACTTGAAGGTGCTGATATGGTATTTGTTACAGCTGGTATGGGTGGAGGAACAGGTACTGGTGCAGCTCCTGTTATAGCTCAGCTTGCAAAGGAAATGGGAATTCTTACAGTAGGAGTTGTTACTAAGCCATTCGTATTTGAAGGTAAAGTAAGAATGAAAAATGCTGAAAATGGGATAGCGGAATTAAAATCTAAAGTAGATACATTAATAACTATACCTAATGATAGATTATTACAAATAGTTCAAAAGAACACTTCTATGTTAGATGCATTCTCTATGGCAGATGATGTATTAAAACAAGGTATACAATCAATATCTGACCTTATAGCAGTACCAGGTCTTATAAACTTAGACTTTGCAGACGTTACTTCTGTAATGAAGGAACAAGGTCTAGCTCATATGGGTATAGGTAATGCAACAGGGGAAAATAGAGCTATAGAAGCAGCTAGAGAAGCTATACAATCTCCACTTCTTGAAACTTCAATAAGAGGAGCCAAAGGAGTATTACTTAATATAACAGGTGGGGCTAATTTAGGTCTTCTTGAAATAAATGAAGCATCAACTTTAGTTCAAGAATCTTGCGATCCAGAAGCTAATATAATATTTGGAGCTTCTATAAGAGAAGATTTAGCTGAAGAAATAAGAATAACAGTAATAGCTACAGGATTTGATGAAGCAAAGCATATGGAACCAGAAGTAATAGAAAAGGTTAAAACTTCACCGAAGCCAACATTAAATACAGCTCCGATAACTACTAAACCTAGCGAAGTAGAAGTAAAAGAAGAAGTTGCTGTTACTAGAGAAGAGCCAAGAAGAAGTTCTATATTAGATGATGATATGGAAATACCAACTTTCTTAAGAAGAAGAAGATAAATATATTAAGAAGCCAATAGGCTTCTTTTTTTATGTATAAGAAAACTATGAAATAAAAATTTTTTATAGATAACATATTAATATAAAAATATCAATAGATTTAGAATTATAAAAAATAATATTTTGAAATACTTCACCCATGCAGTGGCTCAAACAACAGATATTACTAAATTAGTAGCAAGTTTTATATCATTAGCGATATGAATGAAGTAAATTTTTTATTTAGAATATTCATATTTATTAGTAAAAAAATAAGATAAAATTTTACTTATATTAAATTAATTCAACAAATAAACAATACAGAAATATAAGTAACTAATATTTAATAGTAAAATGCTTTCTTTTTTTGTTTATTTATACTATAAATTAAATTTCTTTCGACTATTAAAAATGACATAAAATAAAGCATAGTTCAACTTATAATATATTACAAAGGTTAAAGGGGGGGAATGTAATGTATATAGAATACTACATTATAGAAAACCTATTAATAAATTATATTATTATAAGTTGTACTTCTATTCTTATAAAAAGGCATACTAACGAAAAAAAAAAATGGATAGGTGCTTTTTTAGGAACTATATACTCAGTTGCATATCTATATCCTACTTTAGGCGTATTATTTACATTGCCATTTAAGTTAATAATTATGACATTTATAATATTGACATCATTCACCTATAAAGATAAAAAAGAATTTATAAGAATATCTTTAGTGTTTTACTTAGTAAATGTTTTTATATGTGGAAGTACCTACTTTATAATCTACTTTACAGGTATAGAGCATATGAAAATATCATTCTTAATAGTATGTACTTATATAAGTTGTGAATTGCTTAAATACATATATCGGGACATAAAAAATCTTAAATATATTAAGGACATAAAAAAAACAATAGATATAAATTTACTTGGTAAACATTTTACATGTGAGGCGTTAGTAGATAGTGGAAACTTACTAAAAGATCCTTTAGGTAATAATGAAGTTATAATAGTTAAATCAAGGGCACTAAAGGGGATTATAAGTGATGAGTTAGTAGAATATAACTATGAGAATATGGATGTATTCAAAGTGCAGAATATTATAAGTTCTTCAGATGAAATATTATCCTCAAGGGTAAGACTTATTCCATATAAGCATGCAGGAAGCAATAGTGGTTCAATAATTTTAGGGATTAAAGCTGACTACATTGAAATTGATAAAAATAAAATAAGTAATGTTGTTATTGGGCTATCTAATTTTGATGATTCAGAATATGATGCTATTTTGAATCCAAATATATTACAGGGGATTTAAATAAAAAAAAGGGGGAGATTAAAGTGAAGTCATTAATATCAAAGGTATTAAATAAAATAGTATTTATATTAATTAAGCTTAATATTATAAAGCCAAAAAGTATTTTTTATATGGGAGGAGTAAATATATTACCTCCACCATTAAGTGCAGAAGAAGAAATGGAATTACTACAGCAATTAGAAACTGATGATAGTATAAAGCAAATTTTAATAGAAAGAAATCTAAGACTAGTTGTATATATATCTAGAAAATTTGAAAATACAGGTATAGATATAGAAGATCTAATATCTATAGGTACAATAGGACTTATAAAAGCAGTAAATACTTTTAAATTGAATAAAAATATAAAATTAGCTACATATGCATCTAGATGTATAGAAAATGAAATTCTTATGTACCTTAGAAAAAATAATAAGAAAAAAATTGAAGTTTCATTTGATGAACCGTTAAATATAGATGTAGATGGTAATGAATTATTGTTATCTGATGTACTAGGAACTGAAAATGATGAAATATACAAAATTATAGAGGAAGAGATAGATAAAGACTTATTAGTTATGGCACTAGATAGATTATCAGATAGAGAAAAGCAAATAATGGAGTTGAGATTTGGGTTAACTACAAGGGGTAGAGAAAGAACTCAAAAGGAAGTTGCTACAATGCTTGGAATATCTCAGTCTTATATATCAAGATTAGAAAAGAAAATAATATCTAGATTAAAAAAAGAAATGAAAAAATTTGTATAGATAAATAAATTACTCTTAAAAGTATAAAAATATATGATGTGTAAATAATTTCATATAAGAAAACTTTTAAGAGAGGACTGAAATGTATGCAAATAAATAAAGTTGAAATCTGTGGTGTAAATACATCTGAACTTCCAGTTCTTAAAAATAATCAAATGATGGAGCTTCTTTTAAAAATAAAAGAGGGAGATGAAGAAGCTAGGCAAGAGTTTGTTAGAGGTAATTTAAGATTAGTTTTAAGTGTGATACAAAAATTTAATAACAGAGGGGAAAACATAGATGACTTATTTCAAATAGGTTGTATAGGACTTATAAAAGCAATTGATAATTTTGATTTAAGTCAAAATGTAAGATTTTCAACTTATGCGGTACCTATGATAATAGGAGAAATAAGAAGGTACTTAAGAGATAATAATCCTATAAGAGTAAGTAGGTCATTAAAAGATATTGCATATAAGGCATTGCAAGTTAGAGAAAGATTAGTAAGAAATAATGCTAAAGAACCAACAGTATCGGAAATAGCAAAGGAGCTAGAACTAGAAGTAGAGGATGTAGTCATGGCTCTAGATGCAATACAAGATCCAATATCTTTATTTGATCCAGTATACCAAGATAATGGAGATGCAATATTTGTAATGGATCAAGTACAAGATAAAAAGGATACAGACGAAAATTGGTTACAGGAAATAGCATTAAAAGAAGCTATTAAGAAATTAAACAGTAGAGAAAAATTGGTATTGGATTTAAGATTTTACAAAGGAAGAACTCAAATTGAGGTAGCAGATGAAATAGGTATATCACAAGCACAAGTATCAAGAATAGAAAAAAATGCATTAAAAAATATGAAAAAATATATATAATGAATTTATTATTATCGTTGGTATTTATGTACCAACGTTTTTTATATGGATAAGTTATAAAAATATGAAGCTATAAATTGGAAATTTTTACATGAAATGATATAATATAAATATATATTAAATAGGAGGAAATTTTGTGTTAGAATCATCTTTAGTTTATATAATTACGAGGACTTTTCCTGAAAGTTTAATTTTAGTATTATCTGGAGTAGTTTTGTTAGGTATAAATATAGATAAGAAAAGGATATTTAAAGATGGAATAATTTTAGGAATGATAATAGGAATTATAAGGTTACTACCTATAACTTTTGGAGTTCATTCAATATTGTCTATGATATCCCTATGTATAATACTGCTTAGATATGATAACAATGATATAGTAAAATCTATGGTATCTACTTGTCTTGTATGGATATCATTAGCACTTAGTGAATGTATTTATATATTAATATCTATATCATTTTTAAATATAAAAGTTGAAAGATTAACTGATAATACAACTTTACAGGGAGCAATTATAACACTTCCGTCATTATTAATAATGTTTTTAATAGTGTTATTATTAAAGTATGCAAAAGATAATATATTAAAGTTTAAAGTAAGAGGTTAAATATGGGTGGGATAGAGAAAATAGCACTAAATTTATCTACTAGGCTAGGAAATAAACTTGATAAAGGTGAAGAAGAAAAAGCTATTCTAAATTATGGATTATTTATAATTATGCATACTTTTATAGGTATAATTATTACATTATTAGTAGGATTAATAACTGGAATGTTAATTGAAATCTTACTAATAACTATTACTAGTGCATTATTTAAAAGATATACTGGTGGTGTTCATGCAAGTACACCAGAAATATGTTTAATTATTGGAGTTATATTATCATTAATACTATCGATATTATGTAGATTTATAGTTATTAATATAGATATAAATAAAATTGTTTTTGCAGGAATGATAATAATAGCATTTTCTTATTACATGATATACTATAATTGTCCAGTTTCTTCTAAAAATAAACCACTGAAGAATGAAAAAACTAGAAAAAAGTTAAAAAAGAAAGCATTTATTTTACTTAATATATATACTATTTTGCTTATAATGTTATATATTATATATTATATTTTAAAGATAAGTATTGTAAAAAGTATTATAACATCTTTTATATTAGGGATATTTTTTCAGATGTCATCGTTGACAAATATAGGATCAAAAACTATAAATTTATTGGATAAAGTATTTGCTTTTCTTAATAAATAAAGTATTGATATGATTTTAGAATAATTATTAAATTATTTAAAAATATATTTTATCAAGATAGGGAGATTTAAAAATGAATTTTTTATTTAACACTTTATCAGAATTAATATTAGGTGTAGCTAAAGGAGCATCAACTTATTGTGCACTTGTATTTTTTGAACCAGAAATACCCAAATCGTTAAAAGAAAAATAATAGAAAAACCATAAGGACATACAGAACCTTATGGTTTTTGATTAATGGTAATATTTAATTAGGTGAAGTTATATGAGTAGTTTTGAACAGAAAAGAAATAAACAAGTATTTGAGATAATTGTAATATTAAAAATTATATATATAGCACTAAGTATGATAGCTATATCAAGTACATACAAATTCAAGAAAGAAACTACAGATATTATATGGATGCTTATTGTATTTAGTATAATATTAGTTTTTGTATTAGCTTATTTTTATTGGATAGTGTTTTATATAAGAGATAGAATAGATAAACCTTCTAGAATAGCTGATTATATAGAAATGACGATTATGATAAGTGTTTTTATACTTTCAATGATAACTACAGGATTACAAGATAGTGGGTATAAATTACTTGGAATTTTTATAGTATTAATTAGTGCTATACAATTTGGTAGAAATTATAGCTTAGGTGTTGCTAGTATTTCTACAATTATAATATTGCTTATAGATTTTATATCAGTTGGACTAGATAAACAAACTTTAAGTCAATATTTTGAAAATGATTTAGTTTTATTGAGTGCATTATTTGTAACCGCATTTATATTAGGTATGTATGTAGATATAGAAAGAGAACATAGTAAAGAACTAAAAAATCTAGCTAATATAGATGAATTAACAGGGCTGTATAATCATAGATATTTTCAAGAGTTTTTACAAAAATCTATTGATAATGCAGATAAGAAAAATCAAGAAGTTTCATTACTATTTATGGATATAGATTACTTTAAAAATTTCAATGATATTAATGGGCATCAAGCTGGAGATTTACTTCTTAAGGAAATTAGTCAAATAATGAAATCTTGTATTAGAGGTTCTGATGTTGTAGCAAGATATGGGGGAGAAGAATTTGCAGCCATACTCCCAAATACTACAGAAAATAATGCAGTAAAAATAGGTGAACGAATTAGATCATCTATACAAAATACATATTTTAAAGGACAAGAAAATCAGCCAGATAAAAACATAACTATATCAATAGGTGTATCATCATATCCAAAAAAAGCTATAAATAAGCATCAATTAATCAATACTGCTGATGATGCATTATATAGGGCAAAATCATTTAATAGAAATAGAGTTGAACTATATCGTAGTGTATTAGATGACTTATCTGAAAATATGGACATAAATAAAGATACTGTAAGATCTTTAAAAGCTTTTATAAGTATGATAAATATAAAAGATAGATATACGTATGCACATACAGAAAGAGTAGTTATATATACTAAGTACTTTGGTGAATATCTAGATTTAACTAAAGCTGAAAAGATTAGGCTACAAGTGTCGGCATATCTTCACGATATAGGTAAGTTAGAAATACCAGATGATGTTTTAAACAAAAAAGAAAAACTAACGGAATCAGAGAGACAGATGTTTATTAATCATCCTCAAGCAGGTGTTGATTTGATAAAAGATATAAAGCAACTTGATGAATTTAAACCAATAATAAAACATCATCATGAAAGGTATGATGGTAAAGGATATCCAAGTGGTCTAAAAAGAACAGAGATACCTTATTTATCGAGGATACTTACAATAGCAGATAGCTTTGATGCTATGACGTCTAATAGACCTTACAATAAAGTAAAAACTCAGGAAGAAGGAATTAAAGAGTTAAGGGATAATGCGGGTACACAGTTTGATCCAGATTTAGTTGAAAAATTCATAGATATGCTTGATAAATATAAAGATAAATTTTAAAAAGATGACCAATATAGGTCATTTTTTTTTGCCCAAGTTCATAATTATTTTTATAAATATATTTTTTATTGAGAGGAGATATAATATGATAAGAGTATCTGATATAATGGAAAAGGAAATAATAAATGTAAAAAATGGAAAAAGGATGGGATTTATAACAGATATAGATATGGATATTAATGAAGGAAAAGTAATATCATTTTCTATATCTGGAGATAGTGGACGTGCTTTTTTTTCTAGAGGATATGAAGAAGAGGCAATATCTTGGAATGATATACTAAAAATAGGATGTGATACTATAATAGTAAATATAGGATCAGAGTTTAATTTAGACGAATTTAATATATAGCTACAAAGGAGGACTAAAGATGCAATGCCCTTATTGTAATCATAAAGAATGTAAGGTAATAGATTCTAGACATACGGATTCAAAATCTATAAGAAGAAGAAGAGAGTGTGAGGCATGTAAGAAAAGATTTACAACTTATGAAAAAATAGAAACAACACCTATTATGGTAATAAAAAAAGATAATACCAGAGAGTACTTTGACGGAGACAAAATAAAATATGGTATATTAAAATCTTGTGAAAAGAGACCTGTATCAATTGAACAAATTGAAGAAATAGTAGCGTTTATTGAAAATGAAATAAACAAGCACTATATTTCAGAAATAGAAACTGAAAAAATTGGAGAAATGGTAATGGATAAATTAAAAGATGTAGATGAAGTGGCATATGTAAGATTCGCATCTGTTTATAGACAATTTAAAGATATAAATACTTTCGTAACAGAATTAAAAAATATACTTATGGAGAGAGAAGACTAAGATGAACAACTATATAACAATACAACAAATAGATGAAAAGATAGATTTTGTTAATTTAGCTATAACACTTAGCAATGTAAATTCAAAATCTAGAGAAGATATGGAAGTAGTTTGTAAAGATGGAAATTTCAATATAGAAAATTTAACTAGTAATATCCAAATACACTCAGATATAGTTAATAAAATAGATGAAAGTAATATAGGACAAAAAAAAGAGGGAGATGCATTAATAACAAATATACCTAATACACCTTTGCTGATATTTACAGCTGATTGTGTACCTATCGCTATAATTGATAAAAAGAACAAAGCTATAGGACTAGCCCATGCTGGATGGAGAGGAACTTATGATGCAATAGCTAAAAAAACTATAGAAAAAATGGTAGATAATTATAATACAAATCCTAATGATTTAGTCTGTGTTATAGGTCCATCTATTGGTCCTTGTTGTTATGAGGTATCTAAAGATTTAGTTGAAAAATTTAACATGAATTTTACAAATAGTACAGAAAAATTTTATACAATAGAAGAAGATAAATATAAATTAGATTTATGGAAGATTAATGAGCATATACTAAGGGAATGCGGAGTTAAAGATGAGAATATAATAAATCTAAATTTATGTACTAGCTGTAATAGTGATAAATTTCACTCTTATAGAAAACATAACAAAACACCAGAAAGAATAGGTACTATACTACAGATAAAATAAAGGAGGATATATTATAATGAAGCCTAAGATCCTTATTATAGATGATGAGATTCATATAGTAGAACTTATTAGATTTAACCTAGAAACATCAGGATATGAAGTAGATATTGCATATGATGGACTGGATGGATATCTTAAGATAAAAGAAAATGCACCACATTTGGTACTTCTAGACTGGATGTTACCTAATATAAGTGGTATAGATATGTTAAAGAAAATAAGAAATGATAAATCACTATCTGATATACCAGTTATAATGCTAACTGCTAAAAATATGGAAAGTGATAAAATAGAAGGGTTAGAATTAGGCGCAGATGATTATATAACAAAGCCATTTAGCATAAAAGAACTATTAGCTAGAGTTAGTTCAGTTCTTAGAAGATATAATATAAATAAAGAAAATGTTGAGAATGTTTTAACTGTAGGAAGTTTAAATGTAAATCTTCTTAAGCATGAAGTTTTTAAAGGAAATGAAAAAATTGATTTAACTCTTAAAGAATTTGAATTATTAAAGCTATTGCTTGAAAATAAAGGTAAGGTACTTTCAAGAAATTATCTTTTAGATAAAATATGGGGATATGATTATTATGGAGAAACCAGAACAGTAGATGTCCATATTAGATATTTAAGAAAAAAAATAGAAGGGGATAATTCATCAGAAAAATATATACAAACTATTAGAGGAGTAGGGTATAAGATAGATTAAAAGTTAGGAGACACCTTTATGGATAATGTTGTATTAATTTTTATAACGCTAATGGCATCTACAGTATCGATAATATGTATTAGATACAATATAAGACTTAGAAATTATCTAAAAGTATTTATAGAAATATCTAAACAAATAAGTAATAGAGAATTTCACTCTAGGCTAAATATAGATGCAAGAGGAGAACTTGGAGAATTAAGCAAAAACTTTAATGACATGATAGATATAATGAATAGCAAAATCGAGGAAGTAGAATATAATCATCTTCAAATGACATCTATACTAAAAAGCATATCTCATGGAATTTTAGCTGTTGATATTGATGGTAATATAATGCTTATAAATGAGGAAGCTAAAAGAATATTAAAGTGCGATAAATATGAGATTATAGAGGGGAAAAATATAAATCTTATAATAAATGAATTAAGTCTACTAAAAGAAATTGCTTTATTTAAAGGATCTAAAGAAAGTAAATATATAGAACTTACAACTGATGATGAAATAGTGTATAGTATAAACCTAGATCCTATATATTTGCAAGATATGGATAATATAATAATTGGTTCAATTATAAATATTAAAGATATAACTGAAAAAGTTAAATTAGAAAATATGAGGACTGACTTTGTTGCTAATGTAAGTCATGAACTAAAAACCCCTCTTACATCTATAAGCGGATTTGTAGAAACCTTAAAGTTAAATGAAAATATAGATATAGAAACTAGAAATAGGTTTTTAGGAATAATTGAAAGTGAATCTGATAGGCTAAAAAGACTTATAGATGATATATTATTACTATCATTTATAGAAAAGAAAGAAACTAAATCTATAGAATTAGTGAATATATATGAAGTTTTTATGGAAGTATACGAAATGACGCATTACTTTGCTAAATCTAAGAATATAAATGTAAGCTATAAGTTTAGTGATCAAAATATATCAATATTATCTAATCGAGATTATGTAAAACAAATATTTTTAAATTTAATTGATAATGCCATTAAATATACACCAGAAAATAAGGATGTATATGTAGAAGTTTATTATGATAAAAATAACTTAGTAATCAAAGTAGGCGATAATGGAATAGGTATACCTAAAGAAGATATAAAAAGAATATTTGAAAGATTTTATAGAGTGGATAAAGCTAGAAGCAGAGAGGTAGGCGGGACTGGTCTAGGTCTTGCTATAACTAAACATATAGTAAAGAATTTAGATGGAACTATAAATGTAAAAAGTGAATTAGGACAAGGTAGTGAATTTATTATTACTATACCAAAGAAAAATTTCCTTAAATAGAGGAAATTTTTTTTTGTTTTTGTGCAAACTAACTTTAATTACAGTTTTATGTTAGTAAGGTAGAAATAAAAGGAGTTGATACAGATGAAGGAAAGTCTTATAGCAGATGACTTGTTTAGGCGTGCATTTATAGTAGCTTTACTTATAGGAGTACTGTGCAGAGGATTAGTATTACGGGTGACTGATAAACAGTATCCATCTAGACCTCAAGACTACTTAGAGCAGATAATAATATCTGGATTATCAGCATCTCTTGGTGCAATAGCATTTCCTGCTCTTATAGATAAAGAATTTTCAGCATTAACATTTTTTGCTGTAGCAATACAACAATTTCAAGGTTTATCGCAAGAAGAAAGGATTACAATAGAAAATATAGATAATGGAGAGGTGGTGCCTAAAGGAGCAGCATATATAGAAGAAATATCATCTACATATGAAAGTAGAAGTTATATAAGTCTATTTTCATCATTAGTTGCTTCAGTGGTATATATATATTGCGCTAGAGCTTATAAGTTTGGCTTTTTACCATGTACCATTTTAGCTGCAATAGGTGGAGTTATAGTAGGATTTATTTTTAAAAGATATTTAAGAAGAAGTAGTATAGGAGATATAGCTGATGTAGTAGAGGCTAAGATTAATTTCGATGGTCCAATACTTAAAGTTAATGATGTATTTATAGAAAATATAGGTTTAGAGGATACTAGAAGTAAATATTTAAAAGAAGGTATTGCAATAGAGATTATACCTAAAAATATGAAGGCTTATGGGGTTGTTAGTGACTTGGGACAGAGACAAGCAGTGCTTCATAACTTATTTATTCACTTTGGGATAAATAAGGATATAGATGAAAAGGATTTATTAGCTACAACGAAAATAAATTTAGATAAAAATACAGTAGTTATTCCATATTTACCTCTTGTTAAAGATATTGATGAATTAATAAAAGTAGTGAAAAGTACACCTATATTAGAAGTATCTAAGGGAAAACAAAGTGCCTATAGTGGTGAAAAATTATAAGAGGGGTGAGAAAATGGACAAGATATTTTTTATAGGAATTATTATTGGGATATTATCGAGACTTATAATGTTACATTTAGATCAAAAGCAATATCCAACTGAACCAAATATTTTGCTATCGCAATTAGTTTTAGCATTTGTTGCATCAGCTTTAGGCTCTCTATTAGTACCAGCGCTTATAGAGCGTTCATATACATCTATTACTTTCTTATCTTTAGCAGCACAACAATTTAGGCAAGTGAGAGATAATAGAAGGGATACCCTACAAAATTTAGAAGATGTACAATTGATACAAAGAGGAAATGCTTTTATAGAAGAAATAGCTAGAACATATGAAGTTAGAAATTATACTTGTATAGTAACGTCATTTCTTACAGTAGGGATTTATTATATAATATCAAGCGAGTTCAAATTAGGAGATACTACGTCAATTATAATTAGCTCTATATGTGGATTAGTTTTAGCATTTATACTTAAAAAATTACTTACAAGACAGAGTATTGGTGATATAGCAGATGTAGTGCCTTCTAAAATTAGTTTTGTAGATGAATGCATTATGCAAATAGGAGAATTAAAAGGTATAACTAATATAGGGTTAGAGGTAGATAGAGAAAAATATTTATCTCAGGGGTTAGGAATAGAAATAATACCAAAGGATAAAAGTTATGCTAATGTAGGAACTATATATGATCCAGGTCAACGTCAAGCTATTATATATAATATATACTCTAGAATAGGAATTTTAAGAGAAGAAGATGAACCTGCTTTTTATCCGTTACCGAGAATGAATCTGAATAATGGAAGTCTTATGATAGCTGTTGTTCCAGTAGATAAAGATATAAATAAATTGATAGATGCAGTTAAATCATGTCCTATTTTATCTAGTGCAAAGGGTAAAAATGTATCATTAAAAAATTATAAAATAGACAAGAAGGGAAGTGTATAGGTATGGGAATGAATATAGGTATAACTGATTATACTCTGGGTATAATTACAACTGACAAAAATATGAAACCAGTTGGAGGGTGTCCTATAATTTATGCAAATGATAATAAAGATTTGCAAAATAAAGCTATGCTAATGGCAAAAAGTGTTGGTGGAATGGTTCACGCTATTACTAAGGAAACTTTAATTATAGTTAAGCATTAAAAGGTACCATATGGTACCTTTTATAATCTGACAAATATTGACTTGATTTAATAAAACATGTTATTATAATATGATGTTTAAAGAAACGGATATAATGCTTATAACTTATTTAAGTTATAAAAATTAAATTAATATAAAAAGAAAAGTGGTGATTATATATGGAAGTAAATGTAAAAAATACAAATAATGTAATAAGTAAAGTATATAAAGATAGTATCGCAGATGAGTTAGGAATAGAGGTTGGTGATTTACTTATTTCTATAAATGGGGAACCTATACATGATATAATAGAATATAGATTCTTATTAAGTGATGAATACTTAGAAGTAGAAATACAAAAGCAAAATAGAGAAGTGTACATATATGAGATTGAAAAGGATTATGATGATGATTTAGGTATTGAATTTACTAATCCAATAATAGATAAAGCTAAAAGTTGTAGAAATAAATGTGTATTTTGCTTTATAGATCAATTGCCTAAAGGAATGAGAGAAACTCTTTATTTTAAAGATGACGACTCAAGACTTTCATTTTTACAAGGGAACTTTGTAACTCTTACTAATATGAGCGAAGAGGATATAAATAATATAATAAAATACAGAATAAGTCCTATAAATATATCAGTTCATACAACAAATCCTGAACTTAGAAAAACTATGATAAAGAATAAATTTGCAGGTAACTTATATAGTATAATGGAAAGATTAGCAGAAGCACAAATTCAAATGAATTGTCAGATTGTTTTATGTCCTGGATACAATGATAAGGAAGAATTAGAAAGAACGGTATCAGATTTAACTAAATTATATCCTTATGTAAATAGTGCAGCAGCTGTTCCTGTTGGAATAACTAAGCATAGAGAACACTTACCAAATCTAGAGATATTTAATGAAAAAACAGCAGGCGAAACTATTGACCAAGTAGACAAGCTACAGAAAAAATATCTTAAAGAATTAGGAACTAGATTTATATTTTTATCAGATGAGTTTTATATAATGGCAAATAGAAAGCTATTAGACTATGATGAATATGAAGGATTTATACAATTTGAAAATGGAGTAGGTATGATAAGTAAATTTGAAAGAGAAATAAAAGACTACTTAGAAAACTTATCAGAAGACCATAAATCTAAAATAAAGAAAGTATCTATTGCTACAGGGCATTCAGCATATGAATTTATGTGTGAAATGGCAAAATGTATAATGGAAAAATGCCCTAATGTGCAGATAGATGTTTATAAAATAATAAATAATTTCTTTGGAGATACAATAACTGTTTCAGGTCTTGTAACAGCAACAGATATAATAGATCAACTAAAGGATAAAAATTTAGGTGAGACTTTATATATACCAAGAAGTATGCTAAAAGCTGATGAAGAAATATTTTTAGATAATATAACTTTAGAAAATTTAAGCGACATCATGGGACTTGAAGTTGTACCTTGTTTAAATGAAGGTAAAGACTTTATAGATAAAATTTTGAAATAAGAAAGGAGATTATTATGAGTGATAATAGACCAGTAGTTGCGGTAGTAGGAAGACCGAATGTTGGAAAATCAACATTATTTAATAAATTAGCAGGAAAAAGAATATCTATAGTAGAAGATACTCCTGGAGTAACTAGAGATAGAATATTTACAGAGGTAGAGTGGTTAAATCATTACTTTACATTAATAGATACAGGAGGTATAGAGCCAGATAATGGAGATATAATATTATCTCATATGAGAAATCAAGCTATGCTTGCTATGGATATGGCTCATATAATACTTTTCGTGGTTGATGGAAAATCAGGATTAACAGCAGCAGATAGAGAGGTTGCTCAAATTCTTAGAAAGACTAAAAAACCAGTTATACTTGTAGTAAATAAAATAGATAGTCAAAGTCAATTTGACAATGTATATGATTTTTATGAATTAGGACTTGGAGTTCCATTTGCAATATCAAGTGCTAATAGTATGGGTCTTGGAGACTTATTAGATGAAGTTGTTCAAAATTTCCCAGAAGGATTAAATACTGAGTATGACGAAGATATAATAAGAGTTGCTATAACAGGTAAGCCTAATGCTGGTAAAAGTTCTATACTTAACAATATATTAGGTGAAGAGAGAGTTATAGTAAGTCCTATTGCAGGGACAACAAGAGATGCTGTTGATACTTATGTAGAAAAAAATGGACAAAAGTTCCTTCTTATAGATACAGCAGGTCTTAGAAGAAAAAGTAAAATATATGAAACAGTAGAAAAGTACAGTGTAATAAGATCTATGGCTGCAGTAGATAGAGCAGATGTAGTATTAATAGTAATAGATGCAAAAGAAGGAATAACAGAACAAGATACAAAGGTTGCAGGAATAGCTCATGATGAAGGTAAAGCTTGTGTATTTGTAATAAACAAGTGGGACTTAATAGAAAAAGACAACAAAACTTTAGGAAATTATACTAAAGAAGTTAAAGAAAAATTCCCATTCATGATGTATGCACCAGTAATATTTGTTTCAGCAAAAACTAATCAAAGAATGAATAAAATATTAGAAACAGTTGAATATGTAGCAAGTGAACATGCTAAGAGAGTATCGACTTCTGCATTAAATGATGTAATAGGTGAAGCGGTAATGTTAAACCAACCACCATCAGATAAAGGTAAGAGACTAAAGATTTACTATGGATCACAAACTGGAGTTAAACCACCTAAGTTTACTTTATTTATAAATGATAAGAACTTAACTCACTTCTCATATCAAAGATATCTTGAAAATAAAATAAGAGAAAACTTTGGATTTGAGGGTACACCAGTACAATTTGAATATAGAGAAAAAAATAAAAAATAAATTTAACTAAGGGGGAATAAATATGCTTAGTTATATATTGATTGTCATAATTGCTTATCTTTTAGGTAATATATCTACTTCATATATAATAGCTAAAAAAATGATGGATGTAGATATAAGAACTCAGGGATCTGGAAATGCGGGATCTACAAATGTACTTAGAACTTTAGGTAAAAAAGCTGGTGCAATGACTTTTATAGGTGACTTATTAAAAGGTGTTATAGCAGTTCTTATAGCAAAGTTAATAGCTACAATATCAGGGGTTGATATAGCTACAGCAGGATATTTAGCTGTAGTGGGTGTTGTATGTGGACATAACTGGCCAGCATTTTTAGGATTTAGAGGTGGAAAAGGTGTAGCAACTTCTTTAGGTTCTATGATAGCTATAAATCCTGTTTTAGCATTATCATGTTTTGGAATATTTTTAGTTATAGTAGCAATTACTAAATATGTATCTTTAGGAGCTATAGTTGGTATATCTATGTCTCCTATAATGATGATATTTACTAAAAATAGTAAAGGGTTAATAGCTACATTATTCTTAACTGTATCAGTAATATATACTCATAGAGAGAATATAAAAAGATTACTAAGTGGAACAGAAAGAAAATTAGGTGAAAAAAAATAATTTTAAATACTGTTAGGTGGTGTTTAATATGGAAAAAGTATGTGTATTAGGAACTGGAAGTTGGGGAAGTGCATTAGGATTAACTTTGGCTAAAAAAGGCTATGAAGTTAGCATGTGGACACTTAACGAAGAACAGGCTAAAAGAATAAATAAAACTAAAGAAAATATAGATTATTTACCAGGTGTATTATTTCCAAATAATATGACTGTTACAACTTCTTTAGAAGAAGCTGTATTAAATAGTATAATTATAGTTTTAGCAGTTCCATCACAAGCTATAAGAAGTGTATGTAATCAAATAAAGCCATTTATAAAAGATGAACAGATAATAGTTGATGTAGCAAAAGGTTTAGAAAAAGGTACGGGTCTTAGATTATCAGAAGTAGTAGAGGAAGAGCTTCCGAATAATCCATATGTAACTTTATCAGGACCATCTCATGCAGAAGAAGTTGCGAGAGATATACCTACTACAGTAGTTGTAGCATCTACTAATTTAGAAGTGGCTCGAAGAGTTCAAGATATATTTATGGGACCTAAGTTTAGGGTTTATACAAATCCAGATATAGTTGGAGTGGAACTTGGAGGAGCATTAAAAAATATAATAGCTTTTGGAGCAGGTATATGTGATGGATTAGGTCTTGGAGACAATTCAAAAGCAGCTCTTATGACTCGTGGAATTAGAGAGATAAGTAGATTAGGGGTTGCTATGGGAGCAGATGCTTCTACTTTTTCTGGGCTATCAGGAATAGGTGACTTAATTGTAACTTGTACTAGTATGCATAGTAGAAATAGAAGAGCAGGGATTTTAATAGGACAAGGAAAGAGCTTAGAAGAAACTTTAGAAGAGGTGAAAATGGTAGTAGAAGGAATAACTGCTACAGAAGTAGCTTATGAGGTTTCTAAAAAATTAAATGTAGATATGCCTATAACAAGTGCAATATACTCTATACTACATAGTAATTTAAACCCTAATGAAGTGGTAATAGACTTAATGATGAGAAATAAAACTCATGAAATGGAAGAAATAGTAAGTGAAAAGCTAGGATTTTAATCCTAGCTTTTTTACGCTTAAGAATATTATAATGCTTAAAAAAATGTTGATAACTTCTTAATGTAAGTAATATCAATAAATTGGTTTTGAGCGTAAAAAAGATTTTGAGTAACGGACGAAGTCGTTGGCGACATGAGCGAAGCGAATTTTTTATTTATATATTAGGGATTTTAAATTATCTATTAATTTAAAATGAATTTTTTAAAAAGAAATTTAAATTTGGAATAATAGTCCCACTGTGAAAATATAATCTATTAAGAAACTATATGCAGGAGGGGAACTTGATGAATAACATATATGAAGATATAGCAAAAAGAACTCAAGGAGATATATACATAGGAGTAGTTGGCCCTGTTAGAACAGGTAAATCTACTTTTATAAGAAAATTTATGGAGAATCTTGTGTTACCAAATATAGAAAATGAATTTAAGAGAGAAAGAACACAAGATGAAATACCACAAAGTGGATCAGGTAAGACTATAATGACTGTGGAACCAAAGTTTGTTCCAGCTGATGGAGTAGAAATAAAAATAAAAGATACAGTATCTTTAAAGGTTAGAATGGTTGATTGCGTAGGGTACATAGTAGATGGAGCTTTAGGACATGAGGAAGAAGGAAAACAAAGATTAGTGTCAACTCCTTGGTCACAAGAAGCAATGACTTTTGAAAAAGCAGCAGAAATAGGAACTAAAAAAGTTATAAGAGATCACTCAACATTAGGTATAGTAGTTTTAACTGATGGATCTGTAACAGGTATAGATAGAAAGAATTATCTTTCAGCTGAAGAAAGAGTAATAAATGAGTTAAAATCTTTAAATAAGCCATTTGCAGTTGTTTTAAACACATTAGATCCATATAGCGAGTCTACAGAATTATTAAGATCAGAGTTAGAGGAAAAATATGATGTACCTATAGTTCCTTTAAATGTTTTAGCTATGGATGAAGAAGATATAGAAAATGTAATGGAAACTGTACTTTATGACTTCCCATTAAATGAA
The DNA here is from genome assembly GCF_900106845.1 of Romboutsia timonensis. Lineage (GTDB taxonomy): Bacteria > Bacillota > Clostridia > Peptostreptococcales > Peptostreptococcaceae > Romboutsia > Romboutsia timonensis. The sequence goes on from NZ_LT629850.1 coordinate 345,293, forward strand.
ATAAGAATCAACTTACCTAAATGGGTAGAAGGATTAGAGAGAAATCACTGGATTAAAAATAATATAATCTTTACATTAAAACAAAGTATAGCAGAAATAGGCAAATTAAGAGATGTAGATAGTATAGTTAAAGGATTCTCAGAGCTAGAATTCTTAGAAGATACAGAAGTAGAAAATGTAGAACTTGGAGAAGGTGTTATAAGCATTGATTTAACAGCTAAACAAGATTTATTCTATAATGTATTAGAAGAAAAAAGTGGATTTAAAATAGATGGAGATCATCAATTATTAAACCTTGTAACTAAATTATCAAGAGTTAAAAATGAATATGATAAAATAGAAAGCGCTTTATATGATGCTAAAACTAAGGGATATGGAGTTGTAGCACCTTCATTAGATGAACTTAGCTTAGAAGAGCCAGAAATAATAAAGCAAGGTAAACAATATGGAATAAAATTAAGAGCAAATGCACCTTCACTTCATATAATAAAAGCTGATATATCAACAGAAGTATCTCCTATAGTTGGAAATCAAACTCAAGGTGAGGAGATGATTAAATATTTACTAGATACGTTTGAAGAAAATCCTAGTGAATTATGGGCATCAAATATGTTTGGAAAATCATTAAATGATTTAGTTAAAGAGCAATTACAAAGTAAGCTGTATACTATGCCAGAAGAAATAAGAGTTAAAATACAAAAAACATTACAAAAAATAATAAATGAAGGAAGTATGAATATAATAACTATATTATTATAAAACTTCTACGTTAAAAAGGCTAAATATAATTATTTAGCCTTTTTAACGTAGAAGTAAACTATAATATGGAAATTTATCTTAATAATTAAAAAATAGAAGAGGGATTAATAACTTTAGAAGTATTAAATAGATATTTTGAGCAAAGTGAGTTTTTTTATTTACACGAAAATCTAATATTAGATTAATAAATATAAAAACTAAATATTTTAATATATATTAAAGAAAAACAAAAATTAAATTAGTAGAAAATAGTTAAACTATGTAGTGTTTTTGAAAATTTAATTAAAAGGAAATTCAATATTATTTGAAGAAATAGTATAAAAGTTTTAATGAAAGGGATTGGGGAGAGTTAGCCTTGAGAAAAATAAGAAAAATAAAGTACTCTAGATTATTTATTATTATAATATTTGCTTATATACTACTTCAAATTACTATAAATATAATAGGAAATAATATTGAGACTTTGGTAATAGAAAGTGAAACTATAGAGCTAAAGGTAAGAGCAAAAGGATTAGTTATAAGAGATGAATATTTAATAAAATCAAATCAAAGTGGAAATATAAAAAATATGGCTAAGGATGGAGAAAAGTTAAAAAAAGGTGATGCACTAGCAGCTATATATAACAATAGTAAAAGCTTAGAAGAAAATAAAAATAAAAATAAAATAATTCAGTTGAATAAAGAAATTGAAGATTTAGAGGCTGAATATTCAAATAGTAAATCTAATTTAAGTAAAGAGTTAATAGATATTAAGATTAAAACTAAAAAAGAACAAAGAGCAGTTCTTAATTATGAAAATAATAAAAATGTAAATTATTTAAGTATGCCAACATCAGGTGTAGTATCCACTAAGTATGATGGATATGAGGATATATATACATTAGATAAATTAGAAAATTTAACAGCTAAGGATATAGAAGATGTAGAAAATAATTATAAAAAACTAGATATTGAGAATACATTTATAAAAGAATCAGAAGTAATAGCTAGAGTAATACAAAGTGACTATTCATATATAGCTATACTTACTGAAAATGATATTTTTGAAGATAATCAAAAGGTTGAAATAGTATTTGATAGTGATAATGTACAAGGAAATGTGGAAGAAATATACAGAAATGGAGATAATAATGTAGTTATATTTAAAATAAGTAATCAAAATGTAGAAATTTATGATACAAGAGTAAAAGAATTTGATATAATATATAAGCAAATAGACGGTTTGAAAGTTCCGAAACAATCTATAGAAGAAGTAAACAATCAAAAGGGTGTATATGTATTAAATCAAGAGACTAGAAAAGTAGACTTTGTTGAATTAAAAACTATACAATATGAAGATGATGAAGTTATATTTATAGACTATTACAAGAATCAAAAAGAAGGTATAAAAACAATTGACATACATGATGAAATCATTCTAAAGCCGAACAGTATAAATAAAAATATAAAAATAAGTAGGTGGTAAAGTGAGTGCAATTAGAGAAAATCTTGAATCAATAAAATTTAATATAAAAGAATCTGCTAATAATGCTAAAAGAAGTAGTGAAGATATAACTTTAATAGCAGTTACTAAAACAGTAGATGTTGATAAAATATTAGAAGCCATAGAATATGGAGTTGCAGATGTGGGAGAGAATAAGCCACAAGAATTAGCAAGAAAATATGATATTATTGGAGATAAAGTTAAATGGCATTTAATTGGAAGCCTTCAAACTAATAAAGTTAAGTATATAATAGATAAGGTGCACATGATACACTCTTTAGATAGAGAATCTCTGTGTGAAGAAATTCAAAAAAGAGCTGAGAAAATAGATAGAATTATTGATTGTCTAGTTCAAGTAAACATATCTAAAGAAGATAGTAAACATGGATTATATGAAGAAGATGTTATAGACTTTATCACAAATATTTCAAATAAGTACACTAATATTAGAATAAAAGGACTTATGACTATGGCACCATTTACTGAAAATGAAGATGAAGTAAGAGAAGTATTTAGAAGTCTTAAAAATTTATCACTAGATATAGATAAATTAAATATACCTAATGTGTCTATGAAATACTTATCAATGGGAATGAGTAATGATTATAAAATAGCAGTAGAGGAAGGTTCCACTATTGTTAGAGTAGGAACATCAATATTTGGTGAAAGAAATTATAATAATCAATAAATTAAATAATAAACTAAAGAATAAATGAGTAGGAGGATGTTAATAATGGGAGAAGGAATATTCAATAAATTTAAAAACTGGATAACTGAAGAGGAAGAAGATTTTGATGGTGTAGAAGAAGAATATGAGCAAGAAGATGAAGAGGAAGTAGAACAATTTACATCAATACCAAATACTAAAACGGCTAAAATTGTTAACTTGCATACAGCAAGCCCAATGAAAGTTGTTATAGTAGAACCTAAAAAATATGAGGAAGTTACTACTATAGCAGATCATTTAAAACAAAAAAAGGCAGTTATAGTTAATTTAGAAAACTTAAATGATCCAGGGATTCGTAAATCAATATTTGAGTTTATGAATGGAGCAGTATACGTTTTAGATGGTGGAATACAAAAAGTTTCTAAGGGAATCTTTATACTAGCACCTAATAATGTAGATATAGATTCTAGTATAAAAAAAGAATTAGAAAGTAAAACACTTTTCCCTTGGCAAAGTAAATAGTATTTGATTAAGTACTATAAGTACTATATTAAAAAGATAATTCAAACTTAAAAGTTATATTTTAAAATACCTATATAAAAATAAAGGAGTGATAATATGAGCACAATAGGAATAGCGCTATATTATTTATTTGATATATTATCATGGATTATAGTTATTAAAAGTTTTATGACATGGTTACCAAGTGGCGGTGGAAAATTTTATGATGTATTATCAACAATAACAGAGCCTATAGAAGCACCAATAAGATCAGTGATGTATAAGTATACAAATGGACCAGTGGATTTTTCTCCAATGGTAGCTATACTTGCACTTATGCTATTAAAAAATGTAGCATTGAGAGTATTTATTTAAGGCAATTATTATATGGATAAAATAAAACTTACTAATCATATAAAAGACATAGATTTAAAAAATAAAATGTTTAAAGTAATAGACAAAGCTAATAGTTGCTTAAAACATTATGATGTAAAATGTACTGATTTTTTAAATCCCTATGAAATAAAAAATGCAATAGCTATTTTAAATTCATTTAATGATATTAAATATAGTGTGGATGGAGGGTATGACAATGCAGAAAGAAAAGTTATATTTATATATCCATACTATATGGAATATGAGGATATAGAATGTCCTCTAGAGATAGTTCAAGTAGAGGGAAACTTTAAATTTAAAGAGATATCTCATAAAGACTATCTAGGTGCGATACTTAACTTAGGTATAGTAAGAGAAAAAATAGGAGATATAATAATACATGACAATTTTTGCCAAGTTGTAGTAACTAGTGGTATATGTGATTTTTTAACTATAAACTTAAATAAAGTATCTAGGAATAAAGTTATTGTTAAAAAAATTTCTAGAGATGATATTATACCAAATTCACCAAACTACAAAGATATATCTTTTACAGTTTCATCACAAAGGTTAGATTGTATAATAAGTGGACTTTATAATATATCAAGACAAGATAGCTTAAAGTACATAAATGGTGAAAGAGTCCATGTAAACTATGAAAAAATAACTTCGCCGTCTAAAGAAGTTGAAGATAATTCATTAATATCTGTAAGAGGCAAGGGTAGGTCAATTATCATCAATGTAGGAGAGATTACAAAAAAAGGCAGAATAAAAGTTCAAGCGAAGTTAATAGTATAGGAGGGAAATAGATGATAGCTCCAATAGAAATAGAAAATAAAGAATTTAAAAAAGTATTAAGGGGTTATAAAGAAGAGGAAGTAGATGAATTCTTAGACTTAGTAAAAGAAGACTATGAACAACTATATAGAGAAAATGCAGAGTTAAAGGAAAAGGTAAGGTTATATCAAGACCAAATTAATAAATATGAGAATATAGAAGAAACATTGAATGCTACTTTAATAACTGCTCAAAGAGCTGCAGAAGATACTTGCAATGCGGCTAATAAAAAAGCTAGAATTATAGTTGAAGAAGCAGATTTAAAAGCGAGACAAGTTATAGAACAAGCTAATAATAGTGTTATAGAGATAAGAAAAGAATACGATTTAATGGTTAAGGAATTTAAAGTATTTAGAAATAAATTTAAATCGTTACTAGAAGATGAAATAAAAAGTATAGATGAAATATTCTATAATGTAGATGAAAATCCTAGTGGATTCGAAAATACTATGATGTATAACTTACAAAATGAAGCTGCAATTTCTAGTTTAGACTAAAAGATTATTCAAAAAAACATTGACTATTCAGAAAAATTATTATAAAATTTTTTATTATAAAATAAAATACTATTTTAAAAGCAATGATGGAGACAGTAGACTTTAGATAATTTTACAGAGAGTTGGCATAAGCTGAGAGCCAATAAATTTATAAAGTTGAATATCACTCCTAAGCTGCAGGCTGAAAGACATTTGTTTATTAAGCTGTGCCGGTTAATGCCGTTAAACTATAGAGTGTAATATATATTAATTTAAATTTTAGTATATATTAAATTAGGGTGGTAACGCGATTAATACTCGTCCCTTTTTTAGGGAACGAGTTTTTTTATATTCAAAATAGTGTTATTTATTAAAACATCTTGTTTAAGCTTATTAAGATTAGATAAAAATTATAAATATAAACTTTAGAAAGGGTGATTTTATGTCTAAATTTAAGTCATTAGTAGACAGTTCTGTAAAACAAGCAGAAGCAGAAGTTTCTAAGTATTGGAATGAAGTAAATATACTTGAGAAAACTTTAGAAAAAGGTAAAAATGATCCAAGTTTCGTATTTTATGAAGGACCTCCAACTGCAAACGGAAATCCTGGAATACACCATGTTATAGCTAGAACTTTAAAGGATTCTGTTTGTAGATATAAAACTATGAACGGGTATCAAGTAAAAAGAAAAGCTGGATGGGATACTCATGGTTTACCAGTAGAAATACAAGTAGAGAAAGAATTAGGATTATCAGATAAGCAACAAATAGAAGCTTATGGAATCGATAAGTTTAATGAAAAATGTAGAGATTCAGTATTCTCTTTTGAAAAGCAATGGAGAGAAATGACTGAAAGAATGGCTTATGAAATAGATTTAGATAATCCATACATAACTCTAGATAATAACTATATAGAATCTGTATGGTGGATACTAGATAAGTTTAATAAAGAAGGATATATCTATGAAGGTCATAAGATACTTCCATACTGCCCAAGATGTGGGACAGGACTAGCTTCACACGAAGTTGCTCAAGGATATAAAGAAGTTAAAAATAATACAGTAATAGCTAAATTCAAGAGAGTTGATGCAGATGAGTATTTCTTAGCATGGACAACTACTCCTTGGACTTTACCATCAAACGTTGCATTAACAGTAGGTCCAGAAGTTGATTATGTAAAAGTTAAGCAAAATGATGAAGTATACTATGTTGCTAAAGCCTTAGCTAACAAAGTATTAGGTGAAGACTATGAAGTATTAGCTGAAATGAAAGGTAAAGATTTAGAACATGTTGAGTATGAACAATTAATGCCTTTCGTTACAACTGAAGAAAAAGCATTCTTTGTAACTTGTGGTGATTATGTTACAACTGAAGATGGTACAGGTATAGTTCATACTGCACCAGCATTTGGTGAAGATGACTATAACTTAGGTAGAAAATATAACTTACCAGTTTTACAACCAGTTGATGAAAGTGGTAAATTTACAGCAACTCCATGGGAAGGTAAATTCGTTATGGAGGAAGGCGTAGACGTTGAGATAATAAAATGGTTAGCTCATGAAAATAAATTATTCTCTAAAGAAAAAGTAGCTCATAACTACCCACACTGCTGGAGATGTCAAACTCCACTTGTATACTATGCTAAGCCAAGCTGGTATATAGAAATGACTAGATTAAAAGACCAATTAATAGCTAACAATAACACTGTTGAATGGTATCCAAACTTCGTTGGTGAAGGTAGATTTGGTAACTGGTTAGAAAACTTAAATGACTGGGCTATATCTAGAAGTAGATATTGGGGAACTCCACTTAATATATGGAAGTGTGAATGTGGTCATAAGCAATCAGTTGGTTCTAGGGCAGAACTTGCAGAGAAGGCTATAGAAGATGTAAATCCAGAAACTGTAGAACTTCATAGACCATATGTTGATGATATACACTTAAAATGTGATTGCTGTGGAAAGCCAATGACAAGAGTAACAGAAGTTATAGACTGTTGGTTCGATAGTGGATCTATGCCATTTGCACAACACCACTACCCATTTGAAAATAAAGAAAACTTTGAAGAATTATTCCCAGCAGACTTTATATGTGAAGGAATAGATCAAACTAGAGGATGGTTCTACTCATTACTTGCTATATCTACATTCGTTATGGGTAAAGCTCCATATAAGAGAGTTTTAGTTAATGACCTTGTACTTGATAAAGAAGGTAAGAAAATGAGTAAGTCTAGAGGAAATACTGTTAACCCATTTGAGTTATTTGACCAATATGGAGCAGATGCTTTAAGATGGTACTTATTATACGTATCTCCACCATGGACTCCAACAAGATTTGATGTTGATGGATTAAAAGAAGTTCAAAGTAAGTTCTTAGGAACTATGAAAAACGTATATAACTTCTTTACGTTATACGCAAATACAGATGAAGTAAATCCTAAAGATTTCTTCGTTGATTACAAAAATAGACCGGAATTAGATAGATGGATATTATCTAAGTTTAACAACTTAAAGAAAGAAGTTGAAGAAAACTTAGAAATATTTGAATTAAATAAAACGGTAAGAATGATACAAGATTTCATAAATGAAGACTTATCTAACTGGTATATAAGACGTTCAAGAAGAAGATTCTGGGCTACTGAATTAACAGAAGATAAGAAATCAGTTTACAACACAACTTATGAAATATTAACAGAGCTTTGCCAACTTATAGCTCCATTTGCTCCTTATATATCAGAAGAAATATACAGAAACTTAACTGGTGAAGTATCTGTACATTTAAGTAATTATCCAAAAGCTAACTTAGAATTAATAAATCCAGAATTAGAAGAAAAAATGGATTTAGTTAAAAACTTAGTTACTTTAGGTAGAGCATCTAGAGAAGCTACAAGAATAAAAGTACGTCAACCAATACAAAAAGTATTAGTAGATGGTAAATTTAAAGATACTATAAGTGATGTAGTAGATCTTATAAAAGAAGAACTTAACGTTAAGGAAGTTGTATTTGCTAAAGATTTAGGTGAATATATGAACTTTAGCTTAAAGCCGAACTTCAAAGTATTAGGACCTGTACTTGGTGCTAAGATGAAATTCTTTGCTGGAGCTTTAAATAAATTAAATTCTAATGAAGTTGCTCCAAAGCTTGAAGCAGGAGAAACTTTAACTGTAGATATAGATGGAGAAAACTTTGAATTTAACAAAGATCATGTATTAGTAAATATATCTGCTAAAGAAGGATTTAATGTATCTATGGAAAATAACTTATTCGTTATATTAGATACTACATTAACTACAGAGTTAATAGAAGAAGGATATGCAAGAGAATTTATATCTAAAATACAACAAATAAGAAAAGCAAGTAACTTTGATGTATTAGATAATATCGATATAGATTTCTGCGGTGATGATGAAATAGCTCAAGCTGTAGAAAACTTTAAAGATTATATAAAATCAGAAACTTTAGCTTTAGAAATAAATAGAGTAGATGATGAATCTTTAGAAAAACACAATTTAAATGACCATATGACTGGCATAAAGGTTACTAGAAAATAATTTTATAAACACCTTATGGAAATTTCCATAAGGTGTTTTATTTTTTACCTTTAAGGGAATTATATAGCTTTTTAATAGCTAGGATAAGTTAGAAAATACAGTTATATAAATATATATTAATTTACATAAAATTAATTTAAAGAATTAATAAATTAAAGCAAATTTAATAATAAATTAAGAAGTTTTAGAAAGTATGTTAAAATACTATCAAAATATGATAAAATATATACAAAGGGAAAATTTAATAGATATTAGGAGGCAATATATGGACGTAGGAGTAAAGTCACAGTCGAAACAAAAAAAATCTAAAATCCAAGGATTTATGGATAAGATTGAAATGCTTGGAAATAAATTACCGCATCCAGTGTTAATGTTTATATACATTTCTATATTTGTATTATTAGCATCAGCAGTATTAGGTAGTTTAGGGGTTGTAGCACATACAACACTGGGGGATTTCCCAATAAATAACTTACTAGGTCAAGAACCAATAGAAGTTTTAAAAGTTGGAGCTAGTGGTGCTACTGTATCAGAAAGATATTCAAATGGTCTTTCTTACATAATAGGAACAGCTATAAATAACTTTATGGATATGAAAGCTATAGGTTCTATACTTATAATAATGTTAGCTATAGGTCTTATGGAACATAGTGGATACTTATCGATAGCAATGAAAAGTGTAGTTAAAGCAACACCAGTAAAACTTGTTACACCAGTTGTTATTTTCTTAGGAGTTATGTCAAATCTAGCATCAGATGCAGGGTATGTTGTTCTTATACCACTTGCAGCTTTAATGTATTATACCTTAGGTAGACATCCACTTGCAGGTCTTGCAGCAGGATTTGCTGGAGTTTCGGGAGGATTTAGTGCAAATCTTTTTGTAAGCTCAACTGATGCATTATTATTACCATTTACGCAAGCATCTGCTGAAACTGGGGATGCACTTGCAGGAACTAATTTAGCAGGAAGTCTATCAGTAACTAGTAACTGGTTCTTTATGATGGCATCTACTGCAGTTATAATGTTATTAGGTACTCTAGTTATAGATAAGTTTGTAGAACCAAGATTAGGTAAATACAATAAAAGTGAAGCTAGCATAGATCAAAATCACAATGAAACTGAAAAGGAAATAAAAGCTTTTAAATTTACTAATAAAGTAATGTTAGTAGTATTAGGACTTATAGTATTAGCAGCTTTACCTTTAGATAATGGAAATAAGATATTCTTATTAGGAGATTTATCAACTAATGTACCTTTATGGGGAACTAATGCTGAAGGATTACCAGCATTAGTAGAAGTAGATGGATTCTTAAATTCTATATTCTTCCAAGGTGACATAGTAATGATGATAATGTTCGTTATATTTGCTGCTAGTGGATTAGTTTATGGATTTAAGTCAGGTAAATTTGCTAAACCTGCAGATGTAGTTCCAGCAATGGTTAAAGCTATGGCAGATATGGCACCTATAATAGTTATATTATACTTTGTTGCACAGTTCTTAAATTATTTTAATGATTCTCACATAGGTATATTAATAGCATCAATGGGAGCTAAATTAGTTGAAATGATACCACAAGGTAATATGTTTATGACTATAGTACTAATGGTTGCATTTATATTTTTAACAGCATTTGTTAATCTATTTATGGGTGGAGCATCTTCTAAATGGGGCTTACTTGCACCAATATTTGTACCAATATTAATGGTTGCAGGATTTACACCAGCAGGTGTTCAGTTAATATATCGTATAGGAGATTCAGCTACAAATGTAATATCTCCACTTATGAGCTATTTAGGAGTTATAGTAGTATTTGGTCAAAAATATAAAAAAGAATTTGGTGTTGGTAACTTAATATCAACAATGATGCCAATATCTATGGCGTTCTTATTTGGATGGACTGCATTTGCTATAATTTGGGCATTATTAGGATTCCCAATAGGTCCTGGGACAACATTCTTTATATAATTAATATTGATAAATAAAAAATTATATTTATATAATTTAGAATATATATTATATAAATTGTATATAAAAATTGCGAATATAATTATTCGGCACGAGATTAGTAAATTAGTCTCGTGCTTTATTTTTGTAAAAAATTAAATTTAAAATATATTTATAAGTATGGTTGACAAAATATAAAATGGAACATAATATAAATAATATAAATTAATAATTAAATCCAGTGAAAAGGATTAGTAACTAAACAAACTTTAATACAGAGAGTTAAGAGTGCTGAGAACTTAACATAAAGAATTTAGTGAATGGACCTTGAAGGAGTTAGGTGAAATATAGTAGCCAAGACGTGTCTGCACGTTATAGCAGAATTAAGTGATATACATTAAATTGTATATAATTTAGGTGGTACCGCGGAATAATCCGTCCTATATTTTTATAGGACGTTTTTTTATTTCAATTAATATTAACTAAAATATAAATTGAAAATTTTATAAAATTATATTAAAACAAATGACAAATATAAAGTAGGAGGACGTTATGAATAGAATAGGAATAATAGGAGCAATGGACGAAGAAGTAGATATATTAGTTGAGCTTATGGATATTAAAGAAACTATAGAAAAAGCTAGCTTAAAATTCTACAAAGGAACATTAGAAGGAAAAGATATAGTATTAGTAAGATGTGGTATAGGTAAAGTTAACTCTGCACTTTGCGCACAAATATTAATAAGTGAATTTGATGTAGATGCAGTTGTTAACACTGGTGTTGCAGGTGCCCTACATTCAGAATTAGATGTTTTAGATATGGTAATTTCAACTGATGCTATACAATATGATGTAGATACAACTGCATTTGGAGACCCAAAAGGAACAATACCAAGAATGGAAAGTTCTGTATTTGTGGCAGATGAAAAACTTATAAATGCAGCGTATGAATCTTCTATAAAAGAAATGAAATCGAATAAAGTATTAAAAGGAAGAGTGGCTACAGGAGATATATTTATAAGCTCTAAAGAGTTAAAAGAAGAATTAGTAAATGATTTTAATGCTTATTGTGGGGAAATGGAAGGTGGAGCAATAGCTCACGTTTGTACTTTAAATAAAGTTCCATTTGTAATAATAAGAGCTATGTCAGATAAGGCTGATGGAAGTGCAGATGTTACTTATGATGAGTTTGTTAAAGTTGCAGCTCATAATTCTAAGGATATAGTATTAAATATGTTAAAAGCATTATAGGGGTGAAATAAATGAGTGAAAAGAAAATAATATTTAGTGGAGCTCAACCATCTGGAAAAATGACTTTAGGAAATTATCTAGGAGCTATACAAAACTGGACTAAGCTTCAAGATGAATATGATTGTTTTTACAGCGTAGTTGATTTACATGCAATAACAGTACCACAAGAATCAAAAAATCTAAGAGCAAATACAATGCAATTATTAGCTCAATACTTAGCTTGTGGACTAGATCCAGAAAAAAATACTATATTTATACAATCTCATGTAAGTGCTCATGCAGAACTTATGTGGATATTAAATACAATGACTTATATGGGTGAGTTAAGTAGAATGACTCAGTTTAAAGATAAATCACAAAAAAGTGAAGCAAACTTAAATGCAGGATTATTTACATATCCAGTATTAATGGCAGCAGATATATTATTATATCAAACAGACTTAGTACCAGTTGGAGAAGATCAAAAGCAACATTTAGAATTAGCTAGAGACTTAGCTGCTAGATTTAATAATAGATACTCACCTACATTTAAAATACCAGAGCCATATATACCAAAAGAAGTAGGTAGAGTAATGAGCTTACAAGAACCTACAAAGAAAATGAGTAAATCTGATGAAAATGAAAATGCATTTATACTTTTAGCAGATGATGCAGACACTATAAGAAGAAAAATAAAAAGAAGTGTTACAGATTCATTAGGAGTAATAAGTTATAATGATGAACAACCAGGAATAAAAAACTTATTAGAAATATATTCTAAATTAGGTAACAAATCTATAGAAGAATTAGTGGCTATGTATGAAGGTAAAGGATACGGAATATTCAAAGAAGATGTAGCCGAAGTTATAGTTGAAAGTTTAAGACCTATAAGGGAGCAGTATAATGATCTTTTAAATAATAAAGATTATTTAGAAAAAGTATATGCTATAGGTGCGGAAAAAGCTGAAAGACAAGCTAGAAAAACTTTAAGAAAAGTTTATAAAAAAGTTGGATTAATAGAAAGAAAATTTTTATAAGATGTGATAAAAGGGAGTTGAAATGATAATATTTCAACTCCTTTTTCTATTACATAAAAAGTTACTGAAAATATGAGCTAAGTGAATTTTTTACTCAGATGCACATACAATGATTAACTTTTTCACATAATATTTACGTATTATCTTTTTACAAAAAAGGAAGTGAGGCATATTAAATATAAAGAAGATAATAACCTAGAAAATCAAAATCCTATAAATATGAAAGACCTTGATAAAGTTATGAATGAATTAAATTTATGTGAAATAACATCAGAAGATTTAGGACTTATAAGAAGGTATTTAGAAAGATTAATTTTAATAATTGAGAGAAGTAGAATTAGAGAATATATGATGCTAACAGATAGTAAAAGAAGGTTATTTTTAATAAATTTTGTAGCAGGATTAGGGAAAGGATTTGGCCAAGCGATAGGTTTTACAGTCTTAGCAGCGTTAGTGCTTTACTTATTAAGTACATGGGTAGATTTGCCTGTAATAGGTGCATTTATAGCAAAACTTATAAATATAGTAGATCAATATAGAGAGGGTAGATAAATATGAATATAAATAAATATAAGGAAAAACTTTTAAAGGAAAAAGAAAAATTAACTGGATTAATAAGTGAAATGAGGGATAATACAGTTTTTGGGAATATAACTAATCATACTAGTGAAAGATATACTTCAGGTGAATTATCAAGCTATGATAATCATCCAGCAGATATAGGAACAGAGGTATATATGCAGGATATGCAAAATAGTCTAACTAATCATGAAGAAGGAAAGTTAAATAATATTGAAGACGCACTATACAAAATTGAAAATGGAACTTATGGTATATGTGATATTTGTCATCAGCAAATAGATAAAGATAGATTAGATATACTCCCTGAAACTAACTTATGCTCTAATTGTGCAAAAAATCAACCAGATTTACATTTAACAAGTAGAGAAGAAAATCAAAGATTAATAAATAAAGGATATATGTTTTATGATGAAACAGTTATGAAGTTAAATGAAATGAATAAAATGCCTAAAGATGAGTCAGATAGGGATTAGTCTGAAGAAAAGAGGTGTCTATCATGAAAAAGATTATTATTCAGTTTTCGGTAGCCTTACTTTTAATTACAGGTATTTATGTTTATAAATACAATAATGAGAAAGATTTAGAAGTTTCAAATATAAGTCAAGATATAATGAATGATTATGAAGATATAATTATAAAACATGGAAATGAAGATGAAAAAGTAATCGCATTAACTTTTGATGACGGTCCAGATAAAGATTTTACTCCACAAGTTTTAGATATATTAAAGAAAAATAATGTAAAAGCAACATTTTTTGTAGTAGGAGAAAATGTTGAATGGAATGCTGAAATTTTAAAAAGACAACATGAGGAAGGCCATGAAATAGGGAATCATACCTTTACACATATAAATGTTTCTAAAAAAGGATATAACGATATATATAAAGAAATAAATAATACACAGCAAGCAGTGAAAAAGGTTATAGGGGAAGAACCTAAACTATTTAGACCTCCATATAGAGCAATAAGCAAAGCTATGTGTAACATAGTAAAAGAAAAGGATATGAATATAGTTTTATGGTCTAATTTAGATCCAAGAGATTGGTCAAATCCAGGTGTTTATTACATTGTAGATACAATAACTTCTAAAGTTCAAAATGGGACTATAATACTTTTACATGATTACAATAACTTAAGAAATAAAAAATCTCAAACAGTACAAGCACTAGAGATTGTTATACCAAAGTTAAAAGAAATGGGATATAAGTTTGTTACAGTATCAGAGCTTATAGAAAACCTAGAGAAAGAGCAAACAATGCAAAAACAATAATAGAGGCTTCCAATTAGGAAGCTTTTTTTTGTATAATAATAATATATATTTATCAGGGAGGAAAAAATATTGATATATGAATTGATAATAATTTTATTAATAGGTATAGATCAAATATCTAAATTATTAGCACTAAATTACTTAAAAGATATAAGGAGTATACCTATAATACAAAATGTATTCCATCTTACATATGTAGAAAATAGAGGTGCAGCATTTGGAATGTTCCAAAATAACCAAATAATATTTATAATCGTAGCGCTTGTAGCATCTATATATGGATTATACTATTTACATACAAAAAAAGTAGATACAGTTGGAAAAGTTGGAATACTCCTTATAATATCCGGTGCTATAGGGAATCTAATAGATAGAGTAAGGCTTGGGTTTGTAGTTGATTATTTTGACTTTAGAATAATATGGGAGTACGTATTTAATATAGCAGATATATTTGTAGTTTTAGGTACAATACTTTTATGTATATACATATTATTTTATGATGACAATAAAGAAAAGCAGAAGTAGGTGTAAAAATGGATGAAGTAAAAGAGTTTATAGTAATAGAAGAGGAAGAAGGAGATAGATTAGATGTATATCTTTCCGAGCAATTAGGAGATATGTCTAGAAGTTATATACAAAAACTAATAAAAGATAAAAAA
This sequence comes from Romboutsia timonensis, assembly GCF_900106845.1. GTDB lineage: Bacteria > Bacillota > Clostridia > Peptostreptococcales > Peptostreptococcaceae > Romboutsia > Romboutsia timonensis. The sequence goes on from NZ_LT629850.1 coordinate 360,664, forward strand.
GTAACTGTTAATGATAAAATAGAAAAAGCAAAGTACTTAGTAAAAGAAGATGACAAAATAGTTATACAAATACCAGCACCGAAGCTTTTAGAGGTAATACCTCAAGATATACCGATAAACATAGTATATGAAGATAAAGATGTGCTTATAGTAAATAAACCTCAAGATATGGTAGTTCATCCTGCTCCAGGAAATTATGAGGGAACATTAGTAAATGCTATATTATATCATTGTAAAGAAAATTTATCATCTATAAATGGAGTAATAAGACCTGGAATAGTTCATAGAATAGACAAAGATACTTCTGGACTTTTAATGATAGCTAAGAATAATAATGCACATAATAGTTTAGCAGAACAGCTAAAAGAACATTCTATTACAAGAGAATACCAATTTATATGCCATGGTGTAGTTAAAGAAGATAAAATAACAGTAAATAAACCTATAGGAAGAAATCCTAAGGATAGATTAAAAATGGCAGTTGTTAAAGATGGTAAAAATGCAATAACTCATTTTGAAGTTATTAAAAGGTATGAAAACTTTACTCATATGAAGGCAAGGCTTGAAACAGGAAGAACTCATCAAATAAGAGTTCATGCATTATCAATAAATCATCCTTTATTAGGAGATGAAGTATATGGACCTAAAAATAATAAATTTAAGTTAAAAGGACAAACTTTACATGCTAAAAAATTAGGATTTATACATCCTACAACTAAAGAATATGTTGAATTTGATTCGGAGCTACCAAAGTATTTTCAAGATATATTAAATAAGTTGAAATAATGCTTGAAATATATATATGTTGAATATATAATGATTATAATGAAAGTATACCTTTAAATGATACAGAGATATCATAAGGCAAGAAAAAATACTATTAGTATTTTATTAAGCATATTTGTATATATAGCTTCTTGTCTTATGATAAGAAGCTTTTTAGATTTTACAAAAATTACTAGGAGGTCACAGATGAAAGAAAAGGCCCAATTAATGGATGAAAAAGCAATTGGAAGAGCTATAACTAGAATCAGTCATGAGATAATAGAAAGAAACAAAGGTATAGAAGATGTTGTTTTAGTAGGAATAAAAACTAGAGGTGTTCCTATAGCCGATCGAATAGGTAAAAAAATACAACAAATAGAAGGAGCATCAGTAAATACTGGCGAAGTAGATATAACTCTATATAGAGATGATTTAAAAAAGATAGATGTTGACCCAGTTATAAACGGTTCAAATGTACAATTTAGTATAGATGATAAAATAGTAATACTAGTTGATGATGTACTGTATACAGGAAGAACAGTGAGGAGTGCATTAGATGCTATTATAGATATAGGTAGACCTAAGGCTATACAGTTAGCGGTTTTAGTTGACAGAGGTCATAGAGAGTTACCAATAAGAGCTGATTATGTAGGAAAGAATGTTCCGACATCAAAAGGTGAAATTATATCAGTAAAGCTATCAGAAATTGATGGTGAAGATTCAGTAACAATTAATGAATAAGAGCATAAATTTATAAATATAGTGCCTTTTAATTCAGTACAGAGATGCTGAAAAAGGGAGAATAATTTCTCCCTAAAAAATTTACGGGAGGTTTTTTTATGCCTGAATTGTCAATTTAAATCAGACAAATTACTTATGAATCACTAAGCAAATGTAAGTAAGCTTTCAAATCCAGTTGCTTCTTTTATAACCTCATTTGGTGTTTTATAGTCTAGTGATTTTCTAGGTATAGAATTCCATTTATACGCAATCATATTTAATTCTTCTTGAGAATATGCAGATAAATCTGTAGACTTAGGTAAATCTTTTCTAACTATTCCATTTGAATTCTCATTTAGCCCTCTTTGACCTGGTGATCCAGGGTCTCCAAAGTAGATTTCAATATTAACTGAACTATCTTTTTCTATGTCTGACCATTTTGAAAACTCTTTACCTCTATCAAATGTAATAGTAGATATACACGACTTATGTAAAGATGATAGCCATTTGCAAATTGCTTCTTTAACATCCTCACTCTTTCTACTTGCTTTAAGTAATACAATATATTTTGAATACTTTTCTACTAAAGTAACTATAGCTGATTTTCTAGCTTTTCCTACAATAGTATCTCCCTCAAAATGGCCATATTCTATACTAGTTTTAGCATTAGGATACTTTTCATCTCTTTCATGAATTGTTTTACATGTATTAATTTTACCTCTTGTTTCGTTATGACCCTTCGGGTTATTTTTACCCTTACGTCTCAACTTATTTATATCTATTACACCTTGTTTTGCTAATTTGTATAATGTTTTTGTTGATATTTTTTCATCTTTTCCATCTATTTTATCTCTTCCTGCGATAGCATCTAAAGACCAATCATTTTCTAGCTTATTATTGATATCATCTAATTTTTCTTTGCTTAATACAATGGGCTTTCTTCCACATCTAGATTTATTTATTAGGTATTGATTATATATTTCTTGAACAGTAAGTCCTTGCATAAATAGCTTGTAATATCTGTAAACTTTATCTTTTCCAATTTTCATTCTTTGAGCGCAAGCTCTTGCTTTCACGCCTAAATAGTAATTTGCTTCTAGATTTGTTAGCTGATTTATGTTAATATGATTAAAAGACATTTTTGGTACTCCTTTTGTTGATTTTAGTAGGTTAACTAAGTATATCATAAGTGTCTTTTTTTGTTTATATATTTGTCTGATTTAATTATACAATTCAGGATGAAAAAAACAGTATTATCAATACAACATTTATTAGCAATGTTTGGAGCCACAGTATTAGTTCCAATATTAACAGGATTTAATCCTTCAGTTGCAATTTTTTGTGCAGGTATAGGTACATTAATATTCCATTTCTGTACAGAAGGAAAAGTACCAGTATTTTTAGGTTCAAGTTTTGCATTTATACCATTGATATTATCAGTTAAAGAAGCATTTAATGGTGACTTAGCTTATGCTCAAGGTGGTATAATGGTAGCTGGTTTAATTTATGTTATATTATCTTTTGTAATAAAGATGGTTGGAGTAGATAAGATAAAAAGATATTTCCCACCACAAGTTACAGGAGCAATGATAGCTGTTATAGGTCTTAATTTATTACCAACAGCATTTGATATGGCATCAAATAATATTATGATAGCAATGATAACATTAGCTATAGCGCTTATTATAAATAACTTTGGTAAAGGATTTATAAAGCAATTAGGGATATTAATCGCAGTTATTATAGGATATATATTAAGCTTAGTATTAGGAGTGGTAGATACAATTACTATAGCACAAGCTAGTTTATTTGAAATACCAAAGTTTACGTTACCAAAGTTCAGTTTAGAAGCAATTGTTATAATAGCGCCAGTTGTATTAGCAGTTTTTATGGAACATATAGGAGATATGACAACAAATGGAGCAGTAGTAGGTAAAAACTTCTTAGAAAATCCAGGTTTAAATAAAACATTACTTGGAGATGGATTAGCTACTATAGTAGCAGGGTTTCTAGGAGGTCCAGCAAATACTACTTATGGAGAAAATACAGCGGTACTTGCACTAACTAAAAACTATGATCCATCATTACTTAGACGTACAGCAGTATTTGCAATATGTTTATCTTGTATAGGAAAGTTTGGAGGATTTTTACAAAGTATACCAACCGCTGTTATGGGTGGTATAAGTATATTATTATTCTCTATGATAACTTTAGTTGGAGTAAAAACTGTAAAAGATAGTGGATGTATAAAAAACAAGAAAAATATAATTATAATATCAACAATAATGGTGATAGGTTTAGGAACTACTTACTTAAGTGATAAAGGTATAGTTATAGGTATACCAGTTACACAGGATGTAACAATAACAGGACTTAGCTTAGCAGCAATAGTAGGTATAGTATTAAACGTATTATTAAACAATTCAAATACAGATTCAAAAGAAGATGAAGAAGCAGTTAAAGTAAGAACAACAACTGCATAAATAAATTAAGATGCCTATGCATAGAATAAAATATTGATCTATGTATAGGTATTTTTTACGTATAATGAAATTATATAATGAAAAAAATGTGGATGACCTATGAATATGAGCAATATCAATAACTTTATAAAAGTAAAAAATGATATTTTGAGCAACGGATGTATCCATAGCGTAAGCAAGGATATATCGTTGGCGAAATGAGCGAAGCGAATTTTTTATTACAGGAAAACTATATTGTATAAAAATTCAAAGGAATTCATTATTTTTAAATAAACATATATTAGTAAGTAAAAATTTAATAAGAAAAATTAAGTAAAAAGTATAGACAAATTTAAATAAAAATTATAAAATAGAAATCTATTTGCGAACAAAAATAAAAAGTATATAAAAAAAGTTCACAAAAATTATAGGAGGGCAATTATGAAATTTAAAAAATTATTATCACTATCAACAGCCTTTTTAGTATCAGCATCTATATTAACTGGATGTGGATCAAATAAAGGTACAGAGAAAAATGATATTTCAGTAGGAATAGTATTAGGTGCTGGGAGTATAAATGATCAATCATTTAACCAATCAACTTGGGAAGGGTTACAAAAAGCTAAGGATGATTTTGGAATAGAAATAAAATATTTAGAATCAAAACAAGAAAGTGATTACATACAAAATATAGAAACACTTATGGATGAGGATACAGACCTAATAATAGGTGTTGGATATCAGTTAAAAGATTCTATAGAGGAATCAGCTAAGAATTATCCAGAACAAAAATTTGCAATATTAGATGAAACATATGATACAATACAAGAAAATGTCATTCCAGTTGTATTTAAAGAAGAAGAATCTGCATATTTAGTAGGTGTAATGGCTGCGAAGATGAGCAAAACTAATAAAGTTGGATTTATAGGTGGATTACCAGCACCATCAGTAGTTAGATATCAATATGGATATAAATATGGAGTTACAAACACAAATAAAGATACTCAGATATTAGAACAATATGTAAATTCATTTACAGATCAAGCAAAAGGAAAATCTATAGCTAAACAAATGCAATCATCAAATGCAGATATAATATTAGCTGCAGCAGGTGATTCGGGAACAGGGGCTATAGAAGCAGCAAAAGAAGCTAATAAATATGCTATAGGTGTAGATAGAGATCAAAGTGATCTAGCACAAGAGAATGTATTAACTTCAGCTGTTAAGAAACTAAATGTTGCATCTTATGACTTAGTTAAGGATTTAGTAGAAGGAACATTCAAAGGTGGAGAAGAGAAAGTATATGGACTTAAAGAAGGTGGAGTTGGAATAGTAGAAAATACTAAAAATTTAATACCACAAGATGTAATGGATTATGTTAATAAAGAAGCTGATAAAATAAAAAATGGTGAAATAAAGATACCTAAAACTGAAGAAGAATATAATCAACTTATAAAATAAATGTAAAAAGAGTTAATCTATATTATGAGATTAACTCTTTTTATATTATGAGATTTTATAATAATATATCTTAATTAATTTGATTATTTACTTATTATATATTAATTATCGAACTTAGATTTTAATTTAACTACTAATTCTTCTGTAGGAGTTACGTAGATAGTGTTGTTAGTATCATAAATAACCATTCCAGGTTTTGCTCCATTAGGTTTTTTAACATTTTTTTTCTTAGTATAATCGACTGGTACCTGTGAAGACATCTTTGATTTACTAAAGAATGCAGCAAGCATTGCACCTTCAAATATAGTTTCATCTGGAACTTCTTTTCCTTCGGTCTTTATGATAACATGTGAACCAGGTATATTTTTAGTATGCATCCAGATATCTTCATTAGAAGCTACTTTTAGAGTAAGATGATCATTTTGTTTATTATTTTTCCCTACTAAAATTTTAAAACCATTAGAACTAACAAATTCATGAGGTTTAGTAGTTAATTTAGTTTCTTTTTTACTATTATTTTTAGATCTTAGGTATCCAACTTTACCTAGTTCCTCTCTTATATCCATTAACTCAGCTAAGTTTTCACAGTTTTCTATACTAAGCATAATATTTTCTAAATAGTCTATTTCTTCTTTAGTTATTTCCATTTGAGAGGTAATTTCTTTTTTTGCAGTTTTTAATTTATTATATTTTTTAAAGTATTTTTGAGCATTTTCTGAAGGTGTAAAGTTTGTATTTAATGATATTTTTATATTTTTATATTCTGGATCATAGAAATTTGCAACCTCAACACTTTCCATACCTTTTTCAATCATATATATGTATGATGTAATAAGTTCGCCCTTTATTTTATATATGTCTGCATTTTCAGATTCTATTAATTCTTTTTCTTGTTTACTTAATTTATTATAAAGTCTATCAAGTTTTATAGATATACTTTTTCTAAGGTCTGAAGAACGTTGATGAATTCTATCTTTTATATCTTTAGTTGCATAGTAATTTTCTAATATTTTAGATATACTATCATCATTTATAATTGATAAATTACTGAATAAACTTAAATTTATACAACTAAAATCTAAAACCTTATCTATTGATGTATCTATAACCATACAAGGGTTATAAACATTGTCTTTTATATATTTAAATAAATTATGAAATTCTCTGTAAATTTTAGATATATCATCAGAAGAAATTTCACTTACCAATAAATTCTCATCTATATTAGCTCTAAAACATATTTCCTTTGCTATAACAGGGCTTATTCCTAAAAACTTAGAATATATAGCTTTAAAAATAGGACCATCAAAAGAACTTAAAGTATCTACAAATGAATTTAAACTTATATCAGTAATAGGATTTAATTTATCCTGTTTTGGTGGTAATACATAAGTTTGACCAGGAAGTATTTGACGAACTCTACTTACACTTGGAGGTATTCTTTTTGCAGAATCTATAATTTTATTATTAGATGAGTGAGTAAGTATTATATTACTATGTCTTCCCATTATTTCTATTATAATATCCTTAGTTGTTTTTTCTTTTAACTCATCAAAAGATTCAACGCTAATTTTTATTATCCTCTCAAAATCAACTTGAGAAACATTTACTATATTTCCTCCTTGTATATATTTTCTAAATAACATACAAAACATAGGAGCATTTATAGGATTTTCTTTTTTATAGTCACTAGCTAGGTAGACTCTAGGATTAGAAGCGCTACAACTTAAAACTAGCTTAAAATTTTCTTTATTATTTCTTATATGTAAAACTATTTCATCATTTTCAGGTTGATATACTTTATCAATTTTTCCACCTAAAAGTTTTTTATGTAATTCGTCTACTATAGAATGTATAACTAAACCATCTAAAGCCATAATATTTCTCCCTTCTATATAAACTTTTAATAAATTAATTATTACACAATATACATATATTGTGAATAGGAGGATTTAATTATATATTTATAATTTCCTTTTATTATTAAAATATTGTATAATTATAAGTTAGGAATTGAAATTTATAAGGGGGCTAAATTATGAAATTTTGGAAATTACATGGAATAGGAAATGATTTCGTAGCTATAGATGGAAGATTTGACAATAAAGATGCATCAGATTACTCTGAATATGCTAAAGCAGTATGTCATAGAAAATTTTCTGTAGGAGCAGATGGATTGCTTGTTGTTAAAAATTCTGATAACTGTGATGTAGAAATGGTCTATTATAATGCAGATGGAAGCAGAGCAGCTATGTGTGGAAATGGATTAAGATGTTTTGTTAAGTTCGTTTATGATAATAATATAGTTAGAAAAGAAGAATTTAGTGTTAATACATTAGATGGTGTAAAAAAAGTTAAAATAAATCTTAAAGGTGAAGAAATAGATACTATAAAAGTTAATATGGGAAATGGAAGTTTTTTATGTGAAGATATTCCTGCTATATCTAATAACAAAGTATTTATAGGTGAGAATATAGATGTCTTAGATAAAAACTTTGAAGTAAACGCTATGCTTATGGGTGTACCACATGTTGTTATATTAGTTGATGATATAAGTATAGAAGAAGTATGTAAATATGGACCTTTATTAGAAAAAAATAAAAATTTCCCAAAAGGAACTAATGTAAATTTTGTGAAAATAGAAGATAATAATAACATTATAGTTAGTACATGGGAAAGAGGATGTGGATACACATTAGGATGTGGAACTGGAATGACAGCATCAGCAATAATATGTAATTATTTAGGAAAAGTAAATAAAAGTGTAAATGCAAAATCTGAAGGTGGATGTGTGAAAATAGATATAGATGATTTTGTTTATATGACAGGACCTGCTGTTAAAATATGTGAAGGAACTTTGGAGGTATAGTAAATGGCAATAAGTATGACAGGATTCGGAAGAGGAGAGTATAAGGATGATAATTATCAGTTCTTAGTTGAATGTAAGACTATAAATCATAAGTATGCAGATATAAATATACGTCTTCCGAGAAAATTATCATTTTTAGAGGATAAGGCAAGGATATTAGTTAAAGACTATATAAAAAGAGGTAGAGTTGATTTATATATAAAGCTTGACTTATTAGGTAGTGAAGATGTAAACTTAAAGTTTGATAAAGAGCTAGCAACTCAATATGTATCAATACTAAAACAAATAAAAGACAAGTTTGACCTAGTTGATGATATAAGTGTAATGAATATTGCAAAGTTTCCTGATGTTATAAAAACTGAGGAAAAAGAAGATGATGAAGATAAGTTATGGTCAATGTTAAAAGTAGCTTTAGAAAATGCATTACTTAAGTTAAAAGAAATGAGAAGTGAAGAAGGTAAAAAGTTAGCAGAGGATATACAAAATAGATGTGATCTTCTTAAAAATTATATTGAAGATATTGAAAAATACTCATATAATGTTGTTATTGATTATAAAGAAAAATTAAAAAATAGAATAAGTGATATGTTAGAAGATCCTAGCATAATAGATGAAAGTAGATTAGCTCAAGAAGTTGCTATATATGCGGATAAAAGCAGCATAACAGAGGAAATAGTAAGGTTTAAAAGTCATATAGAACAATTAAAAAATACTGTTGTAAAAAATGAATCAATAGGTAGAAAAATAGACTTTTTAATCCAAGAGATGAATAGAGAAACAAATACTATAGGCTCTAAATCTTCTGATTTAAATATAACTAACTTAGTTGTGGAAGTAAAAAGTGAATTAGAGAAAATAAGAGAACAAATACAAAATATAGAATAATTATAAATTATTAAATAGATTTTAAGACATAATTATATGAACAAATAGAAAGGAAGAGATTGATGCTTAATAGAAAAGGTCTATTATTAGTTGTATCAGGTCCATCAGGTGCAGGAAAAGGTACGATATGTAAAGCGTTATTAAACAAAAATGATCAGATAAAATTATCAGTATCAGCTACAACTAGAAAACCAAGAAATGGAGAAGTTCATGGTGTTAACTATTTCTTCATAGAAAAAGAAGAATTTACTAAAATGATAGAAAATGGTGAATTCTTAGAATATGCTCAAATATATGATAACTTCTATGGAACTCCAAAAGCTGCTATAATAGAATGCTTAGAAAAAGGGCAAGATGTTATATTAGAAATAGAAATGCAAGGAGCAAGACAAATAAAAGAAGTTTATCCTGAAGGAGTATTTATATTTGTGCTTCCACCATCGTTAGAAGAACTAAAAAGTAGAATTGTTGGAAGAGGTACAGAAACTCAAGAAGAGATAGAAAAGAGATTTAGCTGTGCTTTTGAAGAAATAAATCAAATAGTTAACTATGATTACTTTATAGTTAATGAAGATATAGAAAAATCAGTTAGTGATGTTGAAGCTATAATATGTGCTGAGAAAAACAAAGTTACTAGATATAAAAATAACATTATAGATAAATTTAAGGAGGAATTATAAAATGTTAAAGCCATCAATAAATGAAGTATTAGATAAAATAGACAACAGATATTACTTAGTAGGAACTGTTGCAAAGAGAGCAAGAGAGATAATAGATGGAGCTGAAGTTTATGTTTCAGCTAAAAATAGAGATAATAATAAGCCAGTAACTATAGCTACTCAAGAAGTTGCTGATGAAAAAATAACATTTAGATTATTAACTCAAGAAGAAATAGATAAAAAAGAAGAAGTAATAATAGAAGAACATGCTACAGAAGAGGAGTAAGTTCTATGTTAAAGGATAAGACTGTTGTAATAGGAGTAAGTGGTGGTATAGCTGTATACAAAACTTTAGATGTTGTTAGTAGATTAAGAAAACTTGGCGTAAATGTTAATGTAATAATGACAAAATCTGCAACGGAATTTGTTACACCATTATCATTCCAATCATTAAGCCAAAATTATGTAGTTTGTGATATGTTTGAAGATCCTAAAACTTGGGATGTAGAACATATATCTCTAGCTAAAAGAGCTGATGTATTCTTAATAGCACCAGCTACAGCTAATGTTATAGGTAAAATTGCAAATGGAATAGCAGATGATATGCTTACTACAACAGTTATGGCTACAAAGGCAAAAGTATTAATAGCACCAGCTATGAATACTAATATGTATGAAAATCCAATATTACAAAGAAATATAAATACATTAAAAGAATTAGGATATAATTTTGTAGATCCTGAAAGTGGTAGACTTGCTTGTGGAGATACAGGTAAAGGAAAATTAGCATCTCCAGAAACTATAGTGGATGAAGTTGTTAAATTGCTTTCAAAAGGGCAAGATTTAAAGGGAAAAAGTATAATAGTAACAGCTGGACCAACAGTTGAGAGTATTGACCCAATGAGATACATAACTAATAGATCTACTGGAAAAATGGGTTACTCTATAGCTAAAGAAGCTATAGAACGAGGAGCAGATGTTACCCTTATAACAGGTCCAACAAATTTAACTCCACCACAAAATCTGAAAAAACTAGTAAAAATAGAATCTGCAAAAGATATGTACGAAGCTGTTTTAGCAAACTTGGATGAAAATGATGTGGTTATAAAAAGTGCAGCAGTAGCAGATTATAAACCTAAAAACTACTCTAATAAAAAAATAAAAAAATCAGATGATGATTTAGTTATAGAATTAGATAGAAATAAAGATATAGCACAAGAAATAGGAAAAATAAAAAATAATAAAATCTTAGTTGGATTTGCAGCTGAGACAAATGACCTTATAGAAAATGCAAGTCTTAAAATAAAAAAGAAAAATCTAGACTTCATAGTAGCTAATGATTTGACTAAAGAAGGTGCAGGATTTGGTGTAGACACTAATATAGTTAAAATCATAGACAAAGAAGGTAATATTACAGAATATCCTAAAATGAAAAAAGAAGAGGTAGCAAATATTATTTTAGATAAGATAAAAGAGCTACTTAGTGTATAAGCATCTATTAATATAGATGCTTATATTTTTACGTAACAGGATATAATTTAACTAAAAGATATAAATAAAAAATAGAGGTTAGAATATGGAAAAATACGCAAAAGTCATAGTAAGAAGTAATACTTTCCACACTGACAACTTATTTACATATAAAATACCGGAATTTTTAAAAAATCAGATATATGTTGGTCATAGGGTTTTAGTACCATTTGGAAAAGGAAATAAACCTACAGAGGCTTTTGTATTTAAAATATCTGATACTTTAGAAGAAGATATGAAGCTTAAGGAAGTAGTAGATGTATTAGATGAAGAACCTATTTTTAAATTAGAGGATTTAGAACTTGTAAACTGGATGAAAAATAGATATCTTTGTACTTATATAGATTGCATAAATTTAATATATCCTAAAGGATATAAAGTAAATAACTATAAAGTTGTAAGTTTAAGTGATGAAGTATTGAATTTAAATGAAAATGAGTTTACAGATTTATTATCATCATTAGATGATATACAAAAAGATATTATTAGTAAAATAAATATATCAAAGGGAAAATTAAAAACTGAAAAGTTAAAGAAAATACCTAATATAAATTATATATTAGATAAAATGAGTAAAAAAAATATAATTAATTTAAAATGGGAATATAAAAATCATAAGAATGAAAAAAACTTGTGTTATATATCACTTTCAATAGAAGCTGATGAAGTTGATGACTATTTAAAGAAAAATAAAATAAACTTAGGTGCAAAGCAAAAGGAAATAGTAAATTTCCTAAAAAATAATGATAGAGTAGAAATTAATGATTTGATTGATATATTAAAGGCATCTAAACAAAGTATATTATCACTTCAAAATAAGAATTTGATAGATATTAAATTAGAAGATTACTATAGAAATCCAGAAAATGCTTATACTTTAGAGCAAAAAGAAATATATTTAAATGAAGAACAAAAAAATGCATGTAACAAAGTTATATCGGAAATGTTTGACCAAAATAAAAAACCTTATATGTTACATGGAGTAACAGGTAGTGGAAAAACTGAAGTATATATGGAGATAATAGATTATGCTTTGAGTCAAGGGTTAGATAGCATAGTATTAGTTCCAGAGATCGCTTTAACACCACAGACTATAACTAGGTTTAAAAATAGGTTTGGAGACATTGTAGGTGTTTTTCATAGTCAATTATCTGAAGGACAAAAACATGATGTTTATAAAGCTATTAAAGCTGGTAATATAAGAATATTAATAGGAGCAAGATCTGCTTTATTTGCGCCTTTTAATAGTTTAGGAGTAATAATAATTGATGAGTTTCATGAAACTTCTTATAAATCAGAAAAGAATCCTAAATTTAGTGCAATAGAAGTTGCAAAATTTATTTCTAATAAAAATAATATATCATTAGTATTAGGTTCTGCAACTCCATCTATAGATGAATATTATAAAGCAAAAAATGGAGAATATAACCTTATTGAAATAAAGCAAAGGGCTAATAAAAATCCACTTCCTAAAATTGAAGTTGTAGATATGAAAGAAGAGTTAAATAAAGGAAATAAAAGTATCTTTAGTTTCAAGCTACAAGATGAAATAAAACAAGCTATTAAAAATAACAATCAAGTAATATTATTTTTAAATAGAAGAGGATATGCGAGTTTCGTATCATGTAGAAGTTGTGGATATGTGTTTCAATGTGAAAATTGTGATATATCTCTTACATATCACAAGGGCAAAAATATAGGAAGATGCCATTATTGTGGTTATGAAAGAGAGATACCAAAGGAATGTCCAGAGTGTAGTAGTATATATGTTAAGCCTTTTGGAGTAGGTACTCAAAAAATAGAAGAAGAATTAAAAGTAATTTTTCCAGAACTTAAGGTTCTTAGAATGGATAAGGATACAACTTCAAAAAAAGGATCTCTTGAAGAAATATTAAATAAATTTAAAAATAAAGAAGCAGATATATTAATCGGAACACAAATGTTAAGTAAAGGTCTAGATTTTGATAATGTAACTTTAGTAGGTATCTTATCTGCAGACATGATATTAAACTTCCCAGATTTTAAAAGTTTTGAAACTACATTTCAATTAATAACTCAGGTTTCAGGACGTGCTGGTAGATCAGATAAAGAAGGAAAAGTAGTGCTTCAGACATATGATACAGATCACTACTCAATAAGACGAGCTATTAATTATGACTTTGAAGGTTTTTATGAAGATGAAATAAAAATAAGGAAAGCATTTGGATATGCTCCATTTAACAATATGATAAGTGTAGTTGTAAGTGGAGAAAATGAAAACTTAGTAAAAAAGAATATTCAAAATATGTACGATTCTATTATATATTTACTAAAAGGAAGAGGTATAACTGATTTTGAATTTATACTAGGACCAAATCCTTGTTCAATTTCTAAGATAAATCAAAATTATAGATGGCAAATATTATTTAAAGATGATAATATTGAAATTAATTTATTAAAGGGTATAATAAAGTATATATGTATAACAAAAAGAGATGTTGTGTTTAGCAAAGAAATAAACATATCAATAGATATTAACCCAAATAGTGTATTATAGGAGGAATAAAAAATGGCATTAAGAGAAATAGTTCAAATAGGAGAACCAGTTTTAAGAAAGAAAGCAAAAAAAGTTGAAGTAATCGATGAAAAGATATTACAAATATTAGATGATATGGCAGATACAATGTATAATGCTGATGGAGTAGGACTTGCTGCACCTCAAGTTGGTATATTAAAAAGAATAGTAGTTATAGATATCGGAGATGGACTACTAGAACTTATAAATCCTGAAATAATAGAAACATCTGGAGAGCAAATAGGAGAAGAAGGATGTTTAAGTGTTATAGGAGAATCAGGAATAGTTAGAAGACCAAATATTGTAAAAGTAAGAGCTTATAATAGAAAAGGTCAATTATTTGAAATAGAAGGAGAAGAGCTTTTAGCTAGAGCATTCTGCCACGAGATAGATCATTTAGATGGTATACTATACGTAGATAAAGTAGAAAAATAATAGGAGATGATAAAATGAGAGTACTATTTATGGGAACGCCTGATATAGCTACAGGGTGTTTGCAAAAACTGATAGATGAAAAATATGACATAATAGGTGTTGTAACTCAACCTGACAAGCCACAAAATAGAGGTAAAAAATTAGGTATGCCACCTGTTAAAGAATTAGCTTTAAAATATGATATACCAGTATATCAACCAATAAAAGCTAGAGATGAAGAATTTGTAGCAACTTTAAAAGAACTAAATCCAGATATAATAGTAGTAGTTGCATTTGGTCAAATACTTCCAAAGTCAATATTAGATATACCTAAATTTGGATGTATAAATGTTCACGTTTCATTATTGCCTAAGTATAGAGGAGCAGCTCCAATAAACTGGGTAATAATAAATGGAGAAGAAAAGACTGGAGTTACTACTATGTATATGGATGAAGGTCTAGATACTGGAGATATGATATTAACAGAAGAATTTGATTTAGATGATGAAATAACAGCAGGTGAACTTCATGACAAAATGAAAGATAGAGGAGCGGATGTTTTAATAGAGACATTAAAACAAATAGAAAAAGGAACTGCCCCTAGAATACCTCAAAATCATGAAGAGTTTACATATGCTCCAATGATGAATAAAGCCTTAGGAGAAATAAACTGGTCAAAATCAGCAAGAGAAATACATAATCTTGTAAGAGGTGTAAATCCATGGCCAAGTGCTTATACAACTTATGAAGGATCGACTATGAAGGTATGGAAAACTGAAGTTTTAAATGAAACTAGTGATAAAGAGCCAGGAACAATACTTAAGGTTGATAAAGATGGTATAAGAATAAGTACTAAGGATAATGTAGTTTTAGTTAAAGAAATTCAAATGCCAGGAAAGAAAAGAGTACTTGTATCTGAATATATAAAAGGAAATAATATAAACACTAATACAATATTAGGTTAGGTATGAATATGATAGATATCAAAAAATACATAACTACGATAGGGATATTAATAGCAATACTTATTTTAGGTACTGCTATTATAAATATATTTATATCTAGTTTAGTTAATATATTTGGATTATTAATTAATATTTTAGTATTAACTATAATAATAATTATAATTTTTTCAACAATAGTTACTTATAATATAATTAAAGATAAAAAAGTTAATTCTAGTTTAATGAAAATTAACTTAAAAATTGCAAACTTATTATTTAATCCAGTTATTTTTATAGCTTCATCTATAGGTATACCTAAAAATGAAATGAGAAAAATATATGTAAAGTTAAATAATAGCTATATATATAGCAACAAATATAATTTTAATTCTAAAGATATAATGATACTTATACCTCATTGTGTACAAAAAAATAGTTGTAAATTAAAAGTAACTAATAAAATAGAAAATTGTGCAAAATGTGGGTTATGCAATGTAAGTGATTTAGTTAAACTAAAAGAAAAAACAGGAATAAACATATTCATAGCTACAGGTGGAACATTAGCTAGAAAAGTAATTATAGAAAATAAACCTAAAGCTGTTATAGCTGTAGCTTGTGAAAGAGATTTAACATCTGGTATTCAAGATATGAAGCATATACCAGTGTTAGGTATATTTAATAAAAGGCCAAATGGTCCGTGTGTAGATACTTTTATAGATATACACGAAGTTGAAGATGCAATAAATTTCTTAACTAATAAAAAATAAATACTAAGGGAGAGTGGTTTTAATGCCATATTATGGTTACGGAGGTTATGGATATTATGGATGGGATCCTACATTTATAATCTTAGTTCCAGCTATACTTTTTACTATTTATGCTCAGTTTAAAGTAAGTTCTACAACTAGTAGATTTTTAAGAGTTAATACTCAAAGAGGATTTACAGGAGAACAAGTTGCAAGAAGAATATTAGAATCAAATGGATTATATGATGTTAGAATTGAAATGGTAAGAGGTCATTTAAGTGACCATTATGACCCAAGAAATAAGGTATTAAGACTATCACAGGATATATACTATGGAACATCAGTAACATCAGTAGCTGTTGCTGCTCATGAATGTGGCCATGCGATTCAACATGCTAAAGGATATGTGCCTCTAAATTTAAGAAGTAGTTTAGTTCCGGTAGTAAACTTTGCATCAAATATATCATGGCTTTTAATCGCGTTAGGATTTATTATGAGAGGTCCATTTTTAGAAATAGGTATACTTTTATTTTCAGCATCAGTTTTATTCCAAATAATAACTTTGCCTGTTGAGTTTAATGCTTCTAGTAGAGCATTAGTTCAGCTTGGAAATTTAGGTATTGTAGAAGGTAAAGAGTTAAACCAAAGTAGAAAAGTACTTACAGCAGCAGCATTAACATATGTTGCAGCGGCTTTAACATCAGTACTTCAATTACTTAGATTAGTAGCAATAGCTAACAGAGATAATGATTAAATGGAGATTGTCCTAGAGTTTCTAGGACTTTTTCTGTGTAAAATAGAAGGAGACAACATATGAAGGCAAGAGAGATAGCATTTAAAATTCTTTGCGATATAGAAGAGAATAACAATTATTCTAATATAGCAATAAATAAACATTTTAAAAATTTAAAAATATCAAATCAAGATAGAGGACTAGCTACAGAAATTGTATATGGAGTAGTTGAAAATAAATACTATTTAGACTATGTTATAAATAAACTTTCAAAGATAAAGACGCAAAAATTATCAATCTGTGTTAAAATATTACTAAGAATGGGGATTTATCAGATTGCGTTTTTAAATAGTATTTCGGATTACGCAGCTGTAAATGAAACTGTTAACTTAGTTAAGAAGTATGATAAAAGATCTAGTGGATTTGTAAATGCCATACTTAGAAATATTATAAGAAATAAAGATGAGATATTAAATGTAGATATAGAAAATGACGATATAATGTATCTATCTACTAAATATTCATATAGTCCTTGGATGATAAAAAACTTTATTAATAGTTTTGGAAAAGATTTTACAGAAGACTTAATAGAAGCTAATAATGAAAAGCCTAGTATATATTTAAGAACGAATACATTAAAGATTAGCAGAGATGAGCTTATAGAAAAATTAAAAGAAAATGGTTTAAAAGCTTATAAAGTATCTATCATAGATGAAGCTATAAGGGTTGAAAATCTTAAAGATATAGAAAATAATGAATTATTTAAAGAAGGATTATTTACTATACAAGATATAAGCTCTATGATGGCATCAAAGGTATTAAATCCTAAAGAAAATTCAAATGCATTAGATGTATGTAGTGCTCCTGGAGGAAAAACTACTCACATAGCAACACTTATGAACAATACTGGTAAGGTTATTTCTAGAGATGTATTTGAACATAAATTAAAACTTATAAATAATACGGTAAATAGATTAGGTCTTACAAACGTAGAAGTTCAAAACTTTGATGCATCAATTTTAGATGAAAATAGCGTAGATAAATTTGATTATGTTCTAGCTGATGTTCCTTGCTCAGGTCTGGGTATAATAAGAAGGAAGCCAGAAATAAAATATAAATCAAAGGCAGAAATAAAAGATTTACCAGTTTTACAAAGAAAGATTTTAGAAAATGCATCTAAGTATGTTAAGGTAGGTGGAAGTCTTTTATACAGTACATGTACTATATTAGATAGTGAAAATATAGAAGTAATAAATAATTTCTTAAAAGAAAATGACAACTTTGAATTAGTACCTATCGATGAAGTAAATGTAGATTTAGATAATCAAGAAAAAGGATACTTAAAAATATATCCTAATATTCACGGTATGGATGGATTCTTTATAGCAAAATTAAAAAGAGTAAGGTAGTGATAATATGAGTCAAAATAAAGTAGCATTAAAAAACTTTACAGAAGAAGAATTAAAAGAATTTGTAAAATCCATAGGGGAGCCAGCATTTAGAGGTTCTCAAATATATTCTTGGATATACAAAGGAGCAAAGACTTTTGATGATATGAAAAATATACCAAAGTCTTTAAGAGAAAAGCTTGAAGAAGTTTCGTTTATTGGAAATTTAAAAATAGAATTAAGCTTAAAATCTAAGGTAGATAAAACTAGAAAATATCTATTTGAATTAAATGATGGTAATATAATAGAATCTGTAATGATGGATTATGAAGATAGAGTTACTGTTTGTATATCAAATCAAGTTGGTTGTAGAATGGGATGTAGATTCTGTGCATCTACATTAGAAGGATTAATAAGGAATCTAGAACCATGGGAAATTATAGATCAAATACTTAAGATACAAGAAGATATAGGAAAGAGAGTTTCAAATTTAGTTTTAATGGGCAGTGGAGAACCATTAGATAATTTTGAAAATACTAAGAAGTTCTTAAGAATTGTTAATGATAAAAATGGTTTAAATATAGGCTATAGACACATAACATTATCTACATGTGGAATAGCTCCGAAGATGAGGGAATTAGCTGATTTAGAAATTCCTATTAACTTAGCACTTTCTCTTCATTCTCCGTATGATGAAAAAAGAAAAGAAATAATGCCTATAGCAAATGCTTATCCAATAAAAGATATATTAGATGCATGTAAATACTATATTAAAAAAACAAATAGAAGGGTCACTATAGAATACTCTTTAATAAAAGGTGTAAATGATTCGGAAAAAGAAGCACAAGAACTTATAAGATTATTAAAGGGAATGTTGTGTCATGTAAATTTAATTCCTGTTAATAATGTTGAAGAAAGAGATTTTAAAAGACCAGATAAATCTCATATATACAGATTTAGAGATATACTAGAAAAAAATAATATACCAGCTACAGTTAGAATATCTATGGGCTCAGATATAGGTGGAGCTTGTGGACAATTGAGAAGAAAACATAAGTAGCTTTAAGGGGGTATTTTTGTGATTTATAACTGTGCATCCCATATAGGTAAAGTCAGAAAAAATAACGAAGACTACTGTAAGGGTGAGATAATAGACACAGATTTTGGATCTGTTGGAATATTCGCATTAGCTGATGGAATGGGTGGACATAACAAAGGTGAAGTAGCAAGTAAACTAGCAGTAGAAAATATAATTGAGTTTCTTAAAGAAAATTTATTACAAAGTAGTAATATAAAGATTGATTATATTGATGATATTATTAAGCAAGCTTATCATAATGTTAATAATATAATATATGAAAAATCTATGAGCAGTTTAGAATTTGAAGGTATGGGAACTACACTTGTAATAGCAATTATATATAAAAATAATTTATATGTTGCTAACGTAGGAGATAGTAGATGTTATTTACTTAATGAAAATGGCTTTAATAAAATAACAATAGATCATTCAGTTGTTGAAGAACTTGTAAAAGCAAATATTATTACTGAAGAAGAAGCAAAAACACATCCAAGAAGGAACCATATAACTAGAGCTATAGGAACAGATGAAATGGTTATAGTAGATATATTTAAGAAGCAAATAGATGCAGGTAACAAGATATTATTAACAAGTGATGGATTAACTGGATTTGTAGATGATAATACTATAAAAGATACACTATTAAAAGATGAGGATGTAAATGATTTAACAAAAGAATTGATAAACGCTGCAAATGACGTTTCTGGAAGGGATAATATTTCAGTTATATTGATAGAAGAGAAATAGGATGGTGATAAAGTGGGAGAGACTGTTTTAGGAAACAGATATGAAATCATCAAAAAAATTGGTGATGGAGGTATGGCTTTTGTATATAAAGCTAAAGATATTTTATTAAATAGAATAGTTGCAGTTAAAGTATTAAGGCCAGAATTTGTAGATGATGATGAATTCTTAGGTAAATTTAAAAGGGAAGCAGAGGCAGTTGCAAGTCTTTCACACCCTAATATAGTAAACGTATATGATGTAGGAGAAGATGGAAAAGTTCATTATATAGTAATGGAATACATTGATGGGCAAAATTTAAAGGAAATAATAAAGAATGAAGGAACATTAGATGAATATACAGCCCTTGATATAACAAAGCAAATAGCTATGGCTCTTAGTGCAGCTCATAAAAAGGGTATAATTCATAGGGACATAAAGCCTCATAATATACTTATATCTAATGAAGGTAGAGTAGTTAAGGTTGCTGACTTTGGTATAGCAAAAGCTGTTTCAAACTCAACTATGACTAATATTGGTAGCATAATAGGCTCTGTACATTATTTTTCACCAGAACAAGCAAAGGGTAAATTTGTAAGTAATAATGCAGATCTTTATTCGTTAGGAATAGTTTTATATGAGATGATAATCGGAAAAGTTCCTTTTAGAGGAGATAGTCCAATATCTATAGCATTACAACATATAAACGATGAAATTGAATTTACCTCAGAAGAACAGATAAATATACCTCAAAGTGTTAGAACTATAATCAAGAAACTAACTGAAAAATCTAGTGTTGATAGATATCAAAGTGCTGAGGAAGTTATAGAAGATATAGAGTATATAGAAAAGAACATAGATTTAGATTTTATAAAAGAGTATGATAACTATGTTACGAAAAATATAGATATTAAAGATTTAAATAAACAGATAAATATAGAAAAAAATAGACATGATGAAGAAGTCGTTTATGATGATGAAGACGATGATGATTACTATGAAGAAGAAAAGCCTAAGTATAAAAAGAAGCAAAAAAATAAAAAATCGCCTAACAAGAGTAGAAAAAGATTAAAGATAGCTTTAGCTATATTAATTTTAATTTTAGTTACTCAAATATTTATATTTGCTAAATTCTTTTTAGGTGGACCAGGGAATAAAGAAGGTCAGATAAGTGCACCAGATTTATACAATTTAACATTAGATGAAGCTCAAAGAAGTCTTGATAAGCTAAATCTAAATATAAGAGTTAATATAGAAGATGAATATAGTAATGAAGTTGAGAAAGGTAAAATAATATCTCAACAACCTATGTCAGGTGCTACTCTTCAAGAGGGTGATACAGTAACTTTAGTATTGAGTAAAGGTCCTATGAAAGGATATATACCTAATGTAGTAGGACTTACTTTAGGAGAAGCTGAAAATATTCTAAAAGAAAATAAGCTGTCTTTAGGTAATATAAAGTATGAATATAGTGATACATATAATAATGGAATCGTTATAGCTCAAGATCCTAAGTCAGGCAGTGAAAGTAACCAGGAGTGGGGAACTGTAAATGTAGTTGTTAGTAAAGGTAAGAAAGAAGAAGTAGTTCAACCGCCAGAAGAAGATGATGAAGAGGAAGAAGTTCAACCACCAAATGTAGCTCCTATTAATCCAGGTAGCCCTAATAGTGGAAATCAAAATGGAAGCAACGATAATCAATCACAGGATTCAAATACTGGGGGAAATGATAATCAACCAGGACAAGGAAATGGTGAACAAGACACAGAAATTGATGCAGGAGGAACAATAGAACCTCCACAAGCCGAAGTCCCTCAATCACAAGAGAATTAATTAAAAATAGTAAAATCTAAATATTTAGATTTTACTATTTTTTTACTAAAATACCGAACTAAAAGTTATATTTAAGGATAATATACTATTAGTAATATGAATTATTAATTAAATTTTATATAAATTTTAAAAAGTTATTAGGATATTGTTTAAAAATAGGATAAAATAGTTATATTAGTTAAAATTTTAAGGAGGCAATTAATGATAAATGGAAAAATTATAAAAGGAATAGGGGGATTTTACTACGTAGATACAGAAAAAGGGCTTTATGAATGTAGAGCTAGAGGGATATTTAGAAAAAATAAAATAACGCCTTTAGTTGGAGATAGAGTTAGTATAAGTGTAGTTGATGAAGAAAACAAAAAAGGTGTTGTAGAGGAAATTGAAAAAAGAGATACAGAACTTGTAAGACCACCTATAGCAAATGTAGATAAGGCTTTAATAGTATTTGCTATAAAAAATCCAGCACCAAATTTATCACTATTAGATAGATTTATAGTTTTAGCAGAAAAAGAAAATTTAGAAATAGTTATAGTATTTACTAAAGTTGATTTAGATGCTGATGGTGAACTTTTAGAGGAATTAAAAAGTATATATGAAGTAAGTGGATATAAGGTAATACCTGTTAGCAATAAACTTAAATTAAATATAGATAAAATAAAAGAAGAGTTAAAAGAAAATACTGTTGTTTTTGCTGGGCCATCTGGCGTAGGAAAATCTAGCTTATTAAATGAAGTAGATAAAAATTTTGAATTAAAAACTGGAGAAGTTAGTGATAAAATAAAAAGAGGTAAGCACACTACTCGCCATGCAGAGCTTTTAAAATTAGAGTGTGGAGGAATGGTTGCAGATACTCCTGGATTTAGTTCATTAACACTTGATGATATAGATGAAAGTGAATTAAAAGAATACTTTATAGAATTTGATAAGCACGATGATTGTAGATTTGGATCTAGATGTATTCATGAAAATGAACCAAGTTGTGCAGTAAAAGAAGCAGTAGAGAATGGGGAAATATCTAAAAAAAGATATGAAAGCTATATTCAATTATTAAACGAAATAAGATCAGGGAAGAGGAGATATTAAAATGATTAAATTAGCACCATCGATATTATCGGCAGATTTTGCAAGATTATTAGAAGATGTTAAAAAAGTAGAAAATGCAGGATGTGAATATTTACATATTGATGTTATGGATGGACATTTTGTTCCAAATATAACATTAGGACCTAACGTAGTTAAATCTTTAAGAAAAGATGTAGATATGGTATTTGATGCTCATCTTATGATAGAAAATCCAGACCAATATATAAAAGAATTTGTTGATGCAGGGTGTGATATAATAGTAGTTCATCAAGAAGCTTGTAGACACTTACATAGAACTATACAAAACATAAAATCATATGGAATAAAGGCTGGGGTTTCATTAAATCCTGCGACTCCAATAGAAACTATAAAACATATAATAAGAGATGTTGATATGGTACTTATTATGACTGTGAATCCTGGTTTTGGAGGTCAATCATTTATAGAAAGTATGATACCTAAAATAGAAGAATTAAAAATGCTTATAGATAGTGAAGGTTTAAATATAGACATACAAGTAGATGGTGGAATAAAACCTGACAATGTAGACAAAGTGGTAAGAGCTGGAGCAAACGTAATAGTGGCTGGATCTGCAATATTCAATAGTGATGACATAAAATCTACAGTAGATTTATTTAGAAAAAATGCATTTGCGGTGAAGTAGATATATGAAAATTTGTATTATATTAAATGGTGAAATTAAAAATTACGATTATATAAATAGCGTAGTAGTAACAGGTAGTTATGATTATATAATATGTTCAGATGGAGGCGCAAATCACGCTTATAGTATGAATATAGTACCAGATTATATAATAGGGGACCTAGATTCTGTAAATGAAAATATTATTGAGTACTATAAAAGTAAAAAAGTTAAATTTGAGAAATTTCCTACTAAAAAAGATGAAACAGATACAGAGTTGTGTATAGAGCTTTCAGATAAATTAAAAGCGAAAGAGATACATTTGATAGGAGTTCTAGGAGGAAGAATAGATCATACTATTGCAAATATAAACCTTCTTTATTATATAAGAAAAAGAGGTATTACACCTAAGATAATTTCTGATAAAGAAGAAATATATATAGCTATGGATGAAGAAATAACTATATATGGAGAAATAGGAGATATAATATCTATATTACCTATAAAAAATGATGCAAAGGGAGTAACTTTAAATAATTTAGAATATCCACTAGAAGATTATGATATGGAGTTTTCTAGACCATTAGGTATATCTAATGTTATGACTGATGTTAATTGTAGTATAAAAGTAAAAGAAGGAAGTCTGATTATAATAAAGAATATATAAAAGGTGGCTATTGCCATCTTTTTTTATATAAACTATTGAATAAATTAAATGAAGGATGTATGCAATTTAGGTTGTATATTTATAAAATTAATAAATGGGGGTATATTATGGAAAATAAGATTGCAGTTATATATAAATCTAAATATGGAGCCACAAAACGTTATGCTGGATGGATAGCATTAAAGCTAGATGCAGATTTATATGAAGTATCAGATATTAGGAGGAAAGATTTAAAGGCTTATGATACCATAATTTATGGAGGGCCATTATATATTGGAAAAATAAAAGGGATAAAATTTATAATAAATAACTATGAATATATAAAAGATAAAAAATTATCTGTATTTATGGTAGGTATGAGAGAATTTGATGAGGACTATATAAATTCTATTTTAGAAGATAATATACCTAAGCAAGTTATTAATAATATAAAAACATTTTATTTTAGGGGGAAAATGAATTATCAAGAGTTAAGTCTTAAGGATAAAATTTTAATGACTGGATTGAGAGTAAGTATATCAAATAAGAAACAATCAGATATATCTAATGATGAGAAAATGATTTTAGAAGTGATAGATAAGCCTATAGACTATATAGATAAAAAGTCTATAGATATATTGTTAAATAATGTATCTAGCAATGGTTAAGGATTATAAGATGTATGTATTACATCTTATTTTTTTACCTATAAAGAGAATTATTATGGATATGATATGTACCAAAGTAAGAATAATATATTGAATTAAAATAAGGATAAATCTTTAAGGAAGTGATTTAGCAGTATAGGAAGCAAGGATATATCGTTTTTGATATGAGTGAAGCGAAAATTTTTATTTAAATTATAGGACAGGTCTAATTATATAACATTTCGCATAAATTTAAATATAGAATGTAACTAGGAGATTAAATACATACTGGAGGTATTTATGAAAAATAGCAGCTTAAGAAGGTTATTTGGGATTCTATGCTTTTCTGTAGGTTTAGCTATAATACTATCTATGATATTACCTAACTGGATATGGACGTCTCTTATAGCATTTACCCTTATGGGATGCGGGGTTTTATTCTTTTTATACTAGTTATAAGGTTTTATAAATATAATATTAATATATGCATTAAAGAATCCTATATAAGTTAAATTCTATCGATAATAGAATGAATCTAAAATTAAATGTTAAAAAAGTAGGGGGGAGTACTTTATGAAGATGGTTACAATAAAATTGCCAAAATGGCTTTCTAATATAGTTTTAAGATTCATGAAAAGTTCTAAAAAAGGATAAAAGAAAAGCCTACTATTTAGTAGGCTTTTAAAAAGAACATATTAAGCTCTTTCTATTTTTCCAGAACGTAAACATCTAGTACAAACCTTAACTCTCTTAGGAGTACCATCTATTATAGCTCTAACGCTTCTTAAGTTAGCAGACCAAGTTCTTCTGCTGTGTCTATTTGAGTGTGATACTTGGTTTCCAGAAACCTTTCCTTTACCACATACGCTACATACCTTTGCCATTTACGTACACCTCCTTAAAATGATAACTATATTTAAAGACTAAAAACATATTTATATTAACATAAATATTAAAAACGTGCAACAGAAATATATATTTGCTTTACACATATTGAAGAATTTGTTGTTATCATATAAAATTATATATATAATTCTGTATAAAGTAAATATTAAAAAAAGAAATACTAAATTTTTTCTTTTTTTATATCCAAATTTTTATAATTTAAACTATAATAAATTTGGGTAGATTTAAATTATAACATATTTATAATATTATAGGATATACAAATTTGCATAATACTATAAATATATATAATATTAATTACACAGAAAAGTTAAATTAAAAAATAAATAAACTTAAGGGGGTCAACCATGAGTGCAAAAATAGTTAATCAATATGGAAGTATAGAAATAGATAAACAAGTTATATCACAAGTTGCGTATAGAGCAGCAATGGAAAGTTACGGACTAGTAGGATTAGGATATAAGTCTAAAGGTATAGTAGAACTATTAAAAGGTGAAAATGCTTTTAAAGGAGTAGTAGTCGAAGAATTAGAAGATAATACTATATCTATAGAATTATATGTTATATTACAATATGGGACAAATATATCAACAGTTGCTAACAACATAATAGATAGAGTAAAATATACAGTTGAGAAGATTACATCAATAAATGTAAGTAAGATAGATATAAACGTGCAAGGTATAAGAGTTAAGTAATTAGGAGGAAAAATATGATTCAATATATAGAAGGTAAGATGTTAAGAGATATGTTTGTATCAGGTGCAAACAATCTTCAAAATCATAAAGAATTAGTAGATAAGCTAAATGTATTCCCTGTTCCAGATGGAGATACAGGTACTAACATGTCGCTTACTATATCTTATGCTATGAAAGAATTAGCTAAAGTTGAAAATGATAGTATAACAGAGATAGGAAAGTCTTTATCAAAAGGTTCTTTAATGGGAGCTAGAGGTAACTCAGGAGTTATATTATCTCAAATAATAAGAGGATTCTCAAAGTCTATAGAAGGTAAAGAGCAAATAAGTACTGAAGATTTAGCGAAGGCTTTTAAAAATGGATCTGACACAGCTTATAAGGCTGTTATAAAGCCAATAGAAGGAACAATATTAACAGTAGTAAGAGAAAGTGGAGAGTACGCTATAAAAGCAGCTAAAAAAGAAAAAGATTTATTAAAGTTCTTAGAAATGGTTATAGATGAAGCTAATAAATCTTTAGAAAGAACTCCGGAACTACTTAAGAATTTAAAAGAGGCTGGTGTTGTAGACTCTGGAGGTAAAGGATTAGTTCTTATATATGAAGGAATGTATGAAGCATTAAAGGGGAACCCTATAAAAGCAAAAGACTTAAATGATTCTAATGTTTCTGAAGTTAAACAAGCTGGAACTTCTATAAATACAGAAGATATAAAATTCTGTTATTGTACAGAGTTTATACTAGAAAGTAACTCTATAAGTGATACTGAAATAAGAGATATAATGTTAAAGTACGGAGATAGTTTAGCAGTTGTTGGTGATGAAGGTATAATAAAAGTACATGTTCATACAAATGATCCAGGTCTTGTACTTCAAGATGCTTTAAAACACGGTCAATTAGTAACAATAAAAATAGAAAATATGAAACTTCAACATGAAAATACATTAGTAGGTGATACTGATGAAATAGCTCAATCAGTAGAAGAAAAAGAATATGGATTCATAGCAACATCTATGGGAGAAGGTCTTGCAAAAATATTTAAAGACTTTGGAGTTGACTATATAATTGAAGGTGGTCAAACTATGAACCCAAGTACAGAAGATTTTATGAAAGCTATAGACAGTATAAATGCTAAAAATATATTCATATTCCCAAATAACAGTAATATAATAATGGCAGCAAACCAAGCTAAAGAATTAAGTGATAAGAATATAATTGTAATACCAACTAAAAATACTCCACAAGGATTTACAGCTTTAGTTAACTTTAATGCCGATGCTAGTGTAGAAGAAAATGAACAAGCTCTTATGGAATCTTTAACTATGGTTAAATCAGGTCAAGTAACATTTGCAGTTAGAGACACTGTTATGAATGATGTTGAAGTTAAAGAAGGTAACATAATAGGTATAGCAGAAAGTAAACTTATGGATGCTGGAGATAGCGTAGATGAAATAACTACATCTTTAGTAGAAAAATTAGTTGATGAAGATAGTGCTATAATCACATTATTCTATGGTGAAGATGTAACTGAGGAAGATGCAAATAATCTTCGTGATGAATTAGAAGAAAAGTTTGAAGACCTAGATATAGAATTATATTACGGTGGTCAACCTCTTTACTATTACTTAATATCAGTTGAATAATTATCTAAGTAACGAACATATTTTAGTTCGTAGGATAGATTAATAAAGTTAATTTTTAAAGTCCTGTATAATAATATTATTTGTACAGGGCTTTATTTATAGGTGATAAAAATGATTGATTTAGAGAAAGACATACAATATGTAAAAGGTATAGGTCCTAAAAAAGCATATAAGCTTAATAAGTTAGGAATTTTTACATTAAAAGATTTATTATTTTATTTTCCAAGACAATTTGAGGATAGAAATAATTTAAAAAAGATAGCGCAGTTACAAAATGATGAAAAAGCTACTATAAAAGCTGTAATAGTATCGGTAAATACAACAAATCCTAAAAAAGGAATGACACTTACTAAAATAGATATAAAAGATGAAACAGGATATGCAAAACTTGCATTCTTTAATCAACCACATATAAAAAATTTATATAAATGTGGAGATACTGTATTAGTATTTGGTAAAGTTAAAAAAGAATTTAAAACTATAGAGTTAAGTTCTTGTGAGATAGAACATCTTACAAATGCTCCTAAAAGTACATGTAAAGTTATGCCTATATATCCATTGACTTATGGAGTAACTAACAAAGAAATAATAAGTATTATAAAGTCTGTTTTAAATAATGAAGAACTAAGAATAAAAGAATATTTACCTCAGAGAATAATAGAAAAGTATAAGTTATGTAGTATAGATTATGCTATAAGAAATATTCATAATCCTACTAGTAAAGAAGCATTAAAAATAGCTTTATATAGAATTGTATTTGAAGAATTTCTAATTCTTCAGTTAGGTTTATTTATGTTTAA
Organism: Romboutsia timonensis; assembly: GCF_900106845.1. GTDB lineage: Bacteria > Bacillota > Clostridia > Peptostreptococcales > Peptostreptococcaceae > Romboutsia > Romboutsia timonensis. Next base: position 389,497 of record NZ_LT629850.1, read on the forward strand.
AAATGGGACGACCGAGGTTGAGGGTATAAAATTTAATAGAGATGAGAATTTAGACAATATATTAAAGGCACTACCATTTAAACTTACTAATGCTCAAAATAGAGCCCTAAATGAAATAATAGAGGACATGCAATCTAATAAGGTTATGAATAGATTAGTACAAGGGGATGTAGGTTCTGGAAAAACTGTAGTAGCCCTTTTGGCACTAGCAAATTGTGTTTTAAATGGATATCAAGGTGCATTAATGGCACCAACAGAGATACTAGCAGAGCAACATTATATATCATTATCTGAAACGTTAAAGCCATTTGGTATGGAAATTGAATTATTAGTTGGAAGTCTTACTAAAAAACAAAAGGAGAAAGTTTTAGAAAGAGTAAAGAATAAAGAAATTGATATATTAATAGGAACACATGCATTAATAGAAGATAAAGTAGAATTTAATAATCTAGGTATAGTTATAACAGACGAACAGCATAGATTTGGTGTAAGACAAAGAAGTAAGCTTTCAGAAAAAGGTATAAATCCAGATATACTAGTAATGACTGCAACACCAATACCAAGAACATTGGCGCTTATACTTTATGGAGATTTGGATATATCTATAATAGATGAGCTTCCTCCAGGGAGACAGCCAATAGAAACACTAGCTGTAGATAAAGGAAAAAGAGATAAAGCTTACAACTCTTTAGTAAGAAGAGAGGTTGAAAAGGGTAGACAAGTATATATAGTATGTCCATTAGTTGAAGAAAGTGAAGCTATAGAAGCAAAAGCTGCCACTGAACTAGTAGAAGAATTAAAGTTGGAGTATTTTAGTGACCTGAGAGTAGGTCTTTTACATGGAAAAATGAAGGCTAGTGAAAAAGATGAAATAATGAAAAGTTTCAAAAATAAAGAAATAGACATATTAGTATCAACAACAGTTATAGAAGTAGGAGTAAATGTTCCAAATGCAACATTAATGATAATAGAAAATGCTGAAAGATTTGGACTTGCTCAACTTCACCAATTAAGAGGGCGTGTAGGTAGAGGAAGTCATAAGTCTTATTGTATTTTAATATATGCATCAAAGAGTGACGTTTGTAGACAAAGAATGTCTATAATGGAAGAAACGAATGATGGCTTTAAAATATCAGAAAAAGATTTAGAAATAAGAGGACCAGGGGAATTTTTTGGAACTAGACAACATGGACTTCCGGAACTTAAAGTTGCTAATATATTTAAGCATATGAAGATATTAAAGCTAGCTCAACAAGAGGCTAGATATATTATAGGATTAGATTATAAATTACAAAATAATGAGAATAAGATGCTGAAAAGAGAGATTATGACAAAATTTGAACATTCTATTAAAGAAATTTCATTAAATTAATTAAAATTATGTTAAAATATACAAAGAGGTGAAGTTTGTTGAGAGTAATATCAGGAAAAGTGAGAGGGCTAAAATTAGATACTCCCAAAAATGAAGATGTAAGACCTACTACAGATAGAGTTAAAGAGTCTTTATTTAATATAATAAATCCATATATAATAGATAGTAATGTATTAGACTTATTTGCAGGTACTGGTTCACTAGGGATAGAATGCTTATCTAGAGGTGCATTATCTGCTATATTTGTAGATGTTAGTAAAGAAAGTATAAATATAGTAAAATCTAATATAAAGAAAGCTCGTGTAGAAAATGAAAGTACTATTTTAAATTTAGACTTTAAAAATGCAATAGACAGATTAAAGATTCAAAATAAAAAATTTGATATAATTTTTATGGATCCTCCATACTATAAGAATATGTTTATAGATGCTCTTTCAAGTATAGACGAAGCAGATTTATTATGTGATGATGGGATAATAGTTGTTGAACATGATACAAAAGATAAATTTGTAGATAAAATAGGCAGACTAGAAAAAACTAGAGATAAAAAATATGGAAATACAACTTTGACATTTTATAAGCTGGAGGAATAAAATGAAAAGTAAAAAAAGAAAAGCTATATTTGCAGGAAGTTTTGATCCTATTACAAATGGTCATTTGGATATAATTTGTAGAGCATCAAAACTATTTGATGAATTACAAATAGGTGTACTTTATAACCCAAATAAAAAAGGTTTATTTAGTTTTGATGAAAGAGTAGAATTAATTAAATCTTGTACAAAGCACCTAAAAAATATAAAAGTAGTTAGTTTTGATGGACTTTTAGTAAATTATTGTCAAGATCATGGGATAGGTACTTTAATAAGAGGTGTGAGAACAGGCGCAGATATAGAGTATGAACTACAGATGGCTCATATGAATAGAGAGCTAAATTCAAATATAGAGACTATTATGCTACCTACAAAAACAGAATATTCATTTATAAGTTCATCACTAATAAAAGAAGTATTAACAGTTGGCGGAGATGTTAAAAATTTAGTGCCAAAAAATGTTTTAGATGAACTAGAAAGAAAAACTAATGGGGGGAACGAAAAATGTATGTAGATTTAGAAGTTATGGATAGATTTGAAGAATTAGAATGTATAATAAGCAATGCTTCTTCAATACCATTTTCACATAAGAGTGGTATTGATAAGGAAGAAGTATTAGAATTAATAAATAATATAAAAGCATCATTACCAGAAGAATTAAAACAAGCACATTGGGTTAATCAAGAAAGACATAAAATAATAAATGATTCTAAACAAGAAGCTCTTGAAATAGTTGAACAAGCTAAAAAAGAAGCTGAAAGAATAAAGGAAGAATATGAAAATAATATAGAAGAATTAAAGAAAAATTCTCAAGAAATATTAGATGCATATTTAGAAGCTAGTGAGCCAGTTGTTAAGGCTGAAGAAAAAGCAAATGAAATGATTTCAAGAGCTGAACTTCTTGCGAAAGAAATAAGACTTGGATCAATAGAATATGCAGAGGATGTATTAACTACTGTAGAGCATAACTTAAAAAGTATATTACAAGAGGTTGAAAGAAATAGAATTGAACTAAATCCTGGAAAATAAAAGAAAGCTAAGATTAGCTTTCTTTTTTTATATTATAACTAGTTTTTTCTAATATTAATAATATCATAAATATGTAAAGGATTATAAATATAGGCAGAAGTATAGTATAATTTCTTGAGTAAAAATTCCATATTGAATTATCATAAATTAAATTATACATTGCATTAAAATTAGATACAAATAAATCTGATTTTAATATTGGATATAATAAAAAAGTAAATATGCTGGCTAAAGAACCGTGTAAAAATTTACTAAAAATATATATTTTTGTACTTATATCGGTCTTAGCTATAAAATTACAACATTGAGCGAGTATAGATAATCCACTAAAGCCAATTAAAAAACTAGAAAGAGAAGCCCTTAAAACTTCAGGTGTTGATAATACAGAAGATATTCTATCGCATCCTATAGTAATTTCGAATAATCCACTTATGAATGCATGACAAAGTTCTTTGGTAACACCAAATAATGAAAGAGGAACATAAAGTATTGATGAAATTAAAGAAATTATATTAAAAAGTGAAAATATTTCAAAAACTACAGAAAATACAATTACAAATCCTCCAATAGAGAGCAACGTATTAACACCATTAAATACAGCACTTCCAAATAAAACAAAAAATCCTCTATCATCTTTGTATCTATTATTTATAGTATTTAATACATTTGTTTTTAATGAAGACTTTTTATTACTTAGAGATTCTTTACCATAATTTCGAAATAACAGTCCTACAGATATAGAGCCCAAGTAATGACAAATAAGCATTAAGTATCCTAATGAAGGATTTTTAAACATTCCTGTTGCTACAGATCCAACTATAAATAAAGGACCTGATGTAGAACAAAATGAAACTAATCGTTGACCTTCAAATTTAGATATTTGATTGTTATTTCTAAGTTCTGATGCTAGCTTTGCACCTACAGGGTAACCAGATACAGTAGAGATAACAAATACTAAAGCACTTTTACCTGATACATTAAAGATAAATTTAGTAATAGGATTAATTATATATCCAATTATATCTACAACCTTTAAGTCTACAACTAAATTTGCTCCTATTATAAAAGGTAAGAGTGAAGGTATTAATACATTAACCCAGATAGATAAACCTTTTTTGGCTGCTAAAATAGATTCGTTTGGAAAGCTTACAATACCAAATATTAAGGTAACAACAATTAAAATAGGAAAGAAAAAGTTGATAATTTGTTTTTTATTAATTTTGATCACCTACCATCCATCTAATATAGGATTATTATATTAGATGGGATAGGCATATATGATAAAAGGTTGTATACTTATTTTACATATTTAGGTGATATGTAAAAGTCCATAGGACCTTTTAATAGGTTTTTGTTATTTTTATAATAGATAAGGTTATATATATTACTTGCTTTTATATCATAATCTATTAATGTTTTGAATACCTCATCATCTTTAGAAAATGAAATATTAGAAAATTTATTTATAATATTTATATCAGAATTAGTTTTTATATTTTTTATTATTTCACGGCCTTTATCATTAAAAGCTAATATTCTTATATAAGGTATATTATTAACATTTTTTATTTTGTTCATATCATTCTTAGTAATTCCAAGTAATATGTTATTTAGAGTTCTTTTAATTTTTGTCATAGTGTATCTTTTAGATTTTATAGATTCTTTTAAATCATCTAGTGTTAAAGATGTAAAAACACTTTGATATATTTTATTTTCTATTCCTTCATTTACATCAAAGTATGTATTTAAAATATTTTTATCTCTAATTATTATTGATGATAGAATTTCAAAGTAATTATCATCGAACATAGGGTAGAAGTCATCATCAATTTTGCTTTTTAGCACATCGAATGTATTATTAGGCACAACTTTAGATATGGAAGAAATATCATTTAAATCTTTTAGCTGTTTTCTAATTGCAGTTGCAGAACAAATATTACTTTCTATAGTTTCGCTATTGTAATCTGATTGAACTCTAGTTATAGTGTAAGGTTTTATTTTACTATTTAACTTTAATATACTTTTAATATATTCTAAACCTAATATATTATTTGATGAATTTAATATATTTAAAAGTTTTTCTTTTGAAATATCTAAAAGTTTAAAATCATTAATATAGTCAAATAAAGCTAAGCTTCTAGCTGTTGGAAATAGCATTCCATCACTTAGATATTTCTTTAGAGAAATTTTAAATTCTTCAGGTTCATCTACTAATATTTTAGAGATTGTATAAAGGATATCAACATCTCCTTCTTCGCTTCCAAAACAAATGGCATCAACACAATTTAATGAATTTAGAGTAGTTATTGCGCCATGAGAAAATATTTCAGCACTTTGGCAAGCAAACATTGTAGGAAGCTCAATAACTAAATCAACTCCATTTTTAACTGCGGCATGAGCTCTTGTATATTTATCAAATAAAGCAGGTTCTCCTCTTTGCAGAAAATTACCACTCATAATAGCTATAGTATGAGTAGCTTTAGTTTTTTCTATGGATTTTTGTAAATGATATAAGTGACCATTGTGAAAAGGATTATATTCAACTATAAGTCCAAGTATCTTCATGAAAAATTCTCCTTTTGTATTTATATAATAAAGGTTATTAACAAATTATCAAGAAATATTATTTTATATTAGAAATAAATTTGTTAATTATATTATAATATTATAACAAATTGAGAAAAATAATGTAGGCTAATATAAATATCTTAAATTATATATACTTTTATGAAAAAAAGTGGTATATTAATTATTGTCAAAATGTTTAATGTATACAATATATATTTAGCATATTTTAAGCCTAAGGCTTATTACATATTATCTTTGAAATTTTAAGGAGGTATACTAATGAAAATATTAGTATTAAACTGTGGTAGTTCTTCATTAAAATATCAGTTAATAGATATGTCAAATGAAGAAGTTTTATGTGTAGGATTAGTTGAAAGAATAGGTATAGAAGGTTCTGTACTAAAGCAAGAAAAAGATGGTGTTGAAGGAAAACTTATAGTTGAACAACCAATGAAAAACCATCAAGATGCTATAAAGTTAGTATTAGACGCTGTAGTTGACCCACAATACGGTGGAGTTAAAGATATAAAAGAAGTTGAAGCTGTAGGACACAGAGTTGTTCACGGTGGAGAAAAGTTCGCTGGATCAGTATTAATAACTGATGAAGTTAAGGCTGCTTTAGAAGAGTGTATAGAATTAGCACCACTTCACAACCCAGCTAACATAATGGGAATAGAAGCTTGTGAAGCTATACTTCCAGGGGTACCAATGGTAGGAGTATTCGATACTGCTTTCCATCAAACAATGCCTAAATCATCTTACTTATATGGATTACCTCATGAGTTATACACTAAGTACGGTGTAAGAAGATACGGATTCCATGGAACTTCTCATAGATATGTATCTCAAAGAGCTGCTGCTATGTTAGGTAAAAACATAGAAGATTGTAAAATAATAACTTGTCACTTAGGAAATGGAGCTTCTGTAGCTGCAATTGATGGTGGTAAGTCAGTTGATACAAGTATGGGATTCACTCCACTTGAAGGATTAATAATGGGAACTAGATGTGGGGATATAGACGCAGCTATATTACCATTCTTAATGGAAAAAGAAGGATTAGATGCTAAAGGATTAAGCGACTTAATGAACAAAAAGTCAGGAGTATACGGAATGACTGGTATATCTTCAGACTTCAGAGATATAGAAGATGCTGCTGCTCAAAATAATGAATTAGCTCAAGTAGCTTTAGAATCATATGCTAAAAAAGTTAAGAAATATATAGGATCTTACGCTGCAGAAATGAACGGTGTTGACGCTGTTGTATTCACTGCTGGTGTTGGTGAAAATGGTATAGACATGAGAGCTGATATAATGGCTAACATGGACTTCTTAGGGATGAAGTTAGATGAAGAAGCTAACAAAGTAAGAGGTAAAGAAAGAGTAATATCTACTGAAGATTCAAAAGTTAAGATATTATTAATACCTACTAACGAAGAATTAATGATAGCTAGAGATACATTAGAATTAGTAAAATAATTATAAATGGATATAATATTTTATAAGGTAGGGTAAAACCTACCTTATATTTTGCAAATATACAATGTTAATGGCAAAAATATCTATCAAGTAAAAATACTTGACAAACAAAGGCCAAATTTGTATAATAAATTGGTAATGTATTGAGGTGAATCTGATGAAAATAAGTCTAGATAAACTAATTAGAAGAGAAACTAACAAATTAGACTTGAATTTTTCTCAAAAAATTGATACTATTAATTATTGTAATAATAATTATAAATTATCCTCACCTATAAATATAGAAGGTAAAGTATCTAACACTAATAAAGGTTTATACCTAGATGTAGATGTTGACTTTACACTTGTTGACAATTGTTCAAGATGTTTAGATGAGGTAGAAGTACCAATAGAATATTCTATACAAGGTTTTTTAGTTAAAGAAGGCTTTGATGAAGATGAGTTTGAAGAAGATGATGCAATAATATTTGATGGACAAGAGTTAGATCTTGTTGATATAATAGAGCAGACATTAGATTTCAAAATACCTGCAAGTGTTCTTTGTAAAGAAGATTGTAAAGGACTTTGTCAAGGATGCGGAGCAAACTTAAATATAGAAGCTTGTTCTTGTAATGAAAGTGCGAACGACGAGGAGATCATAGATCCCCGTTTTGCTAAATTAAAAGATATATTTAAAAATGACTAAGGAGGTGGCGTAAATGGCAGTACCAAAGCGTAAAACATCTAAATCAAAAACTAAAATGAGAAGAGCAGCTAACTCTAAAATGGTAGCAACTGGATTCGTAAGTTGTCCACAATGTCATGAGCCAAAATTACCACATAGAGTATGTCCAGATTGTGGATATTATAAAGGTAAAGAAGTTGTATCTGAATAATAACTTCTAAAACATGTAGAATATATTCTACATGTTTTTTTTGCATTAATACAAATAATATGTTGATAAATTTATAATAATATAGCATACTACTATTAGTATTTACCGATAATTAAAATATATTTTATAAAATAAATAGTTATTTGTATATAAATTTAGTTAGGAGGAATATCTATGAAAATTGTAGTAGATGGTATGGGTGGAGATAATGCACCAAAGTCAAATGTGGAAGGTGTAGTAAATGCTATAAAAGAATACAATGTAGATATAATAATAACTGGAGATAAGGATTTACTTGAAAAAGAATTTTCTAATTATGAATTTGATAAAAGTAAGTTAGAAATAGTACATACTACTGAAGTTATTGAAAATGAAGATAAGCCAGTAAAAGCAATTAGAAGCAAAAAAGACTCGTCTATGGTAGTTGGGCTTAAGCTTGTTAAAGAGGGTAAAGCACAGGCATTTATATCAGCTGGAAATACTGGTGCAGTACTTGCTGGTGGTGTATTTGTAGTAGGAAGAATTAAAGGTATAGATAGACCATGCTTATGTCCAGCAATACCAAATGTAAAAAGAGGTATGACTCTAATTGCAGATAGTGGTGCTAATGCAGATTGTAAACCTATAAACTTAGTTCAATTTGCAGGTATGAGTAATATATATGCAAGTAAAGTATTAGGAATAAATAATCCTAAAATAGCTCTAGCTAATATTGGTATAGAAGAAGGCAAAGGAAATGACTTAGTTAAAAAGTCTTATGAAGAATTAAAGAACTTGGATTTAAACTTTATCGGAAATGTAGAGGCAAGAGATGTTATAAATGCATATACTGATATAATAGTTTGTGATGGATTTACAGGAAATATACTTTTAAAATCAACAGAAGGTGTAGCTATGTCTGTAATGAATCTTATAAAAGAAACACTATTAGGTAGCACAAAAGGTAAATTAGGTGCAATGCTTATAAAAGACGATCTAAAAAAATTAAAGAGTTATATGGATTACTCTGAATATGGTGGAGCGCCACTTTTAGGAGTTAACGGTGGAGTAATAAAAGCTCATGGAAGTTCAGATTCAAAAGCTATAAAGAATGCTATAAATCAAGGTATAAAGTTTGCCAAAGGAAATGTAGTTAAAGAAATAGAAGAATTCTTAGAAAGAAATCAAACTGAAGATAAATAGTATATACTTAGACTAAGTAGTCAAATAATGTGCAATAAAGTAAAAGATTTAAATGAATATAATATAAATACTTAAATATAAAGAAAGCCTAGTAATTTGTCTAAATTACTAGGCTCAGAGCGTAGACAAAGTCTACGCTTTTTTATTTTTTAATACAATACTTATTTTGAATTTATTCAATGAGGAAAGTAATTAGATAATAAAAAGGAATATTTATAAAAAATATTTTATAAAACTCTTAAAGATATATGCATGTAATATATATAAACTTATAATCGAGTAAAATTTTATAAAAAAAGTAATATTTTACTTATATCATAAATACAATGATTATATAAACAAGAGAGGAGGACAAGATATGAGTAAAATTTCAGAAGAAGTTATAAACTCACTTTCGATTAACTTAAGAGAAATTATAAAAAGTATATCAAGAGATAATTTAAACATAGAAGAAATAAGACTAAGATCTTTAAAGCCATTAATAGTAAATTCAAATAATAAGGACTATTTTTATAACACTAAACTAAATAAGTTAGATTTAAATATGAATAATCCATATATAGTTAGTAAAGATGATATAGAGCAAACATTTCAAATAATGTGTAAATACTCAATTCATTCTTTTATTGATGATATAAAAAAAGGTTTTATAACTCTTAGAGGAGGTCACAGAGTCGGACTAGTTGGAAAAACGATTATAGAAGATGGACAAGTTAAGAATATAAAACATATATCATCGTTAAATATAAGAATTTCAAGAGAAGTTTTAGGATGCTCAGATAAAGTTTTAAGTCATATTATAAGAGGCAAGAATCAAATTAATAATACTTTAATAATATCACCTCCTCAATGTGGTAAAACAACTTTAATAAGAGATATTGTAAGAAATATAAGTAATGGAAATAAAGAATTTGCATTTAAAGGTATGAAGGTTGCTTTAATAGATGAACGTAATGAGATATCAGGATCTTACTTAGGGATACCTCAAATGGATGTAGGTATAAGAACTGATGTAATAGAAACATGTCCTAAGGATATAGGTATCATGATGCTTTTAAGGTCTATGTCTCCTAATGTTATAGTTACTGATGAAATAGGAAACATCGATGAAATAAAAGCTTTATATACAGCTTTAAATGGTGGTGTAAGTTTAATAACCACAGTCCATGGAGATTCAATTGAAGATATAAGAAATAGAAAAGAGTTAAGTAATTTATTAGATAGTGAATTATTTAAAAAAGTTATAATACTATCCGCTAAAAAAGGACCAGGAACAATTGAGAAAATATATGATTTAGAAGAAAAGAGATGGTATTTTGCAAATTAAAATTTTTATAATTGGTATTTTGATAGCCTGTAGCTATTTAATAGGAGAATATATACATAAAGCATATACAAAAAGGCATAAAGAGGTAAATGACCTCATAAGAATATTAGAGATAATGAGGATGGACTTGTCGTTTGGGTTATATACATTGGAAGAAATTTTTAAAAGGTTAGGGGATAAAGAAGAATTTTGTACTTCTAATTTTTTTAAAAGGTTAGAAAATGAATTACATAATAATACATATAAAGTTTTAGATGACGTATTAAATGATAGCATTCATATATTAATGAAGGAAACTTATTTACAAAATAAAGAGATTGATGAATTAAAAAAACTTATATTTACTCTGGGAAAAAGTGACATAGAGTCTCAATCAAGAATGATAGATTTATCTATTGAAAACTTAAAAAAAATAACTGGAGAGACTAAAGAAGATATAAATCAAAAGGGTATGGTATATAGAAAATTAGCGACTATTGTAGGGTTAATAATAGGAATAATTTTAATTTAGGAGGATGAGTATGGATATATCTTTGATAATAAAAGTTGCTGGAGTAGGAATATTAATATCTATTCTTAATATGCTTTTAGAAAAAACAGATAGAAAGGACTGGGCAACATTTACTACATTAGCAGGTGTAATAATAGTTTTAAGTATGGTATTAACTGAGATAAGCGCTTTATTTACTACAGTAAAAACTATGTTTCAACTTTACTAAAAAGGGGGAGATATATTGGAAGTAATGCAAATTATAGGTATTGCGATTATATCAACCGCACTTTGTTTAGTAATAAAGAAAGATAGACCAGAGATAGCTATGTTTATAGGCATACTTACAGGAGTAATTATATTAACATCGGTAATATTTAAACTAGGTTTTATAATTGAAAGTATAAATGATTTAGCAAATAAAGCTAATATACCAAGTGTATATATAACATTAATAATAAAACTAATAGGAATAGCATATCTTATGGAATTTGCAATACAGCTTTGTAAAGATTGTGGGGAAGGAAATATAGCATCTAAGCTTGAGTTTGGAGGGAAGATAATAGTAATGACAATGTCATTCCCTATACTTTTATCCATAGTAGAAATGGTGTTAAATATTATCCCATAGGAGAATGATAACTTATGAAAAAAATATATTTTAAAATACTAGTTATTATTTTAATAATAATAGGATCTTTTTCTGTATCTTTTGCAAACGAAGATGAGGACGCAGATTATAATGAAACTAAAAAAAGCATCGATTCATATATAGACAATCAGTTAGAGAAAATAGATTTAAAAGAAATACAAAAGTATATAAATGATTCATCTACTATAGATGATATAGATTTAAAAATATTTATGAAAGACTTGATAAAAGGTGAAAAGAATATATTAGACTTATTTGATAAAGAAAATATAAAGATGCTTTTCTTTGATGAGTTAAAGGGAAGTATAAAAGTAGCCATGACTATATTGGTTTTAGCATTACTATCATCTATTTTAAAAAGTTTAGATAATTCATTTTCATCAAATGCAGTAAGTCAGATAACAACGTACATAGTATTTATAACTATGGTTTCACTTACACTAATTGGGTTTAAAGATGTATTAGAAATTTGCAATAACACTATAGATTCAACCATAGGTATTATGCAGGTTATAATGCCTATACTAATAGCGTTACTTGCACTTATGGGATGCCCTATAACATCAGCCGTATTAAATCCTATATTTATAGGAGGAGTAGCATTTATAAATATTATTTTCAAAAAATTCATATTTGTATCAATATCTATTGCTTTTGCAATATTAGTAGTTAACAACATATCTAAACATATAAAGCTTAAAAAATTATCATCATTTATAAAGCAAATAAATTTAGTCTGTATAGGAGCTATGTTTACCATATATTTAGGATTAGTATCGATTCAGGGCCTATATGTAACTAGTGTTGATAATTTCACCGTAAAAACAGCTAAATTTGCAATAGGAAACTTTATTCCAGTAGTTGGAGGATTTGTATCAGATTCTGTAGATATTTTATTATCATCATCTCAGCTTATAAAAGGGGTATTCGGTGGAATAGGCTTAATAGTCTTAGTAGGAATATGCCTAGTTCCAGTTACAAAAATAGCATCAATAATATTAGTATATAAAGTATCAGCAATAGCTGTAGAGCCTATAGGTGAAGATAGTATATCAAGTTTTTTAAATGAAGTTGCAAATTTAATGATGATATTACTTGCATGCATAATAGCTATAACAATAATGTTTTTTGTAACATTAGCTATATTAACATCTATAAGTGTAGTTTCGGGAGGATAGGTGATAATTTGTTAGAAAGTATAAAAACATGGATTGTAACGGTTTTGATAGGAGCATTTATAGTCAATATAGTTGATATGATTTTACCTTCTTCTAAAATAAAACCATATATAAATTTAGTTGTTAATTTCATATTTGTATTTATAATTTTAACTCCAATAGCAAATTTTTTTTCTAAAGATATGTCTTTAGAAGATAAAATACTAAAATATATGAGTGAATATAATAAGCAATATGTAGACAGTGTGAATGGATTAGCAGATAAAACGGGAAATAACAGTTTATCTAAAGGGTATGAGGATGGACTAAAAGAAGTCTTAAAATTAAAATTAAATGAATACGGATATGAATTAGATGAAATAGAACTTGAAGGGAATAAAATTGGAAAAATAACTGTAAAGGACAAAAATAATAGTAATAAAAGTGAAAATGAGGACATACAATCTAAAGAAAATGAAAAATCAAAACAGGTATTCAATGAAAAAGATGAACAAAAAAATACTAAACATAGTCTGGACTTAAGCGAAGATAAACTAAAGGAGGATTTAGTAAAAATACTTGATGTATCAATTGAAACTATAGAAATTGATTAATAGGGGATGAGGAGATGTTTAAGAATCTAAACGAAAAAGATAAGAAAAAGATATACTCGCTATTAACCTTGGCAGTAATTTGTGGTATTGCACTTATAGCTATGTCAGGCTTAGAAGATAAGGCGATATCAAGTAAAGATGAAGTTAATAATAAAATAACTCAAGAAGAGTTAAGTAATGAATCATCAAAAGCTACATTGGAAGAAAAGCTTAAAAATATATTATCACAAATTGAAGGTGCTGGAGAAGTAGACGTTATGATTACATATGAATCAAGTGAAGAAATTCAACCAGCTTTTAATACTAATACAACAACAGAAGAAACAAAGGAAGTAGATCAACAAGGTGGAGAGAGAACAGTTACAACCTCTAGTGAAAATAAAACAATGATAACATCAAGTTCTAATGAGCCTATAGTAATAAAAACTAATCAACCTAAAATTAATGGTGTAATAGTAGTAGCAACTGGAGCTAAAGATCTTACTGTAAAAGAAACACTTTATAGCGCAGTACAAACAGCATTACAAGTACAAGGTCATCAAGTAGAGATATATACTAAATAAAAATATTAAAATAAACTTGGGGGGATAAAAATGAAATTTAATTATAAGGGAAGAGGATTTGTAGTAGTAACTTTAGCGGCAATGTTAGTTGTGGTAGGAACTGTAAATTACCAATTAAGTAGAAAATCTTTATTAGAAACTTCTAAAGAATTTACAGCCTATGAACAAGCTCAAAATGAGAAAAATACAGATACAGATGATAAAGAAGAGGTTAAAGTAGTTGATAGTAAAGAAAATCAAGTTGAAGAAAAAGTTACAGAAGCTAGTAAACAAATAGAAAAGCAACTTACATCAGAGAAGAATATGAAAAAAGCTACTTATATATTAGATATGAAAATGACTAGAGAAAAACAAAGAAATAGTTTAACTCAAGATTTAAACGAGATGATAAATAATCCATCTACATCTGAAGAAGCTAGAAAAGAAGCATCTGCAATGAAGTTACAATTAGTTAAAGATCAAGAAGCAGAATTAAAAATAGAAAATATATTAAGTACTAAAGGTTTTGAAAATGCTTTAGTGTACATAAGTGAAGGAAAGGTTAATGTAGTTGTAAGTGAAGAAAAATTAGATGAGTCAGATGCTGCTAAAATATTTGATTTAGTTGCAGAACAAGCTGATGTAAAATATGAAAATATAAAGTTAATGAATAATAATAAAAACTAAATGATATATTATACATAATAGCCTCAGAAAATAACTGAGGTTATTTTCTTGCAAAGTAGAGTTGTATTTGGTATTATTATATATATAAATATAAATATAGTTCCTTAAAATAAGGGGGTAGTATTTGCAATGGAAAATAACAATTTTGGACAAGTAAAAATATCTAATGATGTAGTTGCTACAATAGCAGGTCTTGCGGCTTTAGAAGTAGAAGGTGTAGAGACTAATACAACATTTACAGATAAAATACTTAAAAACAATGGTGTAAAGATACAAATAGAAGAAGAGGAAGTTAGCTTAGACGTAATGGTTATGATAGATTATGGTGTATCTATACCAGAGATAGCTTTAAAAATTCAAGAAAATGTAAAAAATACTGTTGAGACAATGACAGGTCTTAAAGTTTCTCAAGTAAATATACATGTTCAAGGAATCAGCTTTAAAAAAGAAAAAGCTGAAAAAGAAGAAGCTAAACAATCTAAAAAAAGTTAATAAAAAACCTCTGAAAAATCAGAGGTTTTTTTATTGTTTAATATGTGCATAATAAACCTGAAGGAGGATTACAACTAATGAAAAGTGATAAGGCGAGAAAAGTAACTAGTAGAGAATATATTATGAAATTAATATATCAAATAGAAATGAATAAAGAGGATATAGAAAATATAGAGGAAAGATTAGATATATTTTTAAATGATAACCTTGAATATATAATAAATAGATATGAAGAACTTAGATTACAATACTCAAATAACCCAAATATAGAATTAGATAACATAGAATTAGATGATGCGGTAGATAGAGAATATATGAATATCATATGTAAAAATTTAAAAGAAAATAAAGATAAGATAGATGAATTAATAAATAAATATGCAAAGAACTGGTCAGTAAATAGAATGCCTAAGGTAGATTTATCTATATTAAGACTTGCTATATGTGAACTAGTATTTATAGAAGAAATACCAAGTAAAGTTTCTATAAATGAAGCTATAGAATTAGCTAAGCTTTACTGCGATGACAAAGCTCCTAAGTTTATAAATGGAATATTAGGTAGTGTTGTAAATGAATTTGAAACAAAATAATATAATAATTGGAATTGATACTAGCTGCTATACAACTTCTATAGCAGCTATATCTTTAGAAAAAAGCATTATTTTAAATGAAAAAATAATGTTAAATGTTAAAGAAAATTCAAATGGATTAAGGCAAAGTGAGGGAGTATTTCAACACATAAATAACTTAGGAGAACTTAGCGAAAAATTAAATTATCTACATGATAATTATAATATAGTAGGAGTTTGTGTATCAAAAAAGCCAAGACCAATAGAAAATTCCTATATGCCAGTATTTACAGTAGGTTATAACTTTGGAAAATTTATGGCTAATTCATTAAATTGTAAATTTTATGAGACTACTCACCAAGAAAATCATATTGAAGCTAGTTTACTAAATAGTAAAATAAATAACAGAGATAGATTTTTATCTGTACATATGTCAGGTGGAACAACAGAAATACTATTATTAAATAGAAATAAAAATTCTACTGAATACAATATAGAAATAGTTGGAGGTACTAAAGATATAAGTTTTGGTCAACTTATAGATAGAATAGGTGTTAAATTAGGGTATAGATTTCCAGCAGGTAAGTATATAGATAAAAATGCTATATCTTGTGAAAGAAAGATTTTAAATGGACTTAAAACTTCAGTAAAAGATGGATATATGAATTTATCTGGACTTGAAAATCAAATAAATAAGATAATAGACTCCGAGGATTGTAAATATATATCTAAATTGCTTCTAGATGCGGTAGTTAGAAATATGTATAAGTCTTTAATTTATATAAGTAAGTTGTACAATATAAATGAAGTAGTATTTTGTGGAGGAGTTGCAGCAAGTGAGTATGTACGTACTAATTTAAGTATAAAATTAAGAAGAGAGAAGATATATTCACACTTTACAAAGTCAGAGTACTCAACAGATAATGCATGTGGATGTGCTATAATAGGGGTTGATAAATATGAAATTGAGAGCTTTAGAAATAAGTGAAGTTAACTCATATATAAAGAGAGTATTAACTAATGATGCAATTTTATATAACTTAAAGGTAAAAGGAGAAATATCAAACTTTAAGGTACATAGTAGTGGTAATGTTTATTTATCTTTAAAGGATGAAAAATCTAAGATAAATTGTGTTATATTTAAGAGCAATTATAATAAGGATTTACAAGTAGATAACGGTTCAAAGGTAATAGCTCATGGATATATATCACTTTATGAAAGAGATGGATCATATCAATTATATATAAATGATATTGAAATTGAAGGTTTAGGTGATTTATATATTGAATTCAATAAACTTAAAGAGCAATTATCTAAAGAAGGTTTATTTGATGTTAAATATAAAAAGACTATACCCAAAATACCTAAATCTATAGGAGTTATTACATCTGAAACAGGAGCAGTCATAAGAGATATTATTAATGTTATTAAAAGAAGATATCCAAAAGTAAATATAAAACTATATCCAGTTAAGGTACAAGGACAGCAATCAAAATACGATATATGTGAGGGTATTAAATTTTTTAATAAGGAAAAAAATGTAGATACAATTATAGTTGGTAGAGGTGGAGGTTCTATAGAAGAACTTTGGTCATTTAATGAGGAAATGGTAGCTAGAGAAGTTTTTAACTCTAAAATACCGATAATATCTGCAGTAGGACATGAAACAGATTTTACTATATGTGACTTTGTAGCAGATATGAGAGCTCCAACACCATCAGCCGGGGCTGAAATAGCTACACCAAATTTAGTTGACTTAGAATATAAACTTGAGAATATAAAAAATAGACTTACTAGGTCAATGATTAATCAAGTTAATTTTGATAAGAATAGAATTGATTATGTGTTTGAAAAGATAAACAACTATTTAAAATTATACACAATAAAAGATAAAATAACACAAATAGACAAGATATATGATAAAATAAATTTTGAAATAGAAAATACTATAGGTATAGAAAGTGAAAGATTAAAAAATATAGGAATAATACTACATAACTTAAGTCCTTTGGCCACATTAGACAGAGGCTATAGTATAGTTCATAAAAATAATGAAATTGTAAATAGTATAGAAAATATTAAATTAAAAGAAATTTTAGATATAAAATTAAAAGATGGAAATATAAAGTGTAGTGTAGAAAGTATAGAAGGTAAAGAGGTGTAAATATGAATTTGACATATGAAGAAGCCTATAATAAGCTAGAATCTATTTTAGAAAGATTAGAATCTAAAAATACTAGTTTAGATGAATCACTTAGTTTATATGAAGAAGGGATAAAGCTTTATAAACATTGTAATAAACTTTTAGAAAATGCAGAACTTAAAATAAGTAAATTTAGCCAGTTAGGTATAGAAGAAGATTTTAATACTATGGAGGAATAATTATGGAATTTAAACAAACCTTAAAACAAAGAGCAAATCAAGTTGAGAGTTTATTAAAAGAATATATGCCATCTGAAGAAGGTTACCAAAAAACTATAATGGAGTCTATGAATTATAGTCTAAGTGCAGGTGGAAAAAGATTAAGACCGATATTAACAATGGAGGCTTGTAAAGTAGTAGGTGGAAATGTAGAAGATGCCATACCTTTTGCTATGGCAATCGAAATGATACATACATATTCACTTATACATGATGACTTGCCAGCACTAGATAATGATGATTTAAGAAGAGGTAAAAAAACAAATCATATAGTATACGGAGAAGATATGGCAATACTTGCTGGAGATGCTCTTTTAAACTATGCTTTTGAGGTTATGTTATCAAATTCAATAGACAAAGAAAATCCAAATAAATATTTAAAGGCTATTAATGAAATTGCCAAAACTTCTGGTATATATGGTATGATAGGTGGACAAGTTGTTGATATTCAAAGTGAAAATAAACAAATATCAAAAGAAATGTTAGACTATATACATAATAATAAAACTGCAGCTATAATAATTGGATGTATGAGAGCAGGAGCTATAATAGGTGATGCTACACAAGAACAATTAGAAAAAATAACTAAGTATGCAAAAAACATAGGTTTATCATTTCAAATCGTAGATGATATATTAGATATAGTAGGAGATGAATCTAAATTGGGCAAAAAAGTAGGAAGTGATATAGAAAATCACAAATCTACATATCCATCATTAATTGGTTTAGATGAATCAAAGAATATAGCATATGAATTAATACAAGAAGCTAAAGAAAGTATAAATTCAATAAATAAAGAAACTAAGTTTTTAAGTGATTTAGCAGATTATATAATAGACAGAGAGTATTAAGGAGGAAAAATGAACTTTTTTTCGCAAATTTTTAGTAATAAAGTCCTAGGAATAAGTATGTTTGCTTGTTTTCTAGCACAATTTATTAAAATATTTACAGGCAAAGAAAAATTTATACAATTTTCAAGACTGTTTACTTCAGGAGGAATGCCTAGTTCACATAGTTCTTTTGTAACAAGTTTAGCTACATTAGTTGGAATTGAAAGAGGATTTAACTCCACAGATTTTGCAATAGTAACTGTATTTGCGTTAATAATAATGTATGATGCTTCTGGAGTTAGAAGAGCTGTTGGTAAACAAGCAACTATATTAAATAAAATATTAGATGATCTTCATCATAAAAAACATATAGAACAAAAAAGACTAAAAGAATTAATAGGACATACTCCAAAAGAAGTTTTATTTGGAGCAATATTAGGTATACTAACAGCTATAGTTTTTGTATAAATTGAAAAGATATATAGCATATGATATAATTTTTTATGTTTTATTTTGTTATAAAATTAATGTGTCTAAGTCAATACTAAGATATATTAACTTTTAAAGTTTATTAAAACTATGCAAAGAAAGAGTCTTCTCATAGAAGACTTTTTTAGATAATAAAAATTATAACTTATAATATTAAATTTATATTATTTTATAAACTACATGTAATAATTAAATAATAGTTTGAAATGTATATTATGAGTATAAAATTTTTAATTAAATTAATTGTTCAAATAAGAAGATTTTTAGATAAAAGTGTGAATAAAATTTGGTCAATAAAAGGTGAATGAATATGTACAAATATTTAGACAAAGTAAATTCTCCACAAGACATAAAAAACATGACTGTAGATGAATTAGATTTACTAGCAAAAGATATAAGAAAGTTTTTAGTTAGATCTGTATCGCAAACAGGCGGACATTTAGCATCTAATTTAGGTGTGGTAGAATTAACTTTAGCATTACATAAGGTATTTGACAGTCCTAAAGATAAAATTGTATGGGATGTTGGCCATCAATCTTATGTACATAAAATTATTACAGGTAGAAAAGATAACTTCAAAAGTCTTAGACAATTTAATGGAATGAGTGGTTTTCCTAAAGAATGTGAATGTGAACATGATATATTTGACACAGGTCATAGTAGTACATCTATATCAATAGCTCAAGGGCTTGCTTGTGCTAGAGATATAAAAAAAGAAGAAAATGATGTTATAGCAGTAATAGGTGATGGGTCTATAACTGGAGGAATGGCACTTGAGGCATTAAATCATGTAGGATATACAAATACTGATATGATTATAATTTTAAATGACAATGAAATGTCTATAGATAAAAATGTTGGTGGAATGTCTAGATACTTATCTGGCATAATAAGAAATTCTACTGTTAATAAGGTAAAAGATGAAGTAGAAAAGATATTACAAGTATCTCCAGGAGGTAACATAATATCTAAAACAGCAAATAAGGTTAAGGATAGTATTATTAGTAAATTTATACCCCAAGAATGTTCTTTCTTTGAATCTATAGGGATAAAATATTATGGTCCAGTAGATGGTCATAACACTAAAGAAATTATAGAAGCTTTAAATAAAGCTAAATCTAAAAAAGGACCAGTACTATTACATGTAATAACTAAAAAAGGTAAGGGATATAGATATGCAGAAGAACAACCAGACAAATACCATGGTGTATCGAAGTTTGATATAAAAAGTGGTATAAAAGGTTCTAATGCTGTGTCAATATCTAATCAAGTTGGTCAAAAGCTTAGTGAAATGGCAAATAAAAATGAAAATATAGTTGCAATAACTGCAGCTATGCCATCTGGAACAGGACTTAATATATTTGAAAAAAATCATCCTAATAGATACTATGATGTTGGAATAGCAGAACAGCATGCTACTACATTTGCTGCAGGGCTAGCTAAAAATGGTATGAAGCCTTATTTTGCAGTATATTCATCATTTTTACAAAGAGCATATGATCAAATTATACATGATGTTTGCATAACAAGTAAGCCGGTAACATTTTTAATAGATAGGGCAGGTATTGTTGGTAATGATGGAGAAACACATCATGGGATGTTTGATTTAAGCTACTTAAATAATGTACCCAATATAACTGTAATGGCGCCAAAGGATAGCAAAGAGTTAGATTTAATGTTAGAATTATCTTTAAAAATAAACTCGCCAGTTGCGATTAGGTACCCAAGAGGAAATAGTTACTATTTAGAGACGGGGTCTTATGAGCCTATAAATTTAGGTAGCTATGAAATATTATCTCAAGGAAAAGATATAGTCATATTAGCTATTGGAAGTATGGTAAAAAATGCATTAGAAGCAAGAAAAATACTATTAGAAGAAGGAATAAATCCAACTATAGTTAATGCTAGATTTTTAAAACCTATAGATAAAGAATTATTAGATAGACTATTTAAAGACCATAAAAAAGTAGTAACTATAGAAGATAATGTGATAACTGGTGGATTTTCAACTAATATAAATAAATTTATTATAGACAATAAATGTGATATAGATATAATTAATATAGCTTTACCGGAAGAATTCATACCTCATGGAAGTGTGGATGAAATATATAATAGTGTAGGATTATCACCAATTAAAATAGCAGAGAAAATAAAAAGTTTATAAACTAGAAAGGTAAATTTATGAAGAAGAGGATAGATTTATTATTAGTCGAAAAAGGCTACTTTGAAAGCAGAGAAAGAGCTAAAAAGGCTATAATGGCAGGCGTTGTATTTGTAAATAATCAAAGATGTGATAAGGCTGGTGTAGATGTTGATGAAGATGCAGATATACTAGTAAAAGGAGACCCAATACCTTATGTAAGTAGAGGTGGACTTAAGCTTGAAAAAGCAATGAAAAACTTCGATTTAACACTAGAGGGTAAGGTATGTATGGATATAGGTGCATCTACTGGAGGGTTTACAGACTGCATGCTTCAAAATGGAGCTAAAAAAGTATTTTCTATAGATGTAGGATATGGACAACTTGCTTGGAAACTAAGACAGGATGAAAGAGTTGTTTGTATGGAAAGAACTAATATAAGACATGTTACAATAGAGGATACAAAAGAGTTTGCAGATTTTGCATCTATAGATGTTTCGTTTATATCCTTAAAATTAGTACTTCCTAAGTGTAAGGAACTTATTCGTGAAAATGGAGAAATTGTAGCACTTATAAAGCCACAATTTGAAGCAGGAAGAGAAAAAGTTGGTAAAAAAGGTGTAGTAAGAGAAAAATCAACGCATATAGAAGTTATACAAATGATATCTGACTTTGCAGTTGAAAATGGGTTTGAAATATTAGATTTAGATTATTCTCCTATAAAGGGACCAGAAGGTAATATAGAATACCTAATACATTTAAAAGTTACAAATCAGCCATTTGAGTTTGATAGTGAAAATCATAATAAAAAAATATTAGAAGTAGTTGAAGCTTCTCATAATTTAAGTAAATAGATAAAAAATATTAAATATATAAAAAAGAGGGGGATTTAAATTGATCCTTGAGTTATATATGAAAAACTGTGCACTAGTTGAAGAACTAAGACTAGGAATAGATGAAAACTTAAATATATTAACTGGTGAAACAGGTTCAGGGAAGTCTATAATAATAGATGCATTAGGATTATGCCTAGGTGAAAAATATGATAGATCTTTTTTAAGAAAAGGTACAGAAAAAGGTGTAATAGAAGCTGTATTTCATTCAGAAAGTAGCAACTTAAAGAAAGTCTTACATGAACATGATTTAGACTTAGATGAAGACAATTTATTAGTAATAACTAGAGTTATATATTCTGATGGAAAAAGTGTTGCTAGGGTTAATGGAAGAACAGTTAAATTATCTATATTAAAAGATATTGCATCTACTTTAATAGATATACATGGACAACATCATAATCAAGCATTATTTAATAAAGAAACTCATTTAGATTTCTTAGATTTGTTTGGAGAGTTTGAGTTAGAAAATTATAAAAAAGAATATAAATCTATATATGATGAATATAGTGATGTTAAAAAGGCATTAAGCGTATTAACTGAAAATAAAGATGATATGCAGATACAAAGAGAAATAGATTTACTTAAATTCCAAATAAATGAAATAGAATCTGCAAATTTAAGTAATGATGAATATGAAGAATTATTAAAACAAAGAGATGTATATAGAAACAGTGAAAAAATATATAGTAATCTTAATTCAGCATATCAGAATTTATATGATGGTTCTGTAAACTCTGTTGATTTAGTAGGAAATGCAGTAAAAGAACTTAGTTTAATATCTCAATATGATAAAACTTTAAGTGATTATAATAATGATATAGAAAGAATTATGTATGAGCTTCAAGATATATCGAGAGAGATAAGAAACTATAAAGAAAATATAGATTTTGAGCCATATGAACTTGAACAAATAGAACTTAGAGTAGATGAAATAAATAATTTAAGAAGAAAATATGGAGATTCTATAGAAGATATATTTAACTACTATGAAAAAATGAAATCTAGATTAGAAGAAATACTAAATAGAGATGAAAAAGTAGAAGAATTAAAATTAGAAATAATAAGACTTGAAAAAACTCTTAAAAATAAAGCAGATGAACTAACAAAAGCAAGAAAAGAAGTTGCTTTAAGGTTAGAGGAAGTTTTATTAGTAGAATTAAAGAGTTTAAATATGAAAAATGTTGTATTTAAAGTTAACTTTGAAGAAACTGTATTTAATATGAAAGGTCAAGATGATATAGAATTTATGATATCTTTCAACTTAGGAGAAGATATTAAACCTATATATAAAGTTGCATCAGGTGGGGAAATGTCTAGATTTATGCTTGCATTTAAGACTATACTTGCAGATATTGACCAAATAGATACATTGGTATTTGATGAAATAGATACAGGAATAAGTGGTATAGCAGCTCAGATAGTTGGAGAAAAGCTTAGTAATATAGGTAAGAAAAAACAAATTATATGTATAACACATTTACCACAAATTGCTGCTACAGCAGATACTCATTATTGTATAGAAAAAAGTACATCAAATGAAAGAACATTCACAACTATAAGAAGGCTAGATAACAATCAAAGAAAAGATGAAATAGCAAGACTTATAGCAGGAAGTAATATAACAGAGAAAACAATGGAACATGCTACTGAAATAATAGAATTAGCTAAAAGAAGCCTATAAGGCTTCTTTTTTTGTATAAAACTTACTAAAAATGGAATTATAAATACATAATATATAAGGGTTGGAGGTTAATATGAAAGGAAAAAATGTTATATTATCTTTAGTTTTAATTAGTTGTTTTATACTATTTGGATATTATTATAAAAGTGTGTATTTAAGTAATAGCATAGAAGCTATAAATATGAAAGCTATGAATAAGAAATATGTATATCCTTTAGGAGAAATCGTAGGTATAAAAGCAACTACAGATGGAGTTTTAGTTATAGGATATGAAGAGGAAAATATAGAGTATATAGGTGGTATAGAAAAAGGTGATAATATAATAGCTATAAATGATATAAAAATTGAAAATGTTCAAGATATATCTGAAATATTAGAAGATGTAAATGAAGATGAAGTTAAGATAAGTTTAATAAGAAATGAAAATTGTATTGATGAGAATATAAAATTAAAAAAATACGGAAAAAATAAAAGATTAGGATTATGGGTAAGGGATAAGATATCAGGAGTAGGTACAATTACATTTTATGATCCACAAGAAGCTGTGTTTAAAGGTATTGGTCATGCTATAATAGATTCTGATACAAATGAGTTGCTTAGAATAAAGCAAGGATATGTATATAAACCTAAAAAATTAAATATAGAAAAAGGAACAAATGAGAAAACTGGATATTTATATGGCGATTTTGATTTAAAAAGTCCAATTGGTGAGTTTAAATGTAATTCTAATTTTGGAATTACTGGAATATATAATTCAGAAAAGAAAAAATCAACTCAGTTAATGGAAGTGGGAAGTGAAAAAGATATAAACCTAGGAAAAGCATACATATTATTAGAAGATAAAAATAAAAATACAGTAAGCTATGATATAAATATAATTGATATATCAACAGATGAACAAAGTACTAGACAAATTTCAATAGAAGTTACGGATGATAGATTAATTAATTATACAGGTGGTATTATTCAAGGTATGAGTGGTGCTCCTATAATACAAAATAATAAGCTTATTGGAGCTGTAACTCATGTAATTAAAGATAATCCTAAAAAAGGATATGGTATTTTTATAGAGGAAATGATAAAATTAGAGAATAAAGATTAAAAAAATAATAATAAATATTAAAATTTTAAATAGATTGAAGGAATATAAATTTAGTATGTCGAATATGATTAAAAGTGAAAAACTTTCGATATTATTTAAATATAAAAAATAAAATGTTTTATTAATAGGGGGAATTTTAGTGAACGAGAAAATTAAAATAGTATTAGCTGACGATAACAAAGATTTTTGTCAGGTTTTAAAGGAATATTTATCAAATGAAAGCGATATAGAAATATTAGGTATAGCAAAAGACGGTATAGAAGCTTTAGATTTAGTTAAAAAAACTCAACCAGATTTACTAGTATTAGATGTTATAATGCCGCACTTAGATGGTTTAGGAGTAATAGAAAAATTAAACTCTATGAATCTTCCTAAGATGCCAAAAATAATAGTTTTATCTGCAGTAGGTCAAGATAAGATAACTCAATCTGCTATAAACTTAGGTGCAGATTATTATATAGTTAAGCCTTTTGATTTTGTCATATTTATAAATAGAATAAGAGAGTTAGTGGCAAATAAAACGAATCATGTTGAAGCTAAGCCAAGAACACATGCAGATATACAAATGACTAGAAGTGATTTTGTAAGAAATGCAGGGAATATAGAAACTGAAATAACAAATATAATACATGAAATAGGTGTTCCAGCACATATAAAAGGATATTTATACTTAAGAGAAGCTATAAAAATGGTTATAGAAAATGTTGAACTTTTAGGAGCTGTGACTAAAGAATTATACCCAAGTATAGCTAAGAAGTTCAACACTACTCCAAGTAGAGTAGAAAGAGCTATAAGACATGCGATAGAAGTTGCATGGAGTAGAGGTAAAGTTGATACTATAAACCAATTATTTGGATATACAGTTCATAATACTAAAGGAAAACCAACAAACTCTGAATTTATAGCAATGATTGCAGATAAATTAAGATTAGAGCATAGTATGGTCAAGTAAATCATATAAATAAAGCCTTCTAAAATAAGAAGGCTTTATTTTTTTGTATTTTATTATAATATATTATGTTATAGGAAAACTTAATATATAAGGACATATTAAGGAGGTTCTTTAATGGAAATATTTATACCTAAAGAGGTCAGTTTTTTAATAGATACAATATATGAAAATGGGTATGAAGCATTTATGGTAGGTGGATGTGTGAGAGATAGTATACTTAATTTAACACCTAATGATTATGATATTACAACTAGTGCAACACCACAAGAAATAATGAATATATTTAAAGACTATAAAA
This sequence comes from Romboutsia timonensis, assembly GCF_900106845.1. Taxonomy (GTDB): domain Bacteria; phylum Bacillota; class Clostridia; order Peptostreptococcales; family Peptostreptococcaceae; genus Romboutsia; species Romboutsia timonensis. Next base: position 415,932 of record NZ_LT629850.1, read on the forward strand.
TAATAGATACAGGAATAAAGCATGGAACAGTGTCTATTATTTTAAATAATAATATATATGAGATAACTACTTATAGAATAGAAGGAGAATATGAAAATAATAGAAGTCCTAAAAATGTAGAATTTACATCTAATATAGAAGAAGATCTTAAAAGAAGAGATTTTACAATAAATGCAATGGCATACAATGAACAGTTTGGAATAGTAGATAAGTTTAATGGCTTAGAAGATTTACAAAAAAGAATAATAAAGACAGTAGGAAATCCAGATGAAAGATTTGAAGAGGATGGACTTAGAATGATAAGGGCAATTAGGTTTAGTAGTAAACTAGGCTTTAGTATAGATGAAAATACACTAAAGAGTATATACAAAAATGCATATATAATAAAAAATATAAGTATAGAAAGAATTAATGATGAGTTTACAAAAACCCTGGTAAGTGATAATCCACAGAATATAATTTTACTGTATAAAACTAAGATACTTGAGAATTTAGGAATTCATTGCAACTTAAATGGATATTATTACGAAGAATTGGAAAGAGATATAAACATATTAAAAAGTTGTGATAATAATTTACTAGATAGATTAATAATGTTAGAATATTTAATTTCAAATAAAATATTAAAATGTATTGATCAACATGAAAAATATAAATATTACTGTGAAAACATAAAGAAAGTAAATATTATAAATAATTTAAGATATTCAAACAAAGTAATAAATTACTGTAATGATATTATGGAATATATGATTAAAGATATTGAAAAAATAGACAATATAGTTATTAAAAGATATCTAAATAATATTGGATATGAAAAATTAAATAAAGTTTTTAAATTAAAATTAATTTACAATGTATTTTTAGATAATAAAAATAAAGCTGAATTTTTTAGGCAATGTATTATTAAATTAAATGAAATAGAAAATAGCAAAGAATGTTATAAAATAAGTGATTTAGATATAAATGGAAAAATACTTAAAGATTTAGGATATAAAGGTAAAGAGATAGGAGAAAAGTTAAACTTTTTACTAGATGAAGTTATAAAAAGTCCTTTACTTAATAAAAAGGATATCCTAATAAATTTATTGAAGTTATAAGTAATTTATGATATTAATATAGATTAGATGTAACATATGAATAAATATATAAAAACTTAAAATATTTCTTTTATTGTTAAATAGTGATATAATTGAATGTGATTTTAAAAAAGATGTCGGAGGTTTACAATATGAAAGTCCAAGCACCTATAAAGGTGGATAGAAAAACTAAAAGACTTGCTAAAAGGCTTACAGGTAGAGAGATAGCGGTTATAAATCATGTAGATATTGATGAAGTTGCTGCAAACTCTTTAGTAGAAGGTAAGATTAAACTTGTAATTAATGCATCAGAGTCTATAAGTGGAAGATATCCGAATAAAGGACCAGGTATACTAACTGAAAATAACATACTAATAATCGATAATGTAGGAGAAGAGTTATTTCATAATTTAGCTGAAGGTCAAATAATAGAAGTTATAGATGGAAATATATATAGAGATGGAGAACTTTTAGGAAGCGGTGAAGTATTAGATAAGCAACAGGTTTCAGAAAAGTTAAAGAAAGCATACGAGAACTTATCAGTAGAACTAGACAGATTTATAGACAATACTATAGATTATGCAAAGAAAGAAAAAGGATTTATACTAGGAGAAGTTGAAATTCCACATGTTAAAACAAACTATGCAAATAAACATGTATTAATAGTTGTAAGGGGTCAAGATTATAAGCAAGATTTAAGTACAATAATATCATACATAGAAGAGATGAAACCAATTTTAGTTGGTGTTGATGGTGGAGCAGATGCATTACTTGAGTTTGGATATACTCCAGATGTTATAGTTGGCGATATGGATAGTGTAAGTGATGAAGCATTAAAAAAAGCAAAAGAAATAATAGTACATGCATATACGGATGGAAGAGCACCAGGATTAAAAAGAGTAAATGATTTAGGCTTAGATGCTATAGTTTTCCCTGCACCAGGAACTAGTGAAGATATAGCTATGCTTATTGCTTATGAATATAAAGCAGAACTTATAGTTGCTTTAGGAACGCACTCAAATATGATTGATTTCCTAGAAAAAGGTAGAAAAGGTATGGCAAGTACGTTTTTAGTTAGATTAAAAATTGGTGCTAAATTAATAGATGCAAAGGGTGTTAATTTACTGTATAGAAGTAAATTAAAGATGAAATATATTTGGGCGTTAATAGCAACTGCGTTATTCCCAATACTTATAATTGCATCTTTCACACCAAGTGTAAAACAATTTATGCATCTGATGCAATTAAAGTTAAAGTTATTATTACAGATGTAATTTAGGAGGATTAATATGCATATAAATATGAAATATTATATAGTTAGTATAGGGGCTATATTTATATCTTTAGGGATTGGTATATTAGTAGGGTATAACTTGAACTATGACCAAGAACTTAGCAAACAACAAGCAAGTGTTATAAGTGATTTAGACAATAAATTTGATGCACTAAAAGTAACAAATGATAATTTAGAAAAAAGCTTAGCTGATTTAAGTGATGACTATGATAAAGCTATAGCATTTATAAATGATAATGTAAATAATTTAGTAGTAGGTAGACTAACAGATAAAAACATAGGGATAATATCTACTAATCAAGACAATGACTATACAAAAGAGATAAATGAAATAATAACTACTGCTAATGGAAATGTAGCTTTTGATATAACATTAAATAACAATATATTTAATGAAAAAAAGATAGAAGAACTAGCAACTAAATTAAATTTAGAAATAAAAGATACAAAAGATATTATGGCATATATTGAAAAAGCTTTAAGTGAAAGTAATGCTAGCTTAAAATTAAAGGAACTTGAAGATGCAGAAATGATAAAGATAAATTCATTAAATGAAAATTACCAAAGTTATGATTCTGTAGTAATAGCCGGTGGAAATAATGGTAAGCTAGGTAAAGAACAATATGAAAATATAGATAAAATACTAATAGAAACTTTAAAGGATAAAGATAAAAATATAGTAGGTGTTCAACAAAGCAATACTAAATTTTCATATGTAGATTTATATTTTAATGACAAGGTTACAACTATAGATAATGTAGATGAGGGTATAGGTAAATTATCGCTAGTTATGGTACTTCAAGATAGTAGTATAGCAGGCAAATTTGGAAAGCTAGAAGGTTCAGATAGCATAATACCATATAAAAAATAAAAAGGAGAGACAAGTATGAATCCTTATATAAGTATAATAATACCAGCTTATAATGAAGAAGATAAAATTAAAGATACTTTAGAAAATATCAAAGATATAAATGAGATAAATGAAATATTAGTTATAGATGATGGATCAAGTGACAAAACAACTGAAATTGCAAATTCAGTTGAAAGTGAAAAAATAAAAGTTTTTACTCTAGATAAAAATAGAGGGAAAGGCTATGCTCTTAATTATGGATTAAAAATAGCAATGAAAAATGCAACTATTATAGGATTTTTAGATGGAGATTTAGGTTCTACATCTAGCGAAGTTAAAAAGCTTATAACTCCAATATTAAACAATGAAGCAGATGTTATAATAGCTAAGTTTCCACCAGCTACGAAAAAAGGTGGATTAGGATTTGTAAAGAGACTAGCAAAAGAATCTGTATTAGAAATGACGGGTAAAGAATTAGATGCTACTTTATCAGGGCAAAGAATATTTAAAAAAGAAGTACTAGAAAAGTTTAAAGAAATGCCATATGGATATGGTGTAGAAGTAGGTATGACTATAGATATACTAAAACATGGATATACTGTAAAAGAAGTTTTAGTTAATATGACTCATAGTGAAACTGGTAGAAATTTAAAAGGATTTATACATAGAGGGAAACAATTTTATCATATAAAGAAGGTCTTAAGACAAAAGAAAAAAGAATGGAGGTAGTATTATATGAATAATTATATACTTTATGCCATTTTAATTTTAACTGGATTACTTGGTACTTATGCTATAATACCTCTATTTAGAAGTTTACTAATTGAGAGTAATGTACTAAGGCCTAATTATAAAAAAGATATGATACCTGTTAGTATGGGAATAGTGTTTCTTCCTATGCTTATTATAAACGCTATAATATTAGCTTATTTTACAACTAATTTTAAAGATATGTTACATATATTTATATTTTTATTTGGATTAGTATCTATGTTTTTTGCAGGGATATTAGATGATATTATAGGAAATAGAGATGTAAGTGGACTAAAAGGGCACTTTAAAAGTTTATTAAATGGAAAGCTAACAACAGGTGGATTCAAGGCTTTATTTGGAGGCTTCATAGGTATTGTAATATCAATAGCTATATCTAAGAATATTTATGACATAGTTATAAATACATTAATAATAGCTTTATCTACAAACTTAATGAATCTATTGGATTTAAGACCAGGTAGAGCTATAAAAGGATACTTAGTAATATCAATAGTATTATTATTTACATTAGGTGAATATACAAGAAATCTTTTACTATTAATATTTCCAAATGTGATTGCGTATTTTAACCAAGACTTAAAAGCAAAAGCAATGATGGGTGATACTGGTTCTAATGTATTAGGAATATCGATTGGAATATTATTTGTAATGGGATACTCGTTAAAGGTTAGATTAATATGGTTAGCATTCTTAATATTTATACATATACTTACAGAAAAGTATTCATTAACTAAAATAATAGAGAATAATAAGTTTTTAAATTTCATAGATAAGTTAGGAAGGTAATCTTATGATAAGTAAAAAAATAGGAATAGTTGAATCTATAGTAGATCAAAATGGAGAATTAGATGATATAAGAGTAAAAATAAATGGAGAGCTACAAAGGGCCTATAACTATCCTAAGATTACAGGACATATAAATATAGGAGATGAAGTGCTTCTAAATACAACTGCTGTAGAGCTAAGTTTAGGAACAGGTGGATATCATTTTGTTATAGCTAATTTAAATAACTTAGAGTCAAACTTTACTAAGGGTGGACATATAATGAAGTTAAGATATACTCCACTTCAAGTAAAGGTAGACTCAGTAGAGGAGCAAGAAAGTGCTTATCATAAAAATATAGAAGAATTTTCGAGCTTAGATAATATGCCAGTTGTGGTTGGAAGTTTACATAGTATGTTAACTCCTTTTGTAGCATCATATAAAAGGTTAAACCCAAAGAAAAAATTAGTATACATAATGACAGATGGGGCTGCTCTTCCTATATACTTAAGTAAAAATGTTGATACACTAAAGAAAAAAGGATTGATAGATAATACTATAACAATAGGTAGTGCATTCGGTGGAGATTATGAATGTATAAATATATACACAGCTTTGATAACAGCAAAAGAGGTTTTAAAGGCAGATGTTGTATTTGTAAGTATGGGACCTGGAATTGCTGGTACAGGAACTAAATATGGATTTACAGGCATAGAGCAAGGGCCGATACTTGATGCGGTTCAAAAGCTTGGTGGTATGCCTATATCTATACCAAGAATAAGTTTTGCAGATCAAAGGGAGAGACATAAAGGAATATCTCACCATAGTATAACTGTACTTAAAGAGATAGTAAATGTGAGTGTAAATCTACCTATATGTACTTATAACGAAGAACAGTTATGTTACATAAAAGAACAGTTAAGGAATAATAAATTAGAGTTAAAACATAATATAGTATATATCAATAATGAAAATTCTAAAGCAGACCTAGAGTACTTTGAGCTGAAGGTAAGAAGTATGGGTAGAAACTTTGATCAAGATAAGGAATTTTTTGAGGCTGCAAGTACGGCAGCTTATTATCTAGCGGAGGTTTGTGATGATAGTAGAAGAGAAAACCATAAGTAGTGATAGGATATATACTGGAAAAGTAATAAGTTTGAAAGTTGATACTGTAGAAATAGAAAATAAAGGGTATCAAAAAAGAGAAATAGTAGAACATCAAGGGGCTGTAGCAATAGTTGCATTAACGGATGATGATAAAGTGGTGCTTATAAAGCAATTTAGAAAGCCAATAGAACAAGTTATATGGGAAATACCTGCAGGAAAACTTGAAATAGGAGAAAATCCAAAGGATTGTGCTATAAGAGAATTAAAAGAAGAAACAGGATATAGTGCTAAAAATATTAAATTAATACACAAGTTTTTCACATCAGCAGGATTTTCAAATCAAAAAATATATATATTTTTAGCTACAGGTCTTAATAAGGGCGAACCTGAATTTGATGAAGATGAAATTATAGAAAAATATGAAATTGATATAAATGAAGCTCGAAATATGGTAATAAATAATGAAATAGAAGACGCAAAAACTGCAATAGGAATTTTATTAGCTAAAGAATTAATATAAAAGGAATAACCTCCTCTTTTTATACATACTATTTTGTAAGATGTAAGAGGAGGTTATGAATTTGAGAGGAACATATAAGAAAAGTTATTTTAGAGAAATAAATAAACAATTAATAGTTATTGGACTTATATTTTTAACAGCAGTAGTAATTGGTACATATTTAAATAAAATGTGGCCAGATTATCAAGGTAACATAGTAAATAGCATTAATCCTATTGTAGAGTATTATAGCTCAAAAATATCGATAAAAAATATAGTGCTAGCTAATTTAAAGTCTGATATATCCTTTATGATGTATATTTCTTTATCAACTTTATTTGTAGTAACATTTCCAATAACGTTGATATTATTTATAGTAAAAGGGATATCTATGGGCTATACTATAAATAGTGTTATATTAGCTATGAAATTAAAAAGTATAAAGTTTATTCTTATAACGACATTTAAAAATTTAATTATTATATTAGGTACCATTATACTTATTTTGATTTCAATTAATTATATAAAAGAAATGGTACTTGAGTTTAAGAAAAGTAGAAATAGAAGCAAGATGATTTTTTTATTTTCAAGATATATATTAAACTCAATAATTGTACTAGCTATAACTATTGGTTTACAAGTTTTATTAAACACTTTAATTATTAGTATTATTAAGTTCCTAGTCAGATAAAGGAGTTTACTATGGAAGTTGTGAAGAAATATATAAACTATATAAAAGATAAAAAGAAATTATCAAACAATACGGTATTATCTTATTATACAGATATAAAAAAGTATATGGATTATTTAAAATCCATAAATTTAGAAGTAAGTGATGTAGTAGAAAATGATATAATAGGGTATATAATAAATCTAGAAAAGGATAGTGTATCAGTAGCCACAGTATCTAGAATGATATCATCTATTAAATCTTTTCATGATTATTTATTTTTAAATCACATAACAGATAATAATCCAGCAAAGACTATAAAAAAGCCTAAAGTTGAAAAGCATGAAGTAGATATATTAACAGAAAAAGAAATAGAAGCATTATTAAATTTTCCTAAGTTAAATACACCTAAGTTGATAAGAGATAAAGCTATATTCGAGGTATTATATGGAACAGGAATAAAGGTTTCAGAACTAGTTGATATGGATATTGAAGATGTAGATTTAGAATTAGATTATATATATTGTAATATTGCTAAAAATAAAAGAGTTATACCTCTTTCAGATACAACTAAGGTTTACTTAGAAAAATATATAAAAGAAGCAAGACCTAAAATAACTGAAGATACAGAAAATGCTCTATTTGTAAATTCATTAGGGCAAAGGTTTACACGACAGGGACTTTGGAAGCTTATAAAGAAATATGCAAGTATTGCTAATATAAATAAAAATATTAATCCTAGTATGCTTAGACACTCATTTGCTATTCATTTGCTAAATGAAGGAGCAAATATAGCTGTAGTTAGCAAAATATTAGGAAATGCAAATTTGTCTAGTTTACAGGCATATTTAAATCATATAAATAAAAATATGAGAAGAGAAATAAAAGAAAAACATCCTAGAAAATAAACAGCTAAGGAGGAAAATATGAACAGAATTATATGGATAGTAATTGATAGTGTTGGAGTAGGTGCATTACCTGATGCTAAGGCATTTGGTGATGAAGGTGTAAACACATTAGGTCATATAGTTAAAGAATTTAACGATATAAAAATACCTAATATGGTAAAACTTGGATTAGGAAACATAGATGGAATTGATTACATAAAAAATGTAGATTCTCCAATAGGTTCTTTTGGTAGATGTAATGAAGTATCTCAAGGAAAAGACACTACTACTGGACATTGGGAGATGACAGGATTATTAGTAGATACACCATTTAAAACTTTTGAAAATGGATTCCCAAAAGAAATAATAGATGAGTTTGAAAGAAGAACAGGAAGAAAAGTAGTAGCTAATAAGCCAGCATCAGGAACTGCAATATTAGATGAATTTGGAGAACATCAAATGAAAACTGGTGATGTAATAGTTTATACTTCAGCAGATAGTGTGTTCCAAATAGCAGCTCATGAAGATATAATTCCTTTAGAAGAATTATATGATATGTGTAAAATAGCTAGAGAAATAATGATGGGAGAATATGCTGTAGCTAGAGTTATAGCAAGACCATATGTAGGACCATGCAAAGGACAATTTGAAAGAACTTCAAATAGAAGAGATTATTCATTAAATCCTTTTGATAAAACAGTTCTTGATAATATAAAGGAAAATGGTCTGGATGTAATAGCTGTTGGTAAAATAGAAGACATATTTAATGGACAAGGGATAACTGAAGCTATACACACTAAAGATAATATGGATGGTGTAGATCAAACTATAAACTATATTAAAAAAGATAATAAAGGATTAATATTTACTAACCTTGTTGATTTTGATTCAAAATATGGTCATAGAAGAAATATAAAGGGATATAAAGAGGCTTTAGAAGAGTTTGATGCTAGAATACCTGAGATAATAGAATCTATGAATGAAAAAGATATACTTATAATAAATGCAGACCATGGTAATGATCCAGCATATAAAGGAACAGATCATACTAGAGAATATATACCTTTACTAGTGTATGGTAAAGATATAAAAGAAGGAATAAATCTAGGAACGAGAAAAAGTTTTGCAGATATAGGAGCAACTGTTGCCGATATATTAAATGTTTCTAAAACTAAAAATGGTACAAGTTTTAAAGATGAAGTAATGAAGTAATTTTGGAGGACAAAAAAATGGAAAACATATATGATAAAATACAAGAAAGTGCAAACTTTATAGAAAGTAAATCTGAAGTAAAACCTTCAATTGGTTTAATATTAGGATCAGGACTTGGAGTATTAGCTGATGAAATACAAAATCATGTTAAAATAAAGTATAATGAAATACCTAATTTTCCAGTTTCAACAGTTGAAGGACATGAAGGTTGCCTTGTATTAGGTGAATTAGAAGGTAAAATGGTAGTGGCTATGCAAGGAAGATTCCACTATTATGAAGGGTATACTCAACAAGAAATAACTTTCCCTGTAAGAGTTATGAAAGCTTTAGGTGTAAATACTATAGTTGTAACTAATGCTGCAGGTGGAGCAAATACAAACTTTAAGCCGGGGGATTTAATGCTTATAAAGGATCATATAAACTTAAGTGGAAATAATCCTTTAATAGGTAAAAATGATCAAAGACTTGGACCTAGATTCCCAGATATGTCTAGTGCATATACTCCTAAGTATATAGATGTAGTTAAAGAATGTGCTAATAAGCTGAATATAGAGTTACAAGAAGGGGTTTATGCGTTCTTTAGCGGACCAACTTATGAAACTCCAGCTGAAGTAAAAATGGCGAGAATATTAGGTGCAGATGCAGTTGGTATGTCTACAGCTCCAGAAGTTATAGTAGCTTCTCACTCTGGAATAGAAGTTATAGGTATATCTTGTATAACTAATATGGCAGCTGGTATACTTGATCAGCCACTTGACCATGAAGAAGTAATAGAAACAACACAAAAAGTAAAAGCTGAATTTTTAAGCTTAGTTAAATCAGTTGTAAACCATATATAGTATAATAATTAAGGAGAATTATTATGAGAATTTATGATATAATCAGCAAAAAAAGAGACAAACAAAAGCTAAGCAAGGCTGAAATTGACTTTTTTGTAGAAAAGTATTCAAAAGGTGAAATACCTGATTATCAGGCAGCAGCACTTTTAATGGCAATATATATAAATAAGATGGATAAAGAAGAAACTGTATATCTTACTGAAGCAATGATGAACTCTGGAGACGTCATAGATTTATCAGATATTGGCGGAATAAAAGTTGATAAGCACAGTACAGGTGGAGTTGGTGATAAAACTACAATAGCATTAGCACCATTAGTAGCAGCTTGTGGAGCACCAGTTGCGAAAATGTCAGGAAGAGGTCTAGGGCATACTGGAGGAACTTTAGATAAATTAGAAGCTATACCAGGGTTCTCAATAGAAATGGATTCTAAAAAGTTTGTAGACTCTGTAAATGAACATAAAATAGCAGTATGTGGCCAAACAGCATCAATAGCTGTTGCAGATAAAAAGATGTATGCATTAAGAGATGTTACTGCTACCGTTGATAACATATCTCTTATAGCAGCTAGTATAATGTGTAAAAAGTTAGCTTCGGGAGCAAATGCTATATTACTTGATGTAAAAACTGGTGATGGAGCATTTATGAAAACTTTAGATGATTCATTTGAATTAGCAAAAGCTATGGTTGATATAGGATGCGGAATGAATAGAGAAACTATAGGTATGATTACAGATATGGATGAACCATTAGGATTTGCTGTAGGAAACTCTCTAGAAGTTATAGAAGCAATAGAAACATTAAAAGGAAATGGTCCTAAGGATTTTGTTCTTTTATGTGAAACATTAGGCTCTTATATGCTAGTTTTAGCAAAGGTTGCAAAAGATTTTGATGAAGGTTTAAGTATGATAAGAGATGCTATAAATTCAGGTAAAGCTCTTGAAAAATTAAAGGTATTTATAGAAAATCAAGGTGGAAATAAGAATGTAGTTGATGATTATACACTATTGCCTCAAGCATCAAAAATAGTGCCTATAAAAGCAAATAAATCAGGATATATAAGCAAAATAGAAGCTGAAGAGGTTGGTATAGCTGCTATGATTTTAGGTGCAGGTAGAGAAACTAAAGAAGATTTACTTGATTTATCTGCTGGTATAGTGTTAGAGAAAAAAGTTGGAGATTACGTAAATGAAGGTGATATATTAGCGTATATGTACTTAAATAAAGAGGAAAAATTTGAGCAAGCAAAAGAAAGATTTATAAATGCTTACTCAATAGTAGAAGAAAAAGTAGAACCTAAAAAGTTAATCTACGGAGTTGTAACTAAAAACGAAGTTAAAAAATTCTAATAATATGATTAATAAAAGCCTAACGTGTAAAAAATAACGTTAGGCTTTTAAACTTTTAAGAGTACAAAATTTATAACTTGTCGACAAATTTATTGAATTTTTTTATGCTTAGATTTATAATATAAAGGATATAAATATATATAAGGAGTAGATAACTTTATGAATATAAATAAAAAAAAGTTAGGTATAATAGGTGCTATTTCTATTATATCAGTAATATTGATATCGGTATTTATATTTACACAAATAGGTCCATATGATAAAAATAACAAAAAAGGTATAGTAGTTGAAATACCACAAGGGGCAACAACAAGTACTATATCAGATATTTTATATAAAAATAAATTAATAAAAAATAAAACAATGTTTAAAATATCTGTAAAACTAAGCAATAAAGCACAGCATTTTAAAGCAGGTAAATATTTATTTAATCAAACCTATTCAAATAAAGAAATAATTGAAGATATATCATCTGGTAAAATATACAATGATGGAATAAAAATAACTATTCCAGAGGGATCTACTTCTAAAGAAATTGTTTCAATTCTTGTAGGACAAAAGTTAGGTAATGAAGAATCTTATGAAAAACTAATATCAAATCCTAAGGAATTTTATAATCAATTTAAATTTCTAAAGGAAGAAGATATAACTTCATTAGAAGGATTTTTATATCCATCAACATATTATTTTGATGAAAATGCATCTGAAAAGGAAGTATTAAGCGTAATGTTAAGTCAGTTTAATAAAGTATATACTGACAAGCTAAGAGATAGACAAAAAGAATTGAAAATGACAATAGAACAAGTTGTAAATTTAGCATCTATAGTTGAAAAGGAAGCAGTACTAGATGAGGATAGGCCTATAATTGCTAGTGTATTTTATAATAGGCTAAAGATAGGAATGCCTCTTCAATCAGATGCAACTATACAGTATATATTTAAAGAAAGAAAAAAAATAGTAACATACAAGGATTTAGAAATAGATTCTCCATATAATAGTTATAAAAATAAAGGTCTTCCTCCTACACCAATAGCAAGTCCAGGGATAAAGTCAATAGAGGCAACATTATATCCTGAAAAAACTGAATATTTATATTTTGTAGCTAAGATGGATGGTGGAAATAATTATAGTACAAACTATGAAGATCATTTAAAATATGTAAAAGAATATAAAGATGAAAGAGATAGATTAAATAAAGAAAAATAAAATTAAGGGTTATTATTTGAGGTTTAAAATATGGATTATGTCTTAAAATATTAAGATGTAATCCTATATTAATGTTATTACTACTGTAAGGAGTGGATTTAATGAGTAATATAGTAAATAATTTAGTAGAAGATTATATAAGAACTACATTAAAAGAAAAAGATGGGTTATTAAGAGAATTAGAAGAATATGCAAATGAGCATAATGTACCTATAGTTCATAAAGAAGTATCTGAACTTTTAAAGGTGCTATTAAAAATTCAAAAGCCAAAAAGAATATTAGAAGTAGGATGTGCGATAGGATACTCTTCTATACTTTTTGCATCTGTATTAGATGAAGATGTTGAGATAATAACAGTAGAGAGAAATGAAAAAATGATAGAAAAAGCTAAAGAAAATATAAAATTAGCAGGATTTGAAAAGAATATAACTATATTAGAGGGAGATGCCGAAGAAATATTAAAAGAAGTAGAAGGACCTTTTGATATGATATTTATGGATGCAGCTAAAGGACAATATAAGTTATTTTATGACATGATAATAGATAAATTAAGAGTAGATGGTCTTTTAATCTCTGATAATATATTATACAAAGGTATGGTAGCTCATGATGATTTTGTTATAAGAAGAAAGAAGACGATTGTAAAGAGAATGAGAAACTATTTAGATTATATATGTAACTGTGACTATTTATCTACGTCGTTAATACCAATAGGAGATGGAGTTGCATTAAGTTATAAAAATAACAAAAGAGGTGATATTAATGAATAAAGTAGAACTGTTAGCGGAAGCTTTTAATTTAGATTCATTAAAGTTAAATATAGAAAATGGTTGTGATGCAGTTTATATAGGTGATGAACTTAAAAACTTTTCTATAGATGAATTAAAGAAAAGTGTAGAGTATGCTCATAACAGAGATAAAAAGGTATATGTATCGTTAAATAAAATACCTCATGAAAATGATATAAATGAAATAAAAAGATATATTAAATCTTTAATAGATACAGGTATAGATGCTATAGTCGTAATAGAACCTGGTATGTTAACTATTGTGAGAGATGTATGTGAGAATATAGAGATACATTTAAGTGATCAAGCTAATGTAACAAACTATGAAACTGCTAGTTTCTGGTACAATCAAGGCATAAAAAGAGTGATAGTTTCTAAAGAATTATCATGTGAAGAAATAGGACAAATAAGATTAAAATCTCCTATTGATATGGATATAGAAGCATTAGTACATGGAGCTTTATTTATATCACACTCTGGTAGAAAGCTATTAAGTAATTTCTTAAAAGGTAAGAATGCAGATGAAAATAATAGAATAAACTCTAAAAAATATAATTTAGTTGAAGAAAAGAGACCAGGAAAATACTTCCCAGTATATGAAGATGAAAGAGGGACATTCTTATTTAATACAGAAGACTTATGTATGATAGAATATATACCAGAACTTATAAAATGTGGTATAACAAGCCTTAGAATTGATGGAAAAATGAAAGATGATGAATATGTAGCAACTGCTGTAAAAGCTTACAGAAAAGCCATTGATGCATTTTATTCAGATCCTAATTCATGGGAATTTAATCCTATTTGGTTAGAGGATTTAAATAAATTAAATAATAGGAATTTAACATCGGGATTTTATTTAGATAATCCTAATAAAGATGAGTAAAATAAAGCTATATATTAAGGAGAACTGACATTATGAATGATAACAAAAGACCGCTTATAATAGGTATAACGGGAGGAACAGGGTCAGGTAAAAGTACTGTTTGTAAAGCTATAATAGATAATATACCTGAAGAAAACATAGCCACGCTAGAGCAAGATGCATATTATAAAGATCAATCTCATTTAACTTTTGAAGAAAGATTAAAAACAAATTATGATCATCCACTTTCTTTTGATAATAAATTACTTATAAAGCATATAGAAGAATTATGCGAAGGAAAAACTATAGAAAAGCCAATATATGATTATGAATTACACACTAGAAAGCAAAATGAAACAGTAACTATATCTCCTAAAGATATAATTATAGTTGAAGGAATAATGATACTTGAAGATGAAGAGTTAAGAGATAAGTTAGATATAAAAATATATGTGGATACAGAAGATGATATAAGAATACTTAGAAGAATACAAAGAGATATAAAAGAGAGAGGAAGAACTGTAGATTCAGTTATAGAACAATATTTATCAACAGTAAAACCTGCACATGATCAATTTATAGAACCATATAAAAAATATGCTGATATAATAATGCCAGAAGGTGGACAAAACGAAGTTGCTATAGATATAGTTATAACTAAAATAAAAACTCAATTAAATTAATTATAATAAAGTATTAACCCCTTAGATATTGTTAAAAATAAAAATATCTAAGGGGTGATTTTATGCCAAGAAAAACTATTTTACCAAAACAAATAATTCGAAGAGCATACAGTATATTTTTTATATTTATAATAGGGTATCTAGTATTAGTATATAGAATTATAGATATCCAATTTATAGACTCAGATTTATATCAAGAAAAAATAGAAAATCAAAATACTAGGAAAATAGAACTAAATAGTGGAAGAGGAACAATATACGATAGAAATAAAAAGCCGTTAACAGATACAAAAATATCTAAGATAATAGTAGTACCCAAAAATCAGATTTTAAACGATAACGAAACTAAAGACTTAGTAAATAAAATAATAAAAGATGAAAGTGGAGACTTAAAAACAGATATTGAATACAAGGTATTAGAATCTGTAGTTGAAATAGAAACTAAAAGTATAGATTACAATTTAGAAAAACAGCTAGAAGAAAAAGGTGTAATAGTAGAGAATAAAAAGCTAAGATATTCATCAGATGGTCTTTTATCTCATACGATAGGATATATAAGCAGTGTAGATAAGATAGGTCAATACGGAATAGAGAAAAGCATGGAAGAATTACTTAATAATTCTCATGAAGAATATGTCTCTGTATTTAAAGCTGGGCAAGCAGGGAATGAAGGTAATAAAAATGTAGGGATATTAAAAGGTACTATAAAAACAGTAGATAAAAATGATGATGATAAACATATTAAGTTAACAATAGATAAAGATATTCAAAGTATAGTTGAAGATACAGTTGATAAAGAGGATAATCCTAGTGCAGTAGTAATATCTGATGTAAACACAGGAGAGATATTAGCAATAAGTTCTAGACCTACATTTGATCAGTATGATTTGTCTAAATACATAAATAGTAGGGATGGAGAGACTATGAATAGAGCTATTCAAGTTAATTACCCTATTGGATCTATATTTAAGATAGTAGTTCTTTATGCAGCATTAGAAAATAATATAATAGATGAAAATTATACATATGAATGTAGTGGAAGTATAACTATAGGAAATAATAATGAGATATTAAATTGTAATAAATTAGATGGACATGGACCACAGACATTAAAAGATGCATTTTCAAACTCATGTAACCCTGCGTTTTTAGATATAGCAATGAAGGTAGGAAAGGAAAAAATAATAGAGGCAGCTAGAAAACTACATATGGAAGAGAAAGTGGATATAGGATTAGAAGAAGAGAACTTTGATTTAATTCCAGATAATATATCTATAAGAAACTTGGCAATAGGTCAAGGCAGCATGGAGTTTACTCCAATACAAGTAAACCAAATGACTCAAATTATAGCTAATAATGGAACATATAAACCATTGTATTTATATGATAGTATATTAGACTCAAATAAAAATATAATTAAAACATTTAAGAAGACTAAAAGTGAAGATATAATATCTCCATATTCAATTAGTAAGGTAAAAGAGCTAATGAAAAATGTATCTAAAGAAGGCACAGGTAAAGAGTTAAATGATTTACCTGGTGGATGTGGAGTAAAAACTGGGACAGCCCAAAGTACTGTGAATAATATAAAGGTAAATCATAGTTGGATAACTGGCTTTTATCCTGAAAATAAACCTAAATATGCTATAACAGTATTAGTTGAGGGTAATGAAAATGGAAACAAACAAGCATTACCAATATTCAAAGAAATATGCATGAAAATAAATAATAAAATTAAATAAAAAAAAATAAATATAGCAATTAAAACAGGTCACCTTCATATAATTTAAAATGACATGAAATAAAAAGGGGGTGGCCTTTTGACGATCTTAAAATCATTTGAAAAACCATTAACCCCTGAAGAAGAATTAAAATATCTAACAAAATTTAAGGAAGAACAAGATGAACACGCAAAGGAAGTTTTAATAGAGAGAAACATGAGACTAGTAGCTCATATAGCTAAAAAATACAATAACTCTAGTGAGGATCAAGACGATTTAATATCTATAGGTACTATAGGGCTTATTAAAGCTATAGAAACTTATAATATAGAAAAAGGTACGAGGCTTGCAACTTATGCATCTAAATGTATTGAAAATGAGATTCTTATGAATATTAGAACTAATAAGAAAAATAAAGTTCAAGTATCTCTTCAAGATCCTATAGGTATGGATAAGGAAGGTAATGAAATTAGTCTTATTGATGTTTTAGGGACAGATATTGATTATATATTAGACCAAGTAGAATTAAAGGTTCAAATTAGTAAACTATATGAACAATTAGATAAAATACTCACTAAGAGAGAGAAAGAGATTATACTATTAAGGTATGGTCTAACTACGTGTGGATATAAGACACAAAGGGAAATTGCTGAAAAATTAGAAATATCAAGATCATATGTATCTAGGATTGAAAAGAGAGCATTGAAAAAGTTACAAAAAGAACTAAAATCAGAAAAAAGCCTTATTTAACTAAATAAGGCTTTTTTTGTTGAAAAGTTCATGATTAGACAATCAAAAACGACAAAAAAACTTACATGAATCTGCTAACATTAATTATATAGCAAAAAGTATTAATATCATCTTGGTTTATACAGAAAAATTAGTTAAAAATACAGTTAAATTTAGATAAAGTTAATTAAATGAAAAAAGGATGGTGATTAATATAATGAATTTATACAAATATAAGGAAATATTAGAAAATATAAATATAATTGTTATATTTTCTATACCTATTATATCTTTAATACTATATACATTAAATAAAAGAAAGGTGATGATATTAGAAAATTTAATATATATAGGAGAGTTTTTTATATATCTATACTTAAATAGCTATATCATAATAGGTAATATAAATTTGATTAGCGTGATACTTATTTTAAAGTTTGTAATTATATTAACCCTAAAAGAAAAATTAAAAATTAATAATTTTTTATATAAATTTATACTAATTTTAGGTTTATTATATGTATGTAATATTAAAGTTGAATATAGCATTTTAATAAATATAATACTGAATATTATAATATTAAAATGTTCAATTATAGATTGTATAAAGCTATTTAATAAAGAATTACTAGATAATAGACATGATTTAAACCAAAAAAAATCATATATAAAAGAAGTAAAAAAGAAAATAAAGTCAGAAAAAGAACTTCAAAAGAATTATAAAGATGAAATACTAGGAGTTAGCAATAAAATAAGCAAATCAATAGAAGAGTCTGACATTCCAATATTTATCCTAGATATCAATAAGAAATTTATTTATAGTAATGAAGCATTTAATATGTTAATACAAGACTACAAAAATAAAGAAAATAGGATAGACATATCAAAATACTTGCAGTTTAAGTTTCCTAAATATAAAAATTTAATGGATGAAATAAAAAAAATAGCAACAGAGGCTAGAGGAAATCTCAATATTAAATCTTATGATGGAAAAATATATAGATTAGAATGTATAACAGATATTATAGATGAAAGACCAGTTATAGTATGTATACTAAAAGATATAACTCAAACCACATTAATACAAAACAAGTTAGAAGAAAGTGAAAATATGTACAAAAACTTAATGGATGTATTAAATGAAGGGGTTATAATACATGACAACAAAAATATAAAATATATAAATGATAAAGGGTTAGAAATATTAGATATAAATATCGGTAAGAAAGAAATATTTATAGAAGATATAAAAAATATTGTAAGTAAAAAATTTAGAGAAAAATTTTTATCAAATATACAATTAGTAATAAGTAGAAAAGAAGAAAAGGTTATAAATAAGATAGAGTTGATAAATGGAAGAATAGTTGAGTTAGTAACAACTAATATAAAGTTAAATGATGAAGATTTATTGATTAGTATAGTAATAGATATAACAGAATTAGAAAATACAATAATGAATATAGAACAAAGTGAAAAAACTTATAAATTACTACTTCAAACATTACCGGAAGGAATAGTGATAGTAAATCCAACGACAAAAAAGCATATCTATAGAAATGAAGCAAGTATAAGGATGCTAAAAACTATAGGTCTAGAGAAGCTAAATGAATCTATAAAAACCTATCTAAAAGAAGAAAACTACGGTAATTTTAGAAGATTTACAATAGATAAGTTAAATAATGTTGATATATCATTAGCTATTGTAAAAAGAGAAGAAGAAGGATCACTTATAGTAGTATTTAGAATGTTAGATTGTGAATTTAAGTCGACACAATTAGAAAAAGAACTAAATAGAATAAAAGAAAAAAATAAATTTAAAACAGAGTTTTTATCTAATGTAGCTTATGATATAAAAAAGCCTATTAATAAAATATTTGAAACTAACAATAATTTGATTGAAAATAAAGGAAAGTATAACTCTGAAAATATAAATAATCATACTAGACTAGTTAAACAAAATTGCTATAGACTTATAAGGCTTTTAAGCAATGTAGAATATGTAAGTAGGATTGATAATGGGACATGTACTTTAGAATTAAGAAAATGTGATATTGTTAAGTTAGTAGAAAATATAGTTAAGATATCTAAAACGTACACAGATAAAAAGGGTATAGATATAAGTTTTAAAAGTGAAGTGAATAAGAAAATATTATCTTTAGATATAGATAAGGTAGAGAAAATAATTTTAAATATATTATCAAATGCAATTAAGTTCACTGATACAGGTGGAAAAATAAATATAAATTTATATATGCATAATGAACAAGTTTGTATATCTATAAAAGATACAGGGATTGGTATACCAAAAGATAAGACAGAAGTAATATTTGAAAACTTTGAACAGTTAGATACAACCTTATCTAGAGGTTGTGAAGGGACTGGTATGGGACTGTCTGTAGTAAAGAAATTAGCCAACCTAAATAATATAAAAATAAATGTAGAAAGTGAATTAAATAAAGGGAGTGAATTTATAATAACATTACCTAATAACATAGTAAGTAAAAATATTAAATTACAAGATAAGTTTGCTCAAGACGAAAAGATAGATATTGAGTTTTCAGACATATATCTTAATCTAACTTCGTAAGGAGGAATTAATAAGGAGATTAATATGTATAAGTATATAAATTTATTTAGTATATCAATTTTTCTTACTAGTACATACATATTATATGCAAATTGGACAGCTAAAAGAAATAAGAAAAATACAATGATATTGATGACTTTGATAACTATAGTTGTATATCAATTTAAAATAATAATAAAAGGATCTGATATAAATTTATTACAGTATAATAGTCAAATACTTATGATGCTATTAATATTAAAGTTAAATTTATATAAATTGAAAAATCATAATTTAAAACTTGTTATGAATATGAATTATATTCTATCATTATTGCCAATATTAGTATCAACTAATTATAAGTTAATAGAATATAATAGGTTAGTTTTATTATATATGTTAATGGCAACTGTATATATGTTTTCAATTAGTATATATAATTATAGTTTGAGTAAAAACTCAAAGATTATACTAATTTTGAATTTGTCTTATATAGCTATATGCTTATTAGTAAAAAAGAATATATATATAGCAAATATGGGATATATATTAGAACTAATGTCATCAATGATGATATTAAGATATATATATACAATATATATAAAAGAATCAGAATTAAAGAATATAAAACTTTCTAAAAAAATAAGTTTATTTAGAGATGAAATAATCAATGATAATGAAAAACTAGAAATAAATAAGAACATATCTATGGCTATAAAAGAAAACTTAGATAAAAAGAATAAACTTTTGAATACTATTTTAGATCAAAGTAATAAGTGTGTAATATTAATAGATAATCTAGGTAATATAGTTAATGAAGATGAAGGTTTTTATAATATGTGGAGAGAGTATAAATCTTTTGACGGTGAGTTAAGTCTATTAAAGTTTTTAGATAATAGCGTAAAAAATAAGGATAAATTTTTAAAATATCTTAGATTGTTAGACAAAAAAACAGATAAGCTTAAAGGAGAATTTGAAGGCAAGGATGGTAGATATTTTGCTTGTACATATTGTAAAATAATTATAGATGATAATGAGATTGGTTTTATTTGTTATATAGAGGATATTACATATAAGAAGAAAAGTGAAATGAAAATAAAAGAAAATCATGTGAAATATAAAAAGATAGTAGATAATATACCATATTCAATACTACTAACTGATGAAAATAATATTATATATAATAATAAGAAAAGTGAAAATATAGATTTTAGAAGTAAGGAAATAAATAATGCCCTATTTAATTCAAATAAAAATGGAGAATTTAAATATATGTATGAAGATGACAAAGAAATTTTCTTGAATATAGATAGAGCAAGCTTTAGAGATTGTAATAGTAAGAAAAATGTAATAGCAATTAGAGATATAACTGAGTATAAAAAATTACTGCAAAAATTAAAGTTAAGTAAAGAAAAATATGAGTCATTAGTAAATATAATACCAGAAGGAATTTACATAGCAAATTTTGACAATAATAATATAACTTATGCGAATTCTAGGTTTTTAGAAATGACAAATTACAAAACAGTAGAAGAAATAGATATGGATAATATAAGTAATAGTATGATAATTACAACTTCTAAGGATGATGAAAATATAAAATTTCAAAGAAGGACTGTTAAATCAGGGCAAAAAGGTATGCATATAGAGTGTGGAGGAACAATAATAGAAGTAAATAAGAAATTAAATGTTGTAGGAATAGTAAGAGATATAACTAAGCAAGTTAAGGCAGAGCTAATGGAAATAGAAATAGAAAAGCAAAAAATAGCTAATAAAATAAAGTCTGAATTCTTTATAAATATGTCTCATGAATTGAAAACACCTTTAAATGTAATATCATCATCTAATCAATTAATGTCAATTTTACATAAAGAAAATATAAAATTAAACCCAGATAGTCAATTGTCAAATACGGTTAAAATTATTAAAAAGAATGCAGATATTTTAATGGAGATAATTAATAATATAATGGATCTATCTAAATTAGAACTAAATGTTTATGAAAGTAATAAAGATTACTATAATATAGTAACTTTAGTTGAGGATACAGCTGTAGAGTTTAATGACTATGTAAAATTAAATGATATAGAAATTTTCTTCGATACAGATGAAGAAGAAAAGATTGGTCTTGTAGATCCTAAAGATATAGAAAAAATAATATTAACTTTATTAACTATGATATTAAGATATTCGGATAAAAAAAGTTTAGTAGAGATATTATTTACAAGTAAACATAGTAAGAATATAATAAGTATAAAAAATACTGGAGGATATGACTATAATAAGTATATAAATGATAAAGATAGAAGGATTTTAGATATTGCAGTTTCTTTAGCGAAGCATATAATAGTCATATATAATGGGAAAATAGATATAAAAACTGATTCAGATAAAAATATAGAAGTTACTATAGAGTTAAATCTAGATAAGGATATAAAGAATTATAAAAGCAGAGTAAGGGATGATAATGATGAATTTATTTATCAAAAATATTTAAATATGTGTAACTTTTAATATAATATAGTATATATACTCCAATAAGTGGAAATAAAGAAAGAGGAGACTAATATGAATATAAATTCAAATACTAATACGATATGTCTTTTAGGACATCCTATAAAACATAGTTTTTCGCCAACTATACATAACTATTTATTTGAAAAATATTCTGAAAATAATATATACGTATGCTTTGATGTAAAAGAAGATAAATTAAAAGATTGCGTATATGGAATAAAAGGATTAGATATAAAGGGGTGTAATGTTACAATACCTCATAAAGTTAATATAATTAAATATTTAGATAGTATAGATGATAATGCGAAATTAATAGGAGCTGTAAATACTATAAAAAATAAGGGAGGTATATTAAAAGGATACAATACTGATGGGCGAGGATTTGTAAAGTCGATTTTAGATAAAGATTATGATATAAAAAATAAGAAAGTAATGATAATAGGTGCAGGTGGTGCTTGTAGAAGTATAGCTATAGAAATGGCATCACAAGGTGTGAAGTCTATAGAAATTAGAAATAGAAGCTTAGATAGAGCAAATGAAATTATAGACTCTATAAATAAGAATTTCAATACAGAGGCTAATTGTTCAAAAGATGCGATAGATAGTAGTTGTTTAATGGATATAGATATTTTAATAAATACTACGCCTATAGGTATGGAAAGTGATTTATGTCCAATAGATACAAATATAGTAATAGATAAAAAGTTACTAGTTTGTGATATAGTTTATAAGCCACAAAATACCTCTTTTCTAAAGTGGGCAAAGAAAAATAATTTAGAAATTATATATGGAATAGATATGCTTATAAATCAAGCGCTAGAGGCTTTTTATATATGGACAGGTATTAATCCTTGTAATGAAGATTTTGAACATATAAAGAAACTTTATGAAAATAGTATTTAATAAGTTTTAACTAGGAGGAAATTTGAAAAATAAAAGTGATGGATTTACATATATTGAATGCGTAGTTAGTTTATCTATAATATGCACTTTAGTTTATATGGTTTCAGTATCGTTATATAATAATTATTTTATATTAAACAACAATATATCAAAAATAGAGATGACAAATATTGCAAAGTCTACTTTAGATTACATAAAAGAAAGTGTTAGAAATAAAAATATAAGTGGTAATTATAATGATACTGAGACTATCAATGACTATGAAATTAGAAAAATAGTAGAAGAAGATGAATATTACTATAAGTGTTATAAAATAGTAATAGAAGTAAAGAAAAAAGAACAAATAAGGAGGCTTGAAAGCTATGTATTACAGCAATAAAGGCTCCGTATTAATATTTATATTAATAGTATTCTCTATAGTAAGTACAATAACTATGATGTGTATAGGATTAAATTATAGCAATAGTAGAATTAACAATTTAAATTATCAGAATATAGCTATGAAAGAATCTTTATTAAGTTCAATAGAACTTGTACATAGCAATATATTAAAAGAAGTAAGTATAGCCCTTGAAAATAGTGAAACAGAGGAAGAGTTTAAAAACTATTTTCTGGGAAATATATTTGTAAATAATATAAAAAACATCTCAAATAGTCAAATTCAAAATACAACCATAAGAATACCTAGCAAAATAATTTGTGATTCGAGTGGATTAATTACTTTTCAAATAGAATCTACGTTTAAACAAGATAACTATACAAAAAAGTATAGAGCGAATGTAGAAATAAATACAGACTTAAATTTTTTTAATACCAGTGATGAAATAGAAAATAAATTTGAAACTTTAGGTATAAATAATCTTAATAAATTCACGGATACATATGACAAAACTATAAATTACGAAAAAGAAAATAATTTAGAATCTGAAAATAAGACTGATAAAATATTAGATTCTAATAATGAGACTATAAATAATGATAAAAATATCGAGACTGATAAAGTTGAAATTGAAGATGAAAATAATATAAAAATAAAAAATATAGACCCAAGCAGTATAGTTACAGTTTATGATTATAAGGAGATATAAAAATATGAAAAGAGAAGGAATGTGACTTTAGTAGAACTTGTAATAACTATAAGTATAATACTACTAATAACAACTTTATGTTTTCCTAGTGATAATGTAGAGAAGTATCAAGTAAATTCATTTATAAAACAATTATGTTCAGATATAAGATATGTAAGGAATATAAATATGATGGGAAATACAAATGCTTATGTATATCTAAATAATAATGATGAAGGTAGTAGTTTTACTTTAAATGAAAATAAAAAAGATATAAAACAAGTACATTTACCTAAGACATGTAAAATAGAGTATACGAGGCCAATGATAAAATTTAAGGTAGACGGGACACCATATCCTTCTGGAACGACTATAAAAATCATTTATAAAGATATAAAAAAAGAAATAACAATAGTGCCTATAAGTGGAAGGGTGCTTATAAAAGAAGGTAAGTATGAAGTATAGAAAAGGATATATACTTATAGAAAGTGTAATAACATTATCAGTAATAATGATATTAGCATCTATAATTTATTCAATAGTACATTTATCAATTAATATAAAATTAAATATAGAAGATAAAATAGAACTTCAACAACAAGCTATGGAAATTACAAACTATATTGACGAATTAATTGGAAATTCTAAAGGTATTATAGGTATAACTTCAAAAGAAGAAATAAATAATTTCTTATCAGTGACATCAATTAAATGTAAATATAAAGATAGTAGTAATAAGTTACAAGATAAAGAAATTAAATTTATTCCAAGTAGCAATAAATTATTTATAAAAGATGTAACAGCAAGTAGTGGGTATGAAATTGGAGATTATGTAGATAAGGTACTGATTTCAAAGGAAAATAGTGATAAAATTATAGATATTAAATTGAAGTTATCAAAAAACAAACAAATTTATGAAACTAAGTTCACTATAGATATAATAAATTTTAAGGGAGAAGACATATGAGAGTAATACTAATAGGATTTATGGGAGTAGGAAAAACATCTGTAGGTAAAAAATTGGCTAAAAAGTTGAATTTTGATTTTATAGATACTGATTATGAAATAGAAATATTAGCAAATAAAACTATACCTGATATATTTGAACAAGATGGAGAAAAACATTTTAGAAAACTAGAAAGTATTATATTAAAAAAGTTTATAAAAAAAGAAGATGTAGTAATATCAACAGGTGGAGGTATAATTACTACTAAAGAAAATTATAATATATTAAAAAATGAAGAAAATGTAATATTTCTAGATGCAAGTGTTGAAACTATAATAAGTCATTTACAAAATGAAAGAAATAAAAGGCCGTTATTAAAAGAATGTGAAAATTTAAATAAAAAAATAGAAGAATTATTGTCTACTAGATATGAAAAGTACAGAAATGTAAGTGACATATTAATAGATATAAATGGTAAAAATATAGACGAAGTAATTAGTCAAATACTTGTTTATATTTGATGATTTATGATATTATAATTATATGAAATTGTAATCAGATAGTTGGAGGTAATTGTGAAAATCTTAGTAATTAATGGTCCAAACTTAAATATGTTAGGAAAAAGAGAACCTCATATCTATGGAAATGCAACCTTAGATGATTTAATAAGCTTTATAAAAGATACATTTAGAGAGAATTTTGAAATAGAGTTTTTTCAAAGTAATCATGAAGGAGAAATAATAGATAAACTTCATGAAGCAAGTGATATATTTGATGGAGTAGTTATAAATCCAGGAGCTTTTAGTCATTATAGTTATGCGATTTATGATGCAATTAAATCTATCAATATTAATTGTGTAGAAGTACATATTTCTAATATTCATCAAAGACAAGAGGAATTTAGAAAGAAGAGTGTTACAGCAGGTGCATGTATTGGGCAAATATCAGGCTTTGGTTTTTATGGATATATATTAGCGATAAATGCATTAGTTAATAGTATATAAATAATTATAATTTACTTGACAAGATTACAATAGAGTATATAATTTACAGAGTATACGATAATAAAAGGATAGATATGGGCAAACTAGTAATCTAGAGAAATATTTGCCTAAAATTAAATTTAGAGATTTGATTATAATAATAATATAATTGAATTAATCCTAAGTATCGAAGAATAAAATTATTTTTATATGGAGGGACAAAATGGTAAATGCAAGTGATTTCAGAAAAGGTGTAACATTTGAAAAAGATGGTCAACCATGTTTAATAGTTGATTTCCAACACGTAAAGCCTGGTAAAGGAGCAGCTTTCGTTAGAACTAAATACAAAAACTTAAAAACAGGAGCTATAAGAGAAGAAGCTTTCAACCCAAGTGATAAATTCCCTAAAGCTCATATAGATACAAGACAAATGCAATACTTATATAATGATGGTGAATTATACTACTTCATGGATGAAGAAACATATGATCAAATACCATTAAACTATGAGCAAGTTGAAGATGCTATAAAATTCTTAAAAGAAAATGAAGTAGCTACTATAAGATTCTATCAAGGTCAAGCTTTCCAAGTTGAAGCTCCAAACTTTGCAGAATTAGAAGTAGTAGAAACTGAACCAGGAATAAAAGGAGATACAGCAAGTAACGTAACTAAGGCAGCTACAGTTGAAACTGGAGCAGTTGTTCAAGTTCCTTTATTCATAAATCAAGGTGACAAAATAAAAATAGACACTAGAACTGGAGAATATTTATCAAGAGTTTAGTTTTTTATGTATAAAAAGCTTGTATATCTTAATAATAAAGATGTACGGGCTTTTAATTTATATAAAAAAGAAAGAGAGGGGTACATATGAAATATTTATATGAAGAAGTAGCATATCTTAAAGGTCTAGCTGAAGGGTTAGAGATATCAAAAGAAACTAAGGAAGGGAAAATAATACATAAGATAATAGATGTATTAGAAAGTTTTGCAGATTCTATAGTAGAACTAGATGAAGAACAGTGTGATTTAGCAGAATATGTTGAGTCTATAGATGAAGATTTATCAGATATAGAAGATGACATATATGATGATGACGAGCTAGATGAAGATTGCGATGATCTTAGTTTTATAGAAATGGAATGCCCAAACTGTAATGACTTAGTAGAAATAGATGAAGAGTTATTATATGATGATGAAGTTGATGTAGTTTGTCCGAATTGTAAAGCTATAATATTATCTTCTGATGATGACGATTATAGTTGTACAGATTGTGATTGTGAAGAATAATTAAATATAAACTAATATGCCTATGAGATAAAAGTCTCATAGGCATTTCTATATAATATAAAACTTTCCAACTTAAATACATAGTAAAATATATATTTAAGTTAAAAACTTAAAGTTATAAAAATATTATAATAATGAAAAATTTATGCAATTTATATAATAAAGTTTAAATTATAAATATATTTATTTTAAAGTAAATAATATATAAAATACTTTATAGAACATAGTTAAAAACTAATTTTATTTTGCAATACTTTTAGAAAAATAGTACACTATAAGCTAGGAAAGTTAATTCGGAGGTATTATAATGAAATTAAACAAAAATATATTAGACAGCATAGCTCAATTTGAAAATATTATCGGATATAGATTTAATAATAAAGAATATATATTAGAAGCACTTACTCATAGTTCATATTCTAATGAAAATAAAGGGTATAACTTTAATGAAAGATTGGAGTTCTTAGGAGACTCTATACTTAGTATAGTCATAAGCGATTACTTATTTAAAAAAGAAACAGAATTACCTGAAGGAGAACTTACTAAGTTAAGAGCTAATATAGTGTGTGAAGAATCTTTAAGTGAAGTAGCTATTAGTATAAAACTTGGAGAATATATGCTACTTGGAAAAGGAGAAGAAGCAACTGGGGGAAGAGAACGAATATCTATTCTTGCTGATGCTTTTGAAGCAGTTATAGCAGCAATTTATTTAGACGGAGGACTTAGAGAAGCTTCTAAATTTATATTAACATATATGAAAGATATAATTACAAACTCTAGAAAAGGAAAAATATTTAGAGATTATAAGACTCATCTTCAAGAGGTTTTACAGAGCAAAGGTGAAGTTAATATATGGTATAAATTAATAGATGAAAAAGGTCCAGACCATAATAAGAAATTTGTTATGCAAGTTGGTATAGATAGTAAGATTTTAGGATTTGGAGAAGGTAAAAGTAAAAAAGAAGCAGAACAAGTTGCTGCAAGAAAAGCATTAGATAATATTAATTAAAATTTAACAGAGTTTATAGTAAAGGGTGATAATAAATGAAAAAAAGAATAATACCTATATTTGTACCTCATAGAGGTTGTCCTCATGATTGTATATTTTGTAATCAAAAGAAGATAACAGGGGTTAGCACAGACATAACTAGTGAAGATGTAAAAAATATAGTAGATGAATATTTAACTACTATAGACAAAGATGCTAATGTTGAAATTGCATTTTTTGGAGGGAGCTTTACTGCAATAGATGTAGATATACAAAAAAGTTTATTATCTGTAGCTAAGGAATATGTAGATAAAGGATTAGTCAATGATATAAGAATGTCTACAAGACCAGACTGCATAGATGAAGATATACTGAAAATGTTAAAAGAATATAAAGTTAGTATAATTGAACTTGGTGTGCAATCTTTAGATGAAGATGTACTTAGAGATAGTATAAGAGGGCATCATGCAGAGGAAGTATTTAAAAGTGCAAAATTAATAAAGGATTATGGTATACAATTAGGACTTCAAATGATGGTAGGTCTTCCATCTGATGCAGAAAGAAAGTGTATAGAAACTGCAAGGAAATTTATAGAAATGAAGCCTGATTGTGTAAGAATATATCCAACGTTAGTAGTAAAAGAAACAGGGCTTGAAAATTTATTAAATGAGAGAAAATATAGTCCATTTACATTAGAAGAGAGTGTACAAATAGTAAAGAAACTTTTAGCTTTATTTTATGTTAATAATATAAACGTAATAAGAGTAGGACTTCAAGCGACAGACGATATACAACTTGGTAAGGCTATACTTGATGGACCTTATCATCCAGCATTTAGAGAATTAGTAGAATCTGAAATGATTAAAGATTACTTAAAATCTATTGTTATAGAAAATAAGGTTAAAAGTAATATATTAGTTAAGACGAATAAGAAGAACATATCTAAAATAATAGGTAATAAAAAAAGTAATAGTAATTATATGAAAAATGAATTAAACGTAATATTAAAAACTAAAGAAGAAATTATAGATACAAATACATTAGAGATTGTATTAGATGATAACATTGAAGTAGAAACTAACATGAATCATATTTATGAAAGTTTATATAAAATATACAACCTTTAGTTTTATCATTGAAGGGAGAGAGGACGTTGTATTTAAAGCGACTTGAAATAAAAGGATTTAAGTCATTTCCTACAAAAACAGAGATAGTTTTCAATGAGGGAATAACAGCAATAGTTGGTCCAAATGGTAGTGGAAAAAGTAATATATCAGATGCTATTAGATGGGTTTTAGGAGAACAAAGTGCTAAAAGCCTGAGAGGAGATAAATTAGAAGACGTAATATTTGTAGGAACGGAGTCTAAAAAGGCTATGAACTATTGTGAAGTAGCTATAACACTAGATAATAGTGATAATAAATTAGAATTAGGATTTAGCGAAGTTACTATAAAAAGAAGAGCTTATAGAACAGGAGAAAGTGAGTTTTTCTTAAATAATAAAAGTTGTAGATTGAAAGATATAAAAGAAATACTATTAGATACAGGTATAGGTAAGGATGGATACTCAATTGTAGAACAGGGTAAAGTTGATGAAATACTTAGCAATAATCCTGTTAATAGAAGAAAGGTATTTGATGAAGCTTGTGGTATATCTAAGTTTAGATATAAGAAACAAGAAGCAGAGAGGAATTTAAAACATACTAAGGAAAACTTAGAAAGAATAGACGATATATATATAGAAATAGAAAATCAACTTAAGCCATTATTTTTACAACAAGAAAAAGCAGTAAAATATTTAGAGTTTAACAAAAAACTAAAAGTGTTAGAAGTTAATAGTTGTATAAAAGTGGTAGCTGAATTAGAAGCAGAGTTAGATGAATTAAATAAACATAGTAATTTATTAGGAAGTCAATCTAGCGAAATTCAAAAGCAAAAGAGTACTTTAGAAAAGGCTGTTGAAGAAACTAATATAGAAATAGAAAATATTAATGATGGAATAAATAAGTCTCAAGATTATATAAATACAATTAAGTCTGTAATATCACAAAAAGATGCTCAAGTTAATCTTATAAACGAAAAAATAAGAAACTGTAAAAATGAGATAGAAAGAAATAAAGAAGAGATTATTTATATAAAAGAAAAATTAAATAGTGACAAAATAACATTAGAAAAATTAATAAATCAAAAATATGAAAAAGAAAAAATTATAAATGATTTAAATATAGATATAAAATCTATAGAGTCTAATAATAAAGAAAGTAGAGATAAGATAGAAACTATCAATCGAGATTTAGAAAATTTAAAGGACGAAATAATAAATCTTTTAAATAACAAACAAGATACTACAAGTAAACTTTCAACTTTAAATGCTAATAAAGAGAGTATAAATTTAAGAAAAGAGACTATAGATTTAGATATAAGGGAAATAAAATATAAGATAGATAAAAAGATAGAAGAAGTATCAAAAGCTTCGGAAAAGTTAGAAGATAAAACTAAATCTATGGAGAGTTTAAAAAATGATGAAGTAAAAACTAATAATGATTTTAATATACTACTAAACAAAAGTAATAATATAGAAAAGCAAATTCAAAATAGTAAGTATAGCCTAAATGATTATAAATCAAAGCTTAATATATATATTGAAATGGAAAATCATTATGAAGGATTTAATAAAGGTGTAAAAGAAGTTCTTAAAAATAAAAACTTACAAGGGATACAAGGAGCTCTTGGCCAAGTTATAGAGGTTCCTTCTGAGTTTGAAAAAAGTATTGAAGCATCACTGGGTGCTTATATGCAAAATATAATAACTAATGATGAATCAAGTGCTAAGTTTGCTATAAACTATTTAAAGAAAAATAACTTAGGTAGAGTTACATTTTTACCTATGAATATAATTAAATCTAATAAGATAGATACTAGAAATATAAAAGTAGGTACAAGTTTTATAGGAATAGCTAGTGATTTGATAAAGTTTGATGACAAATATAGAAATATAATAGAAAATATACTTGGTAGAACTATAATAATAGATAATATAGATAATGCTATAAAGTTTGCCAAAGAAAATAACCATAAATTTAAGGTAGTAACATTAGATGGAGAAATATTAAATCCAGGAGGATCTTTAACTGGGGGAAGCTTAAGAGTAAGTGGAAATATATTATCTAGAAAAAGGCTTATAAATGAATATAAAGAAAAAATAGAATTATTAAAAGCTGAAATAGATAGATTGTATATAGAAAAAAATGAAGTTGATAATAATACAAAAATAATTAAAGAAAAGCTAAAGCAAATAAGTATAGATATAAATAGTCTTGATAAAGAAATTATAATTGAAAATGCAGAACTTAATAAGTTTAAAGAAGAAATAAAATCTTTAAAAATAAGTGTTGAAAAGTTAGAAAATGAAAAAGATGGATTAGGTTCTAACTTAGAATATATATTAGAAAAATCTAAATTAATAAAAGATGATATATTATCTATAGACACTAAACATGATGAAAATAAATTACAAATAGAAAGTTTAACTAATAAGTTAAAAGAATATAACTCTTTATATGAAGATGATAAATTAAAATTTGATAACTTAAACTTAAATCTAGTGAAGCATAATCAAATATATGAAAGTATAATTAGAGATATACAAAGAATTAGTGAAGAAAATAAAACCTTAGAAAATAAGTATGTACAAATAGAAAAGTCTTTAAATGATAAAACTATAGAAACATCTAAATTAGAAGAAGATATAGTTATAGAAGAAACAGAAAAAATAAGCTTAAATAAACAATTAGTAGATAATACAAGAAGTCTAGAAACTAAAAAATTATCAAAAGAAAGTTTAAAAGAAAAATTAGAAGATTTAAATAAAGAATCAAAAAATATAGACAGACAATATATTGATTTAAAAGAAAGTTTATTTAAAGTTGAAAGTAAAATAGAAAGACTAAAATCTAATAGAGAAGATCATATAAATAGTTTATTTGAAAAATATGAAATAACTTTAGATCAAGCTATAGAAATGAAAGATGATAACTTAGATGTAGATAAAAGATATCTTGAAAATATAAGAAAAGAAATAAGAAATCTTGGAAATGTAAACTTAGATTCTATAAAAGAATATGAACATATAAAAGAAAGACATGATTTCTATAGTGAACAAAAGAAAGACTTAGAACAGTCTATAGAAGTTATAGAAAAGCTTATATATGAACTAGAAGAAAATATGAAAAAGGAATTTGAATCTAATTTTAACAAAATAAATGAAAACTTTAAGTTTGTATATAAAAGATTATTTGGTGGAGGTAATGGAGAATTAAAGATTGTAGATAAAAACAATATATTAGAAAGTGATATAGAGATAACAGCTCAACCACCAGGAAAGAAAATGAAAAACTTGAATCTATTATCAGGGGGAGAAAAAGCTCTTACTGCTATAAGTATATTATTCTCTATTATACTTGCAAAACCAACTCCATTTTGCATATTAGATGAGATAGAAGCTCCACTTGATGATGCAAATATATTTAGGTTTGGAGAGTTCTTAAAAGAATTATCTAACGAGACTCAGTTTATATCAGTTACTCACAGAAGAGGAACTATGGAAGCTGCGGATTATATATATGGAGTAACAATGCAAGAAAAGGCAATATCAAAGGTTTTAAGTTTAAAACTTAAAGAAGTAGAAGAAATTATAGATGCTATATAATATTAGACTTAATAGGTTAATGATATTTACTTTTTTATAAATAAAAATAAAGTGAAAATAATCTAATTTAATAGACTTATATAAAAAATTACTTAAAAATATTTAATTTATATTTGTTACTTTCTATATAGTTCAAGGATTATATAGAAAGTAACGATATAGTTACTAAAATTATACATATATTTAGGTTAAACTTAAATTATACTAAATAATATTAGTTATAGGAGGAAAATAAGTGTTTAAAAAGCTATTTAAATTTGGTAATAAAAAACAAGAAGAAGCAAATGACAATGAAGTGGTAAATGAACACGATACTGCTATTGAAGAAAATAATGATAATGTAAATGAAAGTAAACAAGAAGATATAGCAGTATCAAATGAAGATGTAGTTGAAGAGAAAGTAGAAAATGAAGAAACTAAAGATTTAGAAAATAGTGATGTGTCTGAAACGATAGAAAGTGTGGAAGAAAAAGATACTGAAGATGAAAATTTACATAATCAATCTGAAAAAATAAATGAATATGATATAATTGAAGAAATAAAAGAAAACATAGCTACAGATGAAATAGAAATAAATGAAGAGAAGATTGAAGATACTTTAAATGATGAAAAAGTAAATGAAGTCGTAGAAAATATAGAAGAATCTACAATACATGATCAAGAAGTTATTATAAATGAAGTAGATGAAGATATTAAAGAAGAAAATATTGAAGTTGTAGAAGAACCTCAAAAGAAAGTAAATTTATTTGAAAGGTTAAAGCAAGGATTAACTAAAGCTAAACAAGGTATAACGGATAAAATAGATGATGTATTAAAATCTTATACAAAAGTAGATGAAGAGCTATTAGAAGAGTTAGAAGAAATATTAATAACAGCTGATGTTGGTGTAAATACAACTATGGATATAATAGATAAACTAAGAGATAAGATTAAAGAAAATAAAATAACAGAGCCTGCAGGAGTTAAAGCAGAATTAAAAAATATAATAGGAGAAATATTAACTAATGAGAACTCTACATTAAATGTAGAAAAGTCTCCAACTATAATACTTATGGTAGGTGTAAATGGTGTAGGTAAAACGACTACTATAGGTAAATTAGCTAATAGATATAAACAAGAAGGTAAAAAAGTTTTACTAGCGGCAGGGGATACATTTAGAGCAGCTGCAATAGAGCAATTAGAAGTTTGGGCAGGAAGAAGTAATGTTGATATAATAAAACATCAAGAAGGTGCAGACCCAGGAGCTGTTGTATTTGATGCTATAAAAGCTGCTAAAGCTAGAAAAGTAGATTTATTAATATGCGATACAGCAGGAAGACTTCATAATAAAGCTAACCTTATGAATGAATTAGGTAAAGTATTTAAAATAGTAGATAGGGAATTCCCAGAAGCTAATAAGGAAGTATTATTAGTAGTTGATGCTACTACGGGACAAAATGCAGTAGTACAAGCAAAAACATTTAAAGAAGTAGCAGATATAACAGGAATAGTTTTAACTAAGCTTGATGGAACAGCAAAAGGTGGGGTTGTACTTGCAGTTAAGAGTGAAGTTGATGTTCCAGTAAAGCTTATAGGTGTTGGAGAAAAAGTAGAAGACTTACAAGATTTTGATGCAAAAGCCTTCTCTGAGGCGCTATTTGGGAGTAATTAGTAATTAAAATAAAATGTTGACAACAAACGCTATATGATATAAAATACAATGTGTAAAGTAAATAACCTTTACAGTATGTATCATGGAAGTGTGATTATGAATATAGAAAAAATGGTTGAGATTGGCTTGCTATTTGAACAATATAAAGAATTATTAACTGATAAGCAAAGAGAAATAGTTTCATTATATTATGAAGAAGATTATTCTCTAGGTGAAATTAGTGAAAATTTAAATGTATCTAGACAAGGTGTATACGATACATTAAAGCGTTCAGAGAAAATACTAAAGGATTATGAAAATAAATTACATTTAGTAGAAAAAATACAAGAGCAAGAAAAACTAACTAAAACTATAATAGATAAAATTGTTGACATTAAGCAAGATTTATTGCAAAATAGAGATTGTGCTAATTTAATCCCTAAAGTAGAAAATATAGAAGATATATGTAGGGAGATGTTAAAATGATATTTGAAGGATTATCAGATAAACTACAAGGAGCACTTGGTAAGTTAAAATCAAAAGGAAAACTTACTGAAAAAGATGTTAAAGATGCTATGAGAGAAGTTAAACTTGCTCTTTTAGAAGCTGACGTTAACTTCAAAGTAGTTAAAGATTTCGTAAAAAAAGTTCAAGAAAGATGTGTTGGACAAGAGGTTATGAGTAGTTTAACTCCTGGACAGCATGTAATAAAAATAGTTAATGAAGAACTAACAAGCCTAATGGGTGATGTATCTAGTAAAATTATGATATCTCCTAAACCACCAACTATAATAATGATGGTTGGTCTTCAAGGGGCAGGTAAAACTACTACATCAGGTAAGCTTGGAGGTTACTTTAAAAAACAAGGTAAAAGACCACTTCTTATTGCCTGTGATATATATAGACCAGCAGCTATAAAACAATTACAAGTTGTTGGAGAAAAATTAGATATACCAGTGTTCAATATGGGTGATAAAGAAAGCCCAGTAAACATAGCTAAAGCAGGACTAAGTCATGCTATGAAAAATAATCATGATTTAGTTATTATAGATACAGCCGGTAGACTTCATATAGATGAAACTTTAATGGATGAATTAAAGTCAATAAAATCAGAAGTTAAACCACATGAAATTCTTTTAGTAGTTGACTCAATGACAGGACAAGATGCAGTAAATGTTGCAGAAAGCTTCAATGAAGCTCTTGGTGTTGATGGAGTTGTATTAACGAAACTAGACGGAGATACTAGAGGTGGGGCTGCACTTTCCATAAGAGCTGTAACTCAAAAACCTATAAAGTTTATAGGTATGGGTGAAAAACTAGATGATTTAGAACCATTCCATCCAGATAGAATGGCATCTAGAATATTAGGTATGGGAGATATCTTAAGTCTAATAGAAAAAGCTCAAGAATCTATAGATTTAGATAAAGCTAAAGAATTAGAACAAAAAATTAAGAAACAAGATCTTGACTTTGAGGATTTCTTAGAGCAAATGGAACAAATTCAAAATATGGGTCCTTTAGATAAAATTTTAGGTATGATACCAGGTATGGGTAATATAAAAGACCAACTTGGGGATGTAGACCTAAATGGAAAAGAAATGAAGAGAACAAAAGCAATTGTTCAATCTATGACAATAGAGGAAAGAAGAGACCCAAGTATATTAAATGCTTCTAGAAAGAAAAGAATTGCTAGAGGTAGTGGTACAAGTGTACAAGATGTAAACAGACTTATAAAGCAATTTAATGAAATGAAGAAAATGATGAAGATGTTTACAGGATCTCAAAAAAGTATGAAGAAAAGGGGCGGTTTTCCCGGACTTCCTTTCTTTAAATAAATAAAAAATAGACAAAAACATTATTCGGAGGTGCTATTATGGCAGTTAAAATAAGATTAAAAAGAATGGGATCAAACAAAAAGCCTTTCTACAGAATAGTAGTTGCTGATTCAAGATCTCCAAGAGATGGAAAATTCATAGAAGAAATAGGATACTACAACCCAGTTTCTCAACCAAAGCAAGTTAAAATAAACGATGAGAAAGCTGTTAAGTGGTTATCAAATGGTGCACAACCAACTGATACTGTAAAAACTTTATTAGTTAACAACGGTGTAATGGAAAAATTCGAAGCTTCTAAGAAATAATAATTTTTAATTAGGAGAGATGAGTATATGAAAGAGCTAGTGTTAGATATAGCTAAAGCTCTAGTTGATAATCCTGATGCAGTTGTAGTTGAAGAAACAAGAAAAAATGATGAAATCATTTTAAAGCTTACTGTTTCTCAAGACGACATGGGAAAGGTTATCGGAAAGCAGGGCAGAATAGCTAAAGCTATAAGAACTGTCGTAAGATCTGCTGCAAACAGAGAAAAAGTAAAAGTTTCTCTTGAGATAGTATAAAAGGATTAGGTATATGCCTAATCCTTTTTGTATATACTCAAAATACATAATTATAGCTAATAAATTTAATAATATAATAATGAAAGAAAGTCATAAAGATTTTTAACATAAGGAGATATATTGATGGAAAAGCTAACACATTTTAAAATAGGACAAATAGTAAATACTCAAGGTTTAAAAGGAGAAGTTAGAGTTTATCCTTTTACTGATGATATATATAGATTTGATGATTTAGAAGAATTCTACTTAGGAAAAGACTTAGAAACTAAGTGGGAAGTTGAAAGAGTTAGATATAAAGGCAACATGGTTATAATGAAAATAAAAAATGTTGATAGAGTTGAAGATGCAGAAAGATTAAGAAATAAGTTCATGTATGTTTCAAGAGAAGATAGTAGAGAATTAGAAGAAGGTGAATTCTTTATAGCAGACATGATAGGTATGGATGTATATACATTAGATAATAATCACATAGGAACATTAAAAGATGTATTACAATATGCAGCTAATGATGTATACGTTATAAAAAGTAACGATGGTAAGGAATTTTTAATACCTGCTATAACTAAGTTTGTGCCTACTATAGATATAAATGAAAGAAAAATGATAATAGACCCTATTAAGGGTATGTTAGACTAGGTGATAGTATGAGATTTCATATAATGACACTTTTTCCAGAAATATTTCATTCGTACATGAATGAAAGTATAATGAAAAAAGCAGTAGAAAAAAATATAATAGAAGTTAACATATATAATATAAGGGATTTTTCTACTAATAAACATAAAAAAGTAGATGATTATCCATTTGGTGGTGGAGCAGGAATGGTAATGACTCCACAACCTATATATGATACATATAAACATATAATAGAAAAGCATGATATAAAAAATCCAAGAGTAGTATATTTAACTCCAAAAGGTAAGGTTCATAATCAAAGTATTGCACAAGATTTTTCTAAGCTGGATGATGTAATATTTTTATGCGGGCATTATGAAGGAATAGATCAGAGGATAATTGATTTAATAGTTACTGATGAAATATCTATAGGTGACTATGTATTAACAGGAGGAGAACTTCCAGCACTTATACTTATAGATTCTATATCAAGACTTATACCAGGAGTATTAGGACAAAATGAATCATTTGAGGAGGAGTCTTTTAAAGATAATTTATTAGAATATCCTCATTATACTAGACCTAGAGAGTTTATGAACTTAGAAGTTCCGTCAGTTTTACTATCTGGAAATCATAAGAATATCGATAAATGGAGATATGAAGAGTCGATAAAAATTACCAAAGAAAGAAGACCAGATTTGTACAAAAAAGCTTGTAAATAAACAATATATATAGTATAATTTTAAATGTTGAAAAAATAAACGGGCATTCCTCTTTTTACACGTAGGAGGTAATTAAGAATGTCTATGATACTAGGAGGAAGAATAATGAACGAATTAGTAAGAGCATTAGGACAAGAACAATTAAAGAAAGAAGTTCCTAACTTTGGACCTGGGGACACAGTAAGAGTTCACGTTAAAATAGTTGAAGGTAAGAGAGAAAGAATACAAGTATTCGAAGGTGTTGTTCTTAAGAGACAAGGTGGAGGAATACAAGAAACTTTCACAGTTAGAAAAATATCTTTCAACGTTGGTGTAGAAAGAACTTTCCCAGTACATTCTCCAAGAATAGAAAAGATAGAAGTAACTAGAAAAGGTAAAGTAAGAAGAGCTAAACTAAACTACTTAAGAGGTAGAGTAGGTAAAGCTGCTAAGATAAAAGAAGCTAGATAATTAAACTTTACTATAAAATAAAGGACTGATTTTATCAGTCCTTTTTACATATATTGATATTATTAATTTAAATATAATATCGATGAATAGATTAAAAATTTATATTATAGAAATAATAGAAGTATTATATTAAATACTTAAAAAAGCTTATAATATAATGTATAAATTGAAATAAAAAAGAATGAATAATTTACATAAAGGAGTGATAATCATGGCAAGAGGAGACAGAATGGGAGAAAATTATGATGATTATCTAAGAGATGATAATTTACATATAAACTGGTATCCAGGTCATATGAAGAAAACTAGAGATTTAGTTAGAAATAACTTAAAGCTAGTTGATGTTGTTGTAGAACTTTTAGACTCTAGAATACCTTTTAGTAGTAGAAACCCAGATATAGATAATTTAGCAGGGAATAAGCCTAGAGTTGTCATATTAAATAAATGTGATTTAGCGGATAGAGCTAAGTTAGATAAATGGATAAAATACTATAAAGACCGTGGAATCAAAGCAATACCAGTAGATACTTTAAAAGGTGTTGGTTTAAATAAATTAGTAGATGAATGTAGAAATGCAGTTAAAGATAAAATGGATGCATTAAAAGAAAAAGGAAGAAAAGAAAGACCTATAAGAATAATGATAGTAGGTATTCCAAATGTTGGTAAATCATCTATAATAAATAAATTAACAGGTAGAAAAAGCACAGTTACAGGAGATAGACCAGGTGTAACTAAAGGAAAGCAGTGGGTTAGATTAAAAGGAAACTTAGAATTACTTGATACACCAGGTATACTTTGGCCTAAATTTGAAGATCAAGATGTTGCACTTAATTTAGCATTCTGTAGAGCTATAAAAGATGAGATACTAGATGTTGAAACTTTAGCTCTAAGACTAATTGGAAAGCTTATGGAGATAGAGCCAGAAAAATTAAAGGCAAGATATAAGCTAGAGGAATTAGGTGATAGAGATATAGAAACTATGGATATGATAGGTCGTAAAAGAGGATTTATAATGGGGAATAAGGAACTTGATTATACTCGTATAGCAACGACAGTTTTAAATGAATTTAGAGATGGAAAAATAGGAAAAATAACTTTAGAAGTTCCTGAAGACATAAAAAAATAGATACAATATAAAAAATATCATCTAATGTTAGATGATATTTTTTTACGTATAAGGAAATTATATCATGAAAAAAGTGGAAAATTTATGAATATGAGTAATATCAACTTTATAAAAGTAAAAATGATATTTTGAGCAACGGATTTATCCGTAGCGTGAGCAAGAATATATCGTTGGCGAAATGAGCGGAGCGAATTTTTTATATTATAAATAATAATTATAAGGTATACTAAGATATAGCTAATAAATTATGAGTAATTTTATATCTTAAAATTAAGTAGAGATACTTTTTTAATGGTATATGTAGGCATTATATTTATATATATTTTAGGATAGAACATAGTACACATGATATAAAAATTACATCGTATAAATAACGTGAGGAGAAGATCATGAAGAATAAAAGTGTAAAGGAAATTAA
This sequence comes from Romboutsia timonensis, assembly GCF_900106845.1. Taxonomy (GTDB): domain Bacteria; phylum Bacillota; class Clostridia; order Peptostreptococcales; family Peptostreptococcaceae; genus Romboutsia; species Romboutsia timonensis. The sequence goes on from NZ_LT629850.1 coordinate 456,568, forward strand.
AGAAATAGTAGATAGTTTAAGTATAGATAAGTACTTAGAGTATATGGATATATTAAAAGACGATGAAAGAAAATCAGTTCAAAATATAGCAATTAAAATGGGAAGAAAATTAGATAATATAAGAAAAGAAGAAGAGAGATTAGAACGTATAAATACATATGAAAATGAAGGATACACTAAAGGATATTTATATATAGGTGGAATAGACGAGGCAGGGCGTGGTCCACTAGCAGGGCCTGTAGTAGCTAGTGTGGTAGTGTTTAAACCAAATACTAAGATAGAAGGGATAAATGATTCTAAAAAGCTAAGTGAAGCTAAAAGAGAAGAGTTATTCGATAGAATAAAGGAAGAAGCTTTAGACTATGGAATAGGTATAGTTAATAATGAAGATATAGATAAATATAATATATTAAATGCTACTTACATGGCCATGAAAAAGGCTTTAAATTGTTTAAAAAATACACCAGATTATTTATTAATAGATGCTGCTACAATACCAGGAATAGACATACATCAAAAGCCAATAATTAAGGGAGATTCTAAATCTATATCAATTGCGGCAGCTAGTATATTAGCTAAAGTTACAAGAGATAATATAATGTATCAATATGATGAAATATTCCCGGAATATGGATTTAAATCGCATAAAGGTTATGGAACAAAGGAACACTACGAAGCAATTGAAAAATATGGAATAACTCGTATACATAGAAAGAGTTTCTTAAAGAATATGTTATAATTTTATATGAAAGTTTAATTAAAAATTTATATAGAGGAGTCTTATAATGAATTTTAAAGAAGTTGAGAAAGTTGCTAGAGAAAAATTTAATGGAAGTTGCAAGGTATGTAAGGTATGTAATGGTATTGCTTGTGCAGGTGAAGTTCCAGGTATGGGCGGAAAAGGAAGCGGGTCTTCATTTATAGATAATAGAAAAAGTTTAGAAAAAATAAAAATTAATATGAGGGTTATACATAATGTTTCTAATCCAGATATTACTATAGAATTGTTTGGAAAGAAAATGGATGCTCCAATATTTGCAGCACCTATAACTGGAACAACTTTAAATATGGGTGGAAAAATTTCTGAGAGAGATTATATAGAACCTGTTGTAAAAGGATGTATAGATAGTGGTGTATACGCTATGGTTGGAGACACTGCAGTTGATGAATTTTTATTAGAAAACTTAAGTGTACTTAAAGAGTATAATGGACAAGGTATAGTATTTATAAAGCCATGGGAAAATGATGATATAATAAACAAAATAAAGTTGGCAGAAGAGTCAAATGCTATAGCAGTAGGTGTTGATATAGACGCATGTGGTCTTGTTACATTATCTATGCATGGAAAAAAAGTTGTTCCAAAAACTGTAGAAGATTTAAGAAAACTTAAAAATTCGACTAAATTACCTTTTATAGTTAAAGGGATAATGACTGTTGAAGATGCTCTAATGGCTGTTGAAGCAGGTGTTGATGCAATAGTTATATCAAATCATGGTGGTAGAGTATTAGATTGCACTCCTGGAGTTTGTGAAGTAATTCCATCAATTGCAAAGGCGGTAAAAGGAAAAATTACTATACTTGCTGATGGTGGAGTTAGAACTGGAGTAGATGTGGTTAAAATGATAGGTTTAGGTGCAGATGCAGTTTTAATAGGAAGACCATTTGTAACAGCTTCATTTGGTGGTAAAACAGATGGGGTTAAGACTTATGTAGAAAATATAAAAAATGAATTAAAATCAACTATGATTTTAACAGGATGTCAATCTATAAGAGATATAGACAGTAAGGTTATATATAATTATTAAGCATAAAAAAGGAGCTATTAGTAAAACTAAGAATTATAGAGATACTATAAAACTTTGTTTTAAAATAGCCCTTTTTTATTTTAAAGCTCTACTTTAAAAGTTGTTATGTTTAAAATGAGTGTTTGTTGATATTACAAATATTTAATATTAACAAAAATATTAAATATTATTATATTTTTATTAATATTATTTATATTTTCATAGAGCTTTTAAAATAATTATTTAAATGGATTATCCATAACATTTATTATATCAGATTGTTTAACTTGTGAGGCAGTATTATTATAAGAATTTTTTAGTTTTTCTAAAGTTATATTATCTAAATGACTAAAATCTTCATTATTAGTTATAGGTAGAACCTCAAAAACTATCTTACTTCCATCATTATATTTATTAACCCATGTAGGAATACAATTTACTTTAGATACAAATGTTTTGTCTGTATTTTTAGTAATTTCTATGTTAACCATAAGCCCATCTTCAGTAAAAGGTGTTCCTAAAAGTTCCCTTCTTTGATTTGATATAAAATTTCCAAGAGAATATATAACTAAAGTTTCATGACTTTCATCAGTAGATTTTATTATTTCAACGGGTTGAACTACATGAGGGTGAGATCCTATTATTATATCTACGCCACTATCGCTAAGTTTTTGGGCTAAATCATATTGAAATTGGTTAGGAACTCTTCTATACTCATCTCCCCAATGAATAACAAGTATCTGAATATCTGTGTGTGATATATTTTTTAGGGTATTATTTATAGTATTAAAAGCGTTATTTACATCTGAGCTATCAAATACATTTAATTTATCTTTAGACTTATCTGAAATTCTGATACCATTTAAAAGTTTAGTATTTTCTCTAAGTTCGCCATAAGAAAAAGCTGTTATTCCTAAACTTATTCCATTAACTTCTTTTATTAAATAATTCTTATCACCAACATTTGAAATTGTTCCTATAGTACTAAGGTTTCTAGATTTTAGTACATCTAAAGTTCTTTCTACTCCTAAATCACCTTTATCAAAAGAATGGTTATTTATAGTTGAAACTACATCTACGCCTGCATTTTTTAATGCATCAGCCAAGGTATCAGGAGTATTAAAAGTTGGATAAGAACTATATGGTATACTATCGCCAGCTAATGTGGTTTCTAAATTTGCAATAGATAAGTCTGCTTTTTTTATGTAACTTGACACATATTTATAATTATTATCAAAAGAATATGTATTTGTTTTAGGATCGTATTGTGCATTAAGTTGAGGTGTATGAGCCATAACATCTCCTATTGCATTTATAGTAACCTTACTAGTTTTATTATCTGCTAAAGTTTCTAAAATTTGTTCATCTTTTACTACTTCGCTATTACATTTTTTATCAAATAAATTAAAATTATTAAATAAAAAAATAAAAGTTAGTACTAAAATTGATAAGTATAATCCTATTATTTTAAACTTCTTTTTTCTTCTACTACTTTTCTTTTTTTTATCACATCTTCCCATTAAACATTCCCCCTATATAGTGATTTTAATAATTCAATTAAAAAAATTCAATTATAAAAGGAAAAAATGTATATAAAATGAATATTAGGGACAATACTTACAAAAAAGTACATAGGAGATACTTATGAATAATATTCAAAAAGGTAGAGCTGGTGAAAGGATAGCATTAAAATATCTAATAGATAATAAGGCAAATATTTTAGAAACTAATTATAGAATAAATAGTGGAGAAATAGATATAATAGCTAAAATTAATGATGAATTAGTATTTATAGAAGTTAAGTCAAGAACTAACATAAAGTTTGGTTATCCAGCAGAAGCTGTAGATTGTAGAAAAATTAGAAAAATAGTAAATACAGCTAAATATTATATCTTAAAAAATAATTTAAATAATGTACCGATAAGATTTGATGTTATAGAAATATATTTAAAAGATAAGAAGATAAATCATATAGTAAATGCTTTCTAGAAAGGAGTGAATATGCTTAGTATAATAAATTCTAGTAATTTAATAGGAATAAATGGTTATCTAATAAAGATAGAAATAGATATAACTAATGGGATTCCTTCATTTAATATAGTAGGTTTAGCTAGTACTGAAATAAAAGAGTCTAGGGAACGTGTAAAATCAGCAATAATAAATAGTGGATACAGATTTCCTAACTCTAGAATAGTTGTAAATTTATCACCTGCAGATATGAAAAAAGAAGGGTCTTTTCTTGATTTAGCTATATCTATAGGAATTTTAAGAGAATTTATAAGAAAAGATGATGGATACTTAAATGAAAGTATGTTTATAGGAGAACTTTCTTTAGATGGAAAGCTTCAAAAGGTAAGGGGAATACTTCCAATTATAATAGGGGCTAAGGAGTGTAATATAAAAAGATTATTTTTACCATATGATAACTTTTTAGAAGGATTATTTATAGATGGTATAGATATTATACCCGTAAAGAGTTTAAATCAATGCATAGACTTTTTAAATGGAAGTTTAGATATATGTAAAGAGTCTATTATTGAGGATATTAATATAAACAAAAAAGAAAAAAGTCAAAACGAATATGAAGAAGATTTTTGTGATGTATCTGGAAATTATTTTGTAAAGAGAAGTGCTGAAATAGCTGCAGCAGGTAATCATAATATGTTAATGATAGGCCCTCCAGGCTCTGGAAAAACAATGATAGCAAAAAGAATAAGGACAATACTTCCAGATATAAATAAGGAAGAAATGTTAGAAGTTAGTAAAATTTATAGCTCAATAGGATTAATAGATAATCAAAAAGGTTTTTTAGATAAAAGGCCATTTAGATCACCGCATCATACATCTACAAAGCAAGCTATGATAGGTGGAGGAATTGATGCAAAGCCAGGAGAGGTTGTATTGGCTCATAGAGGTATACTGTTTTTAGATGAAATAGCTGAATTTGATAGAAAAATATTAGAAACGTTGAGACAACCTATAGAGGATAAGATTATAAATATATCTAGAATAAAATATAATTTTGAATATCCATGCAATTTCTTATTAGTAGGTGCGATGAATCCATGTCCATGTGGATATCATATGTCAGAAAATGAATGTAGGTGTAAAACATATGAAATAGACAGATATATAAACAAAATATCTGGACCATTATTAGACAGATTTGATTTATTTGTAGAGGTAAATTCAATACCATATAAAGAGTTTATAAATACAAAATCTGAAACGTCTCATGATATAAGAAAAAGAGTTCAAAGTGCAAGATATATACAACAAACTAGATTCAAAAATTATAATATAAAAACTAATGATGAAATGAATTCTTCAATGGTAAATGAGTATTGCAAATTAAATGATGAAGGATCAGAAACTATCAACTTAATATTTAATAAATATAAATTAAGTAATAGAAGTTATATGAAATTATTAAAAGTTGCAAGAACAATAGCAGATTTAGATGGAGAGAATACTATAAAATCTAATCACATAGTAGAAGCTTTTTCTTTTAGAAAAACTTATTATAAATATTTTGAACAGAGGTGATTTATGAATATTAATGATGTTTATTTGTGGCTAAAGTCTATAGAGGGAGTAACAAATAATAATATAAATCAAATAGAGTCAAATAACATAGATATTAAAGATTTAATTAACTTTAGTGATAAGGAAATATATAATTTAAAAAATATAAATACAAATATTAAGGAAAATATAGTAAAATATAAAAGTCTAACTTATTTAGAGGAAATAAAGTCAAATCTTGAGAAAAAATTTATAAAATATGTTAGTATTTATGATGAATCATATCCATCTAATTTGAAGCACATATATGATGCACCTAAAATATTATTTTATAAGGGAAATTTAGATGTATTAAAAAATAATATTAATTTGGCAATGGTAGGTTCTAGGAAGTGTACTCAGTATGGGGTTAATTGTGCAAAAAATATAAGCAAAAGTTTGTCAGATGTAGGTATAAATATTATAAGTGGACTAGCTATAGGAATAGATACTTATAGCCATATAGGATGCTTAGAAGGTAAAGGAAAAACCGTGGCAGTAATTGGGTCTCCTTTAGATAATATATTACCAAGACGAAATATTAAATTAGCTCAAAAAATATTGGATGATGGTGGTTTGATATTGTCTGAATATAATATTGGAAGTGCTGTTTATCCTAGCAATTATGTTCATAGAAATAGAATATTGAGTGGGATAAGTGATGGTGTTATAGTAGTTGAGGCAGCTAAAAAAAGTGGTGCATTAATTACTGTTGAGTATGCATTAGACCAAGGCAAAAACGTTTTTTCTATTCCGGGCAATATAAACTCATGTATGAGTGAAGGATGCCATAAAATAATAAATGAAGGAGCAACATTAATTCATAGTGTGGAAGACATATTAAATGAATACCAAATTGACAGGAATTATTATACAGAAAATTCTAAAAAATATGATAATATTAAATTGAATGAAAAAAGTGTTGAAATATTAGAACTAATAAAAGATAATGGTATATTGAATATAGATGAAATTTGTGATAATACTAAAATGGAAGTAAAATATATAAACGCAATCTTAAATGAACTAGTACTTAAAGATTTATTAATAGAGATGAATAATCAAGTATACAGTTTAAATATATAAAGAAAATAAGTGGGGGTGTGTCGTTAATGGCAAAAACATTAGTCATCGTGGAATCTCCTGCAAAAGCTAAAACAATAGAAAAATTTCTAGGAAAAAGTCACTATACTGTAAAAGCTTCTGTAGGACATGTAAGAGATTTACCTAAAAGTAAATTAGGTGTTGATATAGAAAATAATTTTGAGCCACAGTATATAAATATACGAGGAAAAGGTGATTTAATAAAAGAGCTAAAAAAGGAAGCTAAGAAATCTAAGAAAGTTTATTTAGCTACCGACCCAGATAGAGAGGGAGAAGCTATATCATGGCACTTAGCTTATATTTTAGGATTGGATCAAAATGATGAATGTAGAATAGAATTTAATGAGATAACAAAAGATGCTATAAAAAAAGCTATTAAAAGTCCAAGGAACATAGATATAAATTTAGTTGATGCTCAGCAAGCAAGGAGGGTTTTAGATAGACTTCTTGGATACCAAATAAGCCCGATACTTTGGCAAAAAGTTAGAAAAGGATTAAGTGCCGGTAGAGTTCAATCTGTAACAACTAAGTTAATATGTGATAGAGAAAAAGAAATAGAAGCATTTATACCAGATGAATATTGGACAATAGACGTAGAGGCTAAAACTTCTAAAGATGAGGATATTAGTTTAAAGTTTTATGGTAGATCTAAAGATAAAATGGAATTACCAAATGAAGAAATAGTAAACTCTATTTTAGATGATATAAAGGATAAAGAGATAGTAGTAAATTCAATAGAAGCAAGAACTAGGAGAAAATCAGCTCCTAAACCTTTTACAACAAGTATGCTACAACAAGAAGCAGCAAACAGACTATCTTTTACCACTAAGAAAACAATGAGTATAGCACAAGAGCTATATGAAGGTATTGATATTGAAAATGAAGGTACAGTGGGTCTTATATCATACATAAGAACAGATTCTAAAAGAATATCAGAAGAAGCAAAAGAGAAATCAAAAGAATATATATTAGAAGCATTAGGGGAAGATTACTATAAACCTGATTTTGATAAAGGCAAGGAAAAAGGAAGTAAAAAAGTACAAGATGCACATGAGGCTATAAGACCAACTTCTGTAATTAGAACTCCGGATAGTATAAAGAGCTCTTTAACGAAAGATCAATTTAAGTTATATAACTTAATATGGAGACGATTTATAGCTAGTCAAATGCAAGATTCTATTTTTGATATATTAAATGTAGAGTGTAAGATAGATGACTATATTCTAAAGGCTACTGGTTCTAAAATGAAATTTGACGGATATACAAAGATTTATAACTTTACAGAAAGAGAAGATAAAATACTTCCTCCTATAAATGAAGGAGATACTCTTATTGTGAAGGATATATTACCTCTTCAACATTTTACTCAACCACCAGCAAGATATACTGAGGCGAGTCTGGTAAAAACCCTAGAAGAATTGGGAATAGGAAGACCTAGTACTTATGCACCAACTATAACTACTATATTAAATAGAGAATATGTTGAGAAGCAAGGAAGTAGTCTTCATCCAACAGAATTAGGAAAAATAGTTACTGATATACTAGAAACTAATTTCCAAAAATTTATAGACGTAGACTTTACTGCTACTATGGAAAGTCAGCTAGATGAGGTTGAAGAAGGAAATATACCTTGGAAAGAAGTTGTAGCGAAATCATATGAACCGTTAAAAGAAGCTATAGAGATAGCTAAGGAAAATATAGAAAAGATAAATATGGATGAAGAAACTGATGAAATATGTGAAAACTGTGGAGAACACATGGTAATAAAGCATGGTAGATTTGGAAAGTTTATGGCTTGTAAGAATTATCCAGAATGTAAGACTACAAAGCCTATTGTAAATAAAATAGGTGTAAAATGTCCTAAATGTAATAATGGAGATATAATACTTAGAAAATCTAAAAAAGGCAAAGCATTTTATGGATGTTCAAATTATCCAGAGTGTGACTTTTTATCATGGAATAAACCAACTGGAGATATTTGTGATAAATGTGGATCTTATATGGTAGAAAAAATAACAAAATCGGAAACTAAAGTTGTTTGTCCTAATAAAGAATGTAAAAATGAGATGGTAAAAGAGAATAGTGAAAATTGAAAAAATGAGGGGCTTTATATTGAAAAACCAATAGAATTATGATAATATTTCTATTACATAATTATAAGAAAAACTAACGTTTATTATATATAAGTATATAAGGCATAACTTTCATGAGGAGATGAATTGCAAATGGCGAGCGAAGTATTACAGAAAACAAGAAAAATTAATAAAACATTACAAACAAGTGGTGGAAGTAATGTCTCTTTTGACTTATTAGCAGGTGCATTAGGAGAAGTTTTAAGTTCAAATGTATACGTATTAAGCTCTAAAGGAAAAGTATTAGGATTACACCTTAATGATATAGCTGATAGCTCAGTTGTAGAAGATGATATAACTAAGCAAAAGAAGTTTCCAGAGGAATACAATACAAATGTATTAAAGATAAAAGATACTTTAGAAAATCTAACAGGTGAAGAATTACTTGAAGTATTCCCATTCGAACAAGGTAGAACTGAAAAGAAAACTACAATAGTTCCAATATTAGGAAGTGGGCAAAGATTAGGAACATTAATATTATCAAGATATGATAATGAATATGAAGATGATGATTTAGTTATAGCAGAATATAGTGCTACTGTTATAGGACTTGAAATATTAAGAGCCATAGGTGAAGAGCTAGAAGAAGAAATGAGAAAGAAAGCTGTAGTTCAAATGGCAATAGGAACATTATCTTATTCAGAACTTGAAGCAGTTGAACATATATTTGAAGAATTAGATGGTAAAGAAGGTTTACTTGTTGCAAGTAAAATAGCAGATAGAGTTGGGATAACTAGATCAGTTATAGTAAATGCATTAAGAAAGTTCGAAAGTGCTGGAGTTATAGAATCTAGATCTTTAGGTATGAAAGGTACTCATATAAAGATACTAAATGATAAACTTATGGAAGAACTTAAAAAATTAAAAAATCATCAATAATTGATTATAAAAAGGTATCTAAATTCTAGATACCTTTTATTTTTAATATGTATAAGGAGTGAGAGTATTGCCTTTAGCAGATAAAATGCGTCCAAAAAAGATTGAAGATATGGTTGGTCAAAGGCATATTATAGGAAATGGAAAAGTTTTAAATAAAATTATAGAAAATAAATCTATTCCTAATATGATATTATATGGACCACCAGGTACAGGTAAGACTACTTTAGCAAATATAATAGCAAATACTACAGGAAAAAAATATGTAAAATTAAATGCTGTTAATTGTGGAGTAAAAGAGATAAAGGAAATAATAGATGAAAATAAAAGAGATTTATTTTCGTATAATGGTATAGTTCTTATGCTTGACGAGATTCAAGCTTTAAATAAAAAACAACAGCAATCTTTACTTGAAGTTATAGAGGATGGTTCTGTGACGCTAATAGCAAGTACAGCAGATAATCCATATTTTGTAATATATAAAGCTATATTAAGTCGAAGTTCTATATTTGAATTTAAGCAAATAAATAAAGAAGATATACTTATTGGACTTAAAAGAGCTATTGATAAACTTAGAGAAGAGAATAGATATGAGAATATTAATGTTGAAGAGGAAGCTTTAGAATTTATAGCAGAGACTTGTAATGGGGATATGAGAAGTGCACTAAATAAATTGGAGTTAGCTTTTAATACCGGTATAGATATAGGTTCAAATTCTGTTAATATAACTATAGATACTATTGTAGAGTGCTCTAGCTCGAAAGTGTTAAGTTATGATAGAAGTGGAGATGATGGATATTCAATATTATCTGCATTTCACAAATCATTAAGAGGGTCTGATGCCGACGCATCTATACACTATCTTGCAAGGCTTATTAAAGCTGGAGATATTCAAAATATAACTAGAAGACTGTTATGTGTTGCAAGTGAAGATGTAGGGCTTGCTGTTCCTCAAGCAATAACTATTACAGAAGCCTGTGTTCAATCAGCATTTCAATTAGGGTTACCAGAAGCTAGGATACCACTTGCACAAGCAACTATATACTTAGCCCAGTGCCCAAAATCAGATTCTGTTATAAATGCAATAGATAAGGCATTATATGACTTAGATAATATAAATGTAGGAGATATTCCTATTCATTTAAAGGATGCTCATTATGCTGGAGCTAAAAATTTAGGAAGAGGAGTAGATTATAAGTATCCACATGATTATCAAAACAATTATATTAAACAGCAATACTTACCAGACGAAATAAAGCATAAAAAATATTATATACCAGGTAAGAATAAAAATGAAATAGCATTTGATAATTATTGGGAAAATATAAAAAAAAATAAATAATAAGAAATTTAATATAGGCTACTAAGTATTTGGAAAATACATTATAGCCTATTTTTAATCTAAGAATAGATGTTAGTTAATATTATTATAATAAAATTTTATGTGTTATTTTTTTTAGCAGTAGCATCTATTATAATATATAGAGATTAAATACTAAAAGTAAATTACATTAAATAATTTGCTTTGATAAAAAATTAAAAATATAAGCATCTAAAAGATTAAATCATGCTAAAATTATTATAGCAAAATATATGTGGATGAGATAATGTCAAAACGGTATATACATAGTAAAAAATTAAATAAATAGAAAATATCAGGGGGAGTCTATGATTATAAAGGTGGATGATACCTATCATAGCAAGGTTATTAATTACTTAAAAAGAGAGCCTGACTTTAACTTGTTTATAATAGGGGATATAGAGCGATATGGATATGATAATTATTTTTTAGATATATGGGCAGGTATAGATAAAAAAGGACATATAGAAGGTGTATTGTTGAGATACTTTGAATACCTTATATTTTATTCGCAAGGAAATTTTAATATAGATGAATTTGCTAATCTTATAAATAACCTAAATTATATAGAGATAAGTGGTAAACTAGATGTTTTACAGAAATTAGAGAGAAAAATATGTGTAAATCGCAAACGAATAGTCAAGTTTTGTGTTCTTGATGATTCAAGTAAATTAAATGATATAGAAATAGGATTAAGACCTAAGAAAATAAGATTTGGAAATATAAATAAGGTAGCGAAATTATACGAAGAGATTGATGAATTTGAAAATACTACTGTAGAAAATATAAAAAATGGACTTAGAACAGGTAGAGGATATTGCATAGAAGTAAATAAAAAAGTGGTGGCTATGGCAAAAAGTACATTAGAAACTAGAACTCATGCAATGATAGTAGGAGTTGGAACGCATCCAAATTTTAGAAATAAAGGCTTAGCTACAAAGTGTATAGTAAAGATATGTAGTGAAATTATAAATGAAAATAAAATTCCATGCTTATTTTATGATAATATAGAAGCAGGAAAGATATATAATAAACTAGGTTTTAAAGAAAAGGGATATTGGGGCATATACTATAGATAAAACCATAGCAATATTATATAATATATACAGATATAATACTTTGGGAGGGAAATATGTATAAAATAGGAATTGATGTAGGTGGAATGAGTATAAAAGCTGGCCTTGTAGTTAATGGGGAAATTATTCAAAGGTCAGTTAAAGAGACTAATCAATCTGGTGGTTTAGAAAATATTATAGAAGATATAACTGAATTAGTTAATGATTTATTAGATAAAAGTGAATTAGAAATAAATAATATAGATTCAATAGGAATAGGATTTCCAGGAGTTGTTACAAGTGAAGGTAGAGTAACTTGTGTGAATATAGGTCTTGAAAATGCTTTAATAATACCTAAGTTAGAAGAACGCCTAAAAGGAACTATTGTACGTGCAGGTAATGATGCGAATGTAGCAGCACTTGCTGAGTATTTTTACGGTAGTATGAAAGGCTATAATAGTGGAGTTATGATAACACTAGGAACTGGAATAGGTGGAGGTATAGTTATAGATGATAAGTTAATAACTGGCTCAAATGGAGTAGGTGCTGAAATTGGTCATACTATGGTTGCTACTAATTACTATGACTGCAATTGTGGAAACAATGGATGTTTTGAAACTTTCTGCTCAGCTACGGCTATAATAAAATATACACAGAAATTATTAAAAGAAGGTAGAGAAACTATAATAAGAGATATGTGTAACAATAACTTAGAAAATATAACTGCTAAGATGGTATTTGATGCATATAAAGAAGGAGATCAAGTAGCAGTTGAAATTATAAATAGATTTAAAAAATATTTAGCTATGGGAATAGGAAATATAGTTAATTTTATAGATCCAGCAGTTATATCAATAGGTGGAGGAGTTTCTAATGCTAGTGATATACTTTTAGATGGTTTATCAGAACAAGTAAAAAAACACCTTCCTTTTAAAAAGGCAAAAATTGGGGATATTGTTATAGCTAAATTTAAAAATGATGCAGGAATAATAGGTGCGTCGGCTCTGTAAAGGACTAAAATATTATAATAGAGAAATTTACATATTAATAAATTTATAAAAATAACTCATTGTATTAGTTAAATATTATTATTAAAAATACTAAAGTCTAAAAATATACATTTTGGAATTAAAAAAACTTTATATGTAAATTCAATATGTTTAGTAAAATAACTAATACAACAGACAAAATAAGTAGTAGTATGTTTTGAAGATACTACTACTTATTTTTTTGCGTATAAGAAAATTATATCATAAATATATTTCTGGATAACCTATGAATATAAGCGATATCAATAACTTTATAAACGTAATAAATTACATTTTGAAATGCTTCGCCCACGCAGTGGCTCAAGCAGCGGATGTATCCGTAGCGGTAACAAGGATATATCATTGGCGACATGAAGTGTTTCGCCGACACGTCGCTCGAGCGAAGCGAATTTTTTATTGAACAATTAAATTTTATTGATAAATTTATTTAGTGATGAAACACATCACTAATAACATTTGTTAGGATAAATATTATTAAATTTATAAAAATAGAAAATTATTGTATTTATTGCTTGGAGAAAGGGAATACTTATACATGTTTAAAAATAGGTTTAGTATAAAATAATAGAAAATATAAAAATTAAGATTAAAAAGAATCTATAGTGGTATATATATAATATATTTAATTCCTAGTAAAGTGGTATGAATTTAATCTTGACAAAATTACTAGGGTATAATAAAATTATATTGAAGGTAATACCTAGTAAAATAGTATGGATTACAATTCGTTGTAAAGGGTGATAAATATGAAATTATCCACTAAGGGTAGATATGGACTTAAAGCAATGTTTCAATTATCATTAAATCAGAGCAATGGTCCTATTCCCTTAAAAAATATAGCTAGTAAGCAAAATATATCAGAACAATATTTAGAGCAAATATTTTCATCTCTAAAAAAATCTGGATTAGTTCAAAGTGTTAGAGGAGCTCAAGGCGGATATTTATTATCAAAAGAACCTAAAGATATAACTGTAGGTGATATACTAGTGGTACTAGAGGGGCCTGTTTCACTATCAGATTGTGTAATGGATGAAGATATATGTGAAAATTCTGGTAAATGTGTAACGAAAATTGTATGGGAAAAAATGAAAAAGGGTATAGAAGATGTAATAAATTCTATAACTCTTCAAGATATGATAGATGATCATAATAAAAACATATTAGATAATGATATAACAAACTTAATTATAAAATAGATAGGGAGACGAAGAAAATGGAAAAAAGAAGATTATATATGGATTATTCTGCGACAACTCCTGTAAAAAAAGAAGTTCTAGATGAAATGATGCCATATTTTACAGAAAACTTTGGAAACGCATCTAGTTTTCATACATTCGGAAGAGAAGCAAAAACTGCTTTAGATAAAGCTAGAGGGCAAGTTGCTAATCTTATAAATGCAAAGCCTAATGAAATATACTTTACAGCTGGTGGAACGGAAAGTGACAACTGGGCGATAGAAGGTGTTGCTTTTGCTCATAGAAGTAAAGGAAATCATATAATAACATCTAAAATAGAACACCATGGAATACTTCACATATGTGAATATTTAGAAAAGCATCATGGATTTGAAGTAACTTATTTAGATGTTGATGCTGAAGGTAGAGTTAAATTAGATGAACTTGAAAAAGCAATAAAAGATACTACTATATTAATAAGTATAATGTTTGCAAATAATGAAATAGGAACAATACAACCAATAAAAGAAATTGGTGAAATAGCTAAAAAGCACAATGTATTATTCCATACAGATGCTGTTCAAGCAGCTGGTAATGTACCAATAGATGTTAAAGAATTAAATGTAGATTTAATGAGTATGTCTTCACATAAGATATATGGTCCTAAAGGAATAGGCGCTTTATATATAAAAACTGGTACAAAACTTCACTCTTTCGTTCATGGTGGTGCACAAGAAAGAAGAAGAAGAGCTGGTACTGAGAATATGCCATCTATAGTTGGATATGGAAAAGCAGCAGAACTTGCTAAAACTAATATAGACGAGCATATAGAAAGACTTACATCTTTAAGAACAAAATTAATAGATGGAATACTTGAAAAAATACCTTACACAAGAGTAAATGGTAGTTTAGAAAATAGATTACCAGGTAATGTTAACTTCTCGTTTGAATTTATAGAAGGAGAAGGAATATTATTAATGTTAGACATGTTAGGTATAGCTGCATCAAGTGGATCAGCTTGTACATCAGGATCACTTGATCCATCACATGTTTTAATGGCTATAGGATTACCACATGAGATAGCACATGGATCATTAAGACTTTCAATAGGTGATTTTACAACAGAAGAAGATATAGATTATATAATAGAAAAATTACCAGCAGTTATAGAGAGATTAAGAATGATGTCTCCTTTATATGATGCTGTAACAAAACAAAAATAATAGCACGGAGCTAATAATATAATTAAGACTTAAGGAGGATAAGAATATGCAATACAGTGATAAAGTAATGGAACATTTCATGAATCCAAAAAATGTTGGAGAAATAGAAAATGCAAGTGGTATAGGTGAAGTTGGAAATGCTAAGTGTGGAGATATAATGAGAATATATCTTGATATAGACCCAGAAACTCAAGTTATAAATGACGTTAAATTTAAAACTTTTGGATGTGGATCTGCTATAGCAAGCTCATCAATGGCTACTGAAATGGTAAAAGGAAAAACTATACATGAAGCATTAGCTGTAACTAATAAAGCAGTTGCAGAAGCTTTAGATGGTTTACCACCAGTAAAAATGCACTGTTCAGTTTTAGCAGAACAAGCAATAAAAGCTGCTTTAATAGATTATTCTAAAAAGCATAATATACACATACCAGAGTTAGATGGTGTTGTTATAGATGATGATCATGACCATCATCATGATATAGAAGAAGAGGAAATGTAATTTTAAATATAAAATTCAATAATTAGTATATAAATATCCCTTTTAGGTAATTACTTAAAAGGGATATTGTGATTTAAAAGATATGATAAAATTTAAATTAGTAGATAGATATTAGATATAAATAAGTTTAGTCTTTAAAAAGTAAGATAAAATATATATAATAAAAAGATATAAGCAAATTCGTAAAAGAAGGTGACAAAATGAAAAAAAGAGTAATGATCGGTATGAGTGGTGGAGTTGATAGTTCTGTTGCAGCATATCTTTTAAAAGAACAAGGATATGATGTTATAGGAGTTACTATGAAGCTATGGCAAGATGATGATGATGAACTTATAGAAAATGAAGGTGGATGTTGTTCATTAGCAGCTGTTGAAGATGCTAGAAGAGTTGCAGATAGAATAGGTATACCTTTTTATGTATTAAATTTTAGTGATGTATTTAAACAAAAGGTAATAGAGCCTTTTATAGATGAATATTTAAATGGTAGAACTCCAAATCCTTGTATAGCTTGTAATAAGCATATAAAATTTGATGATTTCTTTAATAAAGCACGTCAAATAGGATGTGATTATGTAGCTACAGGGCATTATGCTAAAATAGAAAAAGATGAAAAAACAGGAAGATATCTACTTAAAAAGTCTGTTACAGATAAAAAAGATCAAACTTATGCACTATATAATTTAACTCAAGAACAGTTAGAACACACATTACTTCCTATAGGTGATTATGAAAAAGAAAGAGTTAGAGAAATTGCAAAAGAAATAGGAATAGATGTTCATAATAAGCCAGATAGCCAAGAAATATGCTTTGTAAAAGATAATGACTATGCTGGATATGTAAAAAAACATTCTAAAAAAAGAATTGAAGAAGGTTATTTTGTAGATACTAAAGGTAATGTCTTAGGAAAGCATAAAGGTATAGTAAACTATACTATAGGTCAAAGAAAAGGATTAGGCATAGCTTTTGGAAAACCTATGTTTGTTATTGATATAAATGCTAAGAAAAACACTGTAGTGTTAGGTGATAATGAAGATTTATTTAATAAAGTTGTCATAGCAAAAGATGTTAATCTTATAGCATTTGATGAAATAACAGAACCAGTTAGAGTAGAAGCTAAGATAAGATATTCTGCTAAGCCATCTCCAGCTACAGTATACAAAATAGATAATAATAAAATAAAAATAGTATTTGATGAACCTCAAAGGGCTATAACTAAAGGGCAATCTGTTGTAATGTACAATGGTGATGTTGTAGTTGGTGGAGGAATAATCTGCTAATAAAACTAAAATCAATATAATTTATAGTATTGATTAATTACACAAAATTTAGTAATATAACATATATAAGTAGTTAGAATAAAGTTTAACATATGAATTCTAACTATAAAATTAAATTTATTAGATACAGAGATAAGAAATAGTAAATTATTTGATGCCTTACAGAGAGAGGGAATTGGTGGAAGCCCTTAGGATAGAATAGTTGAAGCAGTCTTTGAGTATCAGTCCTGAAATAATAGTATGGATTGACGGTAGTTCCGTTATAACTAAGGTTTTCCGAAGATGTCATGATTTATTATGATAATTAGGGTGGTACCGCGAATGTAATCCTCGCCCCTATAAGTTTTTATAGGCGCGGGGTTTTTTAATTATAAGGAATTTATTTATAAGTTCCAAGCATTAAATTTGAATAATAAGCCTTAGATATTTGGTGATATAAGTAGTTTTGTTTGCTAAATAGTTAAAGTAAAATCAAATTTAGAATTTAAAAATAAAAGATATATAAAATAGGAGGAAATTTAAGATGCAACAAATGGGATTAAATGAAATTAGAAGTAAATTTTTAAAGTTCTTTGAATCTAAAGATCACTACTTAAAGGAAAGTGCTTCTTTAGTGCCACAAAATGATAAAAGTTTATTACTTATAAACTCAGGTATGGCTCCGCTTAAAAATTATTTTGCCGGTGTAGAAGTTCCACCAAGTGTTAGAATGACTACTTGCCAAAAGTGTATAAGAACAGGAGATATAGAAAATGTAGGAAAGACTGCTAGACATGGTACTTTCTTTGAAATGTTAGGGAACTTCTCATTTGGAGATTACTTTAAAGAGCAATCTATATCTTGGGGATGGGAGTTTGTTACACAACATTTAAATATACCTGAAGAGAAAGTATGGGTAACTGTATATGAAGAAGATGATGAAGCTTTTGGTATATGGGAAAATCAAATAAAAATACCTAAAGAAAGAATAGTTAGGCTTGGTAAAGATGATAACTTCTGGGAAATAGGTATAGGACCTTGTGGACCATGTTCAGAATTATACTTCGATAGAGGTGAAGAATATGGATGTGATAATCCGGATTGTAAACCAGGATGTGATTGTGATAGATATTTAGAATTCTGGAACCATGTTTTCACTCAATTCAATAGAGATGAAGAAGGTAACTATGGACAATTAGAACATAAAAATATAGATACTGGAATGGGTCTAGAAAGAATGGCTTGTATAATGCAAGGTGTAGATACTATATTTGATGTAGATACTATAAAGCATATATTAAATACAGTAGAAAAAATGGCTAATGTTGAATACGGAAAAGGTGGAAAAACTGACGTATCAATAAGAATAATAACTGACCATATAAGAGCGGTAAGTTTCTTAGTTGCAGATGGTGTATTACCATCTAATGAAGGTAGAGGATATGTTCTTAGAAGATTGTTAAGAAGAGCAGCACGTCATGGTAAGTTATTAGTAATAAAAGAAAACTTCTTATATAAATTAGTGGATGAAGTTATAAAAGTAAGTGGAGAAGCTTACCCAGAATTAGTAGAAAAAGAAAGCTACATCAAAAAAGTTATAAGAATTGAAGAAGAAAAATTCAATGAAACTATAGAACAAGGTATGGAAATACTAGCTTCTTATATAGCAGATTTAAAGAAAAATGGAGAAACTACTTTAAGTGGAGAAAATGCATTTAAATTATATGACACTTATGGATTCCCAATAGATTTAACTCAAGAAATATTAGAAGAAGAACATTTATCTATAGATGAAGAAGCATTCAATGAGGAAATGAACAAGCAAAGAGAAAGAGCTAGAAGTGCTAGAGGAAATATGGATGGAGAAAGTTGGAAGGAAGATCCATTATCAAAATTAGATTCTTCAGTAGCTAGTACTTTTGAAGGATATTTTGAATTAGAAAATTCAGGAATAATAAAAGCTATAGTTAAAGATAATGAATTAGTAGATTCAGCTGTAGCAGGAGACAAAGTTATTGTTGTACTTGATAAAACTACATTCTACCCAGAAGGTGGGGGACAAGCTGGGGATGCTGGACTTTTAGTAAATAAAAATGAAGACATAGTAGTTGAAGTAATAGATACTAAAAAAGGTGCTAACAACACTATAAAGCATATAGGTATAGTAAAAAGCGGTATGATAAATACTGGAGAAAAATTATCTACAATAGTAGATAAAGAAATAAGAATGGCATCTGCTAGAAATCACAGTGCTACTCACTTACTTCATAAAGCATTAAAAGAAGTTTTAGGAGAACACGTTAACCAAGCAGGATCGCTTGTTACTTCAGAAAGATTAAGATTTGACGTAACTCATTTTGAAGCTATAACTAAGGAAGAATTAAAAGTTATAGAAGAAAAAGTAAATGATGTAATACTTGAATCTTTAAATATAACTTGTGAAAATATGAGTATAAATGATGCAAAAAATAAAGGAGCTATGGCTTTATTTGGTGAAAAATATGGTGATGAAGTAAGAGTTGTTTCTATGGGAGATTATTCAATAGAACTTTGTGGTGGTACTCACTTAACTAATACTTCTCAAATAGGTATGTTTAAAATATTATCTGAAGGTGGAGTAGCTGCAGGTGTTAGAAGAATAGAAGCTATAACAGGTAGAGCAGTTTACAACTACTTAAAAGAAAAAGAAGAAATAATATCTAATGTATGCTCAAACTTAAAAACTAAAGAAGATAGTTTATCTCAAAAAGTAACTTATTTAATAGAAGAAAATAAATCATTATCAAAAGAATTACATGATATGAAAACTAAGATGAGCTTACAAGCGGTAGACTCAGTACTTGACTCTAAATTAGATGTAAATGGAGTTAATTTAGTAACTACTAAATTTGAAGGTATGGATATGAATACTTTAAAAGAAGTTGCAGATAATTTAAGAGATAAATTAGTAAGTGGAGTTGTAGTACTTGCTAATACAACAGATGATAAATTAAATCTTGTAGCTACAGCAACTAAAGATGCAGTGGATAAAGGTGTTCACTGTGGAAATATAGTTAAATCTATTGCACAAATTGCTGGTGGAAAAGGTGGAGGAAGACCTAATATGGCTCAAGCTGGTGCACCAGATGTTTCTAAAGTTGATGAAGCCTTAAATCATGCAAGTGAAGTTTTAAAATCACAAGTTAAGTAATCCTATTTTAAGGGGGCTTTAAAAATGAATAAAGATTTAGATTATACTATGAAGTTTGAAGGGATATCAGACGATAAAATGAGTGTTTCACAAGCTCTAGATTTTGTAAATGAAGCACTATTAGAAAAAGGATACAATCCTATAAATCAAATTATAGGATACCTTCTTTCAGGAGATTCTAGTTATATAACTGGATATAAAAATGCAAGATCTATAATCAAAAAATTTGAAAGAGATGAGATACTTGAAGAAGTAATACAATATTACTTAAATAGAAAGTAGGTTAAAACTTATGAAAAAGAAACTTGTATCAGTACTGTTTGCAGTGATGGTACTTATAGTTTCTATTCCTAAATATAGCTTTGCTGCTGAAAGTGGCAAAGTTATATTTATAAATATGAATAGAACTACTATAAAATCAATGCAAGACATACCTAGTTTAAAGGCTGAACTAGAAAAACGAGGATATATGGGTCTAATGAATATAAGAGGTGACAAAGGCACTGATGATAAAAGATCCCTTGCAAGTATGGGTGCTGGAGGACGAGCAAACTTAGCATCTGACTCATATATAAACTTTAAAGAAGCAACTAAGGAAAATGCAACTATTTATAAGTCATCAACAGGAAAAACTCCTAAAAAAATAAATGATTTATCAATAAATCAATCATTAAATGAAAATGAAGCAAATGGTCAATATGGATCTACATTAGGTTCACTTGGACAAACTTTATCAGATAATAATTTTAAGGTTGCTGTTTTAGGAAATAGCGATACAGTAGAAAATGGCGAATTAAAAGAAAATAGAAATATATGCTTAATAGCTATGGATAACTATGGTAGAGTAGCGGATGGAAATATCGAAGATATTAATATCGAAGACGATACCATGCCATTTGGAATAAGAGCTGATTATGATAAATTAACTAAAGAAACTAAATCATTATATGAAAATAATGATGCTTTATTTGTAGATTTAGGAGATACATATAGATTAGATCAATATAAAGGTTTTTTAAATGAGCATACTTATTCTAAAATGAAAAAAACTATACATAATAACATAAGTAAATATTTAGAATCAGTATTTAATATGGTAGGAGATAATGATGTTGTTTATATAGCTAGCTCTTTCCCAAGTAAATTAGCTTATAAAAATAAAGAAAGATTATCTCCAATTATAAAGTTTAAAGGTAATGAAAAAGGTTTATTATCTTCATCTACAACAAGAAGAGATGGTATTGTAGCCAATATAGATGTAGGAGTAGATATACTTAATGAATTTGGATTAGAAAATAAGTCTATGGTAGGTAGAGCTTATAGTTTAATACAAAAAGATGATAATGTAGATTTCTTATCATATGAACTTGAAAAAATGGCAACTATATCTAATATAAGATCAACAGTTGTAAATACTTTTGTAGGAGTTGTATCTGTATCTTGGGTTATAGGTATGGTAGCTATATTATTTAGAAATCGTATACCTAACAAAGATAAAGTATTTAATGTAATAAAAGAGTTTATAAAGTTAGGAATAATAATGCCATTAGTATTTTTATTAGCTCCTATATTTAACTTTAAAATACCTGTATCTATGACTATTGGTATAATTATAACAACACTTGCTTTATACTTATTAGGTAGAGTTTTATTTAAAGATGATTTAAAACAGATGGGATTCTTTGCATTAATAACTATTTTAGTAATTGTAATAGATTGTATATTTGGAACGTACCTTATGAAAAATAATATAATGAGTTATGATGCAATTATTGGAGCTCGATATTATGGTGTAGGTAATGAGTATGAGGGTGTATCTATAGCAAGTCCTATATTTGCATTTGCAATACTATTAAATTATAATAAAAAGCTTCCAAAATGGTCGATAATAATAGCTTCAATAGTAATATTAATAACTAGTGCATATCCTACTATGGGTGCTAATGTTGGTGGAGCTATATCTCAAACTGCTGCATATTTATTATTTATAATGCTTATATTTGATGTTAAATTAGATTTAAAGAAAGTAATATTAATAGGAATTTCAGTAGTTGCAGTGGTTGGAGCATTTGCATTTTTCGATATAGTATCAGGAAGCGAATCTCATTTAGGTTTATTTGTACAACAAATATTCTTAAATGGACCAAGCGCTATAATACAAACTTTTGCTAGAAAAATAGGTATGAATGTTAAGTTAGCTCAAACTAGTGTATGGGTAAATATATTACTAGCAGGTATATTTATAATAGGAATATTTATAATTAAGCCACCTAGACAATTTAGAATGATAGCTAAAAGATATCCTATGATATTTAAAGGATTTATAGCTTCTATGGTGGGATGTATAGTAACCCTTTTAGTAAATGATTCAGGAATAGTTGCAGCATCTACAGCATCTATTTATATATTAATACCTCTTATAATAATAAGTATTAATATGTTAGTACCTGAAAATAAAGAGAATGATTAAGGAAATTAGTCAGGTTAAATATCCTGACTAATTTTTACGCTTAAGAAGATTATATTATATTGATAATCTTGGATAACTTAGTAAACATATTTATATAAATATATTATTTTTTAGCGTAAAAATATTTTGAGCAACGGACAAAGTCGTTGGCGACATGAAATACTTCGCCGACACGTCGCTCAAGCGAAGCGAATTTTTTATTTATAGTATATAATGATATAGATAACAAATGTATTAATAAATACTTTATGGACAAATTAAATAAGAAAATAGTTTTATATTAAATTTATAAAATTGAATAAGGAGAAATAGTATGTTAGACGGAAGAATAATGGGACTTGATGTAGGAGATAAAACTATTGGAGTTGCTGTAAGTGATTTAATGGGACTTACAGCTCAAGGCGTTAAGACTATAAAAAGAGTAGGAAAGAAAAAAGATATCGAAGCATTGAAAGAAATAATAAAAGAAAGACAAGTTAATAAAATAGTTTCAGGACTTCCTAAAAATATGAATGGAACATTAGGACCTCAAGGTGAAAAGGTTATAAAATTTTGTGAACTATTAGAGGAAGAAACAGGTATAAAGATAGAATATTGGGATGAAAGATTATCTACAGTGGCTGCTGAAAGAACCCTTATACAAGGTAATGTAAGGAGAGAAAATAGAAAAGGTGTAATAGATATGGTTGCAGCAGTAATAATATTACAAGGTTACTTAGATAGACAAAGAAATTTTTAAAAAATATATAAAATTATAGTTTTATGATATATAATATAATTAATAAATAAAACAGAGGTGAAAAGGCATGCAAGAAAACATAATAAACTTAATAGATGAAAATGGTGTAGAAAGTCAATTTGAAATAATATTAACACTAGAAGCTGAAGGTAAAGAATATGCTATATTAATGCCAGTTGAGGAAGAAGAAGCTGAAGAAGCATTAGTATTTAGAATAGACCAAGATGAACAAGGTGAGATATTAGTTCCACTAGAAGATGATAAAGAATATGAAATAGTTGTAGATGTATACAATACATTAATGGAAGAAGAAGGATTAAACTTTGATGAAGAATAATTAGTAAAAAAGACTTTTCAAATTAAATTTTGGGAAGTCTTTTTTTGTGTGTAAATTTATTATAATCAGGGAAAAATATTTAAAAATTGATTAGGAAGGAGTTAAAAAAGTGAAAAAAAAGGGATTAATTTTATTATTATTGCTATTAATTAGTTTTGTATCTACTTTTAATGTATATAGCTTTAGTGAAAGAGATATTAAAGAATATAAAATGATAGAAAATATTCTTTTAATAGGGTTAGATGGAACTAATGATAAATTTCCTAAAAGATCTGATACGATGATAATATTAACTATAGATAAGTTAAATAAATCTTTAAAACTTACATCTTTAGCAAGAGATACTTTAGTTAAAATTCCAGGAAGAGGAGAAGAAAAATTAACTCATGCCTATGCATATGGACAAGAGGAACTATTGATGCAAACTATAAATGAGAACTTTGATTTAGATATAAAAGACTATGCAGTAGTAAACTTTAAATCATTTATTGATATAGTAGATATAATAGGTGGAGTTGATATTAATGTAAATGAAAAAGAAATACATCACTTAAATGAAGTAATAAAAGAGTGCTATGGGGTAAATCATGAGGATACTAAAAATATAGAGTATATAACAAGTAGTGGAAATCATAATTTAAATGGATACCAAGCTCTTGCTTATGCTAGAATAAGAAAATTAGATACAATATATAAAAGAGACGAAAGACAAAGGTTAATACTAACTAATATAGCGCACAAATTATCTGATGTTTCTATAAGCAAATATCCGCAAATTGCAAAAAGTATATTAAGACATATAAAAGTTAATATAGCATTTAATAAGATAATAGATTTAGCATTTATAGCTCATGAGCTAGCAAGTTATGATATAAGTCAATTAGAATTTCCTATATCAGAGTATAGAGAAGAAGGTATAATTGGTGAAAAAGGAACTTATGTAGTTAAGTGGGATAAAAATAAAAATATAGAGTTATTACATCAGTTTATATATGGCAATTAGTGGGTATAATCAAAATATTGTAATTGACAATAAGTTCATTATCAATTACAATATTTAATAAAGATTATCAGTTGAAAATAAGGGTGATTAGTATGAATACTATGGATATATTAAAAGAAAAATTAAGAGAAACGGGATTTAAAATAACTCCTCAAAGAAGAGCTGTAATAGACATTTTATTAAAACATAACAGTGAGCATTTAAGTAGTGAACAGATATATGATTTAGTTAGAGTTGATTGTCCTGAAATAGGACTAGCTACAGTTTACAGAACTATGCAATTATTAGATGAAATCGGAGTAATATCAAAACTTAATTTAGATGACGGATGTATAAGATATGAAATTAGTTTAAATAAAAATGAATGTCATAATCATCATCATTTAATATGTAAAAATTGCTCAAAAATAATAGAAGTTCAAGAAGATTTATTAGAGAGCATAGAAAGTAAAATCCAAGAAAGATATAAATTTGATATAGTAGATCATGATGTAAAATTCTATGGATTATGTGAAGATTGTAAAAAATAATAATAAAAATATAAGTCTCATTTGAGACTTATATTTTTATTGTAGAAAAAATAATAGATCCTACTAATATAACTACTATTAAAATTTCTAAAGCATTATTAAAAAAACTTCCAACTCTAAAATAGCCTAAAGAATATTTCTTATTACTAATAGGATAAAACAAAGGAATACCGGATTTTGTAAATAAATCACCTAAAAATAAATGACTTGCATATCCTATAGTTCCAAAAAATGATAAATTAGATATATTATATATTATCTCTATTTGCTTAAGTAAAAAATAGATTACAATAATTGCAAATATACTATGTGAAAAGCTTCTATGTTTAAGCCATGGAAATGAAGCTAGCATTAAGAAGAAAATAACAAAATATATTTTAACCTTTATAAAAAATAAGCATAGAGATAAAAGTATAAGTGTTAAAGATAAAAGTATTTTTCTAAGTAGTATGTGATTAATCTTAGATTCTAATACCATTATTGCTATAAATGTTACAATAGAGCTTAAGAAAAAATTATTATTATTTATCTTAAGAGATATAAAAAATATAGCAAAATTAATTATATATATAACTATTTTTAATATTAGTTTTGAAGCATCTTGTTTTAAAAATACATTAGAAATTGTAGAGTTAGATTCATCTAAGTCAGGAAGTATTGAAAATATAGCAGCCAATACAAGATTAAATATTGAAATAGGAATCTTAAATAAAATACAAGCTTGGATAGTACTCAAAATACCTATTGTACAATGGGTTTTACCGCGCATATATCCTCCTAAAATTATAATATAGTTTGAGAATATCAAAATAAATTTAATTTGTCAAAATAATACATTAAATGTATTTTAAATATTACTTAAATTATATATGAAATTATGGTACAATTATAATAACTGGTAAAGAGTGCGTGATTTGATATTATTTAAAAACTGTAGAACGTGTTTGAAAACTAAATAGACAGAAGGAGATGATGCGATTGTTTAGAAAGAATACGAATAAAATAAAAGTCATGGCATTAGGTGGGCTTAACGAGATAGGTAAAAACATGACTGTTATTGAGTATAAAGACGAAATAATTGTAATAGATGCAGGGATGAGTTTCCCAGATGATGAAATGCTAGGTGTAGATGTAGTCATCCCTGATATAAGCTACCTAATAAAAAATAAAGATAAAATAAAAGGTATATTCATTACACATGGTCATGAAGACCACATAGGAGCGCTTCCATATATATTAAAAAAGATAAATATTCCTATATATGGAGCTAAACTTAGTATAGGTCTTATACAAGTTAAATTAAAAGAACATAAAATAAATAATGCTAAACTAAATGTAGTATCTCCAAGAGATATTATAAAACTTTCACATATGGAAGTTGAATTTATAAAAAATAATCATAGTATACCAGATGCTTGTTCTATAGCTGTTCATACAGACCAAGGAATAATATATCATACAGGAGACTTTAAGATAGATTTAACGCCTATTGACGGTGAAGTTATGGACATACACAGAATATGTGAATTAAGTAAAAAGGGAGTTCTTTTATTATTAGCAGAGAGTACTAATGCTGAACAACCAGGTTCTACAATGTCAGAAAAGACAGTAGGAGCTGGATTAGATGATTTATTTAGAAAAGCATCAAATAGTAGAATAATAGTTGCAACATTTGCATCTAATATACACAGATTACAACAAATAATAAACACAGCGGAGAAATTTAACAGAAAAGTTGCTGTATCTGGAAGATCGATGGTAAATGTAGTTGCTGTAGCTACTGAATTAGGATATTTAAATATACCTGATAATATGCTAATAGATTTAAATGATATATCTAAATATGAAGATAATGAAGTAGTACTAATAACTACAGGTTCGCAAGGTGAACCAATGTCAGCTTTAGCTAGGATGGCAAGTGCTGAACATAAGAAGGTAGAAATTAAAAGAGGCGATTTAATAATAATATCAGCTCATCCAATACCAGGGAATGAGAAACTAATATCAAAAGTTATAAATAGTTTATTTGAAAAAGGTGCTGAAGTAGTGTATGATGAATCTGATATACACGTATCAGGACATGCAAAGCAAGAAGAATTAAAACTTATGCATAGATTAGTAAGACCTAAGTTCTTTATGCCAGCTCATGGTGAATATAGAATGCTTAAAATACATGCAGAATTAGCAGAAGAATTAGGAATGCCAAGTCAAAATATATTTGTAAATAAAACAGGAGATGTTTTAGAAATAGATAGGAATTCTGCTAAAGTTACAGGCACTATACCAACAGGTAATGTATTAGTTGATGGATTAGGTGTTGGAGATGTAGGGAATATAGTATTAAGAGATAGAAAACATTTATCAGAAGATGGTCTTATGATAGTTGTTGTTACCATATCTAAAGAAGATGGAAGAGTTCTAGCAGGTCCAGATATAATATCAAGAGGATTTGTATATGTAAGGGAATCAGAAGATTTAATGGATGGAGCTAAAAATGTAATAAAGGATGTATTAAGAGACTGCGAAGATAGAAATATAAAAGAATGGGCTTACTTAAAGAATAATATAAAAGAAAGTTTAAAAGAATATCTGTATCAAAAGACAAAGAGAAATCCTATGATACTTCCTATAATAATGGAGGTATAATTATAAAAGATTGAATATAATTTATTATATTCAATCTTTTTTTATGGGAGGAAGTTATGGCAATATATGAAACAGCTACTAAGTTAGCTAATGAAATTAAAAGTAGTAAAGAGTATACACAGTTTAAAAAATACATGCAAGAAGTAAAAAAAGACCCAGAAAGTGAAAAACTATTAACTGAATATAAGATGACTCAAGTTAAGGTTCAAAACTTTACGGTAAATGATCAAAAAGATCAGAAAAGAAATTTAGCTAAATTTGAATCATTAAAAAAGAAAGTATTTAACAATAAAAAACTTTCTAGATATTTAAATAGTGAACAACAATTTACATCTATGATGGCTCATATAAATCAAATATTATCGCAGGCAGTAGAAAATGATTATAAATAGTTAAGGTTTATAATAGGCATAATATAATTAATATAAAATAATAGACAAAAGAGGTATATATTATGAGAGTTATAGTAATGAAAGTCAGCCTTAAAGATGATTGGGCACATTCTCTTAAGGAAAAGAGGATGGTAGTTAAAAGTATAATTGCTAAACTTCAAAATAAGTTCAATATATCTGTAGGTGAAATAGAAAATCAAGATATACATAACTTGATAACTATAGGTATTGCAGGTATAGCTTTAGATGCTAAGGTTTGTGATTCTACAATTGAGAATATAATTAACTATATCGAAGAAATTACAGATGCAGAAATTATAAATATAGAACAAGAAGTGAATATATATTAATAAAAACTGAGTTAAGCTTAAAATTTTAAGCTTAACTCAGTTTTTTAGTTATAACAGTCTACTATCTCGCCATAATATAAGAAGTGATAGTCATCTATTGGGTAGTTTTTCTTTAATTCATCTGGAAATTTATCTTTTTTTATTCTATCAACATAAGTAATTTTACATTCATAGTACATATTACAATTATCTACTATAGGTGATGATACAGTTTTAGAATTTAAAAACTTTATATTAGCTTCCTTTGCCTTATCAATATCTTTACCAGATTTAGTGCCACATATAGTAAGAGCTTTTTTCATACCATCACTATAAGGAATACTTATAGTATAATCTTTAGCAGTCTTTAGAAATTCATATGTGTATCTTTGAGGTCTGATCATAGCTACAAAGTAAGGTTTATTCCAACTAAAGCCAATATATCCCCATGATATCGTCATAGTATTTACCCCTTGATTGTTCTTAACAGTTAAAAATGCACCTCTAGTAGTTAAATTTTTCATAGCATCTTCTAAATTCTCATAAAAATTCATACAACACCTCTTAATTATAATATTAAATATACTAACAATTATATTATATATTGACTAGATTATTCTTAGTAATGGATATAAAATATTAAGTTATATTAAAAAGGAATTATATTTAATTAATATATTATAGATTTAAATATTAATTTAAGAAATAAATATACAGAAAATAACAATTATAATTATACGATGTTGGTAAAATATATATTTATAATATGAAAATAGAGGAGGATTAAAATGGATAGCAACGCAAAAAAAGCTTTAAAACAAGTTAAAATGGAAATTGCTGCAGAATATGAAATGTATCCTGAAGATGTCTTCGATTTAATAGAACTTGGTTATAATAAAGAAAATTCTAAATTAAGAGTAAAAAGAAGTAAAGAAAGAACTAGTTTTTCTAAGACTGGTCATTTAGAATAAAAACAATAAATAGTGAGAAAATAAATTTAAATAAATATTAAGAGGTGACATTAATGAAAAAACTAGCTAGTTTTATAATGGCTATACTAATTGCAATCATGCCTATGAATTTATCTTTTGCAAATGAAGGTAATGCTCCACTTAGTGTATCTTCTAAATCAGCTATATTAATGGATGTAGGAAGTGGACAAATACTTTACGAAAAAAATGCCCATGACAAATTACCTCCTGCAAGTGTAACTAAAGTAATGACAATGTTACTTATATGTGAGGCACTAGATTCTGGAAAAATAACATTAGATGATAGTGTACAAATAAGTGAGAATGCAGCAAGTATGGGAGGAAGTCAAATATTTCTAGAAGCAGGAGAAGTTCAAAAAGTAGATACTTTATTAAAGGGTATAGCAGTAGCATCTGCTAATGATGGTTGTGTTGCTATGGCAGAGTATATAGGTGGAAGTGTAGAGAGTTTCGTAGATATGATGAACGCTAAAGCTAAAGAGTTAAACATGAAGGATACTAATTTTGTAAATACTAATGGACTTCCTGTAGATAATCATTATACATCAGCTCATGATATAGCTATAATGTCTAGAGAGCTATTAAAACATGATGTTATAAGTAAATACTTAACAACTTGGATGGATCAAGTTGTAGTTGGTAAGAAGCAAATTACAGTAGGACTTGCTAATACAAATAAATTAATAAAGCATTATCAAGGAGCTACAGGAGTTAAAACAGGATTTACTCAACAAGCTAAATACTGTTTATCAGCTTCAGCTAAAAGAGGAGACACTCATTTAGTTGCAGTAACTTTAGGCGCAGAGACATCACCTGAAAGATTTAAAGATGCAACTAGTCTTTTAAACTTTGGATTTGCAAATTATGAAAGTGTAAAATTATGCTCTAAAAATGACAATATAGCTACACTTACATTAGATAAGGCAGATGAGCAAAAGATAAATTTAGTAGCAAAAGAAGACTTAAGCGTACTTATTAAAAAAGGTGGAAATAAAGATTTTACTAGAAAGATAAAAGTAAATGAAAATCCAACAATACCTATTAAAAAAGGTACAAATTTAGGATATGTAGAAATTTATCAAGGAAAAACTTTAGTAGGTAAAGTTGATTTAGTAAATACAAAAGATATACAAAAGGCAAGTTATTTAAAAATGTTACAACGAGTTATAGATGAAATGTTATAAAAAGAAGCTTTTTTAGCTTCTTTTTTTGATAATAATTTACAAAATAAATAATTAATCATAATTTATACATTTTTATGTTAACAATAAGTATAGATTAATCATATAATTTATTAATCAGTATGTGAGGGGAGAATACTATGGTTGATGATACTTATCCTCAAATGCCAATAATAGAGACTAAAAATTATTTGCTTAGACCAGCTAGATTAAATGATGCAGAGGACATGTTTGAGTACTACAAACAATCAAAAGTAGTAGAATATTTACCTATGAGTTCTCATAAGACGGTATCAGATACAAGAAGATTTATAAAATCATTTTTTATAGACAATTACAACCAAGGAAAAATAGGTCATTTTGCAGTTGTAGATAAGTCTAATAATAAAGTGATTGGGAATATAGGTTTAAATAACGTATATAAAAGTGATACTGAAGGGGAAATAGGTATATGTATAAACCCTATTTATTGGGGACATGATATAGCTACAAAGCTTGGAAAAGAAGTAATTAAATTTGCATTTACTAGTACAAATATAAAAAGAATAGTAGCTAATACTTATGAAAATAACAAAAGAACTAGAAAGTCATTAAAACACTTAAATCTTAAATATTATAAAACATATAATAAAAAAATAGTAAAGGGAATGAAGATAACTTATGTTAAGTGTGACTCATATAGGATTTTAAAATCTGAATATATTAAAATAAATAGAAAGTAATAGGTTATCCTATTACTTTCTCAGATTGTAGACAAAATAGCCATTTTTAACTTATATAAAATGGCTATTTTCTTTTTTATAAAGATTTTTAGTGATAATATACTAAAAATAGGCGTGAGCCTTAGATTATTGGATGTATCTTTCCACATCCAATTAGCTAATTTTTTTAGATTCATGCATGAGAAAATAAGACTCACCTCCATCTCAATTTTCGACAAGCCTCTTAATTTTGTATATCTCATACCATGTTTCTCTTTTGCATCTGCAAAAACTCGTTCAATTGTTTCTTTACGTTTACTGTAAACTTTTTTTACATATGGCTTATGTCTAAGATGATCAGCTTCTTCTAAATAATTTTGCCATATATGCCTTGTAACTAACTTTTGTTTATTTTTACTATTAGTGCAAATATTTAAGTGTTCACAAGATTTGCAATCACTTGGATTAGATTTATACTCTCTATACCCATCTCTATTGGTAGTTGAATATTTTAAAATTTTATTATTAGGACAAATATAACAGTCATAATACTCATCATATACATATTCATATTTCTTAAAAAATCCTTTTTTAGTCATAGGTCTTTTATATGGAATAGCAGGAATTATACCATCATCTAAAATAGTTTTACAAATATAAGGAGTTATATATCCAGCATCTATAGCTATCGCTGTTGTATGTTGTTTACTATTATTTTTTATCTTTTGATATAAATCGGAAAAAGCTACGCTATCATGTATGTTACCAGATGTAATATGAAAATCTAATATGAAATTATTGTTATCACAAGCTGTATGCGCTAGATATGCGAAGCATTTTTCTTTTTCATTTTTGAAGAACATGCCACTATCCTTATCTGTATTACTCTCTATTTTTTCCTTTTTTTTTACCTCTTCATTTTTCACTTCACATAATGGACTTTTTCC
Source organism: Romboutsia timonensis (assembly GCF_900106845.1). Lineage (GTDB taxonomy): Bacteria > Bacillota > Clostridia > Peptostreptococcales > Peptostreptococcaceae > Romboutsia > Romboutsia timonensis. The sequence goes on from NZ_LT629850.1 coordinate 489,105, forward strand.
ATGTTTTAATCTATCTTCATTTATCTCTTTTTCTAGTTTTTCTTGATAATGCTTAGCTTGAATATCTACCTCTACTTTAGTATATTTTTTCTTATTAGCACTAGCTTTTATATGTGTTGAATCTATATAGATATTAGAAGAATCTACAAATCCACATTTTGTAGCTCTCGCTAAAATTTCTTTAAATATTGATTCAAATAAATCTGTATTTTTAAATCGTCTTTCATAGTTTTTATTAAAAGTTGAGAAATGAGGAATTTTTTCAGTTAATGAGTAACCTAAAAACCATCTATACGCTACATTTACTTCTATTTCTCTAATTGTTTGCCTCATTGAAGGTATGCCAAATAAATATTGAATTAAAACTATTTTTATTAAAACAACAGGATCTATACTTGGAGCTCCTAACGGAGAGTATAAATCTTTTACTTTATCATAAATAAAACTAAAATCTATTGCATTTTCTATTTTTCTTACTAAATGGTTTTCAGGAACCAATCCATCTAATATAACATTTATTTCATCATCTCTAAAATTTTCTTTTCTTATAGTTAACATATTTATCACCTCATAAAGAGTATTGACAAAAATAAAAGAGCGTAGACTTTGTCTACGCTCTGAGAAAGTAATAGGTTATCCTATTACTTTCTATATTTACAAAAGTTTTGATTATAAATTAGAAAATTGATATAATAATATTAAAATATAAGTTTAGGAGAGATAATTAATGTATAATTTAAGTACTATATTAGCAAGTATGGTTGCGATAGCAGTAGCTATATCTGTCCATGAGTTTGGTCATGCATACTCGGCGCATTTATTAGGTGATGATACAGCTAAAATGTATGGAAGAATGACTTTAAATCCAGCAAAACATTTAGATATTATGGGTTTAATTGCAATGCTTATTGTTCATATAGGATGGGCAAAACCTGTACCTGTAAATCCAAATAATTTTAAAAACTATAAAGTAGGAAATGTAATAGTATCATTAGCAGGTGTTACTGCGAATATAATAACAGCTATAATATGCGTACTTATAAATAAATATGTAAATATGTTTGCAATAAATTTAATAGCGCAATATGTTATAGTCTACAATGTAGGATTTGCTGCATTTAATTTATTACCAATTCCACCACTTGATGGATGGGGTGTAATATCTTCATTTATACCATATAAGTATAATGAAATAGCATATAAATATGAAAGTATGAGTAGTATGATATTCTTAATCTTTATACTTACAGGAGCATATAGTATATTTGTATCTCCAATAAGTAATATAATTTGGAAAATAGTATACTTATTCGCATAATTTAAGAGGTAATTTAGATGAAATATAATGTACAGCTTAAGGTTTATGAAGGACCACTAGATTTACTATATGACATGATATCTAAACAAAAAATAGATATCAAAGATATATCTATTATAGATATAACTAAACAATATATAAATTATATAACTGCATTAGAGAAAATGGATTTAGAAGTAGCTAGTGAGTTTATAACTATGGCCTCAAAACTATTAGAAATAAAATCTAGATATTTATTATATAAACAAAAAGACAATAATGAGGTAGAAGACCCACGCTTAGAGCTTATGGAAAAGCTAGAAGAATATAAAAAGTTTAAGCTAGCTTCACAAGACTTAAAAGATAATATAACTTATGTAGACGATTTATATTATAGAAAAAAAGAAGAAATAATAATAGATGACACTATGGATTTAGATGATATATCTATAGATGCTATAAAAAATATACTTCCATACATATTAAAAGTTAAAAGTGAAGATAATAAACCTCAGAAAGATGAAAAATTAGAAAAAATAGTAAGAGGAAGAATAGTACCTGTTGAAGAAAAAATAGCATATATAAGAGAAATCATAAGTAGAGATAATGAGGTAAGCTTTATAAAAGTTATAGAAAATGTTGATAAAGATGAAGTAATTGCAACATTTTTATCAGTATTAGAACTTATAAAATCAAGAGAAATAGTAGTTTACCAAGATTTATTCTTTGATGATATATTAATAAAGAAAAATCTGGAGAGTTAGATATGAGACGTGAAGATATAAAGCATATTATAGAGGCTGTTATGTTTGCATATGCAGAACCGATTAGTATAAAAGAATTAAATGATATAATAAATGAGGAATTAGCAAGTAAAGAAATAGAGTATATGCTAAATAATCTTATAAATGAATATAAGGAAAATAACAGAGGTATACAAATAATAAAGTTACAAGATAAATACCAAATGTGTACGAATAAAGATTATTCAAGTTTCATAAAAAAAGTTCTTGAGCCTAAGAAAAAGAAAAGTTTAACTCAAACAACTTTAGAAACTTTAACTATAATAGCATATAAACAGCCAATAACAAAAGTTGAAATAGAAGATATAAGAGGTGTTAAAAGTGATAAGGCAATACAAACACTTTTAGAAAACAATCTTATAAAAGAAGCTGGAAGACTTGAAAAAATAGGTAAGCCTATAATATATAAAACAACTGATGAATTTTTAAAGCTATTAAATATAGAAAAGTTAGAGGATTTACCTCCTATAGAAAATTATGAAAATGATAATGAATAAAAAGGTGTGCTAAGTAAAATGGACCCTTTGTCAAGGACACTAGAAAAAAAGGGTTATTAAGAAGTTGCTAAAAGCTGATTTCTGTATTGTACAGGAGTCAGCTTTTTTAAATTCCACTGACAGCGGTCATTATTATAATAATCCATATAATCATCTATCAATATTTTAAGTTCTTCTATTGTTCTACAACTTTTGTAATCAATTTCATCTTTCATATGTCCAAAGAACGATTCTTGTGGGGCATTATCCCAACAATTGCCTCTACGAGACATAGATTGACCTAATTTATTTTTCTTAAGTAATTTTTGAAAAATTGGGCTTGTGTAATGAGAACCTTGGTCAGAGTGAATAAATGCATCTTTATGTAGTTTAAATGATTTTAATTTAACTAATTTATTTATAGTTTCAGTTACAATATCTATAGCTAAGCTATTAGAAAGATTATATGCTAATATTTCATTTGTTGAAGAATCTTTTATCGTAGATAAGTATGCTATTTTATTATTGCCGTACGGCATATATGTAATATCAGTTAACATTACCTTACCAGGTGTATTTTGTTTAAATTCTCTATTTAGCCTATTAGGAACTACTCTGTGTTCCTTTGTAGCTTTAGCGATACGTTTATATGGATTAGCTTTACGTATAGGACAAGTAATGTTATATTTTCGCATAATTCTTTGGATTTTCTTCCTATTCATTATGATATGAAATTTATTTTCTAATATCATTTTTATAGACCTAGAACCTTTCTTGTATCCACGATAGTTAAATGCTTTTAAAATAATTTCTTTAGATTTAAGATCTTTATGCTCCTTTATTCTTCGAGCTCTAAAATTACTTAGAAATTTATAGTAACCAGAAGCAGAGACATTAGCAATTTTGCATAAATGTCTCGTCATATTCTTAAGATTGAAATTTTTAATCAAATTTTGTATTAAATTAAATATTATAGATGACGGTATTTTTTTACTTATCACCTGCCTTTCTTGCAGCTCGAGCTTTTTTATTAATTCAAGCTCCGCTTTAAGATACGCTATTTCAGCATCTTTCTTAGCAAGAATTTCTTCAACAGTTAAATCTCTATTAAGTGTTCTTCCTGAATTTAATGTTCTAGTATCTTCTAAACCTAAAACCCCTTTATCTTTATATGCTGCTCTCCATCTTAAACTAGCAGACTCTATGCGTTTAATTCCAATTACATCAACATCAAATCCCGCATCTTCAAAAATTTTTCTTGAAGTTTTTCCGTTCTCATATTCAGCAATAAACTGTAACTTAAATTCATTAGTATAAGTTATACCTTTCGAGGTTACATTTTTTACATATTTATTTTTAGATAAATCTAGCATTTCTAGATCTGTAAATGTCTTTTTACTCATATTATAATCACTCCTTGTTTAATATTTTATACAAAAAAATCCTATATAGATAGACACTCTTTTTCTAGTGTCCACTATATAGGATCCATTTTAAAGTTTAGCACACTTTTTTTATAATGGATACATTTTTATTAATATAAAAATATTTTGTTAAATCAATGTATAAAGTATATATTAACTATTTTGATTACTAGGAAATTTAGTTTAAGTTTAACTTTATTACAAATAATTGGTATATATATGCCTTGTTTAGAAAATAATAGTGTTATGAATTATAGTGATATATTTAATTTTTTTATGATAATACTAGTTATAGTATCAATATTGACTATATTTATAAAGATGCCATTTCATATAATACTTACATCAAAAGTAGTCAATCAAGATATAAAAATAGATTTAAATTTAAGATATATGTTTAATATTATAAATATAAATATACCTATTTATCTAAGGAAAGTTGAATCTAAGAAAAAGGAGTTAAAAAAATCTAAAAGAAAAAGAAAACTTATAAAAAAATTAAAGTCAAGAAAAATACTTGCAAGAGACGTTTTTGCGATTTGTAGGCAATTGAAAAAAATAGATATAGAAGAATTTTATTCTGATGTTCATATAGGAAATACTAATATATCTATTACTAATTTTATATATTTATTTGTTAACTTAATTTATGGAAACTTAATAAATATAATAGATCCTAATAAATTTTATATGAATATAAAACCTAACTTTATAGAAAATAAACTATATATAGATTTTAAAATACACGTAAAGCCTAGTATAAAAAATATAATAGATATATTAAAGGCTATACTCATAGCAAATAAAAATAGCAAAAAAATAAAAAAGGAGTATAAAAAATATGAGAGCAACAGGATCAATACAAAACATCATGGAAACAACGCTTGAAACGATAAAAGGTTCTATAGACGCAAATACTATAATAGGAGATCCTATAAAAACTGATACTACAGTAGTAGTTCCTATATCAAAGGTTACTATAGGTTTTGGAATTGGTGGAGGAGAATATTCTAAGGGATATAAGGAAGAAGTGAATACAGATAAAAATGACACTAATTTTGCTGGTGGTAGTGCAGGTGCTGTTAGTATACAACCAGTAGCTTTTGTGGTTGTAGAAGATGGAGAAACTAGACTTATGAGCTTAGATAATAATATAAATATGATAGATAATATATTAACTATTACTCCTAAAGTAATTGAAAAACTTCAAAAACTATCTCAAAATAATAAACAAAGTTAAATTAAAAACTGATACTTTTGGGTATCAGTTTTTATTGTTTTTAAAATGAAATGATTTTAATAGTAAATAATATGTGCATATAGTATAATAAAAATTAACAAAGTAGTATAAAAATATTATCTGCATTATTGAGGTGACATTATGAACAATAAAGAAATATCTATTTCAATATTAAATAACATAGATAGTTTTTATAATTTGATAAAAATAGTAAATAAAGATAGATATAAAATAGATAAAAGTCTTACAGAGAAGCAGTTTTTTGCATTATCAGAATTAAAAAGACATAATAAAATGGAACTTAAAAAATTAAGTACTCAATTACATGTTTCAACTTCAAGTCTTTGTATATTACTTAATAAGCTTGTAGAAAAGAAGTATGTATATAGAGAAGAAGATAAAAGAGATAGGAGAAATACATTCTATGGAATTACAAAAGAGGGATTAGAAGTATTTGATGAACAAGTAATGAAATTTGTTGATGTTATTGATGAAAAAATAGATAAATTAAGTATGGAAGATAAACATAAATTACTTATATGTATGAATGATATAGGAGAAATCATAGGTAAAATGATATAATTATAGGAAAATATAGAAAATAAAGAATTTAAGTATTGACTAAGTTATGCTATAATTTAATTAGCCTAAGATTTTTATTTTCTTCTTACATTAAATTTGAAAATAAAAAGTTATTTGCTCGCTATAAATAGCGAGCTTTTTTATTATAAATAAAATTATTTTTTCTTACTTCTAAAATTAAAGGTAAGTTCTCTATTAAAAAATAAGATTGGTATATAGATTATAGTTGTAATTAAAGTAAATAAAATTGCACTTAGTAAACTATAGCTTGAAAAGCTGTAAGGGTAATTTGCATTTGTAAAAGTATTTAAAAAATAAATGAAAGAGAAATAAAGTATGCAGAAATTGAAATTATCCCTTAATGCATATTTATTTATACTAAACTTTCTAACCTCAGTTAGATAAACTGTAGTATAGACTAATATACAATTTGAAAAGAAGAATAAGTAATATAATATATTTGGATATCTATATCCTATGTTTGGGAAGAAGATCATACCTCCTATAGAGCATACTAAACTCCAAGAGAAAAATATATTAAATAATTGATAATTTTTAAAAAATAATATAGCTATACAAATATAAGATGCAAATCTATATATTCTAATAGGTAAACAAGTGTATACATCATAACTCCCCATTGAGATATAAGAAAACTGCTCGAAAGTAATTTCTAATATAATTAAAATACAAATTACTTTTTCAACTATATAGCTGTATGGCAATAGATGCTTTGTTAGTTTAGGGCATAAGTACAAAAATACGGAAAAAATTAATAACATAATTAAATGATCATTTGAAAAAAGAAAGGTATTTTCCATATAAATCTCCTTTATATAAAATTTAATTTAACTATTTTAACTAATTAAATTCTTATCTTGAAGTAATACTTAATACTTTTATATAAGATATATTAAATAGGACAATAAGACAGTTTTAATTTAAATAATAAACATTACATTAAAACAACCTGTTATTAATAAATTATATTTTTGAAGTTTATAAAATAGAAGTATTAAAAAATACTTTTGTAACAAAAAAATGGTATAAATAATAACTTATATAGTATAGATATTAAGACAATTGAAAATCTCGTTTTAAGGAAGTGAGAAAAATGAAAACTTTATCATGTGCAGATTCTGGAAGTAAATATTGTCCATGTCATCTTGCATATTCTAATGATTGTATAAGATGTAATATGTTAAATAAAAATAAAACATGTGATTGTATGTGGCAAGGTGTGTGTATTTACAACGAGGTTAAGCACAATAAAAATTCTCCAGTAGTACAGAGAAGTGAATATTTGTGTGACATAGAATCTATGAAGGTTGTTGAAGACAATACTTATTTGATTAGAATAAAAATACCAAAAGAATTATCAAAAGATTTACGAAGTCCAGGAGCATATGTTTTAATTAAAAGAAAAGATAAAGAAAGTGATATATTTAGTGCTCCTATTTCTGTAATGGATGTTGACTTAGATAAAAATATATTAGAAGTAATTGTAAGACCTATAGGAATAAAAACAAAAGGTATAATAAATTTTAATCAAGTTTATATTAAGGGACCCTATTTTAATGGATTATTTGGTATAAAAGATATAAAAAGCACATCAAAATCAAATTGTTTAATTATCTTAAATGGCTTATCACAAGTAAATTCAATAAATGTAATACGAAGATTAATAGAAAATGGCAATAAAGTAGATGTATTTATAAATCATAATGGAGTAATTTTAGATAATGTTGTTCAAAAAATATATGATTTAGGAGCTAATATATATCATATTGATATAGCACAGGATAAGGAATTTATAAGTGACTATATCAAATCTAACTATATAAAATTAGTATATAGTGGAGGAAGTAATCATTTTAATAAATCAGTTATGGATATAGTTGATTATGTAGATGAAAATATAAAGCTAGCGGTTTCTAACAATAATTTAATTTGTTGTGGAGAGGGAATATGTGGTGCTTGTAGCATAGACTTGAATGGAGTTAAGGTTAAAACATGTAAAACACAAGTTAATAGTAGAGAATATTTAAAAAGTATTTAATTAAGTTTTAGGGGGAAGTATTATGGCAAAAGTAGTTGTTATTGGAGGCGGATGGGCAGGATGTGCAGCTGCAATAGCTGCTAAAAAAGCAGGTGCAGATGTTTTAATATTAGAAAAAACAGACTTGCTTCTAGGGCTTGGCAACGTTGGTGGAATAATGAGAAATAATGGTAGATATAGTGCTACAGAAGAGGCAATAGCACTTGGAGCAAGGGAGTTATTTGAGATAACTGATAAATATGCAACTCATAGTAATATAGATTTTCCAGGACATAGCCATGCAACTATTTATAATGTAACTAAGATAGAGAAACCTGTAAGAGATAAAGTTAGAGAGATGGGTATAGATATTAGATTTTTTAGTAGAGTTGTAGATGTTAAACTTAATGATGATAAATTAGTTGCAGTTATACTAGAAGATGGCGAAGTTATATACGGAGATGCATTTGTTGAAACTACAGGTTCAACAGGACCTATGGGAAACTGCACAGCTTATGGTAATGGATGTGCAATGTGTGTACTAAGATGTCCATCTTTTGGAGGTAGAGTAAGTATAACTAGCAAATGTGGATTAGAGGATATGGTAGGTAAGAGAAAAAACGGAGATTATGGTGCATTTAGTGGTTCTATGAAACTTTTAAAAGAGTCTTTAAGTGAAGAAATACAAAAAGATTTAGATGAAAAAGGATGTGCAGTAGTTCCATTGCCTAAAGAACTTGTAAATGAGGGCATATTAGATATAAAGGTATGTCAACAATATGCGTTACCAGCTTTTGCACATAATATAGTGTTAATTGATACAGGTCATGCGAAACTTATGGAACCTTTTTATAATTTAGAAGTTTTACGAATGGTACCAGGATTTGAAAATGCGCTTATAGTAGATCCTTACTCTGGAGGTAAGGGAAACTCTATTAGATATATGTCTGTTGCAAAAAGAGATAATTATATGAGAGCCAAGGGAATGGCTAATTTATTTGTCGGTGGAGAAAAAGCAGGATTTTATGTAGGCCATACAGAGGCAATATGTACAGGTAGCTTGGCAGGGCATAATGCTGCTAGATATTGTGCAGATAGATATTTAATTCAACTACCAACGAATCTATTAATAGGTGATTTTATTGCATATTCTAATAATGAAATTAGTAAACCAGATGGTGAAAAATTAAGATTTACTTTTGCAGGAAGTATTTACTTTGATAGAATGAAGGAATTAGGTTTTTATAGTACGGATAGTAATGTTGCATTAGAAAGAGTTAGAAATGCTAGTCTAGAAGGATTATATGATAAAAAAGTAATAGGGTAGTATAAAAGGTGTAGCTCTTGCTGCACCTTTTATATATAAAAGCTTTCTATTAAATCAGGTAAATAATATTCTTTTAATTTTAAATATTCATCTTTTGTTAATTCAAACCTATGACATGTATCTCCAGAAGGTTTAATCTTAAAAGTATTAATATATTTAAATCCTAAATTTTCAAGCGATTTAGGTGTATACTTATTTTTTGTATAAGTTAAAGCAATAAGCTTATCTAAATTTAAAAGCTCAAAACCAGTTATAAGCGTAATCACAGTTAATTCAGTAGCGAAATTATGACCCCAGTACTTAGGATTAATACAAATACCTATTTCGGAACTTTTTGAATTAGGGTCAATGTTGTTTAAACCTATATTTCCTATAACTTTATTATCGTGCTTATAGTAGATAGCATAGTTACCTATATTTCCTTTTTTATAATTATTAATAAAAAAAGATTTTATAAAAATTTTAGTCTGAAGAATGTTTTTGTGAGTGCTAAACGATAAATATCTAAGTACTTTTTCTTGGCTAAAGTACTCAAAAAAATCAGGGGCACCCTTAAGTGTAGCAGGTCTAAGTATAAACTTGGGAGTTTCGATGATTTTCATCTGAGGATATTTTGAATCTGAAATCTTATATCCAAATAAATAGTCCATATCTTTAAACTCTTCATTTATATTTTCTATTTTATATATATGAAATATTTATAAAAAGGTTAATTAAACTAAATACACTAAATAATTACATAAAAATTATGCATTAGTGTATATAGTAGAGAAGGTTAAAGTATATAGAAATGATAGAGCAGGAATATTGAAAGTAGTAAAAGATAAGATTTGAATAATATATTGTAACAAATATTATAAATGAGAATAGTATATATTATAAATAAATTTATTTATAAATAAAAGAGTATATACTCATTATCTATCTTTTTGTAGTATCGCAAATAGGCAACTAAACTGTAAAATACAGCTAGAAAGAAAGTTGAGAACCAAACTACACTAATTATATATGTATATATATCTTACTAAAACTACTACCTGTAGTAAAAAATGAAAAATAAGCTATTTAATGAGTAGCTACAAAAAGATAGTGAAAAAGCTAGGATTGTTTCCTAGCTTTTTATTGTAACAACAACTATCTCAAAATAGAAATTAACATCGTTTTAATATAAATAGTTTTTCATCAGTATTTAAATATGACGTATTGAATTTTTTATACCATATCTTTCAATTTTTGAACCTAAAACAACTCTACATAGATTCATTCCTAGATTTACAATTTTTTGTATAACTATTTATTTTAATTATTGGATATAAATTAATTTAGCAACTAAAGAAATTAGAATAAATGACGTATATTATTAAATAAAACTTTGAGATAAGTAACTTTACTAATTAAAAGGTATATCATATAATAAAAAATATATGTAATAATTTGGAAAGGAGATATGGGTATGAAAGGTAAAATAGCATTAGCAACATTGGCAATGATACCTATGACAGCTAATAATGCATATGCATCGAATATAGGTACAGTGACAGCATCTTCTTTAAATGTAAGAAGTGGACCTAGTACAAGTTATACAGTAGTAACAACTGTAAAGAAAAATGATAAAGTTAATATATTACAATCATCTAATGGATGGTATAAAATAGAGACTTCATCAGGTAAGCAAGGATGGGTGTCATCTTCATATATATCAGCATCAAATAGCAATACAAATAATAGTACTAATAATAATACACAATCAAATATAGCTATAGTAAACACGGATGGACTAAACTTTAGAAATGGTGCAGGGACAAGTTATAGTATAATAAAGGTTTTAAATAAAGGCGAAAAAGTAGAGGTAATATCAGAAAGTAACGGATGGTCAAAAGTAAAGCATGATTCAAGATTAGGTTATGTTGCAAGTCAATATATAGATAAAGCTACTACAAATTATACAATAAAGGAAGTAAATACAGATGGATTAAATGTAAGAACGGGTCCATCAACAAGTTATGCAACCATAGGAAAGTTAAACAAAGGGACTAGAGTAGAAGTAATATCAGAAAGTGCTGGATGGTCAAAAATTAACTATAATAATAAAACTGCATATGTATCGAGTGGATATCTAAAGGCAGTATCAACAAGCACACCAGATACAAAACCAGAAGATACAACACAACAATACAAGGAAATAAAAGTAGTAAATACAGATGGATTAAATGTAAGAAAAGGACCATCAACAAGTTATGAATCAATAGGAAAAATAGATAAAGGAACGAGTGTAGAAGTAATATCAGAAAGTGATGGATGGTCAAAAATAAATTATAAAAACACAACAGCGTATGTGGCAACAAGGTATCTAGATAAAAAGAGTACAAATACAGAAGATACAACACAACAATACAAGGAAATAAAAGTAGTAAATACAGATGGATTAAATGTAAGAAAAGGACCATCAACAAGTTATGAGTCAATAGGAAAGATAGATAAAGGAACGAGCGTAGAAGTAATATCAGAAAGTGATGGATGGTCAAAAATAAATTACAAAAATACAACTGCATATGTTGCAACAAGGTATTTAGACAAAATAAGTAGTAATGAGCAAGTACCACCTGTAGTAGGTGGAGAGAGTACGGAAAATGTAAGTGGAGCAACTATATACTACAAAGCGCTAAATTATACACTTCAAAACCATGTAGATGCTCAGTATAAAAAAGCATTAGAGGGTGGTAATGTTATATCATCAAGTATATCAAGAATGAGTGAAGAATTGACTACTTCTATGCCACAGAGTAGAGCCTTTGTAACTCCTAGTAAAGCTGATTTAGAATACTACCTAAATCCAAAAAACTTTACAAATAGTGATAAAGGTATGATGCAATTTTTAAGACTTGATACATATAAAGGTGGAATAACGGAGAGTGAATTAAACTCGTATTTAAATTCATTACCAAAAGTAAATGGTAAAAATACAGTATTTTATAATCAAGGTAAAGCATTTATAAATGCAGCTCAAAAATATGATATAGATTTAGTATACTTAGTTTCTCATGCTATGTGGGAAACAGGATATGGAAAATCAGTACTTGCTCAAGGACAAACCATAACGAGCTATAAGGGTAAACCTCTAGATAAACCAGTTACTGTATATAATTTCTTTGGAATCGGTGCAATAGATAAGAGTGCAAATGTTTCAGGTGCAGAAGCATCATATTCTAATGGATGGACTAGTATTGAAAAAACTATAGAGGGGTCAGCTAAATGGATAAGTGCTAACTATATAAAAAGTTCAAAGTACAACCAAAATACTATATATAAAATGAAGTTTAACTATGATTACATTTGGCATCAATATGCAACAGATGTAAACTGGTCAAATGGAATATCAGGGATAATGAACAACATAATAAGTATGTATGATACTGCAAGTAATTTAGAATTCGAAGTACCTGATTATAAGTAATTGTTATTTATTTTAAATAATTTACATTGCATATATTATAATAATTTTAAATAAATTTACACAAAAGGAGCTAGTTAATAAAGATTAATAACTTTATTAACTAGCTTTTTATATATTAAAAATATTAGTTTATAAAGTATTTTCTATACTTTAATATATTTTCTATATTATGTTCTTTTATAATATTTTTTAAGTTTCCGAAATTATAAGTGGCAAGTGCATATTCTCTAATTCGTTCAAATAGGTATCTATCTTCGTCATTATTGAATATAACAATGTTTTTTGCTATATCCCAAGCCTTAGATTCTCTATATATTAGATTTTTTTTTAATAATACTACACATTCCTCTAAGTCAGAAGGAAGATTTTTTTTATAAAAGTCAGCTTTTTCAATATCTATATCATACTCAATTAGCTTTTCAACAATGTTAGTTAATATATTTGCATACTCTTCTTTTGATGCATAAACATCTGGATCTAGAATATGACCTACTTCATGAGATAAAACGAATTTAGCAATTGATGCTATATTTGCTTTAGAAATGGGTATAGGATACCTATAACAACTCATAAAGTGAAAAAAGTTACAACAGAATGATAAAAATCCACTTCTAGAAGATAAAACAAGTCTAAATTTAGGTAGGGCACATATAGGTACATGGCTATTTCTTGCGTAAAATAGAAAAACTTTTTTATTTATATTAAGTCCGGATAAAGATTTTTTTAGTAATTTTTTTTCACCTAGGTCATGATAACAATATATTATTTTATTAAAATCTACTTCTGGGACACAGGACATATTAACACCGCCTCACATTTTTGTCTTTATAATATAATATTAAAATATTTAGAATTTGTAGCTAATCCAATTAAAAAATTAAGTTATTTATAGTACATGTGATATATATTAATTAAAATATATTAGGAAATTAAATTGTGATTATTGAGTTATAATTATCCATACAATACATATTTTATAATTTCTTAATAAATAAAAAATTTAATAACAGTAATTAACCTGTGATATAATATTTACTTTAAGAATAGTAAAAGGAAGTGATACTTTGGAGAGTGTAAAAGATTATTTAGATAGACTAGAAATAAATAATAATATATTAAATAAACAATTAAAGGATGTATATGTATCTAAAGTAGTTTATTTTAGAGAAGATAAAATAGTATACTTTCATTTAACTTCAAAATCTATAATATCATATGACATTTTAGATACCTTAAAAGAAGAGTTAAAATTAAAGCTTTCGTATTTTAAAGATATAAAAATTAAGATTTCGTATATTGGACTTGATAGAAAAGAAAATAAAGACATAATAAAAATGTATTGGATGAATATTGTTTATATATTTAAGGCACTATGTCCATCTATTGCAGGATGGTATAAACAAATAGAGTATTTATGTATAGAAGATAATTTAAAGATAAAGCTTCCAAAAGGACTTTTTTATGATAGATTAATGAAGCTAAATATAGCTTATGTACTTAAGTCTAGGTTAAATGAAGAACTTGGAATAGACCTTAATATAACTATGGAAAAAGCAATAGATGAAGAAATTGATGTTAAACGTATAATTAGAAAAAGTGAAAGAGTGGTAGAAGAAAAAATTAGGGAATTAGAAATCAATGCTAAGGAAGAAAAATCAGATGATGAAGAAGCTGCTTATGTTATAAAACCAGAATATGATGAAAAATTAATATATGGTGAAAATGTAAATGCCATGGTTGAAAAAATATGTGATTTAAATAATAGCTCTGGAACTGTAAGTATAGTAGGTGAAATATTTGATATAGACACTAAAGAGCTTAGAAATGGTAAGATACTTTTAATAGTAGCTATAACTGACTTTACAAGTTCTATAAGTTGCAAATTATTTTTAAATGATACTAATAAAGATAGCGTACTGGGTAAGATATCTAAAGGAGCTTATGTGAAAATAAAGGGAGATACAATGTATGATATCTACCAAAGAGAGCTTACAATGACTATAAGTGGTATAAGAATAGAAGAAAAGCCAGAGAGGATAGATAAAAGTGAAGTAAAAAGAGTAGAACTTCATGCACATACTCAAATGTCATCTATGGATGCCGTAACTTCAACAAAAAAGTTAATACAACAAGCTGCTAAATGGGGACATAAGGCAATTGCAATAACTGATCATGGTGTGGTTCAAGCATTTCCAGAGGCAATGGGTGCTGCTAAAGGTAAAGATATAAAAATACTTTATGGTGTAGAGGGATATTTAGTTGAAGATTCAGAAGATATAATACAAGATGCTAATGACAAAGAACTTTCACAAACATTTGTAGTATTTGATATAGAGACAACTGGTTTTTCAAATACAAATGATAAAATAACTGAAATAGGTGCTGTAAAAATTGAAAATTTTAAAGTTGTAGATAAGTTTAGTGAGTTAATAAATCCACAAAAGGATATATCATACAAAATACAAGAGTTAACTGGTATAACTAATGATATGGTTAAAGATAAACCTACTATAGATGAGGTTTTACCTAAGTTTATAGAATTTATTGGAGATAGTGTACTAGTTGCTCATAATGCAGAATTTGATATGAGTTTTATATCTGAAAAGTGTAGACAACAAAACATAGAGTTTAAAAATAGAAGTATAGATACACTAACATTGGCTAGAGTGTTACTTCCAGAATTAAAAAGGCATAGATTAAATGTAGTAGCAAAAGCATTAGGTGTACCTCTTTTAAACCACCACAGGGCTGTTGATGATGCGCAAGCTACAGCACTTATATTTATAAAGTTCTTAGAAATGTTAGATAATAAGGGAGCTAAAACACTACAACAAGTAAATGAAGTTTTAGGTAAGGTTGATTACACAAAACTTGGAACCAGCCATATAACTTTAATAGCTAAAAATTATACTGGTCTTAAAAATTTATATAAAATAGTATCAGATGCTCATGTTAATCATTTTTATAGGGCACCTAGAATATTAAAAAGTGTTCTAGAAAAATATAAAGAAGGTATTATAATTGGTTCAGCATGTGAAGCAGGACAAGTATTTAAGGCTGTTAAGAAAAATGTAAGTGATGAAGAAATGTCTAAAATAATAGATTTATATGATTATATAGAAGTAATGCCAATTGATAACAATAGATTTATGATTGATAAAGGCGAAGTTCAAGATGAAGAAGAATTAAGGGACTTAAATAGAAAACTTATTGAAACTGCAATTAAGTTTGGAAAAATACCTGTAGCAACAGGAGATGTTCATTTTTTAGAAAAACATGAAGCCGTGTTAAGAAAAATTCTAAAATACTCTCAAGGATTTAAAGTTGATGAAGAAGAAACTTATCTTCATTTTAGAACAACAGATGAAATGCTAGAAGAGTTTAAATACTTAGGTGAAGAACTTGCATATGAAGTTGTTGTAACAAATAGTAATAAAATAGCTGATATGGTTGAAGTTATAAAACCAATACCAGATGATACTTATCCTCCAGTAATAGAAGGTTCAGATGTTGAGCTAAGAGAAATGTGCTATGAAAAAGCAAAGCGTATATATGGAAATCCTGTTCCTGAAGTTGTACAAGCTAGACTTGATAGAGAGTTAAACTCTATCATAGGTAATGGATATGCCGTTATGTATATAATAGCTCAGAAACTGGTTACAAAATCATTAAGTGATGGATACTTAGTTGGATCAAGAGGTTCAGTTGGTTCATCATTTGCAGCTACAATGAGTGATATAACAGAAGTTAATCCATTACCGGCACATTATATATGTGATGATCCAGAATGTAAGTACTCATATTTCTTTGAAATAGGAGAATATGGTTCGGGAGTAGACTTACCGAATAAAGATTGTCCTAAATGTGGAAAACCACTTAGAAAAGAAGGACATGATATACCATTTGAGACTTTCCTTGGTTTTGAAGGTGATAAAGAACCAGATATAGACCTTAATTTCTCTGGAGATTATCAACCAGTAATACACAAATATACAGAAGAATTATTCGGCGAGGGTTATGTTTATAGAGCGGGTACAATAGGTACAGTAGCAGAAAAAACAGCTTTTGGATATGCTAAAAAATACGTAGAAGAAAATAACATACACGTTCCAAATGCTGAAGTTTTAAGATTATCTAATGGATGTACTGGAGTAAAGAGAACATCAGGACAGCATCCAGGTGGAGTAATGGTTATTCCTCATTATAAAGATGTTTATGATTTTACACCAATACAATATCCTGCAAATGATACAAGTTGTGGGGTTATAACAACACACTTTGACTATCACTCTATAAGTGGACGTATATTAAAACTTGATATACTTGGACACGATGCGCCGACCATGATAAGAATGTTAGAAGATATAACTGGAATAGTTGCAACAGAGATTCCACTAGATGACCCAGAAACAATGTCTTTATTTACATCAACAGATGCACTAGGTGTAACACCTGAAGAAATAAATTGTCCTATAGGATCTCTTGCAATACCAGAATTTGGGACAAAGTTCGTTAGACAAATGTTGCTTGACACAAAGCCAACAACTTTTGATGCACTAGTTCGTATATCGGGACTTTCTCATGGTACTGATGTTTGGCTAAATAATGCTCAAGATTTAGTTAGAGATGATATAGTTAGTATAGATGAAGTTATATCAACTCGTGATGATATAATGAACTACCTTATATTTAAAGGTTTAAAGCCTAAAAATGCCTTTACAATCATGGAAAATGTAAGAAAAGGGAAAGGTTTAAAACCTGAACACATAGAAGAAATGCACGAAAATAATGTTCCAGAGTGGTATATAGATTCATGTCAAAAGATAAAGTACATGTTCCCTAAAGCCCATGCAGTAGCTTATGTCATGATGTCATTTAGACTTGCTTATTGCAAAGTACATTATCCAGAAGCTTTCTATGCAACATACTTTACAACAAAGGCAGAAGATTTTGATGCAGACTTAATAGTTAAAGGTCTTCCAGCTATTAAGGCTAGAATACAAGAGATAGAGAGTTTAGGAAATGATGCAACAGCCAAAGAAAAGAATATGCTAACGGTTCTTGAAGTTGCACTTGAAATGTATGCAAGAGGTATAAAAATACTTCCAGTTGACATATATAAATCAGATGCAAGTAAATTTAAGGTTGCAGGAGAAAAGTTGTTGCTTCCTCCTATGATAGCTCTTCAAGGGGTTGGAGAAAATGCTGCCATAAATATTCAAAAAGAAAGAGAAAATGGAGAGTTTATATCTAAAGAAGAACTTAGAAAGAGAACTAAAATTTCAAAAACGGTTATAGAAACACTTACTAATCATGGCTCGCTAGATAACATGAGTGATGAGAATCAATTATCATTATTTTAATAAAAGATTAAAAAAAAATATAGTAAGATATAAAAAACACCTAGTTTAGATACTGGGTGTTTTTTTATTAAATATATATTAATTTACTATTAAGAATTTTTTTTAGAGCACTGTAAATACTATTTACAAAGTTTAATAAAGGCAATAATCTAAATAATCAATATATTAAAGACACCTTATGTAGGAGGGAATATGAGAAAGTTTATCATTACCTCGATAATATTTATTATTACTTTATTATCAGCATGTGGAACAAAAGAAAATCCAATAGAAATACTAAAACCAACTGAGATAGAGCAAAAAACATCTGGAAGTTATGAAATTGAAACGATAGATTTTAATATTGGAGAAAGAAATATTGCTGATATTAATTATAGCTTGAAAGGAATAATCTCAATACCAAAAGAACCAAAACAGAAAAAATTAAAAGTAGCTATAATAGTGCCAGGTTATTATAAAGATATAAAGAGTCAAGATAAAGGATTTAGATATCTTACAGAATATATTGCTAAAAATGGTTATTTAGGAATATCCATAGATACTGATCCTGCATATTATTTAAAACATACAGTAGATAAAGAATATGAAAATATTCCTAAAATAGTTGATGAACATATAAAGATGCTTAAAGAATCAAATGAAGGCAATAATATATATGATATAGATTTAAAGAATAAAATAGATTTTAAACATATAGCTTTAATTAGTGACTCTATAAGTAAAGAAGCAATATTTAAGTTAACTAAAGAACAAAGTGAGAAAGGCATAAATATATTAACTTTATTATTAGTGAATCCAACTAATAATAAATACAATGACTTTAATATAGATAATGTAAAAAATATATCTATATTGGTATCAGAACTAGATGGGGAGGTAGTTGGCTTAGATGGATTTAGCATTTATAATATGTTAAAAGAATATAAAAATCAAAATATACTATCTTTAACCTTATTAAAAAATGCTAATCATAATTATTTTAATTCTAAGGCTAAATCAAATGACGCCCAAAATTTAGATATAGATTTGAGTAAACAAATTAGTAGATTAGAACAAGAAAAATTTTTAAAAAAATTTACCATAACTTATTTAAAAGCTTGCTTTAGAAATAAGTATGACAATACTATTTATGATACTAAAGTACCTACAGTAACAAAAATAGATAGTTTAGATGTGATTAATTATTTACAAACGTCTAAAAATGAAAAGCTAGAAGATATAAGAAAAATAAATGAGTTTAAAGGTAAGAATATAAAATTTAGTATAATTAAAAAATCTAGTACAATATATAAAGATGAATTGCCAGAAATAAATTTGCCAAAATCTGATAAGAATATATTAGAACTATTGAATATAAAGTGGGAATATAAAGGTGGAAAGTTATCATTTAAGCCTGATATAAGTGATTTTAGTGAATTTAATAATATAACTATAAATACCATGATATGTCCTGCTAATGAATCAAATGTAAAAGGAAGAGCTCAAAGTATATGTATAGAATTAGTAGATAACAAAGGAAAATCTGAAAAGGTAGAAATTTCAAAAGAAAGTAATTTAATTAATTATCCAAAAGGTAAATTAGAAAACTTAGATTTTGAAAATGGAAAAGAAATAAAATTTTGGAATCAAGTTACACCAATATCAAACATAAGGATACCAATGGTTTTATATAATGATATAGATTTAAAAAATATAAAAAAATGCAACATAATATTTGATAGAACAAATAGTGGAGATTTGTTATTTGAATCAATAATGGTGGACTAAAAGTTACAATTTTGAGATTTAGTACTTTTTTTGTAAAATTTTTAATCTTTAATTCATATACTGAAGTAAGAAGTTATTTTAAGATAATTGGGGGCTATAAAATGAAAGTCAAAATGATAACTGACTACCACGAAAATATAGAAGAGCAGATTAATAAATTTTTACAAGAAAATAAAGATAATATAGATGTAGTAGATATAAAATGGAAAGTATATGCAATGGCACATTTGGTAATGATTATCTACAAAGAAAAAGAAATTTAGATACAAAAAATAGATAATTAATTTAAAGTCAATTAAAATTTGCAACAAAAACTAATATATGGTATTATAGTATATAAAATGGTATATATTGCAGAAACTAAGAGTGGGACAACAGTGCTCACTCTTTTGTTTTAAAAAATTTACAACTGAATAGGAGGGAAACACAAATGAGAAAAAGTATAGAAGCTACAATAGAAGAGATAGTTCAACCAATAGTTGATGCTAAAAACTTTGAAATCGTAGACATAGAATATGTTAAAGAAGCTGGAGAATATTACTTAAGAGTTTACCTAGATAAAGAAGGTGGAATATCTTTAAGTGACTGTGAAGTAGTTAGTAGAGAATTAAGTGAAATACTAGATAAAAAAGATCCTATAAAGGATAATTACTTCTTAGAAGTATCTTCACCAGGACTTGATAGACCACTTAAAAAAGACAAGGATTTCGAAAGATATAAAGGTAGAGATGTTGAAATAAAATTATACAAGCCAATGAATGGTTCTAAACAATTTGAAGGAGAACTAGTTGGATTAACTGAAGATAATAATATAAAAGTTATAATAGATGGTGAAGAAGTAGATTTTACAAGAAAAGAAGTTGCACTTATAAGACTTGCAATAAAGTTTTAGTTAAAGATAATTATGGAGGACAAATAGCAATGAATCATGAATTTATGGAAGCATTAGACGAATTAGAAAAAGACAGAGGGATAGATAAAGAGATACTTATAGATACTATAGAACAAGCTCTTTTAACAGCATATAAGAAAAACTTCGGTTCAGCACAAAATGTTAGAGTTGAAATAGACAGAGAAAGAGGAGATGTTAGAGTATTTTCTCAAAGAGTAGTAGTTGATGAATCTGACTTATATGATACTTTCCTTGAAATTGAACTAAACGATGCAAGAGAAATAAGCCCAAATTATGAGTTAGGAGATATAATAGAAAACGAAGTAACTCCTAAAGATTTCGGAAGAATAGCAGCTCAAACTGCAAAGCAAGTTGTTGTTCAAAGAATAAGAGAAGCTGAAAGAGAAATAGTATATAATGAGTTTATGGATAAAGAAAATGAAATAGTTACAGGAGAAGTAGCTAGAGTAAATAAAAATATAGTATATGTAAACCTAGGTAGAATAGAAGCTATAATGACTCAAGCTGAGCAAATACCAGGAGAGCATTATCAAGCTGGACAAAAAATAAAGGTATATATATTAGAAGTAAAGAAAACTAATAAAGGACCTCAAATAGTAGTATCAAGAAGCCATCCAGGATTAGTTAAGAGATTATTTGAATTTGAAGTACCTGAAATATTTGAAGGTATAGTTCAAATAAAATCTGTATCAAGAGAAGCTGGTTCAAGAACTAAGATGGCAGTTAAATCAATAGATGAAAAGATAGATCCAATAGGAGCTTGTGTTGGTCCTAAAGGTTCAAGAGTTAAAAATATAGTTGATGAACTTGGTGATGAAAAAATAGATATAATAAAATACAGCGATGATCCAGCTGAATATATATCTGCATCACTTAGCCCATCGAAGGTTGAAAAAGTAGAAGTTAATGAAGAAGAAAAGTCTGCTTTAGTAGTAGTTCCTGATTATCAATTATCACTTGCAATAGGTAAAGAAGGACAAAATGCAAGACTTGCAGCTAAACTTACTAACTGGAAGATAGATATAAAAAGCGAATCACAAGCAAAACAAGATCAAGAATAAGGAGGGATGACCTTTGCAAAAAACTAAAAAGGTACCTCAAAGAAAGTGTATAGCTTGTCAAGAAAGAGACTCTAAAAAAGGGTTAATAAGAATAGTAAAAAATAAAGAAGGTCAAATATTTTTAGACCCAATAGGAAAAGCGAACGGTAGAGGTGCATATATATGTAAAGATGCAGAATGCTTAAAAAAGGCAATAAAGTCTAAAGCATTAAACAGAGCATTCAAAATAGAAGTACCTAACGAGGTATATGAAAATCTACTTGAGGAGCTACAAAAATATGAAGACTAATGAAGATAAAATATACTCATTTTTAGGCCTTGCAACTCGTGCAGGTAAAATAGTGTCAGGAGATGATTCAACACTACTTGAACTAAAAAGAGGTAATGTTAAGCTAGTTATAGTTGCAGAGGATGCATCAGATAACACTAAGAAGTTATTTAAAGATAAATCTAGCTATAGAAATGTACCATATGTATATTTCTCAAGTAAATTGCAACTAGGATATGCAATAGGAAAAGCTCCAAGAGCTGCTCTAGGAGTTAAAGATGTGAATTTTGCCAATAAGATATTGGAATTAATGGAAACACAAAAAATATAATAGGAGGTGATCTTGTGTCAAAAACAAGAGTATACCAAATTGCGAACGAATTAAAAATGTCTAATGAAGATGTATTAGCTAAATTAAAAGAATTAGAAATAAATGCAGTAGATAAGGATTCTGAACTAGAAGAAGATGAAGTTGAATTAGTACTTGAAATATTAAAAGATGAAATAGCTGCAGCTAATGGAAATACTATAGCTATAGATGGAAAATTAACAGTTCAAGAGTTAGCTACTAAATTAGATAAATCTGCATCTGAGATAATAATGAAGCTTATGAAGATGGGAACAATGGCAACAATAAACCAAGAAATAAGTTTTGAAATAGGTTCATTAGTTGCAAGTGAATATGGATTTGAATTAGTTGAAGGTTCAGCTAATGATGAAGAAGAATTAGAAGCAATAGATGCTTTAATAGATATAGAAGAAGATAAAGAAGAAGACTTAGTAAAAAGACCACCTGTTGTTACTGTAATGGGACATGTTGACCATGGTAAAACTTCTTTACTTGATGCTATAAGAAAAACTAACGTAACTTCAAGTGAAGCAGGAGGAATAACTCAACATATAGGTGCTTCAGAAGTTATGGTAAATGGAGAAAAAGTAGTATTCTTAGATACTCCAGGGCACGAAGCTTTCACATCTATGAGAGCTAGAGGAGCACAAGTTACAGATATGGCAATATTAGTTGTTGCTGCAGATGATGGTATAATGCCTCAAACAGTTGAAGCTATAAACCATGCTAAAGCTGCAAATGTACCTTTAATAGTTGCTATAAATAAAATAGATAAGCCAGGAGCAAATCCTGATAGAGTTAAGCAAGAATTAGCTGACCAAGGATTATTAGTTGAAGACTGGGGTGGTGACGTTATATGCGTTCCAGTATCAGCTTTAAAAAGAGAAGGTATAGATACTTTACTTGAAATGGTACTTTTAGTTGCAGAAATGGAAGAATTAAAAGCTAACCCTAACAAAAGAGCAGTAGGTACAGTTATAGAAGCTCAACTTGATAAAGGTAGAGGACCAGTTGCAACAGTACTTGTTCAAGGTGGTACTTTAAGAGTTGGAGATCCTATAGTTGCAGGTGTTGCTAGTGGTAAAGTAAGAGCGATGATAAACTCTAAAGGAAAGAGAGTTAAAGTTGCTGGACCTTCTACAGCAGTAGAAATATTAGGGTTATCAGAAGTTCCACAAGGTGGAGACCAAGTTGTTGCAGTACCAAATGATAAAGCTGCAAGATTAGTAGCTGAAAAGAGACAACAAATGGCTAGAGAGGAAATGTTAAAATCTAACCAAAGAATGAGTCTTGATGACTTCTTCGCTCAAATGGGAGATGCTGAAGTTAAAGAATTACCTATAATAGTAAAAGCAGACGTTCAAGGTTCTGTTCAAGCAGTTAAGCAATCACTTGAAAAATTATCTAATGAAGAAGTTGCTGTTAGAGTAATACATGGTGGTGTTGGAGCAGTAACTGAATCAGATGTTACACTTGCAACTGCATCTAATGCAATAATAATAGGATTTAACGTAAGACCAGTTCCAAGTGCAGAAGTACTTGCTAAAAAAGAAGGTGTAGATGTAAGAACATATACTATAATATACAAAGCTATAGAAGATGTTCAAGCAGCTATGACTGGTATGTTAGACCCAGAATATGTTGATGAAGATACAGGAAAAGCTGAAGTTAGAGAAACATTTAAGTTATCAGGTGTTGGAACTATAGCTGGATGTTATGTAACTAGTGGTAAGGTATTTAGAGGATCTAAAGTAAGAATAGTAAGAGATGGATTCATAATACATGAAGGACAATTAGCTGCTCTTAGAAGATTTAAAGATGACGTTAAAGAAGTTAACCAAGGATATGAATGTGGTATGAGTTTTGTTAACTACAATGACGTTAAAGAAGGCGATATAATAGAAGCTTATATAACTAAAGAAGTAGAAAGAAAATTAAAATAGATATAAAAGAGGTCGATATTAATGGCATCATATAACAGAACAAAGAGAATAGCAGAAGAAATAAAAAAAGTTATAAGCTCAATGCTTATAAGTGGAATAAAAGACCCTAGAATAACATCTATGGTAAGTGTAACTGATGTTGAAGTTACAAATGACTTAAGCTATGCATATGTTTATGTAAGTATATTAGGTGGAGATGAGGAATCTACACTGTTAGGACTAAAAAGTGCAGTAAACTATATAAGAAGAGAAGTAAGTAGAAGTGTTAAGCTTAGACATACTCCACAAATAATATTTAAAGTTGATGATTCTATCAAAAATGGTATGTATATGGACCATTTAATAAGAAAAGTTAATGAAGGAGCAACAGCATCTTCATTTGACGAGGAAGAATTTGATGAAGAATAATATAGAGAGTATAATAAAATACTTAAAAGGAAGTAACGATGATTTCATCGTTACTTCTCATATTAGTCCAGATGGAGATAATATAGGGTCAACTTTATCGATGTATTATGCTTTAAATAAATTAGGGAAAAACGTTTACTATGTATTAGACGATAATCCTCCTCAAAATTTAAAGTTTTTAGTTGAAAATATGAATATATTAAAATCAGAAGAAGTCAACTTAGATAGTTATAATATAGTAGCACTTGATTGTGGAGATAAAAATAGAATTTGCATAAGCCAAAATTTAATAGATAATGCTAAGAAAATAATATGTATAGATCATCATGCAAGTAATGATTATTATGGTGATTTTAATTACATAGATACTGAAGCATCATCAACTTGTGAGCTAGTTTATAATTTACTAGTAGAATGTGAAAAAAATGAAAATATAAATATAATAGATGAAGATGTAGCTACATGTTTATATACAGGTTTAGTAACTGATACTGGTAATTTTGTATATTCAAATACTCATCCAAGTAGTTTTGAAATGGCAAAGGAGCTTTTATTAAAAGGAGCTAAAAAAGATACTATAATTCAAAAAGTATTCCAAAGTAATCCATATAATTATTATAAATTATTAGGTGAAGCTTTAAATACTTTAGATATAGTAGATGGAAAAATTGCTAGTATAACGATAACTAAAGAAATGTTAAAAAGAAATGTGATAAGTTTTAATGATGTAGATGGAATAACTTCATACACTAGAGATATAGAAGGTGTTGAAGTTGGAATACTTCTAAAGGAAAAAAAAGAAAATGAAGTAAAAGTAAGCCTAAGATCTAAAAACTATGTAGATGTAAGTAAACTAGCTCAAAGTTTTAATGGTGGTGGGCATATAAGAGCCGCAGGCTGTACGATTTACTCTAGTATAGAAGATGCAAAGAAAAAGATAGTCGAGGCTGTAGTAAAAGCAGTACAAGGTGAGAAATATGAATAAAATAGTAAATATTATAAAGCCTACAGGTATGACATCTCATGATGTAGTAAGTGCTGTAAGAAAGATTTTAAACACAAAAAAAGTTGGACATACAGGTACCCTTGATCCAGATGCATCAGGGGTATTACCTATATGCATAGGAAAAGCGACTAAAGTTAGCGAACTTATATTAAATAAAGATAAGTCATATATTTGTGAGTTAACATTAGGTATAACTACAGATACATATGATTCATCAGGTGAAATTTTAGAAAGAGTAGATAATTTTAGTTTTACCAAAGAAGAAATAGAAAAAGCTTTTGACACTCAAAGAGGTCATATAGATCAACTACCGCCAATGTATTCTGCATTAAAAGTAAATGGTAAAAGAATGTGTGATTTAGTTAGAAGTGGAAGGGCTGATGAAATAAATTTAAAAACTAGGCCTGTTTATATCAAAGAACTTAATATACTTAGCATAAGAGACAATAAAATAATGTTTTATGTAAAATGTTCTAAAGGAACTTATGTAAGAAGTATATGTTATGATGTAGGGAAGGTTTTAGGCTGTGGAGGGCATATGTCTTTCTTACTTAGAACTTCATCAGGTAAATTTAACTTAGAAAATGGTATAACACTTGAAGAGTTAAAAGAATACAATGATAATAATACATTAGATAAATATTTATATGATATAGACTATGTACTAACTAATTTTAATAAAATAAAGATACATGAAAATGCTGAAAAATATTATATAAATGGTGGTATCATAGACGAGAGAAGATTTATAGAAAAAGACTTTAATGAAAATGATGAATTTGTAAGAGTTTATAGTTCAAAAGAATTTATCGGAATAGGTAAGATAATAAGAAAAAATAACACCATAAGTGTAAAAAGTGATAAACTATTTATAGTATAAATCTCAATTAAGTGGGGAATGCAAAATGGATACTATAACATCGATAGAAAAAATAGATACAATAAAAGAAAGTGTAGTAACTATCGGGAATTTTGATGGGTTACACAGGGGACATCAGGTGTTGATAAAAAAGGCTACAGAATATGCTAAGGCGAATAATATAAGTAGTGTTGTTTTTACTTTTAAAAATCACCCAGTTAATTACTTTAGACCAGGTTCTATACAAAATATAATAACTAATGAAGAAAAAATAAAAATATTAAAGTCTATGGGTGTAGATTATGTAATCAATATACCATTTGATGAATATATGACTAAAATATCTGGATATGATTTTGTAAAAGATATATTATTAGATAAACTAAATGTTAAGAATGTAATAGTTGGACATGATTTTACTTTTGCAAGAAATAAAGAAGGCAATGTAAAATTATTACAAGAATTGTCTAAGCAATATGGTTTTTCATTAGAAATAGTAAATTCTATAAAATTAGGTGATGTAAGAATTAGTAGTACTTATATTAGAAAGTTAATATTAGATGGTAGTGTAGAAGATATATATAAATATCTTGGTAGGAATTATAAGTTATCAGGAGAAGTTATACACTCAAAGAAACTTGGAAGAACAATAGGATTTCCTACTGCAAATATAAGCATAAATAAAAATATGATTATACCTAAAGTAGGAATATATGCAACGAAAGTATATGTTAATGGAAAAATATACTACGGCGCTACAAATATAGGTTACAACCCTACCGTAAATGGAGATAATTTATCTATTGAAACTAATATACTAAACTTCGATGAAGACATATATGGAAAAGTTATAACTATAGAGTTTCTAGAAAGAATTAGAGATGAAAAAAAGTTTAATGGAATTGAAGAACTAAAAAGTCAACTTCAAAAAGATACCAACTATGTATGTAAAAAGTATATTTGCAAAAGAGAAAAAGTTATGATACAATAAACAAGTAAATTAACCATTACTCGGCATACGATTACTCCAAATCTATGCTTAGTTATTGGCGATTATAAAATTAAATTGGAGGTAACTCAAGATGAACAAAACTGAAATAATAAAAGAATTCGGAAGATTTGAAGGAGATACTGGTTCTCCAGAAGTACAAATAGCTTTATTAACAGCTAGAATAAACGAATTAAACGACCACTTAAAAATGCACAAGAAAGACCACCACTCAAGAAGAGGTCTATTAAAGATGGTTGGTAGAAGAAGAAACTTATTAGCTTACTTAAAAGACAGAGATCTTGAAGGATACAGAGCATTAATAGCTAAATTAGGATTAAGAAAGTAATTTTTTACTTTTGTATTGAAAGCAGGTATAATAATACCTGCTTTTTATAATTTTAATATTATATAAAAAGGTATTGATAGCTATTATATAGAAAAGTTTATATAGAGGTGATGACTTTGAAAATAAAATTAATATGCGATAGTCTATGTGATATTCCAAAAGAAATTCAAGATAAAGAATATTTAGATGTGGTACCACTTACTATAATCTTTAATGATAAAGAATACAAAGATGGAGTAGATATAAGTAAGGAAGAATACTATGAAATACTAAAAAATAGTAAGGAGATACCAAAAACGTCTCAGGCTACATATATCCAGTTCAGTGAGATATTTAATAAATATATAGATGAAGGTTACAAAATAATATGTATAAATGGTTCATCTAAATCGTCGGGTACATATCAAAGTGCAATGCTTGCAAGAACTGATATGGGTGATAAGGCAAATGATATTCACATGTTTGATACGATGAGTCTATCATTAGGAAGTGGTCAATTCGTTATAAAGGCATGTGAGTTAATAGAAGATGGGTTAAGCCCAGATGAAATAGTAAAAGAATTAGATTCTATTAGAGAAAGTGTAATGTTATTTTTTGCACCTAAAACTTTGGATTATTTAAAAAAGAGTGGTAGAGTATCTGTAGCTACAGCTATAATAGGAAATATTCTTAACTTAGTACCGGTATTTTCATTTCCTGATGGAGAAGCACATTTAGAAGAAAAGGTTAGAGGAAGTAAGAACCTAGCAAGTAAGCTTGTCGATATGATACTAGAGAAAAATAATGGGGATTTAAAAGATAAAATTGTTACTATAGGATATGGGGATAATTTTAAAGATTTTGAAAAGCTTGAGAAAGAATTACAAAAAAGAATAAAAGCTAAAAAAGTACTAATAACTAGAGGTGGAGCTTGTATATGTTCTCATACAGGTCCAGATATACTTGCTATAAGTTGCTCTAATTAGAATATGACTAATTTTAAAACAAAGTGTAAATAATAGATATAATGATTAAGATAAGTAACTAAGCTACTTTTGTATTGTTAAAATATAGTATTTTTGATAAGATAATACATAGGATAGTAAACGCGTTTTTTAGCAAAAGAGGAGGTACAAGCTTTAATGTTTGAACATAAAATATTTACAATGGATTTAGCAGGAAGAGAGCTTTCGGTTGAAATAGGAAAGATAGCAGAACTTGCTAGCGGAAGCGCCATAATTAGATACGGGGAAACTATGGTTATGGTAAATGTTTCAAAATCAGCAAAACCAAGAGATGGAATAGACTTCTTCCCTCTAAGTGTTGATTATGAAGAAAGACTATATTCAGTAGGGAAAATACCTGGAGGATTTTTAAAGAGAGAAGGTAAGCCTTCAGAAAAAGCGATATTAACATCAAGACTTATAGATAGACCTATAAGACCATTATTCCCAAAAGGATTTAGAAATGATGTACAAGTTGTTGCTACAGTTTTATCAGTAGACCAAGATTGTACACCAGATATAGTTGCTATGATAGGGTCATCTATAGCTTTATCTATATCTGATATACCTTTTAATGGTCCTACAGGGTCGGTTTTAATAGGGTTAGTTGATGGAGCATTTGTTGTTAACCCAACAGCAGAACAAAGAGAAAAGAGTTCTCTTCACCTAGTAGTATCAGGAACTAAAGATGCTATAATGATGGTTGAAGCTGGTGGAGAAGAAATACCGGATGCATTAATGCTTGAAGCTATACTATTTGCTCATGAAGAAATCAAAAAAGTTGTAGCATTTATAGAAGAAATAACTGCTGAAGTTGGAAAAGAAAAAATGGAAGTAGTTTTATTTAAACCTGATGAAGAGGTTGAAAAAGCGGTTCGTGAATTTGCTACAGATAAAATGAAAGAAGCAGTAAAAACTATAGAAAAACTTGAAAGAATGGAAAAAATGGATGCTGTTAAAGCTGAAACATTTGAGAAATTCGAAGAGTTATTAGAAGATTATGGAGTAGATATAGAAGAAACACTTCAAGCTATAATAAAAGAAGAAGTAAGAAAGTTAATAGTACATGAAAATGTAAGACCAGATAATAGAGGTTTAGAAGAAATAAGACCTATATGGTGTGATAACGGATTTATACCTAGAGCTCATGGTTCAGGATTATTTACAAGAGGTCAAACTCAAGTAATGTCTATAGCAACACTTGGAGCATTAGGAGATGTTCAAATATTAGATGGATTAGATGAAGAAGAAAGTAAGAGATATATGCATCACTACAACTTCCCAGCATACAGTGTTGGTGAAGCTAGACCATCAAGAGGTCCAGGAAGAAGAGAAATAGGACATGGAGCACTTGCTGAAAGAGCACTAATACCTGTTCTTCCATCAAAAGAAGAATTCCCATATGCAATAAGAGTAGTATCAGAGGTATTAAGTTCTAATGGTTCTACATCTCAAGGTAGTGTATGTGGTTCAACATTATCTTTACTTGATGCTGGTGTACCTTTAAAAGATATGGTAGCAGGTATTGCTATGGGTCTTATAAAGCATGATGATAAAGTAGCAGTACTTTCTGATATACAAGGTATGGAAGACCACTTAGGAGATATGGACTTTAAAGTAGCAGGAACTGAAAAAGGTATAACTGCTATACAAATGGATATAAAGATAGCTGGTATAGATAAAGAAATATTAGCTAAAGCATTAACTCAAGCTAAAGCTGGTAGAATACATATATTAAACGAAATGAGAAAAACAATATCAGCTCCAAAGCCAGAGTTATCTAAGTATGCTCCTAAAATAATAACAATGAACATAAATCCAGATAAGATAAGAGACGTTATAGGACCTGGTGGAAAAGTTATAACTAAGATAATAGAAGAAACTGGAGTTAAGATAGATATAGAGCAAACTGGAGAAGTATTTATAGCAGGAATAGATGCTGATATGATAAAACTTGCACAAAAGAAAATACATGATATAGTAGCTGAAGCTGAAGTAGGACAAACTTACACAGGTAAAGTTACAAGAATAATGAACTTTGGTGCATTTGTTGAAATACTTCCAGGTAAAGAAGGATTACTTCATATATCTCATATAGCTCACGAAAGAGTATCTAAAGTTGAAGATGTATTAAATATAGGTGATGAAGTAGAAGTTAAAGTTACTGAAATAGATGAAAAAGGAAGAGTAAATCTATCTAGAAAGGTATTATTACCTAAGCCTGAAAAAGTAGAGAAGAAAGAAGAAAAATAATAGATTTTAAAGAAGCCTAATCAGGCTTCTTTTTGTTTAAGAAAAAATATTACTAATATATGTATAGGCTCCTATGGAACGTGAAATTATAGGTAATATAGGAGGATTATATATGTGTGGATATGTTTCAATATATTATAAGAATAATAATAGAAAATTTGATATAAAAAAATTAGCTGAAAAAATTAATCATAGAGGTCCTAATAATACAGGTATACATAAAGAAGACAATATTGAATTTGCATTTAAGAGATTAAGTATAATGGATTTAGAAAATGGGAGCCAACCATTAAAGAAAGATGATAAAACCATAGTTTTCAATGGTGAAATATATAATCATGAGCAACTTAGAAATGATCTAATAAAAAATGGATATAAATTTAATACAAAATGTGATACAGAAGTTTTACTATCATCATACACAGAATATAAAGAAGAATGTTTAAATAAGTTAAGAGGTATGTTTTCTTTTATAGTATATGATAAAAGTGAGAGTAAATTATTTGGAGCAA
The DNA here is from genome assembly GCF_900106845.1 of Romboutsia timonensis. Lineage (GTDB taxonomy): Bacteria > Bacillota > Clostridia > Peptostreptococcales > Peptostreptococcaceae > Romboutsia > Romboutsia timonensis. Next base: position 520,768 of record NZ_LT629850.1, read on the forward strand.
GGGATCATTTTGGTATAAAGCCATTTTATTACATAGATGAAAAAGATTTTATAGTATTTTCTTCAGAATATAAGGCAATTATTGAACTTTTAAATGAGGTAAATTTAAATAAATCAAGCCTGCAAAAATATATGTATTTTCAATATATACCTCTTGAAGAGACTATGATAAGTAATATAAAAGTAGTTCCACCAGGCTACTTTTTTACAGTGGAAAATGGAAAACTAGATATGAAAAAATATTATAATATACATTTAAAAAGAAGTAGAAAAATAACATCTAAAGATATAAAAGATGTAGTTACAAGTTCTGTAAAACACCATATGGTAGCAAATGTAGAAGTAGGAACATTTTTATCAGGTGGAATAGACTCTACAATAGTAGCTTCTCTTGCATCTAAAATAAATCCAAATATAAAGTCATTTTCAGTTGGATTTGGAGTTAATGGGTATGATGAATTAGAAGTAGCAAAAAAAACAGCAGATAAATTAGGTATTGAAAATATATCTATAAATGTTAGCCAAGATGAATATATAAAAGCTTTACCTAAGGTAATATATCATTTAGATGATCCTGTTGCAGACCCATCACAGGTTGGTATTTATTTCTTATCTAAAGAAGCAAAAAAACATGTAACTGTAGTTTTATCAGGTGAAGGTGCAGATGAACTATTTGGTGGATACAATATATATAAAGAATATAAAAGTATAAAACCAATTTTTAATATGCCAAATAGTATGAAGTCTATTTTAAATACAGCTTCTACTCTCATGCCTAATATAAAAGGAAAAAATTATTTATATAGGGCCACAACTCCATTAGAAAAAAGATATATTGGAAATGCTAAGATTTTTGATGATAATGAAATAAAAAAAGTTCTAAAATTCTATAATAAAGTAGATAATCATGAAAATTTATTAGCTAATATATATAGTGATGCAAAAAATAATAATTATGACTATGTTACAACAATGCAACATATTGATATCAACACATGGTTAGAAGGAGATATATTACAAAAGGCAGATAAAATGTCTATGGCTCAATCCATAGAACTTAGAGTTCCATTTTTGGATAAAGAAGTATTAGAAGTAGCTAAAAATTTAAATTTAAATCAAAAAGTTAATTTTAAAAATACTAAGATACTTCTAAGAGAAGCTTTTAAAGATGAAATACCACAACATATGGTTAAAAAGAAAAAATTAGGATTTCCTACACCTATAAGAGTTTGGCTAAAGGAAGATTTAGGAGATGTTGTTAGACAAAGTATAAATGAAGCTCAAGTTGATGATTTGATAAATAAAGATTATGTAATTAAATTATTAGATAATCATATACAAGGATATGATGATAATTCAAGAAAAATATGGTCTATATATGTATTTTGTTTATGGCATCAAATATTCATAGAAAATAGAGATATAGTATATTAATATATAGTATAACATGAAAAGAAAATTGATTTATGATAAAACCTTAAATAATAAAAAAATTTATTATAAGAACTATATAATGTACATTAGGTTAATCTAGGATGTAATTTAAGTATATTACATTAAGGAGATTTAAGTATGTATATTATAATAAATATATTTGAAATTATTGTTGATTTAATATTATCTTTATGTGCAGGCGATGATTTTATAAAGATGAGGAAATAGATGGAAAATAGCAAATAAATTTATTTAAAAAGTAGTGAGTAATCACTACTTTTTTTGCATATTTGTCCTAAATTGATAATAGTATTTATAAACAAGTAATAATACATATAGGAGGAAACCTTAATGATAATGATGGTACTTAACAAAAGTAAATTAAAAAAAATCATTATGTGGGTATTAGTATTAGTTGCATTATTATCAAGTGCAATATTTTTTATGAAAAATAAAGGTACTAAGCCTACGTTTGAGCTATTTGATCAAGCAAATCTTCCATATACTCAAGGTACAAAAAAAAATAGCGGATACGTTGCATTAACTTGCAACGTAGACCTAGGTTGGGAAACTGAGTATGTACAAGGAATATTAGATGTATTGAAAAAAGAAGATGTTAAAATTACATTCAATGTAACAGGAAGATGGGCAGAAAAGAACCAAGAAATGTTATTAAAAATTAAAAGTGAAGGGCATGAAATAGGAAACCATGGTCATAGACATTTAGATTATGCAAAGCTTTCATATGAAGAAAATTTAGAGCAGATAAAAACTTCTAAAAAAATAATAGAGGACATAATAAATGAGGAAACTAAATTCTTTCAAGCGCCAGCAGGTTCGTTTGGAGAGGGGACTATGAAGGCTGCAAATGAACTTGGATATACAAGTATAAAATGGGATGTTGATACAATAGATTGGAATAATAGAAAAGAACCAGAGGTTATAATAGAAAGAGTAAAGAAAAAAGATATAAAAGATGGTAGTATAGTGCTAATGCATCCAACATATGCAACTACTCAATGTTTAGATGATATTATACAGATAATAAGAGATAAAGGTTTAAAGCCTGGAATGCTTAGTAATATATTTTAAATAAAGTTGATTAAGTTAATATACTAAATTATAATTTAATACATGTAATAAAAAGATAATTTGATTTAATGAACTTAATATATATAATAAATGCAATGAACTTGGAGGAGAAGTTATGTATAAAAAACATGTATTAGAAAATGGACTAACTATAATAGGTGAAGAAATACCATATGTAAAGTCTATATCTTTAGGGGCATGGATTAATGCAGGTTCTAGAATAGAAGATGAAGAAATAAGTGGAGTATCACATTTTATAGAGCATATGCTATTTAAAGGAACAAGAAATAGAACATCTAAGCAAATAGCTAGTGAAATAGATAACTTAGGTGGTCAAATAAATGCTTTTACGAGTAAGGAGTGTACATGTTACTATGTAAAACTATTAGATTCTCATATAGATATAGGAATAGATGTACTTAGTGATATGATATTAAATTCTAAGTTTAATGAAGATGATTTAGATAAGGAAAGATCAGTAATAATTGAAGAGCTAAAAATGTATGAAGATTCACCAGAAGATTTAGCTTATGACTTATTAACTGAAAATATATATAAAAATGATCCATTAGGTATGAATATAATTGGAACTGAAGAATCACTAAACAGACTAAATAGAGAAAAGCTATTAGACTATTTCAATAAATATTATGTTCCTAATAATTCAGTAATAGCTATATCAGGTAACTTTAACTTTGATGAAATAATAAATAAGATAGAAGAAAAGTTTAAAGTTTGGAAGAAAAGGGATGTTAATGTAGATATTAAAAAAGCAGAATTTAAAAGTTGTTTTTTAACTAAAAATAAAGATATAGAACAAGTTAACTTGGCTATGAGCTTAGAAGCAGTTCCTCTTGAAAATGATAAAGAAGTATACGCTTTGGCTGTTATAAATACAGTATTTGGAGGAAGTATAAGTTCTAGATTATTCCAAAAAATAAGAGAAGAAAAGGGACTAGTATATTCTATATATTCTTCTCAAAGTTTATATAGAAAATGTGGAGAATTGGGTATATTTGCTAGTATGAGTAATGAACATTTAAAAGAAGTATATGAGTCAATTATAGAAGAAATAAAGATTATGAAAAAATACTATTTAACAGACCAAGAGATAAAGGAAAGTAAAGAACAATTAAAAGGAAGTTATATACTAGGTCTTGAAAGTACAAGTAGTAGAATGATGTCTATAGGAAGATCATTACTTTTAAATAATAAAGTGGAATCGACAGATGATATACTAAAATCAATAGATAATGTAGATAGAGAAACTGTAAAAATAGTTATAGATAAAATTTTCAACTTAGATAAATTAGGTGTATGTATAGTAGGAAGAGATGTAGAAGAAAATAAACTATAAAATAAGTTGGGGGGATAAACATGAATTTATCTGAAATAGCAGGAAAGGAAATTGTTAACTTAGTAACGGGTGAAAGATTAGGGGTAGTTGGAGAATGTGACCTTATATTAGATGAAGTAAGTGGTGAGATATTAGCGCTTTTAATACCTAGAGAAAGAGGATTTTTTGGAATTAAAAAAGATAAGTCAGTTCTTGAGGTACCATGGAGAAGTATTAGAAAAATAGGAAATGATATGATAATAATAGAATATGATGGTGTTTATTAAAGTATATTAAGTAGATTTATATTAAAATTCATTTGGATAGGTTTAACTTATAAGAACCTTCTAAGTGAATTTTTTTTTATTACTTGGTAAAACTATATTTATAAAGTATATATTGAGAGGAGTTTATTTATGAGATACTATGAAGATAATATAAATTCTAATAGTTACATAGAGTTTTCAAAAAATAAAAGCAAGGCTAACTTAAAAAGTGAAGAAGTAGATAATGAAAATAAAGATAGTCAAAGTGAAGATATAGATAATATAAAACAAATGGGTGTACCTAATATGCCTCAACAAGCTAAAAAAGAGATACAATGTATAACTATAATAGGGGAGATAGAGGGACATTATGTAGGTAATCCTCAAAAGAAATCGACTAAATATGAGCATATAATACCTATGCTATATTCAATAGAAGAAAATGAAGATATAAAAGGGGTTCTTATAATACTTAATACTGTAGGTGGAGATGTTGAAGCAGGTCTTGCTATGGCAGAGCTTATAAATAGTATATCAAAAAAAGTTGTAACTTTAGTTTTAGGTGGAAGTCATAGCATTGGTGTACCACTTGCTACTGCAGGAGATTATTCATTTATAGCTCCAACTGCAACTATGGTAGTTCATCCTATAAGAACCAATGGTCTTGTTATAGGTGTTAACGAAACTTTTGAGTACTTTAAGAAGATGCAAGAAAGAATAACTCAATTTATTATAAGAACATCTAATATAGAAAGAGAAGAACTTGAAAAAATAATGCACTCAAAAGAAGATCTAGTAAGTGATGTAGGTAGTGTATTAATAGGAAAAGAAGCTGTAGAATGTGGTCTTATAGATGAAGTTGGTGGATTAAAAGATGCTATGAATAAGTTAAAAGAACTTATAAAAGAAAGCAATAATAAATAAGATTTGTTTAATATACAGAATATATGATATAATTAAAAAATATAGTTAAAGTGTTAGTGTTTATGCATTAACACTTTTTGCTATGATTAGGATATAAGATATTTATTAAATTAGAATGATAAAAGAGGTGAGATGGGTGGCCAAGAAGAAAAATACTAAAAGCAAGAAGAAAAATAAAAATTTAGAATTTAATGCTGAATATCACAACTTAGTTACTATATTTATTGGTATATTTTTATTGTATAGCTTAAATTCCAACTCTATGGGATTTGTAGGAAGTATGATGCAGACTATTTTTAAAGGATTGTTTGGAGGTCTGTCTATTTTTATACCATTTATAATAGTTGCTACAGGGATACTTGGTTTCTTTGATGGAAACGAATATATATATAGAATAAAAAATACTAAAATGTATTATTTAACAATAGCATTTATATTTGTATTCTATGGTTTATTAAATGCTAGATCTCTTCCAGTTGAAAGCCCGCTAAGCAGTGAAATGTTTAAATCAGTGATTCAAATGGGTGTTGATGGTAGTGGAAGTGGTTTGATTGCAACGACTATAACTTACTATATAAAACAGGCATTTGGTATAACTGGAGGATGGTTAATAAGTATATTTGCACTTATATTTGGTATTATGTTTGTATTTAATATATCTATAAAAGACTTAGTATCAAATATAAAAGCTAAATCAAAAGGAATAAAAAATAGTGATTTAACTATGAAAGAAAGAATGGCCAATGTGAAGCAATCTGTAATAGAAATGGTTACAGATGAAGTTGATGAAGAAACTGTGATTAAAAAACAAGGCTTATTTAAAAAGGATAAGAAAAAAGAAGAAGTTATAGAAGATGACTATGATGAAATAGAAGACAAGACTATAAAAATTGTAGGATTTAATAAAGCAGAAGATGACTATTTAGAAATATTAGAAGGTACTCAAAGTATGCCATCAGAACTTGATGTGTTAAAAGAACTTCAAAATACAAATAAACAAAATATAAATAATGATGTATATGAAGATGTCAAAGAACAGCCAATAAAGACATCTAAGACTTATGATAGTGAAAAAACTCAAACAATAAGTATAAAACAAGAGGCAAACTACGATAATTATAAAATACCGAGTGTTAATTTATTAAATAAGATAGATAAAAAGGCTGATGATAATAGTAAAAAGAAAGTGTTAAAAAATGCTTCTTTACTAGAAAAAACTCTAGCAGACTTTGGCGTTGAAGCTAAAGTAAATCAAGTTACAGTAGGACCTACTATAACAAGATATGAAATACAGCCAAGTCCAGGTGTGAAGGTAAGCAAAATAGTAAACTTAACAGATGATATAGCATTAAGTTTAGCTGCTAGAAGTATAAGGATGGAAGCTCCTATACCAGGTAAAAGTGCTATAGGTATAGAGGTTCCAAATGAAACGCCTTTAATGGTTGGGCTTAGAGAAGTATTTGAAAGTGAAGAATTTAAGAAGTTTGACTCTCCACTTGCTATGGCACTTGGAAAAGACATAAGTGGAAAGCCAGTTATAGGTGATATAGGTAAAATGCCACATTTACTTATAGCAGGATCAACAGGTTCTGGTAAGAGTGTTTGCGTAAATACATTGATAAGTAGTATACTATACAAGGCAAGACCAGATGAAGTTAAGTTACTTTTAATAGACCCTAAGGTTGTTGAACTTGCAAATTATAATGGAATACCTCATTTATTAATACCAGTTGTAACAGATCCTAAAAAAGCTGCTAATGCACTTAACTGGGCAGTTGTAGAAATGAATAAGAGATATAAGATGTTCGCTGAAAATGGAGTAAAAGATATTACAAGTTACAATGAAAAATGTGAAGAAAAACTTCCAAAGATAGTTATAATAATAGACGAGCTTGCTGACCTTATGATGGCAAGTGCTAATGATGTGGAAGATTATATATGTAGATTGGCACAAATGGCAAGAGCTGCAGGTATGCATTTAATAGTAGCAACTCAAAGGCCATCAGTAGATGTTATAACAGGTGTTATAAAAGCTAATATACCTTCAAGAATTGCATTTGCTGTTTCATCACAAACAGACTCTAGAACAATACTTGATATGGGTGGAGCTGAAAAGCTACTTGGAAAAGGTGATATGTTATTCTATCCACTAGGTGCATCAAAGCCAGTTAGACTTCAAGGGGCATTTATATCAGAAAATGAATCACAAAATGTTATAGACTTTGTTAAATCACAAGTTAAAGAAGAAGTAAAATATGAAGAAAATATAATGGATACAATATCTAAGGTTAATATGGAAAAGTCAAGTGATGAAGATGATCTTTTAAGTGAAGCTATTGAATTTGTTGTAGAAAGTGGTCAGGGTTCTGCATCTATGCTTCAAAGAAAGTTTAAGATTGGATTTAATAGAGCTGCAAGACTTATAGATTCTATGGAAGAAAGAGGTATAGTAGGACCTAATGAAGGAAGTAAACCTAGAAAAGTATTAATGAGCAAACAAGATTTACAAAATTTAGAAGGTGAATAAAATTTGAAGACAATAAAGATAGAAGATGCATTAAAATTAAAAAATTGTATATTTATAGATGTTAGAACTGAATCTGAGTACAAAGAAGATCATATATTAGATGCATTTAATATGCCTTTATTTAAAGATCATGAACATTGTGAAGTAGGAACAATATATAAAATGCAAGGGAAAAATGAAGCTATTCAAAAAGGGTTTGACTTTGTAGGATATAAGTTAAAAGATATGTATATACAAGTCACAAGCCTTGCAAGTGAATATGATAATATAGTAATATATTGTGCTAGAGGCGGAATGAGAAGTGGATCTGTATGTAACCTATTTGCCTCTCTAGGAATGAGCATATATAAACTTGAAGGTGGATATAAGGCATATAGAAATTATGTATTAGAATATTTAGATAACATAATGAATGTTAAAAACTTTATAGTTGTTCATGGATTAACAGGAGTTGGGAAAACTGACTTATTAAATATACTAGATGAAAAAAATGTGGACAATATAGATTTGGAAGGAATCGCTAAAAATAGTGGATCTACATTTGGTTTTATAACGCATGATAAAAAACCACCAACTCAGAAAAAATTTGAATCAAAAATATTTGAAAAAATATTTTTCTCAAATAGTGATTATATATTCATAGAAAGTGAAAGTAAAAGAGTAGGACATGTACTAATACCAAATAATATTTATGATGCTATAGTTAGAGATGGATATCATATACTTCTTGAATGTAGCTTAGAAAATAGAGTAAAAAGACTTTGTAGAGATTATGTATACAATAAAGATGAAAATAATTTAGAAGTATTAAAAGATTGTATAAATAAATTTAGAAAAAGACTTGGACATAATAAAGTTGATGAATATATTAATTTATTAGAAGAAGGAAAATACGAGGAACTAGTAGAAAAATACTTAGTAAAGTATTATGATCCATTATATATGCATTCGGTTGATAAATATAAATATAACGAAGTTATAAACTTTGATAATGTTGACGTCGCAGTAGAAGAAGTTATAAAATTTCATAAATCAGCAATGGAAGGAGCAATAAAATGTTAAAAATAGCACTAGAATCATTAGGATGTTCTAAAAACTTAGTAGATGCAGAAATAATGATGGGAATACTTAACAAAAAAGGATACAAATTAGTAGGAGATTTTGAGGAAGCAGATATAATATTAGTAAATACTTGTGGATTTATAGAATCTGCAAAACAAGAATCTATACAAACTATATTAGAATTAGCACAATTAAAAGAAACTGCTAATTTAAAATTACTTATAGTTACAGGATGTTTAGCACAAAGATATGCTGAAGAATTAAAAACAGAAATACCAGAAATAGATGCAATAGTAGGAACAGGAAGTTATCAACAAATAGATGAAATCATAGCTAACCTTGAAAAAGAAAATCATATAGTAAGCTTAAATGACATAGACTTTGCGTATAATGAAGATTTACCAAGATATGTATCGACTCCAGATTATATGGCTTATTTAAAAATAGGAGAAGGATGCGATAATAAATGTACTTATTGTATAATACCTAAATTAAGAGGTAAATACAGAAGTAGAAAAATGGAAGATATAATATCAGAAGCTAAGGATTTAGCAGCAAAAGGTGTTAAAGAGTTAGTTGTTATAGCGCAAGATACAACAAAATATGGTTGTGACTTATATGGTAAAGAAATGCTTCCAGAATTATTAGAAGAACTTGCACAAATAGAAGGTATAAAATGGATAAGAATAATGTATTCATATCCAGAATCAATAACTGAAGAATTAGTTAAAGTTATTAAAAAATATGATAATATATGTAATTACTTTGATATGCCAATACAACATGCAAGCAATAAAATATTAAAGTTAATGAATAGACATACTACAAAAGAAAATATACTATCAACTATAAATATGATAAGAAAGCATATACCAGATGCAACATTAAGAACTACAATAATAGTAGGATTCCCAGGTGAAACTGAAGAAGATTTTAATGAATTAGTAGAATTTGTTAAAGTAGCTAAGTTTGATAGACTTGGAGCATTCTCTTATTCAAGAGAAGAAGATACACCAGCTGATAAACTTCCAAACCACTTAGAGCAAGATGTTAAAGATGAAAGAAGAGATGCTTTAATGTTAGTTCAACAAAGTATATCAGAAGAACTAAATGCTGCAAAAGTAGGAAATATATATGAAGTTTTAGTAGAAGAACAAATAGAAGACAAAGTATATATAGGAAGAACTCAAGGAGATGCAGAGGAAATAGACAGTATAGTATATGTTAAATCTGATAAAAAGTTAAACATAGGTGACTTCGTAAATGTAAAAATAACTAGTGCATTAGAATATGATTTAATGGGGGATATAGTTAATGAACTTGCCTAATAAACTAACTTTATTTAGGATATTTTTAATACCAGTATTTATACTTGTTATGTTATTTAATATACCAAGTAAATACTTAATAGCATGTGTAATATTTATAGTAGCATCTATAACAGATGCAATGGATGGACATATAGCTAGAAAGCATAATTTAATTACTGATTTTGGAAAATTTATGGATCCATTAGCAGATAAGTTGCTGGTTATATCAGCACTTATATGTATGATAGAAGTAGATTTAGTATCTAGTTGGATGGTAATTATAATTGTTGCTAGAGAACTTACAGTAAGTATACTAAGAGCAATAGCTGCTGCTGATGGAAAAGTAATAGCAGCAAGTGGTGGTGGTAAATTAAAGACAATAAGCCAAATGATAGCAATACCACTTTTACTTTTAGGCGCTCAGTTTGGAAGTAATATATTACTATCTATAGGGAATATAACCATATTAATAGCTACATTGCTTACTTTATATTCTGGATGGGAATATTTATATAAAAATAAAAACTTATTTATGGAAAGTAAATAATTAAAAGGAGCTATTATTAAGACTAACTATTAGAGTTAATTTCTTAGTATAGCTCCTTTATATTTTATAAATTAAAAGTTTTACTGTTTATGTATTTTTTATTAAATTTGGTTAGAATAAAAAAGCCTATCTTAAATTAGGAAGATATTATAAATAAAACTTGTATAAAAATACAAATAAAGGTTTATAAATAAAATAAGTATGGTAAAATCTTACTGAAAACAAATTCTAATTTTATATATTAAAACTATAGCCTATAAATAGAAACCTATATTTCATATATAACTAAATATAAAATAAATTATATACAATTAATATAAAAGATATTAGTTTTCCTAAATATTAATTAAAGTGAGAGAAATATATATTATTATTAATGAGGATGAAGTGAATTTTGTAATTGACGGAGATTATTTTATGCTATATAATAGTTATATAAAATAGAACGAATGTTTGGTATTTGTAGAAATGAAAGGAATGATATAGATGAGTATAGAGCAAGAAAAACTAAATGCACTTAATCAAGCATTAGGTAAAATAGAAAAAGAGTTTGGTAAAGGATCAGTAATGAAGCTTGGGGAAGCTACATCAATGGCAATTGATGTTATATCAACAGGATCAATAGGTCTTGATATAGCAGTTGGTATAGGTGGACTTCCAAAAGGAAGAATAATAGAAGTATATGGGCCAGAATCTTCAGGTAAAACAACAGTTGCACTTCATACAGTAGCAGAAGCGCAAAAGCAAGGTGGAATAGCAGCGTTTATAGATGCGGAACATGCACTTGACCCAGTGTATGCAAAGGCGTTAGGCGTAGACATAGATAACTTAATAATATCTCAACCAGATACAGGAGAACAAGCACTAGAAATAGCAGAAGCACTTATAAGAAGTGGGGCTATAGATATAATTGTAGTTGACTCAGTTGCAGCACTTGTTCCAAGAGCAGAAATAGAAGGAGATATGGGAGATTCTCACGTTGGTTTACAAGCTAGACTTATGTCTCAAGCACTTAGAAAATTAACAGGATCTATAAAAAAATCTAACTGTGTTGCAATATTCATAAACCAATTAAGAGAAAAGGTTGGAATAATGTTTGGTAATCCTGAGACAACAACGGGAGGACGTGCTCTAAAGTTCTACTCATCAGTAAGATTAGATGTTAGAAAAATAGATACTATAAAGCAAGGGGATAAGGTATTAGGAAGTAGAACAAGAGTTAAGGTTGTTAAAAATAAAGTGGCTCCACCATTTAAACAAGCTGAATTTGATATAATGTATGGAGAAGGTATATCTAAAGTTGGTGATTTATTAGATATAGCGTCAGATATAGATATAGTTAAAAAGTCAGGAGCTTGGTATAGTTACAATGATACTAAACTTGGACAAGGTAGAGAAAATGTTAAAAAGTTCCTACAAGATAATCCAGATTTAATAAAGGAAATAGACGAAAAAGTTAGACATTACTATAAATTAGATGAAACTAGAGAAAATGCTCAAGAAGAAGACGACACATTATTAAATTTGGAATAATAAAATAATACACACCTCCTATTAACTTGACATGCGATAGAAAAAATTATAAAATTAATTAAGGACATAGTATCTAAATATGATTTTTAAATAAAATACTCTTAAATGTTACAAATAGAGGATTTTATCGACATTACAATATATATCTTAGAAGTAATGATTGTATTTTTTCTATATGCTATAGTTTTAATTGAATTATAAAATTATTTAGACTCTTAAAATGTAATTTTGGGATTATTATCAAAGGAGGTGGGTGTCATAGATATAATAAGTATTTTATTAGGGATAGCAGTAGGTATTATTGCTGGTTATTTTGTGAGAAAAAATATATATGAGTCAAAAATTGGCCAAGCTAACAGCGAAGCTGATAGAATAATAAAACAAGCAGAAGACGACTCAAAAAGAATACACAAAGAGAAGTTATTAGAAGCACAAGAGGAAATTCATAAGTTAAGAACTGAATCTGAAAGAGAAAATAAGGAAAGAAGATCTGACTTACAAAAATTTGAAAGAAGAGTTATACAAAAAGAAGAAATATTAGACAAAAAGTTACAAAACTTAGAACAAAAGGAAACAAGCCTAGGGGACAAGTTAAAGAATGTAGCTAAAAAAGAAGAAGAGATTGAGGCTATAAAAACCCAGCAATTAGAAAAATTAGAGAGTATATCAGGAATAACATCTGATAAGGCAAAAGAAATAATATTAACTAATGCTGAAAGAGACGTTAGAAGAGAAATGTCTATAATGATAAAGGAAATAGAGTCTCAAGCTAAGGAAGAAGCAGAGAAGAAATCAAGGGAAATAATAGGGTATGCTATACAAAAATGTGCAGCAGACCATGTTGCTGAAACTACTGTTACTGTTGTAAATTTACCTAATGATGAAATGAAGGGTAGAATTATAGGTAGAGAAGGTAGAAATATAAGAACATTAGAAACATTAACAGGAATAGATTTGATAATAGATGATACTCCTGAAGCTGTAATATTATCAGGGTTTGATCCTATAAGAAGAGAAGTTGCTAGAATAGCACTTGAAAAATTAATAGCGGATGGTAGAATACACCCTGCTAGAATTGAAGAAATGGTTGATAAGGCTAGAAAAGAAGTAGAGAATATAATAAAAGAATACGGAGAACAAGCGGCCTTTGAAACAGGTGTTCATGGACTTCATCCAGAGTTAGTTAAATTACTAGGAAGACTTAACTATAGAACAAGTTATGGACAAAATGTACTTAAGCATTCTATAGAAGTTGCTCATATAGCTGGTATAATGGCAGCAGAAATAGGCGCTGATATTAGACTTGCAAAAAGAGCTGGTCTTTTACATGATATAGGGAAAGCAGTAGACCATGAAATGGAAGGAACTCATGTTGAGATAGGTATGGACTTACTTAAGAGATATAAGGAATCTAAAGAAGTTATACATGCAATGAGTACGCATCATGGTGATTATGAACCGCAGACTATAGAAGCTGTGCTTGTAACTGCAGCAGATGCTATATCAGCAGCAAGACCAGGGGCTAGAAGAGAAACTCTAGAGGCTTATATTAGAAGATTAGAAAAGTTAGAAGAAATAGCCAACTCATATGAGGGTGTAGATAAATCTTTTGCCATACAAGCAGGTAGAGAAATAAGAATAATGGTTAAACCTGAAAATGTTAGTGATGAAGATATTCATTTATTAGCTAGGGATATGACTAAGAGAATAGAAGATGAACTAGAATACCCAGGACAAATAAAGGTTAGTATAATAAGAGAAACTAGAGCAATAGAATATGCTAAGTAATAAAAAAAGAGAGGATAAATACCTCTCTTTTTTTATTATGGTAAAAAATAATTAATATTATATAAAATTATAGATAAAAATATAGGTAAAAAAAGCATGGAGTGAAGTTAGTTTATGAGAAAGCCTAAAATTGTAGTTAGTGAATGTTTATATGGTACGAAATGTAGATATGATGGTCAAGGATACAATGATAAGGTTATTCAATCTTTAAAAGATTATGTAGATATACAAACTGTGTGTCCTGAACTGGCTATAGGTTTATCAATACCAAGGGAACCTATAAGAATAGAAATGAATAAGGAGAATGAAGAATATAGATTGATAGATTATAATTCGAAAAATGATTATACAAATCAAATGACTGAGTTTTCTGAAGAATTTATAAATGGTTTAGATGATATAGATGGATTTATATTAAAAAGTAGATCTCCTACTTGTGGACTTAAAGATGCTAAAGTATATTACCGTGGAAATAAATGTAGTATAAGAAGCAATGAAAATGGTTTTTTTTCGCAAAAAATAATTGATAAATATGATTATTTGCCTATAGAAAATGAAGGACGACTTAAAAATTACAATATTAGAGATAATTTCTTTACTAGGATTTTTTTTATTAATAATTTAAAAAATAATAAAAATATAATAGAATTTCACAAAAATAATTTGTTATTACTTAAATCTTATGATGAAGAGTCAACAAATGAAGTAAGTGATATATTAAATGAAAATAGAATGGAAGATCAAGTACATCAATATAAAGAAAAAGTATTAAATATAGTTTCTAATCAAAGAAAAAAAGAGAATAAATTATCTATTATAATAAAAGTATTTGAAAAGTATAAAAATATGTTAAATGAAGAAGAAATAAATATGTTTAATGGATTAATTGAATCTTATGAAAATCAAAGAATACCATCTAGTACACTTGAAGTTGTTATAAAAATGTATGCAACTAGATTCAAAGATAAAGATATATTAAATCAATCTATTGTGCTAGTTCAAAATATTTTCCAAATAAAGTTAATTAATTTTAACAAAAAAATAATATCCCACAAGTCTAGTATTTGTAAAATTTAACCAAATACTAGACTTTTTATTTTAGCTATAGAATCATAATTTCCTATCAATTTATTTATTAGAAATGAAATATTATGTCCTAATACTTTTATTGATATTCTTGTTATAAATCCAAGCATTGATTTACTTTTTACTTTATTTAGGTTTAATTGTTCTGTTAATTGAGAAAAGCTAGTTTCTATTCTCCTTCTAACTTTAAATATTAATTGTCTTATTTGTTTTGGATAGTTATCTTTACTATTTCCTCTTTTTAAAAATAGTAAATTTATATCTTTTTCAGTTTTTAACTCAAGCGTTAGCCTTTTGTTAATGTAACCTTTATCTCCTATAATAGAAATTGAATTATATTTGGCACATAAATCCCATACTGCATTTCTATCATCAACATTTGCAGGTGTTATAACATAGTCAGTTAAGAAACCATCTACTGTAGTAAGTGCGTGAAACTTAAATCCAAAATAGGTTTGTTTTTTTGATGGACATACTCCATAAGAGGCTTCGCCTTTAAAACATTTACTGAAATGTGCCCTGCCAAACTCACAAACTGGAATCGGCATACTATCTATAACTCTTATATTATTCGAATAAGATTGAATATACAATGAAATATACTCTCTTATTTCATTAATTACAGAATGTAAATTTCGTTTTGTCCTATTAAATCTAGTTCTATCTCCTAACTTTGGAAATAGTTTTGAATATTCTCTACTCAATAAGCTGAAAAATGCTTTTTCTGAATCTATAGTTAGAAGTTCACCAACTATACTTATAGTTATTATTTCGCTATCGCAAAGTTTGCTATCTTTGATATTACGTCTATTTCTAATACTTATAGGTATGATATCATTATATATATCATCGACTATTGTAAAAATTATAGTAAATAAATCCGTTAAATTTTCTACTTTCTGGATATAATAATTATTAAGCTCCAACATTGTAGTAACCCTCCTTTAGATTGGTGATAATCTTAGGGTACTATATTTGTTGGAGTTTTATTATTGTAAAATTTAACTAGCACAA
>NZ_LT629850.1:536786-545985 GCF_900106845.1 Romboutsia timonensis
AATTGTCTTATTTGTTTTGGATAGTTATCTTTACTATTTCCTCTTTTTAAAAATAATAAATTTATATCTTTTTCAGTTTTTAACTCAGGCGTTAGCCTTTTGTTAATGTAACCTTTATCACCTATAATAGAAATTGAATTATATTTGTCACATAAATCCCATACTGCATTTCTATCATCAACATTTGCAGGCGTTATAACATAGTCAGTTAAGAAACCATCTATTGTAGTAAGTGCGTGAAACTTAAATCCAAAATAGGTTTGTTTTTTTGATGGACATACTCCATAAGAGGCTTCGCCTTTAAAACATTTACTGAAATGTGCTCTGCCAAACTCACAAACTGGAATCGGCATACTATCTATAACTCTTATATTATTCGAATAAGATTGAATATACAATGAAATATACTCTCTTATTTCATTAATTACAGAATGTAAATTTCGTTTTGTCCTATTAAATCTAGTTCTATCTCCTAACTTTGGAAATAGTTTTGAATATTCTCTACTCAATAAGCTGAAAAATGCTTTTTCTGAATCTATAGTTAGAAGTTCACCAACTATACTTATAGTTATTATTTCGCTATCGCAAAGTTTGCTATCTTTGATATTACGTCTATTTCTAATACTTATAGGTATGATATCATTATATATATCATCGACTATTGTAAAAATTATAGTAAATAAATCCGTTAAATTTTCTACTTTCTGGATATAATAATTATTAAGCTCCAACATTGTAGTAACCCTCCTTTAGATTGGTGATAATCTTAGGGTACTATATTTGTTGGAGTTTTATTATTGTAAAATTTAACTAGCACAACGGATTAAATCAAACATTTTTTTATCCATATCCAGAAAATCTTATAAATATAACTGATTCTGGAAAAGGAAGAAAATTATAATAAAATTAATTACATATACACTTAAGTAAATTGGTAATAATAAAGATACAACAATAAGAAAGGATGATTTTATGTTAAATAAATTAGCTAAAAACCAATATGTAAAAATAATAAAAAGTAACTTAGAAAATAGTGATATAGAATACGGTGTAGTATTAAATGATGAAAATGAAAAGTATGATATAATGAGTATTGGATTTGAAAATAAAAATGGTAAATTTGTAGAATATCCAACAAATGTAGAAAACTTAGTACAATCTTATACTACTCAAGATGCACAATTTGATGAAGTAAAAGAAAATGAAGTAAGAAGAAAAATGAATATATGGTTAGAAAATAATTATAAAAGTAATTATAAAATATAATTATATAGGGGAGTATGTTTACTCTCCTTTTGTTGTTTAAATGCAAAATTTTTATCTATAAATATCAATATGGAAAAATTTATACTAAAATGATATAATTATTATAATTAAGGGGGGAATTTAAAGTGAACCAGTACACAAATATTAACTCTCAGTTAGAAGCTTTAAAGCTTAAAGATATAGAAACATATTTTTATGAAAAAATAGGTAACAATGCTAGTATAATTCCTAAAGTCACACCTTTTAAAGGTATAAATACGGATATGTTATATATAAAAGATAATAAATTGTTATTTATAAAGTTTATGGATACAACAGAAGATTTATTTTTTATATTAGAAGAAGAGTTACTAGAAGTAATGAATGAAGAATATGAACTTTTAAAAATAAAAATGGAACAATCAAAATTAAATATAGAATATAATTATGTCTTTGTAATGCCATATGTTGATATAGATGATGCATATAAATTTGAAGATTTTATAGAAAATAATTTAATAGACCAAACTAAGCTTGAAGAGATTTTAACGGGTGAAGTATTAATAGATAAATATCTTAAAGGTAAAAATAATGAAATAGATCTAAATTTATTTTTATTAAAAATATGCCCAGAATACTATGTATTAAATGATAAAATACATTTAAATAATAGTTTTAAAAAAATTTCATTTTATAGTGATGATTATAAATATAGTGCAACACCTCTAAGTGAAGAACAAATAAAGGATATAATATCTATAAACTATGGAAATACATTACTTACAGGAGGGGCAGGAA
This sequence comes from Romboutsia timonensis, assembly GCF_900106845.1. GTDB lineage: Bacteria > Bacillota > Clostridia > Peptostreptococcales > Peptostreptococcaceae > Romboutsia > Romboutsia timonensis. The sequence goes on from NZ_LT629850.1 coordinate 538,830, forward strand.
CTGGTAAAACCACTCTTATGTTATCAAAAGTCATGAAGTTAGCAAGAGTTTATCCTCATCATAGATTTTTGATACTAACTCATACAAAACAAGAATGTAATGAATTAAGAGAGAAACTACAAGTTCTATATAAAGAAAATACTAATATAGACATATATACACTTAATGCATTTGTACTCAAATTAGCTAAAAAGTATAATTTAGTGGTTGATTATAATATGCTGAAAAAGGATTATTATAAAACTTTTAACAATATAGTAAAACAAGCTAGAAATATTATCAAAAATAAGAATATGTTTAAAGGGATATTTATAGATGAGGCAGAGAGTTTTTCTAAAGATGAAATTGAATTTATAAGAGAGTTCCTATATAAGACAAAATATATATTTAATGTTTTTTCGTGTAATAGTTTAAATATATCAAATAATGTTAATATATTTAAGGACAACCTAAAAGAAATAAAATTTGATGAGCATATAAATTTAAAGAAAAATTATAGACAATCTAAAGAACTTGTTGATTTTAACAATAACTTCTGTGAAAATATAGATAGATATATAAAAAAATTAAGAAGTAACGTTAAAACTACGGGATTCTATAAAACAGAGGATATAAAGCCTAGTACAAAATCTGTAGACATAATAAAGGTAAGTGACTTAGAAGAACAAATAAGTTCTGTTATTTGGGAAGTTGAGTATCTTATAAATCAAAAAGGCTTAGATTATTCTGAGATAGCAATAATATATCCATATAATAAGAAAAAGTTAAAAAGTGGAAAGGTTATGTATTTCCAATATATGCTTAGAAAAGCATTAGAAAAGGCAAACATACCATATATATATGCAGAGGAAAACTTAACTAATATAAGTAAAAAAGTAGGTATAACAATATCTAATATATATACAATAAAGAATTTAGAGTATAAGGCATGTGTAATTTGCCAACTAGAAATGCTATACAACCATACTATAAATGACACAACTCAAGATTATCAGATAAATGATTTTATAGGAGACTTAAATAAAGTATATTTAGCTACAAATAGGGCTTGCGATTATTTAAGTATAGTTACAGCTTTTAATGAAGAGACTAGCGATATTATAAAGCTTCTTATTGAATCTAAATAAAAAGAAGCACTAAATGTGCTTCTTTTTATTTTAAACTATTTAATTAAAAAGAAATATGCAAGTACTAATATACCAAGAACTATTCTATAATATCCAAATACTTTAAAGTCATGTTTCTTAATATAATCAAGTAAGAATTTTATAGCTAATATTGAAACTATATATGCAACAATAGATCCTGTTGCAAGGATTAACCATTCAAAACCACTAAATGCAAAGCCTGTCTTAACAAGTTTTAATGCACTTGCACCAAGCATAGTAGGCACAGCTAGGAAGAATGAGAATTCTGTTGCTATATATCTAGACGTTCCAAGTAAAACAGCACCAATTATAGTAGATCCAGATCTAGATGTACCAGGTATTAATGCTAAACATTGGAATAAACCTATACCAATAGCTAGCTTATAGCTGACTTCAGAAAAACTATTAACTGATGGTTTTTTATTTCTGTTTTCAAGCATAATCATAATTATACCATATACTATTAAAGCTATAGCAACTGTAGTTGGGTTAAAGAATAATGCATCTATTGTATCATCAAATAATAAACCAAGTATACCTGATGGTATAACTGCTATTATAACTTTAATCCATAAATCGATAGTTTCACTTTTTTGAATTTTAGTTTTTGAAACATCAAAAGGATTTAGTTTTTTAAAGAAAATTGTAAGAACAGCTAGTATAGAACCAAACTGAATTACTACTAAAAATGTACTCATAAAAGTTTCTGATACATTCATTTTTATGAATTCATTAAATAAAATCATATGACCTGTACTACTTACAGGTAGCCACTCTGTTATACCTTGAACAATACCTATAAGAGCGGCTTTAAAAAGTTCCATTAATTCCATTAATTAAATTACCTCCTATGTAAAATAATAATTTTGGTAAATAAACGCTATGTATAAGTATATCAACAATATAAAATATATTCAATATATAGATAAAAATGTTAAAAAATATAAGAAAGGGAAAATATCCATGGAGAATGAAAAAGTGCTAGAAGATATAGAGTATGAAGTTTTTAAAGACTTTTCTAAAAAGCTGGAGCCAACAACTAAACATGATTATTTATCTAAGGTAATATTATTTAAGAAATTTTTACAAGATAAAGAATTAGTATATGCAAATAAAGAAGATTGTAAAAAATTTATAGATTATGTTCAAATAATATATAAAAAATCAACTTGTGAGAAGATATATAGTTATTTACATAGTTTTTATAATTACTTAAAAAAGGAAGAATATATAGAAATAAATCCATTTAGATATGTTGAAAAGCCAACAGTTAGTAGAATAAAAAGTAAAGATGATGTACTTAGTATTCCAGAGATAAATAAGCTTATAGATACATTGTATAAATTAAATATAAGAGATAAAACTATAATAGTATTTTTAATAACTACTGGATGCTTGCTTAATGAACTAGTTAGTTTAAAATGGAAAGATCTTATGGTAGATGATAAAGACAACTACTACGTACGACTAGGAAAAAAGAAAAAAGAAAGAATAGTTAAACTCCATCCATATTGCTTTAGATTAATAGAGGAATATAGACATTACTCATTATTACCAGAAGTTATAATGCCGACAGAAGATTTTGTTTTTACAACTCAAAAAAGTAATTATATAACAGATCGAAATGTCAGACTAATAGTAAGAAAAGCACTAGATTTAGCTGGACTTTCAAATTATTCAGCTAAAGACTTTAGACATTCATTTGCAGCCATAAGTTTAAGGCTTGGAGCTGATGAAGAAGATGTAAAAAATCAGTTGGGATGGAGTGATAAATATTACGCTATAAGATACAAGTATGTGTTAAATTTTGTAGATAGTCAAAGTGTAGATTACTTAATAGATAATGATGAAATTTTGATTAACACTAAATGAACAAATGGATAAAAATGCTTGTTATTGTTCGTAATGTTTTATATAATTATTATATAAATTATATTCAAGGAAGGTGCATATTATGATGGACAACAAATACACTACATATACAAATCCTCTGACAGATAGATACTGCAGTAAAGATATGAGCTATATATTCTCTCCTCAGTTCAAATTTTCAACTTGGAGAAAGTTATGGGTTGCTTTAGCAGAAGGAGAAAAAGAGCTAGGTATAAATATAACTGAAGAGCAATTAGATGAATTAAGAAATAATATAGATAATATAAATTTTGATGAAGCTAGAAAAATAGAAAAAGAAGTAAGACATGATGTTATGAGTCATGTTAAAGCTTATGGTCTTCAATGTGACAAAGCTAAGGGAATAATACATTTAGGAGCAACTTCAGCTTATGTTGGAGATAACACTGATGTTATACAAATGAATGAAGCATTAAAACTTATAAGAGTAAAGCTTGTTAACTTAATAAATAATTTAAAAGAATTCTCTCTTAAATATAAGGATGTTCCAACATTAGGATTTACTCATTTCCAAGCAGCTCAACTTACAACAGTAGGAAAGAGAGCTACTTTATGGGCACAAGATTTAATACTTGACTTAGAAGACTTAAACTATAGAATAGATAACATGAAACTAAGAGGAGTAAAAGGTACTACTGGAACACAAGCAAGTTTCTTAAGTTTATTTGAAGGTGATCATCAAAAGGTATCAGAACTTGATAAAATAGTATGCAAAAAAATGGGATACAAGTCTTCTTATGCTGTAAGTGGACAAACATATACTAGAAAGTTAGATTATCAAGTTTTAAGTATATTATCTGGGATAGCTCAAAGTATGCATAAAATGACTAATGATATAAGACTTTTACAAAGCTTAAAAGAATTAGAAGAACCATTTGAAAAAAATCAAATAGGTTCATCTGCTATGGCTTATAAAAGAAATCCTATGAGAAGTGAAAGAATAGCATCGTTATCTAAGTATATAATAACTGAATCATTAAGTCCTGCTTTAGTTCAAGCAACTCAATGGTTAGAAAGAAGTTTAGATGACTCAGCTAACAAGAGATTAGCTATACCTCAGGCTTTTATGGCAGCAGATGCTATACTTGAAATAGGAATAAACGTTACAGATGGTTTAGTAGTATATGAAAATATGATAAATAAGCATATAAATGAAGAACTTCCTTTTATGGCTACAGAAACTATACTTATGGAAGCTGTAAAAAGAGGTGGGGATAGACAAGAACTACATGAGATTATAAGAGAGTACTCTATGAAAGCTGCATATAGAGTTAAGCAAGAAGGATTAAACAATAATCTGATAGATCTTATAATAGAAGATCCTGCTTTTAAAATGAGTAAAGAAGAAATACTATCTATAATGGATCCTAAAAACTTTGTTGGAAGAGCACCAGAACAAGTGGTAGAGTTCGTGAATGAAACATTAGAACCTGCTATAAAAGAATACAAAGAATTAATAGGTAACATAAAAGTAGATTTACATGTTTAATTAAAAAATAATTTATAAAAAAGACTATGTATAGTATATAGAAGTATTTATAGCTATACATGGTCTTTTTTTATAAGTACAGATTATAAATACTCTTAAACCTAAAATAATGATAATAAACAAAAATCCTCTATATATGAATTAAATTTTATATAACTGTAAAAATTAATATCATATTTAAGCAAGGAGGAGTCATAATGGGTGAAAATACAAATACAACAAAAAAATTGACACTAGTATCACTTATACTTATGATTTTTACATCAGTATTTGGATTTGCTAATATGCCAAGAGCGTTTTATCTTATGGGATATGCAGCAATACCATGGTATGTACTAAGTGCAATATTATTCTTCATACCTTATGCATTTATGATGGCAGAGTATGGATCTGCATTTAAAAAAGAAACAGGGGGAATATACTCCTGGATGGAAAAATCTGTAGGTCCTAAATATGCTTTTATAGGTACATTTATGTGGTATGCATCTTATATAATATGGATGGTAAATGTTTCATCTACAATTTGGGTACCACTATCTAATGCTATATTTGGTAGCGACAGAACAGGATCCTTAAGTTTATTAGGTTTAAGTTCTATACAATCACTAGGTATACTGGGATGTCTATGGATATTACTAGTAACGTTTATAGCCTCAAAAGGTGTAGAAAAGATAACTAAAGTAACTTCTGTAGGTGGTACGGCAGTAGCATTACTTAATTTAGTATTATTAATAGGAGGACTTGTAGTTTTAGCTTCAAATGGATTTCAGTTTAAGCAACCTATATTAAATATTGCAAGAGATTTTACAACTTCACCAAATCCTGCATATCAGACACCTCTTAGTATTTTATCATTCCTAACATTTGCAATATTTGCATTTGGAGGTCTTGAGGTTTTAGGGGGACTTGTTGACCAAACTGAAAATGCTGAAACAACATTCCCCAAAGGCCTTACTATATCAGCTATAGTCATAGCAGTAGGATATGCAATAGGTATATTTGCTTGTGGTATGTTTACTAATTGGAATGATGTATTATCATTAGATACTGTTAATATGGCTAATGTTGCTTATGTATTAATGAGAAATTTAGGATACGAGCTTGGAATGACTTTTGGTATGAGTCAAGCATCTGCCATAACTTTAGGGTTATGGGTTGCTAGGTTTGTTGGGCTTTCAATGTTTTTAGCTTTAACAGGGGCTTTCTTTACATTAACTTATTCTCCTTTGAAAACGTTGATAGAAGGCTCACCTAAGAAATTATGGCCAGGAAAATTTGCTGAAATAAAAGATGGAATGCCTGTAAATGCTATGTGGATTCAAGCTATAATAGCTATTTTAATAATACTTGTAGTATCTTTTGGAGGAAGTAATGGTCAAGCATTCTTTGCACTTTTAGTTCTTATGACAAATGTTGCAATGACTATACCATATATATTCTTATCAGGAGCCTTTCCGGTATTTAAGAAAAAGCAATTGGCTGGAGAAGTAGAAAAACCGTTTATGGTATATAAGTCGTATGGAATGGCTTTAACAGCATCAATCATAGTTAGCTTTGTTGTTGGATTTGCAAATGTATTTAGTATAATAGAGCCAGCTATAAATGGAAGAATTACAGATACAGTATTTATGATAGCAGGACCTGTAATATTCTCTATTATAGCATTTATATTATATTACTTATATGAAAAAAAGTAGGCTAGTAAAAAAGATAAGGTCATATACCTTATCTTTTAATTTTTTGAGTATAAGGAAAAAACATTAAACTTTGTTTCACAAGCTATAATGAAAATGATTGTTTTTTAATGGCTTCGCCTATAATCAATATAAAGCGAGTAATAAACCTTGAATATAATGTAGTAATACGATTCTTACAAGGAAACTAGGAATAGTAGCTGATAAGAACAAGATATTGTGCAAATAGCACGTGTAGGAATTTTTTTAGGACAGTTACTATAAATTCGCTTTATATCTTGTTATGGAGGTAACTATGGATGCAATCGTAGAAAGATGTGCTGGGTTAGATGTTCATTTGGATACAGTGGTAGCATGTGTTTTATATGGTAAATTAGATATAAAACCTAAAAAAGAAGTAAAGACATTTTCTACAACTACTAAAGGATTGTTAGAATTATTGGATTTCATAAATCAGAAAGAATGTACTCATGTAGCTATGGAAAGTACAGGAATCTATTGGAAGCCTGTATGGAATATACTTGAAAGCGGAGCTTTTGACTTAATAGTAGCAAATGCTAAAAAAATAAAAAATGTACCGGGAAGAAAAACAGATGTCAAAGATGCAGAATGGATAGCTAGCTTATTAAGATGCGGTTTAATAGAAAAAAGCTTTGTACCACCAGAGAGAATTCGAGATTTAAGGGATTTAACTAGGTTAAGAAAAGAATTGTTAGGTGAAGTTAATAGAAATAAAAATAGAATCCATAAGGTGTTACAAGATGCAAATATAAAAATATCAAGTGTACTTTCAGATGTATTTGGAGAAACTGGAAAATCTATTTTAAATCAAATAATAGGTAATCAATGTATCACAGAAGAATTTATTTATTCATTGTATGAAGGAAGAGGAAAATCAAAGTTAAAATCTACCC
>NZ_LT629850.1:546735-683154 GCF_900106845.1 Romboutsia timonensis
GCAAAATTTTGGCTATCAGTTTGTAATGATTTGAAAAATAGAGGCGTAGATGATATTTTAATTGCATGTATGGATGGTTTAAAAGGTCTACCTGAGGCAATTAAAACTGTATATCCAGATGTAAGTATTCAAACTTGTATAGTTCATCAAATTAGAAACTCTCTTAAATATATAGCATCAAAAGATCAGAGAGAGTTTATGAAAGATTTAAAAAGTGTTTATAGAGCATTTAATGAAGAAACAGCACTTAAAAATTTAGATATTCTTAAGGAAAAATGGTATTCAAAATATTCTGTTGTAATAGATTCCTGGTACAATAACTGGAGTAATCTGAATACGTATTTTGAGTATCCACATGAAATTAGAAGAATTATTTATACTACAAATGCTCTTGAGGGATTTAATAGACAGTTAAGAAAATATACTAAGGTAAGAACTGTATTCCCAACAGATGAGTCACTAAGAAAATCACTATATTTATCTACCATGAAAATTATGGAGAAATGGACCTCTCCAAACCAAAATTGGGCGTCTACTTTAGGACAGCTTACAATCATGTTTGGAGAAAGGATACCTAACTCTTACACAATATAAGTTTTTTTGAAATTATGGAAAATTTAGTGTATAAATAATTAAATTAAACACATAATAATTGTGTAAAGAATTCCAGTATTAGTATTTCTCAAAAATAAAAAAATATTACTGGAATTTAAAATTTCCAGTAATATAAATTATAAAAAATCTTATTTACACAAATCTATAGACATTCTCTTAAAAAATTACATTTTGAGTAAATCGAATTTTTATAATAATTTTATAGGTCACTTAAATAAACATAATTATAATGTTTTTAACTATTTTATCTTTTAAAAACTATTGTACTAATAAATTATTTAATGTAAACTATATTGTACTAATAAATTATTTAATGTAAACTATATTGTAGTTAGCAAATTAACAAATTTTGCATCTGGGGTGATAAAATGAAATTTATAGTGTCTGATACAATAAATTTTTTATCAAAGACATTTCCAAAGATATATTCTAGTTTTTACTTAGAATATTTAAAACAATATGCATCTACATATAGTGTTAATAAAACACAACTAAGGGCTTTAATTACTTTAAAAAATAATGGGGCAATAAGTATGACAGCTTTATGTAATAAGCTAAATATTGAAAAGGGTAGTTTAACTAGCATGGTAGATGATTTAACAAAAAAGGGTTATGTTACAAGGGAGAGAGATATATCTGATAGAAGAAAGTACCTAATAACTATAACTGAACGTGGAGAAGGAATTGCTTCTGATTTTGTAGATAAGTTAAAGCTTAGTTTAGAAGAAAGGCTTATTAAGCTTACTGAAGAAGATAAGAAAAAATATATTGGTGCAGTAAAAACATTAGAAGAGATATTTGATAAATATGAACAAGGATAAAAGCAACCGTTATAGGTTGCCTTTACTATATTAAGAATCAATATTTGATAATTAGTTTAAAATTTTATTTGTTTTTTAATTCTAAATATTTTTCTAAACCTTCTTTTAATATTATAGCAGCTTTATGAAGGTCATCTTCCTTTAGTACATATGCAAGTCTTATTTCATCTCTGCCAAGCCCAGGGGTAGCATAAAAGTCTTCAGCAGGACACGCCATAACGGTTTCTCCATCTTTATTAAAATCAGTAAGCATCCATATAACAAAATCTTCAGCATTTTCAATCGGTAATTTTGCAACAATGTAAAATGCTCCAGCTGGTTTTTTACAAATAACTCCCTTGACTTTAATTAATTCATTATATAAAACATCTCTTCTATTTTTGTATTCATTATTAACTTCAGTAAAATAAGATGATGGAGTATTATAGAGTTCAACTGATCCTACTTGATCTAATGTAGAAACACATAGCCTGCCTTGACATAATTTTAATATTTCAGCAATAAGGGTTTTATCTTTAGACGCTATAGAACCTATTCTTGCACCACAAGCACTATATCTTTTAGATACACTGTCTATTATTATAACTCTATCTTCGACTTCTTTTATATTTCCAAAACTCGTATACTCAAGTCCATCATAAACAAACTCTCTATATACTTCATCAGATATTATCCATAAGTCATTTTCTTTAGCTATTTCTGAAATCATGTAAAGTTCTTTTTTTGTATATACAGTACCAGTTGGATTACCAGGATTAGAAATTAGTATTGCCTTAGTTTTAGAAGTGATTAGTGATTGAATTTTTTCCTTGCTAGGTAGATGGAATCCTTCTTCAGCTTTAGTTGTAATAGGTGTAATATTAACATTTATAGATTGGCTAAATCCATTATAGTTACTGTAGAATGGTTCTGGAACTAATATATTATCTTTAGGATCACAAGTTGCCATAAGCGCAAATAATAATGCTTCACTACCACCATTAGTTACTAATATTTCATCAGATTCGAAATCCATATTATATGTAGTGTAATATTGTTGAAGTGAGGATATTAGCTCAGGGAGTCCTGGGGAAACAGCATATTCTAAGACTTCATTATTAAAATTTTTTACTGCCTCAAAAAAAACTTTAGGAGTTTTGATGTCTGGTTGACCTATATTTAAATGATAAATTTTAATTCCTTTAGCTTTAGCACTACTAGCTATATGAGCCAACTTTCTAATTGGAGAAGATTGCATAGTAGTTATTCTCTCTGAATATCTCATTAAAAAACCCCCTTAATATATATACATTTGTATATATATTTATTTAACTTAAGATTATAATAACATGTTTAAAATCAAAAATCATTAATATAAAAAGTACAAAAATTTATTTATAAATAAATACAATAAAAGATTATTATTTACCTATAAAAAGGTAGATGATATGGTAAAATAGTAACGAAGAGGTGCTGAATATGAAAGAGATAAGGGTTGATGAGATAAATAATGATATAGTAATTTTTGCAAAAGATAGAGCGAGAAGGCCTATGGATAAAGTTATTAATGAAAATGAGGAAAGTATAATAGCTGAGTATAATAAAGATTGTCCATTTTGTAAAGGAAATGAACATTATACTCCAAAATCAAAGTTTAAGATAGAAGATGAAAATGGTTGGATAGTAAGATCTATAGATAATAAGTTTCCAATAGTAGATAATTCACAAAAAAGCATATATGGAAGCCATGAAGTGATGATAGATACTTATAGACATAATGGAAATTTTTATAATATGGATGAAGATGAGTTTTATAATATGCTTTTAATGTATAAAGATAGATATTCAAATCTTATAAAAGATGAAAAGGTACAATATGTAAGTATATTTAAAAATTATTTAAGACAAGCAGGCGCATCTTTAAATCATCCGCACTCTCAGATAGTTTCTATATCGATAATACCACCTGACATAGAAAGAGAGATTAATATATCAAAACAGTATTATATAGAAAATAAAAGATACTTATATGATGATATTATAAATGAAGAAATAAAAGAAAAAGAGAGAGTTATAAATAACAGTGAAAGTTTTTTAACTTTAGTACCAAAATCAACAAAGTATACAGGAGAGATTAGAATTATATTTAAAAAAAATATAAAATTTGAAAATATATGCAATAAAGATATTAGAGAATTATCTATAATATTTAAAAATTTATTTTCAAATTTGTTTAAAGTAAATGGAAATTTACCATTTAATATATTTATACATTCTCACCCTAAGAATATTGAGGGAAATTATTTTAATGTACATATACATATAATTCCTAGAAAGTATAGCTTTGGTGGATTTGAATTAGGTACTGGGTTATATGTATCTTCAATAGAACCTAAAGATATAGCAAATAAAATAAAGTTTTAATAAATGTTAAAATGTTTACAACTAAGGGTAATATAAAAATATCAATATACAACAATTTGGAGGACAATATGAAATTTATATCATGGAATGTAAACGGCATAAGAGCCTGTGTTACTAAAGGATTTTTAGACTATTTTAAAGAAGTTGATGCAGATATATTTTGCTTACAAGAGACTAAACTTCAAGAAGGTCAAATAGATTTAAATTTAGAAGGATACTATGATTATTGGAATTATGCACAAAAGAAGGGTTATTCTGGTACAGCTATATTTACTAAGAAAAAGCCTATAAGTGTATCATATGGAATAGATATAGAAGAACACGACAATGAAGGTAGAGTTATAACATTAGAATTTGAAGATTTTTATTTTATAACAGTATATACACCAAATTCTCAAAGTGAATTAAAAAGACTTGACTATAGGATGAAATGGGAAGATGATTTTAGAGAATACTTAAAAAAATTAGATAATATAAAGCCTGTAATAGTTTGCGGTGATTTAAATGTAGCTCACAAAGAAATAGACTTAAAAAATCCTAAAACAAATAGAAAAAATGCAGGGTTTACAGATGAAGAGAGAGAAAAATTAACTACTTTATTAAATAATGGATTTATCGATACATACAGATATTTTAATCCAAATAAAGAGGGTATATATTCTTGGTGGTCATATAGATTCAATGCAAGAAAAAATAACTCAGGATGGAGAATTGACTATTTCTTAGCATCTGAAAAATTAAAAGATAGATTAGTTAGTGCAGATATACACACTGAAATATTGGGATCAGATCACTGCCCCGTTGAATTAGTTTTAAAATAGTATTAATTTATATCATAATTATATAAAATTATTAATAAAATATACTGTAGGATAATATAATGTATAAGATTATTAAATATTTTATTATTAGGGGGTATATTTATTAATGAATTTATTAGATTTTAAAAATAAATTAATAAAAGGAAAAGAATTAGGTGGAGAAGTTGTATACATAAAAGAGGACAACCTTTTATATGGTATAGAATCAATATATAAAAATCATGAAGTAAATAGTATATCTTTATTAAAGTCAGAGCAAAACTCAATAAAAGTACATGATCTTATAGAGTTTTTAGAAAGAGAATGTGATGATTTTTATGAAGGTGATGTATTTATAGGAAACACTATACATTCTCGAGAGGATAAAAAAGGGATTGTAAGTGTAGAGTTTGCACAATATGAAGCTATAAAGATGATATTTATAAACATATAATTATAAAAAAGATAGACAAATTTATAAAATGGATCCTATATGGTGGACACGAGAAAAAGCGTGTCTGTCTATATGGGATCTTTTTTTGTACAATATTAACTAAGAGGTGATTATAAGATGAGTAAAAAAATATTTACAGAACAAGAAATATTAGAATTATCTAAAAATAAATATGTAAAAAATGTAACTGCTAAAGGTATAACTTATACTAATGAGTTTAAATTGCAGTTTATTGCTGAATATGAGAATGGGAAAACTTCAAGAGCTATTTTTGAAGATGCAGGATTTGATGTTAATATAATTGGAATTAAACGTATAGATTCTGCTAGTCTAAGATGGAGAAAAGCATATAACGATAAAGGTATTTTAGGTTTAGAAGATACTAGGACTTTAAATTCAGGAAGAACACTTAATAGAGAATTAACTATTGAAGAGATTATCGCTAAAAAAGATGCTGAAATAGAGTATCTTAAAGCGGAGCTTGAATTGATAAAAAAGTTAGAGCTGCAAGAAAGGCAGGTGATAAATAAGAATATACCTGCATCTAAAATATTTAGACTAATACAAAATTTAATTCAAAGTTTCAATCTTAAAAACATGACGAGACATTTATGTAAAATTGCTAATGTCTCTACTTCAGGTTACTATAATTTTTTAAATAATTTTAAGACTAGAAGTATAAAGGAAAATAAAGATCTTATATCTAAAGAAATTATCTTAAAAGCATTTAACTATCGTGGATATAAGAAAGGATCTAGGTCTATAAAAATGGTATTAGAAAATAAATTCAATATTATAATGAATAGAAAGAAAATCCAAAGAATTATGAGAAAATATAATATTACTTGTCCTATACGTAAAGCTAATCCATATAAGCGTATTGCTAAGGCTACAAAGGAGCATAGAGTAGCTCCTAATAGACTAAATAGAGAATTTAAGCAAAACATACCTGGTAAGGTAATGTTAACTGATATTACATATATGCCGTACGGCAATAATAAGATGGCATATTTATCTACAATAAAAGATTCATCAACAAATGAAATATTAGCCTATAATCTTTCTAATAACTTAGCTATAGATATTGTAACTGAAACTATAAATAAATTAGTTAAACTAAAGTCATTTAAATTACATAAAGATGCATTTATTCATTCTGACCAAGGCTCTCATTATACAAGTCCAATCTTTCAAAAATTGCTTAAAAAATATAACTTGGGTCAATCTATGTCTCGTAGAGGCAATTGTTGGGATAATGCTCCGCAAGAATCATTCTTCGGACATATGAAGGATGAAATTGATTATAAAAGCTGTGAAACAATAGAAGAACTTAAAATATTGATAGATGATTACATGGATTATTACAATAATGAACGTTGCCAGTGGAATTTAAAAAAGCTGACTCCTGTGCAATACAGGAATCAGCTTTTAGTAACTTCTTAAGAACCCTTTTTTCTAGTGTACTTGACAAAGGGTCCATTTTATTATTGTCTATCTTTTTTTATATATGGTTGACTCAGTTAAAAACTGGTTTGTTTTACCCATTTTATAAGCTAGATCTATTATTTTTTTATCCTCTTTGGTTAAATCTCTTTGAAGAATCTTAGCAAATTCAGCAAATAGCTTATCATAATTAATTTGCTTTTTAATATTCTTTTTTGCTGAAGACGGCTTAACTGTAGTATACATATAAACATCAGGAACTATACTTGGATTATATATTCTTATAAATACTTGAGCTGTATAATAAGCATCATTTAAAGCATTATGATAAGATTTATCCTGATCTAAATTTAATATTTGTATAGCATTTTGAAGGCCGATACTTTTACCAGCGGGATTATTAAAGTATCTAGATGCGTAGTGTTGAATATTTATATATGATTTTGTAAGAGTTTTATAAGGTAAATCATAGTAAGTTATATTTCTGAATAATTCTTTCAAGTCTCCTGTTCCCCATACACAAAGAACTGTATTTTTCTTGGTAGATACAAATTTTTTAAATTCTTTATATACTTGAGGAAATGATGGTGCATCCATAACATCTTCAGATTTTATTCCAGTCATTTTGCCTACAAAAGGGTGTATAGATTTATATAGCTGTGGCTTAACATAGCTATTAAAAGTATCTATTATATTAAAATGAGAATCTAATTTTATAGCACCTATTTGAATTATTTCAAATGGACACCTTTCATTAGACACTGTCTTATTAAGAGTTTTATCAAAGCCTTGGTTAAACTCTAAATCGAAAACTACATATTCCATAATAATTCTCTCCTAAATTAAGTAACTGATATATTAAATTTATATTACAAAAAGTATATGATTAATAACTATATTGTTTAGTATACCAAAATATTTTTCTATTTTTAGTATACCCTATATTTATATAAAAGTTAAACTTTTAAATATAAGTATTTATATAAAATAAAAAATAAAAAATATTGCGAACTTTATATATCTAATATATAATAAGTATAAATAAAAATACGAATAAAAATGTTGGATAATAAGATAAAATACGATATTGAAAATTAGGGGAGTGACAGTATGAAAGGCTTATTATATACGATAGAAAAAGAAAAACATAATGAAAAAGATTTAAAAGAGATTTTAACAGCAAATCCGCAAATAAAATTTGTATCACTTATGGGGATAGATTTAGGTGGAAATGCAACTGATGAAAAAATACCTGTAGAGTTATTTTTAGAAGATATAAATGACTTTTTAGAATCAGCAGTTCAAACAGATGGCTCAAGTGTTGAGCTTTACAATATAGCTACTTTAAATAATGCAAAAGTAGATCTAAAGCCAGATTCAGATTGTAAGTGGTATATAGATTATAATATGGAACATATTGATAGTGAATTAAATTTACCAATAGGTACACTTAGAATACCAGCATTTTTAATACATGATAATAAGAAAGTATGTTCAAGAGGGGTTTTACAAAGAGCAGAAAAGTATTTTAAGACATCATTATTTGAAATATTTGAAAAATATCCTCATGTTATAAATAATATAGGGATAGATAGTGTATCGGATATAGAAGATATAATATTAACATCAGCTACAGAGCTAGAATTTTGGGTAAATACTCCAGAAGATAAAGCTGATTTAGAAAAGTTATATGTATCTCAAAGTCTAAAAGAGCAGTATTGGAAAAGAACTCATGGTATAATTAGAACTTGTTTAGAGAAAAGTTTAATTGCACTTCAAAATATAGGGGTAAATCCAGAAATGGCTCATAAGGAAGTTGGAGGAATAAACAGTTCTATAAGTATAGATGGGAAGACTAATCACGCTATGGAACAGCTAGAAATATCATGGAAATTTTCATCTCCTCTTCAAGCTGCAGATAGTGAATTAATAGTAAGAGAAGTTATAGAAGATATATTTACATCAAATGGGTTAGAAGTTACATTCAAAGCTAAACCAATACATGGAGTTGCTGGTAGCGGAGGGCATACTCATGTTGGTGCTAGTGCAAAGCTTAAGAACGGAAAAATAGTAAATATATTTGCACCAAAAGATATGAAAAATGATTATTTAAGTGAGTTAGGATATGGAGCACTTATGGGATTACTTCGTAACTATGAAGTATTAAATCCATTTGTAACATCTACAAATGATGGATTTAATAGATTAGTTCCTGGATTTGAAGCACCTGTTTGTACGGTAACTTCATTAGGTCATAGTTATGAAATACCATCAAGAAATAGATCAGTACTTGTAGGATTAATTAGGGATATAAAAAATCCTAAAACTGTAAGATTTGAATTAAGATCACCAAATCCATTATCAAATACATATTTAGTTTTAGCTGGATGTTATCAAGTTATGTTAGATGGTATAAAGGCTAGTGCTCAAAGTAAATTATCAACTAAAGACCTTGAAAAAGAATTGAGCAAGGGACTAGGTGAAGAGGGGTTCTATTTAGAAAAAGATAGAATGTATAGAGATGAAAATGATGTATTTGAGCATTATACAATGGAAGAAAGAAATGAAAGATTCTCAGTTCCATCAGCGACAGTTTATGAAAATATGCAAAATCTTGAAAAGTATAAAAACAAGTTAGACTCATTAAAACAAGGAAATGTATTTACAGATGCTATAATAGAATCATTTAAGGTTGGGGCTATAAAGAAATGGAAAAAAGAATTAAGTAATAGGATAATTGATGATGCTATGGATAGCATAAGAAGTTATTCAAAATTACATGAAAAAGAAAATAGGGATGCTTTAGATGAGGTTATGTGGAATTCTATAGCTGATATAAAGTTTAATGTAATGAAAGATACACTAACAAAAAAATCTTTATTTACTCAAATAAAGGAAGCATTGGAAGTTAAAGATTATGCAAGAGCTTCAAATTTACAATTAGAATTAAAAGCTAATATGGAAGAAATACAACAATTATATGTAAGATATAAGAAAAATATATATTAAGCAACAAAAAGGAAAGAGGACACTTATATAAGGAGAGGTCCTCTTTTTTACATTTCAAAAATTAAATTTTATATAAAGATATATTTATATAAAGTAATGGATAACTAAAGCAAATAAAAGTAAATAAGAAAGAACATTTAGTAGATAGCTATTATTAGAATTTTTAGATCCAAAGAAAGTGAATTTAGTAACCAGAAGTAATATAAAAAAAACTGCATATCCTGTGTTAAGAATAGGTGTATTAATAAATATACCTAATATATGAAGTATAGAGCTAACTAAAGCTAACACTAATAATAAAGAATTGTATTTTGAAAAAAATGGTAAAAGTTTATTTATGAACCTCCTTAAAGACTTATTTTCAAAATAATAATAAATATTTCTAAGTATATACATAAATGAATAAAGAGATATAGACACTGAGGCTATAATACCAAATAATAAACTATAAATTTTAACCATTATAGAACCTCCATCACTATATTAGTTACAAATAAAAGTATATTAATAATATATAATATTTAAATTTATAGAATATGTTAGTACAAAAAAATATGTAATAAAATAAAAAAAACATGTCAATATTAATAAATGGTTAAAAAAGGAGTGAAAATATATGAAAAAATATATAAGGTTTATTGCAGTATTTGCAACTTTAGTTTTAGGATTTTCTATTTATAAAAAAGAAGATTCTAATGTATACGCTATTGAACTAGAAAATAAAATAGACTTATTAATTGAAAATAAAGATATCCAAAAAGAATTAAGTTTAGAAATTGAAAATTTACAAAATGAAATTAATTCAATGGTAGAGTGTAAAAATAATAATACTCAGGTAGAAGTTGTAACTGTAAGCTTTGTGCAAACAAGTACAGTATCAAAAGAATACATAGAAAAAACTGAGCTAGAAAATTTAGCAAAAAAGAAAATTGAACTAGAATCTAAATTACAAGATTATATGATAGAAAGTGTTAAATTAGAAAAGCAAATAGAGGAAGAAAAAAAAGAAGAGCTTAGTTTAAACAACACGGAATATTTAAAAGGAATATGGCCAGTTAAATCATATAAAGAAATAAGTTCTCCATTTGGACAAAGAATTCATCCAATTACAGGTAAACAAAGTTTTCACAAAGGGATAGATATCCCAGCTCCACAGGATACAGATATATTATCTTGTGATGATGGTATAATTTCATTCTCAGGAGTAATGAATGGATATGGAAATGTAATTAAAATAAAACATTTTGATGGAAAAGAAACTTTATATGCACATAATAATTCAAATGTAGTTGAAGAAGGAGATGTAGTTAAAGCTGGACAGGTTATTGCAAAAGTAGGTACAACTGGAAATTCGACAGGAAATCATCTTCATTTTGAAACTATAATAAATAATGAAAATATAAATCCAATAAATGTTGTAAACTAGATTAAAAATCGAAGGAATAAATATTCTAGGAAAATTTAATATACTCATAAAGTAAAGTTTAAGAGGGTTTATTTGATAAAAGTAGAATTATATAAATGATAATTAATAGACAATCATTTAAAGGGGGAGGGCATTTTGAAAAATAAGCTATTATCTGACTCAATAGTATATATAATATCTCCGATAATATTATTAGCATTTACAAATTATAGCACAATTATATATTTTGCATCAGCTTTAGTATTTATTCTGAGTATTTATACTATAATAACTAAAAAAAGGGAATCGAGAATTAATGTAAGTGGAATTATATTTTCTACTACATATATTTTAATGTTTTTATTTAGACAAAAAGTACAGAAGGGATTTGATATGTATATATATGATACATGTTTGATGATAGTACTGACCCTAATTATTGTGTTACCACTACTATTAAATAAAAATATATTTAGACAGATATATATAGATATAAGAAAATGTAAGAATGATAATAATCTAAGAATACTTAATAATATAAAAAAAATTAATTTAGATAATGATTTTAAAAATTTATCTTTTATATTTACAATTCATTTAGTATCCTTAATACTTATAAGAGTATTTTCAATATATATTTTTGGATTTGAAAGTTATGAAAATAACTTTATGATACAAGTACTACTTAATATAGCATTTATAATATATGAAATGTATATGGTGTCTAAACTTATGTCTAAGTTAAAGAATAACATAACAATAAAAAAGAGAAGCTCTAGAATAAAAAAATCACCAATAAATTGCAGGGTAATAGACATAGAACAATATAAAAATATGAATAAATAACAAGAGTCTAGCTCTTGTTATTTATTATTTCTGATATATATTCGCAGATTTTATCTGGATGTATTGACTTTTTAAATTCACTCATATTATCTTTCATAAAACGCATTAATGGTTCAAATTCATCATCAACTATTTTAGTAAATATATCTTCTAAATCTTTTTCGTCATTATAAATTAAGCCAATTCCTTTATCAATTATGAATTTAGCATTTTCTATTTCTTGACCTACTTTAGGAGATTTAACTATAACTGGAGTGTTAGCATATATGGCCTCGAATAAAGTAGCACCTCCAGGCTTTGTTATTATCAAGTCACTTTCTTCTAATAATTCATACATATTATTTACAAATCCTAAAACTTTAATATTATTAAGTGGCTTTTTTTCTGTAAGGTTGCTATATAATTTAGAGTTACTACCTGTAACTATTGTAACTTCTAAATTTTCTTTATGATCTTCAATAAAGTTATCTATCCAATACATAAATTCTTCACTTACATCAAATAAACCTCTACCACCACCAAGTAATAATAATTTATATTTTCCTGGGGTTATATCTTTACTACTAACATTAAAGTTTTTACTGATTGGTACACCAGTTACTTTAATTTTACTAGGGTGTATACCTTTTTGTACAAATCTATTTTTTATTTCACAAGAAGGAACAAAGTACATATCTGTATTAGGGTAAACCCATTCTAAACTATCTACAACATCAGTTATAACAGTTAATGTAGGGATATTTATATGATTGTACTTCTCTCTGAAATTATAAACACAAGCGGCTGCAAGTGGGAATGTAGATATAATTAAATCAGGATTAACTTTAAGTATGTATTCTATAAGCTTAGGTGTATATAATTTATGTGCTATATCATGTCTAGGGTCAAAAGATTTTTTTAAATAATAATAGTAATTGTATAATCCAGGTGTATACTTAGTATTATTTTCATAAAGCTTAACCATAGGTTTATTCATAATAGGAAGGCTAGCATCTATAAAATTTTCAATAAGTATATTTGAATCACTGTATTCTTCAAGAATATAATCCTTTATAGCTTTTGCAGCACTTATATGACCTGCTCCAAATTGAGCTGTAAGAATTAATATTGTTTTATTATTAATGCTCATTGACCATTCTCCTTAAATTTCCAAATATATTAATTATAGTATTATACCTCTATAGAATATTTTAGGCAATAGTAATGAAAGTTATTATTAAAATAAAGGAAATATTTATTGAAAGTTGAAAAATATATAAGAGGTGGTGTGGATGGAGAATATATCTAAAGAGGTTGAATCGAATGATATAAAAATAGATAAATTTTTTGAAGTAGCGAAGGTTATAATATATTCTATAATAGGGATAGTAGTATTTTTTATACCTGTTACTATAGATAATCAAACAAAAACTATACTACATCATATTACATATAAACTACAAGTAAATTATAGAGGCTTGTTACAACTTTGTACAATAGTATATATAACAATAGGAGTTATTAAATCAACATTGTCAAAACATAAAAGTAACTTAAAGAAAATATATTCATACTTTAGTATATTTAGTATATTTATAGTAATAAGTATATTTTATGATAAATACTCAATAGTATTATTAGATGATAATATATCTTTAATACTAGAGGAAACTATATTAAATTTGATTACATTATTACCATTAAGCGCTATATTTATGCCATTTATATTGGACTTTGGTCTTATGGATATAGTAGAGGCTTATTGTCATAAATTAATGAAAAAATTATTTAATTTAAGCGGTAAGAGTGTATTAAATATAATTATGTATATATTCAATGACTGCTTTTGTGGTTATTTTATGACAAACTTACTATATAAAAAAGGCCAAATAAGACAAAGGGAAGCCTGTATTATACTATTAAACTTTTCTATAGCATCAGTTTCAATTAGCAATTATATAGCAGAAGAACTTAATATAAATAAGGTAAATTTTTTTATTTTATCTATGTTTATATTGATTTTAGTAAACACTATATTATGCAGAACTTATCCAATAAATAAAAAGAAAAAATCATACTATATAAAGACTAATTATAAAGAGTCATATTTTAAAAGTGATAAATTAATCAATTCTATAAATAAGCATATTAAGAATAAAGAAGATATAAATATATTCAAATCTATGATAAAAAATTTTGAAGAATCAATACACATAATAATTAGATTGATTCCTAACTTAGTACTAATAATGTATTTAGGGAATATAATAATAAATAATATAAATATTATATATGATTTAAAAATTGTTTTTTCTTATATTTTAGAAATTTTAAGATTTGATAATATAGATGAAATAAGTGTATTTTTAGTAAATGGATTTTTTAATGATGTAATAGCAATAGACTTATTAAAAAAAAATATAGGATATACAAGTAAATTATTAATAGGAATAATATGCATATTAAAGTGTACAAGCATAACTACTAATATTTTATATTTAGAGACTACGAATATTCCTATAAATAAAATTGAATTTTTAATTTCATATATATTAAGAATAATATTAATTCTACTGATATCATATATGATAATTTATTTATACAGTATATATACAATTTAAAATAGAGGAGGATAATATGGAAAATAATTATTTTGATTCAAAAATATTAGAAGAAATTTTAAATATTCCAAGTCCAACAGGATATACAAAAGATATGTTAAATTACCTACAGAAAGAATTAAATGATATGAATGTAGAGTATAAAATATCTAATAAAGGAGCCTTACTTGCAACTATTAAAGGAAAAGATTCAAATAAAAGTATAACATTTTCAGCACATATAGATACATTAGGGGCAATAGTATCACAAGTAAAGTCTAATTCACGTTTATCTATTAATCAAATAGGTGGATATATGATGAATTCAGTAGAAGGGGAGAATGTAATTATTCATACAAGAAATGGTAAAAAGTATGAAGGTACTTTACAAACAATAAAACCATCTGTTCATATTGATGGAAATGACGCTAAGGATTTAAAGAGAGAATGTAAAAATTATGAAATAGTCATAGATGAACAAGTAAGTAAACCTCAAGATGTGTATAATTTAGGAATAGAAGTAGGTGATATAGTATCATTTGATACTAGAACAAAGATAACTAAATCAGGTTTTATAAAATCAAGATATTTAGATGATAAGGCATCTGTATCAGCTATATTACATGTAATAAAATACATAAAACTAAATGATATAAAACCTAAATATGATATAAATTTTTTATTCAGTAATTATGAAGAAGTTGGTCATGGTGCATCAAGTTTTATTCCAGACAATACGGTAGAATTCATAGCAGTAGATATGGGATGTCCAGGTGAAAATCAAAACTCATCTGAGTATGACGTTTGTATATGCACTAAAGATTCAAATGGGCCTTATGATTATGAATTAATAAATAAACTTGTAGACGTGTGTAAGGAAAATAATATCAATTATAAATTAGATACATACCCAAATTATGGTTCGGATGCTACTGCAGCATTAAAAGCTGGAATGGATGCTAGATTTGCTTTAATAGGTCCTGGTATTTTTGCATCACATGGATATGAAAGAACGCATATAAGTTCTATAATAGAGACTGAAAAATTAATAATAAGTTATATAAAATAACATCTTGATTTAAATTTTTAGAAAAAAAATATATATTATGATATAATAATATTAAAAGTTAAGGCAAAAGAGGTATTCTAATGTATAAATTAACTATAATATTATTTATAATTTTTTTAACTTTGTTTAATACAGCATGTACTTTGGAAAATGAAGTAAAGGAAAGTAGTTCTATTGAAACTAATTCTTCTTCAATGATTAATGAAGAAGCTAAACTAAAGGACAAGTCAATTCAAAACAAACAGACTAAGAAAACATCTAGTACAGTAGAAATACCTATAACTTTAATGCAAGATTATATTAAAGAAGATAAACAAGTTAAATACTTACAAATTGAAGCAAATACAACTTTAGAAGAAAAAGTTAATAAAGTAGTAAGTGTTATTTCTAGTGAATGTTTTAGTAATCTTCCTATGAAGGTTAAAATTTATGGAAATGATATTGCAAAAATAGAGTTATTAGAGTTTGATGAGAGTTTAAATAAAAGAGTATCTTGGAAAGAAGATTATTTAAATGAAGATATTAAAGAACAGACATTAAAAGTTTTATTAGAAAATATACTTCAAGAAGAGTACAAAGGACAATGGATAGAAAAAGTACAATTATATTATGAAGGTGAATTATTATCTTTAAATTAAAGCAGTATTAGATATTAGTAATAATCTAATACTGCTTTTTTAATTCATTATAATGATAAATAATAGTAACCACATTTACATCCAATCATATAATTATATTAGGTAACATAAGTTTTTTCTTATGGGGGAAAAAAATACAGCAAAAGGAGTTTTGACTTATTATGAAAAAGAAAAAAAAATCATCATGCTCATGTATACCTCAACAAGATGTGTGTAATGATTCATTATTAAATACATGTAAACCTAATAATACATGTAAATCAGTTAATAGTTGCAAAAAATCTGTAAAAAAATATATAGAACCTATATGTAATGATTGTGAAGTGAAATTTGTTGATACATGTGCAGATTTAGCTTCAAAAGCTGAAGAGCTATTTGAAAAAGCATTGGAACATCAATGTATAGCAGAAGAAACACTAGAACAGGCAAAAGAATGTGAAGAATCAGCAAAAGTATTAGCAGCAGATGCTCAAAATTTAATGAAGAAAGCTAAAAATGCAGAAAAAGAATCTAAAGCAGCAAAATGTAAAGCTGAGCAATTACTAGAAAAATCAGAAAATCTTTGTCAAGAAGCTAAATGTTTATATAAACAGGCTGAAGAAACTCAAGCACAAGCACAAGAAAATTGTGAACAAGCTAAATGTTTATATGAAAAAGCTCAAGTTCATAATGAAAAAGCTAAAGAATTATATTGTCAAGCTATGAAGTGTGATGAAAAGGCATTACAATGCTATAAAAATGCTGGAGAAAAAATAAAAGAATATGAATCAAAATCTAATAAATGTGAAGATATGATTAACAAATGTAACATGAAATTAAACCAATGTAACTATAAAGAAACAAAATGTAATGATACAATGCCTAAATATGTTAAAATGGATAAATGTAAACCAAGCTGTAATAAAAATTATGAAGAATACAAATGTGGATGTAATTACACTAACAAAAAAGCAAATGAAACAAAATATGATATGAAAAATATGTGTAATATGAATAATAAGAAAAAAATGGATGATATGTGTAATATGAATAACAAGAAAAAAATGAATGATATGTGTAATATGAATTATATGAAAGATGATGATGAAATAATATATATAAATAATGAAGATTTATATATGAATGATTGTCCAACTTATGTAAGCCCTATGTATGACATGTATCAAATGCAATGTATGGGAGATTTTGCACAACAATATCCATCATTAGATATGCCATATATGAATGGTTATATGGATCAATATCAAGATGTAAATGATATGTGGATGAATTACTATATGATGATGCAAAATATGATGCAAAGCATGATGAAACCAAGAGATATATATTAAATTAAAGAATGCCTATTATAAAGTGTACCCTTTGTCAAGGACAATTTAAAAAAAGGTATTTCTAAGAAACAAGATGATTTCTGTACTGAACAGGAGTCATCTTGCTTAAATTCCATTGATATCTATAATTATTATAGTAATCCATATAATCATCTATTTCTTTTATCACTTCTTCTAATGTACTACATTTGCTAAGAATAACTTCATCTTTAAAATGCCCAAAGAATGATTCTTGTGGAGCATTGTCCCAGCAATTGCCTCTCCTTGACATAGATTGTTTTAAACCTAATTGCTGTACTTGCTTTTGAAATTTAGGACTCGTGTAATGAACACCTTGATCTGAGTGTAAAATAGCTTCGCTATGGAGTTTTAAATTCACATTTGACTTAAGTTTTTCTAGTGTATTTAAAACAATATCTAACCGTAGGTTATCTGAGACATAATGAGCTAATATTTCATTTGTAGAGGAGTCTTTTATTGTAGACAAGTATGCTTTTTTTCCATTTTTATAACTTAAATATGTAATATCTGTTAATAGCACTTTATATGGTATATCTTGCTTAAATTCTCTGTTTATGAAATTAGAAACAATAGTATGCTCTTTACTTGCTTTCATCATACGTCTGTAAGGATTCGCTTTTCTATACGGGCAAACTATTCCATATTTTTTCA
Source organism: Romboutsia timonensis (assembly GCF_900106845.1). Lineage (GTDB taxonomy): Bacteria > Bacillota > Clostridia > Peptostreptococcales > Peptostreptococcaceae > Romboutsia > Romboutsia timonensis. The sequence continues at coordinate 564,821 of NZ_LT629850.1, forward strand.
TGATTCTCCTAATACGCTTTAAATTATATATTATATTAAATCTATCTTTTAAAACCATTTTTATTTGTCTTGCACCTTTTTTACGTCCTTTAAAGTTAAAAGCTTTTAATACATTTTCTTTTGATAAAATATCTTTATCTTCTCTTGATTTTCTTAAATCCTTGCTTTCTGATGAGAAGTATTTATAATACCCAGAACGTGATACACCTGCAACTTTACATAAATAACTTATCATATTTTTAAGTTTATATTTTTTTATTGTAGACTTAATAATCTCATATTTTTCACAAGAAAATAAACTTACTTCTTCTTTAACACTCTCCTTTCTATCATATCTAACTTTTTTAGTAATTCATTTTCAGCTTGAAGTAACTTCATTTTAGCTTCTAGTTTTTTGTATTTTTCTTCTATTGAAAGATCTTTCTCAATAGGTCTTCCAGTATTGTATTTGCGAGTATCTGTAAGTTTTATAGCTCCGCCATTTTTAAAGGCCGTACGCCATCTGCTAGCAGAAGATTTAATCCTTTGCATGCCTATAATATCGATATTGAAGCCACACTCTTCAAATATTATTCTAGGAAGTTTACCATTGATACTTTCATTTATAAATATTTTTTTAAATTCATCGGTATAGGTAATACCTTTCGAACTTACTTTCTTAATGTATTTGTTTTGTTTTAATATTATTATTTCCTGTTCTGTAAATAATTTTTTACTCATTAAAATTTTCTCCGATCTAATTATTATTTATTTAATTATATACAAAAATACCCTATAGAGTAGACCTTTTTATTAGTTGTCTACTCTATAGGGTACATTTTATTACAGGCATTCTTTTTTATTTCTGAGATTCTTTAAGTTATTTTTATAAAAAAGTTTCTGTATTTATTTTAATAGTTCTTTTTCTATTAATTTATAGAAGTTTTCCATCATATTATTAAATTCTTTTGTCTTTTGTATATAATTTGATACTACAGGTAAATTAAAAAAATCATTATAATCTCTATTTAATTGATTTACCTTTTTAGAGGCATCCTCTAAAGAATAGTTTGAATATAGGTTATTTTTTTTATTAATATACATATCGAATTGCCTTTTTAAGTTTCTATTTTTATCCAATTCTAATTTACTTTTATTCATAGCTTTAAATTCATTTGTATTTTTTATAAATGATGCAACCTCTTTTGATAATTGATTTATGTTCATATAATATCCCCCCATTACAAAACTCTATATTATAGTTTATAATATTAAGGCTTGTAATAGACTAATAATTAATATATATATTTATATTTAAATGCTAATAAAAGTGTATAAAAAATAACTGCAAATTAATAATACATATAGTATTAAATAAGACTTAGAAGGAAATAGTATATTGAAAAAGGAGATCTTTATGACCTCCTAAATTTTTGTTAAATCGCTTAAAAACTCTTCAAATCTTATTCCGTCGTTTCTATCACTATTAAACTTAGCACTATATTCAACTACTTTGTATATAAAATTAGTTGCAGTGTTAACGCAATATACTAAATCAAATCCTCTACATATCATAGCACAAAGTATAGATGTAAATATATCACCTGTTCCGCTATAAGAGCAGTTATTATATTTTATAGAGGTAAAAAATATTTCATCAGTAGTTTTATCATATGCCATATTTGAAATATTATCTCCTTCTAGTATTCCTGTTATTATAACCTTGTCAGGACCTAATTTAGAAATGTCTTTAGCTATCTCTACAATTTCATTACGTGTAAGATCACGTTTTGTTATATCTCTCCCAGTCAAAAAGCATGCTTCTGTTAAGTTAGGAGTAGTTAAGTTAGATAATTTAACTAGCTCTTTAATTTTAAGACAAGATTCTTCATTAAATATAGGGTATAATACTCCATCATCTCCCATTATAGGATCTACAACAATAAAAGCGTTAGGATTCTCTTCTATAAATTTAGAAACAATATCTATTTGAGCTATAGATCCTAAAAAGCCACTATATATACAATCAAAATTTACATTTAAATCTTTCCATACTTTATAATAATTAGTCATTTCATTAGTTAAGTCTAAAAAGGTAAATTTAGGATATCCTGTTTGACTAGAAAGTATAGATGTTGGAAAAGGGCAGCATTGAACCTTTAATGCTGATATTATAGGCAAAGCAACTGATAATGAGCATCTACCAATTCCTGATAAATCATTTATTGCAGCTATTTTTTTCAAATTATATAGCACCTCCGTAAATTTTAAAGAAATTATATGTAATTTATATAACTATATAATTATACAATATATCTAAAAAAAATATAAACTAAATGAAAAATAGTTATTTATTTTATAAATTTATTTGGACATAATAATAGAAAATATAAAAGAAATTATAATATGAAGTAGATGTACTATTTATTAGGAGGTGTGACTTTGAGTAGGCTTAAATTTAAAAATAAGTACATTAAAATTATAGTTATGTCTTTATGTTTAATTTTACCTTTAGGTTTGGGGTCAATAATATATAAATTAAATTCAAAGGTAAGTGAAATAGAAGCTATAAAGATAGATGCAGATGATCAAATAAAACAACAATATCAACTTCTTTTACAAAATCTATTTGATTATAGAAACAAAGCTATATTAGAACAAAATGAAGAGATATTAAAGGAACTTTATGATACTGATAAAAAGACAGGGCTTTGGGCCTATGAACATGAAGTAGAAAAAATGAAGTATTTAAAAAATTGGTCTAGTAAGCAAGGGGTAACTTTTAACGATATAAAGACTAAAGTAAAAATAAGAAAAGTAAAGGAAAAAGAAACTGATTTATATGGAATAATATGTAATGTTGCTACAGATTATAATTATTCTTATGAAAATGAAAAAGATGTAAAAAATATATTTAGAATAGGTACAGAGCATTATCTAAATGTAAAAATAAAAGATAATCAATATATTATAACTAAAGAATGGTATACTGACCCATTTGCAGATTCTTTAAATTTAGAGAATATTAAATCTGATGATATAAGAAGTTATATACTAGCTCAACAAAAACCTGACATTCAATTAACACAAGAACAACAAAAGGCTATAGATTATGCTCATAGATATTGTGGAGTTTCAACCGAAGAAGAATATGAGTTTAAGTTTAATAGAGAGTATAAAAATTTTAATCCAGACGGAGGCGATTGTGCAAACTTTGCATCACAAATAATGTATGAGAGTGGAAGATTTAAGAAAAATTCTATATGGAATTATAATAATCGTGATGGAACAAAGGCTTGGGTAAATGCGCAAGGGTTTAAAAATTATATATTAAATAGTGGTAGAGGTAGTTTAATATGTAAAGGTTCATATGAAGAAACGTATAAGGAATCTTATAATTTAAGACCAGGAGACTTTGTAGCATATGAAAAAGGTGGAAGGATAACGCATGTATCTACAGTAACAGGAATGGATTCTAAAGGATATCCTTTAGTAACTTGCCATAATACTGATAGGCTATTAGTACCATGGGATTTAGGTTGGAGTAATAAAACTATAAGATTCCACTTAATAAGAGTTCATTACTAAATTTCAATAAATGTTATAAATTAATTAATATTTGACAAAGATATGTATGTATGATAAAGTAGTAATAAGGTTACAATAATTGTAGCTAAATAATTGTGTTTTTTTTAGGAGGATTTATCAATGAAAACTGGTGTAGTTAAATGGTTTAACAACGAAAAAGGATTTGGATTTATATCTGTAGAAGGTGAAGGAGATGTTTTCGTACATTTCTCAGCTATAACTGGTGAAGGATACAAGTCTTTAGAAGAAGGACAATCAGTTCAATTCGACGTAGTTGAAGGAGCTAAAGGTCCTCAAGCTGCTAACGTAGTTAGATTATAATCTAAAGTTCATATATATTAGTAATTCTAGTAATATGTGAAACACAGCCGCCTATAAGCGGCTTTTTTAATTTGAATAAATTTTCATATAAATATATTTAAATTTAAAAATAGCATTAAATGTGTTAAAATTAACTTAGAAAAGACATTTGAATATACCATATGGATTAAAAATTTAATTAGCATATATTATATATGAGTATATGGAGGTATAAATAGTGAATATATTATTTTTTTTAACACCAAAAAGTGAAGTGGCATACATATACGAAGACTATACAATGAGACAAGCTTTAGAGAAGATGGAGTATCATAGATATTCATCTGTTCCAATTATAAACAAAGATGGGAAGTACGTTGGGACAATCACTGAAGGAGACCTGTTATGGACTATAAAAAATGAACTTTCTCTAGATTTAAGAGCTATAGAAGATATCCCAATAACAGATGTTAAGAGAAGAAAAGATAATAGACCTGTGTCTATAGATGCTAATATAGAAGATTTAATATCAAAATCTATGAATCAAAACTTTGTTCCAGTTGTAGATGATAAAGATACATTTATAGGTATAATTAAAAGAAGAGATATTATAGAATATTGTTATGATAAAATAAAAGCCTAGTTATATAACTAGGCTTTTATTATTAAGCATGATACTTAACAGTATCGTTGTATTTAGATTTTAAGTTATTTAATTCTTTATTATAAGCTTCACTTTGCTTTTGATACATTAAACTTCTTTCTATTTCGTTTCTAACTTCTTCGTACTCAGATTCTCCACCAGCTTGTAGATTTTCTAATTTTATTAAGTGATATCCAAATTGAGTTTTAACAGGTCCAGATACTTCACCGTTTTTCATGTTGAATACAGCTTCTTCAAATTCTGGAACCATTTGACCTCTAGTGAAAGTACCTAAATCTCCTCCAGCATCTTTAGATGGGCAAGTAGAGTGAGCCGATGCAGCAGCTTCAAAAGTCATTTCATTGTTATTTATTTTATTTAATATATCATTAGCTAATTCTTCAGAATCTACTAATATATGTTTAGCAGATGCTGATTCAGGTTTATTAAATTTAGACTTATTAGCTTCAAAGAAAGCTTTCTTTTCTTCTTCAGTTAGTGTAACATTAGATAAAACTTTGTTTATAGCATATTGCTTTAACATATTTTCTTCAATTTTTTTCATTTCAGCTTTGAAATCTTCATCATTATGTAGTTGATCTTCTTTAGCTTGCATATAGAATAACTCTTGGTTAACTAAATCTTCTAATAGTTGTTTTTTACCTTCTTCAGTTTGGAAATGCATAGCTTGATATGGATCTAAGCTTTTTAAAGAATTTTCAACGTCTAAATTAGTTATTTCTTTTTCTCCAACTGTAGCTAAAATCTTTTTTTCCATAATAGTAACTCCTTTAGTTTATTAATAGTATCTTTTAATATAAATAATATCAGAAAAAAGAATATATGTCTAATATTTCCAAGAAACTAAAAATTATGTATTAATATCTAAACATTATAACTAAAAGTAATAAGGATGCTAGTATTCCTACAAGACCTTCTTCTATTTTATATTTAAATAGCTTAGTATATGATAAATATAAATATATAAATACAAAAATTACTTTTAATGTTAGAAAGAATAGACTAGTAGGAAATAGTAATAAGCTAAATAATGTAAAAATAAATGCAGTTAGAGTGCTTATTCTATAATATAAAGTTATAGATTTTATATTATTATCATTAAAAAATATTATAAGTGGTATGTAAATTAAAGTTGCAATACAATATAATGCTACTAAAATAGATTTTATAAATGGATCAGAAACAAAAATTAATTCATACCAAATTATTGGCCAGAAAGATAGAAATAAAAACTTAAAATAGTTATCCATAAACTTAGTATTTATCATTATAATATATCCTTTCATAGTTATTAAATAATAAATTTTATAGTATAAAATATTAAAATTTATCAAATGTGAAATATTAAATATTTTATATAATATATATTATTATATACGAAAGTAATTAGTCGTAACACATTTTAAATTAAAATAATAATATGGGAGGTAGGGAATATGTACAGATATTATACAAAGGGTGTATGTTCAAAGTCCATTTTAATGGATATAGAAGATGATATATTAAAAGATGTTACATTTGAAGGTGGATGTAGTGGTAATTTAATTGGTATAAAACATTTGATAGAAGGAAAATCAATAGATGAAATTATTGAAGAGCTTGAGGATATACCTTGTAAAAATAGAGGAACATCTTGCCCAGATCAGCTTGCTAAGGCTCTTAAAATTTATAAGAAATATGTTCTTAATAAGTAAAAAAACTTCTACTTTAAGTAGAAGTTTATTGTTTGTTAACTAATATAGCTATTTTAGCATCTGGATTGTAACTAACTTGAACCATTTGATTTTTCTTAAGGTTTTCGAAATCTTCTCCACCATAAGCTATTTGTAATTTAACAGGAAGTTTTCCTTGTTTTATTATAGCAACATACTCATTTTTGCCTTTTTTCTCAAGATTAATTAAGTTACCTACATAAGGTTTAAAGTTTTGGTATTTCTTGCTACTATTTTTTATGTAGAAATAAGTTCCAATAGCTATTAATATATTTACTAATAATGTAATCCAACCTGATGTTTTAGTTATTATTCCAGCTATTAATACAATAAACATTAAAATAATAGGAACTATAGCTTTCTTTAAAAGTAATTTACCCATTATTTCATTAGCTTTTCTCTCTGGACCAGTCATTGTTTTTGATCTAGCGAAAGATTCTGCAAATTTGTTTGTGAATCCCATATTGTTCCTCCTAATCCTGATAATTACTTATTCATTATTGCTATTTTGATTAAAAATAAAAGAATCTTTGTATTTATTATATACAAGTTTTATATTAAAATTTATATTTAATCAAATCAAGATATATTAATTATTTTATCATAAAATTATAAAAAAAGAAATAAATCAAACAATAAAATATACTAAAATAGTAAGATAAAGATATCTTACTATTTTAGTAGTAGTTATTTAACTGCGGCAACAATGCTTATTTCAACTAATAAAGCTTCTCTAGCCATTTTAGCTTCAACACATGCTCTAGCAGGTGCAAATCCTTTTTCAACCCAAGCATCCCAAACTGAATTCATATCTTTAAAATCTGCATCGATATCTTTTAAGTATATAGTAGCTGATAATATATGTTTTTTATCAGAACCATATTGATTTAATAAATTTTCTATTTTAGATAAGATAGCAGCTGTTTGTTCTTTAACATCCCCTTCATCATGAGTTTGTCCACATAAATATAATGTATTGTTGTGAAGAACAACCTTACTCATTCTCTCATTAGTTTCAAATCTTTTAATTTCCATATCTATAAACCTCCAAAATTATATGTATAAATTATATTACATATATAGTTAATAATCTATATATTTAGTTAAATTTAGTTATTAAAATATAAAATTTTAATATAAAGATATAACTAAAATAAAAAATATAAAAAATAATAAAGTAAATAATAATATTATTATAAAAATATATAAATTTAATCAACATAAGTATGATATAATTTTAAACAAGTAGAATTTTAGCTAGGAGGAATAAAACATGTCTGACGATAGAATAATTGATTTTAATGATTTAAAGAATAAAGTAAAAGATTCAGATGTTGATAAGTTTGAACAATATATATACAATTTATACTTCTCTGTCATGGACGGAAGTATGACTATGGCTGAATTTTCGAGAAAGATTTTTGATTATATGAAAGATAATAATATATCTCAAGAGAAATTTATGAATATACAAAAAAAATTCATGGAAAGATATGGTATGGATTCGGAGGAAGTAGAAAAGCAACTTAAAAATTTTGGAATAGATCCTTCAATTGCAGGGATGAATAATATAGATTTAAACAATATAAGTAGTGAAAACTTAGAATCTATTAAAAAAAGTGCAGGATTTTATGAAAAGTATGGAAGTAAAATAACTCCTAAAAGTTGTATAACTACTTATATAAAAAATGATGTAAATGATATTGAAATAGTTATAGAGCAAGAAAAAATTATGCTTCTTAGTAGTAAGAAAATAAATCTTATGGATGCAGAACTTAATGAGTTTTTATTAGCGTATAAAAATATGTTTAATAAAAAAATAAAAGTAGTATTATGTGAAAATTATACAGGATATGATTATTAATAAAAAATACCATCTCAGATAGTAATATGAGATGGTATTTTTTATATATTAAGTTATTATAAAATATATCTGTTTTGTATAATTTGTGATTTAATAATTGTTTTGAGCAAAGCGAATTTTTATTATTTTATTTCTTTAACAACTTTTATTCCATTTTGTATCATGCTATTTAAAAATACTATATTTAATAATTCAGCAGGATGAACGTTATCTATATTGTATGTATCAACTAAATTTATTGGAACTATAATATCTTTATTTATATTATTTTGATTAAAATAAGACTTTAAAGTTATAGCTAATTGATATATGCATATATCAGTACAATCTCCGACAATAATTATATTATCTGTATCGTCAAAATTTAAATTATCTAAGGCGAAAAACCCGTTAGTTGAATTTTTTTTAACTATTTTTATATTATCTATAGATTTAAGCTCATCAACTATTTCACACTCAATAGTATCTTTAATACAATGAGTAGGGTAGTTTAAAAGTTCTACAGATTCGTTTGTATGATAATCAGTAAAAGCTATTATACTTCTTATATCTTTTGATACTGATTTTGTAAAGTTAACTATAGGATTTATAAGACTTTCTATTCTAGGAGAATAAAGCGCTCCTCCTTTTGCAAAACCATTATTAATATCTACGATAAATAAATCTGTATTATTTAAATCTAAATCAGACAAATTCATTATAGGTAAATTATCCAAATTACTTTTTAAAGAGTTTAACTCGTTTAATAAATTATTCATATATAAACACTCCCAATACATATTTTACTTAAAATTTTACAGAATAATATTTATCAAGTCAATACTTCTGTAAAGACAGAAAAAAGTTATTTCTATGTATATAGAAATAACTTTTTTAATTATAGGCTAAATATTAATTTTGCAATAATTGTTATTACAGGTAGTGATATTAATGTACGTACTATAAATAACACAAATAAGTCTTTTAATTTAAGTGGAATATCTGATTTTAATATAACTGCTCCAGTTTCAGTTAAGTATATTAATTGAGTTATAGATAATGTACCTATTATAAATTGTGTTACTTGACTTATGTCATTTCCAGACACCATTATTGATGGCAAGAACATATCTGTAAATCCTACTAATACAGCAGGTGCAGCAGCTATTGCATCCGGTATTCCTAATAATTTAAGTATAAATACTACTGGTATAGATATAATTTTGAAAAATGGAGTAAATTCTGCCACTATTAAAGCTAAGGTACCCCAAGCCATAACAAGTGGTAAAAGTGCTAAGTACATATCTATTACAGTTTTAAATCCGTTTATCATAATTTCTTTAAATGATGGAGCAGTAGAAGCTCTATTTATTGCTTTATTTAAACCAAAGCTAAATAGGTTAGTTCCTGATGGAACTAGCTCTTCTTTTAAATGATTAACATTGTTATATGTAGAATCATTAAATTTATTTAACGGATATATACGAGGCATAATTAAAGCACAAGCTAATGATGCAAGACATACTGTTAAATAAAATGGAACAAACATTGGCATAAATCCTAATTGATCTGCTATAACTGTTGAGAACGGTAGAGAAACTAAAGAGAAACAAACAGAAATTATGCATGCTTCTTTAGCAGTATAAAAACCTTGTTTATATTGAGTATCAGTAATCATTATTCCTAAAGTTCCATCTCCAAGCCAAGATGAAATTGCATCTATAGCAGCACGGCCAGGAACTTTAAACAACTTATACATAGACTTAGATATTAAAGTTCCAAGTAAGTCCATAAGTCCGAAATCAACAACTAGCGGTAATAAAAATCCAGATACTAAAAATATTGCAAGTAAGCTAGGCAATAAGCCAAGAACAACTTCACCAGTAAGTTCTGAGTGTATAATTTCTGGACCAACTTTAAATACTGTCATAAATATAAATAGGGCACCTAATATTCTAAATGTCAGCCATAGCGGAGATACATTTAAAAGATTATTTATAAATTCATTTTTTATATTTATAAATTTACTAACAACCGATAAAATAGCAGATGCAAGTATAACAACTAAAGCTATATTAATAAGATAGTCAGCAGCAATTATTTTTATTAGTTCAGCTAAAAATCCGATTCCTATATTAATAGGAGATAAGCCGTCAAGTTTAAATAATTTACCATATGGAAGTGGTATTACAAATAGTAATAGTCCAAATAATGATGGTATTAAAAATTTAAATAAGTTTTTACTTTGATTTTCATTTTTTGATATAATAGTTTTTTCCATAAATATTCCTCCTTTATACTAAATATTAGTAAATATACTAAACATTGGTAAAAATTATAACAAAAAAGTCTCTTGGTTAAAAACCAAGAGACGAAATATCCGCGTTACCACTCTAATTAATAAAACATGCAAATATGCTTTATTCACTCAAATCTGTTAAGGCTAGATAGCCTGTTACCATACTTAGTTTCAAGTAACATTCTCAAAAGCTCTCTTCGATTAAACTTCATTACCAAGCTTCCACCATCCTTGGCTCTCTATAAAATCCACTTAATTTACTCTCTTTATCACTGAATTTAATATATTCACTTTTCTAATATATTAAATTAACTTTAGAAAAAAGTCAACTATATATTTAAAGTATTCTAAAATTTAGATTAAATGCAGTAATTAAAATATTAAGGGGAATTTAATAGAACGTATTTCGTAACATAAATTAAATTTCAAAATAAAATAATAGTGTAAAGTCAACATCTATGGGGTGAGTATATGGCTATAAATGAGATATTTAGAGAAATGTTTAGTGAACAGAAAAGACAAAGAGAACTTAAATTTCAACAAGAGATAATTAGAAAAACTTTAGAAGATCAAGGTTATAATATTGATGATTTTGATACAGGACTAGAATTACTAGATAATGAAGATTATGAAAATGCGATTATATATTTAACAAGATGTGCTAATAATGATAATTCTCAAGCTCAATATGAACTAGGAAGGTTATTTAAAGAAGGATTAGGAACAGAGAAAAATATAGTTAAAGCTAAAGAATACCTTATGAAAGCTTATAAAAATGGATTTAAGAGAGCGGGACTTTTATTAAGGGAACTTAGATATGAAGAAAATAAGAATTTAAGTAAAGATGTAGATATGGATTTTGAAAATAAAATAAGTGACTTAGGATTTATTATAGACATACCTAAGAATTGGGTTAAATTAGATCCTAAAAATAAAAATTGTTTTGATGCAGTAGCTATAGATAGCTTTGATGGAGATGTTATTTTTAATATAAAGATGCAAGTTTTTTTAATAGAAATACCTGAAAATATGTCTTATTGTGTAGACTTAGAAAGAGTAGCAAATAATATGGGATGCATAGAATCTGTGAATTTTAATAATGGAAATTGTAATGGAAAGCTTATATGTGGCGAGGGAATAGATGGAACTTGTGAGTATATATTTGTATCTAAAGGTAGAAGAGGAGTATATGATTTGAGGGTAATGGTAGATAAGTATCTAGAACCTATATATGAAGATATAATTGATCATATTATATATAGTTTTGATATAATTGATAAGATATAAATTTATATTAAATAAGAGCTATCCAAATGGATAACTCTTATTTTTTAGAATTCTCAATTTCTTCAGCTAAGTTATTTAAATACTCCCATCTCTCATATTTATGCTCAAGTTCAGCTTCAGCATTAGCTTTCTCATTAAGTATTTCTTGAAGTTTCACAAAGTCCGTTGCAAACTTAATAGAATCACTTTCAAGACTTTCTATTTTATGTTCAAGTTTTTCTATATCACTATCGATAGTTTCAAATTCTCGTTGTTCATTATAAGTAAATTTAAGTTTTTTACTTGGTTTAGGTTTTTCTTTTTTAGAAGGTGTCTTTTCATAAGATTCTTTAACATCTTCTTTAAATTCAATACCTTGAATTTCTCTATATATACTGTAATCACTATAATTTCCTGTAAATATATGAATTTTACCAACACCTTCATAAGCAAAGATTTTGTTACATATTCTATCTAAGAAATATCTATCATGAGATACTGTTATTACTATTCCATTAAATTCATCTAGATAATCTTCGAGTATATTAAGTGTAGCTATATCTAAATCATTTGTAGGTTCGTCAAGTAAAAGTACATTAGGTGCTAGCATTAAAGTTCTAAGTAGGTGAAGTCTACGTCTCTCACCACCAGATAAATTGCCTATAAAGCTATATTGCATAGTAGAATTAAATAAGAATTTTTCACACATTTGAGAAGCTGATATTTTAGTACCATCAGCTGTTTCTATATAATCACTAGCTTCTTTTACATAATCTATAGCTCTCATATCAGGATGCATATGTGAATCATCTTGGCTAAAACAGCCTATTTTAACAGTCTCACCGATTTCTATATGACCACTATCTGGTAAAATTTCGCCGTTTAATATTTTAATAAGGGTAGACTTACCCATACCATTTTTACCTATAATACCAATTCTATCAGTACGAGCTATAGTATAATCTAAATCATCAATAAGTACTTTATTATCAAATTTTTTAGAAATATGATGTATTTCAATTATTTTTTTACCAAGCCTTGTAGATCCAACAGATATATCCATTTTTTCATCTGGAGTATAAGTATCTTTATTTACTAATTCATCAAATCTTTGAAGTCTAGCTTTTTGTTTTGTAGTACGAGCTTTAGCACCACGTTTTACCCAAGCTAGTTCTTTTCTTATTAAGTTTTGTCTTTTTTCCTCCATGCTAGCTTCAAGGGCTAATCTCTCCATTTTCTTTTCTAAGAATGTAGAGTAGTTGCCATCATAGCTAAATAGTCTACCTTTATCAAGTTCTATTATTCTATTAGAAACTCTATCTAAGAAGTATCTATCGTGAGTTATCATAATTAGAGAGCCACGTCTTGAATTTAGATATTCTTCTAAATAATCAATGGTATCATTATCTAAATGGTTTGTAGGTTCATCTAATATTAATAACTCACATGGAGTAATAAGTGCAGATGCTAAAGAAACTCTTTTTCTTTGTCCACCAGAAAGTTCTTTTACTTTTTGGTTAAAGTTAGTTATGCCAAGTTTAGTTAAGACAGCCTTAGCCTCACTTTCTAAATCCCAAAGGTTAAGAGCATCTATTTTTTCTTGCAATGATATAAGTTTGCTGTTTAAGCTATCGTTATAATTATTAGATAAAGCAGTTAGTGTTTCTTCATATTCAAGTAGAAGTTTCATTTCACTAGAAGTACCTTTAAATACCTGTTGTAAAACTGTAAAATCTTCGTTATAGTCTGGATTTTGAGGTAGATATTCAACTCTAACCCTATTAGCTTTTATGATAGTACCATCATCAGGAACTTCAACTCCAGCTATAATTTTTAAAAGAGTAGATTTACCTGTACCATTAACTCCGATAATACCTATTTTCTCACCTTCATTAATACCAAGTGAGATATCTTTAAGTAAGATTTTTTCTGAATAGCTCTTACTTATATTTTCTAATGTCATTAAATTCATAATATCACCTATATTTTAAATTTTTAATTTAATTTTTTTTCAAAATGTTGATAGTCTGGATTTTTCCAGTGGCCTCCCCAAGTCCATCCTCTTTTTATAAATGCATTATATAAATCGTCACCTTCTATTATCATTCCTTGTTTAATATTACTTCTATCTTTAAAGTTATAACCACTCTTAGGACTAATATCATCTCCAATAACATGAGGGTTTTGAATAGGATTTATGTCGATAGCAAGGCCTTTTCCATGATTAGATACAATATTTGTGTTTTTTATAGTTCTATAACAAAAAGAAGAACTATTATTATCATTCATGGAAAGTTCATCAATTGCATTGTATTCATCTATTAACTTTATTTTATCAATAGGATATTTTTTTTCATATATTTCTTTAAATATATCAACAACATCGGCTGCAACTCTTTTATTGACAATCATTTCGCCTACATGAGTATTTCCATCAAATCCATAATAACTTAAAGTTAAATAACTAAGTTCATCAAAACTTAGAGGTATATTCTCAGGCATAGAAAATCCTAGCATTTTTTCCTTTACCTCTTCTGGAATAGGAGTATAAGAAAATATAGGATCTGTATTAATTTTCATATACTCATCGCTATAATTTGAATTTTGATTATATTCATTAAGTTCATCGTTACCAATAAAAAAAATTCCAATTGCAACTAAAATCAAACATATATAAGCAAAATTTTTTATAATAAAATCCCTCCTATAAATTATAAACTATAATATAAATATTGAAATATATATTACCAAGTACTAAAATTTAAACTATTATAGTACTTGTATAAAACTATATATATTATAACTCATAAAAATAAACTAGACTAATAATATTTATAAATATTTAAAAAGAGAGGATTTATATTTAAGGCATCTATAAACAAATAAAAAATATGATTTTATTACATTAAATTTATACAAAAAGCTTAAAATTATAACTATGAGGTGATAAGTATGAAAGAGGAAATAATTTCAATAGAAACTGTTGTGTCGAAAATGTTAATAGAAAAGAATCTAACAATATCTATAGCTGAGTCTTGTACAGGAGGGCTTGTAAGTGCGACACTTATAAATTATCCAGGCATATCTTCGGTATTTATGGAGGGATGTGTTACATATTCTAATGAATCAAAAATAAATAGGTTAGGTGTAAACCCTAATACACTAAAAGTATATGGAGCTGTTAGTGAAGAAACTGCTAGAGAGATGGCAGAGGGTATTGCGAAAAATTTTGATACTAATGTAGCGATATCAACTACTGGTATAGCTGGACCAGATGGTGGAACGATTGATAAACCTGTAGGACTTGTTTATATAGGAATTTATATAAATGGGAAAACTACAGTAAATAAATATATATTAAAGGGAAATAGAGAAGATATTAGACTTAGAGCTACTAAAAATGCAATTAATGATTTAAGGTTAAGATTATTAGAGTTATAAATAGCAAATAAATATGATGAATCTTGTATTCTATAGCTTAGATAGAACTTTATACTGTAATGATATATAAAAAGAATATATAGATGTTATAAAAATAAATGGTGTTGAATAAATTCAACACCTAAATAAAGTTTGATATACTATAAGATTTAACTGTATTTTTTAATATAGAGTCTAGTATATAATTTACAACACTGTTGCAAGCATATACAGAAAATAATAAGTCATTTTTATAATCTAAAATCTGTTGATATTCAGTGTATAAAGAATTGAAAAACTCTCCAAATGAATCGTATTTTATATCATCACCTATAAATTTATTTAAGTTAGTTTCCTTAGCTATAGTATTTAATTCAGTTTCATAAGATAGATGCTTTTTCATACTATGTTTAAATTCCCATCTATAGCTATGAGGTACACATAAAAAATCACATAAAAAGTGGCATATAACACCTAGTTCTTGGCTTAATACTCCAACTGAAAAGTATTTAGACAAGCTATTTAAGTTAAGGTTACATAAATAGTTTACTTTAGATTCAATCATATCATAAGATTCTTTTAAATAGTGTTTCTTAAAAAAATATTTAGAAGATAAATCTGGTTTTATATTTCCATAAATGAAATGATTTTCATTAAGAAAAAAATGTTTATTTTCATCTATATTATTAGCTATTGACTTTGCTATTAAAGTATGTGTATTTACAAACATTTCTACACCTCGATTTAACTAGAAATTATAATTAATTTAATGGTATCAACAATCTTATATATTTACAATATGTAAAATTTAGTAAGATTAAACATTGAATTATGTTAATATTTTATTATGTAAATTTTAAATTAGACACAAAAATATTGACAAAAATAAAATGAGGTGATAGTTTTATTTATATGAAAATGATTATCAATGGTTAAAATATAATAAATAAATTATAATTAATGTAAATTTTAATAATGTTAAAATTAATTAAAGTATAGATAACTAATATTTTAGTCAACAATATTATTAATAAATTAATTATAATAAACAATGTATATTACAAAATAAATAGTAAGGGTATCTGGACAAAATGCGAGTAATATAATTTATAATGGGTATCTATTAAGGAGGATTATGTATGAAAATTAAATTTAAAAAAATATTAATTATTTTAACTTTAGTGATTTTATCTATCACAGGGTGTAGTTCAAATACTAATGATAATAATAAATCGGGAAATAGCAAAGATAAAGAAGATAGTATAAAAGTGGTTACATCATTTTACCCTATGTACTTGTTAGCTTCTAATGTTGTTAAAGATATAGATAATGTAGAGTTAATAAATATGACAAACTCGGCTACAGGATGTTTACATGATTACTCATTAACTACAGATAATATAAAGTTATTGGAAGATTGTGATGTATTTATAATAAATGGTGCTGGTATGGAATCATTTTTAGATAAGGTATTAGAACAAAAACCAGATTTAAAGATAATTGATGCAAGTGAAGGAATAGAGTTAATCAAGTCAGATTATATGGATGAATCACATAATCACGACCACGGCCATGACCACGATGAAGAGTATAATCCTCATGTTTGGTTAAGTGTAGAAAATGCTATAAAGCAAGTTGAGAACATAGAAAATAAGCTTATAGAGTATAACTCAATAAATAAAGATAAATACAGTCAAAATGCTAGAGAATATATAGAACAGTTATCAAATCTAGATAATAAAATACATAGTGAATTAGATAATATAAAAAATAAAAATATAGTTACATTCCATGAAGCTTTTCCTTATTTTGCTAAAGAATATGGACTTAATATAGTTGGGGTGGTACAAAGAGAGGCAGGGTCAGAGCCTAGCGCAAAAGAGTTACAAGAAACTATAGAAAAAATTAAAAAATTAGATGTTAAAGCTATATGTGTAGAGCCACAGTACTCAACAAAAGCAGCAGAAACTATATCAAAAGAAACTAATGTTAAAGTATATACATTAGATCCGATAGTTACTGAAGAGTCTAAGAATTCTTCATATATAGATATTATGAATAAAAATTTAGAAACTTTAAAAGAGGCGTTTAAATAATGGAATTTAAAAATAATAAATCAGATTTTAATAAATGTAGTAGTGGTTTATGTTGTACTAAAATAGAAAACTTGTGTGTTACTAAGGGAAATCAAGAAATTTTAAAAAACGTAAATCTTCATATACACTGTGGTGAATTAACTGCATTAATAGGAGCCAATGGAGCAGGAAAAAGTACATTACTAAAAGCAATACTTGGAGAAAATGAGTATTCTGGAAGTTTGACATTTGTAGATGGAAATGACAAGATGTCAAGAAGACCAATTATAGGATATGTACCTCAAAAACTTGACTTTGATTATAGTTCTCCAGTAAGCGTACTTGATGTTTTTGCATGTACGCAAAGTAACAGGCCAGTTTACTTTTCTTATGACAAAAAAGTAAAAGATATTGCATTAAGAAGTCTAAGAAAAGTTCAGGGAGAAAATCTTATAAATAAAAGATTAGGAGTATTATCAGGAGGAGAACTACAAAGAGTTCTTTTAGCCCTTGCGCTTGAACCTATACCAGATATACTATTACTAGATGAGCCAGTATCAGGTATAGATCAAAATGGACTTAAATTATTTTATAGTATAGTATCTAATTTAAGAGAAAACTATGATTTATCTATAATATTGGTTTCTCATGATTTAAATGTAGTATATGATTATGCAGATAGAATTGCGTTTTTAAATAATAAAACTATTGAATGTGTAGGAAAGCCAGAAGAAGTATTTTCAAATAAAAGTGTTATAGATACTTTTGGATTAGAGTTGAATAAAAAGATAGATAAAATAGGAAGAGGGGGAATGAGATAATGTCACTTTGGTATAATATAATTGATTTCTTATTTCCTTTTGAATGGGCACAGTATGATTTTATGAAAAATGCATTACTAGGGATTTTACTTGTAACTCCTATGTTTGGAATTCTTGGAACTATGGTAGTTAATAATAAAATGTCATTTTTCTCAGATGCATTAGGTCATTCTGCTTTAACTGGAATAGCAGTTGGAGTAATGTTTGGAATTAATAATACACTAGTATCAATGTTAGCATTTTCAATATTACTAACTATAGCTATTATAAATGTAAAAAATGCTAAAACTGCATCAGTAGATACAATAATAGGTGTATTTTCATCCTCAGCAGTAGCACTTGGTATAGTTATATTATCATACAATGGTGGATTTAATAAATATTCAGCATATCTAATAGGTGACTTATTAAGTATAAGTAATAATGATATTTTTATGCTTATAATATCATTTATAGCTGTTTTATTAATTTGGTTTACTTGTTTTAATAAATTTTTATTGGTTAGTATAAATCATACATTTGCAAGAAGTAGAGGAGTAAATGTTAAATTTTACGAATATATATTTACAATATTAGTAGCAATTATAGTAACTATTTCTATCCAATGGGTTGGAATATTAGTTATAAGCTCGATGATGATTTTACCAGCTGCATCTGCAAGAAATATATCAAATAATATAAGACAATACCATATTTATTCTATATCAATAGCAGTTATATCAGGGATTTTAGGATTATTTTTATCGTATCATTTTGGATGTGCAACAGGGGCTACTATTGTTCTTATATCATCTGTATTTTTTGCTTTAACTTATTTTATAAGCTTAAGAAAAGTAACAGCATAGCAATAGTTTTAAGTAAGTGATGTATCCATAACATGAGTAAGGATACATAGTTGGCAAAATGAAAAAATGACATTTTGAGCAACGGATGTGACCGAAGCGGTAGCGAGTGTAATATCGTTGGCGACATGAGCGTAGCGAATTTTTTATTATTAATTTCCTAAACTATGATATTTATAAAAAAATTAAAATTATTGTTTAAGGTAATAAAGAGCGGGTATATATATACTATCTTAAATTTGATAAAAATGTTTTAAAATAAATTATAGATATAATATAGGAGGAGTAATAATATGAAAAAATTTGTTTGTACAGTATGTGGATATATACATGAAGGAGAAACTGCACCAGAAGTATGTCCAGTATGTAAAGTTGGAGCTGAAAAGTTTGAAGAAATGAAAGGGGAAATGGTTTGGGCAGATGAGCACAGAATAGGTGCAGCTCAAGGTGTAGATGAAGAAATATTAGAAGGATTAAGAGCTAACTTTGTTGGTGAATGTACAGAAGTAGGAATGTACTTAGCTATGAGTCGTCAAGCTGATAGAGAAGGATACCCAGAAGTTGCAGAAGCTTACAAGAGAATAGCATTTGAAGAAGCAGAACATGCTTCTAAATTTGCTGAATTATTAGGTGAAGTTGTAGTTGCTGATACTAAAGCTAACTTAAAAGCTAGAGTTGAAGCTGAATACGGAGCAACTGAAGGAAAATTAAAAATAGCTAAGAAAGCTAAAGAATTAGGATTAGACGCTATACACGATACAGTTCATGAAATGTGTAAAGATGAAGCTAGACATGGTAAAGCATTCTTAGGATTATTAGAAAGACACTTTGGAAAGCAAGCTTAATTTTAAATTAAATATATATTTTTAATTAATATAAAAGCTGAACTCAAATAAATGATGTTTGAGTTCAGCTTTATTTATATATAAGAGATAATAATAAAAGAGTACTTACTAATTAAAGGATATAAGTACTCTTTTATAAAAATATTACTTATTATATTTTACACCTTGATAAGAATTACGTTTTTTTAGTTCATCGTCAATTGCATTTAAAACTTCCCATTTTTTTAAACTCCATAAAGGACCGACAAGTTCATCTCTTTTACCATCTCCAGTAAGTCTATGAACAATCATAGTTTCAGGTAGAATCTCAAGTTGATCACAAACTAAATTTATATACTCTTCTTGACTCATTAATGTCAACATGCCCTTTTGAAGCATTTTTTCCATAGGAGTATCTTTTATAACATGAAGTAGATGTATCTTTATACCATCAACTCCCATATTAGCAACTGCTTTAGCTGTTTCCATCATCATATTATAGTCTTCTCCAGGAAGTCCATTGATTATATGAACTATAACTTTTATATTTTTAGCTTTTAGTTTTTCTAGTCCTTTTAAAAATTCATCATAATCATGACCTCTATTTATTAATTTAGATGTAGAGTCATGTATAGTTTGAAGCCCTAGTTCAACCCATAAATTTGTTCTTTTATTAAGTTCACCTAAATATTCAACTACATCATCTTCTAAACAGTCAGGTCTTGTAGATATAGAAAGCCCTATAACATCATCTAGAGCAAGTATAGTTTCATATTTTTCTTTTAAAATGTCAACAGGAGCATAAGTATTAGTGAAAGCTTGAAAATACCCTATATATTTGGCATTAGGCCATTTTTTATGCATCATTTGTGTTATATCATCAAATTGTTTTATAAGATTATCCTTAGGATTTCCAGCAAAGTCTCCAGAACCTTCTTTACTGCAATAAGTACATCCTCCGAATGCAACTTTTCCATCTATATTAGGGCAAGTAAAACCTGCATTTATAGATACTTTGAATACTTTTTCACCGAATGTATTTCTAAGATAATAATTCCAAGTATGATATCTTTTATTATCAAAAGCATATTTAAATTTAGTCAAATTCATCACCTTTTTCTAATGTATTTTACGATTAATTATATTAAATTATATTACCATAATTAAAATATATATACAAACTATATATACCCACTAATAAGGTTTCAACACTGTAACATTATTTATGAATACAGAAGATATTTATTTAATAATCTTTATAAGTATAAATTATTAAATGGGGGAGGGTATATATGGATAAGGAAATCAAAGATTATAAAGATGATTCTAATGAAGAAAAAAATACTGAAACTAACGAAAAAAATGATTTAATAGATAAAGAGATAGAAAAAGAAAGTGAAACATCAAATGAAGATAACAATAATGAAATAGATAAAGAAAATCAGATATTAAATACAGGTATTGATAAGCCTATAGAATGTAATAAATCAAAAATAGAAAATATAGAGGTTGAATTTGAAAGTGATGAAGATTTAATAGAGAAAGAAGACATCGATATAAATGAAGATATAATAGATAAAAATAAAATAAAAAACAAATTTAAATTAACAAAGAAAACAAGAAATATTATATTAATTGGAAGTATAATAGTACTATTGTTAGCAATATATATTGGAAAAACTGTATCTAAATATGAAAATAAAATCTTTCCAGGCACGTTAGTTTATGAACAGGATATATCTAATTTAGAAAAAGAAGAACTTTTAAGTAAACTTAATAAGATTGAAAAAAATATAGAAGATAAGAAAATTCAAATAAATATAAATAATAAAAGGTATGATATACAAATTAAGAATTTAGTATCAAAATATAATAATGAGAAATTATATAAAAATATAATAAAGAATCAGAATGAAAAAAATATACTTTCAAAATTCATATCTATAGCAAGTAAAAAAATTACAAATTATAATTTATACGTAGAAATAGATGAAAAATATTTTAATGACCTTAAAGGTGAAATATCACAAGATATTAATATAGAATGTATTGAACCAAAAGTAATAATAAATGATGATAAAATATCTTATAAAGATGGGGAAGATGGGGCTAAACTTGATGAAGAAGCTTTATATAATGATATAAAAGAAAGTATGAACTCAAGAAATTTACTTAAAGAGAATATAATAATAAATGCAAAACTTATAAAAGATAGCCCTAAAATATCAATGGATGATTTAAAACTAATAAATCATAAAGTATCTACATATACAACTACATATGGAAGTGGTAATTCTAGAGGAAGTAATGTAGAGAATGCAGCTAATAAAATAGATGATTTACTTTTAATGCCAGGAGAAGAATTTTCTTATGAAAATGCTGTTGGACCAGTAATTGCATCTAATGGATACAAATATGCACCAGTTATAAGTAATGGCAAACTTGTTGATGGTATAGGTGGTGGTGTTTGTCAAGTTTCATCAACACTTTATAATACTCAACTTAATGCAGGTATACTACCTACAGAAAGAAGAAATCACTCAAAGGCTGTAGGCTATGTTCCAAGGGGATTAGATGCAACGTTAGCTAGTGGAAGTATAGATTACAAATTCAAAAATACATATGAATATCCACTTGTAATAAATACGAAAGCTGCAAATGGAAAACTAACTATAGAAATTTGGTCAAATGAAGATGCATTAAAGGGAATAGATTATAAACCAGTAAGTTATGTTAGTGGAAATGTTGCAAATACTTATCTTTATGGATATGATAAAGATGGAAATAAGGTTTATGAAAAGCATATAGATACAAGTATATATAGATAAAACCATTGAACAGACTAAGATACTATGATAATTTTATATTAATAAAAAATACAGTTATATTTTTATAAACTTCAAATTTAGGAATTAATAAATAGCTTGTATCATAAAATTTATTAATTTATAAGTTTGGAGGGAGAGAATGAAAAATATATTTGCGATAATATTTGCAACATTAGCTGGGGTTTCAACATCGTTAGAAGCTTTTATAAATGGAGAACTTGGAAAAAATACAACTGCATTAGTAGCAACATTTATAAGCTTAGTTGTAGGAACTATATTTTTCTTTATAAATATATGTTTAACTGGAAATTTAAAAACATTAGCAAGCTTTAATGATATAAACCCTAAATTACTTTTAGGTGGAATTTTAGGAGGACTTGTAATTTATTTTACTGTAAAGTCTGTACCTAATTTAGGTGTATCAAAAACACTTACATTAATAGTAGTATCACAAATGATAGTAGGATTTTTTATAGATTCACATATATACAAAGAAGCTATGCATTTATATAATTATATAGGAGCTATTTTATTATTTATAGGAACATTCTTTATATTAAGTTAATAAATAAAATATAATAACAGTATAGGGGGACAGAAAAATTGACTAAAGAAAAATTTATAATGTCATTTAGTGGAGGTAAAGATAGTATATTAGCATTATACAGAATGATACAAGAAGGTCATGAGCCAGTTGCTCTTTTAACTACAGTAAAAAAGAATCAAGAGAAATCTTGGACACATGGTCTAGATAACGAAATTTTACATAGAATTAGTAAAAGTTTAGATATACCACTTTTGTTAGTTGAATGTGATGTCAACGAGTATGAAAGAAAATTTGAAGAAGCTTTGATTAAAGCGAAAGATATGGGAGCTACGATGTGTGTTTTTGGAGATATAGATATAGAGTTACATAAAAAGTGGGATGTAGATAGATGTAATAATGCTAGGATAAAAGCAAAACTTCCTTTATGGCAGCAAAATAGAGAAGATTTAGTTTATGAATTTATAGATAGAGGATTTAAAACTATAATAAATAAAGTAAATCTAAAATATATGGGTGAAGAATTTTTAGGTAAAGAACTTAATAGAAAAATTATAGATGATATAAAGTCAACAGGTGCAGATGCTTGTGGAGAAAATGGAGAGTATCATACTTTTGTCGTAGAAGGACCTTTATTTAAAAATAGAATTGATTTTAAAAGTGAAGGCATAGTTAAAGATACAAGCTATGCATATCTAAATATAAAATAAACTGATGAGTGAAATACTCATCAGTTTATTTTTTACTCAATCCATATAGGAGCGGTAACTGATATTTTATCATTATTTTGTATAACTTTTATATAATAAAATTTATTTTTATTTGATTTTAAAGTAAATTCTAATTTAGCTAAATTTGAATTAAAAGTTTTACTTTTTATTATTTCACCATTATTAGATATAACTTGAATTTCATCTATTTTATCATTTTCATCAGAGTCTATTGCACTTATATTGAAGTTTAGTTTTGATGTATTTTTTATCGTAGAACCCATAGGTAAATTATTTATACTATAATCAATTTTTATATTTTTATCCTCTGTAGCATATACCCTCATATTTCTAAGAGAATCATATAAAGCATCCTTGTTTAAGTCTGTAGCTAAAATTACAGTTCGAAATTCATTTGCAATACCAAAATCAACTCTATGATTATCTTGATTGCAAGTAGGAGCAAGATGCCATCCGTTATCTAATGCCAATTGATACATATCATGAGATCTTATATTTTTAGACATATCCTTACTATATCCATTTCCAACTTCAATAAGAGACATAACATAATCTCCATGATCAGAGTATTTAAAATCATTAAATGTACCGAATTTTTTACCAGGATGATTAAATTGACCAATTAAATCATCTTGTTCATACAATAAGTCATAAAATTTTTCTAAGCTCATATTAGGAAGTTCGGAAGATACAAAGCCATTAGAATTAAATACATTTATATGACCAATAGGATTTTTAACTTTAAATGGATACGTCATTTCAAATCCATTAAGGGCTATAAACTTATCTTTGACATTAAATAAATCTCTAGACTTTATTAAATCATTCCACTTTAAGCTAGGTGAAGCATCATTAATAGTACAGTCTAAATGATTATCAAGCAAATTAGAATGTTCTGTGATAGCAAAAAAGTCTAATTTAGCTTTATCTCTAGCCAAATAATATGCATCATTATAACTACCATGGCCATCACTTGCACTAGTATGAGAGTGTATTAATCCTCTATAATGGTTGTATATAGGTGTTCCAACTGTAAAATACCATTCATATTTACTTTTATTCTTTAATATATCAGATACTTCAAGTTGTATTATTTGGCTTCCTCTTTTAAATTTGTTTTCTGGTAAATAATATACATAACTATCAGTAATAGTACACTGTTTTGTAACATCTTTATAGTTTACAAATAATTTTACTGATGAAGTATCTATACCACTTTCATCTTTATAATTTATTTTTATGTCTGGTTTTGCTACGATAAATTGTTCACATCTATCAGGAGATAAACTACTAATAACAGGTCCTTCATTATCTGAATTAATATAACTTACAGTAGTATCATTTGTTGATATACTATCTAAATAGTGAAAGCTAAAATAAAATAATAAAATAAAGAATAAACTAATTGTTAATCTTTTTAATCTCATTCTTATCAGTCCTTTTTATATATTACGTGATTATAAATTAATGTTATATTGTGTACTAAAGTCTTGATTAGTTATATATGATTTGCTTTCTATTTTATTTAGTATGTCCACCATTTTTTTATTATTGTGTATATATTGATAGAATATATTTACAATTTCTTGATATAAGTGTTCACTATCATAATAAATATTTATTAAAGATTCATTATGTTCTTCTTTAGAAAATGGGTCTATCCAAGGAGATTTTTTTTCATTTAATAAATCGTTAATACAGTGAGTATGTTTAGAATAAATCTTATTTTCTATATATCCAGTTTTACACAACAAATTTTTGATAAATAAATATAACTTAGAATAAATACTATTAGAGTAAATAAGTCTAATTTGAGTTTGTTTAAATGTAGATAAGGACTTATTTATATCATTATAAGACACACTTTTATTAAACACAGATTTTAATAAAAAGTTATACATATCGCATAGTATCAGCATTTCACTATTAGATAAATTTATATTTATACTTTTTATAAAATCCTTAGGTATAGAATTTCTTAATTTATAAAGGAGTAAAGAGTCTATATGAGTTTCTATGCTTTTATGTAAGGAAGTATTAGATTTTAGTTTATATTGATTTTTTAAATTTAATTGTAAATAAAATATATAAGGATGCATAGATCTATCTAATATATAATGAGATAAAAATCCGCAAAAATATGATATAGAAATATCAGTAAATTTATCTTGATTAAATATACATTTTATATAGGGATTGTTTACAGAATAATTTATCATTTCTTCAAAAAATAAATTTATATTTTTATTGTGGATTAAGTTACTAATGTTTGCTAGATTTTTAGAGAATATATTAGGAACATTATTGCAATATTCAAAAAAATTTGGACCACAACTTCCTAATAAATATATATTAATATTTTTAGATAATATATTTTTTAAATTATTATTATCTAATTTGTCAAAACAATCTTTTGCGAAAATATAATGAGTTATACATCCAGGCATTTTATTACCTCCATTATTAAAAATATCTTATTTATAATGTGTATTTTTCTAATATACATACATGAAATAATAGGGTACCTTAATATAATTTACTAAGAGATGAAAATTTATCTAAGTAGGTGTTATATGAGGGTAGAAGTTATCGATATGGAGCAAACAAAAAATGAAGCTAAAAAGTATATATTAAAGAAAATACCTTTAGTAAGCAAAGTATTTCAATTTAATAGTGTTATAGGAGATATAAAATTAGAATATATAGAGTTTAAAGTATTGATATATGAGGTCATAAGTAAGAAAAAAAATAATAAAATATTTAGAAATGAAACTAAAAAAGAAACTATAACAATGTTAGTTAATACTTACAATGGTCATAGTGAATCTATAGATAAAATTCCTAACACTTTAAATAAATATATTTCTAAATCTTGTATAAGAGAAAGCAAAATAAATGAAGATGATTTAGTTAATGTTGTAAAGAAAGAAATAATAGCTCGGCTAACTGATAGATTAAGGTATGATAGTATTGATAAAGTCAGTATACAAATTAATATAGTAGATATTAAGAGTATATATAAGCCTTACTGGATAGCTGATTTTAGAGGGCGAAATATATTTATAGATCCTTAAAAAGGATGCCTCATAATATGAGGTATCCTTTTTAAGATGAAATCTAATTTTTATCTTTATTTTTAGTTAAGTAATCTAATGTTTTTAAAGAATAGCCTTCTTCTTTCCAATGAGTTATAACTTCATCTAATATTTCAGTGTTAGTTTTTGAGTTTGGATGAAGTAAAACTATCGCACCGGGATGAGTTCTTGTATATATTTTATCCTTTGCATATTCATGGGTTGGTTGCTTATCGTTATACCAATCTACATACGCAAAACTCCAAAATATAGAACTATATCCTAAGTCTTGAGTATACTTTAAGGACTGTTCGCTAAATTTACCCATAGGAGGTCTAAAGTATTTAGGCATATCTTTACCAATTAACTCCTTATACGCATCTTCTACACCAGTGATTTCTGATTTAAATTTTTCAAAATCAGTAATTTGAGCCATAGATAAGTGATTTTTAGAATGATTACAAACTAAATGACCTTCATTTACCATTCTCTTTACTAGTTCAGGATTATTTCTTATATAACTTTCAACTACGAAAAAATGAGCTTTAACATTATGCTTTTTTAAGGTATCTAATATACTTTCAGTTGTTCCGTTTTCATATCCTGCATCAAATGTAAGATATATTACCTTTTCATTTGGATCTCCAACATAATATGAGTTATATTTACTGAAGAAAGAAGCTTCTTTTATAGGTTCTGGTTGTTTTCCATCATTTCTTGGATTAAAATACCAGTTATATTCATAAGTAGCTGATTGTGGATCTGAAATCCTAGCTTTAGATTTATTTAATAGATATAAATTACCGCTAACTGCTACTGCACATATGATTGCAAATAAGCCTATAAAAAGATAACGTTTAGAGCTAGAGTTTTTGATTTTCATAAGAATCACCTCTTTATAAGTTTAAAGTACAAAACTATTACTTATTAAATACATCATTTATTAATTTATAAAAAAATTGTTTATCAGCTATTTGAATAGATTGAATTTTATCATCTTTAGTATATAAAACTACAGCTGATTTATAGTAATTAGCTAAGTCATTTCCATTAGTTTTGTTTGTGGAGCTAATATTATTATTTAAAGGATTTACAAGACCTAACTTAGCATCTTCATTAGAGCTATAGTTAGGATGTTTGTATTGGTCCTTATGAATTACATCGTGATTAACAAGTGGATAAAAATAAAGTGTATCAGATTCATTTATAGTAGATGCAACAAAGTTAGCAGACTTTAATTTATAGGTATTATTAAAATTAGATATTGGTTTTCCTACAAATTCTTTTTTTGCATTATCTATTGAAAAATCATTATAGCAGATAGCTCCACGATTTTTAAAGAAGCTTACTTTATAATCAGCATTAGATATATTTGAAGCTGAAATAACATTATCTAAATTATCTATTTTATATGGACCATAAAGGGCATCTTTAACAACACCATCTTCATAATATATATGAAGATAAGAATCGCTAGACTGGTTATCATTATAAGAAGCTAATAAAGACACATCTTCTTTTAAATCTTCAATTGAAATAGAATTAATGTTTTTACTTTTTAACTTATCTGCATCTATGTAATAAGTTGCATAATAAGGACTTCCTAATGATTTTTCTACATCTGCAGCATTGGCATTTATTAATTTATCAATATTTAATGAGGATTGATGTATTACTTTATCTGAAGAGGGTTGATTGTAATTCATAGTACATCCAACTATTGATAAAGAAATAAGAACTGGTATAAACAGTATAGACTTTTTCATAATTAAATAGATCTCCTTTCTATATATTTTATATTTAGTATTTAGAATATAAAAAAAAATATACGTATGAATGAAAGGTCTTATTAAATATTGTAAGTTAGTAAAAAAAGACATTGCAATCAAGCAATGTCTTTTTTTATACAACAATCTCAGCATTTTCATCATCTTTAATTTTTTCTATAGTTATTCCAGTTGCACCATATATTAATGAAATTATTGGGCAAAGTAAGTTGAAAAATGCAAATGGTAAAAATGCGAAACATCCTACACCAAGAGTAGCAGACATATATGCACCACATGTATTCCATGGAATAAGTGAAGAAGTTATAGTTGCACTATCTTCTAAAGCTCTAGATAAGTTTTTAGCATCTAAACCTTGCTTTTTAAATGCATCTTTATACATACTACCTGGAATAACTATAGCTAAATATTGGTCAGCTACAGCTAAATTAGTTCCTATAGCTGTAAATATTGTTGCAAATATAAGTCCAAAAGTTCCTTTTGCAAACTTTAATATGAACTTAGCTAATGCCTCAAGCATACCTGTTTTTTCTAATATACCACCTGTAGTTAAAGCACAAATCATAAGTGATACTGTAGATAACATACTATCAAGTCCACCACGAGTTAAAAGTGCATCTACAAATTCCATTCCAGTAGAAGAAACATATCCATCTTTTGCAACTATAAATACATCAGCTAATGAAGCTCCTTGGAATACGATAGCAACAAAAGCTCCCAATAAAACACCTATTATAAGTCCTGGTATAGCTGGAACTTTTAAGATAACTAAAGCAATAACTAAAACAGGTACTAAAAGAAGTAATGGTGATAATGTATTATAATTACTCATTAATGCATTTTGTATTTGTACTATTTGACTATTATCTATATTAGAACCTGCGTATTTAAATCCGATTATACCGTAAAGTACTAATGATATAACAAGGGCAGGTGTAGTAGTATATAACATATGTTTAATATGATCAAATAGATTAGTTCCAGCCATAGCAGGAGCTAAATTTGTAGTATCCGATAAAGGAGACATTTTATCTCCAAAGTAAGCTCCAGATATAATAGCACCAGCTATTATAGGCGATGGAATGTTTAAAGCACTACCTATACCTAAAAGAGCTATACCTATAGTTCCAGCAGTAGTCCAAGATGAACCTGTAGCAACTGATACTATAGCACAGATTATAGTTGTTGCAACTAAGAATATACTAGGTGATAAAATATTAAGACCATAATATATCATACTAGGAACGATTCCTGATATAATCCAAGTACCTATTAAAACACCAACAATTAATAGGATAAGAATTGATGGCATTGTTGTATTTATTGTAGATAATATACCTTCCTCTAATTCTTTCCATGTAAAACCTAATTTAAATATAGCAATACCTGCAGTGAATATTCCACCTACTAAAAGTGGTATATGAGCGGAAATTTCATATTCCTTTAAAAATACTAATGACGTAACAAGTACTGTTACTAAAAAACCTAAACATAAAAGTGCATCAAACAAAGATGCTTGTTTTCTTTCTTTTTTCATTTCAATCTCCTCCTGTATATATTTCGAATATAACCAGTTGATAAGAAAATAGGGATTAAAAAAAGCCTAGGATAGACGTATCCTAGACTTAAGTATCAAAAAAATATTAAAAATATAGTTTTAATTTACTTAATCTAAAGATAGCCCTCCACAAATTAATGTGACAGTGTTATATATATTTTATATAACCCCAACATATAAGCTTAAAGCATCACTTATACATTTCGGCACTATTACCTTTCACTTTGCTTCATCGTGCTTAGCTCTACAAAATTACTGATTAATAGTGCAACCTCTATCATTTAGGTATATTCGATATTTACTTATAAATTATTATAGCATAAATATTTATATATAGAAAGTATAAATTTAATAAAAATTTTAGACTATATAAAATAAACTTTAAAAAATTATATTAATAATATAGAATTATTGTAGAGTAGAAACTTTTTTATATATGTTATAAAGAAACTAAACTAATAGGAGTGATTAATTTGAGTAAGAAGAAATTTTATGCTGTAAAAAAAGGATATAAAGTAGGCGTATATAATACATGGGATGAATGTAAAAAACAGGTTAATGGTTTTTCTGGGGCTGAATATAAAAGCTTCCAAACATTAGATGAAGCATATGAATATATGGGTGTTAAAAAAGATGTTAAAGTAGAAAATGGAGATTTTGTTAAAGCTTATGTAGATGGAAGTTATGAACATGCAATAAGAGAATATGGGTCAGGCGTGGTTATATTAAGAAATGATATAGTAGAAAAAACATATAGTATAAAAGGAAATGAAGAGTCGTTAGTGGGTATGAGAAATGTAGCCGGAGAAATAGAAGCATCAAAAATGGCCATGAAATATTGTATAGATAATAATATAAGATATTTAAAATTATACTTTGACTATGAAGGAATAGAAAAGTGGTGTGTTGGTGTATGGAAAGCTAATAAAGAAGGGACTATAGAATATAAGAAGTTTTATGATAGTATAAAGGATAAATTACATGTAGAGTTTATAAAGGTTAAAGCTCATAGTGGTGATAGATATAATGAAGAGGCAGATAAGCTTGCAAAAGCTGCTATAGGAATATAAAAAGTCTTGCAAATTAAGCAAGACTTTTTTATTTTGTTATACTAAATTATTGAAGTTGATTAGAATTGGCCAAATACTTGCTCTAATTCACTTTTTAATGCGTCAGGATCATAAATACTTTGATTCATATATTTTGCTAAAATATTTGCTTGGTCATAAGTTGATGTCCAAGCAAATATTCCACCAAGACAGTTTCTAAGAACATATTGTCCTTTTAAGAAAATAGATAGTGCATTATCATAGGACATTGCAAATTTACCATCTTTTACAAGGTAAGGGACTTGAGCTTGTTTATCAAAGGCTATTTCATATCCATTTTTATTTATATAATCTTTTCTAAGATCATCATAAGATTTAGTTACAGTAGCACCTAAGCGACCATAAAAAGGTACTCCAAGTAATATTTTTTCTGATGGCATACCAGCCTCAATAAGATTATTTACCATATCATCAACGCTGTATCCAGGTAATGAAAGATCTGATGGATACAGATTAGCTTGATGTTTTCTAGCATTTTCACCTGTTTCTCCTGCTGTAAAGTCATAACTCATAAGGTTAAAGTAGGTTATAAGTGGAGCTATTTTATTTATCTCAGCACTATTTCTTATATAAGCACTATCACCAGTACCTGCAACGCTTAACCAAGCATCATCTCCTAGTACGTCTCTTAATGCAGTAATCAATAAAGTGAAATTTTCCCTATCTTGAGGGCTTGATTTTATACCAGCTGCACTGCTTCCTGGATATTCCCAGTCTATGTCTATACCATCTAAACCATATTGATTCATAAGTTTTTTAGCTTCTCTAGCAAAATTATATCTAGAAGCTGGAGTTGCAGCTGCATCAGAGAAACCTTCTGTTCCCCAACCACCTATAGCTGCTATTACTTGTAGTGCTGGTTTTTCTAATTTTAATTGTACTAGCTGTCTTAAGAACCTAGGTGTAGGAACGTATAAAGTACCATCAGGGTTTATTTCAACAAAAGCATAAATTACAGCATCCAAAAGTTGAGCATCAACATTTTCTGGATTTCCTAATACATATTCCATAACTATAGGGTTAACATTAGGACAGTAGTCAATAGTTACAGGCTGAAATTTTGGATTGGTAATTTCAGGTCTAGAATTTTTAGAACTAGGTGTCTTAATTTTAGATTTACTTGAATCTTTTTTACAGTTTTTATCTGGAACAAAACAAAGATACCAATCCATACAAGAATAATCAGAATTAGCGTTGCTACATTTTTTAACTTTATTTTTTAATTCTTTATAAGTTTTTGGATATGGTAGTATAACTGGCATTCCAGGAAACCAATTTGCAGGTGTTACAACATTATCTCTATCGCTAGTCTGTAAAGCTTCTATTATTCTTAATATTTCAGGTATATTTCTACCTGTAGTTAAAGGATAATAAAGAATTGTTCTTAATATTTGTTTATCATCTATAATAAACACAGATCTTACTGTAGAAGTATTACTCATAGGTTCTGATATCATTCCATAAAGTTTTGCTATAGACATATCTCTATCTTCTATTATAGGAAAAGGAATTTCCATTCCTGTAAATTGGAATATATTATATATCCACGCAAGATGAGAACTATTACTATCAACACTAAGTCCTATAATTTCTGTATTTCTTTTTTTAAACTCATCATAATATTTAGTAAAACATAAAAATTCTGTTGTACATACTGGTGTAAAGTCGCCAGGATGAGAAAATAATACAACCCACTTACCTATATAATCAGATAGTTTTATAGGTCCGCTAGTTGTGTTAGCCTTAAAGTCCGGAGCTTTTGACCCTAAACTAGGAAGATTTGCCACATAAATCACCCCTTATATAAAATTTATCTATTTTTATTGTATTAATAATAAAGGGGGATTGTTACTCAATGAAATAATCACATTTCAAGATTGTTTTACCAAAAAAACAATAGTAATTGAAATATTTAACTAAATTTGATATATTTAATAATATAATCAATGTAAATAATTGTTGGTATATGAGGTGAAGAATTTGAAAAAAGTATGGAAAATATTTATTATGTCAGCTATTGTATGTTTTTCTTTAACACTTACACTGATGATAATAAATGCGGTAGTTGGGATATCGATAAGATTAAACTTTTATTTACTTTTATTTACTATATTAACAGCAGGATTTACAGTAGCATTAACTCTAGTTGATAGTAAAACAATATTCTATTCTAAAAAGGTTAAAAAACCTGTGAAGAGTAAAACGGTAAGAAAAACTAAAAAAGTACAATCACATACTAAAGCGAAACGAAAAATATCTTAAGACACAGCTAAATATGATTATGCTGTGTCTT
The DNA here is from genome assembly GCF_900106845.1 of Romboutsia timonensis. GTDB lineage: Bacteria > Bacillota > Clostridia > Peptostreptococcales > Peptostreptococcaceae > Romboutsia > Romboutsia timonensis. The sequence continues at coordinate 598,378 of NZ_LT629850.1, forward strand.
TTTTTTATAAAAACTTTATTTAATACGTTATAATTTATAAGATTTTATAATAAAAAATAATTATAAAGGTAGGGGAGGGATACAATGAGGTTTAATATACTTGGAAATAGCGTAACAGGATATAAAAACTTAGTTAGAGGATCTAAGTCTCAAGACTATATTGATTATAAAGAAGAAGATAAATATATTATATGTTCAGTTGCAGATGGGCATAGTACACCTTTTTTTAAGCATAGTTTAGATGGTGCTAAATTTGCATGTGAAGCATCAATAGATGTACTTAGTGAGAATTTTGATATGGATATAGAGAAATTAGAAGAAAAGTTAATAAATTATGAAATTCAAAAGAAGATAGAATCTAGATGGAGATCTTTAGTTGAAGAGCACTATAAGAAAAATTATCCTAATGTATTTAAGATAGAATATATAAAATATTCTACAACACTTTTATCGGTTTTAATAACAGATAGTTTTATATTATATTTAAAATTAGGTGATGGGGATATAGTATTAAAAAGTAAAGATGAATATAAGGTAGTAATAAATACTAGGAATAATTTAACCGTTGACTCTTTGGGAAGAGAAGGTGAGTATATACATATAATGTATTCATTAGAAAAAATAGAAGAAAATGAAAGTATTAGTATAGCTTTATTTACTGACGGTTATTCAAATGCATTTAAGAATAAATTAGATTTATTTAATAGTATAGAAAGTACTTTACAGGAGTATAATAAAAGTATTTTTTCAAGATTTAGGCTAGTTAATACATATGTTAATTATTTAAATAGTATAAGTAAAAATATAACACATGATGATATAAGTATTGTATTTATTGTATAAAATTTTATAAATAGACTTATTATTATCAAAAAATAAATAACTACTTACTGAATATGGTTAATAATGAATATATATGCTATAATTTAATAAATGTTTGAATTAAATAAATTATTAGGCTTAAGAAAGGGACAAAATTTATGAATCTTAAGGAAAAATTTGATGAGTGTATAGATTTTATAGATTCTAAGAAAAAGGCTATAATAACAATTTCACTTTCAATATTAGGATTTATAGTTTTAATTATAATATTTTTAGTAAGTAGTGAAGAGTTAAGTGTTTCAAAAGAGTCTAACATTTTAGTTAAAAATATAGAACAAAGAAAATATTCAATTGCACTTAATAACTATGAAGACTGGGAAAAAGAATTTTCAAGATCTAAAATGAATAGACTTAATAAGTCTGTTTCTAAAAAGATTAATAAGTTACTTCTTGATAGTGGGGATAAGTATATAACAGGACAAATATCAAAAGAACAATATATAGGTCTTATAAATACTATTAATGCCTTAGAAGATATAAATGTAGATTTAAAAAAGATAATAGAGCAGGCAAAGAGAGTAGATGAAATGTATAAAGACGAAAATATAAAATATGATATTGCAATATCATACATAAATACAGCTTCTATTATAAATGGCATGGTAAATAATTTAGATATTTATAAAAATAATATAGAAGAAATAAATCAATCAAGAAAACTATATAAATCTGCATTGAAAAATCAAGATGAAAAAAAATATTATGAAGCTATAACTTCTTATGATAAAGTTTTACAAGTTGATAAAAAATACTATGAATTAGCTAATAAGAATAAAAAAGAATGTATAGAGCTTATGTATAATTATTACATAGATAAGTCGAAGGAAGCTAATAAAAATGGAGATTACGAAGAAGCACTACAATATATAGATTATATTAAAGAATATTATATAGATGATGAAACTATATTAGAACTAGAAAAACAGTACCAAACTAATTTAGCTATGTATACACTAACTACAGATGATATACTTAATTTAATTGCTAAAAAAAGTAATAAGAAAAAATCAAATTTATCTGTGAATTCATTCCAACAGATGGTTGATGATAAGAAGTATTATTATACAGAAGTATATGAACATGATACTTTAATAGATGAGGTATTAATTGATGCAAAATCTAAAAAAATATATTCTTATAAAGATTCAAATAAGGATTATAAAACAAATTATAGCGATGGATACTTTAGGGTTACATCAGATGGAAGTATTCAATTTGCAATAACTGAAGAAAAAGCACAATTTATACTAGAGAAAAAATTAGAAGAAAAACAAAATAAATATAAAAAGATTATAAGTGTATCAAATGATAAAATAGATAAATATATAGATAATAAAGTTGACTTAGATAAAAAGTTAAAAGATGATGGAGATATATACTATTATAAAGTTGTTAATAAAGGGTTATTTAAGAAAAAAGAAGTCTATATTATAAATATGTATACTGAAAAGGTGTATTTAATAGATAATGACGGTATAAAAGATTATTAAGCGTGTTTTTAGCACGCTTTAATAATTGATGCTAGTTTAAGGAGAGAGCATATGAAAAATATTAATAAAAAAATATGGATAGTATTAGGTATTATTTTATCAGTTTGTTTTATATTTATAGGAACACTAACTGTTATTATAAATGGAGATAAAATATGTAAAAATACTTATATAAATGATACTAATATAGGTGAATTAACTAAGGAACAAGCTAGTGAAAAACTAAAANTAGTTTATATTATTACTAAACAATGTAACCCAATTAAATAAATCTATAATTTTAAATATTATAATATTATTTTTAAATAATATATTAATAAAAATAAAATATATTGTAAAACTATATATGATTTAAAATTAAACAATAAAAAATTTAAAAAAATATCAAATGAAAATGAAAAATATGAAATACAGTTATGCATATATTTTATTATATATACATAATTGTATTTTTTTGTTTTTATGAATACCTTAATATACCTGATATTATAAACAATTATATTTACAATTAAATATATAAATAAGTTATAAAATGCAAGAAAAAAATACAACTAATCATTTGTCAAAAGAATAGCTACAATATACACAAAAGGCTGATTAAAAATGCACTAGACATATTAAAAAAAGGTAATATAATATAACATGTAATGAATAAAGAAACAAAATAGTTATATACTATTGAGCTTGAAGGGAGAATACGATGAGTAAAGTTAATACCGCCGTAGAAGATAATATTTTTCTAAGATATCTTGTAATAATAACAGGTATGCTAATAGCATGCATAGGTATAAATGGATTTATAAGGCCAGCACATTTGCTAAGTGGAGGGGTTCCAGGAATATCTACAGCTATAAACTATTTGACTGGAATTAATATAGGTATATTAACATTTTTAATAAACATACCAATATTTATATTAGGGTTTATATATTTAGAAAAATCATTTTGTATATCTAGTTTAATCAATATGATATTATTTTCTATATTATTAGGTTTAACTCAAAATATAGGTGATATAATCCCAGTAAATGATATATTACTTCAAAGTGTATTTGGAGGAATACTAGCTGGAATTGGATCAGGGCTTGTATTTAGAACTAAATCATCTCAAGGTGGAACGGATATAATAGCTGCAATATTAAAATTTAAAAAAAATATTCAAGTTAAGGATACAACATTAAGTATAAATATATTAATAGTTTTAGTTAGTGGAGTATTGTTTGGTATGGATTTAGCATTATATACTCTTATTGAAATGTTTTTAAGTGCTTCTGCTATGAATATTGTAAAGGATGCCATGAACTCTCAAAAATCTGTTATGGTTATATCTAGAGAAAGTGAATCTATAGCAAAAGATATAATGACTATTGTTCATAGAGGTGTAACATTCTTAGAAGCAGAAGGTGCATATACAAAAGAGAAAAAAAGAATTATATATTGCATAGTATCATCAAATGAGATACCTAAAATAAAAGAAATAGCTTTAAACTATGATAAAAAATCATTTATATCAGTAAATGATGTCACCGAAGTTAAAGGAAGAGGATTTAAAGAAAAATATTTATAAAAATGAATAAAATTTAATTTAATTAACATAATATTTAAAGAGAGGTAATGCTCTCAAAAAACTCTAGAGTTGTATAAATTTATCGGGAAGTTTATACATACGGTATAAATTACTTTAAAATTGAAAATGTTTAGTGTATTAGAGCGGGTGTCTTAATGGATTTAATGGAATCGGACAATGTCTACTCTACAAATAAAGTGTTTTATACAAAAAACACTTTATTTTTTTTTGTAAATTAAAAATATTTATAGAAAATAATACAAAATATATAATATAATAAATTTAATAATGTGATAATCTATCAATCGTATAGGAGATATAAGAGCTATGAATTTATCTAAAGAGCATTTTGATATGTATAATGAGTATACATTAAATATAAATAAAATAAAAAGAGAAGTTAATGCAATAATTAAAAGGCAAAGATTTACGGCTAGAAGATGTAAGAGAGCTTCTGAGGAAGAGATACTAGACCTTGAAATTAATAAATATGAAGAAGTAGAAAGTATAAATAAAAAGAAAATACCTAGTAAAATTTATGAATTTTCTAATGGAGATATATATATAGGGAAAATAGTAAATGGTAAAATGGATGGAATAGGAACATATAATTTTGTAGAGGGAATAGAGTATATAGGAGAGTTTAAAAATGATATGAAGAATGGTCTGGGAATGTGTACATTTAAAAGTGGTAATATCTATATAGGAAATTTTTTAGAGGATACTATAAATGGAATGGGACAGATGGTATATAAAAGTAAAGATGAATATATGGGAAACTGGTTAGATGGGAAAAAACATGGTAAAGGAATATATATATGGCGTGATAATAGCATGTATATAGGAGAATTTAAAAATAATAAAATGGATGGATATGGAGTATGTTATGATTGCCATGGAAATATAATATATGAAGGAGAATGGAAAAATAATTTAGTTCATGGCAAAGGAACGTATATATGGGAAGAAGGAAAAAGATATGAAGGTGAATTTTTACATGGTAAAAAGCATGGAGATGGAACTTTCTATTTAAATAATGAATTAGTATATGAAGGAACTTGGAAGTTTGACAAGCCTTGCATATTTGATAGAAGTTTAGATGAAATATTTGCAATAAAACTTTAGCTTTGTCTATAAAATTAGACAAAGCTATTTTTATTTAAAATATCATTAATTTAAATAAATTATATACTAGCTTAGATAATAAATGAATATAGAATAATTATATTAAGGGGTATTAATTGTTTTATAAATGTTTATTATACATAGATAGTAAATAATTATTGGAGGATGATATTTTGAAAAAAATAATCTTTATATTTTTATCTATAATATTAGTATATTCTTATTACTCTAACAGAAATACTATACAAGAAATTGAAACTATAAATACTAAATTAGCATCCAATGATACTAGAGTTAATAATAATATAAATATGGATAATTTTAAGAATATAAAAATTGGTGACAATAAAGCTTATGTAATATCTAATATAGGGAAACCATCGAGAATCGATTATAGTGAGTATAATTTTAAATGGTATGTATATAATGAGGATTTAAATAAATTTGCAATGGTAGGAATAGAGGAGGATAATGTAGTAGCTCTTTATAGTAATGGAATTGATAGTAATGAAATAGATGTAAAATTAAACTCAAATAGAGATTTTGTAAGAGAAAAATACAGTCCATTAGAATATAAGAAAAAGGGAAATACTAGATATGTTATAAACTCTGACAATCAATATGATATATTAGAAATTGGAAAAAACTATGTAACAGTTTTTTATGATATACATGAAGATAATAAAGTATGTGGATACCAAATTATAAGTAAAAAAGCAGAATCAACATTAAATGGAATCTATCCACAAGGAAATGATAGATTACAAGAAAGTTTTGAAGCTCAAACTAAAGACCTTGTAAATACTGAACGTACAAAAAATAATTTAAATATATTATCTTATAGTGAAAAAGCAACTACTAGCTCAAGAAAGCATAGTGAAGATATGATGATAAAAAATTATTTTGATCATACTAATAAAGAAAATAAAAGTCCTTTCGATAGGATGGAAGNATAATGAAGATAACATCGAGTTTAAATATAATGATAAAAAATTTATCGTTTTGGCTAAAGAAATTGATTTTTATTATGATATAGATAATACTGTAGAACAGGCATATGGATTAAATAGAAAAGGATCATTTATAGATAATTTAAAAATAACTATAAATAGCCTTAGAGGATATAAAAATACTCTTAAATTATCTATTAACTATAATAAAGATAAGCTTAAATCGTATATAGAGGGATTGTCAAAAGATATAAATGTTTCTATGAAGAATGCAAGTATAAAAATTGAAAACTCTAATATAAAAATACAAAAGGATGAAGAGGGAGTAAATTTACAAGTAGATGAAAGTTTAAATAATGCTATAAATGAACTAGAGAAAGGAAATACATTAATAAACTTAGTGGTTGAAAAAATACAACCAGATGTAAAAGAGGAAAGTTTAGAGAAGGTAGATACAATGCTTGGAACATATTCTACTAAATTTGACTCATCTGTTTCAGGAAGAAGTCATAATGTGGCGTTGGCTGCAAAAAGTACTAGTGATGTAATACTTATGCCAGGTGAAAGTTTTTCTTATAATGAACATACCGGAACAAGAACTATAAGTAATGGATATAAAAATGCTCCTGTAATAGTACAAGGTGTAGTACAAGAAGGTATAGGTGGTGGAGTATGTCAAGTATCCTCAACACTTTATAATGCAGTTTTATATGCTGGATTAGAGATAGAATCTATTAAAAATCATTCAATACCTTCATCATATGTACCTAAGGGTAGAGATGCCACTGTTAGTGATGGTGCAATAGATTTTATATTTAAAAATAATTTAAAGTATCCTGTTTATATAAAGAATTCAGTTTATGGGAATACTTTAACTTGTACAATATATGGAAGCAATGAAGATAAACAAAAAATAGAAATACTAACTAATACAGATAGTGTATCTGAAGCTCCGATTAAAAAAGTCGATGATCCAACATTACCTAAAGGAGAAGATAAGCAGTTAGAGGCTGGTAGAAAGGGATATACTGTATCTACATATAGAATATATAAAGATAATAATGGAAATGTATTAAAAAAAGAAAAGGTATATGTATCGTACTATCCTAAAAAACAAGGGGTAGTGGCGGTTGGAACAATGGAGGCTCCTATAGTTGAAGAAGAAACTACTCCTGTAGAGAATATACCTTCTGAAGATGTAGTTCCTCCTAATAATGTAGAGGTTAATCCAGAACAAGAAACAGAGTCTATATTTGAAGAATCGCCAATTTCAAATAATTAAAATATAAAAAGAATAAACTTAAAATGTATATAAAATGACCTTTATAATTTGAGGTCATTTTATTTTTATGTATAGAAAAATAGCAAAAAATGTATAGTTTTGACTTGATATAGCAAATGTGATATCTTAATTATATAGAAATGGAGGAGATTATTATTTTAGGTAAAAGTATAATAAATGATATAAGAATGATGGATAAAAAGAGTCTAGATATATCTTTAATACAAGATGATAAATCAGATATAACATTTTTTAATATAGATGAAGAAGAAAGTAATGAAACATTAAAAGCATTAAAGCAAAGTTATGTTACTACTAATTATAAAGAAGAAACTATACTTAATTTACAAAATACATTAAATAGTTCTTCAGATGATGCATCTAAGGAGTTAAAAATAGAATCTTATAAAAAATATAATGAAGCTTTAAATTTAGCGAGTAGAAATTATATTACTACAGCTACAGAAATTATAGAAAAAGCGTCAGAACTTAACCCAAAAGATGTGGATATCTTAAATTTAAGAGGATTATTAAAACTTTTAACGTGTGATTTTTCAAAGTCATTTGAAAGTTTTTATACTGCAATGTGTTATGGGAATAACGAACTATCAAGAAAATATGTGGATATATTATCTTCAGATGAGTTTAAAGTCTTCTTAGGAAGGTATAATCACTCTATAAGATTTATAAATGAAGATTTAAATCAAGAGTCTATACATATATTAAATAATATTATAGAGGAAGACCCAGATTTGATAGAGCCTTATGTTATACTAGCGTTACTTTATGATAAAATGGGGAATCTAAAAAAGAAAGAGTATTATTTAGATAGATTAGAACAAGTGGATAAAGATAATCCTTTATTTGAAAACAAAATAAAAAGTGAAGATAAAGAAACTAAGGTTGTTGAGAAAAAAACTAAAAAGAAAATAAATATTATGCCGTATGCAATAGCGGGTATATTAGCCATTAGTATGGTAGCTTATCATATAAGTAATAAAAATAAAATAGAAAGTCTAAACGCTCAGTTAAATAAAAAAGATGAAAAAATAGAAGAGATAGATAAGCAGCTAAGTGAAACTTCTGAAAAATTAGATGAAACAAATCAGGAATTAGATAAAACAAATCAGCAACTAGATGAAGCTAAGAAACAAGAAATGCTAGTTTCTAGTGAGGTAGATTTATATCAAAAGGCACTTGAATTAAAGGCTAGTAAAAATTATAAAGATGCTATAACGTATTTTAAGAAGGTAATTGAATATGGAAAAACTAAAAAATATATTTCAGAATCAATATACCAAGTAGCATTTTTAAGCGAGAAAACTAAAAATTATGATCAAGCAGTAAAATATTATAAAAAGTATATAAATACTTATACTAAAGAGGATCAATACTATGATGATGCTTTCTATCAATTAGGAATGTTATACTATGAAAATGGTGATTTAGAAAATGCTAAAAAGACATTTTATGGAATGAGAAGTGAAGTTCCAGATAGTATGTATAATAACTCAAAGGTAAAAGAAATTTTATCAAAGTAAAATAACACTAAACCATAGGAATACTATACTCTACCAAATAAAAAGTAAACTAACAATACTAATATACTTATTATTTGGTAGGAGGTAAACTATTATATACAAAAGAATTGTTCCTTTCCATACTTATAGATGGTAAGTAAGGATTTATAAATAAAGATATAGTAATAAATACTATATTTGAAGTTGTATCTAATTTAAGCGATTGATTACTAGAATTAGAATAAATAAAATGTGGGGATTTTTAAATTAATCTTGTAGTATCTAAATAATCCTATCTTTTATTATGCATTAGATGTTGAAGATTGGTATGCACAAGTAATTCAAGGTAATAATAGTAATTATATAGATAAACAAGATAAACTTTTTATATAGTTTAGAAATTATATATTATAAAAATAAAAGTTAAAATGATTTATTACTTTAACTTTAAAACTATGACGATTTTTAGGAGACAAATATGAAAACACTAAATCAACTGGCAATAATATTAGGTTTATGGGCCTTAGGTGAATATATTAGTTCATTTATACAAGGTGTAGTTGTTATCCCGGGTAGTATAATAGGTATGATATTATTGTTTATACTACTTAAAGCTAAGGTTATAAAATTAGAAAGTATAAATGAAGTAAGTAATTTCTTTTTAGATAATATGGCTATATTTTTTATACCAGCAGGAGTTTCATTAATTAAATCCTTAGATCTTATATCAGATAATGTATTTGTATTATTAATTACAATATTTATAAGTACTATTATAGTTATGTATGTAACTGGTAAATTAGTTGACATTATGATAAATAAAAAGTCTAAGGAGAATTGATTATGTATAATGTATTTGACACAGAAATTTTTGGAGTAATACTTACAATATTATTTTTTAATATAGGAATATATATACAGAAAAAAACTAATAAGCCTATATTTAATCCATTGCTTATAGCTATTCTAGGTATTATATTATTTTTAAGTATAACTAAGATTCCTTATGAAAGTTACAAGTTAGGAGGGGATAGAATAAACTTCTTTTTAGGTCCTGTAACAATTGTATTAGCAGTTCCTTTGTACAAGCAGTTTGATTTATTTAAAAAATACTTATTAGAGATATTAATTGGTATAAGCTGTGGAGTTGTGGTATCTTTTATATCAATAAAATTAATAGGACACTTTACTAATGCTGATGTAGATATAATAAATTCATTAATACCAAAGTCAATAACTACACCTATGGGTATATCTTTGACAAAAACACTAAATGGAGTAGAAGCAATAACAGTAGTATCTATAATATTAACAGGGATATTAGGTGCTATTATATCTCCTATAGTATTTAAAATAGGAAAAATAAATAATCCTGTAGCAAAAGGAATTGCATTAGGTACTTCAGCACATGCATTAGGTACTACTAAAGCATTAGAAATGGGAGAAGTTGAAGGTGCAATGAGTGGACTATCTATAGGGATTTCAGGAATAATTACAGTTATTTTAATACCTATAATAATAAATTTTATGTAGCGTTTAAATAGTTTATATTATTACTAAACAATGTAACCCAATTAAATAAATCTATAATTTTAAATATTATAATATTATTTTTAAATAATATATTAATAAAAATAAAATATATTGTAAAACTATATATGATTTAAAATTAAACAATAAAAAATTTAAAAAAATATCAAATGAAAATGAAAAATATGAAATACAGTTATGCATATATTTTATTATATATACATAATTGTATTTTTTTGTTTTTATGAATACCTTAATATACCTGATATTATAAACAATTATATTTACAATTAAATATATAAATAAGTTATAAAATGCAAGAAAAAAATACAACTAATCATTTGTCAAAAGAATAGCTACAATATACACAAAAGGCTGATTAAAAATGCANTCTTTATATTTTTATCTATAATATTAGTATATTCTTATTACTCTAACAGAAATACTATACAAGAAATTGAAACTATAAATACTAAATTAGCATCCAATGATACTAGAGTTAATAATAATATAAATATGGATAATTTTAAGAATATAAAAATTGGTGACAATAAAGCTTATGTAATATCTAATATAGGGAAACCATCGAGAATCGATTATAGTGAGTATAATTTTAAATGGTATGTATATAATGAGGATTTAAATAAATTTGCAATGGTAGGAATAGAGGAGGATAATGTAGTAGCTCTTTATAGTAATGGAATTGATAGTAATGAAATAGATGTAAAATTAAACTCAAATAGAGATTTTGTAAGAGAAAAATACAGTCCATTAGAATATAAGAAAAAGGGAAATACTAGATATGTTATAAACTCTGACAATCAATATGATATATTAGAAATTGGAAAAAACTATGTAACAGTTTTTTATGATATACATGAAGATAATAAAGTATGTGGATACCAAATTATAAGTAAAAAAGCAGAATCAACATTAAATGGAATCTATCCACAAGGAAATGATAGATTACAAGAAAGTTTTGAAGCTCAAACTAAAGACCTTGTAAATACTGAACGTACAAAAAATAATTTAAATATATTATCTTATAGTGAAAAAGCAACTACTAGCTCAAGAAAGCATAGTGAAGATATGATGATAAAAAATTATTTTGATCATACTAATAAAGAAAATAAAAGTCCTTTCGATAGGATGGAAGAAGAAGGTATAAATTACAAAAATGCAGGAGAAAATATTGCAGCAGGGCAAAGCAGCGCAATATATGCACATCATGCATGGATGAACTCTTTAGGACATAGAAAAAATATTTTAGGGGATTATAAGTATATAGGAGTTGGTGTTATATTTGGAGGATATTATAACATATACTATACTCAAAATTTTTACACATAGACATACATGAAAGGAAGTCATAACTATGTTTAAGTACAAAAAAATCACACTTATAATTACAGCTGTATTAGTTTTTTTTAGCAATTCGTTTATGTATGCCGAATCTATAAATGATGAAGAGGTATTTATAAAAAATGGTTCAAGAGATAAAAAGCTAATAGCACTAACATTTGATGATGGACCTCACCCAAAAGAAACTAATCAAGTTTTAGATGTACTTAATAAGTACAATGTAAAAGGTACTTTTTTTATAGCTGGAAAACATGCTAATTGGTATCCAAATCCTTTAGTTAGAGCAAGTAAAGAGGGACATGAAATAGGAAATCACACATTTAATCATCCAGATATAACTAACTTGACAAATGCACAGTTAGAAGAAGAAATATTAAAATGTGAAGAGATACTTATAAAACTAACTGGTAAAAAGCCAACATTATTTAGACCACCATATGGTAGTTATAAACAAGAAGAATTAGCATCGATAGCAAAAAAACTTAATTATAAAATAGTATTATGGACTACTGTAGATGCTAGGGATTGGCAAAATCCAGCTGCAGAAGTTATAGCAAATAAAATAATAAATAATGCAAAAAATGGGGATATAATACTTTTACATGATTATGCAACTAATAATACTGTTGCTGCATTAGATATATTAATTCCTAAAATGATGGATCAAGGTTTTGAATTTGTAACAGTATCACAGATAATAGATAAATAATTAGAAAAAATTATAATGCTATACCTAAGGAGGTATAGCATTTTTTATGTATAAGGAAATTATAGCATGAATATATTTATTGATAACCTATGAATATAAATAATATAAATAACTTTAGAAATAAAATAGAAAAATGTTTTGTAAAAATAATTAAGTTAGCAGAATTTATTGCTAATGAATATTTAAATATGATTAACATATATATTAGATATAGTGAATAAAAATTGAGCAAGGGGGGAATTAGCATAAAATAAACTGAAAAATATAACATTTTTTTAAAAATGTAATATATTATAATAAGACTATCTTGAAAAGGATTGATTTAATGTATAACAAAATATATGAAAGAAAAGAATTTATGATATTTCAAGTTAGAGAAGGTTATATAGTTTATAATGCTAAAAAAAGTTTTCAAGAAGGTCACACTCATCTTAAGCATTTTGAAGCTGCAAAAACAGCAATAGATTTAGTTATCAGAAAAAAGATTCCCAAAAGTACTCATGGATACTATTTAACTAGTCTCATTCGATTAAGTGAAGATGATTGTTATATAAATAAGATAAAAGAGTTAATGGAATCAAGAGCACAAAAAGGCAAAAAAGATAAGTACTATAACTCGAGAAATAAACTATGAAAAGGAGCTTAGGCTCCTTTTTTATTTTTATTATAAACTACTTGCTTAAGGATGTATTAGACTTATTTGAATAAATAATATTTATATATTCACTTCTAGATACCAAGTAAGTTGATATACCTTTTTTATTATATTCTTTAAGTTTTATTATGGCCTCATGTTTTGACATGGGAGGCGATATAGATTTATTATCAGATCTTATAATCATATACTTATTCATATTTAGCCTCCAAAAATATAATATATTTAAGAATATTTTCTCTATATAAATAGATATTTATACTAAAAATAAATACGCTATATTTGACTAAAATGACTATGTTGACATACATTTCTACAAAAATATATAATTATAAATATATAGTGATATAGAAAAAAGAGATTATATAAAGAAAATTTATAGATAACTCTTAAATTTTTAATTTTATAGATTTAAATGATTAAATAAAATAATAAAAGTTAAGCTTTGATTATACAGGGAGGGAATAGTAGTGATTTTAATGATTGATAATTACGATTCATTTGTGTACAACCTAGTTCAATATATTGGAGAATTAGGAGAAGAAGTTTTAGTAAAAAGAAATGACGAAATAACTATAGAGGAAATAAAAGAGTTAGATCCTGAGATAATAGTTTTATCTCCAGGTCCATGCTCACCAAAAGAATCAGGTATATGTATAGATGTTGTAAATAATTTCAAAGGTATAAAGCCTATACTTGGAATTTGTTTAGGTCATCAAACAATAGGCCATGTATTTGGAGGAAATGTTATAAAAGCAAATCAACCTGTACATGGAAAAGTGCATAGTATAAAACATACAAATAAAGGTGTTTTTAAAAATCTTAATAACCCATTAAATGTTACTAGATATCATTCATTAGTTGTAGATATTGACACACTTCCTGAAGATTTAGAGGTTACCGCTATAACTGATAAAAATGAAATAATGGGAATAAAACATAAAATGTATTTAATAGAAGGTGTACAGTTCCATCCAGAAGCAATATTATCAGAGCAAGGTCATGATATATTGAGAAACTTTATAAAAGATGCTAGAGAAAGGATGGATATATAATATGATAAAAGAAATAAAAACTAAGTTAAGTTCCTTTGAGATATTTACCATATTTAGAAATGAAGAAAATAGTTTTATATTAGATAGTGCTATGGATAAAAAGAAATTAGGAAGATTTTCTTTTATAAGTAGTAATCCATTTAAAGTATTAAAGTATAAAAATACTTTAAATAACCCATTAGATAATTTACAAGAAGAATTAAAAAAATATAAGGTTGAGAATAAAACCCATTTACCATTTATAGGAGGAGCAGTTGGATACTTATCTTATGATTTAGGTAACTATATAGAAACATTACCTAGAACTGCTATTGATGATACTAATGTATATGATTTATACTTTGGGCTTTATAATTGGGTAATTGTAGTAGACCATTTAGAAAATAAAACCTATATAGCGACACCAGATTTAGATATTGAAGAAGAAAATAAAATAATTAGAAAGATAGAAGATCAAATAAATGAAGCTGAAAGAGCAGGCATAGATAGTATATGCTACGAAGAAAAAGATGTGGAAAAAACTAGATTGAAATCAAACTTTACTAAAAGTGAATTTGAAGATGCAGTAAGAAAAGTTCAAGATTATATAAGACAAGGTGATATATATCAAGCTAATCTAACTCAAAGATTTAGTGGTAAAACAACTTTATCAAGTTATGAATTATACCGAGATCTAAGAAGATTTAGCCCAGCACCATTTGGAGCATTTTTAAACTTTGAGCACAGTCAGATATTATCAAATTCTCCTGAAAGATTTATAAAGTGTGTAGATAATAAGGTTGAAACTAGACCAATAAAAGGAACAAGACCTAGAGGAAAAAATAGAGAAGAAGACTTAAGGCTTCAAGAAGAATTGAGAAATAGTGAAAAAGATAGAGCGGAGCTTCTTATGATAGTAGACCTAGAAAGAAATGATATAGGTAGAATTTCAAAAATAGGAAGTGTCAAAGTACCTGAATTATTTGTTATAGAACCTTATGCAAATGTAAATCACCTGGTAGCTACTGTAGTTGGAGAACTAGAAGAAAATAAAGACTGTATAGATGTAATAAAAGCAACATTCCCAGGAGGATCTATAACTGGAGCTCCTAAAATTAGGTCTATGGAAATAATAGATGAATTAGAACCAACGCAAAGAAATGTTTATACAGGTTCTATAGGATATATTGGATTTAATGGAGATATGGATTTAAATATAGCTATAAGAACTATTGTAAAACAAGATGATAATGTATACTTCCAAGTTGGTGGAGGTATGACTTGGGATTCAAATCCAGAAGATGAATATCAAGAAACTTTAGATAAGGCTCAATCTATAATGAAAGCATTAAGAGGTTACTATGAAGAATAATATATCTTTTAATAGTAAATTAAGTAAATTTGGGATAGGTCTATTTGAAACTATAAAAATAGAAAATGAGCCTATAGATTTTGATTTACATATGAATAGACTATATAATTCTGTAAGAGATTTAAATATAAAAATTGATATAGATAAAAGTACTTTAAAAGATAAAGTTTTAATGTATATAAAACATAATAATATAAAAAATAAAGCTTTAAGAGTAACTCTATTTGATGAAGGATATAACATATCAACTAGAGATATTATTTATAATGATAAAATGTATAATGAAGGGTTTAAATTAACTATTTCCCCTATAAAAAGAGGAGATAGTATAATATATAGGCATAAAACAACTAATTATTTTGAAAATATATATACTAAAGAATATGCTACTAAAAATGGATTTGATGATGCGATATTTTTGAGTACAGAAGGCAAAATATTAGAGTGCTCTATGTGCAATATATTTTTTATAAAATATAATAAGATATATACGCCAAAAGATGAATTACCAATATTAAATGGTATAATGAAAAAAAGGATAGAAGATATTTGCATTGAACTAAATATAGAGGTAGTAAAAAAAGAAATATACATAGATGAAATAAATGATTTTGAATTTTCTTTTGTAACTAATAGTTTAATGGGAGCTATGAAAGTAAAATTAATAGAAAATACAAAGTATAATAATGATAATATATTATTTAAAAAAATATTATCCAAATTAACTTAAAATATTTATTGGAGAATATATATGAAAAATAGTATTTATAATATTTATAATAAAGAAATTAAAAAAATCATAAATAATGAAAATACTAAGGCTATATACTTAGTAGGGTCATCTAAAAATGTTGATTTACAATCAGATAACACATCAGTTAATGATATTGATTTGTTTGTTTTTACAAAGAATGGAGATAAACAAACTAGGATAGTAAAATATATAGAAAATATTGAATTTGATATAAATTATTTTTCTGAAAAAGGGGTACAGAAATTTATAAACGAAAAAGAATATTTTTTCTTAAAAGAGATGAAAAATCCAAAAGTAGTATATGATAAATTGGGAATATCAAAGCACATAATAGGTTTATGTAAAGAAAAATTCACAGAAGGTCCAAATAAATTATCAAGAGAAGATATAAACTTATTAGAAGCTAATCTCTATGCTAAAATAGAGGATCTAAAGAATAAAGAAAAATTTGATGCTTTTGAATATGAATTTTTGACTAATTTATATTTAAAAGATATAATAGTTGGGTATTTTATTATAAATAATAAATGGCTACCTAAAGATAAAAAGTTATTCAAAAGCTTGAAAGATGAAAATATAGAATTATTTAGATTATGCAAAAAAGTCATTGAAACCTATGAGTATAAAGACTTGATAAATGTATATAAGTATATATTCATATAATAAATTATAAATCAAGGGGGCTAACTAAATGAGCAATGTAGATAAAGATAAAATAAAAAGAGCAGTTAGAGATATATTAGAAGCAATAGGAGAAGATCCAGATAGAGAAGGATTATTAGATACACCAGATAGAGTAGCTAGAATGTATGAAGAAATATATTCAGGTATTCATCAAGATCCTAGAGAACATTTAAAAGTAATATTCCAAGATGAAGAACATGAAGAGTTAGTTTTAGTAAGAGATGTTCCATTTTATTCATGTTGTGAGCATCATTTAGTTCCATTCTTTGGAAAAGCACATATAGCTTATTTACCAAAAGAAGGAAGGCTTACTGGTCTTTCAAAACTTGCTAGAGTAATAGAAACTTTAGCTAAAAGGCCACAACTACAAGAAAGAATAACTAAATATGCAGCAGATATAATAATGGAAGAACTTAATCCATATGGAGTTATAGTTGTTGTTGAAGCAGAACATATGTGTATGACTATGAGAGGGGTTAAAAAGCCTGGATCAAAAACTATAACGTCAGCAGTTAGAGGTATATTTGAAAAAGATATAGCTGCAAGGGCTGAAGCTATGAGTTTAATAACTATGAAATAATAAAATAGGAGATATACAATATGTTTGATTATAATAAAAGAACTTATATAATGGGAATATTAAATGTTACTCCTGATAGTTTTTCTGATGGAGGTAAATTTAATAGCATAGATGAAGCTTTAAAGCATGCTATTAAAATGGTTGAAGAAGGCGCAGATATAATAGATTTAGGTGGAGAATCAACAAGACCAGGACATAGCTATGTAGATGCAGATGAAGAATTAAGAAGAGTAATACCTGTTATAAAAAAGCTTAAAGAAGAGTTAGATACACCTATATCTGTAGATACTTATAAAGCGAAAGTTGCAGATGAAAGTTTAAAATTAGGTGTAGAAATGATAAATGATGTGTGGGGTCTTACAAAAGATAAAGATATGGCAAGTGTAATAGCAAAGCACAATGCTTATGTTTGTATAATGCATAATCAAGATGATACTGAGTATGATAAGGATATAATGGAATCTATAAAAGAATTCTTACTAGAAAGTATAAATATAGCTATAGAAGCTGGAATAGATAAAAATAAAATTGTTTTAGACCCAGGTATAGGATTTGGAAAAACTTATGAACAAAACCTAGAAGTATTAAAAAGGTTAGGTGAGTTAAAAACGTTAGGATATCCTATACTTCTTGGCACATCTAGAAAATCAGTAATAGGAAATACGCTAGATCTACCTCCACAAGAAAGAGTAGAAGGAACTATAGCAACTACTGTTTTAGGAATAAGAGATGGGGTAGATATAGTAAGAGTTCATGACGTAGAGAAAAATTTAAGAGCAGCTAAGATGGCTGATGCTATATATAGAGGATAGCAAGAACTAGTAAAGGAGTATATAGGTGATGAAAAAAAACCTATTTGATAGAAACTTAAAAATAGAAATTACTACAGATAATAAAAAGTTAACTGTAAAAGAAGATAAAATTATAATAGCAGGACCTTGCGCTATTGAAAGTTATGACCAATTACTTAAAACTGCAGAGTTTGTAAAAAGTAAAGGTGCAAATATCCTAAGAGGTGGAGCATATAAGCCAAGAACATCTCCAAATTCTTTTCAAGGACTAAAAGAAGAAGGTCTTGAAATATTAAAAGCAGTAAAAAAAGAAACGGGGATGGCTGTTATAACAGAGTTAATGGATATAAGAGAGCTTGATAAATTATATGAGGTTACAGATATAATTCAAATAGGTTCTAGAAATATGCAAAACTTTAATTTATTAACAGAAGTTGGAAAACAAGATAAGCCTGTTATGTTAAAAAGAGGTCTGTCGGCAACTATAGGAGAATGGATAGGTGCTGCTGAGTATATAGCTGTAGAAGGAAATAGTAAAATTATAATGTGTGAAAGAGGTATAAGAACGTATAATGATTATACTAGAAATACATTAGATTTAGCTGCAGTACCTATTATACAAAAAGAAACTGGACTTCCTGTAGTAGTTGATCCATCTCATGGTACTGGTGTTAGATACTTAATAAAACCGATGTCTATAGGAGCATTTGCAGTTGGTGCTGATGGAATTATGGTAGAAGTACATCCAGAACCAGAAAATGCACTATCAGATGGTATGCAATCCCTTAATTTTAGTGAATTTGAAGATTTAATAAATTCTATAAAATAAATCATAAAAAGAGGTAAATTACCTCTTTTTTTATGACTAAAAAAGTATTAAATAATAAAAAAAATGTAAATACTTAATTATATATATAAAAATATTTAAGTATTTTAAAATATATTTTTTTAAAAAAAAGAAGGAATTTACCAAAAAAAGTCGAATTATGAATAATGAGCATTTGACAAATTTAGAATATAATGTAAAATAGATATGTTAAGATAAAAAAACACCAGAAGGTGATAATATGAATGATATAAAAGATATTATAGAAGAAATAAAAAGTCGATGTGATATAGCAAATGTTATATCTAGCTATATAAACATAAAACCATCAGGGGCAAATTATAAAGGATTATGTCCTTTCCATGGTGAAAAAACGCCATCTTTCTACATAAACACATCAAAACAAATTTATAAATGCTTTGGATGTGGTGAAGGTGGAGATGTTATAAATTTTGTAATGAGAATTGAAAACTTAGATTTTATGGATGCAGTGAAATTATTAGCTAATAGATGTGGGATAGAAATCAATACTCATGTAGATGAATCCACAAAGGAAAGAATGGAAAAATCTAAAAAATTTCAAGACATACATGTAGAAGCAGCAAGGTTTTATTTTTCAAATCTTATAAAAAGTAAAAATCCAGGATATGAATATCTAAGAAAAAGAGGATTAGATGATAAAATCATAAAAAAATTTGGTTTAGGATATTCGCTAGATTCATGGAACTCACTTATGAATTATCTAATATCGATAGGATATAAAAATGAAGATTTAATAGAGTGCGGTTTATTTGGATATAAAAGTGAGACTAAAAAGATTTATGACAAGTTTAGAAATAGAGTAATGTTTCCTATATTTGACTATAGGGGAAATGTAATAGGATTTGGTGGAAGAGTACTAGATGACTCTTTACCTAAGTATCTAAATTCTCCAGATACACTAATATTCAACAAAAGACAAAATTTATATGGATTAAATTTTGCTAGAAAAGAGATAAAAGATAGAAGTGTGATATTAGTAGAAGGATATATGGACTTAATATCACTTTATCAATATGGAATAAAAAATGTAGTAGCTACTCTAGGAACAGCCTTAACTGATGGACAAGGAAGTTTGATAAAAAGATATGCAGATACAGTTATTATATCATATGATTCGGATGAAGCAGGTATTAAAGCAACCCTAAGAGCTATAGAAATACTTAATAAGTTAGATATTAATGTTAAAGTATTAAATTTAAAGGAGTGTAAAGATCCTGATGAATTTATACGAAAATATGGAGTTTTGGAATTTGAAAAAGAAATCCAAAATTCAACTCATTATATAAAATATAAAATAGACAATTTAAAAAGAAACTTTAACATACAAAAAGATGAAGAACGAGTAAAATTTGCAAAAGAAGCATCAAAAATAATAAAAGAAATAAAAAGCCCGGTAGAAGTTGATTATTATACTAAATACTTAAGTGAACAAATCGATATAAGTGTTGAATCTATAAAGAAAGAAGTCTATGGTAAATATTACAACGGGAATCAAAATAAAAACAACAAAAATAATAAATATATATATAAGAAAGAAGAAAAGATAATTGAAAAACCAAAAGCTATTGAAAAAGGTAAACTTCTGGTAGAAGAAAATCTTATAAAAATAATGTTAGATAGTAAAAAACATAGAGAAATAATATTATTAAAGATAAGTGAAGAAGACTTTTTAGAAAAAGATAGCAAAGAAATTGTAAATTGGTTAATTAAAAATAAAGATTTGGATAAAATAACTATTGACAAAATTAAAAGTTTAAACATATCCGAAGAATATATTAAAGGATTAGAAAGTATATCTTTAGATAATCTTGATTTAAATAATATAAAGAACATAGATGAGATAATTAAAAATATAAGGAAAAATAGTCTTAATGAAAAAATTAATATGCTATTAAAAGAGCAAATAGATATTGAAAAGAATAAAGACGTTAAAGATGCGAAAGAGGTAGATTCTAAAATTATGGAAATAGCTTTAAAAATAGTTGAATTAAGAAGACAATTACAAAGGTTATAATGGAAGGAGGTCTAAATATGGAGAATAAATCAAACAAAAAAGAATCGAAAAAAATGACAGCTAAAGGTTTAATTGAAAAAGGTAAAAAACAAGGATCTCTTACTCTTGCTGAAATAATGGAAGCTTTTTCAGAAACTGAGTTAGATAAAGATCAAGTAGAAAATCTTTATGAAACATTAGGTAACTTAGGCATAGAAGTTATAGAAAATAAAACTGATAAAGTTGATATAGATTTTGCACAAGATGATTTAGATTTAGATGACTTAGATGAAAGTATAGTAAAAGATGATACACCAATGGAAATAGAAGAAATAGATTTATCTCTTCCAAAGGGAATAAGTATTGATGACCCTGTTAGAATGTATCTAAAAGAAATAGGAAAAATACCTTTATTAAAGCCACATGAAGAAGTAGAGTTAGCTAGAAGAATGCATGAAGGTGATGAATTAGCTAAACAAAGATTAGTAGAAGCAAACTTAAGATTAGTTGTAAGTATAGCTAAAAGATATGTTGGGCGTGGAATGCTTTTCTTAGATTTAATACAAGAAGGTAACTTAGGTCTTATAAAAGCAGTTGAAAAGTTTGATTATGTAAAAGGATTCAAATTTAGTACTTATGCTACATGGTGGATAAGACAAGCTATAACTCGTGCCATAGCAGACCAAGCAAGAACTATAAGAATTCCTGTTCATATGGTTGAAACTATAAATAAATTAATAAGAGTATCAAGACAACTACTTCAAGAATTAGGAAGAGATCCAAAGCCTGAAGAAATAGCTAAAGAAATGGATATGACAGAGGATAAAGTAAGAGAAATAATGAAAATAGCTCAAGACCCAGTGTCACTTGAAACACCTATAGGTGAAGAAGAGGATAGTCATTTAGGAGACTTTATACCAGATGACGATGCTCCAGCACCAGCAGAAGCTGCGGCATACTCATTATTAAAAGAACAAATAGAAGACGTATTAGGTTCTTTAAATGAAAGAGAGCAAAAAGTATTAAAATTAAGATTTGGTCTTGAAGATGGACGTGCTAGAACTCTTGAAGAAGTAGGTAAAGAGTTCGATGTAACAAGAGAAAGAATAAGACAAATAGAAGCTAAAGCTTTAAGAAAATTAAGACATCCAAGTAGATCTAAAAAACTTAGAGATTATTTAGACTAGAATAAATATATAAATACAAAAATTCGCCTTTTGGGGCGAATTTTTGTAGCATATAGGAAATTATATATACAATATATATAGTTAATACTAGTAATTAATTATTTTTCCTCAACTTATTGATATTTAAAATTACTTTTTAGATATTAATGATTGTATAATAGTAGTATTTCAAATTTAAAATATAAATACTGTTATTATAATTGGAATAAAGAAGTATTGCTTAGTAAGAAAGGAAATTACATATGAAATTAACAGATAGATTATTAAAAATAGCAGATTTAGTTACAAAAGGTAAAAAAATAGCAGATATAGGTACGGACCATGGATATATACCTGTATATTTATTAAATAAAGGACATGTTGACTTTGCAATACTTGCAGATGTAAATAAAGGACCTCTAGAAAATGCGAGAAGTGAAGTAAGACATAATAATTTAACTGATAAAGTAGATTTAAGATTAGGTTCTGGCATAGAAGTACTTAATGAAAATGAAGTAGATGAAGTAATAATAGCTGGTATGGGAGGAATATTAATAAGTGAGTTACTAGAAGCTAAAAAGAGTGTAGCTCATAACTTAGATAAATTAATTCTTCAACCTATGCAAGCTCAAGATGAACTTAGAAAATATCTTTTAAATAATGGATATGAAATATTAGATGAAGTTTTAGTTAAAGAAGACTTTAGAATATATGAAATAATAGTAGCTAAGTATACTTCAAAAAATACTGTTGTAGATGATGAAATATACTATGAAGTTGGTAAAAAGCTTATAGAAAATAAAGACCCATTATTAAATGAATTTATAGATAAAAAAATATTTATGTATAATTCAATACTTAAAAAATTAGAAGGTAAAACTGGTGAAGAGATAGAAAAGAAAATAAAGATAAGTACTGAGAAAATTTCAAAACTTGAAAATTTAAAAAAATAAAATAAAGGGGTATAGTATGTTATTAAAAACAATTATAAAAAAGATAGAGTCTAAATATCCATTAAACTTAGCTTATGATTGGGATAATGTAGGTCTTTTAGTTGGAGACTTTGATATGAATGTAGAGAAGGTTTTAGTTGTTCTTGAAGCAAATGAAAAAGTTATAGATGAAGCTATAGAAAATAACATAGATTTAATAATAACTCATCATCCATTTATATTTAAAAAAATGAACAAGATAAATACCATGGATTTAAAAGGGAAGCTAATACATAAACTTATAAAAAATGATATAGCTCTTTATTCTATGCATACAAATTTTGATATAGCCTATGATGGATTAAACGATTATTTTATGAAGTTAATGGGATTTGAAAATTCAAAAGTATTAGAGGTAACTAATACTGAAACTTTATATAAATTAGCTGTATACGTGCCTAATACACATGTAGATAAAGTTAAAAATGCATTATCTGATGCAGGTGCAGGTCATATAGGTAACTATAGTCACTGTAGTTTTAGTTCTCAAGGTATAGGTAGTTTTAAACCACTTGATAATGCTAATCCCTATATAGGAAGTTTGGGAGAAGTAGAGCTAGTTGAAGAAGTTAAAATAGAAACTATAGTACCTAACAAAACGTTAGGGGGGGTAATAAGTTCTATGATAAAAGCTCATCCTTATGAAGAAGTTGCATATGATATATATAAACTTGAGAATAAAGGAAACTCTGTAGGTTTAGGAAGAATAAGCAAATTACAAGATAGTATAACTTTAAAGGAATTATGCAATAGTATAAAAGAAAAGCTTAATATGGAACATATCAGAGTTGTTGGTAATCTTAATGATAAAATAAATAAGGTTGCAGTAGTTACTGGATCTGGAGCAGATATGTTCAAAAAAGCCAAGAGAAGCGGTGCAGATGTATTAATAACTGGAGATATGAAATATCATGATGCTCAAGATGCACTAGATATAGGAATGAATGTAATTGACTGTGGACATTTTGATACAGAAGATATATTTAAAGATGCAATTAGTATTTATTTAGAGGATATTGAAGGGATAGAAGTTATAAAAAGTAATGTTAATTTAAATCCATTTAAAATAATATAATAAAATGAAAGTGCCATAAAAATAATTTATGGTACTTTTATTTATTTTACGATAGTTATTTAGTTATATTATTTTTTTGTAAAAGTTTCTTTACTTCATATACATCAGATTCAATTAAAGTATTAGCCTGTTCAGATATTATTTTATTATTAGCTAACTCTGATAATTTAGATATTGCTAATTCTTTTTTATATTCTCATGGTAACTCAGAGTTTAGTTGCTCAATAGCCATAACAATTTGTTTTGCAAGGTTATAGTAGTCTTTAAGTTTTTGACTTGCTATTTTTTCGTTTAAATAATTTAATAAAAAAACTATAGCTACAGTTATAATAAAGGTTATTATAGTTAACAATGGATTAAATAAAATAGAATCAAAAATTAAACCTTCTTTCTTAATTTGATGTAAAAAAAATGAAATTTTAAAATATAATTATTTTTATTTTAATAATACAAATACTATTAGTGTAGTATATGACATTTAAGAAGGAGAAGTGCTATGATAAAATATCTTGTTAAAAGAACAGTCAAAAATGAAATGTTAGAAAATAGTAAAAAAATAGCTTTTTATACAGGAATAGCAGCAGTATCCACAGTTGGAGGATATATTTCGTATAAAGCTATAAAGAAAATGAGAAGTAGAAAAGAAGATGAGATAGAATATTTAGAGTATGAAGAATACGATTCTGATGATCTAGAAAATGAGTTAGAAAAAGATGAATTAAAAGAAAAAGTAGAAGAATTTAATTCTAGAAGAATTTGTCATGAGAACTGTGAAGATGCATCACCAGGAGAAATAGAGAAACATATAAATTCTATAAAAGATGATAAAGAAAATATGAAGATAGATACAGATGAATATAAAAGTGTAGAATATGAAAACTATGAAGATGATATAGAAGAATAAAAAGGCTAAAAGCCTTTTTATTCTTATTGATAAAATAAACCTTGTAAAATATAAAAGATACTTTACAAGGTTTATTTTGATTAGGGTTAACATCCAAAAAATTATCAAGATTACTATAATGTAGTGGAATATTTTTATAAAGACTATAAAAATAAAAAGCTTAGTCAAACTTTGACTAAGCTTTTAGTATTTTAATGTCCAGTTAAATCACTTTCGTTAAATCTATTTTGAATCTTTTCAGTAACTTTATTTATCGGTTTTTTAAAGAATACTGTAAATATTACAAATACAACAATAAATATTGCTAAAGTAGAGATATCTTTTGTTAAATTTGGCATATATATTCCACCAACTGCTTCACGCATAGCAGATATTGCATATGTGAATGGTAATAGTGGATAAACATTTTGGAAAAATTGTGGAGTAACTTGTATAGGGAATGTTCCTCCTGATCCTGCAACTTGTATAACTAATAGTACAACTCCTATTGCTTTTCCAACATTTCCAAATATAGAAACTAAAGAGTAAACAATAGCTGTAAATACTATACTTGTAAATACTGATATTAGGATAAATAATGGTATATTAACTGCTTGTACTTTTAGGAAATATATATCACCTAAACTTACGATAAGAGCCTGAATTATAGTCAATGTTAAGAATGTAAGTCCTCTACCAAAATAGACTTCATTTGGTTTATAATCACCATGTACATTTGTAGATAGTAAAGACATTAAAAGTAATATACCTACCCATAAAGATAAAACTGTATAAAATGGTGCCATAGCTGAGCCATAATTTTTTATAGGATATAATCTATTTTCAACTAAATCAACAGGTTGTTTTAAGAAGTCAGAACGTTTTAAAACATCACTCTTAAGTAATGATATAAGTTCATTTACTTCACTACTATTATTTATTTTTTTCATAGAATCTACAATGGTATCTACTACAGATTTAGCATATGGTAGCTTTTCTTTTATAAATGATGCACCTTTTTCAGCACTACCACTAAAAGATAAAGTAGTATTTAATATATCTTCAACTGCTGGTAATTTTTTTTCAGCACTATCTAATACTGCTATTATATTGTCTGCAACTTTAAAACTATCTTCTATAATATTACTTATAGGACCTTGTATTTTTGAATCAAAATTATTTAATATAGATGATGTTATTGTATTTACATCACCTATAACTTTTAATAAGTTATTTAAATTAGTTAAAGGTGGTTTTTCTCCATTAGCCACTTGGTTTTTAATAGTTTGTAGTGAGCTAACTGCTGTATCTAATTTAGCACTTATACTGTTAAGTGAATCTATTACACTTTTTAACTGGTTACCAGGAACAAGTTTGTTTAATTTTTCCAAAAACTTAGTTAAAGTATTTGTACTAGATGCTAAGTCTGATAACTTAGTAGATAAATTATCTATAAGTTGAGGAGCTGATTCAGAACCTTTATTTATAGCATCTATTAAATCTGAAACTGCATTTTTAGCATTTGATGATATTTCTGATATTAATCCTAAATCATTTTTTAGAATAGGAGAAAGTTGACTTAATCCTGTTTTTGAATCATTTAAAAAGCTTTTTATATCAGACGATAAGTTTTTAGAATTAGTAATAGTATCTTTTATAAGAGGCATATCATTTTGTATGTCTTTAATTATATCTGATACTTTATCAGTTGCATCAACAGCAGTATCAACAACTTTATCTATATCTTTAAACTTACCTTGTACTTCAACTAAATTATTTTCTAAAGTTGATAGTTTAGGTAATTGTTTTTCAATTTCTATTCCTGCTTCCTTAAATGCCTTTAAAATCACTTCACTTACTGTTTTAACAACAGTTTGGTTTACTTCATTTTGAATAGTTGTAGCTCCTTTACTTGTAATTTTAGGGGCTATAGCATTTATTTTTTCGTTTACTGTATATATTATAGTACCTTTTTTTATATCTTTAGAAACTAAAGAAGTTAAATTCTCAGAAAAGTTTGAAGGTATTTCTATGTACGCATAATATTTACCAGAATTTACACCTTCTAGGGCTTTTTTTCTATCTACGAATTTCCAACCTAAATCTTTATTAGTTTTAAGTTCTTTTACTAGTTCATCACCCATATTTACCTTTTTATTCATTATTTCTGCACCAGAATCTTCATTTATAACTGCAACAGAAATATTTCCTGTGTTACCGTATGGATCCCATGAAGCTTTTATATTAAACCATGCATAAAGTGATGGTAATATACATAGGCCAATTATGATAACTAATAAAACCTTATTAGTGAAAATATCTTTTAAGTCATTTTTATATATCTTGAAAATATTTTTCACTTAAATCACCTCCAAGTTAAAATAAAGTTAGAAATCAAACTATATTCATTATAAATGGAAAATTAAATATAGTAAAGTTACAATTTGGTATCTTTTTTGACAAAAAAATACAAATTAATAAAAATATAAATTTTTATAAGAGAATCAATCTTTTTAAAAAGTTGAGTTATTTAATTGTATTTTATGTAATTTAAAGAATTTTATAGTATTAATATAAAATAAAATAGGTAAGTAAAAAAATGTTTACTTACCTATTAAAAAATAAATAGATTTGAAATTATTTGAGTATGTTCATTTAATATATTTAGCCCTATTAGAATTAATATAATACCACCTATTATCTGAGCATAATTTTTGAATACAGATCCAATTTTCTTACCAATCAATACTCCTATAAAGCAAACTAAAAATGTTATAACTCCAATTGATACACAAATTGGTATTATATCAATGTTTAAAAAAGCAAAAGTTACTCCAACTGCTAATGCATCAATGCTAGTTGCAATAGATAAAATTATTAATTCTTTATTATCTAAATATGTAGAGTTATCATTATCATCATCTTTAATAGCCTCAACTATCATTTTTATACCTAGAAAGCTTAGTAAAAAAACTGCAATCCAATGATCTATACTTCTTATGTATAACTCAAAGTTCATGCCAAATAACCACCCAATAAGAGGCATAACTGCTTGAAATAGTCCAAATAAAAATGCAATTTTAGTAGCTATTGATAAATTTATTTTTTTTAGTGTCATACCTTTAGTAACAGATACTGCAAATGCATCCATAGAAAGAGCAAACCCCGTTAATAATATACTAAAAATTCCCATATAAAACCTCCTTAAAACATGTCCTAAAATAAGTATATATTAAGTTGAGTATTATAAGTATAAAATTAATGACTTAATAAAATAATTATATATAACTTATGAGTTATAATTGTTCATAAAATTTAAAAATGATTTTACACTTAAGTAAAATATAAATGCATCTTTAAAATTCTTTAAATCTAGATTAAGATATTCTTTTATTTTTTCTAACCTATATATTAACGTATTTCTATGTAAGAACAACATATTTGAAGTTTTAGATATGTTTAAATCATTTTCTATAAAATTAATACCAGTAGTAAGTAAATTTTTATCTATATTTTTTATAATATCATATTTTATTAATGAAGAAATTTGCTTATTATTACTTGCAATAGAAGTAACTTTATACATTATTAAATCATTTAAAGTTATAAATTTACTAGTATTACTATCATTAATTATTATATCAATTAATTCATTGGTTATATTTATCTTAAAGTCTAGATTATCAATGTTAGTTATTTTTTCTAAATATATAATATAAGTTTTTGAATATGTTTCAGATTCTATAATTGTAGGAGTAGAACAGTCTATATCTAGAATATCATCAGATATTAATAGTAAATAATTATTATAATTGTATATTTGTACATCTTCATATAAATTATTAAGTATATTTTTTAAAGAATCAAAATCTAGATTTTGTTGATTAAACAAATAACAATGTCCGTTTACATGATTTAGTATACTATCTTTTAGAAATTCTATTACATAAGTTGTATTATTAAATTCAATTAAATTTTGATTAGAAGTGATCTTTTCGTTATTATATTTAAACATATTGATTTTTTTATTAGTTTCTTTTTCAAAAAACTCTATTAAGCTTTGCATAATTTACCCCCTCGAAAAATTATGAAATTTTTTATGATTATATTGCTAGTAATTTAAGTATTTTAAAGTATCTAGATTACATTAAAAAGAGTAAGATGATTAATCATCTTACTCTTTTTAATATAACATTAATTCAAACTATTTTGAAGTTTCTTTTACTTTTTCATCTCTTATAGCTACTTGAGTTTCTTTATCAAATATATGGATTCTATGCTTATCCATAGCAAGTTTTAACTTATCTCCTATATTTAACTTATATCTACCATCAAATCTAGCAGTGATACTATGGTTACCAGCTTTTAAGTAAGCATATATTTCAGCTCCCATAAGCTCTCCTAGTTCAACATTAGCTTCAAATGTACTATCTAAACTGTTATCAACAAATATATCTTCTATATGAATATCTTCTGGTCTTATACCTAAAATAACTTCTTTACCTATATATCCATTAGATGTTAAGGCTCCACAGTCTCCAGCATTTAACTTTATACTTAAAGCATCATTTTGTGCATATATTTCTCCATCTTTTTCAACTAATTTCACATCTATGAAGTTCATTTGAGGAGCTCCTATAAATCCTGCAACGAATATGTTGTTTGGAGAATCGTATATATCTTGTGGAGTATCTATTTGTTGAACAATACCATCTTTCATAACTACTATTCTATCAGCCATAGTCATAGCTTCTACTTGGTCATGTGTAACATATATAAATGTAGTTCCAAGTGATTTATGTAACTTAGTTATTTCAGTTCTCATTGCTGTTCTAAGTTTAGCATCTAAGTTTGATAAAGGTTCATCCATTAAGAAAACCTTAGGATTTCTAACTATAGCACGCCCAAGAGCAACCCTTTGTCTTTGTCCTCCAGATAAAGCCTTAGGCTTTCTATCTAATAGATGGCCTAAATCAAGTATCTTAGCTGCTTCTTTAACTTTTTTATCTATTTCATCTTTAGGCATCTTTCTAAGTTTTAAAGCAAATGCCATATTATCGTATACACTTAAGTGTGGATATAGAGCATAGTTTTGGAAAACCATTGCTATATCTCTATCTTTAGGATCTATATCATTTACTAATTTATCTCCTATGTATAATTCGCCATCACTTATATCTTCAAGTCCAGCTATCATTCTTAATGTAGTTGACTTACCACACCCAGAAGGGCCAACTAAAACTACGAATTCTTTGTCTTCTATATCTATATTTACATTTTTTACTGCATTAAATCCATTGTCATAAGACTTGCATATATTTTTTAAAATTACCTCTGCCATAATAAATCTCCCCTTTATACTTGAATATTTTTTATTTAAAAATAATTACAATTAAATGTTATCAGAGAAATGTTTTCCTAGTAATGTTTATATTAACCGAAAAACTTTGTATATATTTTACAAAGGTATTCATTAATATTTTTTTTAGATGCTCAATAGGTATTTTTTATATATAAGTTTAATTTACTAGACATAGTTTTTTTTATGTTGTAATATAATATAAAAGTAGAAAAAAAAATAAAAATAGCTAAAAATGACATAAAATGGAGGTATATGTATGTTTCTGGAGCAAAAAGCTACAGATGTAACTACTGAAGACGTATTAAAAGGGATTGAGCAGTTAGGGAACTTAGACTTTAGCAAGATAAAAATGAGTTCGTTAATAGAAAAACTAGTAGAATGGGCAGCAACTACAGGATTTAAACTTATTGTAGGAGCATTAATAATATCAATAGGATTTAAAATAATTAACAAGCTTGTTGGTCGTTTTATGAATGTTTTAGAGAAAAGAGAAGTTGATATAACCATTAGTAAATTCTTAAAATCACTTATAACAGTCAGTCTTAAAGTAATTCTTGTTTTACCAGTATTAGGATATTGGGGTATACAATTATCTGGTATTGCTGCATTAGTAGCGTCAGCTGGGGTTGCAATAGGTTTAGCTCTTCAAGGGAGTTTATCTAACTTTGCTGGTGGATTTATAATATTATTTATTAGACCTTTTAAAGTAGGAGACTATATTGAAACATCAACATATGGTGGTGTTGTAGAACAAATAGGATTATTTTACACTCAATTAGCAACGTTTGATAATAAACAAATATTAATACCAAATGGAAGTTTATCTAATGGAAGTTTAATAAACTATTCAGCAAAATCAACTAGAAGAGTAGATTTAATATTTAGCGTTGGGTATGAAAATGATATACATCATGTTAAAGATATATTAACTAAAATAGTTGAAAATCATAAGCTAATTTTAAAAGATCCAAAACCATTTATAGGTGTAAGTTCACATAGTGCAAGCTCTATAGATTTCGTAGTAAGAGTATGGGGTAATACTGAAAATTATTGGAATATATATCATGACTTATTAGAAGAAGTCAAGATAACTTTTGATAAAGAAAATATAAGTATACCTTATCCACAAATGGATCTTCATTTAAAAGAAGTTTATAAGAAGTAATAGAAAAGACTAGTGTATATATGCACTAGTCTGATTATTATAAATATAAAACATTAAATTGAATAAGTTATATTTAAATTAAAGTTTTAATATATTAAGTGATGAAATAAAAATATTATTTATTTTAACTTTTGATAAAATAAAACAAAATTTAAAGTAAATAATGTATACTAGGATTAATAGAAATCAAAAGGAGAAATACAAATGGAGTATATTCAAAATTTATACTACATGGTACAAGATTATTGGATTTTGACAATGTTAATAGGTTTAATGAGTTGTTTTGTAGAAAGTTTCATACCAGCATTACCTTTGATAGGAATAGTAACTGGGAATGCAATGTTTTTTGGATTCTTAAATGGAATGATATTATCATGGATAGGATCAGGATTAGGAACAATATTGTTATTTTTATTAACTAAAAAGTTTAAAGACAGCATACATATGGAAAGATTTAAAAATGAAAAAATAAATAAAGTTATAAACTGGATATATAAACAAGGATTTAAGGTATTGTTTATAGCTTATTGTTGCCCATTTGTACCAGGTTTTTTAGTTACAATAACATCTGCATTAAGCGGAAAAGATATAAGGAATTTTGCTCCTGCAATGTTATGTGGAAAATTTATTATGTTTTTAGTCGTAAGTTATCCAGCAAGTGATGTAGTAGGATTTATAAAAAATCCAATTAAAATAGTACTATTTATATTATTAGTATTTTTAGCTTGGAAAGTAGGAAATAGTATTAATACTAAATTAGATAAAAATAATTAAATATAAAGGATATAGGTCCTATATTAATATATAAAACCTATATCCTAGTAAGAATATAACTATAAAGCTTAATACTTTGCATATTAGTTTTTCTGTTTTAGAATTAGTCTTTATAGGCATTAAAGAAAAGTTAATATCTATTGGGTAAAGCAATTCTATACCTTCCTTTGTAAATAAATCTAATATCATATGAGAAAAACATCCGATTATAAGACCACTAAATGAAGATATAAAAACTATATTATTATCTGCATACTTTAATATTAGACTTGATAAATAACATAGTAAATATAGAAATAGTAGACTATGAGTAAAACTTCTGTGACGAAATCTAGAACCGAATAATTTATATACTTTTGGGAAGGTTTTACTTGCACAAGAACCACGCATATCTATATCTGGAATTATTGAACCTATATATGAAAAATACATATAAATAAATAATAGAATAAATTTATAAACAGGCTCATAACTAGATAAATATTCATTGTCAATAAAGGGCAGTGCAAGTAGTGCTAATAAGTATCCGCCCTTTGTGTGAGTTTCCTTTACCATTAATCCTCCTATGGTGCTAAGTACATGATGATTTATTACATTATATAGTAAATATAAAAATTTTACAAATTGCAACTATTTAGAATTATTATAATTAGAAAGAGCTTTATCCCAATTAACAACATTAAACCAATTATCTATATAATTTACTCTATTATTTTGATATCTAAGATAATAAGCATGTTCCCATAGATCTATTCCTATAACTGGAATTAAGTTTAGTGTTATAGGTGTATCCTGATTTGATGTTTTTATTATAGATAAGTTTCCTTTATTGTCAGATACAAGCCATACCCATCCTGAACCGAAAATATCTAATGAAGCTTCTTTAAATTCCTTTTTAAATTCATCAAAAGATCCAAAATCTCTATCGATAGCCTTTTTTAGTTCTTTAGAAGGATATGTTTTTCTATTAGTCATTATGCTAAAAAAGAACTCATGATTATAAATTCCTCCACCGTTGTTTTTTATTATTTGCGACGCACTATCTGGAAGACAATCTAAGTTACTTAGTAAATCTGTTAAGCTACAAGAATAAAGTTTAGGATATTTTTTTATAGTATCATTTAGTTTATCAACATAATTTTTATAATGTTTATTATAATGTAACATCATAGTTTCTTTATCTACATATGGTTCTAATGCATCATAAGAATAATTTAGTTCTTTACATTCAAATGGTTTAAATTCTGATGATAAGCTTAATGAATTTGAAGAAGCTAAAATTATAAATAAAAAAAATAATGTTACTGATAATAGTTTTTTCTTCATAAAACCACCTCTATATAGTATTATGCTTAAAAATAAGATAAAAATTTATATAAAGTTAAATTTTATAGTATATATATCTAAATTATTTCAATTTTACATTATTTTATTATATTTCATATAAAAAGGAGTAGAATAATCTACTCCAAGTACTATTTAACACCCATTATTCCAGATACTAAAACATCAGTATCAGCCCCTAGGAAATAATCATTTATATTTATAGAGTTAAGTATTGTTTTTAAACTTTCTTCTTCGTGTTTTGTATTTAATAATAGGTTCTCAATATGAGAAATATCACATTTTCCAAAGAAATCCCCAAAGAATTTTATATCCTTTATAATTCCACCTTCAACATTTAAGTTAAATTCTACATTTCCTCCAGGATACCTTAATTCATTATAAAGAGAGTATTTTGGGGAATGTCCAAAGTTCCAATCCCAAGTATTGTATTTTTCTTCTACTAATTTATTTATATTATTTATATCTAACTCACTTAAAGTATAATACTTATTATCAGTATTTGTTTTATAAAAGTAATCTATTATTAAATCCTTAAATTCTAATATATCCATAGGAACTTTTAAATGTTCACTTATATTAGTTACACGAGCTTTTACAGATTTAATGCTTTTTCCTTCAAATTTTATAGGTTTAACTTTTAAAGCATTTGACATATCTGATATTTGAGATGAAAATAACAATGTACCATGATGCATTACTTTATTTTTGTAGTTATATTGAGCATTGCCTGAAAATTTACATCCATCTATTAACAAATCATTTCTTCCAGAAAATTTAGCATTTATATCCAATGTTTTTAAAAGTTCTATTATAGGAGTAGTAAATCTTTTGAAATCACTGAAATTATCATTATTACTTGCTATAAATGTAAAGTTTATATTACCTAAGTCGTGAAATACAGCTCCTCCTCCTGATTGTCTTCTGACAACGGGTATAGAGTTTTCTTTAATATAATCTAGATTAATTTCAGATAATGTATTTTGATTTTTACCAACTATTACGGAACTTTCATTTCTCCAAAGTATAAAGATATCTTCATCGAAGTTTTTAAGAAAATATTCTTCCATAGCCAAATTAAAAAACGGATTAGTTTTTTCATTATAAATTAGTAACATAAAATCTCTCCCTTAAAATGTATATAAATTTACATCATTAGGTAAATAGTAGCAGGGAATAATATAGTTATCAATATACTTAAAATTTATAGTTATAAGATATTTATAAATAGAAAATAATGAATACATATGAGTTATTTTAATTTGAATGTATAATATCATGGAAATCTATATAAATTAGTATATTAAATTAAATATGATAAACAATAAGATAGAAAATATTAGTATTTTAATAAAGTTTAGACTTAAAGCCTATAAATATAAAAGGAGGTAAGTATGGCTTACATTAATTTTAAGGAAGAGAAGGCTAAAGGCAAATTTCAACTTGATGAAAGAAAAAAGAACAATGAAATTTTATATAAATCTATATTAAAGCATAAAGATAGTTTAACTGGATTTTATCCTAATTTAAAATATAGTTTTAAAAAGATAATTGATGAAAATATAGGTAAAAAGGGAGTGTTAGGAGAAGAAGATTTTCAGGAAATAACAAATGAAGATATTATTTGTACTAAGTTTATAGATTGTACATTTAAAAATATAAAATTTAAAGATTGCAGATTTATAGGATGTGTATTTGATAGTTGTAAATTTGATGAAGGTGGAGTAAGTTTTGAAAACTGTATATTTATTAAAGAAGACAGTGAAAAGCTACCATCTTTAAATAGAAAAGATAATCTAGGTTGTAGTTTTTATAACTGTAATATATATGCTAAATTTTTAAATAGCGATATATCTTATGCCATATTTGAAAATAGCAAACTTCAAAATACTAGCATAGAATTAACTAATGCTTCAAATTGTATAATAACAAATTGTGAATTTGAAAAGGTTGAAGTTGTAGATTCTGATTTTAGGGGATTTAAAATTTTTAGTACATATATGGTGAATTTTTCTTTTGAAGATAAGTTTTTAACCAAATTTGATGAAAAAACATTCTTTGATAAAATTGAACCAAGGGTAAAAGATAAGCAAGAATATGAAGGAATATATACAGTATATGAAAGTATTGCAGATAAATTTAAAGATAATACTTTAACGAGTAACTTTGGAGAATATTATTACCTAGGTAAATGTATTGAACGAAAATCACTAAAGTTATTGCCAAAGTTAGGTTCATATTTAGATTGGATTATTTGTGGATATGGAGAAAGACCTTTCTTTTGTATATTTTCAGCTTTGGGTATAATAATTATATTTTCATTTTTATATTTAATAACAGGTATAGATACGGACGGTAGAACTATCTTATATACATTTAGTAATATGTATACATGGAACATAAGTAAATTTATAAAAGATTTTAATGAAGCGCTTAATTTAAGTGTAGGAATGTTTGCTGGTGTGGGAATTGACAATGGAAAACCTACAGAAATTGGGTATTTGGTAGCCAATTTAGAAATGTTAATAGGTATAGTTCTTATGGGTGTTGGAGTAGGAACTTTAGTTAGGAAGGTAATTAGATAAATAAAAAGATAGGAATTATAAAGTGTACCCTTTGTCAAGGACAATTTAAAAAAAGGTATTTCTAAGAAACAAGATGATTTCTGTACTGAACAGGAGTCATCTTGCTTAAATTCCATTGATATCTATAATTATTATAGTAATCCATATAATCATCTATTTCTTTTATCACTTCTTCTAATGTACTACATTTGCTAAGAATAACTTCATCTTTAAAATGCCCAAAGAATGATTCTTGTGGAGCATTGTCCCAGCAATTGCCTCTCCTTGACATAGATTGTTTTAAACCTAATTGCTGTACTTGCTTTTGAAATTTAGGACTCGTGTAATGAACACCTTGATCTGAGTGTAAAATAGCTTCGCTATGGAGTTTTAAATTCACATTTGACTTAAGTTTTTCTAGTGTATTTAAAACAATATCTAACCGTAGGTTATCTGAGACATAATGAGCTAATATTTCATTTGTAGAGGAGTCTTTTATTGTAGACAAGTATGCTTTTTTTCCATTTTTATAACTTAAATATGTAATATCTGTTAATAGCACTTTATATGGTATATCTTGCTTAAATTCTCTGTTTATGAAATTAGAAACAATAGTATGCTCTTTACTTGCTTTCATCATACGTCTGTAAGGATTCGCTTTTCTATACGGGCAAACTATTCCATATTTTTTCATTATTCTCCTAATACGCTTTAAATTATATATTATATTAAATCTATCTTTTAAAACCATTTTTATTTGTCTTGCACCTTTTTTACGTCCTTTAAAGTTAAAAGCTTTTAATACATTTTCTTTTGATAAAATATCTTTATCTTCTCTTGATTTTCTTAAATCCTTGCTTTCTGATGAGAAGTATTTATAATACCCAGAACGTGATACACCTGCAACTTTACATAAATAACTTATCATATTTTTAAGTTTATATTTTTTTATTGTAGACTTAATAATCTCATATTTTTCACAAGAAAATAAACTTACTTCTTCTTTAACACTCTCCTTTCTATCATGTCTAACTTTTTTAGTAATTCATTTTCAGCTTGAAGTAACTTCATTTTAGCTTCTAGTTTTTTGTATTTTTCTTCTATTGAAAGATCTTTCTCAATAGGTCTTCCAGTATTGTATTTGCGAGTATCTGTAAGTTTTATAGCTCCGCCATTTTTAAAGGCCGTACGCCATCTGCTAGCAGAAGATTTAACTCTTTGCATGCCTATAATATCGATATTGAAGCCACACTCTTCAAATATTATTCTAGGAAGTTTACCATTACCATTTTCATCTATAAATATTCTTTTAAATTCATCTGTATAAGTAATACCTTTTGAAGTTACTTTCTTAACGTATTTGTTTTGTTTTAATATTATTATTTCCTCTTCTGTAAATAATTTTTTACTCATTAAAATTTTCTCCGATCTAATTATTATTTATTTAATTATATACAAAAATACCCTATAGAGTAGACCTTTTTATTAGCTGTCTACTCTATAGGGTACATTTTATATTATCCTGTCTTTTTATTTATTTTATAATTTTTTTATTAATATATTTTGATAACTATTTGGTAAACTTAACTCTTATTACAACCTTTAAGATTATAAAATGAATTTAAAATGCAAATATAGTAATAAAATAGAGATTGAGTATACCAGTTTTTGAATAAATATATATATTGTGTTACAATAAATATTAATATTATGATTTTAGACAACGGAGGAGTGCATGAAAGATAAAGATAAAGAAAGAATAAAAAAGTTTATAGAACTTCAAAATAAAGATTTGAAGTTTGAAGATATAGCTTTAGAATTAGGAATAGCAAAAACAACTCTTAGAGTATTTTTGAATAGAAATGGATATAAAATGTATAATGGTAAGTATAAGCTTAAAGATGAATCTAGTGAATTTAAACAAATAGAATTTGAACAAAGTAAAAACTCTAGTAAAAAGAAATCTACTAAAATTAAAGAGAATAAAAACACTGCAAATAAAGAAGTGAAAATAAAAAAAGAAAAAGATACAAAGAAAAAAGTAGAGAGTAAAGAAGGTAATTCTAGAAAGAATATAAAAATAGATAATAAGGTAGAAACTAAAAAAAATAAAAGGGGAGTTCCTAAAAATGATAGAAAGATAAATATAACTCAAGAGGATTTAGATAAGCTATGTGAAGTTTATGACTGGTATATGGAAGTCAAAGATCTAAAATCTATGAAAATTAAAGCAAAGACAAATAAAAAAGATATAAAAATAGAAGATACTAATATAGATACATTAAAAAGTACGAGCATAAAAGTAGATAAAAAGACTTGGGAAGATTTTGAAAGATTGTGCAGTAATTCGAAATTTACAAAACAAGAGATAATTACCCAAGCCTTAAAAGACTTTATGAAAGAGTATAAAAATTTACTATAAATATAGTAAGAATTGAGGTGTTTACATTATGAATAAATTTCCTAAGAGAGTATTATTTATTTCAATGTTATTAATTGTAAACATATTAATGTTGGCATCTTGTAAATCGAAGGATATTTATGATGATGAAAATTTAGATTATACTATAGATATAAATAATGAAAATGCAAAAGTATTATCAATAAAAGATGTAGAAAATAATAGTGATGATAGTGATAATGAATTGAAATTATCTAAAGTAATTAAAAATATTTCAGATATTAGCATATACAATATACTAATAACTTATGAAGAAATAAATAATAAAGATAATATAGTAGAAAAATCTCAAGTGTTTTTAGATTTAACTTTAAATCCAAATGAATCATCAGAGATAAGTTTTTTCAATGATGATGAAGTTAAAGGAATAAATATAGTATCCTATGAGTATCATACTTTAGATAAAGAAGTTATGGTTAATTTAAAAGATGATACGGTAGTTATAAATAAAAGTAGTGTGGATTTAAAAGATAGTAAAGAATATGAAGTTTTAACAACATCTGAAATATACAAAGTTAAAAATTCTAATGAAATAGATACTTATGCATTGGATATAAAAAATACATCTAAAAAGCAATTAGGTAATATAACTGTAAAAATAGGACAACTAGATAAAGATGGAACGTATATTATGGTAGATAGTATAAGTTTATATAATATATTAAAACCATCAGAAGATATAAAGATGGAAATAAAGGCATTAGACAATACAAAAAGTATTGAGTTACTAGGGTACAGTTATGATGATATAAAAGAAAAAGCAAACATAAATATAGACCTTAAATTACATAAAGCAAGTATAAGTGGTTAGTATTGAATTAATATAACAAGGGGAATATGAATAAATCATATATATATTACTAATACTAAATATAATTTAAGGTGGTGATAACTATGGATAGAGATAATAATTTAAATAAAATTGACGTAGATTTTGAAAAAATTAATGCTACTTTAGCTGACCCAAATTTTGCGAATTGGTACTATCATCAAGTTACAGATAATGTTGATGGTAATGAGGAATTTAATATAGAAAATTTCGTAAACATAATTAACAATTATAAATTAAATTAATTAAGTAAGAAATAAAATATGGAAAAAATAAAACTTCTAGGATATAGGTACTAAGTAAAATTAGCTAGTTATATTCTAGAAGTTTTTTATTTACTAGAATTTTATGATAAAGTAGTATTAATATATGTAGAAAAGTAAAAAAATATATTTTTAAGTAAGGATATATCGTTGGCTAAATGAAGTATTTATCCGACACGTCGCTCGAGCGAAACGAATTTTTATTTAAAATAAATAATTATATTGTATAATTTATATTAAATAAAGTGTTAAAAAAGGAGCAGAGTATGAAGATATTAGTAGTAGAAGATAATATAAAAATATTAAAGAGTATATGTGATGAACTTGATAATCATTTTGATACATATAAATGTAGCGATGGAGAAGATGCACTATACCAAATTAACCAAAATATATATGATTTAATAATATTAGATATAATGATTCCTGGAATCAATGGACTAGATATATTAAAAAGTATTAGAAAAAATATAGA
The DNA here is from genome assembly GCF_900106845.1 of Romboutsia timonensis. Classification (GTDB taxonomy): domain Bacteria; phylum Bacillota; class Clostridia; order Peptostreptococcales; family Peptostreptococcaceae; genus Romboutsia; species Romboutsia timonensis. The sequence goes on from NZ_LT629850.1 coordinate 638,879, forward strand.
AACACCAGTACTTATATTAACTGCAAAAGAAGAATTAGATGATAAAGTAAAGGCTTTTGAAATAGGTGCAAACGATTATTTAACAAAACCTTTTTATATGGAAGAGTTAGTGGCTAGGGTATATGCAATACTAAGAACTACTGGAAAGTTAAAAAATAAAAATGTATTACAATTTAAGGACTTACACGTAGATATAAATGAAAAAAGGGTATTTATAAATGATTGTGAAATAGAGCTTCAAAATAAGCAGTTTAATTTATTAGAATATTTCCTATTAAACAAAGGGTGTATATTATTAAAAGAACAAATTTATGATAGGATATGGGGTCTTGATTCAGATTCTACTATAGAAATAGTAGAAGTTTATGTTAGTAACTTAAGAAAAAAGTTAAGTAAATTTGGGTATGACAAATATATAAAAACTAAACGTAAGGTAGGATATATTTTTGATGATAAATAAAAAGGTATTTAATAAAACTAAATCCAGTCTTATAAAGATTAACATAGCAGTAGTGCTTAGTTTTTTAATCTTATTTTCTATATTTATATATGCATATTTTAAAGGAGTTACATATAAGAGCATAGATAATAAACTAAATAATGAATTAGAATCTATAGCTATACAACTTACTAGGCAGTCTATGGTTTATCCAGTTACAAAATATCCAAGTAATATGATTTATATATATAAAAGAGATAGAGTAATGTATTACACTCCTCAAAATGGTTATTTTAGTGATGTATTACCAAACCGGTATACTAATAAATTAAATGATATATTTACATTTAGTGAAAATGGATATACTTTTAGAGAATTAAACGTAGAAATAGATGAATATCAGATTCAAATAATTAGAAATATTGACTCTGAGATAAGTTCTCTTAGACAGCTTATATTTGTATTTATAATAGGTATATTAATATCACTTATTATAACTTATTATTTAGCAGTATATTTGACTAAAAAAGCATTAATACCTATAGAGACTGCTTGGAATAATCAAGCTAAATTTATACAAGATGCTTCTCATGAACTTAGAACACCAATATCAATAATTTCATCTAAATTAGAACGTATGTTAAAACATCCAAATAGTACTATAAGTGATGAGGTTGAAACTATAGCAGATGCTATGAGTGAGATAAGAAGGAGTAAAAAAATGATAAGCGATTTGTTATCCTTAACTAAAGAAGAAGCTATAACTAAGCTTAACATAACTGAAGTAAATATAAAAAATTTTATAAAAGATATATGTGTTGATTATGTTGATATAGCAGATATACAAGAAAAAAGATTTGAGATGAATTTTAATTTGAAAAATGAAACTATATTTACAGATGAAAATAAATTAAGACAACTTCTTCTTATATTTATAGATAATGCATTTAAATATACCAAAGAAAATGATTTTATAGCTATAAATATAAATCAAAAAGACAATGTTTATACAGAGATTTTTATAATAGATAGTGGAGTAGGAATAAAACAAGAGGATATACCGTATATATTTGATAGATTTTTTAGAAGTGAAAATGTAAGAGATAAAGATATAGAGGGATCTGGAATTGGATTATCTATTGCCAAGATGATAGCTATAAATTTAGGTGCAGAGATATCTGTGAAATGTGAAAATAACAAAACAGAGTTTAAGATAATCATACAAAATAATAAGTGCGACAAAATAACATAAAGTAAAAAAATGCTAAAAAAGGGTGGTTTAATGATTGCAACTTGGGTATAATTTGAATATACTAATAATATTAAAATAAATACACATAATAAATAAAGTAATTAAATATTAGGAGGGAATATCCATGGCTAAAATAATAAATACATCTCAATTTAGAGGAAGCGTTGAAGAAAATCAAGGGGTAGTTGTAGTAGACTTCTTTGCAACTTGGTGTGGACCTTGTAAAATGTTAGCACCTGTATTTGAACAAGCAGGGGAAGAAATGAAAAATGATGCAACATTCTTAAAAGTTGATATAGATCAAAGTTTAGAATTAGCACAACAATTTAGAATATCTACTGTACCTACAATGATGATATTTAAAGATGGTAAGCCGGTAGAAACATTAGTTGGATTTATGCCAAAGGAAAGAATAGTTCAAAAAGTTAAATCACATTTATAAAAATTAAGGTGGTATAAAAATGAGATATGACATAGCTATAGTGGGAAGTGGTCCTGCAGGGCTTTCGGCTGCAATAAATGCAAAAATAAGAAACAAAAATATTATAGTATTTGGAACTGAAAGCTTAAGTAATAAGTTAATAAAAGCACCGTCAATAGATAACTACTTAGGATTTTATGAAATAAGTGGTGAAGAATTAAGAGAAAAATTTCAAGATCACTTAGACAAAATGGAAATTGAAATAACATATAAAAAAATAAATAATATATATGCTATGGGTGATTATTTTGCACTAATGTCAGGTGATGATATGTATGAAGCTACTACAGTCATACTAGCTACAGGTGTAGAATATGGAAAACCTATAAAAGGTGAAGAAGAGTTTTTAGGTAAAGGTGTTGGATATTGTGCAACTTGTGATGCGCCTTTATATAAAGACAAAAAGGTTGCTATTATAGGATATAACAAAGAATCTAAAGAAGAAGCAAACTTCTTAAACGAGATAGCATCTAAAACTTATTTTATACCTATGTATAAAAATGACTCTTTAATGAGAGAATCTAATGAATTAGATAATAGCATAGAGGTAATAAATGATAGACCAGTACAAATAAAAGGAGAAAATCTAGTAAATAAAGTTTCTTTCAAAGAAAAAGAAATAGACGTAGATGGTGTATTTGTAATAAAAGATAGTGCATCTCCTAAATCATTAGTACCAGGTATTGAAACAGAAGGACCTCATATAAAGGTAGATATAAATATGCAAACTAGTATTACTGGATGCTTTGCAGCAGGAGACTGCGCAGGTAAACCATACTCGTATATAAAATCTGCAGGTCAAGGTCAAATAGCAGCAATAAATGCAGTTTCGTATTTAGATAAGCTAAGAATTGAACAAAAAAATAAAAAATAAGTTCTAGGGTTCCTAGAACTTATTTTTTTACGTTTAAGGATATTATAATATTTAAAAAAATGTGGATAACTTCTGAATGTAAGTAATATCAATCAACTGGTTTTGAGCGTAAAAAAAGATTTTGAAATGCTTCGCCCACGCAGTGGCTCAAGCAACGGACGAAGTCGTTGGCGACATGAGCGAAGCGAATTTTTTATGTATTAAGTAAATTAGTATGAAAATAAATAATATCAATAGTTTTATAAACATAAAAATTATATTTTTGAGAAATGATATATCGTTGGCAAAATGAGGTGTTTCATCGACATATCTTTTAAGAAAAGCGCATTTTTATATTAATTAAATAAAATAATAAATTGGATTTAGTTATGATTAAAAATAAAATTATTGTAAAAAATGATTTACTTTATATTTAAATTTAAAAATGCAAGCTATAAATAAAAAATTGCAAAAAAATAGTTGAAATTTAGAAAGATAATCGCTATAATGTATATAAATGAATGATTGTATTAAAAATATGCATTATTAAAACTTTTATAAATTATTTATACAATGAAAATAAGGAGGGATTTAGATGGATGCAATACTTAAACTGATAGGCAATATGAATACATTCTTATGGTCTTATATATTAATAGTAATGCTAATAACATTAGGACTTTATTTTACTTTTAGGACTAAATTTGTTCAATTTAGATACTTTGGAGAGATGTTTAGATTATTAGGTGATGGAGCATCTAAAGATTCTAAAAAAGAAGGTAAAGTATCTTCATTCCAAGCCTTTTGTATGAGTACAGCATCAAGAGTTGGAACAGGAAATATAGCAGGGATAGCAATTGCAATTATAGGAGGAGGTCCTGGAGCTATATTTTGGATGTGGATTATAGCTTTAATTGGATCAGCATCAAGTTTTGTTGAAAGTACATTAGCTCAAATATATAAAGTAAAGGATGGAGACTCATTTAGAGGAGGTCCAGCTTATTATATAGAACAGGGATTAAATAAGAAATGGCTAGGTGCAACTTTTGCAGTATTAATAACTATATCTTTTGGATTTGTATTTAACGCAGTTCAAGCTAATACTGTAGCTACAGCATTTAATAATGCATTTGGTTTAGATAAGATGGTTATAGGTATAGTACTTGCAGCATTAACAGCAGCTGTTATATTTGGTGGAGTGCATAGAGTTGCTAAAGTTTCTGAAATAATAGTTCCTATATTTGCAGGACTTTATATATTAGTATCATTATTTATAGTAGTTACTAACTTAAATTATATTCCAGGTGTATTTAAATTAATATTTGAAAGTGCATTTGGTATGAGAGAAATAGCAATGGGTACTATGGGTGGTATGATGTTAACTGGTATAAAAAGAGGATTATTCTCTAATGAAGCTGGTATGGGATCAGCACCTAATGCAGCAGCTACAGCTGATGTAAGTCATCCAGTACAACAAGGTTTAATACAAACTTTAGGAGTATTTACAGATACTATAGTTATATGTAGTTGTACTGCATTTATTATACTTTTATACCCAACATATATGGAAACAGGGTTAACTGGTATAGAACTTACACAAGCTGCATTATCAGCACATATAGGACCTATAGGAAATATATTTATAGCAGTTTGTATATTCTTATTTGCATTTAGTTCTATAGTAGGTAACTATTATTATGGTCAATCTAATATGGAATTTGTAAACTTAAGTAAAACTGGATTAAATGTATTTAGAGTGATTGTTGTAGGTATGGTTTTATTTGGAGCACTTACAAAGGTGCAAATAGTTTGGGATTTAGCAGATGTATTTATGGGGCTTATGGCTGTTATAAACTTAGTGGCTATAACATTATTAGGTAAATATGCATTTGCAGCATTAGATGATTATACTAAGCAAAAGAAAGCTGGAATTAAAAATCCAATATTCAATGCTTCTAATATAAAAGGGTTAGAAAATGTAGAGTGTTGGAATGATAATAAATTTTCAAAAGAAGTAATATAATTTAAAAGTGTCTCTTAGTTATAAGAGGCACTTTTACTATATTATAAAATATATATAAATAAGATGTATTAAATTATATAAAACGTTTACATTGTATATATATAATGTTAGAATATAATTAATATTTATTTATCTGGGGGTAAGTTTATGAATTTGCTTAAACAAAAGTCTTGGGCTGTAGTAATCATAGATGAAAATGAAGATTCCAAAGAAATTAAAATTATAAATTTATTAAAAGAAAATAATTATAATGTAGTGGGGATTAATTTAAATAATTATAAGTCAGATAAATTTCATGTTTATGAGAGCTTAAAAGATATACCACATAATGTAGATATTGTTGCTATCATTAAAGAGTCAATACATAATTATTGTATAATAGATGAGATGGAACTACTGGATATAAAAAATATTTATTTTGAAAAGGGTAGTTATACAGAATATATGTTAAAAAAAGCAAAAGAAGCTAAATTAAATATAGTAAATTTTGTAGATTTGTATGAAGAACTTAAATTAAAATAATTTTAAAGAAGGTATAAAAAAGTCTATTTAAACTTTTTATACCTTTTTTGATGTATGCTATTTGTTATATAATAGTTAATTATAAACCGTAGCAGCATCTAATATAAATTAAAAAATGGTAATATTTATAAAGTATACAATAAAAATTGAAGGAGAGTTAAGTAGTAATATATAATTATTAATATAGTCAAAAAAAGTTATAAATATTCAATTTATAGGGGAATCTGTTTAAAGTAGTAATAATTACAGTGATTAATTATGTATAGTGAAAAATAAGGTGTAGTGGGAAAATATAAATGAAAATGTAGAAAAATTATAAATGTAGTGTAGTGAACTATATTTTGATAAAAAATATTAAAGGGATAAGCTAGTAAGTGTACAACAAATTTAAAATGATATAATTTATTAGAGTGAGTAGGTGACATAATGTTAGATGGATATGAAAGAAATATAGATTATGCTAGAATATCTCTTACAGATAAGTGCAATTTAAGGTGTGTTTACTGTATGCCAGAAGATAAAGTATATGAAAATAATTTAATAAATGATACTTTATCGTTTAATGATTATAAATTTATAATAAATGGATTATCACAAGTTGGTATAAAGAAAATTAAATTTACAGGTGGAGAGCCTTTGTTATATCCACATCTTATAGAGTTAATAAAGTATGCACATTATGAGTGTAATATAGATGATATATCGATAACTACAAATGGTATAGGTCTTAATGAAATAGCGTATGAGTTAAAAAGAAGTGGATTAAAAAGTGTTAATATTAGTTTAGATTCTCTTAAATCATACAAATATAAAAGTATAACAAGAGGTGGAAACTTAACAGATGTATTAAAATCCATAAATAGATGTTTAGAGTTAGGGATAAAAGTAAAAATAAACTGTGTTGTTATAAAAAGATTTAATGATGACGAAGTTTATGATTTTATAGAAATGGCAAATTATTATCCTATAGATGTTAGATTTATAGAACTTATGCCACTAGGAGAAGGTGAGTATTTTTATGAAAATGGATATTTTAATATATCTAATTTTATAAATGATATTGATGAACTATATAAAATAGAAGATGAAAAAGGCTCTACGGCAAGACTATATCAAGCTAAATATGCAAAGGGAAGAATAGGTATTATAACTCCTATTAGCTGTCAGTTTTGTAATACGTGCAACAGAATTAGAATTACATCAGATGGAAAGATAAAATTATGTCTTCATTCAAATGAAGAAACGGATATAAGGTATTATCTTAATAAACCAATGATATTTAAAGAAGTATTAAAAGAAATTATACTTAAAAAGCCAGATAAGCACAATTTATTAGAAAGTAATTCTAGTGATACATATAGACAAATGTATGAAATAGGTGGATAATATATAAATGATAAAATATAACAATAAAAAAGTGTCTTATAATGATATATATTATAAGACACTTTTTGCTATTTAGAAAAATAAATAGTTTTTAATTAGTTATACAACTTAATAAAGTTAGATTAGATGTTTTGATTAAATTTATTTATAGAATCTATCATTTCTTTTCTTATAGACTCACCAAGAATTGTAGTTTTAACTTTTGGATTTTCTATATGTTCGTATATAGGTGGTAAAAACTCAACTTCAACATCTTTTGAATTTATTTTACCTATAGGTTGGTAACCTTCATAAGTGTGTCTAGAGTTTTTTATAACAAAAGGAACTATAGGACATTTTGCTTTGTATGCAATTTTTAGTGCACCATTTCTAAATTCAGATATAAGTGCATTTGGATCTTTTACCCAAGTTAAATCTCCTTCGGGGAAAATTGCCATACTTTGGCCTTTTAATATATTATTAGCTGCCTCATTTATACTTTTTATACCTTCTCTATTATCTTGTCTGTTTATATAAACACATTTTGTAAGCTTTGCCCAACTGCTAACTATAGGCATTGACCTCCAAACAGGTTCATCAGCAACTACACAGCCAATAGGTCTATCTACACTTGCAAAGAGTATGAAACTATCTAGCATACTAGCATGGTTGCAAATGAATAAGACTGGTTGGTTTGGTATATTTTCTTTTCCATTTATAGTAAGGTTTATGTTAACCAACTTTAAAGACTTTTTAGCTTGTTTATGTAAAAAATCATATATTTCTTTATTAGTAAAGTTATCTGGATTTTTCTTTATTTTGTTAAGTTTAGGTATAGAACAAGAAAAACCGAATATTTGATAAGTTGCAAATTTTAAATAATTAAGCATTTTTGTATCTCCTCATATAGATATCTAATAATTTATTTTAACATAAAACAATTATATTTACAAATAACTTATATCTAAGAATTATTGTGAATATAATATAAGGTCTCTTGAATATAATTTACCTAGATACACCTGTTTATATACTAATTTTAGGAGGAAATTAATGAGATTATCTGATGAGAGATTATTAAGGGTAAGGATTTTATCTCATACTGGAGATAAAATACATATAAAATTACCTGTTGGATTTGTTAAAAAAATGATTAAAAATAATACATTTGATTTTTTCTATGGAGCAGATGATATGATAGATAGCCAAAAGCTTTTAGATGTATTAGTTAAAGCCTTTGATTATGACTTAAGTGGGGAAATTGCTCATATGGAGAGGAAAAATGGGGATATAATAAAGATGATAATTGATTAAATAGCACTAATAATTAGTGCTATTTTTTACGCTTAAGGATATTATAATATTTTAAAAAATGTGGATAACTTCTGAATGTAAGTAATATCAATCAACTGGTTTTGAGCGTAAAAAAGATTTTGAGCAACGGACGAAGTCGTTGGCGACATGAGCGAAGAGAATTTTTTATATAGAATAGAAAGTCTAATTTATTTTTAAAAAAGTATATATAAATTATAAGTTTGACAATAAATAGTCTATATTTAAAGAAAAAATGTTGAAGATTAGATAGAAATAAAATAATATGTTGCACTATAAAAATAAATGTGATACTCTAAATAAAGAAATAAAATATTAATTAAAAATCTTATTTAAATTTAATTTTAAAATAAGATACTTTAACTAACATAAGCATCGAATGATTAGAATGAAAAATTAATAATATAACATAAAAAATTACTTACATAAGGAGATTATTATGAAAAATATATGTGTAATAGGTAGTTTAAATATGGACTTGGTAGTTAATGTAGATACAATGCCAAAACCAGGACAAACAATAATTGGAAGTAACTTTAAAGAAGTACCGGGCGGAAAAGGTGCTAATCAAGCAGTTGCTATGGCAAGATTAAATGGAAATGTATCTATGATAGGTAAAGTTGGAGAAGACGGATTTGGACAAACTTTAATAAACTCACTAAAAAATGATAAAGTAGATACTACATATATACAAACTGCAAAAGGTGCAACTGGAGTAGCACTTATAACTGTAGATAAAAATGCTCAAAATTCTATAGTAGTTTCACCAGGAGCTAACTTTGAAGTTAAAGAAGATGATATAGATAATAATATAGAAGCGATAAAAAATAGTGATATAGTAGTACTGCAACTTGAAACACCACTTAACACTATAAAGTATGCACTAAACAAAGCAAAAGAATTAAATAAGTATACAATATTAAATCCAGCACCGGCGGTTAAGTTAGATGATGAAATAATAAAAAATGTTGATTTATTAACTCCTAATGAAACAGAACTTGAAATTATAAGTGGAGTAAGTATAGAAACTGAAGAAGATATACAAAAAGCTGCACAAATAATGATAGAAAAAGGTGTAAAAGAACTTATAGTAACATTAGGTTCTAAAGGAAGCTTATATATAAATAAAGAAAAAAGTATGTTTAAAAAAGCATACAAAGTTGAAGCAGTAGATACAACTGCAGCTGGAGATAGTTATACTGGAGCGTTAGCAGTAGCATTATCTCAAGATAAAAATATAGAAGATGCAATGGACTTTGCATCAAAAGTAGGAGCTCTTTCAGTTTTAAAAGAAGGTGCTCAAAGTTCATTACCAACATTAGAGGACGTTAAAAATTTCAGGGGGTAGGAAAATGAAAAAGACTAAAATGATAAACAGCGAATTATCATACACAATATCTAAAATGGGACATACTGATAGTTTAACTATAGGAGATTGTGGTCTTCCTATACCAGATGAAGTTAAAAGAATAGATTTAGCATTAACTCATAATGTTCCAACATTTATACAAACATTAGATGTAGTTTTAGAAGAACTATGTGTAGAAGAAGTAGTAATTGCCGAGGAAATAGTAGATAAAAACCTATTAGTATATGAAGAAATATTAAAGAGATTTGAAAATATAAAAATAACAAAAGTTTCTCATGAAGAATTCAAGAAATTAACTAAGGAAAGTAAAGCAGTAGTAAGAACTGGAGAATGTAGTCCTTACGCAAATATAATATTAAAATCAGGAGTTGTATTTTAATGAAGACACCAATCCTAAAAATGACAAATATAATAAAAGAGTTTCCAGGCGTTAAAGCTTTAGATGGAGTTAATTTAGAACTTTATGAAGGTAAAGTTATGGCTCTTATGGGAGAAAATGGGGCTGGAAAATCTACACTTATGAAAATATTAAGTGGAGTATATAAAAAAGATGGAGGACAAATCTTTTACAATGGAGTTGAAGAAGATATAAAAGGTCCAAAGGATGCTACTAAAAAAGGTATAGCAATAATCCATCAAGAGTTAAACTTACTTAATGATTTAAGTATAGGAGAAAATATATTCTTAGGTCGTGAGTTTAAAAAAGGTTTTAGAATAGACTTTAATAAACTTCATGAAGAAGGAGACAAACTACTTAAGAAATTAAATGTAAATAGAAGTTCAAGAGAATTAGTTGAGAACCTAAGCTTAGGTGAACAACAAATGGTTGAGATAGCTAAAGCCTTATCTTTAGATGCTAAAATTATAATAATGGATGAGCCTACAGATGCTCTTACAGAAACAGAGACTGAGAGTTTATTTAAAGTTATAGAAGAATTAAAATCAGAAGGTAAAGCTATAGTATATACATCACATAGATTAAAAGAAATATTTGAAGTGTGTGATTACATAACTGTTTTAAGAGATGGAAAATACGCAGGTAGTGAAGATTTATCTAACTTAGATGAAGATAAAATGATAGAGATGATGGTAGGTAGAAAGCTTACAGATCAATTCCCAAGAGTTGAAATAACACCTGGAAAAACAATATTAAAAGTTGAAAACTTAAATAATGAATATGTAAGTAATATAAACTTTGAGGTTAGAGCTGGAGAAGTAGTTGGTATAGCAGGTCTTATGGGAGCAGGAAGAAGTGAACTTGCAAAAACTATATACGGTCATTTTAAAAAGGAAAGTGGTAAGATAATACTTAATGGAAAAGAATTAAACCACAAAAGTGCTCAAGAAGGATTATTACATAGAATAGCTTATGTTAGTGAAGATAGAAAAGGTGATGGATTATTAGTTGATTTATCAGTAAGAGAAAATATGACTTTATCATCATTAAACATAATAAGCAAAGGATTAATAATCGATAAAAAACATGAAAATGAGAGAGTTGACTCTTATATAGAAAGAATAAATATAAAAACACCAAGCAAAGAACAATTAATAAGAAACTTAAGTGGTGGTAATCAACAAAAGGTTGCAATAGCAAAAGCTTTAATGATACACCCAGAAGTATTAATACTTGATGAACCTACTAGAGGGGTTGACGTTGGTGCTAAAAAAGAAATATATGATTTAATAAATGAATTCAAATCTCAAGGTAAAGCAGTAATAATGATATCTTCTGAAATGCCAGAAATATTAGGATTAAGTGATAGAATATTAGTACTTAGTCAAGGAAGAGTTACTGGAGAATTTGATATAAAAGACGCAAGCCAAGAAGCCATATTAAAATGTGCAGTAGAAACTAAGGAGGCAATATAGCATGACATCGCAAGCTATGAAAGAAATAGCAAAGAAAACAATAGATAAAAAAGAATTTTTCGATAAATACAGAAGTTTAATAGCATTAGCTTTATTAGTAGTAGTTGTATCGATATTAAGTCCATCATTTTTAACTACTAAAAATATTTTTAACGTATTAAGACAAACATCAGTAAATGCTATAATAGCAGCTGGTATGACATTTGTAATACTAACAGGTGGAATAGACTTATCAGTAGGTTCAATACTTGCTATAAGTGGTGCAGTTTGTGCAAGTATGTTAGTATCAGGAACTAACATGATAATAGCAATAATAGTAGCTTTAGTAATAGGAGCAGTTGTAGGATTTTTAAATGGATTTATAATATCTAAAGGTAAACTTCAACCATTTATAGCTACACTTGCAACAATGACGGTATTTAGAGGTTTAACTTTAGTGTTTACAGATGGTAAGCCAATAACACTTGGAAGTGGAGATTTAGCAGTTGCATTTGGAAAAATAGGTGGTGGAAGTATATTTGGAATACCAACACCAGCAATAATAATGATAGTAGTATTTTTAGTTTGTGGTTATGTACTTAATAACACTACAATGGGTAGACATACTTATGCATTAGGATCAAATGAAGATGCAGCAAAATTATCAGGACTTAACACTGATAAAATAAAAATAGCAGTATACACAATAAGTGGTATATTAGCAGCAGTTGCAGGTATAATAATAACTTCAAGATTATATTCAGCACAACCAACAGCAGGTAATAGTTATGAACTAGATGCAATAGCAGCAGTTGTACTTGGTGGAACTAGCTTAACTGGTGGTAAAGGGAAAATAAGCAAAACTATAGTTGGTGCTTTAATAATGGGTGTATTAAGTAATGCACTTAACTTATTAGATGTATCATCTTATTATCAAATGATGGTGAAAGGTGTAGTTATATTAATAGCTGTACTTTTAGATAGAAAAAACAAGTAGGAGGAAATAAAATGAAGAAATTTCTTTCTATAATAATGACGACAATATTAGCATCTAGTTTGTTAGTTGGATGTAGCCCAAAAGATGATGGAATACAAAAAATAGGTTTAATAGTATCTACATTAAACAACCCATTTTTCGTAGATTTAAAATCGGGAATAGAAAAAAGAGCAAAAGAATTAGGATATGATGTTGTGGTTTTAGATTCTCAAAACGATCCAGCAAAAGAAGTATCAAACATGGAAGACTTAACTGTTAAAGATGTTGATATAGTACTTTTAAACCCAGTTGATTCAGATTCAGCTATAGCATCAGTAATGATTGCAAACAATTCAAATTTACCAGTTATGACAGTAGATAGAGTTGCAAATGGTGGTAAAGTAGTATCTCATATAGCATCTGACAATGTAGCAGGTGGAGATATGGCTGCTAAATTCTTAATAGAAAAGTTAAATGGTAAAGGGAATATAGTAGAACTAGAAGGTACAGCAGGATCTTCAGCTACTAGAGATAGAGGTCAAGGGTTTGACGATGGGATAAGAAAAAGTGGATTTAATTTAGTAGCTAAGCAAAGTGCAGACTTTGATAGAACTAAAGGTCTTACAGTAATGGAAAATATAATCCAATCAAAAGGAGATATAGACGCAGTATTTGCGCAAAATGATGAAATGGCACTAGGTGCACAAAAAGCATTAGAAGCTGCAAATATGAAAGATGTATTGATAGTTGGATTTGATGCAACAGATGATGCAGTAGAAGCGGTTAAACAAGGTAAAATGGCAGCAACGGTTGCACAACAACCATTACTAATAGGTGAAACTGCAGTTAATGCAGTCCATAAGGTATTAAGCGGTGAAAAGATAGCTGATTATATACCAGTTGAATTAAAATTAATAACTAAGTAAAGATAAGTGTCTCATTAAATATGAGGCACTTTTTTGAGTAAGGAGAAATTTTTATAGATAGTCCGCTCGATGATGATATATAAGCCTCCCTCTATGCTAAAAAATTATCGCCAACGATATATCCTCATTTCCATTTCGGATACATCTGCAGCGGTAGCAAGGATATATCGTTGGCGACATGAAGTGGTTCGCCGACACGTCGCTCAAGCGAAGCGAATTTTATGCTTGTATAAATTAAAATAATAAGAAAATATATATAAATATTAAAATTTGAATGATTATTAAGATTTAATTTTTATTTTAACTTGTCCTATTGTAACTAAATTATAATAAATTTAATGGAAACACTTTACAAATGAATTATAATCAACTACTATTTACAGTATAAAGTTTACAAAATAGTAACAAATATAGAAAATTAATTATGAAGATTAATTACTATAGAAAATTTAAAGGAGGATTTTTATGATAAAGAAAACTTTATTTAAATTTTTGTTAGTATTGACAGTAATATTTTCAATAGGAGTAACTAACATATTTGCTGATAGCACAGGGGTTGTTACAGCATCAAAATTAAACGTAAGAAAAGGTCCATCGACTAAATATAGTACAATGGGGAGTTTATATAAAAATAAAAGTGTAACAATATTAGGTGAAAGTAATGGTTGGTATAAAGTTAATTTAAATGGAAAAGAAGGATGGGCAAGTAAGCAGTATATAAAAGTAAGTGGAAATAGTACTTCAAGTAATACTTCGCAAACTACTAGTTCAAATAATAGCCAAGGTAACGTAGTTCGTACAATGAATGTAGTAGCTACAGCCTATACTGGATATTCAACAACTTCAACAGGTCAAAAGCCTGTATGGGGAACAATAGCTGTTGATCCTAAGATTATACCATATGGAACTAAAGTTTACATACCTCAATTTGGAAGAACTTTTATAGCAAATAATACTGGTGGAGCTATAAAAGGAAATAAGATAGATATATTCATGAATACTAAAAAAGAATGTTACAACTGGGGAAGAAGAACTATAGAAATTCAAATATTAGGATAAGATATAAAGTTTGACTTATTTTATGATGAATAATTTTTTAGTATTTATATTTAAAAATTTAAATATATACTTGAATAAATAAAAATGGAGCTGATCTCAATTATGAGATAGCTCCTTAATGTTTTTACTTTTTAGATTTACTTAGATATTTTTTATTATTGAATAAAAGCATAGAAATGCTAAGTATAATACCTAAAACAGATAATATTACAAATACAGTTTCATTAGTCGATGAAAATCTGTTAAAAGTTATTATACATATAAATGTAGCAATTAATAATAAAATATCATACATCCTGTCCATTTAAGAAAGTATTCCCCCTTTATGTTGGTAATAAGTATTTTAAATTTACATACAACTTAGATGATACTTATATTATATACTAACTTAGTCAATAAGTTGTCTTTTTGGTATGTTAAATTTAATAGTATTTTCGATTTCTTCTAACATAGATTGATTTTTAGGATCTATGAAAAGGCAAGTATATCCTTTTTCACCAGCTCTACCACATCTACCTATACGGTGAATATAAGATTCTACAGTTTCAGGTATATCATAATTGTATATATGAGTAACTCCTGTAACATCTATACCACGAGCGGCAACATCAGTTGCTATTAAATATTGTATATCTGCATTTCTGAAAGATTTCATTATACGTTCACGTTTAGACTGCTTTACATCACTGTGGATTTTAGCGCAGTTATAACCACGTCTTGATAAGTCTTCCTCAAGCTTGTCAACTCTAACCTTAGTTCTACAGAATATTATAGATAAAAATGGATTATCCTTATCTAGACATTTACAAAGAGAATCTTGTTTATTTCTATCAGTAGTTTCAACAACCTCTTGAATAATATTATCTAAAGTAACTTCCTTAGATTTTATAGATATTACACTAGGGTCATTCATATATCTATAAGCAAGTTTTTTAACAGCTGAGTCCATAGTAGCTGAGAAACATAAAACTTGAGATTTTTTAGGAACATCTTTCATTATAGTTTCTATATCGTTTTTAAATCCCATAAAAAGCATCTCATCTGCTTCATCAAATACAACAGTTTTTAAGTTTTTTAGATTAATAGTACCTCTCATTATATGGTCTATAAGCCTACCTGGAGTAGCTATAACTAAATGAATATTTCTTTTTAGTTTATTTAACTGAGCTCCAATATCCTTTCCACCATATGCTGCTAATATATTTATATCTTTACCTTCTTTTAACTTCATAGCTTCTTCAGTAATTTGAATGGCAAGTTCTCTTGTAGGAGTTAAAATAAGTCCTTGTATATTATTATTATCTATAGATATATTTTCAAATAGAGGAAGTAAAAATGCTAAAGTTTTACCAGTACCTGTTTGAGCTTGAGCTATAACATCACAACCATTTTTTATAATGTTTATACTTTCTTCTTGTATAGGAGTTGGTGTTGATATACCGTTTTTTAATAAAACCTTTGTTATGCTTTCACTAATTCCTAAATCTTTAAAATTCATAAGTTATTACCTTTCATTTTGAATATTTTAAATATTATGTTATTAGATTTACTTAATTTAAGAAAACTTTATAACTAATCTATAATACCACAATAATGTATATTATTCTAATAGTTTCTATAATAATGTGCCTTGAATTTACTTTGTTCATATCGACAACAATATATATTGTTTAAGATTATATAATTTTATAGATTTAAAAAATAAAAATTGAAAATACTAAATATATATAGTATGTAAAAAAGTTGGAGGATCATATGAAGTGTAAATGGTCATCAAAAATAAACAATGAACTAATATGCAATCATGAAGCTGATGATAGTGGATATTGCATATTTCATAAAAAACATAAAACAAAAGAAGAAAATAAAGAAGTTATAAAATTAATAAAAGAAAAAAAAATAAGTGATTTTAGTGGATTTATATTTGAAGAAAATTTTAATATAAATGAAGTTATAGATTATAGTTATAAAGAACTTAATTTTACAGAAACGACATTTGTAAAAGAAGCTTTATTTAATAACTATATATTTAAAGGTAAAACAATATTTAATCAAACTAATTTTTTAGATTTTACAACATTTATAAATAGCAAGTTTAGATATACAGCAATATTTAACAATGTGATATTTAATTCAAAACATTCTAATAAAAAAATATTTATGGGAGTTGAATTTACTGGGCAAAATTTAGTTATAAGCTCAGTTTATAATCTTCCAAGATTAGATGGAATAAAATTTGATGATTATACAAAATTTATATTATTAGATGTAGACTATGAAAAAGAACATTATATAAATGGTAAAATAAACTATAGAATAGCTAGAAATCAAGCTAATAAAATAGGAGACCATGAAAGAATTGGATATTATTATTACAAAGAAAGAGCCTATGGTTCTAAAAATATAAGAGTTGAAGACTATCCAACCTATAGAGATTATTTATCAACTAAATTTTTCGATGCATTATCAAAGTACACAGTAGGTTATGGTGAAAGACCTTGGAATATATTAATAGTAAGTGTTATGACAATAAGCATATTTGCACTTTTATATATGTTTATTGGAATTAAAACATTGAATAATGAATTAATAGGCATAAGTATAAAAACATTAAGCCAACATTCATTAGTTGAAATACTAAATACATATATAGACCTTTGGTACTTTAGTATGGTTACATTTACTACAGTAGGTTATGGAGATATGATAGTAACAACAACAATTGGTAAAATATTAGTAGGTCTTGAAGTTTTTTTTGGAATAACAATAGGTGCAGCATGGACATCTGTAATAATTAAAAGGATGATCCGATAGTTAGTAAATAATTACTGATATATTATTTATACAAAGAGGAAAAGATTAAGATATACTTATTAATCCAAGAAGGTGAGCATTTTGAGAAAAAGACTAAAAGAATTACTAATATTAACCTTTGTATTAATACTATCAGTACCTACTTTAATATATTGTGATGATAACAATAAAGTAGACAGATACTCTAAATCATCAATACTTATAGATCAAACAACAAATAGAGTAATGTTTGAAAAGGATCCAGATGCAAAAAGACCACTTGCTAGTCTTAGTAAAATGATGACATTTTTAATAGCTCTAGAAGCAATAGAAAATAAAGAAGTAAGTAAAAATGATATCATAACAATAGATAAAGATATGGCAAAGGTAAAAGGATCTAGTTATCACTTAAAAGTAGGTGAAAAAGTACCTCTATATGAACTTATGAAAGGGCTTATGATAGTATCAGGAAATGATGCTTCAATAGCAATAGCAAAGCATATTAGCAAAGATGAAAAAACATTTGTTGAAAGAATGAATGCTAAAGCTAAAGAGATAGGGATGATAAATACAAGTTTTGTAAACCCAAATGGTCTTCCAATATATGACCTTCAAAATCCTAAAGCTCTTCCAAAGGAAAATATATCGACAGCAAGAGATATAGCCAAGCTTGGAAAGTATATGTTTGATAACTATGAAAAAGAAGTAGTAGCAATAACTGATATGCAAACATATTCATATCCAGAAAGAAATTTCCAAAAAAATAATACTAATGCGTTACTTGGTATTATCCCTGCTGTAGATGGAATAAAAACAGGCTACACTGGAAACGCTGGATATTGTTTAGCCTTTTCTATGGTAGTAGATAAAGATAAAGACAATGAAATAAGACACAGAATGATAGGTGTAGTACTTGGAGCTAATCATAAAGAAAAAAGAACTTCTGCATCATTATCTATACTAAGATATGGTAAAGAAAACTTTTCTACTAAAAGAGTTATGGAAAAGGATAAATTAATAGGTAAAAAATATATAAAAGGGTTAGAAGAATTAGAGGTAACATTAAAAAGTGAAGATGAACTTTATGCAACATTAAAAAACACAGAAAATTTAAAATCTCAAATTACATTAAAAGAATTAAAATATCCAGTTAAAAAAGGTGATACAATAGGTGTAATAAAATACTTCACAGAAACTGGACAGGTTATAGGTAGTGTGGATATAATAAGCGCTAATGATGTAGATAATATATCATTTATAACTAAAATAAAAATGATATTTACTGATTAAAGTCCAAGAAAAAAGTATATAATTTAGATAAAAAAGGATAAAAATAAAAGATATAAAAAATATTGTAATTTTAAAATCCTTATGATATACTATCTAAGGTGAAAATAACAATAAAATAATCACGCACGACAATGTGATCTTTGAAAGGTGCCTACGAAAGAGGTTTTTCAGAGAGATGACCATGTCGGAGGATAAAAACCAAGGAGGACTAAGATGTCAGTAATATCAATGAAACAATTACTAGAAGCTGGTGTACACTTCGGACACCAAACAAGAAGATGGAACCCTAAGATGGCTCAATATATATTCACAGAAAGAAACGGAATATATATAATAGACTTACAAAAAACAGTTAAGAAAGCTGAAGAAGCTTACAAAGCTATGAAAGAAATAGCTGAAACTGGAAAGCCAGTTTTATTCGTAGGAACTAAGAAGCAAGCTCAAGAAGCTATAAAAGAAGAAGCTGAAAGATGTGGAATGTTCTACGTTAACGAAAGATGGTTAGGTGGAATGTTAACAAACCACAAAACTATACAAACAAGAATAAACAAATTAAGAGAATTAGAAAGAATGGAAAACGAAGGTGTATTTGAAGTTCTTCCTAAGAAAGAAGTTATAAAATTAAGAGCTGAAAAAGAAAAGCTTGAAAAATACTTAAACGGTATGAAGGATATGCCTGAATTACCAGGAGCTATGTTCGTAGTAGACCCAAGAAAAGAAAACATAGCAATACAAGAAGCACACAGATTAGGTATACCAGTATTCGGTATAGTTGATACTAACTGTGACCCAGAAGAATTAGACTACGCTATACCAGGAAACGATGACGCTATAAGAGCTGTTAAGTTAATAACTGGTGCTATGGCTAACGCTATAATAGAAGCTAGACAAGGTGCTGAAGAAGAAGTAGAAGCTGAGCAAGAATAATAAAACAACTTAATGGTAAGGGTCTCCCTTACCATTAATAATATATACATATGGAGGGTACTCAAAATGGCTATAACTGCACAAATGGTTAAAGAATTAAGAGAATCTACAGGTGCTGGAATGATGGACTGTAAGAAAGCTTTACAAGAAGCTGAAGGAAACATGGAAAGAGCTGTAGATATATTAAGAGAAAAAGGATTATCTAAAGCTGCTAAGAAAGCTGATAGAATAGCTGCTGAAGGTTTAGTTGCTATAGAAATAAACGAAGACAACACAGTTGCTTCTATGGTAGAAGTTAACTCTGAAACTGACTTCGTTGCTAAAAATGAAGATTTCAAAACTTTCGTTAAGGATGCTGCTTTAATGGCTTTAGCTACTGATAAAGAAGACGTAGCTGGATTATTAGCTGAAACTCATAGCGAAGGAATAGCTTTATCTGAAGTATTAAACAACAGAATAGCTACAATAGGAGAAAAATTAGACGTAAGAAGATTCGTTAAGATAGCTACAGAAGGTCAAGTAGCTGGATACATCCACGGTGGTGGTAAAATAGGTGTTTTAGTTGAAATGATAACAACTGCTAAAGATGCAGAAGTTATAGCTATGGGAAGAGATATAGCTATGCAAGTTGCTGCTATGAATCCTAAATACGTTTCAAGAGACGATGTAGATCAAGAATACATAGCACATGAAACTGAAATATTAACTCAACAAGCTTTAAACGAAGGAAAGCCAGCTAACATAGTTGAAAAAATGATAAAAGGTAGACTTGAAAAGCAATTAAAAGAAGTTTGCTTATTAGAACAACCATTCGTTAAGAACGGAGACTTAACAATAAAAGCTTTAGTTGCAGAAACTGCTAAGAAAGTAGGAGCTGACATAACTTTAGGAAGAGTTGTTAGATTCGAAGTTGGAGAAGGTATAGAAAAGAAAGAAGAAAACTTTGCAGAAGAAGTTGCTAAGCAACTTAAGTAATTGTAAAAGAGAACACTTAAGTGTTCTCTTTTTTTGAAAAAGATATTAGGTAGAATGTAGGGAGGATTTCTTTTTATGAAACCAATGTATAAAAGGGTACTGTTAAAACTTAGTGGTGAAGCACTAGCAGGAGATAAAGGTTTTGGAATAAATAATGATGTTGTTAATGAAATAGCAGTAGCAATAAAGAAAATTCAAGAAATAGGTGTTGAAGTATCTGTAGTTGTTGGTGGTGGAAACTTCTGGAGAGGAAGAACATCAGAAGGTATGGATAGAACTACGGCAGACTATATAGGGATGCTTGCAACAGTTATGAACTCTATGGCACTTCAAGATGCTCTTGAAAACATAGATGTTCAAACAAGAGTTCAAACTGCTATAGAAATGAGACAAATAGCAGAACCATATATAAGAAGAAAAGCAGTTAGACACTTAGAAAAAGACAGAGTAGTTATATTTGGTGCGGGAACAGGGAATCCATATTTCTCAACAGATACAGCGGCATCACTTAGAGCAGCTGAAATGGAAGCAGAAGTTATACTACTTGCTAAAAATGTTGATGCAGTATACGATAAAGATCCAAAGGTACACGCTGATGCAGTTAAGTTTGATGAATTAACTTACTTAGAAGTTTTACAAAGAGAATTAAAAGTAATGGACTCTACTGCAACATCTTTATGTATGGATAACAAAATACCTATACACGTATTTGAATTATCTACAGATAATATAATAAAAGCAGTTATGGGTGAAAAAATAGGTACAATAGTAAAATAATACTTAATATTAATTATTTTATTAAACACCGCTCGATAAAAAATATATAACCTTCCCTCCAAGCTACAATGTCGGTTCAGTTTATATATTTCTCATCTTCGCTAGAAGAATTAATAAAATAAAAAAATGTAAAATATATTTTTTAATATAGATTAAAAGTATTATATAAAGTAAGATAAAGATATATAATAGTATTATAATATATAGGAGGATAATAACTATGAAATTAGATGTACATAAGCAATTAGAAGCTAAGATGACTAAAACAATAGATGCCCTAAAGCATGAATACACAACTATAAGAGCAGGAAGAGCAAACGCTCAAATGTTAGACAAGGTAAGAGTTGACTACTACGGATCATTAACTCCAATCAACCAAATGGCTGCTATATCAGTTCCAGAACCAAGAACATTAATGATAAACCCTTGGGATAAGTCTTCTATGGCAGAAATAGAAAAAGCTATAAGAAACTCTGATTTAGGATTAAACCCAACTAACGATGGTCAAGTTATAAGAATATCAGTTCCAGCTTTAACGGAAGAAAGAAGAAAAGAATTAGCTAAGAGAGTTCATAAAGTTGCTGAAGAATTCAAAGTAAGACTTAGAAACGAAAGAAGAGATGCAAATGATGCATTAAAGAAAATGGAAAAAGACGGAGAATTAACTGAAGACGAATTAAAGAAAGCACAAGATGAAGTTCAAAAAATAACTGACAAATTCATAAAAGAAGTAGATCAAGTTGCTACTGCTAAAGAAAAAGATATAATGGAGGTATAATATTGAATAAATATTATAACCTTTTAGGCCTTCAATTAGAAGAAGTAGAAAAGTATCTCAAAGAAAAAAACATAACATACACTGTAAAATCTATACAAGGTAAAAAAGACACGGATAAGCTTATTATTCCTAAAGTCATAAAAATATCAGAAGTAGATAATGGTGTAGAATTACTAACAACTAAGTTTTCTGACTCCCTAAAATAGGGGTCAGAAATCTTTGCATTTAAGCAAATTTTATAATGGAGGCAAAAACTATGAATAGTTATGACATAAATTTAGAAAAAGTGCCTACTCATATAGCTATAATAATGGATGGAAACGGGAGATGGGCAAAATCTAGATTCCTTCCTAGAACTGCAGGACATAAAGCAGGGGTAGAAGCAATAAGAGAAGTAATAAAAGAATCTCAAAGATTAGGGGTAAAACATCTAACTTTATATGCTTTTTCAACAGAAAACTGGAAAAGACCTAAACTTGAAGTAGATACACTTATGACTCTTTTAGCTACATATTTAAGCAAAGAGATTAAAGAATTACATGCCAACAATGTAAAAGTTACAACAATAGGGGATATATCAAAGCTTCCTAAAAATTGTATAGAACAATTAAATAATGCATTCGAATTAACTAAAGATAATACAGGAGTTAATTTAAATCTTGCTCTAAACTACGGAAGTAGAGATGATATAAAAAATGCAATAATAGATATATTAAATGATGCAAAATGTGGTAAAATAAATATAGAAGAAATAAATGAAAATACTATAAAAAATTATTTAGATACAAAGTCTATACCAGATCCTGACTTAATAATAAGAACTAGTGGAGAGCAAAGACTTAGCAACTTCTTAATGTGGGAAGCTGCTTACTCTGAGTTTTATTTCACTGATATACACTGGCCAGACTTTAATAGAACAGAGCTTCAAAAGGCAATATACGTATATCAAAATAGAGACAGAAGATTTGGCGGACTAAGTAAGTAGTAAGGAGAAAATTTATATGCTTACAAGAGTAATAGCCGCATTAGCTTTAGTACCATTATTTATATTCATTGTAATTGGTGGGATACCATTATATATAGCTGAAATAGTAATACTTGCTATGGCTTTAAGAGAATTTTATAAAGCATTTAATGCAAAGGATATACACCCTATAGAAAATATAGGTTATATATTTATAGCATACATGGGTCTAAAAAATATACTTAATTTAGGTGTAGAGTATACTTACATAATGATATTTTTATTATTTATGTACTCTATAACTTATCTTTTAAGATGTAAAAATAATGTAATTGATATTGCAATAACATTTTTCAGTATATTCTATGTAGCTATATCTATAGATTTTATAGTTCTAACTATAAACAGCTTTGAAAGAGGTGCAATTTATGTATGGACTATATTTATAGTAGCTTTTCTTACTGATACATTTGCATACTTTACAGGATATTTATTTGGAAAGCATAAGCTTATACCAAAGGTAAGTCCTAAAAAGACTGTAGAAGGGAGTATAGGTGGAATTATAGGAAGTACTGTAGGTTGTATTATATTTGGATACTTATTTAATTTAGATATGACTGCTATGGCAATAATAGGAAGTATAGGAAGCATAGTAGCTCAATTTGGAGATTTATTTGCATCATCTATAAAAAGATATGTAGGTATAAAAGACTATGGAAAATTAATACCAGGTCATGGTGGAGTATTAGATAGATTTGACAGTGTAATTTTAGTTGCTCCATTTGTATATTATGCAATTATACTTTTTAGCAAATAAGTGCAAGGCCCCAGTAATTATAGGGGTCTTTTTTAATTAAATATATAATATAATTTTAAAATATGGTATAATGAATTTTAGAGAAATTATAGTCTAAGAGTAGTGGTTTCCATACTAAATAAAAAAACCTACTTTCTGAGGAAAGGAGGTGGAAGGTATGGAAGATTTTATATTAAGTGTACTAGCTGGTCTAGCAACATCGTACATAGCATATTTATGTAGTAAAATAAAAAACCACTTATTCAATGGCCGTAGAAAAAGTGGTTATGAATTTGAATTAAAATTCAAATTAAAAAAATTCTAATGTATATGGAAACCATACTCTACAGCACATAGACTATAATTTCTCTTTTTTCTTACTAATATTATAACATATTTAAAATAAAAATAAACATATAAAATATAAATTAGTAGATTATTATACAAAGGAAATTCAATTTTGAAATGAAATTTATTTCAAATTGGATAAAATTGTTTAACTTAGTGGTATAATATATAAAGTATGATACTAATAATATAGAAAGGGAACAATTATGAAAAGAATATCAATCCTGGGATCAACAGGATCAATTGGAAAACAAACACTAGATGTTGTAAGAGAACATAAAGATAAATTTGAAGTAATAGCAATATCTGCAAATAGCAGCATAGAATTATTACTTGAACAAATAAAAGAATTCAAACCAAAATACGTAGCAGTATATAATGAGGAATCTGCACAAAAACTAAAAAATATGATACCAAGTGATATTAACATAGAAGTATTAAGTGGAATGGAAGGATTAAAAACTATATCATCACTTCCTGAAATAGATGTACTACTTACAGCAATAGTTGGAATGATAGGTCTTGTTCCAACATTAGAAGCAATAAAACACAAAAAAGACATAGCACTTGCAAACAAAGAAACACTAGTATGTGCAGGAAAACTTGTAATGAGTGAAGCAAAGAAAAATGGAGTTAAAATACTTCCAGTAGACAGTGAGCATAGTGCAATATTCCAATCATTAAATGGAGAAAACTATAAAGAAATAGAAAAAGTAATATTAACTGCATCAGGTGGACCATTTAGAGGAAAGAAAAAAGAGGAACTATTAAATGTAACTAAAAATGAAGCATTAAATCACCCTAACTGGTCAATGGGAAGAAAAATAAGTATAGATTCATCTACACTTATGAATAAAGGACTTGAAGTAATAGAAGCTAAATGGCTATTTGACGTAGAAGTTGATCAAATAGATGTAGTTGTACATCCACAAAGTATAATACACTCAATGGTTCAATTTAACGATAGCTCAGTAATAGCTCAACTTGGATGTCCAGATATGAGACTTCCTATACAATATGCACTTACATATCCTGAAAGACTTGAAAATGGATTTGAAAGATTAGACTTAACTAAAATAGCAACATTAACATTTGAAGAACCAGACTTAGAAACATTCCCATGTTTACAGCTAGCATATGAAACACTAAAAATGGGAGGTACATATTCAGCAGTATTAAACAGTGCAAATGAAGTATTAGTTGAAGCATTCTTAGAAGATAAAATAGGATTTTACGATATACCAAAATACATAAAAGAAACACTAGACGCACATAAAAGTATTGAAGAACCAACTTTAGAAGAAATTCTAGAAGTTGACAGATGGACTAGAGAATACGTAAAAAGTTTAATTAAATGATCTATTATGATTTAATATTGAAATTTAAATATAATTTTATGATATTAAAATATAGATTTCAAGACTAGAGTATTTTCAATAATTATATTTAACTAAATCAATGAATTTGATATTAATTACATATAACTACTGAGCGAAGATGCTAATATATAAGTTGAACCGACATTTAAGTTTGGAGGGAGACTTATATATTAGCATCGAGCGGACTATAAATAAAGGAGGAATAAAACTTTGACTATAATAGCAACAATAATACTATTTGGAATAATAGTATTTATACACGAACTAGGACATTTCCTATTTGCAAAAAAAGCAGGTGTAAGAATACACGAATTTGCAATAGGTATGGGTCCTAAAATATATAGCACTCAAAAAGGCGAAACAAAATACTCTGTAAGACTTTTACCTCTTGGTGGGTATGTAAGTATGGAAGGTGAAGATGGAGAATCAAACGATCCTCGTGCTTTTGGAGAAAAAACACTTCTTCAAAGAGCAAGCATAATATTTGCAGGGCCATTTTTCAATATAATATTAACAGTATTACTTCTTATACCAGTACTAGCATACATGGGAACTCCAAGTGATAGTAATGTATTAGGAAAAGTATTAGAAAATACGCCTGCAATAGAAGCAGGACTTCAAGTTAACGATAAAATAATAGAAATAAATGGAGCCAAAATTCAAACTTGGGACGATATAGTTAACAACTTACAAAAAGAAACTTCACAGCCAATAAATATAAAAGTAGAAAGAAACAACACTACTAAAGATTTTTCTATAACACCAGAAAAAAATGAACAAGGAAAATATGTTATAGGTATATCACCTGTTTACGAAAAAAGCATAATAAAGGCAATACCTAAAGCATTTGTAGCAACTTGGGATATGATTAAGCAAATGTTAACATTTGTTGTTCAACTATTTACAGGAACTATACCAGGAGGATTTGAAAACTCAGTAGCAGGACCTGTTGGGGTTATAGGAATAGTTTCAGATGCAGCTAAAATGGGTATTATTAACCTTATATATATAGCAGCAGTAATAAGTTTAAACCTAGGAATATTAAACTTACTTCCTATACCAGCACTTGATGGTGGAAGATTATTAATATTAGGTATAGAAGCTATAAGAGGAAAGAAATTAGATCCAAACAAAGAAGCTATGATACACTCAGTAGGATTAATGGTCTTAATGGGATTCATGCTATTTGTAACGTATAAAGATATATTAAAATTGTTTTAAATTATAATATATTAGTGTATTACAATTTAAATAAATAGAGTAAACTTTATATAAAATATTTATTATCAAAGGATGTATCTTAATTAAAGATATATCCTTTGAATATTGTAAACATTAAAGCTATTTTAGATGAATTAAGAAGAAGGTGAAAAAATGTATAAAAGAAGACAATCTAGAGAAGTAAGTGTTGGTAATGTTAAAATAGGAGGTAATAATCCTATAAGTATACAATCAATGACTAACACAGATACAAGGGATGCAGAAGCTACAATAGCACAAATAAAAAGACTAGAAGAAGTTGGATGTGATATTGTTAGAGTTGCAATACCTGACATGACTGCGGCTAAAAATATAGCAAAAATAAAATCAGAAGTTAATATACCAGTAATTGCAGATATACACTTTGATTATAGACTGGCACTAGAAGTAATAGACCAAGGAGTAGACGGAGTTAGAATAAATCCAGGAAATATTGGTAGCATAGACAGAGTAAAAATGGTTGTTGAAAAGTGTAAAGAGAAAAACTTAAAGATAAGAATAGGTGTTAACGGTGGATCACTTGAAAAAGAATTACTACAAAAGTATGGATCTGCAACTGCCGAAGCTTTAGTTGAAAGTGCAATGAATCACGTTAAAATACTAGAGGACTTAGATTTTAGAAATATAGTAATATCTTTAAAGTCTTCTGATATATACAAAACATTAGAAGCATACGAACTTATATCAAAGCAAGTAGACTATCCATTACACATTGGTATAACAGAATCAGGAAGTGTTAAAAAAGGAACTATAAAATCGTCAATAGGGGTTGGAGCATTACTTCTTAAAGGGATAGGAGATACTATAAGAATATCTCTTACAGGAGATCCTTGTGAAGAAGTTATAGTTGGTAAAGAAATACTTAGAAGCTTAGATTTATTAAATGACAAGATAAAAGTAGTATCTTGTCCAACTTGTGGAAGATGTAATATAGACCTTATAAGTGTAGTTAACGAAGTTGAAGAAAAGATAAACCATATGGAAAAAGATATAACAGTGGCTATTATGGGATGTGCTGTTAATGGTCCTGGCGAGGCTAGAGAAGCTGATATCGGTATAGCTGGTGGTAAAGGTGAAGGACTTTTATTTAAAAAAGGTGAGATAGTTAGAAAAATAAATGGAGATAGATTAGTTGAAGAACTATTAGAAGAAATAGATAAATATTAATAAAAAAAGAGAAGGTATATGATTTTAATAAAATCATATACCTTCTCTTTTTTATGTATAAGAAAATTATATAATGAAAAAAATATGGATAACCTATAAGTAACATCGATAGCTTTATAAACGTAAAAAATGATATTTGTTAAGCGGATATATCCATTGGAGAAAAGATCGAAGCAAATTTTTTTATTAAATTCAAGTGAATTTAAATCCATTTAAATAGTGATTAGAATAGCTAAATGTAGTAATAAAAATATATATAACCATAAAAAGTTTTTCATGAAAATTAAAGGAAATTTCATCGAATATGTATACAAAATGTTTGAATAATGTTATATTATTGTTTGTATTTGTCGAAAAAAATAGAAAAAAATAGAAAAAAATAGAAATAAATAGAAATAAATAGAAATAAATAGAAAAATGGAGGAAATAAAATGGAAGAAACAGTTGACTTAAGGGAGTACTTTGGAATTGTAAAAAAAAGATTTTGGATAGTTGCACTTATAACAATAATAGCAGTTGTTGTAAGTGGAGTAATAAGCTTTTTTATGTTAAATCCAGTGTATGAAGCAAAATCAACTTTAATAGTAAATACTGAAAAAAATGAAGAAACTCAAATGATAACTGGAGATCAATTTAATGTTACTCAAAAGCTTGCAGTAACTTATGGGGAAATAATAAAGTCAAGATCAGTATTAGATGATGTAATAAAAAATCTAAAATTAGATGATGAATATGGAGATTTAGTAAAGAATGTAACTGTATCCCCTGTAAAAGATACTCAAATTATAAGTATAAGTGTTCAAGATACTAATAAAGAAAAAGCAAGAGATATAGCAAATGAAATACCTAAAGTATTTAAAAAAGAAGCTAAAAGAATAACTAAAGCAAATGATATACAAGTAATAGATAAAGCGATATTACCTCAAAATCCTATAAAGCCAAATAAAATGATGAATATGGCAATAGCGGCAGTTCTTGGGGCAATGATTGGATTATTTGTTGTATTTTTAATAGAGTATTTAGACAATAAATTAAAAACACCACAAGATATAGAAAAACATTTAGGACTTTCGGTACTTGGTGTTGTACCTAATGAAAAATTAGAAAGATAGGAGGATATATATGAAAAATATGAACAGAATAATAAGTGTAAGAAATCCAAAATCTCCTATAGCAGAAGCTTATAGAGGAATAAGAACTAGTATAGAGTTTTCTAATTTAGATAAAGAATTAAAGGTTATAAATGTAACAAGTTCAACTCAAAATGAAGGAAAAAGTACTGTAATAGCTAACTTAGCTGTTAGTTTTGCAAACTTAGACAAAAAGGTACTTATAATGGAAGGAGATTTAAGAAACCCAAGTGTACACAGAATGTTTAATATAAGTAATGTAGAAGGGCTTACAGATATACTTTTAGGAAATAAGAATTTTACTGAATGTGTACATTGTACAGAGGTAAGAAATCTACATGTGTTAACTTGTGGTCCGATACCTCCAAATCCTTCTGAAATGTTGTCTTCTAAGAAGATAAAAGATTTTGTAGAAAGTTTAAGAGATTATTATGATTATGTCTTTATAGATGCACCTCCAATAGGTATTGTAACTGATGCTGGAATTATATCAACTTACACTGATGGTTGTATTTTTGTTGTTGGAGCAGGAGAGGCTGACATTGAGATGGCGAAGATTTCTAAGGAAAGGCTTGAAAAAGTTGGAGCTAATATTTTAGGTGTTGTTTTAAATAAGTTTGAAGCTAGTGGGGCTAATGGATATTATAACTATTATTATGAACAGGAGACTAGAAGGACGAGAAGAGGAAAAAGATAAATGGAATGGGGGATGGAAATGGAACAAATACTTAGACTTGATGAAAAAATTGATGAGAATGCAATAGCTATTGATTTTGTAACTTCAGAAATTAAGAATTCTGAAGGGTATTTATTTATAAAAAGATTTCTAGATATTATAGGTTCATTAAGTGGTTTAATTTTACTTTTTCCTATTATGATGTTAGTAGCTATAGCTATAAAAATAGAAGATCCAAAGGGAAAAGTGATATTTGGCCATATGAGAGTTGGAAAAGATGGTAGACTATTTCCTTGTTTAAAATTTAGATCAATGTTTGCTAATGCAGAAGAAATGAAGAAGAATTTTACAGAAGAACAAAAAAGAGAATATGCAGAGACTTTTAAGTTAAAAAATGATCCAAGAATAACGAAGGTTGGTAAGTTTATACGTAAGACAAGTTTAGATGAATTACCACAATTATTTAATATATTAAAAGGTGATATGACTATAGTTGGGCCAAGACCAATAGTTATAGATGAGTTAGAGTTTTATGGCGAGTGTGAGGATTATTATAAGGCTGTAAAACCTGGTCTTACTGGACTTTGGCAAGTAAGTGGAAGAAGTGATACAACATATGATGAAAGAGTAAATCTTGATATGGAGTATGTTACAACAAGAAATACTTTTAAGGACTTATATATAATATTTATGACGGCAGTTAAAGTTTTAAAAAGAGAAGGATCATATTAGTAAAAGGAGTTATCAATTATGTATGATTATTTAATAGTAGGTGCGGGACTTTATGGATCAACATTTGCATATGAAGCAACAAAGAGAGGTAAAAAAGTTTTAGTTATAGATAAAAGAAATCATGTAGGTGGAAATATATACTGTGAAAATATTGAGGGAATAAATGTTCATAAATATGGAGCACATATATTCCACACAAGTGATAAAGAAGTGTGGGACTATGTAAATGATATAGTTGAATTTAATAGATATACTAATCAGCCAATAGCTAATTTTAATGGTGAAATATATAATCTTCCATTTAATATGAATACATTTAATAAATTATGGGGGGTTATAACACCAGAAGAAGCTAAATTAAAAATTGAAGAGCAAAAAAAACAAGCAGGAATAGAAATACCTAAAAATTTAGAGGAGCAAGCTATATCCCTAGTAGGAACAGATATTTATGAAAAATTAATAAAAGGATATACAGAAAAGCAATGGGGAAGGTCAGCTACAGAGTTACCTGCTTTTATTATAAGAAGATTACCAGTAAGATTTTCATATGATAATAATTATTTCAATGATTTATATCAAGGTATACCTATAGGTGGATATAATAAAATAATAGAAAAAATGTTAGAAAAATGTGATGTTAGATTAGGAGTAGACTTCTTTGAACATAAAGATGAACTAGAAAAAAAAGCAGAAAAAATATTATTCACAGGTATGATAGATGAATTTTATGATTATAAGTTTGGAGTTTTAGAATATAGAAGTCTAAAATTTGAAACTGAAATATTAAATGAAGAAAACTATCAAGGAAATGCAGTTGTAAATTATACGGATAGAGACACACCTTATACTAGGATAATTGAACATAAACATTTTGAATATGGAACTCAAAATAAAACTGTAATTACTAAAGAATATCCGGCTGATTGGAAAATAGGTGATGAACCATATTATCCTATCAATAATGATAGAAATGATGAAATGTTTGCAAAGTATAAAGAATTAGCAGTTAGAGAAGATAAGTATATATTTGGTGGAAGACTAGCTGATTATAAATATTATGATATGCACAATGTAATAAGAGCGGCATTAGATAAAGTTAAGGAGGCTATGTAAAAATATATGGATATTAAGATATTAGTTGCTACACATAAAAAATATGACATGCCTTCTGAAGATATATATTTGCCTATTCATGTAGGAAGAGAAGGTAAAGAAGATCTTGGTTATCAAGGTGATAACCAAGGAGAAAATATATCATTAAAAAATTCAAATTACTGTGAACTAACAGGATTATATTGGGCTTGGAAAAACTTACAGTGTGATGTTATAGGTCTTAGCCATTACCGTAGATATTTTACTGATAAGAGTAAGTTTGAAGTAGCTAAAAATAAAAATAATAAAATGGATTTGATTTTAAATAAACAAGATATAGAGAAGATATTAAAGAATGCAGATATAATAGTTCCTAAAAAGAGAAATTATTATATAGAAACTATTTATAGTCACTATAAAAATGCACATCATATAAAAGATTTAGATGAAACTAGAAATATAATAGAAGAGTTATATCCTGAGTATTTAGAAAATTTTGATAGAGTTATGAATGGTAAAACTATTCATTTATATAATATGTTTGTTATGAAGAAAGAGTTATTTGATGAGTACTGTGAATGGTTATTTAATATATTATTTGAATTAGAAAAAAGAGTTGATATATCTGATTATGATGCATACCAAAGTAGAATATTTGGATTTATAAGTGAAAGATTATTTAATGTATGGATATTACAAAAACATATGTTAAGCAGAGAGATAGATGTTATTAATATAGAAAGTATTGAATGGATGCCTAAAATAATTAATTTTATGAAAAGAAAGTTCAAATGACTATATTAATATATTTATTTTTAATAGCTGTATTTTTTCCATATATAAAATTTTTTAACATAGGAACTAATACAGATACACAATTTTATTCAATTATTTTAGGTCTAATTATAATTATAATTTACTTAATAAATAGAAAATTTATTATTAATAAAAAATATGTCCAGATATCTACGTATATGTTTTTTGTAATAATAGTGTGCTTGATAGTAGATATAAAGTATAACATATTTGATATTGGGGATTTTGTTAGAGGGATATATGGATATGTTTCTATAATAATAATACCTTTTGCATCGTTTATATCAATAAAAATATTAATGCATAGTAAATTGGAGAAAATATTAAAAATATTTTATGGCATTTGGACAGGTATAGGCGTTTTACAAATTTTTAATAGAAATATATTTATAGGATGGAGAATAAGAAAGGTTATTACATCTGATAGAGGTGTTATATCGTTAGCTAATGAACCTGCATACTTTGTAATAATTTTATTAATGATAACTTTAATATTATTAATAATAAATTATAATAAAAATAAAAAATATATGATTTTAACAATTCTTTCATCCATAGTCTTAGCACAAAATGCTGTGGGAGTTGTATATTCTATATTATTATATATAGTATTTAATATTAAAAATATAAATATTAAGACACTTATAAAGTTTATAACAATACCTTTTATATTTATTATAGCTCTACTAATATATATGAATATTGATAAAGATAGTAGATTAACTCATTTACTAAGTCAATTAATATTAAATCCATTAGACTTAATATTTACAGATATAAGTTTAAATATTAGATTTGCACATGTATATATATCTTTAAAAGAATTTTTATCAAACTGTATGATGCCACATGGAGTTCTAGCTTGGGGGATTGAATATTATAACAATGTAATATCGAATCCAACACTATTTATAGAACCAATTTATAGATTCCAAAATGTTACAAATAAGATAGTTACTATGAATGGAGCATTATTATATGAAATTGGTATATTTGCTATACCTATGTACTTATTTTTATATAAAGCATGCAAAAAAATCCCATTTGGTAAAAAAATATATATATATATTTTTTTATTAGGTATTAATGGTTTAAATATTTCGAATCCAGCTTTCTTATTTTTAATAGGATATATTTTATTTTTTATAGATATAAATATAGGCAGAAATGGGGGTAATACTAATGATAAAAAGGTTATATATATGTAGGTCTTACTATCATATATATAATGCGATAAAGATGAGTAATTATAATACTGAATCTACAGTAGTATGCATATCAAAACAATTTGATGAAGAAAATTTAAAAAGTATGATACTTAGAGGAAATAACATATTCTCTAATATTAAATTTATTTTAATGGACGAGTTTGATAAAAAAATGTATAAAACCAATGAAAAAAAATATGATGAAATATATTTTTTTCATTGGAACATATACAAGAATGAAGAACGAAATATTTATAAAAACTATAAAAATTCTAGATTTTATATGATAGAAGATGGAGTAACTCACTATGATGTATTTAATAAAGATAAATTAACAAAAAAAATATATATTAAAACTATATTAAATTATATACTAACAGGTAAAAAGGATTTAGTACTAAAAAATAATGTAAAAAATATATATGTATCAAAACCTGAAAATTATCCTAAATATATGGAACATAAGTTGAAAAAATTAAATGAATTTTATAATGAAGAAAAGGAGATAAATTATAAAATTACTGAATTATTTGATATAAATACTAATTTTAACGATGAAAGTAAGAAATGTATAGTATTTACTCAACCATTATCAGAAGATGGATATATGCTAGAAGAATATAAAATAAACTTATATAAAGATATTATTGAATATATCAAAAAAGAAAAATATCAAGTTATTTTAAAAAAGCATCCAAGGGATAATTCTATATATAATTTAGATACAGATGTAATAAATTTATCAAAAGATTTTCCAGCTGAAGTGTTGAATTACATGCATATTAATTTTGAATTATCGATTTCTATTTGCAGTGGTATTATATATAATTTTAATTCAAAAAATAAAATTCAAATTGAGCCAAATTTCTTTAATATTAAAGACCATAGTGAAATAGATTATATATCTAAATTAAAACAAGAATATAATCAAATTTATATTTAGATAAGAGAGTTTCAATTTAATAAAAATAATTATAGTATCAAATGTAATTATATAAAGGAGTAATCTGAATGTTTAAATTAAAAAAAATATTAGCTATTATACCTGCAAGGGCTGGAAGTAAAGGAATAAAAGATAAAAATATAATAGATTTAAATGGAAAGCCTCTAATAGCATACTCAATAGAAGCTGGTCTTAAATCTAAATATATAGATAAAGTAGTAGTAACTACAGATGGAGAAGAGATAGCTAGAGAAGCTATAAAGTACGGTGCAGAAGTTCCATTTTTAAGGCCAGAATATTTATCATCTGATAATGCTAAGACAATAGATGCAGTAATACATTGCATAGAAGAAATGGAAAAATTAGGTGAGAAGTATGACTATGTTGTATTACTTCAACCGACACAACCATTGAGACAATCATGGCATATTGATGAAGCCATAGAATTAATTTTAGAAAAGAATGAAGAAGCATTAGTAAGTGTTTCAAAAGTAAAAGATAATCCTATACTTATTAGGAGTATAGATTCAAATGGATATGCTGTAAATTTACTATCAGAGTCTAGTACAAAAAGAAGACAAGACTTCCAAGATTTTTATAAAGTAAATGGAGCAATATATATAAATAAAATTAATCAAAACTTAAACAATAAAACTAGTTTAAATGATAATAAATTAGTTTATATAATGGATGAAAAATATGATGTAGATATAGATGAAATGCTAGATTTACAGATAGCTGAAATTATGATGTCAAATATGGATAAACATTAAATTTTAACATAAAATATATTTACTTATTTAGAATTGGCATTATATTAAAATATTTAATCAATAAAAGTAATAATCATTATAAAATAAGGTATTTATAATGGTTATAATTATATATTTTTATTATGTAAGCATAGAGTGAAGGGATCAGTAATGAAGAAAATAAAGAAAATACTACATTTTATTATATCAATGCCAAAGACAATATATTTTAACTTTAAATACCTTTCAGTAAAAGATGCTATAAAACTTCCTATTTTAGTATCTAATCGGGTATTTTTAGAAAATGTAGGTGGAAAAATCTTAATAGATGGTCCAGTAAAATTTAGAATGATAAAAATAGGTTTTTCAGAACCTGGATTATTTGACTATAAAAAGAATAGAAGTGTGTGGAGTAATAAAGGAACCATAATATTTAAAGGAAATGCATCTTTAGGTTCTGGTACGAAAATAGCCATAGATAGAGAAAGTGGAAAAATTATATTTGGTGAAAATTTTACAATAACAGCCAATACTCAAATATGGTCTAGAAATAGAATAGAATTTGGGAAAAATAATTTAATATCATGGGACAATATAATTATGGATACTGATAGCCATAAAATATATGACAAAGTTTCAGATAATTTATTAAATATTGATAAAGAGATAAAGATAGGCGATAACGTATGGATAGGTTGTAGATGTACAATCCTTAAAGGAACGATAATAGGTGATGATACAGTTATAGGTGCTAATTCTATGGTAAATGGAAATTATAGTAAATATAACAACGTAATAATAGGTGGAAATCCTATAGGAATCAAAAGAGAATGTATATATTGGAAAATATAAAACAGGGAAGGTTAAAATATGAATAAAAATTATATGCAAATAGGAAATAGAAAAATAGGAGAAGATTATGCTCCATTAGTAATAGCTGAAATAGGTATAAATCACGAAGGTAGTCTAAAAACTGCATTTGAAATGGTTGATGCAGCATATGAAGCTGGTGCTGAAGTTGTAAAACATCAAACTCATGTTGTTGAAGATGAAATGTCAAAAGCAGCAAAGAAAGTTATACCAGGAAATACAGATGTATCTATATATGATGTAATGGCAAGATGTGCTTTAAATGAAGAAGATGAAACAAAATTAAAAGAATATGTAGAATCTAAAGGAATGATATTTATAAGTACTCCTTTCTCAAGAGCAGCTGCAGAAAGATTAGAAAGAATGGGTGTACAAGCATATAAAATAGGTTCAGGTGAATGTAATAACTATCCATTAATAGATTTAATAGCTTCTTTCGGAAAACCAATAATATTATCAACAGGAATGAATGATATAGATAGTATAAGAAAATCAGTTGAAATAATGGAGAAACATGGTGTTAAGTATTCATTACTTCATTGTACAAACTTATATCCAACACCAGCTAATTTAGTTAGATTAGGTGGAATGGTAGAATTACAAAAAGAATTTCCAAATGCAATAATAGGATTATCAGACCATACAGTAAATAACAATGCATGTTTAGCTGCTACAGCATTAGGCGCATCAGTACTTGAAAGACACTTTACAGATAGTAAAGATAGACCAGGACCAGATATAGTATGTTCTATGGACCCTAAAGAATTAAAGGAATTAATAGAAGCTAGTAAAGAAATACAACAAATGAGAGGTGGAAAGAAAGAAGCTGCTAAAGAAGAACAAGTTACAATAGACTTTGCTTTTGCTACAGTAGTTACAACTAAACCACTTAAAAAGGGTGATATATTAACTAAAGAAAATATATGGGTAAAAAGACCTGGTACTGGTGAAATAAAAGCTGAACACTATGAATCTTTATTAGGAAAAGTAGTAAATAAAGATATAGAAGAGGATGAACATTTATGTTGGTCTGATATAGAGGGATAATGTTATGAGAAAAATAGTTTTTCTAACAGGAACAAGGGCAGATTATGGTAAATTAAAATCCCTTATGAAAAAAGTTGAAGAAAGTAATAAGTTTGAACTACATGTTTTTGTAACTGGTATGCATATGTTACAGAAATATGGATCAACTTATCACGAAGTTGAGAAAGATGGATTTAAGAATATATACAAGTATATAAATCAAAAATCTAGCTCAAGTCATCATATGGATATAGCTTTAAGTAATACTATTATAGGTCTTAGTAATTATTGTGATGAAATATCACCAGATATGATAGTAGTACATGGTGATAGATTAGAGGCATTAGCAGGAGCTATAGTCGGGGCTTTTAATAATATAAAAGTTATGCATATAGAAGGTGGAGAAGTATCTGGTACTATAGATGAATCGATTAGACATGCTATAACTAAAATGTCGCATTTTCACCTAGTAGCTAATGAAGAAGCTAAAAGAAGAATTATACAATTAGGTGAAAAAGAAGATTCTATATTTATATTTGGATCTCCTGATATAGATATTATGTACTCTAATGAATTGCCTAGTATAGATGATGTAAAAGAAAAGTATGATATAAACTTTGATAATTACGCTATACTTATGTATCATCCTGTTACTACTGAAGTTGATAAACTAGAAAAAAATATAAAAGAAGTAGTAGACGCAGTTATAGAATCAGAAAGAAATTACGTTGTTATATATCCTAATAATGATAATGGTAGTTCTATTATATTAAATGAATATAAGCGATTTGAAAATAGAGATAAGTTTGCAGTATATCCTTCTATGAGATTTGAATACTTCTTAACACTTTTAAAAGAATGTGAATTTATTATAGGGAATTCTAGCTCTGGAATAAGAGAAGCATGTGCTTATGGAAAATCTGCAATAGATATAGGTAATAGACAAAAAGGTAGATATAATGATGATATGACTAATATAAATCATGTAAATGAAGATAGTGAACAAATATTACAATCAATAAATAAATCGAAGTATTTAGATGAAGTAGCAGTATCTTACTTTGGTGATGGAAAAAGTGATGAAAAGTTTTTAGAAATTATATGTAGTAATGAAATATGGGAAAATGATATTCAAAAGAAATTTATAGATTTAGACTTTTAAAGGATATTGCTTATATATTAAGTTAATAAATGCACTTTCTATATAGGCAATATTAGATTAGATTGATTTGGAGAATAGATACAAATATGAGTAAGGTAGCAAAAGCAACTATAGGACTTATGTTAGCAACTGCAATAGCTAAAGGTCTAGGTTTTGGAAGAGAACTTGTATTAGCTTCATCTTATGGAGTATCAATGTATAGTGATGCATATCTTACAGCTATGAACATACCTGTAGTTATATTTGCAATTATTGGTATAACTTTAGCAACTGTATTGATACCCCTATATTTTGAAGTAAATAATGAATTAGGAGAAATTAATGCTCTTAAGTTTACTAATAATGTATTTAATATAGTTATCGTTTTATGTATATTATTAGCAATTATAGGTGTAGTATTTACAGAACAATTAGTTAAGATATTTGCAGTAGGTTTTGAAGGTGAAACTTTAAATATTGCAATACATTTTACTAGAATCACGATAATGAGTATTGTATTTACGGGGTTAAGTTATATAATGACAGCGTACTTACAAATAAAAAATAACTTTACAATACCAGGATTAGCAAGTGTGCCTAAAAATATAATAATAATAGTTTCTATAATACTTAGTGTTAAGTATAATCAATATATAATGATATGGGGAACTTTAATTGGAATAGCTACAGAATTTATATTCCAGCTACCGTTTGCAATAAAAAGTGGATATAAGTATCAACTATATATAAATATAAAGGATAAGTATATAAAAAAAATGTCTTGGTTAATAGGTCCTGTATTAATAGGAGTGGCTGTTAATCAAATAAATACTATGGTAGATAGAACTTTAGCTTCTACATTAGTAGAAGGAAGTATATCTGCTCTTAACTATGCAAATAAACTAAATGGATTTGTAATGGCATTGTTTATAACATCTGTTGGTGCTGTTATATATCCAATGTTATCAAAATTATCAAGCGAAGATAATAAAGAAAAGTTTATAAGTTCAGTAGTACAAAGTATTAATAGTGTAATTTTATTAGTGATACCTATATCGATTGGAGCAATAGTGCTAGCTACTCCTATTGTAAAGTTATTATTCCAAAGAGGGGAGTTTGATGCTAGAGCAACAAGTATGACTGCTATAGCACTTATAATGTACTCAATAGGTATGGTTGCATTTGGACTTAGAGATATAATAGGAAAAGTATTTTATGCACTGAAAGATACTAAAACTCCTATGATAAATGGTGCTATAGCAATGATTATGAATATAGTACTTAATATAATATTAGTTAAATACCTACAATTAGCAGGGTTAGCTCTTGCTACTAGTATATCAGCTATTGTATGTATATTCTTATTATTTGGAAGTCTTAAGAAAAAGATTGGATATTTTGGACAAGATAAAATAATTAAGACTACTATTAATTCTATTGTAGCAGCAGTTGTTATGGGCATTGTAACTTACTTTGTTTATAATATAGTAAGTAATTTACTAGGTTTAGGTTTTGCTAAGGAAGCTGTTTCTTTAGCTATATCTGTAGGAGTTGGAGCGATAACTTATGGAATATTAGTTGTAGTTTTAAAAGTAGATGAAATTAATGTTATAACTGACGTGATGAAGAAAAAGTTAAATAAGGTTGCATAGTTTTTAATGAAATATAAATAGTAAATGATTTAAATAAGGATATATATTGTATAAAGAATCATATAAAATATGTTTAAGATAAATTAAAATTAATTTAAATTACTGATGAGTTTGAATAATAAAAAAGTAAACTCTGTATGAAAATTATCAACTTACAGGGGGTTATTTGGAGGAACAAATATTATGAAAAAAACAGTAAGAAAAGCAATAATACCAGCAGCGGGACTAGGAACAAGATTCTTACCAGCAACAAAATCTCAACCAAAAGAAATGTTACCAATAGTTGACAAGCCAACACTTCAATATATAATAGAAGAAGCAATAGAATCGGGAATAGAAGAAATACTAATAGTAACAGGTCGTAGCAAAAAAAGTATAGAAGATCACTTTGACCGTTCTGTAGAGCTAGAACTAGAATTAGAGCAAAAAGGTAAAACTGAAATGCTTAAAATGGTTCAAG
The DNA here is from genome assembly GCF_900106845.1 of Romboutsia timonensis. GTDB lineage: Bacteria > Bacillota > Clostridia > Peptostreptococcales > Peptostreptococcaceae > Romboutsia > Romboutsia timonensis. Next base: position 679,279 of record NZ_LT629850.1, read on the forward strand.
ATATATCAAATATGGTAAACATTCATTATATACGTCAAAAAGAACCAAAAGGACTTGGACATGCTATATACTGTGCAAAAAGCTTTATCGGAAATGAGCCTTTTGCAGTACTTCTTGGAGATGACATAGTAGACAGTGAAACTCCTTGTTTAAAACAACTTATAAATGCATACGATGAATACAAAACATCAGTAATTGGAGTACAAAAAGTAGCCATTGAGGATACTGACAAGTACGGAATACTTGATGTTAAACATATAGAAGATAGAGTATATGAAGTAAAAGATATGGTTGAAAAACCAAATGTTGAAGATGCGCCATCAAATATAGCAATACTAGGAAGATATATAATAACACCTGCTATATTTGATATACTTGAAAATCAAGAACCAGGTAAAGGTGGAGAAATACAATTAACTGATGCCTTAAAAACATTAGCCACTCATGAAGCGATATATGCTTATGACTTTGAAGGAAGAAGATACGATGTTGGTAATAAGCTAGGTTTCTTAGAAGCTACAGTAGATTTTGCATTAAAAAGACCAGAACTTAGAGATGAATTCTTAAAGTTTATAAAAAGCAAAGGAGATAAATAAGACTCTAAAGAATTACAAAAAGTAGTAGTTACTGTAAGATAGTTATATAAACAAGCTATAGTCTCAATGTTATGGCTTAAGTATTATCAAAAACTAAAGTACAGAATAGTTAATATTTTCCAGGTAATAATTTATAAATACTTTAGAAAGAAGGTATATTATGAATGTATTAATTATAGGTGGAGCTGGATATATAGGAAGTCACACTGTTAAATATTTTTTATGATGATTTGTCAATTTAAGTACAACACTTTAGATTTAAGTAAAGACCTCTGTAGGTGTCTTGAAATCAAGATGCTTGCAAGGTCTTTTATTTATATAATTTTCAGATGAGATATGTACTAAGAAATTAGCTATATAGCATCTTTCATATGTAGCAATATATTTATAGCTTATAAATTTATGAACTTTCATGTTGAGTAATTTTGTATTTATTATTACCAATATGAACATAAATTTATGAGCTATTTTTTTACTCATTTTTAGATGTCGAACTTAATAATATAATTTATTATTTATATAAAACACATATATATGAAAAAATAATTTGTAAAACGTTCGTGATGAAACATAATATAATTTGTCGAAAAAAGTATATAGATAAAGAAAATATATGATGAAATATAAGAAGTTTTGTCGAAGGTATATACAAAAAAACAAGAATTGCTATATTACTCTATGCATAAAATAATTTGACGAAACATAAAAAAGTGGAGGTAAAAATGGAAGAAACAATTGACTTAAGAGAATACTTTGCAATTATCAAAAAGAGATTTTGGATAATAGCTCTTTTAGCAATTATATCGGCATTAATTAGTGGTGTAATAAGCTTTTTTATGTTAAATCCAGTATATGAAGCAAAATCCACATTAATAGTAAATGCTGATAAACAAGCAGAAACACAAATAGTAACAGGAGATCAAATAACTGTTACGCAAAAGCTTGCGGTAACTTATGGTGAAATAATAAAATCAAGAATAGTTTTAGATGATGTAATAAAAAATTTAAAGCTAGAAACTACATATGAAAGTTTATCAGGGCAAATAACTGTATCTCCAGTAAACGATACTCAAATTATAAGCATAAGTGTACAAGACACTAATCCTCAAAAAGCAAGGGATATAGCAAATGAAATACCAAAGGTATTTGAAAAGGAAGCTAAAAGAATAACTAAGGCAAATGATGTTCAAGTAATAGATAAAGCAACATTACCTAAAAATCCAATAAAACCAAACAAGGTTATGAATGTATTAATAGCATTTGTTTTAGGAACTATGATAGGACTTTTCGTAGTGTTTTTAATAGAGTACTTAGACAACAAAATGAAAACACCACAAGATATAGAAAAACATTTAGGATTATCAGTTATTGGTGTAATACCTAATGAAGATATAACTTAATAAATAAGAGGAAATTATGAGTAAAGTATTAGAAAAAATAATAAGTATAAGAAAACCAAAATCTCCTATTTCAGAAAGTTATAGGGGAATAAGAACTAGTATAGAATTTTCAAACTTAGATAAAGAAATGAAGGTTATAAATGTTACTAGTTCAATGCAAGGTGAAGGAAAGACAACAATAATAGCAAACCTTGCAGTTAGTTTTGCAAACCTTGAAAAAAAGTATTATTACTTGAAGGGGACTTAAGAAATCCAAGTGTACACAGAATGTTTAATATTAGTAATATAAATGGGTTAACTGATATATTACTAAACAACAAAATTTTTGCAGAATATGTACATCGTACAGAAGTTAAAAACTTGCATATTTTAACATGTGGAGCAGTACCTCCAAATCCATCGGAAATACTTAGTTCAAAGAAAATGAAGGATTTTATAAATGAGCTAAGAGAGTATTATGATTATATATTTATAGACACTCCACCAATTGGAGTTGTAACTGATGCTGGAATAATATCAACTTACAGCGATGGATGTGTTTTTGTTGTTGGAAGTAAGCAATGTGATGTTGAAATAGCGAAGGTTTCAAAGCAAAGACTTGAAGATGTTGGAGCTAATATAATTGGAGCAGTTTTAAATAAGTTTGAGACTGAGGGTAATGGTTATAATTATTACAATTATTATTACCAACATGAAAGCGGAAGAAAAGGTAGAAATAAGAAAAAGGCAGCTGCATTATAGGTTAATATATTAATTAATCTATTGTGCTAGTTCAAAATATTTTCCAAATAAAGTTAATTGATTTTAGCAAAAAACAATACCCCATAAGTCTAGTATTTGTAAAATTTAACCAAATACTAGACTTTTTATTTTAGATATAGAATCATAATTTCCTATCAATTTATTTATTAGAAATGAAATATTATGTCCTAATACTTTTATTGATATTCTTGTTATAAATCCAAGCATTGATTTACTTTTTACTTTATTTAGGTTTAATTGTTCTGTTAATTGAGAAAAGCTAGTTTCTATTCTCCTTCTAACTTTAAATATCAATTGTCTTATTTGTTTTGGATAGTTATCTTTACTATTTCCTCTTTTTAAAAATAGTAAATTTATATCTTTTTTAGTTTTTAACTCAGGCGTTAGCCTTTTGTTAATGTAACCTTTATCAGCTATAATAGAAATTGAATTATATTTAGCACATAAATCCCATACTGCATTTCTATCATCAACATTTGCAGGCGTTATAACATAGTCAGTTAAGAAACCATCTACTGTAGTAAGTGCGTGAAACTTAAAGCCAAAATAGGTTTGTTTTTTTGATGGACATACTCCATAAGAGGCTTCGCCTTTAAAACATTTACTAAAATGTGCTCTGCCAAACTCACAAACTGGAATCGGCATACTATCTATGACTCTTATATTATTCGAATAAGATTGAATATACAATGAAATATACTCTCTTATTTCATTAATTACAGAATGTAAATTTCGTTTTGTCCTGTTAAATCTAGTTCTATCTCCTAACTTTGGAAATAATTTTGAATATTCTCTGCTCAATAAGCTGAAAAATGCTTTTTCTGAATCTATAGTTAGAAGTTCACCAACTATACTTATAGTTATTATTTCGCTATCGCAAAGTTTGCTATCTTTGATATTGCGTCTATTTCTAATACTTATAGGTATGATATCATTATATATATCATCGACTATTGTAAAAATTATAGTAAATAAATCCGTTAAATTTTCTATTTTCTGGATATAATAATTATTAAGCTCCAACATTGTAGTAACCCTCCTTTAGATTGGTGATAATCTTAGGGTACTATATTTGTTGGAGTTTTATTATTGTAAAATTTAACTAGCACAACGGATTA
>NZ_LT629850.1:683652-684733 GCF_900106845.1 Romboutsia timonensis
AATTGGATGTGGAAAGATACATCCAATAATCTAAGGCTTACGCCTATTTTTAGTATATTATCACTAAAAATCTTTGTAAAAAAGAAAATAGCCATTTTATATAAGTTAAAAATGGCTATTTTGTCTACAATCTGAAATACACCCATAAGGGTGTATTTTTTCGTCGGCGAATTTTAAGCAACGGATGTGACCGAAGCGTTAGCTAGCGTCATATCGTTGGCGACATGAGCGTAGCGAATTTTAAATCGTATTATATATGCTCAAAATATATAATTTTTATGGATTAAACGATTTAATAATGCAATTAATATGCCGTTAAATTATACTTAATGCTATTAAATTATACTAGAATTTAAAATAAATGACAATTTATATCGCACGACAAAAAACTACAGAAAACGATTTTTAAAACTTATAAAAGCTTAGACTTATCAAAGTTTTCAAACTTAAGCCTAACATACTTTACAGGTATATTTATAGTAAACGAACTTAATAATAAAGGTATGAAAATTATTAAATAAGTTAACAAATATAATATGAGTTATGATATAAAGTTTAAACAAAGAGCAGTAGAATACCAAAGAGAAGGCCATACTTACAAAGAAACTTGTAAAGTATTTAAAATATCTGAAACAACACTAACTAGGTGGATAAATAAAGAAAAGGAAGGTAAATTAGGTGAAGTAAAAATACAGGTTAGAAAACCAAAAAAGATTTATCCAGAAAAGTTAATTAAATATATAGAAAAACATCCAGATGCATATTTAGTTGAGATTGCAGAGGAGTTTAATTGTAGTGAGTGTGCAATAAGAAAAGCATTAAAGAAATTAAATATAACACGAAAAAAAAGACAACTTCATACAAAGAACAATGTAAGGAAAAAGTAAATAAATATTTAAATGAGATAAAAAACTTTAGCGAAGAAGATATAGTATATATTGATGAAACAGGAATACAAGGTTATATTTATAGAGAATATGCAAGAGCTATAAGAGGTAAAAAAGTTTACGATAAAATACCAGGTAAAAAATACAAAAGAACAAATATAGTAGCAGGAAAATGTGGAGATAAGATTATCTCT
>NZ_LT629850.1:684834-731736 GCF_900106845.1 Romboutsia timonensis
CCTGAATTGTATAATTAAATCAGACAAATATATAAACAAAAAAAGACACTTATGATATACTTAGTTAACCTACTAAAATCAACAAAAGGAGTACCAAAAATGTCTTTTAATCATATTAACATAAATCAGCTAACAAATCTAGAAGCAAATTACTATTTAGGCGTGAAAGCAAGAGCTTGCGCTCAAAGAATGAAAATTGGAAAAGATAAAGTTTACAGATATTACAAGCTATTTATGCAAGGACTTACTGTTCAAGAAATATATAATCAATACCTAATAAATAAATCTAGATGTGGAAGAAAGCCCATTGTATTAAGCAAAGAAAAATTAGATGATATCAATAATAAGCTAGAAAATGATTGGTCTTTAGATGCTATCGCAGGAAGAGATAAAATAGATGGAAAAGATGAAAAAATATCAACAAAAACATTATACAAATTAGCAAAACAAGGTGTAATAGATATAAATAAGTTGAGACGTAAGGGTAAAAATAACCCGAAGGGTCATAACGAAACAAGAGGTAAAATTAATACATGTAAAACAATTCATGAAAGAGATGAAAAGTATCCTAATGCTAAAACTAGTATAGAATATGGCCATTTTGAGGGAGATACTATTGTAGGAAAAGCTAGAAAATCAGCTATAGTTACTTTAGTAGAAAAGTATTCAAAATATATTGTATTACTTAAAGCAAGTAGAAAGAGTGAGGATGTTAAAGAAGCAATTTGCAAATGGCTATCATCTTTACATAAGTCGTGTATATCTACTATTACATTTGATAGAGGTAAAGAGTTTTCAAAATGGTCAGACATAGAAAAAGATAGTTCAGTTAATATTGAAATCTACTTTGGAGACCCTGGATCACCAGGTCAAAGAGGGCTAAATGAGAATTCAAATGGAATAGTTAGAAAAGATTTACCTAAGTCTACAGATTTATCTGCATATTCTCAAGAAGAATTAAATATGATTGCGTATAAATGGAATTCTATACCTAGAAAATCACTAGACTATAAAACACCAAATGAGGTTATAAAAGAAGCAACTGGATTTGAAAGCTTACTTACATTTGCTTAGTGATTCATAAGTAATTTGTCTGATTTAAATTGACAATTCAGGAGGATAATGTTTTGAAGTTGTATAATATTGAAGATAATAAAAGATTATATAAGGTGTGTGTAGGGTGTTATAAGGAAAGGTCTAATGCTATAAATATTTTGAATGTTGCTAAAAGTAAAGGATTTAGTGATGCTTATATAATATAAAATAGCTTTGTTTTTATTTTTTAATACTTAATGTATATAAAAAATCCAAATTAAATAAATAATGCCAATTTTTAAGCAATGGATGTAACTAAAATAATATATTTTATTAACCATAGGTGATTATTTAGATAGAATATGTTAATATATATAAGACAATATATAATAGTAATTTAAAGGAGATAAAATATGAAGCATTTTAAGAGAGTGGCATTTATATTAATTGGGTTAATAGTAACGATTTGCTTAAGTGGATTTGGATATGTTTATTTTAAATTAAATAAGATGTACGTAAAAGATGAAGCTGTAAAAAATACAGAAGAACAAGGTACTATGGTTGAAGGTATAACAAATATACTGTTAGTTGGAACAGATGGAGAATATATTGAAAAATGGAATAGATCAGATTCCATGATGGTTGTAACTATAGACAGTAAAAATAAAGATATTAGAATAAGCTCAATAGCAAGGGATACTTATGTTGATATACCCGGATATTCAACTGAAAAACTTACTCATGCATATGCATATGAGGGGATAGATCTTTTAAAGGAAGTATTTAAGGTAAACTTTAACCTTAATATAGACAAGTATATAGCTGTTAACTTTGTTTCATTTATGGATATTATGGATGAATTAGGTGGAGTTGAAGTTAATGTTGAAGAAAAGGATATAAAAGAAATTAATAAATATATAGATGCTTGTTATGGGTACTATAAGAATAAAGATGAAAAAGATAAAGAGTATATAACAAAAAGTGGAGTTCAGAGATTAAATGGATACCAAGCTCTTGCTTTTAGTAGAATAAGATATACTGATAGTGCTTTTGCTAGAGATAATAGACATAGAGAAGTTGCAGAAAGTGTATACAAGGAATTTGCACAAAAAGGCGTAGAAACTTATAAAAAATGTGCAGAAATTATTTTAAATAATACCAAAACTAATATAAGCCCTATAGAAATGATGAACTTAGCTTATACAGTTCTTAAGATTAATGATAAGGATATAGAGCAGTTTCAATTTCCTCTAGAAGAATATAGAAATGGTCATATTATAAGTAAACAAAAAGGATGGGTATTAGAATGGGACAAAGAGCCTAACTTAGAGGCTTGGCACAAGTTTATATTTGGAGAAGAGAAATAATCATTTTGAGTGATTAATAATAGCTAGAATATAATTTATATTCTAGCTATTATTTTATATATAGACATATATCTATATATAAAATATGTAAAATTATAAGATAAAGTATCTTACTTATAATAAAAAAGTAAAACTAAACTTTAACTTATATTAATTTTGTTGAATTTGCGGTGGGTGAATTTAAAGGTTTTAACCTTAAAAGATAGAAATTATTTGAAGAAAATTTCTATTTTAAGGAGTATATTATGAATTCACAAGAGAAAAAGATAGTAGTCGGTGGGGTAGTTATAGCAGCTTTATCTTCAGCAGGATTTTCTATGGCACAAGGAGATTTTAATCATATAGATGATGATTACCAAAGTCCGACTATTATTTCTGAAAAAACTTTAGCAAGTAATGAGAGCACTTCTATAAATACACCAAAAACAGATGTGGCTATAGTTGATGAAAACAATGAAGAAGAAGAGATTGAGATTAAGGATGAATCTAATGAAAAAGTTAAGTCAAAAGTTAATACTTTAAAACAAACTTCAAAGCCACAAACAAATACATCAACATTACAAAATAAGCCACAACAAAAGCCAACAGAGCCTGAAGTAGTACCAGAAGTACCAGAGGAAAAGCCAACAGAGCCTGAAGTAGTACCAGAAGTACCAGAGGAAAAGCCAACAGAGCCTGAAGTAGTACCAGAAGTACCAGAGGAAAAGCCAACAGAGCCGGAAGTAGTACCAGAAGTACCAGAGGAAAAGCCGACAGAGCCTGAAGTAGTACCAGAAGTACCAGAGGAAAAGCCAACAGAGCCAGAAGTAGCTCCAGAAATACCAGAGGAAAATCCGACAGAGCCAAAAGTACCGGAACAAAAACCAACAGAACAAGAAGTATTACAAGAAGTACCATCAACAGGTTTAGTAGAACAATCACTATCGAACATAGAAACACCATCTGTAGAATAATAATTTGACATAAATTAATTAAACTATAAAGAAGTATAAAATTAAAACAATGACTAGAAGCTAGTCATTGTTTTTTTGTATTTTTATAAATTCACTGTAGTTTGATTTTAAATCATTAATATTTATACTAGATGCAAGAGATAGAAGTTCACTATAAGACATATTTGTATCTATATGTGGTGAAATTTTATTGTATAAGCTAATATACTGAGGGATTGATAGATTTTTGTAATCTTCAATATCACTTATAACGGGAAGTATTTCTTTGTAGTCAATTTTTATGTATTTATTAGAGTCAGATATATTTTCATTAATTACAAGTTCTTTAGAAGCAGAATCAACTGCTACAAGATATTCATTATCACCAACATCTACTAGTATATTTTCATTACATTCATCATTATTTATATCTACAAAGTTATCAGTAGGTGTAGATTCGTTTTTATTTTCTTTTGATGATGAAGGTTGTGGATTAGTTTTGTCAATTGATGATTCTTGATTTTTATTATGGTTATTAGGTATAGTATTTAATAAAATTTTTCCTATTGGGAAAATGCATACTAATATTACAATAAATGTGATAAATTTTTTCATAGTTATTATCCTTTCATATTTTGATAAATTGATATATCAGTAGTGCGAATCAGGAGATATCGTTGGCGACATGAAGTGTTTCGCCGACACGTCGCTCAAGCGCAGCGAATTTTTTATAATTATTAACAAAAAAAGGATATATAATTCGATATAAATAAATTTTAAATAGTTATAATATGGAATAAGACTATAAAATATGGTAATATAATCATAAATAATTATTAAATTTATATTATTTTAAGGGGAGAGAATATGAAAAAAGAAAATAATATTATATTATGTGGGATAGCTATAGCGGTACTTGCATCTGCAGGATTTGCTATGAGCCAAGGAACTATATCTTCAGCAGATGATAATTATGTAACTCCTAAACATGTAATTGAAGAACCTAAAGAAGATTTAGAGTTAGAAGAGGATGCAATTGAGGATGTTGAAGAAGAAAAGGATGATGATATGGATAATGATGACTCAGATGTAGAAGAAGTTAAAAAAGAAGAAAGTAGTGTAACACAAAAGCCGTCTGCATCGAAAGCGAATAATACAGTTACACAAAAGCCATCTACATCACAAACAAACAATACAGTTACACAAAAGCCATCTACATCACAAACAAATAATACGGTTACACAAAAACCATCTACATCACAAACAAATAATATGGTTACACAAAAGCCATCTACATCACAAACAAATAATACAGTTACACAAAAGCCAGAGACTAACAACCAAGGTAGTACAACAAAGCCAGAAAATATAAAACCTGAAGAATCAACACCGGATGTTAATAAACCTGAGGTAGAAAAAACAGAAACTGAGAAGCCTGAGGATGATAATATAAGTGAATAATTAAAAATTATATGGCCATAAATAGGAATTAACTTTAGATTATGATTTCTACTTATGGCATTTTTTTGAGTAAAGCAAATTTTTATAGAGATATCATTAAGAAACCTTAGTAAAAAATGGAGAATATACAAAAAATATGTTAAAATATAGATAAATTAAAAGTTATTACTAATAGGCAATTTAAATGCAAAGGGGAGTATTTTATGATAAACAAACTTAAAAAGGCTCTTGATAACCAAGAAAGCATAAAATCTACAATTATAATGTACGGAGAAAATGATTTTTTTGAAGAAGAAGTATTTATATTAGGGGATAATCCATTAATATGCATACCTAAAGATGAATTAAAATATTTAAAGCCAATAGACTATATTGGGAAAATAGTAGAGTATATCCCAGTAGAAATAAACGAAGAAAAAAATATGGTAATAGGTAGGATAGATAAAATATTAAATGACTACACATATCCTTTAGAAAATGAAGAGGATGTAATACTAGGTACTAAACTTCAAGGTGCTATAAAGGATTTATTTCCTACAGGATGTTTTATACCTGTATCTCCTGGTAAAGATGTTCTTTGCTATTTTTCACCATCTATAAATAAGAACATAGATGTAGAAGTTGGTTCAAAAGTATTATTTACTATAAATAAAAATTGTGATGGAAAATTTAGAGGTAAAGTTGTAGAAGTTTTAAGATAGTTTTGAATCAACGGATGTATCCGAAGCGTTAGCAAGGATATATCGTTGGCGAAATGAAGTGTTTCCCCGACACGTCGCTTAAGCGAAGGGAATTTTTATAACTTGGGAGGAGAGATATATGTATTTTAATATATCGGACATAAAAACTTATAATATAGATGAAAGCTATAAACAATGTTTTTCAAATATAAAAAACAGTGTAGAATATAGTCTTGCTATTGATTATATGCTAGAAAGGTTTGATAAAAATATAGTTAAGGAAATTTGCTTATTTTTATATAAATTCAAATTTGCTACAAAAAAACAAATAATAAATATAATAGGCAAAAAGTACAATATAAGCATTGATTTTAATTTTCAAGAATTAGTAGATTTTGATTTTTTCAAAGATTTCATTTTAGTAAAAGGGTTTGTAGATGAAGAATATGAAAGAAATGAAGAAAATACTATATACGCTATAGGTCCAAATGGAGTTAATTTACTTATAGAATATTTTAATATAGAAGTTCCTAGATGGGAATTTAGAAATATATCAAGAAGTGCAGAAAAAGTTATAAAAAGCCTTCAAGTAGTTGATATATATATAAATATGATGGAAAGTTTTAAAGATTTTAATATTATAAATGAAAGTGTAGGGCCTAATCAAAGACGAGCATTAGGAGATAAACTTGATATAGATTTTGAGTGGAGTATAGCTGGTAATATAAATAAAAATTTTTTAGTTTTAATTATAAGAGATAAAGATTTAAAAGAAGGATTTAATAGAAAAATATTAAAACTAGAACATTTTCTTTCGGAAAAAGGAAAGTGGAGATATGATTATATAGATATCCCAAAAAGACCTAAAGTTATTTTTGTATGTGAAAATGAAGAAAGTATAAAAATCATATCACGAAAACTTAGAGGTTCATCATTAAATAAACATACTTTATTACTATATACACATGATATATTATTAAAAGAAAATTTACTAACAGATTCTAAAACTTTAAAAAAATATATAAAAGAAACTAAAAATTTAAAAGAAGAACTAATTTTAAGTAACTAAGATATATAAATATGGAGAGTATATATTACTTTAAGATATAAAAAATTTAATTAATATAGATAGGTTTATTTAAACTTTATAAAGGGAGTTATTTTAATGGACATAGCTTTAAATAAAGATTTTGATATTATAAAAAAAGCATCATCTACAGTATTATGTAATGAGTTAAGTAGATGTGTTTACGAGGGATATAAAAAAAGTAGTAAAAGAAATTATAAAGTAACTGATAAGATGATTAGTATATTTAAATTTTTATACAAAGTAAGAATTGCAACTAAAGATCAGATAAATAGATATTTAACTTTAAATGGATATACAAATGTAAGTGAAGAGTTTTTAAATATTCTTAATATGAAATATGGGACATTATCATATATAGATTGTAAAAATGATAAAACAACAAGAGTATATGCTCCAGCAGTTGGTATGCTTTATATATTAGACAAATATACTTCATTAGAAATAAATGAAAATACAGATGAATATGTATTTCAACAAAATATAAATAATAGTTTTATAAATAAAGAACAAAGTGAAATTTTAAAGGGAATTATATTAACAGAGCTATATTTAGATATAATGCAAAATTCAGTTAATGAAGTTTTATATTTAGAAAATAGAGTAACTATTAAGCAATTTATAAAAGATGATATTGATGATGAAGAAGTAAAATTTAAATGTGACTTATTAGTATCATTTAAAATAGAAGATAAAATTCAATCTTACTTTATAAAATACATAGATAAAGATTATGATATAAGAAAATATATGGAACTTATTAAAAAGTTTGATACCTTTGTAAAGGATGAAGAGCTAGTTGACAGATATTGTATTATATCAGATAAAAAGCCTAAGCTTGTATTTATTGCTGATACACAAGAGCTTATGCAAGATTTATTTAATACAATTATAAATTATAATATAGATTTTAATAATATTTGCTTAAGTTGTTTAGATGTTGTATTTAAAGATAAGGAATCTAAAAGATTCAAAGAAGAGGATGCATTTTTAGATATAGCAGCCTATGTTTAAAGAGGGAGACTAATATGGATAAATATATTATGAAAAAGGCATTAATACAGGATATAGTTTTTGATGAATTTAATAAAGTTGACTATATTAATATATTTAATGCAAATGAAAATAAATACCTTAGAGTTTATAGTGAAGAAATGGGATCTATAAATATAAACACTTGCAGAAAACATAGTTTAGTTGATTATGTTGAAATAGATGATATAAAAGCATCTTTTAAAAGAGCAATTCCTATAAAGAGAAAAATGGTTTTACAGGGACTAAAAAATGAAAAAATTAAATCATGTATGGTTACAGATACAAAAGAATGGGGAGCATTTGTAAGTATAATGGGCATTTCTTGTATACTTAGAAATTGTGATTTTTCAAATGATGCAACTGCTGTTAGAGATATTTATAAAAAGGGAGATACAATAGAAGGCATTAGGTTTAGAAAGGTATCTGCTAAGGAAAGAATATCATTAGAAATGAAAGAAAAATACACAAATCCTCATTCATTAAGTGAAAGAAACTTAAAAAAAGGAAATATTATTTTAGGAATGATAAGAAATGTAAAGGAAGATAAAAATAGATGTTTTGTAGGAATTTCTAAAGGATTTGATTTATTAGCTAGTATACCAAATGGAGAAAAAATTTCTGAGGGTCAAAAGGTTGTTTGTATGATAACTGGAGTCAACCTTGAAGGTTATGGTGTTAGAGGTAGGATATTAAACATTTTATAAAGTATTAAAAATAACTCATATCAAATGATATGAGTTATTTTATTGTAGATATATAGACTATATTATCAAAAAATGATAATATATAAAAGCATTAAATTGTGGGTGGGAGAGGGATATAACAACAAAGGAAAGAGGTATGCAAAACACATTAGAGAATCAAAATCAAATCATTAAGACAGAGGTATTAGCAGGATGTACTACATTTGTAGCAAGTGTATACATTATATTGACTAATGCACTGATACTATCAGATGCAGGGATAAGCCAAGATGCTGCAATGATGGCGACAATATTTACCTGTGCATTATCAACTATACTTATGGGTGTATTGTCTAACACTCCATTTATTGTAGTTCCAGGAATGGGAATAAATTCATTATTTACTTATACAATAGTAAATTCTATGGGGCTTAGCTGGCAAGAAGCTTTAGGAGCAGTGTTTGTAAGTGGTATAATATTTACTATAATAGCAAGCACCAATATTACTAAAATACTTTTAAAATCAATCCCAAATACTTTAAAACATTCTATAACAGTAGGAGTAGGATTCTTTATATTATTTATAGGACTTCAAAAGAGTGGATTAGTAGTACCAAGTGATGCTACTATGGTATCTTTAGGTAATATAACTAGTAAAGACGCTTTATTAAGTATAATAACACTTATATTTATACTAGTGCTTCATATTAAAAATGTTAATGGAGGACTTTTAATAAGTATTATAGGTGGTACTATACTATCATTATTTATGGGAGTAACAGACATTTCTAGCATAAGCTTTAGTTCATTTAATATAGGTGCAATTAAGGATGTATTTTTAGCAATGTCACTAAAAAATGTATTGACTATACCATTTATTGTTGCAGTATTTTCAATAACTATAGTTATAGTATTTGAGAATATGGGAATATTATATGGTCAAATGGAGGCTATAGGTAAAGCAGAAGAGTTTGAAGGCCCATTTAAAGTTGCAGGTATATCAAATATAATAGCAGGTGTATTTGGAACAAGTCCTACAATAGTTGCAGCAGAAAACTTCTCGGGAATAAGCCAAGGAGCTAAAAGTAAGGTGGCGGCATTTACATCGGCAATATTATTTTTATTATCAATATTTTTAATACCAGTACTTAAACTTATTCCAAATGGTGTTATAAGTAGTGTGCTTATATTTGTAGGTATACTTATGATACAGACTTTCTTTGATATAGAAAGAGAGGATTCAATAGATTCAATAGCTATGATAATTATAATAGTTATGATACCTTTTACTTACAATATCGTAAATGGTATATCATTAGGATTCATAGCTTACACTGTTTTAAAAGTTTTAACTGGAAAGTACAAAGACGTATCACCTAGTATGTATGTGTTAACAGCACTATTTATACTAAGTTTTATTATGAATATATCAATGGGAATAATACATTAAAATAAAATTTGTTTTATTTTGCTTATACCCATTACTGAAAAAGAGATTATCATAAATAATTTATTGTTTTATGATAATCTCTTTTTACGCTTAAGGATATTATAATACTTTAAAAAATGTGGATAACTTCTGAATGTAAGTAATATCAATCGACTGGTTTTGAGCGTAAAAAAGATTTTGAAATACTTCGCCCACGCAGTGGCTCAAGCAACGGACGAAGTCGTTGGCGACATGAAGTGTTTCGCCGACACGTCGCTCAAGCGAAGCGAATTTTTTATTAAGCGGATGTATCTATAGCGACAGTAAGGATACATCATTGGCGAAATGAAATGTTTAGTCGATACGTCGCTTGAGCGAAGTGAATTTTTTATGTTTAAAAATATTAGAATTTATTAAATAAAATAGATAATCTATTAATACAAGTAATATCAACAATTTTAGAAAATTAAAAAATATATTACCATTTAAAATTAGTAAATATTTTAAGGGGGTAGTGGTTACAACTAGTTACTAAATTGTAATTAATATCCAATAGCTTTTTTCGACAAAAAACACTATAATATAAATATAATAAATCGATAAAAATATTAGGTAGGGAAATAATATGAGAAAGAAAAAAATTAATTTTAGTTCTAAGAGAAAAAGAAACAATTTTAATGTAAAAAGATGTGCTTTAATAGCTATTGCTGCAGTACTTGTAATAGTCGTGGGGTTTAAAGGTGTAACTGCAACTACAGCATTTATTGAAGAAAAAAGACAAGAAAGAATAGAAATGCAAAAAAAGGCTGAAGCTGAAAGATTAGAGGAAGAAAGAAAAAGAAAAGAAGAAGAAGAAGCTAAAAAGAAAATGGTTGGTGTAACTCACGAAGGTAAAAAATACACATATGATGCAAAAAAGATAGAAGAAAAGTTAGCAAAGTATGACTATTCTAACGACGGAAAGAAAATGGTATTTTTAACTTTTGATGATGGATCATCAACAACAGTTACTCCAGAAATTTTAAAAATATTAAAAGAAAATGATGTAAGAGCTACTTTCTTTGTTACAGGAGAAAACATAGAAAGAGGAGGAAAAAAGGCTGAGGATTTAATAAAAGAGTCTTTTGAATATGGAAATGCTATAGCTAATCACTCTTACACACATGATTACAAATATCTATACCCAGGTAGAACTTTAAATTTAGATAACTTCTTAGCAGACTTTAATAAAACAGATGAATTATTAAAGAAAATCTTAGGTCCATACTTCTCAACAAGAGTTATAAGATGTCCAGGTGGACACATGTCTTGGAAGGGAATGGATGAACTTGATAACTATTTGGATGAAAATAATATGGCATCAATAGACTGGAATGCATTAAATGCAGATGCTGAAGGTAGAAAGAAAAATGCTCAAGAATTAGCAGATTACGCTATAAAAACATCTCAAGGAAAAGATATAGTTGTTTTATTAATGCATGATACTTACGGAAAAGAAGAAACAGCTAAAGCTCTTCCAACAATAATAAAATACTTCAAAGACAATGGATATGAATTTAAAACATTATCATAGTATAAAAAAAGCTGTCTAATTTTAGACAGCTTTTTTACGCTTAAGAATATTATTTTATTTTAAAAATGTAGATAATTTCTTAATGTAAGTAATATCAATAAACTGGTTTTGAGCGTAAAAAAGATTTTGAGCAACGGACGAAGTCGTTGGCGACATGAGCGAAGCGAATTTTTTACGTTTAAGGAAACTATATAATAAAATTTCTATTTGAGGACTTTATTATAAATATAAAAAATAAACAATCAAGTTGACAAAATAATTGAAATTGATTATCATATATTTAGTGATAGTAATTATCAAAATCGATAAATTGGGAAGGGAAGAGGTGTAAAAATGAAATTACCAGAAGGTCAAAAAGGTATTATATATACAATAAAATCTATAAATGGGGATGAAGAAATAAATAAATTTTTATTTACTCTAGGATGCTTTGAAGGAGAAACTATAAGTATAGTTAAAAAAATGTACTCAAACTTAATAATTAATATAAAAGGTGGAAGATACGGTATAGACAAAGATCTTGCAGAGGTTATAGAAATATTCTAATAAAAGAGGAGATGAGGGAATGAAGATAGCATTAGCGGGGAACCCAAATAGTGGGAAAACAACACTTTACAATGCCCTTACAGGAAAACAAGAATACGTTGGTAACTGGGCTGGGGTTACAGTGAGTAAAAAAGAAGCAAAATTAAAAGAAAGTTTAGGAAATAATATAGATATTGTAGATTTACCAGGTGCATACTCAATAAGACCATATACAAGTGAAGAAAGTATAACAACAGATTTCATAAAAACTGAAAATCCTGATGTTATAATAAATGTGGTAGATTCTACAAATTTAAATAGAAGTTTATTCTTTACAACACAATTATTAGAACTTAATATACCGGTAGTTGTTGCACTTAATAAAACTGATATATCAAAAAATGTAACGGATATCGATGTTAATAAATTAGAAAAAGAATTAAACTGCAAAGTTGTTGAAATATCAGCAGCTAAAAATGAAGGTCTTAAAAGTTTAATTAAGGTAGCGTCTGAAAGCTCTAAATTAAAAGAACAAAAGAACTTATTTAAAGAATTATCAAATATACATAATGAAGAAAAACAAGATAAAAAAAGATATAGTATAGTTAATAATATAATTTCAAAAGTTGAAAACAGAATAATAAGACATAACGAAGAAACTTTAGAAGATAAAATAGATAAGTTTGTAACTAATCCTATAATAGGAACTGTACTTTTTATTTTAATTATGGCATTTATTTTTGATTTATCTATAAATACATTAGGTCCATTAGTTGCAGATGCATTAGTAGGATTTATAGAAAATTTCCAAAATGCAGTTTCAGGCCAGTTAGCAAGTATGGGGACTAGTGACTTTTTAANGAAAAACTAGGTGAAAGTCTATTTATATAAAAGAATTTGTCCAAAAGTTATGCTATGTTAGTTAACTTTGTGATTTATTATGTATAATATAATCAAAGTTCGCAATTGTTATATAATGCGAAGTAGGTTCCTACCTGATAATATCTATATTAGAATTTTGGGGGAGATTGGAAAGATGGCTAAAAATAGAAAGATTTTACGTGGCTTTATATTAACTGTATTGTTAATTTGTACAGCGTTTTAGTATATTCAATTGTAAAAAATCCGTTTAGGAAACATGATATAATGCTTGCTCTAGCTATTACAGTAGGTTTTATTGCACTAGGAGCTGATAAATTTTAATTTATATAGCAGACTTAATGAACAGTTTTAATATAATGTGAAATTAATAATATACAATAAAAAAAATGATAGTTTATATATCATAAATTATGATATAATATAACTATCAATAAAAAATTAGAGAGTATATTCTAGTCGTGTAGAGTGTATTCTCCTAACTTATATTAATAATATAATATTTTTTGCTATTGATTTCTAAATTAAATTTAGAAGTCTCTAGCTTAAAGCTAAAAGTACTCTTAGTCGTGTTTGAGTGCTTTTTTGCTTTATATAAATCAAGTAAAAATTTTACTATGTAATATATTGTTGCAATTTCCATACTTTCCACCTCCTTTCACTAGAAAGTAGGTGATTGTCTTTTGATAAGTTAAGTATGAATGCACTCAAAGAATATATTCAATTTTTATTTAGAATTTTATTATATCATATATTTATTAATATATTATGAACAATTTATAGCAAATTAGAAAAATAACCATACTTTATAATTCAAATCATTAAAAATACTAGGTATGGTTATTTTATGCCATTATTATCACGAAGTAAGCTAACATAGTCATAATAGAAAATACTTATGTGTAAGAGTTTACACAAGAGGGAATACATGAGATAATGAAAAAGTAATAAATGAAAAATTAGAAGGACTAAATAAGAGTATAAGTATTAAGTTAATAAAGCAAATTTGTATGTTTAGGTAAGTAAAATTTTGCTAAAACACTGCTCAAAAATATAATCCTGAGAAATAGATACATAAACAAAATATAATTAAATTTTATTAATAAGGAATTAATATAGGAGATTATGATGTATTTTACATATATAATAAGATGCAAAGATGATTCACTATATACTGGGTATACAACAGATATAGTTAGAAGAATGAAAGAACATGAAAGTGGTATAAATTGCAAATATAGCAGGGTAAAGGGGTTTAAAAGATTAGAAACTTACTTTATAGCTGATAGTAAAAGCAATGCTATGAAGCTTGAATATTATATAAAAAGACTAAATAGGAACAAGAAGTTATGGATTATTAAAAATCCAAAGGAGTTTTTAGAAACATTGGAAAATAAAGAATGTTATAAACTTCCACATAATGAATAAAAGGAGCATCTATTTTATAAAAAATAATAGATGCTCCTTTTTCTTAATATGATTTTATAATATATTAAAAACTGTTGATAATTTTTCTATCAATAGGTTTTAAAAAATAAAAAATAATATATTTAGCAATAGATATATTCAAAGTAAATTTTAAGTTAATACTAGTTTTTATAGGGTACTTNACTATTAACAGATGGTATAATAGGTGGAGTTGGAGCAGTAGTTGGATTTGTTCCATTAGTTATGGTATTAATGTTTATGTTATCATTAGTAGAAGACAGTGGATTTATGGCTCGTATAGCTTTAATATTTGATCCATTATTTAGAAAAGTTGGATTATCAGGAAAGTCTATAATACCTATGATAGTAGGATATGGATGTTCAATCCCTGGAATTATGGCAACTAGAACTATAAAAGATGAAAAGCAGCGTAGACTTACAGCAATGCTTACACCATTTGTTCCTTGTGGGGCTAAAATACCTATAATAGCATTATTTACAGCAGCATTTTTCCCAGAACAAGGATATATGTTCCCACTTACTTATATTGTAGCTTTTACAGTTATAATATGTGTGGGATTAATATTAAAGAAAGTAACTGGAGCAGATAATATAAAAAATTACTTTATAATAGAATTACCACAGTATCGTATACCTAGCATAAAAAGAGCATTCTTTAAAATGTTAGAAACAGGTAAAGACTTTATAACAAGAGCAGGTACTATTATAATAGTTTGTAATACAGTAGTATTTATAATGTCATCATTTAACTTTAAATTACAATTAGTAGAAGATGCAGTAAATACTTCAATATTAGCTAATGTAGCTACACCATTTGCATTTTTACTTATACCAGTAGGAATAGGTGTATGGCAACTTGCAGCAGCAGCTATAACAGGATTTATAGCTAAAGAAGAAGTTGTTGGAACATTAGCAGTAGTTTATTCAATGGGAGCTGCTATAAATTCAGATTTTGAATTAGTTAATGCTATGACTGTACAAGAAACTATGGGAATAACAGCAGTTTCTGCACTTGCATTTATGTTCTTTAACTTATTTACACCACCTTGTTTTGCAGCAATAGGTGCTATGAAATCAGAAATGAAATCTAACAAGTGGTTGCTAAAATCAGTATTACTTCAATTAAGTGTAGGATATATTGTTGCTATGATAACTTATCAAGTTGGGACTATATTAGTATATAAAGAGTTAGCTCAAGGATTTATACCAGCAGTTATAATATTAGCTTTAGCAGTATTTTATGTAGTATATAAGATAAAATCTAATAAGGTTAGTGAAAGTGAAAAGAAAGTATCAAAAGTACAAGTACAATAATATATTAAAGGAGATTAGTTATGGGAAATTTAATAGTAATTATTGTAGTAGCTTTTATATTATTTTTAGCTATTAGACCTATAATTAAACATAATAAGAATAAGGGAAGTTCTGATTATGGATGTTATAAGTGCTCAGGTTCTTCTAGTTGTAAAGGTTGTAATAAATAGTTTATAAATAAAAGATAGATTTATATAAATAAAATTATAAAAAATATTACTGGAAAATTTAACTTTCAGTAATATTTTTTTATGTACAATGAAATTATGAGATAAAATTTTTATTATAATGCTTAAATATACGTAATAACAATAACTTTATAAAAGTAAAAAATATTTTTTAGCAACGGACGTATCTATAGCTTGAACAAGGATATATAGTTAGTGAAATGAAGTGTTTTAATGACACGTTGATCAACCAAAGCGAATTTTTTGTAAAAATAATGATAAAATGTAATATCATTGATATAATAAAACTATAGCGATTAGAAAGGGGTATAATTTTGGAAAATTCAAAGATAAAAGGTTTAAAGCCATTAGTAGAAACAGATTTCGTAAGTTTATACGATGTAGAATATAAAAATAAAAAAGGTCAGGAAAAGCACTGGATGGTATCATCTAGAAAAAGTAAAGAAGAACTAGAAAAAGTATATTTAGAAAATAATGAAGATAAAATTGATGCAGTAGTAATATGTGCACTTCATAAAGCAGAAAATAAATTAGTACTTATAAATCAATATAGAGTACCTATAAACAAATACATATACGAGTTACCAGCAGGACTTGTTGATAACAATGAAGATATTGAGACTTCTGTAAGAAGAGAATTAAAAGAAGAAACAGGACTTGATTTAATAAGTATAAACAAAATAAACAGTAAAGATAAGTTATATTTATCTCCAGGTATGACAGATGAATCTGTGGCATTTGTATATTGTTTATGTGATGGAGAGATAACTGATAAATATCAAGAAGATGATGAAGATATAAAAGCAATGTTAATATCAAAAGAAGAATCTAAAAATATCTTAGAAAATGAAGATAGTATAGATATAAAAGCATATTTAATGCTTCAAATATTTGAAAAACTAGGTGAAAGTCTATTTATATAAAAGAATTTGTCCAAAAGTTATGCTATGTTAGTTAACTTTGTGATTTATTATGTATAATATAATCAAAGTTCGCAATTGTTATATAATGCGAAGTAGGTTCCTACCTGATAATATCTATATTAGAATTTTGGGGGAGATTGGAAAGATGGCTAAAAATAGAAAGATTTTACGTGGCTTTATATTAACTGTATTGTTAATTTGTACAGCGTTTTAGTATATTCAATTGTAAAAAATCCGTTTAGGAAACATGATATAATGCTTGCTCTAGCTATTACAGTAGGTTTTATTGCACTAGGAGCTGATAAATTTTAATTTATATAGCAGACTTAATGAACAGTTTTAATATAATGTGAAATTAATAATATACAATAAAAAAAATGATAGTTTATATATCATAAATTATGATATAATATAACTATCAATAAAAAATTAGAGAGTATATTCTAGTCGTGTAGAGTGTATTCTCCTAACTTATATTAATAATATAATATTTTTTGCTATTGATTTCTAAATTAAATTTAGAAGTCTCTAGCTTAAAGCTAAAAGTACTCTTAGTCGTGTTTGAGTGCTTTTTTGCTTTATATAAATCAAGTAAAAATTTTACTATGTAATATATTGTTGCAATTTCCATACTTTCCACCTCCTTTCACTAGAAAGTAGGTGATTGTCTTTTGATAAGTTAAGTATGAATGCACTCAAAGAATATATTCAATTTTTATTTAGAATTTTATTATATCATATATTTATTAATATATTATGAACAATTTATAGCAAATTAGAAAAATAACCATACTTTATAATTCAAATCATTAAAAATACTAGGTATGGTTATTTTATGCCATTATTATCACGAAGTAAGCTAACATAGTCATAATAGAAAATACTTATGTGTAAGAGTTTACACAAGAGGGAATACATGAGATAATGAAAAAGTAATAAATGAAAAATTAGAAGGACTAAATAAGAGTATAAGTATTAAGTTAATAAAGCAAATTTGTATGTTTAGGTAAGTAAAATTTTGCTAAAACACTGCTCAAAAATATAATCCTGAGAAATAGATACATAAACAAAATATAATTAAATTTTATTAATAAGGAATTAATATAGGAGATTATGATGTATTTTACATATATAATAAGATGCAAAGATGATTCACTATATACTGGGTATACAACAGATATAGTTAGAAGAATGAAAGAACATGAAAGTGGTATAAATTGCAAATATAGCAGGGTAAAGGGGTTTAAAAGATTAGAAACTTACTTTATAGCTGATAGTAAAAGCAATGCTATGAAGCTTGAATATTATATAAAAAGACTAAATAGGAACAAGAAGTTATGGATTATTAAAAATCCAAAGGAGTTTTTAGAAACATTGGAAAATAAAGAATGTTATAAACTTCCACATAATGAATAAAAGGAGCATCTATTTTATAAAAAATAATAGATGCTCCTTTTTCTTAATATGATTTTATAATATATTAAAAACTGTTGATAATTTTTCTATCAATAGGTTTTAAAAAATAAAAAATAATATATTTAGCAATAGATATATTCAAAGTAAATTTTAAGTTAATACTAGTTTTTATAGGGTACTTTTTTAGGTGGTGTATATTTTTCAGTTTTTCCAGTAGGACCCATAGCACCTTTAGGACCAACAGGACCTTGAGGACCCATAGGACCGACAGCACCGGCAGGACCCTGAGGGCCAGTAGGGCCTTGAGGACCCATAGCACCAGCAGGGCCTTGAGGACCAGTAGGACCAGTAGGGCCTTGAGGACCCATAGGACCGATAGCACCGGCAGGACCTTGAGAACCCATAGCACCTATATCACCAGCAGGACCTTGAGGACCCATATCACCCTTAGCACCTTTAACACCAGCAGGACCTTGAGGACCCATGTCACCCTTAGGACCAGCAGGACCTTGAGGACCCATAGGACCCATATCACCTTTAGGACCTTGAGGGCCAGGAGGGCCTTGGATACCTTGAACTGTACCAACATTACATAATGGATTTACATAAGTTTCTTTTCCTAAATCTACATATTGTATAGAAGATAATTTAACATATATAGGTCCTTTTCCAGAGCAAGTTTTACCCATAACAGCACATTGATTTACTTGTTTTATTTTTAATCTTAGTATACAGTCGCTATCTACTAATTTTAAACCAACAACTCTTCCCATGCATTGACATAATATCTGATATATTTGAACGTCACATAAGTTTATAGGATATACAAACATAGATTCCATATCAGGTTTTACGTTGCAATAATCTTTCTTTTTAGTTTTACATGATGGTTTTGAAGTTTGGCAACCACAAATTTTGTCTTTGCTAATATAGTCTTTATGCATAAACAACACTCCATGATAAATATTTTAGTAGTTCATAACTACATACTATAGATATATGATTAAATTGACAAAAAAGAGACACTCTATAATAGATCAAATTATAATGTTACTAAAATACATATTATATTTAACATAAATTTAATGACAAGTTTAATTAGATATGATATATTACACTTACGTACCTAAAATAGTGCGGTTGAATTTAAGTCACTAAATTTTATGGAGGATTTTATGAAGATAGATTGGAATAAAAAGTACACAACTATATCAGTCTATGCATTTTTAGTAATATGTGCTAGCATAATATTTTTTAGTATAATAGGTGAAATTGATGCATTTACTACTAAATTAGGGTGGGTAGTATCTACATTACAACCATTTATAATAGGATTTGTAATGGCATATTTATTCAACTTTATATTAGTATTTTATGAAGAAAAAGTATTAGTATTTGATTTAGTTAAAAATCTAAAGAAAAAATCTAAGAGAGGAATATCTATAGTACTTACATACTTAACAGTATTTTTTATAATTGCTTTATTTATGCAGTTTGTTCTTCCTCAATTAGTAGATAGTATAGCAGGACTTGTTAATGATGTACCTACATATGTGTCAAATGCAACTAAATTAATAGAAGAACTAACTAGAAATTTAGATGCAAACAATGAATATGTAGGAATGGCTATGGAAAAGTGGAACGAAATAGTAACATATACTATAAACGTAGTAACTAATGTACTTCCGATACTTGGAAACGCACTTAAAGTGGTAGCATCAAGTATATGGAATATAGTTTTAGGATTAATTGTATCAATATACTTATTAATAGATAAAGAAAAGTTCTGTGCTTTAAGTAGAAAGATAACTTGTGCATTATTTAATGAAGAACATTCACAAATAGCAATAGATCTTGCTCATAGAACTAATGATACATTTGGTAAATTTTTAAGTGGTAAAATAATAGATTCAGCTATAATAGGTATACTAACATTTATAATACTTACAATATTTAAAATGCCATATACAATACTTATATCTGTTATAATTGGTATAACTAATATAATACCATTTTTCGGACCGTTCTTTGGTGCTATACCATCATTTGTAATAATAATGTTTGTATCACCAGTTAAGGCACTATGGTTCTTACTTATAATACTTATAATACAACAATTAGATGGTAATGTTATAGGACCTAAGATATTAGGAGATTCTATAGGAATATCAGCATTTTGGATATTATTTGCACTTTTAGTGGCAGGAAAAATATTAGGATTAGTTGGTATGATAATAGGTGTTCCTTTATTTGCTATAATATATTCTATAATAAAAGATATAACAGAGTCTAAATTAAGAAAAAAAGGACTTCCAACTGAAACCAGTGAATATATGAAAAATGCTAGAGATTAATCTCTAGCATTTTTTATATACAATAATTACTAAACAACAAAAATATAATCATTATTTACAGGCGATAAACGATAAAAATTGACACGAGTTAAAAAAATATATAAAATTAAAGTAAGGAATATTGGCAGTTTATATAACAAGGAGAGGAAATTATGCGAAACATTAGAGTAATTACAGATAGTGCTTGTGATTTAAGTACAGAACTAGTTAAAAAGTATGGAATTACAGTAATACCTTTAAATATTCACATTGGAGATGAAACGTTTGTTGATAGGAGTGTGAAAAATAGTGAATTTTACAAGAAAATGTCACTATCCAAAGAACTTCCAAAAACTTCGCATCCATCAACAGAAACCTTTTTAGAAAATTATGAAGGTGATGAAGATTTAGTAGTTATAACAGTATCTTCTCAATTATCATCAACATACTATACAGCAAGTTTGGCACAAAATATGTGTGAGCAAAATGATAAAACAAGAAAGATTGCTGTAATAGATTCAGAAGTAGGTTCTATCGGGCAAGGTCAATTAGCAGTTATAGCAGCTAAATTAATAGAAGAGGATAGAAGTTTTGAAGAAATAGTGGATATTTTAGAAAAAATAAAAAAACGAATAATATTTTATGGTGTTTTAGAGAATTTAGATAATGCTATTAAAAGTGAAAGGATAAGTCCATTGACTGGCAAAATAGTAGGTGCATTAAATTTTAATGTAATTATAAATATCGGAAATAATGTTGTTAAACCTACAGGCACAGCTAAAGGTTATGATACTGCACTTGCATCAATTCAAAAATTGGTATTTGATAGAATGGGTGATGTCAGCAAAAAGTCATTATTTATTGGACACGCTAATAATTTACCAAAGGCTATAATTATGAAAAATATTATGACAAAGTATAATGAGTTTGAAAGTGTACACATAGTTGAAGTAGGTGCTTCAATAGGTACTTATACAGGTGAAGGTGCTATTTTAGTTAGTGTTTTATAATAATATAAATTTAAGCTAATGTTTTTGTATAAAACTACCTAGTAAGTTGCTTTATACAAAAACAATATTTAAAAAAAGATTAGTATTCGTGAAATTTAACCAAATACTAATTTTTTTATTTATATGGATATAAACTATAATAGACTAACAATAAATCAACCATTTTTCCATAACTTTTAACACCTTCAGAAACACCATTAGCTTTAAGGTAAGTATTATTAATTTCATTTGAAATATTATCGATCTTTCCTTCGTATCTTTTCCAAAACTCTCTATTATTTCTTAAATCAAACAAAACATCTTCAGATATATTTTTAGATAAAGCAACATAAGCATTATAATCAGCAGAGTAAAGAGCATTAGCTGTATGATTTAAAGCTAAAATATATCCTGAGTACTTAAAGTCTATATCAGGATGATTTATAGAAGCCAAATAAGCTATAAAATTAGCTTCATCTTCACTAGCATAACCTCTTTGATGAGCCATTTCATGCAATGTTGTAGATGGTATATAAATATCAGGTATTGCTACATTTACATTAGCCTCACCCGTAAATGGAAAATAAATACCAGTTATACCTGTATAACACATAAGTTTAGATGACATAACATATTTTGCATTACTATAATTTCCTGATAGATTAGGTAACAAATCTAATATATTTTCATATCCAAGATAAGCTCTATTTATTATTCCTTTATAATCAGTATTAGCTTTCATAACACCATCACTTGACTTAACAAGTTTTCTAGTTTCGTTAGCATTTTCTATTAAGAATTCATATAAATTTGCCAAGTCTTCTTTAGTTTTATCTATACCAGATATAGATTTATTATATTTAAAATTATAATTTTCTATTAAAGTAGTCTCAAGGGGCATCCTATTATAATTTAATCCCCATAAAATTATAAATAAAAAATAAAATATAGATATTATTGATAAAATATTAAGTAAAGAATTTTTTATAAAAACTTTTAATTTATTTGGACTATTTATAATTATGTAAATTGTATAAATAATAAATAAAGCTATAGATATAACTATTAAATACATTGTAATATCATAAATAGAAAATGGAAAAATTCCACTTATATTACTTAAAATTTCAACTATAAATTTATTTATACTAATTGAATAATATTTTTCTATAAAATGAGGATATCTTGATAATACAGTGTTAATAAAAATAGATAATGGAAAAAGTAATAATGATAATAGTTTTAATTTTTTAATCATAAATCACCTCAAAAAAAGTACTATACTTATATTATATAATAATTGCTAAATTATGCTAAATATATTATAGTGATAGAATAAAGTATAAGGGAAAGGAAAAAAATATGAAAGAATTAGTTATAAAACTTACAAGAGATAATTTTAATTTTAGATTTAAACAATATGAGGGAATGTATTTTCATGCTAATATAAATGAAGATAGTGAAGTGATAAAATATAAAATAACAAAGGACAAAGAAGGAATAGAGCTTAAAGAATTTGGTAATACTCATATTAAAGACAATATGCTTTACATTCCACAAATAGAAGCATATATAGACTTAAAAAAAATATAAATTAGTTACCTAAGCAAAGAGGAAATAAAATATATTCATATTGTCTCAGGTAAATTAATTGCTCAAAACTTAAATAATTTATACATCAAAAAAGAGGGTTAAAGCCCTCTCTTATAATACATTAATATATTTTTAGTGTATATCTTATTCTAATTTAATAGTTATATTGAGTAAAGTGAATTTATAACTATCTTATAAATAAAAAACTTATAAATGGTATAGTAATTATAGATAATAAAGCAGAAAGAAATACTAGCTGAGAAGCTAAAGATTCATTAGCCTTATATTTATTAGCCATTATAGCTGCATTAGTGGCAATAGGCATAGAAGTTAAAATAACAGGTATAGATAAAAGTAATTTATCATTTACTATTCCTTTTAAAATAAAGTAAATACAAGCTGGAATAAATAATAATCTAATAAAAACAATTAAATATAATTTTTTATTAAAAAAACATTCCTTTGCAGGAGATTCACAAAGCATAGAACCTATAATTAACATAGAAAGAGGAGTTGTAAGATCTCCTAATAATTCTAAAGTATCATTAATAAATACAGGAAGCTTTATTCTAAATATAAACAATATAAATCCTATTAAAATAGATACTATAACTGGATTTACAAAGGATTTAATAGAAAAATCATAATTTTTATTTCCTCTACATAAAAGGTAAACACCTAAAGTCATAATAAGAAGATTAAAAGGTAAATTAAAAATAGAAGCATAAAATAGAGCATCACTTCCGAATATAGATTGAACAACTGGATACCCCATAAACCCAACATTAGAAAACATAACAGCATATTGATATACACCTATGTCTTTATCAGATTTGAATATAAATTTTAAAGAGTATGCAATAAGATAAGATATTAAGTAAGTTATAAAGGATAGTAAAATTATAATAATTATTTTATTTATAATACTAGGTTCAAAATTTATTTGCATAGAATTTATTATTAATGCTGGTAAAAATATTGAGAGAACAAGATTTGAAAGCTTAGAAGTAAAGCTTTTATCAATTAAATTTCTATATCTGATAAAATATCCAATCGATATTAATATAAATAAAATTAAAACTTGTGTAAAAGTTTTAATAAAGTTCATAGCAATTCCCCCTAGAAAGTTATATATTAAAATATTAATAAATGTAAAAAATGATACCAACATGAATATAAATATATAGTTATTACTAAAATATAGATACTAATATAAATATGTTATATAATTATATGTATAATTAAGTAAAAAAATGTAAAAATAGGGAGTGCAATATGAGTGATATAAAATCTTCTTTAGATAAAATAAAAAATATACCTAAAGATCCTATGATATATCATACAAAAGGAACTTTTTTTGAAAAAATAGGTAAAATAGATAACGCAATAAAAGAATACAAGACAGCAGCAGAATATGATTATGCTAAGTCTCAATATGCTTTAGCTAATATATATTATGATAAAAAGAAATATAGTGAAGCAGAAGAATGGTATTCTAGAGCATATAAAAATGGAATAATAGATGCGGCATTTGATATAGGTAATATGTACTTTAATGTAGAAGCATATGAACACTGTCTTTATTGGTATGAAAAGGCAGCAAAAGAAGGACATTTAAAAGCACAAAATAATATGGGAGTATCTTATTTCAAATTAAGAGAATATAAAAAAGCTGAAAAATGGTTAGTAGAAGCATCAGATTCGAACTTACCTATAGCATGTTTTAATTTAGGTGTACTATACACAGTGTTAAGAGATGAGGAAAGTGCATGCAGATACTATAAAAAAGGATCTACAATGTTAGAGGAAAATTGTAAGTACAACTTAGCAATTATAAATCAAAATAATAAAAATGAAAAAGAGGCAATATCTCTTTATAAATATCTACACAAAATTGGCAATGATAAAGGATGTTTTAATATAGGTCTTATAATGGAGAAAAATAATAACCTAGAAGAAGCAGAAAGATACTATAAAAAAAGTGCAGATCAAGGTCATACAAAATCGCAATATAGATTAGCTTATGTTTATGATAGACAGGAAGAATATGAAGAGGCTATAGAATACTATAAAAAAGCTTGTGATAAAGATCATATGTACTCAAAATTTAGATTAGCAAATTTATACAATAAAGAAAATGAAATTGAAAAAGCTAAAGAATACTATACAATGTGTGTAGAAAGTGGAATGGTTGAAGCTAAAAATAACTTGGCAGGTCTATATTTTGAAGATGAAAATTATGAACAAGCGAAAAATTATTATATGCAAGCTATAGAAAATGGATGTAGAGAATCATTTGAAAACTTAGGCGATTTATATTATAAAACTAATGAGAAAGAAAAAGCATTATCTTTTTATTTAAGAAGAAGTGATAGTGTTAGTTGTCAAATTAAAATTGGTAACATATATGAAGAGTTTGAAAACTATGATGAAGCAATAATATGGTATAAAAAAGCTAGTGAAAGTGGAGATTCAAATTCAAGCTATAAAATAGCTCAGATTTATATGGATTTAGGAGATAACGAAGAAGCAAAGAAATATTTTGAAATAGCAACAAGTAAAAATAATATAAATGCCTATATTTACTTAGGTAAATTATACTTTGATGAAGGTAAGTATGAAGAAGCAAAAAGATATTTTGAAATACCTGCAAATGATGCAAATACATATTCAGAGCATATGTTAGGATTGATATATGATATTCATTATAAAGAATATGACGATGCTAAGTACTGGTATGAAAAATCTAGAAGTAAAAAATGTATAGAATCTATATATAACTTAGGATTATTAAATTTAAGATTAAAAGAATACAACGAAGCTGAAAAATATTTTAAAGAAGGTCTTAGATCTGATGACTCAAGATGTGAGTATATGTTAGCATGGCTATATTACAAAAAGAGCTTAGATATGTATACATCATTAGGAAATAAAGATTATGAAGATAGCAAAGATATATTAAGTAAAATGCCAAATTTAAATATAGATTTACACAAGTCATTAATAGCAAAATTTGAATTAGAAGAAAAAGCAGAAGAAGATGATGAATATGTTCCTATATATATACTACAAATAAATGAGGATATAGATAGCATGTTTGAAGAATGTATAACGGATATGATAATAGATAAATAAAAAAGAAAGCAAAAGCTTTCTTTTTTTATTTACAAGGAAATCATATTATAAATAATGAAGTGTTTAGCTGACACATTTATCAAGCAAAGTAAATTTTTATTTAAGATTTAGATATAAAAAATTGTATATAAATGATATAAGTGAAAACCAGAATAAGGCTTTCATGTTTAGTAATATAATTTTCCCTTTTGATGAATATAAAGGCTAAAATAGTAGCAATAATTGTAAATATACTATCGAAAATTAATTTACTATCTATATCTATAGGATTTATTAATGCTGGAATAGCAATTACAAATAATATATTAAATATATTAGACCCAATTATACTTCCAAGAGCAATATCACCTTCATTCTTACATGAAGCTATAATAGATGTTATAAGCTCAGGAAGAGATGTTCCAATAGCTACTATAGTAAATCCTATAAGTCTACTACTTATATCTAAGTAATCAACTATATTAAGGCAAGAATCAACAACCATCTTTCCTCCTGTAAATATAGCCAATAAACTAAAAATATTTATTAATATATCATAAAATTTAGTATTATCTTTAAACTTAATAATGTTATTACGAATTAAAGGTATAGATTCTCTATAATTATTAATTGGTGAAAAAGAAAACATATAATAAGTAAAGAGTAGTAATAGTAATATACCATCAAATCTCCCCAAAGAATTATCCATAGATAACAATAATAAAGTTATAGAGCAAAATATTAAAAATAGAAATTCCATTTTTAATATAGAATTATCAACACGTAAAGTTTTTATAAATCCCAAAGCTCCAACTACCATAAGTATATTAAATAAATTAGAACCTATAATATTACCTATACATAGACCATAAGATCCATTTAACGATGATATAAGACTAACTGACAATTCAGGAGAGCTAGTCCCAAATGCAACTATAGTAAGTCCCATAAAAAATGGATTAATATTAAAGGTTTTTGATATATTAGCTGAAGAACTTACAAAAAAGTCGGCACCAATAAAGAGTAATAAAAACCCTGTGATTAAAAATATATAAGTCAATATAAAACCCCCAAGTATATATAAAACCTTCAAGAAATTATTAAATTTCATGAAGGTTTTTTTATTTTTAATTTTACAGTAGCTTGTTTCTAGACATGAAAAATGTTATAACTAAACAAATTAAAGTTGTAATTAACATAACAATCCAAAACCCATTTACATCATTAGCATAAGGTATACCCCCAACGTTCATACCAAAGAACCCTGATACAATAGTTGGTATAGTAGTTATTAATGTTACAGATGTAAGAAATTGCATAAC
This sequence comes from Romboutsia timonensis, assembly GCF_900106845.1. GTDB lineage: Bacteria > Bacillota > Clostridia > Peptostreptococcales > Peptostreptococcaceae > Romboutsia > Romboutsia timonensis. The sequence continues at coordinate 712,162 of NZ_LT629850.1, forward strand.
GCCATTTTGGTTGTTGCTTATTATAGCACTAAATGCATCCATGATTCTACTTAGTATATCTCCATAAATTGTTGCCATTTCAACAGCCTGTCTGTTTTCTACTAAAACATCTTCTAGTAAATCTTCATCTTCTGAGTATTTTTTTATACTACTTGTACGAACCATTTTATTTAAAACAAGTTCATTAGCTTTAAGTGAAGTAGAGAAGTATACTAGTGACTTTTCTAATTCAAGAAGCTGTATAAGTTGCTTATTTTTCATAGAATTATATATTTCTTTTTCTATAATAGTTGTCATCTTATTTATTCTTCTTAAGTAGTGCAGATAATAAGTTGCATTTTTATGCAGAATTTGAAGTATGAATCTAGTTTTCTTATAAGTGTAAAACTCTTTAATATGACCTACTATAAAATCATTTAAGATTTTAGTTTGAGCAGTACAAACAGTTAGTAATGCATTTTCAAGAAGAATTATACCTAAAGGAATAGTAGTATAATGAGAAGATTTATCATCACTTTCATCAACTGGTATATCTATAAGTATAAGTGTATGATTATCTTCAACATCTATTCTTGATCGTTCCTCTTCATCTAGTGCAGATTTTATACTATCTATATCTATATTTAGTAAATTAGCAATTTCGTTAATTTCACTTTGGTTAGGTTCAACAAGATTTATCCAACATCCTTCTTCAAAAGAATTTAGTTTTTCCAATTTATTGTCAATAGTTTTATAGTATCTTATCATTTGAAACCATCCTTTATTAAGTTTTATATAAATCTCATCACTTAATATTATCTATTAAATAGTTGATTTATATAAACAAAATAAAAAAATTAACTAAATAAAGACAATAAATAAGTGATGGTTGTTAAGTTCTGTCCTCCCAAAGGACTATGGTCCATTTTCCATCACTCTCCTAAAAATATTCTATTATATTTAATTTAGCATTTTTATAGGATTGTTTCAATATATTTTTAAAATATTATGTATAATTAATATGTATAAAAGATACATTATGTGGAACAATTACAAAATAGTAACTAGAATATAGTTCGAATTAAGACTATAATTAAATTAGTAAAGAGAATAAGTTTAAAAATTTAGAAAATTAAACTAAATTTAATTTCATAGAAAATTCACAGTATATTCACATAAAGTGGCTATAATATAAATAAGAGGAGGGATAAATAGAAATGGGTATAGTAATAATAACATTAGCAGTAGTTGGAGTTATGTATGGACTAACATTTGTATCTTATTTATCAGAGAGCAAAGTACTAGATGAATTAGTTTCTGAAAACTAGTATTTTATATATATAATATTTAACAAAAAAGAGTATCATTATAGTTAATACTATGAAGATACTCTTTTTACGCTTAAGGATATTTTAATACTTTAAAAAATGCGGATAACTTCTGAATGTAAGTAATATAAATAAACTGGTTTTGAGCGTAAAAAAGATTTTTAGCAACGGACGAAGTCGTTGGCGACATGAGCGAAGCGAATTTTTTATTAAATAACATTTTGATTGTATTAATAAATTGAATTTACATAGATATACTACTTTGAATTATTAAATATAAATAGGCAACCTCTAAAATAGAGATTGCCTTTTATATTACTTATTAGCTTGTCTTGACTTGTTGTATCTTAATCTATCGTGTTCATTTAAGAATTTCTTTCTAAGTCTTATAGCATCTGGAGTTATTTCAACTAACTCATCATCTTCTATAAATTCTAAAGCTTCTTCTAAAGTAAATGTTCTAGCAGCTTGTAATTTAACTGCATCATCAGTACCAGAAGCACGAACGTTAGTTAATTTCTTGTTCTTACAAGGGTTAACAGTCATATCTTCTTTTCTTGAGTTCATACCGATTATCATACCTTCGTAAACATCAACAGCAGGATCAACAAACATTTGAGCCCTTTCGCTTAAAGCGTTAAGTGCATAAGCCATAGTTGAACCAGCAACTTGAGATATTAAAACTCCGTTAGTTCTTCCTGGCATTTCACCTTTGTGTTCTTCATATCTTTCAAATGATCTAACTAAAGAACCTTCTCCACGAGTATCATTTATGAATTCACTTCTGTATCCTAATAATCCTCTTGTAGGAGCTATAAATGTTATTTTAACATAATCTCCTTCGATTTCCATAGCTTCCATCATAGCTTTTCTTAAGTTTAATTTGTTTATAACAGTTCCTGAGTAAACTTCTGGACAGTTAACTATAACTCTTTCCATTGGTTCCATTAATTTTCCGTTTTCATCTTTTATAAATAAAACTTCTGGCTTAGATACACCTATTTCGTATCCTTCACGTCTCATGTTTTCAAGAAGTATAGATAAGTGAAGTTCTCCACGTCCAGATACTCTGTATCCATCAGTTGTATCCATTGGCTCAACTTTAAGACCAACGTTAACTTCTAATTCTTTATCTAATCTATCTTTTAAGTGTCTAGTTGTAACGAATTTACCACTCTTTCCTGCAAATGGAGAATCGTTAACTAAGAAGTTCATAGATAAAGTAGGTTCTTCTATGTGTATCATTTCCATTGGTAATGGATTATCAGCATTACATATAGTTTCACCTATAGATATATCAGCCATACCAGCAACAACAACTATATCACCAGCATAAGCTTCACTTTTTTCAACTTGCTTTAATCCTTCATAAACTGTAAGTTTAGTTATTCTACCTTTAGCAACAGAACCATCAGCTTTACAGATAGATACAGTTTCACCGTTTTTTACAGTTCCTTTGTAAACTCTACCTATACCAAGTCTTCCTACATAATCATCGTATGCAAGAGCAGATATTTGAAGTTGTAAAGGCTCTTCACTATAATCTGGGTATGCTTCAACATGTTCAACAACAGTTTCGAATAATGGAGCTAAGTTTTCACTTTCATCATCCATTTCTTTTTTAGCTATACCTTGCTTAGCTATACCGTATATTATTGGGAATTCACATTGCTCATCAGTTGCATTTAAGTCAACGAATAAGTCAAATACTTCATCAACAACTTCTTCAGCTCTTTGATCTTGCTTATCTATTTTGTTTATGAAAAGTATTGGTCTAAGTCCAGCTTCTAAAGATTTTTGTAAAACGAATCTTGTTTGAGGCATTGGACCTTCACTAGCATCAACTAGTAATATAACTGTATCAACAGTTTTTATAACACGTTCAACCTCAGAAGAGAAGTCACTATGTCCTGGTGTATCAACTATATTTATTTTGTAATCCTTATAGTTTATTGAACAGTTTTTAGAATATATAGTTATACCTCTTTCGGCTTCAAGATCATTACTATCCATTACACAATCTTTTACTACTTCGTTATCTCTAAATGTTCCAGATTGATGTAAGAATGCGTCAACTAAAGTTGATTTACCAGCATCAACGTGGGCGATAACTGCTATGTTTATTATTTTATTTTTTGACATATATTTTGCTCCTTTCAGCTTAAAATAACTTTTTAAGTATAGCACAAATATAGGGGTGTATACAAGATACTAGTACTTAAAATAAAAGAAAGTTAAAGGAAGAATGTTTATATATTTTATGTAAAAAATAAAATTTTAAAGTCGATTTATATAAAAATACATAATAAAATATAAAATTCTACATAAGGAAAATGTTTTAAATCATTAGTTATATATTTTTGTTAAATATAATATCAATATCTTATAGAGATTAGATAATAATAAATTTAATTAAAATTAATAAATATTTTTATTTTTTTACTAAATAATCTGTTGTGCTAGTTAATCTATACACATATTGAAAATGCTATCCAATATTTTTTAATAATTCATTTTTATATAATCAACCTTAGTAATTTCAATGACTAAATTTAACTAGCACAACGAGTTAAATAGTTTAAAGGTAGAAAATTAAAATATTAAGATAGATATGTAAATAGAACATAATAGTTTATATGAAAAAGAATCTCCAAAACTAAAATGGAGATTCTTTTATTATTAAAATTAAGTTTATATTTCGTTAGCGGCATCATAAGCAGTTTTTATAGCATTTTCTATATCAGAAGCTTTATCTTTACAATCGCCGATTTTAACTACTTTTATATTATTTTCTAATAATTTATCAACATCAAATTTGTTAGGTCTTGCACCTATTGCCATAACAACATAATCACAAGGAATTTTAACTTCATTATTATCATTTTCACAAAGTATAGAATCTTTATATATTTCATTTACCTTATGGTTAGTATATATTTTTACATTGTGTTTAGTAAAATTATCCATTAATGTAGGAAGTATAGTATTACTTTCACCTTTAGCTATACTATTATCCATCTCAATTATAGAAACTTTATTTTTAGGTTCACTACATAAGTATTCGGCAACTTCACAGCCTACCATACCTCCGCCGATAACAGCTATATTACCAAATACTTGTTGTTCTCCACTTAATATTTTCCATGAATCGCATACTATCGGATTGTTATATCCATTTATATTTGGTATAACATTACTTGCTCCTACAGCAACTAATACAACATCTGGATTTAAAGTTAATAAATCTTCTTGAGTTACTTTTTTACCAAGTCTTAAATCTACATTTTGAGAACATACTGAATGAGTTAAAAACTTAATAGCTCTTTTAATTTCATTTTTTCTAGGAGGTATGCATGCTAAGTTTAACTGACCTCCTAGAGATGTATTTTCATCAAATAAAATAACATCATGACCTTTTAAACTTGAAACACGAGCTGATTCAAGGCCTGCAGGTCCTCCTCCTACAACTACAACCTTTTTCTTAGTTATAGCCTTAGTAATTTTTCTAGTTTCCTCATATCCATTCTCAGCATTTAGTACGCAACTTAAAAATTTACGGTTTTGAATATTATCAGTACAGCCTTTGTTACAAGATATACATTGGCGTATATCTTCAATTTTATTATCTTTTGTTTTATTTACCCAATCAGGATCAGCAAGTAAAATTCTACCAAGACCTATTATATCTACTTTATCAGTTTCTAGAATACTTTCGGCCATTTTAGGATTAAATATTCTACCAACAGTACTAACTGGAATAGTTACTGCCTTTTTTATTTGAGATGCAATATCAACAAAAAATCCATATGGTTGAACACCCATAGGGGGAATAGTATCTGCCATATTGCCAGTATGGTTTGCTTGAGCTACATGAAGCATATCAACACCAGCTTCTTCTAACCATTTAGCAAATATAGGAGCTTCGTTTAAATCTATTCCACCTTTACCTCTTTCAGGTGTAACAACTGAAAACTTATAATCAATAGGCATACCAGGAACAGCTTTTTTTAATGATTTTACAAGTTGTAGTGCAAATCTTGTTCGGTTTTCTAATGTAGCTCCAAATTTATCATTTCTTTTATTTAAAATAGTACTACATAATGAACCTACCAATCTATCTCCATGTACTTGGATTATATCAACTCCGGCTTTTTGAGCACGAATTGCACAATTGCACATTTTATTTATAATATCATTTAGAGAATCTTCGCTAACTTCATTAACAAAGTGTTTCATATCATGATGTAACTTTTCTCTAACAGCTTTCATATCTCCACTAGCAAACAGGCTATTTATAGCATCACAGTCATACTCAGGATGGAAGATTTGAACAGCAACCTTTGCACCATGCTTATGTATTGAATCGCATAATTTCTTGAAACCACTTATTTGACTATCGTCATATAATTTTGGAGTAGGAGAGAAGCTATTAATAGGAGCAACATCACCTATTACAATGTATGAAACACCGCCTTTAGCTAATCTTTCATAAAAACTAATACTTTGAGTAGTTATGCTACCATCTCTACCTTCATATCCAGTAGTTAGAGGAGGAAACATAACTCTATTTTTTAGAGTAATATTTCCTACATTAATTGATTCTAAAAGTTTCATATAAATCACCCCACAAATTTATTTATTACTAACTAATCTACAAAACTTAATAATTGCATCTTCACATTTACTTCTAGCCTCTATACTTGAAAAGTTATGATTTCCACCTTCAATTTGTATATATGTTGTTTTTTGATTTTCGTAACAATTTAAGTACGATTGACAAGTGGCATCGTCAACTAAATTATCCTCAGTACCTCTTATAATTAATACATCTTTGTTATATCCCTTAGAATTTGAAAATGGTTCATAATTGTATAAATCATAATTAAAATCAATATTAAACTTTAAACCTTCCATATTAACATACTGTATAGACTGTTTTTTTAATTCATCAGATCGTTCCCTACATCCATCCCACATACCAGCACCAGGGCACATAAGTATTAATCCAATAGGTTGAATTTTGGGTGCAACACATGAAGCTACATATCCACCCATACTATGTCCAGATAAAATAATATGGTTAGGTGAAGTTACTTTAGAACTAATTAACCAATTATAAACATCAATAGTATCTTCTATAAGTCCAGTAAAAGTCATTTCTTCAAATTCTCCATCACTTTCACCACAACCATAAAAATCAAATCTAATACATCCAAATCCATTAGACTCAAGAACTCTTGATAAATGAGTATGTGAATATTTATATCCTGACATACTTCCTCCAAATCCATGAAGATTTAATACAATAAATGGATTTTCAATATTATTAGGAAGATTAAGAATACCTCTTAATGTATTATTTTTTCTATTTTTTATTTCTGTAAATTTAATCATAATTGCACTCCTAGTATTAGTTATATTTTAGATATATTTGAATTTTTTCTTTTTATTGTTAATTCTTTTAACATTTCTTGAGTTTTCTTCTTACTTAAAGGATATATAAAAAGTAATGCTAATACTGCAACCATATATCCTACAGAATAAATTCCTGTATACGCTTTCCAAAGGTTTAAAGAAACTTCTGTAGTTTGAGTAGAAATATGTACGTTATATCCTATAAATGCAAGCATAAAGCTACTTAAACTAGAACTTAAAGCGGAAGCAAGTTTTCTAAAAAATGAATATGTAGAATAAATTATGCTTTCGTTACGAGTTCCAGTTTGTAATTCTTGATAATCTATTGCATCATTTACCATAGCCCAAATAAGAATTTGGAAACCAGAAGCACCTATATAGCAAACTCCATTGATTATTATAAATAAAACAGGATTTTCTATTGGAAATAAAAATAAAACTCCGTAAACAATAGCAGCAAAACCTGCACCATACATACACCATTCTTTTTTTCCGAATTTATTGGCAACAAATTTAGTACCGATAAAAGTAATTATTGAATAAACAGTACTTAACATACCTGATACAGCCATTATTTTTACATTCCCAAAATAATCTTTAAATAAATAAGTATTTAGTCCATTAACAACACTAGCAGCTATCATACCGATTAAACTAGCTATAATAACTCCTAATAAAGCTTTATTTTTAGAAATACTCTTTAAGATTTTAAAATAATTAAATTTTTCTTTTTCTACATGAGGTAATTCCACACGTTCCTTACACCATACTGATGTAACCTGTAGACAGAAAACGCTTACACAAGCGCAGATAATCGCTAATAGTAAAAAGTTTGAAGGTACAGGTACATTGTCTTTGTATAAAAATAGAGGTCCAATAATAACTATAACAGTCATAAAGATAGTACCACCTAAACTTCTATATCTTGATAAGTCTGTACGGTGATTTACATCATCTGTCATAACGCTTGATAATGATCCAAATGGAACATTTACACAAGTATACATAGCTTCATATAAAACATATGTAATTAAAATATATGCAAGTTTTAATCCATAGTCTAAATTTGATACATTCAAAAATCCAATACACATTAATATTGCACATGGAATTGAAAATGTTTTGATCCAAGGTATGAATTTCTTGCCAGGTTTGGACTTACGAGAATCAATAATTGCACCAATTATAGGGTCATTTATAGCGTCCCAAAATTTAGTTATTAGCATTATTGTACCTACATGAATGGGGTTAACTTTGAGAACCAGTGTATAAAACACTGTTAAAAACATAGCTCTAAATTGCTCCGTACAACAACAACCTAAATCTCCTAGAGTATATCCAACTTTATCTTTCATTGAAAAACTTTGCATAATATACCTCCACAATAATATTAAATATAATTATTACAAATAAAGTTGAGAAAATAATAATATTTATTTGTAATTAAATTGTCTCATATTATAAAATAAAATTATATTCAGAAATTGATATAAAATTATCAAAAGTTGATATGTTAAAAAGGTAGGGGTATATTAATGACATACAAAGATAACTATTATGTAAATAAAATTACTTTTTATAATATAAAAAGTAAGCAAATTAAATCAAATGAGTATTACAAAATATTATTTATATTTGAAGGTAATTGTGAAATTAAATGGGGATATAAATCTCAAGAGGGAAATAAAGATAGTATTATTTTAATAAGTCCTAATAATATTATTGAAGTTGCATCGAAATCAAATAATCCACTTACAATTTATGAGTTGGTTATTACCGCTGAGTTACTAAATATATTATCTGATGAAGACGTTAATTTAGCCAAAAGCTTTAATACTGTACCTTTTGAGTGTAGGGTAGTAAATGCAAATATTGAGACAACAATGTTAATTAAAAATATATTAAAAAAATTATTTACCTCAAAAGATAATAAGCATGAGTTTGCAGATAGTATTTATATTAAAAGTATGCTATCGATTGTTGTTGTGCTTATACTTAGATCATGCATATATGCAGAACCAAAACAAAAAATTAAAAGAAATACGCCTTTTCTTATTGATGATATATTTGCATATATAAATAATCATATAACAGAGGAGATTTCACTAGACTGCCTAGAAAGAGAATTTTATGTAAGTAAATTTCATATATCTAGGGAATTTAAAAAATTAACTGGAACAACACTACATCAATATATAGTAAAAGCTAAATTAGATTTATGTAAAAAGCTTATAGAAGAAGGTAAGTCAATTACTGATATAGCACAAATTTGTAATTTAGGTAGTTATAATAATTTATTTCGTGTTTTTAAAAAAGAATTTGGGATTACTCCTAAAGAATACTATAATGAAATAAAAAAATATAAGTAACATGTTTTAATAAGATAAAATATAGAAAAGTTTTTATAAAATAGGAAAAGTCCCTTAAAAATTAAGGGACTTTCAGAACGTAGACAAAGTCTACGTTCTTTTATTTTTGTCAATACTCTTTATGAGGTGATAAATATGTTAACTGTAAGAAAAGAAAATTTTAGAGAAGATGAAATAAATGTTATATTAGATGGATTAGTTCCTGAAAATCATTTAGTGAGAAAAATAGAAAATGCAATAGATTTTAGTTTTATTTATGATAAAGTAAAAGATTTATACTCTCCGTTAGGAGCTCCAAGTATAGATCCAGTTGTTTTAATAAAAATAGTTTTAATTCAATATTTATTTGGCATACCTTCAATGAGGCAAACTATTAGAGAAATAGAAGTAAATGTAGCATATAGATGGTTTTTAGGTTATTCATTAACTGAAAAAATTCCTCATTTCTCAACTTTCAATAAAAACTACGAAAGAAGATTTAAAAATACAGATTTATTTGAATCAATATTTAAAGAAATTCTAGCGAGAGCTACAAAATGTGGATTTGTAGATTCTTCTAATATCTATATAGATTCTACACATATAAAAGCTAGCGCTAATAAAAAGAAATATACTAAAGTACAGGTAGATGTTCAAGCTAAGCATTATCAGGAAAAACTAGAAAAAGAAATAAACGAAGATAGAATAAAACACGGAAAAAGTCCACTATCTGAAGTAAAAGATGAAGAAGTAAAAAAAAAGAAAAAATAGAGAGTAATACAGATAAAGATAGTGGTATGTTCTTCAAAAATGAAAAAGAGAAATGCTTCGCATATTTAGCACATACAGCTTGTGATAACAATAATTTTATATTAGATTTCCATATTACACCTGGAAATATACATGATAGCGTAGCTTTTTCAGATTTATATAAGAAAGTAAGNCCTGAAAACCATTTAGTAAGAAAAATAGAAAATGCAATAGATTTTAGTTTTATTTATGATAAAGTAAAAGATTTATACTCTCCGTTAGGAGCTCCAAGTATAGATCCTGTTGTTTTAATAAAAATAGTTTTAATTCAATATTTATTTGGCATACCTTCAATGAGGCAAACAATTAGAGAAATAGAAGTAAATGTAGCGTATAGATGGTTTTTAGGTTACTCATTAACTGAAAAAATTCCTCATTTCTCAACTTTTAATAAAAACTATGAAAGACGATTTAAAAATACAGATTTATTTGAATCAATATTTAAAGAAATTTTAGCGAGAGCTACAAAATGTGGATTTGTAGATTCTTCTAATATCTATATAGATTCAACACATATAAAAGCTAGTGCTAATAAGAAAAAATATACTAAAGTAGAGGTAGATATTCAAGCTAAGCATTATCAAGAAAAACTAGAAAAAGAGATAAATGAAGATAGATTAAAACATGGAAAAAGTCCATTATGTGAAGTGAAAAATGAAGAGGTAAAAAAAAAGGAAAAAATAGAGAGTAATACAGATAAGGATAGTGGCATGTTCTTCAAAAATGAAAAAGAAAAATGCTTCGCATATCTAGCGCATACAGCTTGTGATAACAATAATTTCATATTAGATTTTCATATTACATCTGGTAACATACATGATAGCGTAGCTTTTTCCGATTTATATCAAAAGATAAAAAATAATAGTAAACAACATACAACAGCGATAGCTATAGATGCTGGATATATAACTCCTTATATTTGTAAAACTATTTTAGATGATGGTATAATTCCTGCTATTCCATATAAAAGACCTATGACTAAAAAAGGATTTTTTAAGAAATATGAATATGTATATGATGAGCATTATGACTGCTATATTTGTCCTAATAATAAAGTTTTAAAATATTTAACTACTAATAGAGATGGTTACAGAGAGTATAAATCTAATCAAAATGATTGTAAATCTTGTGAATACTTAAATACTTGTACTAATAGCAAAAACAAACAAAAACTAGTTACAAGACATATCTGGCAAAATTATTTAGAAGAAGCAAATCATCTTAGACATAAGTCCTATGTAAAAAAAGTTTATAGTAAGCGTAAAGAAACAATTGAACGAGTTTTTGCAGATGCAAAAGAGAAACATGGTATGAGATATACAAAATTGAGAGGTTTGTCGAAAATTAATATGGAGATAAGCCTTATTTTCTCATGCATGAACTTGAAAAAAATGGCCAATTGGCTGTGGAAAGATAGCTCTAATAAATTAAGGCTTACGCCTATTTTTAGTATTTTATCATTAAAAAACTTCATAAAAAAGAAAATAGCCATTTTATATAAATTAAAAATGGCTATTTTGTCTACAATCTGAAAGTCCCTTAAAAATTAAGGGACTTTTTCTATTTTATAAATTTACTTATAATTACATAATAAATTTCTCGACCATATTTTAAAAATTTATTAGCATAGCTACATATTTAAAATATATATCATATTAAATAACAATAAATATCAAATACAAAAAAGCAAATTATAGATACGAAATTACAAATACATATAAAGATGAAATAGATACAATATTAGTGNATATACTAAAGTAGAGGTAGATATTCAAGCTAAGCATTATCAAGAAAAACTAGAAAAAGAGATAAATGAAGATAGATTAAAACATGGAAAAAGTCCATTATGTGAAGTGAAAAATGAAGAGGTAAAAAAAAAGGAAAAAATAGAGAGTAATACAGATAAGGATAGTGGCATGTTCTTCAAAAATGAAAAAGAAAAATGCTTCGCATATCTAGCGCATACAGCTTGTGATAACAATAATTTCATATTAGATTTTCATATTACATCTGGTAACATACATGATAGCGTAGCTTTTTCCGATTTATATCAAAAGATAAAAAATAATAGTAAACAACATACAACAGCGATAGCTATAGATGCTGGATATATAACTCCTTATATTTGTAAAACTATTTTAGATGATGGTATAATTCCTGCTATTCCATATAAAAGACCTATGACTAAAAAAGGATTTTTTAAGAAATATGAATATGTATATGATGAGCATTATGACTGCTATATTTGTCCTAATAATAAAGTTTTAAAATATTTAACTACTAATAGAGATGGTTACAGAGAGTATAAATCTAATCAAAATGATTGTAAATCTTGTGAATACTTAAATACTTGTACTAATAGCAAAAACAAACAAAAACTAGTTACAAGACATATCTGGCAAAATTATTTAGAAGAAGCAAATCATCTTAGACATAAGTCCTATGTAAAAAAAGTTTATAGTAAGCGTAAAGAAACAATTGAACGAGTTTTTGCAGATGCAAAAGAGAAACATGGTATGAGATATACAAAATTGAGAGGTTTGTCGAAAATTAATATGGAGATAAGCCTTATTTTCTCATGCATGAACTTGAAAAAAATGGCCAATTGGCTGTGGAAAGATAGCTCTAATAAATTAAGGCTTACGCCTATTTTTAGTATTTTATCATTAAAAAACTTCATAAAAAAGAAAATAGCCATTTTATATAAATTAAAAATGGCTATTTTGTCTACAATCTGAAAGTCCCTTAAAAATTAAGGGACTTTTTCTATTTTATAAATTTACTTATAATTACATAATAAATTTCTCGACCATATTTTAAAAATTTATTAGCATAGCTACATATTTAAAATATATATCATATTAAATAACAATAAATATCAAATACAAAAAAGCAAATTATAGATACGAAATTACAAATACATATAAAGATGAAATAGATACAATATTAGTGTAATAAATGGAGAGGGAGAGTAAATAATGGAAAAAGTTATAAGTAAATTATTAGGATTAGAAATCTCAAAATTAGAAGATTGTAGTGGTTTAAATACTGCTAAAGAAATGATACAACAACCAGATACTTGGAGAGAATCAGTTAAAAACTTAATAAAAAATAAAATAGAAATAAAATCTTTTATAGATTCTTTCTTATCTAAAAAGGAATTTAGAATAATATTAACAGGAGCAGGAACATCAGCTTTTGCAGGTGAAGTTTGTGAGCCATATTTAACAAGTTTACTAAATAAAAGAGTAGAAGCTATAGCTACAACAGACTTAGTAGCAAGCCCTAAAAGCTATTTTATAAAAGACATACCAACACTTTTAGTATCTTTTGCACGATCAGGTAATTCTCCAGAAAGTGTTCATGCAGTTAATCTTGCTACACAATTAGTAGATGACTTATATCAAGTAGTAATAACTTGTAATGAAAATGGAAAATTAGCAAAAAACACAGTAAATGATGAAAAAAGTTTACTTCTTTTAATGCCACCTCAAACTAATGACTTAGGATTTGCAATGACTAGTAGCTTCACGACTATGGTTTTAAATGCTATGGCAGTATTTAATATAAATAATATAGAAAATTTCTCAAGTGATGTAGATAAATTAAGTAATTCAGTAAATGATTTTATAGAAAATAATATAGAAAAAGTTACAAGCCTTTCTAATGAAGACTTTGAAAGAATAGTTTATTTAGGTTCATCAACTTCTAAGGGGATAGCAAGAGAAAGTGCCCTTAAAGTATTAGAACTTACAGCGGGTAAAGTTAATGCAAGTTATGATACTCCACTTGGGTTTAGACATGGTCCAAAGTCTGTAGTAGATGATGAAACTGTTAGTGTAATTTATATATCTAATGATGAATATACAAGACAATATGACTTAGATTTAGCTAAAGAAATGTTAGCTCATAAGAAAAATGACAAGGTAGTAATAATTGGGGATAACATAGAAGAGGATATACTTAATAAAGCTGACTATGTATTTAATGTTGAGAATATAAATTACACTGTTGAGAATGAAGTATTATTGCCACTTCAACAAATAATATTTGGGCAAATGTTATCATTCTTAAAGTCAGTAAATTTAGGTATAACACCAGATAATCCGTGTCCAACAGGTGAAGTAAACAGAGTAGTTCAAGGGGTAATATTACACGAGTTAGTATAAGTATATAACTTGAAAATAGATAAATATATTGGGAATTTTGATTTTATATAAATAACTCGTTGTGCTAGTTAATTTTTACAATAATAAAACTCCAACAAATATAGCACCCTAAGATTAGTAGCATTAATCTAAAGGAGGGTTACTATAATGTTGGAGCTTAATAATTATTATATCCAAGAAATTGAAAATTTAACTGATTTATTTACTATAATTTATACAATAGTTGATGATGTGTACAACGATATTATTCCTATAAGCATTAGAAATAGACGTAATATTAAGGAGTGTAAGCTTTCAGATAGTGAAATAATCACTATAAGTATAGTTGGAGAACTTCTGACTATTGACTCAGAAAAAGCATTCTTTAGTTTATTGAGCAGAGAATATATAAAACTATTTCCTAAATTAGGAGATAGAACTAGATTTAATAGAACTAAACGAAATCTACATGCTGTAATTAAAGAAATACGAGAATATATTTCAGAATATATTCAAGCGTATTCTAATAATATAAGAATTATAGACAGCATGCCTATTCCTGTATGTGAGTTTGGTAGAGCTCATTTTAGCAAGTGCTTTAAAGGCGAAGCCTCTTATGGTAGATGTCCATCAAAGAAACAAACATATTTTGGATTTAAGTTTCATGCACTTACTACAGTAGACGGTTTCTTAACTGACTATGTTATAACTCCAGCCAACATAGATGATAGAAATACAGTGTGGGATTTATGTGATAAATATAATTCTATTTCTATTATAGGTGATAAAGGATATGTCAATAAAAGGCTAACGCCTGAGTTAAAAGGTGAAAGAGATATAAATTTATTATTCTTAAAAAGAGGTAATAGCAAAGATAACTATCCAAAAGAAATAAGACAACTAATATTTAAAATCAGAAGAAGGATAGAAACCAGCTTTTCTCAATTAACAGAGCAATTAAATTTAAATAAAGTTAAAAGTAAATCAATGCTAGGATTTATAACTAGAACTTCGATAAAAGTTTTAGCTCATAATATTTCATTTTTAATAAATAAACTTATGGGAAATTATGATTCTATAGCTAAAATAAAAAGGTTAGTATTTGGTTAAAATTTACAAATACCAACCTATAATAAGGTATTATTTTTTGCGAAAAGCAATTTACTTTATTTGGAAAAATTTTAACTAGCACAATAGATTAAATAAGTTATTAAAAATAGTTAAATGAATTTTAATAACTAAAGGGGGTAATTTTAATATGAGTTTAATATCAACTAAAGAAATGCTAATAAAAGCACAAGAGGAGGGTTACGCAGTACCTGCCTTTAATATACACAATTTAGAAACAATTCAAGTTGTATTAGATGCTGCACGTGATTTAAAATCACCAGTAATACTTGCAGCAACACCATCAACTGTAAAATATGCAGATGAAAATTACTTACTAGCTATAATAGAAAAAGCTAGCGAGATAAACAATATACCTCTTACATTTCATTTAGACCATCACGAAAATGTAGAAGATATAAAAAGAATAATAAAGCTTGGATGTAAATCGGTTATGATAGATGCATCAAAGTATGAATTTAGAAAAAATGTAGAAATAGTTAAAGACATAGTTGATTATGCACATAAGTATGGAGCAACAGTTGAAGCAGAACTTGGAAAATTAGGAGGAGTAGAAGATGACTTAAAGGTAGATGAAAAAGACTCTTTCTTAACAGATCCTAATGAAGCAGTAGAATTTGTAAAAGCTACAGGAGTAGACTCGTTAGCAGTTGCAATAGGTACAGCACATGGACTTTATAAAAGTGAACCAAAATTAGATTTTGATAGACTTGAAAAAATAAGAAGTATGGTAGATATACCCTTAGTACTTCATGGTGCATCAGGAGTTCCTTATGATGCAGTACAAAGTGCCATAGAAAAAGGTATATGTAAAGTTAATATAGCAACTGAGCTTAAAATACCATTCTCAAATGCAATAAAAGAATATTTTAATGAAAATCCTAAGGCTTCAGATCCAAGACAATATTTAGTACCAGCAAAGAAAGCAATGTATGATGTTGTTGTTGAAAAGATAAAAATGTGTAAAAGTGAGAACAAAGCATATAATTGCAATTATAACCTTTAATCCAGCAATAGATACTTTATATTAAGATTTACGCAGTTTGTCTTTACAATATTAAAGAATTTAAAAATAAGATAGAAAATATACTATTAAAAAAATATGTTGCTTAAAAATTTATTTTTCTTAAAGATAATAGGGTATCTAAAATAAAAATTTGGATACCCTTTACTTTTTAATTATAAATAGATTTAGAGTATTCAGTAGGTGAAATATTAAAATATGATTTAAATTTTTTTGAAAAATAATGAATAGAAGAAAAGCCAAGCATTTCAGATATTTCACTAAGTGTATGGGTAGAGTTTCTTATAAGTTCTTTACTTTTACTTAATTTAAGCTCATTTATATAATTTTTTGCGGTATTGTTCATATTTTTTCTAAATAAGGAATGTAGCATAGAAGTACTTATACAAAAATGATCACATAAAGTACTTACAGAAATTTTTTCGTAAATATTATTATCAATGTATAAAAGTATATCATTTAATAACTCATTTTCATAAGTTTGTTGCATATGAGTAGTAGGCTTAGAATGGAAGTATGAATTATCAAGTCTAAGCATTTGTATAATAAGTTGTTTTAAATAGCAAAGAGATAAATCATTACTGTATAAATTGTCATTAGAAAGTTCTTCTATAAGTTTTGTTACTATAAAATAAGAATCTCTTTTAAGAGAAAAAATTTTATTACAAAGTAAATCAGCATGATTAAAATTCATTTTAAAATTTATGGTTAAATAAGAGCTACTAATTTTTTCAAATGTTGATTGAGTATGAAATTGCATTGGAGCATAAAATATTAAATCACCTTGCTTTAGATGATAAGACACTCCATCAATTGTAGTTAATAATNTTGATAGACTTGAAAAAATAAGAAGTATGGTAGATATACCCTTAGTACTTCATGGTGCATCAGGAGTTCCTTATGATGCAGTACAAAGTGCCATAGAAAAAGGTATATGTAAAGTTAATATAGCAACTGAGCTTAAAATACCATTCTCAAATGCAATAAAAGAATATTTTAATGAAAATCCTAAGGCTTCAGATCCAAGACAATATTTAGTACCAGCAAAGAAAGCAATGTATGATGTTGTTGTTGAAAAGATAAAAATGTGTAAAAGTGAGAACAAAGCATATAATTGCAATTATAACCTTTAATCCAGCAATAGATACTTTATATTAAGATTTACGCAGTTTGTCTTTACAATATTAAAGAATTTAAAAATAAGATAGAAAATATACTATTAAAAAAATATGTTGCTTAAAAATTTATTTTTCTTAAAGATAATAGGGTATCTAAAATAAAAATTTGGATACCCTTTACTTTTTAATTATAAATAGATTTAGAGTATTCAGTAGGTGAAATATTAAAATATGATTTAAATTTTTTTGAAAAATAATGAATAGAAGAAAAGCCAAGCATTTCAGATATTTCACTAAGTGTATGGGTAGAGTTTCTTATAAGTTCTTTACTTTTACTTAATTTAAGCTCATTTATATAATTTTTTGCGGTATTGTTCATATTTTTTCTAAATAAGGAATGTAGCATAGAAGTACTTATACAAAAATGATCACATAAAGTACTTACAGAAATTTTTTCGTAAATATTATTATCAATGTATAAAAGTATATCATTTAATAACTCATTTTCATAAGTTTGTTGCATATGAGTAGTAGGCTTAGAATGGAAGTATGAATTATCAAGTCTAAGCATTTGTATAATAAGTTGTTTTAAATAGCAAAGAGATAAATCATTACTGTATAAATTGTCATTAGAAAGTTCTTCTATAAGTTTTGTTACTATAAAATAAGAATCTCTTTTAAGAGAAAAAATTTTATTACAAAGTAAATCAGCATGATTAAAATTCATTTTAAAATTTATGGTTAAATAAGAGCTACTAATTTTTTCAAATGTTGATTGAGTATGAAATTGCATTGGAGCATAAAATATTAAATCACCTTGCTTTAGATGATAAGACACTCCATCAATTGTAGTTAATAATTCACCTTTATCAACATAAGTAAGTTCCCAATAAGAATGTTTTTCTCCTGAAAAATTATAATTTGTACCTTTTTCTTGATAAAATTTAGTGTATATCTCACTAATATCTAATGATGATGATATATTAGAGTAATTAAAAGGATTATCTAACTTAATAGACTTAAATTCAGTATTTGTTAATACTTCAACACTAGCTTCATCTGAAATTGATATAAGATTAAAATATATTCCTTTTTTTATATGTAAGCTTCGATTTATTATAAAAGATTTTATATTATTACTATCAAAAGATACTAATATCATCACAACGCCTTTTGTAACTTTAATAAAAGTATAATCATTTGTAACTAACTTAAGATTATCAATGGACTTATTATTTAAATTTATTTTATGGCTTGAACTAAAATCCATATCATCATAAATTATATCCCCAAAATCTTTAAAAGCTGGATTACTTGTTTTAATAAACATTATATCCCTCCGTAAATACTTAATTATTAAGTTAACTCGTTGTGCTAGTTAATTTTTTCAATAATAAAACTCCAACAAATATAGCAACCTAAGATTATTAATACTAATTTAAAGGAGGTTTACTATATGATGTTGGAGCTTAATAATTATTATATCCAGGAGTTAGAAAATTTAACAGATTTGTTTACAAATATTTTTGTAATTATAGATGATATATACAATGAAATTATACCTATTGGTATAAGGAATAGACGTAATATTAAGGATAGCAAACTTTCAGATAGTGAGATAATTACTATTAGTATAGTTGGAGAACTTTTAACTATTGACTCAGAGAAATCATTTTTTAGTTTATTAAAAAGAGAATATAAAGAACTATTTCCAAGATTAGGAGATAGAACTAGATTTAATAGAACTAAAAGAAATTTACATTTAGTAATATCTAAAATAAGAGGATATATATCTGAATTTATGCAACTTTACTCTAACAATATAAGAGTTATAGATAGTATGCCTATTCCTGTATGTGAGTTTGGAAGAGCTCGTTTTAGTAAATGTTTCAAAGGCGAAGCCTCCTATGGAAGATGCGCTTCTAAAAAAGAAACTTATTTCAGATTTAAATTTCATGCGCTTACTACTGTAGATGGATTTTTAACTGATTATGTTATAACTCCAGCAAACATAGATGATAGAAATGTGGTATGGGATTTATGCGATAAATATAGATCTATCTCTATAATCGGAGATAAAGGATATATTAACAAAAGGCTAACGACTGAATTAAAAAGTGAAAGAGATATAGATTTACTATTCTTAAAAAGGGAAAATAGTAGAGATAACTATCCAAAAGAAGTAAGACAACTATTATTCAAAGTTAGAAGAAGGATAGAAACTAGTTTTTCTCAATTAACAGAACAATTAAATTTAAATAAGGTTAAAAGTAAATC
>NZ_LT629850.1:731920-772005 GCF_900106845.1 Romboutsia timonensis
ATGCGCTTCTAAAAAAGAAACTTATTTCGGATTTAAATTTCATGCACTTACTACTGTAGATGGATTTTTAACTGATTATGTTATAACTCCAGCAAACATAGATGATAGAAATGCGGTATGGGATTTATGCGATAAATATAGATCTATCTCTATAATCGGAGATAAAGGATACATTAACAAAAGGCTAACGCCTGAATTAAAAGGTGAAAGAGATATAAATTTACTATTCTTAAAAAGAGAAAATAGTAGAGATAACTATCCAAAAGAAGTAAGACAACTATTATTTAAAGTTAGAAGAAGGATAGAAACTAGTTTTTCTCAATTAACAGAACAATTAAATTTAAATAAGGTTAAAAGTAAATCAATGCTAGGATTTATGACTAGAACCTCAATAAAAGTTCTGGCTCATAATATTTCATTTCTAATAAATAAATTGATGAGAAATGATGATTCTATGGCTAAGATAAAAAGATTAGTATTTGGTTAATATTTACAAATACTAATCTTTATTGGATATTGTTTTTTGAAAAAATCAATTTACTTTATTTGGAAAATAATTTTAACTAGCACAACAGATTAAGTTACACTTAAATTATATAAGATATATAATATCAAAACAATTAAAATGAAAAATTCATTTTAATTATGCCTTAAACAATATCTCTTATATTTCAATTCACATAAATATGTTAATTGAAATTAATTCTAGCAATATTTCTTATTATAAGTTATGTTTATTTAATTTATATAATTCCAACTTAGAATTACAAAATGGTAAAGATAGTTACAGTTTATATATTATAAAAAATAAAAATTTCCTAAATATGTTATTATACAAATTGATTATATGGACAAAATAAACTTGACAAGAGTATTTAGATAAAATGTAAATCTAGTAACTTGTTAATATAATACATAGAGAGGAGACATAACTATGAAAGCAAACGTAGATAAAGATACTTGTATAGGATGTGGGGCATGCCCTTCAATATGTCCAGAAGTATTTAGCATGGATGATGATGGATTAGCTAAAGCTATAGACTCAGAAATACCTGAAGATGTACAAGAAAGTGCAAAAGAAGCTAGAGACGGTTGTCCAGTAGATGCAATAGACATAGACTAATAGAAAATCCCCTGTGAAATCAGGGGATTTTTAAATTATATCAGCTAATGTATACTCACTAAGTTTAAGTTTAAAGGAA
Source organism: Romboutsia timonensis (assembly GCF_900106845.1). Classification (GTDB taxonomy): domain Bacteria; phylum Bacillota; class Clostridia; order Peptostreptococcales; family Peptostreptococcaceae; genus Romboutsia; species Romboutsia timonensis. The sequence continues at coordinate 733,123 of NZ_LT629850.1, forward strand.
TTCAATGCATCATTTAAAGCTGGTTTTAATTTACACTCACCATTAAGATTACATGAAATAATATCAGAAGAAAAATATTCTACAATATTTAAATTATCCTCAGTAATTTCAAGTAGAGCTTCTAAATTAATATCTTTAGGATTCATAATCAACTTAACCCCTCCATTTCTTCCTTTAGAAGAATAGATATAATTATTTTTAGCTAATTTATATATGATTTTTTTATATGATTAGTAGACAAACCTAAAATAGAGGAAAGTTCATCTACAGTAAAAATTTCATTTGGGTGATTTCCTAAATATATAAGTATTCTAAAGCTGTAGTCTGTAAATTTCTATAAATACATAGTTACTCCTTAATAAAAATTTATTATATATTATAAAATATAAGATTAAGCATATATCAAAAAAATATTAGTTTTAATACAAATTTTAAAAATATTTAATATAAAATTAAATATTTTTAAAAGTGTAACATACGTTACGGATTTATTTTATCTTTCTATATATAATGTGTATATGAAATGAACATTAAAATATTGGAGGAAAAAAATATGGAAAATAAAATGTTTTGTTTTCAATGTCAAGAAACAGCAGGATGTACAGGCTGTACAAAATTTGGAGTATGTGGAAAATCACCAGATCTAGCAAGAATGCAAGATTTATTAATATATACAACAAAAGGATTATCTGAAGTAACAACAAGACTTAGAGAAGAAGGAAAAGAAGTAAGTAAAGATGTTAACCACTTAATAACTATAAACTTATTTACTACAATAACAAATGCAAACTTTGATGATGAAGTATTTTATCAAAGAGTTAAAGAAACTTTAGCGACTAAAGAAGATTTATTAGCTAAATTAGCTAACAAAGAAAACTTATCAGAAGCAGCATTATGGAATGCAGTATCAAATGAAGAAATGGATGTTAAAGTAAACTTATTAAGCAAAATAAAAGATGCTATACTTGGAAGTGGAAAAGAAGAATCAAATATAGATAAAATATTAGATGAAAAATCTACTAAAGTTGGAGTACTTGCAACTAAAGATGAAGATATAAGAAGTTTAAGAGAATTAATAATATATGGATTAAAAGGTATGTCTGCATATATGAAGCATGCTAATGCATTAGGATATGATAGTGAAGATATAAATGCATTTATGCAAGCTACTTTAGCAAAAACTTTAGATGATAATTTAAGTATAGATGAATTAATAGCATTAACTTTAGAAACTGGTAAAGTTGGGGTAGATGGTATGGCTCTACTTGATAGTGCAAATACAGGAACTTATGGACATCCAGAAATAACAAAAGTAAATATAGGTGTTAGAAATAACCCAGGTATCCTTGTATCAGGACATGATTTAAAAGACTTAGAATTATTATTAAAACAAACAGAAGGAACAGGAGTTGACGTATATACTCACTCAGAAATGTTACCAGCTCATTATTACCCAGCATTTAAAAAGTATTCTCACTTTGCAGGTAACTATGGAAATGCTTGGTGGAAGCAAAAAGAAGAATTTGAAAGCTTCAATGGTCCAATATTAATGACTACAAACTGTATAGTGCCACCAAAAGATAGCTACAAAGATAGAATATATACTACAGGAGCAGCTGGATTTGCAGGTGTTAAGCATATAAAAGGTGTAAGTGAAGATAATAAAGACTTCTCAGAAATAATAGAACAAGCTAAAAAATGTGCTCCTCCAACTGAAATAGAAACTGGAGAAATAGTAGGTGGATTTGCACATAATCAAGTATTTGCACTTGCAGATCAAGTAGTAGATGCTGTAAAAACTGGAGCAATAAAGAAATTCTTCGTAATGGCAGGATGTGACGGAAGAGCTAAATCAAGAAACTACTATACTGATTTTGCAAAAGCCCTACCAAAAGATACTGTAATACTTACTGCAGGATGTGCTAAATACAAGTACAATAAATTAGAATTAGGTGATATAAATGGAATACCAAGAGTATTAGATGCAGGTCAATGTAATGACTCATACTCATTAGCACTTATAGCACTTAAATTAAAAGAAGTATTTGAACTTGAAGATATAAATGAATTACCAATAGCATTTAACATAGCTTGGTACGAGCAAAAAGCTGTAATAGTGTTATTATCACTATTATACTTAGGTGTTAAAAACATACACTTAGGACCAACATTACCAGCATTCTTATCTCCAAATGTAGCTAAAGTTTTAGTTGAAAACTTTGGAATAGGTGGAATAACTAATGTTGAAGATGATTTAAAAATGTTCTTACAATAGATATTAAAATAAGGGAGCTATCTTAAAATAAAGATTAGCTCCTTTATTTATTAAAATATATTAAAAAGTGATAGTATTTAACTTGTCCTTAGTTTAGTAAAACTAAATAAAACAAAAATTTATATAAACAAAGAATTATATATACTAAACTTAAAAAATTTTAATCTAAACTTTATAAAAATTGTACACAAGTGAAACTATTGGAAATACTGGGTTTAAAGATATAAAAATAAAAATACATAAAAATACACAGAAATAGATTGAAAAAAAATAAAAAATATTTTATAATATTTAGTTTGTGAAAATGCACTATACAAATTAAATTCAAGTGTATATAATATTAGTAAATCAAAAAGAAAAGGATGGGATATTTGTGGAGAAGCGGACGCACGCAAAACACATAATACTAATATTACTAGGATCATTAATATTATCATTTGGAATTTATAACTTAAATTATCAAAATAATATAACAGAGGGTGGAGTATTAGGACTTTTATTACTCTTAAAAAACTTATTCAATATAGAACTTTCAGTAGCAAATCTAATAATAGACACAGCCTTGCTTATAATGGCATATAAATTTTTTGGAAAACAATTCTTAATATATTCAATAATAGCGACTTTTAGTTTTTCAACATTTTATGAAGTCTTTGAATCTATAGGACCATTAATACCCGTGTTAAATAGTAAGTTCATAGTTACCATACTTTCAGGATTATTTGTAGGAGTTGGAGTAGGAATAATTGTTAGAAATGGAGCTGCAGCAGGTGGAGATGATGCTCTAGCTATGGTAATTTCTAAAATTACATCTTTAAATATAGGTAATGTTTATATGATAGGTGATGTAGCCGTATTAATGTTATCACTAACCTATTTATCAGTATATGATATATTTTGGTCTCTTATAGCAGTTAATATAAGTGGAAGAACTATAGATTTTATATATAATTTTAATAAAAGTAAATTAGTGAAAATATAAAAATAAGGAGCTATTTAAAAGATAAAACTTTGAGATAGCTCCTTGTTTTTATATTATTCTTTAATTTAATGAACTAATAATAATATACAATGTTTTATATTATAGGTAACCACTGAATGGTTATAAAAAACCAATAAATTAAAAAAGTAATTATAAGGCTTATTAAAAAATGATTTTTTGTATATTTAAACTTACTTAAAACAAAGCTTAAGGCTAATCCTATTAAAAAATCTATTATACATGCAAGTGGAATATAATAGATTTGGTTTAGTTTAAATCCTCCCAAAATATTTATTATAGGCTCATACACAAATATAGTAGGAAATATATGAATTATATCGTTTATATGAGCAGATTTAAAAATTAAAATTTCTATTATATTAAATAAAAATGATAATAAAAGAAAAAGTAATCCACCAAATAGCACTGGTTTTTTTAAGATAAAATTATTTATTTTATTTAGCAATCAATACTCACCTCTTTAATTAAAGTTAATTACTTTAATTTATTATATATTACTAATAACAATAAAATACCTTTTATAGAATTTAAATTATTTTTTATATAGAAGCAAATTAAAATATGAAAAACTTTGTAAATGCAAAAATGACATTTTGAAATGCTTCGCCCACGCAGTGGCTCAAGCAACGGATGTATCCGTAGCAGGAGCAAGGATATATCGTTGGCGAAATGAAATGTTTCGCCGACACGTCGCTCAAGCGAAGCGAATTTTTATAAATACTAATAAAAATAACAAATACATAGTAACTATATCACAGTTTTTGAATGAATGAATAATATGTTAATAGGAACCAGTGAAATCCTCTAAAATATTCAATTTAAAAGGTGGTTATTTAATGAGACAGAAAAATATTAAAAAAAATAACAAATTTAATAACTCTTGTAATCAAAATGAATGTAACAATAAAAATTTAATATTTAGTTCTCAATTCAATAGTTGCATATCAGAATGTAATAAGTTCAAAGAAATGGCTAACCAAAAATGTCAACAAGCAGAGTGTGCTATGAATAGGGCAAATAAAATAGCTCAAGAGGCACAAGAAGCAGAAAAAAGAGCTGAAGCTTTAAAACGACAAGCTATAGAGGAATGTAAAAAAGCTAATGAACTTTGGGAATGCTATGAGGAGTCTGCAAACTCAGCTCAGGATTTAATGGAGGAAGCACAATGTTGTTTACAAGAAGCAGCTAAATGCTACAGAGATTGCTATAAAGATGATGTTGGATGTAACTTAGATGATTTTGGATATGATGAAGATGAAGACGAAGACTATGATTGTTATGATGAATGTGGATGCAATCACCATAATCAATGTGGGTGTAACTCAAACAAAGGATGCGGATGTTAAACAAAAAGGTGAACTATTTAAAATAGTTCACCTTTTTATTTATAGGGATTTTATAGCAAATTCAATTCTTTTAAGGCCTTCTAAGACCATAGATCTAGGACAAGCTAAATTTATTCTATAATAGCCATCTCCTCCTATCCCAAAAGAAGATCCATCGTTTAAGGCAATTCTACCTTTATTTATTAAAGCATTTTTTAAATCTTCTTTATCTACATTAAGGTTGCTAAAGTCAACCCATAACAAATAAGTTCCTTCAGGTTTTTTTACTTTCAATTGAGGCATATGATTTTTTATATAATCAATAGCAAAATCAACATTATCTTCTATGTATTTAATCAACTCATATAACCAATCTTCACCGTAGTTATAAGCAGCTTCTGTTGCTACTAAACTAAATGCGTTATTTCTTTTTATATCTAATATTGAAAAAGCCTTATCCATAACTTCATAATAATAAGGATTAGAAATTACTAAAAATGAACTTTGAAGCCCAGCTAAATTAAAAGTTTTAGTTGGAGCCATACAAGTTATAGTATTTTCGCTAAACTCCTTAGAAATAGACGCAAATGGAGTATGCTTATGATTTTTTAATATTATATCACTATGTATTTCATCAGATATAACTAATACATTATGTTTTAAACATATTTCTCCTAATCTAGTTAGTTCTTCACGAGTCCAAACTCTACCAACTGGATTGTGAGGATTACAAAGTATAAAGATTTTAACATCTTTTATTTTAGATTCTATATCTTCATAATCCATAACATAGCTTCCGTCATCTAATTTTACTAAAGGGCTTATAACTAAACTTCTTTCATTAGACTCAACGATATTATGAAATGGACTATAAACTGGTTCTTGAATCATTATTTTATCATTTTTTTGAGTTAAATTTTGTATTAATAAACTAATGCTAGTTATAACTGCAGGGCTAAACATTAACCATTCTTGATTTATTTTCCAACTAAATCTATTGTCAAGCCAATTTACTATAGACTCATTATAAGAAGATGGTCTAGTTGTATATCCAAATATCCCTTGTTCAAGTCTATCTTTTAAAGCTTCCATTACACAAGGTGCTGTTAAAAAATCCATATCAGCTACCCACATAGGAAGTAAATCATTAGTACCAAAATTTTTATTCATTTCAGACCATTTAGCTGAAAAATTGTTAGTTCTATCTATAATTTTATCAAAATTAAAATTCATATTTATTTCCCCCTTAAGCTTTCTTTTACAATCAGCAGTTAATATAATCGTAGCTATAGGATGTCTAAATTTCAATACAAAATAAGTAAATTATAAAATATTATTACAATATTTTATTCATGAGTTGACAAAAAATAATATTGTAATAAGCTTAAATAGGATATACATAATAAAATTAAATAGGAAGGAAGAATATGAAAGAAAAATACTATGATGAGTTGCTTAATATAAAAACCACAGGAGATCAAAGTTGGGATGAAACTAAGAAATGTTATCATCCATATGAACCAACTCCGTATTTTGCATTAGATAAATTATTTGAAAGTTACTATATAAATGAAAAAGACTCTGTAATTGATTTTGGATGTGGAAAAGGACGACTTAATTTCTATTTAAATTACAATTATAACTGCAATGTTTTAGGAATAGAAATGGATGAAAATTTTTACAATCAATGTATGGAAAATAAAAAAGAGTATTTGAAAAATAATAAAAGAGAAGAAGAAAAAATTAATTTTTTATGTACTTTAGCCCAAGAATATGAAATAAGTGATAAGAATAATAAATTTTATTTCTTTAATCCATTTTCTGTTCATATATTTATGAAAGTTGTAGAAAATATATTAATATCATTTGAAAATAATCCGAGAAAGATAGATATAATACTTTACTATCCATCAGATGATTATATATATTACTTAGAAAATTGTACACCATTTATGCAAATTGAAGAAGTTAGATTAGATGATTTATATAAAAGAGATAATCAGGAACGATTTCTGGTTTATGAGTTAAGTTATTATTAAATAATTATGAATTAGAAAATAAATAAGGAGTATATAATAAGCGTTATATACTCCTTATTTATTTTGAAAATGCACTTTTATATAATTATTTATTAAAAAATGTAAATACTAAATATTATAATAAAAGGTTAGAAGGGGTATATATGAAGCTTAATGAAAATATAAATAATATACAAAATCAAGATATCCTTCAAGGATTATCAAAAGAAGAAGTAGATAATCGTACAAAAGAAGGAAATTACAATAAAGCTGTAGATGGTGTTTCAAAAACAATTAAAGAGATAGTGATAGACAATGTATTTACCTTTTTTAACTTATTAAATCTTGTACTTGCAATACTTATAATACTTGTAAAATCCTATGAAAATGCATTATTTATGGGAATAGTAATATCAAATACTGTCATAGGAATAATACAAGAAATAAGAGCTAAAAAAACTATAGATAAATTATCTTTAGTATCAGCCTCTAAGGCAAAGGTAATAAGAGAATCTAAGGAAGTTGAAATAAATACTAAAGATATAGTATTAGATGATATTATAAAGTTTTCAAGTGGAGATGAAATAAGTGTAGACTCTATAGTTTTACAGGGAAATGTAGAAGTAAATGAATCTTTATTAACTGGAGAAGTCGATGAAATATTAAAAGTAGAAGGAGATACATTGTTATCTGGAAGTTTTATAGTATCAGGGACTTGTTATGCAAAAGCAGATAAGGTAGGGGAAAATAGCTATGCATCTAGAATAACTAAGGAAGTAAAAAAGAGAAAAAAAGTAAACTCTGAGATTATGAAATCTCTTGATAAAATAATTAAATATATAGCAATAGTTATAGTTCCAATAGGATTAATACTGTTTTTAAAACAAATGTATTTATTAGATTATGGACTAAAAAAATCTATAGTAAGTACAGTTGCTGCAGTTATAGGTATGATTCCAGAGGGACTTTATTTACTTACAAGTATATCTTTAGCGGTATCTGTTATAAGGCTAGGAAAAAGAAAAGTATTAGTTCAAGAACTTCATTGTATAGAGACTCTAGCTCGTGTTGACATGATATGCCTTGATAAAACTGGAACAATAACAGAGGGAAAAATGGATGTACGAGAAGTTATAGTATTAGATGAAAAATATAATAATGAAAATATAAATAAGATAGTGGGAGCAATAACTCATACACTAGATGATGAAAATTCAACTTTTAATTCATTGAGAAGATATTTTAAAGAAAATCCAAATTGGGAATATAAAAATAAAGTACCTTTTTCATCTGAAAGAAAATGGAGTGGTATTTCTTTTAAAGAAGAAGGAAGCTTTATAATAGGTGCCCCTGAATTTGTGCTAAATGAAGAATATATAAGTATAAAAGATAAAGTAGAAAAATATTCATCAAAAGGATACAGAGTACTTTTATTATCTAAGTATAATAAGGATTTAACCAATGACAAATTAGATAAGGATATAGAAAAAATAGCACTTATTATAATAGAAGATAAAATACGTGATAATGTAGAAAAGACATTTGAATTCTTTGAAAATCAAGGAGTTGAAATAAAAGTAATATCTGGAGATAATCCTGTTACAGTATCAAAAATATCAAAAACAGCAGGTATTAAAAATGCAGATAAATATATAGATGCATCAACACTTAACACTAAAGAAGATATAAATAGAGCAGTAGATAAGTACACTATATTTGGAAGGGTAAAGCCAGAACAAAAAAGAGAAATTATAAAATCACTTAAAGATAAAGGCCATACAGTAGCTATGACAGGTGATGGAGTAAATGATGTTTTAGCTCTTAAAGATAGTGATTGTAGCATAGCAATGGCATCAGGTAGTGATGCAGCTCGTAGAACAGCTCAACTTGTCCTTACAGACTCAAATTTTAAATCTATGCCTAATGTTGTAAAGGAAGGACGTAGGGTCATTAATAATATAGAAAAAAGTGCATCATTATTTTTAGTTAAGACAATATATTCATTTTTACTTTCTATTTTATTTCTTATTATAATGAAGCCTTATCCATTTGTTCCAATACAATTAACCCTTATAAGTGCATTGACTATTGGAATACCTTCATTTTTCTTTGCACTTGAATCTAATAACAATAAAATAAAAAAGGGATTTTTAAGAAATATAATAAAAAGATCACTATCAGGTGCGTTAACTATAGTAATAAATATATTATGTGTTGCATTTATATCATACAAAATAAATATACCTCATAGTCAAGTATCAAGTATATCTGCTATATTAACTGGATTTACAGGTTTAGTTATTTTGTATAGAGTAAGTATTCCATTTAACAATCAAAGGAAAATACTATTTACATTTATGACAGTATTATTTTTCTCAATAGTAATATTATTTGGAGATAGGTTTATGATATATAAACTTAATTTTGTACAAACTATTATATTAGCAGTGTTTATGATAATAACTCCTATAACTATAAAAATTATATCCAGCATTGTGGATAAAATAAAAATATTAAATAGGGAACATGAAAATCAAATATAGTATTACAATAAAAAGAGCGTCTTAATAAATATTTTAAGACGCTCTTTTATAAAATATTTAATTTTTATTATTATGCTTTTCTGGATGGCAATTAGTAGCATACATTTCTCTAGATTTCTTTAATGTAGAAGTCCATTGATTGTTATTTTCATCTTTTTCTTTTACATTTGTTTGGCTAGTTAAAGATATATTAGCACCAGCCCATTGATTGTTAGATTCACATTTTTGTTTTTTATCCATGGTAGTCACCTTTTCATAATGTATTTGAAAATATTTTGACCAAATAGATACAAAATTATAAATGTAATTTATTGAAAAGTCAGGTCTGCTATAATAAATAATATACAGGAGGGATATTATGGGGAAATGTAAAGATGAAATGATAAAATTAATAAATGGAGAAGTAGAAAAGGTATATATAATATCAGAGTTTGAAACACACTATGATATATCAAAATCTCTTCAAGTTTGGAAATATGATAAAGAAAAAGATATATTATCATATAGTATAGTTACTAAGAACAATATAAAAAGGCCTTATTTTATAAAAATAAAAAATGGAGCAAACTTTGTAGAGAAAAAATATGTAGGAGAAAGCATGGTAGATGATGCAAAGCTTACTATAACAACTGAAGAAGAGGCAATAGATATATTAGGGTTAGAAGTATTAAGTATATAAATAGACTATCTTAAGGGGATACTATGAAGAAAATTGTACTAGGTATATGTTTATTAACCATGACTTTATCATTAAATGGATGTAATAATAAAAATACAATAGAAAGTATTAATTTAAATAAACAAAATAATAATATAGATGTAATACAAAAAGAAATAGAAAATATGACACTAGATGAAAAAATAGGACAGATAATAACTGTTGGAATTGATGGATATACTATAAATGATAAAACTAAAGAGTTAATAGTAGATAAAAAGGTCGGAGGAATTATATTGTTTAAAGATAATATAAATGACTCTAATCAATTACTACAACTTATAAATAATATAAAAGACATTAATTCTAAAAATATAATGGAGAGATAAAGATTGATTTCGACGACAATAAATTTGTACTTAAATTTATATTTTCTATTAAAAATTGACCAGTTATGCTCATATACCCCCCAGTTTTACATACTATATTGAAATTGAGTTGGCATAATTGTAAATTAAAGTTAAGCAGTAGAAAATGTAAATTTATATTAAGGGGAGATATAATTATGAGTTTGAAAAAAGAGCAAAAAAGAGCATAGCATTGGCATTAGTGGGAGTAACACTTGCAATACCGTATTCAGGTGCTGTATCAGCTATGGAAAAAGGAGCTGTTACGAAGGGGATAGAAATTTAGATGAAAAAATATAAAATATTAGGCTTATTAATAAACCTAATACTATTAATTAGTTTATTAAAAGTTTCTAACCACAACATAGTAATAGAGATATTTTTACACCTAATAATTTTTATAAATATATTAAAGGATCTATTTAATAAATCATCCAAATACGTAGAAAGGTTAGTATTTGAAAATAAAAAAATTTTAGTATTATTAGGATATGTGGCATACTTTTTGATTATGGAATGTCTGATATTAATTGTATAATTTTATCTTTAATTTAATAATTTAAGTAATTAAAAATTATTAAATTAGGCTATGTTTTAAATCAATGTTGAAAATGGTACAATATAATTAACTTCGCAATTGTTATATAATAAGAATTAAACGAAAATGAGGGGGTAATTATGGAGGAGAAAATAAAGGAAGACTGTGAAAAACTGTTAGTTCACATAAAAAAATGCAAGAGAGCAATGGATATGGATGGCTATACTGATGCAGGGGTAATAGGATATATTATAAAATTGCCGTTCAAGAAAATTCATAGAAAACATTTTTCTGAAATTGAAATGTATACTGAAAAAATAAGACATTATGTAAAAGAAAATAATATTGATTTAAAGTTAGAAAAATTTGAAGAATTAGATAATTCGTCTGTAATATTTAATGCTACTCAGATATCATCACTGGCATATAAGCAATATGAGTATAGAATAAAATATTTAGATATTTTGAATGAGAAAATAACACAGCTACTCAAATTAATTGAAAATAGTGAAGATTAATTAGGAGCTTGTAAATAAGTTCAGGTGAACAATATTAATATAATGCGAACTTGAAAGTAGGAGCATCCATCATCTCCTACTTTTTTATTCCTGAATTGTCAATTTAAATCAGACAAATTACTTATGAATCACTAAGCAAATGTAAGTAAGCTTTCAAATCCAGTTGCTTCTTTTATAATNAAAAAATGATTTCTCTGAGTCAATAGTTAAAAGTTCTCCAACTATACTAATAGTGATTATCTCACTATCTGAAAGTTTGCTATCCTTAATATTACGTCTATTCCTTATACCAATAGGTATAATTTCATAGTATATATCATCTATAATTGCAAAAATATTTGTAAAAAAATCTGTTAAATTTTCTAACTCCTGGATATAATAATTATTAAGCTCCAACATCATATAGTAAACCTCCTTTAAATTAGTATTAATAATCTTAGGTTGCTATATTTGTTGGAGTTTTATTATTGAAAAAATTAACTAGCACAACGAGTTAAAATAATATATTTATAATTTTACCTAAATTAAAATTTTTAAATCTAAAAATATATAATATAACTACTATATATGGATACCTTATGAAAAATAAGTAACACTATTTGGTTTGTATTGTATTATTTACAATAATGTAATATAAAAAGAAATGAATTAAGAAGTGCTAAGAGTAAATTAGAATAATTATATATTATTTAATAATAAATGGGAAAGTTTTTATTATCAACTTTCCCATTTTTGTTTATTTAAATTATTATCTAACAAGACCAATATTTTCAACAAATTTAAAATCTTTATCATTTACTAATACATTAAATAACTCATCATTATTATATTTGAAGAATTTATCTAAGCAATAGCTTAATTCATCTTCTAATTTATCGTATTCGTTATACATATCAAGTGGAGTAGAGTACATTATCATCTCTTCTCTGACTTTATCTAAATCAACAAAGTCTTGAGCAAAAGAAATATCTAATTCATTTTTTAAAATCATATCTTTAATAACTGAAACTAATTCAGATTTATTAGAAAATGCTATAGTCAATTTATTAGTATTGTAAAAATCAATTATATTTTTATTTATATCTTCATAAATATTTTCTAAATTATTATCAATAAACTCGTGGAACTTTTCTTTATTAAAAGATTCATAAACATCTTTTATGATTAGATTATTTATATGCGCCTCCCAAAGAATAGTAGCAAATTTAGAATCACTTCCAGATGCAAGTTTATTACCTAAATTATCATAAATCTTTGGATAATAATTGTTTTTATGTTTTGATACATCACATCTAAAAAAGTATCCTTCTTTCTCTTTAGGCAATGAATCTTTTATAAATTCTTCTATTTCACTTCCTAGATATACTTCAAAAGATTTAAATTGATATTTATATGATTCTATATTTTTTGAATCTATATTTGAAATGTTATTTTCACAAGCTAAATCAAATATCTTTCTTTTATATATTTTGTTTAATATATTATCAATTTCTAAATTATAATTAAATTTCATGTAAAACCTCCTAAGTTAAAAAGCTAATTAACAAGTTATATAAGATTAAATTAATAAACTAAAAAGTCTATAAATAATATTATCAAAGTGAATTATATGATTTAAATTAAAAACAATATATCATATTTAAAATTCTTACAAAATACTTATACCCAAATTATATATGTTTAAAAATCAAATAAAAAATAAACAAAGCTTAAAATTAATCTATCGTTCTAGTTATTTTACTAAGTATATTAAATTACTGTATAAAGCTTTTTAATTATAAAAATATGCCTTGCTAGAATTTGGTATTTTCAGCAATGATATTTAACTAGCACAACGAGTTAAAATTATAAAATAAGTATAAAAATAAAAAACAACTAAAAAATTCAGTAAAAAAATAGAAAAAATTTACAAAAAAAGTTGGCAAACGTTTCTCGTGGTGCTATAATTAACTTGTAGAAGGGAAGAAAATAAAAAAGCGGAGGAGATATATGAATAAATTAACGTTTAGAGAGAAGTACTCTTATGGAATAGGTGCTTTAGGGAAAGATTTAGTATACGCAATAGTAGCAACATATTTAATGGTTTATTTTACAGATGTTATCAAATTAAATCCAGCATTCGTAGGAACTTTATTTTTAGTTGCAAGACTTTGGGATGCAGTAAATGACCCAGCTATGGGTATGATAGTTGATAATACTAGAAGTAAATTTGGGAAATTTAGACCTTGGATATTTATAGGAACAGTAATAAATGCAGTTGTTTTAGTATTCTTATTTAGAAAACCTGATTTAGAAGGATTACCACTATATGCTTACTTCTCAATAGCTTATATATTATGGGGGATGACATATACAATAATGGATATACCGTATTGGTCAATGATACCAGCATTAACTAGTAGCAAAGAAGAAAGAGAACAGGTATCGGTAATACCAAGAATATTTGCAAGTACTGCTTGGCTTATAATAGGAACATTTGGTCTTTTAATAGTTTCAAAACTTGGTAATGGCGATGCAACTAAAGGATACTCAGTATTTGCTGTAGTTATAGCTGTAGTCTTTGTAATAACTTCAATAATAACTTGTTTAAATGTTAAAGAAAGAGTTGAAACACCTAAAAATGCTGAAAAAGTAACGTTTAAACAAACTATAGATATAATAAGAAAAAATGATCAATTAGTAGTATTTATAGGAATAGTTTTAGGTATGAACTTAGTTATGCAGATATCTGGAGGTATGGCTATATATTACTTTACATACGTTGTTGGAAAAGAAAGTTTATTCTCAGTGTACATGGCATTTGCAGGTATATCAGAAATAGCAGGTCTTGTATTATTACCTATGTTAACTAAAAAGATGGGTAGAGAAAACGTATTTAAAATGGGAAGTTTACTTCCAATTGCTGGATTTATGTTATTATTTGTAGCTGGAATATTTGCACCACAAAATATACTATTTATAGCAATAGCAGGAATAGCATTAAAGTTAGGAAGTGGATTTTTATTAGGATCAACAACAATAATGCTTGCAGATGTTGTTGATTATGGAGAATTTAAATTAGGTTCTAGAAATGAAAGTATAGTATTCTCAGTGCAAACGTTATTAGTTAAAGGTGCATCTGCAGTAGCTGGATGGCTAGTAGGTGTTGGTTTATCTTTAGTAGGATATGTAGCAGGAGAAGTTCAAAGTGCAACAACTATACTTGGAATGAGAGTAATAATGATATGGATACCTATAGTTTGTGCAATAGTAATGTATACTATATACAAATCTAAGTACAAAATAAATGGTAAATTCCATGATGATATGTTAGTAGAATTAGAAAAAAGAAAAAAAGCTAATGATGCTATATAGATAAAAATAAGCTGTCTCAAATAAAATTTAGTAGTTTTTCTATTGAATAAATTAGTTTGAGATGGCTTTTTAATTATAAAAATAATTAAACTATAAATATAAAATTAGTAAAATTTTAGTAAAAAATAAGTAAAAAATACTTACAAAGAAAACGATATTTGTTATTATATATTTAAGAAGAAATTTAAACTATTGGGAGGAATACAAATGTATTTAGGAGTAGATTACTATCCAGAACATTGGGATAAAAGTATGATAGATGAAGATCTAGATAATATATTAGAACTTAACTGCAATGTTATAAGAATTGGGGAATTTGCATGGCATATGATGGAAAGTACTGAAGGAAACTTTGACTTTTCATATTTTGATAGAGTAATAGAAAAAGCCAAACAAAAAGGGCTTAAGGTTATATTTGGTACACCAACTGCTACTATGCCAGCTTGGTTAGCTAATAAGTATCCGGAAGTTTTAAGTGAAGATGAATTTAATAATAAAAGAGTATTTGGAGGAAGAAGACAATATTGTTTTAATAGTAAAACTTATCATAAATACTCAGAAATAATAATAAGAGAGTTAGCTAATCATTATAAAAATGAAGAAAGTATAGTTGCATGGCAAATAGATAATGAATTTGGTCATGAAGGTAGCGATTTGTGTTATTGTGATTTATGTAAAAAAGAATTCAATGAATACTTAAAAGAAAAGTATGATAATGATATAAATAAATTAAATGAAACTTGGGGAACAATATTTTGGTCTCAAACGTACAATACTTTTGAAGAAATACCACTTCCAAAGCCAACAATAACAACTCATAATCCATCACTTCGTATGGAACATGAAAGATTTAGAAGTGAAAGTATAGAAAAGTATGCCAAATTCCAAGTTGATTTATTAAAAGAAATATTAGGTAAAGATTCTGTAATTATACATGATTTCTCTGGAGGATATTTTGATAAGAGCTATGACTTTTCTAAAGTAGGAAAGCATATGGACGTAGTTGCATACAACAACTATCCAGTATGGGGTGGTCAAAAAGAACCAATTCCTGCATGGGAGATAGCTTGTGGCCTTGATTATATGAGAGGAATAAAGGGTCAAAACTTCTGGATAACAGAAGCTATAATGGGAGCTCAAGGACATGATGTTATAGGATATTTACCAAGACCAAGACAAGCTAAAATGTGGTCATATCAAGGAATAGCTCATGGATGTAGTTCTCTTATGTATTTTAGATACAGAGGAGCAACTAAGGGTGCAGAACAATACTGCTACGGTATAATAGACCAGGATAATGTAAAAAGAAGAAAGTTCTATGAAGTTCAAAGTTTCTTTAAAGAAATGAAGGAAAATGAAGCTTTAACTCAGAGCGAAGTTAAATCAGATGTAGCAGTAGTTTATGATTATGAATCTATGGCGAGTTTTAGAATACAAAGACAAAGCTTCTTAATGGACTATAAGCAAGAAGTATACAGATTATACAGACCATTTTATAAGAAAAATATAAATATGGATGTTATACCAAGTGATTCTGATTTTGATAAATATAAAGTCCTTTTACTACCTGTTATGATAGTGCATAAAAAAGAAGTTCAAGATAAAGTAAGAAAATTTGTATCAGGTGGTGGTACAGTAGTATTTACTTATAGAACTGCAGTTAAAGATTATTATAACAATTTAACATTAGGACAGTTTAATCCAACTTACTATACTGATTTAGTTGGTGGATATGTTGAAGAAGTTGAATCATTCCAAGATGATCAAGTAGCATTACTTATAGGAAATGAAGAATTTGAAGGTATAAATGGAACAGCTACAGTATTTAGAGATATGTTAAAGACTACTACAGCTAAAACTTTATTTAAATATGAAGATGAATTCTTTGAAGATTTAGCAGCAGTAACTTTAAATGAATATGAAGGCGGAAAAGTTTATTATATAGGAAGTGGAGCAGACAATACTATAATGGATGCTATAGCTAATAAAATAATAAATGAGTCAAATTTAGATGCAATAGAATCTGAAGAAGGTGTTGAAGTAGTAAGAAGAAGTTTAAATAATGAAGATTATTATTTTGTTATGAATCATACTTCAGATGAAAAGAAATTTAGAAATGAAATATTAAAAGCATATGAAGCTAAAATAGTTAAAGCATAGAAGGGTAAAATGGAGGATATTATGGGAATATATATAAACGATGAGAGAAAACTATTTTCTTTAACAACAGAAAATACTGAATATGCATTTTGTATAGATAATCAAGGATTAGTTAGACATTTATATTGGGGAAATAAAATAAATAGTCCAGAAGATTTTGATATACCAGTATTAACTGAAGTATCAACTAACGATACAGTATATGAAATAACAAAGGAAGAATATCCAGTATATGGAGGTCTTAGATACAAAGAAAATTGTTTAAAGGTTAGCTTTGAAGATAAAACAAGGGATATAGTTTATAAGTATGTAGGATACTGTATAAATGAAAATGAACTTGTTATAAACTTAAAAGATGATCATTATAATATAGAAATAGATTTACACTATATAGTATTAGAAGATGTTGACTTAATAGAAAGATACACTGTAGTAAAAAATAATGAAGAAAAAGATTTAGCTATAGAAAATATAGCAAGTGGACAAATGCATATCCCACATGAGAATTTAACATTTAGAAATACTCATGGTTACTGGGGTGCAGAACAACAAATGTTTACTCAAAAAGTAAGTTATGGAAAAATATATTTTGAAAATAGAAAAGGTATATCAGGGCATAATCACAATCCATACTTTATATTAGATAAAGATGCAACTGAAACTACTGGTGAAGTTTACTTTGGAGCATTAAAGTTAACTGGAAACTTTAAAGGGGTAGTTGAACAAACTCCATATGGAGAAACTTTAGTTCAAATGGGTATAAATGACTTTGACTTTTTAATATATTTAGAAAATGGTCAAAGTATAGAAACTCCTCATATGGTTATAGGATATACTGATAAAGGTTTAGAATCAATGAGTCATAATATGCATGACTATGCTAACAAATACATATTAAAAAATAAAGAAATAAGACCTGTACTTTATAACTCTTGGGAGGCTATGGAGTTTAAAGTAAATGCAAAAGAACAAATAAATCTTGCAAAACTTGCAAAAGAAATAGGAACAGAGTTATTTGTTGTCGATGATGGGTGGTTTGGTGAAAGACACAGTACAAAAGACGGCTTAGGAGATTGGTATGTAAATGAAGGTAAATTCCCAAATGGTCTTGAAGAGCTTATAAAAGAAGTTAAAAATATGAACATGAAGTTTGGGATATGGTTTGAGCCGGAAATGGTAAATCCTTTAACTAAATTATATAAAGAACACCCAGATTGGATATATCAATTTGACAATAGAGAAGGTAACTTATCAAGAGATCAATTTGTACTTAATATGACAAAACCTGAAGTTAAAGAATTTGTATTTAATATGTTAGATCACTATCTAACAAAATATGATATAGACTATATAAAATGGGATGCAAATAGACCTATATCAGAACCAGGCGCTAAAAACTTAGGAAAACAAGAAAGAAGCTTATGGTTAAAGCACATAGAAGCAGTATATGAAATAGTAGATAAATTAAAAGAAAAGCACCCTAATGTATTATTTGAAGCTTGTGCATCAGGTGGAGGAAGAATAGATTTAGGAATGCTTACACACTTTGATGATTTCTGGACTAGTGATAACACAGATGCATATGATAGATTATTTATACAAAATTCATACTCTCATATATACCCTATAAAGGCTATGAGAGCTTGGGTTACTGATTGTCCTAATTTCTTATCAAAGAGAGTTATACCTATGGAATTTAGATTTGATAGCTCTATGATGGGAACACTTGGAGTAGGATGTAACTTACTTAAATTAAGCGAAGAAGAATTGAATATATGCAAAGAAAAAATAGCTAAATATAAAGAGATAAGACATATAGTTCAAGATGGGAAATTCTATAGACTACAAGGAAACTTAGTAGATAATGACTACCATATATTTGAATATGTAAATAAAGATGAGGCTTTATTATTTGTATTCTTGCCACAATCTAAAGTAGGTCATAGATTTACAACTATAAAGCTAAGAGGACTTGATGAAAATAAAGATTATAAATTTAATTTATTTGGTCAAGATATAGTTAAATCAGGTAGATACTTAATGAATCATGGTTTAACTGTTAAACTAGAAGGTGATTACGCTAGTTTAGTTATTTATATAAAAGAAGTTTAATAATAAAAGGATATCCAATGGATATCCTTTTATTATTATTATTATTATTATATTAAAACATATAGAATAGATATTGAATTATAACGTATAGTGCAGATAAGCCAACTAATCCATATATTATACGGCTTATTGTACTGATATTTCCGAAATTTCCACTACCTGCTAAAATAGCAGCAACTAAGTCAAATTTAAATAAGCTGACAAGACCCCAGTTGACTGCACCTATTAATACTAATGTTAAAGCAATATTATAAAGTATACCCATAGTTATCATGCTAAGATTTACCTAAATGGTTATCTTAACATTTCACCTCCTGTGTAGATTAATAGTACATTTAATATTTTCTCCGAGATTATTAAAAATATGCAAAATATAGAAAAACTTTAAATAAATAAAAGAAACTATAAAAAACAAGTAATATATATAGAAAAACATAAATGTGACATAAAAATACAAATCACATTTCAAATATTCGATTATTAATTATATTTTAAATTGTTTGACAATTTGGATGTATATAATATATTATTAACACATAGAAATAATTTTTTACGTTATAAACTATGTTATATATAAAAGGGGGAATAAAAATGAACAGTTCAGTAGCACAAAAGACTGAGAAAAAAACAGCTCTACAAAAGTTTCTAGACTTTGTGGAAATAGGAGGGAATAAGCTTCCACATCCCGTAACATTATTTGCAATGTTATGTGTTGCAGTTGCGATAATATCTGCAATAACTGCTGCAATGGGAATCGAAGTAACAACAGAAATAATAAATAGAGCTACTAATGAAATGGAAGTTCAAACAATAAAAGCTGTATCACTTCTTAATGGTGATGGATTTAAGTATATGATAGAAAATGCAGTATCTAACTTTACTGGATTTGCTCCACTTGGAGTTGTTTTAGTTGGTATGTTAGGTATAGGAATAGCAGAAAGTTCTGGATACATAGGAACATTACTTAAGAAGGTAGTTAGTATAACTCCAGCTAAGTTAATAGTTCCAACAGTAGTATTTTTAGGTATAATGTCAAATATGGCATCTGATGCAGGGTATGTAATACTTATACCACTTGGAGCATTAATATTTATGGCTTATGGAAAACATCCACTTGCAGGTATAGCAGCAGCATTTGCTGGGGTATCTGGAGGATTTAGTGCAAACTTACTTATAGGTACTATAGACCCAATGTTAGCAGGTTTAACTAATGAAGCTGCACATATAATAGACCCAACAGTAAATATAACTCCAACTGCAAACTACTTCTTCATGTGTGCATCAACATTCTTAATAACTATACTTGGTACTTTATTAACTACTAAAGTTATAGAGCCAAGATTAGGTAAATATGAAGGGGAAACAATAACTGGAGGTTCTGATTTACAAAATTTAAGTGATAAAGAAAAGAAAGCTATGACAGCTGCAAACTTAACTTTCGTAGCAATGGTAGTTGGATTAGTAGCATTAATATTAATGCCAAACTCATTCTTAAGAAACTTAGAAGCAGATAGTTTCCTAAATTCAATAGTAGACCATTCTCCATTTATGAATGGACTTATACCAATAGTTGCACTTTTATTCTTTGTTCCATCAGTAGTTTATGGTAAAATAGCTGGAACAGTTAAAAATGAAAAAGAAGTAGCATCTCATATGAGTAAAGCAATGAGTTCAATGGGTGGATACTTATGCTTAGCATTCGTTGCATCTCAATTTATAAGTTACTTTAACTATACTAACTTAGGAACTATAATAGCTGTTACTGGTGCGTCAATATTAGAATCTGCAAATATAGGAACAATACCACTTCTTATAGGATTTATATTAATAACAGCAGTTATAAACTTATTTATGGGGTCAGCTTCAGCTAAATGGGCAATAATGGCACCAGTGTTTATACCAATGTTCTTAAAGTTAAATATAGACCCTGCAATAGTTCAAACTGCATATAGAATAGCAGATAGTTCAACTAACTTAATATCACCACTTATGAGTTATTTTGCAATGATTATAGTGTTTACTCAAGTTTATGATAAGAAGGCTGGAATAGGAACAATAACATCTATGATGTTACCTTACTCAATGACATTCTTAATAGCTTGGAGTTTAATGCTTATAGTATGGGTATCACTTGGAATACCAGTAGGATTTTAGTTAATATATGAAAGTGCCTAATAAATAGGCACTTTTTTTACATATAATGAAATTATATTATAACTATATTTGTGGATAACATATGAATATAAGTAATATCAATAACTTTATAAATGTAAAAAATGATATTTTGAAATGCTTCGCCAACGCAGTGCCTCAAGCAATGGATGTATCCGTAACGGTAGCAAGGATATATGGTTGACGAAATGAGCGAAGCGAATTTATTATTAAAAATATATTAAATTATAAGGCTCTGTTAGCTAACTTCGTGATTTATAAAATATAATATAATTAAGTTCGTAATTGTTATACAATGCGAAGTAATATATCAATACTTGTATTGAAAAAGGGGGGGGTTACAATATGAAAAAATATAAATTAGGGAATTTTATACCTATAATAACTATGTTTATAGTATTTGTTTTAGGGAGTGTTTTTGATTTAAAGTAACTCAAACAGAATGATTAATAATCTAAAAAAAGGGCTAACTTAATTTAATTAAGTTGCCCTTTTGCTATATCTAAAAGCATTGAAAACACTATACTTCTTTAAACTATTCCCTAAACCTAATTTAAGGAGAAGTTAAGTGAAAATATATAAATTAGCAAGGTTTTTATATCTTAACTTTATTTACTTTAGAAATATATAACTAATACTTGTATTACAAGTATTAGTTATAGTATTATAAGAATATAATACTAGTTAAGCGAGGTATTAGTTTTTAACACTAAACCTTGTATTACAATGATTAGAAAGGGAGTGAGATGATGGAGTTAAATAAAGAGATATTGAAAGGTCATATAGATACTATGATACTTGCGATATTAGAAAAAAATGATTCTTATGGATTTGAAATTGCTAAAAATGTTTTGGAACAAACAACTTTTGAACTAAAAGATGGAACATTATACATATCACTAAAAAGACTTGAGTCAAAAGGTTTTATTGAATCTTACTGGCAAAGTAGTCAAGGTCCAGGGAATAGACGTAAGTACTACAAAATAACACAATATGGTATAGAAAGTTTAGATAAAAAAGTTGATGAATGGAATTTTGTAAAAAATATTATGGATAAATTCTTAGATGGGAGAGATGGTAATGGAAGTAATAAATAACTACATTGATTCATTATATAAAAATGATAATAGTCAAGAAGTACTAGAGCTTAAAGAAGAGTTAAAAGAACACTTAATAATGTCAGCAAATGAATTTATTAATGAAGGATATGAAGAACAAGACGCTTGCGAAATGGCTATCAAAAAATTTGATGGTGGCTCTGAGATGTTAAAAGAACTCTACTTTACTCTTAAAGAAAATAAAAAAGAGATTAAAGAGACTAATAAGGTTGCAAAGATAATAACTAGAATATCAGGTGTAATGTTTATTATATGTTTAATAACATCTACAATTCTTACATATCATAAAACCGTTAATTACATATATGATAAGCCGTTTATATATTGGCAACAAGTAAATTCAAATATATCAAAAGAGTTAAATAAAATTATTAAAGATAAAGATGTGAAAAAAGATATAGATAGTTACAAAGATGATATATCAAAACTATTATCATCTAGTAAGTTCAATAAAGATGTTATATTAATGTATGGTTATGAAAGTTCACATAAGCAAGTTTGGGAAACTTATGAGCCATCATCTATTTTATATACTTATGGTAAAGATGTAACTAAAGATTATATGTTTATGAATGGAGAAACTGTTGAAAATGATAGAGGCCAAAAACTTTATTATAATTTAAAATTAACAAAACCACTTTATTTAAAAATTTATGAAAATACAAGAGTATCAGCTATAGTAGCAACTCCAATTTTCTTTATAATCTATGTAGTTTTAAAGATAGCTTTTAGAAAAAAGAAAGTTAAGTTTTAACTAACATTATGAAGATTTTAGTTTGTATATTATTATGTTTGATTATGAATCTATTTATAATTTATTTAATCTTGTTCTTCTATGTTAGGCTCTGTTTTAAATAAATGTTGATTTTGGTAAATACTGATATTACTTAATTAAGATTAAATATAGTGATGCAACCTCTAATTTTTAATTAGTTTTTAAGCAATTATTATATAGATTTCAACACTGTGCTAAAACAGAGCCTTATATTAACAAATCACAATATTAATATAATACGAACTACTTACAAAAAATTAAACAACCATACCTTAGTATTTAGAAATTGAAATTACTAAGATATGGTTGTTTTTTATTATAATTATCACGAAGTAAGCTAACAGAGCCAATTATAAAAATACGGTTATTAAAAAAATATATATGGGAATGAAAAAATATCTATAATTATATAAGATTATTTAAGAAGATATAAAATAATATGCTTTATGAGAGATTGAAAAATTATAATGATTTATATACAACTAAACTTTACAAAAGGAATTTAGCTATAAATATATTTTAAACCTAATATGTATGATAAAATAATAGATTAATAAATCTAATATAAAGAGGTAGTTATATGAACTATAAATTTGGGCTTCCTGTTGAAATAATATTTAAATGTGGGGCAGTTAAAAATATAAATAAAGTAATAAAAGATAATAATTTTAAAAAAGGAATACTAATATCTAGTGAGAGATTTATAAAAAGTGAATATGGTTATGAAATTATACAACTATTGAATGAATATATAGAAAATATACATTTTGGAATAAGCGCAAATCCTACAATAGAAGATGTAGAATTAACAACTAAAGCTATAAAAGATAGTAATGTAGACTTTGTTATAGCATTAGGTGGAGGAAGTATACTAGATTGTGCAAAGATATCTTCTTGTATGGCAGCTATGGATACTAATATAAGATATTTCCTAGAAAATAAATTAGAGATTAATAAAAATATACCTGTAATAGCTATACCTACAACAGCAGGTACAGGAAGTGAAGTTACTAGTGTTTCTGTTATAAGCAATAAGTATACTGAAGATAAATTTCCTATAAAATCAGAGTATCTACTTCCTAAAATAGCAATAATTGATCCAGAGTTAACACTTACAGTACCTAAAAAGGTTACAGCTAGTTCAGGTATAGATGTATTATCACATGCATTAGAATCTTATTATAGTAAAAATAATAATCCTATATCAGATATTTTAGCTATAGAATCAGTAAAGCTTGTTATGAACAATTTAAAAAATGCAGTTAATAATCTTGATAATATAGAATATAGAGAAAATATGTGTCAAGCATCATTATTAGCTGGAATTGCTTTTTCTGTTACAGGGACGGCTGCATGCCACGGAATATCGTATCCATTAACTAGTAAGTATAATATACCTCATGGTGAGGCATGTGGTATTACTCAAGATAAAGTATTATTATTAAATTCAAAAGTTGAGTTTGATAGAATAGATAAATTAAGTAAACAGGTCGGATATTCTAATGTAGAAGAATTTTCTAATGAAATATATAAACTGAAAAAAGGAATAGGTTTAGCTAATAACTTAAGAGATTATAATATAAAAAAGGATGAATTAGAAACAATAGCTAGCTTATGTACATCTTTAAATATATTAGCTAATCCATATGAGCTTAATAAGGAAGAAATTTTAAAATTACTACAAAGTATTTATTAGAAGAATGTTAGTTATATAAATTAAACTAGTTTCAGAAAATAGTTTGCTATTGATAAATCAATAATATCTTTATTTTCTGAAATTTTTTACGCTTAAAGATATTATAATATTTTTAAAAATATGGATAACTTCTGAATGTAAGTAATATCAATAAATTGGTTTTGAGCGTAAAAAAGATTTTGAGCAACGGACGAAGTCGTTGGCGACATGAAGTGTTTCGCCGACACGTCGCTCAAGCGAAGCGAATTTTTTATGTATAAATAAACTATGAAATGAAAGTTTTATAATAAAAATTTTAAAGGAGAATGTAGATGAATATAAAACCTTTAGACGTATTACATAAATATTATGGATATACAAGTTTTAGAAAAGGACAAGAAAATATTATAACATCTATAATAAATAAAGAAGATGTTCTTGCCATAATGCCAACAGGTGGAGGGAAATCTATTTGTTATCAAGTACCAGCACTTTGCTTAGATGGAATAACTATAGTTATTTCACCCTTAATATCACTTATGAAAGATCAAGTTGATGCATTAAAGACTATGGGGGTTAAAGCTCGATTAATAAATAGTTCACTATCTAATAGTGAATATAATGAAGCTTTAGAAGAAATAGAAAATGATGAATGTAAAATAATATATATAGCACCGGAAAGACTGGATAGTATGGATTTTGTGAATATAATAAGAGGAAAAAATATAAGTCAGGTTGCAATAGATGAGGCTCACTGTGTTTCTCAATGGGGACATGACTTTAGAGTAAGTTATAAAAAAATACCATACTTTATAAATAGATTAGATAAAAGACCTATAGTTACAGCATTTACAGCAACTGCTAGTAATGAAGTTAGAGAAGATATTATAAATATACTTAATTTACATAACCCAGCTGTTTATATAACTGGGTTTGATAGAGAAAACTTATCTATAAATATAGTAAAGTCATCATCTAAAAATAAATATACATTAGACTATGTAGAAAATCATAAGAATGAAAGTGGAATAATATATGCTTCAACTAGAAAAGAAGTAGAAACTATATATGAGGGACTACTAAAAAGAAATTACTCAGTAGCTAAATATCATGCAGGTCTTTCAAATGAAGCAAGAAAAGAATATCAAGAAAACTTTATAAATGATGATATAAAAATAATGGTAGCTACAAATGCATTTGGTATGGGAATAGACAAACCAAATATAAGGTGGGTACTTCATTATAATATGCCACAAAGTATAGAAAATTATTACCAAGAAATAGGTAGAGCAGGAAGAGATGGAGAAGATAGTGAGTGTGTATTATTATTTTCACCAGGAGATGTTCATACTCAAAAATATTTAGTTGAAGTTGGAATTGAAAATCCTGATAGAAAAAGAGTACAATATAAAAAACTTCAACAAATGGTGGATTTAGTTTACTCAAATACTTGTTATAGAAAAAATATATTAAACTATTTTGGAGAAACATTCTTAGAAGATTGTAATAATTGTAGCAACTGCTTAAATGAAGGTGAAGTAGTAGATAAAACACTAGATGCTCAAAAAGTTATATCATGTATTGCTAGAATGAAAAGAAGCTTTGGTGCTACTATGATAATAGATGTTTTAAGAGGTTCTAAAAATAAGAAAGTATTAGACCTTGGATTTGATACTTTAACAACTTATGGAATTATGAAAAACTATTCTAATGAAGATTTAAAAACTTTTATAAATACACTAGTATCACATGGTTTTTTAGATGTAGTAGAAAACATAGGACCAAGGGGAAGTTTCCCTACTATAAAATTAAATGAACAGTCTTTAAAAGTAATAAGGCAAGAAATTAAAGTTGAATTTAAGGAAGATAAGGTTACTAAGTCAAGATATGTAGAAAATGAATTATATGAAATGTTAGTTTCTTTAAGAAGTGAAATAGCTAAAGAAGAAGGGATAGCACCATATATGGTATTTGGAGATGCAACTTTAAAAAATATGGCAAGTGTTTATGCAACTAATAAAGAAGAAATGCTTAATATATCTGGAGTTGGACAAATTAAATACGAAAAGTATGGTAATAGATTTAAAGATATAATTGAAAAATATATAGAAGAAAAAAATATAGATAAATCTAAATTAAATACTGTGTCGGGAAAATCGACGGGGTTAAATAGTGAGTACTTTAATGTAACTACAGATAAAAAACTATATGAAAGACTTAGAGACTATAGACTTAGTGTATCAAAATTAGAAGGTGTACTTCCATATATAATACTAAGTAGCAATACTTTAAAAGAGATAAGTGGAAGATATCCATTAGATGAAGAACAATTAAAGGATATAGGTGGTATAGGCCCTGTTAAAATTAATAAATATGGAGAAGATATTATAAATATAGTTAAAGAATATATACAAGAAAATAATATAAATCCAAAATGGGAAGAAAAGAAAAGGTTAAAGTTAGTTTTAGATGGGGATAGTAGAAAAAATGATGAAATAGCACTAGATTTATTAAATCAAAATAAAGACATAAATGATGTAGCAGATGAATTAGAAATATCAGTGTCAACAGTGCTTGGATATGTTTATGATTATATAAAGCTTGGAAATAATATAAATTTTGATATAGACTTAAAATGTATGTACAATGAAAATGAAAAAGAGATGATACTAGATGCAATAAATCGATTTGGTGATGAAAAGGTAAGTGTTATTAAGAAGGTAATGCCAGACTATGTTAAATATGAAAGCATAAGAGCAGTAATACTTGAAAGATATATAAGTTAGAAGTAAGAAAAAAGCTATTATTTATATTAAATTTATAAATAATAGCTTTTTAATTTATAAAATCACTTATTTATAAGATTATTAAAAATAATTATTTTAAATGATTCAGGAAAGCGTTGACATGAATTATATGCAATGATATTATTATTTTGAGATAAAATATAGAATTAAAGAGTAAATTTTATCAAAATAGTAGTAAAGATAAGTGTTAAAAAAGATTATTATCTATTATGATAATATATACCTTTAAATTCATATGAAGAAGGGGGGGAACTTCATGTAACAAAGAATGTTTATATAGATAGAATCATATGAATATTTTTATACGTGGAAGGGGAGAAAATTTATGAAATTTAAATATGAAAAACCACAAAATGGATACCCTGAGTGGAATAATAATCCACAAATAGTATCTTTAAACATGAATAAACATCATAATGATTTTGTAAGCTATGAAACTAAAGAACAAGCAATAGAAGGAATAAAAGAAAATTCTTCAAGGTATATATCGTTAAATGGAAAATGGAAATTCAATTTTTGTAAAGATATAAAAAGTATACCAGAAGATTTTTACGAAATAAATTATAATAATGATTCATGGGATGAAATAGATGTTCCATCAAATTGGCAAATAAAAGGGTATGGAATACCACAATATACAAATCTTATATATCCATGGACAGGAAGAGAAGATATAAAACCACCATTTGCTCCTGTTAAAATAAATGAAGCAGGATGCTATGTAAAGTATATTGATATAACTAAAGAACAATTAAATAAAAAAGTATTAATAAATTTCCAAGGTGTAGAGTCATGCTTTTACCTATATGTAAATGGAGAAATAGTAGGGTTTAGTAAAGATTCATTCTCACCATCTGAGTTTGATATAACTGATTACTTAGTAGAAGGTAAAAATAAAATAGGTGTAAAAGTATACAGATGGTGTGATGCAAGTTGGTTAGAAGATCAAGACTTTTGGAGATTAAGTGGTATATTTAGAGACGTTTATTTAGAAATAAAAAATAAAACTCATATAGTAGATTTTAGAGTAGACTCAAATCTTACAGATGATTACAAAGATGGGACTTTTAGTACCAAAGTAAAAGTAAATGGTGTAGGAAATTACAATATAAAATTAGAATTGTATGATAAAGAAAATATAATATATTCTAGTAAAAAAGAAGTTATTATAGAGGGTGAAGCAAACCTACATTTCCAAACTATAATAGACAATCCAAGAAAATGGAGTGCAGAACAACCAAACTTATATAAAGTAATAATTTGTTTAGAAAATGAACATGGCGAAGTAATAGAGTATGTAAGTTGTGATACAGGATTTAGACGATTTGAAATAAAAGAAAATGTAATGTACATAAATGGAAAACGTATACTATTTAATGGTGTTAATAGACATGAATTTGATAGTGAAATGGGAAGAGCTATAAATAAAGAAATAATGGAAAAAGATATAAAAATAATGAAGCAATTTAATGTTAATGCTCTAAGAACTTCTCATTATCCAAATAATCCATATATGTATGATTTATGTGATAAATATGGATTATATGTAATAGATGAAGTAAACCTAGAAACTCATGGTACATGGAAGTATGGACAAAAAGAAGAAGAAGGTGCACTTCCAGGAAGTAAACCAGAATGGACAGATGCTGTGTTAGCAAGATGTAAATCTATGTTTGAAAGAGATAAAAATCATCCATCTATAATAATATGGTCATTAGGAAATGAGTCTTTTGGAGGAGAAAACTTCAGAAAAATGTACAGATTCTTTAAAGATAATGATAAATCTAGAATAGTACATTATGAAGGAATATTCCATCATAGAATGTATGAAGATGTATCAGAGATAGAAAGTCAAATGTACACAAGACCTTGGGAAATAGAAGAATATGCAAAAAATAATCCTAAAAAACCTCATATAATGTGTGAATATACACATTCTATGGGAAATTCAAATGGTAATTTAGATGCATATTATAAATTATTTAGGAAATATGATGTTCTACAAGGTGGATTTGTATGGGACTTTAAAGACCAAGCAATCCTTAAAAAAGAAGGAGATATAAGTTATTTAGCTTATGGAGGAGATTTTGGAGATTTCCCAAATGATTATGACTTTAGTGGAAATGGATTAGTATTTGCTAATGGAGAAGTAACTCCTAAATTCTATGAGATTAAATATTGGTATGCAGATGTATTATTTGAAGATGTAAAAGAAGGTTTAGTTAAAATAAAAAATGATTATTTATTTAACAATTTAAATAGATATGACATATTCATAACTACAACTAAAAATGGTGAGTTTGTAGATGAAAAATGTGTAACAATAGATTTAGAGCCTGGACAAACTTATGAACTAGAATATGATGTGGTACAAAAAAGATACAAAGGTGAGGAATACATAGTTACATTTACAGTTAAAGAAAAGAATGAAACAATCTATGCACCTAAAGGTCATGAAGTAAAACATCATCAAGTTGTATTAAAACCAAATACATTAAAAATAGAAAGAGAAAAAAATACTAATAAAGTTAATATAAATGAAGAAGACAAATTGATAACATTATCTACAGAAAAAGTAAAAGTATCTTTATCAAAAGAAAGTGGACTTTTAGCACAGTATATAGTAAACGGAGAAAATATACTAAAAGAAGAATCAAGACCATATTTTTGGAGAGCAAGTACTAATAATGATAGAGGATTTAAAAATGAAGTAGATGCAGTTACATGGAGAAATCCAAATATGCATTTAGTAAATATTAAAATAGAAAACTATGTTAATTTAGTTAATTTAGTAGTAGATATAGAATTAGATAATAATAGTACAGTAACATATGTATACTCATTAGATAGTAACTCTAAACTAAAAGTACAACAAATACTAAATCCAAATAGAGATTTAGCTAAAATACCTGTAATAAGTGATATGTTTATACTTAAAGAAGAATTTAAAAATATAACTTATTATGGTAGAGGAGAAATAGAAAATTACTGGGATAAATATAAGAGTGCTAAGGTAGGGTTATACGAAGATATAGTAACTGAAAAAATGGTAAATTATCTTCAACCTCAAGAAAATGGTGCTAAAACTGATGTAAGATATTTAGAAATAAAAAATGAAAAAGGAGAAGGAATAAAAATAAGTGGAGTTCCTACTTTTGAGTTTAATATATCTAAATATCATCCAGAAGATGTAGAAATAGCAGATCATTTCTATAAATTAAAGCCATTAGATGCAACTGTATTAAGAATAATATACAAACAAATGGGAGTAGGAGGAGATGATAGCTGGAGAGCATTACCTCATCCGGAGTATATTTTAAATCCTAATAAAATTTATACTTTAACGTATGAAATAAAACCAATATAAATATTTATAAAGAGCATATCCTTCTAAATTATGAAGGGTATGCTCTTTTACGCTTATAGTAAATTATAATATATTAAAAAGTAAGATGAATTTCTGAATTTGAGTAATATAAATAAATTGCTTTTCACCATAAAAAATATTTTGAAATTCATTATTAATACAGGGACTTAATCACTGGATTAAGTTATTGGCAAGAGAAAAGATAGCATCCATATGTAAATTAAAGTGATTTACTTACACAGGGCATAAGCGAAGCAAAACTATAAGCTAGAAATTTTAATATGGACAATAGATAAAAATTTTATAATAGTATAGAACAACAGAAGTTTATAGATTGTAGCAATTAAAAAACTTTAGAATATATTATAATTACATATAGTAAAAGGGGTGGGGATATGGATAGTTTGCTGTCAGGAATAAGTGCAATATCTATTAAAGATATAATTATGATAGTAATTGGATGCATACTAATTTACTTAGCTATATACAAAAAATTTGAACCAACTCTGTTACTTCCTATGGGGTTTGGAGTAATAATGGCTAATTTACCATTGTCAGGAGCTATAACTCAATTGTTTGGAGATAGTAAGGTAGTTGGTATATTAGATTTACTATTTTCACAAGGAATAGCAACGGAACTATTTCCACTTTTAATATTTATAGGAATAGGTTCAATGATTGATTTTGAACCCCTACTTCAAAAGCCATTTACAATATTTTTAGGAAGCAGCAGCTCAACTTGGAATATTTTTAACTATAATAGTAGCTTTAATATTTGGATTTGACTTAAAAGAAGCTGCATCTATAGGAATAATAGGGGCTGCTGATGGACCGATTTCTATATTTGTAGCATCTCAACTTGCCAAGAATTTACTTGGACCAATATCTGTAGCAGCATATTCTTATATGGCACTAGTGCCTATCATTCAGCCATTTGCTATAAAACTTGTTACAACAAAGGAAGAAAGAATGATAAGAATGAGTTATACTCAAGGCAAAGTATCTAAAAGAACTAAAATATTATTTCCTATAGTAGTTACAGTAATAGCAGGGATAATAGCACCACAATCAATACCTCTTATTGGATTTTTAATGTTTGGTAACCTAATGAAAGAATCAGGTGTTGTAGATGGATTATCTAAATCTGCTCAAAATGAACTTGTAAATATTTGTACAATATTACTAGGTCTATCTATAGCATCAACTATGAAAGGTGACGATTTTCTAAAAACATCTACATTACTTATAATGTGTATGGGACTTATAGCATTTATATTTGATACAATAGGTGGAGTATTATTTGTAAAAATTATAAATATATTTAAAAAAGAAAAGATAAATCCAATGATTGGAGCAGCTGGTATATCTGCATTTCCAATGTCAGCTAGAGTAGTTCAAAAGTTGGCTACAAAGGAAGACCCTCAAAATTTTATATTAATGTATTCAGTAAGTGCGAATGTATCAGGTCAAATAGCGTCTGTTATAGCTGGTGGTCTTATACTTGGACTATTATCTTAGGGGGGGATATATTATGATTGAGGGATTAAAATTAATGGCTACTGGAATGTGTGGTGTATTTTTAGTTACGGGTATAATTTATTTTGCTATAAAGATATTAAATAATTTTGATAAATAAATTGATTAAAGTCCTCTTAAATAAGAGGATTTTTTTGTACTAAAAATGCAAATACTTTATTTAAAGAGGTGAAAATATGATAAGAAATCGTAAAGTAAAAGATCCAATAGTAGCTATAACAAAAGGAATGAGTGAAGGTAGATCATTAGAAAAAGCCCTAGATTTACTTCCTATGGATAAAATTATACAAAAAGGAGATAAAGTAATAATAACTCCTAACTGGGTAAAAGATAAATCACCTAAAGATGGTGTAGTTGTAGGTCCTAAAACTTTGAAAAAGCTTATACAATACATAAAAACAAAAGAACCATCAAAAATAGTTATAGCAACTGGGTCAGGAGGAGCTAAAACTCCTGATGTTATGAAAAGTGTTGGATATGACAAAATAATAGAAGAAGAAAATTTAGAATTTGTAGATATGAATTATGGACCATTTATAGATTTAGAATTAAATCATGAAATAATAAAATCTACTCCTATAAATGAAGTTATAAAGGATGCTGATGTTATAATTTCATTTACTCAATTAAAATACCATGAAGAAGCTACAGTAACTGCAGCCATTAAAAATATAGCTATGGGTTACCCTCCTGCAAGTATCCATGGATACCCTAAAAAGCAAACTGGAATTCATGAAGATTTACATGGTTTTATAAGATGCTTTGCAAAAAAAGTTCCAATAGACTTATCTATTATTAGCTTAGACAAGGCAATGATAGGAACTGGACCTAGTGATGGTATGGCGGTTGATACACCTGGCCTTGTAATAGCATCAACAGATCCTGTAGCAGCAGATAGTATAGGTGCAAGATTACTTGGATTTTTACCGCAAGCAGTTTGTTATTTATATGGATTATATAAAGATGGATTAGGAGAAGCTAGACCTGAGAATATGACAATACTAGGACTTGATTTAAGAGAAGCTGAAAAAATATTTAGTAAAGCAGCATATGGTAAAAAAGATGTAATGCTAGATAAAGATAAGCTTAAAGATATTCATGGTAATTAAAAATTTTATAAGAATTAAAAAGTAAAACTGTGAAATAATAAACTTAGAAATAAAACCAAAAGGATGTGGCATTATGACTCATAAGAAAAGACCAAGTACTGAAAAGATGTATGATTATAAAAAAGAAAAAGTGGAGTTTGCAAGAGAACTAGGAGTAAATGGAGCTAATAACACAGAAGTAAATGCAAAAATGGCAGCTCAAGATGAAGCAAAATATAGCAAAGAAACAATGAATAGAAAACACAGATTTGTAAACCCACAAGATTCAGAAAATCATAGATATTAAAAAGAAGCTCTAGTAGTTTATCTGCTAGAGCTTTTTTTAACCTTTCTTTTAACTTTTTTTACTACTTTTTTCTTAGGTGTTTTAGACTTATATAAATCTTTATCTATAGATAATTCGGGATTGATAACATTTTGAGGTTCTTCACCAGCATTTGCTTCACAAGTGTCTCTAATTGATGAAGCAAACGCCAGTTGCTCACCTAGTACAATTAAAAAACCAGCTAAGTTATCTAAATCATCATTGTCATCTATTTCTTGAGCTATTATAGCAGCGACTATTGTTACTAGAAATATGTATTGATTTCCAATTTCTTTACATGTACTTTTTATATCACACATTCTTTTACTGAGAAATTTATTTTTAGGCATTTTACCCCCACCAACAAAATATTGTTATTTTATAATATGAATAAATTTAGAGATATGTTACTAAAAATAAATTTGAAATTTAAGTTTATATAATATATAATATTTAAATAAAATTAATAAGACAGTTCGGAAGCCTCCTGTCTATAAATAAAACTACGGTGAACAGCATTTTATTATGCTTAATTTTTGTTAAAAAAACCGTAGCTCATAACTATGGTTTATTTTATTTTAAAACATAGTTATGAGTGTAGTAACGGAGATGACTGAAGTGGCAGTGATGTTATATCAATACAGAAATTTTACCTAAATAGGCTTAATACATTTTAGGGGGAAAAATATGACATCAAAAACAAAAAAATAACTAGAATAGGTGTAGTTGCAGCCTTATATGCAACAATAACATTAGTACTGGGGTCTATAAGCTATGTACAAATACAATTTAGAATATCAGAGGTAATGACTTTACTTCCGTTATTTGGAAAAGAATATATACTATCACTTACAATAGGTTGTTTTTTAGCAAATGTAATAGGTCCTTATGGAGTACCTGATATTATACTTGGAACATTAGCTACATTTATAAGTGTATATTTAGTATATTTAACAGGGAAATATATGAAAGGTAAAAAAGGATACTTAATAATAGCATCATTGTGGCCAACTATAGTAAATGCTATAATAATAGGTGGAGTAATGCTACATGGATTATTTAAATTGCCATTAATTCTTTCTATTTTACAGGTAGGATTTGGACAATTTGTGGTAATAACTATAATAGGTGTTCCTTTATTCAAATTTTTAAACAATAAATATTCAAAATTATTAAAGGATATATTAAGTTAATATATCCTTTAGTTAATAGTTAGGAGATAAAATGGAAGAAGTAAAAAATACAAAATTAATAGGTATAGGAAATGACGGTATAAAAAAACTAGAAGAAGTTGAAAGTAAAATAGTAGAAAAAATAGATACAGAAAAAATAAATATCAATAAAGATGTAGATAAAGACTATGTAAGAGCATTACTTGATGGAGTTGATATATTACTTTTAACTTACAATAGTGAAGACAAACAAGCTCTTCAAATAGTTAATGCAATAGGATATATGGCCGATGAAAGAAGAGTATTATCAGTTGGACTTGATTTAAGTGAAAAAGAAAATAAAAATGAAATAAAAATAAATAGAGAAATAAAGATAAATAATGATAACACAGATTCTTTATTAAATATAATAGATATGATAATAGACTCAATATCTGATGAATGTACTATAAGTATAGATTTAACAGATATAAAAGAAGGACTAGCTAGTGATAAGGGTATAAAATACTCATATGGTGAGTTTGACAAAAATAATAGTGTAGAAGAGATAGCAAACAAACTTGAAGAAAACTCTATAAAAACTAGTGATGAATTAACTGGTAAAAAGTTAATGATATTAGTTGAAATGAGTTCAGTATATGATATAGCATATTTAAATGAAGTATTAAATGCTATACAAGATAAGAGTGATGACTCATATGAAGCAATATTCTCTTTATATTTAAAAGAAGACTTAGGAGAAAAAATAAAAGTTTCATTAATATATAACTAATAAATAAATTTTAATTTAAGAGCTATCTTAATATAATTTTAAAAAATAAAATTTATATTAAGATAGCTCTTTATAGATTAATATACTTATTGTTAATAATTTATAATCTAACGATTATTTTGATCAACGGATGTATCATAAGAGGTAGAAAGGATATATCGTTGGTGATACGAAATACTTCTTAATACGTCGTTTACACAAAGTAAATTATATATATAAATTTTGCTAAAATATAGTATTATTAAGGTCTTAGATTAGTTGACTAATGTAAAAAAATAATATATTATATAAAGTATTGTGTAATAAAAAATAAGTAATAAAGAAAGGAAATAATCAAATGC
Source organism: Romboutsia timonensis (assembly GCF_900106845.1). Taxonomy (GTDB): domain Bacteria; phylum Bacillota; class Clostridia; order Peptostreptococcales; family Peptostreptococcaceae; genus Romboutsia; species Romboutsia timonensis. Next base: position 769,182 of record NZ_LT629850.1, read on the forward strand.
TACAAGTTACTAATGTTGGACTTAGATTTGGTGATAAAGAGTTATTCAAAGATGTTAACTTAAAATTCACTAAAGGTAATTGTTACGGGATAATAGGTGCTAATGGTGCAGGAAAATCAACTTTCCTAAAGATATTAGCTGGTGATATAGAAGCAAACACAGGTAGTGTATCTATAACAGAAAAAGAAAGAATGTCAGTTTTAAGACAGGACCACTTCAAATATGAAGAAGAAACAGTTTTAAATGTTGTTATAATGGGACATGAAAGATTATATCAAATAATGCAAGAAAAAGATGCATTATACATGAAGCCAGATTTCTCTGAAGAAGATGGTATAAAAGCTGCTGAACTTGAAGGTGAGTTTGCTGAACTTGATGGATGGGATGCAGAAACTAATGCAGAAAGATTATTAATGGGTCTTGGTATAACTAAAGATTTACATTACAAGCAAATGAAAGAATTAACAGGTGGAGAAAAGGTTAAAGTATTACTTGCTCAAGCATTATTTGGTAAACCTGAAATACTAATAATGGACGAACCTACAAACCACTTAGACTTCCAATCAATAAATTGGTTAAATAACTTCATAATGGATTTAGAAGATTCTATAGTAATAGTTGTATCACACGATAGACACTTCTTAAACCAAATATGTACAAATATAGTTGACGTTGACTTTGGTAAGATACAAATGTACGTTGGTAACTACGACTTCTGGTATGAGTCAAGCCAATTAGCATTACAACTTGCTAAAGATCAAAACAAAAAAGCTGAAGAAAAAATAGCTCAATTAAAAGAGTTCATCGCAAGATTCAGCTCAAATGCGTCAAAAGCTAAGCAAGCAACATCTAGAAAGAAACAATTAGAAAAAATACAAGTTGAAGAAATACAACCATCTAGAAGAAGATATCCATATGTTGGATTCACTCCTGAAAGAGAAATAGGAAATGAAGTTTTAGAGGTTGAAGGATTAACTAAAACTGTAGATGGTGTTAAAGTTTTAGACAACGTATCATTCAGATTAGATAGAGAAGATAAAGTAGCATTTATGGGAGACGAAATAGCTATAACTACTTTATTCAACATATTAATGGGAGAAGATACTGCTGATAGTGGTACATTCAAGTGGGGAGTTACAACTTCTCAAAGTTATCTTCCTAAAAACCACAACCAATACTTCGATGGTGTAGAATACTCATTAGTTGATTGGTTAAGACAATACTCTGAAGAAAAGAGTGAAAGTTTCATAAGAGGATTCTTAGGAAGAATGTTATTCTCTGGTGAAGAAGCTTTAAAACAAGCTCAAGTTTTATCTGGAGGAGAAAAGGTTAGATGTATGTTATCAAAACTTATGTTATCAAATGCTAACGTACTTGTATTAGATGACCCAACTAACCACTTAGACCTAGAATCTATAACTTCTGTAAACAAAGGTTTAGAGAAATTCCCAGGAGTATTATTATTCAACTCTCATGACCAAGAGATGATACAAACTCTTGCTAACAGAATAATAGAAATAACTCCAGGTGGAATAATGGACAGAAAGACTACTTTAGAAGAGTATCTTGAAAACAAGGATATACAAGCTCAATTAAAGAAAATGTATGATGTTCAAAATGCATAATTAATATTATATAAGTAAATTAAAATATAAATACACCTTTTGAATATATGATAATACTCATTTTTGAGTGAGTGACTTTTTCATATATTTAGGAGGTGTATTTTTTATTATTTTAAAATACGCAATTGATAAATTATTATCTGATTTATAACTTAAATTAGTTAGTAAAGTCTACATAACGGGAATTCTTAGATAACAGACTATTGCTGTATACAAGTAACTTTACACAAGCTATATATCATACTATACCCTGTAATTAATTCATCGTTAGGGGGATAGGCAATGCATAAGAAATTAATATCGTTAATTACAAGTGGTTTATTAAGTTTAAGTATATTAACCGGTTGCAAAAATGAATACGTTGAATATCAAGAACCACAAGTACAACAAAAACAAGTAGATGAAGATTTAAATGAATTATATACTAAAGAAATAAGTGAAAATAAAGAAATCGATGAAGCATATAAATTATTAAAACCAGTTATAGATAATAGTTTTTATGGTCAAAGACATAATATTATTAAATCAGAAGATGGAAAAACTTTAATATTGGAGCTTCATATGGATGAATATGTTGCAGAAAATGGAAATATAGATGAATGGAATAAATATATTTATCAATGTTTAAATTCTGCTAAAGCGTTAAAAGAGTTCTTATTAAATAATGGTCTAGAAACTAATTTCGCTATAGTTGTTATGGACTTTGATAAAGAGGTAGTATATATTTATATACTAAATGATCAAGTATATTATAATATAAGAAATGCAAACTAAATACTTATAATTTATAGGATGGTTTAAGTAGCTATCCTATTTTTTATGTTATTAAATTAATATTCTAAGATTAAATTAAAAGATAAATACACCTTTTGAATATATGATAGGCTTATTTATTAAGCAGATCTGTATATTTAAAAGGTGTATTTTGTTTTATTTGAATTCTTGGGACTGTAGGTAGTTTTGTGTAAATACAAACTTACCTACAGTCTTTTTTGAATGTAAAATTGGTAAGTTTGGAATAATATTCATATTAAACTTTTGGAGGTAAAGAAATGAAAGATCAAAGAGAAATAATTATTCCAGATTTAGACTACCAAGCTGAAGTAAGAAAATGTAAAACCATGGAAGATGTAGTTGGTAAAAATGGATTAATGCAAAAGCTGTTCAAAGATATTATCCAACAATTGCTAGAAGCAGAA
>NZ_LT629850.1:772256-882458 GCF_900106845.1 Romboutsia timonensis
ATGTTTGGAGAAAGGATACCTAACTCTTACACAATATAAATTTTTTTGAAATTATGGAAAATTTAGTGTATAAATAACTAAATTAAACACATAATAATTGTGTAAAGAATTCCAGTATTAGTATTTCTCAAAAATAAAAAAATATTACTGGAATTTGAAATTTCCAGTAATATAAATTATAAAAAATCTTATTTACACAAATCTATAGACATTCTCGAATTCTTCCCATACATCATTATTTAACTTAATAAAATACTTAGTACCATCTCTTCTTCTAACATATCCTTCTTCATCCATATAAATATAATGACTTTCATCCCAGTCTACTTTTCTTACCTTATATCCTTCCTTTAATTTAGTTATAGCATCTCCAAATGTCATTTTAGGTTTTTCTACCGGTAATGTTCCTTCATATTTTTCATCATAGTTTTCCTTAAAACATTCAATAGAACAAAATACTAGACCTCTATCAACTAAATGACAATAATTATATTCTAATTCAAATCCACACATACAACATTTCATAAATGCCTACCTCCTATAAATTAAATTAATCTCATAATATTATCATTTGTATACGCAAGAGATACAAAATACTATCAAAGTCTAGATTAAAAAGGTTGTTTAATAGGGTAAAAATACCATCACTAATATATATTTTATTATATGTTTTAGGACAAATGTTTGTGTACAAACTGAATTGATATATATTTATCAATGATTTCCATGTTTTTATAATGGTACATCTTATAAATTAAAATTTGATATAAAAATATATATTTTATTTATAAGGTATGATAAAATATATAATATCATTTTATATTAAAAAGAATTTTTATATTTAAAAACTAAGGAGAATAATATGAGACGAGTAGACTTAATGAGCAAAACTACGACTTTAGTTACTATGCTAAGTATTGTATACGCTCTTATAGACATGAAGATAATATTTTTGGCGCCTATATTAACAATATCTATACCTTATAGATTTATGAAATATAAAGAAGAAGGAAAGCATACTGAAAATAGAAAAATATTAAATAACTTATTTTTATTCAACTTAATTGTGTTTATAGGAGTAACAGCTATAACTAATAGGATGAGCACAGACATATTTGAGATTATAGTAAATATAATAATCACATTTATTTATTTTAAAGTATTATCTATGATAGATAAGAAAAGGGAAACATTATATAATAATCCTCAAATGGTATATGATAAAATAAATGAAAAGATAAATGCATTAGAGATGATGTATGAACAAACTGAAGAAGGTATGAGAAATGCTGAAACAGAAAAGGCTAGAAATTCAATGGAAGCAAAGTTAAATGCCATAAGATATAAAATAGATGAATTAAAAAGACAATCAGAGCTTATTAAAGCTCAAATAGAATCTAAAAATAACAATAAAAATATGAACTAATAAAAATTTTAGAATCTTTATCTATAAAATGAGGAGTATCTTATAAGATACTCCTCATTTTATAGGTAAAGAATTTAAACTTAAATTGTTTTTAGGTGCAAATATTGAAGTTATATTATCAGAAATGTATTGATATCTTATAAATGGTTGATTAGATATATTTTTATCCATTATAGGTTTGCTCCAATTCATTCCATAATCACATGATTTACAAATGTACAAATCAAAGTATTCAACCCACTGTATATATATAGTAGAATTTTCTTTTATTATACTTGGAAATAAGCACATAACATCTTTACTTATAATAGACTCTTGATTTATTTTCAAAAAATTATTTTCTAAACTGATATTGACATATTTGCAATAATATTTGTTATCGTGGTTTTCTGAAAATACTATATGATAGTTACTGTTTTCATCTTGTAAAACAGATAAATATATTTTATTCTTATTTGATTTAGTAATTTGAATAGGCTTAGACCAAGAACGAGAATTTAAATTAAAGGTAGATACAAATAATTCTTCAAATTTATCGACTAGCTTAAAGTAAAATATAATAGGTCTGTTATTTGAGTAGGCTACAACGAAGTTACTAAGAATATTATAGTCTATAAAATCTATTGTATTTTTTACATAAATATTATCATCTTCATATATATGAATTAGATTTGCTAAAAGAGGTATACTTTTGTTTATTGAGTAATATATAGTATGTTTTATATTAGATATGTGTTTTGTATATGGAAACTTTACTATAAAGTTTTTATAATCATATTTTATCATAGTATGTTTATCGATATTATCTTCTTCTATATTTAAGTTTAATATTTTTCCTTTTTTATCATTGATGATTCCATAGATATTGTCTTTTTCATTTGTATCTAGCCATATATCTACAAAGGAATAGTCCCCAGTAAATAAAATTTTAGGTAGTAAAATATCATTTTTATTATTTATTTTAGTTAATACTATATCTTTATCTATGTCAAAGTAATATAAGTCGTTGTTATTTTTTTTTATTACTATATTTGTTTTATCTATAAAAGACATAACTATCCTCCTAAAAATCTTTATACTAATATTTATATTAAAATATGCAAATTTATACATATATTAGTAAAAATTATTAAATAGAGAATCTAAATTAGTAACATGTATCTTATAAAATCATATATTTTATTAAGAAGAGAATATAATCTTTTCAAAATAAATACAGGAGAGGATAGAAGGCATGAGTGAAATAAAAGACAATAAAGATATAGAAGAAGTTAAAGAGTCTGAGGCGAGATACAATAAACCTTGTAAACCAGACAATTTATGCTGCACATGCAAAGATGGCCCAACGGTTGTAAAAAATGAAAGCCAATGTAAAGAACAATGTTGCAAACCAAAAACTGTTAGATGTCCAGATATAAGAGAAGCAAAATGCATACCTGCATTAATAGATAGAATATATGACTATGTACATTTAGATAATGAACAAACAAGATGTGCTAAAGATAAAACATTTGAAATAATATGGGCAGGTACTAATGATAGAGCTAATTTAATAGGAAAAGATATATGTATAAAAACTATAACTTTGAAATATGATTGCCTAGGAATAGATGCGGCAGAGATACCAACTGAAATAGGTCTTAATCAGACTATAACACTAGTAAGTGATCTATGTTCAGCATGTAGAACTTCTGGATGTGAAAATATATATACTGAATATAGTGGAAGTATAACTTGTGGTGAAGGAACTGGTTGTTGTGAAAATGGTAGGGCTAGAAAAATATGTCAAGCAGATATAACTCCAGATTCTTGTAATTTGTATATTATAGTAGATGGTACTGCAGGATGTATACCTTTTAGAGCTCAATATCTTGTAGATGGCTTAACTGATAGTGTGATGGGATTAGGATTTAAAGATGTTGATTTCTTTGGTCAAGTATGTTTACCAGATGATAGAAGGAAAGTAAATTTAAGATCAATGTTTGATGTTTGTGTATCAGTACCATGTGTAGCACCTAAATCTACTATAGAATTAAACGAAAGTGCAGGCGAATATGAATTTACAGCTAATATATTTGCATCACTTTTAGTAACTGAAAAATTATACGTAGTAGTTAAAGATGAAGTTGCAGTTTATACAACACCTAACACATTAGTAGCTACTAATGGAGGGTTTACATCAAACTGTGAAGCATAATGATAATATGTAGGTATAAGGCTCATTAAAAAATGAGCCTTATATTTATGTAATAAAATAGCATTAATAAACATATATATAATGAGGATAATTTTAGCTATAAAAGTTAGTTGTAAAGGAGTGTGTATAAATGCAGAGAAATTACAATAATAGATCAATAGAAAAGATACTTAATACTATTAAAGAATTAGTAGATATATCTTCAAATAAGGAGAAAATTTCTGTTGATTTAGAAATTACAACTACAGATGGATACACTAATAAAATACAAATAAATAAAGAGAATAATAGCAACTTAGCAATTAAAAAGAACATAATAATGAATGATAACGTAGCAATATCAATGGATAATATAACTAAAGTTAAGATATTAAATAACAATGACAATCCTAATTTTAAGAAATTATTAATAAAAGAGATACAAGATAGTACTATAGATGAAGAAAATAACTATAGATATGATCCTAATACTGGATATTCTAGAGCTTTTTCAAATAAACTAAAAGACAAAAATATTGAGGATTACATAAGACGAAATTATAAAGATATAAAAAACATAAATTATTATGCAATAAAAAATGACAACCAAATAAATAGTATAGAAAATATAAAAAGTGAAGAGGTTCTAAAATATAATACAGATTTAGATGTAAATACTAAAAAATCATTAGAAAATATAGAGTTAGGTAAAAATAAAAAAAGCGTAGTAGAAAATATAACAAGTGAAAAAAAGAATGTAGTAAAAGATGTAAAAATAGAAAAGAAAAAAGTATTAACTTCTAATTGCGAAGAGGTTGAAGTTTCAAGACCTATAAAAACTAATAAAATAGGTGTATTGTCTAATATTAATACAAAAAATTGTAATGTAGTTACAAATCAATCAAAAACAAAGGTTGTAAAGGAATTAAATCCAAATAAATCAACATCAGTTATAGATGTAAAGCCTACTTATGTAGATAATGTAATAAAAAATATAGATATAAATCAACAAATAATAAAGCCAAAGACTGTAGAATTAATGATTATAGGACCTATGAATAATTATTTAAATAATGAAGAAATAAAAGATAAGCCTTTAAGAATGGATCCAACAGGGGATGGTTTTATAGGAGTTGTATTAGATGATGGAACATTTGAACCGCTTAAAGTAAGTTTAGAAACATTTACTATAATTCCTAATGAAGCTAAAAATATATTAGCTAATATTGAAAGTGAAAATATAGAAAATAAGGTAATTAATAATATTAATATAGAAAAAGATGAATTTGTAAACTCAATAAATGTTGCCTATGATAATAGTGTATCAAAATATAAAGAGGAATATATAAAACCACTAAATGATATTTTAAAAACAACAAAAACAATTGTAAATAATATAATTAATGAAGAAGATACTATTTCGGTAGTTACAAAGCAAGGAAGCGAATATATAAACAATATAAAAGATATTAAACATGATATTGTGTCAAATATATCAGGGATAGAAACTACTGAAGTTATTGAATCTATAGATATCTTAAAAGATTATGGAGAAGTTGTAGATGATGTTAAATTAAATAAAGATTGTGTAAATGCCGTAAATGACATATATGTTACAGAACAGAAATTTGCAAGTTGCATTAATGAAAAGATAAAAGGAAATTTAGAGTTTGTAAGAAACGGAATTATGTTGATTAACGATGATGGAGAATTAACTATCTATTCTACAAATAAAATAAGTTCTATAAATAAGTAATTAAAAATATTATAATAAGGGCATCATAAATATTTGATGTCTTTTTTTGTTATAAATAAATAGTTATATGTACATAATTTTAATAAAAATAGGAGGTGTATATTATGGCGCATATAACGGCTAAAAATGCTTATAAAAGCCTAGAAGAAAGAATAAATAAATTTCCACAAGGAGCTCCTCCTTCGAAAACTTTGTATCAAATTTTAAGTATATTATTTACAGAAGAAGAAGCAAGGTTAGTAGCTAAGCTTCCTATAAAAGCTTTTAGGTTAAAAAATGCAGCAAATATTTGGAATGTAAGTCAAAGTGAAGCATATAAAATATTAGATAATTTAGCTAAAAAAGCTTTGATACTTGATTTAGAAGATAATAAGGGGAAAAAATACATATTACCTCCTCCAATGGCTGGTTTTTTTGAGTTTTCAATGATGAGAACTAGACAGGACATAGATCAAAAACTTTTAGCAGAGCTTTATTATCAATATATAAATGAAGAAGAAGATTTTATAAAAGAACTATTCTATTCAACAGATACTAAGCTAGGAAGAGTATATGTTCAAGAAGAAGTATTAACTAATGAAAATGAAGTTACAATACTAGACTATGAAAGAGCAACGCATATAATAGAAGAATCAAAACATATCGGTATAAGTATGTGTTACTGTAGACATAGAATGAGTCACGTAGGAAAATCATGTGATGCTCCTATGGATATATGTATGACTTTTAACAATACAGCAAACTCTTTAATAAATAATAATTTTGCAAGAAGAGTAGATGCATCGGAGTGTAAAGAACTTCTTCACCAGGCTTATGAACACAACTTAGTTCAATGTGGAGAAAATGTAAGAAGTGGAGTAACATTTATATGTAATTGTTGCGGATGTTGTTGTGAAGCATTAGTAGCAGCAAAACGATTTGGAAATATGAATCCAGTTCAGACAACTAGTTTTATACCACAGATAAATTATGACTCTTGTATAAACTGTGGTAAGTGTATAAAGGTTTGTCCAATAGATGCTATAAGTAAATCAGTTGAAAATAACAAAGAAGTTGTAAAAATCGATGATGATAGATGTTTAGGGTGTGGAGTGTGCGTTAGAAATTGCCATAAAAAAAGCATTACACTTAGAAAACGTAAGGAAAAAATAATAACACCAGCAAATTCTGTTCATAGAGCAGTATTAATGGCTATTGAAAAAGGTCAGCTACAAAATCTTATATTTGATAATGAAGCTTTAACTAGCCATAGAGCTATGGGTGCAGTTTTATCTAGTATATTAAGTTTAGAACCAGCTAAAAGAGCCTTAGCTAATGAACAATTAAAGTCAACATATTTAGATAGACTACTTAGTATAAAAAAACCTGAACGAAAAAAGTCAAATTAATTGAAATGATATGATATTATAATAATATGAAAATATGTTAAGGTGGGAGAATATTTATGGATAAGTATGTAGCTTGGGTAAATGAAACTAAAATAAAAAATACAATAAAATCATTAGAAAATAATAATATGAAGGGTTATATTGCAAATAATAAAGATGAACTTATTAAAATAATAGATGAACTTACAAATGAAGGGGATACTGTTAGTTGTGGAGGATCTATGACATTATTTGAAGCAGGTGTTATAGATTATTTAAGAAGTAAAAGATTTAATTTTCTAGATAGATATGAAGAAAATCTAACTAAGGATGATTTAAAAGAGTTATACAGAAAGACTTTTAGTGCAGATGTATTTTTTACTAGTACTAATGCTATAACAGAAGATGGAGAATTATATAATGTAGATGGAAATGGAAATAGGGTAGCAGCCATGCTTTATGGACCAGACAAAGTTATAGTAGTAGTTGGAGTTAATAAAATAGTAAAAAATATCAATGAAGCTGTAGAGCGTAATAAAAGTATGTGTGCTCCTGCTAATGCTAAAAGACTAGATACTAATACACCATGTAAAATAAAAGGATATTGTATGGATTGTAGTAGTACAGATAGAATATGCTGTGAGTATACAGTTATAAAAAGACAAAGAACTGCAAATAGAATTCATGTAATATTTTTAAATGAAAATCTTGGTTATTAATAAAATAAAGGATATACTAAAATAAAGGTATATCCTTTTATACATCTAATATATATCATAAAGGTTAAGTTTTAAGGAGGTTTCATGAGAAAAGCAAAACTTATATACAACCCAAATTCAGGTGAAAAATCCATAGTAAATAGTTTAGATTTTATAATAAGTATATATCAAAAAAATAACATTACACTTATACCATATAGAATAGACAAAAATGAGTGTATAGATAAAGCCTTTTTAGATATAGATGATACATATGAGCATTTAATAATAGCAGGTGGAGATGGAACAATAGATATAATAATAAATGCTATGAAAAATTTAAATATAAACCTACCAGTTGGAATACTTCCTGTTGGTACAGCTAATGATTTTGCGCACTCTCTTGGATTAGAATTTGATATAAAAAAAGCAGTAGATAATATTATAAATTCTAATCCAAGAAATTTTGATATAGGAAAAATAAATGATAAGTATTTTATAAATGTAGCAAGTGCAGGTATGTTTACGGATGTATCTCAAAAAATAAATCCTGATTTTAAAAATTATATGGGAAAAGTAGCATATTATATAGCTGGGATAGAGGAAACGCTTCATCTTAGAGCGTTTAATATAAAAGTAAAATCTGATGAAGTAGAGTATAAAGGAAATATGTATCTTATGTTAGTTTTTAATGGAAAAACTGCAGGTAATTTAAATTTAGCATATAAAGCAAAACTAGATGATGGATATTTAGATGTAATTATTTTTAAAGATATGCCAATTCCAAAATCTATACCAGTATTTATAAATGTATTAAAGGGAGAACATTTAGATAATTTAAATGAGGATGATATATTATACTTTAAAACTAAGGAAATATATATTGAATGTGAGGATGGATTAACTACAGATATTGATGGTGAAAAGGGTCCAGATTTTCCATTAGATATAAAATGTATAGAAGGTGGATTAGAAATATTAGGTGTGGATTATAGTTAAATTAAATAAAAGAAAAAACCTACTAAAATATTAATTAGTAGGTTTTTATATATTAAATATTATTTTCCAGGTTTGAAAGAGCTCTTTAATGGTACAACTCTATTAAATACTAATTTATCATCTGTAGTATATTTTGTATCAACAGAGAAGAATCCATTTCTTACAAATTGGAACTTATCTAATGGTTTTGCATCTTTTATTTGAGTAGGCTCAGCAAATCCTTGTAATATTTCCATAGAGTTTGGATTTATTTGCTCTAAGAAGTGCTTTCCTTCATTTTCTGGAGCATCATCAAGTATTAATGGCTCATATAATCTAAATTCACAAGGAATAGCAGTATTTGCTTCTACCCAGTGTATAGTAGATTTTACTTTACGTCCTGTAAATCCTGAACCACTCTTAGTTTCTGGGTCGTAAGTACAATGTACTTCAACTACATTTCCGTCTTCATCTTTTATAACATCAGTACACTTAACAAAGTAAGCTCCCTTTAAACGAACTTCATTTCCTGGGAATAATCTGAAGTATTTCTTAATAGGTTCTTCCATAAAGTCTTCTTGTTCGATATATAATTCTCTACCAAATGGTACTAATCTAGTTCCTTTAGTTTCATCTTTTGCATTATTTTCAAGTTCAATCATTTCTGTTTGACCTTCTGGGTAGTTAGTTATAACTAACTTAAGTGGATTTAAAATACCCATAGCAAGAGGAGCTTTAGTTTGTAAGTCTTCTCTTACGAAGAAATCAAGCATTTGACTATCAACTTTTGAATCAGCTTTAGATACACCAATTTCTGAACAGAACTTACGTATAGCATCAGCAGTATATCCTCTACGTCTAAATCCTGATATAGTAGGCATACGAGGGTCATCCCATCCATCAGTAACTCCTTCATCAACAAGTTGCTTTAATTTTCTCTTACTCATAACAGTGTTTGTAAGGTTAAGTCTAGCAAACTCTATTTGTCTTGGAGTAGCTTCCATTTCACACTCTCTAACAACCCAATCATATAAAGGTCTTTGGTCTTCGAATTCTAAAGTACATATAGAGTGAGTTATTTTTTCTATAGCATCTTCTAGTGGATGAGCAAATGCATACATTGGGTATATACACCACTTATCTCCAGTATTGTGATGAGTAGAATGAGCGATTCTATATATTACAGGGTCTCTAAAGTTTATGTTAGGAGAAGACATATCTATTTTAGCTCTAAGTACTTTTTCTCCATCTTTAAATTCTCCGTTTTTCATTTTTTCAAATAGTTCTAAGTTTTCTTCAACCGATCTATTTCTGTAAGGACTTTCTTTACCTGGTTCAGTTAAAGTACCACGATATTCTCTCATTTCTTCAGAAGTTAAGTCACATACATAAGCTTTACCTTTTTTTATTAAAAGAACAGCTCTATTGTACATTTCTTCAAAGTAGTCAGATGCAAAGTATAGGTTGTCCCAATCAAATCCTAACCATTTAACATCTTCTTTTATAGAATTTACGTATTCTACATCTTCTTTTAATGGGTTTGTATCATCAAATCTTAAATTAACTTTTCCGTTAAATTCTTTCGCAAGTCCAAAATTTAAGCATATACTTTTGGCATGTCCGATATGTAAGTAACCATTTGGTTCAGGTGGAAAACGAGTTATAATGCTATCATGTTTTCCTGTTTCTAAATCATTTATAACAATGTTTTTTATAAAGTTAGATGAATTAGTTTCATTTGACATTATATAATACCTCTCAATTTATTAAATTTCTATATAGTACATAAAGGGTACTATAATACATATTATTAATTTTAATCTAAGATTAATAAAAAATAAAGACATAATTACTCTATATTAATAAGAAAATAGTTAACAAACACTATATTTAAGATTATTGTACAAATTTTAAAAAAATATGACTGTAAAATGAAAAAGGAAATAATATTTTAGGAAATAAATACCATTTACAACAAACGGTAACATTATTATAATAGAAAGTCAGTATAAATATATAATGGTTTAGAAAATATTAAAATAAAAAATAATATCATAATTATAGACTTACAAATAGAAATTAATAATCTATTTAATTTATGAATAAATACAACATAAATAAATAGGTTGTAATTTTATATATAATATGATATAATGAATTAGTTGTACTAAAAATCAAAGAGGGGGGAAGACTATGAAGAAGATATATATAGTTACTACATTTACAGGTACGCTTTTATCTTGCTTAATTAGAAATATAAGTAAAACCCCATACGCACATGTATCTATAGCTTTAAATGAATATTTAAGGCCTATGTATTCTTTTGGAAGATTAAATCCTAAAACACCAATATTTGCAGGATTTGTAGAAGAAAATATAAATGAAGGGTTATACGCTATAAGAACTAATACTATGTGTAGAGTGTACTCATTAATGGTAACAGAAAGACAGTATGAAAAGTTAAAAGAGAATATAGATAATGTTAGTATTAATAGAAAACAATATGTATATGATGTAAAAGCTCTTGTATACTTATCTGTAAATAAACCTAGAAAAAAAGACTATAAATATGTATGTTCTCACTTTGTGGCAGATATGCTAAAAAGAAGTGAGATAAATATATTAGATAAAGAGCCTCATCAAGTTAGGCCAAATGATTTTTATGATTTAAATGAGTTAGAGTTAGAATATGAAGGATTACTATCTAATTATTATGAAAAGGATAAAGTTCATAATATTGGAGACGTTGTAAAAATATAAAATAAACACCTCTTAAATACTTAAGGGGTGTTTATTTTTTTACAAAATATGTATATAATAGTAATAATAACTAATTGTGGGTGAAAGGAGTACAAAATGAAAAGATTCATACAGAGCTATGCAGTAGCAGCTATTATAGTAGCTATATATGCTTTTATTAAATTGCCAGTATTAAGACTAGATTTCTTATCTTTTATTTCAGTTTTAATAATATTCTTTGGGATAGCTGGGATATTAGATATGATGCTAGATAGAGGCGAGCATACATCTAAATTAGCAAAATATAACTTTGGAATAGCTATTGTATTAATAATTTTTAATATAGTAGCACCATTTATAACTTCATCACCAATATTACATGCAAAAGCATACAGAAACTTAATAGGTGAAGTTAAAGAAAGTAAATTTACAAAAGATGTAAGTCCTGTAAGTGTATCAGATATTCGTTTAGTTGACGAAGATATGGCTATGAGACTTGGAGATAAAAAAATTGGTGAAGATCCAGCCCTTGGAAGTGTTGCTAAACTTGGACAGTTTCATATACAAAATGTAAATGGAGAATTATACTGGGTTGCACCACTTGTACATAGAGATATAATAAAATGGATAACATCACTTGATGGTACTGATGGATATGTAATGGTATCGGCAAGTAATCCTCAAGATGTTAGATTAGTTCAAGAGATAGATAAAAAGCCGGTAAAAATAGTTTATCAACCAGAAGCATACTTCTTACAAGACCTTCATAGACATATGTATTTAAAAGGAATTGTAAATGCAGGTATGACAGATTTTACATTTGAAATAGATGATGATGGTAATCCATATTGGGTAACTACTTTATATGAACATAAAGTAGGATATAGTGGAGCAAATGCTATAGGAGTAGCTACTGTTAATGCATCAACTGGAGAAACTAAAAGATATTCTATAAAAGATGCTCCAAAATGGATTGATAGAATACAACCTGAATCATTTGTTGTAGATCAGATAAATGACTGGGGATTATATGTTAAAGGATTCTTAAACTCAGTTATATCGGAAGAAGGAGTACTTGTTGCAACAGAAGGTACATCTTTAGTATATGGAACTGATGGAAAAGCATATTGGTATACTGGAATAACTTCAGCAGGTGGAGATGAATCAACTATTGGATTTATGTTAGTTGATACACGTACTAAAGAAGCTAAGCTTTATAAACAGCCTGGAGCTACAGAAACAGCAGCAATGACTTCAGCTGAAGGTAAAGTACAAGAGAAAAACTATCAAGCTACTTTCCCTGTAATGTATAACATACTTGGAAAACCAACATATGTAATGTCATTAAAGGATAAAGCAGGTCTTGTTAAAATGGTTTCATTTGTATCAGTTGAAGATTATAGTGTATTAGGTCTTGGTGAAAACAAAGAAGAAGCTTTAAGAAACTATAGAGAAGCATTAGCATCAAAAGGTAATTCTATAAAGCTTGAAAATGATGAAACACAGCAAACTATAGAAGGTACTATAACAAGAATAAATCAAGATGTTCAAAGTGGTAATACATTCTATTATTTAACAATAGATACTGATACTTCAAGAATATTTAATGCAATGTCTAAAGTATCATCAGAGCTTCCTTTAACTCAAGTTGGAGATAAAGTTAAGTTATCTTATCAAAAAGAAGCAAAGGGATTAGTTGATATAAATGAATTTGATAATTTAAATATTTTAAATGTTGAAGTAGATACAACTAAACAATAATTAATTAAAAATCGCATTTTATATGCGATTTTTTTGTGTTTAAAGTTATTTATAGTATTAAAAAGTGTTTATAAATTTTAAGTGTAAGTAATATCAATATACTTATATTAACACAAAAAAGATTTTGAAATACTTAGCCAACGCAGTAGCTTAAGTGAAGCTAATTTTTTTATCAAAACTGTAAATTTTAAAGGACTAGTTTAATATATTGATACTATAACCAATAAATAATAACTTCGAGGAGATTTTGACATGATGGTAGGAGTAGAAAAAGAGATATTAATACTAGTTAGCAAGATTAGATGTATAACAGAATCACAAGTTGGAAAGTTTTTTGGGACAAGAAAAAGATATGCTAGAAAACCATTTAAAAAGACATTGAGAAAGATGTGTAATGAGTATACTTTAAGAAAATATCCTTGCAATCTAAATTACTCCGGGTATAGGGAGAATACTTATATATACTATTTAAATGGAAGTAAAATGTATAAAGGCAAAGAGCTACTTAAAGTAGTACTTGGTTCAGAGTTAGCCATAAAGCTTGAAACTGGAGGATATAAAGTAAGACGTTTTTATAGAAATGTTAAAGTAGATAACTTAACATATGATTTATTTGTAGAGTATGTGGACAATTATAATGATATAAAACAAATCTTAGTTGATATAAACTTAGATGAAAATTTCAATATATTTAAGTATGATAAGATTGAAGAAAAAATAGAAAAATCAACTATACCATTCTTTGAAGTTCCTAAAATATTAGTAGTAACTAAAAATAACAAAGATATAAAAGTCCCAGATAAATTAGATTTAGATATAGACTTTGTTGATATAAACTTAAGTAAACTTTTTAAGGTAATATAAGTTTCACTTTTAAATAGATAGGTAAAATTTCTAAAATAATAAAATCTATAATTATTCTTATAATAATAATTATAGATTTTATTATTTTAAAGATTAATTTAAGAACTAACTTAAAATGAGATTTGCTTTATAGATTTTATAACATAAATATTAAAAAAATGTAAATTATAATATTAATATTTAAATAAAATCTATGTGAGGTGAGTATATGGGAGAGATGAACACAGCTGCAATAAGTGCTAATGAACTAGTGCTTATAATGTCGTCTATCGGTGTACTTGGAGTAATAGGAGGATGGATTGGAGAAAAATTAAATATACCAGATGTTGTAATATATTTAATTTTAGGAGTATTATTTGGTCCTGTATTTTTAAATCTGGTAAATATAGATTCATTTCCTGTAGTAAATGAAATAATATTAACTTTTGGATCTGCTTTTATATTATATGAAGGTGGTAGAGAGATAAAGTTTAAGGTATTAAATGAAGTTAAAGTAAGTGTAGGATTACTTGCTTCTTTAGGCGTGTTTATTACTGCAGCAATAGTTGGCTTAACTACTTATTATGTATTTAAGTTACCACCAGGTCCAAGTTTATTATTAGGTGCAACTATAGCATCTACTGACCCAGCAGCCCTTATACCAGTATTTAAAAAAATACCTATTAAAAATAGATTAAAGCAAACTGTAATTAGTGAATCTGCATTTAATGATGCATTTGGAGCAATATTATTTACATCTATACTTACAAGTATAACTTTAAGTAAAAGTAGTGGATTATTATCAATATCATTAGAATTAATATTTATGATACTTATTGGTGTTTTAGTTGGTACAATAGTAGCTTTGATAGGTGTATCTTTATCATCAGATAAAAGGTATGGGATATTTCATGACTATGCTCCTATAATATCTATAGTTATAGTTGTATTTGCATATGAAATATCAGAAAGACTAGGTGGAAGTGGATATATGTCTGTATTCGTTTCTGGCCTTGTAGCAGGGAATAAGAAAAAATTTGGTCTATGGGTACCTGATGAAAATTATGTAGCAGGACTTCATTTTAGAGAAAATATTGCAACTTTAGCAAGAATGTCTATATTTATAATATTAGGAACTCATTTAGACTTAAATAGCTTATTAAAATATGGATTAAAATCAGTAATAATAGTCCTGGTACTTATGTTTGTAGCTAGACCAATAGTAGTGTTAGTTTGTACATTATTTGATAGAAAAGCATCTTGGTCTAAAAATGAAAAATTATTTATGATGTGGGTAAGAGAGACTGGTGTAATACCTGCAGCACTTTCTGGTATTATAGTATCTACAAAAGTACCTGGATATGAAGTTATTTCATCAGTTGTGTTTATGACCATAATAATAACTCTTTTAGTACAAGCTAGTACTACTAAGATAGTTGCACAAAAGTTGGATGTATTAGAAGATGAAAATATAGGTTAGAGTATTTGTTTAAAATTTAATTTTATTATAAAGAATATAGACTTATTACTATTTTAAAATATTACTTAAAATTAAAAATGAGTATCTGTAAAATTACTTCTACAGATACTCATTTTTAGATTTAAGATAAAAAATAATGATTATATTATTTTTTTACGCTTAAGGATATTATAATATTTAAAAAAATGTGGATAACTTCTGAATGTAAGTAATATCAATCAACTGGTTTTGAGCGTAAAAAAGATTTTGAGCAACGGACGAAGTCGTTGGCGACATGAGCGAAGCGAATTTTTTATTATCACTAACAGTAATTTAAAATATACTAAGTTGACATTTTTACTTAAATAATTACATTAATATATAGTTAAATAATATTAATTTTACAGGGAATATTAAATATACTATAATAATTAAGGAGTTTATCTAAAAAACTACATTTTTCTCCATTAAACTAAAAAATATGATAAAATTTATATATGGAGGTATTTTATGAAATATAAGAATATATTAATAATTATGATTATAACAATACTTTTTACAGGATGTTCAGCATTTAAAAAAGATGAATTGCTTAATGAAGGTAAGTTAGCTTTAGAAAAACATGAATATACAAAAGCACAAGAACTTTTATCTCAGGCTTTAACTGCAGATAGCACAAATGAAAATGCAAGAAGTATGTATATACAAGCTGTAAAAATGAAAGATGCAGCTGAATATGAAGAAAAGAAAAATTATGATAAGGCTATAGCATGTTTAGAGGCTATAGAAAATTTAAAAGGTGGTTCATCAGATATAAAAAATGAAGCATCTAAAAAGAAAAAAGAGCTTATAAAGTTAAATGAAGAATATAAAAAAGCACAAGAAGAAAGAAAAGAAAATGCAAAAGATGCATCAAGTCAAGGTCAGTATAAATTAGAACAAGATGCAATAAAGGAAAACCAAAAACAAGAAGCAATAAAAGAGGAAGAAGAACAAGCAACTCAAGAGGAAGAAAATAATCAACAAAATAATCAATCAGGAAATACTCAAGATGGTACTAGTCAAGAAAATACTGGGGATGTAATTCAAACTCCAAGTAATCAACAAAGTCAACCTGGACAAGTTCATCAACCACAACAACAGCCACAAGTGTAAAATTTAATTAGTTTAATATATAAAAATAGTGCATCTATTAAAAGATGCACTATTTTTTATATCGTATTAATTTTCAATGTATTTTTCAAGGAAACTATTAACTGTTGACCAGTAAAGCTTAGGATTAACTAAATCTGAGTTAGCATGTTCTCCACCCTCTATAGTTAGCTTTTCTTTTTCTGAATTAGTTGCATTATACAGTTCATCCATCATATAATATGGAACAAAATCATCCTTATCTCCATGAAGATATAATATTGGAGTTGTTGATTTTTTTACTTGATTTATAGCTGAAGCATCATTTAAGCAATATCCAGCTCTTATATGTGTAACAACATCTGAAAAATTCATAATAGGAAAGGCTGGTAAATTAAATAATTGCTTAAGTTGATAGCTAAATTCATCATAAACTGATGTATATCCACAATCAGCAACAATAGCCTTTACATTAGATGGTAGCTTTTCTCCAGATACCATTAAAACAGTAGCAGATCCCATAGACGTTCCATGAAGAGCTATTTCAGAGTTTGGATTATTTTTAACTATATAATTAATCCAACCAATTATATCAAGTCTATCATGCCATCCCATACCAATATAGTTTCCTTCACTAGTTCCGTGACTTCTTAAATCTGGAACTAATACATTATATCCCATATTGTATAAATGCTTAGCTTTAGAACTTAATAATTTTCCTTCACTTGTATATCCATGTACTACAATAGCCCATTTATCAGTTTTATTTTCATTTTTTACTTCGTATGCATGTAATTTTAAATTGTCAGATGAAGTTATATATGTATCTATATAATTAGAATCTTTTATAAGCCAGTTAACATCAGCTTCTACCTCTAGAGAAGTATCATCATCATCGTCGCCAAAAATCATATCCTTTGAAGTGAAAGGATTTAGTGCTAGGTTATAAAAATAGTTACCTACTAATCCACCTACACCTAAAATTACTACTAATAGTAATATAGAAATCGTTAGTATTATTTTTTTCTTTTTGTTCATGGTCAATCTCCTATTTGATGTATATTATATTACTATAATAATAGCTAAACAAAAATATTGCAAGTCAATTAATTCGACTATCGAAGTACTATAAAAAATATCTATCAATATTGATAGATATTTTTACGTACAAGTAAATTATGATATAAAATTTTTTGTTGATAACTTATAAATATAAGTAATATCAATAACTTTAGAAACGTAAAAAATGATATTTTGAGCAACGGATGTGACCGAAGCGGTAGCGAGTGTAATATCGTTGGCGACATGAAGTGTTTCGCCGACACGTAGCTCAAGCGTAGCGAATTTTTTATTTAGAATATAAGAAGTTATCTTTGTATTCTTATATGAATTTTATTTTGAACATATTTATCTATTGAAAACTTTATAATAGCGGCTATAGGAACAGATAAAAATACTCCAATTATTCCAAATAATGAGCCTCCTATTAATACTGCAGATATTATCCAAAGAGGGCTAAGCCCAACTTGATCACCCATAATCTTAGGTCCAATTAAGTTTCCATCTAATTGTTGGAGTATAAGTAGAAATAAAGCTACCCATAATGATTTTATTGGGCTGTAAACTAAGGTCATAACAATAGGGAATACTGCACCTATAAATGGTCCGAAATATGGTATTATATTTGTTAAAAATATTATAAATGATAAAAATAATGCATTATTAATTTTTAGTATAAATTGAAATCCAATAAAAGCTAAACAACCTACGATTAAAGAGTCAATAAGTTTTCCAATAATATAATGATAGAAAATATTATGAGATACTTTAAAAAATTCAATTATGTTGTTAGCTTTATTTATAGGAAAACAAGCATATAATATTTTTTTACATCCAAGTCCTATTTTTTCTTTATCGTATAGCATGTATATAGATAAAATAATTCCCATTATTATATCAAATAACAATGATGTTATACTAAATATATATATAAATAAATCTGAAGATACTTTAGAAAATAAATCTAATAGCCTTGTTAATATACTATTTAAATTGTTTTGAAGATGAGGTATAACACTTTCTAATACCTGAGACTGAGATAGATGTTTATTTAAAAATATATTTAACATATTTATAAGGTTTGGGATTTCATTTATTAATGTATTTAAAGTATCTATTATAGCTGGTATTAATAGCTTAAATCCGACACTTAATACAAAAGTTATCAATATATATGAAATAAATATGTTAATAAGTCTATGAGATTTAAATTTTCTTTCTAAAAACATTATCATAGGATTTAAAAGCAATGTTAAAAGTATTCCAATTAAAAATGGACTAAAAAAAGACATTAATCCATTAATACTATCTAATATTTGTCTTGGAGAGTCGATAGCTTTGTACAGTATTATAGAAATAAATGCTATAAGTATGTAGTATTTTATATTGTCCTTTGAAATCATAATAAACTCCTCCTTAGATAATGTTAAAAATTTCTACTAAATATATTTTATGCAAATATAAAAAATTAAGTATCACTATAAAATAATTTACTTAAGAGACTTTTATAATAAGAATATTAACAATATATCTTTTTTTTAGTACATTTAATAGATAAACTATTTTTAGAAGAGTTAATTTGAGTAAATAGTAAATTAAATATTTTAATTTTTACTTATATAGATTATATTATAATAATGAAATAAAAATTGATTTGCTAGAAGTGTTAAATAAACATTTTAGTGTTGATATAATATATAGTCATTAAAGATGATTATATTAAAACTATAAGAGAAAGGTGAAATTATGAGAATAAATAAATATATAGCATCTTGTGGTGTGGCATCAAGAAGAAAAGCAGAAGAAATAATACTAGATAGTAGAGTTACTGTAAATGGAAAGTTAGTTACAGAGCTTGCTTTTAATATAGATGAGGAAAAAGATATAGTTGAAATTGATGGAGAACAAATAGGTGTAGAAAAAAATAATGTTTATATTGTTTTAAACAAACCAGAAGGTTATATAACAACTGTTAAAGATCAATTTGACAGACCAAGTGTACTTGATTTAGTAAAAGATATAGATGAAAGAGTATACCCTATAGGAAGACTAGATTATGAAACTAGTGGTTTATTAATACTTACTAATGATGGTGATTTAACTTATAAATTAACTCATCCAAAACATGAAGTTGATAAAACTTACATGGCTATAGTTAAAGGTGTACCAAATGCACAAGAAATTAAAAACTTTGAAGAAGGTTTATATATAGAAGACTACAAAACAGCTCCTGCTAAAATAAAAGTAGTTAAAATAAATGAAGAAAAGAACTACTCAATATGTCAAATAAAAATACATGAAGGTAGAAATAGACAAGTAAGAAAAATGTGTAGAGCTATAAATCACCCAGTACTTAGACTTAGAAGAGCAGCTATGGGGAAAATAGTATTAAAAGATTTAGAAGTAGGTAAGTACAGACATTTAACTAAAGAAGAAGTGGCTTATTTAAAAAGTATAAAGTAGAGGTAAAGTATGAAATTAGGAAAGTGTTTAACTAAGATTACAGATATAAATAAATTATATTTAGAAAAAGTTATAAATAAAGGTGATATAGTAGTTGATGCTACTATGGGAAATGGATACGATACAAAGTATTTAGCAGAGAAGGTTGGAGAAGAAGGATTTGTATATAGCTTTGATATACAAGAAACTGCTCTTAAATCTACTAAAAAAAGATTAGATAAAGAAAACTTAAGCGATAGAGTTAAGTTAATACTTGATGGTCATGAAAATATGGACAAGTATGTTGAAGGAGAAGTAAGTTGTGTTTTATTTAATTTAGGATATCTTCCAAGAGCTGACCATAATATAATAACTAAACCTGAAACTACTATTAAGGCCATTAAACATTCTTTAAATTTATTAAAACCTCATGGAGTTATAAGTATAGCAATATATACAGGGCATGAAGGTGGAATGGAAGAGAAAAATAGTGTTTATGAATTTGTAAAAAATCTTGATCAAAATGAATTTAACGTATTAGAATCTGGATTTATAAATCAAATAAATAATCCACCACAACTTGTTTTAATAGAGAAGAAAAAAGAATATATAAAATAAATTAGTAAATGTATTGGAAGTTATTGATATTTTTAATATATAATTATACAATGTTTGTATAGTACTTTATACTAGGTAAACATAACACAAAATAAAAAGATATTAAAAGGCATTTTAAAATATATATTTATGAGATATAAATCTCATTAAGGTATTTTGAAATGCCTTTTTATAATACTTTGGAATTGGTTATATAAAAGGAATATTTATTTATAATAAAACATAATAATAGTTACGATATATAAAATGTTTATTAAATTAAAATGTTAAGGAGATGAGAAAGTGATAACTGTTGTAAAGAATGGGAGAGTTATAGATCCGTATAATAACATAGACTCAAAACTAAATATAGTTATAAAGGATGGAAAAATACTAGAACTAACACCCTATGAAATTAGTGGAGAAAAAAATATAGATGCAACAGGATTAATCGTATGCCCAGGATTTATAGATATACACATGCATGAAGATATGTATCATAATGAAGAAGATTATCTAGATGAATGGATTGCAAAATCAATGCTTAACATGGGAGTTACAACTTGTATAGGGGGAAATTGCGGAATAAACTTAACAGAACCTCTAACATATTTAGATGCAGTGGACAGATTAAAGTTACCAGTAAATATTGGACTTATGGCAGGTCACACTAATATTAGAGAATGTGTTGTAGAAAATAGTGATAAATATAATCCTATTCAAACTGATGATATAAAAAAAATAATGTACACAGCAAGAGAGTACTTAGAAGGTGGGTGCTTTGGAATATCCTATGGGATAAGATATGTACCTGGAATTACAGAACTTGAACTTATAGAAGTATCAAAGGCATGTAAGCCTGAAAATAAAATTATAAATGCACATGTTAGAGATGATGCAAAGAATATAATATGGGCAACTAAAGAATTTATAAAGGTAGGTATGAAGCTTGATATACCAATTCAAAATTCACACATAGGTAGCATGGGTGGATATGGACAAATGAAAGAATTATTAAGACTTCTTGATTCAGTTAAGTCTAGTGGTTTAGATATAACTAGTGATTGTTATCCATATTATGCTTTTAGTACACGTATAGGTGAAACCACTTATGATGATGGATTTTTAGAAAGATATAATATAGATTATGACTCAATAGAAATAAGTGAGGGAAAATATAAGGGGCAAAGATGCACAAAGAATATATTTGATGAACTTAGAAAAAATTCTCCAGATACTATAACAGTTGGTCATGTTATGAATGAAAAAGATATAGATATGGCTATACTTCACCCTAATGTTATGATAGCAAGTGATGGATTTTTACACAATGAACAAGGTCATCCAAGGGCAGCAGGAACTTTCCCAAGACTTATAGATAAGTATGTTAAAACTGGGAAGTTAAGTTTATATGATGCAATAAATAAAATGACTACAATGCAAGCTAAAAAGCTTGGTCTTAGTAATAAAGGAAATTTATCTAAGGGAAGCGACGCTGATATTACTATTTTTTCTTATGATGAGATAAAAGACAATGCAACTTTTGATAATCCAATTAAAAAGCCTGATGGAATTAAATATGTTTTAATTAAAGGTAGCGTTGCTCTAAAAGATGGAGAAATAGTAAATGGAAAACTTGGAACTTCTGTAAGAAGATAAATTTATTAAAAATAGAACTTTCATATTTAGAAAGTTCTATTTTTTTGTAAGAAAATCGTAAGAATTTAGTTAATAATTATGTAAGAAATTTATCTTATTATAAATATATAGTAAAAGTTGATAAGCAATATAAACTATAAATTATAAAAGGATGTGATTTTCGTGTATAATACAGTGAGAAGTAATTTATAAAAGGGGTAGATACAATGTATAACATATTAGTAGTCGATGATGATAAGGAAATAGTTGAATCAATTGAAATATATTTAAAAAATGAAGGGTTCAATATATTTAAAGCTTACAATGGTATAGAAGCTTTAGAAATTTTAGTAGAAAAGGAAATCCATTTAATATTAATGGATATAATGATGCCTAAATTAGATGGAATAAAGGCAACCATAAAAATAAGAGAAGAAAAAAACATACCAATAATATTAGTATCAGCAAAAAGTGAAGATACAGATAAAATAATAGGGTTAAATATAGGTGCAGACGATTATATAACAAAACCATTTAATTTATTAGAACTTATAGCAAGGGTAAAATCAAACTTAAGAAGATATGTTACTTTAGGCAATTATGATAATAATTTTAATAAAGATATATTAAAAAGTGGTGGACTTGAGCTTAATATATCAACAAAGGAAGTAAAAGTTGATGGAGAAATTGTAAAAATAACTCCAATAGAATTTAAAATATTAAAGCTATTATTATCTAACAAAGGCAGAGTATTTTCTATAGATGAGATATACGAAAAAGTATGGAATGAAGAAAGTTTTAATGTTGAAAATACTGTAGCAGTACATATTAGAAGGATAAGGGAAAAAATAGAGATTAATCCGAAAGAACCAAGGTATTTGAAGGTAGTGTGGGGAGTTGGATATAAAATTGAAAAATTATAATGGGAAAATATTAAAAAATAAAAGCCTTATATTTAATTGTATTTTTATTCTAGCTATGTTTATGATTACTCAAGTTTTAGGAGTAATGATATGTCTTAAATTAATAAATACAACTAATATCAATAGTTTCAGAAACGTAAAAAATGACATTTTGAGCAACGGATGTGACCGAAGCGGTAGCGAGTGTCATATCGTTGGCGACATGAAGTAGTTCGCCGACACGTCGCTCAAGCGTAGCGAATTTTTTATTGTGTAAGGTTTTACTGTTTAATTAAAAAGGAGAGCGTATGAAGGAAAATAAAAAGTTAAAATTTAGTTTTTTAATCGTGGCAATGATATCTTTGTCATTATTATTAGCAATGATACCAACTACTTTTAATTTTATTACTACTAATAGTAGAGGTGTTATGACAAGTTATATGCATGAGGATAAAAAGCTTATAGAAGATGATTTTTACAAAAGTAAAGCTTTTGATGAAGCCTTAATTAGACCGTTATTATATTGGACAAGTACATCTGTAATAGATGAAAATGATAATAGAAATTATGAAAAAGACTATTTAGAAAATAAAAAGGAATCTGCAAAAAAACAATTATCATATGTAAAAAATATAAAGTATATAGCTATAAATAAAGATACTAATGAAGTTTACTCTAATACAGATTATAAAAGTATAGAAGATTTTAAGAAAAATATAAAAGGGAAATGTGATGTATATGTATCATCTAATGACTATAACACAAGTTATACAAAAGAAATTAAAAATAAAACATATGAAAAAGCAAATGTAAATAAAGAACTAGGAGATGTTTTAGTTTATAATTTAAAAGATTTTGATGTATGCATATCAATTAATAAAAACTTTGAAAATTATAGTGGTTATTATGATAAGGTTTCAGAGATAAAAATTGATTTTGATAGTGAGGTATTTTATTTTAAAATTATAATAGTATCTTCTATAATATCTTTAATATTATTTATAGTTTCAATATCTATATACAAAAAAATGAAATGTGAAGTTTTAGATAGAAATAGTTTTTACTTAAAGTTTTACAAAACAATACCTTTAGAGATTTATATTATAGTAGGTATACTTTTACTATATAGTCTAATTGGAATTATAAAAACAGGTTATTCTGTTTATTATTACTACAATGTATTAGATCATCTAGTATATACTTTTATATGTATATTTGGATTATTTACAATATATTACATTTTAAGAAAAGAATTAAAAAGCTTTGATAAACCTATAGAAATATTAAAAACTAGTTTAATAGTTAGAGTATTAATATTAGGAAAGAAAATCTTTAAAGATACTAATAAAGTAACAAAATCAGTTCCATTAGCTAAAAGAATTATAATTTTAGCAATGCTAAGTGTAGGAGTTGGTACAATAGGTTGGTTTATAGGATTTTTATTCGGAAGTACTTTATTATTATTTTTATTTGGACCAATACTTAGTTTAACTATTGTTGTACTATATGTTTATTACTTAATTAAAAAGCTAGCATACTTAAGTTATATAATGGAAGGGACTGAGCGTATAAAAGGTGGCGACATACATTATAAACTAGATATTATAGATGATGATAACTTTAGCAATTTAGCAGAAAATATAAACAATATAGGAGAAGGTCTTGATAAGGCAATATATAATCAGTTAAAAAGTGAAAGATTAAAATCAGAACTTATAACTAATGTAAGCCATGACTTAAAGACACCTTTAACTTCTATAATTAATTATATAGAGTTAATAAAAAAAGAAGAAGATATAAAACCTGAACATATTAAAGATTATGTAAATGTGCTAGATTCAAAGTCTAAAAGATTAAAGGTATTAATAGAAGATTTATTTGAAGCTAGTAAGGCAAGTAGTGGTAATTTAGAGCTTAATATGGAAAAAATAGATATAACTCAACTTTTAAGACAAGCTATAGGTGAGATGGAAGAAAAGTTATCAAAAGCTAATTTAGATTTAAAGTTAAGAGTACCAGAAGAAAAGACTTATATAATGGCAGATGGAAAAAAATTATATAGAGTTCTTGAAAACTTATTAAGCAATATATCAAAATATTCACTTAACAATACTAGAGTATATATTGATATAATTGAAGAGGATGATAAGGTAAAACTGACGATGAAAAATATATCATCTTATGAATTAAATTTTGACCCTGAAGAAATTATGGAAAGATTTAAAAGAGCCGATGAGTCTAGAAATACTGAAGGTAGTGGGTTAGGTCTTGCTATTGCAAGAGACTTAGTAAATGCTCAAGGTGGTAGATTTGAGATAGATATAGATGGAGATTTATTTAAGTCAGTTGTAGAATTTAATTTAATAGATTAAATATGTAAAAGCTATGAAATTAGAATAAACTTGATTTCATAGCTTTTTATATTTTTATAATTTAGAAAATAAGGAAGATAAAATGTAGATGAAAAGCAGATATAAGTATTATGAGCTATAGAATAAAAGGATAATAGTGGTTTGGAAAATAAAGTAAATTTATCAAAAGAATATATTTATAAATATAGAATATTAAAGAATCTATAAATATATAGTTAGAAAATGTTTTCAAAAAATAAAAAATATTTCACAGAATATATTAAAATTTATGTAAAAGATGATATAATATTAATAGTAAGAATAAAATTTTTGTAATATACAGAAAATTTAAAAATTAATTATAGATTTATTTAATCGAAGGAGAAATCATGAAAGATTCGAAGCAAGAAATAAAAGATAGCAAATATTTAATATCACATATACAATCACAATATACAAGATTTAGTAAAGGACAAAAACTTATAGCTCAATATATATTAAAAAATTACGATAAAGTTGCATTTATGACAGCTTGTAAGTTAGGAGAAGCAGTAGGAGTTAGTGAATCTACTGTTGTAAGATTTGCAAATGCATTAGGATATTCTGGATATCCTAAACTTCAAGATGCTCTTCAAGAAGTTATAAAAAATAAATTAACAACAGTTCAAAGAGTTGATATGGTAAAAGAATTTAATGATGATTCTGCAATACTTAAAAAAATAGTAAAAAGTGATATGGATAACATAAAAGACACTTTAGAGGAAATTGATGAAAAAGCTTTTGAAGAAGCAGCAAATAGAATATTAAAAGCAAAGCGAATTTATATAGTAGGAATGAGAAGTTCATTTACAATAGCTCAGTACTTAGGATTTTATCTAGGTATAATATTAGATAGTGTTCATGTTATAAGAACAGATATGGGAGATGCTTTTGAACAAGTTGTAAAGATAAATGAGGATGATGTTTTAATAGCTATAAGTTTCCCTAGATACTCTAAGAAATCATACCAAATAGTAAGTTATGCTAAAGAAAAAGGAGCTCATATAGTATCTTTAACAGATAGTCCCTTTGCACCAGTTGCATCTTTTACAGATAATTTATTATTAGTTAAGAGTAATATGGTATCATTTGTTGACTCTTTAGTTCCAGCTTTAAGTATAGCAAATGCACTTATAGTATCAGTTGGGATGAAAGAAAAAGAAGATATAAAACAACACTTTGATGATTTAGAAGCTATTTGGGAAAAATATTCTGTTTATGATAAATAGTTAGTATAAATTGAATAATAAACTTTAAAAGGAGTATACACAAATAATATTTTGTGATACTCCTTTTATATATAATTAACTGTATAAATTAATTTAATGATATTATATTTATATAAGGGAAATTTAAAGAGGTGAAATATGAATAAGACAATAGGAATACTTGCACATGTAGACTGTGGGAAAACCACATTTTGTGAACAACTTCTTTATCATACAAATGCAATAAGAAAAAGAGGTAGAGTTGATAATAAAGATACATTTTTAGATAATCATGATATAGAAAAACAAAGAGGGATAACAATATTTTCAGAACAAGCAACATTTAAATATAATGAATCTAATTATTATTTAATAGACACACCAGGACATATAGATTTCTCTCCAGATATGGAAAGATCTATTAGCATAATGGATTATGCTGTAATTATAATAAGTGCAATAGAAAAAGTTCAATCACATACTAAGACAGTTTTTAGATTACTTAGAAAGTATAATGTTCCTACTATATTTTTTGTAAATAAAATAGATAGAGAAGGAGCTAACTTAGATGAAGTTATAAGTGATATAAAAAATAGTTTAACTAGTGATGTTATAAATATAAGTAATAATTTAAATTTAGATTTAGAAAATATTTTAAATGAAGATATTATAGAATTTATAGCTGAAAGAGATGATTATTTATTTGAACGATATTTAGAAGAAGATTATGATAAAGATTTATGGATAGATAGTATAAAAAAAATGGTAAAAGAATCTAAGATTTATCCATTAATGTATGGTTCAGCACTACAAGATATTGGAATAAATGAATTTATTAAAAGATTAGATTACTTAACTCATACAAATTATAACAAAGAAGATGACTTTATAGGTAAAGTATATAAGGTTAAATATGATGATAATAAAAATAGAGTTACATATATAAAAGCTTTACAAGGGAGCATTAAGGTTAAAGATGAAGTAAATTATAGCCAGGGAAATAATGTAAATGAAAAGATAAATGAAATAAGGATATATAACTCTAACAAATATACATCTGTAAATGAAGTTTACGCAGGAGAAGTTTTTGCTGTATGTGGATTAAGTGAAGCAAAAATTGGTGATTTTGTATTAAGTCCTAATATACCAAAAGTTAATTTAGATAAATTAAAAGTAAAAAATAATCTAGAAATGGTTCCAACACTAAAATCTAAGGTTATATTTGATAATAGTTTAAATATAAGAGAGGTATTAGGAGACTTTAATATATTAAATAATGAAGAACCAGCATTAAATGTAGTTTGGGATGAAACATTAAAGGAAATACATATTCATGCTATGGGAAAAATACAACTTGAAATATTAAAGGCTATAGTGAAAAATAGATTTAATATTGATGTTGAATTTGGTCCATGTGAAATACTTTATAAAGAAACAATAGAAAGTGAAACAATTGGATATGGTCATTTTGAACCATTAGGTCATTATGCTGAAGTACATTTAAGGATTACTCCAAGTGATAGAAATAGTGGGATAAGTTTTGATAGTACTGCCCATGTTGATGATTTAATTTTAGGTCATCAAAATTTAGTTAAGACTCATATATTTGAAAAGAATCATAAGGGAATATTAGGAGGGTATCCTTTAACTGATGTAAATATAACATTACTTACAGGTAGAGCTCATAATAAACATACTAGTGGTGGAGACTTTAGAGAAGCTACTTTTAGAGCTTTAAGACAAGGTCTTGAAAATACTAAAAACATATTACTTGAGCCTTATTATAAATTTAGTATAGAAATAGATATTGATTATGTTGGAAGAGTTATGTCTGATATTTCTAAAATGAGTGGTGAATTTGAACCTCCTATTATTAATGAGAATTTAGCTATAGTAAATGGAAGAGGTCCAGTAGCTACATTTATGGATTATTCTCTTGAAATTGTATCTTTTAGTAAGGGAACAGGTTCTATTAGTTACATATTTGATGGATATGATATATGTCATAATACTGAATATGTATTAGAAAAAAGAAATTATGATAAAGATAGTGATATAGAGTATACTTCTAATTCTATATTTTGTTCTAAGGGACAAGCATATGTTGTAAAAGGAAATGAAGCAAAAAATCATATGCATTGTCTAGATAAATAGTATTATAAAACATTAATTTTAGGAGATAAATATGAACAAAAGAAAATATATAATGTTTACTATGATTATTATAGGTGCATTATCTATATTTGAATGGGGAATTAGTTTTTCATCTATATTTTTAATAGTATCTATGACACTTGTATATATAGTTTTTACTATGAAAGATTTATGTAGTAAAAATAAATATTTAAAGATGATTTATAATATATACAAAGTTATAATAATTATATTTGTATCTTCATTTGTATTATTAGAAGGGTTGATACTTTTCAATATAAATGAAACAAAAGATGTAGATAAAGTAGATAATATAGATACAATGATAGTTCTTGGGGCTAAGGTAAATGGCACTGAAGTTTCTAATACATTAAAATTAAGACTTGATAAGGCTACAGAGTATTACAACAAACATAAATCTGTAAATATAATAGTATCTGGAGGTCAAGGTAATGATGAAAATATTACTGAGGCTTTAGCAATGAAAAATTATTTGGTATCTAATGGAGTTAATATAAATAATATTATAGAAGAAAATAAAGCTACTACTACATTAGAAAATATTATATATAGTAAAAAAATACTAGATGATATGAATAATAAAGGAAAGGTACTTATAGTGACTAGTGATTATCACTTATTTAGAGGAAGACTTATTGCTAGTATTTTAGGTATAGAAAATGAAGGTCTTTGTTCTATTAGTTCAATATCGGGGAGACTATATTATATGATACGAGAATATCCAACTAGTATTATAGATTTAGTTAAAAGTATAGAATATGCTTATTTATAAAAACATATAATATTAAATTTTTTCATATTATTTATAGATATTATTTTAATTTATAGGAGTAATAATATGAAAAGAGATGAAAAATATTTTAAGGGGTGTATACTAGGTGGAGCTATAGGCGATGCTTTAGGTCGCCCTATTGAGTTAAAAAAGCTTAAAGAGATTAAAGCTACATATGGAAGTAAAGGAATAAATAATTTAACTCTAAATGATAAAGGAATTGCAGAAATAACTGATGATACCCAAATGACTTTATTTACTGCAGAAGGAATATTAAGAGCAAATTGTAAAAATGGAAGATGCTATATACCAGCTGTAGTATACAATGCATATTTAAGATGGTACTCTACACAAAGAAATATAGATACAAGGGGATATGATGAGTGCACATATAATAGCTATCTATTAAAATATGATGAGTTATATGAAGATAGAGGTGCAGGAAATACTTGTTTAACTTCATTAAGCAAAGAGGAAATTGGAAGTATAAAAAATCCTATAAATAACAGTAAAGGATGCGGTGGAGTTATGAGAGTAGCACCAATAGGCCTTGTTTATAACAAGAAAGAAGCATTTAGATTAGGTTGTGATTGTGCAGCATTAACCCATGGACATCCAAGTGGATATATTAGTGGGGGAATGTTATCTTGTATAATATCATGTATTATTGAAGGAATGGAAATTGATGAAGCTATAAATTGTGCTATAACATTTTCAAAAGATATGGATGGATATTGTGAGTGTGTAGAGACAATAGAAAAAGCAGTTAAACTTTCTAAAGATGACTTAGTAGATACAGATGCTATAAGAATGATTGGTGAAGGATGGACTTCAGATGAGGTATTAGCTATAGCTATTTATAGTAGTTTAAAATATAAGGATGACTTTAAAAAAGCATTAATTTGTTCAGTTAACCATGATGGGGATAGTGATAGTACTGGAGCTATTTGCGGTAATATTTTAGGTGCATACTTGGGTATTGATAATATACCTAAATAATGGATTGATGTAATTGAGCTTAAAGATTTATTAGAGAATATTTCAATTGATTTATTAACTGGATATGAAGAAAGTGAAGAGTGGTTTGAGAAGTATCTTGAAAACTAAGTAGAAATATGGCGAATTACAATAATTTACAATAGGTTATGGATATGATAATATAAATATATGTTGTTGTGTGTTTATTAGCTCTAATGGTAAATAGAGTTAACTCTTCCTAAAGTATAGATTTATAACTTTAGGATGGTCATCAATCTCCAAAAAAAGTGTGTTTAATTGTGCGATAAGAAGAAGGTATAGAAATATGCCTTCTTTTTATTTTATAATATATAATCACAGGATAATTAAAAAAGCATATTTTAGTATAAGTGAAATAAAAAATATTTTAAGAGGTGATATAATGAGTTGTTGTTCATATACGATAGGAACTATTGTAGATATAAGTGATATTATGAATCAGCCCTATAAATTTATAACAATAGGTAAAGTACCAGGTGATATATATACTTATACTAGGTTAGTACACAGCGAAGAAACTATAATATTAGATCATGAATACAATGAAATAGGTATTGAGGATTTAAAGGTAGGGGATACTATTGTTGCATTTCATTCTAATGCAATGACAATGAGTATACCGCCTCAAACGTCAGTATTTATTATAGAGGTAAAATAAAACTGTAGGTAAGTTTGTATTTATACAAACCTACTTACAGTTTATTATTTCTCTTTTTCATCTATAAAACTTTTTAAATTTACTATGTATTATACTAAATCGCTAGCAACTTCAAATGCAAAATTTTTAGATTCCTCAATTAAATTTCCATCTTCAAGTCTTAATATTCTATCACAAATAGCTAAGGCACCCGGTCTGTGAGTTATAATAATACAAGTTGGTTTGTGTTCTAAATTTTTAATAGATTTTAAAACATTAATCTCAGTTTTTGCATCAAGAGCAGAAGTTGCCTCATCTAGTATAAGAATAGGGCGAGTTCTTAAGAAAGACCTAGCAATTGATATTCTTTGAGCCTGACCTTCAGATAAACCAAAGCCTTTTTCACCTAAAACTGTATCAAACTTATCATCAAGTTCACTTATAAAATCAAAGGCATAAGCATTAATACAAGCTTTTTTAATTTCTTCATAAGTAGCATCAATATTTCCATAAGTTATATTTTCTTTTACAGTACCTGAAAATAAAGTATTGCCTTGAGGAATGTAAGATATAAGGTTTCTATGGTCTTTAGTAATTTTCTCAGAAATATTATCTGTACTAATAGATAAGCTACCTTCATTTGGACTTAAAAGAGAAAGTAATAACTTAATCATAGTAGTTTTACCTTGACCAGAAGGTCCAACTAAAGCAATAGTTTCACCAGGATTTATAGTACATGATACATTTTTTAAAACAGGACTATCTTCTTTGTATCCAAAAGTAACATTATTAAACTCTATTGAAGGGTAGCTATAACTATCTATATCTAATAAACCACTTCCTTCCTCTAAGGCCATTTCCTCTAACTCCATAAGACGTTCACATGCTGCAAGAGTAGTGATAATAGGAGAATAACACCCTGCAAGACTTGATAAAGGAGATCTTACTTTATTAAATAATTGAAGAAGGGCTGTCATAGTACCAAAAGTAATAGCACCACTAACAAGATTTAATGCACCCCATGCAAATACAATAAAATAAAGTCCTGAAGAACCTATAGAAAAGGCTATACCAACTAAAGAGCTAAATAAAGTTTGTTTAAACAAAAGTTTAAATTTTTCAGATTGTAACTTAGTTAAATTAGATATAGTTCTTTTTTCAGCACAGAATGTCTTAACTATCATAAGGTTTTGTATAGATTCTTGAACAAAGGAATTATACTTTATGCTTTGATCTTGAATGTCTTTGTAAAACTTTTTGATTCTTGTTCCTAAAAGCTTATTCATAATAAGAAGCATTGGAAAAACTAAAACAGTGAAAACTGCAATAAATGGATTAATACTAAGTAATGTAAAAAATGAAATAATCAAAGTTATACTAGAATATATCATTGATGGAACAGTGCCACATATAAAACCATTTATAGTAGAAGTATCACTAGTTATTCTAGTTAAAAGTCCAACACTGTGATATTTTGAATTTGCCATGTACTCACTATAAGTAACATGAGAGAAAAACTTTTTTTGAAGCTCATTATATATTTTGTTATTAGTGTAAGTTGATAAAAGAGAGTTTATAGTACCAAAGACTAAGTTAAATATTATTATAGCTACCATAACAGTAAGCCATTTAATAACAATATTAACTTGGCCACTAGTTGCAGCATCTATAAGGTTTTTTGAAATCATAGTATTATAAACACCAACAGCAGATGTAATAGAGCCTATTATTACACTTATAATAAGAGTTGGGTAAGCTGGTTTTCCTTGAGAGAAAATCCATTTAAGTTTTTTTAAAGTTTCTTTCATTTGATTCACCTAAATTCTAATATAATTAATCTAAATAATAAAAAATTTTAAGTAATAATATATTTAAACTAAGTCAATATTAACACCTATTATAAAATTTATATATAAATTAAGAGTATAAAAGATATTACACAAAGGTATAAGAGGTTTAAATATGACTAATTTAAAAAGATTAATTTAATAGATAAATATAAAAATTTAATAAGAAAGTATTGTAATAAAAATAGCTATGTAATCATAGCTATTTTTTATATACATTACTCAATAGTAGTAGAAAAGTATAATAGTCAATACTCTACCATAAGTATTACTAAAATAATACCCATGATATATATATATCGAGAGGAACAAATAATACAATAATTAATAAATATTTAGAAATTTTCTTAAAAGTATAAACGAAAGAGGTGAACAAAATGGAAGAAAGTATAGATTTAAGAGAGTACTTTACTATTATAAAAAAGCGATTTTGGATTATTATACTCACAACAGCAATATCAGTTGGAATATCAGTGATAATGGTTAATCTTAATAAAATACAACGTTATAAAGCTCAAACAACGTTGATAGTAAATGTTGAAAATTATGAAAATCAATCAATGCTTACAGGTTATCAAATCTCAGAAGGAGAAAAACTAGCAAGCTTGTATGGGGAGATTATTAAATCTAGATCAGTACTAAAGCCTGTAATAGAAAAATTGAATTTAGAAATGAGCCCTCAACAGTTAGCTGGTATGATAAATGTATCTCAAGTTGAAGAGACGCATATAATGAACTTATCAGTTACAGATACAGATCCAGACAGGGCAAAGGACATTGCAAACACAATACCAGGAGTATTTACTGAGGAAGTAAAAAGAACTATAAAAGCAAATGGTGTGGAAGTATTAGATGAATCATTAGGAGGATATCCAATAGCATCAAATAATTCAAGGAAAGTAGCAATTGCTGGTGTACTTGGAGTTATGATAGGAGTATTTATAATATTTTTAATAGAGTATTTAGATAACAAGGTAAAGACACCACAAGATATGGAAAAATACTTTAACATACCAGTATTAGGGGTTATACCAAATGAAAATAAGTAAATAAGGGGGATACAATGAAAAAAATAATAACTATAAGTAATCCCAAATCCCCTATATCAGAATCTTATAGAGGGATAAGAACGAGCATACAGTTTTCAAATTTAGATAAAAACATAAAAGTTATAAATGTAACTAGTAGCAAACAGGGAGAAGGGAAAACAACTATATTATCAAATTTAGCAACAACATTTGCAAATTTAGAAAAAAAGGTTTTAATACTAGATGGAGACTTAAGAAATCCAACTATTCATAAAATATTTGAACTATCAAATGTTTGTGGACTTACTGATGTACTTTTAGAAGAGAAGAGTTTTGAAGAATGTGTACACTGCACAGATACAAAAAATTTACATATATTAACTTGTGGAACAATACCTCCAAACCCATCTGAATTATTAGCATCTAACAAGATGACTGAGTTTATAAATAAGTTAAAAGAAAACTATGACTATGTATTTATAGACACACCACCAATAGGAGTTGTTACAGATGCTGGAATAATATCAACTTATAGTGATGGATGTGTATTTGTCGTTGGTGCTAAGGAAGTTGAAATTGAAATGGTTAAAATTTCAATAGAGAGATTAGAAAATGTGGGAGCAAATATATTAGGAAGTATACTTAATAAGTTTGAAGTAAGTAAAAATAGCTCAAATTACTATAATAACTATTATAAGGAAGATAATACACATAAAAAATTAAGATTTAAAATAAGACAAAAAAGAAACAAAGAAGAATAATTAGTATATAAATTATTTCAAAGGAGGGAGCGTTAATGGATATAGATACTATAGACCCTCAACGAGAAAACTTACTAAATAAAGTGTTAAGTACATATAAAGTAAGGCAGTTTATATTATGGTCAATAGATATGTGTAGTGTATTATTATCATTGCTTATTATAAGTAAATTAACAACGATAACAACTATAGAAGAAAATAATATTACCATAGTATTTTTTATATATGCAGTATTTCATACACTATCGTTTACATTATTCAAATGTTACTCAAGTATATGGAGATATGCTAGAGAAGAAGAAATGATATCAATAATAGTTGCATCTATTATATATGTACTACCAGTTTACTTAATAATCAAAATGGTGGGGCTAAATTACTCATTATTATTTTATATTGTAAACAGTATATTAATAATTTGTTTTACTGGGGGGCTAAGATTAACTTATAGAACTTGTAGAAGAATAAAAACTAGGCTAAAAGTAAAATCAGGAGATACTAAAGTCCTTATTATAGGTGGAGGTAGTGGTGGAGAAAGGGTGGTTAATGAACTAAAAGAAAATCCACAACTAGGAAAAGTACCTATAGGAATTATTGATGATGATATAAATAAAATCGGAAGAAGAATACATAATGTAAAAATACTAGGAGATACCTCTCAGATAAAACAAATAGTAGAAAATAACAATATAGATGAAATAATATTTGCTATATCAAATATAAACAAATCAAGAAAATCCCGAATTATAAATATTTGTAAAGAAACAAAATGCAAACTAAAAACAATACCAGGAATCTATGAAATTATAGATGGTAAGGTAGATATAAAAAAAATTAGAGATGTCGAAATAGAAGATTTACTTGGAAGAGAGCCTATAAAGGTTAATCTTAATGAAATAAGTGAGTATATAACAGATAAGGTTATATTAGTTACTGGTGGTGGAGGAAGTATAGGAAGTGAGCTGTGCAGGCAAATAGCAAGCTTTAATCCAAAACACCTAATTATACTAGATAACTATGAAAACAATGCTTATGCAATACAACAAGAGTTAAAGCGAAAGTATAAAAATGATCTTAACTTAAGTACAATAATTGCATCAGTAAGAGAAGATGTTAGGTTAGAAGAAATATTTAAGATGTATAGACCAGAAGTTGTATTTCATGCAGCAGCTCACAAGCATGTTCCATTAATGGAAGATAGTCCAAGTGAAGCTATAAAAAATAATATATTTGGGACATTAAATGTTGCAAAGTTATCAGATAAGTATAAGGTAAAAAGGTTTGTACTTATATCAACAGATAAAGCAGTTAATCCAACTAATATTATGGGAGCTACAAAAAGAGCTGCTGAAATGATTATACAGATGATGAATAATAAAAGCAAAAGTGAGTTTGTTGCAGTTAGATTTGGTAATGTTCTTGGAAGTAATGGTAGTGTAATTCCTTTATTTAAAAAGCAAATAGAGGAAGGTGGACCAGTTACAATAACTCATCCAGAGATTATTAGGTACTTTATGACAATACCAGAAGCTGTACAGCTTGTAATACAGGCAGGTGCTATGGCTAAAGGTGGAGAAATATTTGTACTTGATATGGGAGAGCCTGTTAAAATAGTTGATTTAGCTAAAAACCTTATAACTTTAAGTGGGCTTGAGCCTGATGTTGATATTAAGATAGAATACACTGGTCTTAGACCGGGTGAGAAGCTTTATGAGGAGTTACTTATGAGTGAAGAGGGGCTTTCTAAGACTTATAATGAAAAAATATTTATTGGAAGACAAATAGATATAGATGGAAATAAAGTAGAGAAGCATTTACAAATGCTTAAGAGGGTGGTTGATATTGAGGAAGTTGACCTTATTGAAAGCTTGATGAGGGAGTTTGTACCAACATATATAAGACCAGAGGATGTAAATGGAAGGGAGAATATAGATGAAGTTGCAATCTCTAATTAAAAGAAGCATTGATATACTTGGATCTGGAATTGGACTTATAGTGATTTCTCCTATCCTTTTAATAGTAGGCTTAGCTATCAAATTTAAATTAGGTTCACCAATATTTTTTACTCAAGATAGATTAGGTAAAGATGGTAAAGTATTTAAAATGATAAAGTTTAGAACAATGTCAAATAAAACTGATAAGTTTGGAAATCTACTTTCAGATGAAGAAAGGATGACTTCATTTGGAAAAATTCTTAGAAGTACTAGTATAGATGAACTTCCAGAACTTATAAATGTATTTAAAGGTGAAATGAGCTTAGTAGGACCAAGACCACTATTAGTTGAGTATAAGGATTTATATTCCAAAGAACAATTTAGGCGTCATGAAGTGAGACCGGGTATTACAGGATGGGCACAAGTAAATGGAAGAAATTCATTATCATGGTCAGATAGGTTTAATTTAGATGTTGAATATGTGGATAGATACAACTTTTTTATGGATGTAAAGATACTGTTTATGACAGTAGGAAAAGTAATAAAAAGAGATGGAATAAGTCAAGATGGAAACGCTACAATGGAAAAGTTTAACGGTAATAACTAATAATAGAGGGGATAGTACTTGATGAAAAATATAAACGTACTCATATTAAGTGCAGGTAGAAGAGTAGAACTTGTAAATTGTTTTAAAGATGCTAGAGATACCTTAAGTATAAAAGGAAATGTAGTTGCTTGCGATTTAAGTAGTACAGCACCTGCAATATATCATGCAGATAAACATTATTTAGTTCCTAGAATATTAGATGAAAATTATATACCAGAAATAATTGAAATATGTAAAAGAGAGGATATACATTTAGTAGTTCCTACAATAGATACAGAATTATATAAACTCGCGGAAGCTAAAGATCTTATAGAATCAAATACTAATGCGAAGGTTCTTATTTCAGATATAACTGTTATAAAAATATGTAGAGATAAATATAATACACAGGAATTCTTCGAAGAAAATGGATTTGGAATGCCAAGGATTATAGATAAGGAAGCAATAAAAAATAAAGATTACAAGTTCCCGTTATTTATAAAACCTCTTAATGGTAGCTCAAGTATAAATACATTCAAGGTTAATAATGAAAAAGAGTTAGAATTCTTCTTAGAATATGTGCCAGAACCAATAGTACAAGAATTTATGGAAGGGGAAGAATATACAATAGATGCATTTGTTGATTTTAATCATAATCCTATAACTATAGTTCCGAGGCAAAGATTAGCGACTAGAGGAGGAGAAGTTCTAAAAGGTATTGTTAAGAAAGATAGAGATATTATAGAAATAGTAAAATGTGTAATTGAAGAATTGAAACCAATAGGACATATAACATTACAGTGTATGAAAACAAATGAAGGAATAAAGTTTATAGAGATAAATCCTAGATTTGGTGGAGGTGCACCAATTAGTATAAAAGCAGGAGCTAATTCACCAATGAATCTATATAGATTATTACTAGGAGAAAATTTAGAATACAATGAAGAATATGAAGACGGTTTGCTAGCATCAAGACATGATTGGGCTGTGTTTATAAATTCCAATGGAGATCTAGTGTAGATGATAAAGGCTATAGTATTTGATTTAGACGATACACTTATATCTGAAAGAGAGTATATAAGAAGTGGATTTAAAGTAGTGTCAGAGAAGATAGGTAAAGAATATAAGTTAGATATAAATCATGTTAATGAACTTATGCATAATTTATTTAATGAAAGTTCTAAAAATGTATTTAATAGAGCACTAGATAAATTAAATATACAATATGATTTAAATTATATAAAAGAGCTTATAAATACTTATAGAGAACATATGCCAGATATAAGGCTTTATGATGATGCTAAAGAAATATTAGAATACTTATATTCTACAGATTTGAAGTTAGGTATTATAACGGATGGATATAAAATAACTCAAAGAAATAAACTTAAAGTTTTAAATATTGAAAAAAATTTTGAGTGTATTGTAGTAACTGATGAATTAGGAAGAGAGTATTGGAAACCACATAGAAAGTCATATGATCTTGTAAAGGAAACACTAGGTGTAGAATTCAATGAAATGGTATATATAGGAGACAATGTTAGTAAAGATTTTGTAACTGCAAACAAACTTGGTATAAATACAATCCTAATCAATAGAGAGAATGGTATTTATTCAAGTATTTATAAAGAAGATGAATATAACGCAAAAAATGAGATAAACAATTTAAAGGAGATATTAGAATTATTAAATATAAATAAAGTTTTGGGGGAGAAATATTGAAAAAAAGAATATACCTTGCTTCACCACATATGGGTGGAGATGAGATTAAATATATAAATGAAGCATTTGATACAAATTGGGTAGCCCCTCTTGGACCAAATGTAAATAACTTTGAAAAAGAAATATGTAAATATACAGAAGCTAAGTATGCGACAGCTCTAGTTAGTGGTACTAGTGCAATACATTTAGCACTTAAATGTTTAAGCGTAGGAGAAGGTGATGTTGTATTTTGTTCAACATTAACATTTGCTGCAACTTGTAACCCTATAATATACCAAGGAGCAGAGCCTGTATTTATAGATTCAGACTATGAAACTTGGAACATGTGTCCAATAGCACTACAAAAAGCATTTGATGATGCTACAAAGAATAATAAAATGCCAAAGGCAGTTATAGTAGTGAATTTATATGGTCAAAGTGCAGACTATGATAAGTTAAAAGTTATATGTGACAAATATAATGTTCCTATAATTGAAGATGCAGCAGAATCTTTAGGATCTACTTATAAAGGAAAGCAAACTGGAACTATAGGTGATATAGGGATATATTCTTTTAATGGAAATAAGATAATAACTACATCTGGTGGTGGTATGATGGTTTCTAATAATGAAGAATATACGAAAAAAGCATTATTCTGGGCAACTCAAGCAAGAGAGAATGAGAGACATTATGAGCACAAGGAAATTGGGTTTAATTACAGAATGAGCAATGTTGTAGCAGGTATAGGCAGAGGTCAGATTAAGGTTTTAGATGAGAGGATAGCTAAGAAAAAAGATATATTTAAAATTTACAAAGAGGCTTTTAAAGATATTGATGATATAGAGATGATGAATATATGTGATTTTGGTGAACCAAATTATTGGTTATCAGTAGCTACTATAAAGGAAGGTTGTAAGATCAAGCCACTTGATATAATTTTAGCTTTAGAAAAAGAAAATATAGAGTCAAGACCTGTATGGAAGCCAATGCATTTACAACCATTTTTTAAAGGTTATAAGTTTTTTAGTTCGTTAGAAGATGGTAGTGTATCAGAGGATTTATTTAATAGAGGGATATGTTTACCTAGTGATACTAAGATGAATGAAGATGATATACAAACTATATTAGATATAATAGTGAATATATTGGAATCTAAACAAATGGAGATTACATATGAATAAAAAAGGT
Organism: Romboutsia timonensis; assembly: GCF_900106845.1. Taxonomy (GTDB): domain Bacteria; phylum Bacillota; class Clostridia; order Peptostreptococcales; family Peptostreptococcaceae; genus Romboutsia; species Romboutsia timonensis. The sequence continues at coordinate 812,473 of NZ_LT629850.1, forward strand.
AAAATAATTCAAGTCTCAGCAATAGATGCAACTATGGATAAGTTATTAAGACGATTGAATGAATTATCAATAGAAGAAGGATATGATGTAATCGGTGTCTGCTCACAAGGAAGTAAAACAGACTCTTTAAAAAAAGAAGGTTTTAATATAAAAAATATAAATATAGATAGAAGAATAAGTCCTTTATCAAACTTAAAATCTATATATGAAATGTATAAATTTTTAAAAAAAGAAAAGCCAGACATAGTACATGTCCATACACCTATAGCAGCAGTCTTAGGAAGAATAGCAGCAAAGTTTGCAAAAGTACCTAATATAATATACACAGCACATGGTTTTTACTTTCACGAAAATATGAAACCATTAGTGTATAAAATATTTTTAAATATAGAAAAATTTATAGCAAGATGGGCAACAGATTTTATATTTACACAAAGTGAAGAAGATGCACAAACTGCATTAAAAAATAAATTTATTGATACAGATAAAATAATTGCTATAGGCAATGGAGTAGATGTTTGTGGCAAATTTAATCCTAGAAACATAAATAAAGATGAAATAAATGATTTATATAAAGAACTAGGATTAAAAAAAGGAGATAAGATAGTTTCTTTTATAGGAAGACTAGTAAAAGAAAAAGGTATATTTGATTTATTAGATTCTTATAAATATATAAGAAATGATGTAAAATTCCTAATAATAGGTGACATAGCTCAAGGAGATAGAGATATTGAAACAATAGAAAAAATAAATAGATATAAAGAAAATAAAAACATAATATTTACTGGAAATAGAACTGATATACACAACCTACTTTATATATCTGATATATTTTGTTTACCTTCATATAGAGAAGGGATGCCTAGATCTATAATAGAGGCTATGGCTATAGAATGTGCTGTAATAGCAACAAATATAAGAGGATCAAGAGAAGAGGTAATAAATGGAAAAACAGGATATTTAGTAAATCTTAATTCTCCAAAAGAAATAGCTAATAAAATTGATGAAATATTTAATAATGAATCATTATTAAATAGTATGAAACTAGAAGGTAGAAAAAGGGCAGAACAAATATATGATGAAGATGTAGTTGTTAGAAAGCAACTAGATGTATTTAAATCTTTACTTAATATAAAAAATTAATATTATAAGGGGAATATTTTATAATGTATAAAAATTTATATGAGAGAATAGTAGAAAAAAAAGAAAACATATCGGTTATAGGTTTAGGATATGTAGGAATGCCACTTGCAATATCTTTTGCAAAAAAAGCTAATGTAATAGGATTTGATGTAAATAAAGAAAAAGTAGAATTATACAATAAGGGAATAGATGCAACAAATGAAGTTGGAAATAAAGCATTAGAAGAAACAACGGCTTTAATGACTTGTGATGAAACTAAATTAAGAGAATGTAAGTTTCATATAGTTGCAGTACCAACACCAACTAATGATGATAAAACTCCAGATTTAAGACCAGTTATAGGAGCAAGTAAAACATTAGGAAGAAATTTAACTAAGGGATCTATAGTAGTATATGAATCAACAGTATATCCAGGTGTAACTGAGGATATATGTATACCAGTACTTGAAGAAGAATCAGGACTTAAATGTGGTATAGATTTTAAAATAGGATATTCTCCAGAAAGAATAAATCCAGGAGATAAATTACATAGATTAGAAACTATAGTAAAAGTAGTATCTGGTATGGATGAAGAATCATTAGATATAATAGCAAAAACGTATGAATTAGTTATAGATGCAGGTGTTCATAGAGCTGAAAGTATAAAAGTAGCAGAAGCTGCTAAGGTTATAGAAAACTCTCAAAGAGATATAAATATAGCCTTTGTAAATGAGCTATCTATAATATTTAATAAAATGGGAATTGATACAAAAGCAGTATTAGAAGCAGCAGGAACTAAGTGGAATTTCTTAAAATTCTCACCAGGATTAGTTGGAGGTCATTGTATAGGAGTTGACCCATATTATTTAACTCATAAAGCAGAGCAACTTGGATATCATTCACAAGTTATATTATCAGGTAGAAGAATAAATGATGGAATGGGGAAACATATTGCAGAAAGTACAATTAAAAACTTAATCAAATCAAATAAGCAAGTCAAAGGAGCTAATGTAGCAGTATTAGGAATTACATTCAAAGAAAATTGTCCAGATGTTAGAAATTCTAAAGTTATAGATATAATAAATGAATTAAATGAATATGGAGTAAATGTATCTGTAACAGACCCAATAGCGGAAGAAAAAGAAGTAAAAGAAGAATATGGAATAGATTTAATAAAATATGAAGATATAAAAGATATGGATGCTGTAATAGTTGCAGTCGGTCATAAGGAATACTTGGAATTAGGATTAGATGATATAAAGGATTTATACTCAACAGATATATCAACTACAAATAGTGGAGAAATATTAGAAGAAATTGCAGTAGATTTTGAAGATAGTGGGTTAGTACTAGTTGATGTAAAAGGAATATTTAATAAAGAAGAAGCAAAATCAAATGGATATTTATATTGGAGGTTATAAAATGGGGTACAAAGATATAAATTTTCCAAAAGGAACTAAGTTTTTAGTAACAGGTGGAGCTGGGTTTATCGGCTCTAACCTTGTTGAAGTTTTATTAGAAAAAGGGTGCTTTGTAAGAGTATTAGATAATTTATCTATAGGAAAAAAAGAAAATATAGAAGAATTTATGAATCATGAAAATTTTGAGTTTATTGAAGGAGATATAAGAAATATAGAAACTTGCCAAGAGGTATGCAAAGATATGGAATATGTACTTCATCAAGCAGCTTGGGGATCTGTTCCTAGGTCAATAGAGATGCCTTTACTATATGAAGAAATAAATATAAAAGGAACATTAAATATGTTAGAAGCTGCTAGGCAAAATAAAGTTAAAAAGTTTGTATATGCATCAAGTTCTTCTGTATATGGAGATGAACCTAATTTACCTAAAATAGAGGGAAGAGAAGGGAATATACTTTCACCATATGCTCTTACTAAAAAAGTAAATGAAGAATATGCAAAATTATACACTAAATTATATGGTTTAGATACTTATGGACTAAGATATTTCAATGTATTTGGAAGACGTCAAAATCCAGATGGAGCATATGCAGCTGTTATACCTAAATTTATAAATCAACTTCTAAATAATGAAGTTCCTACAATAAATGGAGATGGAAAACAGTCAAGAGATTTTACATATATAGAAAATGTAATAGAAGCGAATTTAAAGGCTTGTTTATCACCTCATGAATCGGCAGGGCAATCATATAATATTGCTTATGGAGGAAGAGAGTATTTAATAGATATTTATTACGCGCTTACTAAGTCATTAGAAAAAGATATTGAACCTAATTTTGGACCAGATAGAGCTGGTGATATCAAACATTCAAATGCTGATATTAGTAAAGCTAAATCACTGTTAGGTTATAGTCCAGAGTATAGTTTTGAAGATGGAATTAAATTATTTATAGAGTGGTATAAGGAGAATTTATAATATGACTCATATTCGAGGGAGAGATAAATTTAATAAGATAAAACCAATAATTAGTGTACTAATAAATATAAGTAGATTAATTCCTAAAAAAGCACGTAAAAAATTATTTGAGTTATTTAGAAATAAAAAAGGAAATATAGGGCTACTTATTAGATATATATTACTTACAACAATTACAAAACAATGTGGAGAAAATGTATCAATACATCCAGGAGTATATCTATTTGGATTAGATAAATTATCTATAGGTAATAATGTATCAATACATCCGATGAGTTATATTGATGCAAGTGGAGGAATAGAAATAGGAAATGATGTATCTATTGCACATGGAGTTAGTATTTTATCTACTTCACATAGATATGATGAAATAAATATACCTATAAAAGATCAAGGAATTGATTCTAAAAAGACAATTATAGAGGATAATGTATGGGTTGGTGCAAAAGCTTCAATATTATATGGAAATATAGTAAAAAAAGGTAGTATTATTGCTGCTAATACTGTAGTTACAAAAAATATTGACTGTAATGTTATTGTTGGAGGAGTACCAGCTCGTACAATAATTGAAAGGAAATAGAAATGAGAGTATTAGTAATTACACGTAGTAGTTGGAGTAATGATAATAACATAGGAAATACAATGACTAATTTATTTTCAGGATTTAAAGATACTGAATTTACAAATATATATTTTAGAGAACAAATTTCTAATAATGATATTGCTAGCAAAACTTTTCATATAACAGAACAACAGATAGTATCAGCCTTTATTAAAGGGACTGAAGTTGGAAAGCAAGTGAAAGAATATAAAGAAGAAAAAAATATAGATGAATCTTTAGAAAGTAAAATATATAGAAATACAGCTATTAAAAGTAATAACTTTATGTTGATGATAAGAGAATTAATGTGGACATTAGGAAATTGGAAAAATTCTAGACTAGATGAATTTTTAGATGAATATAAGCCAGATATTATATTTATGCCAGTATTTGGATGTTATTACCCACATAAAGTTTTATCTTATATAAAAAATAAGACAAAAGCAAAGGTTGTATTATTCCATGCAGATGATAATTATACGCTGAAACAATTTTCTCTTTCACCATTATATTGGATGTATAGAATAGGATTAAGAAGATGGGTAAAAAAATCTGTTCAGATTTCAGATATTAATTATTGTATTTCTGAGCTACAAAGAATTGAGTATGAAAAATGTTTTAAAACTAAATGTAAAATTTTATATAAAGGAGGAGATTTTGAAGCAGACCCTTATATAAAAAATAATACTCAAGAAGTGATAAAATTAGTTTTTACAGGTAATATTAGCTCGGGAAGATGGAAAACTTTAGCGAATATAGGAGAAGCTTTAAATAAAATTAATAGAGAAAAAATAAAAGCACAATTAGTAATTTATTCTCATACTCCTATGACAAAAAGAATGAAAAAGGCACTGGATATTGGAAATAGTATTATATTAATGGGAGGAGTACCTGCAAGTGAAATACAAGATATTCAACAAAATGCAGATATTTTAGTTCATGTAGAATCATTTGATTTAAAAGAAAGATTACAAGTAAGGCTTTCTTTCTCAACAAAGATTGTAGATTATTTTTCATCAGGGAAATGTATTTTTGCTGTTGGAAATAAAGATGTTGAATCTATTAATTATTTAATTAAAAATGATAGCGCAATTGTTGCAACAAATAAATCAGAAATATTTTATCAGTTAAAAAAAATAATAGATAATCCTATACTAATAAATGAATACTCCAAAAAATCATGGGAATGTGGAGTAAGGAATCATCAGATAAATAAAATACAAAAAGAATTATATGAAGATTTAAGAATATTATGTGAGTAGGTGGAAGTTTGAAAGTTTTGCAAATTAATGCAGTAAATATTATTAGAAGTACTGGTAGAACTACAAAAGAAATACATGATTACTTAAAAAAATACGGTCATGAGAGTATTGTTGCTTACTCTGAAGGACCAGATTGTGAAAATACTTATAAAATAGGATCAACTATTGAAAAAAAGATACATGGATTACTTTCTAGGCTTTTAGGGTTACAAGGTTATTTTTCTAAAATAGGAACCAAAAACTTAATTAATTATATTGTTCAAGAAAAGCCTGATGTTGTAAGATTAGGTAATCTACACAGCGATTATATAAATATTCCTATGGTATTGAAGTTTTTAGCTAAGGATGATATACCCACTGTACTTACATTAGATGATTGCTTCTTTTTTACTGGAAAGTGTTGTCATTATACAGCTGATAATTGCTATAAGTGGAAAATAGGATGTAAGAATTGTATAAGAGTCCATAAGGATAATAATAGTTGGTTTCTAGACAGAACTAAAAAAATGTGGAAAGATAAAAAAAATCTATATGACAATATTCCAAGATTAGCTGTTGTAGGGGTTTCAGAATGGATAACAAGAGAAGCTAAAGAATCTATATTATCTTCAGCTAAATATATAAAAACAATATATAATTGGATTGATACTGATTTATTTAAACCTATTAATACAATAGAATTAAGAAAAAAATTATTTTTACAAAATAAATTTATAATACTAGGTGTAGCGAGTGGTTGGAGTAATAGTAAAGGATTAAATTATTTTATTGAGCTTTCTAAGTGTATAGATGATAATCATAGCATAATTTTAGTAGGAAATATTCCAAAATCTATAGAGTTACCTAATAATATTATACATATACAAGAAACTAATAATGTACAAGAATTAGTACAATATTATTCTATGGCAGATGTATTTTTACAGCTTTCTCTTGAAGAAACTTTTGGAAAAGTAACAGCAGAAGCTTTATCATGTGGAACACCTGTAATTGTATTTGACTCAACTGCTAATCCAGAACTTGTAGGTTATAAGTGTGGCTATGTAGCAAATAAAAGTTCTTTAAAAGATGTAGTCAAATACATAGAGTGTATAAAGTTTAATACAAAAGAATATTATTCTAATTCGTGTAGAGAATTTGCTTTAAATAACTTTAATAAAGAAGATAGAATATCAGATTATATTAATTTATTTGAAAATCTTATAAATGTAAGGGAGTAGTATGAGTACTTATTTAATTAATATTATTCTTATATTATCGTGGGCTGTAGTTTTACTTAATAATAACACAAGTAAAAGAAATAAAAAAATATTCTGTATAATAGTAATAATTCAATGGATTTTAATATCTGGTCTAAGGCATATTAGTGTAGGTGCAGATACGTATGCATATATGGTTAATAGATTTAATAAAACAATAAATAGTTCATGGCAAGAATTATTTACAAATTTTCATAATATTGTGTTTTTGGGAGGAGAAGGTAAAGATCCAGGTTACCCAATATTAGAAAAAATATTTCAAATATTTTCTGATAACTATCAATTATTTTTAATATTTATTGCAATGGTATTTAAAATTCCTATGGGAAAGTTTATATATAAGTATTCAAAATTACCATGTGTTAGTTTTATAATTTACTCTTGTCTTTTTTATAGCTTTTTTTCTATAACAGGCCATAGACAGACAATAGCAGCTGGTATCGCTCTTTTTTTAGGATATGAACTTATTAAGGAACGAAAATTTTGGAAATTTATATTATTAATTGTTTTTGCTTCAACGATTCATAAATCGATTATTTGTTTAATACCATTTTACTTTATAGCAAATAAAAAAATAACATGGAGATATTCTTTATCTATGTTATCTAGTTTTATATTAATATTTATATTTAAAAATAAAGTTATGAAGTCATTAGCTTTCTTTGCTGGATATGAGAATTATAGTGAACAATTTCAAGGTGCAGGAACATGGACATTTACATTTATTTTTATTATGGTTATTCTAGTTGCATTATGGCAAGCACCTAAGATTTTAAAGGAAAATAATAAAGATATTACAATATGGTATAATGCAATATTTATGGCATTATTATTTATACCACTTACATATGTAGACCCTAGTGCAATGAGAATTGTACAATATTTTTCTATTTTTATTATGGTATTGATTCCAGAAATTATTAAGAGTTTTAATATAAAAACGCAACCAATTGTATATTATACAGGAATATCTCTAATAGTACTATTATTTATAAAAGGTAATCCACAATACTTATTTTTCTGGCAGGGGTGAGTTTAAATGAATAAAGAAATTAAATATATAGGATTTTATGACTTAGTAGACAGTAAAATTCAAAGAAGTAGCTGTTTAGCAGCAGTAAATAAGATGAATTACATAGCTAATGCTATAACACGTTCTGGAATGAAAGTACAGATAGTTTCACCAGCTTGGTTTGTCGATAAAAGCGCACCTAATACACAAAAGCAAACTATACATATTAATGAAGATATTACATTGGTTTTAGCTCCAAGCTTTTCTACTAAAAATAAATTAACAAATAAGCTTAAATATTATTTTTCACAACTATGGATGTTTTTTTGGTTAATAAATAATGTTCAAAAAGATGAAGAAATAATAGCTTATCATTCATTAGCACTAATAAGACCATTGTATTGGGCTAAAAAAATAAAAAAATTTAATCTAATATATGAAGTTGAAGAAATATACACAGATGTAATTAATTATGGGAAGTTAAAAAGGAGATCTGAATTTAAGATGATTAATTATGCAGATAAATATATTTTTTCTACAGAATTATTAAATGAAAAAATAAATAAAGATGGTAAACCATATACCATAATTTATGGAACTTATAAAGCAGAAAAGGATAGAAATGTAAAATTTAATGATGATAAAATTCATGTTGTTTATGCAGGAACTTTTGATCCAAGAAAAGGTGGATCAACAGCAGCAGCAGCAGGGGAATATCTAGATGAAAAGTATCATATACATATAATTGGTTTTGGTAGTGAAGATGAAAAAACAGCTTTACAAAATTTAATTAAAGAAGTTTCTAAAAAGACAAAGTGTACAGTTACATATGACGGATTGTATAACGGTGAGGAATATATAAAATTTTTACAAAAGTGTGATATTGGTTTAAGTACTCAAACACCTAATGCAGAGTATAATGATACATCATTTCCATCAAAAGTGCTTTCATATATGGCAAATGGGCTTAGGGTTGTATCAATAAGAATAAAAGCTATAGAAAAAGCAAAGATTAGTAAATTACTATATTACTATGATAAAGATTGTCCAAATGAAATTGCAAAGGCTATAAAAAGCATTGATTATAATGGTGATTATGATAGTAGAGTTATAATAAAAGCACTAGATACAGAATTTACACAAGACTTAAAACATCTGTTGGAGGTTTAGTATGTATTATGTAATAGATAGAATAAAAGAAAAATTTTTAAGGTTTTATAGAAAAAAGGTGTTTTTATCTAGAATAAAAAGTAATCAAAAAGATACTAAAATTATAGGGTCAGGAATTCTTGTAAATGCATCTAATGTTAAAATTGGAAAGAATGTAACAATTTATCCAAATGTAATGTTTTGGGGAGATGGTGAAATTATTATTGGAGACAATGTTGATATTGGTAAAGATACAATTATTTTTTCTAAGAAAAGAGTGATTATAGGCAATAATGTTTCTATTGCAGCGCAGTGTTATATTATAGATAGTAATCATGGAACTAAGAAAGATATACTTATCAAAAATCAACCACTTGAGTATGATGAAAATGGTATTGTAATAGGTAATGATGTGTGGATAGCAGCAGGATGTAAAATAATAAAAGGAGCTCAAATCAATGATGGAGCTGTTATAGGTGCTATGAGTTTAGTTAATAGTGAAATTAAAAATAATAGTATTGCAGTTGGAATACCTGCTAAAGTAATAAAGGAGAGAGAGTAAATGAGTAAACATCAATACAAAATAGATATACCAGTACTTTTAATATTTTTTTCTAGAGATGAACAATTTAAACAAGTTTTTGAACAAGTAAAAAAAGCTCGTCCAAGTAAATTATATCTTTATCAAGATGGACCCAGAGATAATAGACCAGATGATATAATCGGAATAAATAAATGCAGAAAAATAGCAGAAGATATAGATTGGGAATGTGAAGTTCATAAATACTATCAAAATAAAAATTTTGGTTGTGACCCATCTGGGTACATTGCTCATAAGTGGATGTTTGAAAATGAAGAAATGGGTATTGTTTTAGAAGATGATGTTGTTCCTTCTCAATCATTTTTTCCATTTTGTAAAGAACTTTTAGAGAAATATAAAGATGATGAACGAATAAATATAATTTGTGGCATGAATAATACTGGGGTATCAAAACATATCTCTGCTGACTACTTATTTACTAAAAAAGGATCTATTTGGGGATGGGCATCATGGAAACGTGTAATAGATACATGGGATGAAACATATTCATGGTTAGATAATGAAAAATCAGTACAACTAATAAGAAATCAATTTTATAGTGAAGAAGAGTTTAAATGTTATATTAAAACAAGTAAATCTCATAGAAATTCTGGAAGAGCTCATTTTGAATCAATATTAGCTGCATCGTTATATTTAAATTCAAGGATAAATATTGTTCCAAAATATAATATGATTTCCAATATAGGTATAGCGTCTGAGAGTACTCATTCTGTTGATAATATTAATAAACTACCTAAAAGAGTTCAAAAGTTGTTCTTTATGAAAACTTATAAATTTGATTTTCCTTTAAAACATCCTGTAAATATTATAAGGGATTATAAGTTTGAAAAATTAATGACTCCTACAAAAATTCAAAGATATTATGATAGAGTAGAAGGTATTATACGTAAAATTAGATATGGAGGATTTAAAGAAATTTATAACAGTTTTAATAGGAAAATTATGAGGTATAGAAAATGTTGAAAATGAAAAAATACAGTAAAACCAAACCAAATTCAGAAAGTGTAAGCGAGATTAAGTTAGGTGTTATAATTTCTTATCTTACTATAATATTTAACATTTTATCGGGTTTAATATATACACCTTGGATGGTTAGACAAATTGGACACTCTGATTATGGATTATATACTTTATCGGCATCGTTTATAAGTATGTTTGCTGTAGATTTTGGACTTGGATCAGCTGTGTCTAGATTTATTTCTAAATATAGAGCTCAGGGTGAACAAAAGAAAATTAGTGAATTTTTAGGTATAACTTATAAAATTTATTTGGTAATAGCTATTAGTATTTTTACTGTTCTATGCATAATGTTCTTCTATATAGATAATATTTATATTCAATTAACACCAAGTGAAATAGAAAAATTTAAAGTGATTTATTGCATTTCAGGATTGTTTACAGTTATTTCATTTCCATTTATGACACTAAATGGGATTATTATATCTCATGAAAAATTTATTTTTCAAAAAAGTTTAGATTTACTGCATAAAATATTAATTATAGTGCTGATGGCAATTTCATTACTTTACGGATATGGATTGTATTCTTTAGTGTTAGTAAATGCTTTTGTTGGGATTTTATTAATTATAATAAAATTGATGTATATAAAAAAATATATACCGCAAAAAGTAGATTTTGGATGTAAAAATAAAAAAATAGTGAAACAGATATTTTCCTTTTCTATTTGGACTACAATAATTTTAATTATGCAACGATTTATTTTAAATATTACACCATCTATCTTAGCGATTACTTCAGGAACCGAAGAAATTGCTATATTTTCTGTAGCTATGACAATTGAAGGTTATACTTTTACATTTTCAACAGCACTATCAGGGTTATTTTTACCAAAGGTAACTCAAATGGTTTATAAAGATAATACAGAAAGTTTAAATGATATTGAAGATTTAATGATTAAAGTTGGAAGAATACAATTAATAATCATTGGAGCGATAGTTACTATCTTTATTACTCAAGGCAACGAATTTATAACATTGTGGATGGGAAAATCATTTAAAGATTCATATATAGTTTCTATATTGCTTATTTTAAATTCTGTAATTATAGTAACTCAAGAAATTGCAAACACGATGTTAATTGCAGTTAATAAAATAAAGTATGAAGCATTAAGTGTTAGTATAACTGCTATAATAAGTATTTTACTATCATTTACTTTATCTAAGTATGGGGGTGCAATAGGATCAGCTACAGCAATTTTTATTGGTAATTTCGTTGGAAGGGTTGTCGTTAGGAATATTGTATATAAGAAAGTATTAGGTCTTAATATAAAAAGATTTTTTAAAGAATGTCATTTAAAAATGTCTATACCATTAATACTAACATTAGTCATAGGATTTGTACTTTCACAATTTATAGTAGCAAATAATTTATTTATATTTGCGTGTAAAGTTGTTATATTAGGATTATTCTATATTTTATTAATGTGGTTGTTTTCATTTAATGAATCAGAGAAAAAATCATTATTACAGCCTTGCAATTTAATAATTAATAAATTACAAAAATAAAGGGGGAGCAAGTTAATGTTTAAAGATAAAGTACTTTTAATAACAGGTGGAACAGGATCGTTTGGTAATGCTGTACTAGATAGATTTTTAAATACCGATATAAAAGAAATAAGAATATTTAGTAGAGACGAAAAAAAGCAAGAAGATATGAGAAGAACTTACAGAAACGATAAACTTAAGTTCTATATAGGAGATGTAAGAGACTATAATAGTATAAACTATGCACTAAAAGGAGTAGACTATGTATTCCATGCAGCAGCACTAAAACAAGTTCCATCATGTGAATTTTATCCAATACAAGCAGTACAAACAAATGTACTTGGTACAGAAAATGTATTAAATGCTTGTATAAACAATAAAGTAAAAAAAGTAGTGTGTTTAAGTACAGACAAAGCAGCATACCCTATAAATGCTATGGGTATATCAAAAGCAATGATGGAAAAGGTTGCTATAGCAAAATCAAGACAAGTAAATCCTGACGATACATTAATAAGTATAACAAGATACGGAAATGTAATGGCATCAAGAGGTTCTGTTATACCACTATTTGTTGAGCAAATGAAAAGAGGAGAAGATATAACAGTAACAGATCCAAACATGACAAGATTTATGATGAGTTTACCAGATGCAGTTGAATTAGTTTTATATGCTTTTGAAAATGCAAGACAAGGAGATTTATTTATACAAAAAGCACCAGCTGCAACTATAGAAACTTTAGCACAAGCAGTAAGAGAAATATTTGACTGTAAAGATACTGGAGTTAAAACTATAGGTACTAGACATGGTGAAAAATTATATGAAACGTTAGCTACAAGAGAAGAGTTAGCTAAATCAGAAGATTGTGGTGATTATTATAGAATATGTGCAGATAATAGGGACTTAAATTATGATAATTACTTTAGTGATGGAAAAGAAAAAACATCTACATTAGAGGATTATCATTCGCATAATACAATACGATTAAATGTAGAGGAAATGAAAGAATTATTATTAAAATTAGACTATATAAAAGAAGAATTAGCAATCTTTGAAGAAGAAAGACAGTTAAAAGAAATAGCAGCATCTAAATAATACTTAAATTTTAATAGTGGGGATAAAATATGAAAAAAATACTAGTAACAGGGGCAAATGGATTTGTAGGTAAAAATGCTGTAGTAGCCTTAAGACATAGTGATGAATACGAAGTAATTACAATAGATAAGGAAAATAGCGAAGAGGAATTAAAAGAAGGTATACTAAGAGCAGATTTTATAGTTCACTTAGCAGGAGTCAATAGACCAAAGGAAAATAAAGAATTTTATGAAGGCAATGGACAATTAACAGAAAAAATAACTAATTACTTAAAAGAGCATAAGAAAAATACTCCAATCCTAATAACATCATCAACTCATGCAACTCTCAATAATGATTATGGAAAAAGTAAAAAACAATCAGAAGAAGCACTAATAAAATATAGTGATGAATGCAATTCAAAAGTTTACATATTCAGATTACCAAATGTGTTTGGAAAATGGTGCAGACCTAATTATAATTCAGCAGTAACAACATTTTGTTACAACATAGCACATGATAAAGAAGTATGGGTAAACGACCCATCTATAGAATTAAATTTAGTATACATAGATGATGTAGTAGCAGCAATAATTGATTGTATAAAAGAAGAAAATATAATAAACCTTAAAAATATAGAGGAAGAACTTGCAATAACTACAACAAAAGCAACTAGTATACAAATTGATAAATATTTTTATGAAATACCTAAAGTATATAAAAGAAGTTTAGGTAATATAGTTGATACGTTAAAAATGTTTAGAAATATGAGAAATAGCTTATTAATACCAGATTTAAGTGATAGCTTTAATAAAGCATTGTATTCAACATACTTGACATATTTAGAAGAAGATGATTTCTCATATTACTTAGATAAAAAAGAAGATAGCAGGGGATGGCTAGCTGAACTTGTTAAATCACCACAGTTTGGTCAAATGTTTGTGTCAAAAACACATCCAGGAATAACTAGAGGAAATCATTGGCATCATACTAAAACTGAAAAGTTTATTGTTGTCCAAGGAAAAGCAAATATAAGATTTAGAAAAATAGATGAAGATAAAGTTATTGAGTATATAGTAGATGGTGAAAAACCACAAGTACTTGATATACCCCCAGGATATACTCATTCTATAGAAAATATAGGGGAAGAAGAAGTTATAACACTTTTCTGGTCAAATGAAATGTTTAATCCAGAAAAGCCTGATACTTATTTTTTAGAGGTGGAGAGATAATGAAGAAGTTAAAGCTAATGACTATAGTTGGTACTAGACCAGAGATAATAAGACTTTCTGAAACTATAAAAAAATGTGATAAATACTTTGACCATGTGTTAGTACATACAGGACAAAATTGGGATTATACATTAAATCAAGTATTCTTTGAAGATTTAGAATTAAGAGAGCCAGACTATTACTTAGATACAGTTGGAAAAGATTTAGGTGAAACTATGGGAAATATAATTGCTAAATCTTATGAAGTAATACAAAAAGAACAACCAGATGCATTATTAGTATTAGGAGATACAAACTCTGCAATGTCTGCAATATCTGCTAAAAGGCTTAAGTGTCCAATATTCCATATGGAAGCAGGAAATAGATGTTGGGACTGGAATGTATCTGAAATGATAAATAGAAAGATAGTTGACCATATAGCAGATATAAATTTACCATATACAGAACATTCAAGAAGATATTTAATATCTGAAGGAATAGATGGAAAAACAATATTTGTTACAGGATCTCCAATGCAAGAAGTATTACAAGCACATATGGATAAGATTAAGCAAAGTGATGTATTAGAGAGGTTAAACCTTGAAAAAGGAAAATATATATTAGTTTCTGCTCATAGAGAAGAAAACATAGATAATGAAGAAAACTTTATTAGTTTAATGAACTCTATAAATAATATAGCTGAAAAATACCAAATGCCAGTTATATATTCTACTCATCCAAGAAGTAAGAAGTTTATAGAGCAAAGAGAGTTTAAGTTTCATCCATTAGTTCAAAGTATGAAACCATTTGGGTTTATGGATTATAATCAACTTCAAATGAATAGTTATTGTGTTTTATCTGACAGTGGTACTTTATCAGAGGAAAGTGCAATGCTTAATTTCCCAGGGGTACTTATAAGGACTTCTACGGAAAGACCAGAGGTGCTTGATAAGGGTACTGTTGTTATTGGTGGGATAAAAGGTAATGATGTTGAGCAGGCTATGGAGCTTGCTGTAAATATGTATAAAAATAATGAAGAAGTAATACTTGCAGATGATTATTTAGATACAAATGTATCAGTTAAGGTTGTAAAATTAATACAAAGTTATTCTAAAATTGTTAATATAACAACTTGGAACAAGTAGAGAAATTATTACTCATGTGTTAGCTTTAATTATAGGTTATATCATGAGTATTTTATTTGGAGGAGTTAAATTGGAATATATAAAGTTGATGTTTTTATCTATGGTTCCAATCATAGAGCTAAGAGGAGCTATACCATTAGGTATAGCTATGAATCTAAATCCCATATACATATATATAACTTGTTTAATTGGTTCAAGTATTATAGCAGTACCAGTAGTATTAGTTTTTAGACAATTAATAGAGTACTTAAGGCATAGAAAGTACTTTAATATAATAATAAGATGGATAGATAAAAAAATAGAAGGTAGAGCTAAAAAGCTTAAAGCTGTAAGTATAATAGGTATAATACTATTTGTTGGAATACCACTTCCTACTACTGGATCATGGAGTGCATCAGCACTTGCATCAATATTTAAGATGAGAATAAAAGATGCATTAATTGGCGTATTTATAGGAAATGCAATAGCTGGAATAATAATGTTAGCTATATCTATGCATTTAGCAGAAGGTATATCTTTTGGTAGTTTATTAATAATTGGTTTAGGCATAATTATAGGAGTAATTTTATATTATAAGAGTAAAAAGAATAGATTAAATAAAGAGAGTCAACTAGAGGAAAAATATATAAATTAGACTAGAGTATTATAAACATACTATAACATATCAATATGATAATAGTTAAATTATCAGTAAAATTATATAAAATTTATATAATCAAAGAAAGGTATAAGGGTATGAATAAAACTCAGGATTATTTAGTAAAATTATTAGATAGTGCTATTCATGGAAATAAAATAAACTTCAATATAGATGAAAATATACAGTGGGATAAACTTTTAGATGAAGCTAGAGCTCATAAAGTTGAATCTTTAGTTTATTCAGCAATAGATAGAAAATCATTAGAACATATAGATAATAAAAAATTATTAGATTTATGGAAAAGAGAGACTTTTTTATCAGGTGTAAATCAATTAAATCATATAAATAATGTTTCAGAATTTTTAGCTGAATTCAATAAAGAAAATATACAAGTAATTGTACTTAAGGGTATAGTAATAAGAAACTTATATCCAAAACCGGAATTAAGAACTATGTGCGATGCAGATATATTAGTCAAGAATAAAGATGACTTGAATAGAGTAAAAAATGTACTTTTAAATCTAGGATATAAAGAAAGTGTATCATCAGATAAAGATTTATGTTTTAGAAGAGGTATTACATATGTAGAGGTTCATTGGAGTATTGCAAATGAGAAAAACTTTTTAAATATAGAAAAATTTGAAGAGGAAATTTGGAAAAATTCTGTAACTGTTAAGGTTGGAAATGCAAGTGCATTGTCAATGTGTGACGAAGATTTAATACTACATTTATGTATGCATATGGCAGCACACATAAAGTATAGTGGATTTGGTATTAGACAACTTTGTGATTTTGTTTTAATTGTAGAAGAAAAAGGAGATTTAATAGATTGGAGTATATTTAAACGTAAGTTGGAAAGACATGGAATATACAAGTTTATTATTAGTATATTTGAAATTTGTAATAAACTATTTGGGCTAAAAATTCCTTATGAACTAAAATCAGAAAATCTTATGAATAATAAATTTATAGATTTATTGATAGATGAGATATTTTTAAGTGGAGTTCATGGAAAAAGAAATAAAATTTTACAAATTTCAAATGCTATTTCACATGCTAATATAGAAGAAAAAAGAAATTGTATTCATTTTTTTAAAAAATTATATTTTCCATCTATTAATACTCTGTCAGATAAGTATATGTATGCAAAACGATACAAAATTTTACTACCAATAGCATGGATTCATAGATTGTTTATTGGGGGATTAAATTATAAGGAGAGTATAAGTGATAAATTAAAAATTGCTATATTTGGAGCTAGTATTTCGAGAAGAAGGAATAAATTGATAAGTTGGTTAGAATTATAAATAAAGGGCATATAAGCTTAATTTAAAGCTTTAATATGCCCTTTATTTATAATCTTAGCAATTAAAATACCTATATATCCACCTAAAGTGTTTAGCCATAAATCATCTATCTCACAAAATCTATAAGGAATAAATCCTTGTATAAACTCAATAGACAATGTTAATAAAAATATTATTAATATAGATTTTCTAACATTTGAATTTTTTAAGAATATAAAAAATCCAAATGGAATAAATAATACTATATTACCAAACACTTGATGAATAAAATAAGAAAAATCATAGTTAAGATATATATTAATAGGAACTCTGAAAGGAATTAAATTGTATACTTCAAATCCATCAAAATTAGCATCTAATTCAATAGGAAAAAGTGTCTGAGAAATTATAAAAATAAATGACAAAAATAAAGATAGATCTATAAATCTATCTTTGTAGTTAAATTTATTATTCATAAAATAGTCATAAATTATAACCATACCTAAGTAAAAAAATGTTACACCCAAGAATATAGATTCAGAAAATTCTATCATCAAAATAACACCTCATAATTTTTATATAATATCATATTAAAATACACTTTCAAAAAAGTATAATATAAATAATCTATTGCGCTAGTTAAAATTATATTCAAAATAAAGTAAATTGTTTTATATAAAAAATAATATACGGCAAAGATTAGTATTTACAAATTTTACTAAATTACAATCTTTTAATTTTAGCTACATAATTATCGATTACAATCAAGTTATTTATTAGAAATGAAATATTATGAGATAAAACCTTTATTGAAGTTCTATTTATAAATACTATGTAGTATATATTAATAATTTCAAATGATGATAATGATAATATATTAAATGAGTGTTAGAAAAGCTATAAAATAGATTTTGGTGGAAGTTATATTTAAAGTAGCATCTTTAGAGTTATTATATATTATCCATAAGTATAATGGATAGGTGATTATATTATTGATATTATTATGTTACTAATATATTAAGTCAATATAAAGTAGTATGTAAATAATGATTTTACAAATTATATATTAAATATTAGGAGGGAGAACTATGAAAAAAGTATGGAATAAACCTAATATAAGTAATTTATCATTAGAAGATACAATGGCTAAAGGCGAAATAATGTCTAATTTTACTAGAGGTGATAAAAGATGGTTTGCATGGAGATGTTGTTGTGGAGTTACAAGTGACTTTATTTATCCAACTGCAACTGATGCAGATATAGCACTAAGTCAACATGAATCAACTTGCCAACATCCTTGCCTTATATCATAATAAAATAATGTATTTTTTATAAGTATATTAAACTTTATTAATAAAAGATATGTTCAGCATATTCAATATGTGTATATATTAACTAGTACGCAGATTAAATAACATTTATAATAAAGTAGGGAGAAAATGAAAAAAAATAAAATATTAATTATTACTTATATATTAGCATTAAGCATAATATCAAGTGGATGTAACTTTATAAAGGTTAATGAAGGTATATTATATGGAAATGAAGATTCACCTATAGAAATAATTAACTATACAAGTTTTCAATGCAGTGCATGTACTACATTGCATGAAGAACTTGGAGAAAGTATAAAAAAATATATAGACTCTGGACAAATAAAATATATAGAAAAACAAATTGATATAAAACGATTTGAATATGATGATGTAATCTATAAACATATGAATGAAGAACAAATCTCAGATTTTGAAAAACTATCGGAAATATATGAAAAACAAGATAAATGGATAGTATTAAAGTCACCAGAAGAAGTAATAGAATTTCTAAATCTAGAACAAGAAGAAAATAAAAAACATGTAAAAGATCTAAAAAAGATAAATAAAGAAAAAGATAAATTAGAAATAAAAGCAGTACCTACTATGTTTATAAATGGTGAAAGAATAGAAGGAAATATACCAAAAGAAGAGTTTGAAAATAAAATAGAATCATTATTAAATAAAAAATAATCTAGTTATATAGCTAGATTATTTTTTATTTAATAAGTATACTTTAGTGTAATTAAAATTAAATATAAAGATAATATAGTATATTATCCAAAAACAGTATAATGAAAAATATAATTATTATTGGAGGATAGAATGAGCTATTTTTATAGAGTATATGGATTAAATGTTAAATCAGAAATATTGATACCAGAACTAACTATTTTAGAAGAGGATAAAAGAGATAAAATAGATGTAAATATATGCTACAAAATGATGGATGCAGATATAAGATTAATGATGCTTCAAGGTAAAAAAGCAAACTATGAAAATAAAAAAATGTGGTTTCATATAGATAATTTAGCGACTTATTGTATAACTAATGGTAATAAAATAGATATACAATTATGTGAAAATCCTGATCACCAGTTAGTAAAAGTATATATACTAGGTAGCGTACTAGGGATGGTGCTTTTACAAAAAAATATAGTAGCAATTCATGGTGGAGGAGTAGTAATAAATGATAAGGGGTATGTATTTACAGGAGATAAAGGAGCTGGTAAATCAACACTTACTACAGCACTAAGACAATGTGGATACGGTTTTATAGCAGATGATGTTTGTTCTATAAAACAAGGAGAAATAAATAAAATATATCCAGGTTTTGGATATCAAAAATTATGTGATGATACAATGATTAAATTAGGATATACACCGAATGATTATGAGCCTTTTAGAAGTGATTTTAATATAAAGTACATAGTACCTGCGTTAGATGATTTTGTAAATTATGAAGTACCTTTTGAAGGTATATTTGAACTTACTGTTTCAGATGTTGAAAGTGTAGAGATTAAAGAAATTACTGGTATTGAAAAAATACAAAGCTTAATTAAGAATATTTTTAGAATTGAGATGTTACACTACTCTGGAGGGATAAATTCTCTATATTTTAAAAAGTGTGCAGACATAGCGAAGAGTATAAAATATTATAAATTAACTAGACCTAAAGATGTATTTTCTGTAAATGAGCAAATCGAAGTTATTGAAAATATAATTTATAAAGATGAAATAGATAAGTTAGAAAAGTTGGGATAATTTTTATGCCAACTTTTTTATGTATAAGAAAACTATTATAAATTAAAAAATTGATTTTAAACTTTATAAATACATATGATTTTAAACAATAGTGATGCAGTGAACTTAATAATACTATTACAGTAATAAATAATAGGCCTCTTAAGATGTTTAGGTATAAAACACCGTAAGAGGTCTTTAATGTAATATAAATATAAAGCATTGTACTTAATATGAAAACTCATAAATAAACATATTAATTGTATATAACACCATTAATATAGAGAATAAAGTAAAAATTAATGATTTTTCTATTTTAATTATAGAATTAATCATTTGGATATTATCTAAATAATTTCTCTTATATTTCTTATCTTTATAATACTTACAATAGTACTTTTGAAACTTTGAAATAAGATATACTATTATAAAAATATAAAATACAGTAACTAATAATACAGTAGCAAGTCCTGTTAAATAAACAAAAACACGAGCTATACAAAGTATAAGCTTATGACATAAAAACATTAAAAATAATACAAGAGATCCTAGAACTACAGATGTTAATAGTGCAAGCTTAGAATCGTTATTTTTATTCATCATAATATCTCCTTTAATATTTAATACTACATTATATTAAATAAATAATATTTGTTAGAACATTATAATAACTACAAATTTAATATGAAAAATATATTTAAATTAAATATAAAAATAAATAGTATAAATATAGTTGTTAAATAAATATTTATATAACTATTGAAAATAATTGTAAAATATATTAATATAAAAGCATAGAACATGTTCGATAAAAGAGAACATAAATGGAATTTGAATTTATACATATGGAGGATATAAAGAATGGAATCACAAAGGGGATATTTTAAAACTAATATACAAGTATTAAAATTTGATAATATAAAAGACACAGACAAAATAATATTTAACCATTACATAATGAAAAAAGTAAACTATAACAATATGAATGGCAATCTACCAAAAGGCCAATTCTACATAAGCAATGGCACAGTTTCCAAGGACTTAAACATATCAATAGGAAAAGCCAAAAGGCTTATAAAAAACTTTAAAGAACTAAACATAATACAATTAGTTCAATTAGGAAACACTGATAACACACCATCAGTATACGAATACAGCAATAATATTGATCTAGGTCATGACCTAGGACACAACCTAGGCAGAGGAGATACTAAAGTTAGTAATAGCAATAATTTATGTATATTGGACGAACATATATACGATATAGGTAAGGACATAGAGAACTGCCACTCTAAAAAAGATAATATAAATAATAATAAAATACATTCTTGTGTGGTTGATTATTTAAACAAGAAAACTAATAAAAGATTTAAGAAAACTTCAGTTAAAACAAAGAGCCTTATAAACGCAAGGCTTAATGAGGGATTTGATGAAGAAGACTTTTACAAGGTAATAAATATAAAATCAAAACAATGGTTACACACTGAAATGGAAAAATACTTAAGACCAGAAACCTTGTTTAGTAACAAGTTTGAAGGATACTTAAATGAAGAAGTTGATACAAATGAAGATATAGAGGATTTAGATGATATAAAGCCATTTGATATAGAATTTGATTTTTAAATAATTTTAATTAGGGGGATTATATGGCACCATTAGAAGCTATAAACATTGAAAACTCAATACTAGGGAGTATTATACTAGATAATACCCTAGCATATAAGCTAGATGAATTAAGTAAGGATATGTTTTCAGTATCTTACAACAAAGAAATCTTTGAAATAATGAAAAGCTTATATAAAAATAATTACACCTTAGATATACCAACAATAAAAACTAAGTTAGATGAAAGAAAAGTTGATGTAATGGTTTCATACATAAGTAATTTATCATCAATTGGTGAGACTTATGCAATAGATACACATATAAACATATTAAAGGACAAGTTTAAAAGAAAATGTATAAAAAATAGCTGTATGAATTTAATAACTGAAATATTTGAAAATAAAGATATAGATTCATCTCTTTTTAAATTTGAAAATGATATAAAAAGTACAGTAGATCAGGATATAGAAGATAAAGATGATATGAGTTCTATTTGTGAAAGAATACTAGATTTTCTTGAAAATGATAAAGAAACAGGTCTTAAATTTGGAGTACCTTTGTTAGATGATGTTATAGGTGGGCTTTTTAAGGGAGAGCTTACAACTATTGCTGCAAGAAGTGGAGTTGGTAAAACTGCATTAGCACTTCAAATAATGTTAAACTGTGCAAGTCAAGGTAAAAAGGTACTATTTATAAGTAGGGAAATGAGTAATGAGCAAATAGTTATGAGAAATATAAGCAAAAAAACTGGTATAAGTGCTAAAAGTTTAAAGTACAAAAACTTAAAAGAAATAGATAGGAAAAACATTATAGATGTAATGCATGAGTTTAGCAAGGATAACCTAATATACATAAATGACAGAATAAGCACAATATCTCAATTAAAAAGAAGAATAAGACAAGTTAAGCCTGATTTGGTAATAGTGGATTATTTACAGCTTTTAACTGTAGAACAAAACTTACAAAATAGGGAAAGGGAAGTTGCAACTTTATCAAGAGAACTTAAAAATATAACTTTAGATTTTCATATACCAGTTATACAGTTAAGTCAATTAAATGATGAAATGAAGGATTTAAGACCTTGGGGAGAGCGTCCAATGAGAGATAGTAAGGCAATATTTCATGATAGCAACAATGTTGTATATATACATGAGCCAGTACTTTCTGATTTTGAGGAAGCTGTTATAAAGATTAAAAGGGACAAGAAAAGTGTACTTAAAGCAAGGGAAGAGGGAATAAAAATAGTAGATTTAATAGTTGCTAAATGTAGAGATGGAGAAACAAAATTTAGACATTATTGTTACAATGGTCTAAGGCTACATTTTCAACATATAGATTATTAGGAGGATAATATGGATTATATAAAAATGGAAGATATTCCAGAGGAGTTTGTGGGACTTGCTAATTTTATGGGGATAGATAAGTTTATTGAATTTTGTAATGAATATGGTGGTATCGCTATTTATTTTCCAAGTAAGAAGACACTTCTTAGAAATGGAAGAAATAGAGAGATTATAAAAAGATATAATGGAAAAAATATAAAAGATCTTGCAAGGGCATTTGAAATAAGTGAGGTTCAAGTTAGAAATATAATTCGCACAAGTGGGAAGTGTATAAATTAATAAAAAGGATAGCAGCTGCTATCCTTTTTTCATGTTTAAAATATTTTTAGATAGTTCATTTATACTATCTGTTAAAATTGTAAGCTTTCCTTCAATTCTAATAAGTAAGTACATACTTATAGCAATTGGAAAGCCTACATTTGCAATCAGAACTTCTAAATTACCATCCATATATTATATTAAAATACTAAGTCGTAGTTAGTAGTATCAGTTTCAACAACTTTTGCAGAAACTAAAGATGCGAAATCAGCTCCACCAGGTGCAAATATGTTTTTCTCTTTTATAAGTTCCATAGTAGTTTTTACTTCTTCTTCTGTTAAGTCTTCTCTTGGGTTATCAACTGTTAATGATACCTTTTTATCATCTGTAGTTTTGAAAGTCATAACTAATTTTCTATTTAATTCCATAATAAAATCCTCCTAATAATATTAATTTTAATAATATAAAGTATTTCAAAATTTAAAACCTTAATTTATAGTTATTTAAAAATGATATTTTGAGCAACGGATGTATCAGAAATGCTTCGCCAACACGTTGCTCAAAGTGTGAGCGAGGATATATCATTTGCGAAATGAAATGTTTCGCCGACACGTCGCTCAAGCGAAGCGAATTTTATGCTAAAGTCGTGTTGTCTATTTTAGCTATTTCTAAAACTGGATATTGTTGAAGAGATTCTATAGCACTTGCTACTTCATATACATCTTCATTTGATGCACTGTGTTTTACATTTGAGAATGTTTTGCTTTTTACTTTAGTTTTGCCTGTTGAGTCATCTTTTCCTAAATCAAATTTTAATCTAAGTCCTGCTGGATTATTTAATACTGTAACTGCCATATAAGTTACCTCCTAAATTTTATTTAAGCCATTTGTAAAGCTTATATTTATATATTACTTAGAAAGGTGTAAGCAGGGTTTTAATGTATTTTTCTAAAGTATATTTAAAAGTATTTTCCTCGAAAGTTTTTATACTAAAAACTACAATTATATTAAAGAAAGTTTTTGTTAGGTTTTATTAATAAATTTATAAAAGATGATATGGTATATAATTTAAGTTTAAAATTTTAGGAGGTTAATATGAAAATAAGAAAAGAAGATGTATATGAACATTTAGAAATGTTATATGAAATTGTGGGAGATGAAAAGTATTTAGAGATAATTAGGATGTATGGAGGAAGCAATCTGTATATACCTACTTATAAAGCTACTATTAGAAATAGCAGAAATAGGGAAATTAGAAAAAGGTATAATGGGGTTAATTTAAGTTTGCTTGCTGCTGAGTATGGTATGAGCGTTAATAATTTAAGAAATATCGTTAAAGAAGATTAAAAAGTTATACTATAGTAGTAAAACAGTATATAAATATTATCTAAAGTAAGTTAAATTAGAATAAAAAATAAACGATAAGGTAAAAAAATTATCAAGTGGAGTAAAAACAAATGATAGCAATAGATAAAGCCTTATATACGCTAGAGTAATAACAAGAAACTTAAAGCTAACACTATTAGGTAATTATATATAAGGTAATAAGGTAATATATTTTTTTGCATAAAATCACTAATATATATTTATGAGATAAAATATATAAGTTTGACTATATATTGGAGGCTAAATGTATGAAAATATTGGTTGTATCAGAATCCTTTATAATAAGGGATTCATTAAATCATATCTTAAATGAAATATTGGATACAGATGATATAATAACAGTATCCAATTTAAATAATGTATTAGATAAAGAGCTTTTAGAAATTGATTTTTCATTTATAGATGTTAATAAAAATAACATTAGTATAGTGGAAAGATTAAGCAAAATAAGGAGGAAATTTAAAAGTTCTAAAATAATGATTTTAGATAGCAAAAAAGATATAGAGTTATTTATAAAATCAGTAGACTATGGTATTGATGGATATATATTAAATATAGATGATAAAGATGAATTTATTTATATAATAAATAAAGTATTAAATGGAAAGAAATTTTATGATTCGGAATTACTACAATATACTATACATAATGAAAAAACAAATAATGAAATTGACCTTACTAACAGAGAAAAATGTGTACTAAACTATGTATGTAAAGGTCTTAGCAACAAAGATATTGCAAAAGAATTAAAAGTAACGGATTATACTATAAAAAAGCATATAAGTAATATACTTAGTAAGTTAAACCTTAGAAACAGGCAGGATATAATACTATATGCACAGGAGAATCATATAATAGATGATACTATTTAAAATAGTTAAAGCGGTGATAGTAATGATGTTTTTTATTTTAATTTTTATGGGATATATTACTAAACAGTTTAGATATAAATTTAATAATATTAATTAAAAGCAAGTAAGTTTCTTATGAAATTTACTTGCTTTTTTAGCAATTGATGAAGTTGTTGGTCATATAAATATTGCCATATGTGGTTTAAAGTATTTCGATGAAAGTCCATAAAGAAAAGGGAATTTTTATACTAAAGTAGTATAAAAAATACACCTATATTAGAATTAATGATAGTAATAATACTAATAAAACACTAATATAATAAGTTATCAGAATAATAAACTTTAAAATAATAACATAAATAAAAGGAAGTATTTAGATGTGAGGAAGTATATAGAAAAAGTGGTTAAGTCATATAAATAACTTAATATTTTATGGGGGGATAAGTATGCAAGTTATTGTAATTTCAGAATCTTTAATAATAAGAAAGGGTATAGTTGAAATTTTATCAAAAGAAAGTTGTGTAGATACTGTTAAAGAAAGTCATAGATATACAGATATATATAACGGTGAATATGATTTATTAGTTATAGATTTAAACAAAAATAACAAACAGTATTTACATGATATTGAAAAACTAAAAAAAGAAAAAAATATAAAGGTTATGGTTTTAGATTTTTATGAAGACAGAGTATTGTTTTCAAAGTGTATGAAAGCTGGAATTGATGGATACATATTAGCTAATATAGACTCAGAAGATATTGGATATGCTGTTAAGCAGTTGAGCAAAGATAAAAAATATTATGATGCAGAGCTTATAGAAAGCTATATTTCTAAAGATGAAAATGAATGTATGGAAGATTTAACAAAAAGAGAAAGAGAAATATTAATTTGTATAGCCCAAGGAAAAAGTAATATAGAAATATCAAAAGAACTTTTTATAACAGAACATACTGTAAAAAAACATACAAGTAATATATTTTCAAAGCTTAATTTAAAAGATAGAATTCAAGCTGCATTATATGCTTATAATAATGGAATTATAGGATTTTAAGCTCTGCACTATTGTGTATAGCTTAATTTCTATAATTTAAAAACCTGAATTGTATAATTAAATCAGACAAATATATAAACAAAAAAAGACACTTATGATATACTTAGTTAACCTACTAAAATCAACAAAAGGAGTACCAAAAATGTCTTTTAATCATATTAACATAAATCAGCTAACAAATCTAGAAGCAAATTACTATTTAGGCGTGAAAGCAAGAGCTTGCGCTCAAAGAATGAAAATTGGAAAAGATAAAGTTTACAGATATTACAAGCTATTTATGCAAGGACTTACTGTTCAAGAAATATATAATCAATACCTAATAAATAAATCTAGATGTGGAAGAAAGCCCATTGTATTAAGCAAAGAAAAATTAGATGATATCAATAATAAGCTAGAAAATGATTGGTCTTTAGATGCTATCGCAGGAAGAGATAAAATAGATGGAAAAGATGAAAAAATATCAACAAAAACATTATACAAATTAGCAAAACAAGGTGTAATAGATATAAATAAGTTGAGACGTAAGGGTAAAAATAACCCGAAGGGTCATAACGAAACAAGAGGTAAAATTAATACATGTAAAACAATTCATGAAAGAGATGAAAAGTATCCTAATGCTAAAACTAGTATAGAATATGGCCATTTTGAGGGAGATACTATTGTAGGAAAAGCTAGAAAATCAGCTATAGTTACTTTAGTAGAAAAGTATTCAAAATATATTGTATTACTTAAAGCAAGTAGAAAGAGTGAGGATGTTAAAGAAGCAATTTGCAAATGGCTATCATCTTTACATAAGTCGTGTATATCTACTATTACATTTGATAGAGGTAAAGAGTTTTCAAAATGGTCAGACATAGAAAAAGATAGTTCAGTTAATATTGAAATCTACTTTGGAGACCCTGGATCACCAGGTCAAAGAGGGCTAAATGAGAATTCAAATGGAATAGTTAGAAAAGATTTACCTAAGTCTACAGATTTATCTGCATATTCTCAAGAAGAATTAAATATGATTGCGTATAAATGGAATTCTATACCTAGAAAATCACTAGACTATAAAACACCAAATGAGGTTATAAAAGAAGCAACTGGATTTGAAAGCTTACTTACATTTGCTTAGTGATTCATAAGTAATTTGTCTGATTTAAATTGACAATTCAGGAAATATAAAAATATACTAGGAAGTGACAATATGAATAATATAAAAAAAATTACAGTAGCATTAATTTCAATACTAATAATAATACCATTAATGGGAATTGGGTATGTATATTTTAAGTTAAACTCTATATATGATAAAGAAGAAGCAAAACAAATAAATACAACAATTGAAGAGTCAGAAAAAAATAAAAAAAATGGAATAACTAATATACTTTTAGTTGGTGTAGATGGCAACAACATGGAAAAAGGTAATAGATCAGATGCTATGATGATTGCTACAATAGATGAAAAGAATAATGATATAAGAATAACATCATTAGCTAGAGATACTTATGTTGATATAGAAGGATATAGTACTGAAAAGTTAACACATGCATATGCTTATGAAGGAGCAAGCTTACTAATAAATACAATAAAGAATAATTTTGGAATAGATGTAGACAAATATGTAGCCGTTAGCTTTGAATCCTTTGAAAAAATAATAGATATATTAGGTGGCGTTGAAATTAATGTATCTGAAAAAGAAGTTAGCCAAATAAATGGTGTAAGTAATTCGGGTATTCAAACTTTAAATGGTTCGCAAGCACTAGCATATAGTAGAATAAGATATATAGATAGTGCTTATGAAAGAGATAACAGACAAAGAACTGTTATAGAAGCTTTATATAATAAATTTGCAAATGGTTCTAGTGATAATATTATGGAGATAGCAAATGAAGTTCTTAGATACACTAAAACTAATATGGCTCCATTAGAAATAGTATCTATTGCAAATAAAGCTATAAAGATAAAAGATACTGACTTTGATCAAGTTGAATTTCCATTTGAAGAAGCGAGAAAAGATAACAATATAAGCGAAAAAGGTTGGGTAATTGAGTGGGATAAAGATTACAATAAAGATAAACTTAATAAGTTTATATATGATTATGCTAATTACAAAAAGTCATATAATAATTAAAAAGATGTGTAAATTATTTTGAAATCTGTTATGATAGATTTATATAAGAAAAGCTTAGTGCGGGAACACTAAGCTTACCTAGAACATTTATTTTGTTTTGGGACTATCAGATAAAAATTTAGAAAATATTTAAGAATTTAGCACTTATCTTGTGAGGATGGAGTGCTTTTTTCTTTACCTTATAATTTGAATACTGTTTATATTCTTAGCCTTTAAATTTTTTATAAAACACCATAAAAGCATAGACTAAAACTTGAGTAAGTAGTAAAATTTAACAGTAAAATAAAATTTGGGGAGATGTAAAATTGAAAGAATTAATGGATTTATTTTGGACATTTTGTAGGATAGGTGGACTTACATTTGGTGGAGGATATGCAATGTTACCTATGTTACAAAAAGAAGTTGTCGAAAATCGAAAATGGGCAACAGAACAGGAACTATTAGACTACTATGCAGTAGGTCAAGCAACACCTGGAATAATAGCAGTAAATACTGCAACTTTTGTAGGATACAAAGAAAAGGGAGTAATAGGAGCTATGTTTGCAACTTTTGGAGTTGTATTTCCTTCATTAGTTATAATAATGTCTATAGCAGGATTTATAGACAATTTTTCTGATTTAAAAGTCGTTCAACATGCTTTTTCTGGAATAAGAATAGCAGTTGGTGTACTTATACTTAACGCACTTATAAAACTTGTAAAAGGCTCTGTTAAGGATATACTTGGAATAATATTATTTGTAGCTACATTTATAGCATCATCATTTTTAGATATATCTGTAGTTTATATTGTTATAGCTGCAGCGTTAATAGGAATTATAAGTGATTTTGTAAATAGAAAAAGGGGTATTAAGCAATGATTTATATAGTATTATTTTTGGAGTTTTTTAAGGTTGGATTATTTACTATAGGAGGAGGTTTAGCTTCTCTTCCGTTTTTATATGAGTTAGCAGAAAAATATACTTGGATTAATAACTCTATGATTGCTGATATGATAGCAATATCTCAATCAACACCAGGACCTATTGGTATAAATATGGCTACATATGCAGGATTTAAGGCAGGAGGAATACTTGGAGGAATTGTCGCTACATTTGCTATAGTACTACCTTCATTTATTATAATTGTCATAGTTGCAAACTTTTTAAATAAATTTAAAAATAGTAAGTTAGTAGATAGTGCATTTAAAGGTTTAAGACCTGCTGTTACTGGACTTATTGCTGTTGCTTGGTTTGAGATTATAAAAATATCTATAATAAATGTCAGTAAGTTTTTACAAACTAATAATTTATTTGATGTAGTTATAAATTTCAAGGCTTTAATAATATTTTTAGTTATATTTTTCTTAACTAAAAAGTTTGATAAGCATCCTATAGTTTTTATAGGTATAGGTGCATTAGCAGGTATAGTATTTAAATTATAATTTTAGGCTATGTTTTAAATAAGTGTTGAAAAGGGCATTTTCTAATATATAGTATACCCTTATACTAAGATAAAGGATCTAAAATTAAGAGCTCCACAATTCTTATAATCTGTGATAAATATAGTTGATTGTGTATAATATATAAAATTAAACAATGAAAAGGGGGAATTAACTTGAGTAAAAAAATTATTATTGGAGGCTCTGTATTAATTGTAATTGCTGTGTGTTTAGGGGCTATATCTTACTCTTCTAAAATAGCTAATCCATTTGTTGGGCTAAAAGGATTAGTGCAAATATCTATCAGTGGAGAAAAAGTAGAAAAAATTTCAGATAAACCACTAAGATATATAAGTAAATCCTCTGAAGATTTTACAAATCATATGGAATCAGAAGGTTATACTGTTGAGCAATTCGGTAGAGGATTTCAATTACAAAAAGGTAATGAAAGTAAACTATTAGTATCCGAAGGTTTTATGGGGATGTACGAAATATTTAGCGAATAAAAGGTGGCATATAATGCCATCTTTTTATTACTCAAACAGTATTAAATTTCAACGTTGTATTAAAACATAACCTAATTTTAAAATTAATTTTTAGTTTACATAATTAAGTATTTATACTATTTAGGAATAATATTTGTATATTTAAATATTATTTGGTATATAAACTTTTAATAAATCTAAAAAGAAGTCAAAGAGTTTGAATAATTTTTTATTATCTTCTAAAAATAACTGTAGGCTAATGATAGTGAAGATTTTTGTTAGTCATGCTAAGATCGCCCGATCTATGATAAAAGTTATCGCTATCAGGTTATTTATAGGAGGTATAAAAATGGATTTTAAAAATGATGGAATGATAGGTAATTTACCTAAAAATATAAATAAAGAAGTACCAACTCAAAATGCTGATGCAAAGATAATAACAAAGCTTGTAAAGCATGATGGTGATGTCGTTGGGTATGAGTTATCAAATGGTCAAAGGGTAAGCAAGGATGAAGGAATACAAATGGCTAAAATGGGAGAAATAGCAGGGGTTGCTGTTGCTACTAGAAAAGGAAATGAGTATTTAAGAAGTTTACCAGATGAAAATGAAAATAACAATTTAGGTAATTTACCTAGTATAACTGATTAGTAAAAAAGGTCTAAGATATATTATTATCTTAGACCTTTTTTAAATGAAGTATTTTACAGGCACGTCACTTTAGAAAATGTAAATTGTTGGAGACAAGAGTAAAGCTAATTTTAATCATTTTTCATTTGCATCATTAAAAAATGAATCAATCCCCATGGAAAATTAGGTGAATTAGCTTGAGTTACACATTCAACATTAAGAATTAAAGAAGCATCTAACACTATATACTCAGGAGTTTTACCATCTCTTACTCTATAACCCTTAATATTATTATTTTTTCTATCTATTTCAGTAACTAAAAAAGGAAATGAAATTCTGTTTACACATTTACCATTTTCAAGTTTTGTACATTGAGTTATTCTAACTACGCCATTACAAGATTTTATCATATCAAATATTGTAGGCTTTTCTTCTGGTTTATTATCAGGTTTATTTGATTTTATACATTCTACTTTTAGTATTTGGTCAGCTTTTAATACTATATCTTCATATGGTTTATCATCTTTTAATATAGTTCCTTCTATAAAATCACAAGTTTTATATAATCTTTTTATTTGTATAACATTTGTCTTAGTATTCATACACTGTCCATCAATTCTTAAAGAGCAGTAAGTAATTTTTAATATTTTGCTATTACACTGTTCAATTGCTTGATAAATATCATAAGGATTTAATGTCTTTAAATTAAAGTCAGGTCTTACATAATAGCTCAAAATAATCCCTCCCCTTGATAAAAAGCTGTCTATATTATACTATGACAAAGATTTAGAATAGTTACTTTTATTATCTATATTGACATTGGAATATAAAGGAAGTAAAATGTAATTACAGGTGTATATACAGTAGAAGAAAAGGGGGATTTTATGAACAGTAAGTTAAACACAAAAGAAGTTATTATGGCAGCATTACTATGCGCTATAGGAATTATGATACCAATGATTTCACCAATAAAGATAGTGCTTGAACCAGCATCATTTACATTGGCAAGCCATGTTGCAATATTTATAGCTATGTTTATATCAACAAAAGTGGCACTACTTGTTACAGTAGGAACAACTATAGGATTTTTTATAGGAGGTTTTCCGATAGTTGTAGTGGCAAGAGCATTAAGTCATTTAGTTTTTGTAATTGTTGGAATGAGTTTAATTAAAAATAAGGAAAGTATTACTATTAAAGGATCTTTAGGAAGTTCATTTATTATAGGGGTGATACATGGTATTTGTGAAGTTTTAGTTGTTATACCATTTTATTTTAATTCATCTTTATCTCCAGCATATTATGATAAAGGCTTTTTACAGGGAGTTATATTATTAGTAGGAGTAGGAACGGTTATACATAGTATGTTAGATTTCTCTTTATCAGTATATATATGGAACTTACTTCCGAAAGGATTTGTAAATAAAATAGGTAAAGAAGAAAAATTAGGGAAAGTGCAAAAAGTCTAGGATATCCTAGACTTTTTTTAGTGTAAATAATCTATGATATAAATCTTTGATAATTATCACCTTAAATTTTAACTAAAACATATGTATAAATTGCACGCTATTGTCATATGGATATATTTAGAATATAAAAATTAATACTTTACATATAACATAGGAGTGATAATTTGAAGATATTAATTATACATGGAAGTCCAAGAAGGGGTAACACGTGGAAAATACTAAACAAAGTTAAAGAAAAAATAAATGAAGAAATTGATGCAGATTATGAAATAATAGAACTTAGTAAAATGAAAATACCAATGTGTACGGGATGCTTTAACTGTATATTAAAAAGTGAAGAAAAATGCCCACACTATGAAAGTATAAAGTATATAAATGATAAAATTACTTGGTGCGATGCAATGATAATAACATCTCCAGTATATTCACTTCAAATATCAGGTCAACTTAAAAATTTTATAGATCATATGTCATACAACTTTCATAGACCTAAATACTTTAATAAAAAAGCGCTTATAATAACTACAACAGGAGGAGTAGGGGCTAAAGAAATTGCTAATTATATAAAGGAAGTACTTACATTTTGGGGAATAAATACTACTTATAAATTACCAATAGTATATAGAGATAATAATTTAGAAAAATATGATAAGCAAATTGATAAGGTATTAAGTAAATTTATATATACCTTAAAAAATGAAAAAATTAAACCTCCTACTTTTAAAACTGTTGCAAGTTACAATTCATTCAGGGGTATGTCTACAACACTTTATACTAAAGGAAATCCAGACTATGATTATTGGAAAAACAGTGAACTTTATAAATATCCATATCATCCAGATATAAATATAGGTAAGGTAAAGAGCGTATTTGGAAATACACTTTACAAAGTTATTTCAAAACGAATGAAAAATAATAAGAAGATGAAATATAACGAAAGAAAAATTAAAATTATTAAACGACTGCCTAAAGAAGAAGGAGTTAACTAAATTTAGGTTACTGGATTAAGTAAAATAAAAATTAAAAATTTATAGTAAAAACAAACTTAGGAAATTTACAGCTGAATGTAGATGTCCTAAGTTTATTTTTTACGTATNTTTGTATTAGGTCCTCCTATAGGTAATAAAGATAATTTATTAAATGCCATAGATGAGTTTTATAATATGGCAGACTCTTATGGATATACACCGATATTTTGTGCAGTAGATAATAGCACAATTCCACATCTACATTCTATAGGTTATCATTTTATAAAAGTAGGTGAAGATTCATCTGTTGATTTAGAAAACTTCACACTAGAAGGAAGAAAAATGAAGAGTGTTAGAAATGCAATCTCAAGAGTTGAAAAGGAAGGTTATAGTTTTGAAATAGTAAATCCACCATTTAGTGATTCTTTCTTAGATGAACTAAAAAGTATATCAGACAAATGGTTAGGTAATAGAAAAGAACTTAATTTTACAGTTGGAAAGTTTGATAAAAAGTATTTAGAATATTCTCCTATTGCTATAATAAAAAATAAAGAAGGGGAAATAAAAGGATTTTCAAATCTAATGCCAATGTATGATAATAATGAAACATTATCTATAGATTTAATGAGATTTAATGATACATGTAATGGTATTATGGACTTTATATTTGTTAATTTATTTATATATGCAAAAGAAAATGGATACAAAAAGTTTAATATGGGATTAGCACCTCTTTCTAATGTTGGTGAATCAAAACATGCATTTTTAAATGAAAGAATAGCACAACAACTATATACACATAGTAAAAAAATATATTCATTTGAAGGTTTAAAACGCTTTAAGGAAAAGTATTGTACACTATGGGAACCAAGATATTTTGCATATAGAAAGAATTCTAATATATTAGGTATAATAATAAGCTTTTTATTAATGATTTATTTACCTAACAAAGATAAAAGTATAGATAGTAATATTAGTTCTTCTAAAGATGTTTAAATTTTAGATTAACTACATAAAAAGCTACTTCTAATAAAAGAAGTAGCTTTTTATTGTTAAGAATTATTTCTTATATTGAGAAGAAGTTTTGTAAAAACAATTCTTAAATTTAAAAAGATAGTTATAAATAAGTTATTTTATAAGCATTTTAAATTATACCTAATTATGGCTTTTTCCTTTAAATACTATATATAGTATTTAAGTATAAAAATATAAAATAAAAATACAATATATTGTGTCAGGATAAAATTTAAAAGAATATAATAATATAGGATAATTTGACAAAAATGATGATAAGAGGTGTGTTTATGATAAAACTTGAAAAAAGAGATGGCACTTATGAAGTTTTTGACAAAAACAAAATAATAAATGCCATTTACAAGTCAACTATAAACAGCAAATATGGAATAGACAAAAATTTAGGGAAAAAAATAGCTGATAATATAGAAAAAATGGTTAATGAAAATAAGATAAACCTTACAGTTGAAGATATACAAGACAATGTTGAGGTTTTACTTATGGAATCTAATAGAAAAGATGTAGCTAAAAATTACATTTTATATAGAGAAAAAAGATCAGACATAAGAAAATCTAAATGGCAAATGGATGAACTTCAAAAATCTATTTGGGCTAATAAATATCAATATAACAATGAAACCTTTAATGAATGGATAGAGAGAGTATCTGGAGGAAATAAAAAAATAGCAAAATTAATAAGAGAGAGAAAATTCTTGTTTGCAGGAAGAATACTTGCAAATAGAGGATTACCTAAAGACGGCATAAAAGTAACTTATTCAAACTGCTATGTATTAAGTCCTCCACAAGATAACTTAGAAAGTATATTTGATACAGCAAAATATTTGGCAAGAACATTTAGTTATGGTGGAGGGGTAGGTATTGATATATCAAATCTAAGACCAAGAGGAGCACTAGTTCACAACTCTGCAAAAACTACTACAGGTGCTGTATCATTTATGGATCTTTACTCTATGACAACAGGGCTTATAAGTCAAAGAGGAAGACGTGGAGCTTTAATGATATCTATGGATGTAAATCACCCTGATATAGAAGAGTTTATAGATGTAAAAACTGATTTAGAAAAAATAACTAAGGCAAATATATCAGTTAGAATAAATGATGAGTTTATGAAAGCAGTTTTAAATAAATCTATGTATGAATGTAAGTTTAAAGTAAAAGCTGACGGAGAAGAAATAGTAAAAGAAGTTGATGCATATAAGCTATTTATGAAGCTTATAACTAACAACTGGGACTTTGCAGAACCTGGAATACTATTTTGGGACAACATAGAAAAAAATCACTTATTAAGTGAAGATAAAAACTTTAAATATGCTGGAGTTAACCCTTGTGCAGAAGAACCACTTCCAGCAGGTGGAAGTTGCTTACTAGGATCTATAAATTTATCAGAGTTTGTAATTGCTCCATTTACAGAACATGCTATATTTGACAAAGCTAAATTTAAATCTNTGAATATAAGTAATATCAATAACTTTGCAAATGTAAAAAATGACATTTTGAGCAACGGATGTATCCGTAGCGGGAGCAAGGATATATCGTTGGCGAAATGAGCGAAGCGAATTTTTTATTATAGATATATTTTAATATTTAATATGCAAAATATATAAAATTTCATTGATGATTCTACAAAATACTACAAATTATTACAAAAATGTGATTAAATTTTGAAATTTTCGACAAAATAGTTTATTATATGAAGTAAGACAATAAATAAATCTTTTAAGGAGGGTGAATATGGTAAACTTTATAAAAAACAATAAAATACTAGATATAGCAAAAATAGTATTTTTTGTATTAATAGCAGGAATAGTAATAAAAGAATTTGGAAGTATACTAAAATCATTTGACGTGAATTTATTTCTTAAATATGCAAATGAATTATCCTTTGTAAATGTATTAATAATATTAGCACTAGGTATAATTTCATATATACCACTTAGTTTTTATGATTTTGTGTTAAAAAGTAGAGCTAATATAAATCTACCAAACAAAAAATTATATAAACTTTCATGGATAATAAGCTCTATCTCAAGTATAGCTGGATTTGGAGGTTCTACAGCAATATTTTTAAAATCTAATCTTTATAAAGATTACATAGAAGATAAAAATTTACTTATTAAAGAAAGCTCTAGAATATTTGCATTAAATTTTACTGGTTTTTCTATGGTATGTTTAATATATGCTATTTTTAATATTGGTGGAAATTTTAAATTTAATTTAATAAATGTTCTTATTTATGGAATTGCACTATATTTACCATGTTTAATAGGATACTTAACATTTAAATATATTAAAACTAAAGATAAGCAAAATACTATAGATTCTATTAAAATAATGTCAATATCAATCTTAGAATGGATAACAACAATAATTTTAATAGTTTCAATTTTCGCAATATTAAAAACAAATCTTTCTGTATTTAAAATTTTTCCAGTATTCGTATTAGCTATAACTGCATCAGTTTTAGGTATGACTCCAGGAGGAATAGGTACATTTGATGTAACTATGATAATAGGGTTAGAAGCACTTGGGGTTCCTTCAGAAAAAGTTCTTTTAGCATTATTTTTATACAGAATAAGTTACTACATTGTACCATTATTAATAGGTTTAGGACTTTATGCACATGAACTAAATAATTTTATAAGTACAGAAGCTAAGGAATTAATAAAAGTAATTAGTTCTAAATTTTCATATTATATACTAGTTATATCAATATTTATATGTGGTATTTTGGCTATAGCATTACCTACTTATAATTATTTAAATATTAATAATAAAATAGATGTTAGTAAGATGATGTATTTTGAAGAACTTTCTAATGATTTGAGTATAATACTAGGTATAATATTATTAATTTTATCAAAATTACTATGGAATAAAAATAAATCTATATATAAATTAACGTTAACAGCTCTTACACTTTTTATGTTAACTGCTATGTATTTAAATTTTAGATATACAGAAATACTATTTTTAGTGTTAGTAATAGCAATATTAATTGCAAGTAAAAAAGAGTTTTATAGAGTTAGTTATGTTATAAAACGTAGTCAAATACTTAGGCTTATATTAGTGATGATATCATCTTATTTTATGTATCAATTGTGTTTTAGTGGAGGCAAACTTGATGTATTTGAAATATTGTTGCCTTGTGTTTGTATTGCATTATTTATTGTAACTATTATGATGACAATTGCCTATTTCAGAAATAGAAAAAGTAAAATCAATAGAATTAAATTAGAAGATTGCGAAGACGATATTATAGATATAATTAAAAGATTTGGAGGAACACCTTATACACATTATGTTTATTTAAATGATAAAAAAATATATATAAATAAAGAAAAAGATGTATTTTTCCAATTTGAAATATATGAAGATAAATTATTTGTATTAGGTCCTCCTATAGGTAATAAAGATAATTTATTAAATGCCATAGATGAGTTTTATAATATGGCAGACTCTTATGGATATACACCGATATTTTGTGCAGTAGATAATAGCACAATTCCACATCTACATTCTATAGGTTATCATTTTATAAAAGTAGGTGAAGATTCATCTGTTGATTTAGAAAACTTCACACTAGAAGGAAGAAAAATGAAGAGTGTTAGAAATGCAATCTCAAGAGTTGAAAAGGAAGGTTATAGTTTTGAAATAGTAAATCCACCATTTAGTGATTCTTTCTTAGATGAACTAAAAAGTATATCAGACAAATGGTTAGGTAATAGAAAAGAACTTAATTTTACAGTTGGAAAGTTTGATAAAAAGTATTTAGAATATTCTCCTATTGCTATAATAAAAAATAAAGAAGGGGAAATAAAAGGATTTTCAAATCTAATGCCAATGTATGATAATAATGAAACATTATCTATAGATTTAATGAGATTTAATGATACATGTAATGGTATTATGGACTTTATATTTGTTAATTTATTTATATATGCAAAAGAAAATGGATACAAAAAGTTTAATATGGGATTAGCACCTCTTTCTAATGTTGGTGAATCAAAACATGCATTTTTAAATGAAAGAATAGCACAACAACTATATACACATAGTAAAAAAATATATTCATTTGAAGGTTTAAAACGCTTTAAGGAAAAGTATTGTACACTATGGGAACCAAGATATTTTGCATATAGAAAGAATTCTAATATATTAGGTATAATAATAAGCTTTTTATTAATGATTTATTTACCTAACAAAGATAAAAGTATAGATAGTAATATTAGTTCTTCTAAAGATGTTTAAATTTTAGATTAACTACATAAAAAGCTACTTCTAATAAAAGAAGTAGCTTTTTATTGTTAAGAATTATTTCTTATATTGAGAAGAAGTTTTGTAAAAACAATTCTTAAATTTAAAAAGATAGTTATAAATAAGTTATTTTATAAGCATTTTAAATTATACCTAATTATGGCTTTTTCCTTTAAATACTATATATAGTATTTAAGTATAAAAATATAAAATAAAAATACAATATATTGTGTCAGGATAAAATTTAAAAGAATATAATAATATAGGATAATTTGACAAAAATGATGATAAGAGGTGTGTTTATGATAAAACTTGAAAAAAGAGATGGCACTTATGAAGTTTTTGACAAAAACAAAATAATAAATGCCATTTACAAGTCAACTATAAACAGCAAATATGGAATAGACAAAAATTTAGGGAAAAAAATAGCTGATAATATAGAAAAAATGGTTAATGAAAATAAGATAAACCTTACAGTTGAAGATATACAAGACAATGTTGAGGTTTTACTTATGGAATCTAATAGAAAAGATGTAGCTAAAAATTACATTTTATATAGAGAAAAAAGATCAGACATAAGAAAATCTAAATGGCAAATGGATGAACTTCAAAAATCTATTTGGGCTAATAAATATCAATATAACAATGAAACCTTTAATGAATGGATAGAGAGAGTATCTGGAGGAAATAAAAAAATAGCAAAATTAATAAGAGAGAGAAAATTCTTGTTTGCAGGAAGAATACTTGCAAATAGAGGATTACCTAAAGACGGCATAAAAGTAACTTATTCAAACTGCTATGTATTAAGTCCTCCACAAGATAACTTAGAAAGTATATTTGATACAGCAAAATATTTGGCAAGAACATTTAGTTATGGTGGAGGGGTAGGTATTGATATATCAAATCTAAGACCAAGAGGAGCACTAGTTCACAACTCTGCAAAAACTACTACAGGTGCTGTATCATTTATGGATCTTTACTCTATGACAACAGGGCTTATAAGTCAAAGAGGAAGACGTGGAGCTTTAATGATATCTATGGATGTAAATCACCCTGATATAGAAGAGTTTATAGATGTAAAAACTGATTTAGAAAAAATAACTAAGGCAAATATATCAGTTAGAATAAATGATGAGTTTATGAAAGCAGTTTTAAATAAATCTATGTATGAATGTAAGTTTAAAGTAAAAGCTGACGGAGAAGAAATAGTAAAAGAAGTTGATGCATATAAGCTATTTATGAAGCTTATAACTAACAACTGGGACTTTGCAGAACCTGGAATACTATTTTGGGACAACATAGAAAAAAATCACTTATTAAGTGAAGATAAAAACTTTAAATATGCTGGAGTTAACCCTTGTGCAGAAGAACCACTTCCAGCAGGTGGAAGTTGCTTACTAGGATCTATAAATTTATCAGAGTTTGTAATTGCTCCATTTACAGAACATGCTATATTTGACAAAGCTAAATTTAAATCTTGTGTTAGAGATTGTGTAGTTGGACTAAATGAAGTATTAGAAGAAGGATTAGACCTTCACCCACTAAAAGAACAAAGAGAAAGTGTATCAAAATACAGACAAATAGGTCTTGGCGTTATGGGTATTGCAGATATGCTTATAAAGCTTAATATAAGATATGGGTCAGATGAAGCTATTAAATTATGTGAAGAACTATCAAATATAATGTTAAATGAAGCAGTAAAACAATCAGCACTTCTAGCTAAGGAATATGGACCTTATGAAAAATATAATGAAAAGGCTTTATTTAAATCAAGTTTCTTTATAAAGAATGTAAAAGAAGATGTAAAAGATTTAGTAAAAAAATATGGACTTAGAAATTCACAACTTCTTACAATACCACCAACAGGGTCAATATCAACAATGCTTGGGGTAAGTGGTGGAATCGAGCCGATGTTTAATTTATCTTACTTTAGAAAAACAGAAAGCTTACACAATGAAGATGTATACTATAAAGTATATACTCCTATAGTAAAAGAGTATATGGATATAAATGAAATAACTAATGAAGAAGATTTAGGCGATATATTTGTAACTGCTATGAACTTAAAACCAGAAGAAAGAATAAAAATGCAAAAGGCATGGCAAATAAATATAGATGCATCAATATCATCAACAATAAATCTTCCATATGAAGCAACCGTTGAAGATGTTTACAATATATATGTAAGTGCATGGAAAAATAATTTAAAAGGAATAACAATATATCGTGATGGATGCAAAAGAAGTGGAGTACTTTTAAATGAAAAACCTAAAGAAAATAAAAAAGATAATTCATATGAAGAAATAGAGAAAGAAGAAAAAATAAATGAAGAAGAAACAGAAAAATTTGTATGTCCAGAGTGTGGCAATGAATCTATAATACCTACTGGTGGATGTGGAATATGTCTACAATGTGGATATAGTAAATGTAATTAAAGGAAGGAATATATTTATTAAATTTACAAATACTATTGATGATAAACTTAAACAGGAGGAAAGCTATGAAAGCAAATAAAATGGTAGTTGCAGCATTATCATTAGCATTATCCTTATCAATGGTAGCTTGTAATAAAAAAGAAAATACACCAGCAAATGGTGCTAAAACAACAACAGAACAAAATACTGCAGATACTACAAATAATGCAAACAATGATTATGTAGAAAAATACTCAAGATTTTATGGAGATACTTTAGGTAATTTAGGTAATTACAGAATGTATGAAACACCAGAAGCTACAACTGAGTACTACAAAACTAATCAATACCCAGGAAATGAAAAATACGTAGAAGAATTAAAAGCAGCATACAAAGATTCAAGAGATAAAATACAAACATTTGTTGATGATTTAAAAAATGATGCAAAAACAGATGATAAAGAAATTTCAGATATGAATCAAAAGTTAATAGCTGAAGGTGAAAAAACTATATCAAATATAGATGCTAGATTAAAGAATTTAGACAACTTACCTAAGGATATATATAGTAAATCACAAGATGACTTTATAAGAGCAGTTGATGAAGCTACAAAAGTAAAAGATGATACAACAAATGACTTTAACAACTTATTAGATGAAATGAATAAAGCTTTAGGAATAAATCCAAATGCAATGCAAAATCCAGGTACAATGAGCAATACAAATAAAAATACAAATACAGATACTAAAAAATAAATATATATAAGCCTATAAAAATAATATTTTTGTAGGCTTTTTTACTAAATTTAAATAATAAAAAATTTTATGATTAATTAATAACTGCATTAAATAACCTTAATGCAAAATATAGAAAACTAAACTTTTAATAATATCATAATCATAAGATTTAATTCATATTAATACATTTATAGTATAATTTAAAAACATAAACTTGATAGGGGGAAAATCAATTTATGAAAAAATTAAAGATAACAGAAACATCATTAAGGGATGGACATCAGTCATTAATAGCAACAAGGCTAAAAACCAATGAGATAATACCAATACTTGAAACTATGGACCAAGTAGGATATTATGCAATGGAAGTTTGGGGTGGAGCTACATTTGATGCATGTATACGCTTTTTAAATGAAGACCCATGGGAAA
The DNA here is from genome assembly GCF_900106845.1 of Romboutsia timonensis. Classification (GTDB taxonomy): domain Bacteria; phylum Bacillota; class Clostridia; order Peptostreptococcales; family Peptostreptococcaceae; genus Romboutsia; species Romboutsia timonensis. Next base: position 855,233 of record NZ_LT629850.1, read on the forward strand.
GATTAAGACTTATAAGAAAGCATGTTAAAAATACTAAGCTTCAAATGCTTTTAAGAGGTCAAAACTTATTAGGGTATAGAAACTATGCAGATGATACTGTAGAAAAGTTTATTGAATTATCTATAAAAAATGGTATCGATATAATAAGAGTATTTGATGCATTAAATGATGTTAGAAATTTAGAAGCTTCAATTAAAGCTATAAAAAAATACAATGGTCACTGCCAATGTGCAATATCATATACTACAAGTCCAATACATACACCAGAGTATTACTTAGAATTAATAAAAACTATGGAATCTATGGGTGCAGACTCTATATGTATAAAAGATATGGCAGGGGTTTTAACTCCATATAAAGCTTATGATTTAGTAAAACGTATAAAAGAAATGACAGACATTCCTATAGACCTTCATACTCACTGTACAGGTGGAATTGCAGATATGATATATATGAAGGCTGTTGAAGCAGGTGTTGATATAATAGATACAGCAATATCACCATTTAGTGGTGGAACAAGTCAACCACCAACAGAATCACTTTCCTTAACATTTTCTGAAATGGAAAGAAATCCAGGTCTTGATATGGAAAAATTACTACAAGTCGCAGAATATTTCAAACCAATAAGAGATAAATATATGTCTGATAAAATATTAAATCCAAAAGTACTATTAACAGAACCACAAACCTTAAAATACCAAGTACCAGGAGGTATGCTATCTAATCTTTTATCACAATTAAAACAGCAAAATGCAGAAGATAAATATGAAGATGTTTTAAAAGAAGTTCCAAGAGTTAGAAAAGACTTAGGATATCCTCCACTTGTTACACCAATGAGTCAAATGGTTGGGACTCAAGCTTTATTTAATGTGTTAACAGGTGAAAGATATAAATTAGTTCCAAAAGAAATAAAAGACTATGTAAGAGGTAACTACGGTAAATCACCAGCTCCTATAAGTGATGAATTTAGAAAAAAAATAATAGGAGATGAAGAGGTAATAACTGTAAGACCTGCAGATTTAATAGAGCCTGAATTTGAAAAAATGAAAAAAGAAGCAGGGGGCTTAGCTAAAACTGATGAAGATGTATTAGCTGTTGCACTATTTCCACAAGTTGCTCCTAAGTTTTTAGAAAATAAATATAATAAAAAGCCTGTAGAAGAAGATAATAAGATTAAATTTATAAATGTAACTATGTAGAAAATAGGTGATAATATGGGTGAAAATTTAAATTTAATGCAAGCTTTATATGTAACAATATCAAGTATGGCAATGGTGTTTTTAATATTATTAGTAATTTCAGGGATACTTAGTTTATTTAAATATATATTTAAAAATGAAAATAATATAAAAAAATCTAATGCTAACAACACATGTAGAGATTTTGTTAATAACAATTCAGTAGAAGATAATTTTGAAATTGATGAAGAAGAAAAAATAGTAGTAGCATTAGCAGCATCTATAATGGCAGGAGATGGTATACCAAATCCTAATCTTCATATAAAAAGAATAACAAGAATATCATAGTGAATTTAAAATATATAAATAAAAACTAAGATAATAGATATCTTAAAAATTAAAATATAGGGGGATTTTAAAATGAGTTCTAAAACATATCATATAAAATTAAATGGAAAAGTATATGAAGTAGAAATAGAAGAAGTAAAAGAAGGCCAACATGTAGCAGCTACATCTACACCAAAAGAACAGCCACAACAAGAAGTTAAAAATTCACAACCAGTAAGTAATGGAGAGTCTATAACTGCTCCAATGCCTGGAACAATAACAAATATATTAGTAAAAGAGGGAGATAATGTTAAAAAAGGTCAAGTATTAGCTATACTTGAAGCTATGAAGATGGAAAATGAAATAGTAGCACCACATGATGGAGCAGTAAAAGCTATATCTGTAGATAAAGGTCAAAATGTAAATCCAGGTGAGACATTACTTAAAATGGCTTAGTCTATAGGTAAAGGGGGATTTTACTATGGGAGCGATGATAAATAGTTTCATATTAGAATCAGGTTTTGCTAATATGGGCATTAAAAGTATAATAATGATATTAATAGCTTGTGTATTTTTATACTTAGCTATAAAAAAAGGATACGAACCATATTTATTAATACCAATTTCAGTTGGTATGTTACTTGCAAATATGCCTGGAGCGGATTTAATGAAACCACCAACAGATGGTGAATTAGGAGGACTTTTCTATTATTTATATCAAGGTGTTAAGTTGAGTATTTTCCCACCATTAATATTTTTATGTATAGGTGCAAGTACAGACTTTGGTCCAATGATTGCAAATCCTAAAACAATGTTACTTGGAGCAGCTGCTCAATTTGGAATATTCTTTGCATTTTTAGGAGCGATATTACTTGGATTTAACGGACTTGAAGCTGCATCAACAGGTATAATAGGTGGTGCTGATGGTCCAACTGCAATACAACTTACATCAAAACTAGCACCACATATGTTAGGAACTATAGCACTTGCAGCTTATTCATATATGGCATTAGTTCCAGTTATACAACCACCAATAATAAAAGCTTTAACAACTAAAGAAGAAAGAGCTATAAAAATGGAACAATTAAGACCAGTTTCTAAAACTGAGAAAATAGTGTTCCCTATAGTTGCTATGATAATAGTAATAGGACTATTACCTACAGCAGCACCACTTATAGGAATGCTTATGTTTGGTAACCTATTAAAAGAAAGTGGAGTAGTTCCAAAATTAGTTGAAACAGCACAAAATTCATTAATGTATATAATAACAATACTATTAGGTCTTACAGTAGGTGCTACTGCTAATGCAGAAACTTTCTTAACAGTTGAAACACTAGGAGTTACAGCTATGGGACTTGTAGCATTTGCTGTAGGTACTGGTTCAGGAGTATTATTTGGAAAACTTATGTGTAAATTAACCGGTGGAAAGATAAATCCAATGATAGGAGCAGCTGGAGTTTCTGCAGTTCCTATGGCAGCAAGAGTTGTTCAAAAGGTTGGTCAAGAGGAAAATCCATCAAACTTTTTACTTATGCATGCAATGGGGCCTAATGTATCTGGTGTTATAGGTTCGGCTGTAGTTGCAGGAATACTTTTAAAATTCTTTATGTAGAAGATAAAAGCTATCCCATTAGGGTAGCTTTTTTTATGATATTTTAGGATATAATAAGATATATAGCATTTATTAGAGGTGATAATTTGGACAAGAATTTTTTTAAAAATGATGGACTTTATGTGGCTAAAAACATACTTGGAAAGTTTTTAATAAGAAAATATGATAATATGCAAGTTGTAACTAAAATAGTTGAAACAGAAGGGTATATGGGAATAAAAGATAAGGCAGCACATGTATATAATGAGAAAAAAACTGACAGAACAAAGCCGTTATACTTAGAAGGTGGTCATATATATGTATATTTAATATACGGTATGTATCATTGCTTAAATTTATCAGCCAATGTTGAAAATATACCAGAATGTGTATTAATAAGGGCAGTAGAGCCTATAATAGGACTTGATAAAATAGCATTTAATAGATATAAAAAAGATTATGATGAATTAACTAACTACCAAAAGAAGAATATAACAAATGGTCCTGGAAAGCTTTGTATGGCACTAGAAATAGATAGAAGTTTTAATAGTCAGTATATATTAGATAGTGATCTTTATATAAGTGATTTTTACATAGATGAAAATGGAGAAAAAGTATTTGCTGATAATGATTTTGAAGTAGTGGAATCTAAAAGGATAAATATAGATTATGCTGAGGAAGCTAAAGATTATTTGTGGAGATATTATATAAAAGGTAATAAATATGTGTCTGTAAAATAAATAAAAAGACTTTATATGTTACAGAACTTGTAAACTGATATATAGTATGATTATAAAAATATACATTTATAATTGATATATATTGGGAAAATTTAAATTAGAAGGCTAAGTATGGAGAATAATGTAGAAGGATTTACAAAGAGATTTGATAAAAAAGAGACATATTTTACTTTGTGGTAAATGATGATAAAGGAAGTTATTTAACAGTAAAAGGATTATTAGGATAAGAAACAGATAAAAAACTTGGGAAGATGCAGAAAGATACATACAATCTTTCAATGTAGATGAAATTACATATTGTAAGCTTATTACATTAGATGAGTTTGAAGAACATTTTAAGAAATTACGGGCTATATACTTACAAAGTCTTAAAAGTTTAAGTAAAGAAAGAGATGTTTTATGTGAAATAGAAAAATACATAGAAAATAATAAGATAGAATCATATCATAAGTTTGAAGAAGTAAATCAAGAATTTGAACAAATAGAGTTAGAAGTTAATAAATATGGATGCAAAAAATATATATAGATATAAAGGAAAGAGCAGTTAATAGAAGGTTTGAAAAAGAATTATTTAAGTAATTTGAATCAAATTTTAGAATAACTTTAATAATAGATGAGTTAACTCAAGAACAGAAAATAGGAATAGTAAATAAAAATGAAAGTTTTATATTGTCATATCAGGAATAGATAATATAGATTTTAAATAAGATACAATAGTATATAAAATATTATCCCTTATTTAATTATAACTATACTTAAAATTTAAGTATAGTTATAATTAAGATATACAGCTTATTCATCGTAATCAATTTCAAGTTGTTCCGGAATATTGAACGCTCTATTGAAAAGTATATTAAAGTCTTTCCAATCTTTTGATGCTTGCATCAAGGTTATTACTTTTAATAAATGATTTTTTAGGTGATCATTACCTATATCCTCTGTCAAAAACTGGTGATGCTTATGTTTTCTTTGACCGGGTTTTATAGTTGGATTGACTTTTTGAAGTTCTTCTTTTACTCCAGGAGGTAGTAAATCATAAACATACTTATTTGTATATGTACCTACAATACCTGGTCTTTTTGCATTTGGTCTAGGGTAGGTCCAATTTTTTAATCTAAACATTTGTTTATAAAATTCATCAGGGAATCTTTTAGTCCAAGGTAATAACTCTTTAGAAATATACATAGATAATATTTTTTGAAGTTCATCACGATCTCTATCATATTGATATCCTGTAGCTTCATCAACTAATGCTACAATACCTATTTTAGATAAACTTCTTACTAAAATTTCACTTGCTATAGCTAAACCTTGTTGCTGAGAAGTCAATTTATTATCAATTCTTGCTTGTAAATATACATCACATATAAGAGGAATTATTTCAGCTGGATAACCTTCTACAATTCTTCCATTTTTAGTCTTATATTTTATTGTATTTATAAGCATATCTTCTAATTCATTTGTAATATATTCAGATAGATTTTTGGCATCAATAAAACTTGGTAGATTAGGTTTAGATGGAACTCGTATCTCATCTTTTTTTCTACCACGCTTTGTACGTCCAAAAGCTTTAAACACAGTACTTTTATTTATTATTCTTGAACCATTTTCTAATACTGCACAATTCAGTTCTTTTTCACCTATTTTTATAATACCAAAATGTGTTGCTTTTAATATATTATTTTCATTTAATTCCAAGTTAACACCATCCTTTATTTTATTTTGATAAGTAAAATATTACTTAATATTTCTTCATTAGATGAATTAGATGTAATAAGACTCATTATTTCTATTTTGAAATTTATATATAAATAATTTAATTTTTTTATCATATTATACGCTGTATTTTTATTAACATTAAGAATACTAGATAAATATCTATAGCTAATATTTTCTTTAAATAGAAACAAATAAAGAGCAAGTAACCATTTTCTATAATCTAATCTTGTTTTATGCATAATTGTATTTGTTGTAATAGAGGACTTGTTATTACAAATATTGCAATGAAATAGATTTTTATAAGTACTTATTTTATTAGAATAACAATAAGGACATATTAATAAATTTTTAAATTTAAGATTATATAAAAAAGTTTTGTAAGAATCTTCTGTTGGAAATATTTCATAAATATTAAAATCTTTTATCATAAAATTATTATATCATATTAAAAAAATTAATAACTGTATTTAAATAGGTCAATTAGTATTAATATATAATATAAAATTAGGTTAAAATTATTTATTGATATAATATAAAAAATTTAATTGTGGATATGATTCTTGAGAATCGTCTCCACAATTGAAATCCACTAAAACCATATTGATAAAATAATCAATATGGTTTTTATTGTTTGTGTTAGATTTAATATTATGAAACTTTATTATTCATCTTGCAATTTATATTATATAAAAATTTATTTAATGAAAAGTTTATATATTGTACAATAACTTAAATTGATCAATTTTAAGTAAATAATTCTTTTACGATAATAGATAGTAAGTGATGTTACAATATAAAACAAAAATAGATATTAATATATAAATACTTTTATAAAGTGATATAATTAGATTAAGATAATATATATTTATATAAGGAGGATAATTTTGAATATAGGATTTTTATTTGGAGCAGGAGCTGAAATGGGTTATGGTTTACCTTCAGGGGGGAAGTTTGCATTAGAAATATTTAGACAAGATACGACTGAAATAAAGGCATTGTTTAAAGAACAAAGAGAACATATAGATGGATCTACGTACTATGCAGCTAATTGGTTACCAGATGATTATAAAACCAAGAGTGTAACTTCTTTTGGGAAAACTGTTTTTGAAACAATAATAAAAGATACTATTGAGCATAATAGAGGCAAAATAATAGCTAAAATGAACGATTTTGACTCTATAGCTAAATATGAAGAAGTTAAATTAAAGGAGAGTTATAGTAAGACATATTCTCAAATAGTAGAAGAAATATTAGGTACTAAATTAAAAAATTGTAATATGAAACAAGAAATATCATTTATTGAATATTTTAATGAGGGTAATAAAATATTTGAAAGTAATTATTTCTCTTCTTTATTAAAATTATATAAAAAGCCAGATATATTTGATAGTAATACAAAAAGTGAAATAAGAAAAATTATTTTAGCAATATTTCAATTGCAAATAGGAGCATTAAGTGAAAATTTAACTAGAAAAATAAATGATGGGATATTTAAAGATAAAGATGATGCAATAGACTTACTGGATGATATAGGAGATATTATTCAACTTAACTCACAATCTACTGGCCTATCTGGATTAGAGTATGTTATGGATAATAAAAAAATTGATTTAAAATCAGACTCAGATTTAATTTTAAATTTTGCTAGAAATGTAATTGAGTCCATATATGCATCTGTTTTAGATTATAAATCATTAATTGACTCTAATTGGCATTACTTATATTGTCCTAAAGATGAATGGGCAAAGTTTTGTAAAATTAATATATTTTTACTATCAGTGAGAAAATACATAGTTGAGCAGCTTGGTGATACTGATAATATAAAATCAGATGGATATTATCATGATTTAATTAAAGCAATTGACATGAAAAAATTAGAGACGACAACAATTGCGACAACAAATTATAATGTGTTCATTCATGACGTGATAAAAAGAGATATATGCTACTTAAATGGGTCAACAGGTATGTGGTACGATCCGTATCTTAATAGAATAGGTAGCAAAGAGGAGTTATCAGTTAAAGAAGAACATTTTCTTGTTCCTCTAATTTTTACACAAAGTGGAACAAAGCCAATGACTTCGATAGAGATGTCTAAACAGTATGTAAAAATGTATGATGACTTTAAAGATTCAGATAAAATATGCATTATTGGTTTTGGATTTAATCCAGATGATGAACATATTAATGGTATACTAAGAACTTTAATTGACATAGATAATAAAAAAGTTGTTGTAGTTGATATAAATAATGGAACAGATATTGGTGATTTTAAAGAAAGTATCGCAAATAAGCTGAAAATTTTTAACGAGGATAATTTGGAAGTTATTTTAGTAGATTATGATAGAAGTGTAAAAGGAACAAATTGGATTGATATATTAATAAGTGAATAATAAAAATATAAAAATGGTCTAATTTACTGAAGTTTATTAGGAACTATACTATAGTTTATATTTATTACTAGCATAACCTATAATATAATAGTGGGTATGATTTTAGTGAATCGTATCCACCATTAAAATCCACCAATACTCATATCCATTAGATATGAGTATTTTACTATATAAAATAAAAAAGTAATATTAGTAAACATATGATAAAATAAATAACATAACACACTACAGAAAACTATTTTAACTAGCACAATAGGCTAGCTAACGAATTTATATAAGACAAGAAGGGTGGAGAAAGATGTTAAATAAATATAAAAATAAAAAATACTGACTTAGTATTAAGCAATATAGGATTTGGAACAGTAAACGCTGGACTTGTATGGGATAATGAAGATGCATTTAAAATATTAGAAAGATATATTAACCTAGGTGGAAATGTTATAGACTGTGCAAGAATTTACTCTGATTGGGTTGAACCAGAAATAGGTCGTGCAGAAAGAGTTATAGGTGATTGGATAAAGCATAGAGGTAAAAGATATGATTTAGTTATAATGACTAAAGGTGGTCATCCTAAAATGGATACCATGAATATAAGTAGAATGAGTAAAGAGGATATGGAGTATGATTTAAACTTAAGCTTAAAAGCATTAAGAATAGATTATATAGACATATATTTTTATCATAGAGATGACTTGAGTCAACCTGTAAGTGACTTAATAGAGGTTATGGAATACTTTGTTAAACAAGGTAAAATAAGATATTATGGATGCTCAAATTGGACAACTGAAAGAATGATAGAAGCAGATAATTATTGCAAGGAAAAGGGATATAGAGGATTTGTGGCTAATCAAATGTTATTTAATATTGCATCTGACAATATGAAACCATTCCCTGATGAAACTATGGTAACTATGGATAAAGAAATGATGAAGTATCATAAAAATTCTAATAATTTAGCTATGCCATACTTCGGATTATGTAGCGGTTTTTTCCAAAAGCTTGAAACTAAAGGAAAAGAGGCTGTTATAGATAGCCCATACTTTACTGAAGGCAACATTAAAAGAGGAGTAAAGATAAAAGCTTTAGAAGAAAAATATAATTGCACAACATCTCAAATTCTTTTAGGATATATTCTAAATCAAGATTTTGAAACACTACCGTTAGCTGGTGCAAGTAAAATAGAACAATTAGAAGATTTTATGAAAACAATACATATTAATTTTAATAAAGGTGATTTTAAGTTTTAATTAACTTGCTGTTAAGATAAAATATTTTTTTTATAAAGCATTTATTTATAACTTTATTCAAGTTTAATATTTCTCTCCATCATTGAAATCTACAAAAGAAGGTATTAGTTAAATAAAATGGATCCTATATGGTGGACACGAGAAAAAGCGTGTCTGTCTATACGGGATCTTTTTTTGTACAATATTAACTAAGAGGTGATTATAAGATGAGTAAAAAAATATTTACAGAACAAGAAATATTAGAATTATCTAAAAATAAATATGTAAAAAATGTAACTGCTAAAGGTATAACTTATACTAATGAGTTTAAATTGCAGTTTATTGCTGAATATGAGAATGGGAAAACTTCAAGAGCTATTTTTGAAGATGCAGGATTTGATGTTAATATAATTGGAATTAAACGTATAGATTCTGCTAGTCTAAGATGGAGAAAAGCATATAACGATAAAGGTATTTTAGGTTTAGAAGATACTAGGACTTTAAATTCAGGAAGAACACTTAATAGAGAATTAACTATTGAAGAGATTATCGCTAAGAAAGATGCTGAAATAGAGTATCTTAAAGCGGAGCTTGAATTGATAAAAAAGTTAGAGCTGCAAGAAAGGCAGGTGATAAATAAGAAAATACCTGCATCTAAAATATTTAGACTAATACAAAATTTAATTCAAAGTTTCAATCTTAAAAACATGACGAGACATTTATGTAAAATTGCTAATGTCTCTACTTCAGGTTACTATAATTTTTTAAATAATTTTAAGACTAGAAGTATAAAGGAAAATAAAGATCTTATATCTAAAGAAATTATCTTAAAAGCATTTAACTATCGTGGATATAAGAAAGGATCTAGGTCTATAAAAATGGTATTAGAAAATAAATTCAATATTATAATGAATAGAAAGAAAATCCAAAGAATTATGAGAAAATATAATATTACTTGTCCTATACGTAAAGCTAATCCATATAAGCGTATTGCTAAGGCTACAAAGGAGCATAGAGTAGCTCCTAATAGACTAAATAGAGAATTTAAGCAAAACATACCTGGTAAGGTAATGTTAACTGATATTACATATATGCCGTACGGCAATAATAAGATGGCATATTTATCTACAATAAAAGATTCATCAACAAATGAAATATTAGCCTATAATCTTTCTAATAACTTAGCTATAGATATTGTAACTGAAACTATAAATAAATTAGTTAAACTAAAGTCATTTAAATTACATAAAGATGCATTTATTCATTCTGACCAAGGCTCTCATTATACAAGTCCAATCTTTCAAAAATTGCTTAAAAAATATAACTTGGGTCAATCTATGTCTCGTAGAGGCAATTGTTGGGATAATGCTCCGCAAGAATCATTCTTCGGACATATGAAGGATGAAATTGATTATAAAAGCTGTGAAACAATAGAAGAACTTAAAATATTGATAGATGATTACATGGATTATTACAATAATGAACGTTGCCAGTGGAATTTAAAAAAGCTGACTCCTGTGCAATACAGGAATCAGCTTTTAGTAACTTCTTAAGAACCCTTTTTTTCTAGTGTACTTGACAAAGGGTCCATTTTATGCCTAATCTCTTTTTTTAGATTTTAAAATACATTCTTAATATTCCTAATATAAGAAGGTGAACAGGATAAAACCAATAATTTATAATTTTATTTTGATTACCACGTTTTCCGTTATATGTAAGAACAAGACCAAACCCTAGTATAGACCAAAGTGTTTTAATTAAAGTAAGGTATCCAAGAGCACAACCTATAACAAGATCATTATAGAAAATATAAAATAAGTAGACGATTATTATTGAGTAATGCTCGTAGTCTAATCCAAATTGCATAGATATAAATGATGAAATAAGAATTAATACTACTGATGAGAAATACCATAAAATACTAGGTTTATTTTTTAATTTACTTTTTAGTATGTCTATAATCCATATTGTTATAAGAGATAATGCTAAAGTAAATAAAACATTGTTTGCTCTTGTATTAAAAAATGTGCGGGAGAAAAACATATCAAATGGTATTTCTGATATAACTGCAAATATTAATAAGTTTGCAAGATATTTTTTTCGACTTTTTGTTTTGAAAAATCCTTCAACAATGAAAAATGCGAATAAAGGAAATGCAATTCTTCCAATAACATCAAAAAAATCACTTATTTCTAAAAGTAATCCTCCATCTAAAATAGGATATATTAAAGCTTTGTTTACATGGTCAATTAACATAGATAAGAAGGCGATATATTTTAATTGTGCACCAGATAGCAATTTTATATTATCTAGTCCCTTCTTTTCAAGTTTTATTGTTTTTATCATAAATTTAATCCTTTCTAAATCTTTTGTTTTTTACAGTATAATATACACAAATACTTATATCAATAATTTTTTATTAGGAAAAAAATGGTTAAAAATATTGTGTTTAATTATAGCTAATATCTACTAAATTTATGGTGAAATTTAGAATATAAAGAATACGTTATAGATTAAAAAATAAATTTATCAAAAAATGTATAATTTAATTGCTAAAAAATGATATAAATGGTAGAATAATGTATAAATTAAATAGGTAAACCTAGGGAAATCTAGGGACACAAAGCTATAGGGACTAAGGTTATTAACTATGTCAGCCAGTTGCCAAAGGGTACATTACAATACTTTTTGTTTTAAACTTAGTATTAATGTCAAGTGTATACTTTTACACGAAACATTAAATTATTAGGCTAGATTTAAGTTACTCTTTTTGAGTAACTTTTTTTATTAATGTACTTCTGAGGAGATTATAAATCATTCGGGAGGAGAAAAATGCATAAAAAAAGAATAGCAGCCTTAACATTGGCAGCAATAATTTTTAACTTTTCATCAAACACTGTAGGAGTTTTGGCTCATGAAGTAGAACAAATTAAGCCGAAACAAGGTATATCAAGTAAAAAGGATGTACAATCAAATCAAGCTAAAGTTAGTAAATTTGATTTACTTAACAACAAAAATTTAGAAAAATACAATAAAGTTTTTAAATTAGACAAATCTAAAATAATCGCAATAAACAACAATGGTGGTAATTATCCAGCATCAGAGCTATATAAAGCTATTGATAATAATTTTAGCACTCATTGGGAAACAGGAAGATACAATAGAGAAGACTTTGAAAATGAAGTGACACTTACATTAGATGAGGTTACAAGTTTAGATAGAATAGTATATGGAGCAAGACAAGATGGAGCAAAAGGTAAAGGTTTTGCTGAGAAATTTGAAATATATGCTTCACTAACAGATGACCAAGATGACTTTACTTTAGTAAGCCAAGGTGGATACTCAGGTTCTACTGGAGATATCGTAGAAATAAAATTTGAAGAAACTAAATTTAAAAGAATAAAATTTAAATTTAAAAAAGCTAATCAAAATTGGGCATCAGCTTCAGAATTTATGCTTTATAAAAAAGATACACTATCTGAAACTATAAATGATTTATTTACAGATGGTACTATGACTAAATTAAAAGATAAATACAACAGTATAGATGTAATAGATAAATTGGAAGATGAAGTAAATAAACATCCACTAAAAGATGATTTAGAATATGCAATAAATCTAGCAAAAGAGATATTACAAGGAGACAAAGATTATTCAGATAGAATTTTTACGTTGACACAATATGGAGATACTCATGCAAAAGCAAGAAATACATTAGGAATGTCTAGATTTGGAACAGATTTACAATCTACTGGTATAGTAGCGAAACCAGGAGAAGTATTCAAAATTTATGTTGAGGCTCAAGAAGGTGCACCCCTTCCTAAAATAGCATTTACCCAACAAGAAGGACATTATAATAATTGGAAAAGAGAGTATCAATTAAAAAGAGGGCTTAATGTTATAACAGTTCCTGAAATTTATAATAATTCATGGACAAACAAACCTGTAAAAGGTGGTGCTGTTTATTTAATAAATAAATACACATCAAGTGAGCAAGGAAAAGCTCCAATAGTTCGTATTGAAGGTGGAGAAGAATTTCCTTTATTTAATGTAGGAGATGATAAAGAAGCTTTTTTAGAAAAACTAAAAGCTTATAAAGTAAAATTAGAAAAAGACCCTGAAAATACAGTTGATATATATGAATTTAATACAAAAAGATTTATGTATACAGGAACAACAAAAGCTGCATATCAAGTATATGTAAATGAAGGTGTTGATGTTGATGAAAGTGTTGATGTTTGGAATAAACAAATACAAGATGCTTTTGATTTTGCTGGATTAAAAGATGATAAAAGTGATCCGACAAATGATTCTACAAATGTTAGAACAACAGTAAGATTAATGCAACCATATGGAGCTGCATATGCTGCGGGAGACCATGTTGGTATTCAAAGACATATCCAGGAAATAGCATTAAGAACAGACCAAGATAGTATTAATAGTATACTTTGGGGGATGATTCACGAAGTTGGTCACCAAATGGATATATCATCTAGAGAACTTGGTGAAATAACAAATAACATGTTTTCAAATAATGCATATATGAAAAATAATGCAGGTGATAGAGTTCCATATAATGAGTTATACAATTTATTAGCTCCAGATGATTCATCACAAAATTTTGATGATATTAGTTATAGCCAAAGATTAGGGATGTTTTGGCAACTACAATTAAAGAAAGATACATATTGGCCAGAACTAGAATCGCTTTATAGAAAAAGAAAGCCAAGTGTTAGAAATGAGCAGGAAAAAAGAGATACAATAGCATTGTATTCATCAGAAATTTTAAATATGGATTTAACTAAATATTTTGAAAAATACGGATTTAAAATATCTGATAGTTGCAAAGAAAAATTAAAACAATTCTCTAATGATTGTGAAAAAATCTGGTACTTAAATGGAAATGCATTAAGTTATAAAGGGAATGGATTTGAAAATAAAAATACAGGTTTAGATGTTTCTTTATCAAAAACTGATGCAGGTATAAGGCTTAATATGGATATAAACCAAGATATGAAAAATGACTTACTTGGATTTGAAATTATCAAAAATGGAAAAGTAATTGCATTTACTACATCAGGTACTTATACAGATACTAAAGCTAAAGACACAAATGAAAACATCGAATATGAAGTTGTTCCATATGCATTAAACTTATCAACGGGAGATAAAGTTCAGCTAAACTCATTAAAACCAAGTATAAGTGTTCAACAAAAGAAATTGACATTGAAATTAAATGAAAAATTTGATGCTAAAAGTTATGCAAAAGCATTTACAAATGAAGGCGAAGATATAACAGAGTCATTAAAAGTTGAGAGCAATGTTGATACTACGAGAGGTGGAAATTACGAAGTAAAATATATAATAACTGAAAACAATACAAATATAGAAAAAATAATGAAAGTTGAAGTGGTAAGTGATTACGATTATTTATCAGATTTTGAATGGAAATCAGCTACAACTTCATGGGGAACACCAAGAAGAAATTCTAATATACAAGGTAGAATAAATTCAACAACTAAAAAATTTGAAAAAGGTTTTGGAATTCATGCAAATGGAAAAATAACTTATGATTTATCTGATAAAGAATATGATAAATTTGAGGCGTTAGTAGGTATTGATTCTTCAGCTATACAACCAAATAATAATTCAAGTGTAACATTTAAGATAATAGCAGATGGAAAAACATTAGCAACTACAAATGTTATAGGATATTATGATAATTTAGCTTATATAAGTGTACCAATATCGGGTGTTAAAGAATTAATAATAGAAGCAAATGATGGTGAAAATGGAAATACAGCAGACCACTGTATAATAGTTAATCCTAAATTAACTACAAACAATGGTAAACCAAAGATAACTGCAAATGAAAAGTTCTTAAAACTTGGTGACACATTAGATGAGATGAAAGATATTAAAGCATATGACCAAGAAGATGGAGATTTAACAAAAAATATTACAATTGAATCAAACAACTTTGTTCCAAATAAAATTGGTAGATATGAAATTGTATACAAAGTAAAAGATTCAAATGATAATGTTGAAATACAAAAAGGATATGTAACAGTATCGGAAGATTATGTAGTTAAAAAATCTAAATTTGGTAAATTTAATAATTTATCATCGTATAATGATGAATTTAAATTACCTATAGCATCTGTAACAAATAACGCAGGTCATTATGGAAATAGTAAAATAACTAATGCAATAGATGGAAATATAAATACTCATTGGGAAACTGGTAATCAAAATAGCGACACATTTAAAAATGAAGTTATATTTGACTTGGGAGAAGTTCAAGAAATAAGTAAAATGGCATATGGTGCAAGAAGAGATGCGTATAATAAAGGTTTTGCAACAAAATTTGAAATATATGTATCTGAAAATGAATCAGGGGATGATTTTTATTTAGCAGGAAGTGGATCATATTCTGGATCACCTAATGACATTGTACAGTTCGACATGAGCAAAGTAAGTGCAAGAAGAGTAAAACTTAAATTTGTAGAAGCTCGTGAAAATTGGGCAAGTTTAAGTGAAGTATCATTCTATAAAGAAGATAAACTAGCTGATAAAATGTCAACTTTATTCAAAGATGAAAATAAAACAGATGTATCAGAAAATTACAATACTTTAGAAAAGGTAGAAGAATTAAGAAAAGAAGTTGAAAATCATCCAGCATATGAATTATTTAAAGTTGAATTAGATAATGCTGAAAAGATAATAAAAGCAAAATACCCAACTATAAAAGTTGAAGATGTAACATATGTTAAGAGAAAAAGTGATTTTAACTTAAAAGATGGCGTTACAGCTAATGACCAAGAAGATGGTAATATAACATCAAAAGTTACTATATTAGATGATGGTGGTTTCTCTTCAGATAAAGTAGGTGAATACACTGTAGTATATAAAGTAATTGATAAAGATTTAAACTCAGTTACAAAAGAAAGAAAAATAATAGTTTATGGAAAAAGTGAATATTTATCAGATATGAACTGGATATCAGCACAATCAGGATGGAGAAGTGTTATAAAAGATAAAGCAGTTGGTACAAATGATAAGATAAAACTTAATATTGATGGAAGTGTTAAAACTTTTGATAAAGGTTTTGGTGCAGCAACAAATGCAGAAATAGTATATGACTTAGAAGGTCAATATGATTATTTCACTACATATGTGGGAACTGATAAAAACTTTGATATGGATAGCACAACTATAAAATTTAGAATTCTTGCTGATGGAAAAGAAGTATATAAATCAGATGTGATTAGAAAAGATACACCAGCAGAATTTGTTAGTTTAGATATTAAGGGAGTTAAAAGACTTGTCTTAATAGCAGATGATGTGGATGGAAATTTAGTAGGTGATTTTGCATCTTGGGCTGATACTAAATTATATCAAAATTATTCAAAACCTGTAATAAAGGGTGATGATGTAATAGTATTTAATACAAAAGAAAAAGTTGACTTACTTCAAGGTATAGTTGCAACAGATTATGAAGATGGAGATATAACTTCAAAAGTTAAAGTAAATACGGATTATAGTTATGGCAAATTTGGTGTATTTGATGTTGTATATTCTGTAACAGATAGTGATAATTTAACAACTAAGTTCACTAGAAAAGTAGCAATTACAGAAGAAGAAACTTATATATCTGACTTAAAGTGGAAATCTGCAACTATAGGTTCGGGAGCCATAGGTATAGATAAATCAGTAAGACAACAAGCAATAAAGATTTTAAATGAAGATGGTTATTATGAAACTTTCACAAAAGGTATAGGAACTCATGCTTATTCAGAAATAGTTTATAATTCAAGTGGATATGATATATTTGATACTTGGGTTGGTATGGACCAATATGTATCAGAAAGAGATGATGCAAGTGTTCAATTTAAAATATTTGTTGATGGAAAATTAAAAGCTCAAACAGGTGTTATGAAAGCTAATACACCAAAAGAACGTTTAGTAGTAGATGTTAGAAATTCTAGTGAAATAAAATTAGTAGTAGATGTGGCAACTAACGGAAATAATTGGGACCATGCCAATTGGGCAGATGCAAGATTTAGAAATGTGCCACAATTTAGTACAGTTCAATTGGAAAAAGCTCTAAAAGAAGCAAAAAAATTAGATTTAAATAATTACACTGAACAATCTATAGAAGTTTTAGAAAATGCCATAAAATTTGGTGAAGATGCTTTAAATTCAACTAATCAAGAAGTAATAGATAGTGCAGTTGAAAGTTTAAACTCTGCTATAGATTCACTAGTAGAATTAAACTTAAATAAAGTAGTAAATATAAAAGATGAATATTTAAAACAAAGTATACAAAAAGAGCTTAATACATCAGGTGAAATAACAATTGGTCAAATGAGACAACTTGTTTCACTAAAAGTATCAAATGCTGAAAGTTTAGAAGGATTACAATATGCTATAAACTTAGAATCTTTAGATATATCATATAATGAAATAAGGGATTTATCACCACTAAAAAATCTTAAAAAATTAACTGATTTAAAGGCAAATCCTCTAGGAGGCTTAATTTCTGGGCGTGTTTATGCTGAAGATAATAAAGCAAAAGTAAGTTTAGATGTTATAAATAGAAATGGTGAAAAATTACTGCCAACATCTGTAGTAGTAAAACATAATAAAACCCATGAATACACTACTTTAGATATAAATGATTGTATGGACAAAAATGGAGTAGTAACAATAGATACAACAGGTTTTGATTCATATATATATACAATTTATTTAGTATATGAAGATAAGGTTGACAACTATACGTCACAATTTATGTTTATGCTTGATAATATATAATATTTATATAAAAGGGCTATCGCAATTGGTGATTAGCCCTTTTGATTAAAACTAATTAGGAGAAGGGTATGTTTAAGAAAAAAATAGCATTATTAAGTTTAGTATCAATTATTNCAAGTGGATATGATATATTTGATACTTGGGTTGGTATGGACCAATATGTATCAGAAAGAGATGATGCAAGTGTTCAATTTAAAATATTTGTTGATGGAAAATTAAAAGCTCAAACAGGTGTTATGAAAGCTAATACACCAAAAGAACGTTTAGTAGTAGATGTTAGAAATTCTAGTGAAATAAAATTAGTAGTAGATGTGGCAACTAACGGAAATAATTGGGACCATGCCAATTGGGCAGATGCAAGATTTAGAAATGTGCCACAATTTAGTACAGTTCAATTGGAAAAAGCTCTAAAAGAAGCAAAAAAATTAGATTTAAATAATTACACTGAACAATCTATAGAAGTTTTAGAAAATGCCATAAAATTTGGTGAAGATGCTTTAAATTCAACTAATCAAGAAGTAATAGATAGTGCAGTTGAAAGTTTAAACTCTGCTATAGATTCACTAGTAGAATTAAACTTAAATAAAGTAGTAAATATAAAAGATGAATATTTAAAACAAAGTATACAAAAAGAGCTTAATACATCAGGTGAAATAACAATTGGTCAAATGAGACAACTTGTTTCACTAAAAGTATCAAATGCTGAAAGTTTAGAAGGATTACAATATGCTATAAACTTAGAATCTTTAGATATATCATATAATGAAATAAGGGATTTATCACCACTAAAAAATCTTAAAAAATTAACTGATTTAAAGGCAAATCCTCTAGGAGGCTTAATTTCTGGGCGTGTTTATGCTGAAGATAATAAAGCAAAAGTAAGTTTAGATGTTATAAATAGAAATGGTGAAAAATTACTGCCAACATCTGTAGTAGTAAAACATAATAAAACCCATGAATACACTACTTTAGATATAAATGATTGTATGGACAAAAATGGAGTAGTAACAATAGATACAACAGGTTTTGATTCATATATATATACAATTTATTTAGTATATGAAGATAAGGTTGACAACTATACGTCACAATTTATGTTTATGCTTGATAATATATAATATTTATATAAAAGGGCTATCGCAATTGGTGATTAGCCCTTTTGATTAAAACTAATTAGGAGAAGGGTATGTTTAAGAAAAAAATAGCATTATTAAGTTTAGTATCAATTATTTCAAATTTTTCATTGTTTACAACAAATGTTTTAGCATATGAAATAAAAGAAAATTCAAAAAAAATTGCATCAACTGAAGTAATTAAAAAAGATAGTTCGAAAAATAAAAAAACAAGTAAAGCTAAAAAAGTTATTACTGTAGCTCAAAATGGAAATACTCATACAAAGGCAAGAGATAATTTAAAAATGACTTATTTTGGTACAGATTATCAATCTACAGGAATAGTTGCAAAGCCAGGAGAAGAATTTGTTGTGTATGTGCAAGCTGAGGAAAATGTACCACTACCAACAATTGCATTTAGTCAACATGAAGGATTTTATTCAAATTGGGTGAGATGGTATCAATTAAAGCCAGGTAAAAATGTTATAACAGTACCAGAAATTTATAGCAACTCATGGGAAAAGAAAACAGCAAAAGGTGGAGCTGTATATCTGCTAAATAGATATACAAAAGAAGAACAAGGCAAAGCTCCAGTTGTAACTATTGAAGGTGGAGAAACTTTTCCTTTATATAATGAAGGTGACGATAAAGAACAATTCTTAAAAGAATTAAAAGAATATAAGAAAAAATTAGATGAAGACCCAGAAAATACAGTAGATTTATTTGAGTTTAATACAAATAGAATACTTTACACAGGAACAACATCATCAGCATATAAAGTATATGTAGAAGAAGGGGTGGATATAGAGAAAAGTACAAATAATTTAAATAGCCAAATTCAAGAAGCTTTTGATTTTTCGGGATTAAAAGATGATATATCAGACCCATCAAATGACTCTACAAATATAAAAACAACAATAAGACTTATGCAACCATATGGATTAGCATATGCTTATGTTGATCATGTGGGTATACAAAGAGATTATGAAACATCGATGCTTAAAACAGATAAATCAAGTCTTGGGTCTGTACTATGGGCGACTGTTCATGAAGTTGGTCACCAAATGGACATAGATGCTAGAGCATGGCCAGAGATAACAAATAATATGTGGGCAAACAATGCTCATATAAAACAAGGTTTTGATGATAGAGTTAATTATACTTACATATATAAATATTTAGCTCCAGAAAAATCTCTAAGAGGATTTGAAGAAATGGACTACTTCCAAAAGTTAGGGATGTTTTGGCAATTACAATTAAAAAAAGATACTTATTGGGCTGAATTAGAATCTTTATATAGAAAAAGAAAACCTAGTCCAAATAATTATCAACAGAAAAAAGATATACTTGCAACTTATTCTTCAGAAGTATTAAATATTAATTTAACTTATTACTTTGAAAAATACGGATTTGATTTATCAGATGAATGTAAAGAAAAATTAAAAAAATATCCAACATCAAATGAAAAATTATGGTATTTAAATAGTAGTGTAATGAATTATGAAGGGCAAGGATTTGATAACGTAGATACAAACTTAGATGTAACATTATCAAAATCAAAATCTAATATAAAGCTAACTATGAATATAAATAAATCTATTAAAAATGATTTACTTGGTTATGAAATAATAAAAGATGGAAAAGTAATTGGGTTTACAACAGAAAGCTCTTATACAGATAATGAAGCAAATGATAATAGTAAATATGAAGTAGTTCCTTATGCAAAAAATTTAACAACGGGAAGAAATGTTGAAATAAGTTCATCAACACCAAATATAAGTTTACAACAAGAAAAAGTAACTTTAAAAATTGGAGAAGATTTTAATGCCAAAGATTATGTAAAAGGCTTTACTTATTTTGGTGATGATATTACTTCAAAAATAGAAGTTGATAGTAATGTAAATACTAACGAATGTGGAACTTATACAGTAAAATATACATTAACTAATGAAAATACTACTAAACAAAAAAGTATGGAAGTTGAAGTGGTAAGTGATTATGACTACTTATCAGATCTTTCATGGGAAAGTATAAAAACAGATTGGGGAACTCCAAGAAAAAACGGAAATATTCAAGGTATGACTCATGGGCAAGTCACTAAGTTTAAAAAGGGTATAGGAATACATGCTAATGGAAAAATAACGTATGACTTATCTGACAAAGATTATGATAAATTTGAGGCTTTAGTTGGTATAGATACATCTATAGGTCAAAATGAACATTCAAGTTTAAAATTTAAAATATTAGCAGATGGAAAAACTATCGCATCTACAAATATGATGAATTATGAAGATAATTTAGCTTATATAAATGTGGATGTAGCTGGAGTTAAAGAATTAGTAATTGAAGTTAATGATGGTGGCAATGGAAATACATGTGATCACAGTATAATAGTTAATCCTAAGTTAACAACAAATAATGGTAAGCCTAAATTTAAAGGTGATGATAAAATAGCATTTAATATAAATGACAAAATAGACTTACTTAAAGGAATAAGTGTAACAGATGCTGAAGATGGTGACTTAACCTCAAATATAAAAATGGAAACAGATTATATTGAAGGAAGTACAGGAATATTTAATGTAAATTGCTCTGTAATAGATAAAGATAAAAATAAATCAACATTTACAAGAACAGTAGTAGTTTCTGAAAAAGAGACATATTTATCTGACTTAAACTGGGAATACGGAACGATTGGTTCAGGATATATAGGAAAAGATAAATCTGTAAGAGAAGAAACTATACAACTTTTAAATGAAAATGGAACATATGAAAAATTTAAAAAAGGTATAGGAACTCATGCTTATTCAGAAATAGTTTATGACTCAAGCGGATATGATGTATTTGATACTTGGGTTGGACTTGATAAATTTGTATCAAATCAAAATGCATCGAGTGTTATATTTAAAGTTTATGTAGATGGCGAACTTAAAGCACAAACAGATGTGATGAAATCAAATTCACCAAAAGAACGCTTAATAGTAGATGTTAGAAATTCTAAGAAAGTAAAATTGGTAGTGGAAGAAGCTGACAACGGAGATACTTGGGACCATGCTGATTGGGCAGATGCTAAATTTAGAACATTTTCAAAATTTGATTCAACAGAATTAGAAAATACTTTAGTTGAAATAAAAGATAAAAATCTTAAACTAAGTATACAGCAAGAACTTGGTTTACCAGGAGAGATAAGATTAGGAGATATGAAAGATCTTGTTTCATTAAGTGTTAAAAATGTTAAAAGTTTAGACGGACTACAATATGCTATTAATTTGAAGTCATTAAATATAGAAAATAATGAAATTAAAGATTTATCACCATTAAAGAACCTAAAGAAACTTACAAATTTAAAAGCCAATCCTCAAATGATATACGAAGATTTGGTCTTAGCAAAAGATAAAAATGTATCTGTTGATTATAACATCTTAAATAGAAACGGAGACAAATTAACTCCAACATCTATATCTATAAAGGATAACAGAACTTGGGAATATACAAATTTAAATGTTAAAGACTGTATAGATGAAGATGGAAAAATATCATTTAGTACAGAAAACTTTTACTCAGGAATACATACTGTTTATCTTACATATGAAGATAAAGTTGATAACTATACAACAAATATTACATTTATAGTTGATACTAGAGAAAGATAATTGAAGTAAAGATTTTATTTAAAAACATAGAGAACAATTCTTTTATAGGAATTTGTATAACTCTATGTTTTTTATTATAAACAAAATAAATTTCATTTTATAAAGATAGATATTTAATTTCATATGGGTTTCATATTAAAATATTAGTATTTTTATAGATAAAATATTGATATTAAGGGGATTGATTATGAAAAGGAGTAAATTAGTAAAAAAATTAACTGTAGTAGCACTAACAATGGTGGCAATAGCTTCATTAGCAGTAGGATGTACAAGTTCAAAGGAAGGGAGTACAAATACAGCAAACTCGAATAGTAAGTTATTTAAAGAAATGAAAACAGAAGACATTAATGGAAATAAGGTAGATAGTTCTATATTCTCAAAATATAAACTTACAGTAGTTAATGTATGGAATACAGGTTGTACTCCATGTGTTGGCGAAATACCAACTTTAGACAAGCTAAATAAAGAATATGAGAAAAAAGGTGTTTCAATAAAAGGTCTATTATTAGAATCAGGAGTTGGATTAAATGATGAAGAGAAAAAAACAGTTGAAGATATATTAAAGAAAGCAAAATCAACTTATCAACAACTGACTGTATCAGAAGATATGTTACAAGATAAAACTTTAATTTTACAATCTTTCCCTACAACATTCTTTGTAGATAAAGATGGAAATATAGTTGATAGCATAGAAGGCTCTAATGATTATGATGGATGGAAGGCAAAAATAGATGAAGTTTTAGAAAAGGTGATGACTAATGAATAAATTTATGAAAAACAAAGTTGGAATAACTTTAATGGCTATAGGGCTATTATCTATGTCTGTTGGAGTTTTCAGACAAGAACATAAAACTGTAGCTAAAAAGTCTAATATTATATGTCTTGAATGCATTGGAATTGGTTAGGTGATTTATATGGATTTAGTAAAAAAGATAAAATCTAACTTAAGATTGACTGTTCAAATTGTATTTACAGCCTTAACTAATGGATATTTTTTAGGCTTTGCAAAGGGAAAGATATATCAAGGGGATAGTAAGCAACTATGTGTACCTGGGCTGAATTGTTATTCATGCCCAGGAGCTGTAGGTTCTTGTCCGATAGGATCTTTACAAGCTGTATTAGGAAGTAGAAATTTTAAATTTTCATTTTATATAATTGGTTTTCTTATGATGATTGGTGCTTTTATAGGAAGATTTGTATGTGGGTGGTTATGTCCGTTTGGATTAGTACAAGACTTACTTTATAAAATTCCTGGAATTAAAAAAATCAAAAAAGTGATTTTTGACAAGCAATTGAGATATCTTAAATATATTATATTAGTAGTATTTGTAATTATAATGCCATTAACGTTAACTAATTATGCAGGAGATGGAAATCCATGGTTTTGTAAATTAATATGTCCTTCTGGAACATTTTTTGCGGGTATTCCTCTTGTATCAATGAATAGTTCACTTAGAAGAATAATAGGTCCATTATTTACTTGGAAAGTATTTATATTAGTTTCAACTGTTATTTTATCAATAAAAATATACAGGCCATTTTGTAAATATTTATGTCCTTTAGGTGGTATATATGGATTATTCAATAATTACTCACTTTATAAATATGAAGTGGACTATGACAAATGCACAAAATGTGGTTTATGTGAGAAAAAGTGCGATATGAATGTGGCTGCATATAAAACACCCAATAGTGCTGAATGTATAAGATGTGGAAAATGTATAGAAGTATGTCCTAAAAAAGCTATAAGTACTACATTTTCTAAATCACAAAAACCTAATTGTAATTCAAATTGTAAATTAAATTGTTCTGGATGCAAATAAAAATATTTAATATAATTGATAAATTATAGCATACTAAGAAAAAATATAAAAATAAAGAGGTCGCTAAAAGTGAGTATAAATATATTAATTATAGAAGATGAAGTAGATATAAGAGAAGGCATAAGTGAGTATTTATCAGAAGTTGGGTATGAAGTTAAGGTAGCATCTGATGGACAAGAAGGGATTGATTTATTTAGGCAAAATAAATTTGATTTAGTGTTATTAGATATAATGCTTCCAAAAATAAATGGTTTTGGAGTCTTAAGTCAAATAAGAGAAACTAGTAATGTACCTGTAATTATGTTAACTGCAATGAATGATGATTATAGTCAGATTATGAGTTTTAATGAAAAAGCTGATGATTACATAACTAAACCTTTTTCTGTAGTAATACTTCACAAAAGAATAGAAGCATTATTGAGAAGAATTCCAGGCAAAGAAAATACAAATAAATGGCTTTATAAAGATGTAGAGGTAGATTTTTTAGGATTTTCAGCAAAAAAACAAGGAAAAACTGTTGATCTGAAACCTAAGGAAATTAAATTATTAGAATTGTTGCTAAAATATAAAAATCAAGTACTAACTAGAAGTCAAATGCTAGATAATTTATGGGATGTTGAGGAAACCCCACTTGATCGGGTGATTGATGTATATATTAAAAATATTAGAAAAAAATTAGGTATAGACTGTATTATAACTGTAAAAGGTATCGGCTATAAGTTTGAGGAAAAGCTATGAAGAAGCTAAAGTTATTTCAAAAAACTTATTTATTTACTATGGCACTGATGGGAGTAATGATTATTATCTCCCATACTTTGTTATACATGCTTTTACCTACTTTTTACATTAATAAAAAACAACAAGATTTAAGCGACATTAGTACTCAATTAATACAACAATTAGAGTCAAATAATAAAGATATGAGCAGTAAAATAGCCAAAGATTTTTCTAATAAATATGGCATTAATATAGCTTTGAATATAAAAAATAAAAATTATGTATTTGAAGGAATTAAGCAATATGATATTTATATAAAACCAGAATCCTTAGACAGTGAATCACTAATAATCAATAACAATGTTGAATTTAAAGATAGTGAAAATTCTTCTGAATCAATAGAAAATAAAGAAGGTTATTTTAAAGTTAAAAATTCTTCTTTATTCTATAAAAAAAATATTAAGACTTTAGATGGAACAAGTGGTTCAGTAAAAATTGTGATGGATTTACAATCTTTTAAAGAAGCTAGAAGTGTTGTGTTCATGCTACTACCATATTCTATAGGCATAAGTTTAATTATTTCTCTTTTTGCATCGTATATATATGCAAAAAAAATTACGAAGCCAATAAAAGAAATATGTAATGTGACAAAAGATATGAAAATTTTAAAAGAAGATGCTTACTGTGACATAAATACGGGAGATGAAATAGAACTTTTATCTCATAATATAAATAGTTTATATAATACACTATTAGATACAATTGATTCTTTAAAAACAGAAATTGAAAATGTAAGTAAATCAGAAAAAAGTAAGGTTGATTTTTTAAGAAGTGCATCTCATGAACTAAAAACTCCTCTTATGAGTATTCATATAATGTTGGAAAATATGATTTTAAATATAGGGAAGTATAAAAATCATGATATATATTTGCCTAAATGTAAAGAGTCTGTACTTGATCTTAGCAATATGGTACAAGAAATACTTGATACATCTAGATTGAACACATGGAATAATAATAAAGAATATGAAGTTGTAAATTTAAAAAATTTATTAGAAAATATGATTGAACCTTATAAAATTATAGCGAAATCAAAACATATTAATATGAATATAGATTACTCTAACTCGTTAATTATAAATACTGATAAAATTTTATTAAATAAAGTTTTATCAAATATTATATCAAATGCAGTAAATTACACAGATGAGGGTAAATATATAAATATATATTTTGAAAATAATTCATTAATTATAGAAAATGAATGTGAGCCGATTTCAAAAAATCACTTAGAACACATATTTGATGCTTTTTATAGAGCTGAATTTGATAGAAATAAAAATAGTGGTGGAAATGGATTAGGTCTTTATATTGTCAAACAGATATTAAATTCATTAGATATAAATTATTCATTTGATTCTATGGAAAATGGTATGAAATTTAAAATAACTTTTAAGAATGAGGAGCTTATATAAAGTTATGAAAATCTCAAATTATGGAATATATATATTATATAATAAAACTATTTAATTCGACATATAACTATAAAAAACGACGAAAAATAATAAAAAATAGTACAAAAAATAATAGATTATGAGAATAATGATGAAATTATAGTCCAGATAGATTGTAAAGGACAATATGTAGAAGATGTTGATTTTAATAAATATAGAGATTTAAAAAATGTAACGTATCTTAATTTAAGGGACAATTTCATAAAAAATAGAAATAACCAATAGCCATTGGTTATTTTAAAATGTATCCTATAGAGTAGACAGCTAATAAAAAGGTCTACTCTATAGGGTATTTTTGTATATAATTAAATAAATAATAATTAGATCGGAGAAAATTTTAATGAGTAAAAAATTATTTACAGAAGAGGAAATAATAATATTAAAACAAAACAAATACGTTAAGAAAGTAACTTCAA
>NZ_LT629850.1:884150-898095 GCF_900106845.1 Romboutsia timonensis
ATAAAATGTACCCTATAGAGTAGACAACTAATAAAAAGGTCTACTCTATAGGGTATTTTTGTATATAATTAAATAAATAATAATTAGATCGGAGAAAATTTTAATGAGTAAAAAATTATTTACAGAACAGGAAATAATAATATTAAAACAAAACAAATACATTAAGAAAGTAAGTTCGAAAGGTATTACCTATACCGATGAATTTAAAAAAATATTTATAAATGAAAGTATCAATGGTAAACTTCCTAGAATAATATTTGAAGAGTGTGGCTTCAATATCGATATTATAGGCATGCAAAGGATTAAATCTTCTGCTAGCAGATGGCGTACGGCCTTTAAAAATGGCGGAGCTATAAAACTTACAGATACTCGCAAATACAATACTGGAAGACCTATTGAGAAAGATCTTTCAATAGAAGAAAAATACAAAAAACTAGAAGCTAAAATGAAGTTACTTCAAGCTGAAAATGAATTACTAAAAAAGTTAGATATGATAGAAAGGAGAGTGTTAAAGAAGAAGTAAGTTTATTTTCTTGTGAAAAATATGAGATTATTAAGTCTACAATAAAAAAATATAAACTTAAAAATATGATAAGTTATTTATGTAAAGTTGCAGGTGTATCACGTTCTGGGTATTATAAATACTTCTCATCAGAAAGCAAGGATTTAAGAAAATCAAGAGAAGATAAAGATATTTTATCAAAAGAAAATGTATTAAAAGCTTTTAACTTTAAAGGACGTAAAAAAGGTGCAAGACAAATAAAAATGGTTTTAAAAGATAGATTTAATATAATATATAATTTAAAGCGTATTAGGAGAATAATGAAAAAATATGGAATAGTTTGCCCGTATAGAAAAGCGAATCCTTACAGACGTATGATGAAAGCAAGTAAAGAGCATACTATTGTTTCTAATTTCATAAACAGAGAATTTAAGCAAGATATACCATATAAAGTGCTATTAACAGATATTACATATTTAAGTTATAAAAATGGAAAAAAAGCATACTTGTCTACAATAAAAGACTCCTCTACAAATGAAATATTAGCTCATTATGTCTCAGATAACCTACGGTTAGATATTGTTTTAAATACACTAGAAAAACTTAAGTCAAATGTGAATTTAAAACTCCATAGCGAAGCTATTTTACACTCAGATCAAGGTGTTCATTACACGAGTCCTAAATTTCAAAAGCAAGTACAGCAATTAGGTTTAAAACAATCTATGTCAAGGAGAGGCAATTGCTGGGACAATGCTCCACAAGAATCATTCTTTGGGCATTTTAAAGATGAAGTTATTCTTAGCAAATGTAGTACATTAGAAGAAGTGATAAAAGAAATAGATGATTATATGGATTACTATAATAATTATAGATATCAATGGAATTTAAGCAAGATGACTCCTGTTCAGTACAGAAATCATCTTGTTTCTTAGAAATACCTTTTTTTAAATTGTCCTTGACAAAGGGTACACTTTAAATGTTAAAAGATTTTAAATTTAAATCTGTTTTTTCATTAGATGATTCACTTCATAAATCTTTATATTTAGCAAATATAGATATACCATTATAAATGGATACTAAATTTTTAAAACAAAAATATATTGACATCAAAATATATGTGATAGTATAATTGAAAAAAACAATAAGAAAATTCTATGAAAAAGAGAGTAGCATAATTTAATTTTATAGAGAGCATAGGATGGTGGAAGCTATGTATTGAGGATTATGTGAAAAGAGCTTTGGAGAAGACTGCAGGAAATTTAAGTATGGCAGTAGGTGTACTCGCCTTAAGAGATTGAGTGGGTAAGTTTTTTTACCAATAAGAGTGGTATCGCGGAGATAATTCGCCTCTTAGCATGATTGCTAAGAGGCTTTTTTATTAAAAAATTTCTGTGTTATTATTCTTAAATTGGGATTTATAGAAACTTACCAATAAGAGTGGTACCGCGGAAATTCGCCTCTTAGTATTATTACTAAGAGGCTTTTTTTATGATAAGTCTGGCCAACTATCATATGAAATTATAACTAAAAAAGGAGAGATAGTATGGAAATACTAAAAACAAAAAAACAAAATAATTCAAAAGTAGATGGAAAAGGTATAAAAGTACCACATACATTAGTAATTATTGCAGCAATTATTATGATTGTATCAATAGCTACTTATTTAATACCAGGTGGTGCATATGAAACAGTAGTAAATGAGGCAGGAAAAAAGGTAGTTGTAGATGGAACATTTAAATATACTGAAAGTCAGCCACAAAATTTATTTAAAGTTTTACAAGCACCTATACAAGGGATTGTAGATGGAGCAGAAATTATAGCATTTTTATTTATTGTAGGAGGAGCATTTAATTTAATTGCTGAAACTAAAGCTATTAATTTCGGAATAATCAGAATAGTTAATTTGTTTAAAGGTAAAGAAATATTATTATTACCAATTATTATATTCTTATTTTCATTAGGTGGGGCAACATTTGGAATGAGTGAAGAGGCAGTGCCATTTATATCAATTTTAGCACCTTTAACATTAGCACTAGGATATGACAGTATAGTTGCAGTTGCAATAACATACTTAGCATGTATACTTGGATTTTCATCAGCAATGCTTAATCCATTTACAGTAGGTATTGCACAGTCTATAGCAGGTATTCAAGTATATTCAGGTATAGAACTTCGTACAGTTATATGGTTTATAACAACTCTTGTAGGAACTGCATTTATAATGGCTTATGCGATGAAAATTAAGAAAAATCCAAAAAAGAGTTTAGTTTATGAAAGTGACCAAATAAAGCGTAAGAATTTACAAAACTTTGAAGATAAAAAAGGTGATTTTACATTATCTCATAAAATTATATTATTAGCTTTTGCCATAGCTATAGGTGTAATAGTATGGGGAGTTCTAGAAAAAGGATTTTGGATACCAGAAATAGCTGCAGTATTTTTAGCAGTAGGAGTTATAAGTGGAATACTTGGAAAATTATCACCAGATGAAATGGCAAATGCATTTATTGAAGGTGCAAAGGAAATGATAGGTCCAGCAATTATGATAGGATTTGCTAGAGGAATAATCGTAATAGCAGAAAACGCAAATATAATAGACACTATTTTATACAATTTATCTAGTGCTATAGGAAGTTTACCATCTTTACTTGCTGCATATGTAATGTATCCAATACAAATGTTTATAAACTTCTTTATAAACTCTGGTTCAGGTCAAGCAGCTTTAACAATGCCAATACTTGCACCATTAGGAGACTTAGTAGGAATATCTCGTCAATTAACAGTTTTAATATATCAATTAGGAGATGGATTCTCTAATGCAATGTTCCCAACATCAGGAGTGTTAATAGCATGTTTAGGTATAGCAGGTGTGCCTTATGGTAAATGGTTAAAGTGGATAATACCATTACAAATTATATTATTTGCATTATCAATAGGATTTATAACAATAGCATCATTAATAGGATGGGCTTAAAAAATTTAGGAGGCGTAAAAATGAAGAATATCTTATTAGAAAAAGGACAAGAACTACATGAAAAGTTATGTGAAATAAGTGATTATATATATAAAAATCCAGAGCTTGGGAACAAGGAATATAAAGCTGTTGAAGTACTAACTAGTTTTTTAAAAGAGCATAACTTTGAAATAGAAAAAGAGCTATTAGGTATAGAAACTGCTTTTAGAGCAATTTATGATAGTAAAAAAGAAGGACCTACTATAGGGTATTTATGTGAATATGATGCCCTACCTTTGATAGGACATGGATGTGGTCATAATATGATTGGATCAATGTCAGCAGGAGCAGGTGTAATTTTAAGCAAAGTAATAGATAAAGTAGGAGGTCGTATAATAGTATATGGAACTCCAGCAGAAGAAACTAATGGAGCAAAAGTTATACTTGCAGAGGAAGGTGTATTTGATGAATTAGATGTAGCTATGATGGTTCATCCAGCAGATATAACTGCTAAAAGTGGTACATCTATGGCACTTTATCCTTTACAATTTACATATAAAGGTAAAACAGCTCATGCAGCAGCATGTCCACAAGATGGAATAAATGCTTTAAACAGTGTAATACAACTATTTAATGGTATAGATGCTTTACGTCAACATGTTACGCCAGATGTTAGAATGCATGGAATAATAACTAATGGTGGTGTAGCTGCAAATATAGTTCCAGATGAAGCAACAGCACAGTTTTACTTTAGAGCAGATAAGAAAGAAACTTTAGATGACTTATTAATAAAAGTAAAAAAAATAGCAGAGGGAGCAGCCCTTATGACAGGTGCAACTCTTGAAATGACTAGATATGAGTTACCTAACGATAATTTGATTACGAATGAAAATTTATCAGAAGCCTTTACTGAAAACTTAAAAGCTTTAGGAATTACAGATATTCATGAATCAAGAAAATGTGGATCAAGTGATATTGGAAACGTAAGTCACAAGACACCTACTATACATCCATTTATAGGAATTACTAATTGTCCTTTAACAAGCCATACTGTAGAAATGGCAGATGCAACAACAACTAAATTAGGTCATGAAAGATTATTAATTGGAGCATTAGCACTTGCTTATACAGGATATGATGTATTAACTAATAAGGTTGAGTTATAGAAAAATAGTTAAATTTATTGGTGGATATTAAGAAAATATAATACAAAAAATAGGTTGTTATATAATAAATTAATAAAGATATCTATATAACAACCTATTTTTTTGTGTATATGAAAATATCTGTCTTAACCTACGTCTAACATTATGGTATATTATGGAATTTAATGTTATAATAAACTTATGCTTTAATATATGGAGGGGAAATATGATAAGACGTAAATTAACTGCACTAATTATGTGCATAATGAGCTTAAACTTAGTTGCTTGCTCAAATACAGATAACACACAAATAAGTAAAGAACAAATTGATGAAAATACAGTATCTTCAGAAATCAATAAAGAAAAAGATTTATTTGATGAAGTAGAAATCAACAAAGAAAAAGAACTATTTGATAAAGCAGTAATTATAGCTGATGATGATATTGCAAGAGTTAAGATAACAGGAAAAGAGAAAGTTACACCTGGAAATTCTATAGGTTATATTTTTTCAATTTCAAATAAATCTAATAAAAAAATAGCCTTTTATATGAAAAATATAACTATAAATGGTAATGAGCAAAAAACAAGCTTAGATGAAAATTTTAAAATGACATTAGAACCAAATACTGATTTTAGCACTAAAATTACAGTTTTAAATATAGAATCTTTAGATGAATTAAAAGATGCGAAAGGAACTTTTTGCATTGAAGTAAATGATAATATAAATGAATATAAATTTGAAATAGAATAATATATTTAAAATAATAAATAGGGGAGTGTTGACAATGACACCATTAGTAGGGATATCATGGAGCAATTTATTATTATCTGCTTTTATTATAGTTTTATTAATATATATAGGAATTAAAATAGTAAGATTTATATTAAAATAAATTTTTCTTTATTAAATAAACTTAATGAAGAAATTTATGTTATATAAATAAAAATTATGGGGGGGTAAATAATGATAATTTTTGATTTAATGCTAGTAGGGTTAGTTATAACTACTATAACTTTATTAAGTGGGGTAAAAATAATGTATAATCCAAAATACTCACAAGTAATAATGTTTATAGTTATAATGTATATAAACCTTTCAAATTTAGTAGAAGGATATAAACTAGGATATATTGGCATTAGTAGTATAATAGCATTTTGTATTGTAACGTTACTAATTTTTATTTGGGGATATAGAAAAAATAAATATAGATACTCTATACATAATGTAAAAGAAAAAGATGTAATAAATATAATAGAAAATTATTTAGAACGAAAAAATCTAAAATATGAAGTAAAAAATGATGAAATATACTTACTAGATATAGATAATAATATTTATGTTCGCAGTTTAATGGAAATAACTTTAGATTGTAGAGAAATAAAGAATACTGATTTTTGTAATGAGATAGTAGATGAAGTTAAAATGGGAATTAAAGAAATAAAGCAAAGATATTTTTCAATAGAGGGTATGTTTTATTTAGTTTTGACTTTATTTTTCTTTTGGGTTAGAGTTAATTTTCTAATGATAAACTACTAATTGATAATATATGAAAGAGTCACAGTTTTAATATACTGTATATTAAAAACAATAAACAGCATAGAATAACTTTATTAATGATAAATATCATAAATATATAGTTTAATAAATAAATAAACTATCCAATATAAATAGTTTTATAACTATAATATATAGGATAGTTTATTTTTTATAATATTAGTCAAGATTTTTTCCACTAAATCCTAGAGGTAAAATTTCTTCTAATGTATATTCAATATAATCATCTTCAGTTTTTGCTAAGTATACCTTAAAAGTTTTAGGGTTGCAAAATTCCATCATAACTTGTCTACAAACTCCACAAGGTGCGCAGTATTCTGCTTCATCTTCCTTAGCACCATTTTTACCTCCAACGATAGCTATTGCGCTAAATTCTTTTTGCCCTTCAGAAACAGCTTTAAAAAATGCTGTTCTTTCAGCACAGTTTGTAGGAGTAAATGCCGCATTTTCAATGTTACATCCTTCATATATTTTGCCGTTAGTTCCTAATAAAGCAGCTCCAACATTAAAGTTTGAGTAAGGAGCATAAGAACGTTTTTGTGCTTCGAATGCTTTTTTTACTAATAATTTTTCATTTATCATAAATTATCACCATATCCTTTTGTATAATAACCCAAATAACTATTATCTAATACAATAGTTCCATCTATGTAATTAGAAGGGATTATATTTTATCATTATAGTATGTACTTGTAAACAAAAAAATATATAATATTTAGAAAAATTAATAAAAAATTCATTTCGCTTTAGCGACGTGTCGGCGAAACACTTTAAGCCACGTGTGGGCGCTATTTTTCATGTCGCAAACCATATGACACTCGCTACCGCTTCGAGCAACGTGTTAGCGAATTATTTTTGTCACATCCGTTGCTAAAAATTTTATTTTTATTATTATAAAGCTAAGTATTTAAATTAAATATTACAGTAATTGTAAGTAACATAATTACTTAATATGATATAATCATAGTATACTAATTGGGAATAGAAATGATATATAAAGTCTACATCTAATTAAATATTTACTATAATAACTAATGAAATTATAGAAAAATTAAAATGTCGTTATGGGTTTAATATAGAAAGAAAATTATATGAAAGTAAAAAGCTATAAGACTAGTTACATATTGGATAACATAGAGTCATCAGTAGATGAATTTATAAATTATAATAAAAAATTAGGGAGAGTGAAAGTATGTTAAAAACAAACAAAGAAAATTTAGTAAAATGGTCAGTACAAGGAAAAATACATCATCCACTAGGTGGAAATTACAGAATAACTTTTGATGGAAAGCCAATGGTACTTCCTGCAACAGGAGGTATATCATATAACGTTAAAATAGGAGATAGTGCTTTTAATTGGGTAGGAGACCATGTTGAACCAGGTGTATCTATAAGAAACGAAAATACAACTGAAAATGCAGCATTAACTACATTTGCATGTATTGGTAACGAAGCAAAGGTTGTATCAGGAGATGCTAAAGGTAAAAAAGGTTATGTAACAGGGATGCATGGTGGTATAGAACATGTTATGATTTACTTTGATGAAGAAACTTTAGAAGATTTAGCTATAGATGATAAAATATTAGTTAAAGCTTATGGTCAAGGATTAAGCATAGAAAATCACGAAGATATAGCAGTTATGAGTATAGACCCAAATTTATTTGAAAAACTAGGAATAACAGAAAAGGATGGAAAACTACAAGTTCCAGTTGTTGCTAAAGTTCCAGCATATTTAATGGGGTCAGGAACAGGTTCTTCAAATGCTTATAGTGGAGATTATGATATAATGACTGCTGATAAAGAAGAAATAAAAAGACTTGGACTTGATAAATTAAGATTTGGAGATTTAGTATTACTTCAAGACCACGATAATACTTATGGAACAGGATACTTAGGTGGAGCTATTTCAATAGGTGTTATAATACATAGTGACTGTGTAAAATCAGGTCATGGTCCTGGTGTTACAGTTATAATGAGTTCATCAAAGGGTAACATAGAAGGTGTAATAGATTCAAATGCTAATATAGGATACTATATGAACAAATAAGGAGAATCATTATGAAAGTAGGATTTATAGGAGCAGGAAATATGGCAAGTGCTATGATAGGTGGAATAATAAACTCTAAACTATTAAGCCCATCAAATATTATAGCAAGTGCAAAAACTGATAAAACCTTAGCTAATATAAAAGAAAAATACAAAATAAATACTACAAAGGATTCAATAAGTTTAGTAAAAGAATGTGATATAGTTGTTATTGCAGTTAAGCCTAATGTATATGAAGAAGTTTTAAAACAAATAAAAGATTATATAGACAATGAAAAAATAATAGTTACAATAGCTGCTGGAATAAGTATAAATAGTGTAGAAAAAATAATAGGAAATGATAAAAAAATCATTAGAACTATGCCAAACACACCAGCACTAGTAAACTGTGGTATGAGTTCACTTTCACCTAATAAAAATATTGAGAAAAATGACATAGATGCAGTAAAAACTATATTTGATTCTTTCGGAAAGAGTGAAATAGTAGATGAAAGTTTAATAGATGTTGTAATAGGAGCAAGTGGATCTTCTCCTGCATATGCATTTATGTTTATAGAAGCTATGGCAGATTGTGCAGTTTCATATGGTATGAAAAGAGAAATGGCATATGAGTTTTGTGCACAAGCCGTAATGGGTGCTGCTAAAATGGTACTTGAAACTAAAAAACATCCAGGAGAGCTTAAAGATATGGTATGTTCACCAGGAGGAACTACAATAGAAGCTGTTAAAACTTTAGAAAATGAAGGCATGAGAAGTGCAGTTATAAATGGAATGGCTTCTTGTATAGAAAAATCTATTGAAATGAGTAAATAAGGAGACAAATATGAAAGACACAAAGAAGTATTATGATTATATAGATAAACTTATAAACGATACGCCAGATTTTATGCTTATAAATGATGATGAAAGTTATGTATTACTTGATAGGTTGGTAGTTGATTTAAGTGAAAATGCTATGACTTGGTTATTTAAAGTTTATTTAGATCAAAATTATAATATTTTAAAAGAAGATAATCTTACAGATTATATAAAGGATAAGTATAAGGATATTGATTTAAAGGTTAGAAATGAAAATGGAAATGTATTTTTAAATAAAGATGTTATTTATGTAATACTTAAAGAGCTTGAAGAAAATAATCAAGTTGTATATGAAAATGAAAAGTTTAATTTAAAATAAGTTAAAATGGCTACTTTTATATTATAAATATAAGGTAGCCATTTTTATATGGATATTGATAAATAAGAAAACTAGGTAATCTTATATAATGTAGAAATTAAAATTAGAAGGTCATACATATAGATATAGTATGAAAATAGTTTGTGGATAGGGTTTCTACTCACACATTGATTAAATTATCAATGTGTTTTTTTTTGCGTGCTTAGAGTGGGCAATAACTTAATGGGAAAGATCTGTTGCAGGATTAGTAGTAGGAACTACTAGCTAATGGCAAGGTTGAATATCGTGAGGGAGAATCAGATCAAGCATACGACAAAGTCTTTGGATGAGAAATACGAACTACATATGAGGCTATTAAAAATACTTTGACATAGATAAATCTATAATCAAGATTCAGATGTAATTTACAATAAGATTATTTGTATAAAAAATAAATCAATAATTTAAATATAGTTTTAATTAACATTATAAAGATATTGACAAAAAAAATAATGAATGATAATATGAAGAAAATGATAATGATAATCGATATACATATAGGTATATTGATATATAGATGGAGGTAATATCAATATGAAATTTTATAAATTAGGAAAAAAATCACTGATAATGAGCGTGATGTTAGGTAGTATAGTACTCACAGGATGTACGACACAAGCAAATAAAGAAGAAAATTTAGATAATAAAAATCAAATAGTAGTTAAACATGAATTAGGAACTACAACTTTAGATAGTACTCCTGAAAATATAGCAGTACTAGAATTATCATTCTTAGATTCGCTTTATAATTTAGACGTAGATCCAGTTGCTATAGCAGATGATGAAGATGCAAGTAAGGTAGCTGATGTTACAGAGGGAGAATTAACAGAGTATACATCAGTAGGAAATCGTAAAGAGCCAAACTTAGAAGAATTAAGCACTCTAGATTTAGATTTGATAATAGCAGATACAAGTAGACATAGCGAAATATATGAAGATTTAAGTAAAATTGCACCAACAATAGTCTTAAATAGTATTGATTCAACTTATGATGAATATATAGAAAATTTTGAAACTATAGCAAAAGTTGTTGGAAAAGAAGAAGAAGCAGAAGTTAAAATAGCCGAAGCAGAAAATTTATTATCAGAAGTTAAAGCAAAGGCAGAAGATAAAGTTAGTAATAAGAATGTATTAACAGTATCTCCTAAAAATGATGGGTATACAGCACATACTTCAAGTTCATTTGTAGGACAAGTTTTAGAAAAAGCAGGATTTACTAATGCAGTTCAAAGTGAGGATGTAGAAGCATCTTTATCTTTAGAACAATTAGTAGAGATAGACCCAGATATAATAGTGTATATGAGAGAAGATATAGACACAACTATATATGAAGAATGGAAAGATACAGAATTATATAAATCTCTAAAGTCAGTTAAAAATAATGAAGTATATGTAACAGTATCAAGAAAACCATGGACTCAATACAGAGGATTTATTTCTGTAAAAACATTAATGAAAGAAATGTCAGGATGGTTATTAGAAGAATAGAAAATAATTAAGTAGTTGAGAGGTGATTTAAATGGAGGTCAAAAAACAAAATAAGTTTGCATTATTTGCAATTATAGGGTTATTTGCCATAGTTGTGTTATTGCTAACAGATATTTTGATTGGAATGAGTAATATTGGCTTTAAAGATATTATTGACTCTATTTTCAATTACAACAAAAGTAAAGAACATTTAATAATAACAACTATAAGACTTCCACGAGTATTACTTTGCATATTGGTTGGAGCATCTATGGCTATTTCAGGATTAATTATGCAAAACTTGACTAGGAACCCACTTGCATCACCTCAGGTTTTAGGTATAAATTCAGGAGCAACTTTAGCAGTAGTAATAATCATGGTATTCCTTCCACAGTTAGGATATAAAATAAAAATATTATGTGCATTTTTAGGAGCAGGACTTATAGGTATGTTTGTTTATGTAATTGGTTCAGTTAAAAATTTATCTCCTTTAAAAATAACACTGGTAGGAATAAGTATTCAATTGTTTTTAAGTTCTATAACAAAATCAATAATGTTGTTTAATGAAAGTAAAACATCTGATTTAGTATTTTGGATGATTGGAGGAGTACACCACGCACAATTTATACATATACTTGCTATATTACCATGGTTTATTGTATCTATTTTACTAATAACAGTAATATCTAATTCAATGGATACTTTAAAAATGGGTGATAGTATAGCAATTAGCTTAGGTGAAAATGTTAAATTGACGAAAATTATTAGTACAATAACAGTAATTTTACTATCAAGCTCTTCAGTTGCAATAGCTGGACCAATATCTTTTGTAGGTTTAATAACGCCTCATATTGTAAGTAAATTTGGTGTAAGAAATTTTAGAGGAAACTTTATATTATGTGGAATATATGGTGGGAACCTACTTTTATTATCAGATATAGTATCTAAGCTTTTAAAATACCCTTACGAATCACCTGTAGGAATAGTAACGGCTTTTATAGGTGCAGTATTTTATATATTCCTAGCAAATAAAGAAATGAAAAGAGGTGGAGTGAGTGAAAAATAAGAATACATTAATATTTACAATAAGTATAGTAAGTTTAATAGTTATATCTTTTATAAGTTTAATTTTCGGAAGTAAAATATTGAATATAACTGATATATTTGATGTAATTTTTAATTACTCAACTTCTAAGTATTCTTTTATTATTTTTGAATATAGAGTTCCAAGATTATTGATGACTATAATAGTAGGTATGAGTTTAGCTATAGCAGGAGCTATTTTCCAAGGTGTTCTTAGGAATCCACTTGCATCAACTGATGTACTTGGAATAGGTAAGGGAGCAGGATTTTTTGCTTGTCTTGTAATAAATCTTAACTTAAAAAATATAATACCTATACCTATGGCAGCTATGTTTGGAGGCCTAGGTGTAGGTATTATTATATACTTATTAACTAAAAAAACTAACTTTAAAAATACTAGCATTGTAATAATGGGTATAGCTATGAGTGCATTATTTGATGCTGGTATTCAGTATTTTAATATAAGTAATTCTGGAAATATACAAACTATATTTTTATGGTTAACAGGAAGTGTATGGGGGAGATATTGGGATGAAGTTCGAATATTAATTCCATATGTAGTAATACTTATACCTTTATCTATAATTTTAGCAAACAAAATAGATATATTATCTTTAGGAGATAAAGTTGCAATTAACTTAGGCGAAAAAGTAGATTTCCTAAGAGTTGGATTGTTATTAATAGGTATAATACTTACTGCTAGTAGCGTAAGTGTGAGTGGTACTATAGGATTTGTAGGATTGATAGCACCTCATATAGCAAAGAGTTTAGTTGGATATAGACATAAATTAGTGATTCCATTAAGTGGATTAGTAGGGGCTATACTTTTAGTAGTAGCAGACATTATAGGTAGAACTATAATTGCACCAACAGAAATTCCTGTAGGAATAGTAACGGCTATTGTAGGTGCGCCATATTTCTTATATTTATTATTAGGAAAAAAATCTAATTAGGAAGGTAGTGAAATTAATGAGTTTAGAGATAAAAAACTTAGTTTTAGGATATGAAGACAAAATAATAGTTAATAATATAGATTTATCTATTCCTAAAGGTGAAATTACCATGCTAATTGGAGCAAATGGCTGTGGTAAATCTACTTTGCTTAGTGGTATGAGTAGATTGTTAATTCCTAAGGAAGGCGATGTTCTTTTAGAAGGAGTATCTATACATGATTATAAAGCTAAAGACTTAGCTAAAAAATTAGCAATTTTACCACAAGGACCAATAGCACCAGAAGGAATAACTGTAAAAGAACTTTGCTATTTTGGAAGGAATCCATATAAAAATTTATTTGGATCAAGAACAAAAGAAGATGATGATATGGTACAATGGGCAATAGAAGCAACTGGACTTAAAGAGTTTGCAAATAGACAATTAGACTCTTTATCAGGAGGACAAAGACAGCGTGCATGGATAGCAATGGCTTTAACTCAAAATACAGATATACTTTTACTTGATGAGCCGACAACATATTTAGATTTAGCATATCAAATAGAAATTTTAGAACTATTAAAAGATTTAAATAAGAAAACTAAAAAAACAATAGTTACAGTTATACATGAATTAAATCAAGCGGCGAGGTATGCGGATAATCTTGTTTGTATGAAAAAAGGAAAAATATATTCTCAGGGTAGAGTTGAAACTGTATTTACAGAGAATATGTTAAAAGATGTGTTTGGAGTAGATAGTATAGTAATTTTAGATCCAATTACAAGCAGACCTATGTGTATTCCTAAATAAAGATATTTTACAAATTTTTAATTGTGAATATAATTCTAATAAATCATATTTTTACTTATATAGAGAATGTCTATAGATTTGTGTAAATAAGATTTTTTATAATTTATATTACTGGAAATTTCAAATTCCAGTAATATTTTTTTATTTTTGAGAAATACTAATACTGGAATTCTTTACACAATTATTATGTGTTTAATTTAGTTATTTATACACTAAATTTTCCATAATTTCAAAAAAA
>NZ_LT629850.1:898116-919424 GCF_900106845.1 Romboutsia timonensis
TTGAAGTTACTTTCTTAACGTATTTGTTTTGTTTTAATATTATTATTTCCTCTTCTGTAAATAATTTTTTACTCATTAAAATTTTCTCCGATCTAATTATTATTTATTTAATTATATACAAAAATACCCTATAGAGTAGACCTTTTTATTAGCTGTCTATTCTATAGGGTACATTTTAAAATTACCAAATCTACAGGTATTTTAATATGTAAAAATTTTAATTACAATGGAAAAATAATCCTAATGAAATACAATAATAATTAGTTTATAAATAGACAAAAATAGACTATAATATAAATATTAGTAAAACCAAAGGAGGAGATTTTTATGGAAAGTAAAATACTAGAAATTTTACAGTCATTACAAGATGGCCAAAAAAGAATGGAAATTAGATTAGACTCAATGGAAAATAAAATGGGTTTAATGGAAAACAAAATGGATTTAATGGAAAACAAAATGGATTTAATGGAAAACAAAATTGGTTCAATAGAAACTAGGATAGATTCAATTGAAAGTCAAATAAATGAGAATACTCAAATACTAAAGGCTTTAGAACATAAAGTAGATGTAATAAAAGCAGAACAAGAAAACATAAAACATGATATAGCACATATAAAAGGTGATGTTGAAGCAGTAAAAAAAGATATAACAAATGTGGAAGTAATAACAGCAAGCAACTGGGCGGATATAGCAAAATTAAAAGCGGTTAAGTAAATTAAAGCCCTGACAATTTGTCAGGGCGAATTACTTTAAAGGAGACTACTTTCTCTCCCAAGCTATAAGGACAAAGTCTTTGCCAGTTTCGGCTTTTAATGTACGTTCAGCTTTTTCTATTGCTTCCCTTTCACTTTCCTTTACTTTGGCTATTTCAAATGATGTATTTTCCATTGATGATATACCTCCTATAAAGTAAATTCACTATATTTTGTGTTTATATAGTTATTTTTATACACTAATAAGTATTTATAAATTATATAAATAAAAACATTCTTAAAAATTCATAATAATCATTAGTAACAAATTTTATAGTTTGAGAATCTAACTTTTCAACACCTGGATAAAAAGATGCTCTATAAGCTTTAAAATGATTTCTAAACTTTATTTCAATTTCAAATTTTTCCGGTAATTTTATCATATGTCTAGATAAATCACCAGATAAAGCCTCTTTAACACCTTCATTTATTCTTTTTACAGCTAAATTTGGATGAATTGATACAGAACCATTGCCAATGCCCTTTGAAACGGCAACTGTAACTAAATTAGGGAAAATTTTCTTTGCATTTTCACAAAGCATTTCATCACCACTTAAAAATGCTACAGGTATGCCATAATATATAGAAGTATAAGCATTCATAATAAATTCAGAAAGTATCATACCATTTAATTTTATATAATCATATTCAACACTATTCATAGTATGTGCTAGTGGATTGCCATCTTCCGAAGCAGCACTATGATACCCTATAAACATTGAAGCATCAAAACCTTCATCAATACCAGCCATCATCATGTGTGGATTTCTAGCCCACCCACGAAGTATTCTTGTATTTTCAGGTAACATTGATGGATTTATACTTCTTGCACTTCCATGTGCATCCTTTACAAATATATCATCACAACCTAAATCATTTGCACCTAAACAAGCTGCATTAACTTCCTTAGTCATTTGTTCCTTATGATATGTAGCTTGAGGGTCATGCAAATTAGTTTCCTCCCAATCAACAATTCCACAAGTACCTTCAATATCTGCACTAATATAAACTTTCATAAATCTACCCCCTAAATAAATTTTAAGTGTTTTTTATTGATATTTTTCGATATTTATAACCCTTGAAAGAAGAAAATATATAAGCTAAACCTACATTTTAAGCAACGGATATATCCAAAGTGTTTCGCCA
Organism: Romboutsia timonensis; assembly: GCF_900106845.1. Lineage (GTDB taxonomy): Bacteria > Bacillota > Clostridia > Peptostreptococcales > Peptostreptococcaceae > Romboutsia > Romboutsia timonensis. The sequence goes on from NZ_LT629850.1 coordinate 900,015, forward strand.
ACACGTTGCTCAAAGCGGTAGCAAGGATATATCGTTGGCGCTATGAGCAAAGCGAATTTTAAGCAACGGATGTATCTGAAGTGTTTTGCCAATATATTGCTCGCAAGTATATTTCGTTATAATCCATGAGCGAAGAGTAAAATACATAAGCTGAACCGACATTTTAAGCAACGGATGTATCCGAAGCGGTAGCAAGGATATATCGTTGGCGCTATGAGCGAAGCGAATTTTAGCTTGGAGGAGGACTTATATATTCTCACCGAGCGGACTATATCTTAAGAATTACTATAGCTTTGCAAAAGACAATGTATTCAACACATGAAGCATAACCCCTATCTCTAAGCAATCCTCATCTATATCAAAATCAGCAGTATGCAAAGGCGATAAAATATTTTTCTCTTCATTTCTACACCCTAAATGATAAAAAGCTCCTTTTGAATGTTCTAAGAAAAATGAAAAATCTTCTGCTCCTAAAGAAGGATGCTTTCTAAATACTACATTATCCTTTCCTAACAAGTTTATCGCATTTTCTTTTACTATATCTACAACAAAGTTATCATTAACAAGTGGTGCATAGCCTTCCTCAATATCAACACTACCTTTTGCACCAAGGCCTTTACAAGTAAAGTCTACTATTTCTTTTATTCTTTCTTTAGTATATCTTCTAGTATCAGGGTTTAAAGTTCTTAAAGTACCGCCAAGTGTAACTTTTGGGCATATCACATTTTCTTTTATACCACCATTTATAACTCCAAGAGATAATACTACAGAATCTACAGGATCTATATTTCTACTAACTATACTTTGAAGAGCGCATATAACATGACCTGCTGCTACTATTGCATCAACTCCTTGATGAGGATAAGCACCATGACCTTGTTTACCTTCAATAGTTATACTAACTGTATCAGTTGAAGCATTCATAGAACCATATTGAAGCTCAACCATACCTGTATTTATATGTGGCATTACATGAAGTCCTATAGTGTAGTCAACCTTAGGATTTTCCATGCAACCATCTTTTATTAGAAGTTTTGCACCTCCAACTGTTTCCTCTGCTGGTTGGAATAAAAACTTAACATTTACATCTAGTTCATCTCTCATATCATATAAAACTTTACAGCTTCCAAGAAGTATTGCAGTATGAGCATCATGACCACAAGCATGCATTTTACCACTATGTATAGATTTATAACTTTTATTATTAGTTTCTACAATAGGTAAGGCATCTATATCAGCCCGAATAGCAACTGTATTTTTAGCATTTTTATTAATGTAAGCCATAACCCCTGTATGATTAGGGTAAGTAGTATAATCTATACCTATTTCTTCTAAGTATTTTATAATTTTTTCTTTAGTTAAAAATTCTTCAAGACCAAGTTCTGGAGTTTTATGTAAATCACGTCTTACATCTATTAACCATGACTTTAAATTCTTAATTTTACTTGTTAAACTGTTCACTTAATCACCCCTATTTAATGATAAGTTAATTATATCAATATTGTATTTATAAAAATGGAATAAATTGTATATGGCATTTTTTGCAATATGATAAGCATCATTTTCAAAAAAAATATCTAAAAATGATATATAATAAAAAGGTCAAAGGGAATGAATGGGAATTTAGATTGATAAAAATTAAGTAATATTAGGGGGATATAATATGAGATTATTAAGACCTACATACGTTGAAGTAGATTTGGATATTATAAAACACAACATAAATGAAATAAAAAAAGTTATAGATAAAAATACTAAGTTAGGAGCAGTTGTAAAAGCAAATGCTTACGGTCATGGAGCAATTGAAGTTGCAAAAGTTTTAGAAGAAGAAAATGTTGACTATATATGCGTTGCAGGTCTTAATGAAGCTATCGAACTTAGAAATAATAATATAAAATTACCCATATTAGTAATGGGATACACTCCAGATGATTGTCTTGATATAGCAATTCAACACAATATAACATTGACGATATTTTCAAAAGAACAAGCTGAAATTTTATCAAATAAATCTAAAAAAACAACCCAAAAAGCTAACATACATATAAAAATAGATACAGGATTTAATAGATTAGGATTTAAGATAGACGAAAGTTTACCATCTACAATCAATTATATATACAATTTACCAAATATAAATGTAGAAGGAATATTTTCGCATCTAGCACTTAAAGATGAGAAAAGTGATTATGATCAATTTAATAAATTTATTAATCTATTAGATAAAGTAAAACGTATTAATATACCTATAAAGCATATATGCGATAGTATAGGCATGGTTGCTTATAAAGATTTTCATATGGATATGGTTAGGGTTGGAGCAAGTTTATATGGATACAATAGTAGAAAATCAGAAATGGATTTAAAACCTGCTATGACTTTTAAATCTAAGTTTGCACAAATAAAAACTATTAAAAAGGGCGAAGGAATAAGTTATGACTACTCATATATAGCAGATAAAGATATGAAAGTAGGAACAGTCCTATGTGGATACTCAGATGGTATACCAAGAATACTATCAAATAAAGGGTATGTCTATGTAAATGGAAAAAAAGCAAACATACTAGGTAAAATCTGCATGGATCAATGTATAGTTGATTTAACAGATATCAAAGACGTTAGTATGGATAGTGAAGTTATTTTTTATGGAAATGGCGGACCTAATTTACTTGATGTAGCTAATTTAGCAGATACAAATAGAAATGAGCTATTAAGTATAGTATCAAGAAGAGTTGACAGAGTATATATAAAAGATAAAAAAATATATAAAATATTAGATTATTTAAGCTAGTAGAATATCTAAAAAGGGGGGAGATATAATGATCAACATTATATGGATGGTATTACTAGTTGGGGGAATAACTATAGGTGTTTTAACTGGTAATACACAAGCAGTTACAGATGCGTTAATGAGTAACGCAGAAACAGGAGTAGAATTAGCAATGGGGCTAATAGGTATGATGGCTTTATGGTTAGGGCTTATGAAAATAGCTGAAGAAGCTGGTTTAGTTAAATTAATAGGAAATGCACTAAAGCCTATAATGAAGTTTTTATTCCCAGAGGTTCCAAAAGACCACCCTGCTATGGGATCTATGGTTATGAATATAGCAGCAAACATATTAGGACTTGGTAATGCAGCAACACCACTAGGTATAAAAGCTATGCAAGAACTTCAAGAATTAAATGAAGAAAAAGATACAGCATCAAATGCAATGTGTATGTTTTTAGCAATAAATACTTCATCAGTAACATTAGTTGCATCAAGTGTTGTAGCATATAGATTAGCAGCAGGTTCTAAAAACCCTGCAGAAATAATTGGGCCAACATTAGTTGCTACAATAGCATCTACATTAGCTGCAGTAGTAGCTGTAAAAGTATTTGAAAAGTTTTCAAAAAATAAAAAAACAAAATTAGTAGCTAACAAAACATTAGCAGCTAGTAAGGAGGACTAATTATGTTTGAAAATATAGTAAATGCAATATCACTTTATGCAATACCCTTTATAATAGTATCAATAGTATTATTTGGAGCATTTAAAAAAGTTAATGTATATGAAACATTTACAGATGGAGCAAAAGATGGTTTTAAAACAGCAGTAACAATCATACCATTTTTAGTAGGTATGCTAGTTGCAATAGGTGTTTTTAGAGCATCTGGAGCACTTGATTTAATAACAAATGCACTATCACCAATAACTAGTAAAATAGGAATGCCAGGAGAAGTTTTACCAATGGCACTTATAAGACCTTTATCAGGTGGAGGAGCATCTGGGGTTATGAATGATTTATTTACAACTTACGGACCAGACTCACTAATAGGTAGAATGGCATCTGTAATGAATGGATCAACAGAAACTACTTTCTATGTACTAGCAGTTTACTTTGGAGCAGTAGGGATTAAAAAGACTCGTCATGCACTTCCTGCAGGACTTATAGCAGATGTTGTAGGTATAATAACTGCTGTTGTTGTAACAAACATAATGTTTTAATTAAAGGGGAGATAATATGATATATCCAAAAGGAATAAAAAAGGGAGATACTATAGGTATAGTAGCACCATCTGGACCGTTTAGAGCTACAACTTTAGGTGAAATAGAAAATGCATTAAATGACTTAGGATATAATGTTAAGTTCGGAGAAAGTTGTTATGGTTCTTATAAAGGATATTTATCAAGTGAAGATGATATAAGAGCAAAAGATATTGAAGATATGTTTTTAGATAAAACTGTAGATGGAATATTTTGTTTAAGGGGTGGATATGGAACACCTAGAATATTAGACTTAATAGACTATAATATTATAAAAAATAATCCTAAATTCTTTGTTGGATTTTCAGATATAACAGGACTACATATAGCTTTTAATAAATACGCTGATTTAGTAACATTTCATGGGGTAATGGCAGGAACATCTCCTAAATGGGATGAATTTACTTATAACTCTTTAATAAATGCTTTAAATAACAATGTTACTAAGTTTGAAAATCCAAATGATGAACCTATATATACAGTTGTAAAAGGTCAGTGTGAAGGTGAATTAATAGGTGGAAATTTAGCATTAATAGCAGCAGGTATTGGAACTAAATATGAAATAGATACAAAGGATAAAATACTATTTATAGAAGATGTTGGAGAGGCTATATACAGATTAGATAGAATGTTAACTCAGCTATCACTAGCAGGTAAGTTTGATGATTGTGCTGGGATTGTATTTGGTGATTTCTGTGATTGTAACAAGGAAAATGATGATGATTTTGAAATTTTAGAACTTATACAAGATAGAGTATCTAAGTACAATAAGCCTTGTATATTTAACTTAAAATCAGGTCACTGTACTCCAATGATAACACTTCCTTTTGGATGTAAGTATAAGTTAAATGCTACAGAAAAAACTTTAGAATTAATAAAATAAATTATAAAAATGAATCTAATTTTAGGTTCATTTTTTATTGTAATTATATCGCTATAATTTTCCATAGAATTGTAAATGATTTATTGACTATAATAGAAATAATAAAATAATCTAAAAAGCCAATATAAGGGAGAGCAAAATGAAGAAAGGATTATTAAATTATGCAACTATTATAAGCATAACAATATTAATCATTTTAAATGGTACAACCTCAATATATGCATATAATATTTTAGAAAATAATGACAAAACTTTAGATATATTAGTTATAAATTCATATGATTCTAAGAATGAATGGGAAAACCATGTATTAACTGGATTTGAAGAAAAATTAAAACAAATAAAGCCACAAGACTTAGATTTAAATATAGATTTAGAATATCTAGATATAAGAAAAAGAAATGATAAAGATTATTTAAATTCTTTTAAAGAATTATTAAATAAAAAGTACCAATATAAAGATATAGATGTAATATTTGCTGTAGATGACGAAGCCTTTGAGTTTGTAAAATCAGAGGTTCTAAATCCAGATAGTATAATGTATCATAAACAGATATTATTTACTGGAATAAATGGTAATGTTGAACTTACAGATGAACATAAAAAATATATAACAGGTATATTACAATCTAATACAGATGAACTATTTAATTTGATATTATATCTTCACCCTAATATAGATACTATAAATGTTATAATTGATGAATTTACTTATTCAAATATGGTGAAAGAAAGAATAGAGTCATCAAAATATTTATTTTTTAGGTCAGTAAAAATTAATTTTATACAATCTAATTATATTGAAGATATACAAAATAAATTAAAAAAAATTGATGACAAAAATCAAGCTATTATTCTTACAGGAACATTTATGTATAAAAATGATAACTCACATGTAATGTTAAAAGATGTTGTTAACGATATAAAAGATATAACTAAAAATCCTATATATACAAACAATTATGCATATGTTTTTAATGGTGTAATAGGTGGAGTTGTAGCAGTAGGAGAATATCAAGGTAGTTATGTAGCTAAAGAAATAATTAATATATTAGAAGGTAATAAAGAAGAATATGGTATATTACCAAAGCCTAGTGGAGTATTTATGTTTGATTATAAACAAATATATAAATATAATATAGATACTTTAAAAATTCCAAAAGATAGTACAATATTAAATAAACCTAAATATAAACTTTTATTACCTAAATCAATTAAAATAACAATATTTATAGTATTTATTTTGTTGATTTCAATAGGAATTTATGTAGTATATAAGTTTATAGCAGAAAGAAAAAAATCAACTAGAAACAAACAACTATATGAAAAAGCCAAAGAAAGAGAAAAGTTAAAAACTGATTTTATAGTAAATATGAGTCATGAACTTAGAACTCCTCTAAATGTTATACTAAGTACAAGTAAGGTAACAGAGCTTAAAATAAATAACAATGACTATGATAACAAATATCTATTGGAAAAATTAGAACAAATAAATAAGAATTCAAATAGATTATTAAAATTGGTAAATAACCTTATAGATATAACTAAATTTGAACTGGGAAGTTATGAACTAAAATTAGAAAATTTAAATATAGTAGAAGTTGTTGAGAATATAGTTTTAGCAAGTGTTGACTACTCAACATGTAAATATATTGATTTAATATTTGATACAGAAGAAGAAGAAATAATAACTGCAATAGATGAAGATAAAATAGAAAGAGTTATACTTAACCTTTTATCCAATGCTATAAAATTCACACAAAAAGGTGGATCAATATATGTATATATAAAAAGAGTAAAAGACGAAGTTTTTATAAGTGTAGAAGATAATGGTATAGGGATACCAAAAGATAAGATAAATGAAATTTTTAATAGATTTTATCAAGTTTCAGACACATTAAAAAAACATGAAGAGGGAAGTGGTATAGGTCTTTGTATAGTTGAAGAAATAGTAAATCTTCACGGTGGAAAAATAAATGTATATAGTGAAGTAAATAAAGGTACTAAATTTGAGATTATATTACCTATATACACAGTAGAAAAGAACTTTAAAAATTTACAGATAAAAGATATACAACAAATTGTAAAACTTGAAATGTCAGATGTAGATACAAAAGAAAATTAATGTTATATAAATAGGGTGCCATAAAATGGCACTCTTTTTATATACTAAGGTACTATAAAATATATACTAAGGTACTATAAAATATATATTATGTAGATATTTTATAATCAGAAAATTATTCTTTTAGGTATATTAATTCATAAATTGATTTTTAGAACAAGTCAATAAATTGTGGTAAAATTATACAGGTAAATCGTTATGTTGTGCATATTGGTAAATTTAGATATAATTATATTAATATTAATTATATTATAGGAGATTAGTATGAGTAAATCTAAGAGTATAAAAAGCAATGTAATATATGAAGATGGATTTTTTATGGGAGAAAAAGACATAAAAATTTATTACAAAAGCTATGAAGTAGAAGATAGTGAAGATGTAATTGTTATATCTCATGGATTTTGTGAAAGTAGTGAAAAATACAGAGAACTTATAAAAACATTTAATAAAAATAACTACTCTGTATACATAATAGACCATAGAGGGCATGGTAAATCAGGAAGACTTGGGATAGATAATAGCCAAATAAATGTTGAAGATTTTAATTACTATATTAAAGACTTAAAGACATTTTTAGATAGTATAGTTGTTCCTAACTTAAATGATAGAAAATTATACTTATTTGCACATTCTATGGGAGGTGCTATTGGAGCTTTATTTCTAGAAAAGCATAATAATTATTTTGAAAAAGCAATATTGAACTGTCCTATGATGGAAATAGATACAGGAAAGTATCCTAAAATAGTTTCAAAGATAGTATCAAAATTATTTTGTACAATAGGTATGGGTAATAAATATTTATTTGGACATGGACCATTTAATAGTAAACCAGATTTTATCAACTCTGCAACTAGTTCACGAAAAAGATATGATTCATATTTTAATAAGCAATTAGAACATAAAGAATTACAAACTTCAGGTGGATCTTTTAATTGGTTAAATCAAGCATTTAAAGGAATTAAAGAACTTTTAAAAGAAGAAAATATACAAAATATAAAGGCAGATGTACTTTTATTCCAAGCAGGAAAAGATACATTTGTAAAGCCTAATGGACATAATAAATTTGTATCTTTAGCTAAAAATTGTGAGTTTGTAAGGTTTGAAGATGCAAAACATGAAATATACATAGAAAAAGATGAAATATTTAATCCTTATATTGAAAAAGTTTTGGGATTTTACGATAAATAAAATAAAAAGTAAAAAAATAATATATATTGTATAAAACTATTGAAATTTTATATAAATATGTTAGAATATATAAAAATACAAATAAAAATGACTCGTATATTTGGCGGTAATATGGTCCGCAAGTTTCTACCTACTAACCATAAATTAGTAGACTACGAGGTATAGTTTAACTTACATTATATATAATATATATTTTTAAGATTGTTACTAAAGCCTCGATAATTTATCGAGGCTTTTTATGTTTAGTTAAACTTATATAAATCGAGTCATATACACTAAAAATAGGGAGACAGTGTAATGAAGCAAAATAATATCAAAACTAAAAATAATTTAATTTATGGAGTAAATGATAATCCAAATTTACTTACAAAGATACTGCTAGGGTTTCAACATATATTTGCAGCCTTTGGAGGAATAATAGTTGTTCCTCTTGTTATATCAAGTTCATTAGGGTTTGATCCAATTATGTCAACAGCAGTGATTAGTGCATCAATACTAGCAGCAGGTATAGCTACTATTATACAAGCAAATGGTGTAGGAAAAATTGGTTCTCAAGTGGCATGTATAATGGGTACAGATTTTACTTTCGTATCACCAGCAATATCAGTAGGTTCAGTTTTAGGACTTCCAGGAATAATAGGTGCAACAATATTAGGAGCATTTTTTGAAATTATATTAAGTTATTTTATAAAACCTTTAATGAAATTATTCCCGCCTATAGTTACAGGAACAGTTGTATGTTTAATTGGACTTACTTTAATTCCAGTTTCAATGGATTGGGCAGCAGGTGGAGTAGGATCTGATTCATATGGTAGTTTACTAAATGTATCTATATCAATGTTTGTTATGATAATTACATTATTTTTAAATAAATATGGAAAAGGAATTTTAAGTAGTGCATCAATACTTATAGGAATGGTTGTAGGATATTTAATATGCATACCTTTAGGATTAGTTGATTTTTCAGCAGTTAAAGATGCAAGTTTTGTATCTATACCTAAGATATTTGAATACGGTGTAACATTTGACTTAAAAGCATTAATAGCATTTTTACCAGCATACTTTGTTACAACAATAGAAACAGTAGGATGTTTAAAGGCAATAGGTGAAGTATCTAATGTAGATATGAATGACAAAAGAGTTGGTTCTGGAGTACTTGCAGATGGTGTAGGAAGTATATTTGGTGGAGTAGTTGGAGCATTTCCAAATACTTCATTTAGTCAAAATGTAGGACTTATACCGTTAACTAAAGTTGCAAGTAAACATGTTGCAGTTATGGCAGGAATACTTCTTGTAGTACTTGGGTTATTCCCTAAATTTGCAGCACTTATAAATGGTATACCACAACCTGTACTTGGTGGAGTTGGTATAGTAATGTTTGGTACAGTTGCAGCAGCAGGTATAAAAACTTTAAGTAAAGTTGAAATAAATGATAGAAATTTACTTATAATAGCAACTTCTATAGGTTTAGGTTTAGGTGTTACATTTAGACCAGACTTTATATCTAATCTTCCAGAAGGATTACAAATGGTATTTTCATCAGGAATATCAACTGGAACAATAGTTGCATTAGTTTTAAATATAGTATTAAAAGATGATAAAAATAACGAAATTGAAAATATAAAAGATTTAGAATGTGAGGGAGCATAATGAAAGAGTTAAAAAATCGTATATTAGAAGACGGAAAAGCATTAAATGAAACAGTACTTAAGGTTGATACATTTTTAAATCATCAAGTAGACTCAAAGTTAATGTATAATATGGGGACTTATTTTAAAGAGTACTTTAAAAAACATGGTATAACTAGAATACTTACTATAGAAAGTTCAGGAATAGCACCAACGGCTATGACTGCTATGCAAATGGATTTACCTATGGTAATACTTAAAAAACAACAATCAAAAATATTAAATGGAAATGTATATCAAACAACAGTACATTCATTTACTAAAGGATCTGATTATGAATTAACTTTATCTAAAGATTATATATCAAAAGATGATAAAGTACTTATAATAGATGACTTTTTAGCTAATGGAGAAGCAGCACTTGGAGCAGTAAGACTTGTTGAAGAGGCAGGAGCTAAAGTTAGTGGAATAGGTATAGTTATAGAAAAGTCATTCCAACCTGGACGTTCAAAACTTGAGGAAAAAGGATATGAAGTTTATTCTCTTGCTAGAGTTAAGAAATTAGGGAAAAACTTAATAGAATTTATAGACTAGGTAAATTTATATAATATGAGCTGTCTCAAATTTGAGACAGCTTTTTTACGCTTAAGGATATTATAATACTTAAAAAAATGTGGACAACTTCTGAATGTAAGTAATATCAATAAGTTGGTTTTGAGCGTAAAAAAGATTTTGAGCAACGGACGAAGTCGTTGGCGACATGAGCGAAGCGAATTTTTTAATTAGAAACTAATACAGTACTCTTAACTATATCAATAATTTCACTTGGATGGTCAATTACATACTTAGGGTTAAAACTTTCAAGTTCTTTACGATCTCTAAAACCCCAAGTAACACCAACAACGTCCATACAAGCACTAATGCCAGTTTTCATATCAGTGTTAGTATCACCAATGTATAAGCATTCACAAGGGCTTACATCTAGCTTATTAGCTATAATAATAGCACCCTCAGGATCTGGCTTTCTCTTAACATTAGGCTTTTCACCAGATATATTATCAAAATATCCATTTCCAAAAATACTATCTACATTTTCAACTGTTTGAGCATGAGGCTTATTAGATAATACTGCTATTTTAATATCATTTTTCTTTAAAAAATCTAACATATCATGTATACCATCATAAGCCTTAACTTCATGCATACAATGAATTTTAAAATACTCCATATAAGTAATTAAAGCATCTTCATAATTTTCTAAACTATTATCACCACAATGAATTAAAGCTCTTTCAATTAATTTTTTATATCCATCACCGACAAGTATTTTATAAGTGTCTTCATCGATAGGACCTAAATTATACTTTTTTAAAGTTAAGTTACAGCTATAAGCGATAGCTTTTATTGAATTTATTAAAGTACCATCTAAATCAAAAATACAACATTTATACATCTTAATACCCCCTTATTTAACTTTTGTTACTATTTTATTATACATTATAAAATACTTGTTAATATAAAAAATAAGTATTTTATAAGTTAAATTTAAAATTATGAATCATAAACTATAAGATAGACAAATTGTAAAATCATATAATATAAAAAATTTAGGAGGTGATATTGATGAAAAAATACAAAGTATTTGAAATGCTAAAAAGAAGTCAAAATCTAAAATACCGTTTAGCAATAAACTCTTTAATAGTAGGTATATTGGTTGGATTAACTATTGTAGCACACAGAATAATTATAAGTAAATTGTCACCTATATTTTTAAATATTTACAAAAATGGTAGACATAATTTTATAATTGTACCATTTATATTTTTAACACTTATAGCATTAGGATATATAGTAGGAAAGTGTTTAAAAAAGCAACCTATGATAAGTGGAAGTGGTATACCACAGGTAGAAGGTATACTAACTAGAAATTTAAAAATTAATTGGTTTAGTGTATTAATGTATAAGTTTGTAGGAGGACTTATTTGTTTATGTGCAGGACTATCTGTGGGGAGAGAAGGACCTTCAGTGCAAATGGGAGCTTGTATAGGAGAAGGGGTATCAAAAAACTTAAAAAATTTAGATAATGAAGAAAAATATTTAATAACTAGTGGAGCAAGTGCAGGATTATCAGCAGCATTTAACGCACCGCTATCAGGGGTTATGTTTGCTTTAGAAGAAGCACATAAAAACTTTTCACCTTTAGTTTTAACATCAGCTATGATAGCATCTATAAGTGCTGATTTTGTATCAAAGCAATTCTTTGGATTAATACCATCTTTGGATTTTAGGAAAGTTGAATCTCTGCCACTTAAAAACTATTGGACACTTATAATTTTAGGAATAGTAATAGGGATAAGTGGGGTAATTTTTAATAAGGGAATTTTAAAAACTCAAAGTTTATTTAAAAAGTCAAAATTAAGTATTGAAATAAAATGCATAATACCATTTGTAATTACAGGAGTAGTTGCTCTTATTTATCCTATATTATTAGGAGGAGGACATGATCTTATTATGGCACTTAAAGAGCAAAACTTTACAGGAACTGTATTATTTACTTTTATAATAGCTAAGTTTCTTTTTACATTTATTTGCTTTGGCTCTGGTGTTCCAGGAGGAATATTTTTTCCTCTTTTAGTTTTAGGAGCATTAGTAGGGAACTTAATAGGACTTTTATTTACAACTTATTTTGGAATAGATAATACATATATTATAAATTTTATAATCTTAGCTATGGCAGGGCATTTTGCATCTATAGTAAAAGCTCCAATAACAGCTATAATACTAATATCTGAAATGACAGGTTCATTAAATCACTTATTAGCTCTGGGGATTGTTGTTATTATATCTCATTTAACTTCCGATATACTTAAATCAAGTCCAATTTATGAAAGTTTACTTGAACGAATATTAGAAAGATATGCTATAAAGGATAATTTAACAGAAGGAAAAAAATTATTATTAGAGATAGCAGTTAGTATGGATAGTGTAATGGTTGGAAAATGTATAAAAGATATTAAATGGCCCAAAAATTGTTTAGTTGTATCTATATTAAGAGGAGATAATGAGTTAATACCTAATGGAGATACTGAAATAATATGTGGTGATTACCTAACTATAATGACAGATGAGGAAATATACCAAGAACTATTAGATAGTATATAAAAAGATCTACATAATAGTATAAAAAATAGGTGACTTAATATAAGTTCACCTATTTTTATAATAATTACAATTATAAATTTTATAAAGCTTGTATTTCTTGATAAGTATCTATAGGATCGTCTTCCTTTGGTGACTTCTTAGATAAGAATACAAAGAATGATACACATAATATAATCTGAACCAAAGTAGATGCTGGAGTTGCTAATCCAACTTTAAATAAAGATACTGGCTCTATCTTACTCATAAGATAAGATACAGGTATTCTTACGCAAAATGCCCCAATAACACCTTGAATCATAACAAAAGTTGTTTTTCCACAGCCATTGAAATACCCAACCATACAAAACATTATTGCAGTAAATAAACAATCAATTCCATAAGATTTCATATAGTCCCAAGATGCTAAGATAACAGCTTCATCCTTAGTAAATATTTGAGAAAGTAAGTTTCCGTGGAAAAATGTAATATAAAACATTACAATTCCACACGCTAGGGAAGTTGCTACAGAATATAGAAGAACTTTTTTAGCTCTATTATATTTTTTCGCACCATAGTTTTGAGCAACAAATGCAGATACAGCTTGAGAGAATGATAATGGTATTAGCATTATAAATCCAACAAGTTTTTGAGCTACACCCATGCCTGCTGATGCAACTACTCCCATTGAGTTACCTATCATCATAATAACTAAGAAAGATAAGTTTACAAGTACACCTTGAATAGATATTGGTGCACCATATTTAATTATTTGTGAAGTTAAAGTTTTATGGAATTTTATACTTTTTCTAGAAAACTCAAAAGGAACACCATTTCTTTTTATTAATATTAAAGATAAAATAACACTAATTGCTTGAGCTAATACAGTAGCATAAGCAGCACCTGTTGCAGCCATTTTAAATACACCTACAAATATTAAATCACCGATTATATTTACAACACATGCTATAAAAACTGTAATAAGTGGTGTTTTAGAATCCCCAAGTCCTCTAAATACTCCGCCTATAACATTATAAGCAACTATAAAAATAGAACCCATACCACATATTTTTAAATATGAAACAGTACTATTAAAGGCTTCTTCTGGTGCTTGCATTAAAGCTGTAATATAAGATGAAAAAATAACCACAACTATAGTTGTAATTATAGCTATAATAGTGAATATAGAAATACCACTTCCTACAACATTTCCTGCATCTTTTTTATTTCCCTCACCAAGTTTTTGACCTATTAATATAGTAATTCCCATAGTAAGTCCATTAATCATTGCCGTTATAGCAGTCATTATTTGACTTCCTGTTGAAACAGCAGAGACATCAGCTGCACTACCAAACTGTCCAACTATAAGTAAATCCACAGCTCCATACATTGTTTGTAAAAATAATGCCATTAGTATTGGTATTGTAAATTTTACTAAAGGTGAGAATATTTTACCTTCTGTAAAATTAGACACTTTTGTCATAAATAAACCTCCTTTAAAATATTAAGTTTTGTACAAAACTATATATTTAAAATAACCATTAAATTTAAAAATGGTTATTCTAGATTATTTCTTATTTTATCAAGTACTCTGTAAAAGACATTTATTTCTTCTAAGGTTATATTCTCAGACAGTTTATTTTCAACTGAGTTAATAGCCATGGATATATTTTCATTAAGTATCATAGCTTTTTCTGTTAAAATAATTTTTTTTAAACGTGCATCTTCTGCAACAGGAACTCTTTGAATTAAGTCGCTTTTTTCCATATTATTTAACAGAAGACTAACAGATGAACGTTTTAAATCAAATTCTTTTTCTAAATCCTTTTGGAAGATATCTTTTTCTTTACCTTCCATATAAATAAAATCAATTACATAGGCTTGAGAAACAGTTAAATTATCATCGATAGAACTAATTACAGTAGCATCCATTTTCCTTGAAATTATATGATGTATTCTATTAATATCAAGTCCTAGCTTAAGTTTATTTTCAGATATCATAGGAATACCTCCTAAAAATATGTTTTGTACAAAACTATAATAACTATTATATATATTTATGTCAATGGTATCAGTTAATGTTTGATGATTATAGAAAATATATTTAGACATTTAAGTATGATTTTGATTGTATATTTAATAAATATAAAAGTATTTCGACAATTTTCAACTAAAAATGTTTAAATTTGTCGGAATATGTGATATAATTCTACATAATTAAATCAAAGATAAATTACAGATTAAAAAACTTAATTATTAAGTTTAAAGGGATTAAGATTAACCATAATCACAACCAGTTTACAAAATAGTAAAGCCTCTTTTGTAAACTCCCAAAATATAGGTCGATTAAAAACACCTTCTTTTATATATAAAGGTATTATATTGGGTAATGAATTGTAATTTATATAGCAATAAACAGGAGGATATATATGAAACGAAAGATTTCTAGTACACTAGCAGTAACGTTAATTGCTAGTAATATGCAATCTTTATCATTTGCAGAGGGCAATGAAAATTTAAAAGAATTGCCAAAAAAAGAAGTTAATATTGTAAATGAAAATATAGTAAAATCTGAAGACAAAAATTCAGATGAAACAAAGGTAGAAGAAATAGCATCTAAAGATGAAAAGTTTGAAGATTTAGAAAATAAAGATGTAACAGTTGATGAAAACGCTGATTCAAAAGAAAAAGCATTAGAAAAAGAAAGCACTAAACCTGAAGTATATGAAGCTAAAGGAAAATTAGAACTAGACTTAAACTTTTCTTTACCAATAAAATATACAACTGTTAATCAAACAAATATAACAGTAAATCTTAAAAAAGGTGATGAATCAGTTGGAAGTATAAAACTTGGTAATGACAACTTAAATGGGAATATAGGTTCTGATATAAGCTACAAATTAGAAGCAAAAGATTCTAAGAGAAACAACTTAGAAGCAAATGCTAAGGAATTAGCGTTCTACCATTTAACTTTTGAAAATCTTTCATTAGGTCAATATTCATTAGAAATTGTAGGTGATGGATATGAAACTGCATTAATAGAAAATATAGATGTTACAAAGTCTTCTAAGCGTGTATTAGCAGGAACTAGTGAAAATAAAGTAATAGTTGATGGTAAGGAAGAAGTTTATCCAGCAGTATTCTTAGCTGGTAATGTTGACTCTGATAACATAGTAAGTATGTCAGATTATAACGCTTTAAAAGAACAAATAAAAAACAATACTAAGGAACGTAAAATTGACTTAAATAGAGATGGAAAGACTGATATAACTGATTTAACATATATACATCAAAATATGAATAAAACTCAATCACAAGCTGTTATAGTTGATACTGATGTAATAATAAATCCTGAAAATGCTTCTATAGATATAGATAGTAACAAAGTAGAAGTTCAAGGTGATATTAAAAACATATTAAAAAGTGAAAATAGTTCAGTAGTATTACAAACTAAGATAGCAGATGATGGTACAGAAGTTGAAATATCAGAAACTAATCCTGTATCTATACCAATAAGTTTAGATAATACAACTAGAAGTGTTAATAAAACTGAGCAAATAGTAATAAAAGCACCATCAGCAAATGCACCATCAGCTGGTAATATAAAAATACCAAATGCTGGAGATAATGGAGAAGATTTAATAGTAGATTTCAACAAAGCAAGTAAATCTACTAGAAATGGTGTAGATGAAATAGTAATAGACTTAGGAAAGCAAGTAGCAGTAAGTCAAGTAACTATAAACATAACTGGAAGTAGAAGTAGTAAAAATCTAGTAGAAATATCTAAGGTTGAGTTTGTAAACAATGTTTACAAAGAAATTCCTAAACCAAAGATGAATATACCCGTTATTAATAATTTTACAAGTGGAACTGCAGTTGGAAATGAACACTTTGTTATAGGATGGGACCATGAACCAAATGTAACTGGATATGAAATAAAAATAGAAGAATTAAATGATAATGGAACAGTATCGAGAATAGATACTTATAGAACCAGTGAAAATACATTAAGGGTAGAAGGAGTAAATGGATACCAAATATATAGAATGAGTATTCAATCTTTAAGTGGAGATGACTGGAAGAGTGGATATAAAGATGAACAAGAAGGGTATGACAAAACAGCATCTGGAGATACAAACTTATTAAATAACTCAAATGATAAGGATGGAATACCAGACAATGTAGATGCAGACTATAACACACAAGGATGGAATTCAGCTAGTGGTGTATTAGTTAAGGATAATAAAATTTACGGAGCTGATTCTATAGTTGAATTACAAGTTATACCAGAAACAAGACCAGAAGGACCAGAAGGTATAACTGTAAAAGGTGTTTATAAGGGATTAGCTGTAAGTTGGAAATCTCATAAAAAGGCTAAAGATTATGACCTATATTATAGAAAAGTAGGAACAGGTGCATGGACTAAAGCTAATGACCCGAATGAGCCTAAATACGAAGATAGTAATCCTACAAATGATATACCAGATAATGTAACAGAATTAACTCCAGAACAAAAAACTGATAAAGATGAGTTAATAAGAGGCACTAGTTATAATATAAATAACCTTGAAGAGGGCGCAACATATGAAATAAAAATGACAGCTACAAATCATCATGGTACAGGTGGATTATCTAAGACTTATTTAGGAACTACAACTAAGCTTATAAATCCAATTGTTCCTAATTATAAACTTATAAATACACCTAATGATAAAACTAACCATATAGTAAGTGCTAAAGTAAAGCATTATAGAAAAGAAGAGTATCCAGAAGGAACAACACCAGAAGAAATAGGTATGATGACTGTTGATAATGATTACTCAACTTACTGGATGAACGATTCATGGGATGGTGGATATAACTGGGGAGCCCTAGGAATAACACCACACATTACATTAGATAAAGAATATACAATAGATACGATTAGATTTACAACTAGAAGAGATTCAGGTTATGAAAATCAAGGATTCTCAGATATAAAAATAGGTATTCCGGTAAAAGATGGTGAAACAGGTGGAACAATAAAAAATGGATATAGATATATTTATCCATCAGTTAAAGCAGAATTAGATAAAAATAAAAATAAATACTATACATTAGTATTAAATGAGCCTGTGACTACAAGTGAAATAATAATTGCACCAAGTACGTGGCCTGGAGATTCGCCTACGATATCTGAAATAAAATTATACCATTATGATAGCTTAAAGTCTGATGTAGCAAGCTTATTTAAAGATGATTTAATGTTAGAGTTAAGTGAAGGTGTTACACAAGAAAAAATAGATGAACTTATAAATAGAGCAAAAACTATAGATCCAGAATCTATGGAATATCATCCAGATCAAGATCAACTACTTAAAGACTTACAAAGAGCACAAGATTTATTAAATGATATTAACTTAAGTGATAATATAAAAATATTAGATTCAGGAATAAGAAATCAAGGACAAACAATAGGACAATCTAATAATTATCAAGCGTTAGGTGTAGCTGTAAAACCTGGTGATAAAGTAAATATCTATATAGGTTCAAGTAGAAAAGATACTAAATTTAACTTAGCTATAACACAACATAATGGAGAAAGTAGTACAGGTTACCAAGTTTATAACCAAAAATTAAGTGTAGGTAAAAATGAAATAGTAATACCAGAATCTAAGTTTAATATGGATTATGAAAAAGGTGGAAACTTATACTTAAGCTTTGACTCTAATTATGATGAAGTACAAAATGTACAAGTAAGAGTTAGTGGTGGAACAGAAATACCACACTTAAATGTAAATAATCTTATAGATGACGCTGCAAATGAACAAAAAGTAAAAGAATTAATAAGAGAATATATTAAAAACTTAAAATCTTATGTAGCTACGTTACCAAGTAGATATCCATCACAAGTATCTGCTGAAGATAAGATAAACAATATTTATAGATATGATGCTGAAACTTCAATATTAAATACTACAGATATTGAAGGAGAAAGAATAACTTTATCATTACCAGCAGACCAAGTATTAAAAGGAATACAAGGTGGTTTATCTAGTGAAGAAGAACAAGTTCAAAGAGTATATGATACATTACTTGCTTGGGAACAAATAATGAAAATATCTTATGCACAACAAGGATTATTAGAAAACCCAGTTGACTTTGATGGCGATGGAAAAATAACTAATAATAAATTAGAAAAACTTGGTGGAAAGAGTGAAAATGAATACTTTAATGCCAATAGAGCTCCTAGAAACCGTATAAACATCAAATATCAAAGAATGTTTACAGGAGCATTTATGTATGCTTCAAGTCACCATGTTGGTATAGGTTATGGTTCTAGTGCAGGTATGATGACTGGTGTGCCATTTAAATTAGATGAAAATGGAAAGCTAATAAATTCTGAAGATGGACAATTATTTGGATGGGGAATAGGTCATGA
>NZ_LT629850.1:919784-924258 GCF_900106845.1 Romboutsia timonensis
TGATATTTGATGTTTACAGGAGCATTTATGTATGCTTCAAGTCACCATGTTGGTATAGGTTATGGTTCTAGTGCAGGTATGATGACTGGTGTGCCATTTAAATTAGATGAAAATGGAAAGCTAATAAATTCTGAAGATGGACAATTATTTGGATGGGGAATAGGTCATGAAATAGGGCATGTTCATGATAGACCAGGTTTAACATATGCAGAGGTTACAAATAATATTTTAGCACTTATGACTCAAACATATAACGATGAAAACTCATCTAGAATAGAAGATGGAAATGGATATGAAGATGTATATGATAGAGTAACTTCACAAAGTGTAGGTGTACCAAGGGGTAGAACAGGACTTGCAATGTTCTGGCAATTACACTTAGCATATGATGATAGTTATACTTATAATATGATAAAAACAAATAGTGATGGTGATTTAGATAACGATACATTCTACTCTAAATTATATAGAATAACTAGGGAAAAAGGTATAGCTCCTAGTGAAACAGGATATGACCAAACTGCTCAAACATATATAATGAGAGCTTCAGATGCGGTTAAAAAAGATTTAAGACCATTCTTTAAGGCTTGGGGATTAGTAGCTAGTCCAAAAACTGATGAATACTTAAATAAAATGGATTATCCAGTTGAAACTAGAGATATACAATATATAAATGATGAAGCTAGAAGAAAGAAATTAGATGCTATTAGTAAAAATGATATGAGCTCAATTACTATGGCTGATGATGTAGCGGTAAGTGCTAGCTTCGGAACTGATGATAAAGGTAACCAAGTAACAGAAAAGACTTATTTAAATCAAAAGAGTGTACCACTTAATATAAGTGTAAACAAAGATAATGATAAGATTTTAGGTTATGAAATAATAAGAAAAGAAGCAGCTGCAACTGGATTTAAAGAAGTTCCTGTTGGATTTGTTGAAAGAAATAAAGAAAGTAACATAACTGAGTACAAAGATGTTATAGATTCAGTAAACAATAGAACATTCACATATAAAGTAAAAGCTTACGACTATAGCTTAAATAAAAGTAGTGAATTTGAATTAGGTACTGTAAAAGTTACTCATGATGGAAGCCTAGCTAAGAAGGATTGGACATTTGATACTAATACAATAAGCCCAGATGATACAGTTCACGAAAATACAGGACATGGACACAATGAAGATGGTTCAATAAATAATATTAAAGATAACGATGCATCAACAGTTTATAACGGTGCTATTGGAACTGATAACACTGGACAAACTTTAAGTGGAGATCCATATGTAACTATAAATATGGGAACTAGCAAACAAGTAATAGGATTAAAATATACTCCAGGAAATACTACTGCTAAGAAATTCTCATTTAAAAGGTTATTTACTAAAAATAAAGAAGTAACATATGACTCAATAAGTGATTATGAAGTATTAGTAAGTAGTGATAATAAAAAATGGACTAAAGTTCACTCAGGAAAATTTGATACTACAAAAGAAAACACAATTTACTTTAATGAAAGCGGAAATGATTCAAATAAACAATTATGGTCAACTAATGCTCAATATGTGAAGTTAGTAGCAAAAGGTGCAAAAACTATATCTATAGGTGAACTTGAGTTATTAGGACAACCTGGAGATAATATAGAAATAGGAAGCTACAACAATGGTAAGTATACAAACGGTATTGGTAGATTAAAATCAGATTACACATATGCTAAGGATAAGGTAATACCTCAAGGTTCTATATTAATAACAGGTGAATATAGAGGTGATCCTGCATTTAACGTACCATTAGTATTAAATGAAAATGATGGAAACTATGCATTACAATCACAAGTTATACTTCTTGCAGAATTACCAGAAGATGCACAGTTAGGTGAAGTAGCACAAGGTAGTTGGATATACTGGATAACACCAGAACAAGAAAAGGCAATAATAAATGGAGAACAAAACATAAAAGGTAGTCAAGTTAAGGCTGAGTTATATAGATATAACAAGCTAGACTCTACAGGAGCTCCTGTTGGACAAAGATTAGTAAGTGATACCTTCTTATATGAATTACCAAGTGATTTAAGTAAGTTACCAACAATAGATTTAGCTACTTCAAAGGCGAGATCATCAGCTGCTAAAGTAATGGAAATAGATCAAAATACTGTAAAAAAGGCATTTGAGAATAGATAGACATTTTTAAGAAGGAGAGACATATGAGGAAATTAAAATCGTCAGTTAAAACTGCTGTTGTATCTACATTAGCTTTAACTTCTACAGCTGCAATTATTTATGCAGTCCCGAATATGAAGGCAAATGATGTTAAATCAACTGATATTGGGAACAAGTTAAAATTAGATGTAGAAAAAATAGATAGAGATACTGTAAAAGTATCTATAGATAACGTACAAGATATACCAAAGTCAATACAATTTAGTGTAAAACTAGATGGAAATGTAAAACTTGCTAATGGTGAGTCGAGTATAAAAGACTTAATAAAACCACAAGTTCAAGCTAGATTAGCAAGTAATGAATATCAAGATAGCAGTAATGATATACTAGCTGATTACACATATAACCAAGACTCAAACACTATAGATGTTCTTATAACATCAGAAAACTCTTTACCTAAGTTAGGAAATAAAATAGAAGTATTTGAGTTAGATTTAAAAGCAAGTGATAAAACTACAAAACAAGGAGGAACTACTTATAAAGTAGTTCCAAATGATAAAGATGAGTATAAATACTTATCTGTAACAAATAAGGAATATAGTGATTTAGGAGTAGTATCAGATGATGAAACTCTTAGCTTAAATACAGCACCAACTATAACCTCTTCTAAAGACTTTATAAAAATAGTAGAAGGTGAAAAATTAGAATTAACACCTCAAAACCTAGGAATAACTATGAAAGATATAGATGGTGATGCTGTTGAATTACAAGTTAAAGATTTATCTCAAAGTAATAAGCCTGTAATAACAACATTTAGTAAACAAACACCAGGATTATATAGCTTAGAATGTAGAGCTATAGATAGCTATAATGAAAAATCTGAACCTATAGAAATACAAGTATATGTAGATTATGCAAATGTAAAAGATCTTCCTACTATAACTAGAGACGGGCAAGCACTACAAACAAATATAACAATAAGCGGTGGAGATATATTTAAACCATTAGAAAATGTTAAAGCAGTAGATGCAAAGGGAAGAGAATTAGAAGTAAAAGTATCTACAGATAAGGCTCTTGAATTAGATCCAGAGAATGACACTACTTATGTATTAACATATACTGCAGTAGATACTTATGGAAATGAAGCTAAAATACAAGTTAATTTAAATGTAATAGCTAATAAAGCGCCTGTAATCTCAGGAGTTAAAAACCATACATTAAAAGTAGGAGATAGCTTTGACCCAAGAGCTGGTGTTCATGTAACTGATGAAGATGATGATATACAATTAGTTGTAGATAGTAATGTAAATACTAATCTTGCAGGAGAATATAGAGTATTATACAGTGCAACTGATAGCAAAGGTAAAACTACAAGATTACAAAGTATTGTAAAAGTAAATCCTAAAATGTCTTCAATAAATCATGTACCTGTAATATATGCAAATGATACAACTATAAAATTAGGTGATACGTTTAATCCTTTAAGTATAGTTACTGCATACGATGAAGAAGATAAAGACTTAACACAAAGTGTAGAAGTAGTAAATAATAATGTAGATACTAAAAAAGAAGGTAACTACACTGTAACTTATAGAGTAAAAGATAAAAATGGAGCAACAGCAACTAAGACAATAACAGTAACAGTAGTTAAAGGCGTTACACTTGCTAGTGAAATAAAGATAAGCAATAAGTTTAATAATTTATACTTAGGAGCTTCTAAAGAAATAAATGCAGCTGTTAACAAAGAAGCAGATATAAAAGATATAAAGTGGTCTGTAAGTGATACTAATATATTAAATCTTGAAGCAAAAGGAAATACTGCTAAAGTAACTGCAAAAGGTGAAGGTAAGGTAGTTATTACAGCTACTACAACTGATGGAAGTAATCTAAGTGATAGCTTTGAAGTAACTGTACAAGACTTTAAAAAGGATGATGTAATTCCAGATGTTATAGCTAATATTATAGACACTAACATAGTAACACCAGTATCTGGACAAGGAGATTTAAATTCACCTGTAGAATTAGAAGTTAAAGACGTTAGATCAGAAGATTTTACAAACTTTGTCAAAGATTTAAAGAAAGGGAACTCTAAAATAGTTGATACTATAGAAACTAAAGAGTTTACAGTATACAAAATAAAATTAACTAAGTATAGATTATTTGCAAGAAATACTGAATACTATGTAGAACTTAAGATAGATAATAGCTTAGCAAATGCTTCTAAATACAAAGAAATAGTAGTTAATACATTAAAGGTTGAAGAAGATAATAATAACTCGAATGGTGGAAATACATAAGGCGGAAATGGATCGACTAACAA
>NZ_LT629850.1:924617-981520 GCF_900106845.1 Romboutsia timonensis
ACATCAGGAGGAAATGGATCGACTAACAACGGTGGAAACACATCAGGAGGAAGTGGATCAACTAACAATGGTGGAAACACATCAGGAGGAAATGGATCGACTAACAACGGTGGAAATACATCAGGAGGAAATGGATCGACTAACAACGGTGGAAATACATCAGGAGGAAGTGGATCAACTAACAATGGTGGAAACACTTCAAATGAAAGCACAACTACTAATGAAGTTGAAAATGAAACTATAAATGACCAACTTGATGAAATTGCTACTTTAGATGAGATTACTAATGAAACTACTGAAGAAAGTAAAGATAATTTAGAAGAAACAACAACTACTGATTCACAAGTTGAAGCTGAAGAATCAAAGAATGGAAATAATATAATAGCTTATATAGGTGTTGGTATAGCAGCAATAGCTGGAGTATTATTTGCAAAAGGTAAAAAAGATGAATAATTAATTTAAATAACGATACCTTAAAAGTAAAATAACAAAATAAAGTCCCTAAGGCTATTATAGCTTTAGGGGCTTTTAATTTATTTTTATTAATTCAACAATTATAGAACATAGATAAAAATAACTATGTAATAAAAATTTGCATTATAATTATTTTTTATGGTATATTTTGTAAATTAAATTAATCGATTTAAAAGATAAGGGAGATTAGAATAGTGAGAATTTATGATTTAATACAACTTGCAAGACAGTATATGCTATTAGGAGTTATTGTTGTAATTTTACTTCTAACAGGATACTTCTTACTTTATAAAAAACTAATGAAAGGTACTGATAAATTAAACAAATTTAAATTTGGATTGTGGAGTATATTTGTAATTTATATAGTTGTAGTACTTGGAGCAACAATTGGACATAGAGCTTCAGCGTATGGTAATATAAATCTACACTTGTTTAGCTCTTATAAAAATGCATACAATAGCTTTTCTATAAGAGAGTGGAGAAATATAATTCTTAATATATTAATGTTTGTTCCACTTGGATTTATGATACCATTACTTTTTAAAAAATGTAAAAGATGGTATATAACTTATTTAATAGGATTTGGGGCAACACTATTTATAGAAATACTTCAACTTATAAGTAAACGAGGGATATTTGAACTCGATGACATTATAAATAATACTCTAGGATGCATTATAGGGTATGGTATAGTAATATTTTTTATATCAATATATGAAAAAAGGTATAAAGTTTTAACTAATATAATTTACCAAATACCTTTAATAATAACTGTTATTTCCTTTAGTATAATATTTATTACTTATTCTAAAAAAGAGTTAGGAAATCTATCTATTACTAATAGCTATAATATAGATATGTCAACTATAGATGTAAGTAGTAATATTGACTTTAATGATAAATCGAATAAAGCGTATGTATATAAAGCATCTGTAGGAGATAAAGAAGAAGCTGCAAAGATAGCTAGTGAAATCTTTTCTAAGGTAAATACAAAAATAGATGAATCTCAAAATGATGAATATGATGATACTATAGTATTTAAATCACAAGATGGAAATTATAGCTTATGGGTAAATTATACAGGTAATACAACGTGGTTTATTTATTATAAAGAATTTAAAGGTAAAGAAAATTTAAGCTATAAAGATGTACAAGCTTTATTAAGTAAATTTGATATAGATTTACCTAAAGAAGCTAGCTTTGAAGATTATTACGGAAGACAAAGGATAAACGAAATAAAAAATTCTTCTAATGTAGTTGTAGCTGGTAAAGAGTTTATTCCAGAAATAGGAGATATCCATGCATTAGTAAATGAATACTATAAAAAGCCTGAGGTGCTTTATAAGAAGCTAGCTAAAGTGTTTGAAATGGATAAGAATAAGTTAAAAAAATTAGAAGAAGAAAATAAAGAGTTGAAGAAAGAAAAAGACGATTTGCAAAAAGCTTTAAAATCATTTGAGCGTGAATTTGGAAGTATATTTTGTAATAGTCGCTTAGCTGATAATTCATTAGTAGATGTTATATCTATGAATAAATCAAAAGATTCTGTGGTTTATGATAGTTTAAAGAATATGTTTAATAATGACAAGATAGATGAATTGAGAAAAACTAATAATCTTAATAATTTAGAACCAAATAATGTTGTAAGCTTGAAAGGTGAGCAACGCAAAAAAAAGAGGTCTGATTTATTCTAAAAATAATAATAAAAATATTGTATATAAGGCACAAGATAATTCTTGTGCTATTTTGATTAATAAAAAATAAAAAAAATTTGCACATTTTCGATTTTAGAATTGTTATATATTATGAGGAGGTGATGATGTGCCTACAAACCCTATTGGAAAGATTAAGAATGGGGACGCAGATATCGGTGAACAAATTGTTACTGAAAATTATGATGCTATTTATAAGTACTGTTACTGGAAATTAGGAAATAGTGAAGATGCACAAGATATCACACAAGATGTTTTCTTGAATTTCATACGAAATATAAATACATATTCTGATAGGGGAAAGCCAAGAGCATTTCTTTACACCATAGCTAAAAACCTATGCATTAATTGTAATAAAAAGCGTAAACCAGATTACTTAGAAGCAACAAAAGAAATTATAGATATTACTGCAACCGAAAAAATTAATAATATTACAGATAAAATAATACTTGAACAGATTGTTAATCGACTTCCACAAGAGCAACAGGAAGTTATAGTTTTAAGATATGTTCATGATTTAAAAGTAAATGAAATTGCAGTTATCACAGGGAAATCACGATTCTCAGTTCGTTATAGGATAAATTCTGCATTATCAACAATTAAAAATAAATTAAATGGGAGTGATTATATTGAAAAAACAATTAGAAAATGATTTAAAGAAAATATACACAGATGTACCCATGCCAAATCCTATTAACATTCAAGAAACTATTATACAGGTACGTCGAGAAGTGAATCAAGCTCAAAATAAGGGATTAACATTTTGGGAGTTTTACTTCCAACAATTTGGATTTATTCGTAAAAATGTATGGGCTATCCAATTTATAATACTATTATTTTGTGGATTGAAACTGTATTATTATACTATATCTGCACAAGTGATAGGCTTAATTTCATCAATAGCACCACTGATTTTTCTATCGGGAATTACAGAACTATCAAGAACTTACACACATGGAACTATTGAAATTGAAATGTCGACACAATATACACTAAGTCAAGTAATGATGTCTCGTGTAAGTATCTTAGGACTTATGGATATTTTAAGTATAACAATTTTATGTATTATTGTGGGAGTAAATACAACACTTCATCCATATGCTACATTTTTGTATATTTGTGTACCATTTATGGTAACTTGCTTTGGATGCTTATGGTTACTAAATAAATTTAAAAACAAAGAATGTAATTATTATTGTTTTGCTTTAGGTATTTTTATAATGGTTATAGTATCGATGTCAACAACATTCTTGCCTAGGTTATACGTAGTATCTTCATTGTGGATATGGACAGTTATGCTTGCGATAGCAATAGTTGGTTCATGCGTCCAAATCTATAGGTTATTAAATAGCTGTAACAAAAAATATGATTACATAAATTTAACACATATTTAGGAGGTTTAAAATGGAATTAAAATTTGATAGATTAACAAAACAGTTTGGAAATAAAATAGCAGTTGACCGAATGGATGTTATCTTACAGCCAGGAGTGTATGGGTTACTTGGAGCGAATGGAGCAGGTAAAACAACTCTTATGAGAATGGTATGTGGTGTTCTTAATCCGACATCTGGGGACATATTGCTAGATGGATATGATATAGATACATTGGGTGAAAATTATAGAAAGCTTATTGGATATCTTCCTCAAGATTTTGGGTATTATCCAGACTTTACGGCTAAGGAATTTATGCACTATGTTTCAGCATTAAAAGGAATAGATAAGAAGAGTGCAAAGTTAAAAACAAAAGAACTATTAGATTTAGTAGGCTTGTCAGAGGTTGCAAATAAAAAAATAAGAACTTTTTCAGGTGGTATGAAACAAAGATTAGGAATTGCTCAAGCAGTATTAAATGACCCAAAGATTTTAGTATTAGATGAACCAACAGCAGGGTTAGACCCCAAAGAGCGTATACGTTTTAGAAATTTAATTTCTAGCTTTTCAAAGGATAAGATAGTTATTCTTTCAACTCATATTGTTTCTGATATTGAATATATAGCAGATACAATACTAATGATGAAGGGTGGTCAAATAATTATTAATAGTCCAAGTGAAGGCGTGACTAAGGAAATAGATAAAAAAGTATGGAGATGTAGAGTACCACAGAATAAAGTAGATATAGTTAGTAGTAAGTATCGTGTTGTAAACTTACAGCATGAAGGTAATAATGAGGTTTCGCTTCGTATTGTAAGTGATACAAAACCTGATGAAAATGCAATTAATGTAGACCCAACACTTGAAGATTTATTTTTATACCATTTTGATGACATGGTATCACTATAGGAGGAATAATATGAAAGATTTATTAATATTTGAGCTTAAAAAAATTGTAAGAAAAAAATTAAATATAATTGTAGTTTTAGCTAGTTTCGCCTTAACAGCATTACTATTTATATCTCCAGTTATTCAATTCATATCATTTGATAAGGACGGTAATCAAGAAAGAGGATTTACTGCTATTGAATTAGAAAAATCTAACCAGAAAGAACTTGCAGGAGTATTAACAGAAGACAGAATTAAAGATGATATTTTAAAATATCAACAGTTATTTGATAATCCAGATAACATAGTTATTAATGATGGGAAAAAGGAGTTAAGTGATTCAGCTTTTAATAAATACTTAGTAGATAAGATGTATTATTTAGGTCTTCTTAATAATAATTATACAATTCCAAATCTATATGACTATTCATTTGCAGAGCTTAAAAAATTACAAATAGAAGAGGACGCTAAATTTTATAGTCAAAGAGATAATAAAATATATAAGCTTTTAAATGCTAGTTATGAAGATTGGAATTATTCAGAGCAAGAAAAAGAATTTTGGATTGAAAAAAACAAAGAAGTCTCAACACCTTTTGAATATGGATATCACGAGGGATGGAAGACTGTATTTAACTGTATTGAGCTAATGGCACTTCCTATAATAGCAATTTGTATTTGTATTGCTCCTGTTTTTGCGGGTGAGTATCAATCTGGTGCTGATAATATAATACTATCTTCTAGGTATGGAAAATCCAAATTAATACTGTCAAAGGTATTAGCGTCATTTGTTTTTGCAATTACAGTATATACATTAAATATTGTAGTAGGTATAGGGATTATATTATTATCATTCGGAATAGATGGGTGGAATTTGCCAATACAAATTATAAATTCAATAACACCATATTCTTTAACATTTTTATCGGCAACAGTTATTTGTATTGTAACACTATATTTAGTGATGCTTTCAATGGTATCAATTACATTATTATTATCTGCAAAAATGAAGACACCATTTTCAGTGTTAATTGTTATGATATGTATAATAATGGCTCCGTTATTCTTTAAGCTTAGTGAGACTAACGGTGCTTGGAATCATATTTATATGCTACTTCCTTCTATATCATGTCAGCCAGTATTTATGATGGATATTACAAATTATATGTCTTATCCTTTACCTGGGATAACAATGGATATACTTACAATGAGAATAGCAATTTACATAATAATAGTGGTTGTTTGTATACCTTTTGCTTATCGTACTTTCAAAAAACACCAAGTGGTATAAATTAAATATAAATGGGAGGGAAATAATGATGAATAGCATATTTAAAAATATATTTCCGAAGACACCAAGTAACTTTAAAAAAGTTATAAGAGAGACGTTGAATATTTTACCAGAAAAGTGTGATAATAAAAAAGTTAAAGTTAAGAAATAATTAAGAAGAGAGTCTATCTGGCTCTCTTTTTAGATTGATAATATTTTATATATGGAATTGTTTTTGTATAATATCTATTTTTAATTAGCATAATACAAAATAATAGAGCAATCTAAGTTATATTAGAAATTTTGAAATCAGGTATAAAAAATACAGATAATTTACTTATCTGTATTTTTAGTATATTCATTTAATAATTAATTACTTGGTTTGTTGTATTTTCACTATTGGGAGTATTCAATGTATCTTTATTATTTGAAACATTTGTACTATTTAAGTTTTCAGATGAATTTTCAACTGGGGCATCTGGATTTATTGAAGAATCAGGTTGAACATTTTCATCAACAGTAGAATTTTGTTCTAATGAGTCAACAGAGCTATCTCCAGTAGAATCACTATTAGATTCTTCATTTGATGGAGGTGTCGCATTGTTATCGTCTACTTTATTAGAATCATTTCCATCAAATAATCCTGTGAACCAATTCCATATCTTAGCAAAGAAACCTTCAACTTGCTCACTAGATGGAAGGTTTATAGTTGATTTATCAGTAGCATCTATTTTAGCATTTTCTCCAAGTAAACTATCGTTAGTATTGTTAAGTATACTTGAATTATCATTATTATTACCACCGAATAATCCTTTAAACCAATCAACTATTCCTTCAAAGAAGCTCTTTATTTTATCAAAGAATCCTGTATTTACATTTTCACCTATAGCAGATAAGTTTTCATTAACAACATCAGATACACTTTCTAGTGCATTTTTCATTTCACTATAGTTATAATCTTGTTTAGATATTTTTTCCATTAAGCTTTCAAGCTTTGCCATTTGTTCATCAGATAAAGTTACATTATAGTTGTTTACTACATTATTTATAGTTTCAGCTATTTGAACTGTATCTTTAGTATTATTTTTTATTATCTCAGTCTTTACATCATTAACGATTCCAGTAGCTTTGTCTTGACCGATATCATCACCTAAATCTCCAGTAGTTATTAATTCCTCTGAAGCTAGTTCTTTTTTATCTTCCTCTAGAGGCTTTCCAGTAGCATCTTCAAATGCTTTCATTATACCTGTTAATGCTCCAGTTCCAGAAACTGGGAAGTTAGCAGCAATTACAACGTCAGCATCAGTAAGACCTGCAGTAGATAATGTAGTTGCAACCATAGCTGGAGTTGCCCAAGTTATATTAGCAGTTTTAACATTTATACCACTACCTGATTTTGTTGGTTCAACATAAGCACAAGAATAAGTTTTCTTTCCAAGTTGAGCTTCAGTCGCTACTCCTTGTAAGTATTTTCTTTCTTCTTGGTTGTTAACCTCAAGTATTACAACTTCATCTTTATTAACACCGAAATATTTTAACATAGTATCTTTTTGTTCTTGTGTTAAGTTTGCACCAAGAGTTACAACTCTAGCACCATCTGCAAATACAAGTCCTAAGCTAGATAAACTTAAAACTGCAGTAAGACCTAAAGTTACAAATCTCTTTTTAAAATTATTTAATTTTTTGTTCATAAATTTCATTCCTTTCAACTTACAAAAAAGTTAAACCATAATATATCCCTATTACATTATACTATAAATGATTAATTTAAAAAAGCAAATTACAAGTTTGTAATAAATACTTAAGAATTTATTTTAATAGTTTGTATCTTTTAAAGATATATATTTTCAATATAAATAATATATAAGAAAGCTAAAGATTGGTTATCCTTCTTAAATATAGTATTTATAGTAAAAATGAATTTATTAAAAAAATATATAAACAAAGAAAAAAGTATAAATGCAGACATTTAAATATCTACATTTATACTTTTTATCTATAATCTAAATTACTTACCTATGAACATTTGAGTCCAATAAGTTGTTCCTTTAGAATCTTTTGCAATACCAACACCTAAGTTAGTAAAATTAGGGTTTAATATATTTTTTCTATGACCTTCAGAATTCATCCAAGCAGTTACAACCTCTTGTGGAGTTTTTTGACCTTTTGCTATATTCTCACCAGCAGTTCTATAAGATATTCCAAATTGCTTCATCATATCAAATGGAGAACCGTAAGTTGGAGATGTATGGTCGAAGTAGTTTTTATTTACCATATCTTGAGATTTCTTTGTTGCTACACTTGATAAGTTAGAATCAAGTGTTAAAGCAGATATTCCTCTTTTAGTTCTTTCTACATTTACTAAATCAAGCACTTGTTGTTGATAAGAAGAAAAGTCTGTACTAGGCTTTTGCTCAGGAGTACTCTCAGGTTTTTGCTCAGGATTAGTACTTGGAGTACTAGGAGTACTTTCAGGCTTTTGCTGTGGATTAGTACTTGGAGTACTAGGAGTACTTTCAGGTTTTTGCTGTGGAGTAGTACTTGGAGTACTAGGAGTACTTTCAGGTTTTTGCTGTGGATTAGTACTTGGAGTACTAGGAGTACTCTCAGGCTTTTGCTGTGGAGTAGTACTTGGATTATTAGGAGTACTCTCAGGTTTTGAAGGTACATTTGGACAACTTGGAGTTAACGGTAATTTGTATTTAACACCATTTACATATATATATACAGATTTCGTAGTCATAACTTTCTTGTAACAAGTTTTTGATAGAGCGTTTACTGGTAGCATACTAGATGCTGTTAGCATAGTTATTGCTCCTAATGATAATATATTTCTAAATTTCTTATTCATATAAACACCTCTTTTGATTTTATTTGCGATTCATATTGTTACTAAATTGTAACTTGCAATTTAAGGGGTTGTCCCTTTCGCATATTTATACTAACATAAATGCTACAACTTTGTAACTGTAAAGTACTGTAATAAAGTGTAGAAAAATGTAAAAAAGTAATATAATAGGCAAGTGAAAATTGCTATATTATGCATGATTTGACTAAAAAATATTGGAAAATAGCTATTTTTCTGCTGTTATATATAAATTGATATGAATTTCTCAGAGGATTTATAAAATAAAAATATATACCATAATTGCTTTTTACTATAAGTTACAAAGTAATGTATTTAATCAAATTTCAAATATGTAATTAAATATGTAAAAAAAGGGTATAATTAAGTTATGATTTTGTATTCAAATATTGAAAAAATAAGAAATATATTATAATATGAAAATAGGAAAAATATAGATATTTATATCTATAAGTTAGAAAGGATAAGTACTATGTCAAAACAATTAGTAAAAGAAAGAGTTATAAAGTATTTAATGGAGGACTTATTAGTACCACATGATATGATAGACACTGATGTACCATTATCAGAGTTTGAAGAAGGTGCAGAGGGTATAATAGATATAATAGTAAGTGTTAAAGATAAAGAAGACTACTTAGTTCCAGTTATGTTAGTTAGCTGTTTAGACGAAGATGTAGAATTAGAAGGTGAAGTAGTACAAAAGCAAATAGATTTCTTAGAAGATGTTGATAATATAACTACTGCAGGTAGAATAATATTAACTAATGGAAATCAAATGATGTATGCTGACTGGACTGGAGAAGAATATGATACAGAAGCAGCTCTTCCAACATATGAACAAATGGAAAAAGAATTATTTGAAATGGAAAAATTAGCTGCTGAGCATGAACACTCTCATCATGGATGTGGATGTGGTGGACATCATCACGAAGAAGAGCATGAATGCTGTGGAGGTCATGGACATCATGAAGATGGTCACGAGTGTTGTGGAGGACACAATCACGGAGATGATCACAACTGTGGTTGTAAACACTAATAAATAAATATATACGAACTTGACGATACTTTTTAATAATGTTATTATAAATATGTTAAAAATTCTATATAAAAACCGTAAATGTTGGGGCAAAAGACAAAGGATTTATTAATATAGGGATTTATAGCGTCGTTCGATTAAAAAAGACTACTTTTATTGTGGTCTTTTTTTATGCTTAAAAACCTAAATATATATTTATATACTTAAAATAAGTGAAATTTTATAAAAAATATAAATAAAAAAAGGAAATTTGATAGCAAAGGTAGAATAATATAAAAATAAACTTATTGACATTTAATTTAATTGGATGGAATGTTTTTGAAGCAGCTATCATATTATAAATGTAGATGAAGCTAGAGAAAAGATAACATCTCAATTAATAAACTATATATAAAAGGGGTTATATTATGGAGGCTAAAAAAGAACAAAATTATGAAAGCTATATTTATTCTGATTCATCAAATACATCTAATGCTATGAAAATGTATTTAAAAGAAATAGAAGAATACCCAATGTTATCTGCTAAAGAGGAAGTAGAACTAGCTAAAGCTATAATTGACTCTTCAGAGGAAGCAAAAGAGAAATTTATAAATGCAAATTATAGATTGGTTGTAAGTATCGCTAAAAGATATAGAAAAGAAAGTGTAGATATGCTTGACTTAATTCAAGCAGGAAACATTGGACTTATAAAAGCAGTTGAAAAGTACGATTATAAGAAGGGATTTAAATTTAGTACTTATGCGACTTGGTGGATAAAACAAAGTATAACAAGATACATAGATGACTGTGAAAATACTATTAGAATACCTGTTCATCTTCATCAAAGAATAAATTTTGTAAAAAGAAAAAAACAAGAGCTTGCTAATGTACTTCAAAGAGAACCTAGTATGGAAGAACTTGCTGAAGTTTGCGAACTTGAAGTTGATAAGGTTTTAGATATATTAAAAAGGGATAAAAACATAGTATCTCTTGATACTCCGATTAAAGAAGATGAAGATAGTAGCTTGGTTGAGTTTATACCATCTGATGCACACTTTGGGGACGTGGTCATGCATGAGGTTGAACAAAATAACTTAAGAGAAAAAATAGACGAAGTGCTAACAGATCTTAGTGATCAAGAGCAACAAGTACTTAGAATGAGATTTGGACTTGATGATGACACACCTAAGACTTTAGAAGAAATCGGTAAAGTATTTGGTGTAACAAGAGAGAGAATAAGACAAATAGAAGCTAAGGCTATTAGAAAATTAAGACATCCAAGTAGACTTAAATTACTTAAAAACTTTTATTAATTAGTTTATACAAAAGTGAGAGTAGTTTTCTGCTTTTTATATCTCTTGTAAAAATATGATTTGATTTCTTTAAGTAAATAGTAGCACATATTAATTTGTATCGCATCTAAAATTTAATTAAATTTTATAAAAATATTTACATTAAAAAGGAATATACATAATTGGTATAGATAAGTTAAAAAGTAGATTTATAAAAAGAGCTATTTCAAAATGATTAAATAATGATTTTGAAATAGCTCTTTTTATAGATACATGTTTACATTTTTTATTATTTTATATACAATACTATTATGGTTAGTTACTTGAGTAATTAACTGATTGATTAACGGATATAAGGAGTGATTTATGAAGCTTATATTAAATGAAGACGAACCGATATTTATTCAAATATCAAAAGCTATAGAGGATGAAATACTAACAGATAGCATAAAAGAAGATGAACAAGTGCCTTCAACAACAGAATTATCAAGGTTATATAATATAAATCCAGCTACAGTATTAAAGGGGATGAATATACTAGTAGATAAGAATATCTTATATAAAAAAAGAGGTTTAGGTATGTTTGTAAATAGGGGAGCAAAAAACACTATAAAACTTTTAAGAAAAGAAAGCTTTAAAAATAAGTTTATAAAGAACTTAATTGAAGAAGCAAATAAGTTAGATATAGATAAAGATGAATTACTTGA
This sequence comes from Romboutsia timonensis, assembly GCF_900106845.1. Taxonomy (GTDB): domain Bacteria; phylum Bacillota; class Clostridia; order Peptostreptococcales; family Peptostreptococcaceae; genus Romboutsia; species Romboutsia timonensis. Next base: position 936,210 of record NZ_LT629850.1, read on the forward strand.
GATGATTAAACAATACAAAGGGGGAAACTAAATGAGTGTAGCTATAAAAGTAAAAAATGTTAGTAAGTCTTTTAATGATAGTGTAATACTTGATGATATATCTATAGATTTTTATGAAAATAAAATATATGGTTTACTTGGGAAAAATGGAGTAGGTAAAACTACCTTATTAAATATAATTACAAAGCAATTAATTAGTAAAAGCGGTACTATAGAAATATTTGGACAAAATATAAATGAAAGTGACGATGTATTAGATAAGTTATGTATATTAAGAGAAAGAGAGTTTCCTGAAAATGATATTTTAATAAAAGAATTATTTAATACTTACTCATACTTTTATAAAGATTATGATAAAAATCTACAAGAAAAATTGTGTGATTATTTTGAGCTAGATTCTAAGAAGTCATATAGAAAATTATCAAGAGGTATGAAAAGTATAGTATCGAACATTATAGGAATATGCTCAAATGCTTCAATAACTATATTTGATGAACCTACAATAGGTCTTGATGCAGACAATAGAAATGAGTTTTATAAGATATTATTAGATAGCTATATAAAAAATCCTAGAACTATAATATTATCAACTCACCTTATAAATGAAGTAGAAAACTTAATTGAAAATGTAGTTATAATACATAAAGGAAAAGTAATAGTTGATGATAACATAGATAATATAAGTCAAAAATCATTTTACATAAGTGGAGATAAATCTGATTTGGAAAAATTACAATGTTTAAAAGATACAACACCTGATAAAAGCTTTGGATCTAAACAAGTGTATAAATATTATGGGGATATAAATGAAGATGATTTAAAGTTTATAGAAAGTTTAAACATAAATTTAGAAACTATGAATCTTCAAGATATGTTTGTACATCTTACTAAAAGGGGGAATACAAATGAATAAGTTAATGCCGTATTTTAGATTAATGAAAAAGTCTATAATATTAATGATAGTAATAACACTTTCAATAGCAATAACACATGATGGTAAAGAAATACTAACTGGATTTAAACATTCAGTATTTGAAAATGGATATTTAATATTTAAAAGTGAAATATATTCTACAACAGCATTACTTATATTTATATATGGTATATATCTTTCATATATAAAGTTTAATGTTGCAATAAATATAAAAGCAGATAGAAAAAGCTATATAAAAGCATCTATAATTACAATGATAGGTATGGGGATAGTATTCTCAATATTTACAGTTTTATGGTCATTGATTTTAAAGTTTGTAGTAGAGTATGTTTCTGGTAAAAATGCTTTAGTACTTGGAGATTCTGCATACTTTGTAAATACTTTTACTGATATTATAAATAGTTCTTTAGAAATGGGAACAACAGTATTATATGCTTTTTCGGATTTAAGCATAAGAAGATTTATTATGGATATCTTAGGGCAGCTTTTAACTTTATTTGCATTTTCATCTATAGGATTTTTACTTGGAAGTATTTTATATAGACTTAAAAAGAAAACATCAATAATAATATTTTTAATTATACCAACAATAGTTATAACATTAGGAGTAACATTTTATATATTTAATACAGATTTAATTATGAATTATATAGCTATTAACTTAGTTGATATTTTAAGGTTTATTATAAATGTAAATATACGTTTAATTATAAAACTTTTAACTATAGTAATATCTTTAATTTGTTCAGTACTACTTTTAAAAAATGCACCAATAAAAGAATATGCACATGACTTAATATAAGGCTGATTATACAGCCTTTTTTTAGTTTATGATATGTTAGCTCCCTTTGTGATAAATATTGCATAAAAAGAGCCACACCTTGGACTTTTTAATAAATTGAATTTGAAGTAAAGTTCCTTATTTTAGGTTAACTCAAAGAATCTATTTCTAATAGTTTATCTAGTTACATATAGATATAAGTTCTTTAAGATAATTAAAATTCATACAATATAACAAATTTAAATTTAGAATATTTTATGGATAAGGTATTGAAGAGAAAAAAGGATGATAGTATGTATGATAGCAGATATATTGAATTAGAGAAATTGATGAATATAATAAATAAATTAAATAAAGAATTACAATTAGTAAAAAAAGATATAAACAATAAAGAAAGTAAATCAAAAGAACTAGTTTCATATATAGAACAAAAAATAAAAGAAAATACTAAAAGTATAAAAGAGCTAGAAAATCCATTTTTACTATTTATAATGGGTTCTGGTAATTATGGAAAATCAACTCTTATAAATGCCCTTTTACAAGAAAAAGTAATAGAAACTAGTGATATACCAAATACATGGAAACTAGATTTATTTATTAAATCAGATAATGAAAAAGTAGAAATAACCTATAATGATGAAAGAGAAATTATAAAAAGTTTAAGTAATGGTAAAAAAATATTAAAAGAAGAAGAGGATAAATTTAAAATATCAAAAAAAGAAATATCAAAAAAAATATTAACCTACAAGAATAAACTTAGCAAAGATAAATTAAAAGAATTTAAAATTGAACAAGAAAGATTACACTTATATAAATCAGATATAAATCAAATAAAATACTATTTAAAAAATAAAAAAATACTTAATGACTTTACAATAGTAGATACACCAGGACTTAATCAAACCTTACTAAAAAACACCGTAAAGCGTATGAATAAATACTACCAAAAATCAGATGGCGTAATATGGCTAATAGATGCTCAAAATATAGTATCTAAAGAAACTAATAAATTAATTGAGGAAATAAATAAAATAGATAATTTACATGAAAAGAAAATAATAGGTGTAGTTAATAAAATAGATATAATAAAAAATGATAACGATTTAGAAAGACTTAAAGAAAAAGTAAATGAAATATATAATAATAAATTTAATGATATTGTTTATATATCAGCTCGTGATGCTTTAGATGGAATTGTAAACAAAGATAAATATTTAATAGATAAAAGCAACATAAATAATTTATATAAATCTATAGAGAGTAATTTCAAACAAGTATGTGAAAAAAAACAAATAGATTCTAAATATAAAAATTTATCTATAATGAAAAATAAAATACTAGATAAAATATATTCATATAAGAGAAGTTTGTATAAAGATATATCTGATTATAATGAAATTGAATTTGAATTAAATAAAAGTTGTAATGAAATATATTTATATACATTAAATCATATAAATAAATTTAAGAAGAAAAAAATATATACTAAAGAGGATTTATATTCATTAAAAAAAGCAATAGAAAATTTAGAAGTACAATGTAGTAAGGAAATAGAAAAAAATTATAATACATTAATCAAAAAAGCAGATTTTAGCAATATTACAAACAATCCTATCAACACAAAAGTCTATTTTTCTAAAAGCAAATATTTGATTATAAATTATAATAACTTTAAAACTGTAAAAAGAAATAACAAACTATCAAGTTTTATAAATCAACTCACAAAAGCAAATTCTGAAAAAGTTGTAAATGATGAAGTTGCATTAAGTAACCATATCCAAAAAAATATTACATACTTAGAAGACGAGATAATAACAACCCTAAAAGATAAATTAGAAGAGATAAAAAATAATATAAATGAAGTCAAATATAATACATTTAAAAATAAATATTTAGATTACAATTTAATAAAAGAGCATATTAGTTATTTAGACAATATAGAAAATATATTAATAAATTTGAGGTGATATTTTGGAAAATATAAGTCAATATATCTATGAAATTAAAGAAACTTTACTTAATTCTCCAATAAGACAAAGATTATCACAAAAAGAAATAGTACCCTTTAAGGATATTGTATCTGAAAATCTAAATGAACAGATAGAAAATATCAAAGCATTAGAATCAAGTCAATATAAGCCATTAAATATAGCTATAGTAGGAGAAGTTAAATCAGGAAAATCAAGTCTTTTAAATGCACTTTTAGGAAAAGAAATAAGTAAGGTAGATGTATTAGAAGCTACTTCATCAGTAATAGAAGTTGTTTATAGTGAAAATACTGATGTGAGCAAATTTGCAGATTTGACAAGAATAAGTTTAGACATAGATTATTTGAAAAAAATAAATATAGTAGATACACCAGGACTAAAAAGTATAACTCAAAGTAATGAGAAGAAAACCATAGATTATATTAAGTACGCAGATTTAATTTTATTTGTTATAGATGCAACTCATCTAGGTCAAGAAGATACAATAGAAGCATTAGACTTAATAAGTGAATATAATAAACCTATTATTGGAGTAGTAAATAAATGTGATTTATTAACAGAAAATAGGAGTGAAATTTTAGATTATATAACAAGTGAGTATGGCATTTATATAGATAGATTTTTTATGATATCATCATCTCTTGAATATCAACATAAAATGAGTCAACAAACAATAGCTAAAAGTACAGACCTAATAGTATCAAACTATACAGAACTTAGGGAAAACTTTAGAAAATTAACTGATTATATAGAGTGTATATATGAAAATTCCAATGAGACAAAATACAAAAGTATAAAAACTTCAATAGAAGGAATAATTCAAAAAGATATAATAGTACATAACGATTATAATAAAAGCGTTGATGTATTATTAGGTGAATTAAGAAAATATGAAAAACTACTACAAAATAAAAAAGATTATATAAAAGCAAAAATGGAGTTTGAAATAAATGATTGGATTGATAGAATTTTATTAAGCGATGAGGTAAAAAGAATTGAAAGTGATATAAAATCTGCAAATATATATATAAATGAATCTTACTTAACTGATTTGATAAATTCTAAAAAGAATGAATTAGATGATTTATATTTTAAAGAATGGAGTACTTGCTTAAAAGAAGTAAGTGAAGAAATGGATGATGATATAAAAAGATATGTAAATGATATAACTTATAAAAATGAATTATTAGATACACCAACATTTAAGTTAGATGGGGAAAAAACAGATATGAATGCAATACTTGCAACAATAGGTACAGGGGCAATACTTGGTGCTACATCAGGAGGGGTTATTTCAATCTACAGTGCAACCCTAGGAAATTATGCAGCATCACTTACACTTGGAGCAGCTATTATGACTTATCTACCACCTCTTTTAATAGCTGGAACTATAAGTGGAGCTGTTGGAAAAGTTATATATGATAAAGTTTTAGATGATAGAAAAAACAAAGAAATACTTGACAATATAGAAAAATTTATAAAGAATTTAAAAGATAATATAAAAGAAAGACTAAATAAAGACTATGAAAAGCTTAGTCAAGAAATAGTAGTAACTACTACTGAGATATTAAAAAATATAAAAGGTGTATATATAAATAAATATGAAATAGAAGATTTTATGGAATCAATAGAAAAATATATAACATATTTAACACAATATGTAGAAATATCATACAATAAAGCATAAATGCAAATCCAATAAGGAGTAGAGACATGATAACCCTAAGCTTATGTATGATAATAAAAGATGAAGAATTAGTTTTAGATAGATGTTTAAAAAGTATTTATGATGCAGTCGATGAGATAATAATAGTTGATACAGGGTCAACTGATAATAGCAAAAATATATGCAAAAACTATACAGAAAATATATATGATTATATATGGAATGATGACTTTTCAGCTGCTAGAAATTTTTCTTTTGAAAAAGCTACTAAAGATTATATACTATGGCTAGATGCTGATGAAATAATAGATGAAGAAAATAAAGAAAAACTTTTAAATTTAAAACAAGTTTTATCATTAGATATAGACGTAGTAACTATGCATACATGTATGAACATAGATGAATGTAATAATCCTCAAATAACTATGGTAAGAAATAGAATAGTGAAAAGAGAAGATAACTTTAAATGGATTGGATTTGTTCATGAATATATAGAAGCTAGTGGAAATGTCTATGATAGTGATATTTGTATAATACATGATAAAGTTAAACCTGTAAGTGATAGAAACTTAAAAATATACAAAAAGAAAGTAGAAGAAAAACAAGCATTTAGTGAGAGAGATTTATATTACTATGGAAAAGAATTATATTGTAATAAATACTATAATGAAGCGATAAAAGTTTTAGAAGAGTTTGTATCTAAGGGAACTTGGGAAGATGAAATAATTGATGCTCTTTGTAAAATTGGAGAATGCTATTTATGTAAAGATGATAAAGAAATAGCTAGAAAATATTTTTATAAAACCTTTGAATATGGTCCTCCACAAGGCGAAATACTTTATAAGATAGCATATTCTTTTCAAGATGAAGAAAAATACGACAGAGCAATAAGTTGGTATGAGATAATATTAAGTTTACCTATACCTGATGATTGTTGTCAGTGTAGACATATATGCTGCTTAAGGTTTAAGCCACATCTTAATTTATGTTATTGTTATTTTAAAGTTGGAGACCTAAACCAGGCTTATTATCATCATAAAAATTGTATGAAAATAAATCCAAATGATCCATGTGTTAAATACAATGAAAGTTGTTTTAAATTAATAATGAAAAATAATAAAGTCTAGACTAATATCTAGACTTTATTATTCTATCGAAAAAAATACCAACTTTATATAAATTCATGGCAAATGTTTTTACTAAGTAATTTATATATCCTAAAAATCCTTCATCACATTCTTCTGAATATAACTTTGTGACATCCATTCCAAATTGTAAGTTAATATTATTTATATAATTAAATTGAATACAAACCATATATAAAAAATAGATTATTGCCACCATAAACAATAAAAGTAAAATTAAACCTATTATCATAGATAAATCCCCTCCAATAAATAATCCCTTATATTTAAATTTTACTATAATTAGGACAAGATATCACCACACAAATACATATAAAATATTTGCTTAAACGACATTAACATACATGTAAATGTAATATTTATACAAAAAAATTATTATCTAAAATAATAATTAAATCAGTGTAAAAATATAAAAAATTTAATAGTTTTAGTAATATACTTGAGAAAGAATTAATAATTTTTTTAATATTTTTATATATTAGGAAACGGTAATATGAAAATTTTTAGGGGATAATATTTGAATATAAGAAAAATTGTCATTTAAAAATGCTTAACTGATAAGTAGTTCAATTTAAGGGAATTTTTTATGTGTTTAATAATAATAGAATAGTTATACTTATATCTTTAAATATATAGTATAGAGATATAAATGTAAATTATATAAATTATGATAAATTAAATATTATAATAAGATTTACAAATAATTAGATTAAAGGTTAGTATAGAGTTAATAAGAACTAAGAGGTGTAATATGAATAGATACAAAGATATTTTAACTACTAAAAAAGATCATTTAGAGGAAGAAAAAAACATAAGTGTAGAAGATAGAGTAGATAATTTAATAAAGTTAAAGACCATAAGAAAAAAACATGAAAATATTTTAAATATACAAAAAAAGTACTTAGAGGATAAAAAAACTATAAGCGTAGATGAAAGAATAAAAAACTTAAAAAAATTAAAAAATACAATAAAGAAATATGAAAATGATATAATAAAGGCATTAGAGTTAGATTTAGGAAAACATATCTTTGAATCTTATTCTAATGAAGTCGGATTTGTATATAGCAGCATTGACTACACTATAAAAAATATAAAAAAATGGACAAAAGTTAAAAGAGTTAAAAATGATTTAGCTCAACTTCCAGGGAAATCATATATTTATAAATGTCATTATGGAAGTGTTTTAATTATTGGTCCATATAATTATCCATTTCAACTACTTATAGAGCCTTTAGTAGGAGCTATAGCAGGCGGGAACACAGTTGTTCTGAAACCATCAGAATATACTATAAATCTTGAAAAAGTAATAATTAAAATGATAAAAGATGCGTTTAATGAAGAGTACATAGCTGTAGTTAGTGGAGATTATCAAGTAAACAGCGCATTACTAGATTTAGAATTTGATTATATATTTTTTACAGGAAGTGTAAATGTAGGGAAAATAGTAATGGAAAAAGCAAGTAAAAACTTAATACCAATAACCCTAGAATTAGGTGGTAAATCACCTGTAATAGTTGACAATAGTGCTAACTTAAAAATAAGTGCAAAAAGAATTATATGGGGAAAACTTATAAATGCAGGGCAAACTTGTGTAGCTCCAGACTATGTACTTGCACATGAAGACATATATGATGATTTAGTTAAAGAATTTATAAAAGTAATAAAAGAATTTTACGGTGAAGACATAAAAAACAATAAGGAATTTGGACGTATAGTAAATGATAAACATATGAACAGGTTAAAAAATATTCTTGAACATGATAAAAACAAGATAGTATATGGAGGAGAAATTGATTTTGAAAATAGATTTATATCTCCAACAATACTTAAAAATGTAGACTTAAATGATAAAGTTATGAGTGAAGAATTATTTGGACCAATACTTCCTGTTATAAAGTATAAGAATATGGAAGATATAAAGTACTATATATCTAAACATAAAAATCCACTAGCTTTATATGTTTTCTCTGAAAATAAAGCTTTTAGTGAAGATGTAATAACTAGATTTTCATTTGGTGGAGGATGTGTAAATGATACTATAAGCCATGTTGCATCTAATTACTTACCTTTTGGTGGAATAGGTTCATCTGGTATGGGTAGTTATCATGGAAAGAGTAGTTTTGATACATTTACTCATAGTAAAAGTATTGTTAAAAAGAGTACTAAATTAGATATTAAACTAGTGTTCCCACCATATAAAAATAGAATAAATACTATAAAGAAAGTTATGAAATAAAGTAAAAGTGCCTAAGTTAGAAATTAGGCACTTTTATTTTTGGCTATGTTAGCTTACTTTGTGATAAATAATTAAATTTGTGATATTATTATATTAATCAACTTTCGTAATTGTTATATATTATGATACATATAAATATTAATTTGTAAAATTAGGGGGAATAGGGTGAAAAAATTAATTTTAGGAGCATTAGTAGTAGTAACATTTACACTTACGGGATGTCAAATCATAGGATATAAAAATAATGATAGTGAAACAAATGTAACACAGAATATAATAACAAATAATTGGGTTATATATGAAGATTCAGGTGAAAATTATATTTTATTAAACACCAAGACAAATGAAAAAATAACAGATGTATATGATGAAGGTAATGAAAGATTTATTTCAGCACAGGAAGCAGTAGATGCTCTTAATAACAAATTTAATCGTTAAGTATATCAATACATTAAAATCTATTGTAAAGATTATCTACACCTATTTGGCAGACTTGAAATATAGTCTGCTTTTTTAAACAAGAAATAAAAAATAATTTTTAATTTTTTATGAACTTTTTTTAATTTTAGGTGTCTTAATAGTGTATAGTAAAATAGTAAGTTAGAAAATGGGACGAGGTGTTAAGCAGTTTTGGAGGAGAAAGAGCTTTTAGATAAAGCCAGGCAGGGAAATAAACATTGTTTAAATTTATTACTGCAAAATAATTATCAAATGCTCTATGGATTTTTAATAAAGTTGACAGGAGATAAAGATTTAGCAGAAGATTTAGTACAAGATACCTTGTTAAAAGCGTCTTTAAATATAACTAAGTTTAGAGGGGAGAGTAAATTTTCCAGTTATTTAATTAAAATTGGTATAAATACTCATAAGAATTATCTTAGGAAAAATAAAATAAGAACAGAACATGATGATTTTGAATTTAAAACTAGTTATGATATGGAAGATGATTTAATAAATCATATTAGGTTCAAAGAAGCTTTAAATCATTTGAATAACATCTCTTATGAAAAAAGAATCTTTTTTATTTTGAAACATTATTATGGTTACTCGATTGAAGAAATATCAGAAATACTTAAGGTATCCGAGGGTACTACAAAATCTAGAATACATAATACTATTAAAAAGTTAAGAGAATTATTAAGCTAAAAGGAGGTCGTAAATTGGATTATTTAAATGACGATAAATTAGAAGAAATGGGATATATAAAAGAAATAGATACTTTAGCTATAGTTGAAAAAGCATCTAAAATAACCGAAAAAAAAAGAAATAAACTACTAGTCATTAGTTTTACTTTAATGATAATTACTTCAGTTTTAGGTCAAGGTTTATTCGTGATTTTATTTGGAGGAAATAATTTAGTCAAACTGGGAATAAAAATATATATTTTCGTATTACTAGTAGTTTCATTAATTTTAATAGATAAGAGAGAGGAGAGTTTATGTTAATAGGTAGTAATCAGATTATAATGATATTTATTGTATTTTTCTTAATATTTTCTTTTGCAATTGGGCAAGTTGTGTGGATATATTTAGATAGTAAAAAAAGAGAAGATAAGTGGGGAATACTATGGTCTATATTGGCTATAACACCAATTTTTTTACCGATATTACTACCTTTACCGTTGATAGTTTATTTGTTAGTAACGAGAGCATTTTCAACAAAATGTCCTAATTGTAAAGTGAAAATATCTAGCAAATTTTCTTCTTGTCCAAGCTGTGGATGTAAGTTAAAAGAAAAGTGCAAATCTTGTGGAAGTCCATTGAAAGATGAGTGGAAATACTGTCCATATTGTAATGACAAAATAGAGGGAGAATAATTATGAAAATAATAAAAAACAATAAGGATGTTTTTGTAGGAGTGACTATAGTAGCAGCTTTAATTGCAATTATACCAACTACATTAATGTATATGTTTTCTAAAATGTCTATAGGTATTGAAGAAGGAGACAGTATTGAAGTAGTAGAAGAGAAGATTAATTCTTATTTTGATGATGGTTGGTTTGAAAAAGATATAGAAAAGGCCCTTAGAAAAAAGCCAAGTGGTGACTTTAATATATATACATATACTTCTGGCAGTGAGGAGTCTATGGAGATAGAAGAAAAGATGAATATAATTTGTCCACAGTTAATTGAAGTAAGTAGATTGGAATTAGGTAAAGAATATAACATAAAATTGTATTCAGACTTCTATGAAGGGGATAAAAAAGTAAGCACTGAAGAATTACTGTCAAAAGATATTTTTGGAACACCTAAGTTACAAATAATTTATAGTGATACTTTCATGGAAGGTAAAAGTAAAAGAGATATGACAATACACTTTGTTCAAAATAATAAAATACTTGAAAGTGTAAAATATTACTGCCCTACAAATTATAATGAAGCTGCATATACTCAAGATGCAGATTTAAATGTAAATGAAGATATTCCAATTATGGGATTTACAAGGGGAATAAAAGTAAATGGAAAATATAAAACTTACTCTGCTGACTTTCATAAAAATAAAGATAAAATAGAAAAATCTATTCAAAATAATTTAAGTAAAAATGAAAAAATGGTTATTTTAAGATTAGAAATATCTGATAGGGCTAAATCTGTCTAAAATAAATAAGATATATTTAAATTTGGAAAACTGAATTAGTGAATAATAGTTATAAATTGTGAATTAATAATAAAGATAAGGGGATTAAAAAAAATGATAAATGAAGAGGCTAATAAATCTTGGGCTATTAGAACATATACAGATGAGTTACTAAACTTTATTATATTTACTGGATGTATGTATAATTTAATTGATGATGAAAATTTTGATGAATCAAATACACCTTGGCCAACTAAACTATCAAATTCAGACTTTGAAAATTTACATATTAATAAGTTAAAATCACAGTGGAAACTATGGTTTAATGATGTTATAGAAGAAAGATGTAATAACATTAATCTTGATAAAATGTGTGTATTTGTTAATGAAATATATAATATAAATGATTTCTTAGAACTGGAATATACAGAGCTTAGAGAGTGTTGTAAAAAATCATATCCACATTTTATTGATTGGTGGGATATGCAAGCAGGAGGTAAAAGCGCTATTTCTTTTTATGAAATTATGGGTGGTAGTAAATTTTGTGATTATATCGAGGAATTAGAATGTAAATTAAATAAAAAAGCTAAGCCATTTAATCTTTATATAGATATAGTATATACAGGAGTGCCTAATGTATTAGATATAAATGATAAATATATTGTAGTAACTCCTAATGGCTATCTTAATTTAACCAAGGATTGGTGGATGAAAAAATTAATTAAATTAATATAATGATTACTTCGCAATATTATAATATATTATAAACAATTTATATAAAATAGATAAACAACCATACAAAATAATTTAAAACACTTTGGCATGGTTGTTTATCTATTTTTATTATCACAAATTAAGCTAACACAGTCTTATTTTATATACTTTATAATCTCATTTTTACATGAGGAATACCAACTTCATCATAAACATCTGATATTTCTTTAAACCCTAAAGATTTATATAAATCTTTTATGTAATATTGAGCTGATAAAGTTATATGTTCTTCATTAAGGTTATTAGTTATAAACTCAATAGAGTTCATCATTAATTTTTTAGCTAACCCATTTCTTCTATAATTTTTATTTACAAGTACTCTTCCAATAGAAGTATCTTCATAGCTACTATATTCTTTAGGTATTATCCTTGCGTATGATGTAATGATATTATTATCTAAAGAAAAGATATGATAACATTTTTTATCAATATCATCAAAATCATTTTCCTGGGTAATTTTTTGTTCACATGCAAAAACTTCATATCTAGCTTTAGCTATTTCAAAAAACTCATCTACACTCAAATCTTTAAAGTGCTTTACTATAAACATTTATTATCCTCCTTTTATACTTTTTATAAATTTTATTATAGCATTTTAAAATAAGAATATTAATATATTAAAAAGCAGATATACAAAATATAGTATAATTTAAAGTAGTTATAAAGATAATGAAGGGATAAAGTAGTTTAGATAGAATTTATACTTTTATATAAGACATACTATACATCAAATTAAACTACATGTAGCTAAATAAAATGAAAAAGCAGTAATGCTTTATGACAAAATAGACTTAAAGCTATAAAAGTAGAGAAGATTATATAATTCTAGTTTTTTATCAAAGCTATTTAATAGTTAGATTTCTAATTAGATTTTATTATAAAGAAATGATATAATTAATATTTATAAATATTAATTATTAAGATTTGGAGATGTTTAACTTGAATGATACTAAAAAAATGACAGAAGCTGCACTTATGTCGGCTTTATTTGTGGTAGGAACTATATTCTTTGTATCTACTGGACTTGGATACACATTTTATTTAGATTTTATAGTACCAATATTTTTTGTTGTAATATGCTTAAAATGCGATTTTAAATATAGCGTATTATCAGGGGTAACTTCACTTGTAATAGTAGGTTTAGTATTAGGTAATATTGGGACAGCTATTTGGGCAAGTCAAAGTGTTATTCTAGGAATAATATGTGGTGTTCTTTTGCAAAATAATACAACTATAATGGATGACTTAGTATATGGATCTATACTATCTGTACTTTTAATGGTATTTATAGATATATATGCTTCAAAGTTAATTGGTTATAGCTTTATGCAGGAATTTAAGGGGTATATAAAATTAGTAAATAATAAAGAAGTTGCAAATACAATTTATTACTTACTAATTGCAATGTTTCCATTTGGAATGATGTTTAGTGTATATTATTTAGGATTAATATTTAGCAATAAATTAAAAATATTAAAATCTAACGCTAAAAGAAAGTATAATATTATTAGAAATTTTAGAACATATTCTAGATTTATATCTTGTTCAAAAAAAGTATTTTATGGATGTTCATTATATTTATTAATTTATGAAATATTTAGATTTACTAATATAGAAATAAATAATACATACTTAATAACTATATTTACATGTGTTAGCTATTTATGTGCTTATTTTATAATTAGAGATGGATATACTGTAATTCAAAACTATATACTATCGAAATATCAAAAAGTATCTTATGCAAGATATATGTCATTAGTAACAATATTAATATTAGTATTAGCACTAAAAATAGCTATTTTATTTATAATATTATTTAATATTGTATTAGATAAAAGAATAGATATAAGAGTAAGGCAAAATTATATATTAGATAATTTAATGAATTAGCATTAGGTAAAGTTAAGAATTACAAGATAATAATATAACATTTGAAAAATTTTTACCAAAATAAATTATATTATAGGTTGACAAAATTATTACGTATTAATATAATGAAGTAAATATAATAATTATTTACAAATGCTATGAAAAGAATAAGTAAGATTAATGTAGTCTTTCAGAGAGTTTCCGGTTGGTGAAAGGAAATAGATAAGTTAATTTGAATACATCTTAGAGCAGTAATCCCGAAAGATAACGACTAGTAGGGATTAACGTATTGGCACACGTTATAGTGCTAAAGTATAACCAGGTTTTGGCGTACTTACTAAGGTCAATATTGTGAGATATTGATGAACTAAGGTGGTAACACGTAAGCAATGCTTTCGTCCTTTATATAGGGACGAGAGCTTTTTTTATATTAAAAATAATTATAAGGAGTGAATATCAATGACTATGACGGTATACGATGAATTAGTTGCCAGAGGACTAGTTGCTCAAGTAACTGATGAAGATGAATTAAAAGAACTTATAAATGCAGGTAAAGCAAAATTCTATATAGGATTTGATGCTACTGCAGATAGTTTACACGTTGGTCACTTCATGACTTTATGTTTAATGAAGAGATTACAAATGGCAGGAAATAAGCCTATAGCACTTGTTGGTGGAGGAACAACTATGATAGGTGACCCATCAGGAAGAACAGATATGAGACAAATGATGACTCCAGAGCAAATAAATCATAACTGTGAATGTTTCAAAAAGCAAATGAGTAAATTTATAGATTTTGGAGAAGATAAAGCTTTATTAGTTAACAATGCTGATTGGTTATTAGACTTAAACTATGTTGACTTATTAAGAGAAGTAGGAGCTCAATTTAGTGTTAACAGAATGCTTACTGCTGAATGTTATAAAAATAGAATGGAAAGAGGACTTAGCTTCTTAGAATTCAACTACATGATAATGCAAGCTTACGATTTCTATCATTTATATGAAAAATACGGATGCCAAATGCAATTAGGTGGAAATGACCAATGGAGTAACATGCTTGCTGGTACTGATTTAATAAGACGTAAATTAGGTGAAAATGCATATGCAATGACTATAACTTTACTTCTTAACTCAGAAGGAAACAAAATGGGTAAAACTGCAAATGGTGCAGTATGGTTAGATCCAAACAAAACATCTCCATTTGAATTCTACCAATACTGGAGAAATGTTGCTGATGCTGATGTATTCAAATGTATGCGTATGTTAACATTCTTATCACTTGAAGAAATAGAAGAAATAGAAAAGTGGGAAGGAAACAGAATAAACGAAGCTAAAGAAGTATTAGCATTTGAATTAACTAAACTTGTTCATAGTGAAGAAGAAGCTATAAAAGCACAAGAAAGTTCAAGAGCTTTATTCTCAGGAGCAGCTCATGCTGATATGCCTACAACTGAAATAGAAGAAGCAGACTTAACTGATGGAGTTATAGATTTAATATCTTTATTAGTTAAAGCAGAACTTGCACCAACTAGATCTGAAGCTAGAAGAAACATAGAACAAGGTGGAGTAACTGTAGACGGAGAAAAGGTATCTGATGTAAAAGCTACATTTATTAAAGATGCTTTAGCTGGTGACGGTATGGTTATAAAACGTGGAAAGAAAAAATTCAAGAAAGTAGTTTTAAAATAATCTTATTATACGTAAAAATCCCTAGAATCAAAACTCTAGGGATTTTTACGTATAATAAGATTAAAATATAAAAGCTATATGATATATAAACAATAATTATATCAATAGTTAAACATTAAATGAATCATCAACTCTTAACCTAAGTTCTTTAGGTGTAACTTTATACTTTTCCTTAAAACTTCTTATAAAATAAGATACATTTGAAAATCCTACATCAAAAGAAATTTGAGTAACAGGCAAATCTGTATTTTTAAGTAAATTATATGCTTTTTCTAGTCTATAATTTTTTATAAATTGAATACATGTTTTACCTGTGTATTTCTTAAAAAATCTCATAAAATGATATTCATTATAGTGACAAATATTAGCTAATGTAGTTATATTTATATCATTTCTATAGTTATTTTCTATATATTTTATAACATCTTTTATTTTAAAAACTTTACTGTCATCTGATAATATAGAATCTTTCTTTATTACTAAGTTTTCTCTAAATATATTAGCAAAAAAACTAAACATTAAAGCTTTAATTTCTAGTTCAAAACCATAATATTTATGATTATAAACTTCAATAATTTTTAGAAATATTTCCTTTAAATTATTATAAATACTAAAATTTTCATTTATTACTGTTGGAAGTTTAAACTTTTTATTTACAATAGGTGTTATAAAGTTAACTGATGAGCTATCAAGTATAGAGCTATTTAGTTGAGAAATATCAAATACTAAGCTTGTAAATTCACTATATACATTTTCTTTAGCAATTAAGTAATGAAGTTCCTCACAATTTATAATAACTATATCACCACATTTACAGGTATAAAAATCAGAATTAATTTGTAAATTAAATTCACCTGTGTTTACTAGTATTATTTCGATTTCTTTATGCCAATGGGCAGATATTGAATATTCTTTATCCCCTAAATCAACATCATAAATGCCAAGAGGCAATAAAAAGTTACCATGTTTTCTTTTCTCCTCAAGTTTATCGTTTACCATAATAATCCCCTTAAAGTCAGTTTTGTGTTATTAATTATCAATATATTTATAGAATTTAATGCTTTTACTTTATTATAATAGCATTATAGATATATTACAATTAAATAAAAATTAGGGGGAAAAATATGTTAGAGAAAAAATGGTGGCATAGCTCAGTAGTTTATCAAATTTATCCAAGAAGTTTTTGTGATAGTAACAATGATGGTATAGGGGATTTAAAAGGAATAATATCGAAACTTGATTATTTAAAAGAACTAGGGATAGATGTAATATGGTTATCGCCAGTATACAAATCTCCAAATGATGACAATGGATATGATATAAGTGATTATAGAGATATAATGGATGAGTTTGGTACTATGGAAGATATGGATAATTTATTAAAAGAAGCTAATGATAGAGGAATAAAGATATTAATGGACTTAGTATTAAATCATACTTCAGATGAACATAAGTGGTTTATAGAAGCTAAGAACAATCCAAATAGTAAATACAGAGACTATTATGTATTTAGAAAGCCAGTAAATGGCAAAGAACCAAATGAAATGAAATCAACATTTAGTGGAAGTGCATGGGAATTAGATAAAGATAGTAATGAATACTATTTACATTTATTTTCTAAAAAACAACCAGATTTAAATTGGGAAAACAAAGAAGTTAGAAATGAGCTATATGATATGATAAACTTCTGGATAGACAAAGGAGTAGGTGGATTTAGATTAGATGTTATAGATTTAGTAGGAAAAGAACCTGATAAGTTAATAACTGCTAATGGACCAAAGCTTCATGAATACATAAATGAAATGAATGTAAATACCTTTGGAAAAAAAGACTTATTAACAGTAGGAGAAACTTGGGGTGCTACTCCAGAAATAGCTAAATTATATAGCAACCCGATAAGAAATGAACTTAGTATGGTATTCCAATTTGAACACATATCTTTAGATGAAATACCAGGTAAAACTAAGTGGGATTTAGCTCCTCTTAATTTTATAAAATTAAAAGAAGTATTTAATAAGTGGCAAACTGAATTGGATAATGAAGGATGGAATAGTTTATTTTGGAATAATCATGACCTGCCAAGAATAGTTTCAAGATGGGGAAATGATAGCAAAGAATACAGAGAGTTAAGTGCTAAAATGTTAGCAACAGTACTACATATGCAAAAGGGAACTCCTTATATATATCAAGGTGAAGAAATAGGAATGACTAATGTAGTATTTGATAGTATTAATGAATACAATGATATAGAACTTTTAAACATGTACAAAGAGCGTATAAGTGAAGGTTATAAAGAAGAAGATATAATGAAATCTATATATGCTAAGGGAAGAGATAACGCAAGAACACCTATGCAATGGGATGATAGCTTAAATGGTGGATTTAGTAAAGTAAAACCATGGTTAAAAGTTAATCCAAATTATGTAGATATAAATGTTAAGAATAATTTAGAAGATGAAAACTCAATATTTAATCATTATAAGAAACTTATAAAAATAAGAAAGAATGAAGATGTAGTTGTATATGGTGATTTTAAATTATTCTATAAAGATCATAACTCAATATTTTCATATATAAGAGAATTAAATGATGAAAAAATATTAGTAGTAGCTAACTTCTATGATAAAGACGAAGAATTCGTATTAGATAAGTCTATAAAGTATGAAAGTTGTGAAATTTTATTAAGTAACTATAAGGATTCAAGCGAAAATATAGAGAAAATAAACTTAAGACCTTATGAAGCTATAATATATAAATTAAAATAGATATAATAAGGGGAATAAATATCATGACAGAAAAAGAAAAAATGATAATGGGTGAATTATATTTAGCTTTTGGTGAAGAATTAACTAATGAAAGACAGCATGCTAAGGAAGTTTTATATGAGTATAATATGCTTAAGCCAAATGAAATAGAAAAAAGAGATAACTTATTAAGAGGTTTATTTGGATCAGTTGGAGAAAAATTTTATATAGAGCCACCTTTTAGATGCGATTATGGATATAACATACACTGGGGTGAAAATTCTTATGCAAACTATAATTTAACAGTACTTGATTGTGCTAAGGTAGTTATAGGTGATGATGTATTAATAGGTCCTAATGTAAATATATTTACAGCAGCTCATCCTATATCACCATCTCAAAGAAAGTTAGGTCTTGAATTTGCTAAAGATATAGAAATAGGAGATGGTTCTTGGATAGGTGGGGCAACTACAATAAATCCTGGTGTTAAAATAGGTAAAAATGTTGTTATAGGTTCAGGCAGTGTTGTAACTAAGGATATACCTGATAATACTATTGCGGTTGGAAATCCATGTAGGGTTATAAAAACTATAGATAAAGAGTAAAATAAATCAAATTGATAAAAGTATAGAATATTATTTTAATATAGATAACTTAGTAGTAGTGGATATATAATTAGATAAAGTAAAAAAGATGGTTATTAATAACCATCTTTTTTAGTAAGTATTTAGTGATATGTATACCACTAAAGTTAATTAAATTATTATAGCCAACTTTTTAATAAGAAACTTGCAATATTTTCATAAGGAATAGTTTCAGACTTTAGAAGACCTTGAACAACAAGACCATCCACTACAGATACTAATAAAAATGAAAGTGCTTCAGCATCCTTATTATCTTTAACAGTCTTAGAAATTTCTTGTTTTAAAGTGTTTCTCCATTCAAAATATTTAACTTTAATTGACTCCTTCAGAGTATCATTTTCCGTTATAGCTTCACATAAAAGGTACATATGTATTCTTCCTCTACCTTCTATAGAAGATATTTTTTCCATTATTAAATTTACCATATTAACAGAAAAATCATCAGTTCCTATGCCATGAACACAATCTAGTACTGCCTTTGTTATAACTTCTAAATGCATGTCTGCAATAGCGCATATTAAATCATTTTTTGAAGAATAGTGATAATATAATGTACCTTTACTTATATTTGATGCTTTAGCTATATCAGCTAAAGAAGTATTCTTTACCCCTTGTTTTATTATCAAATCTGTAGCTGCTGATAAAATTGTTTCTTTCATATTATTTTGTTTCATACAAATACCATCCTAGAATTTCGCATTTTACTAAATAAATTATAAATATAGTAAATATTATTGTCAATTAATTATATACATTATATTTAATATAAGAAAATGGATATTTTCATATTAAAAATCTACTAAAAGTAAATAAACTATACATAGAATTAATACAATCAATTTAATTATTGACTTTAGCGTAAATTGAGTATACAATAAAAATAAATAACAGTCAACTGGCCGACTGAAAATATTTGATTATATTAAATGGAGTGAGATATATGAAAAAGATTAGAATAGTAACAGATAGCTCTTGTGATTTAAATAAGGATATAGTTGAAAAATATAATATAGAAATAGTACCTCTTAATGTAGCTTTTGGAGATGATATGTATGTAGATGGGGAGATAGAAAAAGATGAATTTTACAAAATGATGGCTAATTCACCAGTTCTTCCAAAGACATCTTGTCCTTCTCCAGAAAGATTTATGAGAAGCTATGAAGGTGAAGCAGATGAGATATTAGTGATAACTTTAGCTTCAAAGTTATCAGGAACATATTCAACAGCAGTTCTTGCTAAAAATATGTTTGAGGAAGAATATCCAAACAAAAAAGTTACAGTTATAGATACTGAAACAGGTTCTATAGGTCAAGGACTTTTAATAGTTAAAGCAGCACAATTAGCAGAAGAAGGAAAAAGTTTAGATGAGATAGTAAATATTATAGAATCTATAAAGAAAGATGTAGTATTTTATGGTTCATTAGAAACTTTAGAAAATGCTATAAAAGGTGGAAGAATAAATGCTTTAGCTGGTAAGCTTATAAATGCTTTAAACTTCAAAGTTATAGTGAAAATAGGAAATGGTGAAGTTAAGCCTTGTGATAAGGCTAGAGGAGATAACAATTCAATGAAAAAAGTAGTTGAAAATGTATGTGATTCAATACAAGAAGGAGAAGTTAAGTCATTAGCTATAGCACATGCAAATTGTTTAGATAAAGCTCTTAAAGTAAAAGAAATGATGCTTAAAAATCATGACTTTGAAAGTGTTATGATATCCGATCTAGGATCAGTTATGGGTACATATACATCAAAAGGAGCAATATTAATAAGTGTATTATAAAAAAGGTTAGCACTTGCTAACCTTTTTTATAATACTATTAGTCTCACCATAGGTTTATAAACATAAACTTCATTTACTTTTATAAATATAATAATATTATGCTATGTATAATTATTTTTAAAAGTTTAATTTTTATAATAATATAAATAAACTTGTTTAATATATTAAATAATAAATAATATACTTTATGAAATATACAATAAAAATATATATTAATAGAATGAATTTTAATAGAAATTATTAATTGTAATCTCACATTTAATATGATAATATCATATTATCTAGTAATAAAAAAGGAGGTAAAAAGTTAGTATGGAATCTGATTCGCATAGGCATTCAAATCAACCAATATTAATATTTTTACTAACAATTCAAAAGAAAATAGTTTCAATCCTATCAATAATACTTAGACCATTTTTAAAAATTATTACATTTATTAAATCTAATATATTAAAAAAAGAAAATGGTAAAGTATCTGAAGAGTATATAAAGTCTTTAATATGTAAATCCGAAGAAGAAGGAATAATTCAGACTTATGAAAAAAATATGATAGAAAGTATTTTTAAATTTAATGATACAAAGTCAAAAGATATTATGACTTCTAGAAAAGATACTTTTTCAATAAACATAGATGATGATATTGAAGAAAATATAGATAAACTTTTAAACTCTAACTATTCAAGAATACCTGTATATAAAGATAATATCGATAATATAATAGGAATAGTTCATGTTAGAGATATACTTATACAGGCAAAAGATAGAGGGTTTGAAAATATTAACTTAGAAGAAATAATGCATAAACCATATTTTGTTCCAACAAGTGAAAAAACTAATGAATTATTTAAAATTTTACAGAACAACAAAATACACATGGCTATACTTATTGATGAATATGGTGGATTTTGTGGTATAGTTACAATGGAAGATTTAGTAGAAGAAATTGTTGGTGATATTGAAGATGAGTATGACAAAGAAAATAATAATATTCTAAAAATTAATGAAAGAATATTTATAGTTGATTGTAGTATAGAGCTTGATGAATTTAATGAAGCCTTTAATTTAGAATTAGAAGAAGGTGAATATAATACTTTAAATGGTTATATAATAAACCAATTAGGGGAAATACCAAAATCTAATGAAAAAGTAGAAATAAAAGTAGAGAATGTTAATATAGAAGTTGTAAAAGTTAGTAATAAAAAAATTGAAAAAGTAAAAGTAAGTTATATTAATTAACTTAACTAAAAAGAGCATGCTGGCTAAATATAAGTAAGTATGCTCTTTTATTTTAAAATAAAAACTATAAACACTTTTATTATACTTTAAAACTTAATGTAAAAAACATAAAAATATAGTGAATATTTTTAATTTAGATGGACTTTAGTCAAGATAAATCTGATACACTGTATTTAGGAAGAATTTTTTATTAAAGGGGGGAACTTTGTGAAAAAATATATTGGAGAAATAGGATTATTTTTAACAACAATTGTATGGGGGATGGGGTTTGTAGGAACAAAGCTTTCCTTAGATGGAGGATTAACACCACTTCAACTAATAACAATTAGATTTTTAATAGCATCTATTTTTATAAATTTAATATTTTATAAGCGAATAAAAGAAAATATAAGTAAAGAAGCTATTAAATGTGGAGCGATACTTGGAGCATTTTTATTTATAGCTTTTGTAGTTCAAACAATAGGACTTGTATATACTACTCCGTCTAAAAATGCATTTTTAACAGCTGTAAATGTAGTTATTGTTCCATTTATAGGATTCTTTATATATAGAAGGAAATTAGATAGAATAGGTGTAATAAGTAGTTTACTTACATTAATAGGCATTGGTATACTTTCTTTAGAGAAAGATTTATCTATTAATATAGGAGACTTTTTAACTATAATATGTGCTTTTGGATATGCACTACATATATTCTTTACAGGTGAGTTTACTAAAAAGCATGATCCAATAGTATTAACTGGAGTTCAATTTACAGTAACTTTTGTACTTTCTTTGATAGTTCAAATTTTACTTGGAGAAGGTAGTTTAAATGCAAATATTAAAGGATATATTGGAGCTTTATATCTTGGAGTATTTAGTACAACTTTAGCATTCTTAGTTCAAACAATATGCCAAAAAAGAGTGGGTGGAATAAAAACAGCGATAATACTTTCTACAGAAGCAGTATTTGGAACTTTGTTTTCTATAATATTATTACATGAAGTTGTAACGGGTAGAATGATTATAGGAAGTATGATAATATTTACTTCTATTATAATGTCTGAAATAAAGTTATCTTTCTTAAAAGGGAAGAAGTTAAATTTAGAACCAGTTAATATAGAAGTTATAGAGGAATAGTTATAAATATGCAAATATAGAATATATAGTGCATTTTGAAATGATTTAGTAGATCTTTTAGATACTAATAAGATTATTTTAAGGTGCACTTTTATATATTAGCATATTCTAAAATATGAAATTTGTGGGTAATAGATATAATTCTACAGAACGTTTAAATATAATAAAAATATATTTGAGTAAATTATAGAATTTAAACTGTAAAAGTATTTAATAATAATAGATTACAAAAGATAATAATTTTCGTTTACATAAAGTTACATATTTGATACTATATAAATAGTTAGACATCTAATGATTAGAGGTCTAATTAATTTAAAATGGAGAGTATAATATGTTAAAAAAAAATATAAGAACAAATACACTACATGGTAGTTTAATAAGATTAAATAAAATTCATAGAAAAATGGCGAAAAGAGAATTTCAAAAAGTAGATTTAACAGAAGGAAAACCAAGATTACTAGACTTTATTATTAGCAATCCTGGTTGTAGCCAAAGAGAAATTGCATCTTGTTGTAAAATAGAGCCAGCTACAGCTACGAGTATACTATCATCTATGGAAAAAGAAGAACTTATATATAGAGAAAGAAATACAAAGGATAAAAGAATATTAAATGTATTTTTAACTGAAAAAGGAATAGAAGCCCAAAAAAAAGTTGAAAAAGTATTTTTAGAATTAGATGAAATTTGCTTTGATGGATTTTCAGAAAAAGAAAGAATTGACACTATAAATACTTTAAATAGATTATATGAAAACTTAGCAAAAAAGAAAAAAGAATAATTTTAAATTAAATACGAGGAGGAGATTGACTTTGATAAAATTGCTAAAGTATTTAAAAGGATCAGCAATTATATGTGCAATACTTGCACCACTAACAATGTGTTTAGAAGTTGCAATGGATTTATTACAGCCAACATTATTATCTAAAATAATTGATACAGGTGTGGCAAATGGAGACTTAAACTATGTACTTTATATAGGTATACAAATGGTTATTGCAGCAGTAGTTGGTTTAATAGCAGGATCTGCATGTTCATATTTTGCAGCAGTTGCATCTATGAACTTAGGGCAGGAGGTAAGACAAGGATTATTTGATAAAATCCAAACATTATCTTTCGTTGAGTTAGATAAACTTAAAACTTCATCATTAATAACAAGACTTACAAATGATATAACACAAGTACAAATGATGATGAATATGGCACTTAGAATGATGGTAAGAGCACCTCTTACTGCAATTGGCGGGATAATTATGGCTTATATACTTAGTCCTAAATTATCTACTATATTTTTAATAGCGATACCAATAATTACAGTTTCAGTGTTGTTTATATTAAAAAAATCATTACCATTATTCACTAAGGTTCAACAAAACATAGATAATGTAAATACTGTAATGAGGGAAAGTATACTAGGGGTTAAGGTAATAAAGGCATTTGCAATAGAAAATACTCAAAAAAGTAGATTTATAGAAGCAAACGAAGAATTAACTAATACTAGTATAAAATCTCAGAATATGAACTTAATACTATGGCCTATGGCTACATTAATAATGAACTTAACTGTTGTTTCTGTATTATGGTTTGGTGGTAATATGGTAAATGCAGGAGATTTAGAAATAGGTAAAATAGTAGCATTTATTAATTACTTACTTCAAATAATGGGTTCTGTAGTAATGGTTATAAATATAATGATAGGTTACTCAAGAGCTAAAGCATCAGCTACAAGAATAAATGAAGTATTTGAAACTGAAACGAGTATAAAAGAAAAAGAAAATACTAAGACAATAGAAGACTTTGATATTGAATTTAAAAATGTATCATTTAGATATAATGAACATAGTGAAAATGTATTAGAAAATATATCTTTTACTGCTAAACAAGGAGAGACTATAGGAATTATAGGATCAACTGGTTGTGGAAAAAGCTCATTTGTAAATTTAATACCAAGACTATATGATGTAAGTTCAGGTGAAATTCTAATAGGTAAAACTAATATAAAAGATATATCTTTAAGTCAACTTAGAGAAAATATAGGAATAGTACTTCAAGAAAATATATTATTTAGTGGAACTATTGAAAGTAATATAAGATTTGGTAATGAAAATGCATCTAAAGATATGATAGTTGATAGTGCAGTTAATGCTCAAGCTTATGAATTTATTAATAATAAAGAGGATAAATTTGGTAGTGAAGTAGAACAAAGAGCTAAAAACTTATCAGGAGGACAAAAACAGCGTCTTTCAATTGCTAGAACTTTAATAAGAAATCCAAAAATATTTATAATGGATGATTCATCAAGTGCATTAGATATGGCTACAGAAGCAAAACTTCAAAACTCTATAAAAGAAACTATGAAAGATTCTACTGTTATAGTAATTGCACAAAGAATATCAGGTGTTATGGATGCAGATAAGATAATAGTAATGGATGATGGAAAAATAGCCAATATAGGAACACATAAAGAATTATTAAAAACTAGTGAAATATATAGAAGTATAGCTGTATCACAATTAGGTGAGGAGGTGCTTGAGAGTGTCGGCTAAATCAGTACCACAACCAAGGATAGGAAAAGGACCAGGAATAAATTTTGAAAAGAGTAATGAAAAATTAAATAATCCTAAAGAAACAACTTTTAGAATATTAAAATATATAGGAAATAAAAGATTATCTCTTATGCTTATATTTGTATTTTGTGTAATAACAACATTAGTAAGTATAATGGGTACAAAATTAAATGGAGATATAGTAGATAAATATATATCAGTAGGAGATATAAGTGGTTTATTTAGAATATGTATAGTACTTGTATTTATGTATCTAGTAGCAACATTGTCTACATTTATACAAAATAGATTAATGGTAAGTATAGCTCAAAAAACTTCAGCAGAAATAAGAAAAGATTTATATGAAAAGATGCAACATTTACCATTAAAATATTTTGATACTCACTCAAGTGGGGATTTAATGAGTAGACTTACAAATGATATAGACAATATAAATATGACTATGTCACAAAGTATAACTCAATTAATATCAGGGGTTATAAATATAGTAGGTATGCTTATAGCAATGCTTATGTTAAATAAAACATTGACTATAATAGGTTTAATTACAACACCTATTACAATATTTGCAACTAAAGCTTTAATAAAATATACTCAACCATTTTTCATTAAAAAGCAAAGTGGATTAGGAGAACTTAATGGATATATAGAAGAAATGGTATCAGGACAAAAAGCTGTTTTACTATTTTCTCAAGAAGAAAAAGTAAAGAAAGAATTTAGTGAGATAAATAAAAAGATAACTAAAAATTCAATACTAGCAGAAGCTATATCAGGATGTATGGGTCCTATAAATAACTTTATAAATAACTTAACATATTTAATATTAGCTATTTGTGGTGGAGTGTTCCTTTTAAAAGGTATGGATATAACTGTTGGGGTAATATTCTCAATAATATTATATATGAGAAATTTTAATCAACCTATAAACCAAATACTTAATATATCAAATAGTCTACAAGGGGCACTAGCAGGAGCAGAAAGAGTATTTGAGGTAATGGATGAAGAAGCAGAAGTAGATAAACAGGATGCTATAGACGTAGAAAAATTAGATGGCGAAGTTAAGTTAGAAAATGTTGATTTCTCTTATAATAAAAATAAGAAAGTCTTAAATAAAATAAGCTTAACTGCACACAAAGGTCAAACTATAGCAATAGTAGGTCCTACGGGCTCTGGTAAAACTACTATAATAAATTTACTAAACAAGTTTTATCATATAGATAGCGGAACTATAACTATAGATGGTGTAGATATAGATAATATAACTATGGAAAGCTTAAGAAAATCAGTTGCAGTAGTATTACAAGATACTTATCTATTCTCAGTAAGTATAAGAGAGAACTTAAGATATGGTAATTTAAATGCAACTGATGAAGAAATAATAAAGGCAGCAAAACTTGCAAATGCACATCATTTTATTATGCAACTTGAAGATGGTTATGATACTGTACTTAGCGATAATGGAAGCAACTTATCACAAGGTCAAAGACAGTTATTAGCTATAGCTAGAGCTATACTTTCTAAATCATCAATACTTATACTTGATGAGGCTACTTCATCTATAGATACTAGAACAGAGGTACACATACAAAATGCTATGGTTAATTTAATGGAGGGTAAAACTACATTTATAATTGCTCATAGATTAAGTACTATAAGAAATGCAGATGTTATTTTAGCAGTAAAAGATGGAGAGATAATTGAAAAAGGAACTCATGATGAGCTTTTAGAAGCTGAAGGTTTTTATGCAAATCTTTATAATAGCCAATTTAGAAGTGGACTTAGTATATAATAAAAAAGATGATTCTTTATCTAAAGAATCATCTTTTTTATTAATTAACTTGTTGTGTTAGTATAATTAGCACAACAGATTAAATAAGGATTATAAATGTAAAATTAACAAAAGAAGTAAAAATAAAGCGTTGATAAAAAAATGGAAAATATGCTAAAATATGTTTATAAATGTTTTTTATTTGATATTTATTGTTTAAGATATATTTTAAAGGGTATATATAAAATATATCTTAAGTAATGAAAATTACATTGATGATTATATATTAGGAGGGAGAATATTATGAAAAAATTCGTATGTGTAGTATGTGGATATATACATGAGGGAGAAACTGCTCCAGAATTATGTCCAGTATGTAAAGTAGGAGCTGACAAGTTCGAAGAAATGAAAGGTGAAATGAAGTGGGCTGACGAACACAGAATAGGTGTAGCTGCTGGTGTAGACGAAGAAATATTAGAAGGATTAAGAGCAAACTTCGTTGGAGAATGTACAGAAGT
Source organism: Romboutsia timonensis (assembly GCF_900106845.1). Lineage (GTDB taxonomy): Bacteria > Bacillota > Clostridia > Peptostreptococcales > Peptostreptococcaceae > Romboutsia > Romboutsia timonensis. Next base: position 964,248 of record NZ_LT629850.1, read on the forward strand.
AGGAATGTACTTAGCAATGAGTAGACAAGCTGATAGAGAAGGATACCCAGAAGTTGCTGAAGCTTACAAGAGAATAGCATTTGAAGAAGCAGAACATGCTGCTAAATTTGCTGAATTATTAGGAGAAGTTGTTGTTGCAGATACTCAAGCTAACTTAAAAGCAAGAGTTGAAGCTGAATACGGAGCAACTGAAGGAAAATTAAAAATAGCTAAGAGAGCTAAAGAACTAGGATTAGATGCTATACATGATACAGTTCATGAAATGTGTAAAGATGAAGCTAGACACGGTAAAGCATTCTTAGGATTATTAGAAAGACATTTCACAAAGTAATATAGATTTAAAATACATTCTTTTATAAGGATGTTGACTATAAAGTAAAGTGTGTATTCTTCATTTAGATAATCAAATTAGATTATTCAAATGAAGGTACACACTTTTTGTGTTAAATAAAAGTAAAATTCCTATCAAGTAAGCACTCATAAAAGCATTTTAGCCTATTAAAGCTATATTAAAACAAAGAAATAAAAGATTAGTGATGCTTCAATATATATAATATTTTATTTAAATAATATGAAGTGAAACAAATGTCAAAAGTCGTATTTTTTTCATATTATATAACACCATTATATTTTTAATGGAAATTTTATATAAGAAGGAGAATTATATTTTGGCAAAGAAAGTTTTTATAGATCCAGGTCATGGAGGAAACGATAGTGGTGCAGTAGGTATAAATAATTTATTAGAAAAAGATATTACGTTATCTGTAGCAAAAAAGGTTTATGATTTTCTTAAAAAACAAGGTTTAGAAATAAAGTTAAGCAGAACTGATGATAAAACATTATCGTTGAAGGATAGAACATCTGCTGCAAACTCTTGGAAAGCTGATTGTTTTATATCTATACACTGTAATGCTTTTAATGGAGATGCAAGTGGAGTAGAAACCTACTCATACACTACAAGTACAAATGATTTAGCAGCTAACATTCATGAAGAAGTATTGAAAACTAAATGTTATACTAAAAATAGAGGTACTAAGACAGCTAACTTTTATGTAATAAAATATACAAATATGAGAGCTTGTCTTATAGAACTAGCATTCATAGATAATATTGAAGACTCAAAAATATTACTTCAAAAACAAGATGAGTTAGCAGAGGCTATAGCAAAAGGAATATGTAAGTATCTAGGAGTAGAGTATAAATTTATAGAAGATAATGATAATACTGAAGATATACCTGTTATAGATGAAAATACTTTTTATAGAGTTGTATGTGGTTCATTTAATAATAGAGTTTATGCAGAAGAAAGATTAGAGCAGTTAAAAGAATTAGGTATAGAAGATTCTTTTATAGTCATATATAATAAAGAATAAAAATAGAATAAATATTAAGTAAATTAAGGGCTATTAAATATAGCCCTTTATGTATTAATAATTTAATTTGTTGTGATATTTAAATATTATTATTGAAAATACTAGATTTTAACAAACTACACTTTTATATTTAAAAAATTTTATATAGTAATTTCAATATGCTTAGCAAAATAATTATCACAATAGATTACCTTGATAAATTTATTACTTTTGATATATTTTTGGTATATATATTGTAACATTATCTAACCTAGTAATAGAATTATAGATAAATTCAGCATTATCTTCTATATTATTAATATTAAGATTTAAGCTTAATATAATATCACTAAATAAATAAACATCTAGTATATTTGAACCATCTCTAAATATTAATTTCATCCCCTTATTGCATTTAAGTAAATTTTGTAAAATATCATAATTAATTTTCATATTCTACCCCCTGTATATGATAATTTTATAATACAATAAATACCAATAAAGTTCAAACTTAAATCATTAGTATAAATTAAATTTGATTTATATTAATACATTTTATATAATTAACTTATTATACCTTGGAGGGAATCTTATGGAAGTTAATATAAAATTAGATAACCTAAGAAAAAGGCTATTAGAATTAGAAAATGTAGCAATAGCTTATTCAGGAGGTGTAGATAGTAACTTTTTACTTAAGGTAGCAAAAGATACTTTAAAAGATAAAGTTATTGCAGTAACCCTTCATGCTATGATGCATTCAGATAGAGAAATAGAGGAATCTAAAAATTATGCCAATGAATTTGGTGTTAATCATATAGTTGTTAATATTGATAACTTTAAAGTTGAAAAGTTTATAGAAAATAATAGTGATAGATGTTATCACTGTAAAAAAGAAGTATTTAAAGTCGTAAAAGAGATTGCAGCTAAACATAATATAAAGTATGTGTTAGATGGAACTAATTTAGATGATTTAAGTGATTTTAGGCCAGGTCTTAAAGCACTTGAAGAATTAGATATAATAAGCCCTCTTAAAGAGTGTGGATTAACAAAAGATGATATAAGACAACTTTCAAAAGATATGGAACTTAATACTCATAATAAGCCTGCTTTTGCATGTCTTGCAACTAGAATACCATATGGTACAAAAATAACTAAAGAATTGCTTAAAAAAATAGAAAAAAGTGAAGAATACTTAATAAGTGTAGGATTTAAACAATTTAGAGTAAGAGCACACAACGATATTGCAAGAATAGAAGTTGGTAAGGATGAAATACATAAATTTTTCAATGAAGATTTATTAAATAAAACTAATAAAAAACTAAAAGAAATAGGATTTAAATATGTTACCCTAGATATGGCAGGATATGAAATGGGAAGCATGAATAAGTAGTACATTTAGGAGGATGACATGAAGAAAAGTTATACATTAATATCGCCTTGCTTTTTCGGTATGGAAAAAATGCTAGCAAGAGAGATAAAGGATTTAGGATTTGAAATAATAAAAACAGAAGATGGAAGAATTACATATAAAACTGGTGAAGATGGAATAGCTAAAGCTAACATGTGGTTAAGATGTGCAGAAAGAGTTCATCTTAAGGTAGCAGAATTTGAAGCAAAAACATTTGATGAATTATTTGAAAATACTAAAAGAATAAATTGGTCAAGATATATTCCATATGGAGCACAATTTCCAGTTTCAAAAGCATCATCTATAAAATCAAAACTATATTCTACAACAGATATACAGGCTATAGTAAAAAAAGCTATAGTAGATAGCCTTAAGAAAAGTTACATGGAAAGTGGAATGTTAAAGGAAGACAAAGAAAAGTATCCAATATATGTATTCTTACATAAGGATAAAGTTACTATATCAATAGATACAACTGGAGATGCACTTCATAAAAGAGGATATAGAGAAAAAGCAAATAAAGCACCAATAAGAGAAACATTAGCTGCAGGGATAATGAGTTTAGTACCATGGAAACCAGGAAGAATATTAGTAGATCCAATGTGTGGATCTGGAACTATGCTTATAGAAGCTGCCATGATGGGTATAAATATGGCACCTGGTCTTAATCGTGAGTTTATATCAGAAAAATGGAGAACATTAGATAAAAAAATCTGGTGGGATACTAGAAAAGATGCTTTTGATAAAATAGATAACGATGTGGAATTTAAAATATATGGATATGATATAGATGAAGAAGCATTAGAAATTGCAAAAGAAAATGCTGAAATAGCAGGAGTAGATGAATATATAGAGTTTAAATTAGGAAATGCTATAGATTTTACAAGTGACGAAGAATATGGATTTATAGTTACAAATCCTCCATATGGAGAAAGATTAGAAGATAAAGAAAGTGTACAAAGTTTATATAAACACTTAGGATATACATTTAGAAAATTAAAGAATTGGTCATACTATTTAATAACTTCATATGAGGACTTTGAAAAAGAATTTGGGCAAGAAGCAGATAAAAGAAGAAAGCTATACAATGGAATGCTTAAAACTAACTTGTATCAATATATAGGACCACGACCACCTAAAAAATAATTAATAATTTCCCCCTTAAGATAATATATATAACATAAAGAGTATTTTAAGGGGGTGTAATTATGTTAAGACTAAGTAGTAGAAGCCGTAATAGAAATGTAAAAAATAAGCACTCAAAAAAAATAGAAAAAAATACACAAGAAAAATCAAAATATGAAGAAGATTACAATGAGATAATATTAAATGACTTAGTACCAGAGGAAAATAAAAAAGAGTTTGGGTTAGATAATGAATCTAATCAAAAAAAACAAGGTGGGCTTAAATTAAATTTTGCTTTAGGTGGTAAAAAAAGACCTAATAAAAAGCAACATCATAATCCGCACCACCAACATCAAAATCAAGATCAAGAAACTTCAGATGTAGTAGAAGATGTTCAGACTAACAAACAGCAATCACAAGAGAATATGGCAGAAACTAATAAAACTAAAAAGTCACCTAGACCTAAAAAAAGACCTAACCATAAAAAGTCATCAAATAATAATCAAGAAACTCAAAGCAATGAAAACTTAAAAAATAGTAAAACTGAACATAATAATAAAGAACAACATGGACATAATAAATCCAGCCAAAGTGAAGAAAGTCAAGGTAAACCTGGTTATGGAAAACAAGCTCATCATAAAAATGGATTAGGGAAAAGCAGTAAAAAAGCTCATGGTAAATTGAAAAAGTCACAAAATGATGATAAAGAATCTATAAGCTCTCCACAAGAAAAAAATAAAAGTTCAAATCAAAAGGTAATAAATCCTAAAAAAAGAAAAGGACCACATACTCATAAAGAAGAAATAGAAGATGAAGTAAGAAGTTTAGAAGAAGTAGAACCTGAAGCTGAAATAGAAGTTAAAGAAGACGATAGTAAAGATATAATAACATTTAGAGGAGATGAAACTACTGAAGAAAATAATATAGAAGAATCTCAACAAAAAGCTTCAGAGATAAAAGAAGTACAAAGTAAATTTGAAAATATTGTTTGGTCAGAGGATAAGTTTCCTAAAAAATAATAATAAATCTATATAAATAGTGTTAAAATATAAAAGCTTAGTATTTATACTAAGCTTATTTATTTTGAGAAAGGAATGTATCTGAAATAATTTGTCAACATGTTGCTCAAGGTAATATCAAGGATATATCGTTAAAGACATCAAGCGATTAGCCTATACGATAATCAAGCAAGTAAAATTTTAATATTTAAAAGGGTGATTTTATGAATAATAAAGAACTATTTGAAAAAATAAATGAAATTTTATTAAAAAGTTTGAAACCATCTGAGGATTTAGAACGTCTAATAATAGAGGGGTATTTAGATAAAGAGCCATTTAATAAAATAAAAAAGCTAAACAATATAGAACAAAATCCAAAATATCATCCAGAAGGAAGTGTTTTAAAGCACGTGCTTTTAGTAGTAGATTTAGCAAGTGAATATAAAAAATATTCAAATGATGAAAAAGTATTTATGTGGGCAGCACTTTTACATGACATAGGAAAGTTAACTACTACAAGAGTTAGAAAAAATAGAATAACTTCATATAACCATGATACAGAAGGTAAAGATATAGCAATGAATATTCTAAATGAACTGACTGATGATGAAGAATTTAAACAAAAGGTATCTAAGTTAGTAAGATGGCATATGCAACCATTATTTTATGATAAAAATCTTCCATTTTTTCAACCACAAGATATGATAAATGATGTAGAATATAAAGAGGTAGCATTACTATCTTTATGTGATAGGCTTGGAAGAGGAAATTTAGATGAAGATAGGATAAAAGAAGAAAAAGAAAGGATAGAAAGTTTTAAAGCGTATTTTGAAAAATAAATAAATAGGGAGGTTTTGGATGAAGTTATTTAAGTTAACTGCTTTATCAGCTTTGTTAATGATTACATTAAGTGGATGTAGCTTAAACTCTGAGTCACCAGAACAACTTATAAAGGAAAAACCAGTTTATAGTGAAGCAAGTTTGAAATTATATAAACAAATAGAGAAGATTTTACCATCTCTAAATTCTTCGTTATTGCTTCCACGAAACTCAAGTGAAGTTGCAAAAATAAATGAGGTTGACCTAAATAAAGATGGAGAAAAAGAGTTAGTAGTTTTTGAAAAAAAAGAAGATGTAAATGAAAATAAAACTGAAGTAGGATTTATGGTACTTAAGAAGGATAAAAATGGAGAATATCAAGAAGAAGGAAACGTATTAGAAGGTGGGGAGACAATAGAATATGCGAATTTTTATGACTTAGATAAAGATAACCATTTAGAAATAATTCTTCTTATAAAAAAACAAGATAAAACGAATATGTACATATATAAGTTTGAAGATAATGAGTTAAGTAAAGTAGATACTTTAAACCCATATTGGATAAAAGACAAAGATAATATTACTGATATGAAAATTAAGATAGAGTATATCGATAATGATGATATTTTAGATATATTGGTTTTAAACTATAATCCTAAAACAAATAAAGTTTATTCAAGTTTATTAAACTTTGATGGTAAAATTAAATTATTAGATTATATAGAGCATGAAAATGTTAAAAATCTTAATAACCTATATATAACATATGGACAAGTAGATACTAATAAAAATGGAATTGTACTAGATATTCCAAATCTAAAAGATAATAATTATAGAACTCAAATATTATATACTAAGGATAAAAAGTTAGAAAAGGTATTTAAAGATGATGATAAAAATTTAATGAAACCATACTATATAGCAGTTGAAGATATAAATAAAGACAAAGTTCTTGAAATACCAATAGTAGCAGGAAGTAGTAGTATATATACATTACAATCATCATCTACAGTAAGTTGGTATAGATGGAATGGAAAGTATAATGAAGATGCTAGATTGGTATTTAATAGTAGAATATATTATAATTATAAATATAATTTTAAACTAGATATACCAAATAACTTGGTAAATAAAATATATAGTGAACAAGAGTATCAAGGTGAAAATACTTTATTTAAGTTTTACTATCATGATTCAGTAGAAAATGAACCTAAAAATATTTTTACTATAATTGTATCTCCTAAGCCTGTTGCAGATGAAGGAAAAAATATAACTAATAAATCATCTATGATACTTGCTGAAAATTATGATAATACATTTATATTACAAAAAAATAATGAAGAATTGTTAAAAGCTTTAAATATAACTACAGAAGCATTAATGGAGTATTTTTCATTAATTTATTAATATTTGTTTGGGAGGATTTGTATGAAGGAAAAAATATTAATATTAGAAGATGAAATAGGAATAAGAAGTTTTGTAAGTATAAATTTAAAAAGAGAAGGATATGAGGTAATAGAAGCTGGATGTGGACAAGAAGCTATAGATAAGATAAAAAATGAAAAAAATATATCTTTAGCACTTTTAGATGTAATGTTACCTGATATGAGTGGAATAGAAGTTTGTAAATATATAAGACAAAATTTTGACCAAGTTGGAATTATAATGCTTACGGCTAAAGCACAAGAAGAAGATAAAATAGAAGGATTTATATCTGGTGCCGATGACTATATGGTAAAGCCATTTAGTATAAAGGAGTTATTATTTAGAATAAGTGCGTTACTTAGAAGAATCAAAAAAGATGATACTATAAACACTAATGAAATAATATCGCTACCTTTTACTCTTAACTTAGATAAAAGAAAGCTATTTAAAGATGGTAAAGAAATAGAACTTACACCAACAGAGTTTTCAATAGTAAAATATTTAATAACTAATGCAAAGAAATCTTTAAGTAGAGATCAAATACTTGAAGAAGTTTGGGGAAGTAACTATCTTTATGATTTTAAAATAGTAGATGTAAATATAAGAAGAATAAGAAATAAAATAGAGGATGACCCATCAAAACCTAAATATATACAAACTGTTTGGGGATATGGATATTGTTTTAGAAAGGAAGAACAATAGTGCTACATTTTGAAGGGTTAAGAAAAAGAGTAATTAAAAATTATTTTATAATAATTATAACAACAGTTACTTTATTTGAAGGATTATTTATATTTTATGTTCAGAATTATTATTATGACTCTGTAAGACAAAATTTAAAAAATCAAGTTGAATATACAAACTCTGTATATAATACAAGTATAAATAACATAGAGAATACTACTTTTGATGAAAAAGTAAGTAATATACTAGATAAACAAAGAGTTGTAGGAAGCTCAAAGTATGCAACACAGGTAATAAATAAAGATAAGTATATTATAATTGATCAGTATGGAATAAAAAAACATGAGAAAATAGAAGCTGAAGATGTAGATAAGGCATTAATGGGTGGAAAGGATTTATATCCAATAACTCATAAGATAGAATCTACTAATGAACATGTAATGAGTGTATCTGTACCAATAAAGATAAATAATGTAATAGAAGGTGCAATAAGATACACTGTGTCATTAACAGAGATAGATGCTACTATATTTAAGTTGGCACTTGGATTAATACTTGCAGGGATATTTATATTAATAATAGCTATATCTTTAAGTCTAAGATTTGCAGAAACTATAATTCAGCCACTTATAGAACTAAAAGAATTTGCAAATGAGTTAGCACATGGTAACTTTAGTATAAAATTAAAAGACACTAGTATATCAGATGATGAGATAGGAGATTTGGCCAAAACATTTGTACATATGGCCGCTGAAATAGATAAAAGTGAAAAATTAAAAGAAGAGTTCATATCATCAATATCTCATGAACTTAGAACGCCACTTACATCAATAAAGGGATGGAGTGAAACTTTAGGATATGAAGGTATAACAAGAGATGAACTTGACTTAGGGCTTGGAATAATTCAAGATGAAACTGAAAGACTTATAAAGCTAGTTGAAGAGTTACTTGATTTTTCAAGACTAGCATCTGATAGAATAAAGTTAAAAATAGATACTGTAGATATAAAAAGGCTAGCAATAGGCGTTGTGAATCAGCTTAAGGTAAAATCGAGCGAGAAGGATATAAGCTTAAATGTAGAGTTTAAAACTGAAAATATTGATTTAATCCAAGGGGATAAGGATAGACTTAGACAGGTATTAATAAATTTAATTCAAAACTCTATAAAATTTACTGACGAAGGTGGATTTATAAATATTATAGTATCTCAAGATGAAGAGTACACAACTATGAAGGTAGTAGATAATGGAGCTGGTATAGAAAAAGAAAATTTAGAAAAAGTCTTAGATAAATTCTTCCAAGAAGATTACAATAAAGCAGGTAGTGGTTTGGGACTTGCTATAAGTAATGAAATAGTAAAACTTCATGGAGGTAAGATGATACTTAACAGTAAAAAAGGAGTAGGAACTTCTATAACTGTAAAAATAAAAAATACACTTATAAAATCTATATAAGCTGAAAATAGAAAGAGGAACAATATGAGAAACATAAAGATGACTATAAGATATGATGGCTCAAGGTATAAAGGGTTTCAGAGGCTAAAAGACAATGATATGACAATACAAGGTAAGATAGAAGATGTCTTAAGCAAAATGGCTAATGAAAGTATAGAGATAATTGGATCTGGAAGAACAGATATGGGAGTTCATGCATATGGACAAGTTGCTAATTTTAAAACAGCTTCTAATTTATCTGTAGATAAAATGAAAACATATTTATATGAGTATTTACCAGAAGATATAGTAATAACTAGCTTAGAAGAAGTAGATGGAAGATTTCATAGTAGATACAATGCAAAATCAAAAGTATACTTATATAAAATATACAATAATAAATTTCATGATCCATTCTTAAGAAAGTATACTACTCATATACCTAAGAAGTTAGACATAGAATTAATGAAAGAGGCAAGTGAATATTTTATAGGAGAGCATGATTTTACTAGTTTTGCATCATCTAAATCTAAGAAAAAATCAAATGTAAGAACCATATATTCTATAAATATAACAGAAACTAATGGTTTAGTAGAAATATACTTTGAAGGTAATGGATTTTTATATAATATGGTAAGAATAATGACTGGTGCTTTAATAGATGTTGGACATAAAAAAATAGCACCTAAAGATATTAAAACAATGCTTGAAGAAAAAGATAGAACCAAAGCTGCAGATACTGCCTCAGCTAAAGGACTATATTTATATAAAGTGAGTTATTAAAAAATAGGCTTTTAAAGCCTATTTTTTATTAGAATATATGGTTTAAATCACATTTTTCTGATTCTAAAATATTATTTAAGAGCATCTTTATAGTCTCAACTTGTTCTAATGCATTTAACTTATCATCGTATTTTATACTTTGTTCAATAATATTAAGAGATAAACATATATCATCAAAGTACTCATGATTAACTATTTTATACCAAATTTCTTTTTCTTTATGCCAGGATTTAGACCATTTTTTTATATCATTAGAAACTTTTTCAAGATTATCATCTTCAATATTTTTTTGAATAAGTTCAATTTCAGATTTAAATTTATTAGTAAAATCATATATTTTATTTTCAGAATAAATACCTAAAGATATAAATAATAAAGTCCATATTAAAACGCCAATAATTCGTTTCATATTATATCACCTCATTTATTCTTTTTTTCTTTGTATAAAGATATCATCATTTTCATCTATCATAAAAATTAAGACATCTTTAACCTTTTTTATATTTTTAGATTTTAAAGTTTTTAAAATCCATTTTTCATCCTTATTTAATTCATTTAAATTATCTTTTATAACTTTGCCATCTATTATAACTGGAATAGGTAAATGTTTAAAATCAGTTGCTTTACTAGAATCATAAGATGGTGATGGAACAATACTTAGATTTCCATCAGTTTCAAGTAGTGCATATTGAACATCTTTAAGGTTGAAATATCCTTGAGAACGTAATGACTCAAGCAACTCCTCAATAGATATACGTTCTTTTTTCAATTGTTTGTAATTTAGTTTACTTTTATTTATAAGTACAGTAGGGCTACCAGATAAAATCTTACTAACAGTTCTACTTTTTAAAGCTATATAAGAAATTAAAATTTCTATAAATACAAGTGCAGTAATTGATGAAATTCCATATATAATAGGTATAGAATTATCTTGCATTGGAATAGCTGCAACTTCTGAAAGAAGTAATGTTATTACTAAGTCAAAAGCATTCATTTCAGCTATTTCACCTTTTCCCATAACCCTTAAAGCTATTAAAACGGCTATATATAGTATTATACTTCTAATAAAAACAACAAGCACCTTATCACCTCTAAAAACATTATATAACTTAATATAACCAAATTTAAATGTTAAATACTCAAATATAAAATGATGTCTTTAAAATAATGGTAGAATTTGATATAATATGACTTACTTAGTAGTAAGGAGGTTACGATTATGAGCAAAAGAAAACAAGTACAAGTTCCTATAGAGAAAATACAAGAACAAGATAGATTTATAGAAGCAATAGCTGAAAAAAATTCAAGATTTTATGCAATACATCAAACAAAGCCAAAGTATATGATACAAACTTTTGGATGCCAAATGAATGAACATGACTCAGAAAAGTTATGTGCAATGCTTGATGATATGGGTTACCAAAGAACTATGCTTGCTGCAGAGTGCGACCTTATAATATATAACACTTGTGCAGTAAGAGAAAATGCAGAACTTAAAGTTTATGGAAACTTAGGTCAATTAAAGTTTAATAAACGTAAAAATCCAGATTTAAAAATAGCTGTTTGTGGATGTATGATGCAACAGCCTCATGTTGTTAAAGAACTAAAGTCTAAATATAATCATGTTGATTTAGTATTTGGAACACACAACCTTTATAAATTCCCAGAATTATTAGCTTCATCAATGGAATCAGAAGGTATGTTAGTAGATGTTTGGGATGTAGATGGAGAAGTAGTAGAAGGTCTTAGAAGTAGTAGAAAATTTGAACTTAAAGCATTTGTAAATATAATGTATGGATGCAATAACTTCTGTACTTATTGTATAGTACCGTACACTAGAGGTAGAGAAAGAAGTAGAACTGTTGAAGATATAGTTAATGAAATAAAAGAATTAGTGGCAAATGGAACTAAGGAAGTAACATTACTTGGTCAAAATGTAGATTCATATGGTAAGACTTTAGAAAATCCTGTAACATTTGCTGAGCTTCTAAGAATAGTAAATGAAATAGAAGGTTTAGAGAGAATAAGATTTATGACATCTCACCCTAAAGATATATCTGATGAAGTTATATATTCTATGAGAGATTGTGATAAAGTATGTGAATTTATGCACTTACCAGTACAATGTGGAAGTACAAGATTACTTAAGAAAATGAATAGACATTATAGTAAAGAACATTACTTAGAAATAATAGAAAAAGCTAAGAAAGAAATTCCTGATATAGCATTTTCAACTGACCTTATGATAGGATTCCCAGGTGAAACTGAAGAGGATTTACTAGATACTATAGATGTAGTTAGAAAAGTAAAATACGATACAGCATTTACATTTATATACTCAAAGAGAGAAGGAACTCCAGCTGCAAAGATGGAAGACCAAATACCAGAAGATGTAAAACATGAAAGATTTAATAGAGTGTTAGCTGTAGTAAATGAAGAAATAGCTAAGATAAATGAAAGCTACCAAGATAAAGTTGTTGAAGTTTTAGTTGAAGGAAAGAGTAAAACTGATGATAATGTATTAACAGGTAGAACTAGACAAAATAAACTAGTAAACTTTACTGGTGGAAGTGAAGATATAGTTGGTAAGTTAGTTAATGTAAAAATAACATCACCAAAAACTTTCTCATTACAAGGAGAATTAGTTAAGTAATTATAGAAAATGTGCCTTAAATATTTAAGGCACATTTTTTTAGCAATGGATGAAGTCGTTGACGATATGAATCAAGTGAATTTTATACTTCTAAAAACTCTAGGAAATTTTCTAATATTTTAGCTGTTATACCCCAAATTACATAATTTTCATATTTATAAAATAAAACTCTATAATTACTAGTAGCAAATTTGTAATCCTTTTTATTTGGGATAATATCATAAGGAAAATTATCATTTGGAATAACTTTAACTTTATTATTATAAAGAGAAGGCTTATGTTTTAATAAGTAAGATAATGGAACTAAAAAAATATGGTCTACCTCATCTTTATTTATATGAAGGCTATCTATATTATTTATATATCCCACAAAAGGATGAATTATCATATTACCAGGTGTTATAAGTAAATCTATTTCAGAGATAATATTTACGTTTTTAACATTTGTTCCAAGTTCTTCGCAAGTTTCTCTTATAACTGCATCAAGAGGACTTTCATTATTTTCTATTTTTCCTCCAGGAAAAGATATTTCATTTGGTTGACTTTTTAAATTTTTAGACCTTACCTGAAATAATATATAATGCATGTTATCTTTCTCTACTATGGGAATTAAAACTGAAGCTCTTTTCATATTTTTATATCCATTTATATACGGTTTATAGTTTTCAAATTTATGCTTTAAGTCTTCTATCATATAACTACTCCTTTAATTATTAAAGTATAGTATTATATTATATACAATTATAAATCAAAATAATACAAATAATACGATTATTATAGATTATTTCTTACCTCATATGTATAATATAAATTAGTTATATAGTAAGGAGAGACATAAATGAGATTATATACAAAAGAAGATGACATATATATAAATATACCAAGTAATATGATAAATAATATCGATGAAGATAATATTTTATTAAAAGAATATATAAGAATTTATAAGAGTGTAGAGAAGCTTAAAGAATATATAATTAAATATTTATTTGAAAAAGATAGCTCAATAACTCAAAAGAATATTGGGGATTTATTACTTAATATAAAATCTGAAGAAAATTTAGATAAATTTATAAATTATATAGATGTAGATATACATTCTTTAGAAGAAAAGTTTAAAAATTTAAATATACACTTAGGTGTAAATATAGATGAGATAAATTTAGCAAAAGAAGAAATTAAAAATGAATATGTAAACAATTCATATAACGAAGACTTTATAGTTAATAAAGAATATATAGATGAGATAATAAATTGTATAAAAGATGAAAATATGTATTCATTAAGACAAAAATCTAGATATGGAAGCTTAAACATAGAAGGGAAACTAAAATACCTAGAGGATATAGAAGATTTCAATGAAGATGAAAAGGGTGGAATGTATAGTCCTATACTTGTTATATATAGACCAGCTAAGTATTTAAGAGGAAGTTATATATTAGAAGATACTTATTATGTATATATAAAAAGACAACCACTAAATGCACTTATTAATCAAGAAAAGCTTAACGAAAAAGGTATTGATGGTATGGGAAGTATTATATATAAAAAGCTAAAGCATGACCTTACAAATGAAAATTTACAGGAAATATTAGCTGAAATATATATATATGCAAATAAAAATAATTTAAACTTTGAAAATATAAAATTAACTGATATAAGTTCTAATAGATTATGGCTTACAAGTGAAAGACTTAAGAAAGAATTTAAAGAACTTAGATATTATCATAAAAATTTAACACAAAAAATAAAAGATATATATGATTCTACAGGTGCATACTATACACAACTAGGTGGAAAATATATTTTTAATACTAGAGAATTTGCTCATTGTTATAAAACATATAAAGCAAAAGATATAAATGGATAAATTTCATAATATAAAAGGTTTTGAAATTATACAAAAGTTCTTATATAAAGATATATTTATGTAGGAACTTTTTATTATAAAGAAATTAGAAACTATTTATAAATAACTAATTTTAAATTACTTTAAAATATTATATTAAATAATGATTTTTATAATGAATATGAGCTAACCCTATAAATTGGAAGATAGTAAGATTTATGATATTATAAAATAAAAAGTAAGAGATATAAATGGGGGAATCTAATGATTAGAAAAGCTAAATTAAGTGATGTAGATACTATAATGTCTATAATAGATGAAACTGTAAAAGAAATGAAATCCTATGGGAATACTCAATGGGATGAGAATTATCCTAATAGTGAAACTTTTATAAATGATATAAAAAATGATAGCTTATATGTGTATGAAGAAGACAACAATATAAAAGGTTTTATATGTATTGATTGTAATCAAGCAGCAGAGTATGAAAATTTAAACTGGTCATTAAATGAAAAATGTATGGTAGCACATAGAATAGCTGTTAATACTAAATTTAGAAATGGTGGAATAGCTACTAAGTTAATGAGTTTTTGTGAGGAGTTAGCATCAAAAGAAGGAATAAGATATATAAAAACAGATACTTACTCATTAAATACAAAAATGAACTCTTTATTTAAAAAACTTGGATACAAATTTATTGGAGAAGTAAAATTTTTAAGTAAAGAGAAGGCATTTTATTGTTATGAAAAAATATTAAAATAATATAAAAATATACGTATAAATTAAGATATAATAAGAATTTAATTATTAATATAGAAGTAATCTGGGTATTAAAAATACTTAGATTATTTTTTATTATTAATGTATTATAAAATAGCTACTTTTGATAACGTATAATTAAATAGTTATTTTGAGCAACGGATGTATCCGTAGTGGTAACAAGGATGTATCGTTGGCGAAATGAGCGAAGCGAATTTTTTTATCCAAACTTAATAAAGCTTATTAGTTATGGTATAATAATTAACTAGACAATATAATTACTAAAGATTTAAGGAGGGTGAGTATGAACATAGATAGAAATAAACTTACTCCAATGATGAAACAATACTTTGAAGTTAAAGATAGATACCCTGACTGTATATTATTCTTTAGACTTGGAGACTTTTATGAAATGTTTTTTGAAGATGCTATAGTAGCTTCAAAAACACTTGAAATAGCATTAACAGGAAAATCATGTGGCCTAGAAGAAAGAGCCCCTATGTGTGGGATACCATTTCACAGTGCCAATTCATATATATCAAAATTAGTAGAAGCAGGATACAAAGTTGCAATAGGTGAACAATTAGATGATCCACAAACAACTAAAGGTATAGTAAGAAGAGATGTTATAAGAGTTGTAACACCAGGTACTGTACTTGAAGGAAGTTTACTTGAAAATAAGAAAAATAACTATCTTTTATCACTATATATAAAAGGCGATTTATGTGGATTAACTTATGTTGATATAAGCACTGGAGAAGCAAATGCAACTTACCTTTCTACTGATAAAATAGTAGAAGAAATTGCTAAAGTTCATCCAACAGAAATAATAATAAATGACTTAAACTTTATACCTAAACTTCAAAATATAGCAACAATAAGTAATATATATATAAATGAAAGTTTTGACGAAAAATATTTAGATGAAAGTATTCTTAATGAGTACTTTAGCGATGAATATTTAAGCAATATAAAATTTGATGATAAAGATTTAATAAAATATAGCTTATCTATACTTTTAAACTATATATTTAACACTCAAAAGCAAGTTACATCAAATATAAATAACATAAATATATACAACTCAAGTGAATATATGGTACTTGATATGTTTACAAGAGTTAACCTTGAACTTACAGGGACTATAAGAGGAAATAAGAAAAAAGGTTCACTTTTACATGTATTAGATAAAACATCTACTGCTATGGGGGGAAGACTTCTTAGAAAATATGTAGAAGAGCCATTAGTTAATAAAGCTAAAATAGATGAAAGATTAAATGTTATACAAGAAATTAAAGATGACTTTATGCTTCGTGAAGACTTAAATGAAATCTTAAAAAATGTATACGATATAGAAAGAATATGTGGAAAAATAGCCTTTGAAAAAGTAACAGCAAAGGAAATGATTCACCTTAAAAACTCTATAGAAAAATTACCTATATTAAAAGAGACTATAAATTCATCAAGTGCATCTATGCTTAAAGATTATATAAAATACTTAGATGATTTAAATGATTTATACAACCTTATTAATCAGTCTATACTTGAAGAACCATCAATAACATTAAAGGATGGTAATATAATAAAATCAGATTTTAATGAAGAATTAAAAGAGCTTCGTGACATCTCTAAAAACGGAGCATATATGATAAAAGAAATCGAAAATGAAGAAAGAGAAAAAACTGGTGTTAAATCCCTTAAAATAGGATTTAATAAAGTGTTTGGTTACTTTATCGAAATAACTAAAGCTAATTTAAATACTGCTAAAATTGATGAGTCTTATATAAGAAAGCAAACACTAAGTAATGCAGAACGATTTATAACTCCGAAGCTTAAGGAAATAGAAGATAAAATACTAAATGCTGAAGAAAAGATTAAGTCTTTAGAATATGAAATATTTGTAAATATAAGGAATGAAATATATAAAAATATAGATAGAATACAAAAAGTATCTAAAACTATAGCAAATATAGATGTATTTGTAT
>NZ_LT629850.1:982145-1075759 GCF_900106845.1 Romboutsia timonensis
TTAATGAGTACTTTAGCGATGAATATTTAAGCAATATAAAATTTGATGATAAAGATTTAATAAAATATAGCTTATCTATACTTTTAAACTATATATTTAACACTCAAAAGCAAGTTACATCAAATATAAATAACATAAATATATACAACTCAAGTGAATATATGGTACTTGATATGTTTACAAGAGTTAACCTTGAACTTACAGGGACTATAAGAGGAAATAAGAAAAAAGGTTCACTTTTACATGTATTAGATAAAACATCTACTGCTATGGGGGGAAGACTTCTTAGAAAATATGTAGAAGAGCCATTAGTTAATAAAGCTAAAATAGATGAAAGATTAAATGTTATACAAGAAATTAAAGATGACTTTATGCTTCGTGAAGACTTAAATGAAATCTTAAAAAATGTATACGATATAGAAAGAATATGTGGAAAAATAGCCTTTGAAAAAGTAACAGCAAAGGAAATGATTCACCTTAAAAACTCTATAGAAAAATTACCTATATTAAAAGAGACTATAAATTCATCAAGTGCATCTATGCTTAAAGATTATATAAAATACTTAGATGATTTAAATGATTTATACAACCTTATTAATCAGTCTATACTTGAAGAACCATCAATAACATTAAAGGATGGTAATATAATAAAATCAGATTTTAATGAAGAATTAAAAGAGCTTCGTGACATCTCTAAAAACGGAGCATATATGATAAAAGAAATCGAAAATGAAGAAAGAGAAAAAACTGGTGTTAAATCCCTTAAAATAGGATTTAATAAAGTGTTTGGTTACTTTATCGAAATAACTAAAGCTAATTTAAATACTGCTAAAATTGATGAGTCTTATATAAGAAAGCAAACACTAAGTAATGCAGAACGATTTATAACTCCGAAGCTTAAGGAAATAGAAGATAAAATACTAAATGCTGAAGAAAAGATTAAGTCTTTAGAATATGAAATATTTGTAAATATAAGGAATGAAATATATAAAAATATAGATAGAATACAAAAAGTATCTAAAACTATAGCAAATATAGATGTATTTGTATCATTAGCTACTGTAGCTTATATAAACAATTATGTAAGACCTAATATAAATGAAGATGATAAATTAGATATAAAAAATGGTCGTCATCCAGTAGTTGAAAATATAGTGGGAGAAGAAAATTTCGTTCCGAATGACACTTATTTAAATACTGGTGAAAATATAATAAACATAATAACAGGACCAAACATGGCAGGTAAGTCAACATATATGAGACAAACTGCAGTAATTGCTTTAATGGCACATATTGGATCATTTGTACCAGCAGAATATGCAAATATACCAATACTTGATAGAATATTTACAAGAGTTGGGGCAAGTGATGACTTGTCTCAAGGACAATCAACATTTATGGTTGAAATGAGTGAAGTGTCTCATATACTTAAAAATGCTACAGATAAAAGTTTAGTAATACTTGATGAAATCGGAAGAGGGACAAGTACTTATGATGGTATAAGCTTAGCATGGTCGATAGTTGAGTATATTCAAAGTAAAATAAAATGTAAAACATTATTTGCAACACATTATCATGAATTAACTGACCTTGAAAATGAATTTAGCGAAGTTAAAAACTACTCTATAGCAGTTAAAGAAGATGATGATAATATAATATTCTTAAGAAAAATAATACCAACTGGAGCGGATAAGAGTTATGGTATATATGTTGCAAAACTTGCAAAGCTTCCAGATGAAGTTATAAATAGATCAAGAGAAATATTAAGTGATTTAGAAAAAAATCACATATACAATAGTGTAGCTATAAATAAAGATATTGATAGAGTTTTAGAAACTATAAATAATGCAGAAATTTCATCAAGCAATAATGATAAATTATATATTGAAAATATAAAAGAGTTAGAAAAAGAAATATTAACTTTAAAAGAAAATAGCTTTAAAGAAGAATTCGAAAGTTTAAAATTAGAACATGAATCTTTAGTTAAAAACTATGAAGATATTAAATCTAAAAATGATAAATTAACTATAGAAAATAAAGATTTATCTAAAAAAATTAAAGATAATGAAGCAAATTCACAAATAGCAGTAACTCAAATGAGTTTCGACACTATAGGTGATAACAATTTAAAGGATGAAATATTAAACTTAGACTTGCTTAATATGACTCCACTAGATGCAATAAATGCATTATATTCATTACAAAAGAAAGCTAAAAACAATTAAGAGTTGAAGAACCCTAAAATTAATTTTAAATTAGCGAAATATATTAAGCTAATACGTTAGAAAAAGGGGAGGACAATATGAATAGAATTAATATACTAGATGATTTAACTATAAATAAAATAGCTGCAGGAGAGGTCGTTGAAAGACCTTCTTCTGTAGTTAAAGAATTAATAGAAAACTCTATTGATGCAGGAAGTACTAAAGTAGTTATAGATATACAAGATGGTGGAAAAAAACTTATAAGAATAACTGACAATGGTTGTGGGATAGCATCTAGTGAAGTTGATAAATCATTTTTAAGACATGCTACAAGTAAGATTAAAAATATAGATGATTTATATGATTTATATTCTCTTGGATTTAGAGGAGAAGCATTAGCATCTATTAGTGCTGTATCAAAACTTGAAATGATAACTAAAATAAAGGATGAGCCTATAGGAACTAAAGTTATAGTTGAAGGTGGAAATATAGTATCTAAAGAGCCAGTAGGAACTCATAATGGTACAACTATTATAATAAAAGATATATTTTTTAATACACCAGCTCGTCAAAAGTTCTTAAAATCAACTCATGCTGAAACTATAAATATAAGTGATTTAATAAATAAACTTGCAATAGGAAATCCACATGTTCAATTTAAATATGTTAATAATAATAAATCTATGCTTACAACACCAGGAGATAACAAATTATTAAGTGTTATAAGAAGTATATATGGAAAAGAAATTTGTGAGAATTTAATAGAGATAAATCATGAGTGTAAATATTTTAAGATAAGTGGATATATAGGAAACAACAATATATATAGATCTAATAAAAATTTACAACATATATATATAAATAAAAGATTTGTAAAAAGCAAGATAGTTTTAGATGTTATAAGTGAAGCTTATAAAGGTATTATACCTATAAATAAACATTCAATATGTTTTATACAATTAACTATAAATCCTGCTAGTATAGATGTTAATATACATCCAACAAAGCTTGAAGTTAAATTTGAAAATGAAAAGGAAATGTATATTGAACTTAGAGATATACTAAGAAAAACTTTACTCTCAGTATCATTAATAGGAAAATATGAAACATATGATAAAAAAGAAGAAACTAAAAATATTTTAGTAAAAGAAAATAGCAATCAAAGTAAAAACATATATGAAAATAAAGAGTTTGAGGATATAAAAGTAATTGAGAAAAATTACGAAAGGCCAATAGATTCATTTATGTCATTTAATGATATTATAAAAAGTGAAAATAACACAGAAAAAGATAAAGAATATATATATGAGAAAAAATCAACAGCTAATATAAATGAATTAGATAATATAAAGATAATAAAAGAAGATTCTAGTTCTGAATATATAATAGAAGGTAATATTAGCTTAGAAAATTCTTTTTCTATTGAAGATATAGAAAAGTTAGATAAAGAATATCAAGAAAGCTTATATAATCAGGATAATGAGTATGAAGAAAATAATTTAAATTATAAGTCTAGTAGTGAATATATAAATAAAGATGAATATAGTAGTAAATTTACAAAAGAAATAGGAAAAATAGAGGACAATATTCAAGAACAATTTTTTGAAGAAACTCCATCTAATAAGTTTTCATTAGCAGGATATAATGTTATAGGAACAATATTTGATACCTATATAATATTGTCTAAAGGAAACTCTATGTATTTGCTTGATCAACATGCAGCCCATGAGAAAATACTTTATGAAAGATATATGGACAAGTTCTATAAATCTAGTATAAATATGCAGATGTTACTAGATCCAATAGTGCTTGAATTATCTAATATAGATATGTTACATGTTGAAAATAATTTAGATTTATTTATGAAATTTGGTTTTGAAATTGAATTATTTGGTAAAAATCATATAATGATAAGATGTGTACCAACTATATTCGGTGTTCCTGAATCTGAAAAATTTATACTACAAATAATAGATAATATAGAAGAAATAAAAAACAACTATGAGTTAAAAGGAGAAAAATTTGCATCTATGGCGTGTAGAGCAGCTATAAAAGCAAATGACAGAATTCAAAGTATGGAAATAAGAAGTTTACTTAATGAACTTGAAACTTGTGAAAATCCTTTTACATGCCCTCATGGTAGACCAACAATAGTAGAAATAACGAAAACGGAAATAGAAAAAATGTTCAAACGAATTATGTAGTTTAGAGAGGATTAATATGAAAAAAATTCCAATTATAATACTTACAGGACCAACAGCAGTTGGAAAAACTAACTTATCAATAGACCTTGCAAAAGAGCTAAATGCTGAAATTATATCTGCAGATTCAATGCAAATATATAAATATATGGATATAGGAAGTGCTAAGGTAACAATCGATGAAATGCAAGGAGTAAAACACTACTTAGTAGATGAAGTAACTCCAGATTATGTATTTTCAGTTTCTGAGTTTCAAAAAAGGGCAGATGATTATATACAAAAAATAAATGATGAAAATAAAAAAGTTTTAGTAACAGGAGGAACTGGACTTTATTTAAATTCATTAATTTATAATATGGATTTTGCAAAATCTGATGCAAATAATGAGCTTCGAGAAAAATTAAGAATAGAACTTGAAGAAAATGGAATAGACTATATGCATAATAAATTAAAAGAATTAGACCCTGAAGCTGCACAGAGAATCCATAAAAATAATACTAAAAGAGTTATAAGAGCTCTTGAAGTTTGTTTAAGTGGAGAAAAGATGAATGATTTTTCTAAGGACTTAAAGTTTAATGAAAAATATAATCCTATAATAATAGTTTTAAATAGAGAAAGAGAACATCTATACGAAAGAATAAATAAGCGTGTAGATATAATGATGGATAATGGTTTAATAAATGAAGTTAAAAACTTACTTAAAATGGGATATACAAAAGATATGATATCTATGCAGGGTATAGGATATAAAGAAATAATAAAATATTTAGATGGTGAGTATACATTAGATGAGGCTATAGACATAATAAAAAGAGACTCAAGAAGGTATGCAAAGCGTCAGTTAACTTGGTTTAGAAGATATGACGATGCTAAGTGGTTTAACTTAGATGAATATAGTGACAGTCAAGTACTTAAAAATGATATAATTATGCATATTGAAAAAATGCTATAAATTATATAAAATATAATAAAAGGAATGGTAAATTTTACTACTTCAATTAAATTATCGGGAGGATATATACAAATGAAAAATACAGCTATAAATTTACAGGATTTATTTTTAAATAATGCTAGAAAAGAAAGAATACCTGTTACAATATATTTAATGAATGGGGTTAAAGTAAATGGGCAAGTAAAAGGGTTCGATAGTTATATAATAATGTTAGAAGACGAAAAAAGACAACAAAATATGATATATAAACATGCAGTATCAACTATACAACCATCTAGACATATAAATATGCAAAATAATAATCAACAAAATAATGGATTTAATAAATAGATAATAAGATGAACCAAATAAAATTTGGTTCATTTTTTACGTATAAAGAAATTATATCATGAAAAATTTAGATAACTAATGAATATAAGTAATATCAATGACTTTATAAGCGTAAAAAATGCATAGATAATAAATATATTGATTTTTGAGTAATAAGAGATATATGATATAATGTATATACAATATTTTAATTATAAGATTCAAGCTTTAATAGATAAATAATAAGGAGATTGAAATGAATAGATTAGATGAAAAGATAAGTATAATCGACAGTATATCATATGATGGTGTAGATTTTGAAATAATAGCATACAATAATCTAGAAGGAGCTCAAAATGTAGAAACAGCTATGGGTCTATTTTTTGCGAGTCAAGCTGGATTAAAAATGAAGCAAGTAAGAATAAAGTTAAATAATAGTGCAGTAAAAACTGAAGCAGGAGCACTTTATTACTATAAAGGAAATATACAATCTAAAAGTAATATTGGTGGTGTAGGAGGTCTTTTTAAAAAGGCTGTTTCAGGAAGTATAACAAATGAAAGTGCTATAAAGCCTACTTATAGTGGAAGTGGAGAGATTCTTTTAGAACCATCATATAAACATTATATAATAATGGAATTAAATGATGAAAGTATAATCGTTGATAAAGGAATGTTTTATTGTTGTTCAGAGGATATAACTGTTAAAGGGGTTATGCAAAAAAATATTTCATCAACATTACTTGGAGGAGAAGGATTATTCCAAATAGAATTAACTGGTTCAGGGGTAGTTATACTTGAATGTAGTGTACCAAAGTCAGAAATAGTAGAATGTGAAATAAGTAAAGGTGAAGAATTAAAGGTCGATGGAAACTTTGCTATAGCTAGAACTAAAGGTGTAAACTTTAGCGTTACAAAATCAGATAAAAGTCTATTTGGTTCAGCTATAAATGGTGAAGGATTCTTAAATACATTTAGTGGTGAAGGTAAAATTTGGATAGCCCCTACTCAAGCTATGTATGAAAAGATGAGATATGGCCTTCCAACTAATAATAATTCTATGAATAACCCAACACCTCGTCAAAGAGGCTAATATTAAATGCCCTATAGGATAGATTATTATTATCTAGACTATAGGGCATTTACATTAAACATTTATATTAGAAAAACCTTCGCCTAAGGTCTCGTGAACATCAGATACTATAATAAAAGCATAGGGATCAATAGATTTAATAATTTTTTTTAAAGTTACAACTTGACGTTTTGAAACAACTACTAATAGAATATCTTTTTCATTTTTAGTATAACCACCTTCACCTTTTAAAATAGTTACACCTCTTTCAAGTCTCTCCATTATAGAATAAGTAATTTCATCAGATTTATTAGATATAATAGTAAATGATCTTGAATAATTAAATCCATCAACTATAAAATCAGTAACTTTAACTGTAAGAAATAAAGCCAATCCAGAGTAAAGTGCTATTTCAATCTCCTTAGATACTATACCTGATAAGAAAATAACTATAAAGTCAGCTATCCCCATTAATACTGCAATACTTATAGACGGTAAAAATTTATTAACTAAAAGTCCAATTAAGTCTGTTCCTCCAGTAGTACCATTGATTCTAAATATAATTCCAAGCCCTATTCCATTTAATACAGATCCTACAATACATGCAAGTAATGGGTCATTTGTAGCATTTATATTACTTAGTTTTGATGTAAAATTTAGACATAAAGTAAGTAAGAGAACTCCAAGTAAAGTTTTTATGATTTCTTCTTTAGATAATATTTTGTAAGCAATTATAAAAAGAGGAATATTAAAACATAAGTTAAGTACCCATAAAGGAACACCGCTAATTGAATTTATAACAATTGATAAACCAGTTATACCACCAGGTGCTATTAAGTGAGGTTCAAAAAAGACACTTAGGGAAAGTGACATAAAAAAGCAACCTATAGATAAAAATAATAATTCTTGCAAGAATTTGATGTTTCTGCTAAACATAAAAATCTCACCCCCTATAATAAATTTTATATAAATAGAATTTTATTGTATGTACTTACATTATAATAATATATGCGTTAATATTTAAAATAATGAACATTTGAAAAAATAATAATAAAATGATTTACAGATATATAGAATAAAAGTTAGATAAATTATTGAGCAGGTATTAAAATATTATTAATAAATAAAAGGATATGGATAACTTATAGAATATAGTTAGCTTATATATATTTTACAAAATCAAAATATATATAAGTTATTTATTTTTAGTTTATATTATATATTGGAATAGTGAGAAACTATTTTTAATAGTATGAATAGGAATATAATTTAATAATTATATAAGGGGGCATATAATTGGTTAAGAAATTAAGTTCAATGCTAGTATTAGCTTTAACAACAGGAGTATTGTCGGTAGGATGTACACAAAATGGTAATGTAAAAGAAAATACAATAACATCTGCACAACTTCTATCTAACATTAATTCAAGAAAAGCAATAGCTATGTCAATAGACAGAGAAGAGTTTACTAAAATAATTTTAAATGATGGATCTATTGGATCATCAAATTTTGTACCAACAAACTTAGCTTATAATAAAGATGGTAATGATTATAGAGATTTAGTGGGAGACCAAGGTATTAATTATGATTTAGAAAAGGCAAAAGAATATTGGCAAAAATCTAAAGAAGAGTTAGATTTTGATAATGTAACTATAGAAATATTAACTAATGATGTTGAAATGAATAAAAGGATAAGTGAATATCTTCAAAATGCTCTAGAAAGTAATTTAGATGGATTAACTGTTAAATTAAAACAAGTACCTCAAAAACAAAAAAGTCAATTAAGCTCAGAGGGAGAATATAACCTTCAAATTTGCAAATGGGGAGCTGATTATCCTGATCCATTAACATTTTTAGATACATATACGCCAGAAGGTGTATTTGCAAATAATACAAATTATGATAATAAAATTTTCAATGAAGAATTAAATAAAGCTAAGCAATGTACTGATATAGATGAAGCATTTAGTTATTATGCTAAAGCTGAAAAGGCATTACTTGATGATGCGGTATGTATACCTTTATATCAAGAAAGTCTAGCATATTTACAAAGAGAAGAAATATCAAATCTTATATATAATAATTATGGTGCTAGAACTACTTATAAATGGGCTAAGATAAAAGATAAAGAAATATTAAATGTGGCAGTTCAAACTGATATACAAGCTTTAGATAGTAGTAAAGTTGAAGATACTGTTGCATTTGATGTTATAAATGCAACTATGGAAGGATTAGTAAGAGTTGATGAAAATGATAAGGTAGTTCCAGGTATGGCTAAGGATTGGAGTGTATCCGAAGATGGATTAGTATGGACATTTAATCTAAGAAAAGATCAAAATTGGTCTAATGGAGATCCTGTAACAGCAAATGACTTTGAATTTGCAATAAAAAGAACATTAAATCCAGAAACAGCATCTGAATATGCATTTATTATGTATGATATAAAGGGTGCTAAAGAATTTAACAAGTCTGAAAGTACAGATGCCTCTACTGTAGGAGTTAAAGCATTAGATGATTATACATTAGAAATAACTTTAAATAAACCTATAAATTACTTTGATAAACTAGTATCATTCCCTGTATTTTTCCCTCAAAATGAAGAGTTTGTAACAAAGATGGGAGAAAGCTATGGAACTTCAAAGGATACAACTTTATATAATGGCCCTTTTGTATTAACAAAGTGGAAAACAGAAGATCAATTTACTATGGAAAAAAATCCAAACTATTGGGATAAGAAAGAGGTTAATTTATCAACTATAAACGCTAAAGTTGTAAAAGATGTTCAAGCGGGTGTTAGTTTATTTGAAGCAGGAGAAATAGATATAGTTCAGATTAATTCAGAGTACGTTGATAAATTTAAGGACTCAAAAGATTTTAAACTATTCCCTAATGCAGCAACAATATTTTTAACTACTAATCAAGATAGAAAATAGATTTTTAAAATATTGACAAAAGTAGTTTTTATGATAAATAAATTTATAATATAAATAAAATATATATGATAATAAAAAGCTGATCCTTAAATAGATCAGCTTTTTTATTATCTAGATACAAAAGTTTCACAACTTGTATCGTGTGCATTTATTTGAACACTGTCAGCAACGCAATTCTTATCTTCATTATAAGTACAGTTAACAGCATCACATTTTATTTGTTCAGGTTTAGTACAACTGCAATTAGCACAATTTGTAAAATAAGTATTATCTTGGTCTACGAAAGAAGAGCAGTAAGTATTAGAAGTTGTATTAGCATTATGACCACCTACATTTATACCACCAGCATAACATAATCCCGAGTTATTATGTCCACAATTAGTTGCAGAACAGTTTAAATTTCCATTTGACATTTTATGTACCTCCTATTTATTTATTTATTTATATAATCTATTATCTGATAAATTAAAAAAAATATAATAGGAAGATAAATCATAGTTAAGGAAAATTATAGTATGAATATTACTTAAATTTAATAGATAATAAGTGTATTTTAATAAAATAATAAATTGAAATTTTATAATAAAGTTATTAATAAGGTATTACTTAAAGTGAAAAATAATATAATTTAATAGACGTATGAAAAATATTGTTATATTATATATATAACAAATAAAACAGAAAAGGGGGATTGATTATGAAAAAAGTTAATATTTTTCTGAGTATAACTTTTGTAGCTACATGGAGTATAGCCTTTTGGTTAATGGGAAATGGTGGATATCAAAATCCACTGGCTCAGATAGTACTTATGGTATGTATGATAATTCCAGCAATATCAGCAATTTTAACTAGCTTTATAACTAAGGAAAATATTAAAGATTTATGGATAAAACCAAACTTTAAAAATAATAAAAAATTTTATTTAATAGCTTGGTTTTTACCTGCAATACTTATTGTATTAGGAGCAGGAGTGTATTATTTAGTGTTTCCATCTCATTTTGATTTAAGTATGTCAACATTTATAAAATTAACACAAGATCAAATGGTAGCTATGGGTCAGGTAGCACCATCAGTAGAAGAATTAAGATCATTGCTTATAATGCAAATGATAATAGCAGTTTTACTTGCACCTATATTAAATTTTATAGCTTGTCTAGGAGAAGAATTGGGATGGAGAGGATTTTTACTTCCAACGCTTAATGAAAAATATTCATATTTAAAATCTACTATTAAAAGTGGTGTTATATGGGGGATATGGCATGCGCCTATGATAGCTATGGGACATAATTATGGATTAGGTTATTTTGGTGCACCTTGGGGAGGAATACTTGCAATGATAGTATTTTGTGTAGTTGTATCTGCCTTTTTATCATATATGACATTTAAGACTAAAAGTTGTATACCAGCGGTGCTTTCACATGGTATGATAAATGGGTTTGCAAGTTTTTCAACTGTATTTATAGCAGTACCTAGAGTTAATCCATTTATAGGACCAAGTCCAGTAGGGATTTTAGGTGGAGTTGGATTTATAGTAGTAGGAATTATTTGTTTAATTAAAATAAATAAGATGGATAAAGAAATGGAGGAAATATCTATATAGATATTTCCTTATTTATTTAAAAAGTTTACTTTTATAATAGAGACTATATACTAAAAATATTAACCAGTAAAACAAAATTAAATTTTAGCTATTAAAGTTAGTTAAATTTACAATATATGGTATATTATAAATATATAATTATAAAAATTTCGCTTAACTAATTTTGCCAACGATATATCCTTGCTCAAAAATGATATATAGAAAATATGATAAACTTGTAAAATTTATAAATAAATGATATATTTTAGATAAAAATAAAATAAAAGAGGGATACTATGTATTTACCAAGTAAAATCACAAATATATTATCTAAAATAACTAAATCATATACAGTTAAATATACAAATGGTAAAATAGAATCAGTATTTATAAGTGAAAAAGATGTAACAATACAAGCATCAAATAAGGGATACTGTATTTACTTAAAAGGTGGTCCTATATATTTAAATGATTTAAAGTCAATAGAGCCTCTTTTAGTAAAAATGAATGTTTTAAACAATAATGATAAAATTAAAAATAACAAGTCTATAAAAGATGAATTAATAGATATTTTTTCGAAAAATAAAGATACTTTTTCTGTAGAATATAATGGAGCACGTATAGTATCTTTAAATCTAGAAAATCCTAAATTGGTTATAAGTAAAACTAGTGTGGGATATTCATTAAATGTAAATAATGAAAACATATCTATAAATAATGTGGTATCATTAAAAAAACTTTTAACAAGAATGAATGTTATAAAGCCATTAAAGAAAAAAAATATTAAAAAAGATGTTTATGATTGTGGATTTGAACAACTTATGTTGGATATATAGACAGATTGCCTTTAAAAGGGCTGAACTTATATAAAGTTCAGCCTTTTTTAGTTTAATTTTAATATTATAAATTATAAATGATTAAAAAGTACTTGATAATATATAAAGATATAAGTATATTAAATATAAAACTAAAAGGAGAAAAATGTATAATTATGAATAATAATAAAACTTTAAATAAATCATTTTGTATAACTGCATTAATAATAGTACTTTTAATTGGAGTATACATATTTGTAAATCCAGTAAATGAAGTTATAAATAACATGGTATCATACTTAACTAAATTAGATTTAGAAGGACTTAAGAAATATATATTATCATTTGGTATGTGGGCACCAGTAATATCATTTTTGCTTATGATATTACAATCAGTAGCAGCACCGCTTCCAGCTTTTATAATAACTTTTGCTAATGCGGCTTTGTTTGGATGGGTAAATGGAGCAATACTTTCATGGACAAGTGCTATGGTGGGAGCAGCATTATGTTTTTATATAGCTAGGTTTTTAGGAAGAGATACAGTTGAAAGACTTACAAGTAAACTTGCTTTAAAAAATATAGATGAGTTTTTAGGAAAATATGGCAAGCATACTATATTGATAGCCAGATTACTTCCATTTATATCTTTTGATTTAGTAAGTTATGGTGCAGGGCTTACTTCAATGAAGTTTATACCTTTCTTTATTGCAACAGGTATAGGACAGCTTCCAGCTACAATAGTTTATTCATATGTAGGTGGAATGCTTACAGGTGGAGCAAAGCTTATGATGATAGGAATTATGACTTTATTTGCAATAAGTGTACTTGTACATCTTTTAAAGCAAATATATAATGAGAAAAAAAGTAAAATTTAAAGTTATACTAATTAGTAGATGGCTTTTCTAAATATAGAATAGCCCTTTGCATTTTAGATTAGTAAAGTTAATTTTTTATAGGAGGATAAATGATTAAAATAATAAATTTAAATGAAAAAACTCTAGAAGAGATAAAAATAAATGAAAATAATTGTATAAACTGCAAAAAATGCTATAATTCATGTCCGATGATGAGTAAATACTCTTCATCGCCAAAAGAACTTATGAAAAAAATAATAACAGATAAAGGTGTAGATAAAAATATACCTTATTCTTGTTCTTCTTGCGAAGTATGCAACTTAAAATGTCCTAAAGATATAAAAATAAAAGAAATGTTTTATGATATGAGAAAAGATATTTTTAATAATGATAAAAAAAATATAAATGATATTGGATATAATAGTGTAAAATTTCATCAGATTAATAGTTTTTCGCCTGTATTTTCAAAGTCTTTTTCAAATAAAAGTACTAAGAAATTATTCTTTCCAGGATGCAGTTTATCAAGTTATAGCCCGGAAATAGTTTTAAAAGCATATGAGTATTTAAAGAAAAACATAGATGATTTATCAATAGCATTTAAATGCTGCGGTAAACCAACCTTATCAATGGGAGATGTGGATAAATTTAAAATATATTATTCTCAGGTAGAAAATTTATTTTTAGAAAATAAAATTGAAGAAGTTATAGTAGCATGTCCAAATTGTTTTAACACCATAAAAAAATATAGCAAATCAGTTAAAGTAAAAACTATATGGGAAGTTATAAATGAAAATTCAATTCCTAAAAATTTAATAAATCATTATAATGATTTAGATATTAAATTTAGTTTACATGATCCATGTCCTATAAGATATGAACCAAAAATTCATGATAGTGTTAGATTGATATTAAAATCTTTGGGGATTAAAATAGTAGAATTTGATAAAAGTAGAGAAAATACAGAGTGTTGTGGATCTGGAGGTATGCTTAGAGTAACAAATCCTAAACTAGCTTTAGAGCAAACTAATAAAAGAGCTAGTGAAGCTAAAACTGATACAGTTATATCTTATTGTGAATCTTGTTGTGAAGCTATGATGATTGCAAATAAAAATACTCTTCATATATTAGATTTTATGTTCAATGATAATGTTATAAATAAAAGTAAATTTACTCAAGATAAAATATCTACCATAAAAAAATGGAAAAATAGATATAAATCTATAAAGTTAATTAACTCGTTGTGCTAGTTAATTTTTACAATAATAAAACTCCAACAAATATAGCACCCTAAGATTAGTAGCATTAATCTAAAGGAGGGTTACTATAATGTTGGAGCTTAATAATTATTATATCCAAGAAATTGAAAATTTAACTGATTTATTTACTATAATTTATACAATAGTTGATGATGTGTACAACGATATTATTCCTATAAGCATTAGAAATAGACGTAATATTAAGGAGTGTAAGCTTTCAGATAGTGAAATAATCACTATAAGTATAGTTGGAGAACTTCTGACTATTGACTCAGAAAAAGCATTCTTTAGTTTATTGAGCAGAGAATATATAAAACTATTTCCTAAATTAGGAGATAGAACTAGATTTAATAGAACTAAACGAAATCTACATGCTGTAATTAAAGAAATACGAGAATATATTTCAGAATATATTCAAGCGTATTCTAATAATATAAGAATTATAGACAGCATGCCTATTCCTGTATGTGAGTTTGGTAGAGCTCATTTTAGCAAGTGCTTTAAAGGCGAAGCCTCTTATGGTAGATGTCCATCAAAGAAACAAACATATTTTGGATTTAAGTTTCATGCACTTACTACAGTAGACGGTTTCTTAACTGACTATGTTATAACTCCAGCCAACATAGATGATAGAAATACAGTGTGGGATTTATGTGATAAATATAATTCTATTTCTATTATAGGTGATAAAGGATATGTCAATAAAAGGCTAACGCCTGAGTTAAAAGGTGAAAGAGATATAAATTTATTATTCTTAAAAAGAGGTAATAGCAAAGATAACTATCCAAAAGAAATAAGACAACTAATATTTAAAATCAGAAGAAGGATAGAAACCAGCTTTTCTCAATTAACAGAGCAATTAAATTTAAATAAAGTTAAAAGTAAATCAATGCTAGGATTTATAACTAGAACTTCGATAAAAGTTTTAGCTCATAATATTTCATTTTTAATAAATAAACTTATGGGAAATTATGATTCTATAGCTAAAATAAAAAGGTTAGTATTTGGTTAAAATTTACAAATACCAACCTATAATAAGGTATTATTTTTTGCGAAAAGCAATTTACTTTATTTGGAAAAATTTTAACTAGCACAATAGATTAATTAAAAATTAATAATAAGATTTTAATTCAAAAATATGGTAATATAATATTTTAGAAGAAGAGGTGATATTTTGACAAAAAAATACAAAACAGCATATAAGGTAATAATATCTATAGCTATATTGATGCTTATATCAATTGTTGTATATAAGGTTTATAAAATGAATTTAGGAGTAGACGATATAAAAAATTATGTTGAGTCTTTTGGAAAGTTGGGACCAATAATATATATAATAATGTTCTCTCTAGTTCCCCTTACGCTTTTTCCAGATTCAATACTTGCAATATCAAGTGGTCTGATATTTGGATTAGTAAATGGATATATTTATACTGCAATTGGAGCTTTAATAGGAGGAACAATATCATTTTATATATCTAGAAAGCTAGGAAGAAATGTAGTAAAAAAACTTACCAAAGAAAAACTAGATAAGGTAGAAAATATGATAAATGAAAGAGGATTCTTTATAGTACTTATGCTAAGGCTGATTCCTTTATTTCCATTTGATGTAATTAGCTATGGTTCGGGCTTAACAAGTATAAGATATAAAGATTTCTTACTTGCAACTTTCTTTGGAACAATACCGGGAATATTTGTATTTGTAAATATTGGAGCACAATCGGTTAATATAGGAAGCAAAAGTTTTTATCTATCAATAGCAGCTTTAATATTACTTTTAGTAGTATCCATAATATTAAAAAATAGATTTATTAGCAAAAACTTAGAGAATAATAAATAAAATTAGGAGGTAAAATGTTAGATACACATGCAAGAAAATATGTAAATCCAATAATTGAATTAGGAGCTGAGTTTCTTTTAAAATTAAAATTAACTCCTAATAATGTAACCATATTAGCTTTATTACTAGGGGTATCAACTTCTATATTTTTATATTTTGATATGCAGATAATTGCAGTTACTCTACTTTGGGTATCAGGATACTTAGATGCAGTAGATGGAGCTATGGCAAGAAGAAGTAATAGTTCATCATCCTTTGGAACACTTCTAGATATTGTTTCAGATAGAATTGTAGAAGTAAGCATAGTGTTAGTACTAGGGCTTAAATTTGTAGATGTAAGATATAATCTTATAGTATTAACTGTATGTATACTTATGTCTATGACTATATTTTTAACAGTTGGAGCACTAAGTGAAAAAAAAGGAGTTAAATCATTTTATTATCAAGCAGGAGTGGCAGAAAGAAGTGAAGGATTTATATTTTTTTCACTTATGATTTTAATTCCAAGCTATTTAGGAATAATAACTAATATATTTTCAATACTAATAATAATAACTGCAATTCAAAGATTTTTGGAGGCAAAAAGATTACTGGATTAATAAATAATAAGGAGATATAAGTATGAAGAAAAAAATTTACATAGTACTATTATGTATGATGATGATTTTATCTTTAGTGGGATGTTCAAAATCTCAAAAATCAAATGATGCAAATAGTAATACAAATATACTAGATACTAGTTATGATGAAATTTTAAAAAGTGCAAAAGGAACTACAGTAAATTTTTATGGATATGGTGGTAATGAAGTTATGAATAAGTGGTTTGACACTTACGTAATACCACAAATGAAAGAAAAATATGATATAAAAGTAAAAAGAGTAGGAATGAATATTGATGATATAATGAATAAATTATTATCAGAAAAGCAAGCTAAAAGTAAAGATGGAGTAATGGACGTAGTTTGGATAAATGGTGAAAATTTTAAAACTGCAAAAGAGAATAATCTATTACTTGGATCATTCACAGAAAAACTTCCTAACTTTAATGATTGCATAGACAAAAATTCAGAAACTATAAACACTGATTTTGGAACTCCTGTAGATGGGTTAGAAGCACCATGGGGTAAGGCAGAGTTTGTAGTAATTAAAGATACTGGTAAAGTACCTCAAAATATAGAAGATACTGAAACATTAAAAGAAGCAATAATTAAAAATCCAGGTAAATTTACATATCCTGCTTTACCTGATTTTGAAGGAAGTGCATTTGTAAGAAATGTAATATACGACATAGTAGGATATGAAAACTTAATTAACTTACCTGAAAATGAAGATGAAGTTAGAAAAGTTATACAACCAGCTATGGATTATTTAAATGAAATTAAACCATATTTATGGAATAAGGGAGAAACATATCCTGCTACCATAGCACAATTAGATAATATGTATTCAGATGGTGAGGTTTACTTTACCATGACTTATTCACCAAATACTGTTAAAGGAAAAATTGATAGCAATGAATATAGTAAGGATACAGAAATAATAGCATTTGATAAAGGAAATATAAGTAATACTCACTTTTTAACAATACCTGAAAATGCACCTAACAAAGAAGGAGCTATGGTACTTATAAACTTTTTAATGAGTATAGATGCTCAGGCTTCAAAAACTGATACTGCTAATTGGGGCGATATGACTGTACTAGATATGGATAAGGTTCCTAACGAAGAAAAGTCTAAATTTAGCGAAACTGCAGAATTTGGAAAGACATTACCAGAGTTAAATGCTGGATTAGTACCTATAATAGAGAAGATATGGACTGAAGAGGTTTTACAAAATGGAAAGTAAACTAAAACCATATATATTACTAGCACCTGTCGCTATTATATTAATAAGTATAATGGGATTTGGAATAGCTAACTGTGTAATGCAAAGTTTAGAATATATGCCATATATAGGTGCAGAAAATATTAGTTTTAGATTTTATAAAGAAGTTATAAGAGATTCTGTATTTTTAGAATCTCTTATATTTAGTTTAAAAACGTCATTTATATCATCTACAGTAGCAGTTTTTATAGGAGTGATATTAGCATATTTTTTATCACAAGAGAAATTATCTAAAATAAAAGAATCACTATTAAACTTACCTGTTATAATTCCACATATAGTTGTAGTAATGTTGATGATAACTATATTTTCTCAATCAGGAATAATTTCAAGAATATTATATTTATTAAATATTATAAGTGATTCATCTCAATTCATGTCTTTAGTTTCTGATAAAAATGGAGTAGGAGTAATATTGGTATATTTATGGAAAGGAATCCCATTCACTATTATAACAGCTTATAATATTTTGAAAAATATAAGTAATAATTTAGAAAAAGTAGCGATAAATTTAGGAGCTAGTAAGTTACAATGCTTTAGATATATAATATTGCCATTAGCTTCACCAACAATAATATCTTCATTTATAATTTTATTTGCTTTTTCTTTTGGTTCATTTGAAGTCCCATTTTTGATAGGGCCAACAACACCTAAA
The DNA here is from genome assembly GCF_900106845.1 of Romboutsia timonensis. Lineage (GTDB taxonomy): Bacteria > Bacillota > Clostridia > Peptostreptococcales > Peptostreptococcaceae > Romboutsia > Romboutsia timonensis. The sequence continues at coordinate 1,000,698 of NZ_LT629850.1, forward strand.
GTACTTTCTGTTAGTGCATATACAAGTTATATAAGCTCTGACTTATCTCAAAGGTCATATGCTATGGTTATAAATGTTATATTATCTAGTTTAAGTTTTATACTTCTTATTGTGTATAATAAAATTCTAGAAAAGATAAATAAATATAAAATTTAGGAGGAGATATTAAAGTGAATTTAAAGAAAATAATAATAGAATTGGCTATTATAGCTTTTATATTTCCTCTAATAATATTGGGGATTTGGAGTCTAACAGGTTCTTGGATATATCCAAGTCTTTTACCTCAAAGATATTCATTAAGAGGATTTCAGTATATATTAAGTTTAGATAATATAGCTATATTAATAAATAGCATAATACTATCAATTTTAGTTGTATTTATTACAATAGTGATTAGTATTCCAGCAGCTAAGGCACTATCTTTATATAATTTTAAAGGAAAGAAATTCTTTGAATTATTAGTATTATCTCCAGTAATAATACCTACAATATCAATAGCAATGGGAGTACATATTTTTTTTATAAAGCTAAAATTAGCAAATACATACCTAGGTGTAGTAATTATAAATATATTACCTTGTATACCTTATGCCGTAAGAATTATAGGTGATGTGTATAAATTAGTTGGAGATAAGTTAGAAATACAAGCAAAAATGCTTGGGGCAAGTAAGATAAATGTATTTAGATATGTTACACTACCTTTATTACTACCAGGCATACTAGGAGCATCAAGCATGTGCTTTATAATAGTATTTAGTCAATATTTCTTAACTATGCTTATTGGAGGAGGAACTGTAATTACTTATCCTATGATTATGTTTCCATATATACAAAGTGGAGATAGAGTAATAGGCTCTATGTATAGTATAGTATTCTTAGTTGCAAGTATAATAGTTTTAATATTAATAGAGAAAAGGATAAAAATATATTACAAAAATAGTAGCAGTTTTTTTGAAATATAAGAAATTAAGGAGAAATAGATATGTCATCAGTTAAACTTGTTAATATAACTAAAAGTTTTGATGAAAAGATAGTATTACAAGATATAAATATAGATATAAAAGATGGAGAACTAGTATCATTATTAGGAGTATCTGGATGTGGTAAAAGTACAACACTACAATTAATAGCAGGACTTATTAATCCAGATAGTGGAGATATAATTTTTAATGATAAATCAGTACTAAATACACCAACAGGAAAAAGAGATGCAGTAATAGTATTTCAAGACTACTTATTATTTCCACATATGAGTGTATATGAAAATATTGAATTTGGATTAAAAATGAAAAATATAAATAAGAAAATTAGAAAAGATAAAGTTAATGAGTTAATAAAACTTGTAAAATTAAATGGGTATGAAAATAAATATCCATCTGAATTATCTGGAGGACAAAAACAAAGGGTTGCTATAGCTAGAACACTAGCAATAAATCCAAAGGTATTATTATTAGATGAGCCTTTTTCAAATTTAGATATAAACTTAAGAAATGAAATGAGAGATTTTGTCTTAAATTTACAGAAGAAATTAAATATAACTACTATACTTGTTACTCATGATAAAGAAGAAGCACTTATAATGAGTGATAAAATAGCTGTTATGGTAAATGGTAAAATAGAGCAGTTTGATAAGCCTGAAATATTATATCAAAAGCCTAGAACTAAATCAGTTGCCAATATATTTGGTGAAAGAAACTATATAAAAGGAAAAATAGAAAATGAAGTATTTAAAAGCAATATATTATATATAGATGCAAAGGGATATAATAATTTAGATATTGTTGAAGCTATGATTCCTAAAGAGTGCATAAAACTATATAGTTCAAATTATAATGATGGAATAAATGGATATATACAAAGAAAGCAGTATGTAGGAGATAAAACTTTTTATGATATTAACATAAATGGAGAAGTATTAAAATGTACATCGATATCTAATGAATATAATCAAGGAGATTGTGTAAAAATATGTGTTGATAGAGATAATATAGTATTTTTTCCACTATAAAAATAGAATGTATATAATAAACATATTTATTGCAAAAGGAGAATAGTTATGAAAGTAATTAATAACTTTAAGGTACTGGGAATAGTTAGCATATTAATTTTAAGTTTAGGCTTTATAGCTGGATGTAGCTCTAAAAATAAAGTAAGTAACACAATACAACAGTCAGAAGAGACTAAAGGATATGAAAATATAGATGGGAAACAAACTGAAAAATTATTAAATTCAGATAAAGATGTATTAATTATAGATGTAAGATCAGAATATGAATATGAAAAAGGTCATTTATTAAATGCAATAAATTTACCATATGATGATGATTTTAAGTCAGAGTTAAATGAAATAATAGATTATAAAGATAAAACTGTATTGGTATACTGCAGAAGTGGAAATAGAAGCGAAAAAGCTGCAGTAAAGTTAGTTGATAATGGTTTTAAAAATGTAAAAAATGTAACAGACGGTGTAGATGAATATGATTATAAGCTTGTTAAAGTAGATAATATAACTGGAAGAGAAGCAGAAAAAATGATAAATGATGATAAACATGATAAAGATTTAACAATATTAGATGTTAGAGAACCAAAAGATTTTAACAATGGACATCTTCTAAATGCCATAAATATACCTATTGAAGATATAGATAAAAGAATGGATGAATTGAGAAATTATAAAAGTAAAGATATAATTGTATATTGCAATACAGGAAGAAAAAGTGCAGAGGTTGCAGAAAAACTAGTAGAACATGGATTTACAGATGTTACAAATATCGTAGATGGTGTATCAGAATATGATTTTAAACTAGTTAAATAGTATAAAAAGTGAACATATACTAGAAATAAAAGGTGTATAGATTTCTATCAAATAACAAAATATATTTCTAAATTGCATAATAAGTATATATACTACATAACTTGCGTTATTTGATTTAAAATATTATCATTTAAAGGGCTTTAGTAATATAACTATTATAATTCAAGGTAGAGCAACTAACATAATAGCTAAAAAACTATGTATATTAGAAGTAATAGATAAAATAGTATAAAAGTAAGATAATGTATAAAACATACTCTATAATATAGAATATAAAAAAGTTTATAATATAGGGTATTTTTCTATATTATAAAAAACTATTACATAAAAATTCAATAATATACTATAAATTTCCATTTTAAATATAATATATATAAAATATGAAATTTATGGTATTATTATTAAATAAAGTTCTAATCTATAGGGTGTAAAGATAAAAAATTGTATTAAAGTATAATTAAGTAGAAAAAGCAAATATATATAAGTTAATAAATAGATATTACTTGAAATATTCTATTTAAAAATACTTTGGAAATAGAGTGTATTTAAATTAAGGTTAGGAGAAATATATATATTAACTAAGTGAATTTTATATATTTTTTTGGATAACTTAAAACTATATAACTAAATATGTGGAGGACGTAATATGAAGAAAAAAGGTTTTAAGTTACCGACAGCATATAGCATATTATTAATTATAACTGTTGTAATAGCTATAATAACTCAATTTATACCTGGTGTAAAACCTGCAAGGCTTTCTGATGTTATAATGGCACCTATAAATGGATTAAAAGATGCTATAGATATATCTTTATATGTACTTTTAATGGGTGGATTCTTAGGTGTTGTAACAAAAACTGGGGCACTTGATGCAGGTATAGGAGCAGTTGTTAAAAAACTAAATGGTAAAGAATTATTACTTATACCTATACTTATGTTTATATTTTCCCTAGGTGGTACTAGTTATGGTATGTCAGAGGAGACACTAGCATTTTATGCATTAGTTACAGCAACAATGATGGCTGCAGGATTTGATTCATTAACAGCAGTAGCAACAATAGCTTTGGGAGCTGGTAGTGGAGTTTTAGGTTCTACAGTAAATCCTTTTTTAGTATCTACGAGTATAGACTCTTTAAAAGGAGTTGGAATAGCAACTAATCAAGCTGTAGTTATAGGAATTGGTGTAGCATTATGGCTATCATCTTTACTTATATCTATATTTTTTGTAATGAATTATGCTAAAAAAGTTAAAAATGACAAAGAAGCTTCAATTTTATCTCAAAGAGAATATGATAATGCAAAAGAAGCATTTATGGATAATAATGAAGTAACAATAGAGTTTACTACTAAAAGGAAAGTGGTAGTATGGCTATTTGCTATATCTTTTATAGTTATGATACTAGGAGTAATACCTTGGGAGAGATTTGGTATAACTATATTTAAAGAAACTGCATTTTTAACAGGCGAACCTCTTGGTAATTGGTGGTTCTCAGAACTTGCTGTTTGGTTTACATTAATGGCAATTATAATAGGTATAGTTTATGGATTTAATGAAAAGGAAATAGTATCAGCTATAATAGATGGTGCAGCTGAAATGGTTGGTGTAGCACTTATAATAGGTATATCAAGAGGTGTATCATTTATTATGTCAGCAACTAATCTAGATGTATATGTATTAAATAGAGCATCTACAGCACTTACTGGAATGTCGCCTATACTATTTACTAATATGGCATTTTTAATATATATAGCCTTAGCATTTTTAATTCCATCAACTTCAGGACTTGCAAGCTTATCAGTACCAATATTTGGGCCTCTTGCTCAAACATTAGGATTTGCACCTGAAATAGTTATATCTATATTAAGTGCAGGTAGTGGTCTTGTAAACTTAATAACGCCAACATCTGGGGTTATTATGGGTGGACTAGCTATTTCAAAGGTTGAATATACTACATGGGTAAAATTTGTAACTAAAATAGTCATATGTATATATATATCTTCAGCTATTATACTATCAATTGGTATGATGCTTATAAAATAGGTTATACGTATTTTATTATTTATATAAAAAAGAGCCTTTTTAATAAAGAGGCTCTTTTTATATGCAGTTTTATTTATTTTTAGGAATATTTCTTTGAGGATATGCATTTTTACTATTTATAACTCTAAAATTTAATATATCTGTGGTTTCGCTATCAGTACTTTCATTAACTTCTATATTATCTAATATTTCATGATATTGATCATCATGATTATTTAAAAACATTAAGTCATCATTAGTTTTCTTTTTCATAATAAATCTCCTTTATAATGTTTTATATAAGTTAGTATCTGTGAAAACTAATTTTATATGTATATCAAGTATAAAATGAAATTGTTATATTTTATTTATTTAGATTTATATTTTAAAGTATAACCATTGGTAGTTTTTATAATAGTACCATTATTTAATAGATTACCTATGATTATCTTAGCTAAATGAGAAGGATTTTTAATAACTAATTTATGTTTACTATAAAATAGAGAAGATTTAACATTAGTAAGTTCATTTTCTATATCTTTTCTGGATAAAGTATTATTTTGTTTAAAAGACTTTATAACAATTTTTTCACTTTTTTTATAAAGATTATCTAACAGTTCCTTTTCCTTACTTTGTTCCTTTTTCATACCCCATATGTATATTATTACAGTAGCAATAGCAAATAAAAGTATATAAAATAGATTGATTAACATTTTACTTGCCTCCTTTTTTAAACTTTACAAATTTATTACTTTCAAGTATTGTGATAAACTCAACTAATCTTTCAATTAAAGGTTCAGCATCATTCCCAAAATGTCCTTTAACATCTTTAGATAGCTCGTAAATTGATTTATTATCGTCTATACACTTCCATACAAAGCTGCCATGTTTATCAAGCTTTATATAGCTTTTAGGAGGAACTTTAAAAGTTTTTTGAGCTATTTTATCAAATAAACCATTTCGAGTGATTTCTAAAGTAATAATACCAAAACTATCTTCAAGCCACTTTATATTTTTATTTTTTATAGGAACAAAATCTAAATAATTTTTAACTTTCTTACTCATAAAACCCTCCAATATATAAAATTAAGGGAGTGCATTTTAAGACAACTCCCTTAATTAACTATATTATTTATTAACTAGCTTTATTCTTATCTTTATACCAAATAGTGAACTTAAATAAAGTAAGTATTAATAATGCAAAGAATATTACAGAACCTATTTGACCTAGGTTAACAAAATCAGATAAGTTTATTATATCTGCTAGAGAGCTTTCTCCAATTTTTATAACTGCGAATATAGCAAGTAATACACCTACTAAACCTTCACCTGCTATAAGACCTGAAGTATATAAAACACCTCTGTCAATTTGTTCTTTTTTAACTTCTTTAAATACATTTTTTCTATTTTCAAGGAATAATCTTATAACTCCACCAAACATTATACCAGCACTTAAGTGAATTGGAAGATATAGACCAACTGCAAATGGAAGTACAGGTATACCTATTATTTCAACAGCTATAGCAATACCAGCACCAGCAAATATTAATGGCCAAGGAAGATTTCCTTCCATAACACCCTCAACAACTAATTTCATAAGTGTAGCTTGAGGAGCAGGTATATCTTTTGAACCAAATCCCCATGCAGCATTTAAAAGATATAAAACTGCACCGATAGTTAAAGCAGATATTAAAACTCCTATAAGTTCTCCTAATTGTTGCTTTCTAGGAGTAGCACCAACAATATAACCTGTTTTTAAGTCTTGAGAAGTATCTCCTGCAATTGCAGCTATTATACATATAACAGAACCTATTGCTATAGAACCCATCATACCATCTTGACCAACCATACCAGTTGATTTTAAAGCTAATGTACTTATTAATAAAGTAGCTATAGCCATACCAGAAACTGGGTTATTACTACTACCAACTAAACCAACAAGTCTTGAAGATACTGTTGCAAAGAAGAAACCAAATATAGCTATTAAAAGAGCACCAACAAAATTAACAGGAATAGAAGGTATTAACCATATAGCAATAACTACAGCTAATGAACCTAATAAAACAACTTTCATAGACATATCTTGGTCAGTTCTTAATGTAGAATTAGATCTATCCATATTAGAATAATCTTTCATTGCTTTAGCAAAAGTATTAATTATTAAAGGAAGAGATTTAATTAAACTTATTATACCACCGCATGCAACAGCACCTGCACCAATATATCTTATATAACTATCCCAAATTCCCCAAAAGCCTAATTCACTTATAGGAACAGTTCCAGGATAAAGTATTGTGTCTGCTCCAAATAGTGCAAATAATGGTATTAAAGCAATCCAACCAACTATAGCACCTGCAAACATATATCCAGATATTTCATATCCACATATATAACCAACACCAAGAAGAGCAGGAAGTACATCTATACCAAATGCAGCATTAGAATATCCTGGTATTTCCCATTCTATTTCACTTGGGAATAGTTTAAGACCATCAGCTATAAATTTATAAACTGCTGCAATTCCAAGACCTGCAAAAACTACAGAAGCTTTAGAACCACCTTCTTCACCTGCAAGTAAAACTTCAGCACAAGCTGTTCCTTCTGGGTATGGAAGTATACCATGTTCTTTAACTATAAGTGCTTTTCTTAAAGGAATCATAAATAATACTCCAAGTAATCCACCACATAAAGCTATAAGTGCAATTTTTAATAAACTAGGACTTCCAATTCCCCAATCTTTCATCCATATAAACATTGCAGGTAATGTAAATATAGCACCTGCAGCTAATGATTCGCCAGCTGAACCTATAGTCTGAACTAAGTTGTTTTCAAGTATAGATTCTCTTTTTAATATAACCCTTAAGACACCCATTGATATAACTGCAGCAGGAATAGATGCACTAACTGTCATACCAACCCTAAGACCTAAGTAGGCATTAGCAGCACCAAATATAACTGCCAACAAACATCCTAATATTATAGATGTAGCTGTAAATTCAGGAACTATTTTATTAGCAGGTATAAAGGGCTTAAACTCTTTTTGATTATCCATCATAGTACCTCCTTTTAATTTATATAATTTTGTTATGTAGGATTAGATAATTAATTGTATGTCTACTAAACTATATATATACATAAAGGGCTAGTACTTATTGTAAGGCAATAAAAATAAATTTTTATATATTAATAAGTAGAAAAAGAGATATATAATAGTAAAATGTACCCTATAGAGTAGACAGCTAATAAAAAGGTCTACTCTATAGGGTATTTTGTATATAATTAAATAAATAATAATTAGATCGGAGAAAATTTTAATGAGTAAAAAATTATTTACAGAAGAGGAAATAATAATATTAAAACAAAACAAATACGTTAAGAAAGTAACTTCAAAAGGTATTACCTATACAGATGAATTTAAAAGAATATTTATAGATGAAAATGGTAATGGTAAACTTCCTAGAATAATATTTGAAGAGTGTGGCTTCAATATCGATATTATAGGCATGCAAAGAGTTAAATCTTCTGCTAGCAGATGGCGTACGGCCTTTAAAAATGGAGGAGCTATAAAACTTACAGATACTCGCAAATACAATACTGGAAGACCTATTGAGAAAGATCTTTCAATAGAAGAAAAATACAAAAAACTAGAAGCTAAAATGAAGTTACTTCAAGCTGAAAATGAATTACTAAAAAAGTTAGATATGATAGAAAGGAGAGTGTTAAAGAAGAAGTAAGTTTATTTTCTTGTGAAAAATATGAGATTATTAAGTCTACAATAAAAAAATATAAACTTAAAAATATGATAAGTTATTTATGTAAAGTTGCAGGTGTATCACGTTCTGGGTATTATAAATACTTCTCATCAGAAAGCAAGGATTTAAGAAAATCAAGAGAAGATAAAGATATTTTATCAAAAGAAAATGTATTAAAAGCTTTTAACTTTAAAGGACGTAAAAAAGGTGCAAGACAAATAAAAATGGTTTTAAAAGATAGATTTAATATAATATATAATTTAAAGCGTATTAGGAGAATAATGAAAAAATATGGAATAGTTTGCCCGTATAGAAAAGCGAATCCTTACAGACGTATGATGAAAGCAAGTAAAGAGCATACTATTGTTTCTAATTTCATAAACAGAGAATTTAAGCAAGATATACCATATAAAGTGCTATTAACAGATATTACATATTTAAGTTATAAAAATGGAAAAAAAGCATACTTGTCTACAATAAAAGACTCCTCTACAAATGAAATATTAGCTCATTATGTCTCAGATAACCTACGGTTAGATATTGTTTTAAATACACTAGAAAAACTTAAGTCAAATGTGAATTTAAAACTCCATAGCGAAGCTATTTTACACTCAGATCAAGGTGTTCATTACACGAGTCCTAAATTTCAAAAGCAAGTACAGCAATTAGGTTTAAAACAATCTATGTCAAGGAGAGGCAATTGCTGGGACAATGCTCCACAAGAATCATTCTTTGGGCATTTTAAAGATGAAGTTATTCTTAGCAAATGTAGTACATTAGAAGAAGTGATAAAAGAAATAGATGATTATATGGATTACTATAATAATTATAGATATCAATGGAATTTAAGCAAGATGACTCCTGTTCAGTACAGAAATCATCTTGTTTCTTAGAAATACCTTTTTTTAAATTGTCCTTGACAAAGGGTACACTTTATAGTTATATAAATTAGTAAAAGATATTATAAATATAAAAAATAAAAAGTATATTATGTTTTATTGTGGTGAAAAAAGATTACTAATGACGATATCAATGAATAAAAAATACATATTTCGCTTTAAAATTTCATAAAAATATCAATGTCGTTATAAATTGAATTTTTTTGATAAAGTCGTTGGAATAACTGAGTTTAAAGATTTCCTGGGCAATTATATTTCCTTAAAAATATATATTAAAAACCTAAAATATATATTAGTTAATAAAAAGGATATATATGTAATAAACTAGAAATAGATATAAATATATAGTTGAGAATACTATATATGTGATAAAAAAATATTAAAGGAGAATAGATATGGATACACTAAAAAGATTTACAAATAATTTATGCGGAGATTTTAATAATGATAAACAGATTCAAGATCAAGAAGCTAAAGGCAAAGTAACTCATCCTAAAGCTAAACATATAAATAGGATAGCAAATGATAAAATAATAAATTTACCATGTGACTTTAATGGATATTTTATAATTGAAGAAAGTTATTATGAAATAGGAAATAGGAAAAATATATTACCTCATTTATTTTTATTCACATTAAATGAAAATAATCAAGTAGTATTAACATCTTATGATTTACCTGAAGGTATATCAAAAGAAGAGTTTAAAAATGATAATAATAATTTAATAATAGATTATAATAAATTAGTTAAATCAGAAAAGTTTACTCCTATGATATATATAGAAGTAAATGATGGATTTGAAGGTGAGAGCATAAGTGACTTTGGAGGAGGAGTTAAATTTACTTTAAAAGAAAGAACTGAAAAAGGTAAATTATATGTAAGCGAAGTATTTGAGAAAAATGGTAAAATAACTTTTGGATTTGTAGACCCTATAGTATATGATAAAATATAATAAGAGTAAATAAAGTACATAATAGATTATATTAATTTTAAAATAGAATTAATATAATTTATATATGTACTTTATTTTTATTATATTTTATTATAAATTTAGTACTCAAGCAGAGGAATAACAGATCCTAAATCTAATAATTTATCATCACTCAAAGAAACTAATTTTTTATTTTTACTTTCAATAAAATCTAGTATTTTATCATAATCAGGATGATTTTTTATATTTCCAAGGAAAGTCAATTCATTGTTTGAGATTAAAAAACTACAACCACCTATAAATCCATAATTTAACTCAAATAGATCAATATGTCCTTTTTCTATTAACAAACAATCTATACCGTATTTTATAACTTCTTTATATATACCTTCATCTGAAGTAATCAAAGAATTATCATCAACTATACATATAGAGCACTTACAATATCCTTGAGATACATTTATTTTTTTTATGTTATTTTTTTCTAAATAATTAAGTATTACTTTATCTGTATACTTAAAATTGTGTATAGCAAAATTTTTAAGAATTACTATATTATAATGTATATTGTATGGATATTTATTTTTTATAATAGAATCTCCACAGAGTACATTAAAACCATAAGGCTTTAAAACATCTTTATAATAATTATATACATTAGGAGCAACTACTATATTATTATCATTTAACTTACATACACTTATATCAGGATGATATTTAATGGCTTCATAAGTATTACTACAACAAGTAGATTTTATTATACTTACTCCCATATTATTTAGATTGGTTTCCATGTTTTTTGGAATTCTTTTATCAACTATGGCAAGCTGTAGTTTATTATTTACTATAAATGAATTTTTTGCAAAGTTCATTGTTTATCTCCTTATAATTTAATACATAATTTATTATATAAAGTTTTATGTTTTTTTCAAGTTAGCTATATAAATATGACTTTAACATAGATGGTATTTAGTAAATAAATATTTTAATATACTAACTATTTAAAATCAAATTTTATATGTAAATCACACATTAAAGCTTAAAGAATAAGAATAAATGATTTTTTACATATAAGGAAAAAACATTAAACTTTGTTTCACAAGCTATAATGAAAATGATTGTTTTGTAATGGCTTCGCCTATAATCAATATAAAGCGAGTAATAAACCTTGAATATAATGTAGTAATACGATTCTTACAAGGAAACTAGGAATAGTAGCTGATAAGAACAAGATATTGTGCAAATAGCACGTGTAGGAATTTTTTTAGGACAGTTACTATAAATTCGCTTTATATCTTGTTATGGAGGTAACTATGGATGCAATCGTAGAAAGATGTGCTGGGTTAGATGTTCATTTGGATACAGTGGTAGCATGTGTTTTATATGGTAAATTAGATATAAAACCTAAAAAAGAAGTAAAGACATTTTCTACAACTACTAAAGGATTGTTAGAATTATTGGATTTCATAAATCAGAAAGAATGTACTCATGTAGCTATGGAAAGTACAGGAATCTATTGGAAGCCTGTATGGAATATACTTGAAAGCGGAGCTTTTGACTTAATAGTAGCAAATGCTAAAAAAATAAAAAATGTACCGGGAAGAAAAACAGATGTCAAAGATGCAGAATGGATAGCTAGCTTATTAAGATGCGGTTTAATAGAAAAAAGCTTTGTACCACCAGAGAGAATTCGAGATTTAAGGGATTTAACTAGGTTAAGAAAAGAATTGTTAGGTGAAGTTAATAGAAATAAAAATAGAATCCATAAGGTGTTACAAGATGCAAATATAAAAATATCAAGTGTACTTTCAGATGTATTTGGAGAAACTGGAAAATCTATTTTAAATCAAATAATAGGTAATCAATGTATCACAGAAGAATTTATTTATTCATTGTATGAAGGAAGAGGAAAATCAAAGTTAAAATCTACCCCAATGGAAATGTATGAAGCGCTTAATGGTAAAATCAGAGGGCATCATGTGATATTATTGGGAATGCACAATAGTAATATTGTATTTTTAGAAAAACAAATTAATGAATTAGAAAAAGAAATTGATATATTACTTCAAAAAGAAAGAGATAGTTTAGAGTTATTAGAAACAATACCTGGTATTAGTAAAATATCTGCCTCAAGTATAATAGCTGAAATAGGAACTAGTATGGATGTATTTAAAACTGAGAAACATATAAGTTCCTGGGCTGGTTTATGTCCAAAAAACAATGAGAGTGCAGGTAAAAAGAAAAGAAGTGGTATAAAGTCAGGTAACAATTGGCTCAGGTCTATGTTGTGTGAGTGTGCATGGTCAGCCACCAAGAAAAAAGATAGCAGATTTAAAAATAAGTACTGGAGCATGGTTCCCCGAATGGGAAGGAAGAAAGCACTAATAGCGATAGCTAATATGATGTTAAGACTGATATATCACTTATTAAAAACTAAAAGTACATATAAAGAGTTAGAAATCCAATATTTTATAGATAAAGATAAAAGAAGAGAAGATAGGATTATAAAAGAACTAAAATCCAAAGGTTATCTTGTAGAAAAAGATAGTTTACAAATGGCATAAAATGTAAAAATAACACTAAATTAAGCCTATAAAAGATAGGTTTACTTTAGTGTTGCAAAAAATAGCCTACGGCTAGAATCATTTTCGTAGGAATTATATTATGAAAAAATGGTGTATAACCTATGAATATGAGTAACATCAATACTTTATCAAAGTAAAAAATGATATTTTGAGCAACGTATGTATCTGTAGCGTGAGCAAGGATATATCGTTGGCGAAATGAGCGAAGCGAATTTTTTATAAATTGAAATTTTTTAAGAACAAATAGTAAAAAAAGTGGTAAAATAGATCTATACATAATATAATATTTTTAGGTGAAAAATATAGAAAAAATTCTACATAATATAACAAAAAATGAAAAATACTAAAATATAATATTTTATAAATTTATATCTAAAGTAAATTTCATATATTACAATATAAATATTTGTTTTAGATGTGGAATATTAGTCCTATCTTAAGCTATAATGTTAAAAGAGGCAAAAGTATAGACTATATATTATTAATTATATTCAAAACATTAAAAGAGAAAATATTTGTAGATATATTACTTAACTTAATAGAGGATTTTCTATATAAATAATATAATTAATATTTAGTTGAAAATATTTAAGACTCAAAGTTGATACTTACTATAAAATAAGTGATTTATTAATAGGGTCAAATAAATAGTTTCTAAAGGAATAAAATGTATTAAATATATATACTTTAGTAATAAATTTATATATTGTAAATACAATTTATACGATATATAGTAATTAAAATAAAATATTAAAATGGACAAAGCAAAAATGGTTAATATTAAACTTATAAATTCAATAATATATTTTAGTTTTATATTGGATTTATATTTTATATGCTTTAAATAAATATTAAAGGGAGTTTTAAGAAATGAATAATATTAAAATAATTTATGACACAATGAACGACTTACCAGAAAATATAGATGGTAAATATGATATAGATATGTTACCTACGACTATAATATTTCAAGGTAAAGAGTATAAAGCTGGTGTAGATATAGATAATGATGAATTTTATAAATTATTAAGAGATAATAAAGAAATACCAACTACATCTCAAGTTACATATATGACTTTTAAAGAAACATTTGAAAAGTATGTAAAAGAAGGTAAAAAGGTATTATACATGGCAGGTTCATCAAAAGGTTCAGGAACTTATCAAAGTGCAATGCTTGCTAAAAATGATATAGAATCTGACGATATATACATATTTGATACTTATAGTTTATGTATAGGTGGAGGTTTATTAGTTCTTGAAGCAGCTAAAATGGTAGAAGAAGGCTTAGATATAGATACGATAATTAAGAAACTTGAAGAATATAAAGATAAAGTGCAAGTATATTTCTCAGTTGATTCGCTAGATTATCTGTATAAAGGTGGTAGAATATCTGGGACTAAGGCAGCAGTTGGAAGTTTACTTAATATAAAGCCTATACTTAAAATAGAAGATGGATTAGTTAAGCAAAAAACTCAAGTAAGAGGAAGTAAAAAAATAATACCAACACTTATAGAAAAGTTAAAAGAAGAAATCGGAGATGATTTCTCTGATAAAGATATATATGTTGGATATGGAGATGACTTAGAAACTAATGAAAAGTTCGTTGAAAAAGTTAAGGAAGAATTATCACCTAAAAATGTATATACATTCCGTATAGGTTCATGTGTTGCATGTCACTCAGGACCGACTGTTATAGGAATAGCATGTTTAAATAAATAAGTATAAAAAGGGAGCACATATATGCTCCCTTAATTTTTATATCCTAAAATTTATATACTCTAGATTATGCTAATCTTATTATTTGTAAGCTAGTTTCAAATCCTATAAGTGATATTGTTTGATTTGCAAAGAATACGAATAAATCTAATTGTCCACCATTTGCACCAGTTCTAAATATTGCTCCATTACTTATTGAAGTATCAGCTACTTGAGCAGATGCAATAGAACCGTTTATTCTTAATCCATTAAGTCTTAAGCCTATAGCATAAGGAATACCTGTTTCTGATGTTGCTGTAAATCTAACGAAGAATGTCATATTAGCACCTAAGTTTATAGTACTATTTCCATTAGTAAATGATATAGCACCAGAAGGGCTGTTAATTAAGCTAGCATCAAATGGTATTGTATTGCCTTGGCTTAGAGCTGTTGTATTAGTTACTCTGTATATATCAGCATGGTCAGCAACTACATTTGGACCAGCAGGACCTTGAGGACCAGCAGGACCTTGAGCGCCAGCAGGACCTTGAGGACCAGCAGGACCTTGAGGACCAGTAGCACCTTGAGCGCCAGCAGGACCTTGAGGACCAGCAGGACCTTGAGGACCAGTAGCACCTTGAGCACCAGCAGGACCTTGAGCACCAGCAGGACCTTGAGGACCAGTAGCACCTTGAGCGCCAGCAGGACCTTGAGGACCAGTAGCACCTTGAGCGCCAGCAGGACCTTGAGCACCAGCAGGACCTTGAGGACCAGTAGCACCTTGAGCACCAGCAGGACCTTGAGGACCAGTAGCACCTTGAGCGCCAGCAGGGCCTTGAGGACCAACAGGACCTTGAGGACCAGTAGCACCTTTAGGACCTACACAGCATTTACAACGGTTATCGCAATGATCATCACAATGATTGTTGCACTTACAACAGTTATCGCGATGATCATTGCATTTACAACAATCATTAAAATGTTTATTAGATTTTTGAGTATAAGAAGCCAAAATAGTTTCCTCCTTTAAAAGAATATATATAATAGTTAATATTTATAAGATTAACTATACTTATATATATTCTTTTGTGTAAAAAAATGTTACAAAAATGAAGAAAAATGAATATTAATCTATTATTATAGGTTAATTTGCTATATAAACTTAAAAATAATTTAACATTTAGATTTAAAGAAGGTTAATATAAATAATTAAAGAGAATTTTCTATTTATTAAGAAGGACTCTTTATTTTAATAGATTAAATATTTATTCTTATTCAGTCTTATAATTATAGCTGGTAATTTAATCTTTATAAATCTAGAAAATTGACAACTTGATTTTGTATGGAGAAAGTTATAAATATTGTAAATGATTAATATAAATAAACAAATTGATTGTAAAATGGGGTGATATTTTGGACAGTCGAGCAAATTATTCTTATGTAGCGCAAGTAAATATATGTAAAACTAGTGAATTCTTTAAATATAATATAACTTATCCAGTCTTAAAGCTATATGATAAATATGTATATCATGATATGTATGATAGAGAGATAATTATTAATATAAATAACGAAATATGTGAAGATGTTATGGAATTTAAAAATAGTGTAAAAAAACAAGCTATAGCGTATAAGAAGCTATATACAGAAAAGTTATCAAAATCTGATGAAGACTATGTCAAATATCGATATGAAGTTTATATAAATAATGAGGTAACCTATGACAGAAATAATATTATAAGTATAGTAATGACAAAATATGAATTCACTGGTGGCGCTCATGGTATGACATATTTAGATGCTTATAACTATAATTTACTAACAGGGGATAGATTGACATTAAAGGATATGTTTAAGCCAGGCATAGATTATGAGGAAATAGTTAACAACTTTATAAAAGAAGAAATAAATAATAAACCAGAGAATTACTTTAAAGGTGACGAGGGATTTAAAGGAATTAGTGAAAATCAATCTTTTTATATAGATGAAGATGGTATAGTTATATATTTTGGATTATATGAAATAGCTCCATATTATATAGGTATACCTAAATTCAAATTGAAATTTGATGAATTTAATAAATACTTAAATTATAATTAAATTTATGATAAACTATATGTATAAATTAGATACTAAGGGGTATGTATTATGATAAAATTAATAGCATCGGATATGGATGGAACATTACTTAATTCAAATAAACAATTAAGTCCAAGTCTATATGGTGTTTTAAAAAAACTTAATGACAAAGGGATAGTATTTGTAGCAATAAGTGGAAGAGAGATATTTTCTCTTAAGGAAATATTTAAAGATGTTGAAGAAGATATAGTATATGCATCAAATAATGGGAACTATATAACTTATAAAGATGAAGTTATATTTGAAAATTATATAGAACATAATATGGTATATAAAGTAGCTAAAATAATAAGAAAAAAAGCCAAATATAATACTATATATTGTTCTAAAGACACTGTATATAGTGAGAGTATAATACCATGTATAGTAGGTAAAAAGTGGAAACTTAAGGTAAAGTATGTTAGAGATATTACAAAAGTAGAGGATAAAATATTAAAAATAACTACTTTTGGTAATGAAAAGATTATAAATAGAGCGTTAGAAGCTTTAAGTGAATTAAATGATAAGCTTATGATAACTAAATCAGGAAGTACTTGTTTTGATATATGTAAGTTAGGTGGAACTAAAAAACAAGGAATAAATATACTTCAGAAAAGATTTAATGTAGGATATAATGAGACTATGGTATTTGGAGATCATATGAATGATTTAGAAATGATGAGTAGCGCTTATTATAGTTATGCTATGGAAAATGCTGAAGAAGAGGTTAAAAAAAATGCAAGGTTTATAGCTGAAACTAATGATGATGATGGAGTCATTAAGGCAATCAAAGAGGTTGCATTTTGCGAAGAAGAATTAAATAGTTATGATATTTAAAAAGTCTAGAATTATTGTCTAGACTTTTTAAATGTTATGATCATGATTTAATAACATAATAAATATAAATAAAAATAGTAGTGTTAGATAAAGTCCATTATAAAAATCAGATAACATATTATATCTAGTTAAAACTATATACACATAGGATAAAATAATCGTAACTAAATGATATTTATTAAGTTTTTTCAAAAAATCACCCCACCATTTTACAATACATTATATTAGTAAATGGAAAAAATGATTATATTAATTATTATATATTAAGTTTTAAGCTATTCTCTTTAAGATAATTTCTTTTCTCCTTATAGTCTGGGAATATAGTACCTACTAGAGCCCAATATTCTTTTGAATGATTCATATGTTTAAGATGACATAGTTCATGTACTAAAACGTAATCTATAATATCTAAAGGAGCTAAGAGTATTTTCCAATTTATATATATATTTCCGATAGATGAGCAAGTACCCCAAGAAGTTTTTTGTTCTTTTAAAGTTATAGACTCAGGATATAGGTTTAGTTTTTTAGAATATATAGATATCCTTTCTTTTATTAATTTGCCTCCTTCAGTTAGATACCAATTTACAAGAAGCTCTCTTAATTTAATATATTGATCATTACTAGATATATTATAAGGAATCTTAGCTATAAATTTATCTTCCTTAAAAATTAGGGAACATTTTATTATGCTTTTTTCCTTATACACATTTAACGTATAGTAATTACCAAGATAGGGAATTTTATCTCCGTCTACAAGTAAAATAGGAGGATTCTCAGATTCTTTATTTTTAAACTCATTTAGTTTATTTAAAATCCATCTACTTTTAGATTCAACTAAATCATGTATAAATTCATCATTAACAGATTTAGGTGAAACAATAATTACAGTATTTGGGTACTTTACTTTTATTGTTATATTTTTTATATTTGATTTTTTATTTATAGAGTAATTTATTATAGTATTTTCAATATTGATTTTATACAAAATGACTTCCTCCCATATAACTTAAATATGTTTTTAGTTATGAAACTTATTATACTAAAAAGCATTTGTAAAATACAGCATATAAAATACTAAAATATAATTTATTAAAAATTTTATGATTTTAAAGGTTTATTTGAAAAATATCTTTTTTTATCAATAAATAATAATATTCCAATGGATGCTAATAATATAAATGTAGCTGTAATTCCAGCCTCAGGACCAAATATTCCACCAGTAACAAAATCACTTCCAACTAAATTTAAATCTATTAAACTTCCAACAGAAACATCTAAACCACTAACTTTAAATCCAAATATATTTCCTTGAGCAAAGTTCCAAGCACTATGCATACCACAAACAGCCCATAAATCATTAGTCTTTATAACATAAAGACCGTAAAAAAGTCCAACAAGTATAATATTTATAACAGCTATGTAATTTACATTAGGATTAGTTAAATGCATAAGCCCAAATAGAGTAGATGATATTAATAATCCAACTCCTATATTGTACTTAGTACTTAAAACATTTAGAAGCCATCCTCTTGTTACAATTTCTTCTGTAGCACCTTGTATAATCCATCCAAGTAAAATAACTAAAACACTAGCTATAGCAGATACTCCAACAGGCTGAATTGGATTTTTCTCTATAGTTATATATCCAAAGGGTAAAAGTATCAACACTATAATACTCATCATAGCTAAACCTATTAAAAAACCAAGTGAATATTTTTTTAGCCAATTATTTTTATTAAATCCAATAGATGAGAAACTTCTTTTTTCTATTACCTTTACTCTAAAGAATACTAGTAATGAGATAAATGCAAATGAAAATAAAGTAATTAATAATGATAATAAATCTTTGTTATTGAAAAATAAAGGAATATTTCTTAAAGCTAAAAACAAAGGAACTGTTGCCAGTGAACCCATAAGTGAGCCACCGTACATAAATATTAATGATAATATTATCGCCCATATAAAGTTAGGTAATTTCTTTTTATTTTTAGAGCTATTAATAATAGGAATTTTTTTTGAATGCATGCTATTTCTCCAATCTTAATATTTAATTAATAATATAATTGTAAACAAACTTTATAAAATATGCTACCTATATAATACTAAGGTTAATATGAGAAAATTAATATATTATGTTAGTTAATATATTAATTATAAAAAATAAAGAATGACAAATAAGTAGTTAATTATTATATATATTTATTTTTTATTACAATATAAATAAAAAGGGATAAAAAAACTTAGTGTCTAATATATAAAAAAAAGGTAAATAAATATCGGAGGGGGATTATGACTATAAACAAAAAGAAAAGGGGTTACTTGAGTTTTATTTTAAGTTTAAGTTTAAGTATAGGGATTACAGGTTGTACAAAGATAACTACAAAGAATAATGTTAAAGAAGAGGTAAAAGTCAAAGAAGTAGAGGAGGAAAAAGTTTTAGCTTCAGTTAAAACATCATACATAGAAGATGACATATTGTCATATAAAACAACACTTGAGTTTGAGCATGATAATGAAATAGTATTTCAAAATAAATATTCAGATATGGAAGGTATATTTACATTTAGAGGAAATTCACTTAGAAACTCACCTTCTTTTGGATATGCAGATTTAAATTATAAAGAGCTTGAAATTTTATGGGAATTTAGGACAGCATCTAGTTCTTGGGGGGGAGGAGCTGGATGGACTGGCCAACCAGCTATAGTTAAGTGGCCAAAAGAATTGAGAGAAAGCATGAATATATATGATGAATTTAAAGGTAAAGAAGATTTTACAGAAGTTATATATGGAAGTCTTGATGGAAATATATATTTTTTAGAGTTAAACTCTGGTAAGACTACAAGAGATAAAATAAAGGTTGGAAATCCTATTAAAGGAAGTTTAAGTATTGACCCTAGAGGAATTCCACTATTATATGTTGGAGAGGGAATAAATGAAAGTGGAGTAGTTGGATTTAATATATATAGTTTAATCGATGGATGTAAGTTATATGAACTAAATGGAAGTGATAAATATGCAAGTAGAGGGTGGCCAGCATTTGATTCATCAGCTATTGTAAATACAGCTACTGATAGTGTAGTAGTTGGAGGAGAAAATGGACTGTTATATAATATTAAGCTAAATACAAATTATGATAAAAATAATAATACTATAAGTATAGATCCAAAGATAAATAGATATAATTTTTCATCATCTTTTAGTAGGGGAAGGATAGGAATAGAAAATTCAGTGGCTACATATGCAAATTTAGCTTATTTTGCAGATAATGGTGGAGTTATTCAATGCGTTGATTTGAATAATTTAAAACCAGTATGGTCTATAAATGGATTTGATGATATTGATGCAACTCTTACTATTGATATTGAAAATGATAAACCTTATGTATACTGTGGTAATGAAGTTGATCATCAAGGAACAAGAGGAGTTAGTAAAATAAAGAAAATAGATGGACTTACAGGTGAAGTAATTTGGGAAAAAGAGTTTGAATGTGAATCATTAATTGGTAAGAGTGCAGTTAATGGAGGACTTATGGCAACAAATGTAGTAGGAAAAAATAATATAGATAATATGGCCATATTTTCCTTAGCTAGATACAATGGATGTAACAAAGGTGGCATGTTTGCTTTAAATAAGGAAAATGGAGAAATAATATGGGAGAAATTATTTGATAACTATATGTGGTCATCTCCTGTTGATATTTACGATAAGGATGGAAATGGATATATTATTCAAGGTGATAGTGCTGGATACTTACATTTAATAGATGGCAAAGAAGGGAATATAAAAAGTAGTGTATTATTAAATGGAAACATTGAAAGTTCACCTGCGGTTTTTAACAATGTATTAGTAGTTGCAACTAGAAATGGAACTATATATGGAGTTAAAGTAAAGTAATATATTATAATTAAAACATAAACTTAAATTATTAGATTTATAAATTTATTGAAGAACTTGTAAATAAATAGTATTATAATGATGCAGCCGTATTAAAATTATGTAACCTTAGATGAAAAATTAGCAGAGAATAGATTTTTACAGTTGTTAAAATATAAGAATGGACAACAATTATATGATAAGAAAAATAAAAATACAAAAGCCTAAAATGCCAATTAGTTTAAATAATTGTGATGATGCAATAAATGAAATATTAGATTATGAAAAATTAGAAGAAGCTTTAATAGAAAATACTACAATAGATGGAATTGAAAATTTATCTGTAAGNTAGTGTAGTAGTTGGAGGAGAAAATGGACTGTTATATAATATTAAGCTAAATACAAATTATGATAAAAATAATAATACTATAAGTATAGATCCAAAGATAAATAGATATAATTTTTCATCATCTTTTAGTAGGGGAAGGATAGGAATAGAAAATTCAGTGGCTACATATGCAAATTTAGCTTATTTTGCAGATAATGGTGGAGTTATTCAATGCGTTGATTTGAATAATTTAAAACCAGTATGGTCTATAAATGGATTTGATGATATTGATGCAACTCTTACTATTGATATTGAAAATGATAAACCTTATGTATACTGTGGTAATGAAGTTGATCATCAAGGAACAAGAGGAGTTAGTAAAATAAAGAAAATAGATGGACTTACAGGTGAAGTAATTTGGGAAAAAGAGTTTGAATGTGAATCATTAATTGGTAAGAGTGCAGTTAATGGAGGACTTATGGCAACAAATGTAGTAGGAAAAAATAATATAGATAATATGGCCATATTTTCCTTAGCTAGATACAATGGATGTAACAAAGGTGGCATGTTTGCTTTAAATAAGGAAAATGGAGAAATAATATGGGAGAAATTATTTGATAACTATATGTGGTCATCTCCTGTTGATATTTACGATAAGGATGGAAATGGATATATTATTCAAGGTGATAGTGCTGGATACTTACATTTAATAGATGGCAAAGAAGGGAATATAAAAAGTAGTGTATTATTAAATGGAAACATTGAAAGTTCACCTGCGGTTTTTAACAATGTATTAGTAGTTGCAACTAGAAATGGAACTATATATGGAGTTAAAGTAAAGTAATATATTATAATTAAAACATAAACTTAAATTATTAGATTTATAAATTTATTGAAGAACTTGTAAATAAATAGTATTATAATGATGCAGCCGTATTAAAATTATGTAACCTTAGATGAAAAATTAGCAGAGAATAGATTTTTACAGTTGTTAAAATATAAGAATGGACAACAATTATATGATAAGAAAAATAAAAATACAAAAGCCTAAAATGCCAATTAGTTTAAATAATTGTGATGATGCAATAAATGAAATATTAGATTATGAAAAATTAGAAGAAGCTTTAATAGAAAATACTACAATAGATGGAATTGAAAATTTATCTGTAAGTTTAAATTCATGTATATTTAAAAATGTAGTCTTTGAATATTGTGATTTTAGAAGAATAGATATGACAGATATTATATTTGAAAACTGTGACTTGTCAAATATAAACTTTCCATATAGTAGCTTATATAGAGTAGAGTTTATAAATTGTAAATTAACAGGATGTAATTTTAATGATTCTACTTTAAAAAGTGTAGTATTTAAAAACTGTTTAGGAAGATACTCAAATTTTGCTTTTTCAAAGTTCTCAGGTGTAAGTATTGAAAATTCAGATTTTAGTTTTGCAGTTTTCCAAGAGATAAAAAATGAAACGCTATTATTAGATTCTAATAATTTAACTAAATCAGTATTTACTGGAACATCTTTAAATAATGTAGATTTTACAAATAGTGATATAGATGGCATAGAAGTAAGATTAAAAGATGTTTATGGAGGAACTTTTTCAGCAAATCAGGCACTAGATTTAAGTAAACTAATGGGGATTAGTATTAAATAATTTTAAGTACTTTTAAAATGTGATTTAAGTAAATTGAAAAAATTTATTTTTAAGCATATTTAATATAACTTATAAGCAAAATATATAAGACTAATCTTAAAGGAGAGTTAAGTTATATGAAAAAAGTATTTTCTATTATTTTATTATTAATGATTATATTTACTTCAAGTAATACAGCAACAGCACTTCAGCCACTTAATTATACAAATATATTTCCACAAGGACAGTATTTAGTAAGTGAAAAAAATGGAAAGCTAAAGCCAGGTAAGTATGAATTTTCATTAATCACTCCTAATGTTGTGTCTTATGTTTATATTATCGATAAAAATAATATTGAGAGATTTTCTAAGAGATTTAATTCTGAAGAGGTTGAAAGTAAAGGAAAAGAGAATGTTTCTTTATTGACAGTAGGAAATTTACTAGAAGGAGATACTATAATTATTTATGGAAAAGGAGAAATGTATTTTAATCTTATAGAAAATTAAAATCAAACGAAGAGATAGAGTTAGAATATATCTTAAACTAAATTAATTTTAAAAGTATATAATTATAAATTAAAATAATGAATCGTGTTAAAAATAAGCTACTTAATTAGAGTAGCTTATTTTTGTGATATAATTAAATTAAGGAAAATTTAAAAATTAAGGGGCGATTAAATGGGGATTTATTTAGATAATGCAGCAACATCATATCCAAAACCTAATCAAGTAGCAAAATCTATATATGAATTTATGATAAATAACGGGACTAGTTCAGGAAGAGGGTCCTATAAAATGGCAATGAAATCAGATTTTTTAGTATATGAAACAAGAAAATTAATAGGGGAATTATTTAATTTTAAAAATCCTAAAAATGTAATATTTACATCAAATATTACAGAATCTATAAACTTAGCACTAAGAGGAATTCTTAAAGAGCATGACCATGTAGTTACAAGCAGCTTAGAGCATAATGCAGTTTGGAGATGTTTAAAAACATTAGAAAAAGAAAGAAATATAGAAATAACTAAGGTAAGAGCAGATGAATATGGGTATACAAATCCAATTGATGTTAGATATAGCATAAAAGAAAATACAAAGCTTATAGTATTTACTCATGCATCAAATGTATTAGGAACTATACAACCCATTAAGGAAATAGGAGAAATAGCAACTAAAAATAATATATTATTTTTAGTTGATACAGCTCAAACAGCAGGAGTTTTAGATATAAATATAAAAGAAAATAATATAGACTTACTAGCATTTACAGGACATAAAAGTTTATTTGGTCCTATGGGAACAGGGGGGCTTATAGTAAATTGTGATTATGATATAAATCCACTTAAAGTAGGCGGAACAGGTGGAGATTCAAAATATGAATATCAGCCTAATTATTATCCTAATAAACTAGAATCAGGAACTTTAAATGTAAGTGGTATAGTAGGACTGAGAGAAGCTATAAAATTTATAAATAGTGAAACCATAGAAAAAATACATAAGAAAGAAAAAGAGTTAACTTCCTATGCGCTAAAAAGGTTAAAAGAAGTAAAAAATATCAAAATTTACGGTCCACAAAATGAAAATGATATTGTTGGAGTTATATCTTTTAATATAGGTAATATAAATGCAGAAAAAGTAGTTTATAATCTTGATATTAAACATAATATAATGCTAAGAGCAGGTCTTCATTGTTCTCCAAATGCACATGAACTTATAGGAACAAAAGATATAGGGACAGTAAGAGTAGGTATTGGATACTTTAATGAATTTAATGATATAGATAAGTTAGTTTATGCATTAAATGATATACAAAATAGTTAAGGGGGAATTAGTTTGTATTTAGAAAGTATTGATTTAAGTTTTATTCAACCATGTACAACAGATTCAAAAAGAATAAGAATAATGTCTAATTTAAATAAAAATATAAGTGATATATTCCCTTATTTAAACTCATATATAAAAACAGGAATATATAATAAAAAAGCAAATACTTTTGTGTTTAATAAGGAGCAGATAATTATAACTATATTTGAAGATAGCATAAATGTTGCAAAACTATTAAATGAAACAGAAGCATTTGAAGTTTTGGACTATTTAAAGGATTTAATAAATGAGGTAGATAAAAATAGAGATAAAATAACTCCTAACTATGAAATTAGAAAGCTTCCAAGTCCAATAGAGATTTATACATATTTACCAAAATTAAATTGTAAAAAATGTGGATGTGAAACTTGTTTAGCTTTTGCTACAAAATTTGTAAAAGGTGAGACTAGTATAAATAAATGTATTCATTTAAAAGAAGAAGGAAATGAAAGAAAGTTAGAAAAGTTAAAAACTTATGAAGAACTTGGAATTAATGTTATAGCTTAAATAATATACTCAATGTTAAATATAATGCGTAATACTATATAAATAGAGGAATGAATTTTCATATTTCATTCCTCTATTTTGTTATTAGTTTATATACAAAGGACTTATGATTTATCTTATTTATAGATATATTAAAACTTAAATTTTTAAACTCTAAAAAGGATTATTTGCTAAGTAAGGTATAAACGAAAGAGTAATATAAAAAAGTGGAGAAATTATAAATTGTCAACATTATAAATCAAATAATAGAAAATTACTCTAAAAAATTCAAAAAAGCTAAATGATAGATGCGAAAATAAATGACTTAGCATATAATAAATAGAATTTATATAATATGCTAAAATGGAGGAGATATATATTAATACTTTAAGCCTTTGTATGATTGTCAAAAATGAAGAGGATGTAATTGGACGTTGCTTAGAATGTGTAAGTGATATATTTGATGAAATAATAGTTGTTGATACAGGTTCAGAAGATAAAACAAGAGATATTGTAAAAAAATATACTAAAAATTTATATTATTTTAAGTGGATAGAGGATTTTGCAGCAGCAAGAAATTATGCATTTTCTAAAGCTACAAAAGACTATATTATGTGGTTAGATGCAGATGATATAATTTTAGATAAAGATAAAGAAAAAATAAAAGAACTAAAAATGAACATGGATAAATCTATAGATATGGTAATGATGAAATATAATACATCATTTGATAGTGACGGAAATGTTACTTTTTCATATTATAGAGAACGTATCTTTAAAAGAAGTAAAAAATTTAGATGGATAGGGGAAATTCATGAGGTAATACCTTTAGAAGGAAATATAATATACTCTGATGCGGCAATATCTCATAAAAAGTTAAAGAATAATGATCCCAAAAGAAATTTAAGAATATTTGAAAATATGATAGCTAATGGAAAAGAGTTAGATCCAAGACAACAATTTTACTATGCAAGAGAACTTTATTATAATAAAAGATATGAAGATGCAATAAATACTTTCAATAATTTCTTAGATTCAGGTAAAGGATGGGTAGAAAACTGTATAAATGCATGCCAGGATTTATCGTATTGTTATTATGCTATTAGTGAGAGTAAAAAAGCACTTAATGCTTGTTTTAGAAGTTTTGAATTTGATGAACCAAGAGCTGAAATATGCTGTGATATAGGAAAATATTTTTTAGATAGAGAACAATATAATCAAGCTATATTCTGGTATGAATTAGCGTTAACTAGAAAAATAAATGAATCTTCAGGTGGATTTATATTATTAGATTGTTATAACTTTATTCCATATATACAACTTTGTTTATGCTATTTTAGAATTGGAGATATAAAAAAATCAAAAGAGTATAATGATAAAGCAGCTTCTATAAAGCCAAATGATCCTGCTGTTATATATAATAATGAATATTTTGATAGTATAGAAAAATAGCTAATAGGATTAAGAATTTTACTTAATCCTATTAGCTATTTATTTTATATAAGGTGTAAGGAAAACCGACAGTGTTAAATTAAGCTAAAACTTCATTTTGTTCATCATTAACCATATTCTTAATCCATTTAAATGATTTAAATCTTCTCATCATAAGTAAAAGTTTTATAATTTCTTCAACTGTAGCGAACATAACTACAAAATATACAGGTAACTTAAGAACAAAAGTAGCAAAAGCAGCTAGTGGTATACCTATTAACCATAAAGTAAGTCCTTGTAATATAGAACCATAAGTAGTATCTCCACCACCTCTTAATATACCAACTATCATAACAGCATTATAAACTTTAAACACCATAACAAGTGCATAAATATATAAGATATACTGTGCTGCCATTTTAACTTCAGCTGATACATTAAAGAATGAAACTATAGGCTTAGCTAAAAGTGCAAGTACTATAGCAAGTACTATAGAAATTTTGACCGATAGTGATGATATCTTTTTAGAAGCTGAGATTGCCTCATCCTCTCTATTTGCACCTATTTCATTACCTATTATAACAACACCAGCATTAGCAAGACCAAACGCAACTATCATAAATAAATTCATTATAGTAGAACATATTTGAATAGATGCAGCAGCACTAGTACCTATGCTTGCATATATTGCAGTGTAAGTTATATTACCAAATGCCCAGCAAGACTCATTTAAAAATATAGGTAAAGTAACTTTATTAAGTGTTTCAGATAATGATTTAGATAATTCTAACATATCTTTAAATCTTAGTTTTAATACATCAACTTTAAGATAAACTGCACCAACAACTATTATAAATTCAACTATTCTAGCTATTAAAGTAGCAAGAGCTGCACCTTTTATGCCCATCTTAGGAGCACCAAATAAACCAAATATTAATATAGCATTTAAAACTCCATTAACTATAAGTCCGATAAAGCTTCCCCACATAGGAAGTTTAGTATTACCTATACTTCTAAGACCAGAAGCAAAAGTAAATGTAATTGAAGTAAATAAATAACTGATTACAACTATTTTTAAATAATCAATACCGATATTAATAACAGCAGGGTCATTACTAAATATTGACATTATTTTGCCTGGTAGTGAAAGTCCTAAAATCATAAATCCAAGAGTTAAAATTATATTATAAAATAATGATCTAGATAAAGTCCTTTTTATATTAAGGGTATCCTTCTTACCCCATAGTTGAGCTATTAAAACTCCAGAACCTATTGGTATAGAATTGGCAAGAAGTGAATATAAGAAATAATATTGGTTTGCTATACCTACTGATGCAAGTTCTAATTCTCCAACTTTACCTATCATCATGGTATCAAGCATGTTAAGTGATGATGTTATTAGGTTTTGGATTACTATTGGCAGAGCTATTATAAATAATCGCCTGTAAAAATCCTTGTCTTTTTTGTAGTTTGATAATGTGTTAGTTATCATTTAGTACCTCCTTAAGAAAAAATTTAAATTATAATAAAAAACACCCACTTGTAGGTTTTTTAAGTGGGTGTTCAACACTTGTATAAGATAAGCTTATACAGGAATATTTAGTTTAAATTATAATTTATGATAATTATTTTTTATAAAATCTATAACATTATATTATTAATAATTAAATAAGTCAATAATAAATATTGTAATTATTCAAAAGTTCAATTATAAAAGTTAACTTTATAAATGTAATATAGTAAAAATGTTCTGTAAATAATAAGTTATATATAAATAAAAAGGAGATTACATATGGAAAATAAATTTACAACAAGAACAGCTTTAATACTTGGAGAAGATGGAATTAAGAAACTTCAAAATTCTCATGTATTAGTTATTGGAGTTGGTGGTGTAGGTAGCTTTTTTGCAGAAGCATTAGTAAGAGCAGGTGTAGGAAATATAACCATAGTAGATTATGCAAAAGTAGAAGTAACAGATATAAACAGACAATTACCAGGACTTACTTCTACTTTAGGAAAAGATAAAGTAGAAGTAGTAAAAGAAAGATTATTAGATATAAATAATAACTTAAATATAAATGCAATAAAAGCAACATTTAATCATGAAACTAGTGATGAAATATTTAATAATAAATATGACTATGTAGCTGATGCAATAGATATGGTCTCATCAAAAATACATTTAGTACAAGAATGTATAAAAAGAAATATACCAATAATAAGCTCTATGGGAATGGGAAACAAATTGGATCCTACAAAAATAGAAGTAAGCGATATATAAAAAACTCATACATGCCCACTAGCAAAAGTGATTAGAAAAGAATTAAGAGATAGAAATATAGAACATTTAAAAGTAGTATTTTCAACTGAGCATCCATTAGAAGTTAAAGAAAAAATAACTAATGGACATAGAATACTCCCGGGAAGCATATCATTTATATCATCCTCTGGAGGACTTACTATTGCAGCTGAAATAGTAAAAGATATATTAAATATAAATCTATAGAATAAACTTTATAGATAAAATAGGTTCTATAATGAAATAAAATGTAGATTTACCATGGTGGACAGGTTACNACTATCATAAATAAATTCATTATAGTAGAACATATTTGAATAGATGCAGCAGCACTAGTACCTATGCTTGCATATATTGCAGTGTAAGTTATATTACCAAATGCCCAGCAAGACTCATTTAAAAATATAGGTAAAGTAACTTTATTAAGTGTTTCAGATAATGATTTAGATAATTCTAACATATCTTTAAATCTTAGTTTTAATACATCAACTTTAAGATAAACTGCACCAACAACTATTATAAATTCAACTATTCTAGCTATTAAAGTAGCAAGAGCTGCACCTTTTATGCCCATCTTAGGAGCACCAAATAAACCAAATATTAATATAGCATTTAAAACTCCATTAACTATAAGTCCGATAAAGCTTCCCCACATAGGAAGTTTAGTATTACCTATACTTCTAAGACCAGAAGCAAAAGTAAATGTAATTGAAGTAAATAAATAACTGATTACAACTATTTTTAAATAATCAATACCGATATTAATAACAGCAGGGTCATTACTAAATATTGACATTATTTTGCCTGGTAGTGAAAGTCCTAAAATCATAAATCCAAGAGTTAAA
Organism: Romboutsia timonensis; assembly: GCF_900106845.1. Lineage (GTDB taxonomy): Bacteria > Bacillota > Clostridia > Peptostreptococcales > Peptostreptococcaceae > Romboutsia > Romboutsia timonensis. The sequence goes on from NZ_LT629850.1 coordinate 1,031,121, forward strand.
ATTATATTATAAAATAATGATCTAGATAAAGTCCTTTTTATATTAAGGGTATCCTTCTTACCCCATAGTTGAGCTATTAAAACTCCAGAACCTATTGGTATAGAATTGGCAAGAAGTGAATATAAGAAATAATATTGGTTTGCTATACCTACTGATGCAAGTTCTAATTCTCCAACTTTACCTATCATCATGGTATCAAGCATGTTAAGTGATGATGTTATTAGGTTTTGGATTACTATTGGCAGAGCTATTATAAATAATCGCCTGTAAAAATCCTTGTCTTTTTTGTAGTTTGATAATGTGTTAGTTATCATTTAGTACCTCCTTAAGAAAAAATTTAAATTATAATAAAAAACACCCACTTGTAGGTTTTTTAAGTGGGTGTTCAACACTTGTATAAGATAAGCTTATACAGGAATATTTAGTTTAAATTATAATTTATGATAATTATTTTTTATAAAATCTATAACATTATATTATTAATAATTAAATAAGTCAATAATAAATATTGTAATTATTCAAAAGTTCAATTATAAAAGTTAACTTTATAAATGTAATATAGTAAAAATGTTCTGTAAATAATAAGTTATATATAAATAAAAAGGAGATTACATATGGAAAATAAATTTACAACAAGAACAGCTTTAATACTTGGAGAAGATGGAATTAAGAAACTTCAAAATTCTCATGTATTAGTTATTGGAGTTGGTGGTGTAGGTAGCTTTTTTGCAGAAGCATTAGTAAGAGCAGGTGTAGGAAATATAACCATAGTAGATTATGCAAAAGTAGAAGTAACAGATATAAACAGACAATTACCAGGACTTACTTCTACTTTAGGAAAAGATAAAGTAGAAGTAGTAAAAGAAAGATTATTAGATATAAATAATAACTTAAATATAAATGCAATAAAAGCAACATTTAATCATGAAACTAGTGATGAAATATTTAATAATAAATATGACTATGTAGCTGATGCAATAGATATGGTCTCATCAAAAATACATTTAGTACAAGAATGTATAAAAAGAAATATACCAATAATAAGCTCTATGGGAATGGGAAACAAATTGGATCCTACAAAAATAGAAGTAAGCGATATATAAAAAACTCATACATGCCCACTAGCAAAAGTGATTAGAAAAGAATTAAGAGATAGAAATATAGAACATTTAAAAGTAGTATTTTCAACTGAGCATCCATTAGAAGTTAAAGAAAAAATAACTAATGGACATAGAATACTCCCGGGAAGCATATCATTTATATCATCCTCTGGAGGACTTACTATTGCAGCTGAAATAGTAAAAGATATATTAAATATAAATCTATAGAATAAACTTTATAGATAAAATAGGTTCTATAATGAAATAAAATGTAGATTTACCATGGTGGACAGGTTACTTAATGAAAATGAATTTTTCAATTAAATAGTACCTGTGAATATGATATAATTTAAGAGAAGAGAGTTTAATTGTGGATAATGGGGGACTGTAATATGTTTTTAGAGAACAAAAAGGATTTATATGAAAATAACGAGGTAGATCCAATAGAAATTTATAAATATTTACCTAAGTTAGATTGTAAAAAGTGTGGATATCAAAGCTGCTTGTCTTTTGCTACAATGCTAGTAAAAGATGAAGTTAATATAAATAGATGTGTACATCTTAAAGAAAAAGGAAATGAATATAATTTTAAAAAAGTTAAAAGTTATGTAAAAATATTTTAGGAGATATAAAAATTAATGAAAAAATAGTGAGTAAATTTTATATACTCACTATTTCTTTATAGATTAGAATTTTTACTTACAGTAGCTTTAAATGTATAATGACAACGAGGACAAGTTAACTCAATATCCATAGAATTATAGCAACCAGTTGTACCATAACCAGTATATACATTACTAATTTTAATTTCTCCAACTGAAGAATCGTTTACAATATTTTCGTTAGTTGGTATATTATTAATAGAAATAAATTCACCACAATGAGCGCAAGTTAATTGGTATTTGTTACTATTTTCCATATATTTTACTCCTTTTATTAAGATAATACTTCCTAAGAGGTATAATTTTTTAGAAATCACATAAATTGTTCTTATATATATGTTTTCACAATTTATTATATGGAAGTATATAAAATAAATACATAATTTAACATTTTATATTGAAATTTAATGTATATTTAATATCTTAAATTTCAATAAACAAAAAATAAATGCTATAATAACATAATAGTACATGATAGGTAATATAATTAAGAGTGGAGAGTTACAAATATAAAATACTAGCAGATTTATTAAATAAAGAGAATAATGCTCAAATTGGTAAAGAATTGATGCTAGAAGTGCCTAAAAAAGATAGGATAATTTAAATCAAATTGCTAAGGTCAAAAAATCAGTCTTAGCAGTATAGGGGGTATTTTATGAGAGATGGACATATCCATTCACCTTATTGTCCGCATGGAAGTAGTGACAGATTTGAACAGTATATAAAAAAAGCAATAGAAGTTGGAGTTATGGTAATGACTTTTACCGAACATTTTCCTCTTCCTAAAAATTTCAAGGATCCTTCACCAGAAAATAATAGTGCAATGAGTGAAGATCATTTATTAGCTTATTTTAATGAATTAAAAGAGCTTAAGGAAAAATATAAGCATAGTATTAAGATAAATATAGGTGTTGAAGTTGACTACATAGAAGGATATGAAAAAGAGATAAAAGAAATGTTGGATAAGTATGGTGAATATATAGATGATTCTATATTATCTGTGCATATGATAAAAATAAATGATGAATATCATTTAATAGACTATAGTCCAGAAAAGTTTGGCGAGTTAGTTGATTTATTAGGCTCAATAGAAAACGTTTACTATAAATACTATGATACTGTTAAAATGGCTGTAAATAGTGACTTAGGAAGATATAAGCCAAGAAGAATAGGCCATTTAAATTTAGTTAGAAAGTATAATAAAATTTATCCATATGACTATAGTGGTAATGAAAAGTTAGAAGAGATAGTAAGGATTGTGAAATCTAAAGATTATGAATTAGATTTTAATGTATCGGGATATAGAAAGCCATATTGCAATGAGGCTTATATTGATGGTTATTTATTAAAACTTGTTAGAGATTATAATGTTAAAACTATTTTAGGTTCAGACTCTCACACACATGATACTGTTGGGTATAAAATGAAAGAATATAACAGATTAATGGAAGAACTGCAATTTTAATTATGGCTATGCACCTATATGTTTATGTTAAAACTTAAATTATAAAATAACTAAAGGTAAGTATGCTAAATTGTTAAATTGGTGATTCAATTACAATCGATGAAGATAAAGCTGGCAACTATTAGGTATAGAAGATATATAAATGATATAAAATAAAGGAGTTTTTTTTAAGATAACTCCTTTATTTTATATTTAGTTTTTCTTATATATCAAAGTATACTGTAGATAATAATACAAATTTTAATATATTAAGTGGTAATTTATAGATTTACTTACTATAATAACTTACAGCTCACAAAAATAAATGAATCTTAACAAAACTCAATTAATATTCTTTTATGATTTCATTCATTAGCTCAGGGTAATCTGAAAATACACCATCTACATTATAGTTAATCATTTTTCTCATTATTATAGGTGTATTTACAGTGTATACAAATACTTTTAGTCCATTTTCATGTGCAAGGTCTACTATTTCTTTAGTAACTAAATCTCTAGAAATATTTATACTATAAACACCTAATTTCTTAGCATGTTCAACAACATTAGCTTCAGGTGCATAGTCTTTTTCATGGTCATAAAGAGCACCGTATTTTAAGTTATTATTTAATTCTTTAAATATCTTTATACACTTGTGATTAAAGCTTGATATTAAGACTTTTTCTTCAAAGTTATATTCTTTGATTAAATCAATTACATCTTGTTCTAAATCATAGTGGATTAAATCTGTTTTAGCTTCTATATTTAATATTATATCTGTATTTTTTATAAGTTCAAATACTTCTCTTAGTGTAGGAATTTTACAGTTTAAATTTTCGATAAACTCAAATTTTCTACAATTAAACTTTTTAAGCTCAGATAAAGTATAGTCCATTACAAGACCTTTCCCTTTAAATGTTCTTTGAATATCTTCGTCGTGGATTACGACTAAATGTCCATCTTTTGATTTGTGAACATCAAGTTCAATACCATAAACATCAAGAGCTAAAGCTTTATCAAAAGCTAAAATAGTGTTTTCTGGATAGTCACCACTAGCACCTCTATGGGCAAAAACTTTCATTAATTATACCTCCTCAATTTAATAGCTCTCTTCAAGTATTCATTATATTATATAATAAAATATATAGTGATAGTATATAATTATTGTAAATGTATTTTCTAAAAGTAAGATACACTACTTTAATCTTTTATATAAAGTATATAGAACCATATGTACTGTTTCGCTACGTATGGGTTTATATTAAAAAAAAGTTAAAGTTACTATATGTTAGGTTAAAATACTTTCTATTTTATTAGAATATCTTCTTAATGGTAAATTTTAAATTTTATACCAAGTTATTTAGTAATTATATGTATTAATAGTTAAATAAGAGCTATTAATTTGTTAGGATGTAAATATAAAATAAATATTTTAATATGTTATAATAGAATATAGTTTAATTATAATAAGCGAGGTAAAGATGTATATAGACTTTCATAATCATATAGACTTTTATAAAGATGAGGAAATAGATAGTGTAATAAATTGTATAAATTTAAATAAGATAATGACAATAGCATGTTCAATGGATGAAGAAAGTTATTTAAATAACATAGAAATTTCTAAAAAAAGTGATTATATAGTGCCTATATTTGGTATACATCCATGGAGAGTAAAAAATAATATAGAATTAGATAAGTTTGAAGACTATATAAAAAATACTCCATTAATAGGAGAAATAGGACTAGATTTTCATTGGGTAGAAGAAAAATATACATATCCGTATCAAATAAAAGTATTTGAATACTTCTTACAGTGTGCAAAAAAATATAATAAATATATAAATGTACATACTAAAGGCTGTGAAGAATTAATCCTAAACTTACTTAAAAAATATAATGTATCACCTCAAACTATAATACATTGGTACTCTGGGGATAAAGATACACTAAAAAAATTAATAGATGCAAAATGCTATTTTACAGCAAGTGTTGATTTAGGATATATAAAGCACTCTAAAGATATAATAAAAGAAATACCAGTAAATAAATTACTTGCAGAAACTGATGGTCCAACAGCTCTTCAGTGGGTAAATGGGGTTTACGGCATGCCTGATGAAATAAAAAATGTATATGAAAATATATGTACAATAAATAAATTAGATATTGAAGAATTTAAATTAAATTCTCAAACTATTATGACAAATATTATGAAAAATAAATAAATTTGTAAAAAATTAGTTGATATTAAAAAAATATCTGATACAATCATAGTATAAAACATAATATGCAGGGGAGCTAGCTTGCTGAGAGGAGATAATATATCTCGACCCTTAACCTGATTTGGATAATGCCAACGTAGGGAAATTATTAATTATATTGTTAATTTATATATAATTATAATAAAGGAGCTATCTCTATATTTTAGAATTTTCAGAATTCTATTTAGAGACAAGCTCCTTTATTTATTATAAAGCTAATAAAATAATACACTGAGTCTAAAATAAGATATATTCTTATTTATATAAAAATAAAAAAGATAGGAGGAAAAATATGATAATAGCAGATATTGCAGTAGCACCATTAAGACCTTACAAAGGTGAAGAGGAAATGTATAAAGTAGTAGATGCATGTATAGAAATAATACAAAATAGTGGATTAAATTATGAAATAGGTGCTATGAGTACAACAGTAGAAGGGGAATTTGATGAGGTATTTGAAATAATAAAAAAAGCACATAAACTACCTTTTGAACTGGGATGTGAAAGAGTTATAACAACTGTTAGGATAGACGAAAAGTTCGGAGGGTTAACAATAAATGACAAACTTAAAAATCACAGACAAGTTTAAAGACTCTCTTTATCCAATATTAACTTTTCTAGCTATAATAATAGTTTGGCAGGCTGTTGTTGAAATTAAAGATATTCCACAATATATACTTCCAACACCAATAGATATAATAAAAGTATTTATAACTGATTATCAAAACTTATTTGATAATACATTGGTAACGTTGTATGAAACTATTTTAGGATTTATATTAGCTTTATTAGTTGCACTTACATTAGGAATTATCATGGATTTTGTAAGTGTAATAAGAAAGTGCTTATATCCTATATTAGTTGTTTCTCAAACTATACCAACAATAACTATAGCACCACTTTTAATTATTTGGTTTGGTTTTGAAGCATTACCTAAAATTTTAATGGTTGCATTAACTTGCTTTTTCCCAATACTTATAAGTTTTGTGGATGGATTAGAAAATATAGATAAAGATTATTTAAACTTATTTAAAACTATGAAAAGTAGCAAACTACAAACTTTTATACACTTAAAATTACCAATGTCAATTGATAAACTATTTTCGGGGATTAAAATATCAGTTACATATATGGTAGTTGCAGCAACAGTTGCAGAGTGGTTAGGAGGAACTAAGGGACTAGGGGTATATATGGTAAGAGCAAAAAGTGCATATGCACTAGATAAGGTATTTGCATCTACTATAATAGTCGTTGTACTTAGCTTAATATTTGTAGGACTTGTTAACATAGCTAAAAAAATAATTATAAAACATAAATAAGGAGAATGAGATGAAATTAAAAAAAATTGTATCATTAGGGTTAATAAGTACACTTAGTTTAAGTATACTTTCAGGATGTTCTAAAAAAGAGGATAAAAGTAGTGAAGGTTTACAAGATGTAACTATGGTGCTAGATTGGACACCAAATACTAACCATACAGGATTATATGTTGCACTTGAAAATGGATATTTTAAAGATGAAGGATTAAATGTAAAAATAGTACAGCCTTCAGAAGGAGGGGCTGCAACACTAGTTGCAACAGGAAAAGCTGATTTTGGTATTAGTTATCAAGAAGAGGTTACATACGCTAAAACAAGTGAAGATCCACTTCCAATAAAAGCAGTAGCAACAGTAATACAACATAATACTTCAGGTTTTGCATCACCTAAATCTAAAAATATAACTTCACCTAAAGATTTTGAAGGAAAAACTTACGGTGGTTGGGGATCACCATCAGAGGATGCTATACTTGATGCAGTTATGAAAAAGGAAAATAAAGACTTTTCAAAATTAAAAGTATTAGATGTTGGAGAAGATGATTTCTTTACAGCAGTGAATAAAAATGTAGATATGATGTGGATATTTGAAGGATGGACAGGAATAGAAGCTAAACAAAGGGGAGTAGACTTAAACTATATACAACTTAGAGATTTAGATAAAAGGTTAGATTATTATACTCCAGTTATAATATCTAATGAAAAGTTATTAAATGAAAATCCAGAGTTAGCTAAGAAGTTTTTAAATGCAACATCTAAAGGATATAATTATGCTGTTGAAAATCCAGAAGAAGCAGCAAAGATATTAGTTAAACACGCACCAGAAATAGATGAAAATTTAGCAATAGAAAGTCAAAAATACTTAGCTAAAGAATATATATCTGATGCTAAATATTGGGGAGAAATGAAGGATAGTGTATGGAACAATTATACACAATTCTTAAAGGAATATAATTTAATAGAAAAGGATTTAAAAGCAAGTGATGCATATACAAATGAATTCTTACCACAATAAAGAAAAATTAATTTTAAGTAATGTTAGTAAAAGTTATAATAATACGTTAGTTTTAGAAGATATAAATATAAAAGTAAATGAAGGGGAATTAGTAACAATATTAGGCCCAAGTGGAAGTGGTAAAAGTACTATATTTAACATAATCACAAATCTTACTCAAAAGGATAATGGCAATGTTTATATAGATGGTAAAATAAGTTATATGCAACAAAAAGATTTATTATTACCATACAAAACTATTATAGATAATGTAAGTTTACCTTTAATATTAAATAAAGAAAATAAGAAAAATGCACAAGAAATTGTTAGACCATATTTTAAAGAATTTGGGCTTGAAGGTTATGAAGATAAATATCCAAGTGAACTTTCAGGTGGTATGAAGCAAAGGGCTAATTTTTTAAGAACATTTATAAATAGCAATGACTTAATGTTACTTGATGAACCTTTTGGAGCACTTGATTCTATAACAAAAACTAACATGCAAAAATGGCTACTTAATGTTAGAGAAAAGTTTAATTCAACTATAATTCTTATAACGCATGATATAGAAGAAGCTATAACTTTATCTGATAGAATATACTTAATATCACAAAAGCCATCTAGTATAAAGGCTGAGTTTATTTTAGAAGATAAACATAAATATGAATTTGGAAGCAGTGATTATATAAAATTAAAAAAGGATATAATAAGTTTATTGTAATCTAGTGTAAATTAAATGATAGGGATGTTTAAAGTACTTATTTAAGTATTTTAAACATCCCTATTTTGTTATATAAAATAAATATTTATTTAATATATTGGTAAGTTTACAATAATAAAATTATACAACGTTTGAAAGGTAAAAATATATATGATTAATATTTTTACTTAGATCATGTATATTTAATAAGTAACTATTAAGTTGTGGAGCTAATAGCTAAATACTTACTAGTAATAAACTATTAATTAGATAAATTAGTATATCTTAAATTAATAAAATGTTAAAGTTAGCATATTATAGGCAAAGTTGTTAAACATATTACTAATAAAAAAATATAAAAGAGGTATATTATGTTTAAAAGAAGACTAACAAGTTTTTTAACAATAATATTAATAAGTAGCACATTAGTAATAAATTCACAGGAAAATAAACTAGATAATCTTATATTAGGAGGACGTTGTTTAGAAGAACCTAAGATAGAGGAAGATATTAAGGTAGATAATGAAGATGATGTATATAGTTTAGAAAGATTTTTTAGACCATCAAATATGTCTATATTAAATACTAAAAGAAATTTAATAAGTATTGATGATTATGGTAAAAATCCATCTGATATTAAGCTTAACAAAGAATTATTAAAAACTCCTAAAGATACTATAATAAATTATTTTAGTATACTAAGAGAAGCTGCAAATCCTATGGATAATACACAAACAGGATGTGGCTCATTAGGTGATACTAAAGGACCATATCCTTTAGCTTATAATTTTTTATCTAAATCATATAAAGAGAAGGTATCGTATAAAGAATACTTTAAGTCTTTTGAAAATCAATTGCATATAAACTTGATTAAGTTAAATGAAGTTCCACCAGATAAAAATAGACCTAATGACATAAAGTATTTTGTAGAGTTAGAAGTTATAGAAGGAACAGATAAACCAAAAGGTGTATTTGCATATTATTATGGATATATTTATTTGGAAAAAGAAGATAGAGTATATAAAATAAAAGATATGATGTATGCACCCGAAAATTATTTATGTGCTCCATATCATGGATGGTCATGGGATGCAAAATCTCTTGTTGAAATTGAATATGGTGGATGGTGCTCATTAGTAGATGGAGAAGTTACTGTAAAAGATGATGGTTATGAAAGAAAAGCATATTTTAAAGATAAAGATAAAAATGAGTACTATGTGCTTTTTTACCAATTAACTAATGGCGTAGATATAAAAATAGCAGATTATAAAAAAAATAAAGATGGAAAATGGGAACTTATATATATTAATCCTGAAAAGTGCTTAGAAAATAAAAACAATCTATAAGTAACTTATGTATAGGACATATTTAAATAACATATATATTAACATAATTAGATATGAATTATATAAAGAAAGCGTATATAAAAAATATATAGGAGATACAAAATATGAAAGTAAAAATACCATCACCTAAAAGTGAATTTGTAAAAAAAGCTTTCGTTATTTTAGTAACAGGAATATTACCTTTTTCATTAATAGTTAATAAGCAAAATGAGGATTCATCTAAATAAAAGATTATTAGAAACTATTTTATAAGAATCACTATGATATTATTCATAGTGATTCTTTAGTTTGTTAGTATAATTAAATTTAAAATATAAAAAATAAAATAAAGTATATAAACTAAGGAGGAAATTATATGAAAAAAGTTTTTGCAATATTAGCTATTATGGTTGTACTAATAGCAGGATGTACTTCAACAAATTCAGCAGAAGAGATGATAGGTATAAGAGGAGATATAACCTCTATATACATAGATAATGAAGGTTCAACTATAAATGTAGAAGGAAAAAAAGATGAGGACACTAAATATTCAAAGGCAATATTAAATATAAATAAAGACACTGTAATTCAAAATAAAACTAATGATAAACTTTATAATATAAATGACTTAGAACTAGGAATGACAGTAGAAGTTATATTTAACAAAGGTGTTATGGAAAGTGATCCAGTACAAGGAACAGCTAAGGTTATTAAAGTCATTAATGAATAGAAATTCTAAAAAGTCCTAAATAGGGCTTTTTTACGTTTACATAAATTTGAAAATATAACACCTATAAAAATCATAATAAAATAAAATCATAAAATTATAATTAATAGTAATTAGTTAAACATATTATGTATTAGTAATAAATAATATAAAAACAAGATAACTTATTAAATGTATAAGATTTTAAGGGAGTGTGGGTAATGGAATATATCGAGGGTTTTGCTAATAACAAAGGAGTAAATATATACTACATAGATAATGGAGTAAAAGATTCAAAGAAAACACCGCTATTAATATGCCCAGGATTATCCGAATGTGCAAAGGATTATATAAAACTTATAAATAAAATAACTGATAGAAGGTGTGTAGCATTATCTTTTAGAGGAAGGGGGATAAGTGACTCTCCAAATACTGGATATGCATTAGAAAATCATATAGAAGATATAAAGGTAGTAATAAAACAATTGGATTTAAAAGAGTTTTGTATTTTAGGTATATCAAGAGGAGTATCTTATGAATTAGGTTATTCAGTCTTAAATCCAGATACACTTAAAGGAATTATAATAAGTGAATATCCACCACAGCATAAGGAGATGTCTAGAGGATGGGCAGAAGAATCTATAGAAATTTATAATTGCCACTGTGATTCTGTTTCTATAAGTGATGAAGTATTAAAAAAGATAGAAGAGGAATCAGAGCAAGTTGATTTTAGAGAGGACTTGAAAAAAATTACTTGTCCATCTCTTATATTAAAAGGTAAGTTAGAAAATAGTTTATTAAGCAATGAAGATATAGTAGATTATATAAATAATCTAAGTAGTCAAAGTATACTTATTAAAAGGTTTGATAATGTAGGTCATAATATACAAAGTGAAGAGTTTGAACAATTAGCAAGATCAGTTGAGGAATTTTTAATATCTATAGATTAGATAAAAGTTTTAATAAATTTAAAGGTCTATAATCAATTACAGTATAAAGTTTAGTACTCTTTAAGTTTTATTTAAGGTAATAATGATACGATATCATCATTAAGAAGAATAAAACTTAAGGAGGTTTTTTATGAATAAGAAGCTAGTAGCCATGCTGTCAGCATTATCACTATGTGTTACAGTAACAGCTTGTTCAAAAAATGAAGATAATACAAAATTACAAAGTAATACAAATAAAACTAGTATTAACATAGAATCTTTAGAAAATGAAAGTGTTTCAGATCCAGATACATATATAAAGCTAGGAACTGAAACAACTATTGAAGGTCAAGGGGCAGAAGTTTCAAATAATAAAGTAACTATTACAAAAGCAGGAACTTATAGTGTAAGTGGAAAAGTTGAAGATGGGCAGATAATAGTAGATGCAGGAAAAGAGGATAAGGTATACCTTATCTTAAACGGAGCAGATATTAACTGTTCTAATAGTGCTCCTATATATGTAAAAAATGCTAAAAAAGCAATAATATCTTTAGCAGAAGGAACTGAAAATAATATAACTGATGGAGAAACTTATGTTTTTGAAGATGAATCAAGTAATGATCCAAATGCAGCAATATTTAGTAAAGATGATATGACTATAATAGGTAGTGGTAAACTAACAGTAAATGCAAATTATAACAATGGTATAGCAAGTAATGATGATTTAAAGATTCAAAGTGGTAATATAATTGTAAATGCTAAAAATAATGGTATAAAAGGTAAAGATTGTATAAATGTAACTGATGGAAATATAACAATAAATTCAAAAGGCGATGGAATGAAAGCTGATAATACAACAGATGATAGTAAAGGTTATATATATATTGAAGGCGGAAAAATAAATATAAATTCAGAGCAAGATGGAATACAAGCTGAAACAGAATTACTTGTAGCCGATGGCTATATAACAATAAAAACAGGTGGAGGAAGTGAAAATAGCACTAAGGCAAATCAATCTTTAGGTCAAAGACCTGATGGCATGACAAAAGGTGAAAAGCCAACAATGCCAGATGGAATGAACAAAGGTGAACGACCAACTATGCCAGAAGGTCAAACACAAGGAGAAGCGCCAGCATTACCTGATGGACAAACTCAAGGTGGACAACCACCACAACTACCAGATGGACAAACACAGGGTGAAAGACCAGAGATGCCACAAGATATGAAACAGCCATCAAATAATCAGGATACAAACTCAAATACAAATACTAGCACTAATACATCAACAGATGAAAGTACTAGTATGAAAGCTTTAAAAGCAACAACTAATATAATAATTGACGGAGGAACTTTTAATATAGATTCAGAAGATGATTCAATTCACTCAAATGCCAATGCAATTATAAATGGTGGTACTTTTGAAATAGCTTCTGGAGATGACGGTATACATTCAGATACTCAATTAGACATTAATGGAGGAACTATAAATATATCTAAATCTTATGAAGGTATAGAAAGTACAACTATAAATATAAATGATGGAAGTATACATCTTGTAGCAAGTGATGATGGAATAAATGCAGCAGGTGGAAATGATATATCAACAGAAACAGGTATGGCAGGAAATGATAAATTTAGTTCATCAGGAAATGGTTTAATAAATATTACTGGTGGATATGTATATGTAGATGCTAGTGGTGATGGAATAGATGCCAATGGAAACATAAAGATGGCAGGAGGTACTGTACTAGTAAATGGTCCAACTAATGATGGTAACGGAAGTTTAGATTATGATGGAACATTTGATATAAGTGGAGGTATACTAGTAGCTGCTGGAAGTTCGGGTATGGCACAAATGCCTAGTGATTCATCATCTCAAAAAATATTAAATCTAAACTTAACATCGCAAGAAGCTAATACTGTAGTTAATGTTAAATCATCTGATGGGAAGAACATATTAACTTACGCTCCATCAAAGAATTATTCATCAGTAATAGTTTCAACACCTGATATTAAAGAGAATACTAAATATACAGTATCAGTAGGTGGAACAGCAAAAAGAGAAGCTAAAGACGGATTATATTCTGATGGAAATTATTCTGGAGGAACAGAGGTTGGAAGTGAAACTACATCAAACACTATAACTAATATTACTCAAGAGGGTGCATCAACTAATAGTATGAGAGGTCAAGGAGGACAAGGGGGTAGACCAGGAGGTAAAGGACATAAAATGCAACTTAATACCAATGGTCAAACTAATAACCAAATAAATAGTCAAATAACTGAACAATAAGTTAAAAAATGCTATTGTATAAAGTGTTTTAATTTTTATACAATAGCATTTTTACGTATAAGCAAGTTAAACTTAGTTATATAAATATATTTATTATATCCTGAATTGTATAATTAAATCAGACAAATATATAAACAAAAAAAGACACTTATGATATACTTAGTTAACCTACTAAAATCAACAAAAGGAGTACCAAAAATGTCTTTTAATCATATTAACATAAATCAGCTAACAAATCTAGAAGCAAATTACTATTTAGGCGTGAAAGCAAGAGCTTGCGCTCAAAGAATGAAAATTGGAAAAGATAAAGTTTACAGATATTACAAGCTATTTATGCAAGGACTTACTGTTCAAGAAATATATAATCAATACCTAATAAATAAATCTAGATGTGGAAGAAAGCCCATTGTATTAAGCAAAGAAAAATTAGATGATATCAATAATAAGCTAGAAAATGATTGGTCTTTAGATGCTATCGCAGGAAGAGATAAAATAGATGGAAAAGATGAAAAAATATCAACAAAAACATTATACAAATTAGCAAAACAAGGTGTAATAGATATAAATAAGTTGAGACGTAAGGGTAAAAATAACCCGAAGGGTCATAACGAAACAAGAGGTAAAATTAATACATGTAAAACAATTCATGAAAGAGATGAAAAGTATCCTAATGCTAAAACTAGTATAGAATATGGCCATTTTGAGGGAGATACTATTGTAGGAAAAGCTAGAAAATCAGCTATAGTTACTTTAGTAGAAAAGTATTCAAAATATATTGTATTACTTAAAGCAAGTAGAAAGAGTGAGGATGTTAAAGAAGCAATTTGCAAATGGCTATCATCTTTACATAAGTCGTGTATATCTACTATTACATTTGATAGAGGTAAAGAGTTTTCAAAATGGTCAGACATAGAAAAAGATAGTTCAGTTAATATTGAAATCTACTTTGGAGACCCTGGATCACCAGGTCAAAGAGGGCTAAATGAGAATTCAAATGGAATAGTTAGAAAAGATTTACCTAAGTCTACAGATTTATCTGCATATTCTCAAGAAGAATTAAATATGATTGCGTATAAATGGAATTCTATACCTAGAAAATCACTAGACTATAAAACACCAAATGAGGTTATAAAAGAAGCAACTGGATTTGAAAGCTTACTTACATTTGCTTAGTGATTCATAAGTAATTTGTCTGATTTAAATTGACAATTCAGGATATAAAAATAGTATAATTGAGATGTAGGTTATAAGTATTAGAATATGAAAAAAGAAAATTTCATATAAGAATATAATAGGGAGAGTTTAATGAGTAAATACATATTTATAGCTTCAGATTTTGAAATACCTGAAGTAGATTTAACAAATGAACAAATAATAACACCTATAGAAGCAAAATTAAAAGGAATAAAGCCACCGTGTTTTTGTTCTTGGGATGAGTTAGATCCAAATAGCGAAATACTATATTTTGAAAGTGAAGATGATATGTATAATCTTTGTGTACGTAAGGAAGAAAATATTTTAGATGATGTACGTTTTTATACAGATAAAGAATTTATATATCAAGTATCATGTAGTTTGGATAATAAAAGAGCGAAACAATTATTAGATTATATAAAAGATATTAAATTAATAAAGCCTATAGAGCTATATTCAATTTTGTTAGATGAAAAAGTAGATGTTGAATATAGTACTGTATTTATAGATAATCTTAATGAAGAAATCATTTTAAATATAATAAAAACTTATCATTCTAGCTTAATAATAAAATGATAAAAATATTTAAAAATACAATATAATTTTGCATATATGACAACTTTAGTTTATGTGATATAGTTACAGAATAAAGTATATAATGATTGTATTATAATGATAAAATATAGATTGAAGAGAGGATGTTAAAATGACAAAACCATCAGTTTACCATAGTCAAGGATATAATTGTGCAGAAGCACTAATAAAATCATATAACGAAGAACATAACACAGATATACCAGTATCACTTGGGAGTGCAATGGGTACTGGAATGACAGTGGGAAGTTTATGTGGAGCTGTAAATGCGGCAGCTATGATAGTAGGATATATAAAAGGAAGAGAAAATAATGGTCAAACAAATGAAGCTAGAGGTTATGCTAGAGAATTAATGAGCAGAGTAAGAGGAAAATTTAATTCTGAAATATGTGCAGACCTTAAAAGAAATAAAGTAAGTTGTGCAGAGATAATTGATTTTTCATATGAGGCATTAAAGGAAGTATTAGATAAATAAAAACAAATTAAATAAATTATAGTAAAATTATGATGTGTACTATAAAGTTATTACTCCCCGTCGTGAAATACGACGGGGTATTTTGGGTATTAATAATTTTCAGAAAAGCTATTTTTATTAGTAACATTCTTAAATTAATTATAGATAAATAAGTTATTTAACATTTATTGTAGAAAATAAATACCACTATAGATAGTGTATCTATACCCATGCTAAAATAGTAAATAAATTTTAGTAAGGGTATGGGGAAAAAGAAAAATAAAAACAAAAATAAAAATATAAATAAAAAGAAAATACTAGTAGGTATGTATAGAAAAATACTTTAACAAGAATTTAAATAAAGAAATAATCTTTTTAATATATAATTTAATATAAAAATTTACCATAAATTCATTTAAAATTCACATTTAGTTAATCTTTTTAATATATAATATTATTGTAAAAATATTACATATATTTTTTACGCTTAAGGATATTATAATACTTAAAAAATGTGGATAACTTCTGAATGTAAGTAATATCAATCGACTGGTTTTGAGCGTAAAAAAGATTTTGAGCAACGGACGAAGTTGTTGGCGACATGAGCGAAGCGAATTTTTTATATGTGATACTTTTTAACACATATTAATAGAGATTAGTAAATATCAAATAAGAGAGGTAGATTAGCATGGGTGAAACAACTGATAACATAAATGAGGTTATTTCAACTGGTGAGAACTTTGCATTATTAGCTGAGGTTATAGAGTTTTTAAAGAAAAAAAGAAAGAAAGAAGAAAATAAGGAAAATTTAAATATAGATGATGATATGGTAAAGAGAAAAAGAACACCAAAAGTTAAGGGTGCATTTTAAAATATAAAATATCTTAAATTAAAAAGTGTAGATAACTATAAATTATCTACACTTTTATTATGAGGAAGAAATATTGTAAAAGTAGAACCTTTATAAACTTTAATAATTAGAAGACTTTTCAATGGCAGAGATAAATAAATTCTCAACTTCAAGTTTGATAACACGTTCTACTAATGATATAACAGAACTTCAAATATTAGTTTCAATGGGGCTTCAAGTACTTACAAAAGTACAAATTACTGATATATGGTCAATTTGCAAGATAGTAGGAAAGAGTTAGCAATGGACTACTGATACTGATGTACTTATATTGTTATTAATAAATGGGAAACATAAGAAAAAAGAAATTTGGGTGATTATATGATAAATATTTTAACTTTAGCAATNTTTAGTAAGGGTATGGGGAAAAAGAAAAATAAAAACAAAAATAAAAATATAAATAAAAAGAAAATACTAGTAGGTATGTATAGAAAAATACTTTAACAAGAATTTAAATAAAGAAATAATCTTTTTAATATATAATTTAATATAAAAATTTACCATAAATTCATTTAAAATTCACATTTAGTTAATCTTTTTAATATATAATATTATTGTAAAAATATTACATATATTTTTTACGCTTAAGGATATTATAATACTTAAAAAATGTGGATAACTTCTGAATGTAAGTAATATCAATCGACTGGTTTTGAGCGTAAAAAAGATTTTGAGCAACGGACGAAGTTGTTGGCGACATGAGCGAAGCGAATTTTTTATATGTGATACTTTTTAACACATATTAATAGAGATTAGTAAATATCAAATAAGAGAGGTAGATTAGCATGGGTGAAACAACTGATAACATAAATGAGGTTATTTCAACTGGTGAGAACTTTGCATTATTAGCTGAGGTTATAGAGTTTTTAAAGAAAAAAAGAAAGAAAGAAGAAAATAAGGAAAATTTAAATATAGATGATGATATGGTAAAGAGAAAAAGAACACCAAAAGTTAAGGGTGCATTTTAAAATATAAAATATCTTAAATTAAAAAGTGTAGATAACTATAAATTATCTACACTTTTATTATGAGGAAGAAATATTGTAAAAGTAGAACCTTTATAAACTTTAATAATTAGAAGACTTTTCAATGGCAGAGATAAATAAATTCTCAACTTCAAGTTTGATAACACGTTCTACTAATGATATAACAGAACTTCAAATATTAGTTTCAATGGGGCTTCAAGTACTTACAAAAGTACAAATTACTGATATATGGTCAATTTGCAAGATAGTAGGAAAGAGTTAGCAATGGACTACTGATACTGATGTACTTATATTGTTATTAATAAATGGGAAACATAAGAAAAAAGAAATTTGGGTGATTATATGATAAATATTTTAACTTTAGCAATTACCATATTTTCTATAATTATGATTTCTTACAAAAGAGTAAATTTAGAAATATTAAAAAAACTAAAATCATTAATTTATAATATAAACAAACAATATATTGATTTTTTTAAAGGAAAAAAATCAGAGTTTAAAATATGGCAACTAATAATTTTTATTATTTCACAAGTATTTGTAGTATTTGCTATAGTGAGACGTTTATTTGAAGAAGTCTATAAATACGTAAGTGATAATTACATAGTAGCTGTGAAAATATCTACTTATTTAATAATATTTATAATTTTATATTTTATAGTAGGATACATATCATATTCTAGTAAAAAGATTTATAAATATTTATATAAAATAGAAGATAAAAATACAAAGACAGATTTATTGATAAGTTATTTTATAATTAGTACGTATATGACGATTTTAGTATTATTTCCAAATAAGTTTAGTGAAATTTACAAGATTGGTTTAGTTGGAGCAGGTATAAGTTATATTTTAAATTTAAAAGTATTAATAAGGGTAATTAGGAGTCCAGAAATTATAGAAGTAGAAATTGAAAATGGTTCAAAAATAAAATTTACTGATGTAAGTATAGTAGCTATAATTTTGCTAATTATGGTTATTTTTAGTTTATATTTAGGAGTGTGCTTTATAAATAGTGGTGATATAGGAGTGTATACAAACAATCCTACATATTATGATTTATTTTATTATACTATAATTACATTTTCTACTATAGGATATGGTGACATATGTCCAATATCGCCAGTAGCAAAATTTATGAGTATGGTAATTTCACTTACAAGCTTTATATGTCTTACTATATTTGTATCTTCTATATTATCTTATAAAAGTGAGCAATGATTATAAAATTTTATATGTAATTATTAAAAAAATAAATAGGATATGCATATGGTATACATACCCTATTTATTTTTTATTTAATAAATGTATAAAAATAAAGAATAGTCACCTATTTAAAGGTATAAAAAATAGTGATAAAATAAAAGGTATTAAAATCATTTTATAAAAAGGTATTAACTTTTAAGTTATATTAAAACGTATAGATGGAGAATTAATATGATAAATATAAACATAGATAAAAAATTAAGTGATAAAGTAAATGTACATATAGCCTCAATAGAAGCTAAAGTGAAAACAAAAGAATCAGATAAAGAACTATTAGAATTAATAAATAAAAAATGTGAAGAAATAAAAGAAAATATAAAATTTGATGAAGTAATAAAGTTAAAGAATATATTATCATCAAGAAATGCTTATAAAAAATTAGGTAAAGATCCAAGTAGATATAGATTATCATCAGAATCATTAGTCAAAAGAGTAGTTAAAGGAAATGACTTATATATAGTTAATAATATAGTAGATATAAATAATCTAATATCACTACATACTTGTTATTCAGTAGGGACTTACGACTTAGATAAAGTAAAAGGAAGTATAACTTTTACAGTAGGTGAAGAAAATGAAAGGTATGATGGAATAGGAAGAGGTAGTATAAACTTAGAAAACTTACCTGTATTTGAAGATGAAGATGGTAAATTTGGTAGCACTACATCAGATTCTATAAAAGCAATGATAACAAATGATACAACTCATATATTAATGAATATAATAGCTTTTGAAGAAGATGAAAATCTAGAAAGATACATAGAATATTCAAAAAAATTATTAGAAAGATTTGCATATGCAACCATTATAGATACTAAAATAACAAAATGTAAATAAGTAAATTATAGTTAATTCTCTAGAAATTGACTATAAATACATACTATGATAGAATTTTAAGGATAAAATTAAAAAGACAGGTGGATATTATGTTACAAGAAACTAAAGAATTATTAAAAGGATTTTACGGTTTAGATGACGAAACATTTAAATTATCTGAAGAAGTAATGAATGATATAAAACACAAATTTGATGAAATAAAAGAAATAAGAGAATATAATCAATATAAAGTATTAAAAGCTATGCAAGAAGCTAATTTAAGTGATAACCATTTTAACTGGACAACAGGATATGGTTATAATGATATAGGTCGTGAAAAAGTAGAAGAAATATATGCAAATGTATTTGGAGCTGAAGATGCATTAGTTAGACCTATAATAGTTAATGGAACTCATGCACTTACACTTTGCTTACAAGGGATATTAAGACCAGGTGATGAAATATTATCAGTTACAGGTAAACCATATGATACATTAGAAGGTGTTATAGGAATAAGAGAAGAAAAAGGATCTTTAAAAGAATTTGGTGTTATATATAATCAAGTTGATTTCTTAGAAAATGGAGATGTTGATTTAGAAGGAATCAAAGAAAAGATAAATGATAAAACTAAAATGGTATTTATACAAAGGTCTAAGGGATATTCTTGGAGAAAGTCTCTTACAATAGCTGATATAAAAGAAATAGTAGATGTAGCAAAATCTGTTAAAGAAGATGTTATAGTTATGGTTGATAACTGTTATGGAGAATTTATAGAGACTAAAGAGCCAACAGAAGTTGGTGTTGATATAATGGCTGGATCACTTATCAAAAATCCAGGTGGTGGACTTGCTTTAACTGGAGGATATGTAGCTGGTAGAGCTGATTTAGTAGAACTTATATCATATAGACTTACAACTCCAGGTATAGGTAAAGAATGTGGTTTAACATTTGGTACAACTAGAAATGTATTACAAGGATTCTTTATGGCTCCATATGTAGTTTCTCAAGCTTTAATGGGTGCAATATACTGTGCTAGAATGTTTGAAAAAATGGGATATGAAGTACTTCCAAAATACGATGATGTAAGAAGTGATATAATACAAATAGTAAGACTTAAAAATGCTGAAGAAGTTATAGCATTCTGTCAAGGTGCTCAAGCTGCAGCTCCTGTTGATTCATACGTTAAGCCAGTTCCTTGGGCAATGCCTGGATATGACAGTGAAGTTATAATGGCTGCAGGTGCTTTTGTTCAAGGTTCTTCTATAGAGCTTAGTGCAGATGCTCCTATAAAGCCACCATATAATGTATACTTCCAAGGTGGACTTACTTTTGACCATTCTAAGATGGGAACATTAAAAGCTATAGAGTATATGAAAAAGTCAAAATAATTTTTTGAGCAATGGATGTATCCGTAGCGGTAGCAAGGATATATCGTTGGCGACATGAAGTGTTTCGCCGACACGTCGCTCAAGAGAAGCGAATTTTTTATAAAATATAGAATAAGATTGTACAAGCTTTAATATAATTATACTAAATAATATATTAAGCAATATAGAGTTAATAATTAAGATTCAAATATATTAACAAGAATAAAATTATGTAAACTAAAGTGTAAAACTTTAATATTTAAATAAATTAGGGATTATGACTAAAAGTTTAAAAGTTATAGTCCCTTAATATGTAGGGGGCAAAATATGGAATGGATAAAACAAATAGAAAAATATAATCCTGTTGATGAACAAGAGAAAAAAGATAAAGAAATTATATTAGACTTTATAAACAAAAATGATGATGTTTTAGTTAGAGATAATGAAATAGCACATATAACAAGTTCTGGATTTATAGTAAATAAGTTAAGAACTAAGGTTTTAATGATACATCATAATATATATAACTCATGGGGATGGACTGGTGGACATGCTGATGGTGATAGTGATTTAATTAAAGTATCTATAAAGGAAGCTAAAGAAGAAACAGGTATAAAAGAAGCTAGACCTATAACAAATGATATATGCTCAATTGATATACTACCAGTAAATGCTCATATAAAAAGAGGAAAGTATGTAGCAAGTCATCTTCATTTATCAGTAGCATATATTTTAGAAGCAGATGAAAATGAAGAGTTAGTTGTTAAAGAAGATGAAAATAGTGGTGTTAAGTGGGTTGATATAGATAAGGTATTAGACTTAACTAATGAAGAGTATATGAAAAATGTTTATAAAAAATTAATAGATAAAAGTAAAATGTATTAAATAATTTCTCAGTAGTTATATAATATGAATCAATATATATATAAATTGATATTAGGATGATAAATATATATGAATATAAATAAAATAGCAGAGTTAGCAGGTGTATCTAGAACAACAATATCTAGATATTTAAATAATGGATATGTTAGCGAAAAAAATAGAAAAAAAATACAGAAGATAATTGATGAAACTGGTTATGTACCATCATCTTTTGCACAGACATTAAGAACAAAAAAAACAAATTTAATAGGAGTTATATTACCTAAAATAAGTTCATCTACAATTAGTAGAATTGTAGATGGTATTAGTACAGAATTAAAAAAAGATGGATATAATGTACTTTTAGGAAATACAGATTTAGATATAGAAAAAGAAATAGATTATTTAAATATATTTAAAAATAATGAAGTAGATGGAATAATATTTTTAGCTAAGACAATTAGTAATAGACATTTAGAAATAATTGAAAATTTAAAAATTCCAATAGTTATTATTGGACAAAATATAGAAAACTATTCTTGTGTATATCATGATGATTATGATGCAGCTTATTTTGTGGTAGATGAATTAATCAAAAGTAAGTGTAGTCAAATAGGATTTATAGGTGTAGGAGAAGAAGATATAGCTGTTGGAAAAGAAAGAAAACAAGGATATATTGATGCATTAAAAAATAATAAAATTAACCTTAATAATGAGTATATAAGAATTGGAGATTTTTCTTCAGAGTCAGGATATGAAAGTTGTAAGGATTTAATCTCTAAAAATAAAAATATTGATGGAATATTTTGTGTAACAGATAATATAGCTATAGGAGCAATGGAATATCTAAAGTCACAAGGAATAAAAATACCAGAGGATGTTTCGATAGTTTCTATAGGAGATTCAAAAGTATCTAAAGTTGTAACACCTAAATTGAGTACTGTACATTATTATTATAAGACCAGTGGTATAGAAGCTGCTAAAATTATTATAAATAAAATGAAATATGATAATAAAGATATAGATAAAATAAAATTAGGATATAAATATATAAAGAGAGAAAGTATACGATAAGTATATTTTCTCTCTTTATATATTTATAAAATATAAGGAAAATGCTTGCTTATAATAAAAAAATAATATATACTTAAATTAATATATATGTAATCGATTACATATTATGTGCAAAATGTGTAATCGATTACATAATTTAGGAAGGAGGAATATACATGGGTAATAATAAAGTAGAAAAATCAAATTATAAAGAAATAGCACAACAAATAATAAATGAAATTGGTACAAGTGAAAATATAGTATCAGCAGCTCATTGCGCAACAAGACTTAGATTAGTAATTAAATCTAATGAAAAAGTAAATAAAGAAGCTATAGAAAATATTGATGGGGTAAAGGGAGTTTTCTTTGCATCTGGACAGCTTCAAATAATATTTGGTACAGGTGTAGTAAATAAAGTATATGAAGAATTTGCACAACTTACTGGTCAAGGTGAAGTATCAAAAGAAGAATTGAAACAAGCAGCTAGTGCAAATGATAATAAGTTTAAAAAGATAATAAAGACTTTAGGTGATGTTTTTGTTCCTATTATACCAGCAATAGTAGCTGGAGGTCTTATGATGGGACTTACGGAATCTATAAATTTCTGTGTAAATAATGGTTATTTAGCAATAGATACAAGTGCATCATGGTATGTATTTTTAACTATGTTTAGTAATGCAGCATACATATTCTTACCGATACTTATTGGATTTAGTAGTGCAAAGGTATTTGGTGGAAATCAATTCTTAGGTGCAGTTATAGCTATGATTATGTTACACCCAGATTTACAAAATGCATGGACTGTAGCTAGTGAAGGTGTTCTTAGAAATCAATCGGTATGGTTTGGACTATACGAGATTCCTATGGTTGCTTATCAAGGTCATATAATACCAATAGTAATAGCAGTTTATATAATGAGCTTTATAGAAAATAAACTTCATAAGATAGTTCCAGAAATGATTGATTTATTCGTAACACCATTAGTTACAGTATTTATAACTGGATATTTAACTCTTACATTAGTTGGACCAGTATTTGTTTTCTTAGAAAATTCTTTATTGACTGGAGTTCAACAAATAGTTCAATTACCATTTGGGATAGGTGGGTTTATAATTGGTGGAATATATGCAACTACAGTTGTTACAGGTATTCATCATATGTATTCGATAATAGATATGGGTCAAATTGCCAATTATGGATATACATATTGGTTGCCAATAGCATCAGCTGCAAATATAGCACAAGGTGGTGCAACACTTGCAGTAGGTGTAAAAACTAAAAATAAAAAATTAAAATCATTAGCATTCCCAGCAGCATTAAGTGCAATGTTGGGTATAACAGAGCCAGCAATATTTGGAATAAACTTAAGATATATAAAACCTTTTATAGGGGCAGCTTTAGGTGGAGCAGCAGGAGGATTATATGCGTCAATAGTTGGACTTGGAGCTACAGGAACAGGAGTTACAGGAATATTTGGAATACTATTACATTTACATTCACCTATTAATTATATAATAATGTTTGCAATAGCGTTAGGGGTTGCATTCTTTACAACATTATTATTGGGATGGGATGAATCTAAATAATTTTACAATAAGGTGGCAAATTATATTGTCACCTTATTATATATATAAAATATCGCTATAGATAATGATTGGAGGAAATAATGAACGCTTTAAATAGAGATTTAA
Source organism: Romboutsia timonensis (assembly GCF_900106845.1). GTDB lineage: Bacteria > Bacillota > Clostridia > Peptostreptococcales > Peptostreptococcaceae > Romboutsia > Romboutsia timonensis. The sequence continues at coordinate 1,056,046 of NZ_LT629850.1, forward strand.
AAAAATTAGTAAACTTTATAGAAAAAAATGAAAAAGAAAGAGTTAATAAAGACTACTGGAGATTAAAGTTTCACTTAATGCCACCAGTTGGATGGTTAAATGATCCAAATGGACTTTGTGAATTTAATGGTGAATATCATATCTTTTATCAGTACTCTCCATTTGATGCAAATGGAGGCATAAAGCTTTGGGGACATTATACTAGCAAAGATTTTATTAATTATAAAAATAATGGTACAGAAATATTTGCAGACCAACCTTTTGATTGTCATGGAGCGTATTCAGGTTCAACTATAGTACATAATGGAAAAATGAATATATTTTATACTGGAAATGTAAAGCACGTAGGAGAACATGATTATATTTCATCTGGAAGAGGACATAATACAGTTCTTTTAGTAAGTGAAGATGGAAAAACTTTTACAAATAAAAAATTAATAATGACTAATGATGATTATCCAGAAAATATGACTTGTCATGTTAGAGACCCAAAAGTTTGGATGGAAAATAATAAATTTTATATGGTACAAGGCGCTAGAGATAAAGATGATATAGGTCAAGTATTATTATTTGAAAGCGATGATATGATAAACTGGAATGTAATCAATATTATAAAAAGTGAAAGTAAGTTTGGTTATATGTGGGAATGTCCAGATTTATTTAATGTAGACGGAAAAAATATATTATTAATATCTCCACAGGGAATAGATGCTGAAGGTATAAAATATAATAATATTTATCAAAGTGGATACTACATAATAGATGGAGATTATAAAACTAATAATTATAAATTAAGGGATTTTGAAGAATTAGATAGAGGATTTGACTTTTATGCCCCTCAAACATTTGAAGATTCAAAAGGAAGAAGAATATTAATAGGATGGATGGGACTTCCAGATATAGAGGATTTATATTCTAATCCAACTACAGATTATGGTTGGCAGCATGCATTAACTATACCAAGAGAACTTAAAATTAAAAATAATAAGTTAATACAAAATCCAGTAGAGGAAATTAATAAGTTAAGAAAAGATAAAAAATATATTGAAATAAATTCAAATATAAATGAAGATGCATACGATACATTTGATATGATTGTTAATTTAGAAAAATGTGATAAACTTGAAAGTATTATAAAAAATTGTGTAAATTTAAGTTATGATAGAGAAAAACAATTATTTACATTATCTTTTACACAGGGAGGTTATGGAAGAACTAACAGAAGTGTTAGCTTAGATAAATTAAACAACTTTAGAGTACTGTGTGATACATCATCTCTTGAAATATTTATTAATAATGGAGAAGAAGTATTTACTACTAGATTCTATCCAACTAAAGATAATGTAGGAATAAAGCTTAGTGGAGAAAATTTAAAAGGTAGCATTTGTATTTATGAAATGGAGGCCTATAAAATTGAAAACTAAAATATCATCAAGAATATTGGCATTATTAATAGATAATGTCGGTATTTATGCATTGATAGTAGGGATTTTTATAAATATAGGAAAAGACTCTACATTTGCCTTAAGCATTGGGAGTTTAATATTTACAATATATTTAATACTAGTACCAGTTATATTTAAAGGATATCATTTTGGTAAATATATGATGGGAATGAAGATAGTTACAGATAATTATAACAATCCAAGTTTAGTACATATTATTGTAAGAGAATTATGTAAAGTAATTTATACTATACCTTTTATCGGTATTATTTTAGTATTAGTTTCAAATTATGTTATGGGCAAGAGAGAAGATGGTAAGGCCTTACATGATATAATTGCAAGAACAAAAGTAATAAATGTATAATAATGAAATAAATATTGTAATATAGGGATATTAACGGAGGAAATTATGAAAAAAATAATAACTATAGGAGAAGCATTAATTGACTTTATACCCAATAAAAAGGGTTGTAGTTTAAAAGAAGTAGTTGGATTTGAAAGAGTAGCAGGAGGCGCACCTGCTAATGTGGCTGCAGTAGTTAGTAAATTAGGAGGAAAATCTAATTTTATTTCACAACTAGGTGAAGATGCATTTGGAGATTATATTATAGATGAACTTAATAAAGTTAATGTTGATACAAGTTATGTATTAAGGACAAATAAAGCAAATACTGGACTTGCATTTGTTTCTTTAAAAGAAGATGGAAATAGAGATTTTTCATTTTATAGAAACCCAAGTGCGGATATGTTGTTAAATGAAAGTGAAATAAATAAAGAGTGGTTTAATGATTGTCATAGCTTACATTTTTGTTCTGTAGATTTAATAGATTGTCCAATGAAAGAAGCGCATAAAAAAGCAATAGATTGTGCTATAGATAATAATAGTATTATAAGTTTTGATCCAAATGTAAGATTACCATTATGGAATAGTGAAGATGAATGTAGAAAAGCGATACTTGAATTTTTACCTTTTGCACATATAGTTAAAATATCAGATGAAGAATTAGAGTTTATAACAGGATTTAATAATATTGAAGATGCTAAAGAAGTACTATTTAATGGAAGCGTAAAAATGGTTATTTTTACAAAAGGTAAAGATGGAGCAGAAATATATACTAAAGATAAAGTAGTTAGCATAGAAGGTAATGTAGTTGAAGTTGTTGATACAACAGGTGCAGGAGATTCATTTATTGGAGCATTTTTATTTAAGTTATTAGAAAATGAAGTTGATCTTGATGGTATAGATAAGTTAAGTTGTGATACTATAAGAGATTATTTATTATTTGCTAATCATTATGCTGCATATAGTACAACTAAAAAAGGTGCTATAGCCTCATATGCAAACTTAGAAGAAATTCAAGAATATATTAAAAATAGGTAAGATTATTATAAAAATGATTAAAACCTATATAAGTAAACGCAAAAAGCTACTCAATTGTGAGTAGCTTTTTACGTTGTCAATATAATAAAAAATTCGCTTCGCTCATTTCGCCAACGATATATCCTTGCTCACGCTACGGATACATCCGTTGCTTGAGCCACTGCGTGGGCGAATCATTTCAAAATATCATTTTTTACTTTTATAAAGTTATTGATATTACTTATATTCATAGGTTATCCACAAATTTTTCATGATATAATTTCCATATACGTAAAAAATTTTAAGAATATAGGTGGATTTATATATTTATTGTAAAATTAATAGTATAGAAAAGAGTATTATCTAAAAGTTTTATTAAAAAACAAAAAAATAAAAAATATTTAAAACCTTTTATTAAATTATAAAGTCTAACAGATAGAATAAAATATTGGAAGGAGATAAGATGGAGGACGTACTTTTAGTTAAAAGAGCCATTAAAGGGGATAGGCAAGCTTTTGAAAAGCTTATGGATATCTACTTTGATAGGTTATGTAGAGAAGCTTATATAAGATGTAAATATGAAGAAGATGTTAAAGAGATAGTTCAAGAAACTATATACAAGGCTTATAGAAATATAAGAAGTTTAAAAGAACCACAGTATTTTAAGACATGGTTAAGTAGAATACTTATAAATGTAGCAAATGATTATTTAAGAAATAAAGGGATGGTAGATTTAGAACTTGATGAGACTTCTTATGTAAAAGAAGTTGTAATTGAAGATAAGATAGAGATAAAAATTGATCTATATAATGCAATAGATGAACTAGAGGATAAATATAAAGATGCAGTTATTCTTAGATATATTGATGACTTAAAAATAGAAGATATATCTAAAATATTAGACCGTCCTGTGAACACAATTAAAACTCATTTAAGAAAGGCTCTCAAGGATATGAAAAAAATGTTAAAGGAGGGATACTTCAATGAGTAAATTTATAAAGAAACAACAGTATAATTCAATAGATGAAAATATATATGATGAATTTGTTGATATAGATAGCATAACTATAGAAGAAATAGATAAAGAAATAGAAGACTTTTATATAGATAAAGAAAAAATAAATAATATAAAGTTTGAATTTGATAAAAAACTTATAATTAAAGAAGCAATAGACAAAGCAGAAGAAGATATTAAAAAAGAAAAGAATAAAAAGATTATATCAAAATTAGCAGCATGTATAGCCCTTTTATTGTCAATTGGAATATATAATCCAGCATTAGCTTATAATATTCCACCAATTATGAATGTATTAGAGAATATAAATAATTTATTACATGTAGATGAAATAGCATCATATATAGGAGTTGATAAAATAATACCTAGGGCAGTTGTAGATGATGAAAATAAAGTAAAGTTTGTTAAACCCACTAAATATAAAGTAGAGAATGATAATACAGAAATTATAGGTTTAGGTAATGAATTAGAAAATAGTGAAAAAGTACTTGAGATAAGTGAAATAAATACACAATATGGAGTAGTTGATTTTATACATAGAATGAGTAATAAAATCATAAAGCCTATAGATGGAAGAAAGAATGGGAGTATTGATATAAATCCTAAAACTATAGATATTGCACTAAATTCATTAAAGAATATAGGAGATGAAGAAGCAAGAGACTACTTACATTATGAGCTTAGTAAATGGAAAAATGGAGATTTTGAAAATGCTGTATTAGTTCATAATTATGTATGGCATATGTTAGATGGTAATATTGGAAAGGCATTATCATTAGATACTTATGAAGTTAACAAAATAAAAAGTAAATATTTTAAATAAATATATGGGGGGATAAACATGAATAATTTTTTTAAAAAAGTAATTTTACTTTTAAGTATATTTATACTATCAATTTTTGTCTTATCAGGGTGCAGCAAAAACAATGAGGTACAACCTTTAATTAAAAATTATGAAAAGCTATTAAATGAAGGTAACTATGAAGCACTATATGACAATATTTCAAAAAAATCAAAAGAATATATCTCTAAGGAAGAATTTATAAAAAGGTACTCTAGCATATATTCGGGTATAGGGGCAAATGATATAAAGATTTCAATTGGAGAAATAAATAGCAAAACTCAGATACCTATATCAATTACGATGAATACTCTAGCAGGAAAATTGAAATTTGAAGATATAAAGGTAGATATAGTTAAAGAAGATAAAAACTATAAAATAAATTGGAATGAAAGCTTAATACTTCCTCCTATGACTAAAGATGATAAAATAGGGGTAGAGGTTGATAAAGCTGTTAGAGGACAAATATTAGATAGAGATAATAATAAGTTAGCTTATGATGGTAAAGCTTATCAAGTAAATATACATCCTAGTGTTTTTACAGCAAATAAAGATGAAAACTTAGCTAAGTTTGCAGAGGTACTAGATGTAAGCATGGATAAAATAAGTGAAAAAATAGAAAATCAAAATCCAGATCATAAAATACCAATATTAAAGGTACCTCAATATGAAAATGAAAAAATTGATTTATTAAAAACTATAGAAGGTGTAATTATAGATGAGGTAGATTCTAGAGTATATCAAAATAGCGAGGCATTAGGTTGTCTGATTGGATACACTGATAATATAACTAAGGAAGAATTAGAAAAACATAAAGATAAAGATTATAACTCACAAAGTAAAATAGGAAAATCAGGATTAGAACAAGTTTATGAAGATAAATTAAGAGCAAGAGATGGTGTGCATATATTTATAAAAAGAGGAGAAGAAAAAATAACATTAGCAAAAACAGAACCTATAAATGGAGAAAATATAAAGCTATCAATAGACTCTAAACTTCAAGAAAATATATATGCACAAATGAATAATGAAAAAGGAGCATCTGTGGCATTACATCCTCAAACGGGAGAGGTATTAGCTATGGTAAGTTCTCCATCTTATAACTCTAATACAAAGGTTACATATATAACTAAAACAATATCTAATAAGTGGAAAGAAAGTGAATATGCTCATAATGAAAATAGATTTAATAATGCATACTCACCAGGATCAACTATGAAACTTATAACAGCATCAATAGGGTTAGATGAAAAGGTATTAAATCCAAATTATACAATTGATGTTAAAGGGGTTAATTGGCAAAAAAGTAGTAACTGGGGCGATTATTATGTTACTAGAGTAAAAGACCCAGGAAGATCAGTTAATTTATATGATGCCACTAAATACTCTGATAACATATACTTTGCAGACTTAGCTATTAAAATAGGCGCAGATAAATTTATAGAAGGAGCAAAGAAATTTGGTATAGGAGAAAATTTAGAATTTGAATATCCTATGGATAAATCACAAATATCTAATAACTCTAAAATAGAAAGTGAAATGCTATTAGCTGATACTGGTTATGGGCAAGGAGAGGTACTTATGACTCCACTTGATGTAGCTATGTCTTACTCGGCACTTTCTAATAATGGTGATATAATGAAGCCGAGACTTGTAATAAGTGAAAATAAAGAGCCAAAAGTATATAGTAAAGCTATAAATAAAGAAAATTTAGAAGAGTTAATTAGTTGTTTTGGGGCAGTTATAAATGATGAAGACGGAACCGGGAATTTAGGAAAGATAAATGGAGTAAACTTAATAGGAAAAACTGGTACAGCAGAAATTAAAAAAAGTAAAGATGATACAGATGGTAGTGAAAAAGGATGGTTTGTAGCAGTAAATCTGGATGAACCTAAAATAGCTATATCGATGATTATAGAAGATTTAAACGGTAAAACAGCAGGAAGCCATGTAGTACCTAAGGTGAAAAATATAATAAAAAATTATATTAATAATTAGATTTTAATCTTATCTATTCTATAGCATTATTTATATAAATATAATATAATAACATGTAATGCAAATTTGTATTATATTTATATGAATTTTAATTGGAGGAATTTAGATGGATAACTACAGAAATTCTATGTCAAGAGAAAATCTGATAATGTTAATAATGGCTGGAGCTATACTTGTTTTTAACTTAGTTGGATTTATAGTATCATACTTTGTATGGAAAGACTTAAGTAAAGAATCTGACTATATAAGAGAAAATGGAAGAAAGTTATTAAACTTTCATATATCTTTTGTAATATATGAAATAATAGCAGGATTATCAATAATTGTTTTAATAGGAGCGCTTTTAACTCCAATAGTTTCAATAGCATACTTTGTATTAGCTGTACTAGGTATGATAAAGTATGGTCAGTATAAAGACTATGATTATGCATTTGTAATTAACTTTATAAAGTAATTGATTAAAGATGAAGAAAAAACTTCATCTTTTTTTGTTTTTGATAAAAAAACTTAATAAAATTAATTTTACTATATATATTTTTTTATTTTTATGGTTAATGTATACACCTTATTATTTTAAATAACATATGATAGGATATATCAATAAAGGAGTGGAATGTATGTGTGGAATAGTTGGATGGGTTAATCTTAAAAAAGATATAAAGCCCTATTACAATATAGTAGAAGACATGAGAGATACTCTAGTATTTAGAGGTCCAGATTCATATGGAATAAAAGTATATGATAATGCAATACTTGGACATAGAAGGTTAGCTATAGTGGACCCAACAGGTGGACTTCAACCTATGGATAAGTATTTAGGTGATAGAAAATATACTATAGTATACAATGGGGAACTATATAATACAGAGGTTGTAAGACGTGATTTATTAGATAAAGGGTATACATTTAACTCATATTCTGATACAGAAGTACTTTTAACTTCATATATAGAGTATGGTCAAGATTGTGTAAATAAAATTGATGGTATATATGCATTTGCTATATGGGATGATTATAAAAAAGAATTATTTTTAGTAAGGGATCCATTAGGGGTTAAACCTTTATTTTATTCATTTAAGGGGGATTCATTAATATTTGGATCTGAAATTAAAGCATTATTAAAACATCCAGATGTTGATTCTATCGTTGATAAAGAAGGTATTTTAGAGATGATGGCTATAAGCCCTCAAAGAAGTCTAGGATCAGGAATATTTAAAGATATAAAAGAAGTACCTCCTGCATATTGTTTAACATACAATGAAAATGGAATAAAATTAAGACAGTATTGGGAGCTAGAAGCAAAAGAGCACACAGAAGATTTAGGTCAAACTACAAAGCATTTAAGAGAATTATTAGTAGATGCAATAGAAAGACAACTTGTTAGTGATGTACCTGTTTGTACTTTCTTATCTGGTGGACTTGATTCAAGTTTTATATCCTATATAGCGGCTAAGGCTTTTGAAAGAGATAATAAAGAAAAATTAAATACATTTTCAATTGATTACACTGATAATGAAAAATATTTTAAAGCTAATGAATTCCAACCAAATAGTGATGCTTATTGGGTTGTAAAAATGGCAGATTATATTAAAAGTAATCATCACAATGTAATACTAGATAATACAATACTTGCAAATTATTTAAAAGAAGCTACATTAGCATCGGATTTACCTTTAATGGCAGATATAGATTCATCACTTTATTTATTTTCTAAAGAAGTGAGAAAACATGCTACAGTTGTTTTATCTGGAGAGTGTGCCGATGAGGTATTTGGTGGATATCCTTGGTATACTAAAGATTATGAAAATATAGAAATGTTTCCATGGCAAGATTCACTAAATCATAGAAAAAATATATTAGCAAAAAGTCTAGCGGATTTACCTATAGAAGAATATGCAAAACAAATGTGTCAAGATAGTATAAAAAAAGTTCCAAAAGTAAAAGGCGAAAGCAAAAGAGATGAAAGAATGAGAGAGTTAACTTATCTAAACTTAAAATGGTTTATGATAACTTTATTAAATAGAAAAGATAGAATGACGATGGCAAATAGTTTAGAAGGAAGAGTACCTTATGCAGATAAAACATTAGTTGAATATGCTTATAACATACCTTCAGATATGAAACTATTACATGGTCGTGAAAAAGGACTTTTAAGAGAGTCTATGAGAACCCTACTTCCAGATGAGATAATAGACAGAAAGAAAAGTCCATATCCAAAAACTCATAATCCAATATACACTAAAGCAGTATGTAAAATGCTAAATGATATAGCTCAAGATCCAAATGCTAAGCTTTTTCAAATAGTAGATAAAGAAGCTGTTATTAATATGATAAATACTCAAGGTAGAAGCTTTACTAAACCTTGGTTTGGTCAACTTATGACAGGACCTCAAGTAATAGCTTATTTAATTCAGTTAGAAACTTGGTTAAATGAATATAATGTAAAACTAGATATATAAATAGGGGGTATTACTATGGGATTATTGAGAGTGATAAAAAAAGAGGATCATAATAGTGCAAAAATAGTTCAAATACTAAATTTAAACAAACAAATAAAGTTTGTATCTTTAATGGGGGTAGATTTAGGTGGGAATGCAACTGATGAAAAAATACCTGTAGAATTATTTAAAAAAGATATAGATGACTTTTTATATAGAGGAATACAAACAGATGGTTCAAGTGTAGAACTTCATGAAATTGCAACATTAAATAATGCTAAAGTTGATTTACTTCCTGACTTAGATGTAAATTGGTATATCGATTATAATACTGAGCTAACAGATTATGAAACTAACTTACCTGTTGGTACACTTAAAATACCTTCTTTCTTAATACACAATAATAAAAAGGTATGTTCAAGAGGAATACTACAAAGAGCAACAAATAATTTAGAAAATACTTTAATTGATTTATTAAAAAAATACCCTAATCTTTTAAATCATGTAGATATAGATAGTGTGGATGATATAGAAAAGATAAATATAACATCAGCAACCGAGTTAGAATTCTGGGTAAGCACACCAGAAGATAAAGCAGATTTAGATAAATTATATGTATCTCAAAGTTTAAAAGAGCAATACTGGAAAAAAACTCAAGGTACTATAAGAAGTGCATTAGAAAGAACTATTATAATACTTCAAGAGTTAGGCGTAGAACCTGAAATGGGTCATAAAGAAGTTGGTGGTATAGCAAGTTCAATAAGTATAGATGGTAAAACTAATCATGCAATGGAACAATTAGAAATAGATTGGAAATATTCAAGTGCAATTCAAACGGCAGACAATGAGATAGTAATAAGAGATATAGTTGAAGAGGTATTTAAAAGCTTTGGTCTTAATGTGACTTTTAAAGCTAAGCCACTTAATAGAGTAGCTGGAAGTGGAGAACACACTCATATAGGAATAAGTGCAAAATTAAAAGATGGAAAAGTTAAAAATTTATTCTCACCAAAAGATATGAACAGTGATTTTATGAGTGAAATAGGGTATGGAGCATTAATGGGAATACTTAAAAACTATGAAGTATTAAATCCATTTGTAACAGATTCAAATGATGCATTAAATAGATTAGTACCAGGATTTGAAGCACCGGTATGTATAGTTACTTCACTTGGTAAAAATTATGAAGTCCCATCAAGAAATAGATCAGTATTAATAGGACTTATAAGAGATATAGATAATCCACTAGCTACTAGATTTGAGTTAAGAGCTCCAAATCCATTATCAAATACTTATTTAGTTTTAGCAAGTATTTATCAAGCAGTAGTAGATGGTATAAAAGCAGTAGCAGTTAGTAATTTAGACTCAAAAGAATTAGAAAAAGAAATATCTAAAGATGCAGGTGAAGCTAGTTTTTATTTAGAGAAAGATAGAAAATATAGAGATGAAGAAAATGTATTTGAATGCTACACTCAAGATGAAAGAGAAAAATTATTTGGAAAATCACCAGCTACAGTTTATGAAAATATGTTGAATTTAGATAAATATATTGAAAAAGTTGAAGTATTAAAAGATAATGATGTATTTACTGATGATATTATAAATTCATTTAAAGTAGGGGCTATAGACAGATGGATGAAAGAATTGAGAAATAGGATTATACAAGACAATATGGATATAATAAGAGGATGCAAAAAAATGCATACAATAGATGATATGGATGCTTTAGATGAAGTTGTATATAATGATATAAATAATATAAAACTTGAATTAATGAAAGATAATTTAGTAAGAAAGTCTTTATTTACTCAAATAATAGAAGCATTAGATAATAATGAATTAGAACTAGCATCAGAGCTTCAATTAATAATGAAAGATAAAATGGAATTACTTCAAAGTAAGTATATTCAATATAAGAAAAATATTTTTTAGAAATATATAAGAAAAATTAATTACTATTAAAAATAATTAAATGTTCGGAGATGGTGATATGAGTTTTTCTATGGCTAAAAGCGCCAAAGCAAATAAATTAGTTGAGTTTGACTGTGTTAGATGCGGTAAACATGCAGAAATTCAAGAGGGACAAAAATTAAGAGTTGTAACACCAAAAGATAGTAAACCTTGCATATTATGTCCTTATTGTGGTGAACGTAATGAAATAGATAATGATGAAAATGTTTCAGATGTATTTTCTTTAATATAATTAATCTATAAAGAAAGTAAAAGTAAAAAAGATTCTATCTGTTTTTAGATAGAGTCTTTTTTACATATAATGAAATTATGTAGGATAAAATATTGTGTATAACATATGAAAAGAAGTGTTTAGCCGACACGTAGCTTAAGCAAAGTAAATTATATATATTGTAGAAAATATAATTATATATGAATATAAATAACAATATTAATAAAGAAAGAACTGGAGGATAAAATGAAAATAGCAATATTTTTAGGTGCAGGAGCTTCAGCAGCAGAACACTGCCCTATTCAAAGTCAACTATTTGTTGAATATTTTAAATCTTTAACACAAAAAGATTATAAAAGTGAAATGAACATAGAACTACATAAGTTTTTTAAAGATATGTTTAATATAGATATAATAAATGATGATATAGATAAAATATCATTTCCAACATTTGAAGAAGTATTAGGTCTTATAGACTTAGCAGAGCAAAGAAGAGAATCATTTAAAAACTTTGGACTTGAAAATTTGCATAAAAAAAGTGATAGTATACGTATTTTAAGACAGTATCTTATATTACTTATGGCTAAGTCATTACATAATTGTGAGAAAACTAATAACTACTACCACAAATTATTGATAGATAATTTATTAAAAGAAGATCTATTAAAAGATACTACATTTATAAGTGCAAACTATGATATACATATAGATAATACAATAGCAGGATTATATAAAAAAGATAATCCTATAATGCTTGATTATGGAGTTGATTTTACAAATTTTGATTTTAGACACAGTTGGAAAAAGCCACAGTCTCCAATTGTTAAACTTTATAAAATACATGGTTCGCTAAATTGGCTATACTGTCCAGTATGTAACAGTCTAACAATAACACCTTATGAAGGTGGAATAATGAGGCTTTTAGATAATATAGACGAAGCTAAATGTTTAGCCTGTGATGAAATTACAATACCTATTATAATACCTCCTACTTATTTTAAAAATATGACTAATGTATTTGTATCAACAGTTTGGAGAGAAGTAGAAAAAACTTTAAGAGAAAGTGACTTACTTATTTTTTGTGGATACTCTTTTTCTGATGCAGATATACATATAAAGTATATGATAAAACGAGTTCAAACTAGTAGAAAAAAAGCTCCTTTAAAATTTATGGTATTTAATAGTTATGAAGGGAAAAGAGAAGATTCAAAAAGAAAGGAGGAAGAGAGATATAAAAGGTTCTTAGGAGAGGGGGTTATATTTACTGATAATTCTTTTGAAGAGTTTGCAAGTGATCCTCTAAGATTTATAAAGACGATAAAGATATAAAATAAATGTAGCTAAATTGTTATATAAAGTACTTTTGCCAATATTTTTTGTACTTTTGAACATAATTTAGAAGGAAAATAAGCATTGTTATCAAATTATAAATATAGGGAAAAATTAGGGATAAGCTAGGGGGACAAAATATGGTTACATTTGATATAAATGGTGCTATAGTAGAATTTGATGAAAAAACGGATAACTACAATAGTATAAGGAAATCATTTAAAAATCAAGCAGAATATGCACGTGATAATTTTAAAAATTATTGTCTAAATAATATATTAACGTTAAAAGACTTATCGGAAAAGTCGCTAGAAATCGGAATGTATAATATAGAAAGTACTATAAAAAAAGGTGTTGAAACATTAGTAGGTTATAACCTTATAACTATAGATATTAATACATTTAAAGAATGTTATTGTGAAAAATACCTAAATTATCAAAGAATGTTTAATAACACTATAAAACAAACCAAAACAAAAAGTAAAAAAAATAATTACATGACAAAATCATCTCTTAAGCCTTTAATAGAAAATCTATCACAATATATATATAATGACTGTTTTAACATACATAATGCAGTAATAGATGCACTTATAAAAAATGATATAGAAATAGTATCTTCAAAAATAGATGAAGAAAATATAAAAAAATCAAGTGCTTTATTCAATAATTATAAGGATGGATTTATAAATAGAGTAGATGGTACTATAGTAGTAAAGCAGATTATAACTTTAAATCCTTATAGAATGGATGTTTATGAGTATTTAGTAAAAGAAGATGGGGACTTTAATAGAGAGATAGAAAGGTTAGCTGATTATTTAGGTTATGATTTAAAACCATATAAAAATCAATTAATGGATGAATATATTGATGATTGCCTGAAAAATGATACAGATATAGAATTTATAAAAGAAAAAGTTGTAAAGTACGCTAAGTATATAGGATCGCTAAATGAGGCTATCTATTTAACTAGAATAGATGCTATACAAATGTTTGAAAATGCATAATTTTTAAGATAAATACCCCTATAGTAAATTAACTATAGGGGTATTTATGTACTTTAATATTTATATTTTAATAAAATAGTGTATCATCTTTATAGAAATCTTCATTAAATTTCTCATCAGCGTCTATAAAAATATCATCATTTAATATAATTTCATCATAATTATCTTCGTATGAATTATCACCATAAGACATTATATCGTCATAGTTAATGTTATCTTGAAAAAAGTTAATTTTTTTCATTAATTTATTCTTATTTTTATTTCTACATGACTTAAGATTTAAATTCATATATAGCACCTCATAAATATAATATTTACCACAGTAATTATTATATGTAAAATGTAAAATTTTATAGACTATATAAATAAATTATTATATATTTTATTGCTTTTACATAAGTTAAAATATATGAAACTTAGCTTTTAAATACAAAAGATACTAGAAGGTTTTAGATATAATATATTTTAAATAAATCGCATATATTTAACAATAAGTAATAAGGGGAGGGGTATATATGAAAGTTACAATGAGAATAAAGCTTAAAGAAAAGGATATAGATTACGATCAGTACATAGGTACTTGTAGGATTATAGAAATATTTGATGATATAGCAGAAGAGCTACTTATAAGAAATGAAGGTCATAAAGGTGTATTAAAAGAATATGAGGAACTAGAACTTATAAAGCCTTTAGTTTGTGGAGACCATGTAGATATAGTAGGTCAAATTATTGCTTTTAATGATACAATATTAAAAATAAAATTTGAAGTATTAAAGGTATTAGATGGAGAGCATGAAAAATATTTATTAATACCAGAGCTACTTTGCAAAGCTATAGGTGTATTTGAAGTATTTCCAAAATAAATATTATAAGGATGTAAACAAGCTTATTTACATCCTTTTTTGCGCTTAAGGATATTATAATATTTTAAAAAATGTGGATAACTTCTGAATGTAAGTAATATCAATAAATTGTTTTTGAGCGTAAAAAAGATTTTGAAATACTTCGCCCACGCAGTGGCTCAAGCAACGGACGAAGTCGTTGGCGACATGAAGTGTTTCGCCGACACGTCGCTCAAGCGAAGCGAATTTTTTATAGCTAATAAACTTGTAAGTTTAACTAAATTTTTGAATAAAATAAACCATACTAACAATATGAAACTTGACTTGATAGGTTAATAATCTAATATAATAAATTTTTTTAGTTATTATTATACTAAATATTAAAAAATTGAATTATATCAGTATTAATATTGATTTAAATACAAATTAGTATATAATAAAATAGAATATATAGTAATTTTTAACAATAGTGTCATTTAATATCACATATTTAAAGGTGGTTTATGAGAGTAAATAAAAAAATAAATATAATTTTAATTTTAGTTTGTATATTTTCTTGTCTAAAAATTAGTACAAGTTATGCAAATATAAGGGAGAGTTTTAATTTTAAGAACATAACGATTGAAGATGGATTATCTCAATCTACGGTAGAAACTATATATCAAGATAGTAAAGGTTATATATGGATAGGAACTAATGATGGCCTTGATAGATATAATGGATATGAATTTAAACATTATAAACATGACAAATATGATAAAAACTCAATAGCTAATAACTATATTGTTGATATTATAGAAGATAAAAATGGATATATATGGGTTTCTACTATAGGGGGACTAAGTAGAATAAATCCTGATAAAGATGAGATAAAAAATTATTACTCAAAAGAAGATAGTGGAAACTTATCTAATAGCAATTTATGGCAAATTCTTTGCACAAAGGATAATAGACTAATTGCATCAACAATAGATGGGCTTAATGTATATGATAAAAATAAAGATAAATTTACTAGAATTTTATATAAAGAAGGGGAACTTCCTAGTCAATACATATACTCACTTGAAGAGGACATAAATGGTCATATATGGGTTTGTACTTTAGATAATGGATTATTTAAAATAAACTTAGATGATAATAGTGTAGAAAATTATAAAAATAATAATAGTAAGATTTCAATACCAAGTAATAATGTAAGAGATATAATAAGTGATTCAGAAGGTAAACTTTGGATTGCTACAGATAAAGGCCTTTGTACTTTTGATTATGAAAGAGAAGAGTTTATAACATATAATAAAAAATCATACCAAAGTAATAGCTTAATTGATGATGAAATATTTTGTTTGTTAAAGGATAGTAGTGGACTTATATGGATAGGCACATATAGTGGAATATCTAGATTTAATCCTAATAGTAATTTTACCCACTTTAAATTAGACCCTTATGAAGATAATAGCATAAGCGGTAATGTAATTCATGGTATATACGAAGATGATGATAAAACATTATGGATAGGAACTAATGAAAGTGGAGTAAATATTATAAATGGAGAAAGTATCAAACATTTAAATAAAGAAAATAGCAACATTGTTAGTGACTTGATAGAAGATATAACAGGATTTAAAAACTATATATTTATAGGAACTAATGAAGGACTATCTGTTTTAGTTAAAAATGATAAGACTGCTAAAAATTATACGATAACAAATTATACAACTAAAGATGGTTTACCATCAAATAAAATAAGATCATTATTTATAGATTCTAAAGGTTATTTATGGATAGGAACTAATAAAGGTCTTGCTATATTAGATACAAATAATAATAAGATTATAGACATTACTTATATACTTGATGAAATGGGAGTATCAGATAAATTTATAAGGGCTGTATATGAAGACTCAAAAGGAAATTATTATATTGGATGTTTTTTAGAAGGTGGATTAATTAAAATAAATCCAAATACTAAAGAATATAAAATATATAAAAATATTGAAAATGATGACTCTAGTATAAGTAATAATTCAATAAGATATATAAATGAAGATTTATACGGAAATATACTAGTTGGAACTAGTCATGGTATTAATATATTAAATTTAAGTACAGATAAATTTAATCATTATACAGAAAAAGATGGGCTAATAAATAATACTATATATGGTATATTAGTTGATAAAAATAATGGTATATGGATGAGCACAAATGCAGGGATATCTAAACTTTCTACTGAAGATGCTACATTTAAAAACTTTACAATTACAGATGGTCTTCAATCTAATGAATTTAATGGAAGAGCATGCTTTAAAAGTAAAGATGGGAATATGTATTTTGGTGGTATAAATGGATTTAATGTTTTTAATTCACAAGATATAGAATTATCTACATTTGAGCCAAAAGTTATATTTGATAATTTTGAAATAAATGGTACAAATAAAAAAGATATATCTAATATAAAATTTAAATCTAATGAAAATAATATAAAGATAAACTTTTTTACAAATGATTATAAAAATACAAAAACAACTCAATACTACTATAAATTAGAAGGTTTAGAAAATGAGTGGAATATGACTAATAGCAATTCACTTGTATTTGCTAATTTAGGATCAGGAGATTACACCTTAAAAATAAAGACTATAACACAACATGGAGTAATGAGTGATGAAAGTTCTGTACACTTTACCATTAATCCACCTATTTGGAGAAGTAATTATGCAATATGTATTTATTTAATTTTAATAATCATATCAATACTTAGATATATGCATAAAGTAAATACGCTAGATAGGTTAGTTAATGAAAGGACTAATAAGTTAAGAAAAGAGATGGAAAAAAATGAACAATTGTTCAAAAAAGTATTATCATTAGAGCAAAATAAAAATAATTATTTTGTTAACCTATCTCATGAACTTAGAACTCCTTTAAATGTATTAAGTAGCATTAATCAGTTAATAAAAGAATTTACTAAAAAAGATAATTTTATAACACCGGAAAAACTTTCTTATTATATGGGAATAATGGATAGAAATTGCTCTAGATTATTAAGCTTAATTAACAATTTAATTGATCATACAAAAATTGAAAATAACAGCTATATAATAAATAAAAAAGATGAAGATATAGTTTATTTAGTTGAAGAAACTGTTCTTGATATGAAAGATTATATAGAAGAAAAAGGACTTGAGTTAAATTTTGATACAGACGTAGAAGAGAAAGTTATTAGATGTGATAAAGTTGATATAGAAAGATGTATTATAAATTTAGTTGGTAATGCTGTTAAATTTACACCTGAAGGTGGATTAATTGAAGTATTACTACAAGATTTAGATGATAAAGTAAAGATAATTGTAAAAGATAACGGAATAGGTATTAGTGAAGAGAATCAAAAGATAATATTTGATAGATTTAATCAAGTGGTAGATGAAAGTTCTGAGCAAAAAGGAGGAAGTGGATTAGGACTTACTATAACTAAGCAACTTATAACACTTCATAATGGAGAGATATATGTAGAAAGTGAAGTTGGTGTAGGTAGTGAGTTTATAATAATACTTCCTGTATATAGTAGTTAAATAGCATAAAAAGGAACTCTGATTAAAGAGTTCCTTTTTCTATGCTATTTTCTAGAGTTATATAGTTTTTCAACTATATTTAAAATTTCATACATAATCCAAGCACAAAATGATAATACAAATACACCCATCATTACAAGGTCTAATTTAAATACTTGACTACCATAAACTATTAAATATCCTAAACCATTACGAGATACTAAAAACTCACCAACTATAACTCCAACCCATGCCATACCAATGTTTATTTTAGTAAGATTTATAAGATTACCTATATTTGAAGGAATTATAAGTTTAAATAATAGTTGAGATTTAGTAGCGCCAAAGCTCTTTAACATCTTTATTTTTTCTTCATCTACATTTATAAAATAGTTATAAGCAGATAATATAGTAACAACAACTGATATTGTAACTGCAGTAACTACTATTCCTTGAATTCCAGCACCAGCCCAAACAATTATAATAGGAGCAAGGGCAGTTTTAGGGAGAGCATTTAATACAACTAAGAATGGATCTAATATTTTTGATAATTTTTCAGACCACCAAAGTGCTATTGCAACAAGTATACCTAAAACTGTACCTATTACTAATCCAAGTACTGTTTCATATACAGATATGCCAACGTGTTTCATAAGTTCACCGTTTGATATATACTTTATAAATAGTTTATATATATCAGATGGCTTACTAAATAAGAATGTTTGTATTATCCCAGCATTTGCAAGGATTTCCCATAGCACTAATATTCCAATCAGTAATGCTATTTGAATTAATAAAACTTTTACTTTTTCTTTTTTTATGTTTTTAAGGTAGTTGGCATATCCTTCTGAGTAGTTATTGTTTGATTTCATAAGAATCCAACTCCTTCCATAGAATGTCAAAGTAGTATTGGAATTGTGGCACCTTACGAGTTTTTAGAGGAGTTTTTTCTCCTTCTGTTACAAGGTTTATTTCATGAACACTTTTTACAGAAGCTGGTCTTTTTGATAATACTATTATTTTATCACTCATAGATATAGCTTCTGAAATGTCATGAGTTACCATAATTGCAGATTTACCTTCATTTTTTATTATTCTATAAACATCATCACTAACCAAAAGTCTTGTTTGATAATCAAGTGCAGAGAATGGTTCATCAAGGAGTAATATATCAGGAGCTACTGCAAGTGTTCTAATAAGAGCAACTCTTTGTCTCATACCTCCAGATAGCTCTTTTGGATACATATTTCTAAAATCCCATAAATCATAAGTTTTTAAAAGTCTTTCAACTCTCTCCATTGCTTCATCAGTTTTTTTCTTTTGGATTTCAAGTCCAATAGTTATATTGTCCATAATATTTCTCCATTCAAGTAGGTTATCTTTTTGAAACATATATCCGATTTTTCCATTTATAATTACATCTCCACTAGTAGGTTTTAAAAGTTTAGTTAGTATATTTAGTATTGTTGATTTTCCAGAACCACTAGGTCCAAGAATGGTTAGAATTTGACCCTCCATTAGATTAAAGTTTATGTTTTTTAAGACTTCAAGTTCTCCATCTTTGGTATAAAAGGTTTGATTAAGGTTTGATATTTTGACCATATCTTTCATATAGTCACCTCCAAGAAGTTTTTTAGTATATATTATTGTATTAATTTGTGGAATGATTTGTACCATTTTTTAAGAAAAGATAAAATTTAATATCT
>NZ_LT629850.1:1077158-1080541 GCF_900106845.1 Romboutsia timonensis
CCAAGAAGTAAAACATTAACTTTAGCTTCAAAGACTTTAGCTGATATGTTTAATCCATTAGACTATATAGGTGAAAATATAAAGGATATTAGAGTAGAACTAGAGACAAAAGTAAGTAAGAAATTAAATGAAATCAAGACTAAGTATGGAATTGGAGAGAGCCCAATAGGAGATGTATCGTGGTATATTAATGCTCCTCTAATATGGGATGGAGAGATTTTAGATGTAAACCATAGAGACATGCCAATCGATACAGCTAAGGTTATAACTAATATGATAATTGGTTCACCTGCAGTTTGTGCTATGAGGATATTCAATGATAAGAATATGGCTGAAAAATTAGGTGAGCTATTTGTAAGTTTATTTAATAAGCCGGAATCAATTGCTGCAGTTGATCTATTCTATGAAAGAAGAAGTGAAAGAACATATTACAAAAATGTATTAGCTTACTTGGTAGATGGAAATATACAAGCTGTTTTAGATGAGTATGCACATTCTTTAGGCGTAAAAGGTGAAGATTTAATAGAACAAATATCAGAAGGGATGAATCTTAGAACTTCTACTTTAGATATAGATACTTATGAGTCTTTCGTAGGCAAACGAAAAAAATCAGGACTTAGAGCTCACTTTGCAGTAGGATACTACAATGCAAAAGGTGATAATGATAATATTCAACGTACAGAGAATATAAGAGCAGCTTTTAATTCACCTTTCAGGCCATTTGTACTTGCAACTACTTCTATAGGCCAGGAGGGATTAGATTTTCATTTGAATTGTAGAAAAATAGTACATTGGAATTTACCATCTAATCCTATTGATTTAGATCAAAGAGAAGGTAGGATTAATAGATTTAAGTGCTTAGCTATAAGGCAAAATATTGCTAAAAAATATGGGGATATAAAGTTTAAACAAGATATATTGGAAGAAATGTTTGATGAAGCAAGTAAACAAGAAAAAGGAGAAAATTCAGATTTGGTACCTTACTGGAGCTTAGCTAATATTAATGAGGAAACTATTAAAATAGAGAGAATAGTTCCAATGTATCCTATGAGTAAAGATCAAGTTAAATATAATAGGTTAATTAAAGTTCTATCTTTATATAGATTAACTTTAGGGCAACCTCGACAAGAAGAGCTTCTCAATTCACTAGGTAGTAACTTTGATAATGAAGATAATATAGATGACTTATTTATCAATTTAAGTCCATTTAAACATAGTAATGAAAATAATAAATCATTTGTGTAAACTTGGTGTAGAAATACTGTTATATGTATGAATAAATAGTTTCATTAAATAAAGTTATTATTTATATCATTAACTATTATGAAAAATAACTAGGATAAAGAATTTTAATGTAATACAACCATAACTAATTAAATAGAATATAATTATAAGATGAATTAATTTAGCAACTATAAAATAAGTATTTATATATAATAAGCAGAAGAAGGGAGGATTATAATGAAGTTATCACAAGCTCTTATAATAAGATCAGACTATCAAAACAAAATATACGAATTAAAAAAACGAATAATCAATAATTCAAAAGTACAAGAAGGGGAAAATGTATCTGAAGATCCAATGAAATTGTTAAAAGAGCTAAATAGAGTAATAGATGAGTTAGATATAATAACAAAAAGAATAAATAAAACTAACAATGAATCCTTGTTTGAAGATAATATAACTATAGCAGATGCAATATGTACAAGAGACACTATAAAGAAAAAAAGAAATGCAATAGTAGCAATAATAGAAGAAGCAACGATAAAAGTAGATAGATATAGCCAATCTGAGGTAAAGTTTATATCTACAGTAAGTATAGAACAATTACAAAAACAAAGTGATTTACTAGCAAAAGAGTTCAGAGAAATAGATATGAAAATACAAGAAAAAAATTGGACTACAGAATTATTGTAGTCTGAAAAGCTGGTAGCCTTTCTAAAAGTGAACATTAAACCTAAATGGAAAGGGTTAAATTTCCATTATTTAACAGATATGTATCTAAAGGTGATACAAATTATAAANTAGAAAATCACTAGACTATAAAACACCAAATGAGGTTATAAAAGAAGCAACTGGATTTGAAAGCTTACTTACATTTGCTTAGTGATTCATAAGTAATTTGTCTGATTTAAATTGACAATTCAGGTCTTAAAATATGGCGTCTTGATTCGCTACCTATGGGTAGTGAAAAAATATATATTAATTTTGGTATTAAATATGAGGTATTATAGATTTGTTTTTTAAAGAGTGATATAAGCGTAAATAAAGTATGTATACTCATATATATAGTAAAATATAGTCTATGCTATAACTATGGAGGAAAGAAAAAATTATTTTTTATAATTTATTAAAATTTGTAGTAGTCATAATTTTTTCATATGGTAAAATATTTGATGATTAATAAAAAATAATTTACAAACAAGATATAACTTGTATAATTAATATTATAAGTATTTATAATATTTGTAGTACAGGTACTATAGTAGACCAAATTAATGAATTAAAAGAATCATTAAGAAATGATGAAAATCTATTTGAATGCTTGAAGTATTTAAGACTAAATGTTTTTAGCTTGGATAGAGATTTTGAAAAAGTAGTTATAGAAAAATTTGAGAAAGAAATAAAAGAACACCTAATGGATATTAAAGATGTTGAGTCAGGAAAAGTAATAAAAACAATTAGTCAAAAAAATATAGAATTAGAAAAAGAGGATGAGAAAAAAATTAAAGAATATGAAGAAATAAGTCGTATAAATTCAAGTTATTGGTCTGATTATGAAGATAGTATTAGAGAAGTAAGAGGGTTAGATAAAGATTGCACTATATTTTAGATGATAACAAATATATATTAATATAAATAAATTAGTGATGAGGAAGATATTATAAAAGCAGTTTATTCTTAAATAGAAATCAGATTCAAAATTATAAAGATATTTCTATGAATAATGCTAGATTAGAAAATTTAAAGGAGATATTATTTAAAAATGAATTTGAAAAATTGTTATGGATACCGTCTTCAAAACCATATTATATAACTAATAGTATCTTTGATAAAAATACTAATGCATCTAAAATTTTAATTTTTTCTTCATGGGAAATGGTTCCTAAAATGATTGCAGGAATGATATCTTACGAGGCTGAAAGGCTTACTGTTGGAAAGTTATATAACAGTGAAAAAGAAAAGTCAGGTAAAGGATACTTCATAGAAGAAGATAAAAGAAAATTTCTTAGACCAAGGCTTATAGGACCAAGAAGTAAAACATTAACTTTAGCTTCAAAGACTTTAGCTGATATGTTTAATCCATTAGACTATATAGGTGAAAATATAAAGGATATTAGAGTAGAACTAGAGACAAAAGTAAGTAAGAAATTAAATGAAAT
>NZ_LT629850.1:1081057-1129450 GCF_900106845.1 Romboutsia timonensis
TTACTACCAAATGTTAATTTAGAACAGGTGAGGGTGGAGTTGGGGAAAATATATTCTACTATAATAAGTAAAAATAAATGCCACATGATAATACAAAATTACTCATGTGGCATATTTATATATTGAGTTAATATAAATAGGTTATATTAAGTTATATTTATATATATTAAATTTAATTTTATTATATGTACTAATACTAATAACACCACCGTTAAACCAAAATCTAAAAAGTCCACGAGATATATCAAGCTTACTTGCAGCATCTTCTTTAGTAAGATTATTTTCTTTAACCCATAAACTAAGCTTATCCAAAAACTCATCAAAATTATATACAAGTTTTGTATAACCTTCCATACAAAGATAGTCCATATCAAACTTAGACGATAGTAGATTAAGTACTTCTTTAGTAGGATTAAATCTGTTACATTCATATCCACTAATAATAGATTTAGTTACATTACACATGTCGGCAACCTCTGGAATAGACAACCCTAATTCTAATCTAGATTTTCTTAATCTTTCTCCAAAAGTGTTATCTGTAAGATTTTCTTCGATAAATTCACTACAATCAACCCTAACTGATTTAGCATTAAATTTAGTATTATCAATACTTACATCGTTTTTATCAAAGGTTGCACTTTGTAAGACATTGCTTCTGAAATATCATGGGTTACCATAATTGCAGATTTACCTTCATTTTTTATTATTCTATAAACATCATCACTAACCAAAAGTCTTGTTTGATAATCAAGTGCAGAGAATGGTTCATCAAGGAGTAATATATCAGGAGCTACTGCAAGTGTTCTAATAAGAGCAACTCTTTGTCTCATACCTCCAGATAGCTCTTTTGGATACATATTTCTAAACTCCCATAAGTCATAAGTTTTTAACAGTCTTTCAACTCTTTTCATTGCTTCATCAGTTTTTTTCTTTTGAATTTCAAGGCCAATAGTTATATTGTCCATAATATTTCTCCATTCTAGTAGGTTATCCTTTTGAAACATATATCCGATTTTCCCATTTATAATTACTTCTCCACTAGTAGGTTTTAAAAGTTTAGTTAGTATATTTAGTATAGTTGATTTTCCAGAACCACTAGGTCCAAGAATGGTTAGAATTTGACCCTCCATTAGATTAAAGTTTATGTTTTTTAAGACTTCAAGTTCTCCATCTTTGGTATAAAAGGTTTGATTAAGGTTTGATATTTTGACCATATCTTTCATATAGTCACCTCCAAGAAGTTTTTTAGTATATATTATTGTATTAATTTGTGGAAGGATTTGTACCAGTTTTTAAGAAAAGATAAATTTTAATGTCTTAAAACAAGGGGTCTTGATTCGCTACCCATGGGTAGTGAGGATATATATATTAACTTTGGTATTTACTAAAATAGAAATTTACTGAAAATATATGGAGGAATTATTATAAAATTAAATTTTTACGTCTAGGATATAATAATTATTAAGCTCCAACATATAGTAGCCTTTCTTTAGATTAATGGTTATAATCTTAGGTTACTATATTTGTTGGAGTTTTATTATTGTAAATTTTAACTAGCACAACGAGTTAAATATATAATAGTTTATAATTTACTTAACGTACTAGTATGTCTAGCTTCATCTCTAGAATCATTATTATGAATTTATATAACTTATCAAGAATTAATCTACTTTAATTTAATTAACTCTACTGAATCAACGGTATTTTCGGGGTACTCAAAAATATATCCTTTTAATTCTATATCATAGTTACATAAAGGATTTTTACAAATTACATAAGATAGAAATTCATATTGTGTTTTTTCATTTTGTACGCTTTTATTTGAATTCACTTCTTTTATATCATCTAAGTTTAAATTGTATACAAACTTATGATTACATTTTGGGCATTTTATATCTAAATTTTGATTTAAAGGAGTTTTTAAACTCATAAAACATACCTCCAAATTATAATTTTGTAAATATTTTGCTCTAATATATCTATATAATACATAAATTTAAAGAAGATAAATAAATAGAAAAATATAGTAAAAGAATTCTAAAATTAGCCAGTTGTTCTAGTTAATCTATTGTACATATTAAATTTTTTATAGCTAGTTTTTTATTAAGAAAATACTATATTTCTTAAAAGATACAGTATAATGCTTGTAACAGTACTATTACAATAATGTCGTAGTTTTAATAAAAGTAAAAGGAGACAAATCACGCAAAGAATATTAGAAAATAACTTTAACTCATTAATGTAAAAAGTCCTTTAGAGGTGAACTGTTTTAACTATATATAAAATGTGGTATAATAACTTAGGAAATAAGCCAATGCTTGAAGTTGCACTAGGGATTGTAGAAGAATAAATATTAATAGCTCTGGAAACTTTATAAGACCAGAGCCTTTTTAGTACTATAAATTTTATAAATATATAAGAGGTGATTTAGAGATGAGAAATATATCACAGGAAACTAAAGACTCAATAGTAAATATATTTCCAAAAGAAAATACTCTAGCAATCATAATATTTGGTAGTTTTGGTACAGATAAAGCAACCTATAATAGTGATATAGACATAGCATGGATACCCGCTAAAAAAGTACCAATTACAGAACTTGCAATTAAGACTGAATCTCTAAGAAATGTATTAGATATTGATGTAGATTTAAAAATTGTTACAGATAATTATACAGTAGAGCTTAGAAAAAATATATTTGAAGGTGATATCATATATGAATCTAAAGATTTTAAAGATTATCTAAATAATTTTTATATTGAAAATAGCGATGTTATAGATATATTAAATTGGAGGGATATGTATGGTAGTTAAAAATAAATTAGCGTGGAGTTCTATAGAAGCTGTAAATAGAGATTTTGGGTCGTGTTTATATGATTTACAAAATTTTAAAATGTTATACACAAAAGAGGATATGCCAGCTTTATGGGAGAGGTATATTAAGGAAGGTTTTAAAAATTATATGGTTTCCTTTTTGGAATTAACAAAAGCTATGCTATATTATAAGACTATTGATTTAAATATAAAATCTAAGAATTTTTATGATTATCTTTTGGCTTGTGAGTATCATAATTTATTGCCTAAAAATTCTGCAATAGTTATAGAAACACTTCGTAAATTAAGAAATGATGATTCACATGGCTATGATATACCTGAGTTTGAAGAAATGTATGAGTTATTTACAGAAAATGAAGATGTATTTGTTAATATAAGAAATAGTTGTAATAGTAATTTATAATAGATTAGAAAAAGATTTAATAAATAGTATGTATGTTAATTAAATTAATCTAATCTGTTGTGCTAGTTAAAATTATTTTCAAAATAAAGTAAATAATTTTTTTTAAAAAACACTATCCAATAAAGATTAGTATTTGTAAATATTAACCAAATACTAATCTTTTTATCTTAGCTATAGAATCATCATTTCTCATCAATTTATTTATTAGAAATGAAATATTATGAGCCAAAACTTTTATTGAGGTTCTAGTCATAAATCCTAGCATTGATTTACTTTTAACTTTGTTTAAATTTAATTGTTCTGTTAATTGAGAAAACTAGTTTCTATCCTTCTTCTAACTTTAAATATTAGTTGTCTTACTTCTTTTGGATAGTTATCTCTACTATTTTCTATTTTTAAGAATAGTAAATCTATATATCTTTCATTTTTTAACTCAGGAGTTAGCCTTTTGTTAATATATCCTTTATCTCCGATTATAGAGATAGAGCTATATTTATCGCATAAATCCCATACCGCATTTCTATCATCTATGTTTGCTGGAGTTATAATATAATCAGTTAAAAATCAATATACAGTAGTAAGTGCATGAAATTTAAATCCGAAATAAGTTTATTTTTTAGAAGCACATCTTCTATAGGAGGCTTGGCCTTTAAAGCACTTATTAAAATGAGCTCTTCCAAACTCACATACAGGAATAGGCATACTATCTATAACTCTTATATTATTAGAGTAAAGTTGCATAAATTCAGATATATATCCTCTTATTTTAGATATTACTAAATGCAAATTTCTTTTAGTTCTATTAAATCTAGTTCTATCTCCTAATCTTGGGAATAGCTATTTATATTCTCTTTTTAATAAACTAAAAAATGATTTCTCTGAGTCAATAGTTAAAAGTTCTCCAACTATACTAATAGTAATTATCTCATTATCTGAAAGTTTGCTATCCTTAATATTACGTTTATTTCTTATACCAATAGGTATAATTTCATTGTATATATCATCTATAATTACAAAAATATTTGTAAACAAATCTGTTAAATTTTCTAACTCCTGGATATAATAATTATTAAGCTCCAACATCATATAGTAAACCCTCTTTAAATTAGTATTGATAATCTTAGGTTGCTATATTTGTTGGAGTTTTATTATTGAAAAAATTAACTAGCGCAACGAGTTAAATCAATAAAAATAATATGATAATTTATCCACTAAAAATAGTTTTATTAAAAAAATTGAATTGCATAAAAGCTAGTTATATACTTTATTCTATGTACTTTGATATCGGAATATATAGATTATAAAATATTTTGATTTACAAAATAAATTTCTTTTGATATTCTAAATATATAGAAAAATTATAAAACATAGGAGAGAGAGATGAGTTTAAAAAAGAAAATATCAGCATTAATTTTGACAGTCACAGTAGGTGTTTCAGGATTAATAGGGTATAACGCTATGAATCCTTCTAAACCTAACTATACTGATGACAGTAAAACTAATGTCAATCGTCAAATGGAGCATATATTAAATATATCAAAAGAACCACACACTATATTTGATTCTGACAAAGAAGCACAAGATGAGGTTAGAGATTATTTAATATCTGAACTTAATAAGTTGGAGGTAAGTACTAAAACATATAAATATGACGATGTTCACTTAAAAAATCATGAAGCATATGGAGAAAATGCTACTGAAAAAGTGGATTTAGAGAATATATACGGAGAGTTAAAGGGTAAATCAGATTCTTATATTCTCCTTTGTACACATTATGATAGTGCAGGTGCAAAAGAAGGACGTTATTCTCAATCAGAAGGTTCACTAGGTTCAGCAGATGCAGGATATGCTTTATCAACAATACTTGAAACACTTAGAGTAATAAAAGAGTCTAATGTTGAGCTTGAAAATGGAATAAAGATATTATTTACTGATGGTGAAGAATGTGGTCTTTTAGGAGCTAAAGAATCAGTAAAAGAAAAAGAAATATTTGATGGAGTTAATTATGTTATAAATATTGAAGCTAGAGGTACATCAGGACCTGCTATAATGTTTGAAACAAGTCAAAATAATAAGGCTGTACTTGATTTATACGAAGCAACTGATAAGCCATATTCATATTCTATAACACCAGAAATATATAGATTGTTACCAAATGGTACAGACTTTACGGTATTTTTAGAAAATAATTTAACTGGAATTAATATAAGTGTGTTAGATGGACTTGAAAATTATCATACACCTAATGATAACCCTGATAATTTAAGTGATAAATCTATGCAACACTATGGTGATCAGGTTTTACCTATTGTAAAAGAATTTGTTTCTAACGAAAAATATTCAAATCCAGATGTTTTTGAAAGTAAAGAAGACTCTATATTCTTTACTTTAGGAAATCAATTTATAAGATATTCAAAAAATACTAATATGGTATTATTAGCATTAATAGCTTTAAGTATATTATTTGCAATTAAAAAGCTTAATATAACAAATATCAAAAAGATACTTAAGTACATAGGTATAAACTCATTATATACACTTGTTACTGTTGGGTTAGGATATGGATTAAGTAGATTATTGGCTTTAATAAATGGAAGAAAGTTTGAACTTACATATTTACCTTTAATTAAGTTTGAAAAAGCTATATTTATAATAGTAATGATAGCTTTATTTGTAGGATATTTCTTAATAGTAAAGAAATTTACAAACAACTTTAAAGAAAAGAATGAATTTACTGTAAGTTCATTAATAGGGTTATTTATATTATCATTAGTTTTAACTTTTGCATTACCTGGTGCAAGTTATTTAACAGTATTTCCAACTATAATGTTATCAATAGCATTATTTATAAAAATATACTTAGTTGATGTTAGAAATATAGGATATATAATGTTACTTCCGATAGCTTTAATAGTAATGTTATATGTTCCTACTATATATTTATTTAATTGTGCATTAACTATGGGAGCACTTTGTGTTAATGTGTTTTTTGCAATGATTGCATATACTGCTATTATGATAGGTTTAATAAATATGAAAGAATTATTTTAATATATTAAAAGGCTATAAATATTTATAGTCTTTTTTTATTATAGTAAATTATATTTTTTAAGATTATGTTGAATATACTTTAAAAATTAATTTTATGTAGAATAAATAAGATAAATATTTATAATAAAATATTGTTTTGTAGCATTCATATTATATTAAAGATATTAATATTTACAATAAACAACTATATTAGAAAGGAAAAATTAAGTATGAAAAAAGAATTAACATATTTTAATATAGAAGGCGAATATGGTGGAAATCAAAATTGGTTTTATGATCCAATGATGAGATTAGGAGGATGTGCGGCAATTGCAACTTGTGATTTGTGCATTTATTTAAATCTATATAGAGAAAATAAGCATTTATATCCATTTAATATAGATTCTTTACAAAAAAAGGATTATATTAAGTTTTCAAAAATTATGAAAAAATATCTTCATCCAAGAATGAAAGGTATAAATACTTTACAATTATATATAGATGGTTTTAGCTCATATTTATATGATATTAATGATGAAGAAATAAAGATGGAACCATTTAGTGGGGAAAATTCAGTATATGATGGTGAAAAAATAGTAGTAGGTCAAATAGAAAAAGAAATTCCAATACCGTTTCTTTTATTAAAGCATAAAAATAAAAAGTTAAATGAATTAGTGTGGCATTGGTTCTTAATTGTTGGATATGAAGAAACGGAAGATGATTTACTTGTAAAAATAGCAACTTATGGAAAATATAGATGGGTTTCATTTAAGAATCTATGGGATACAGGATATGAGGAAAAGGGAGGTATGATAATTATTTCCTAATAATCAAATGAAGAGGATTGTTAATTAAGTAGGAATGTATTAGGGGATACAACTAATGTTTTAATAAAATCAATTATTTATCTAATTTATTCAGATAACTCCTTATGATATTAATTCATTGAAATAGTTAAATATGATTATTGAAAAATAGGGAATTTAATTAAAATGTTCGTATTGATATGTATTATTATAAAAAATATAATTAGCGTATATTAAATATAAAATAAAATTATATTTTAAAATAAATAAAAAATAAAAAACCAAAAGAATATCATAAATATACATAAAACAACTTATAAATATAAAAAAATCAAAAAAATGATAAAATAGTATGTTATATTTAAAAAAATATGTTATAATATAAAAAACATAAATACGAACTATTTAAAAAATTATTCAAAAAATATTTGAAAATAATTATTACGTGGGGAGAGTTATAATGATAAAGAGAAATGGACAACGTATAGCAGCAATAACTATGGCAGTAGCATTAATGGGTCAAAATGTGACACCTATTTTCTCATTAGAAAACCTAACAGAAACTGCAAAAGTTGAAGATGAAGCAAAAAATGAAGAAACTATAACATTAGATCAAGCTGAAGAAGAAACTGAATCTTTAACTGAAGAAGAGTATGAAGAAACTACAGAAGTAGAATCAGAAAACGAACATGTAAAAGAAACTACAGAAGTAGAATTAGAAAATGATCAAGTAGAAGAAACTGAATCAGTTGTATTTGAAGAATCTATAGAAAAAGCAAATTCAGCTAAAGCAACAATAGATTTTAAAGTATTAGCAACAAGTGATTTACATGCAAACTTAATGAACTATGATTACTACACTGGTTCAGAAACAAATAACTCAGGTTTAGTTAAGGCTGCAACTGTTATAAAAGAACAAAAAAAGCAAGCTAATAAATCAGTAAAATCATCAGTAGATAATGTATTATTAGTAGATAATGGAGATACAATACAAGGAACTCCACTAGCTAACTTATATGCTATAAAACAACCAGTAAAACCTGGTCAAAAATATCCAGTATATGAAGCTTTAGAATCTTTAGGATATGATATGACAACTATAGGTAACCATGAAGTTAACTATGGTATGGATTTTATAAAGCAAATAACAGCTGCAAACACTAGTATGGGAATGGTTTGTGCAAATCTTAAAGATGCTAAATCTGGAAAGTTAGTGTTTGATCCATATAAAATATTAACAGAAACAGTTGTAGACTCTAATGGACAAGAAAGAAAGTTAAAAATAGGTATAACTGGAGTTGTTCCAACACAAATTTTAAACTGGGATAAAGTTATATTAAATGGTGAAGTTACAGTTGATGAAATGGATGAAGCTGTAAAAAAATATACTAAAGAAATGAAAGATAATGGTGCTGATATAGTTGTTGTACTTGCTCATACAGGATATGGTGATAAAACAACAAATGTAACAGGTGCAGAAAATGCAGGATATGCATTATCTATGATAGAAGATGTAGACGTAGTTGTTGGTGGACACGTACACAAAAGTGCAAAATACAATGTTCAAAAAACTAATGGAGATATAACTCAATATGTTCAACCACTTAATAATGGTAAAGAGGTTGGGGTAGTTGACCTTAAAATAGATGTAACAGAAGAAAATGGTAAAGTTACATATAAAATAAATGACTCAGAAAGTAAAATAAATAACGTAAGTACAAAAGATAAAAAAAATGATGAAGCAACAGAAGCTGTTGTTAAAGAATATCATAAAGCTACAGATGCATATGTAAATGAAAAATCAGGAGAGGTTACAAAAGACTTAAATAGTTTCTTTACATTAGTAGCAGATGATCCATCAGTACAAATAGTATCTGATGCACAAAAAGCTTATGTTGAAAAATTAATAAAAGATAATGATCCAAGTTTAGCTAAGTATGCTGACCTTCCAATATTATCAGCAGCAGCTCCATTTAAAGCAGGAAGCAGTGCGGATAACTATGTTGATATAAAAGCAGGAGGTCTTGCTATAAGAGATTTATCTAACTTATATAAATATGATAATACAGTATCAGTTATAAAATTAACTGGTTCAGATGTAAAAGAATGGTTAGAGTTCTGTGCTAATATGTTTAATACAATAGACCCTAACTTAACTAAAGAACAAGATTTAATAAACAGAGATTTCCCTACATTCAACTTTGACGTATTAGATGGAGTTGAATATGAAATAGATGTAACTAAAGCTCCTAAGTATGATAAAAATGGACAAGTAATAAATCCTGATTCTTCAAGAATATACAACTTAACTTATAATGGACAACCTATAGACTTAGACCAAGAATTCTTAATAGCTACTAATAACTATAGAGCTGGTGGAAATAGCTTCCCATGGCAAGGTAGACAAGAAATAGTTTATAATAGTACAGATGAAAGTAGAGATGTATTAAAGCAATATATAGAAGATACTGGAAGATTAGAGCCAAGCGTAGATAACAACTGGAAATTTAAAGCTGTAAATACAAATGCTAAAGTATACTTTACTTCTCATGAAAATGGAGCAAATTACTTAGCAAATTATCCTGCAATATCAACAGAAAAAGAAGTAGCAGGAGATAGATTATACAAATATTACTATGATTTATCAAATACTCAAGAAAAAGAAGAGTCAAATAAAATAACAATATTACATACAAACGATACTCATGGTAGATTAAAAGCTGATAGCAAAGTAATAGGTATAGATACTGTTGCAGCAATAAAAAATAATACTAAAAACTCAATATTAATTGATGCAGGGGATACTATACATGGTTTACCATTTGTAACATTAAGTAAAGGTCAAGATGCAGTTGATTTATTAAATGCAGCTGGATATGAATATATGGTTCCTGGTAACCATGACTTTAACTATGGATACTCAAGATTAATGGAATTATTTAAAAATAGCGTAACATTAAAAAGCGGTGAAAATAAACTTAGATTATTAGCTTCTAATATAAATAAAGATGGAAAATCTGTGTTTGAAGCTAATCACATAAAAGAAATGGAAGTTAACGGAAAAACTGTAAAAGTTGGATTCTTTGGTATAGCTACACAAGAAACAGCTTACAAAACTAATCCAAACAATGTTAAAGGAATAGAATTTACTAGTCCAGTAGATGCAGCTAAAGAACAAGTTGAAGATTTAGAAAAACAAGGTGCAGATGTAATAGTAGCTTTATCACATGTTGGTACTGATGAAAGTAGTGATCCTACAGCATATGATGTTATAAAAGCTGTTGACGGTATAGATGTATATGTTGATGGACACAGTCATACAACATTTAAAAATGGTGAAAAAGTAAATGATACTTTATTAGTAAGTACAGGAGAATACTTATCAAACCTTGGTAAAGTTGAAATAGAATTAGATGAAAATAATGAAGTAGTAAATGCTACTGCAAGCCTTATAACTAAAGAAGAAGCTTCAAAAGTAACTCCAGATGCAAAAGTTGCTGCTAAAATAGCTGAAATAGATAAAGCACAAGGTGAAGTATTATCTGAAGTAATAGGAAAAAATACTATAGAATTAGATGGAGAGAGAAACAGCGTAAGGTTTGGAGAAACAAACTTAGGTAACTTAATAACTGATGCTATGATGGATGAAACTGGTGCAGACTTAGCTATAACAAATGGTGGTGGAATCCGTGCTAGTATAAAAGCAGGAGATATCACAAAAGGTGATATAGTAAGTGTTTTACCATTTGGTAACTTTGTAGTTACAAAACAACTTACAGGAGCTCAAATAAAAGAAGTTCTTGAATTTGGTGTAAGAAGCTATGGAGAATCTTTAGGTGGATTCCCACATGTAGCAGGTATAAAATTTGTAGTAGATCCAAGCAAGCCAGTTGGAGATAGAATAATATCTTTAACTATAAATGGTGAAGCTTTAGATATGAACAAAACTTATACAGTAGCAACAAATGACTTTACTGCAGCAGGTGGAGATGATTACCCATGCTTTGCTGATGTTCCAACAATAAACGAATACTCTTCATTAGAAGAAATATTAGCAAACTTTATAAAAACTTTAGGAACTGTTAGCTATACTAAACAAGGTAGAATACTTGCTGGTACTATGGTTGATGGAGTTATAAAAGTAGAAGTTGAAAAAGAATACTTAAAAGATATCTTATCACAAGCTATGAAAGCTGGGCACACAGTAAAAGTAAGTGAAGAAGAAGGAAAAACAATAGTAAAAATATACAATGCTAAAACTAAAACTGAAGAATTAGTATCTATATTAGAAGTAAAAGATGCTACAGTTGAAGACATAAATACATTAGTTAATGAAATAAATAAAGAAATCGAAGATGAAACTTCTAATCCAGGAAATGGAGACAATGGAAGTAATGATGAAAATCAAGGTGGAAACAACTCAAATGGTGGAAATACTTCAAATAACAATGGAAGCCAAGGTGAAAATAACTCAAATACTACTAAACCATCTAATCCACAAACTGGTGATGCTAGTATATTAGGGTTTGTAGGTGTAGGCATAGCTTCTATAGCTGGTATATTTGCAAACAATAGAAGAAGAAAAAAATAATATAAAACTATAAAATAAACTTTTAATTAAATAGTATAATCCCCTTATATTAGTCACATAAAATAAAGTATCTTATAATGGTGCTAAGTGTAGCTATGATAAGGGGATTTTCCTATGTATAAAAATATAACAAATATAGTAAAGAATTAAAATTAAAAGTTATAGGTATGTATATAAATGCACTTAGTATTAAACAAGATTTAAATATAAAGAACAAAACACAAGTATAAAAATAGTGGAATTAATTTAATATTTCTGAATACTTCATAAACATATATTATATATCTATAACTAGGAGAAGATAATGAACGAACTACTAACAATTATATTTAACTTATTTATATTGCCTTTTGAAAAAGTATTGCTTCATAAAAGAAGACAAGAACTTATAACAAATGTGAAAGGCAAAGTACTTGAAATAGGCTCTGGAGGTGGAGTTAATTTTAATTACTACAACTCTAAAAATATTGAATTATTAAATGTTTTAGACTTAAAGTTTAACAAATTTATAATGAATCATAAATTAAACAAAGAAATGAATATTAATTATATAACTGCAAATGCTGAAAAACTACCATTTGATGATAAATCATTTGATACAGTAGTTGCAACACTTGTATTATGTTCTATTGATAATCCTAACAAGGCCTTAGAAGAAATACATAGAGTTTTAAAGGATGATGGAAAATTAATCTTCATAGAGCATGTCATTCCTCATGAGAAGTTTTACAGGGATTTAGCCCATTATTTAAATGGAACTTGGAAAAAGATTGGTAAGTGCAATATAAACTGTGATACTTATAAAAATATTGAAAATGCTAATTTTAAAATTTCAAACTATGAGACATTTGGGAATAAAGTTTTTGTGTTTATTAAAGGGATAGCTTATAAAATTTAATTTAATTATGAATTAGTATCAGATAGAATCAATGCTAAATGAGATATAAAAAAAGTAAAAAATAAAGACTTAATGGATGATATATATAGTAAATTTAAGACATCTTTAATAATAATAGGCCTACAATAAATATTGTAGGCCTATTATTAGCAACATTTAGAATTACAGCACTCTCTACGTTCTTCCCACCAACCAAAAGCTAATCTTGTAGATAGATATGTTAGTGGATGATTTGAATCTGATATATAAATATAGAATGATTTACCTGGAGCTAGTATTATTTGCCCACCATCTACTATTTCAGTACCTGGGTTAGTTATATATCTTGTAAAAATAGAAGTCGCATGATTTGGAATAATTGCAGGTTCCCAGTATTTAATTAAACCTTTAGGGATAGTGTCAAAATTAGTATTAGTACAACTAAATAAAGTACTAGAAGTTCCTCCGTATAAATTAGAACCTAAATAAAACTCAACTAATCCAATAGCTTGTAGAGCTGTGATTGTTGCAACATTTAAAAAAATATTTACTTTTGAATCTTTAGGATTTACTAATGCTACTAGTAGGCTATTACTATTTGTAGGTAAAAATGGAGTTTGACCTATAAAATATTTTCCTATCATAGATTCATATAGTGGATAAGGAATGGATGTTTCTTTACATACTTCCTTAATTGTATCAATCATTGTAATCACCTAATATATGTTTTTCCAATGCAAATGGGGATGAAAGGTGCTGCAATGGCAACTGTTATAGGTAGCCTTATAACATCTTTAGTGTTACTTACTCATTTTATAAAAAAGAAAAATAGAATAAAGATATGTATTAAGGGAATATCTTTTGACATGGTAAAGAAAATAATATCATGTGGTAGTTCAAGTTTTTTAATGGAAGTGGCAAGTGGATTTGTAATATTTATATTTAATATACAGATTTTAAAGTATATAGGAGATAATGGAATTGTAATATATGGAATAATTTCAAACTGTATAATTGTTGGAATATCATTATTTAATGGTATTGCTCAAGCAAGTCAGCCAATTATAGCAACTAATCATGGTGCTGATGAAGTTAAGAGGGTAAGAAATGTATTAAAGTATGCAATGTACACTACTATAGCTATAGGTATTATTTTATTTGCTATAGTATTTGTTTTCACAAAGGAAGTAATATTAGTTTTTGTAAAAGCAGACGAATCTATTATAAATATGGGTATAACACCTATAAGAATGTATTTAAGTGCATTTTGGATTATGAATATTAATATATTAATGTGTAACTATTTCCAATCAATTGGAAGAGAAAAGGTATCTGTTAGTATATCAATAATAAGAGGGTTTTTATTAAATATTATTCTTGTGCTTATAATGCCTGTTGTTTTAGGTGGAAATAGTTTATGGATTGTAGTTCCTATTACGGAAATTATTACTTTTTTAGGAATATGTATATACTCAAATAGAAAAGCTAAAGTAAATTATAAAGCATGTAATCCATAAAATTAAATTATGATAGGTCAGAGAGAAAATAATAGATTTTATATATATAAATAAATGTAAAAGCCTGAGATATATTTTGTAATATTTCTCAGGCTTTTATTTTTATATACTAAGAAATTATAAATTACTTGCTTTGAGGATAAATTATAATTCTAACTGATAATGATTTAAGCATCTGATGTGTATTTATATATAAATTATTATAATTAAAATGATAATAAATAATAATTTTGCAAAATAAGTTGACTTAGGAAATTGTTTGCACTACTATATTGGTATAGACCAATATAAAAATAATGAAAATGGTGAAAAATGAAAATAGTAGATAAAAATTTAGACATAGCACTTCATATTCAACTTTATCAAATAATTAAAGATATGATAGAAAGTAAAGAACTTGAAGAAGGTGCAAGCCTAATGCCAGAAAGAGAACTTTGCAAACTTCAAAATATTAGTAGAATGACAGTAAACAAGGCAATTATAAATTTAGTAAATGAAGGCTTATTAGAAAGAAGACAAGGTAAGGGAACTTTTGTATCATATAAAAAACAACAGTATAGATTTCAAAAGTTAAAAGGTTTTACAGAAGTTATGAGTGAACGAGGTTTTAATATAAATAATAAGATATTAGAATTTGAAATAGGTGTTCAGAATAAAATTATAAGAGAGAATTTAAGTATAAAAAATGAACATGAGCTTATTTATAAAATAAAAAGGCTTAGAATAATAGATAATGAGCCTTTTGCTTTAGAANTAGATCTATTATAATTATTTCTTATAGTAGCATCATCAAGTATAAATTTAATAAGTATGATATAATAAAAATATAATCACAAGATAAAAGGAGATGAATGTATGAATAGAGGACTACTTGATCCTAAAATAGATTTTGTATTTAAAAAAATATTTGGCTCAGAAAAACATCCTAGAGTATTAATATCTTTTTTAAATGCTATACTAAAACCTATAAATCCGATAAGTAATGTAGAAATTAGAAATTCAGACTTAGAAAAAGAATTTTTAGATGATAAATTTTCAAGACTTGATATAAAGGCTAGAACTAATAAAAATGAAATTATTAATATTGAAATACAGTTAAAAATTCCCTTCGGTCATCTCGTCAACGATATTCCTTCACTACCGTTTCAGGAACATCCGTTACTCAAGAATGAATACAATATGATAAAAAGAAGTTTATATTATTGGAGTAAGATGTATGAAGAACAATTAAATGAAGGCGATGATTATTCTAAACTAGAAAGAACTATTTGTATTAATATATTAAACTTTAAATATTTAGATAATAATAGATTCCACAATGGATATAGATTAAAAGAAATTGAAACTAATGAAGAATTAACTAATATACAAGAAATTCATTTTATAGAAATACCTAAGTTATCAGAGGATAGTGATGAAAAAGACATGCTTGTTGCGTGGATGGAGTTTTTAAAAAATCCTGAAAGTGAAAAAGTTAGAAGTCTTGAATTAACTATTTCAGAAATAAGGGAAGCAAAGGATGAACTTATCAGAATTAGTAATGATAAAGAGCAACGATTACTTTATGAAATGAGATCTAAAACTTTAAAAGATAAAAATAGTGCATTAAATGAAGCTGAGAGAAAAGGGATAGAAAAAGGAATAGAAAAAGGAATAGAAAAAGTAGCTAAAAACCTTTTAGATATGGGGATACCTATAAATGAAATTATACTTGCTACTGGTCTTTCTGAAAATGAGATATTAAACATAAAAAACAATATATAAAAAATAAGGCAAGATATTTATTAAATAATCGTCTTGCCTTATTTTTATTTACAGAATGAATAAGTTAAAGTTAAAAGACATGATTTATAGTGAATACTTTATTAAAAAATAAAAATTACGTGAACCAATATGGTTTAAATTATATCTAATATAAGAATAATGAATACACAGCAGGGGATGAATAAGATGGATGAAATAAAACTTGTAAGAAAAAGCAAAAAAGGAAATAATTTAGCTTTTTCAACATTAATTAAAGCTTATGAAAAAGATTTATATAAAGTAGCTATAGCTATGACTAAAAATGAAGAAGATGCTCTAGATTGTATACAAGAGGCTATACTTCAATCTTACATAAGTATAAAAGATTTAAGACAAGAAGAGTATTTTAAAACCTGGTTA
Organism: Romboutsia timonensis; assembly: GCF_900106845.1. GTDB lineage: Bacteria > Bacillota > Clostridia > Peptostreptococcales > Peptostreptococcaceae > Romboutsia > Romboutsia timonensis. The sequence continues at coordinate 1,097,280 of NZ_LT629850.1, forward strand.
ATAAAAATACTTATAAATAAATGTAATGCCCTATTAAAAAAGAATAAAAAAATAATGAATTTAGATATGGAAATTACAGAAGACTTAAAAATAGAAGAATCATATAAATTAGATTTAAAAGAAAGTATAAATAATTTAGATAGTGATTTAAAAATAATAGTGATTCTTTACTACTATGAAGATATGAGCATAAAAGATATATCAGAAAGTTTAAATATACCACAAGGAACAATAAAGTCAAGATTATCAAGGGCAAGAAAAAAGCTAAAAGAAATACTTAGTATAAATGAGGAGGTGCTGTAATATGGATAAAAAACTAGATGCAAAGATAAAACAAATATTACAAGAAAATGATGATATTGTAGTTCCAAGAAATATATCTAAAGGGATAGATGAAACTTTAAAAAGTTTGAGTAATAAAAAAACAATTAACAAGAAAAAAGTTATTGCAGCTGCATCTGTGATAATATTTCTAAGCATAACACCTCTAGGAATAAAGGCTTTAAAAGATATGTTTTATACCTATATACCAAGTACAGGAAATATAATAAGTACTGATAGTACCATATATCTATTAGAAAAAACTATAAATAAAAAAATAGGAAGTAGAAAAGTAACATTAAAGGAACTTAGTTATGACCCAAAAAATAAAATGATAACAGTAAGTGTAGAAGGAAACGGTCAATTACCTAGTAATGATGCTACAATTAAAATTAACAAATATAAACTAAAAAGTAGTACATGTAATATTACAAAACTATATGATACAAGATCCTATGCCTCTTGGAGTGGGAATTATTTTTTTGAATATGATAAAAAGTATAATGAAAAAAATGTAGAACTAGAATTTACTTTAGATAATGGAAATAAGGCAATATTTAACTGTAAGCTAAGTAAAGCTAAGCAGGTAAATAATATTAGTGAATTAGGATATAGTGCATTTAATAAAAATATAGAAATAACGGCGATAGTTGATGAAGAAAATAATAAATTATATGTAACATTATTAGATAATTTACCTAAAGAAAATATGATAGTAAATTATGGAGCATCTCCGTATCCTACTAATTACGATTTAGATAGAACAATAGAAGGTATTATAACTTTAAAAGATAGAGATGGAAATATATCAAAAGGAAAATTAGCAGAAGGTACAGATTTATTGACTGATAATAGATACTGTATAGATATAACAAATCTTAAGAAACCTTTTACCCTGGAGATACCATCTATAAGTATAGTAATACCTGAAGGGCTAAATAGCAGTGATATAGTAGAATTACCGATACCTACTAATGAAGATAAGATAAATATTAATAAAAATATAATGATAAATAATAAAGATGAAATGTTTATTAAAGCAAACTCACACGTAAATATAGTGAGTATCCAAAGAGACGGTGAATACTATACTATTGAACTAAATTATCCAGATAATGAAGATAGGGAAGTAAAAATGTTAGAGTGTGTAGTAGTACCAGCTGGAAATAGTATTACAACAGAAGGAGAAAATTGGTTTGAGGATGGTCTTTCAGGAAATATTTCAAAAGATGGAAATAGAACTATAACCTTTAAATTACCAAAGCAAAATGATGATAAGTTATTTATAAAAGTATTGGGAAGTGAATATGAAATTAAAGGTCCTTGGAAAATAAGTATAGATTAATTTTTACTTCAATTAATTTAAAAATTACTAATTTAACACATAAGCTTGTTATTGCTTGAAATCGATTGTGTTTTGCATTAAATACGGTAGATAAAGGGAAATTATATGTCTAACATCAAAAATTATTGAAATTAGTCGAAAAAAGTGTTATGCTAACAAAAGTAAATTAAAAAATAATGTAACTAAAAAGAGCTTATTTTATAAGCTCTTTTTAAATGACCAAGAGAGGTAATAATATGATAAAAGTTGACAACTTATCTTACTCATTTCCACAAAAAGACCTATATAACAATATTTCATTTACAATAGAAGACGGTCAACACTGTGCCTTTATAGGAGCAAGTGGTAGTGGAAAAAGTACATTAATAGATATAATAATGGATCCAGAAAGATACCTTTTTGATGGTACACTAGAAATGGACCAAAATTGTAAAATTGGATATGTAAGCCAGTTTTCACAATGTGATAAAAGTAAAGAAACAACTGTTTTTGAATATATAGCACAAGAATTTATAAGACTAGAAGAAGAAATAGCACACATCTGTTCACAAATGGAAAATTCTTCAGATATTGAAGCATTATTAGAAAAGTACCAAGAAGCATCAGATAAATTTGATGCAATAGATGGTCATGATTACGAAAGTAACATAAATAAAAAACTTAATCTTGCAAATTTAAGTAAACATAAAGATAAAAAGATATCTGAACTTAGTGGGGGAGAATTTAAACTTATTCAAGTTATTAAGGAAATGCTTAATAATCCAGNACTGTATATATTCCAGAAAAAATGTGTGCTGGATTAAAAGAAGTTCTAAAAGAAGAGGATTCTTTATATAGGGTATTTAGAGAAGAATATAATCATAAAATAGAAAAAGCAATACAAATAATAGAACCAATAACATTAAATAAAGATAGCTCAAAACTTTTAAACAGAGATATAAATTCACTTGCTTTAAAATTTGCTAGAAACGTATATACTAAAGACCAAAGCATATTAGAGTATACTATATCAATTTTTACAAGTGATAAACATCAATACCAAATTATGATGACTGAATAGGGGGATAATATGAAAGCAGTTGTAAATGGTAAAATTGTTTTAAAAAATGGTGTTTTAGAAAATAAAGTAATAGTATTTGATAAAAAGATAATAGATATATGTGATAAAGTACCAACTAATTGTGAGGTTATAGATGCAAAAGGAAACTATGTATGTCCAGGGCTTATAGATATACATATACATGGATGTAAGGGATTTGACGCCATGGATGAAGATGAAAATGCAGTAGAGATTATAAGTAAAGGAGTAGTAGAAACTGGAGTTACATCTTTCCTACCAACTACAATGACTATGTCACCTGAAAGAATTTATAAAGCATTTGATAATATAATAAAAGCTAAAAATAAAAGTATTAAAGGTGCAAAAGTGTTGGGTGCACATATGGAAGGACCTTTTATCAATGAAAAATATAAAGGCGCACAAAATCCTAAATATATATATAAACCAAGCTTTGACTTTATAAAAGATTACACAGACATTATAAAAGTAATATCATATTCCCCAGAAGAGGATAAAGATTTTGAATTCACAAAACAAGTAAAAAAAGAAACAGATATAGTTTTATCAATATGTCATAGCGATGCTAGTTATAGTACAGGAAAAGAAGCTAAAAATTTAGGAGTAACTAATATAACACATTTATTTAATGGTATGACTCCTCTAAATCATAGAAATCCAGGAGTTGTTGGATTAGGTTTAATGTCGGATATGTACTGTGAATTAATAGCAGATAAAATACATATAAACAAAGAATTATTCCAATTTGTAATTGATAGTAAAGGAAAAGATAAATTAGTATTAATTACAGACTCTATGAGAGCTGGGTGTATGCCTGACGGTGAGTATGATTTAGGTGGTCAAACTGTATATGTTAAAGATAACTATGCAAGGATAGCAAGTGGAAGTTTAGCAGGAAGTGTACTAACTTTAAATAAAGCAGTATATAATTTTAAAGAAAATACAAACTTAAATATATACGAAGCAATAAACTTAGCATCTTTAAACCCTGCAAAATCAATAAAGGTAGATGATAAAAAGGGAAGTTTAGAAATAGGTAAAGATGCAGATATAGCTATATTTAATGAGAATATGGATTGCTTAGCTACTATAGTAGAAGGCGATACAATATACAATAAGATAAATTAAATTGAGGTGGATTATATGAGAATAATAGTTTGTGAAAATTATGAAGAAGTAAGTAAAAAAGCTGCACAAATGATATTAAGTCAAGTAACTTTAAAGCCAAATTCAGTTTTAGGTCTTGCAACAGGCTCTACACCTATAGGAATGTATGAAAATTTAGTAAGTCTTAATAAAAAAGGGGATATTGATTTTTCAGAAGTAAGAACATTTAATTTAGATGAATATTATAAATTACCTAAAGAAAATGACCAAAGTTATCATTATTTTATGTATAAAAATTTATTTGACCATATAAATATAAATCCAGAAAATATACACATACCAAATGGTATGACAGATGATGTTGATGCTGAATGTGAAAGATATGATGAGTTAATTAAAGAAGCTGGTGGAGTAGATATACAAGTATTAGGAATAGGAAATAATGCACATATAGGGTTTAATGAGCCAACAATAAACTTTGAAAAGGGAACTCATTTAGTACAATTAGAAGACTCTACAATAGAAGCAAACTCAAGATTCTTTGATAATATAGAAGATGTTCCTAAAAAAGCAATAACAATGGGAGTAGGATCAATATTTAAAAGTAGAAAAATAATGTTAATTGCAACAGGAGAAAATAAGGCGGAAGCTATTTACAATACTGTATATGGAAAAGTAGTGCCCGAAGTACCAGCATCTATATTACAGTTTCATAGTGATATAGTTTTAATATTAGATAAAGAAGCTGCTAAGCTTTTAAAGGAAGAAGACTATAAAATAGCATAATTAGTTGAATGAAAATACCCCCCGTCGGATTTTACGACGTGGGGATTTTTGTGTTTAAATTATAAATTTGTAATAAATAGATCTATTATAATTATTTCTTATAGTAGCATCATCAAGTATAAATTTAATAAGTATGATATAATAAAAATATAATCACAAGATAAAAGGAGATGAATGTATGAATAGAGGACTACTTGATCCTAAAATAGATTTTGTATTTAAAAAAATATTTGGCTCAGAAAAACATCCTAGAGTATTAATATCTTTTTTAAATGCTATACTAAAACCTATAAATCCGATAAGTAATGTAGAAATTAGAAATTCAGACTTAGAAAAAGAATTTTTAGATGATAAATTTTCAAGACTTGATATAAAGGCTAGAACTAATAAAAATGAAATTATTAATATTGAAATACAGTTAAAAATTCCCTTCGGTCATCTCGTCAACGATATTCCTTCACTACCGTTTCAGGAACATCCGTTACTCAAGAATGAATACAATATGATAAAAAGAANATAAATATAAATCCAGAAAATATACACATACCAAATGGTATGACAGATGATGTTGATGCTGAATGTGAAAGATATGATGAGTTAATTAAAGAAGCTGGTGGAGTAGATATACAAGTATTAGGAATAGGAAATAATGCACATATAGGGTTTAATGAGCCAACAATAAACTTTGAAAAGGGAACTCATTTAGTACAATTAGAAGACTCTACAATAGAAGCAAACTCAAGATTCTTTGATAATATAGAAGATGTTCCTAAAAAAGCAATAACAATGGGAGTAGGATCAATATTTAAAAGTAGAAAAATAATGTTAATTGCAACAGGAGAAAATAAGGCGGAAGCTATTTACAATACTGTATATGGAAAAGTAGTGCCCGAAGTACCAGCATCTATATTACAGTTTCATAGTGATATAGTTTTAATATTAGATAAAGAAGCTGCTAAGCTTTTAAAGGAAGAAGACTATAAAATAGCATAATTAGTTGAATGAAAATACCCCCCGTCGGATTTTACGACGTGGGGATTTTTGTGTTTAAATTATAAATTTGTAATAAATAGATCTATTATAATTATTTCTTATAGTAGCATCATCAAGTATAAATTTAATAAGTATGATATAATAAAAATATAATCACAAGATAAAAGGAGATGAATGTATGAATAGAGGACTACTTGATCCTAAAATAGATTTTGTATTTAAAAAAATATTTGGCTCAGAAAAACATCCTAGAGTATTAATATCTTTTTTAAATGCTATACTAAAACCTATAAATCCGATAAGTAATGTAGAAATTAGAAATTCAGACTTAGAAAAAGAATTTTTAGATGATAAATTTTCAAGACTTGATATAAAGGCTAGAACTAATAAAAATGAAATTATTAATATTGAAATACAGTTAAAAATTCCCTTCGGTCATCTCGTCAACGATATTCCTTCACTACCGTTTCAGGAACATCCGTTACTCAAGAATGAATACAATATGATAAAAAGAAGTTTATATTATTGGAGTAAGATGTATGAAGAACAATTAAATGAAGGCGATGATTATTCTAAACTAGAAAGAACTATTTGTATTAATATATTAAACTTTAAATATTTAGATAATAATAGATTCCACAATGGATATAGATTAAAAGAAATTGAAACTAATGAAGANACGGTAGATAAAGGGAAATTATATGTCTAACATCAAAAATTATTGAAATTAGTCGAAAAAAGTGTTATGCTAACAAAAGTAAATTAAAAAATAATGTAACTAAAAAGAGCTTATTTTATAAGCTCTTTTTAAATGACCAAGAGAGGTAATAATATGATAAAAGTTGACAACTTATCTTACTCATTTCCACAAAAAGACCTATATAACAATATTTCATTTACAATAGAAGACGGTCAACACTGTGCCTTTATAGGAGCAAGTGGTAGTGGAAAAAGTACATTAATAGATATAATAATGGATCCAGAAAGATACCTTTTTGATGGTACACTAGAAATGGACCAAAATTGTAAAATTGGATATGTAAGCCAGTTTTCACAATGTGATAAAAGTAAAGAAACAACTGTTTTTGAATATATAGCACAAGAATTTATAAGACTAGAAGAAGAAATAGCACACATCTGTTCACAAATGGAAAATTCTTCAGATATTGAAGCATTATTAGAAAAGTACCAAGAAGCATCAGATAAATTTGATGCAATAGATGGTCATGATTACGAAAGTAACATAAATAAAAAACTTAATCTTGCAAATTTAAGTAAACATAAAGATAAAAAGATATCTGAACTTAGTGGGGGAGAATTTAAACTTATTCAAGTTATTAAGGAAATGCTTAATAATCCAGACTTAATGATTATGGATGAGCCAGATGTATTTTTAGATTTTGAAAATCTTAATGCTCTTAAAAACTTAATTAATTCTCATAAGAAAACAATATTAGTTATTACACATAATAGATATCTACTTAACCATTGCTTTAATAAGATTATTCATCTTGAAAACACTGAACTTCAAGAGTTTGATGGAAGATTTGTTGATTACAACTTCTCATTACTTCAAACTAAAATTGAAACACAGGAAATATTCATTGCTGAAGAAGAAGAAATTGCAAGAAATGAAGAGTTAATTAATATATTAAGAGAAAAAGCAACTTATAATTCAGAAGCCTCTAGGGGAAGGGCTTTAAAAGCTAGAGTTAAAATACAAGAAAGATTACAAGAGCGTAGAATAAAAGCTCCATTTGTATATATCAAAGAGCCCTATATAAATTTAACTACTGATAATGAAATTGAAGAAGAAATTACAGCTTTAAAAGTTAATAATTTTGGAGTAACTTTTGATGAAGTGCTTTTAGAAGATGTTAATTTTGAAATTAAGTCTAATGATAAAGTGGCTATAATCGGTACAAATGGTGTTGGTAAAACTACTTTAATGAAAGAAATATTTAAAAACAACAACGAGTGTATTGAAATAAATGATAATATTGAACTATGTTATTTATCTCAAATGCAAGGAAATGGATTAAATGAGTCTAGTACAATTCTTGAAGAGTTTTATGAGGCAGGATTTAAAAACTATGGTGAGGTTAGAAGATATGTTTCACGCTATGGTTTTAATGAAGATGTTTTAAAACAAAAGATAAGCTCTTTATCTGGAGGGGAAAGAAATATTCTTCAATTAGCTAAGGTTTCATCAAGTTGTGCTAATATGTTACTTCTTGATGAACCTACAAGCCATTTAGATACTTATTCTCAAATGGCACTTGAGAAGGCTATACAAAACTATAATGGTGCTATATTAATGATTTCTCATGATTATCAATTTATAGTTAATAGTATGGACTATGTTTTAATGATTGAAGATAAGACTATTAGAAAAGTTAGCATGAAAAAGTTTAAAAGGATGATTTATGCTAATTACTTTGATAAGGATTATTTAGAAATTGAACAAAAGAAAAAATTAGTTGAAACGAAGATAGAAAGAGCTTTAATGGATACTAATTTTGAACTTGCAAAAACTTTATCTAAAGAATTAGAAGAATTAATTAAGTTACTTTAATATATAATAACCCTATATTTACTAATATAGGGCTATTATATATTAAACGAATATAATTTCTATGGTTTTAATATAACTTTTATACAATCTTCAAGTTTTTTATCAAATATTTCGTAAGCATGTTTTCCTTCATCAAGTTTTAATTTATGAGTAATTATATCAGTTGCATCAAATTCTCCTTGTTTAATAAGTTTAAGTATAGGGTCTACATATCTTTGAGCTGGGCATTGACCCATTTTTAAGGTAATATTTCTTGCGAAAAAATCTCCTAAAGGGAACATATTATATCTTGCACCATAAACTCCTACCAATACAACTGTTCCACATTTTCTTACGGCTTGTGTAGCTATTTCAATTGCAGATTTTGAACCACCTTGAAGTTTTAATAGTGTTTCTACTTTTTCAATCTTAGTCATCTTTCCATCCATTCCTACACAGTCTAAAACAACATCTGCACCACCATTAGTTATTTCTTTTAAATATTCACCTGTATTATCGTAATCTTCAAAGTTTACTGTTTCAACACCTTTATATGATGCTGCATGTTTTAATCTATACCCAACATTATCTACAGCTATAATTCTATTTGCACCTCTAAGTATACACCATTTAATTGCTGTGAGACCTATTGGTCCACATCCAAGAACAACTACAGTATCACCTCGTTTTACACCTCCTATATCTACACCCCAATAAGAAGTAGGTAAAACATCTGTTAAAAACAATACTTGTTCATCTTGTAATTCTTCTGGAACTATAGTAGGTCCTACATTTGCATAAGGAACTCTTAAATATTCGGCTTGTCCTCCAGCATAGCCACCAAATGTATTACTATATCCAAATATACCTCCAGCCTCACCATTTGGATTTGAATTATCACATTGGCTAAATTGACCATGTTCACAATAACAACAATGACCACATGCAACTGGAAAAGGAATTATTACTCTGTCATTTTTCTTGACTTTAACAACATCTTTCCCAACTTCTTCTACTATTCCCATTGTTTCATGACCTAATCTAAATCCTTTTGGCATATTTGGTATCATTCCATGTATTAAATGTAAATCAGATCCACATATAGCAGTAGATGTTACTTTTATAATTATATCATCACTTTTTTCAATTTTCGGATCTTCAACATTTTCTACATCTACATTTTTCTTTCCATTATAAACTATAGCTTTCATATTTTCCTCCATATGATTATTTGTATTATTATTCTTAGAATTATCTATATATATTCAATATATAAATAAATTTAATGCTTATCATAAATCAATATTAAAATGGGAAAATGTATAACAAATTTTTATATAGATAGTTTAAATAAACTTAAAAAATTATGTAATATTTATTTATATATACTTATATATAATATTAATCGATTGCTGTTTGATAGATAGAATTGTATGCTTAGATATCATCATTATGATGTAGATTCAAAAAATAATAAGATATAACAACTTTATATTTGTATAAATTCAAGTTTAAGAGGGTCAATACATTATAAATAACATTAGATAATATAATTGGTTATTTATAATATTGAAATATAATATATAGTTAGGAGGAGAAAATGGATAATAAAGAAACTAAGAGAATAACTTGGTTGACATTAGCATTTATGGCATTTTCCATTGTATGGGGATTTGGTAATGTAATAAATGGATTCTCTGAATTTGGTGGATTACAAGCAATAGTATCATGGATAATTATATTTATAATATATTTTATTCCATATGCATTAATGGTTGGGGAACTGGGCTCTTCATTTAAGGAATTAGGTGGTGGAGTAAGTTCATGGATTTTGGAAACTATAGGCCCTAAAATGGCATATTATGCAGGGTGGACATATTGGGTAGTTCATCTTCCATACATATCACAAAAGCCACAGGGTGCTATAATAGCAGGAAGTTGGGCTATTTTTCAGTCTAATGCTATTAGTAATATTAATCCAGTTGCACTTCAAATATCTTGTCTAGTTGTATTCTTAATAGGTTTACTAATCGCTACTAAGGGTATGAATCCTTTAAAGAAAATTGCTACAATAGCAGGAACATCAATGTTTGTAATGTCTATACTATTCATAATACTTATGATTTCAGCACCAGCAATAACAGGAGGTAACTTTATAGATATAGATTGGTCTTTAAAAACATTCATGCCTACATTTGATCTTAAGTATTTTACAAGTATATCAATTCTTGTATTTGCAGTAGGTGGATGTGAAAAGATATCTCCTTATGTAAATAAAATGGATGAACCTTCAAAAGGGTTCCCAAAAGGTATGATTACATTGGCAATAATGGTAGCAGTTTGTGCTATACTTGGAACAATATCTTTAGGAATGATGTTTGATTCAAATAATATACCTCAAGATTTGTTAACTAATGGTGCATATTATGCATTCCAAAGACTTGGTGAATATTATAATGTGGGTAATTTATTTGTTATATTATATGCTATAACTAACTTTATTGGTCAAGTATCAACATTAATTATCTCAATAGATGCACCGCTTCGTATGTTACTTGAAAGTTGTGACAAAGAATATATGCCTAGAAGTATGTTTAAACAAAATAAGTATGGAGCGTATACAAATGGAAATAAGCTTATAGGAGTTATAGTATCTATATTAATTATAATACCAGCATTTGGTATAGGAAGTGTGGATGCTTTAGTTAAATGGTTGGTTAAATTAAATGCAGTCTGTATGCCTCTACGTTACTTATGGGTATTTGTGGCATATATTGCTCTTAAGAAAGCTGGAGATAAATTTAATGCAGAATATAAATTTACAAAGAATAAGACTATTGGTATATTGATAGGATTGTGGTGTTTTGTATTTACAGCATTTGCTTGTATTGGAGGAATATACTCAGAAGATCCATTCCAACTTACTCTTAATATAGTTACACCATTTGTATTGGTAGGATTAGGACTTATAATGCCTAAACTAGCACAAAGAGAAAGAAATAAAACATCAAAATATAGCAATTAATTGCTTCTTTAAAACTAATTGTAACTAATAAAAATAAACCCATAATACATGTGGGTTTATTTTTATATAATAGAACTATTAATATCATAGTACAACAAAATTTTAAGTATATATAATAATAAACTTTTACTTATAAGATTATTTAAAATGTAATATTTTATTATAATGGAGGTTGATTTTATGCTTATGCTGTATTTTTCAGGAACTGGAAATTCAAAATATATTGCAAATTTATTTAGTAAGAAAGTAAATGCTAAGTGTTATTCTATTGAAGAAAATATAGACTTTAAAAAAGAAATAAAAAGGCATAATACAATTGCGTTTTGTTATCCTATTTATGCATCTAATGTTCCTCGTATAATGAGGGAATTTGTTAGTAAATATGTAGAAGAACTTAAAGATAAGAAACTAATAATATTTTGTACTCAATTATTTTTTTCGGGTGATGGAGCTAGAGTTTTTACAGATCTTTTGCCAAAAGGATATGGAGAAGTTATTTATGCAGAACATTTTAATATGCCTAATAATATATGTAATATAAAAATATTTCCAATAAAAAATGGTGAAGAAACGAAGAAATATATAAAAGCAGCACAACGAAAGATGAACCGTATATGTAAGGATTTAGAAAAAGGAAAAGTAAAAAAGCGTGGATTTAACAAAGTTTCTAATTTAATTGGGAAAAGTCAAAGTAAATACTGGCCAAATATCGAAGAAGAAAAAAAGTCTTCCATTAAAGTTGATAGTGACTGCATTAAGTGTGGATTATGTGTAAAGCTATGTCCTATGAACAATCTTAATTTAGCTAATAATGGTATTGTACATAATAACAATTGTATTTTTTGTTATAGATGTGTTAATGCTTGTCCTAAAAAAGCAATTACAGTTTTGATTAATAAAAAACCAAAGGTACAATATAAGGGGATTGAATAGATTTGAGATATAATTAGAAGTTTATAATTGTTATATTATACCAAATAATGTTAAAATATTTTTGGTAAATAAAAGGGGGGATATATTATGAAAAAAATAGTTATATATTTAAGCATGATTTTAATGATATTTTCATTAGTTGGTTGTAATCAAAATAATAAATCTACTAATATTAAGCTTGATATTGGAGAATCCACTAAATTTAGTAAAGAAGAGATAGATAATGCTGTAGATTGCTTAAAAAGAAGTTTTGATTTTGAAGCATGTACCTTAACTAAAATATATTATAATGAGGAAATATCTAATACTGCTGTTGAGGATTATCTACAATTTGGAAATGGATCTGTAAATAAAGTCAAAGCTGAAAATGTTATAGTTTTATTATCTGATTTTGATGTAGACAATTCAGGTAATAATCCTGTTTTAAATCCAGGGGAAACTTATACTAATTATAATTGGATTTTAATTAAAGATGATAAAAATAGTGTTGGAAAGTTGACGACTGGGGATTTTAATAAATTAGATTTGCAACAATAAGATATAATCATAACCATTATTTATAATTAATTAAGAAAAGCTGTTATTTAGATTTAATATACCTAAATAACAGCCTTTTGTTTTGAACAAACTAGATTTTATAAGTTATAAATCTTACTATATTTATCAGTATAATACTTAATAATTGGCTTAGTATCAATACCACTATTACAACTATCCTTTATTATCTCAGTAGGAGACTTCATAAGACCATACTGATGAATATTTACTTTTAACCAATTATTAATATCTACCAATCTATTATCTTCAATTAAACAATCTATAGGTCCAAGCTCTTTCTCTATTTGACTTAAAAACTGACCACTATAAATATTTCCTAAACTATAAGAAGGGAAATATCCAAATAAACCACTGTACCAATGACAGTCTTGAAGTACACCTGTAGTATCATCTTTAGGAATTATACCTAGATACTCTTTCATTTTATCATTCCAAGCAATAGATAAATCTTTAGCCTCTAAATTACCAGAGAATAAAGCCTTTTCTAGCTCAAAACGAATTATAACATGTAAATTATATGTTAGTTCATCTGAATCAATTCTAATTAGTGATGGTGTTACACTATTAATACCCTTATAAAATTTATCAAGAGAAATATTAGAGTAAGAAGGTAAAATATCACAAATTTTATCATAATGTTTTTTCCAGAATGATAAATTTCTACCTATAATATTTTCATAAAATCTAGACTGACTTTCATGAATACCCATAGAAGTTCCAGTATTAAGTCTAGTTCCTACTAATTTAGGATTTATATTTTGTTCATATAATGCATGACCACCTTCATGAAGAACACTAAATAGAGAACTTCTAATATCATTAATATCATAATTAGTTGTAATACGTACATCATAAGGACTATTTATACCAGTAGTAAAAGGATGTTCACTTTCTGCTAAGCATCCAGATTTAAAGTCAAAATTAATAACATTTAAGAAATAATTAGAAAGTCTTTCTTGTAAGTGTATAGGATAGTGTCCGTTAAATATATGTTGATTTACTTTATCTTTTTTAGATATAGCTTCTATTAATGGTATAGTACCTTCCTTTAATTCTTTAAAAATAGTATCTAATTGATTTTCAGTTATACCTTTTTCATAATCATCTAATAATGCATTATATGTATCTACATTTGGTTTAGAATAACTATACATTTCTTTTGTAAGTTCAATTATTTCTTTTAAGTAAGGAACCATAGTTTTAAAATCATTATCTGATTTAGCTTTTTGCCATGTTTGTTCAGATTGAGATACAACCTGTATATACTTAGAGTATAAATTAGATGGTATATTTTTATTATCGTCATATTGTTTTTTACACTCACTTATCATCTTTTTAGAAATAGAATCTAGATTATTAAATGTTTCAGGATTAGTTAAATTATCTAATAAATCTTTCATTTTATCACTAACGCTAAGCTCAAATGATTTACTAGATAACATAGTTAAAACATCTGTATTACTATCACCACCATTATAGGGCATACATGTTTGCATATCCCATTGTAGTATATTTGAAGCTTGTTCATATTGATTTATTTTATTAAGATATTCTTTGAATTCTTTCAATTTGTCCATAATTTAATCACTCTCCTTTTTATTAATATAGAATATGATAAATATAATATTAATATGAATTGGTAAAACTTGTCTAACTTTTTAATATAATGTTGATTTATAAACTATTTAGAAAATTAAAAAAGTAGGGGAATCATATATCCTCCTACTTGCAAGTTATCGATTCTAATTTACAAATAATCCAGTAAATAAGTGTACAAAATACAGGAATTATCCCTAAATACATTATTATATTTATTTGTGTAAAGTTTATTGTATTTGAATATTCACCATACTCTATTATATAACGTAAAATCATGCCTACAGTTGTACATAATAATGATATTGAATATACATGTATACTTTTGTTACTACTTAACAAACTTGTAAACAAAGTGGCTAATATGCCATAGGATAGAATAATCATATATGCTTTTTCAAAATCAAATGACCATCTTTCATTTGATAGTGGAAACACAAAACATCCACAAAAAATTAAATAACCAATCAATACTAGCCATGATACTTTTTTATGTTTTTGAACAAATATTCTTATATTTTCCATATTAATTACCCCCTTGCAATATAATTAAATCTACGCATCCATTTCTTTAAATTACCATTTAAATTACTGATGTGTTAAATGTGATAAATACATTTTTACCTCTTTTACGATATTTTCTTGTTATATTAGTAATTCTTATACTTGATTTAATGGTAATGTCTGTATATCTGTTAATATAAACTTTATATCTGGCATATTATAACCTTTGAAATATGGATATATATATACATTATAACCTATATACATATTTGAAAATATCCATTTTCAACAATAATTTAAAATATAGCTAAAAATAAAAAAGTAATAATAAGAAATTTATTATATAAAAATTAATCTATTGTTTATTATTTTCTAATTCTTTATACTATTAAATATACAATGTATCTATTTAATAAGAGATGTATTAAAAGACGCATATAAGGAGGGGTATAACAGTTAGTGAAAATCTATAAATATCTATAAAAACAGAGTACATTTTTATAGATTGTCTTATAATACTATTGAGGTGATAAATAAATGAAATATTACTCAATAGGAGAGTTTGCAAATAAAATAGGTAAAACGGTTCAAACACTTAGAAATTGGGATAATAAAGGAACTTTGAAACCACATCATACAACAGAGGGTGGTACAAGATATTACTCCCAAGAACAACTTAATCATTTTTTAGGTTTAAAACCGAAAGATAAACTAAATAAAAAACTATTGGATATTGTAGAATTAGATCTCATAAACAAAAAGATGATCTTGAAAGACAGATTGAAAATGTAAAAACATATATGTTCAGATATTGGAAGCGGAATAAACTACAATAAAAAAGGATTAAATCAATTGATAAATATGATTACTAATTCAGAAGTTGATAAAATAGTAGTCCTTTATAAAGATAGATTAATTAGATTTAGATATGAATTAATAGAAAATCTTTGTAATAAGTATGGAACTACTATTGAGATTATAGATAATACTGAGAAAATAGAAGACCAAGAATTAGTAGAAGATTTAATCCAAATAGTTACTGTATTTAGTTGTAGGCTTCAAGGAAAAAGAGCAAAGAAGGTTAAGACAATGATTAAGGAGTTGATAGAGGATGATACTTGCGAAGAAAGTTAGGTTGTATCCGAGTGAATTACAAGAACAAAAGTTGTGGCAATCGGTAGGCAGTGCAAGATTTATCTATAATTGGACACTTGCAAAGCAAGAAGAAAATTATAAAAATGGTGGTAAATTTATATCTGATGGTGTTCTTAGAAAAGAAATAACTCAACTAAAAAAGAATGAATTAAGTTGGTTAAATGAAGTATCTAATAATATTGCGAAACAAGCTGTAAAAGATGCCTGTGATGCATACAAAAGATTTTTTAAAGGATTATCAGATAAACCAAGATTTAAGACTAAGAAAAGAAGTAAAAAGTCTTTTTATAACGATAATGTAAAACTTAAAGTTAAAGATAACAAATTAGTAAATATCGAAAAAGTAGGTTGGATTAAAACTAATGAGCAACTACCTATTGGAGTCAAATATAGTAATCCAAGGATAAGCTATGATAATAAGTATTGGTATATTTCAGTAGGTATAGAGCAAGAGGAAAATCAAGAAGAATTAACAGATATATCATTAGGAATCGACTTAGGAGTAAAAGACTTAGCAATATGTTCTGATGGTACAGTTTATAAGAATATAAATAAAACTTATGTAGTCAGAAAAATCGAAAAGAGATTAAAAAGGCTACAAAAACAAGCAAGTAGAAAATATGAACAAAATAAACAAGGAAAGGAGTATGTCAAAACTAAAAATATTATAAAACTTGAAAAACAGATACAACAAATGCATAGAAGGTTAGCTAATATAAGAAATAATCACCTTCATCAAACTACAACAAGTATAGTGAAAGTCAAACCATACAGAGTAGTAATAGAAGATTTAGCAGTTTCTAATATGATGAAAAACAAACATTTATCTGATGCTATAAGGAAACAAGGATTCTATGAATTTAGAAGGCAACTTGAATATAAGTGTAATTTTAGAGGAATTGAATTAGTGGTAGCAGATAGATTTTATCCATCATCAAAGTCTTGTAGTCAATGTGGGGTTATAAAAAAGGACTTGAAACTTAAAGATAGACTTTACAAGTGTAGTTGTGGTCTTAATATTGACAGAGATTTAAATGCTAGTATTAATCTTTCTAAGTATAAATTGGCATAGTATCACCAACAAGATAATGCTGATATGTAGGATGCGTTGTATCCGAATTTACGCCCTCGGAGAGTTATATCAAACGAAAGTAGATTACCTTTTATAGTTTTCAAAATCGGATTCGAAGAACAGGGAATCAAACAAGATTTATAGAAATTTATAGATATTTATAGATTTTTGGCAACGGTTGAGTATGGCATATATAGAAGTTATAGATACATATAAAAGATACAAAGTGGGAGAAAATACTGTCGTAGCAAATAACGGAATCAACTTTTCTATTGAAAAAGGTGAATTTGTTGTAATTTTAGGACCAAGTGGTGCAGGAAAATCAACTGTACTAAACATTCTTGGTGGTATGGATACTTGTGATGAAGGTAAGATAATAATTGATAAAACCGATATATCAAAGTTTAATAATAAGCAACTTACCAAATATAGAAGACACGATGTAGGTTTTGTATTCCAATTTTATAATCTAGTACAAAATCTAACAGCAAAAGAAAATGTAGAGTTAGCTACACAAATTTCAAAAAATTCCTTAGATGTAGATAAGACACTAGAGTTAGTTGGTCTTGAAGATAGAAAGGACAACTTTCCTTCTCAATTATCAGGAGGGGAGCAACAAAGGGTATCTATAGCAAGAGCTATTGCAAAAAATCCTAAGTTATTACTTTGTGATGAACCAACAGGTGCACTTGATTATAATACAGGTAAACAAGTTTTAAAAACATTACAGGATACTTGTAGAAATACAGGAACAACAGTTATAGTTATTACTCATAACTCTGCAATTGCTCAAATGGCAGATAGAGTTATAAAAATTAATGATGCAAAAGTTAGAAGTATTGAAGTAAATAAAAATCCACTTTCAATAGAACATATTGAGTGGTAGAGGTGTAGTATTATGAGATATAGAGCATATAAAAAATCTATTACAAGAGAAATATTATCCTCAAAGGCGAGATTTGCTTCAATATTAGTTATTATTCTTTTAGGAGTAGCTTTTTTCTCTGGAATAAAATCATCAGGACCTGATATGAATAAAGCTATAAATGAGCTTTATAAAAATCAAAATCTTATGGATAGTAAAATAGTATCAACTTTAGGTTTAACTGATAAAGATTTAGAATTACTTAAAAATAATGATAAGATATTAGATTTTTATTCATCACACACTATAGATGCAAACCTTGAAAATATAAATAGTGTAGTAAGATTTATGGAATATGATAAAAACAATAATATAAATAAGTTCATTGTAGTTGATGGTAGATTACCACAAAATAGTGGAGAGATAGCACTAGATGAACAAGCATTAAAGGTAAACAAGAATTTAAAAATTGGAGATACCTACACAATACAATCTGATGAAGATACAATGAAATCTTTTAATAAGAAAACATTTAAAATTGTTGGTATTGTAAAAAGTCCAATGTATATGGAAAAAGAATCAAGAGGAACTACTACAGTAGGTAAAGGTAGCATTGATTATTTTGCAGTAGTAAATAAAGACGACATATCTATGGATGCTTATACAGAAATATATGTTAGATTTAAAAATGTTCAAAATCTTGACGCTTATAGTGATGAATATAAAGACATAATGGAAGAAAATAATAAGTATCTTGAAAACTTATATTCAGATAGAAAAATAGATAGAGTAGAGGAAATAAAAGCTACTGCACAAGAAGAGTTAGATAAAGCTTATGCTGAAATAGAAGAAAATGAAAATAAGCTTTTATCTGCACAAAAAGAAATAGAATCTGGAAAAGAAAAGTTACAAGAAGGAAAAAAACAATATGAACAAGGGTTAAAGTCCTATGAAGATGAAATTAAAGCTGGAGAATTAAGTATTTCAAATGGAAAAAAAGAGCTAGTAAAAGCACAAGAAGAACTTGATAAACAAAAGAAAACTTTAAATGCTGGGAAAGAAAAGTTAAATGAGTCAAAAATTTTACTTGATAATACTAAACAATCACTTCTAGCTCAAGGTATAGATCCAGATCAAAGTATAGAAAATATTGAAGATAGTACTTCAACTATAATACATTTAGTAACTCAATATCAACAAGGTAAAAAACAGTATGAAGAACAATTAGCAGTTCTTAATTACGGAGAAGCTAAGTTACAAGAAGGTCAAAAACAATTAGAAAATGCGAAGGCAGAACTTGAAAAAGGCGAAAAAGACCTTGAAAATGGTAAAATAAAAGGAAAGTCAGATTTAGCTAAAGCTAAAGAACAACTAGAAGTTTCACAACAAACATTAACTAATGGTGAAGCAGAAATTAAAGAAAATACTCAAAAGTTATTAGATGCTAAAGAAGAAATAAAAAAAGAACAAGATAAGATTGATAGTATAGAAGGCAAGTATTACTTTTTTGATAGAACTGATAATATAGGATATTCTGGTTTAAAAGATTCTATTAACAGTCTAGATAGTATAGCTTCAGTATTTCCTGTATTTTTCTTTTTAATAGCAGTATTAATTTGTTTAACAACTATGACTAGAATGGTAGAAGAAAATAGAGGGGAAATAGGAACTCTTAAAGCATTAGGATATAATGATTTAGAAATATCTAGAAAGTTTGTTGTATATGCATCTTTAGCAAGTATTATAGGTAGCGTTATAGGAATACTTATTGGATGTAATATACTACCACAAATAATAAATACATCTTATGGTAGCCTATATAATTTACCAAGTTTAGATATATACTATTATCCATCATATGTAATTCAGTCTATATTAATTTCAATACTATGTACAGTTGGAGCAGCATTATATGTACTAAGAGTTGAACTAAAAAGTACTCCATCCAATTTAATGAGAGCAAAAGCTCCTAAGATAGGGAAGAAAATATTACTAGAAAGAATTACTCCTTTATGGAAAAGATTAAACTTTAATCAAAAAGTTACTTTTAGAAATATCTTTAGATACAAGCAACGTATGATAATGACTGTATTTGGTATTGCAGGATGTATGGCAATGCTTGTTACAGGATATGGACTTCAAGATTCTAATAATGGTATGTTAGAAAAGCAATTTAATAAATTGTGGAAATATGATGCTATGGTAATATTTAATGATAGTTTTAATGATGAAGAAATAAAAGAGTACAATAATACTTTAAATAATCTAAAAGGTTATGAAAGTAAATTAGGTATACATCAAGAAACAGTAACTTTTAGCAAAGAAGATATGAACAAACAAAGTGTTACTATGTATGTACCAAAAGATATAGATAAAATTAATGATTTTATATTATTAAATGATAGAAAGTCAGAAAAAGAATATAAAATATCAGATAATGGTGTTATAATAACTGAAAAACTAGCAAAACTTTTAGATGCATCAGTTGGCGATACAATAACACTAAATGATGAAGAAAATAATCCGTATAAAGTTAAAGTTGATAATATATGTGAAAATTATTTTGCACATTATATTTACATGTCACCAGCATATTATGAAAAGACTTTTGGTAAAAGTGTAAATTATAATATGGAGCTTTTAAATTTTGATTCTAAAAAAATGAACAAGGATGAAATATCTAATAAAATTATGAATTGTTACAATGTAATAAATGTTACATTAATGTCTGATATTAAAAAATCAACTGAAGAATCTAGTGCAAATCTAGATATGATTATGTTAGTAATAATAATAGCATCTGGTTGTCTTGCTTTTGTAGTTTTATATAACTTAAACAATGTAAATGTATCAGAAAGAATAAGAGAGTTATCTACTATAAAAGTACTTGGTTTTTATGATAATGAAGTTACAATGTATATATTAAGAGAAAATATAATACTTACTTTCCTAGGTGTATTATGTGGAGCTTTATTAGGTAAATTATTGCATACATTTATACTTTATACATCGGAAACTGATAATATAATGATGTATCCAGAGATATCTATAAAAGGCTATTTATTTTCATCACTTATAACTATATTCTTCTCAATGATAGTTATGGTTATGATGCATATTAAATTAAAAAAGGTTGATATGATTGATGCATTAAAGTCAAATGAATAATTAAAATAAATTAAAACTCTAAATATAAGTAAAATATACACTTATACTTAGAGTTTTTTTCTGTATATTATAAGTAAAAAAATTGATTAATATATGCGATTAAACTCAGCAGCTTCTGCATCTTTTTTAGTATTGTGAACTGTACCTTGTGGATGTTGTGGTGGGGCATATATAACATACAATTTAAGAGGTTTATTACCAAGGTTAACTATATCGTGCCATTTGCCAGCAGGTATCATAATAGCATAACCATCAGAAACTCTTTTTTGAAAATCTAAATTATCTTGACTATCACCCATTTTAACAAGTGCATCACCTTCTTCAATACGTATGAATTGATCACCACTTGTATGAACTTCTAATCCAATATCATCTCCAACGCCAATTGACATTAATGTAACTTGTAAATTATTTCCTGTCCATAAAGCAGTACGGAAATTATTATTTACCTCAGAGGCATCCTCAATATCAATTACAAATGGATTAGGACCATAATCCTTTAATGTAGGAATTGGTCTATTAGATTTTTGGTTATATGCTGGCATATTAGGAAACATAGGAGGATACATCATTTGTGGAGCATACCAAAACATATATGGTAACATATTATACATTTGTGGATTAAACATAAATGGATATTGTCTAGGCATATTATACATATTTTTATATCTCCTTTTATAGACTTTAATAACATAATATTATAATTAAAAATACAAAGTGCTTATCTACCTTATATTTTTAGAATAAATAAGTATTTAAAAAGTAATTAAATCAGCTATATACATGTTTATAGATATTTAAAAATTAAAAGAAATTATTTATGATTAATAGATTTAATTGACACTAATATAGCCTTAAATATATAATCTATATTTAGGTATAAAAATTAAATAGACTAGAGGTGAACTATGACAAACGATATGACAAAGGGAAGTCCCTTAAAAATTTTCATATTATTTTCTATACCACTACTTATAGGAAATATATTTCAACAATTATATAGTATGGTAGATACTATAATAGTAGGTAGATTCGTAGGAGTTGATGCTCTAGCAGCAGTAGGTTCTACAGGATCAATGTTCTTTTTAGTAAATGGAATGATACTAGGATTAACAAGTGGATTCTCTGTATTAGTTTCTCAAAAATTTGGAGCAAAAGATGAAGATGGAATAAAAAAAGCAGTAGCTAGTAATATAAAGTTAACAGTAATTTCAACAATAATAATTACAGCAGTTGCATTATTAGTAAAAAATCCATTGCTTTCTATGATGAATACTCCAGATAATATTTTAAACGATGCAAACACATATATAACTATAATATTTGCAGGTATATTTACTCAAACAGCTTATAATATGGCAGCTGGGATATTAAGAGCCTTAGGAGATAGTAAAACGCCATTATATTTTTTAATAATATCATCAATACTTAACATAGTTTTAGATTTAGTATTTATTGTTAACTTTAAAATGGGAGTTGCAGGAGCAGCTTACGCCACAAATATAGCTCAAGGTTTTTCTGCATTATTATGTTTAGCATATAGTTATAAGAAATTTAAGGTTTTAAGACTTAAGAAAAAAGATTTTAACGTAGAAAAAGATTACTATAAAACACATTTAAAAATTGCTATACCAATGGGATTACAATTTTCAGTAACAGCAGTTGGTATAATTATAGTTCAAAGTGCTGTAAATGTATTTGGATCAGATGTTATAGCATCTTATACAGCATCATCTAAGGTTTTACAATTAGTTATGCAACCATTAGTTTCATTTGGAGTTACAATAGCAACTTATGCAGGGCAAAACTTAGGAGCGAAAAACTATGACCGTATTAAATATGGAATGAAAATAATGAATATTATTTCTATAGTAACTAGTATAATTGCAGGAGCTGTTTTAGTGTTATTTGGAAAGTATTTTGTAATGATGTTTATAGAAAATCCAAGTGATGAAATAATTAGATATACTCAAGAGGTATTAAACTACTCTGCATTATTTATGATATTCTTAGGTTTTATATTTGTATATAGAAACGTGCTACAAGGTATGGGAGAGTCTTTTGTACCTATGATGGCAGGTATTTATGAGTTAGTAGCTAGAAGTTTAGTTGTTTTTATACTACCAAAGTATATTGGATTTGCTGGTATATGTTTATCAGATCCAATTGCATGGATAGCAGCAGCTCTTCCTCTAATGTTTACTTATTATAATAAAATCAAAAAAATAATTCCTGAAAATAAAGAAGGTATTGCTACTTAGCAATGCCTCAGATTGTAGACAAAATAGCCATTTTTAACTTATATAAAATGGCTATTTTCTTTTTTATAAAGATTTTTAGTGATAATATACTAAAAATAGGCGTGAGCCTTAGATTATTGGATGTATCTTTCCACATCCAATTAGCTAATTTTTTTAGATTCATGCATGAGAAAATAAGACTCACCTCCATCTCAATTTTCGACAAGCCTCTTAATTTTGTATATCTCATACCATGTTTCTCTTTTGCATCTGCAAAAACTCGTTCAATTGTTTCTTTACGTTTACTGTAAACTTTTTTTACATATGGCTTATGTCTAAGATGATCAGCTTCTTCTAAATAATTTTGCCATATATGCCTTGTAACTAACTTTTGTTTATTTTTACTATTAGTGCAAATATTTAAGTGTTCACAAGATTTGCAATCACTTGGATTAGATTTATACTCTCTATACCCATCTCTATTGGTAGTTGAATATTTTAAAATTTTATTATTAGGACAAATATAACAGTCATAATACTCATCATATACATATTCATATTTCTTAAAAAATCCTTTTTTAGTCATAGGTCTTTTATATGGAATAGCAGGAATTATACCATCATCTAAAATAGTTTTACAAATATAAGGAGTTATATATCCAGCATCTATAGCTATCGCTGTTGTATGTTGTTTACTATTATTTTTTATCTTTTGATATAAATCGGAAAAAGCTACGCTATCATGTATGNCTCATTGAAGGTATGCCAAATAAATATTGAATTAAAACTATTTTTATTAAAACAACAGGATCTATACTTGGAGCTCCTAACGGAGAGTATAAATCTTTTACTTTATCATAAATAAAACTAAAATCTATTGCATTTTCTATTTTTCTTACTAAATGGTTTTCAGGAACCAATCCATCTAATATAACATTTATTTCATCATCTCTAAAATTTTCTTTTCTTATAGTTAACATATTTATCACCTCATAAAGAGTATTGACAAAAATAAAAGAGCGTAGACTTTGTCTACGCTCTGAGGTATTGCTACTTAGCAATGCCTTTTTTATATATGAAGATATTATAAAATATATATCTTGTGGATAGCTTGTAATCTAATACTTCTTTAGATCAAAGTGAATTTTCTTAATAATTCTTAATAAAATTATATGTATTTTAATAATTTTTACTTTATATAATTAAGAAAACAAAACAAATAGGGGGAATAGGAAGTGAACTGGCTTGCAGAAAAAACAATAAAGCACAAGGGTGTAATAATTATAGCCTTTACGTTAATGGTAGTATTTAGTATATTTGCAGCACCTAACGTAAGCATAAACTACCAAATGGCAGATTATTTACCAGAGGACTCAAAATCAACAGTATCATTAAACTTAATGAACAAAGAATTTGATAAAAGTCCTCCAAATGTAAGGATAATGCTAGAGGATGTAAGTATAGCTGAGGCTTTAAACTATAAAGAAAAAATATCAAAAGTTAATGGAGTAAAGGAAATAAACTGGCTAGATGATAGTGTTAATATACAACAGCCATTAGATGTGATAGATACAGATACTCTAAATTCTTGGTATAAAGACAACAATGCTTTATTTACAGCATTAGTAGATAAAGGTGATACTTTAAAACAAACTATTGAAGATATAAAAGAAATAGTAGGGGATAAAGGTATAGTTGCTGGAGATGCAGTAACAGAAAACTATGCAAAAACATCAACAAGTGAAGAAATTCAAAAGATTATGTTATTTATTATACCAGTAATAGTATTAATTCTTATGATAAGTACTAGTTCTTGGTTTGAACCATTTTTATTTTTATTTACTGTAGGTATATCAATACTAATAAATACAGGAACAAACATATTCTTAGGTGAGATTTCATTTATAACAAATGCAACAGCTGCAATTTTACAACTAGCAGTATCTATGGACTATGCAATATTTTTACTTCATAGATTTGCAGAATTTAGAGATGAAGGCCTAGATGTAAAAGAAGCTATGGTTAATGCTATGAAAAAGTCTTATACATCTATATTATCAAGCGGACTTACAACTATACTTGGATTCTTAGCTCTTACACTTATGAGATTTAAGATAGGTCCAGATTTAGGTACAGTACTTGCAAAGGGGATAGTGTTTAGTCTTTTATCTGTAATGTTTTTACTTCCAGTTTTAACAATATATACTTACAAAATAATAGATAAAACACATCATAGAAGTTTTATGCCTAGTTTTGATAAGTTTAGTAAAGTTGCATTAAAATTAGGTCCAATAGTTGTAATAATAGTAGCTATTTTAGTTTATCCAGCTTATTTAGCTCAAGGTAAAAATAATTTTACATATGGTGCATCCTCTATGGCAAGTAGTGAAAAAACACAAATAGGTAGAGATACTAAAAAAATAGATGATACCTTTGGTAAAAGTAATCCGGTTGTATTTATAGTACCATCAGATGATCCAGTAGATGAAAAAGAAGTTGGAGAAGAAATTAATAATATTGAAGGGGTAACTAGTATTATATCTTACTCAATGAATGTTGGAAATGAAATACCTAAAGATTATGTACCTAAAGATCAAATATCAGATTTAGTTAGTGGTGATTATAGTAGGATGATAGTAACACTTTCTGCAGATGAGGAAAGTGATATTGCTTTTAATGCAGTAAAAGAAATGAGTGAATTAGGTAAAAAATACTTTGGTGATGATTATTATATAGCTGGAGGTAGTCCAAGTGCTTATGATATTAAGGAAACTGTAACTAGCGACAATGTAATTACAACTTTAGGAGCAATTATAGCAATAGGAGTTGTAATAATGCTTACTTATCGTTCTTTATCAATACCAATAATATTATTAATAGCTATTGAAGCTTCAATATGGATAAATCTTTCTTATTCATATTTTAATGGTATAAGTATAGCTTACATTGGATTTATGGTAATAAGTGCTGTTCAGCTAGGAGCAACAGTTGACTATGCAATATTATTTGCAAATGGATACTTAGAAAATAGAAAAGAATACAATAAGCACGATTCAGCAATTAATACATTAAAAACCTCTACAGGTGCAATACTTACTTCTGGTACTATTTTGGCTTTAGCTGGATTTACTTTAGGTAAAATATCTACAAATGAAGTAATAGCACAACTTGGAATACTAATAGGTAGAGGAGCAATACTTTCAATGATATCAGTATTATTCTTCTTGCCAACAGTTTTAATTATATGTGATAAATTAATTGAAAAAACAACTATGAAAACACATTTTTATAAGGAGGGAGAAAAAAATGAACAATTATGTAAAAACTAAAAAAGTAAAAAAAGCAAGTACTTTTGTACTTACTACATCTATATTAATGAGTAATGTATATCCTGCATTTGCAGATACAAATACATCTAAAGATGAGGTTGTATACGTTAAGTTAAATAATAATGGAAATGTAGACAATGTATATGTTGTAAATAGTTTTGATGTAAAAAATGGTGAAAAAATAGTAGATTACGGNATAGAAGTTTTATGCCTAGTTTTGATAAGTTTAGTAAAGTTGCATTAAAATTAGGTCCAATAGTTGTAATAATAGTAGCTATTTTAGTTTATCCAGCTTATTTAGCTCAAGGTAAAAATAATTTTACATATGGTGCATCCTCTATGGCAAGTAGTGAAAAAACACAAATAGGTAGAGATACTAAAAAAATAGATGATACCTTTGGTAAAAGTAATCCGGTTGTATTTATAGTACCATCAGATGATCCAGTAGATGAAAAAGAAGTTGGAGAAGAAATTAATAATATTGAAGGGGTAACTAGTATTATATCTTACTCAATGAATGTTGGAAATGAAATACCTAAAGATTATGTACCTAAAGATCAAATATCAGATTTAGTTAGTGGTGATTATAGTAGGATGATAGTAACACTTTCTGCAGATGAGGAAAGTGATATTGCTTTTAATGCAGTAAAAGAAATGAGTGAATTAGGTAAAAAATACTTTGGTGATGATTATTATATAGCTGGAGGTAGTCCAAGTGCTTATGATATTAAGGAAACTGTAACTAGCGACAATGTAATTACAACTTTAGGAGCAATTATAGCAATAGGAGTTGTAATAATGCTTACTTATCGTTCTTTATCAATACCAATAATATTATTAATAGCTATTGAAGCTTCAATATGGATAAATCTTTCTTATTCATATTTTAATGGTATAAGTATAGCTTACATTGGATTTATGGTAATAAGTGCTGTTCAGCTAGGAGCAACAGTTGACTATGCAATATTATTTGCAAATGGATACTTAGAAAATAGAAAAGAATACAATAAGCACGATTCAGCAATTAATACATTAAAAACCTCTACAGGTGCAATACTTACTTCTGGTACTATTTTGGCTTTAGCTGGATTTACTTTAGGTAAAATATCTACAAATGAAGTAATAGCACAACTTGGAATACTAATAGGTAGAGGAGCAATACTTTCAATGATATCAGTATTATTCTTCTTGCCAACAGTTTTAATTATATGTGATAAATTAATTGAAAAAACAACTATGAAAACACATTTTTATAAGGAGGGAGAAAAAAATGAACAATTATGTAAAAACTAAAAAAGTAAAAAAAGCAAGTACTTTTGTACTTACTACATCTATATTAATGAGTAATGTATATCCTGCATTTGCAGATACAAATACATCTAAAGATGAGGTTGTATACGTTAAGTTAAATAATAATGGAAATGTAGACAATGTATATGTTGTAAATAGTTTTGATGTAAAAAATGGTGAAAAAATAGTAGATTACGGAAGATATTCTAATGTATTAAATCTTTCTACAAGTGATAAATTAAACTATTCAAGTGGTGTAGTTGATGTTAATGTAAGTGATACAAATAAAAAGTTTTATTATCAAGGTGATATGAAAAATTGTGAAATACCTTGGGATATAAATATAAGATATACTCTTGATGGTAAAAGTATATCTTCAGAGGAATTAGCAGGTAAAAGTGGAAATTTAGAAATAAGTTTTGATATAAAGAAAAATGATACTGTAGATGAAGTTTTCTTTAATAACTATGCATTACAAATATCTTTAACTTTAGATGGAGATAAATGTAGTGATATTATAGCTGATGGAGGAACTATTGCTAGTGTAGGAAATAATAAGACTATTACCTATATAAAGTTAGCAGGGGAAGAAGCAAGCTACACTATAAACTCAAATGTTGAGAACTTTGAAATGGACTCAATATCTTTTAATGGATTAAATATGGATATGAATGTAGATGTAAATGTTGATGATATGACTAGTTCATTTGATACTTTAGTTGATGCAATAGATAAATTAAATGATGGAGCTTCAGAGCTAAAAAGTGGTGTAGATACTTATAAAAATGGAGTAAGTACACTTTATACTGGTAGTTCAAAATTGCTAGAAGGAGTTAGTAGCTATAAGAGTGGAGTAAATACACTTTATACTGGTAGTTCAAAATTACAAGAAGGAGTTAGTAGCTATAAGAGTGGAGTAAATAGTTTAGATAAAGGAATAAATAGTCTACAAAGTGGATTAAATGGATATAAAGATGGAGTTAATTCTCTTTATAGTAATAGCCAAAAACTATTAGAAGGGGCTAAAAGTTTAAATAGTGGTGTGAAAGCTTTAGAATATGGAGTTAGTTCTTTAAATCAAGGAGTTAATAATTTAGAATCAGGTTTAAATACCTTAGCTTATGGATCATCTAGTTACAAACAAAATGTAAATAGCTATGCACAATCAGTGAATCAAGTTGTATCAGCTTTAAAATCAAGTTTAACACCAGAGCAAATAGAAGCTTTAAATTTAGATGCTCTTGTATCAGGTGCACAAGGTTTAGCATCAGCATATGAAAATATAGATTTAGGTATAAATAACTCTAAAGTTGGTGCTAGTTCAATAAGTGATGGTGCAGGAAGTTTAGCAAACAATATAGGAACTTTATCTCAAGGATCAAATAATCTTTACAGTGGTATTGAAGCACTTAGTAGTGGAAGTAATGCCCTGTTAAGTGGAATAAATGAAATAGAAGGTGGAGCATCAAGTTTAAAAAGTGGAAGTAGTGCATTAGTAAGTGGAATAAATGAAATAGAAGGTGGAGCATCAAGCTTAAAAAGTGGAAGCAGTGCATTAGTAAGTGGAATAAATGAAATAGAGGGTGGAGCATCAAGTTTAAAAAATGGAAGTAGCACATTAGTAAGTGGAATTGATAGTATAGGAGAAGGTGTATCAGCTTTAAGTAAAGGAACTAATGAGCTTAATAGTAAAACATCAAATTTACCAGATGAGATAGATGATAAAATAGATGAAATGGTATCAAAATACTCTAATAGTGATTTTAATCCAGTATCTTTTGCAAGTGAAGAAAATACTAATGTAGAATCGGTACAATTTGCTATAAGAGCTGATGCAATAAAAGTAAAAGATGAAGAAAAGGTTGAAGAAGAAAAAGTAGAAGAAAAAAATATGTGGCAACTATTTACAGATTTATTTAAAAAAGGTAAATAGTGGAAATTAACTTTGCTAATAATTTACAAAACATGATAAAATATATAAGTAAAATGAAATAAAAGGGCATATCTTAAGTTATTACTTAAGGTAAGCCCTTAAGTAATATAGGGGAGAATTGATATGTCTAAAATATTAATTGTTGATGATGATAGAGAAATAGCATCACTTATAGGTGATAGTTTATATGATGAAGGTTATGAAACTTTATTAGCCTATGATGGAGAGGTTGCACTAGAAAAAGTATCTAACAATTTAGATTTAGAAATGATTATACTTGATATTATGATGCCTAAAGTAGACGGATTAGAAGTATGTAGAAAAATAAGAGAAAAAGTAAGTTGTCCAATAATATTTGTAAGTGCAAAAAGTAGGACATTAGATACTGTATTAGGATTAGAAATAGGAGCAGATGATTATATAACTAAACCTTTTATAGTAGATGAATTAGTTGCAAGGGTAAAGGCTCATCTAAGAAGAGAAAAAAGAAGAAATAGTATAGGAAATAATATAATCAAAATTGGTGAAATAGAAATACATAAAGATAGCTATGAAGTATACCTTAATAAAGAATTAATAGATTTATCAACTAGAGAATTTCAATTATTTTTATACTTATGTGAAAATGCAGGACAAGTATTATCTAGAGAACAAATATTTAATTCTGTATGGGGAAGTGATTTTGGTGATATAGGTACTGTAGCAGTAAATATAAAAAGTTTAAGAGATAAAATTGATAAGGAAAATAAATACATAAAAACTATATGGGGTGTAGGGTACAAACTTATAAAGCCTATAGGAGAGGTTATATGAACTTAAAAAAGAAGCTTAGTATTATTGTTTTATTATGCTTTACTTTAAATATGCTACTTTTATTTGGTTATTATGAGTTAGTTTTATACGATAAAATAGAAGAAAGTCTTAATACTATGCAGATAGAATTAAGAAATGATGTAAATTATATATCATCACAAATAAAAAGATTACAAGGCACGGATAATATTAAAGATTGGATAAATAACATTGATAATATTGATAGCATTAATATAAGCATAGAAAGAGGCGATAATACTTTATTATATGAGCATAAAACATATGAAAAATCATTACTAAATGTAACATTTACAGATTTAATTAATATTAAAGATAATGTATATATGATAAAGGTTGAGAGACCTCTTCAAATAAGTAAGATTAGAAATATTCCATTTATTAAAGATATAGTAGTAGCAGAAGTTGTTATAGGAGTATTTATTTTAATTTTTATACTAATTATTATTTATTATAAAATAGTAAATCCAATAATGTATTTACAAAAGGATATAGAAAACTATAAGTTTGGCATAAAGCCAATAAAAACTAATAGATGTGATGAAATAGGATGGTTAAAAAATAATTTTGTAGAGCTTACGGAAAAACTAGATGAAGAAAAGAAAAATCAAAATAGAATAATAGCTTCTATTTCACATGATATAAAAACACCACTTACATCTATTATGGGATATTCAGAGATGATAAAAAATAAAAATATACTTCAAGAAAGAAAAAATAGATATATGGAAATAATCTACTCTAAATCTCAAAATATTAAAGAGTTAATAGATGAATTTGATATTTATTTAGGATCTAATTTAGAAAGTAGTATAAAAAAGAAACCTATATCAGTAAAAGAATTATCAAAAATTATTGACGAAGAGTATAGGGATGAATTAACACAATTATGCATAGAATTTGATATAAAATCTAATTGTGATGAATCTATATTAAATATAGATATGTCAAAAATGAGAAGAGTCTTTGGAAACATTATTGGAAACAGTATAAAAAATATGAAAAAAGATTACAAGAAAATTGAAATTAACTTTAATAATGATAAAGAAAATATTTTGATTTCTATAGCAGATAATGGATGTGGAGTGGATGATGATAAGATAGATAAAATTTTTGAAGCACTTTATACATCTGATAAAAGTAGAAATGTAGCAGGATTAGGGTTGTCAATTTGTAAGAGTATAGTAGAATGTCATGGTGGAAAGATATATGCAAAAAATAATTCTTATGGTGGTCTTACTATAATGATAGTTTTAAAGCGTAATAATTAATTTAATTATTTTAATACTAAAATACCATTGGGTAGTGAATCACTACCTAAGGGTATTTTTTATGTACAAGGAAACTATATTAATTTTAATAGGGACTGTAGGTAGTTTTGTGTAAATACAAACTTACCTACAGTCTTTTTTGAATGTAAAATTGGTAAGTTTGGAATAATATTCATATTAAACTTTTGGAGGTAAAGAAATGAAAGATCAAAGAGAA
>NZ_LT629850.1:1130038-1216954 GCF_900106845.1 Romboutsia timonensis
TAAATCTTGTTAACAATATATTAGATAATACTAAGTTACAAAGCAAAATGTATACCTTAAATTTAAAGGAAGTAGACATAATATACTTAGTTGAAGAAACATCTTTAACTTTAATTGACTATATAAAATCTAAATCTATAGAACTTATAATAGATCCTGAGGTTGAAGAAAAGATTATATTATGTGATGATTATGAAATAGAAAGATGTATAGTAAATCTAGTAAGTAACGCAGCTAAGTTTACACCAGAAGGTGGAAATATAACTATAACTATAAAGGATTTAGATGATAAAGTTATGATTAGTGTATTAGATACTGGAGTTGGAATTGAAGAAAAATATCATAAAACGATATTTGATAGATTTAATCAAGTAGATAATGATGAATCAAAAGGTGGAAGTGGATTAGGTCTTAGTATAACTAGCAAAATAGTAGAGCTGCATAAAGGTGAAATATACGTAGAAAGTAAGGTAGGAGAAGGTAGTGATTTTGTTATAATATTACCTGTAGATCCAAATAAAGAATAAAAATAATTATAAAAATAACCTAGTTTTAACCTAGGTTATTTTTTACGTATAATAAAACTATATCATAAATATATTTGTGGATAACCTATGAATATAAGTAATATCAATAAACTTATAAACGTAAAAAATGACATTTTTGAGCAACGGATGTATCCGTAGCGGTAGCAAGGATATATCGTTGGCGAAATGAGAGAAGCGAATTTTTATATTAAGATAATATAAACTATATATACTAATGTTTAAATATAAGTATATTTGGTATAATATGTAATATAAAACAAACAAAGGAGTAAAATATGTTAGAAGCAGGAGTAAAAGCACCAGAATTTAAATTACAAGATAAAGATGGAAATTTAGTAAGTTTATCAGATTTTAAAAATAAAAAAATAGTATTATATTTTTATCCAAGAGATAATACACCAGGATGTACTAAACAAGCATGTTCATTTAGAGATAATTACGAAGAATTTAAATCTAAAGATGTAGTAGTTATAGGAATAAGCAAGGATAGTATAAAATCTCATACAAACTTTGCCAAAAAGCATGACTTACCATTTATATTATTATCAGATCCAGAGCTTGAAGCTATAAAAGCTTATGATGTATGGCAAGAAAAAAAGCTATATGGAAAGGTAAGTATGGGAGTAGTTAGAACTACTTATATAATAGATGAAAATGGAATGATAGAAAAAGTATATGATAAAGTTAAAACTGATAAAAATGTAGGTGAAGTATTAGAGTACTTAGGATAGTATAAAGAGAATCAAACAAATGATTCTCTTTTTTTATTACAAGAAAATTATAGTACTTTAAAATCTGTAGTTAATATCTTTCTTATTTGAAAAATATTGAAATAAGGTATTATTTGTATTACTATATATAATACAAATAATACTTTATTTTTAATTGAAAATTACTTTAAAATCGAGGTGGTTTTGATGATTATTAATTTAAATTTTGAAAGTGAAGTTCCTATATATTTACAGCTTAGAAATGAGATTGTAATAGGAATTGGTAAGGGGGAATTTATTCAAGGAGAAAGTATTCCTACTGTTAGACAAATGGCTGAAGATTTAGGGATTAATCCTATGACAGTTAATAAGGCATACGGTCTTTTAAAAAGAGAGGGTTTTATCACCATTGATAGAAGGCATGGGGCTAAGGTTAATTTACTTTCTGGTGGGAAGTTGGAGTTTAAGGAAAAATTAGAGGAAGACTTGAATTTGGTTATATCTGAGGCGAGTATAAAAGGTGTAAAAAAAGAAGAGTTTATGGATATGTGTGAGAATATATTTAGCATGATGAAATGCATATCATTAGATAACAAGTAGGGGGAAGAAAATATATGAATAATCTTATCTTAATGCCTTCATTTATCATGATTACAATTGTGGTTTATTTTACAATGAAGAGTGCAATCAAGCAAAGAAAAAATATTTTATTTGGAGTTACTCTTCCAGAGCAAGCTTTAAGTGATGATGCTGTTTTAAAGATGATTGATGATTATAAGAGGATAGTAAATATATTTACTTTAGTAATTATATTAACTGGATTACCAATAGCTTTTATAAATAAGGAAGGTTTATCAGTTTTATATTTGCTTATTTGGAGTTTAGTTGTAACAGAATGGTTAGTTAGGCAACCTTATGTATATATGAATAGAAAGCTTAAAAAGTTAAAGAAAGATAATGAATGGTTTATTGGTGAAAAAAGAGTTGTAAGTATGGATACTAAAATTAGTAAGTTAAAAGATAAGATGCCTATACCTAATAAGTATATGATTATACCTTTTGGTATATCTTTGATTCCACTTATTATATCTATAGTTAGGTATGATGAAGATTTAAAGTATACAACTTTTATAGCATTTATATTAATGACTGTATTAGTACTATTATATTTTATAGGATTTAGAGGTAGTAATAAGCTTAAATTAAAAGTATATAGTAAAAATAGTGATATTAATTATATCCTGAATAAAGAAGAAAAATACTTAAATTCAATTGTTTGGTTTATTACATCTCTAACTGCGAGCATCGTTTTCTTATTTACATATTTGGTAATATTTGAAGTTATTAATGTAAGTTATTACTTTATAACTATTATAGCTATCTTAGGCGGCATAATTACTTTTTTAGGATTTATTTATAGTAATAATAGAATAAAATCCTTAGAAGAAGAGTTACTTAAAATGGATAAGGAAGTTATTTATACAGATGATGATGAGTATTGGATAGATGGATATAAATATTATAATGAAAATGATTATAACTCAAAAGTAAAACCTAGATTTGGGTTTAATGCATATACTTATAATTTAGCAACTAAAAAAGGTAAGATATCATATTATTCAGGATTTGTAATATATGCAGTGATTTTTATACCATTGTTTTTTAATTTATTAAGTATGGAATTTACTAATCCTAAAATTACTATATCTAGTGAAAGTATAAGTGTTGATTATCATTTATATGATTATGAATTTAGTGTTAATGATATAGAAGATATTAAATTAGTCGATGAAGTTAGTTTTAAATTGAGAACTAATGGTATTAGTACTGATGAATATTGTAGAGGTAATTTTAAATCTAAAGAATATGGAAAATGCAGAGTATATATTTATAATAAGAGTAAACCATACATCATTGTAAAATTAAAAAATAACTATTTTATATATAATGAAGAAACTAAAGATGAGACTATGAATGTATATAATCAGTTAATAGAAAAATTATAATTCAAAAAGAAGAACCTTTAGATTGATTCTGTGCAACCTATTATTAGTTATAATTATTGTGTTAAAAATAATAAACGTATAATGACTTTTTTCAAAATAACTTGTACTGTAGCACTTTCTATTTCTATAATAACAATGACTATAATATTTGTATTTCATGATTTTTTAGTGAGGATGTTTTCTTCTAAGTCTGATATAGCTGTTATAAATATGGCTAAGAAGGCATTGCTTTTATATGCACCTTCATATTTATTTACTTGGTTTATTATGACTGTAAGTAGATTTTTAACAGGACTTGAAAAAGCAACTTCATCTATTGTGATCATGTTAGTAGAATCTACAATACTGCCATTATTTATGACATTAGTTTTAACTCAATTTATTGGTGTTTATGGAGTATTTGTAACTACAACAATTAGTGGCAATTTATGTATTTGTTGCTTTTATTCTTTGGAGAAAATGTTATAGGAATAACTATATTAAAGAAATAGAACAACTTATTTACCCCCTTAGGTAGCATTTTGCTACCTAAGGGGGTATTTACTGTAGTGATTTATTAATATTTATAATAAGAGAAGAGTTACAATTGTTATAAAGTGTGAATTAATATGTTTATAGTTATATATCAATAGTATATAATTAAAGTCTATTCCCATTTTTATATATAAGAAAATTATAGGAGGGATTTCAAATGATAAAAGCTATAAATTTATCTACATATCAATATGATATGGACAGATACAATAATAACTATAAAAATGTAAACAAATTCTTAGAAGATAATAATATAAATGCAATAGAGTTATTTGGTTTACAATTATACAACGAAGAATTAATACCAAAGGATAAAATAATAGGAGCACATTTAATGCATTATCCTGTATGGTTAGATTTTTGGAATGAAGATGAAGAGGGGTTATTTGAGGAATTTAGCAGTAAAGAAGATATAATAAATTACTACGGAAATCTTGATAAAAAAGTAATAATAGATAAATACAGAGAAGAAATAAAAATAGCAGAAAAATTAAATGCTGAATATGCAGTATTTCATGTATCAAATGTAAGAATAAAAGACTGTTTTAGCTATGAATTTACATATACAGATAAAGAAGTAATAGATGCAACTATCGAGATAGTAAATGAAATATTTAAAGGTTTAGATACTAATATAACTATACTATTTGAAAACTTATGGTGGCCAGGTTTAAAAATGACAGATCCAGAGTTAGTGAGATACTTTATTGAAAATATAGAATATAAGAATAAAGGTATTATGTTAGATACAGGACATTTGCTTAATACAAACTTAGATATAAATAATGAAGAAGAGGGAATAGACTATTTAGTAGAAACTATAAGTAATCTAGGTGATATGAGAGATTATATAAAAGGAATACATCTAAGTAAGTCACTTTCTGGAAAATATGTTAAAGAACAAATAAAAAAGTATAAAAATAAAGATATTGATTATAGTGAAGTAAACAATGAGATAATTTATCATATATTAAATATAGATGAGCATAAACCATTTACAAATAATAAAATAAATAATTTAATAGAAATGATAAATCCAAAATTTTTAGTTTATGAATTTATAACTACATCACTAGAGGAGCTTAGTAATTTTATAAAGATACAAGATAAAGTTTTAAGTTTATAAAAAATTAAATACTTATGATTTTATATAATACTCCCTTATGTAGCGTTTCGCTACCTAAGGGGGGATTTATAGGATGACTATTTAAATTAAAAGAAACTATAAGGAATCATCAAAGTATATCGTTATGCATATATTAATAATATCAAGTTTATACACTTTAATTATAATAGGTATTATAATCTATAACTAGTTTATGATACCTATTATTTATGAACATATAGTTGCAAATGCAACAAAGAAATTAGAAAAAGAAAGGAGCATTTACTATGGAAACGTCTAATTATAATGAAAATAAAATGGGGGTAATGCCCATAAATAAATTACTTATAACAATGTCATTACCTATGATTATATCTATGTTAGTTCAAGCACTTTACAATGTAGTAGATAGTATATTTGTATCGCAAATAAGTGAAAATGCTTTAACAGCAGTATCATTAGCCTTTCCACTACAAAATTTTATGATAGCAGTTGGCTCTGGAACTGGTGTAGGTATAAATGCATTACTTTCAAAGTCTTTAGGTGAAAAGAATTTTGATGAAGCAAACAAAGTAGCAAATAATGGTATATTTTTAGCTATAATAAGTTATTTACTATTTCTCTTAATAGGTATATTTGGTGTTAGATTCTTTTTTGAATGTCAAACTAATGTAGTAGAAATAATAGATGGAGGATATTATTATTTACTAATATGCACAGTTTGTTCATTTGGATTATTTGGCCAATTTGTATTTGAACGATTAATGCAGTCAACAGGAAAAACCTTATATATAATGCTAACACAAGGACTAGGTGCAATAACAAATATAATATTAGATCCTATATTAATCTTTGGATTATTTGGATTTCCTAAAATGGGTATAATAGGAGCAGCTTTAGCAACAGTAATTGGTCAAATACTAGCTATGATACTAGCAATTTATTTAAATTTTACAAAAAACCATGAAATAAAAATTAAAATAAAAGGATTTAAACCTGATTTAAAAACAATAAAAAAGATTTATTCAGTAGGTATACCTTCTATAATAATGGGTTCAATAAGTTCTGTTATGACTTTTGGAATGAATAAAATCATAATAGTGTTTACATCTACGGCAACAGCAGTTTTTGGTATATACTTTAAGCTTCAAAGTTTTGTATTTATGCCTGTATTTGGATTAAATAATGGTATGGTTCCTATTGTTTCTTATAATTATGGTGCAAGAAACAAAGATAGAATAATAAAGACTATAAAAATAAGTATAGTATATGCAGTAGGTATGATGCTAATAGGACTATGCGTACTACAAATATTTCCAAAACAAATATTAAATCTATTTAATGCTTCTAATGAATTAATAATTATAGGTGTACCAGCACTTAAAACAATAAGCTTAAGTTTTATATTTGCAGGATTTTGTGTAATACTAGGATCTGTATTTCAATCGTTAGGAAATGGAGTGTTAAGCTTAACAGTATCAGCTTTTAGACAATTAGTAGTATTGTTGCCAAGTGCATATTTACTATCAAAGACTGGTAATTTAAATCTTGTATGGTTTGCATTTCCTATATCTGAGATGGCATCAGTATTTTTAAGTTATATAGGGTTTAGATATGTATATAAAAAAGAAATAAAGCCATTAGATGATGAATATGAAATTAAATCATTAAATAATAAAAAAGAAGTAAGTATAAATAATGAAGCTAATATATAAAGTTTCTGTTAAAAATATTGTATCAATATAACTTCTTAATTTATATAAATAACTAAGGAGGATTATATTTGATGATTAAATTAATGATTATATCTAGTTTAGTACTTTTAATTTCAATAACCTCAAGCAAAGTACTTTATAAATTTGGAGTTCCAATACTACTTATTTTTATTGGATTAGGAATGATATTTGGATCTGATGGTATTGTGGGGATATATTTTTCAGATTACGAATTAACCAAAGAGATAAGTTCAATTGCATTAGTTATTATAATGTTTTATGGTGGATTTGGAACCAATTGGTCAATGGCAAAGCCATCAGCCCTCCAATCTATACTTATGTCAACTTTAGGGGTAATAATAACTGCAACTCTTACCGGATTATTTTCACATATTGTACTAAAAATTACATTATTAGAAGGATTACTTATAGGTGCAGTGGTAGCATCTACAGATGCAGCATCAGTATTTGCAATACTACGTTCACAGAAGTTAAATTTAAAAGGCTCACTTGCGCCTTTATTAGAAGTTGAAAGTGGTAGTAATGACCCAGTTGCTTATATGGCTACATTATCAATATTATTACTTATGGATAATAAAGGGATATCTACGTTATTTCCTATGGTAATAAAACAAATTGTATTTGGATTATTAGTTGGGATATTACTAGCAAAGTGTACTATATTTTTTATAAAAAATTTAAAGTTTGAAATAAAAGGATTTTATCCAATATTTATATTAGCGATAGCCATATTATCATATTCATTAAGTGAATCCTTAGGTGGTAATGGGTACTTAAGTGTTTATATGTCAGGGATAATCATTGGAAATAGTAGCCATCTACCTTATAAAAAAAGCTTGTTTCAATTCTTTGATTGTATTTCTTGGATTATGCAAATAGTTTTATTCTTTATGTTGGGTCTGTTATCATTTCCATCAAAGTTCATTAACATAATAGGTATATCAGTATCTATTTCTATATTTATGATTCTTGTTGCTAGACCAGTAGCTACATTTATAACATTATATCCGTTTAAATACTCAATAAAAGAAAAGTTATTCATTTCTTGGGTTGGGTTAAGAGGAGCTGCATCTATAGTTTTTGCCATATATGCAACGACTTATGGTGTTAATATGACCTATGATATTTTTCATATTGTTTTTTTCGTAGCACTATTTTCAGTATCAATTCAAGGAACATTACTTCCTAAATTTGCTAAAAAACTTGATTTAGTTGATAATAATACTTTAGTATTAAAAACATTTAATGACTATGCAAGTGATATAGACAGACAATTAATAGAAGTAAATATTACTTCTGATAGTAAGTTGGTAAATAAAAGTATTGCAGATGCAGATATATCAGAGGATATTCTAATACTTATGATAAAGCGAAGAGGAAAAACTATAGTACCTAAAGGAGTCACAATTATAGAAGATGGAGATGTATTAGTTGTTACTGGAGATAATCTAGAACAAATTTCATTGTAAAAATACAAAGATAAAAAGTTCTCTTATTTATTAAGTAAGAGTACTTTTTTATAAAAATTATTATAAATACTACTCATTATTAATATAAATTATATTAAAGTAAATATTTAAATTAATAATTTAAAGGTGGTGTTATATGTATCCAGTTTATAAAAGTTTAGGAGTTAAAGAAGAGTGTAAAGATGTAAAAGTGCAATTTCCACCCCAACACCAAGAGTGTCAACCAGGACTTGAGTATATAATGATGCCT
The DNA here is from genome assembly GCF_900106845.1 of Romboutsia timonensis. Classification (GTDB taxonomy): domain Bacteria; phylum Bacillota; class Clostridia; order Peptostreptococcales; family Peptostreptococcaceae; genus Romboutsia; species Romboutsia timonensis. Next base: position 1,138,397 of record NZ_LT629850.1, read on the forward strand.
AGACCAATATCAAACAATCCATACTCTAGGGGGAGTGGGAAATTACAAGGAAAGGTAGCTATTATTACTGGTGGTGATAGTGGTATTGGAAGAGCTATAGCATATGCATTTGCTAAAGAAGGTGCAGATATTACTATTTCATATTTAAATGAGGAAGAAGATGCATGTGAAACAAAAGCTTTTGTAGAACAAATAGGAAGAAGATGTTTATTAGTACCAGGAGATTTAAAAAATGAAGAAATGTCTAAGATAGTTGTTGAGAAAACAATAGAATGTTTTGGTAAAATAGATATATTAGTAAATAATCATGCAGTACAATTTGTACAAAATAGTATATTAGATATTACATCTGAACAATTAGATTTAACTTTTAGAACTAATGTTTATCCTTTCTTTTATATGACTAAAGCAGCACTTAAATACTTAAAAAGGGGAGCAGCAATAATCAACACAACATCTATTACTGCATATCAGGGAGAGCCTTTACTTATTGATTATAGCGCTACTAAAGGTGCAATATTAACATTTACTAGATCTCTTTCTCAGTCGTTAATAAAGGAAGGAATAAGAGTAAATGCAGTAGCACCAGGACCTATTTGGACTCCTCTTATTCCAGCATCATATTCTGCTGAACAAGTTGAAACTTTTGGAAGTGGAACTAGTTCAGTTCCTATGGATAGAGCAGGTCAACCATTTGAAGTTGCAACTAGTTATGTATTTTTGGCAAGTGATGATTCAAGATATATGTCTGGTCAAGTTCTTCATCCTAATGGAGGAACTATAGTAGGATCTTAAAATTTAGAATTTATAAGGTATTGGACTTTTTAGTTCAGTACCTTTTTTAATTAATATAATAATAGAAAATACAATATAAACACTGAAAAAACAATTATATGATTACAAATAAGTTGACATAATGAAAAAAAACAGATAAAATATAGTTAACAAAGTTAACTATAATGAATATTATATAAAGTCAGTCGATTTAGAAAGTGGTGAATAATGGTGGATGACTTAAATTGGATATATATGATAGAAAAAATGCAAGAAATAAGCTTATTTTCAAGAATGATTATACATCGAGCTACTAAAGAGTATGAAATACCAGCACAACATTTAGATTTGTTATCACAGCTTATAACTCACGAAGAAGGCTTAACCCCAATGTGCCTTAGTAAAATTATGGGTGTGAATAAAACAATTATAAGTAGAGTAATAGATAGCTTAAATCAAGGAGGATATGTAGTTAAAACCAAAGATCCAAGAGATAAAAGAAGCTATTTTGTTTCTATTACAGAGCTAGGTAGAGAAAAAGTAGATAAAATATACGAATATTATTTAAGTCCAATTTATGAGCTACGTAGAAAATTGGGTGACGAAGATTTTTTTGAATTAATGTCTTGTATAGAAAAGGCAAATCAAAAAATGAGTCAAAATGAATAGGAGAGTGTATAATGAGCTTTTATCAAGCAATGCAGTTAGGAGCAATTAACTTAAAACCTTTAATTAAAGAAACGGAAGATAAAAAATTAAAACAAAAGTATATAACAGCCTTTGTTCTTAAGAATATATTATGTCTTTTATTTTGTACTTTTGTAGTATCTTCTTTTAGTAATATTTTTGGTAATGAAAATAGTGTAGTAGGAGTTGTAACAGTTCTTTCATTACTAACTTTTAGATTTTCAAATTTAGATTTTGATGCTAAACAATCAGCATTTACGCTATTTGGGATATTCTGTATATTTATGGTTGGACCGCATTTAGCAAGTATATCAACACCAATAGTAAAATTTGTTATAAACTTTATTTCAATAATGGCTATAGTTATATTATCATGCCATAATGTGGTATTATCTAATCAATCAATATTAGTATTATCATATTTACTTTTGTATGGATACCAAGTTGATAATATAAATATATATATAAGTCGTGTATGTGGATTAGCATTAGGTGGTATTATAGTAGCTGGAGTATTTTATATAAAGCAAAGAAAAACAAAGTTTGAAAACAAAGTTTCTGATGTTATAAAAGATGTTAATTTTAATAACGATAGAACTAAGTGGCAACTAAAATTAACACTTGCAATATGTTCAGCGTTATTAATAGGTGATTTATTAAATCTACCAAGAACAATGTGGATAGGTTTTGCATGTATGTCAATAGTTCAACCATATAAAGATAGAATGGATACTCGTTGTAAAGAAAGAGTTCCATTTGCTGTTGTGGGATGTATAATGTATTGTATTCTATACTTTATATTACCAAAAAACTTTACATCATTAATAGGAATGTTAGGTGGAATTATGGTTGGATTCTCTGCAACATATAAATGGCAAACTGTATTTAACACGTTTGGTGGTTTAAATTCAGCAGTATCAATTTTAGGATTAGAAGTAGCTATAATATTCCGTATAGTAAATAATGTATTTGGGGCTATATACGGAAGATTATTTAGTAAGATATTTGATAAAGTAGAAGAAAAAATTACAAATAGAAGTATAATTGAAGAAATGACAACAAGTGACGAATTATAAAATGAAGGTTTATCTGCATAGTATGTAGGTAAACCTTTATTTTTGAGCAATGGATGTATCCGTAGGGGCAGCAAGGATATATCGTTGGTGAAATGAGAGAAGCGAATTTTTTATACCTGAATTGTATAATTAAATCAGACAAATATATAAACAAAAAAAGACACTTATGATATACTTAGTTAACCTACTAAAATCAACAAAAGGAGTACCAAAAATGTCTTTTAATCATATTAACATAAATCAGCTAACAAATCTAGAAGCAAATTACTATTTAGGCGTGAAAGCAAGAGCTTGCGCTCAAAGAATGAAAATTGGAAAAGATAAAGTTTACAGATATTACAAGCTATTTATGCAAGGACTTACTGTTCAAGAAATATATAATCAATACCTAATAAATAAATCTAGATGTGGAAGAAAGCCCATTGTATTAAGCAAAGAAAAATTAGATGATATCAATAATAAGCTAGAAAATGATTGGTCTTTAGATGCTATCGCAGGAAGAGATAAAATAGATGGAAAAGATGAAAAAATATCAACAAAAACATTATACAAATTAGCAAAACAAGGTGTAATAGATATAAATAAGTTGAGACGTAAGGGTAAAAATAACCCGAAGGGTCATAACGAAACAAGAGGTAAAATTAATACATGTAAAACAATTCATGAAAGAGATGAAAAGTATCCTAATGCTAAAACTAGTATAGAATATGGCCATTTTGAGGGAGATACTATTGTAGGAAAAGCTAGAAAATCAGCTATAGTTACTTTAGTAGAAAAGTATTCAAAATATATTGTATTACTTAAAGCAAGTAGAAAGAGTGAGGATGTTAAAGAAGCAATTTGCAAATGGCTATCATCTTTACATAAGTCGTGTATATCTACTATTACATTTGATAGAGGTAAAGAGTTTTCAAAATGGTCAGACATAGAAAAAGATAGTTCAGTTAATATTGAAATCTACTTTGGAGACCCTGGATCACCAGGTCAAAGAGGGCTAAATGAGAATTCAAATGGAATAGTTAGAAAAGATTTACCTAAGTCTACAGATTTATCTGCATATTCTCAAGAAGAATTAAATATGATTGCGTATAAATGGAATTCTATACCTAGAAAATCACTAGACTATAAAACACCAAATGAGGTTATAAAAGAAGCAACTGGATTTGAAAGCTTACTTACATTTGCTTAGTGATTCATAAGTAATTTGTCTGATTTAAATTGACAATTCAGGATATAATTAAACCTTATTAAATACCCTAAAATGATTTTTAATCATCTTAGGGTATTTTTGCATATTTTACTATATACAAAAAAACAAATTATAAAGTAATAGTAATGAAAAAAAGGAGGATACTGTGGTAAACAGATGTTATAAAAGTTATATAAATTTATATCAATCTAGTTACTTTTCAAAATATGTTAATAAAGCCATATATAAACTAGGTAAATACAATAAGGGATTATTATATGTAAATAAAATAGGGGAATCGGTACAAGGAGTACCTATATTATCTATTAAAATAGGTAGAGGTAGTACAAAAATATTAATTCAAGCAACTCATCATGCTAGAGAAGCAATTACTACTATATTGTTACTTGATCAAATTAATTATCTATTAAATTTATATGAGATAGATTATAGTATAAACAATATGAGTATACGTAATCTTTTAAAATATGTAACATTTGTTTTTGTACCGTTAGTTAACCCAGATGGTGCAAATTTAGTAATTAACGGAGGACAGTTTATATCTAAAGAATATAAAGATAAACCATATTTAAAAGAAAGTTTATTTCCACGTTGGAAGGCAAATATTAATGGAGTAGATTTAAATAGAAATTATCCAACAATGTATCCATCATCAGATTCTGAAACATCTCCAGCATATAAATCATATAAAGGTCTATATTATTTTTCAGAACCAGAGACATATGCATTAAAATGTTTAACAGAAAAATACAACTTTGATGGTACAATTTCATATCATTCATCAGGAGAGGTGATTTTTTGGCAGTATAATCAATTAGATATAGAAAGAGATTTATCTATTGCTAAGAAAATATCTAAGGAAACAGGATATGATTTAGAATCAGAAGAAGGTCCTGTAACAGGGAGCGGATATAAGGATTGGTTTATTGAAAATTATCAAAAGCCAGGACTTACAATAGAAGTATCTCCTTATGTAGGAGAAAGAAAGGTACCCATAGAAAATTATAAAGATATTTTTGAAAGAAATAAAAATGTACCTATTCTATTTGCCCAAGAAGTTTTTTATAAAATAATAGATTAATATAAATAAGCTAAAAAATATGTATAATCACTAAAAAAGATTAATTTTTATAAAATAGAAAAAATTGTTTACATTATAAGTAAACTGTGATAATATTATAACAAAGTGAAAAATAAAAAAATTATGAATAATATGAAATTTAAGCCATGAAGGTTTATCGCTATAAGTGTATCTTCATGGCTTTTTTACGTATAAGGAAATTATAGTATAAATATATTTATAGATAACCTATAAATATAAGTAATATCAATAACTTTATAAACGTAAAAAATAACATTTTGAAATGCTTCGTCCACGAAGTGGCTCAATCAACATATGTATCTATAGCGGTAGAAGGGATATATCGTTGGCGAAATGAAGTGTTTCGCCGACACGTCGCTCAAGCGAAGCGAATTTTTACTTTATTATTAATGGGGGGATTGAAATATGGGATTTATGAAACTCAAGAAAAATATATCAATTATGTTGGTTATAGGACTTATGTCAAGTACATTAATAGGGTGTTCAAATACAAGTTCAGATGCAGGAAAATCGCTAGATAAAGAAAATGCTAGAAAGGCAAACAATGAATTAATAGCAGCAGTTACAAGTGAACCAGAAACTGGCTTTGATGCAACAGATACTGGACATGGTGATATGACTAGTGTATTTTTTAGTACACTATTTAAAAGAAATAAAAATTTAGGTATGGAAAATGATTTAGCAAAAAGTTATGAAATATCTGAGGATAGGTTAATTTGGACGGTAAAAATAAGAGAAGATGTAAAGTTTACTGATGGAGAAAATCTTACAGCAGAAGATGTTGTATATACATATGAAATAGCAAAAAATAGTGGCTCATCTATAGATTTAACTATGTTAGATAGTGTATCGAAAGTAGATGATTATACAGTAGAATTTAAGCTTAAAAATCCTCAATCTACATTTATTGAAAAATTAGCAACAGTAGGTATAGTACCTAAACATGCACATAATGAAGGTTTTTCAGATAATCCAATTGGTTCTGGTCCATATAAATTAGTACAATGGGATAAAGGTCAACAAGTTATAGCAGAGGCTAATGAAAATTACTACGGAGAAAAGCCATCAATAAAAAAATTAACAATGGTGTTTATGGATGATGATACAGCATATGCAGCAGTTAAAGCAGGAGAAGTTGATATAACATCAATACCAGGCTCTTTTGCGAAAGAAGAAGTAGAAGGTAAAAAACTAATTGAATTAGATAGTATTGAAACCTATGGAGTAGCTTATCCTATGGAGAAACCAGGAAAAACTACAGCTGATGGATATCCAATAGGGAATGCAGTAACAAGTGATGAAACTATAAGAAAAGCACTTACATATGCTATAGATAGAGAAGAATTAGTTGAAGGTATATTAGAAGGGTATGGAGCACCATCAAGTACAGGGCTTGAAAAAATGCCTTGGTTAAATGAAGAAACTATAATAAAACCAGAAGAAGACGGTAAAATAGATGAAGCAAAAAAAATGCTAGAAGAAGCTGGATGGAAAGATACTAATAATAATGGAACAATAGATAAAAATGGAGTAGAAGCAGAGTTTGATTTACTATATACAGATGGAAAGTATAGACAAGAATTAGGTTTAGCTTATGTTGAAGTTGCAAAAAAACTAGGTATAAAAGTAAACTTAGAAAATAGAAATTGGGATACAATAGTTCCAGAAATAAATTCTCAAGCAGTGCTTTATGGTTTTGGATCAGGAGACCCTTCTGAAATATATAATTTATATAGTAGTAAAACATTAGGAGTTGGAGTACCTTGGAACAATTCTGGATATTACAAAAATGATAAGGTTGATGAGTATATAGATAAGGCATTACAAAGTGAAGATGAAGATTCGGCTTTAGAGTATTGGAAAAAAGCTCAATGGGATGGAGAAACAGGATTTTCACATATGGGAGATTGTGCATATACTTGGTTTGTAAATGCAGGACATCTTTACTTAGCAGATGAAGATTTAGATATAGGTACACCTGTTGTTCAACCTCATGGAGGAAAAGTATTATATAACATAACAGAGTGGAGTTGGAAATAGACTAAATATAAATAGGGCATTCTTTATAGAATGTCCTATTATTATAAAATGATATTAGATATAAAGGTGGAGTATTATTGTGAAAAATAAAAAAGAAATTTTAGGATTTATATTAAAGAAGTTTTTTAAACTTATAACTCTTTTAATTGCTCTTTGTATAGTAACATTTATATTGCTAGAAAAATCACCTTTAGACCCAGTTCAAGCATATGTAGGAGCGGATTTAACAGTTACACAAGAACAAAGAGAAAATATAGCTGAGTATTGGGGGTTAAATAAGCCACCATTAGAAAGATTTTCTTCATGGTTTAAGGCAATTGCAAAGGGTGACTTAGGTAGGTCAATGATTTACAGAAGAGATGTAGTTGATGTAATATCAGAAAGATTTATGGCATCATTAGCACTAATGTTAGTTGCATGGGTTGTATCAGGAGTACTTGGATTTATTTTAGGAATTGTATCGGGAATTAATGAAGGAAAGTTTATAGATAAGTTTATTAGAGGATATTGTTATGTACTAATATCAACCCCTACATTTTGGATAGGAATTTTATTAATAATTATATTTTCAGTAAAATTAAAATTATTTCCAACAGGACTTGGTGTACCAATAGGTGTTTTATCAGATGAAGTAACTATATCAAGTTTAATTAAACATTTAACACTACCAGCTTTAACACTTAGCATATTAGGTGTTGCTAATATATGCTTACATACTAGAGAAAAAGTAATTGAAATTTTATCTAGTGATTATATTTTATTTGCTAAGGCTCGTGGAGAAAGTAAAAAAAGCATAGTATTTAATCATGTTATAAAAAATGTAGCTTTACCAGCAATAACATTACAATTTTTATCATTTAGTGAATTATTTGCAGGTACAGTTTTTGCAGAACAAGTATTTTCATATCCAGGGCTTGGTCAAGCAACAGTTTCTGCAGGTCTTAAAGGTGATTTACCACTTTTAATGGGAATAGTTATAATAAGTTTAATTTTTGTATATACAGGAAATTTAATTGCAGATTTAATATATATGCTTATAGATCCAAGAGTGAAAGGAGGAAGTAAAGCATAATGAGTGAATTACAAGGGATATATTTAAATACAAATAAACCATTAAGAAATAAATTTGGAGTAAGAGAAAAAACACTTCTATCTATTGCTTTATTTGTTTTTTTATTAGGTTCAATTATGATAATGGGAAGTCTAATAAGTGCAGATGATATTTCTATAAATTTAACTAACAAAAATCTAGAACCTAGTTTAAATCATTTATTTGGAACTGATTGGGTTGGGCGAGATATGTTTTATAGAACTATTAAAGGACTAAGCTTAAGTATGAAAGTTGGATTTTTAGCATCTTTTATAAGTGGTACAATTGCATTAACATTAGGTGTTATAGGAGCAACTTTAGGTAAGACAGTAGATAATATTATTACATGGATAATAGATTTAATATTGTCAGTGCCACATGCCTTAATAGTTATACTTATTTCTATTTCAGTAGGTGGAGGATTTAAAGGAATAGTTTTAGGAGTATCATTAACTCATTGGCCATCTCTTACTAGGGTAATAAGAGCTGAAATAATGCAAATTAGGGAATCTGATTATGTAAAAATATCAAAAAAATTTGGTAAATCAAATTTATACATAGCAATTGAACATATAATACCTCATATAATACCACAACTTTTAATAGGTATAGTTTTAATATTTCCCCATGCTGTGCTTCATGAAGCTTCAATAACATTTTTAGGATTTGGTTTACCACCACATGAACCAGCAATAGGAATTATATTATCTGAATCTATGAAGTATTTAAATAGTGGAAGATGGTGGCTTGTATTTTTCCCAGGGTTAAGTTTAGTTATGGTTTCATTAATGGTTGATAATATTGGAAAGCAAGTTAATAAATTAATAAATCCAAAAACAGCTTATAAATAGGAGGTATTTATGAAAAAAGAGCCTATATTGTCGGTAAAAGACTTAGGAATATCTTTTTCTCAGTACACAAAGGGATTGAGAAGAAGAGAGTTAGAAGTAATAACTAATTTAGATATAGATTTATATGAAGGTGAAATACTAGCAGTGGTTGGATCTAGTGGTTCAGGTAAAAGTTTATTAGCTCATGCTATACTTGGTATACTTCCTGATAATGCAACTACTGAAGGAAATATAATATATAAAGGTAAAAGTTTAAGTTTAAAGGATAAAGAAAAATTAAGAGGAAGAGAAATAGTGTTTATACCTCAATCCGTAAATTTTTTAGACCCATTAATGAAGGTATCAAAACAAGTAAAAATATCAATAGAGAATAAAGAAAAAGCAAACAAACGTCAAAGGTATATATTTAATAAATATGGGCTTGATAAAAAAGTTGATAATTTTTATCCATTTGAATTATCAGGAGGTATGGCTAGAAAAGTTCTTTTATCAACTGCATTAGTATCTGACTGTAAAGTTATTATTGCAGATGAACCAACACCAGGATTAGATGAAAAATCTCTTAATGAAGCACTTAAAGATTTTAGAAATATAGCGGATAGTGGATGTGCAATATTAATGATAACTCATGATATAGAAGCTGCACTTAAAATAGCTGATAAAATAGCTGTATTTTATGCTGGAACAACTTTAGAGATTGCTAATGTAAATGACTTTAAAGGTGATGGTAAAAATTTAAGACATCCATACTCAAAAGCACTTTTTAATGCACTTCCTCAAAATGGATTTAAGCCAATAAAAGGATCACAACCTATGCCAAATGAATTACCAAAAGGATGTTTATTTCAAGATAGATGTGAATGTATTAGTGATAAATGTAGGTTAATAAGACCAAATGCAAGGATGGTTAGAGATGGGATGGTGAGATGTTTAAATGCAACTTAAAGCAAAGGGAATAAATTTTAAATATAAAGATGATAAGTATATATTAAAAGATATTGATTTTACGATAGACAGTGGAGAAGTTGTAGGATTAATTGCACCAAGTGGATTTGGTAAAACTACTTTAGCTAAGATTTTAGCAGGATATGAAAAACTACAAAGTGGAACTGTTACAATAGATGGAAAAAAGTTATCTAAAAAAGGGTATAGCCCAGTCCAATTAATATTTCAACATCCAGAAAAATCTGTAAATCCAAAGTGGAAAATGGATAAAATTTTAAAAGAAGCTTTCGAACCTTCAAAAGAGTTATTAGATGATATGGGAATAAAGAAAGAGTGGCTAAAAAGATGGCCAAGTGAATTATCAGGAGGAGAATTACAAAGATTTTGTGTTGTTAGAGCATTATCACCAGAAACTAAGTTTTTAATAGCAGATGAAATGACAACTATGCTAGATGCTATTACTCAAGCTCAGATATGGAATGTTGTTTTAGAACATGTTAAAAAATATAATATTGGATTAATTGTANGGGTTAAGTTTAGTTATGGTTTCATTAATGGTTGATAATATTGGAAAGCAAGTTAATAAATTAATAAATCCAAAAACAGCTTATAAATAGGAGGTATTTATGAAAAAAGAGCCTATATTGTCGGTAAAAGACTTAGGAATATCTTTTTCTCAGTACACAAAGGGATTGAGAAGAAGAGAGTTAGAAGTAATAACTAATTTAGATATAGATTTATATGAAGGTGAAATACTAGCAGTGGTTGGATCTAGTGGTTCAGGTAAAAGTTTATTAGCTCATGCTATACTTGGTATACTTCCTGATAATGCAACTACTGAAGGAAATATAATATATAAAGGTAAAAGTTTAAGTTTAAAGGATAAAGAAAAATTAAGAGGAAGAGAAATAGTGTTTATACCTCAATCCGTAAATTTTTTAGACCCATTAATGAAGGTATCAAAACAAGTAAAAATATCAATAGAGAATAAAGAAAAAGCAAACAAACGTCAAAGGTATATATTTAATAAATATGGGCTTGATAAAAAAGTTGATAATTTTTATCCATTTGAATTATCAGGAGGTATGGCTAGAAAAGTTCTTTTATCAACTGCATTAGTATCTGACTGTAAAGTTATTATTGCAGATGAACCAACACCAGGATTAGATGAAAAATCTCTTAATGAAGCACTTAAAGATTTTAGAAATATAGCGGATAGTGGATGTGCAATATTAATGATAACTCATGATATAGAAGCTGCACTTAAAATAGCTGATAAAATAGCTGTATTTTATGCTGGAACAACTTTAGAGATTGCTAATGTAAATGACTTTAAAGGTGATGGTAAAAATTTAAGACATCCATACTCAAAAGCACTTTTTAATGCACTTCCTCAAAATGGATTTAAGCCAATAAAAGGATCACAACCTATGCCAAATGAATTACCAAAAGGATGTTTATTTCAAGATAGATGTGAATGTATTAGTGATAAATGTAGGTTAATAAGACCAAATGCAAGGATGGTTAGAGATGGGATGGTGAGATGTTTAAATGCAACTTAAAGCAAAGGGAATAAATTTTAAATATAAAGATGATAAGTATATATTAAAAGATATTGATTTTACGATAGACAGTGGAGAAGTTGTAGGATTAATTGCACCAAGTGGATTTGGTAAAACTACTTTAGCTAAGATTTTAGCAGGATATGAAAAACTACAAAGTGGAACTGTTACAATAGATGGAAAAAAGTTATCTAAAAAAGGGTATAGCCCAGTCCAATTAATATTTCAACATCCAGAAAAATCTGTAAATCCAAAGTGGAAAATGGATAAAATTTTAAAAGAAGCTTTCGAACCTTCAAAAGAGTTATTAGATGATATGGGAATAAAGAAAGAGTGGCTAAAAAGATGGCCAAGTGAATTATCAGGAGGAGAATTACAAAGATTTTGTGTTGTTAGAGCATTATCACCAGAAACTAAGTTTTTAATAGCAGATGAAATGACAACTATGCTAGATGCTATTACTCAAGCTCAGATATGGAATGTTGTTTTAGAACATGTTAAAAAATATAATATTGGATTAATTGTAATTAGTCATGAAAAAGCATTAGTAAATAGAATATGTGATAGGATTGTAGATTTAACTGAATTTAAAGAGTTATCTAACAATATAGAATAAAATGTTTTATATTTTACCTATCTTTATATTATAGAAAAATAGTCATTTTAATTTATATAAAATGGCTATTTTATTTTGCTGAAATTTTTTCTTTAATATTAAATTAACCATTGATTTAACATGTTTTTTGCTTGAAATATAATGTAACCTTTTCGTAATTGGAAAATAATGTAATATTTTATATAATAAAAAATAAATGTTATATTTTAANATATAATATATAAAGGTAAAAGTTTAAGTTTAAAGGATAAAGAAAAATTAAGAGGAAGAGAAATAGTGTTTATACCTCAATCCGTAAATTTTTTAGACCCATTAATGAAGGTATCAAAACAAGTAAAAATATCAATAGAGAATAAAGAAAAAGCAAACAAACGTCAAAGGTATATATTTAATAAATATGGGCTTGATAAAAAAGTTGATAATTTTTATCCATTTGAATTATCAGGAGGTATGGCTAGAAAAGTTCTTTTATCAACTGCATTAGTATCTGACTGTAAAGTTATTATTGCAGATGAACCAACACCAGGATTAGATGAAAAATCTCTTAATGAAGCACTTAAAGATTTTAGAAATATAGCGGATAGTGGATGTGCAATATTAATGATAACTCATGATATAGAAGCTGCACTTAAAATAGCTGATAAAATAGCTGTATTTTATGCTGGAACAACTTTAGAGATTGCTAATGTAAATGACTTTAAAGGTGATGGTAAAAATTTAAGACATCCATACTCAAAAGCACTTTTTAATGCACTTCCTCAAAATGGATTTAAGCCAATAAAAGGATCACAACCTATGCCAAATGAATTACCAAAAGGATGTTTATTTCAAGATAGATGTGAATGTATTAGTGATAAATGTAGGTTAATAAGACCAAATGCAAGGATGGTTAGAGATGGGATGGTGAGATGTTTAAATGCAACTTAAAGCAAAGGGAATAAATTTTAAATATAAAGATGATAAGTATATATTAAAAGATATTGATTTTACGATAGACAGTGGAGAAGTTGTAGGATTAATTGCACCAAGTGGATTTGGTAAAACTACTTTAGCTAAGATTTTAGCAGGATATGAAAAACTACAAAGTGGAACTGTTACAATAGATGGAAAAAAGTTATCTAAAAAAGGGTATAGCCCAGTCCAATTAATATTTCAACATCCAGAAAAATCTGTAAATCCAAAGTGGAAAATGGATAAAATTTTAAAAGAAGCTTTCGAACCTTCAAAAGAGTTATTAGATGATATGGGAATAAAGAAAGAGTGGCTAAAAAGATGGCCAAGTGAATTATCAGGAGGAGAATTACAAAGATTTTGTGTTGTTAGAGCATTATCACCAGAAACTAAGTTTTTAATAGCAGATGAAATGACAACTATGCTAGATGCTATTACTCAAGCTCAGATATGGAATGTTGTTTTAGAACATGTTAAAAAATATAATATTGGATTAATTGTAATTAGTCATGAAAAAGCATTAGTAAATAGAATATGTGATAGGATTGTAGATTTAACTGAATTTAAAGAGTTATCTAACAATATAGAATAAAATGTTTTATATTTTACCTATCTTTATATTATAGAAAAATAGTCATTTTAATTTATATAAAATGGCTATTTTATTTTGCTGAAATTTTTTCTTTAATATTAAATTAACCATTGATTTAACATGTTTTTTGCTTGAAATATAATGTAACCTTTTCGTAATTGGAAAATAATGTAATATTTTATATAATAAAAAATAAATGTTATATTTTAAAGAATGAGATAAAAAAGAATACGGTAAAATTAAATTTTGTTATAATTTGAGTAATAGTTAATTAAGGGGGACATAATTGTGAGAAATAGCAAGTTTATAAACATAAGTATATTTATACTTAGTATTATTTGTTTAATAATAACATGTAAATTATTTTGGAATATAGCTATTTACGCTGATGAATTTAACACATCTCCAGATATAGTATTGGGTGGTGAACTCTGGTTATATATGAATTGGTTTAAAATAGGAGCATCTGCTTTGATCTGTATTTTATCAGGGATAAGTTTACTTAACTGTAATAATAAATCGAAATTGTAAAAGTATTTTAGTTTAATGAATAATATTAATCAAATATAGGGGGATTTGTATGAAAAAGATTATAATGATACTACTTTCTTTTATAACTACTACTTTATTAGTAGTTGGATGTAGTAGTAGCAAAGATATTCAAGATTTTAATATTGATAAAATAGCCTTAGATGAGGCTAAAAAAATTACATCCAAACAAGGATATACTTTGAAATCAGAAACTCTAACTGAATCAGATATCTTGATAGGAGATTCTGAGGTCTTTACTCTTATAAAAGAAGCAAGTATAAAAGGTGGGTATTTAAAAGATGATTTAGACTCTATGACAGAGGATAGAAAAGTTGTAGGATATGAATTAGCAGAAAAATCAAAAGAAGATGAACCAATTATGCTTTGTATGGTAATAGATAAAGGAAAAGTGATTGGTGCTTATTTAGATTACTCTGGATATTCTCCAGGTATTACATCTATAGATTTTAAATATAATTTTAAACAGTTATAAAAATATACAAATATTATTGTTAGTAATATTAATATAATACAAAAAAGATAGGAGCATAAGCTCCTTTTTTTTTGCAAAAGTAAATTATAATACCTTATAAATTGTGAATAAGTAAGTTAATAAAATACACAATAATAAATATATAAATTAAGGAGGTATAGTAATGAATCCTATAAACATAAATAACATAGTAACTAATAGAGAATTTTTAGTGGAAAATGAGAAGTTTAAAACATTATTTTTTAAGTTTGAAGATGGTAAAGGTCTACCAAATCACTCACACAATGGATATGCAACAATTCAAGTTGTAAGTGGTACTGTGGATATAGAATTTAAAGATGGAGAAAAATTTGAGCTAAAAGAAGGAGATTTTCTTCCTTTTGATGCAAGAATAGAACATAATGTAATATCAAAAGGAACTAGTAAGGTATTAGTTACTATATCGCAATCATTATCATAAATACTTAATATTAACCTAAATAAAGAGCCTATATTAAAATTAATATAGGCTTTATTTACGTATACATTTATAACTTTATAAAGTACATAGGAAAAGAAATCCTATATAGTTAACTATTTATAAAAAATAAAATAAATAGTTATATTTTAGATAAATATGAGAAAAATATATATTGTTAATATAAATATAAATGGAGGTAATATTGTGGAAAATAATATGGCAATAGAATATCCGATGTTTTGTTATCAATGTGAGCAAACAGCAGGAGGGAAGGGCTGTACTAAGATGGGGGTATGTGGAAAAACTCCTGAAGTAGCTGCACTTCAAGACCTACTTATATACCAAATAAAAGGAATAAGCTGTTATGCAAAAGAATTAGTTGAAAAAGGTGAAAATGTAGATAAAGACATAGTTAGCTTTATAGAAGATACTTTATTTACAACATTAACAAATGTAAACTTTGATGCAGATGTTCATGTTGAAATGTTAAAGAAATCTCAAAAAATAAAAGAAGCTTTAAGAAGCAAGGTTGGAAGTATAAAAAATAACACAGACCACGCTACATATAATTTAAGTGATACAAAAGCAGAAATGCTTAAAGATGCTAAAAAAGCAGGTATAATGTATGATCAAAATTTAGACCCAGATATTCGTTCATTAAGACAAACTATAATATATGGATTAAAAGGTATTAGTGCTTATGGACATCAAGCAAGAGCACTTGGATACTATGATGATCAAGTAGATAATTTTTATGTAAGAGCTTTAGAAGCAACAACTGATGATAATCTAGATGTAGAAGAACTAATAAGATGGACTATGAGAACTGGAGATATGAGTGTAGCAGTTATGAAAAAATTAGATGAAGCTAACACTACAGTTTATAAAAATCCATCTCCACAAAAAGTAAATGTTCATGTTAAAAAGGGTCCATTTATAATTGTATCAGGACATGACTTAAAAGATTTAGATATGTTACTTAAACAAACAGAAGGAAAAGGTATAAATATATATACACATGGAGAGATGATACCTTCTCATGGTTACCCAGAGTTAAAAAAATATCCTCATCTTGTAGGAAACTTTGGTGGTGCTTGGCAAGATCAACAAAAAGAATTTGACGACATACCAGGATGTATACTTATGACAACTAACTGTTTAATGAGACCTAGAGAAACTTATAAAGACAGAATATTTACTACTAGCGTTGTAGGATGGGATGGAGTTAAATATATAGGTAAAAAGGAAGATGGAACAAAAGACTTTAGTGAAATAATTGATAAGGCATTAGAACTTGGAGGATATAAAGAAGATCAAGAGCCACATGAAATATTAGTTGGATTTGGACATCATGCTACATTAAGCCATGCAGAGACAATAGTCAATGCTGTTAAAGAAGGAAAAATAAGACACTTCTTTTTAATAGGAGGTTGTGATGGAGCTAGACCAGGTAGAAATTACTATACAGAGTTTGCTAAAAAAGTTCCAAAAGACTGTGTAATACTTACACTAGCATGTGGAAAATATAGATTTAATAAATTAGAATTTGGAGAAGTTGCAGGACTTCCAAGACTATTAGATGTAGGTCAATGTAATGATGCATACTCAGCAGTTAGAATAGCAACAGCACTTGCAGATGCTTTTGATACTGATGTTAATGGATTACCATTATCTTTAATAATATCTTGGTATGAACAAAAAGCAGTTGCAGACTTATTAGCATTATTATCATTAGGAATAAAAGGAATATACTTAGGACCAACATTACCAGCATTCTTAAGTCCTAATGTACTTCAATATTTAGTTGATACATTTGATTTAAGACTTATAAGTACTCCAGATGATGATTTAAAATCTTGTTTAGAACAAGGTATATAATATACTAATTAAACTTAAGAACATTGTATAACAATGTTCTTTTGGTATTTTTATGCAAAACAATGAAATAAAATGTTGAATTTTGTAGAAAAATGTATTAGTATATATTTAAGTTATTAGTAATTAGAATTTTTATAATTTATTCCTAAAAAAATTTATTATTTTATTGTGCTTACACACAATAGAAAAATGGGTGTTGCAACAAATGCAACACCATTTTTTTATTTTTATATATTAAAGTGATTTAAACATACTATTAAAAAATAAAATGATATTTTAAATTTTTAAACTTTTAAAAAAGATATAAATATAAAAAGCTAATCATATAAATATTATTGACAAGCAAAAATAATAAGGGGGGATAGATTTGGAATTAGTAGTAACGATAATATTTGGGATTTTAGTTGCTTACATATTATATTTTTTCTTAAAAGAAAAACAATACTCAAAGGAATCAGTACTTGGAAATATAGCATCAACTATAGGTGTACTTGGGACATTTGTAGGTATATCAATAGGACTATGGAAGTTTAACCCAAATGATATAACATCTAGTGTACCGCTTTTATTAAGTGGTATGAAAATAGCTTTTGCAACATCTATAATAGGAATGGCAGCATCAATATTTATGAAGTACATAGCTTTAAAAAATGAAGATGAAGAAAATATAGATGATATTATGGAATTATTTAATACAATGATAGCTGAAAGTAGAAATGTAAATAACACACTTATAGAAAATCAAAAACAAACTGAAAATGTATTAAATAAAGTAAGTGAAATATGGGCTAGTCATCAAGAAAATTTAACAGTAGTATTAAAAAATGAAATAGCAAGCTTAAACAATAATATTATATCAAAACAAGAAGAGCTTATAGGTGAATTTAAAAAGCTTGGAGAATGTTTTACACTTTTAAATAGTGGAGTAAATAACTTACTGACATGGCAAGAAAACTATAAAGAAACTATAGAAAATACAACTAAAGAATTAGAAACAGTAATACAAACTATACATAATGCAGATGAATCAATAGAAAGTATTTCTAAAAACTCATCACTTATAAAAGAAAATAATGAAAAGTTAAGTGAAGTACTTAAAGAAATAAATAAAACACAAAACGTAATAATAGAATCAAATAAATCTATAATTGAAATATCAAATACTGCAAAAGAATCTATACCACAAATAAATGAACATTTCACAAATATAGATAACCGTACAAAAGAAAGTACAGCTTATCTACAAACTTTAATTTCTGAAAACTTAAATAATATAAAATCATATCTAGAAAAAATAACAGAAGATGTATTATCAAAAACTACACAATCAATATATGAAAATAATAGACAATTTAAATATGAAATATCAGAACATATAAGCCAATGTAAAATGTTAATATATAGCCTAAAAGATTTAATACCAGATATAAATGAACATTTATTAAGTACACAAAAAAGATTTAATAAAACATTAATACACTTTAATGAAGAAGTACAAAATTCATTTAAAGAAAATAGTTTAGAAATTAATAAACAAATACAATTATTAAAGGAAAGTACAGTAAATATAAATAATACATTAGATGATACCATATCAGAGTCTACAAAGAGATTAGAAAATATAACTGTAGCAACTTCAAATCAAATAAAAACTATGGCAGAAGAAATGGAAAAATTATGTGTTAGAAAAATAGAAAAATTAGATAATACATTAATAGAAGAATTTACAGATGCCCTAAGTTGTTTAGCTGGTCAATTAGTAACTATATCAGAAGGATTTTCAGAGGATTATTATAGATTATTAGAAGAATTAAAAGAAGCATTTGCACAAAATGATGTAGTAAGTACTATAGATAATGAAGCTATCTCAGAAGGAGATAAATAGAGTATGAGCAAACTAGATAAATTTAAAAGAAAAGATAAAAATAGTGATAATGTATGGTCATCAATATCTGATTTAATGTCAGGGCTTATGATAGTTTTTCTATTTACATCAGTTATATTTATGAGTAAAGTAATAGATGAAAATACAAATATAAAAAAGCAGCAACAAACTGTAGAAAATATAGTTACAACCTATGAAGAGAGTAAAGAAAACATATATGAAGATTTATACAATGAATTTGAAGGGGATATGGATAACTGGCATATGGAAATAGATAAAGATGGAACAATAAGATTTAAAGAGCCAGAAGTATTTTTTTCAAAGGGAGAATCAGAACTTAAAACTCAATTTAAAGATATACTTGATTCATTTTTTCCTAGATATATAAATGTAATTTACACAAACTATAAAGATAAGGTAACAGAAATTAGAATAGAAGGTCATACCTCTAGTGAATGGGAAGAAGGTGTTGATACTAAGACTGCTTACTTTAAAAATATGGAACTATCTCAAGATAGAACTAGAAATGTATTAGAGTATGTTATGAATATGGAAAGCCTTAGTGAATATGAAAATTGGCTAATAGATAATATTACTGCTAATGGTATGAGTTATAGTCATAGAATATATAAAGATAACGTAGAAGATAAAGATGCATCTAGAAGAGTTGAGTTTAGAGTTATAACTAATTCTGAGGAAACTATTAATGAGATTATAGATAATTACAAAAAGTAGATATATAAATTACCCTATGTCAAAATTAACGACATAGGGTGATTTTTTACCTATAAAGAATTTCTAATACATTAAAATATATTGATAATTTATGAATAAAAGCAATATTAATTTGAGCAAAGTGAAATTTTATAACTCAAAAGTTTGACCGTCTTTATTTATATCAATTATCTTGTCTTTGTAAGTAGATGCATACTCTGAGTCTTTAAAGATTTTAGAAAGAGAGTACGCTCTAAAAAAATGCATTGGAAATGCAACTTTAGTATTAGTATTTCTCATAAAATAATCAAATCCTAAATAGTACTGATTTCCTTGCCTAGAATCTAGAGGAAGAAAAGCAACATCAATATTTTCTCCCTTTATTTTATCTATTGCACTTTTAAATTTATTTTCAGCAAACTTATTTTCTTCAGGAGTGTTTTCACTTTCCCAGTGCCACCAATTTAAATCACCAGCATGGTATATTATTTTATCATCAACCTTTACAATAAATGCAACTCCTAAATCACTAGATTCAAGTGTTCTAATTTCTAAATTATCTACTAATAATCTTTCATCTGCTCCTATAAATTTAGTATTTTGAGATTTTGTAGTTTTAATATCATTTGATAATATATACTCAACATTTGGATGAGTTTTTTCTATATTAAAAATAGATTCATCAAAATGATCATGATGAGAGTGGCTAGAAAATACGTATAGCTTTTTATTTTTATCAAAGCTTGGAAGATTTCCTTTGAAATAATCAAAAAGTAATATAGTGTTATCAAGTTCAACACTAAAACTACTATGGTGAATATATGTTATTTTCATATTTAATCCTTTCTTAGTTATATAATTATTATAGTTTAAATTAAATTTATTAATATACTGTATAAAATATATTATATCAAAAAATAGTTATATAGATAAAATATTAAACACTAAAAAAAACATATAAGTATTTTTGCATAATATATATAATTTATTACCAAATTGGAAAATATTAATAGTATATAATAGCAACTTTATTGGAGGCAATTATGAATAAATTAAAAGATTTAAAGTTAAAGAATCAACTTATAATTTCAACATATATAATGCTTTTTATATTATTAATATTTAAGCCAGCACTAATACCTAGTATATATAATAGGTTAATAATAGCTTTTAAGCCATTTATAATTGGTGGATTAATTGCATTTTTAATAAATATACCAATGAAGCTTATAGAAGAAAAAATAATAAAACCATTAACTAAAAATCATGAAAAACTAAATAAACTATCAAGAATAATAGCGTTAGTATCTACTATTATAATAGTTGTAATAATAGTAGCTGCATTTATAAATTTTATAGTGCCACAACTTATTGAAAGTATAAAAAGCTTAACTGAAACTATTCCAAATTATATAATATCCTTACAAAACTATGTAACAAAAAATTTAAGTAATTTAGATATACTTAAAAATGTAGAGTTTGATATTTCTTCTATGCTTCAAAAATCTATATCATATATTGGAAATCTTATAAATATGTTTATATCTAATTTACTTAATTTTACCTTTGGGATTACAAACTTTTTTGTAAATCTATTTTTAGGAATAATAATAGCAATGTATATACTACTTGGAAAAGAAAAATTAATACATCAATTTAAAAAAGTATTATATGCATTTTTTAGTGAGAGAGCATGTAAGAAAATATTATATATTTTAAGACTTACTAATTATAAATTTTCTAGGTTTATATTAGGTCAATCAACAGATGGAATTATACTTGGAACTACATTTTTTATAGTATTTTCAATGGTTAAAATTCCATATGCATTGCTTATAAGTATAATGATACCAATACTTAACTTCATACCTATATTTGGAACATATGTGGGAATTGTTATATCTA
This sequence comes from Romboutsia timonensis, assembly GCF_900106845.1. Lineage (GTDB taxonomy): Bacteria > Bacillota > Clostridia > Peptostreptococcales > Peptostreptococcaceae > Romboutsia > Romboutsia timonensis. The sequence continues at coordinate 1,159,759 of NZ_LT629850.1, forward strand.
TGTTTATAATACTTATGGCAAAGCCTTCATCTGTAATATTATTTTTAGTTTTAATTATTACAATTCAACAGTTAGATGGTAAGTTTGTATATCCAGTGGTAGTTGGAAATTCCTTAGGTCTTTCTTCTTTATGGATATTATTAGCTATTATAGTTGGAGGTAATTTGTTTGGAGTTCTAGGTATGGTTTTAGGGATGCCTTTAGTAAGTGTTATATATGATTTATTCTCAGAATATGTTAATAAGAGAATAGAGATAAAAAGAAAGATTGAAAAATAGAGTATATAAGAAAATAAAGTGTAGTTTAAGTAAATTTAGGGTATTAATAAATTACTTAAATTTAAAACAGGAGAAATACTTAATGAATATAAATTATAAAAATTTGATAAATGAGTACAGAAATTATTTGATAATGTTAAAAGTTAACACTACTAAAGTTAATATGAGTATTAAAAGTATTGATGATATAAAGATATATGAAGAAGAATGTAAACTTAATTTAAATAAGTTAGAAACTTTGAGCAAAGACCATAAACTATATGAAAAAGATTATGATGATTTTAGAGTATCTATGGGAAAGTTTGCAATTGGGCTTAGCAAGTTTCATAAGTTAAAAATAAGTGATAAGGAAAAGTTAAGACTAACTAAAGTATTTTTAGATTTTAATGAAAGCTTTGAAGATTTGATGCAAAGAAATATTATTAAAGATGCGTATATATGGAAGTAAGGTAAGTAATATTCTATACTAATATAAAAAATCCAATAGTTGACCTATTGGATTTTTTATATTATCAAAATTCATTTTTAGTAATTACAATAGTTATGAATTTATAACTATATATATTATAGAAGATTCTTCTATTATACAGACTACATTAAAAATGGTCCGATTGCATTAAACAAGTATCCTGTTATAATTATACCAATAGTTACAATTCCTATAAATATAGCTAATAACTTAGGTTTTACAACCTTGCTTAGCATTATCATAGAAGGAAGAGATAAAGCTGTAACACTCATCATAAATGCAAGTACAGTTCCTATAGGTACTCCAGCCATAAACAATGCTTCTGCTATTGGTATAGTTCCGAATATATCAGCATACATTGGGATACCAACAACTGAAGCTATAATAACTGAAAATGGATTATTATCACCAAGTATTTTAAGTATTAAATCCTGTGGGATATAGTTGTGTATTAAAGCTCCTATACCAACGCCTATTATTACATACTTATAAACATTTTTTATAATAGCTAAAGTATCTTCTTTTGCATAATTTAATCTTTGTTTTTGATTAAAGTTTTCAGATTCGGCATAAAGTTCTCTAGTATGTTCTGTATATGTTTGTATTTCATTTTCTAAGTTAAGTTTACTTATTATAGTTCCACCAACTACTGCAATTATAAGCCCTAAAACTACATATAAAACAGATATATTCATACCAAAGAAACTTGCTAATAAAAGTAGTGATGCTAAATCTACCATTGGTGAAGATATTAAAAATGAGAAAGTTACACCTAATGGTAAACCTGCATTAGTAAATCCTATAAATATAGGTATACTAGAACAAGAACAAAATGGAGTTACTGTTCCTAATAAAGCGGAAACTGTTGCACCAGATATTCCTTTAAATTTTGTAAGTATTTTTTTAGTTTTTTCAGGAGGGAAGTAGCTTTGAATATATGATATTAAAAATATTAAAACACCTAATAGTATAAATATTTTTATTGTATCATATATAAAAAATTGAATACTTCCTCCAAGTTTTGAAGTTATATCAAGATTAAATACATTTTCAACTAATGATGTTGTTAAATCAGATAACCATTTCATACCTAATACTTGATCTGTAAAAAAATTAAATATACTCATAAAATACATCCATACATCAAAAAAAATTGATATTAAAAATAAAAAAATATATCTTTAAGTTAACTAAAAATCGATATAATGAATTTAATTAACTTTTAAATATTATATTATTCATTATATCAATTTTTTTTGATTTGGCAACTCTTTTAAAAAAATAATTTTTGAATAACTTCATAAGTTAATACTCTTGAAATAGCATCTTTATTAACAGAGTAGAAATTCCATTTTCCTTTTGATGTTTTACTTATAAGATTTGCAGATAGTAATAGTTTTAAGTGATACGAAAGCTTTGATTGGGATATATCAAATATATCTGTTAGTTCACAGACACACACACTTTCAGCAGAATATAGCTTTTTTAATATATCTAGCCTTATAGGGTCAGATAATGCTTTAAAAATTAAATCTATGTTGTCCATCTTAATACCTCCAATATTATACATATATTATAACAAATATTTTATTATTAATTACAATAAATAAATATTTATTTATAGATATTTTGTAAGAATATATGTTTTTATGAAAATAATATATTATTAAATGATAAAATAGTTGATAATAAAATCAAAAAAATTTGATTTTATAGTTTACAAAAAAGATTTTTTAACATATCATATGATTAAAAGTGAATATGTTAATATGAGAAAGGAGAAGTTATGAATACTGTACAAATGTTAAAGGCATTAGGAGATGAGACTAGAATAAGAATAGTCAATATTTTAAGAGATGGGCCTTTATGTGTTTGTGAAATAGAGTCAATACTTGAGATTACACAATCTAATGCATCAAGACATTTAAGTAAGTTAATGAATGCAAATATAGTGACTTACTATAAAGAAGCAAAATATGTTTATTATAAGCTAGATGAAGAAACTTTAAATAAATATAGTTTTATAAAAGTTCTTTTAGAAAATGAATTAGATGAAGATGAAAAATTAAAAAATGACTATGATATTTTAATTGGATATAAGCAATCTGGATTAAATTGTGAAAATGTATCAAAGGTTAAAGAAGTAATAAGCAAAATAAGCGAAAGAAAATCATCTAAGTAGGAGAAAATATAAATGAAAATAGCAGTAATATCAGATATACACAGTAATATATATGCACTAGATAAGGTAATAGATGATATAAAATCAAAAAATGTAGATATGATAATTTGTACAGGAGATTTAGTTGGGTATGGAACGCGTCCAAATGAAGTTATACATAAGATGAAGGAAGAAAAAATACTTACTATAATGGGAAATTATGATGATGCAATAGGTAACTTAAAAATAGTATGTGGATGTGATTACCCAGATCCAAAAGATGCAGAAAAGGCAGGTCTTTCAATGCATTTTACATCTCAAGAGACAACTGATGAAAATAAAAAATATTTAAGAAATCTTCCTAAAGAAGCTATATTCACTTTTAACAATAAGACTATAAGATTTGTTCATGGAAGTACAAGAGTTATAAATGAGTATTTAAAAGAAAACTCTAAAGAAGCAGAGGAAGTTATGAATGAATTAGTTGAAGATATATTAGTTTGTGGTCATACTCATATACCATATGCTAAATATTATGGTGAAAAACTATTAGTTAATGCAGGAAGCGTTGGAAAGCCTAAGACTAATAAGCCAGATGCAAACTATGTAATTATAGAGATATGTGATACAAATGTTGAAGTTGAAATAATAGAAGTATGTTATGATTTTGAAAAAATGGCAAAAGAAATTGAAGAAAATGAGATATTACCAAATGATTTTGCTAGGCTTATAAGACAATGAAGTGCAAAATAAATTAAACAATATAAAATTAGGAATGATAGGAGATATGAGTAAAGAGAATAAAGGACTAGGAGTATTTGAAAAATATTTGACACTATGGGTAGCTCTTTGTATAGTAGCGGGGGTTTTAATAGGAGTGTATTTACCACAAATACCTCAAACATTAGATAAATTTACCTATGCACAAGTTTCTATACCAGTGGCAATATTAATATGGTTAATGATATACCCAATGATGTTAAAAATAGATTTTACAGCTATAAAGAATGCTACAAAGCAAAAGAAAGGTTTAGTTGTTACATGTAGCACTAACTGGTTAATAAAGCCATTTACAATGTATATAATATCATATTTATTTTTAATTATAGTATTTAAAAACTTTATACCAGCTGATTTAGCTAAAGAATACTTAGCAGGAGCAGTGCTTTTAGGAGCAGCACCATGTACTGCAATGGTATTTGTTTGGAGTCACTTAACAAAAGGAAATGCAGCTTATACATTAGTTCAAGTTGCAGTTAATGACATTATACTTTTAGTTGGATTTGTTCCAATAGTTGCCCTTTTACTAGGTGTTACAGATGTTACTGTTCCTTGGGATACATTATTATTATCAGTAGTTTTATTTGTTATAATACCTTTTGTTGCAGGATATTTCTCAAGAACTATGATAATAAAGAAAAAAGGATTAAATTATTTTGAGAATGTATTTTAGCTAAATTCAATGGAATAACTGTAGTTGGTTTATTATTAACATTAGTAATATTATTTGCTTTCCAAGGTCAAAAAATAATAGATAATCCAGCTCATATAGCATTAATAGCAATACCACTTACAATACAAACATTCTTTATATTCTTCTTAGCATATTTATGGGCTAAGGCATGGAAGTTACCTCATGATATAGCAGCACCAGGAGCTATGATAGGTGCTAGTAATTTCTTTGAATTAGCAGTTGCAGTTGCCATTGCTTTATTTGGACTTAACTCAGGAGCAGCACTTGCTACTGTTGTTGGAGTATTAGTTGAAGTTCCAGTAATGCTTGCACTTGTTGCAATAGCTAATAAAACTAAACATTGGTTTACAAAGTAAAATATAAAATAGGTATTAGCTATACCTTTATTAGTATCCATATAGGAAATGAATACATCTAATTATAATAAAAAACAATTGACAATTGAAAATTAACAACTATAATAAACTTATAAATGAATAATTGCTAGGGGTGCCATTGGCTGAGAGGTTTTTACCGACCCTTATTACCTGATCTGGTTAGTACCAGCGTAGGAAAGCAACATTAATTAGTAATCAAATAAGGGATTATAAAATTGTAATTTAATGCTATGCCTACATCAGGTATAGCATTTTTTACGTATAAAAAAGGGGGAAATAAATGAAAAACTACAGAGTACCAACATTAACAATAGCTGGTTCTGACTCTTCAGGGGGAGCAGGTATACAAGCTGATTTAAAAACATTTTCTGCTATAGGAACATATGGAATGAGTGTAATAACTGCAATAACAGCACAAAATACAGAAGGGGTATTTGATGTTGAGGAGTTAAGTTCTGAAATTATAAAATCACAAATAAAGGCAGTTTGTGAAGATATACCACCAAAAGCAATAAAAATTGGTATGGTATCTTCTCCTAAAATTATTAAGGATATTGTAGAATCTTTAGAAATATATCCTTGTGAATATGTTGTAGTTGACCCTGTGATGATTTCAAAAAGTGGGTATTCACTTCTAAGACCAGAATCTAAAGAAAATCTAATAAAATATCTTATACCAAAAGCATACATAGTAACACCTAATGTACCTGAAGCAGAAGAAATAAGCAGTATAAAAATAGAAACTGTTGAAGATATGAAAAAAGCAGGAAATATAATATTAAATATGGGACCTAAATATGTACTTATGAAAGGTGGACATTTAGAAGGGGACTGTGTAGATGTACTTATAGGCAAAGATATGTTTGAAGTATTTAAAGGTGAAAGAATAAATAGGAAAAATACTCATGGTACGGGATGTACTATATCTTCAGCTATAACATCTCATTTAGCTTTAGGACACGATATAAAAGAATCTGTAAGACTTAGTAAAGAATATATTACAGAAGCAATAAGATATAGCTTTGACATAGGTCATGGTGTTGGACCAGTTCATCATTTTTATAAAGAGGATAAATAAGGGGGAATAAATATGTTTAATTTAATTGATAAAGTAAAAGAAGTTAATCCTTTAGTATTACATTATACAAATAATGTAACTATAACAGATTGTGCAAATACAACACTTGCCATAGGAGCTAGTCCTTTGATGAGTTTTTCATATGAGGAAGTAGAGGATATAGTTAAGGTTTCAAATTCTGTAGTAATTAATATTGGAACTATGAATAGTGAACTACTTGATTTATATGTTTTAGCAGGTAAAGCAGCAAATAAATATAATAAGCCAGTTATATTAGACCCTGTTGGTGTATTTGCAACAAATGCAAGAACTGAAATTACAAATAGATTATTAAATGAAGTTAAGTTTGATGTGGTTAGAGGGAATATATCTGAAATTCAATTTTTAGGTGGTTTAAATGTAAAAGGAAAAGGTGTAGATTCATTTGATGATGGAGCTGACTCTAGTGAGATAGTAATAGAAGTTGCAAAAAAGCTAGAATGTGTAGTAGTTGCATCTGGTAAAACTGACTTAATAAGTGATGGAAACATTCTTTATAAAATTCAAAACGGAAGTGCAAAGCTTAAATACATAACAGGTACAGGATGTATGAGTACAAGTTTAATAGCTAGTCTTTTACCATGTACTGATAAAGCAATTGAAGGAGCAGTAATTGGAACTCTTGCCATGTCTTTAAGTGGGGAGTTAGCAGATAAAGAAAATCCACCAATAGGTACATATAAAACTTTACTTTATGACAACTTATTCTCATTAAGTAAAGATATTCTTGAGAAATATGCAAGGATAGAAATAGAGCAAATTAATTAGCAATTAAGGGAGATTTTATATGATAAATAAAGATGAATTAAAAAATGCTCTTAAATTATACTTAGTTACAGACTCAGAGATATTAAAAGGAAGAGATTTTTATAAGTGTATAGAAGATGCCATAAAAGCTGGTGTTACAATGGTGCAATTAAGAGAAAAGAATGCTGATGGAAAAGAGTTTTTAGAAAAAGCAATAAAGCTTAGACAAATTACTAAAAAATATAATGTGACTTTTGTAATTAATGACAGAGTTGATATTGCAATGATTGCTGATGCTGATGGAGTTCATGTGGGACAAAGTGATATAGATGCAATGTCTATTAGAAAGCTTATTGGAGAAGATAAAATAATAGGTGTTTCTGCTAGAAATGTTGAAGAAGCCAAAATAGCAAAAGAAAATGGTGCAGACTACTTGGGGATAGGAGCAATGTTTTCTACTCCAACAAAAAATGATGCAAAAGAAGTTTCCTTTGAAACACTAAGACAAATCACAGAAAAAGTAAATTTACCATTTGTACTAATTGGAGGAATAACACTTGATAATGTGGATAAATTAAAACAATTTAATCCAGATGGATATGCATTGGTATCTGGAATTCTAGCGGTTGATGATATAGGAAAAAGGGTAGGGGACTGGTTAAATAAAATATAAAGATTTTAATTAAATAAAATAAATTTATAGTTTACAAATTAAAACATATGGTAGATAATAATACAATATCATAAAATAATTATAAGTAAAAATATAATAGGAGAATAGTTTATGAAAATAAATAGAAATGATGAATGTTGGTGTAATAGTGGACTTAAATATAAAAAATGCCATATGGAATTTGATGAAAAATTAAAATCTTTAAAAGAAAGAGGATTTGAAGTTCCTTCTCATAATATAATAAAAACAAAAGAGCAAATAGAAAAAATAAAAGAAAGTGCAAAAATAAACAATGCAGTACTAGACTTAGTAGCTGAAAATATAAAAGCAGGAATGACTACTGAAGAAATAGATAAATTAGTACATGACTTTACAATATCTCAAGGTGCTATACCTGCACCACTTGGATATCACGATTTCCCTAAAAGTGTATGTACATCTATAAATGATGAAATATGCCACGGTATACCAAGTCCTGATAGAGTATTAAAAGATGGTGACATAATAAATGTAGACGTATCTACTATATATAACGGATACTACTCAGATGCGTCAAGAATGTTTATGATAGGAAATGTTAGTGAAGAAGCTAAGAGATTAGTTGAAGTAACTAAAGAATGTTTATATAAAGGTATAGAAGCAGTTAAACCATGGGGACACTTAGGAGATATAGGTGCGGCAATAGAAGCTCATGCTAAAGCTAATGGTTACTCTGTTGTTGAAGAATTTGGAGGGCATGGAATAGGACTTGAATTCCATGAGGATCCTTTTGTTTATCACTATAAAGGGGCAAAGGGAATGGTATTAGTTCCAGGTATGATATTTACAATAGAGCCTATGATAAACCAAGGTGATGCTGATTTATATATAGATGCAGATAATGGATGGACATCATATACCGATGATGGAAAGTTATCAGCTCAATGGGAGCATATGATTTTAGTTACTGAAGATGGAGTTGAAATTTTATCTAAGTAATGTATAAAGTTTATATTAAATAATAGTTTTCAAAGGTGTTAATTAAATTTAGCACCTTTTTTAATTATAAAGAATATTATATAATATTTGAATCTGTTTTGAAGTGAAATTAATATTATACAAAGAATACGATGAAAACTTAACATTAGAAAAAATAAGAAATATAATGTTAGTGTCCTAACATAAATGAGGTGTTAAAAATAGAAAAAGAAAATTTAATTGGATTTGAAATAAAAACTGTTCATAATCTTTTAAAAAGAGATTTTGACAAATTACCTATTCATGATAAATTTAATAACTTAACAGGAGTTCAAAAATGGGTAGTAGCTTATTTGAGTGAACATGAAGGTCAGGATGTATTTCAAAGGGATTTAGAAGAAGAATTCTCGATTAGACGTTCAACAGCTACTGGTATTTTACAATTGATGGAAAAAAACGATCTAATTATTAGACAGCCGGTATCTTATGATGCAAGGTTAAAAAAGTTAGTTTTAACTAAAAAAGCGTCTGAAATTCAGCATGAGATTCATAAAGAAATTGAAAAACATGACAAGAAAGTTAGGGAAGGAATTACAGAAGAAGAGTTAGAAGTTTTTTTTAATGTTATGAAAAAAATAAAGAAAAATTTATCTGAATAATATGCCACCTAAAATGGTGGCTTTAATAAAAGATAGATTGTTAGGACACGTACAAAATTAAATATATACTTATAAGGAGGAGTCATTATGCTTAAAACTTTAGCTAGCCAAGTTAAAGAGTACAAAAAAGCATCAATAATAACACCAATATTTGTTACATTTGAAGTAATAATGGAGTTATTAATACCGCTATTAATGTCAACTTTAATTGATAATGGTATTTCAACAGGTAATATGAAACATGTATTTATAGTAGGGGGAGTAATGGTTGTTATAGCAGGACTTTCGTTACTATTTGGTGTATTAAGTGGTAAATCTGCAGCATTAGCTAGTACAGGATTTGCAAAAAACTTAAGAAAATCAATGTATGAAAACATACAAAGTTTCTCATTCTCAAATATAGATAAATACTCTACAGCAGGACTTGTAACGCGTATGACAACAGATGTTACAAATGTTCAAAACTCATATCAAATGATTTTACGTATGTGCTTTAGAGCACCTATGATGCTTATATTTGCATTAATAATGTCATTTACTATAAGCAAAAAACTTAGTTCATTATTCTTAGTGGCAATAGTATTCTTAGGAATATGTTTAGCACTAATAATATCAAATGCTCATCCAGTATTTATGAAGGTATTCAAAAAATATGATGATTTAAATGCAAGTGTACAAGAAAATGTAAATGCTATTCGTGTTGTAAAAGCTTATGTAAGAGAAGATCATGAAATTAAAAAGTTTGAAAAAGCAGCAGATAATGTTTATAAATTATTTGTAAAAGCTGAAAGTATTTTAGCATGTAATATGCCAGCTATGATGTTATCAGTTTATGGATGTATATTAGGTTTATCATGGTTTGGTGCAAATATGATAGTTAGAGGCAGTTTAACTACAGGACAATTAGTAAGTTTATTTAGTTATATTATGAATATAATGATAAGTTTAATGATGTTATCTATGGTATTTGTTATGGTTACAATGTCAAAAGCATCAGCAGAGCGTATTGATGAAGTTTTAGAAGAAAAAAGTGATTTAACTAATCCAGAAAATCCTGATTTTGAAATAGAAAATGGAGATATAGACTTTAACAATGTTAACTTTGCTTACAAAAAAGGAAGTAAAAAATATGTCCTTCAAAATATTGATTTACATATAAAATCAGGTGAGACTATTGGAATAATCGGTGGAACAGGTTCTTCAAAATCAAGTTTAGTAAACTTAATATCTCGTTTATACGATGTTAGTGAAGGTTCTGTATTTGTAGGTGGAAAAGATGTAAGAAGCTATGATATCGAAACTTTAAGAAATGAAGTTTCAGTAGTTTTACAAAAGAATGTATTATTTAGTGGAACTATAAAAGAAAATCTTCGTTGGGGAGATAAAAATGCCAATGATGAAGAAATAATAAGAGCTTGTGAGCTTGCTTGTGCTAATGAATTTATAGATACATTACCAAATGGATATGACACTTATATTGAACAAGGTGGTACAAATGTATCTGGAGGTCAAAAACAACGTTTATGTATAGCAAGAGCTTTACTTAAAAAGCCAAAAATATTAATATTAGACGATTCTACAAGTGCAGTAGATACAGCAACAGATGCTAAGATAAGAACTGCTTTTTCTAAGGAAATACCAAACACAACAAAAATTATAATTGCACAACGTATATCAAGTGTTCAAGATGCAGATAAAATAATAGTTTTAGATGATGGAAAAATAAGTGGAATAGGAACACATGAAGAACTACTTGAAAATAATGAAATTTATGCTGATGTTTATAATTCTCAAGTGAAGGGAGATGATGACGAATATGAAGTCGCAAAATAAAAGACCTAAGGGTCAAAATCCTGCAAAAACTCTAAAAAGGCTTATGGGAATAATATTAAAAAATTACACACCTCACTGTATAGTGGTTTTACTTTGTATATTTGGTTCAGCCTTTGTAAGTGTTAAGGGAACTTTATTTATGCAAACTTTAATCGATGACTATATTCTTCCTCTAACGAGTCAATCAAATCCTGATTTTAGACCTTTGGGAATGGCTATAATTAAGCTAGCATTATTTTTCATAGCAGGTGCATTAATGACTTACACTTACAATAGAATTATGGTTAATGTATCTCAAGGTACTATGAAAAAAATACGTATAGATGTTTTTACTCATATGGAAAGTCTACCTATAAAATATTTTGACACTCATGCTCATGGTGATATAATGAGTATTTATACAAATGACATAGATACTCTTCGTCAAATGATAAGTCAAAGTATTCCTCAGCTTGTAAACTCAGCTGCTACTATTGTAAGTGTGTTAATAAGTATGATTATTTTAAATATCCCACTTACAATACTTACTCTTATAATGGTAGCTATAATGGTACTTACAACTGGTAAAGTTGCAGGAAAAGCAGGTTCTTACTTTATGAAACAACAAAAATCCATAGGTGAACTTAATGGATTTATAGAAGAAATGATGGAAGGTCAAAAAGTTGTTAAAGTATTCTGTCATGAAGAAGAAAGTATAAAAGATTTCAATAAACTTAATGAACAATTATTTGATAGTGCTAATAATGCCAATGCTTTTGCAAATATACTTATGCCAATAAACGTAAATTTAGGTAACTTAAGTTATGTTGCTTGTGCAATACTTGGTTCAATTTTAGCTATATCAGGAGTTACTTCATTAACTTTAGGTGCTCTTGCATCATTCTTACAACTTAACAAAAGTTTCTCTCAACCAATAAGTCAGGTAAGTCAACAGCTTAATAGTATTATAATGGCTTTAGCAGGTGCAGAGAGAGTATTTAGTTTACTAGATGAAAAGCCAGAAGTAGATAATGGATATGTTACTTTAGTAAATGCCATAGAAGATGAAGAAGGTAATATCAAAGAGTGTAAAGAACATACTGGAACTTGGGCATGGAAACATCCTCATGGTGATGGGACAGTTACACTTACTAAACTACTTGGAGATGTTACATTCAATGATGTTGACTTTGGTTACAATGAAGATAAAACAATACTTCATAATATAAAACTATACGCTGAACCTGGTCAAAAAGTAGCCTTCGTAGGTTCTACAGGTGCTGGAAAAACTACAATAACAAATTTAATTAATCGTTTCTATGATATACAAGACGGTAAGATTAAATATGATGGTATAAATATAAATAAAATTAAAAAAGCAGATCTTAGACGTAGTTTAGGCATAGTACTTCAAGATACACATTTATTTACAGGTACTGTGGCGGACAATATAAGATATGGAAATTTAGATGCTAGTGATGAAGAAGTAGCTAAAGCTGCAAAATTAGCTAATGCTGATGGCTTTATCGAAAGATTACCTCAAGGATATGATACTGTTCTTACTGGAGATGGATCAAATTTAAGTCAAGGACAAAGACAGTTACTAGCTATAGCTCGTGCAGCCATAGCAGACCCACCAGTTCTTATACTTGACGAAGCAACAAGTAGTATAGATACTCGTACAGAGCATCTAGTTCAAGATGGTATGGATAGCTTAATGCATGGTCGTACTACTTTTGTAATAGCTCATAGATTATCTACAGTTAGAAATTCAGATGCAATAATGGTCCTTGAACAAGGTAGAATAATTGAAAGAGGAAGCCATGAATCGCTAATAGCTAAAGCTGGTAAGTATTATCAACTTTATACTGGTGCTTTTGAATTAGAATAAAAGTCTCGTCCATTGGGTGGGACTTTTTTGTTTTGGCATAAATACTGATATGTGGTTATTTTTATTTTGTAATTATTATGGAGTAAGCTAACAGGGGAAAAATAGGCTATGTTTTAAATTAATGTTGATTTTAGAACGTGTTTTAAAAACAAAAAATAGGAGATATTAAGCTCCTATTTTTTGTTCGCAATATATTAATATTGTTTATTTTTTTTAAAATACAAAATTAGTTATAGTTCCTAAAATTAAAGTAGGTATTGTAGCTCCTATTAATATACCTATTACAGACATTAACGCTAACTCCGTTAATTGAGTTATAAACATAACCGAAGTAATTATATAGAATACTATATAATCTAATTTTCTAAATGGTGAAAAATTCATCTTATCCCCCCTTTTTATTTAATTCGTACTATATTAAGATTGTATATTAACTTAAAATGATTTTAATTTGATAGCTGAAAACCATATTACATAAAATACTGTTACTATCATAGCTAAAGCGTTCCATACAATTGAATAGTAATTACTGTTAACTATTCCAATTGACATATCAAACATATAAAATAACATAAATAAATATCCTACTATCTTTATTATTTTTACGGCTATCTTATCCGATTTTTTATAAAATACATCTTTGCATGATAATTCATTATTTTTACTAAATACACCTAATAAACCTGCAATGATATGAACAACAATATTACCTATACAAATTATTGCAAATATTGGTATAAATAAAACTAATCCTGTACCCTCCATCCCCGTTATCTCTGGAACATACATAACACTCTCCAATAAAAAATATAGTGCTATTATACAAATTGGAATCATAAGAATCCATGCTATTTTTTTATTCATAATACCCCCTCCTACTTTTATAACATTTAATTCACATTATATAACAATTGCGAAAAATTACATATATTATATATAACATTATAACATTAAATTATTTTACCTAAAAAGAATTTATATCCATATTATAACTTACTTTTACTAAATAATATTATAAGTATAGATACTGTATAAATAGAGTATAGGGAAAAAGAAAAATAAAAAGAAAAACAAAAATAAAAATAAAAAATTCGCTACGCTTGAGCGACGTGTCGGCGAAACACTTCATGTCGCCAACGATATATCCTTGCTACCGCTACGGATACATCCGTTGCTCAAAAAGAAAAAGGTTAGGAAAACCCAACCTTAATCAAAAAGCTATTTTAATATTAGTATATACTAAATTTTTACGCTTTAAATCTACATACTTTACAGGAACACATTGCTCTTTAGCTTGATTAATATTTGTAACTCCCAAATTAATATATTCTAAAGTAGAATCATCATCTAATAAAAACTCAGAAGCAAAAATTTCAGCCTGCATTTCAATCTTACAATCTGCTATTACTGGCTTATAGTTTTGATCTATAGTATTTATATCAGGATGAAGTATGGCATGACCTAATTCATGAGCTAAAACACAACTCCTTTTATAATAGTCTAACTTTGAATTTATAAAAATAAACTGTTTACTAATAGATACACCATTTCCAAAGAGTATATCAAACTTTCCATAAGCACCATCAACTTCTAAATCGTCAATATAAAGTAGTATTATTTTTCTATCCCTTATAATGTCTTCTAAACTACAACCCTCATACTCAAGTTTTAAATTTCTAACTATATGTCTTATGCTAGATGCTGAACGTGGCATAATAATCCCCTTTTATTTATCTTTTGATTTATTTTGTAACTCTCTTTCTTTTTCCTCTTGTATTGATAATAAAATAGCCCCTTTCATAGCAGATACTATGTTTTCTATAGTCTTATCAGATACAGGTTTTCCATAAAGTAAACAAGATGAATTATGCAAAGTTATATTCATATCATCAAACATATCCTCTATAGCAACTAAATTATTTTCATCTTTATTAATAACCTCAATAGTATCTGTAATACCTAATATATAATCAGCAGATATACCTAGAGCCTCAGCTATTTGACTAATAGTACCAGCCTTTGGTTCTCTATATCCGTTTTCATATCTAGATAAAGTAGGTTCTGCAATATTAGCTTTTTTAGCTAGTTCTCTTTGGTTTAAATTCATATACATTCTAGCTTTTGCTATTCTTTCACCCATAGTTTCCATAAAAATATTCCTCCAATTTATATAACTTTATAACTAAAAGTCTATTAATATAAGTAAATGTAAATCTATATTGTTAATAGCTTATAGTTAATAAAATTTATAAAATCCATAAAAATTATTTTTCTAATGTGATAAATTAAATATCTTTTTAGAAAGATGAATAAATAAATCTAAAATTCGCTTCGCTTGAGCGACGTGTCGGCGAAACATTTCATTTCGCCAACGGTATATCCTTGCTCCCGCTACGGATAAATCCGTTGCTCAAAAATATCACTTTTTACTTTTGCAAATTTGTTAATATTATTTATTTTCATAGGTCATCCAAATTTTTTATGACATAATTTCCGTATATCTAAAAAAAATTTTTTATAAAAATATTATAACATAAAAGTGGTAAAATATTACAAAATACTAAATAAAATTTACATTTTGGTAAAAAAATAAATAGATATTAAATCATGTCTTGTAAAAATTTGCCAAATGATTATTGACAATAAATATTTTTAGGAATATTATGTAATTACAGATAGGGAAAAGAAAATTATAAAAATATAATATATATTGTTTAGGAGGTAAATTTAAATGGGGCTTAGAGGACTTAAGGCAAAAAGGATGTTAATGGGAGTTACTCAACAAGAGATTTCTAAAGAAATAGGGATTGCTTGCAAAACGTATAATTTAAAAGAAAATGGTGTAAATGATTTCAAATTAAGTGAAGTTTCAAAAATTAGTAAGTATTTAGACTTAAGTGCACAAGAAATAAAAGATATATTTATAAATTGTAATGAATTTTAAGATAAAAATTTTTATAATCTTACTTACCAAATGGTACATATAAACAAAGGAGGATAATCAAATGGAAATAAATAAGGTGTTTAGAAATAAGGAATTTGGGGAGCTTAGCGTAATAGTTAAAGATAAAAAAGAGTATTTTGAAGCAATACCAGTGGCAACTATACTAGGATATCAAAATCCAAGAGGTGCAATACTTAGACATTGTAAAAAAGAAGGGGTACTGTTTCAAGACGTAAGGGTAGTAACTGGAGTAAAAAAAGATGGAAGTAATGCAGAAAAAGTAGTATCTAAAAAATACATAAGTGAAGGAAACCTATACAGATTAATCATGAAGTCAAAATTGCCAAGTGCAATAAACTTTGAAAACTGGATAATGGATGAGGTAATTCCAGAGATAAGAAAACATGGGGCATACTTAAATGATGATGTAATAGAAAAAACACTTAAAGATCCAGACTTTATAATACATTTAGCAACAGAGCTTAAAAAAGAAAGACAAGAAAAACTAATGGCACAAAGAAAAGTTGAAAACTTAGAAGCAATAATTACAATAGATACACCTTACACAAACTTTGGAAAAAAGGTTGCAGTAAGTTCTGATGCAATAACTATAGGTCAATTTGCAAAACTACTTAGAAATAACGATATAGTAATTGGTAGAAACAGATTGTTTACATTACTAAGGGATAGGGGCTATCTTATAAAAAAGGGAAAAGACAAAAACATGCCAAAGCAAACATACCTAGAACAAGGACTATTTAAAATAGCCGAAAATGTAGTTAAAACTGTTGAAGGAGAAATACTATCAACTACAACTTTAGTGACAGGAAAGGGACAAATGTATTTTTTAGATTTACTAAGCAATTAGATTATTAAAAATTATAAATTTAATATAAAAGGGGATAAGATTATGATATTTTTAAACAAAAACAATTCTAAAAAAGAATCAATGACAAACGAAGAATTTGTAGAAGCTGTAAAATATATATTAAACCATGAATTACTTTCTTTAAATGATAAAAACAATTCAAAAGAAAACCCACTAATATTAGTTGATAAAGAAGCCAGATTAAATCGATATGATGTAATATGTAGCTATATAAAAGAATTAGAAGCAGAAAAAAAGTCCATAGAAAACTTTTTTAAAAGTGAAATGGATGGATATGAAATAGCTTATATAGGTGATAGAAAGCTTACATTTAAAAATCAAAGTAGAAGTACAATAGATACACAAAAATTAAGAACAGAATTACCAGATATAGCTAATATATACACAAAAACAACAACATCAAAAGTGTTTAAAATAAGCCAAAGAGTATTAAAGAATGTGTAGGTGAAATTTATGGCAGCGTATCGTCACATACACATAGATTATTGGCAAGATAGCTTTGTACTAGACTTAACTCCAGAAGAAAAGTATTTTTATATATACTTAATGACAAACAGCAAAACAACTCAATGTGGAGTATATAGTTTACATAATAGAATTATAGAAACGGAAACGGGATACAACAGAGAAACTGTAGAAAAGCTTATACAAAGATTTATAGAATATAAAAAGATATATTATTGTGAAGAAACTAAAGAAATATACTTGGTAAATTGGATAAAACACAATATGTCAAACAGTCCTAAAGTACAAAAGTGTATAAAAAAAGAAATAGAGAATATTAAAAATAAAGAATTTGTAAAACTTTTATATAAGTCCTTTGAAGACTTAGGATATAACATAGAAAATGGGGAAAATAATCATGGAAAATATAACAAAGAGTATAGAGAATCTAAACATGCCAAATCACTTAAAAATGAGAATGAGAAAACTTATAAAAGCACAACAAATGATGAACTTGAACAACTTAGAAAAAGATTGGGATAATAGTAGTTATAAATGCAATAAATGTAGAGACCTTACCTTTATAATAAATGATGGTGTAGCAACACCATGTGAATGTAGAGCAGTTAAAGAAGCTAAAGATATTTTAAGAAAAAGTGGAATAAGTGAAGAATTTAGAAATAAAAACTTTGAAAACTTTAAAACTATAAATGATAGCCAATCTATAAATGCCTATAACAAAGCTAGGGAATATTCTAATAACTTTCATATTATAAAAGATAGTACTCAAAACTCAATAATGTTTATGGGACAACCTGGGTCGGGAAAAACTCATTTATCACTTAGCATTGCAAATGTATTAATGGATAATGGTGTAGGAGTTGTTTATATGGGATATAGGGATGTAATAACACAAATAAAGCAAAATATTATGGATGAGGTTTACTATAATAAAGTTATGAATAGGTATAAAAATGCAAAAGTACTTTTAATAGATGATTTATTCAAGGGAAGCATAAGTAAAAGTGATATAAATATAATGTTTGAGCTTATTAATTACAGGTATTTTAACAAGTTGCCAGTGATAGTTAGTACCGAACTTAGTATAGAAAACTTGGTTAATATAGATGAGGCTTTAGGTAGCAGGTTAATTGAGATGTCAAAAGATTTCCTAGTAGGAATAAGGAATAAAAAATTAAATTATAGGATTTACGGATAGTAAAGATAAATTATTTACAATCATTATACATTTATTTTTGAATTATGAATATATCACTGATTTTATATCTATTATTGGTGTTATTTTAGTTATTGTAGGTTAGTACTCAAAAGATTGACAAATTTCAATTTAGCGAATAGATTTAATGAATAATATTAATATATCATGAAGTAGGCTAACAAGGCCTAAAATAAAAGTCCTTATATTTAGGACTTTTATTTTTTTACCCTTAAAATAGATTATAGTATACTAATTTTAATACAAAAAGCATTAGGAAAATTTATAGAATATATGCTATACTTAATATATAAATTAAACATGTAGATTAATGTGAAATATAATTATAAAAGTTTCGTAAGAATTAATAGGGAAATTGGTGCAAATCCAATGCGATCCCGTCACTGTGATAAAGGGTTAGTTTTTATACCACTGAGTAAATATACTTGGGAAGGAAAATCTAACAATGCTTTTTAGCCAGGAGACCTGCTTTTATAAGTTAAAACATAACTTACGGTGTATAAGTGTGTTAAAAATACCTAATTAATAGGTTTATTTAGTGCGCACTTTTTTAAAGAAGTGTGCTTTTTTACGTTTAAGGATATTATAATTTATATTTTACTTAAAAGAATAACTATAAAAGAGGAAGTGATTTAATGAAAGATATAAATTTAGCTAACTTTAGTAAGTTTAGAAATCAAAAACAACAAGGATACATAAATGTAAGTGGTACTAATATCAAACTACCAATAACCATAATTTGTGGTAAAAAAGAAGGAAAAACTGCTTTGATAACAGGAGGAGTTCATTGTGCAGAGTATGTAGGAATAGAAACTGCCATAGAATTATCAAAGGAAATAAATCCAGAGGATATAAGTGGAAATATTATAATTGTGCCATTAATAAATCGTAGTGGATTTGAAAATCGTACAATGAGTGTTGTTTATGAAGATGGAAAAAATTTAAATAGAGTATTTCCAGGTAATGAACAAGGTAGTGTAAGTGAAAAAATAGCATACTTTATGGAAAAAGAATTATTTAAAATAAGTGATTATTACATAGATTTACATTGTGGAGATGGATATGAAGAATTAACTCCATATGTATATTATCAAGGTGTAGCAAGTGAAGATGTAACATCTAAATCAAAGCAAATGGCTATGGCTATTAATCCAAAGTATGTCGTAGAATCTCAATCTAATAGTGGTGGAGCATATAACTATGCTGGTTCAATAGGACTACCAGGGATTTTAATAGAAAGAGGATGTATGGGTAAATGGAGCAAAGAAGAAGTAGAGGAATATAAAATAGATGTAAAAAATGTTTTAAAAGAACTTAACGTTTTATCAGGAGAAAAGGTAGATAGAAATAATGATACAAAAGTTATAACAAATACTATCTATGAAAACTCTATGTATACAGGGTGTTGGTATTCAAACTACAAAGTAGGCGATATTGTTTCAAAAGGCGATGAACTTGGAACAGTTAAAGACTATTTTGGAAATATACTACATACATGTATAGCAAAAGTAGATGGAATTATTCTATATCAAGTTGGAAGTTTATCAATATTAAAAGATGGACCTATGATAACTTATGGAGAAATATAAATATTAGGGGGAAACAGATTGAGTAAAAAGCAGTTGATAAACAGAATAATACAAATAATAATAGTTCTATTTGGCATTAGTTTGATTACTTTTACATTGATATATTTAGCACCTGGTGACCCAGTAAGAACCATGTATGCAGCATCTGGAATGATACCAAGTGAAGATGTTATTCAACAGATAAGAGAGTCAATGGGACTAAATGATCCATTTTTTGTTCAATATTGGAATTGGTTAAGTTCTTGTTTAAGAGGTGATTTTGGAATTTCATATTCTACAAAAAAACCTGTTATAGATATCATATTATTAAAATTAGTTCCAACTTTAAAATTAGCTTTTATGTCATTAATAGTTATGTTAATAATAGCAGTTCCTTTTGGGATATTGGCTGCAGTTAAAAAAAATAAAGTAATTGATTTTCTTATTAGCGGTACAACTTTTTTAGGATTATCTATACCTAACTTTTGGGTAGGATTAATGCTTTTATATTTTATAGCATTAAAGTTTAAGTTATTGCCAGTAGTATCTACAGGTGATGGAATTGAAAAAATGATTTTACCTGTATTAACACTTGCATTTTCAATGGCAGCAAAGTACACAAGACAAGTTCGTACAGTTGTACTTGAAGAATTAAATCAAGATTATGTAATTGGTGCAAGAGCAAGAGGAATAAAAGAAAATATTATTCTTTTAAGACATGTACTTCCAAATTCTCTTTTACCTCTTATAACTTTGCTAGGATTATCACTTGGTTCTTTATTAGGAGGAACTGCAGTAGTAGAAGTTATATTTTCTTATCCAGGTCTTGGGAATATGGCAGTTTCAGCAATAACATCTTATGATTATCCTTTAATTCAAGCCTATGTAATGTGGATAGCATTAATCTACATGATAATAAATCTACTTATAGACATTTCATATAAATATTTAGATCCAAGGGTTAAAGAAAGAGGATAGACATGAGTAAAATTAAGGAATTTATAAAAAAAAATAAAATATTTTCATTGCTTATAGTAGTTGCCATTGCAATTATTTCAGTTGGTATATTTGCACCGATAATAGCACCATACAGTCCTTTTGAAGGAAATTTATCTGATGCACTTCAACCACCTAGCAGCGAGCACATATTTGGTACAGACAAGCTTGGAAGAGATGTATTTTCTCGTGTTGTTTATGGTACAAGAATATCTCTTACAGCATCATTGGTACTTGTTATTTCAATTTTTACAATTGGTACAACTTTAGGAATACTTTCTGGATACTTTGGAGGAATTGTAGATGAAATTATTATGAGAATTTCAGATATAATGATATCTTTTCCTGGAATGGTACTTGCAATTTCACTGGCAGGAATCATGGGCTCAAGTGTAGACAATGCAGTAATAGCAATAATGGTAGTAAGCTGGACTAAATATGCAAGATTATCAAGAAGCTTAGTATTAAAAATAAAAGAAACTGATTATATTTATGCAGCAAAGATAAGCGGATGTAAGACAATACATATTATTACAAGGCATATAATACCTAATATTATACCAACATTAATAACTACAGCAACTACAGATATAGGAACGATGATATTAGAGTTGTCATCACTTTCATTTCTTGGATTTGGGGCACAATCACCACAGGCAGAATGGGGATTAATGTTAAATGAAGGACGCGCATATATGCTTGATTGTCCTTGGCTAATGATATATCCAGGATTAGCAATATGTATAGTTGTAGTAGTATACAATCTTTTAGGTGATAACTTGAGAGATATTTTAGATTCAAAAAAAGCTATAGAAGAAGTAGAAATAGAAAAAGTAATATAAAAATGACAAAGGGAGAGTCTTATGAAAATTAAAAGAAAAATAATAAAACTATTAAGTACAGCATTTATAATATCCATGATGGGGTCGATGCTAACTGGATGTTCAAGTAGTACAGCTGATACATCAAATATATTAAATTTTGGATGTACAAATTTTTCAGACTCATTAGATCCAGCAGCAATGCCTAATGCAGCTTGGTGTGTTTCTCGTTATGGTATAGGAGAAGCTTTATTTAGATTTGATGATCAAATGGAAGCAGACTACTATTTATGTGATGACTACTCAGTAAATGATGATAATACAGAATGGACATTCCATATACGTGATGGAGTTAAATTTTCAAATGGTAAAGAGCTAACAGCTTCAGCAGTAGTGGAGTCTATTGAATATATGTATAAACAAGAAAATAGTGGAAAAGGAAGCTCCGCACCTTCAGTATATATGAAATATGATTCTATAAAAGCAGATGATGAATCTAGAACGGTTACTATTAAAACCAGTAAACCACATACAGATTTAACTAAAACTTTAGCACATCCATATTTCTCAATATTAGATATGGAATCAGATTTAGTTAATAAACCAGTTGGAACAGGACCATATGCAATAGATAAATATGATACAGGTATTTCTATATCTATGGTAGCCAATGAAAACTACTGGAAAGAAGAAGTACCATATGAAAAATTAAATGTTATATTTATAGATGATAATACTACAAAATCTATGGCTCTTCAAAATGGAGATGTTGATGTTGTAGAAAACATAACAACAGCTAACGATTTAAAAACATTAAAAGAATCATCAGAATATAATGTATCACAAACAGTAGGAGTTAGAACAGGATTTGCATATATAAACCATAATGGTGTTTTAGCTAATGATGATTTAAGAAAAGCAATTCTTACAGCAATTGATGATGACACTTTATGCAATATAACTGTTGGAGGATTATATACTCCAGGAGCTTCAGTTTTACCATCCACTTTAGATTATGGATATGATAAATTAAATGATACTATTTCTTTTGATGAAGAGAAAGCAAAGAAAATCTTAGATGATGCAAAAATAGTTGATAGTAATAAAGATGGATATCGAGAACTAGATGGAAAAAACATTGAATTAAACTTTCTTACATATGACAGTAGAAATCTAACTGATTTTGCAGAAGGTGTAGCACTTCAACTTGAAAAGATAGGTATAAAAGTTAATGTCAAAAAAACTGATGCAGATACAGAGTGGAATATGCTTGTATCTGGAGAATATGATTTACTTAATACTAACTGGATGACAGTTCAAGATGGAAATCCATATGGATACTTAGATAACTGGTATGGAAAATCAAATGCTAACTACTGTGGATATCAAAATGATGAATACGATAAGATATATGAAGAATTATCAACAGAAATGAATGAAGAAAAACGTAAAGAAATGATACAAAAATTACAGCAAATATTAATAGATGATGCAGCAGTTATGGTACATGGATACTATAATAGTAATATGTGTAGTGACAAGTCTGTAGATGGTGCACAGATAAGTGTTGCAGACTACTACTGGATAAGTACAGATATAAAACCAGCTAAGTAAGATAAAAATAGGAGATTATATTATGATAAATATCAACAATATTACAGTACAATATGGAAATAAGAATCCTTCTATAGTAAATCTTAGTATGGATATGAAACCAGGGGAAATAGTTAGTATAGTAGGAGAAAGTGGTAGTGGAAAAACTACATTAATACGTTCTATAATGGGGCTACTTCCAGCAGGAGGTAAGATAACAAATGGAGATATTGTATTTAATGGGAAGTCCCTTTTATCTTACTCAAGGGATGATTGGAATAAAATTAGAGGAACTGAATTATCTATGATTTTCCAAGATTGTGGAGCAATGATTAATCCAATTAGAAAAATTGGAAATCAGTTTATAGAATACATAAGAACACATGAAAAAATGTCTAAAGAAGAAGCTAGCAAAAAAGCTATAAATATGTTAGGACAAATGATGCTTTCAAACCCTGATAATATAATGAAAAGCTATCCATTTCAATTAAGTGGAGGTATGCGTCAAAGAGTAGGAATTGCCATGGCAATGACATTTAATCCAAAGCTTTTAATTGCAGATGAACCAACAAGTGCACTTGATGTAACTACTCAATCTCAAATTATACGAAATATGTTAGAACTTAGAGAAAAGTTTAATACAGGTATTATTATGGTTACTCATAACTTAGCAATAGCAGCTTATATATCTGACAAAATAATAGTTATGAAAGATGGAAAAATAGTAGAACAAGGAAGTAGAGATAATATAATAAATAATCCCAAAGATGAATATACTAAGGAGTTACTTAATTCTGTGTCAAATTGGGAGGAGAAATTATATGTCTAAAAGTAAAAATATATTAGAAATAAGAAACGTTACTAAAAAATTTAATACTCCTAATAATAAAGTTTTAACTGCTTGTGATAATATTTCTCTTGAATTTGAAGAAGGAAAAATTCTTGCGATAGTAGGAGAGAGTGGATGTGGGAAAAGTACTTTAATGAAAATGATAGTTCAATTGGAGAATGTCACATCTGGTGAAATTTTATATGAAGGTGAAGATATTACTAAATTAAAAGGTGAAAAACTTCGCCAAAATAGAAGACATATTCAAATGGTATTTCAAGACCCTAATACATCATTTAATCCAAGAATGAAAGTAAGAGATATAATTTGTGAACCTCTTTTCAACTTTGGGTTAATAAAGAAAAATCAAAGGGACGATATTGCAAAAGAATTTCTAGAAATGGTTGATTTACCGAAGGATTTTTCTAATAGATATATTCACAATATGAGTGGAGGACAACGACAACGTATAGGAATAGCAAGAGCTTTAACTCTTAACCCTAAGGTTGTTATTTTTGATGAATCTACATCAGCTCTTGATGTATTAACACAAAAGAAGATAATAGATTTAATTATAAAACTACAAAAAGAAAAAAATATTACTATAGGACTTGTTTGCCATGATATACATTTAGTGTCTCAAATAAGTGATAAAGTTGCTGTTATGTATTTGGGAAATTTAGTTGAAGTTATTCCAGGAAGAAAGCTTCAAGGAGAATGTAAGCATCCTTATACACAAACTTTAATATCTTCAACTTTTCATTTAAACATGAATTACTCTAAGAAAATTGAAAATATTAAGGAAGCAGAAAATCCTATAGATATTTCAAAAGGATGTCCTTTTAAAAATCGTTGTAAATATTCAATTGAAATCTGTAAAGATAAAAAGCCTGAATTAAAGTTAGTTTCAAAAAATCATTATGTAGCTTGTCATCTTAATAATGGGGAGGAAGAATGATGCAAAATGACCTTACAAAAGGACCTATAGGAAAGGGAATTTTAGTATTTTTATTACCTTTATTAGCAAGCACTTTAATACAGCAGTTATACAATACTGTAGACTTAATTTTTGTTGGTAAATTCTGTGGAACAAAAGCAACAGCAGCCATATGAGCAAGTAGTTTAATTATAACTTGCCTTATTGGCTTTTTTAATGGAATGGCAGTTGGAACAAATGTAGTAACTGCACATATTTATGGAAAACAAGATGAAAAAGGATTAAAAAATATAATTCAGACAGTTTTTATGGTCGGATTATTTGGTGGTTTAATATTAACAATAATCGGGATATATTTTGCACCAATATTTTTAAGATATATGAATACGCCAGATAGTATTCTAGATATAGCCATCAAATACCTAAGAATATATACATTAAGTATGATATCTGTAGTTATATATAATCTTTTATGTGGTATTTTAAGAGCAATAGGAGACTCTAAATCGCCAATGAAGTTCCAAATTTTTGGTTGTCTAGTCAATGTTGGGGCAGATTTTATTTTCATAGTAATATTAAAAATGGGTGTAGAAGGAGCTGCCGTAGCAACTTTCTTATCTCAAGCTCTTACAGCAATATTAACAATTGTTTATTTTTACAGACGTATAGAAGAGCCAAAATTACAGTTTACCCTGAGTATATTTAACAAGGAAATATTTAGAAGGATACTGATGATTGGAATTCCAGCTGGAGTTCAATCAATTGTAATTACTTTATCAAATATAATTATTCAGTCTCAGATAAATTCATTTGGAGTAGATGCCATAGCTGCATTTACCGCATATTTTAAAATAGAATTGATTCTATATTTACCTATTATAACATTAGGTCAAGGATTAGTATCATTTGTTGGTCAAAACTATGGAGCTGGTCAGTACGATAGAATAAATAGAGGTATCAAATCTGCAATGATTGTAAGTGTAATAATTACTATGGGAGTAAGTACATTAATGATAATAAATTCAAAATATATTTTTGGTATATTTACATCTAATAGTGAGGTTATTAGGTATGGGTGGAATATTGTATCAATAACTTTCCCATTTTACTTCTTATACGCTATTTTAGAATGTTTAAGCAGTCAAATTAGAGGGAGGGGGATATCAATACCACCAATGGTTATCACCTTGCTTAGTTTTTGTGGTATCAGAATAATGTTTTTAATAGTTCTATTAAGAAAATATAATAGTATATCAAGTATAGCTATCACATTTCCAATATCATGGTTATTTGCAGTTATATTAACAAGTATGTATAGTTATTATACTTTTTCTAAAGAATCAAAAGAAACTGTTTGCTAAATTTTAGCAAATAGTTTTTTACTTTTAGAGAAACTTATAAATTATTATTTCTACGATTCGTCTCAACCATTGAAATCCACTAACTAGGTACCTTATAATAAAGTACCTAATTTTTTTAAAAAAAGTTCTTGATTTAAAGTTAACTCCAACTATTATTTTATAACTAAAAAGAAAAATACAAATTTAAGGAGGGATATTATGAAAGTATTATTAGTAAATGTTATCTCAAATAAATAAGAACCATTTCCTAATATTTACATATGATATATAGGACAATATTTATATCATAAAAAGGGGAGTCAACAATGAAAAAAAATTATTGGCAAGAATATTGGGAAAGTTATTTCAACTTTATGGCTTTATATCTTAGTGAGTTAAGAAATAGATATCCTAATGCAGATATTAAACATGAATACACAGAAGTTGCTAAATTATTTGAACCTTCTATGCCACCTGAATATTACGAGATTTATGATGAATATGACGAAGGTGGAGAAAATAACAACTTACCAGAAGATAATGATCCACCAGCTACACAACCTGGAGGTGGACAAACTCCTAATCCTTTTATATTACCAGGAGGTGTGCAATTTCCTAATCCTTTTGCACCGCCGGGTGGAGGGCAACCCTCTAATCCTAATACACAACCTGGAGGAGGACAAACTCCGACACCTTTTATATCACCAGGAGGAGGGCAATTTACTATAAATAACTGTAGAAGGATGGCAATANATCAATTGTAATTACTTTATCAAATATAATTATTCAGTCTCAGATAAATTCATTTGGAGTAGATGCCATAGCTGCATTTACCGCATATTTTAAAATAGAATTGATTCTATATTTACCTATTATAACATTAGGTCAAGGATTAGTATCATTTGTTGGTCAAAACTATGGAGCTGGTCAGTACGATAGAATAAATAGAGGTATCAAATCTGCAATGATTGTAAGTGTAATAATTACTATGGGAGTAAGTACATTAATGATAATAAATTCAAAATATATTTTTGGTATATTTACATCTAATAGTGAGGTTATTAGGTATGGGTGGAATATTGTATCAATAACTTTCCCATTTTACTTCTTATACGCTATTTTAGAATGTTTAAGCAGTCAAATTAGAGGGAGGGGGATATCAATACCACCAATGGTTATCACCTTGCTTAGTTTTTGTGGTATCAGAATAATGTTTTTAATAGTTCTATTAAGAAAATATAATAGTATATCAAGTATAGCTATCACATTTCCAATATCATGGTTATTTGCAGTTATATTAACAAGTATGTATAGTTATTATACTTTTTCTAAAGAATCAAAAGAAACTGTTTGCTAAATTTTAGCAAATAGTTTTTTACTTTTAGAGAAACTTATAAATTATTATTTCTACGATTCGTCTCAACCATTGAAATCCACTAACTAGGTACCTTATAATAAAGTACCTAATTTTTTTAAAAAAAGTTCTTGATTTAAAGTTAACTCCAACTATTATTTTATAACTAAAAAGAAAAATACAAATTTAAGGAGGGATATTATGAAAGTATTATTAGTAAATGTTATCTCAAATAAATAAGAACCATTTCCTAATATTTACATATGATATATAGGACAATATTTATATCATAAAAAGGGGAGTCAACAATGAAAAAAAATTATTGGCAAGAATATTGGGAAAGTTATTTCAACTTTATGGCTTTATATCTTAGTGAGTTAAGAAATAGATATCCTAATGCAGATATTAAACATGAATACACAGAAGTTGCTAAATTATTTGAACCTTCTATGCCACCTGAATATTACGAGATTTATGATGAATATGACGAAGGTGGAGAAAATAACAACTTACCAGAAGATAATGATCCACCAGCTACACAACCTGGAGGTGGACAAACTCCTAATCCTTTTATATTACCAGGAGGTGTGCAATTTCCTAATCCTTTTGCACCGCCGGGTGGAGGGCAACCCTCTAATCCTAATACACAACCTGGAGGAGGACAAACTCCGACACCTTTTATATCACCAGGAGGAGGGCAATTTACTATAAATAACTGTAGAAGGATGGCAATAGTTAGGATAGTAATGAGAAGAGGTTTTACACCTTCTGAGTTCCATTTGATAGTAGATAGAGCTGATAATAGAAGTATTCAAGGATTTAGAATAGCTTGCGAAGGTGGTAGAATTAGATTTGTACCAATGGCTGTAGATTATAGAAATATTAATTTTATAGAATGTGCATTTTAGATAAACTTAAGTTTTAATAAGAATATGAAAGGTATTGATTTAAAAATCAATACCTTTTTATTTTAATTATTATTTAATAGAGCTTAAACTTAATAACATAGTCCACAAGGTACATAACCTTTAGACTTAGCTTCCTTTATTAAAATAACATTATAACCATATCTAAATTGATACTAGTATATTGAAAGTTAAATATAGCTTTCTTATAATATAATTATAGACAAGTTACTAGTTAATAAAAAATGTTCAAATAATCGGGGGCGTAAAAATGAATAAAAGACAAGAAGAACTATTGACTATACTAATAGGGGAAGATGATTATATTAGTGTTGAAGATATAATAAGTAGATTAAAATGCTCAGAAAGAACTATAAGAAACTATATAAAAGACATAAACAGTTGGCTTAACACATTTTCTAATATGTATATATATCGAAAAGCAAATTTAGGAATAAAACTTACAGATGAAAAAAAAGAAAGAAATATATTAAATCAAAAACTAAGAATAGAAATAAAAAGAGTAAATAGTGACATATATAAGCAAATAGAAATTTTGAACCTATTATTAATCTCTAATAAGGCTAAAGTAAATATATCAGATATTTGCAATATTTTATATATAAATAAGAATCTAGCCAGAGAAGAAATAAATAGATTAGCTAGTAATTTTAAAGAATATGAATTGGAATTAATTATAAAGAAGAATTCTGGGATAGTAATTAATGGAAGTGAAAAAAATATAAGAATAATGTTAGTTGATCATATTTGTAGATATATAGAAAAATTTAGATTAAATATGGAAGACGTAGGCATTTTTCATATAGCAGATATATTAGTAAGCAAAAATATAATGAATATAATAGAAGACAAATTAAATTTTAGATTTACAGACACATCATTTAGACAGCTCATGGTATTTCTTATAATTAATATTATAAGAGTAAGACAAGGAAATTCATTAACATCATCAGAAGAATATAATTATGACAAAATTAATAATATAATAGATGAAATTGATAATGAATTGATGACAAATTTAGCAATAAATTTAAATAAAAGTGAAAAAATATTTTTAGTATCTTTAATATATAGTATGAATAAAGAAGGAATTTATAAAGACCGATTATATATAGATAAAGATATAGAGGATTATACTAAAAATCTTATATATTTAGTATCAAAAGAATCTGGAATAAACTTTTGTGAAGATATTTTACTTTATGAGCAATTAGCATTTCATATAAATACAACATTAAATCAATTAAAAAATAATGTTAATACAAAAAATCCAATACTTGAAAGTATAAAAGGAAAATACTATTTCTTATTCAATATAGTATTAGATGTAATTAAAAATAATATATATAAAAATATTACAGAAGATGAAGTAGGATATATTACTCTGTATTTTCAAGTTTCACTTGAAAGAAAGAGTGGGAAAAGAGAAGATATAAAAAGAATATCAATAGTATGTCCTCATAGCTTTGGAGTAAGTACACTATTAAAAGTAAAAATAGAAAAAAGATTTCCAGATATAATTATTGTAGAAACTATACGAGAAGAAGATTTAAATAACAATAAATTTAATAAAAATATAGACTTCTTGGTAACATTAAGAGATTATATAAATATTGATATACCTACATTTATAACAACACCTTTATTTACAAAAGAAGATGAAAATAAATTAAAAGATTTTATATCTAATATAAATCTTAAAGATACTTCTTATAGTATTTTAAATAAACTTATGATTTCAGATTATTTTATACAAGAGATTGATTTTGATGATATTTTTGAAGCTATAAAATACTTAGCAACATCTTTATATAAAAAGCATTATGTTAAAGAGGAGTACATACAATCTATAATTGATAGAGAAAAAATATGTCCAACCTGTATAGGAAATGAAATTTTATTACCTCATGGAGATATAAAATTTGTTAAGCAATCAATACTTTGTTTTGCAAGGCTAAAAAAACCTATAAAACTAGATAATGGTCAATTAATAAGTATAATAATTATGTTACCTTATAAAAATGACGATAGAGAAGAATTTAGAGAATTATTTAAAGAAATTGAGCTATTAATAGATGATAAGGAAATGATAAAAAAATTAAATAGTTGTAATATAAAAGATATAAAGCATATATTGATTTAAATTTTTAAAAAAGCATAATTTTTCCTCAAAATGGAAAAAATTGTGCTTTTTTTAATTATATTAACAATATAATTAAATTAACAGAGTAAATTTATTAAGAGGGGGAGAACATGAAAGAAGGAATTAAGATAGTAACTATAGGCGGAGGATCTAGTTATACACCTGAATTGATAGAGGGATTTATAAAAAGACATGATGAACTGCCAGTAAAAGAATTATGGTTAGTTGATATTGAAGAAGGAAAAGAAAAATTAGAAATAGTATCAAATTTAGCTAGAAGAATGGTAAAAAAAGCTAATATAGATATGAAAATATATTCAACATTGGATAGAAGGGAAGCTTTAAAAGATGCTGATTTTGTAACTACACAATTTAGAGTAGGTCAATTGGATGCAAGGATAAAAGATGAAAGGATACCGCTATCTCATGGATTAATTGGTCAAGAAACCAATGGTGCTGGAGGATTATTTAAAGCATTAAGAACAATTCCAGTAGTACTAGATATAATAAAAGACATTAAAGAGTTATGTAGTGATGCATGGCTTATAAACTTTACAAATCCAGCAGGTATTGTTAGTGAAGCTGTTTTTAGATATACAAACTTTAAAAAATACATAGGTTTATGTAATGTACCAATAGGTATAAAAAATAATTTAGCACAATTGTTAGGGGTTGATTCTAGTAGACTAGATATGGATTTTGCAGGTTTAAATCATATGGTTTATGGACTTAATGTAAAACTTGATGGTGAAGATATAACTAGTGAAGCAATAGTTAAGTATATAGAAGGCAATATCACTATGAAAAATATAAAAGATATAGAATTTAATAAGGAATTTATAAAAGCTTTAGGTGTTATCCCTTGTCCATATCATAGATATTACTATAAGTCAGCTGATATGCTTGAAAGTGAATTAGAAGAATTTAAAGAAGGAACAATTAGAGGTCAAGTAGTTAAAAAATTAGAGGAAGAATTATTTGAACTTTATAAAGATGAAAATCTTGATATAAAACCACCTCAATTAGAAAAAAGAGGAGGAGCTTATTATAGTGATGCGGCCTGTAATTTAATAAACTCTATTTACAATAATAAAAAGGATATACAAGTAGTTAATACATTAAATAATGGGGCTATAAGTGATTTTAAAGATGATGAAGTTGTTGAAGTAAGTTGTGTTATAACAAAGGATGGACCAAGACCAATTTCTATGGGATACTTACCAACAGCTATAAGTGGATTAGTAAGACAAATAAAATCATTTGAACTTTTAGCAGCAAAAGCAGCTGTTACAGGAGATTATGATACTGCATATTTAGCGCTTTGTATAAATCCATTAACACCATCGGATGATGTTGCAAAGGTAGTATTTGATGAATTGATAGATGCTCATAGCAAATATCTTATAAAAAATAGGGATATAGAAGGTGAAAAAGTTGAGTAAATTAATAGTTAATGCAGATGATTTTGGATACTGTGAGGCTGTAAACTATGGAATCATATCTGCACATAGAAATGGAATAGTAACTTCGACAACAATAATGGCTAATATGCCCGGATTTGATCATGCTGTAAACTTATTAAAAGAAAATAAGGATATTGGTTGTGGAGTTCATATGACGTTAAGTTGTAATAAACCACTGAATAATAAGTTTAAAAGCTTAGTTGATGAAAATGGTATGTTTCATAGAAGGATAAATGAAGAAGTTGTAAATAAAATTGATTTAGATGAATTATATTATGAATTTTGTTCTCAAATAGATAGAGTGAAAAATGCAGGTGTTGAAATATCTCATTTAGATAGCCACCATCATGTTCATACAATCCCACATTTTAAAGATGTTATAAAATCTATAATGAATAAATATAATTTAAAAATAAGAGGTGGACTTGATCATAAATTTGATTATAAGGAAAGAGTTATTCCTTGTATAGATTCATTTTATGATAAAAATGTTGATGTAGAGTTCTTTAATAATAATATAGAAGAAATAAAGTCTTATGATGTTTGTGATTTAATGACACACCCAGCATTTATAGATAATTATTTATTAAATTCAACTTCATATGCTATAAATAGAGCAAAGGAATATGAAATATTAACTAATAAAAAAATAAAAAAATTTCTAAATGAAAATGAAATAGTTTTAACTAATTATAAAAATATATAACAAATAATTTGGAGGAGAAAATGGAAGAGATAGTTTTAAATATTATAATACATGCAGGAAATGCAAAAGCAAAACTTTATGAAGCACTTCAAGCTTCAAAAGAAAATGATTTTGATAAAGCAGATAATCTTTTAAAAGAAGCTGATGAAGAAGTGTTAAATGCTCATAAAATACAAACTAAGTTAATACAAGGTGAATCAGCAGGAGATAAAACTGAAATATCAATGTTATTAATTCATTCTCAAGATCATTTAATGACTTGTATGAGTGAAAAAAATCTTATAAGAGAAATTATTGAATTAAGAAAAGAGCTAAAAAATAAAAATTAAATTATATAAAAATATTAGGGGGAATAAAAAATGAAAAAGAAAATTTATTTATTTTGTAGTGCAGGGATGTCAACTAGCTTATTAGCTAGCAAAATGCAAAAGGTAGCAGATGAACATAAATTACCAATAGAAGTAGAAGCTTTTCCATATTTAGAAATAGATAAGATTGTAGAAGAGAAAAATCCAGATTGTATATTATTAGGACCTCAAGTTAAGTACATGTACAATGAAATAAAATCAAAATTTGAAACAGAATCATTACCAGTATCAGTAATAGATATGACTGATTATGGAACTATGAATGGAGAAAAAGTTTTAAAAACAGCAATAAAGTTAATAAAAGCTAGCAAAGCATCAAATGCTTAAAATATATTAAAAATTATGTGGGAGGGGGATAAAAAATGAATAAATTTATGTCAAGTCTTGAAAAAGTGCTTATGCCTTTGGCTGAAAAAATAGGCCAAAACAAATTGCTTATAGCAATAAGAGATGGTTTCTTAGTATCATCTCCACTATTAATAATAGGTTCAATATTTTTATTAATAGCTAACTTTCCAATTCCAGGTTGGACAGAATTCTGGGCACAGTTTTTTGGTCCTGATTGGACATCAAACTTATCACATCCAGTTGCTGCAACATTTGATGTAATGACATTACTTGCAGTATTTGGAATAGGTTATTCTTATGCAAAGCAAACCGATGTTGACCCAATAGCATCAGCTGCAGTAGCAATGGTTGCATTTTTCATATTAACTCCATTTAGTATAGGATATACTCCAGAAGGTGCAACAGAAGCAGTATTAGTTAGTGGTATACCTTTAGGATGGATGGGATCTAAAGGTATGTTTGTTGGTATGATAACAGCAATAACTTCTGTTAAATTATTTGGTGCAGTTACTAAAAAAGGTTGGGTAATAAAGATGCCAGATGGTGTTCCTCCAACTGTTGCAAAATCATTTGCAGCACTTATACCAAGTGCAGTTGTAATGGTAGTATATTTTATAATTAATACATTATTTGGATTAACTCCTTATGGTAGCGTACATGAATTCATATATAAATTTTTACAAATGCCATTATTACATTTAGGAAATAGTTTAGGTGCAATGGTAATAGCATACATATTCTTACATTTCTTCTGGTTCTTTGGAATAAATGGAGGAAGTGTTGTAGGTGCAGTATATAATCCAATATTAAAAATATTATCAGCTGAAAATTTAGAAGCATTTAAAGCTGGAGTTGAAATACCAAACATAATAACTGGTCAATTTCAAGATATGTTTGCTACTTTCGGAGGAGCAGGAAGTACATTATCTCTTTTAATAGCTATGGTATTAATATGTAAGAGCAAACGTATTAAATCATTAGGTAAATTATCAGTATTACCAGGTATATTTGGTATAAATGAACCAATAATATTTGGTTTACCAATAATGTTAAATCCAATATTATTAGTACCATTTGTATTAGTTCCTACTGTAAATATAATAATAACTTATTTCTGTATGGCATCAGGATTAGTTCCTTTAACAAATGGTGTACAATTACCATGGACTACACCAATAATATTCTCAGGATTTTTAACAACAGGATGGCAAGGAGCAGTACTGCAGGTAATATTACTAATTTTAGGAGTATTTATGTATATGCCATTTATAAAAATGCTTGATAATCAATACTTAAAAGAGGAAGAAGAAAATAAAGAAGAAGATTTAGATGAAGACTTATCATTTGATGACTTAACATTCTAGGAGGGAGTAAATGAGTAAGGTTTTAATGATACTTGACCAAATTCAAGCAGGAGCTGGAGGAAAGGAAAAATCAGATTTACCACCAGCAGGAAAATCACTTCCATTAGGACCAGGAGTTATGATGGAGCCATTTTTAAATGACTTAAAAATAGTAGCAACACTTTATTGTGGTGATGAATATTTTATAAATAATTCTGAAGAAGTAAGCAATAAAATGTGTGCTATGGTTAAAAAATTAAATCCAGATGTAGTAATATGTGGACCAAGTTTTAACTTTGAGAATTTTTCTAAAATGAGTTGTGTTTTAGCTAAGAAAATAAAAGAAGAAACTAATATAGAAGCATTTGCTGCAATGTCTGAGGAAAATAGTGAATTAATTAATGAATACAAAAATAATTTATATATAGTAAAAACACCTAAAAAAGGTGGAATAGGTCTTAATGATAGCTTAAAAAATATATGTAAATTAGCGAAATCACTATCAAACAAAGAAGATGTAAGTGATTTAACTAAAGAAATTTGTTATTAAAATCATAAAGCCCTGAATAATTCAGGGCTTTAAAGTTAAATGGAGGAAAATATTATGTGGGCAATGATAGCTACATGGAGAATGGCCATAGAAGGATTAACAAAAGCATGTAATGAGCTTGAAAAAGGTATGGATGCAGGAGATGCAGTAGAATTAGCAGTAAGAGAAGTAGAAGATTATCCATTTTATAAATCAGTTGGATATGGTGGACTTCCAAATGAAAACTGTGAAGTAGAATTAGATGCAGCATATATGGATGGAGATACTCTTAGTATAGGTGCAGTAGCAGGAATAAAAGATTTTGCAAATCCAGTAAGTATAGCAAGAAAGTTAAGTGATGACAAAGTAAATAACTTCCTAGTTGGACTAGGAGCTGAAGAATATGCTCATAAAAATGGATTTGAAAGAAAAAATATGTTAACAGATAGAGCAAAATTACATTATAAAAAAAGAAAAAAAGAAACATTAGATAAAGGTCTTAGCCCTTATGCAGGACATGATACAGTAGGTATGATATCTTTAGATGAAAATGGAAAAATGTGTGCGGCAACATCAACAAGTGGACTATTTATGAAAAAAAGAGGAAGAATAGGGGATTCTGCTCTTTCAGGGTCAGGCTTTTATGTAGATAGTGAAGTAGGAGGAGCAACTGCAACAGGACTTGGCGAAGACTTAATGAAAGGATGTATATCATATGAGATTGTAAGGCTTATGAAGGAAGGTAAGCATCCACAAGAAGCTTGCGATATAGCGGTTAGTCAACTTGATGCAGAACTTAAAAGAAGAAGAGGAAAAGCTGGAGATTTATCTTTAGTAGCATTAAATAATAAAGGAGAATGGGGAGTAGCAACTAATATTGAAGGTTTTTCATTCTCAGTAGCAACAAAAGATGAAGCTCCAACTGTTTACGTATCAAAAGTTGTTAATGGAAAAACTATACATGAAGTTGCATCACAAGAATGGTTAGATGCATATGCAAAAAGAATAAAAGCACCAATTGATATAGATTAATAAAGAGGTGTATTTTTATGGATATCTTAAATAATAAGGTTGATGATCTTAAAGATTTATTAATAGATGATATTTTAGATATAGTAAAAATACCTAGCGTTAAAGGGGAAGCTACAAATAGCTTTCCATTTGGTGAAAATGTAGCTAAAGCTTTAAATAAGGCATTAGAAATATCTGAAAAGCTAGGATTTAAAACTAAAAATTTGGATAATTACATAGGATATGCCGACTATGGAGAAGGTGAAGATTATATATGCATAATTGGACATATAGATGTAGTTAAAGAAGGAAGTGGATGGACATATCCACCATATAGTGGTCATATAGAAAATGGAAATATATATGCAAGAGGAGTGTTAGATAATAAAGGACCAATAATAAGTGCATTATATGGACTTTATGCAATAAAAGAGTTAGGCATTAAATTAGATAAAAAAGTTAGAGTAATATTTGGAACTGATGAAGAAAGTGGATTTGGTGATATACCATATTATTTAGAAAATGAAAAAGAACCTATAATGGGATTTACTCCTGACTGTAAGTATCCAGTTGTTTATGGTGAAAAAGGTATGGCAAGGTTTAAAGTTACAACTACTAATAATATAGATGAAGATACTTTTGTTAGTTTATTAGATAATTTATCTAGCAATATAATGATTACCTATAAAGAACTATCTAGATTTGGTGATGATCTGGTATTAGACTTTAAAGTAAAATATGACTTTAGTTATACTTTAGAAGATGTAATAGATGAAATTAAAAAAAGTATATCAAATGATATTAATATAGAAACTGTATTAAACTTTAACCCTGTTTATTTTGATAAAGAAAGTAAGTTAGTAAAATCTTTACAAGTTGCATATGAAAGGGTTACTAATTTAGATGGTACACCAGTAACAACAAATGGTGGAACTTATGCTAAAGTTATGCCTAATATAGTTCCTTTTGGACCATCATTTCCAGGGCAAAAAGGAATTGCACATAATGAAAATGAATATATGAGTATAGATGATATTATACTAAACACAAAAATATTTGCAAATGCTATATATGAATTAGCTAGGGAGGAATAAATGTTAGAGATTATAGGAATGAGCGTAGAAGATGCAAAGGCAATTGAATATTGTGGAGCTAATAGGATAGAACTTGTAAGTGCACTTACAGAAGGTGGACTTACACCAAGTTTTTCAATGATAGAAAAAGTTGTAAACAGTGTAGATATACCTGTTAATGTAATGATTAGAAATCATGCAAAAAGCTTTAGATATAGTGAGTATGACTTAGAAGTAATGCAAAAAGATATAGAAATAATAAAATCTTTAGGAGCTAATGGAGTAGTACTTGGTTTATTAGATGATAATAAAAAAATAGATAAAGTTGGATTAGAAAAGCTTTTAGATGTTGTATCTGATATAGATGTAACTTTTCATAAAGCAATAGACGAGACTAATGTATTAGAAAGTGTTAATGTACTTAATAGGTATGATAAGATAACGAATATACTAACTGCAGGTGGAATCAATAATATTTCAGATAACACTAATAATATTAAAGCTATGATAGAAAACTCAAAGGCGAATATATTATTAGGTGGAGGATTAAATTTTGATAATGTAAAAAGAATTAAAGAATTAACACAGGCAACAGATTTTCATTTTGGAACAGCTGTTAGAATTGATAAAAGTCCATTTGGAGAAATTGATACAAATAAATTAAGTCAATTAGTAAAGCTTTTAGAAGTATAGTTTTACACTTTTAAAAGCCTTATTGATTTATATTCTAACGAAGATATTAAATATATTATAAATAAAGTTATAAGTGTATAGTTCATAGTAAATAATAAAAAGCGTATCATAAATAAGTGATACGCTTTTATATTATATAATCCCTTACAAATCCATAAAACTCGTAATTATTAAAAACAGGAATAGAAGAATCAAACTTTATATAAATAGGAGTGTTTAAAAGTTCAGGATATTTACTTAATAACATCCTATCACCATAAATTATAGCTTGTAACGCTGAATCTATATGGGATTTAAATATATTGTATCTATATAAAGCATCAGCATAACTTAAGTTGCCAACATAAGCATAGAAAAATAAAATATAAGAAGTATCAGATTCTTTCCATGCACCCAAAATTTCATCTCTTAAATCATAATTTATAGCATTATAATCATATTCATTAGCTATTGTTAAAAACATCATACCAGTAGTATCAGAATGTGTAAGAGTATATTTTCTATCTTTAATAGGACCATATAAATTTATAGGCTCTATAAAATTTGTTTCTAGTTTATCGGGACTAAACCTCATACTATCACCAACTTAATATTTTGATTTGTATATAATATTAAGTTGAATATATATGTGATACATTAAAATTTAAAATAAATCTAATAACATAGTCCACAAGGCACATAACCTTTAGACTTAGCTTCCTTTTCAGTCATCTTAACAGCACCTTTCATATTATGTGCATCTTTAGTAGAATGGTACTTGTTTGAACTAGAAGAACCACCATTAGCATAAACTATATTACTTGATGAACTAGAGCTATTAGAAGAAGTATTCTTATTAGAATTATAAGCATCTACATCATATCCTCTATCAGTTACATATCCATCAACAGACCATATATTTAATTTATTTGACTTTGCATAGTCCTGAGCCTTATAAAACTCATCTAAATGTCTTTTTTGAGAATAGATATATCCAACTCTAGCATACCCTTGAGATATTAATGTTTCATTAAACATTTGCCAGTTAGAATTATCATTAGAGTAGTACCATAAATAACCTAAATGTCTATCATATTTATCAGTTTTATCACCTTCATCATATTCAATATAAACTGTATCTCCAGCTTTTAAAGTATTTTTTGCAAAGTTTGATGCTTCTATTGAGTATGGTTGAGGGTCTACACCTTTTTTAACTGATTCTGGAGTGTCTACTAATAAAAGTCTTAAAGTTACAACTTCTTTAGTTTTATCTAATTTAAGTTTCATTGTATCTCCATCTACAACTCTTTCAACAGTTGCTTTAACAGAGCCTTTAGGAAC
Source organism: Romboutsia timonensis (assembly GCF_900106845.1). Classification (GTDB taxonomy): domain Bacteria; phylum Bacillota; class Clostridia; order Peptostreptococcales; family Peptostreptococcaceae; genus Romboutsia; species Romboutsia timonensis. Next base: position 1,199,249 of record NZ_LT629850.1, read on the forward strand.
TTCTTTACTAGAACTAGAGTCTTGATATGAACTATTAGATTCAACACTTACTTGACTATTACTAGATGTTGAGTCCTTAATTTGTGTTTGATTTGTAATTGTATTTTGGTCACCGTTAGAACATCCAGTAAATAATATAGATATTGCTAATGCCGATGACAGAAATATTGATTTTAATTTATTAAATTTCATAAGATTTCCCCCTATATTATAAGTTTATTACAAAATATTATTATAATATATTTATTATGAAATACCAATAAATATGGTGAAAAATGTAATTTATTGACGAGGATATTTTGTTTAAGTTAAGGTTAAAATTGTTATATAATGAGTATCTAGATAATTTTAATACAACGTATTATTTCATAAAATTTTAATTGATGTTATAATTGATATAAATTTATATGGGAATAAAAATGGGGGGCTTTAGGTTATGGTATCAATTTCAACAGAACTTTTCTTTCAAATATTTAATACACTTATATTAATGTTAGTACCTGTAATTTTAATATTTATTGCTATTAAAATATTTACAAAAATAAGTAAATCAACGAATAATAAAATTTCTGAATTAGAAAAAAGGATTGATGATTTAGAGAATAAATAGTTTTCAAATTTAATATATTACGAACAAAATAGATAAATAGGGGGTATTAGCCCCTATTTATCTATTTTATCCTTATAATATTTTTAGATAATTCATTAATACTATCAGATAAAGTCTGTAACTTACCCTCAATCCTCACAAGTAAATACATACTAAGAGCAATAGGAAAGCCTACAGAAGCTATCAAAGTTTGTAACTCTGAATTCATCTTAAAACACATCCCTTCAATATTTTTAATTAACAAAAAAGCTATGCCAAAAATTTAGACATAGCTTTTGTAAAGTAAACTTTTTATAATTCTAAATCATAAGGTGTAGTATCAGTAACAACAACCTTAGCCTCAACTATTGATGCTATATCAGCTCCATTAGGGGCAAAGATATTTTTAGATACGACTAAATCCATAGCTGATTTTATCTCAGACTCAGTAATATCCTCTCTTGGGTCATCAACTGATAAAGAAACCTTCTTATCATCAGTAGTTTTAAAAGTCATAACAAGTCTTTTATTTATTTCCATATTTATTCCTCCTTAAATATAATAATTTGAAAAAAGTAAATTTTTTAAGCTAAAGTAGTGTTATCTATCTTAGCTATTTCAATTGTAGAGTATTCTTGAAGCTCCATTAAAGCCTCTGCAACCTCATACACATTTTGTGCTGATGCATCAGGTTTAACTGATGAAAATGTCTTACTTTTAACCTTTGTTTTACCATCTACCATACCTAAATCCAGCTTTATTCTTAGACTTGATGGATTTTGCATTTCATTAACTACCATATAGCCACCTCCAATTATTTTAAAAGATTAATATCTTCTTGATATTAAGTATAGAAACTATTGTGTTTGTTATATATTAAAATCTTTGAAGAAAATATTTTATAAAATATTAGCAAATGATAGCAGAGTAGAGGAGATACTTGACGATATATCTTTTATATATTTTTCAGAAGCTAAATTTGATTCAACACTAGGGTTAGATATAAAGTCTATCTCTATTAGTAATGCTGGCATTTTAGTTTTTCTAAGTACTGAAAACTTTTTTGACACTTTTACACCTCTGTTTAAAGTATTTATAGCCTTTGAAAGATTAGTACATATGTTTTTAGATAATGTATACACCTTACTTTTTTCATCATAAACCCATACCTCACAACCCTTTGCTAATTTGTTAGTTGCTGCATTCATATGTATACTTACAAAGTAGTCACATTTGTTTTCATTTGCCTTTTTACTTCTATAATCTAGGGAGTAGTATTTATCATCTTGTCGAGTTGTTATTACTTGTTGATTATGTTTTTCTAAGTTTTCTTTTATAATCATTCCTATTTTTAAAACTACATCACTTTCTTTTGTATTATAAGCTCCAACTGCTCCAGAGTCTTTTCCTCCATGTCCAAAGTCTAAGAACCATTTCATATTTATACCTCCTTGTATTATTTTAGTAATAGTTTAATATGGTGTTATTTAAGATAAATATTAAACTATTTGAAGAATTTAGTAGGAGGCTTTGTACTTATTAGAGAATGTATATAGTATGTGTTTTAAAAAATATAAGATTATATAGGAGGATATTATGTTAAATAATTTAACTATAAATGATTTACCAGATGGAGTTGTTGATGTTGTTGAGGTTATAGGTATGGATGCTTTTAAGAGTTTGGTTAAGTTTGCTGGAGGAAGTAATTTATATATACCTAATGAATCAAGTCTTGTTAAAGGGGCTAGAAACAGGATGATTAGGGAGAGTTTTGATGGTGATTATAAAAAGGTTTCTAGAAAGTTTGGAATTAGCACAGCTCAAGTTAGAAATATCATTAACTATAATCATAAATATTAATAAAAAATATATATAATTGAATCAAAGACGATTATAGACAATAATAGAATGAAGTTGAAATGGAAACTAGACTAAAAGTTTTATATTATTTTAGTCTAGTTTTTCCAATATGGACTACTTAGTTATTATAAATATTTAATATAATGATTCAATTTACATTCCAATATGGTTTATATAATAAAACATATCAGATAAATTTAGTAAAGTCAAATAGTAATACTTCTATAATATATAAAATCCATGAATTATTATTTTAAAATATGTAGATATATATAATATATGTGTGCTACCATTACAGTATAAAATACAAGAAGGAGGTATATATGAGATTTTATTTAACGTTTGAATTAGAAAAAAGTTCATTGCCAAAAGATTATAGAAGAATAATATTAAGCTATATAAAAAAGTCACTAACTGAAATTTTAGATGGTAGATATTACTCTCAATACTTTAAAGATAATATACAAAAAGATTTTTGCTTTTCATTAAAGTTACCAAAAGCTAAATTTACAAAAGATGAAATAATATTAGAAGATAATAGTATAAAAGTATTATTTACAAGTGATGACAGACAAAAAACAGGACTTCTTTTGCAACAGGCATTCATGAAACAGAAAAATAAAAAATTTTTAATAACAAATCAAAATTCAATCACCTTAAAACAAATTCATCAACAAAGAGAACAAAAAATAACAAGCTCAAAAGTAATATTCAAAACATATGGACTTTGTATCAGAGATCATAATAAAGAAACAAACAAAGATAATCATTATGTATATAGTGATGAAAAGTTTAATGAACAATTAAAAGTAGTTCTGAAAAATCAAATATCTCAAACAGGGTTTAGCAAAGATATAGTAGATAGTATTAAGTTTTCGCCTATAAATTGTAAAAAGGTTTTAGTAAAGCATTACGATACATATGTAGATACAACAGTAGGATCATTTTTATTAGAAGGAAATCCATTATTACTTCAGTATTTATATGATGTAGGCATGGGAAGTCGAAATACAATGTTTGGTTATTTAGATTTATTAACACAGGATTTGTAAAAGGAGGCATTTAAATGAAAACTATTTTAGAAAATAATACAGATTTTAATGTTAAATTAGAGCCTTCTGACTGGAGATTTTCTGCTGCTATAGTAGGTATTTTAGAATATTTTGAATATATAGATACATTAGAAACTTCTTATAAAGTAGAAGATGAGTATATATTGTACAATAGTGAATTAATAACAAAAGAAAACTATTTAAAATTTGTAGAAAAAAAATATGGTGAAAATCTTCATCATAAGTATGTAGAACTTAACTTAGAACATTATAATCAAGATAATAATGAAAATGATAATACATATATTATAAAGTCAATAAATGAAAAACTATCTGGAAATACAATAATGAAAAAAATATTTAAGAAAATTAAATTTGATGGAACTAATAGAGATGAAATATTGTCTTTAGTTAATAAACATAGAGAAGAACTAATTCTTGAAACTTTTAGGAATAAGTCAGATATGTATAAAAATTACTGTAATACTAACCAATTATTTAATGAAAATCAGAAGTATTGTAGATTAGTAGGTTATTATATTGATGCACCTAAAAAAGGAAAATCAACAGGGTTTGGATTTAATATGAGTAGCTTTGTTGGACAAGACATACAAGAGTTTGACTTTATACCATTTGCATTTATAAATGATAGAGAATCTTTATTTATAAATGATAATTATGAAATAAATAGGTTAACTAGTGCAAAACAAGTTTTTCAAGAAAAAATAAAAGCTGACATTGAAAATTTAGAACTAGAAAATAAGTATAGAGGAATAAAATACTCGTTATTTAAAGGTATTATAGAATCATCTGATTTTATAGAATATGATGTAGAAGTTATAGTTAAGGACAGGGATAAAGATTATTTTGAAACATTATATATAAGAAAACAAAGTATAGACATATTAAAAAAAATAAATGAGAGAAAGATTGACTATAATTCATTATGTTTTTCTTATAAGATAAATGACAACTATTATATTGATATTTATAAAAAAGTAATGGAGTGTATATTAAATAATACGCTTTTAGATGACGTTATAGACTTATTATTAAAAGAAAAGAAAAACTACTATACAGTTTATCAATTAATAAATATAAATGATTTAATTAGAGGTGAAAAAATAATGGATGATAAGATTAGAAAAATAATTCATGCTTGTGCAAATGAAGTAAGAAATAAGATTCCAGAAAATAAATTAGAAAGCTACAGACAAAAACTTACTAGCTCAATAATATTTAAAGATTATGATAGAGTTTGCCAAATTTTATTACAATTATCAGGTTATTCAGACGTTTACTTTAGTTTTGCAGATGAACTATTTATGGATTTTGAAAAAAATAAAGACATTGCATATACATTTATAAATGCACTAGGTAAAAGTAATAAAATCAATGAAAATACTAATAAACAAAATTAATGAATAAATAGGGAGATAAGATTATGAAAAAGAAAGCTTTAACATTAACAGTAGTTGCAAATATGACTTCAAACTATTCTGAAGGATTAGGAAATATAGCAAGTGTACAAAAAGTATTTAGAAACAGAAAAGTATATACTATAAGAAGTAGAGAAAGTTTAAAAAATGCAATAATGGTTCAAAGTGGAATGTATGATGATTTACAAACTGAGATTATTGGAGATAGTAAGAAAAAAGTAAATCAAAAACAAGTAAGTCAAGAGTTAAATGCGTCAAATTGTAGAGCACTTGAAGGTGGATATATGAACACTAAAGGAACAACTAATATAAGAAAAAGTTCTTTCTACTTAACAGATGCAATATCTTGTGAGAGTTTTGTAAATGAAACAAGATTTCATAATAACCTATATTTAGCTACTAATCTAGCTAAGGCTAAGAATATAAACTTACAAGAAAAAGCGGGAGACGCTGGTCTTATGCCTTATCAATATGAATATGACAAGTCTTTAAAGGTATACAGCATAACAATAGATTTAGAAATGATAGGAAAAGATGAAAATTTTGAAAATGAAGCAAATTATAAAGAAGCTGATAATAAAGAAAAAGCAGATAGAGTAAATTCTATATTAGATGCAATAGAAAATTTAAGCCTTACAGTAAAAGGAAACTTAGATAATGCAGAGCCAGTATTTGTAGTAGGAGGATTATCTGATAGAAAAACACATTATTTTGAAAATGTAGTAAAAGTAGAAGAAGATAGATTAGTGGTATCTAAAGATTTAATAGAAAAAGTAGCGAAAGGATATAATGTAGGTTTATTAAGAGGGCAAACTTTTATAAACGAAGGTGAAATAGAAGAAAAATTAAATCCTATGAGTGTAATGAGCTTTTTTGATAAATTAAGAGAAGATGTAAATGCTTACTTTGAAATATAGAAGGTAGGTGAATACATGAAGGCTCTAAGAATTGTATTACATCAAGATAGTGCAAATTATAAAAAAGAAGAAACACTAGATAACAAAATGACTTATCCTCTGCCTCCAATATCTACTATAATAGGAGCTTTACATAGTGCTTGTAATTATAAAGAATATCACCCAATGGATATAAGTATTCAAGGTAAATTTGAGTCTATGCACAAAGAACCTTACACTGATTATTGTTTTTTAAATTCTACTATGGATGATAGAGGTATATTAGTTAAGATGAAAAATGAAGATTTTTTATCAAAAGCTTTTGATAAGGTTGCAAAACCAACTAAATCTCAAGGAAGTAGTTTTAGAAATGGAAATACAATACAAGTATATAATAAAGAGTTATTAGATGAATATAGAAGTCTTAAGGATTTAGCGGATAAGATAAAAAATTATAAAAATACAGAATTAAAAGAAAAACTAGACACAATAAAAAAAGAAAAAAATTCACTAGCATTAAAGAAAAAACAATTAGATAAAAAAAGTGAAGAATTTAAAATAATATCACAAAATGAAAAAGCAATTAAAGATAATGAAAAAAAATTAAAAGATGAAATAAAAGAGTATGAACAAGAAAATTATATAAAACCAATTTCAAAGTATAGATCATTAACCACATCTATAAAGTATTATGAAATCTTAAATAATATAGATCTTGTTATACATGTAAGAAGTGATGAAAATACTTTAAATGATATATTAGAGAACATATATAACTTAAAATCTATTGGTAGAAGTGAAGATTTTGTAGATGTTAAAGAAGCTAAAATAGTTGAGTTATATGAAGGTGACTGTGATGTAGATAATAATTTATCTATGTATCTAAACTATGAAGATGTAAAAGATGGATATATTTCACCTAAATATAAAGATGGTAAGACTATTAATGGAACTAAATATTATATAAATAAAAATTATGAAATAAAAGAAGGCAAAAGAGAATTTATTAAAAAGAAAGTTCTATACACATCTTATTGTGCAATAGAAGAAACTAGCGATAATATTTTTTTAGATAATACAGATGAAAAAAATTATATAGTAAACTTTATTTAAATAAAGCAGTAGGTTAATTACCTACTGCTTTAAAAGGAGTAAAATATGGTTAAAGATATATATTTTGATTTATTAGATGAATCAATAGTATCAAATATAAGAGAAAAAAAAGCAAAACCAAATAAGAGCATAATTGAACATACAAACGACTTATTAGATGTTTTAGAGATACTTTGGAATTTAGGATATATAAAAGAAGAAAGGATATATGAACTTATTCAAAAAGCTTGTATATACCATGATATAGGTAAAATAAATAAAGAATTTCAAAAAAGAGTAAAAAATAAAGGTATTAAATTTGATGAAAATAAAGAAGTTGCTCATAATGTATTGTCTTTATATTTCATAGATGAGAGCAAATTTAATAATAAAGAAGATTACCTTATTGTATCTAATGCAGTAGTTAATCATCATGACTATTGCGATATAGGACTAGCAATAAGAGAAAAATCAGATATAATAGAAAATTTATTAGAAGGGCTTGATCATAAAAAAGTTAAAAAAGTTATACCTGCGAAAATAGCTAGTATATCACAAGATATAGATGCAATAAAAATAAAAGGATACTTACATAAATGTGATTATAGTGCAAGTTCGGGATATACAGCAGAATATGAAAATAACTTTTTAGAAAAGTCATTAGAAAATGTACTTAACAAATGGAAACTAGATAATCAAGATGCAAGTTGGAATGAACTACAACAATATTGTATAGAAAATAAAAATGAAAATATTATAGCAATAGCTCAAACAGGTATGGGAAAAACAGAAGCAGGTCTACTTTGGATAAGCGATAATAAAGGATTTTTCATACTTCCAATAAGAACAGCTATAAATGCTATTTACGATAGAACTAAAAAATACATTTCTAGTTATGGTGGAAATTTAGAAGAACAATTAGGATTATTACATTCAAGCTCATTAGAATACTTATTATTACAAAGTGAGGATGACAAATATGATGATAAAGATGAATATATAGATAAAAAGGAAGACAAGGAAATAATAGAATATGAAAAAATAGCAAAGCAATTATCTCTTCCTATCAATGTATCCACTATAGACCAACTATTTGACTTTGTATATAAGTATCCAGCATATGAACTAAAATTAACCACATTATCATACTCGAAAATAGTAATAGATGAAATACAAATGTATGGTCCAGATTTACTAGCTTATTTAGTGTATGGATTAGAGCGTATAGTAGAACAAGGTGGAAAAGTGGCAATTTTAACAGCTACACTACCTCCATTTGTAAAAGAGTTACTAAGTAAAAGTATTAAGTTTAAAATAAAAGAAGATGGATTTACTGATAATTCTAAAAGGCATAATCTAAAGATTTTAGATAAAAGAATAGACTCTAACGATATATGTAACAAATATAGGGAAAATGAAAAGTTAAATAAAAGTAATAAAATATTAGTGGTATGCAATAGTATTACGCAAGCTCAAAATTTATATGAAGAAATAAGTAATATTTTAGGAAATGAAAATTTACACATACTACATAGTAAATTTATAAAGTGTGAAAGATTATCAAAAGAATCTGAAATTATAGAATTTGGAAAAACATATAAAGATAATAAAATTCATGAACTAGACAAGCAAAGTGGAATATGGATATCTACATCTATAGTAGAAGCAAGTTTAGACATAGATTTTGATTATTTATTTACAGAATTACAAGACTTAAATTCACTATTTCAAAGACTAGGTCGTTGTAATAGAAAAGGAAAAAAAGATAGTAGTGAAAATAATTGCTATATATATACTCAAATAGATGAAAGAAGTTTTATAAATGGAGATAGGGGATACATAGATAAAGATATATTTGAATTATCTAAAGAAGCTATAAGTTTATGGGAAGGGCAAATCTCAGAAAAAGAAAAAATAGAATTAATAAATAAATATCTTACTATGGATAAAATAAAAAATAGTAACTATATAACACAATATAAACATACATATAACTTCATAAAAAATCTAACTCCAGATACATTTAAATCAGATGAAGTTAAGTTAAGAAATATACTATCTAAAGATATAATACCAAGTCCAATTTATCATGAATATAATGGTGACATTAAAGAATTAGAGTTAAAGCTAAAAGATAAGTCTTTAAACTCACCAGAAAATAAAGGAGAAAAAATAAAATTACAAAATAAGTTAAAAAAATACACAGTCTCTGTTCATCCTAATCATATAACAAATTACTATAGAGCATTAAAAAATGGATTAGCTACAAGATATGATAATGTAAGAGTAAGTGACTATGAGTATATACCCGTTATAGAATGTGAATATACTGAACTTGGCTACAGACAAAAGAAGTTTGTAAATCAAGACAATATTAATACAAATATTAGCAATATAGATGATTTTATATTTTAAATAAGTATAAGCATTATGATAAAGAGGTGTATTAGATGAAAAAAGAAATAACAGGTGTAATGGTATATTACTATGCAGTCTGTAAAAGAAAGTTATGGTATTTTTATAACGAAATACAGATGGAACAAGGGAATGAAAATGTTGAAATAGGAAAAGTATTAGACGAAGAAACTTATAAAAGGGATAAAAAGCATATAAATATAGACAACATTATAAATATAGATTTCATACGTTCTAAAGGTATACTACATGAAGTTAAAAAAAGTAATAAAATTGAAGAAGCAAGTATACTACAAGTAAAATATTATCTATATTTTTTACATAAAAAAGGTGTTACAAATATAAAAGGAAAAATAGACTATCCATTATTAAAACAAAGTGTAGATATAGAGCTGAATGAAGAAGACATAGTTAATATAGAACAAATATTAAATAATATAAATGAAATAGTATATAAAACTATTCCGCCTAAATTGGAGAAAAAGCGTATTTGTAAATCTTGTGCATATTATGATTTATGTTTTATTTAAACTAATACAAGAGAGGAAACTTATGAAGAGAAGTTATTATATTTATAACAATGGAATGCTAAAAAGACAAGATAACTCAATAGCATTTGTAGATGAAAATGGAGAAAAAAGATATATACCAATAGAAACTGTAAATGAAATATATGTAATGTCTGAAATGGATTTTAATACAAATCTAATAAATTATTTATCTCAATATGGAGTAGTAATACATTTTTTTAATTATTATAGCTTTTACACAGGAACATTTCAACCGAGAGAAAAGCTAGTATCAGGAAATCTATTAGTTAACCAAGTTAATCATTATACTGACAATGAAAAAAGGCTCGATATAGCTAAAAGATTCATAGATGGAGCTAGTTTTAATATATATCGTAACTTAAGATATTATAATGGTAGAGGAAAAGATGTACAAATTTATATGGACAAAATAGAAGAACTAAGAAAACAAATACCTAAAAGCAAAAGTATACAAGAGTTAATGGGATATGAAGGAAATATAAGAAAAATATATTATGAGTCATGGAATATACTAATTGATCAAGATATAAATTTTGAGAAAAGAGTAAAAAATCCACCTGATAATATGATAAATACTTTAATATCATATGTAAACACTTTGGTTTATACTAAAGTATTAAGTGCGATATATAATACACAATTAAATCCAACTGTAAGCTATTTACATGAGCCTGGAAGTAGAAGATTTTCATTAAGCCTAGATATAGCAGAAATATTTAAACCTATAATAGGAGATAGATTAATATTTTCTTTATTAAATAAGAAACAAATAACAGAAAAAAGTTTTACGAAAGATCTTAATTATTTACATCTAACAAAAGAAGCATCAAGGACAATAGTAGCTGAATTAGATAAGAAGTTACAAACAACTATAAAGCATAAAGAGTTAAATAAAAATGTATCATATGAATACTTAATGAAGCTAGAGTGTTATAAGTTAATAAAGCATTTATTAGGCGAAAAAGAGTATGAACCATTTAAAATATGGTGGTAATAGGAGGAGTTCATTATGTATGTGATTTTAGTTTATGATATAAAAAGTGATGAAGGTGGACAAAAAGTATTAAGTAAAACTTTTAAAACGTGCAAAAAATATTTATCACATATTCAAAACTCAGTTTTTGAAGGTGAGTTATCAAATTCGCAAATTGTTAAGCTACAATATGAATTAAATGGTATAATAAGAAGAGATAGAGATTCAATAATTTTATTTAAGAGTAGAAATGAAAGATGGTTAGAAAAAGACATGTGGGGAGTACAAGAAGACAAGACGAGTAACTTTATTTAGTTGTCTACCTAATATAGTGTAAAAATTAGTATACATAGACAAAGATAGCTGATACAATAGATACAGGCAATAAATAATGTTTTTTTGTAGATAGAAAGAGATTATATAGCCTAAATGTTTTTAGGTAGACAAAATATATATCTGAATAGATTAGAAAATCAAATATTGATATCAAACGGATTAAAGTAGAACCATATTGGAATGTAAATTATTTTCTAAAGTAGTTTTAGCGTTACTTTCAATTAAATTAAAGTAGAACCATATTGGAATGTAAATTACATTACTGACGTAAAAATAATTGATATTAACTTCATTAAAGTAGAACCATATTGGAATGTAAATTAATATTTCTTAACATCTGACTAGGAAATTCCTGCTCATTAAAGTAGAACCATATTGGAATGTAAATTTAAATGATAAAATGAGTCCTTATCAAATAGTATCTATTAAAGTAGAACCATATTGGAATGTAAATTTAAATTTTGCTTATTTATACTTCCTTCTATAACTAATTAAAGTAGAACCATATTGGAATGTAAATCTTATAAAAAATAATGAGTTCGTTATTGTTGAAGGTATTAAAGTAGAACCATATTGGAATGTAAATAAAATTAAACAATGCAGGAGAAAATTTTTTAACTGAATTAAAGTAGAACCATATTGGAATGTAAATTAATTAAAACTTTCAATAAGTACAGGTACATTTATATATTAAAGTAGAACCATATTGGAATGTAAATTATGAGTTCAAGTTATACTATAAACTTAGATAATATAATTAAAGTAGAACCATATTGGAATGTAAATAGGGAACAAATCGAGGAAGAAGCATTTACTAAAACTATTAAAGTAGAACCATATTGGAATGTAAATATCTAATTCAAGTGCTATAGCTGCAATACCACGTTCAATTAAAGTAGAACCATATTGGAATGTAAATTGGACTGCTGATGGTATAACTTTTAATAGTAGATTAATTAAAGTAGAACCATATTGGAATGTAAATCTAGTACTAATTTTAGTACTCTATAAGTACTATAATATTAAAGTAGAACCATATTGGAATGTAAATTTTATCGTTATCTATTTCGTAACTATGACACATATTTATTAAAGTAGAACCATATTGGAATGTAAATTTATATGATTGGTTAAAAGGAACTTGGAAAATAGGTAAATTAAAGTAGAACCATATTGGAATGTAAATTCAGCAAATGCTTTTTTCTCTATATCATTTATTTCATTAAAGTAGAACCATATTGGAATGTAAATGAAGATTTTAATACTTTTAGAAAGTAGGTATGTAATTAAAGTAGAACCATATTGGANTTTCAATAAGTACAGGTACATTTATATATTAAAGTAGAACCATATTGGAATGTAAATTATGAGTTCAAGTTATACTATAAACTTAGATAATATAATTAAAGTAGAACCATATTGGAATGTAAATAGGGAACAAATCGAGGAAGAAGCATTTACTAAAACTATTAAAGTAGAACCATATTGGAATGTAAATATCTAATTCAAGTGCTATAGCTGCAATACCACGTTCAATTAAAGTAGAACCATATTGGAATGTAAATTGGACTGCTGATGGTATAACTTTTAATAGTAGATTAATTAAAGTAGAACCATATTGGAATGTAAATCTAGTACTAATTTTAGTACTCTATAAGTACTATAATATTAAAGTAGAACCATATTGGAATGTAAATTTTATCGTTATCTATTTCGTAACTATGACACATATTTATTAAAGTAGAACCATATTGGAATGTAAATTTATATGATTGGTTAAAAGGAACTTGGAAAATAGGTAAATTAAAGTAGAACCATATTGGAATGTAAATTCAGCAAATGCTTTTTTCTCTATATCATTTATTTCATTAAAGTAGAACCATATTGGAATGTAAATGAAGATTTTAATACTTTTAGAAAGTAGGTATGTAATTAAAGTAGAACCATATTGGAATGTAAATTCTTCTAATATAACTTCACCATATACAGAAGCTATTTCATTAAAGTAGAACCATATTGGAATGTAAATCCTGTAAATCACTATTCTATATTAAATTCTTTTTTAATTAAAGTAGAACCATATTGGAATGTAAATCTATTTATAATGAATGCTTTATCTAATCAATATTATAATTAAAGTAGAACCATATTGGAATGTAAATCCAACTGACATAAATGCACGCATTAATTGCTCTATAATTAAAGTAGAACCATATTGGAATGTAAATAGTTATACCTTTGCCTAAACCTTCGCCTATCTTAGATTAAAGTAGAACCATATTGGAATGTAAATAAGTATTGGGTAGATAATAAATCAGCTTGGGAGAAATATTAAAGTAGAACCATATTGGAATGTAAATGCAGGTGTTGATACAGATATGAAACCTGGATGCTAATTAAAGTAGAACCATATTGGAATGTAAATTTAGTTAATGAAAGTTATTTAAAATTAATTAAAAATATTAAAGTAGAACCATATTGGAATGTAAATGAATGTGAAAATATGGAACTTACAGCAATAGTACAATTAAAGTAGAACCATATTGGAATGTAAATGTCATCAAATGTGAAAGGACATTCAGTCTGACCTAATTAAAGTAGAACCATATTGGAATGTAAATTCTTCTAATATAACTTCACCATATACAGAAGCTATTTCATTAAAGTAGAACCATATTGGAATGTAAATCCTGTAAATCACTATTCTATATTAAATTCTTTTTTAATTAAAGTAGAACCATATTGGAATGTAAATCTATTTATAATGAATGCTTTATCTAATCAATATTATAATTAAAGTAGAACCATATTGGAATGTAAATCCAACTGACATAAATGCACGCATTAATTGCTCTATAATTAAAGTAGAACCATATTGGAATGTAAATAGTTATACCTTTGCCTAAACCTTCGCCTATCTTAGATTAAAGTAGAACCATATTGGAATGTAAATAAGTATTGGGTAGATAATAAATCAGCTTGGGAGAAATATTAAAGTAGAACCATATTGGAATGTAAATGCAGGTGTTGATACAGATATGAAACCTGGATGCTAATTAAAGTAGAACCATATTGGAATGTAAATTTAGTTAATGAAAGTTATTTAAAATTAATTAAAAATATTAAAGTAGAACCATATTGGAATGTAAATGAATGTGAAAATATGGAACTTACAGCAATAGTACAATTAAAGTAGAACCATATTGGAATGTAAATGTCATCAAATGTGAAAGGACATTCAGTCTGACCTAATTAAAGTAGAACCATATTGGAATGTAAATCTTTTTATCTTCTGTAAACTTTAATCGCTTGGAATAATTAAAGTAGAACCATATTGGAATGTAAATTTTTAGTAATAGGGCTTACAAATGTCTTAAAAATTAATTAAAGTAGAATCATATTGGAATGTAAATATCATTGTGCCAATTATACCTATTCCAACAGGTAGTAATTAAAGTATGTCCATATTGGAACAAAATATTGCTATAAGCAATTATATCTTTATACATAAGTCTATAAATTATAATATATTAAATATAAAGAAGCATAATTACATATAAAAATTTGATAATAATAAATCTATATAGTTATTTAAAAGACCATAGGTAGCAAATCGCTACCTATGGTCTAAACTTATCACTTATTACTATTTTTAATCATATAATTTATATTTGTCATAACACCAATACGTTTATTAGACTTTACAACAGCACGAGCACCACCAACAATCTTATTATCTTGAATTATAGGAGTACCACTCATACCTTGAACTATACCACCACGGTGTTTTAACAAATCTTTATCAACAATCTTTATCTGAGAAACATATTTTCCAACTTGAGCTATCTCAATCTCATGCATTTTTAATTCATTAGTTACAGGAGATTTACAATATAAATAAGCAGTACCTACCTTTGGAGTACCTATTTCTAAAGCTAAATTAGGATTATATGTGTAATTTTCAAATTTTCCACATATACCACCATCTCCAGTACCAGTAAATTTACCTATCTTATCACCATCTGCACTTGTAACTAAATAACCAGTATTAAATAGTGTATTTTTCTTTGCTTGAATATAAGATGTTTTATAAATAGCATTATCTAAAAAATCAAAAGGCATTTGTTCATCTTTTAAATTGTGAGATAACCCTATAAAATTACCATTAGAATCAATTGCTGTTACAGTTCCTAGATAAAATGAATAATAACCAAATTCAAAATCTCTAAGATCATCAGATGTTATATCCATTGATTTAACTTTTCCATTTCTATAACAAGTAGCTTTTAAAGGTAAATTTTCAACCTTCATAGTTTTTTCTATATTTTTACGATTAGGAATAATTTCCTCATTGTTTAATTTTATAGACAATAATATATCTGATTCTTTTAAGGTTTTATTACGATTTAGCTTACTTGTTACTATAGGATATTTTAGCTTTACACCTAATTCAACAACTTCACCAGAGGGCATAAGTTTTGTACTTTTAGATACTGGCTTTTCATCACAAAATACAAAAGATGAACCTAGTAAAATCATTATTAATGTGGTTGAAAGAACTTTCTTTAAAATGCTAAGTTTTCTGTCATTCATTCAATCAACTCCTTTTTTAGCATTATAATTTATTTATAGTTTTGCTTAAAGTTACATAAAATATATTGGGATATAATGACTTTTACAAAATACCAATTTAATATTTAAAAAACAAATATATTATCTTTCTAAGTAGTCAGATAAGAATATATTAGCATTGTGTTGAAATTCATTACTGCTTTCAACTAGTAAATATTGACTTATATTAAAATCATTGACATTAATATTATAAGTAAAAATATACTTTTCTAATATATTTACAAATGCAACTCGATTTGATTCAGTAGGTATTCTTATATATGTTTTTAATCTTTCTAAATCACAACTGCTAATTTCAATTTTATTTTCTTTAAATTTTTTTGATAAATCAATAAAAAAGTCTTTTTGTATATCAACATATTTATGTAATAGTCGCATCATTTTTATTACCTCCAAATTATTAAACTTAAATTTAAAATAATTGTCCTAGAAAGAGTATTTACCAAATTTATAAAAATAAATCGAACTATAAATATATATGTGATTATTAAACTTATAATACTAATAAGCTAAAATAATATATAAAAGTAATTTGAAATATATGGTAAAATGTAATAAGAATATATTTTAAAAATATAAAGGGAGAAATATTTTATGGTTGAAAAATTTATGTTATTAATTAATGGAGTAAAAATACCATCAATAGGATTTGGTACATATAAATCAGGGGATGATGAAGAAACAGCTAAAATAATAAAAAATGCTTTAAACTTAGGATATAAAATGATAGATACTGCTTCATTTTATAACAATGAAGTAGGTATAGGTAATGGTATAAAAGAAAGTGGTATAGATAGAAAAGATATATTTATAGTAACTAAACTTTGGAATGATGATCATGGTTATGATAATACTATCGAGGCTTTTAATAAATCATTAAATAACCTACAAGTAGATTACATAGATTTATATTTAATACATTGGCCAAATAAATTAAATGCTGAAACTTGGAGAGCATTTGAACATTTATATGAGACAGGAAAGGTAAAAGCTATAGGAGTATGTAACTTTAAAGTTGAGCATTTAGAAGAATTAAAGAAAACTGCAAAAATAATGCCAATGGTAAATCAAGTAGAGATTCATCCTTTTAGTACTAAAAATAATATTATTAACTACTGCAAAGATAATAATATTAAAGTAGTTGCATGGAGCCCTATAAGTAGAGGAAGAGTACTATCTAATGACTTAATGATTGATTTATCACAAAAATATAAAAAATCAATAGTACAAATAGTACTAAGATGGCATATGCAAAAAGGAGTTATACCTATACCAAAGTCATCAAATGAAAATAGAATAAAAGAGAATATAGACATATTTGATTTTGAAATTTCTAGTGAAGATATGAAAGCAATAGATTCATTAGATGAAGGGTATGATATGTCAGTAACAACACCACCATTAAATACTATATATGAAGAAGTAAGATAAACCGTAATACTTTAAAATCTATGATTTTAATATTAATACCAATTATAATATTTGTGAAAAAGAATAAATTAATAAACAACAAAATTTCTGAATTAGAAAAGAGAATCAATGACTTAGAAAATAAATAATTTGCAATTTTAATAGACTACGAAATAAAAAAACCAATGGATATACTTAAATATATCGGGACTGTAGGTAGTTTTGTGTAAATACAAACTTACCTACAGTCTTTTTTGAATGTAAAATTGGTAAGTTTGGAATAATATTCATATTAAACTTTTGGAGGTAAAGAAATGAAAGATCAAAGAGAAATAATTATTCCAGATTTAGACTACCAAGCTGAAGTAAGAAAATGTAAAACCATGGAAGATGTAGTTGGTAAAAATGGATTAATGCAAAAGCTGTTCAAAGATATTATCCAACAATTGCTAGAAGCAGAA
>NZ_LT629850.1:1217050-1238829 GCF_900106845.1 Romboutsia timonensis
TTTTTTTGAAATTATGGAAAATTTAGTGTATAAATAACTAAATTAAACACATAATAATTGTGTAAAGAATTCCAGTATTAGTATTTCTCAAAAATAAAAAAATATTACTGGAATTTGAAATTTCCAGTAATATAAATTATAAAAAATCTTATTTACACAAATCTATAGACATTCTCAATATATCCATTGGTTTTTTTATTAATATTGATAATGATCTTGTTTACGTATAAAAGGTACTTGTAATTTGATATCTAAATTCATTTTCTCAATCTTGAAGTTTTTACCTAGACTATCAGCTGCTAATATAGCTGCATATACCTGTTCACAATCTACTTCAAATGGCATATTATGAATAGTTTCATTTACATCACAAGATAATTTTGCAACATTCATTATTTCTTCTTCTTTTATTTCACTTATTCCTATATCACTAAGAGTTATAGGTAAACCTACTGATTCACAAAATTCTAATACTTTATTTATTTCTTCCATAGATTCATTTTCTAGTACTAATTGAACTAATGTACCAAAAGCAACTTTTTCTCCATGGAAATATTTATGTGTTTGTTCTATTGCTGTTAATCCATTGTGTATAGCATGAGCTGCAGCTAATCCTCCACTTTCAAATCCTACACCACTTAATAAAGTGTTAGCTTCAATTATATTTTCTACAGCCTTAGTACAAACATGATTTTCTACGGCTTGTTTAGCTTTATATCCATCTTCTAGTAGAGTTTCATAGCAAAGTTTAGCTAAAGCTATTGCAGTTTTAGTAGCTTTACCACCAGCTATAGAGTTACTATTAGAATTTGCTGTTGCTCTAGCTTCAAAGTAAGTAGCTAGGGCATCTCCCATACCTGATGCTAAGAATCTTGATGGAGCATTTTTTATTATATCTGTATCCATTATAACCATATCTGGATTTGATTTTAGGAATAAGTATTCACTAAATTCTCCTTTTTGTGTATAAATTACAGATAAAGCACTGCATGGTGCATCTGTTGATGCCATTGTTGGCACTATTATAACAGGTGATTGAGTATAATAAGCTACTGCTTTAGCTGTATCTAAAGTTTTACCTCCACCAATACCTACTATAACTATATCCTTCATGTCATTAGAAGCATTTATTATTCTATCTATTTCAACTTTGGAACATTCACCTGTAAATCTTTCATATTTTATATTTAAATTTTCAATTTTACAACTTTGTCTTATTTGTTCTTCATAGTTATCGAATATAAATCCATCAATAATTAGAACTGCTTTATTAGAATATACACTTATGTATTCTCCTAATTTAGATAACTCACCTTTTCCCTGTATGTATTTTCCTGGACTTTGAAATACTTTTTTCACAATTAATCCCCCTTTTTTATTTGTTACTATTTAGTATTGTTATTTATAATTGTAGTTTGTATCCTATTCTTAAGGATGTTATTAGTCTACATTATGATTATATGATAAATACTACTTATAAAAATATATGTATCTTAATAACTTTAATACTTAAATTTTTATAAGTAGTATTTGCCATACAAATAAGGATGAATGAGTATAACTTTCTCCATATTTACGATACTAAAACATCTTTTTAGTTTATTAATATCAGTATCATTATGAAAAAACGAATATGATTTTATCAGGTATTACATTACCTATGAATGATACAAAAAAAAGGGGAGAAATACTAGAATCATAGGAGTAATTAAAAAGAATGATTAGAACAGAAATTATATAGACCATGAAGTAATGATGAGTTTAGGGATACAGTTAAATGAGATATATCATAGAATATTATGATCTTAGTAAAAAAAGAATAGTTCAATGAGGTTAAGAAGTTTAGATTTAAAAGTTTTATTCAATTTTAAAGAAGTTGTAATGAACAATATTAATATTATTACTAATTAAATGAATAGGAGTATAGGATCTTATTTTTATTTAAAATATAATTAAAGATGTAACTAATGTAAGAGACTAAATATTAAATATCCTAGTAGAAAAAAGAAGTCTTAAAAAATAAAGTAAATAAATAACTAATAATATATACAAATTTAGATAAATGAAATAAAATAGTATTATTATACTAAAGATAATAACAAAAGGAGAATATATGGAAAATTTATTCGATTTTTTAGAAAATAAAAGTAAAGAAGAAAAACAAGAAAATATAATATTAGAAACTCAAACTATAGATATATCTACTACACAAAAAACTAAGTATATTATAGATGAAGAACATTTAAAACATTTAGAAAAAGTTAAAATAAGTTTATATAATGAAGATGAAATAAAGGCATCAGGCCTAGAAAGAAAAGATTATATAAGATTAAATAGTTATGTTGGCTCTAGATTAAATACGGATTTAAGAGTTAAAAACAATCCTATAAAAGAAGTAGAAGTTAAAATAGAATTAGTTGAAGAAAACTATTTAGACTCACTTGAAGAAGTTGAAATGGATGAAAATATATTTAATGAAGATAATGGTATAAAAGAAAATAAAATGTTAATAGTTGATGGATCTTCACTTTTATCAACAAGTTTTTATGCAACAGCAAGAGACTTACTATTTGCAAAAACAGAAGAACAAAAAGAGTTTGCATATACAAAATTAATGAAATCTCCAGATGGAGAATATACAAATGGAATATATATGTTCTTTAAAACATTACTACCATTAATTGAAAGTCAAAAGATAACACATTTAGCAGTTGTACTTGATAGAAGTAGAAACACATTTAGACGAGAAATTGACCCAGAATACAAAGCAAATAGAAGTGAAACACCATATCCACTTAAAAGTCAATTTAAGTTATTAACTGAAATACTACAAGAAATGAATATACCAGTATTTTCTCATACTGAATATGAAGCAGATGACTTTGCTGGAAGTTTAGTTAAGAAATTTGAAAAAGATATACCTATATATTTACACACTAAAGATGAAGACTATATTCAATTAGTATCAGAAAATACTAAATTATGGATGGTAACAAGTAAAGCAGATGATATGTATAAAGAAATTGGTATAGATAAAAAGGATATTAATGTTCCAAGCGGGATATTTGAATATACACCAGAGTATGTTAAACACTTTAAAGGAATAGAGCCAATTCAAATTATAGATGCAAAAGCTATAGAAGGTGATAAGTCAGATAATATAAAAGGTGTTAAAAATGTTGGTCCAACTTCATCTAGACCTCTTATAGCACATTATGGTTCTATAGAGGAAATATATAAGAATATAGAAAACTTAAGCAAAGATGAGGAAAAGGAACTTTTAACATTCTTTAAAGAAAATTTAGGTATAAAAAGATCTCCTTTAAAAAACTTATTACAATATAAAGAAGATGCAATTATTAGTAAAAAGTTAGCAACTATAAAAACTGATATAGAAGAAATACAAAATATGGATTTAGATAGTTTAGCCTTAAATATAGACAATGAAAAGATGCATGAAATATTTATGAATCTAGGAATGGTAAGTTTAGTTAAATAAATTTGTCATAAATGATTTGGAGGAAATAAATGACTTATAAATTTGAGGCAATAATACAACAAGTTGAGAATAAAGACGCAACCTTTATAGAAATACCTTTTGATGTAGAAAAAGAATTTGGTGCTAAAAGAGTAAAAGTAAAGGCTAAATTTGATAATGTAGATTATAGAGGTTCTATAGTAAGAATGGGTATGCCATGCTTTATGATAGGGCTTACAAAGGAAATAAGAAAGAAAATAGGTAAAGGTATAGGAGATACTGTATCTGTAGAGATAGAAAAAGATGAAGAAGAACGTATTGTTGAAATACCTATAGAATTTGAAAGTATGCTTAACAAAAACAATAATGCGAAAGAGTTTTATGGTAGTCTATCATACTCTCAAAAGAAAAAGTATATAACTTGGATAACGTCAGCTAAAAAGGAAGAAACTAAAATAAAGAGAATGAATGAGGCTTTACTAAAACTAGAAGGTAAAGTGAAATTATAATATACAAAATATAAATGCCTTTATATCAGTACATTTTAATCTGGTATAAAGGCATTGTTTATATTGAATTACCACTTTAGAGTATCTAATATCTAAGTAAAGGTTATAATTTAGGAGGTAGTAAATGAAAAAATTTATATACTCAATAGTAACTCTTTTAATTTTAATTCTAATAAATATAATTTCATCTAAAATATTTAATTTAGAATTTATAGAACTATCCTTTTGTGTAGGCTTAACATCATCCGTACTAGTTGGATTTTTCTCTAGCGAGGGAGGATTAATATCTGATATGACAGACATTTCAATTAAATTCTTACTTGATAGCAAATCTAGAAATAGTTCACATTTTACAAAGTTTCATATAAATACACCAATTATAATATGAATATTATACACATTAGTATCTGCTATATTAAGTGTTATTATTTACTGGGAATACTTTTAAAATATGTCAGCTATTATATTAGTTAAATAAATTTTAAAAAAATATTTTAAAATTTATTGACAGTTTTACAAAAAAATGTAATAATAAGAAAAACAAGAAAAACTTTAATTTGGTCCAGAGAGACTAAAAAGATATTTGAATAGTTTAAAGTATAAATGAACGACTATCCTTTTATCTCTTTAGGTAAAAGGATTTTTTATTGCAAATATCTTTTAACTTTGGAAGACATCATATGTGGAGGTTAAGAAGATGACATTTAAAAAATTAGCAACATTAGCAATGGCAACAGTAGTATCAGCATCATTATTAGTAGGATGCTCAGGAAGTAAAGAAAGTGCAAAAGATGATAAAATAACTGTAGCAATGATAACTGACGTAGCAGGAGTAAACGACCAAAGTTTCAACCAAAGTGCATGGGAAGGACTTCAAAGAGCTGAAAAAGAATTAGGTATAGAAGTTAAATACTTAGAATCAAAGCAAGATTCAGACTATGCAACAAATATAGAAACATTAGTTGATGAAAACGTAGACTTAATACTTGGAGTAGGTATGAAATTAGCTGATGCAATAAAAGAAGGTGCTGAATTATATCCAGAACAAAACTTTGTATTAGTTGATAAAGAATTAAAAGATGCTAGCAATGTAAAGAGTATATTATTTAAAGCTGAAGAATCAGCATACTTAGCAGGTTTAATAGCAGGTAAAACTACTAAAACAAATAACGTAGGATTTATAGGTGGTATGGAATTACCAGTTATAGATACTTTTAAATATGGATTTATGGCAGGAGTAAAAGCAGCTAACCCAGATGCTAAAGTTCAATCTCAATATGCAAACTCATTTACAGATCAAGCAAAAGGTAAAGCTATAGCTAACCAAATGTACTCAAACGGTGCAGACATAGTATTCACTTGCGGTGGAGACGTTGGAACAGGTGCTATAGAAGCAGCTAAGGAAAATGGTAAATATGCAATAGGTGTTGATAGAGACCAAAGTGATTTAGCACCAGAAAATGTATTAACTTCAGCTATAAAAAGAGTTGATGCAGGTGTATTTGAAACAGTTAAATCATATGTAAATGGAACATTCGAAGGTGGAACAACTACAACTTATGGATTAGAAGAAAATGCAGTAGGGGTACCTGACACTACTAAAAACTTAGTTTCTCAAGAAATATTAGATTTAGTTGAAGAAACAATTACAAAGTTAAAGAATAAAGAAATAACAGTTCCTAAGAATGAAGAAGAATATAACGCTATGGTTAAATAGTTAATATAAAATAAAAAGGCTAGAAATAAGATTTTGTATAAAACTTATCTCTAGCCTTTTTTACATATTTTAGTTGACATTGATAAAAAAATAATATATTATTTAATTAACGATAGTGATAATTATTATCAATTAATTGATAAATATATTAAATAATATGGAGGAAAAGGAATGAAAATAGTATATTGGTCAGGGTCAGGTAACACTGAAAAAATGGCAAATTTAATAGCACAAGGTATAAAAGAAAATGGAGTAGAAGCTCAAGTAATAGACGTATCTCATGCTAATTCAGATATATTTAATGATGAAGACATAATAATATTAGGGTGCCCAGCTATGGGAGCAGAAATGCTAGAAGAAAGTGAATTTGAACCATTTATAGAAAGTATATCAAGTAAGGTATCAGGGAAAAAAGCAGTACTGTTTGGCTCTTACGATTGGGGCGATGGTGAATGGATGAGAGACTGGATGAGCAGAATGGAAGAGTATGGTTGTGATGTAATATTTGATGGTCTTATAATACGCGAAGCATTGGAAGATGATTGCACAGAGTGTTTAGAGTTAGGTAAAAAAATTGCAGGAATGTTAGTTAAGTCATCTAACTAATATTAATAAAACACTTATATTTAAAAGTAAACCTTTTATCTATAAGTGTTTTTATTTATTTAAATTTATTAATCTTATTTAAAATATCATATAATTTAACTTTAAAACCTAATAAAATAAGTTTTATAATTTTATATCTATCTAAATATTAAAATTATGAGTATAATAGAGATTAACGCTAAAAATGAAAGGACATTAAAAATGTACTCAAATTTAATAGAAGAAATAATAAGATCTCATACAGATAAAAATAAATTTAATACAGGATTTTCTTTCTTTAAAAGAAATTTAGTTATAAATGATTATTCAAAAGTAGATGGTGATAATATAACTTTTTATGCAACTGTAATAGATGAAAATCATAGAAACAACTACACAGCAATAATAAGTATAAACACAAAAACAAGAGTAATATCAAATATGAGTTGTGATTGTCACAGTTTACTATCAAACACTAAACCTCAAATATGTAGCCATATAGTAGCTACAGTATTAAATGGATTAGAGAATTTAAATAAAGAAACTAATGATGAATATATAGATGAAAATATAACTATAACTCCTAATATAACTCTGGATATATCTCAATCAAGAAATGGATATATGAGTATGAAGCTAGATATAGATGGAGTAGATTCAAATGAATATAGAGAAATATTTAGCTCATATAAAAATAATAATAGATTGTATAGAATGAAAAATGGAGCTTACTTAGACTTAAAAGATAAGGACATAGAACAAGCATTTAAATTAATAGATATATTAAATATATACAATGACTTTGATAATATGAAAATACCAAATAACAAAGCTATATACTTAGAAAAACTTATAGAAGATGAAGACTTAAGCTTTGTAAATGGCAGTAAATATGTATCTAATGTAGTTAAGAAATTTGATAAGGTTAAAAGTAAAAATTATGAAATTCCAAAAGATTTAAATGCAACTCTTAGAGATTATCAAGTAAGTGGATTTGAGTTCTTTAAAACTTTATCAGATTATCAGTTTGGAGGAATACTAGCTGATGAAATGGGTCTAGGTAAAACTATACAAACAATAGCTTTTTTATTATCTAATAAAGATAAAAAAAGCATAGTAATAACACCAACAGCCCTTATATACAATTGGAAAAATGAATTAGAAAAATTTGCTCCAACATTAAAAGTTGGACTTTTACATGCAGCAAAAAGTGAAAGAGAAAAGATATTAGATAATATAGATAACTACGATGTTATACTAACTACTTATACAACTTATAAAAATGATATAGATAAATATAAAAATATAAGCTTTGATTATTGTATTATAGATGAAGCTCAAAACATTAAAAATCCAGACGCAATTATTACAAAGGCTATAAAAAATGTAAATGCTAAAGTTAAATTTGCATTAACTGGAACACCTATAGAAAATAACTTAATGGAACTTTGGTCAATATTTGATTTTATAATGCCAGGATACTTATATAATAAATCAAAGTTTAAAAGTATATTTGTAAATAACGATAAAAATATTATAGAGCTTAAAAATCTTATAAAACCATTTATATTAAGAAGAACTAAAAAAGAAGTTATAACAGAATTACCAGATAAAATAGAGCAAAAAATTATAATAGACTTAGAAAAAGAACATAAAAGAGCATATAAAGGATATGTAAACCTTATAACTAGAAAAATAAAAGAAAATAATCAAGATAATATAACGGTATTTTCATATTTAACAAAATTAAGACAACTATGTTTATCACCAGAACTTATGGTTAAAAACTACCAAGGTAAAAACTCTAAGTTAGATGTTTTAATTAACATTATAAATGATTCAAGTGATGAGAAAATATTAGTATTCTCTCAATTTACAAAAGTACTAGAAGTTATAGGTAAAAGATTAAACGAAGAAAATATATCATATAGCTATTTAGATGGTAAAACTAGTGCAAAGGATAGAGTAAAGCTAGTAGAAGAATTTAATACAAATAATAATAAAGTATTCTTAATATCTTTAAAAGCTGGAGGAACAGGTTTAAACTTAACAAGTGCAAACATAGTAGTTCATTTTGACCCATGGTGGAATCCAGCTGTTGAAGATCAAGCAAGTGATAGAGCTCATAGAATTGGTCAAAAAAATGTAGTTAATGTAATAAAGCTTATAGCAAAAGGTACAGCAGAAGAAAGAGTAATAAACTTACAAGAAACTAAAAAAGAGCTTATAGAAGATGTTATTAATGGAAACTTAGATAATAGTTCTACATTAAAGAATTTATCTAAAGACGATATAATAGATTTATTTATGAGTTGAAAATAATATTTATATATTAGTCTAAATATTAGGCATTATTAAGATGATTTAAGAATATAAGATTTTACATTAAAAGGGATTATAACTTATCAAAGCTATAATCCTTTTTATTATTCTAAATTCAATTTTTTATCTAATATATAAGTTGTTGCAAAGAATAATACTAATATTATAATTAGATTAATTACTATGGCTATATTAAGACCTTTAGAAACAATAGATGTTACACTATTAATTGCATAATTAATATTATCAATAGCTTCAATATTTACAGAAGCATCATTTACAAATAAACTAACTATATTTTGAGCATAAGATATAAGTAAGTTAATAACTAAGAATCCTATAAATGAAGATACATTTCTAAATCTATTAAATATTGGTAACTGTCCAACAGAAAGAGCTAAATATACATTAAATATAAAGATTGTATAACTAATAATCATTAATAATATTATCTTAAGAAATTGACCTAATATATTAAGATTTAACATATTTGAAAACAATAAATTAAATTCATTTATAAAATAACTAAAATCAAAATACTTATAAGTTGGTATCATAAAGATTATAGTAAATGATAAAAATGCTACAACAAAACTTAAAAATGTCCATATTAATGAAGTTAAATATTTTGATAGAACAAGATGCTTAGAACTTACAGGAAGGGTAAACATTAAATAACCTTCATCTTTAAGCAAGTTCTTATTAAATCTTTGTATAGTAACAACTATAGTAATAACAAATAATGAAATAAATAAACACATAAGTACAATAGTAGCTAAACCTTGAATATTTAATATTTCTAAGTTTAACGATAATCCATTTACTATAGAGACAACAAGTATTGCTATATAAAGAGGTATAAATACTCTTGAAGTAGCTTTTAATTCATATTTTAATAACTTACCTAACATTTAAATTCCTCCCTAAATAAAGCATCTATAGACTTTCCTTTTTCTTCTCTAATTTCATCTACATTACCTTGTAAAACAATATTACCATTAGATATAAAAATTACATCATCACATATATTTTCTATTTCACTTATTAAGTGAGTAGCTATTAATAATGTACTATCTTCACAATAATTTGTAATAATAGTTTTAAGGATATAAGTTCTAGCAGCAGGGTCAACACCACCAATAGGCTCATCTAGTATATAAAGCTTTGCATGTCTTGACATAACAAGTATTAATTGAACTTTTTCCTTAGTTCCTTTAGACATAGTCTTAAGCTTTTCATTAATATCTATATTAAGACTTTTTACCATATCCATAGCTTTATCTATATCAAAATCATCATAAAAATCATTGAAAAAGTTTAAAATATCAGAAACCTTCATCCAATCATTAAGATAAGTTCGCTCTGGTAAATATGATACTATACGCTTAGTTTCTATAGAAGGCTTTATACCATCTATCAACACATCACCACTATTAGGTTGAAGCAATCCATTTATAAGCTTTATTAAAGTACTTTTACCACTTCCATTAGGACCTAAAAGTCCTACAATCTTTCCTTTAGGAATATTTAAATTCATATTACTTATAACTTCTTTTTTTGAGTAACTTTTATATACATTTTTAATTTCAACGATATTGTCCATTAACTCATCTCCTTTAAATTATTTATAACTAATTCTATTAGTTCTTCTTTTTTGTAACCAAGTTTAGTAAGTATATTGTATAGAGATAATATTTCAACCTTAGCTACTTCTTCACGCAGTTGATTTATATTATCTTCATTATCAGTTACAAACCTTCCACTTGTTCTTTGGCTGTATAAAAGATTTTCTCTTTCAAGTTCAGATAATGCCCGTTGCATAGTATTAGGATTTACACCAAATTCTTGAGCCATATCTCTTACAGAACTTAACTTAGAACCTGGTTTTAGCTCTTTAGATATTATCTTAAGTTTGATTATATCTATTAGTTGAAGATATATAGGTTTATTATTATCAAATTCAAAAGACATATATCCCTCCTTATTATTGTATTAAGTACTTAATACAATAATAATCATATATAGATTATTTGTCAATGTATTTAATTATTTATATATAGGAGATACTAATAAAAAGAGAATTTTTATAGAGTAATAAAATAGAAAGCTTAAAATAAAAATATGTAAAGAAGTGAAATTATAAAATTTAAATATTAGGCTATGTTTTAAACTAGTGTTGAAAATGATACAATATATTTAACTTCGCAATTGTTATATAATACGAACTAAATCAAGAGTTGTATGAACAATACAACTCTTGATTTTTATTATTTCAAAATTTATATAATTTCAATATTATGCTAAAACATAGCCAAAAATAAAAATATATGTAACAAAGTCACAAAGTATATAATTAAATGAAATCTATATTTTTATTGGTGAAAATTGTATAATATAATTATAGAAATATAGGAGGAATAGGAAATGGAGGGAGTAAAAAATGAAATTTAACTTACCTAAAAAGCTAGTAGTAGGAAGCATTGGAGCTTTACTTATACTAGGAACGGTAACGGCAATAGTTGGAAATTTCCTTTGGGGTGATGAAGTATACAACGATGAATACGAGTTATTACAAGAACAAGAGAATGATAAGGAATATTATTTAGGCCTATTAAATTCACCATTAGACGAAGTAAGAGAAATACTAAAAGCCGAAGGCTGGGAAGAAGTAAACGGAAGAACAAACCCTTCTTATGGAGATAGTTGGGAGCATTGGGAAAGAAATAGAATAAGAATAGAAATACTTTTTACAAGTGATACAAATCAAATTAATGCAATGGCTTATGGAGATGCTAAATTTCAAAGTGAAGAACACTATTTAAGACGTTTTATGAATAGTATACCAACAGAAGAATTTGAAAAGTTACTAGAAAATGAAGGTTGGGAACTATTCACACAAAAATTAGGGGCTAGTAGTTGGAAAGAATATCATAGACAAGCTAGTAATAGACTTGAAAAATTAACTTTAACATATCATGGAAATGAACTTGTAGATTTAAGTTATGATTATGAATAGGAAGGAGGGCGAAAGCCATTCTTTTTTATTTGTTGGCTACATTTTAAATTAATGTTGATTTTATAACATATTTTAACAGATGAAAAAAGTAGGGGCATATACCTCTACTTTTGGTTAGCATTATTAATAGATTACGTAGTAAATATTATAGCTATTTTAATTATTTTGAATATAAAAAGTGGGGGTAAAATATGAATAATTCAAAGAATATTAAGTTACTATACTGTATTTTAGGAAGTTTTATACTTACGTTACTTCAAACGCCAATATTATTTCAGGCAACATATATAGTCTTTGGTGGTTCATCTGGTAGTAATTTATTTACAGAGTTACTGTATACAATATTTGGGTTTATATCTTTTATAGGTGTTATTTTATTAATAATATTTTCAAGTTGCTTAATTATAAACAATATTAAATTTAATAATAAATAAACTAATTTACTATGTCAGTGATTTTTTATCTAGGCTCTGTTAGATTAAATTGTTGATTTAGAACTTAAAAAAGTATGGAATATCATATCCATACTTTTTACTAATTTTCATTTAATTTTATTTAATAGTTATCTCTAATTTTCCATTTTCATCAATATTATTAATAACTACATTAGCCTTTCCGTTATAACCTTTTTCTAAGTATCCGACTATATATTCTTCATAGGAATTACCTTTATTATCTTTGTATGTTAAAATTATTGAATTTCCTCCTTGAATAGCATTAGTATCAATAGTATCTTTCCAAGATTTTTTAGATTCTATTTGCGAAATGGTTTGTATTATGTTACCAACCTTATATTTTAGTTCTAATTTTTCAACAGTATTATTAGTATTATTAGTAATATATATTTTATATCCACTACTAAAACTAAATTTACAAATACCAATAACTCCTAATAAAAACAATATTACTACACTTATTATGATTTTATTTCTTTTACTCATAAACCCTCCTTATTACCATATTGTAGTAATAATATCATAAGACATAATTATTTATAACAGTCTTTATGAAAATTATATAAATTCTGCAATCTTACCTTTATATCCTTTAATTTTAGTATCTATAAAAGGTATAACACTGTGAATAAGCATATTCTTAGTTCTGATTATTTCTTTATCATCATTAAAACTCTCAAGCCATTTATACCAAGCCATATAATTTGATAAAAACTTAGTAGATACACCTTTAAATCTATACATCCAAATCTTTAGCTTACTATGCAAAGAATTAATGTGATTGATAATGTGAATTAGAAATAGAATGATTGATGGTTTTATAAATGTGTTATAAATACAGTTATGGCATCTTTTTTTGTGCCTTTTTTTAGATATAATTATTAAATGAGTTGCAAATTAAAAAATAATGAAAATTATTTTTTTATTTATGTCAGATTTTATTAATTAAAATTGAATTAAATAATGTAAAAGCTTTTATAAAATATTAGGAGGAGTATAAATTGCAAAATAACCTATTAATTAAATATATAAAGAAGAAAAATCCTAAGGGAATGGATATGCTGATAGATAATTATGGTGGAATTATAGCATCAGTAGTAAGAAATCATCTGGGGACTTTAATAAATTACGAAGAAGAATGTATAAATGATGTTTTACTATCTATTTGGGAAAGTATTGATGGATATGATAGGGATAAAAACACCTTTAAAAATTGGATATGTGCCATTGCTAAATATAAATCAATTAATTACAGAAAAAAGTATTTAGCTAAATATGAACAAACAGAAATAAACAATGAAATTTACTATATAGATAAAAACTTAGTAAAATTAGAGATAAATGAAGATGTAGAAGATATTTTACGTTGTCTAAATAATAAAGATAAAGAATTATTTATTAAATACTATATTGAGGGTTATGAACTTGAGGAGATAGCCAAAACAAATAAAACAAATGTTACAAACTTATATAGTAGGTTATCTAGGGGTAGAAAGAAAATAAAAAAAACTTTAAATTATAAGGAGATATAAATTATGAAAGATAATTTTAAACTATTAAATAATATTGAGATGGATTTAGATAAATACGAGGATTTAAATATTGATAAAGATAAATTAAAGAAAAAAATGAGAACACAAATTAAAACTAAAAATAAATTCAAAAAAAATATATCAGTGGCTGCTAGTATTTGTATAGTTGGAATTGGATTAAGTAGTGTAGGAGTTTTAAATAAATCACTGGCTTACAATGTACCTATATTAGGAAGTATGTTACAAATGATACAAAACTCTCTAAATAATAATGATAATTTATTAGATAGCTATACAGAAGTAAATAAATCATTTTCTAAAGATGGACTTACTGTAAAGATTGATAAAGTAGTATATAGTAAGAATCAAATATTTATGGAGCTAGAACTAAAAACGGATGTCCCATTTGAAGAAAGTAAATATGCAAAAACTATTGTTTATGATCCTAGAGAGTCATTTGCTGATAGCTTAGAGTTAGTAGGACGAGATTGGGAATTTTCTATAAATAATAAAAAAATGCAAAATTATACATTTGCTTATCCTAGATTTCACTACATAGATGAATACACTTTGAAAGGTAATATGCTAATAGATTTTAAGCCATTTATAGATGAAAGTAATGAGTATGATATATTTAAAATGGAATTTAACTTAGAAGCAGTAGATTACGATAGAGAGACACATGAATATAATCATATTGAAGATATTAATGGTCCTTGGTCACTAGAATTCCCTGTTAAATCTAATATAAGTAAAACAAAAACAATAAGACCAAAAGTAACACAAGATGGTATTACAGTTCAAAAAGTTGTACTAACTCAAACTTCACTTAATCTAAATTTATCATCTAAGGAAAATATAGGATTATATGCTGAAGTAAAAGATGACCAAGGAAATATACTGAGTGGTGCAGGATTAGGCATGTCAAGTGGTGATACTTATGATGGTGATTATTATTTAAATAATATAGGTCAAGATATGAAATATATAACAGTTTTGGCATATAAAGAAAATTTAAATGGAAGTAGTGAACTGGTAACTGAAATAAAGATAAATTTAAAATAAGTTAGTTCACAATATTAATATAATGCGAACTAAATCAAGAGTTTTATGAATAAGTAAATACAGCTCTTGATTTTTTTATTATTCAAAAATTATATAATTTCAACATTATATTAAAACATAGCCAAATATTATTATAAAATTGAATTGATAGTCTATATTAGATAATAAACATATAAGTAATATAAAAAAAGTACTATAAATATAAAATAGCTAAATAAATTTAGCTTAACTATACAAATATACTTCTTTGAATATACTTTAAAGAATCAGAAATATTATCAAATATTTTCTTTGTAACCATCAATCTTTCAATATATTCAGGATAAACTGCAGTATCAAATACTTTATCTATTTTAACTTCTATATGGTTATCTATACAGGATATATATATACATTTAGTATATTTATAAAAAGATTTAAATATAAGAATTTTATTATTTGTTACTCTAAGTAAAGTATAACCACATAAGTTCAAATTATTTTTTAAGTAGTTTAAGTTGTTTTTCATATAATATCTCCTTAATTAAACAAAGCTACATGCCTTTTAATATAGTGGGAAAAATAATTCATGATGATAATGTGAAATGATACCATAATTATTTCCATTAAGTTAAAAAGTATACTTAAAAATCTGATTAATAATTAAATAATGGGTATTAATATACATAAGGAGGTGAAAACATGAAAATATATACAAAAACAGGTGATAAAGGTCAAACATCATTATACGATGGGACACGAGTTGACAAAGATAGTATAAGAGTTGAATCATATGGAACAATAGATGAGTTAAATTCATACATAGGTTTATGTATGCACTATATAAATGAAGATGAGAAAAAAGTATTATTTAATATCCAAAGAGATTTATTTTATATCGGATCAGAGTTAGCAACTAAAAATACAGAGAAACTAAACAAAGTAGTAACTGATAATGATATTAAAAATTTAGAAAATATAATAGATAAGTATATGGGTGAGGCTAAAGGAATAGATTCATTTATAATACCAGGTACATCCTTAGCATCAGCCCACTTACATATAGCAAGAACAATATGTAGAAGAGCTGAAAGAATTATAATATCTCTTAGTAAAATAGAAGAAGTAAACCCAATGCTTATAAAATATATAAATAGATTATCTGATGCTTTATACGCTATAGCAAGATATAGCGAAGATAAATTAATACCTATGGAATTTTAATTATTAAAATATAAAGGAACCAAATAAATAAAAGTAACATACTATATAACGTGTTTAAATGTGTAAACAGGGGGATATAATATGGATTGCTTTGAAATAAAAAATAATAGTTCCTTAGTAAGAGTTTTTCATGCTGCACCTCAAGCACCAAATGTTGATGTGTATGTTAATGATCAAATGGTTTTTAGTAATTTAGCATTTGGCGATTTTACTAGATACGTATATTTAGATGAAGGTGAATATAATGTATCTGTGTATTTAGCTGGACAAAAGGATAGACCAGTTATAAATCAAATGGTTGATGTGCCATCACAACAAATATTTACTATAGCAGCTACTGGAAATTTAGATAACTTAGGTTTATTAGTTATACCTGATAAAGTATCAAAATCACCTTCTCAAAACTATAGCTCAGTAAGAGTAATACATTTATCACCAAATGCACCAGGAGTGGACATATTAGTTGATGGTGATACATTATTTGAAGACATATCTTTTGGAGAAGGAACAGATTATGTAGATTTAAATCCTGGAACATATAATGTAAATGTTGTATTAAATACTGATAAAAGTGTTGTATTACCACTTAAAGTAACATTAAATCCAGATAAGATATACACTATATATATAATAGGTAACCCACCTACTTTACAAGCGGTTCAAGTCGTAGATGGAAATACTTATGCTTGTAGATAAAATTTAAGATTAATATTTTAAGTAACTAATAAAGAAAAATATAATAATTATATAAGTACTTAAAATAATGAGCCTATATGGCTTATTATTTTTTTGAAATTTGTCCAAAATAATGTATGTATATATATTAAAATATGATAAAATTATAGTTAATAAAATAACAAATGATATTTTAAATATTAAACTTACAAAAGGGACAAAAATTACAAATAAGGAGTTAAAGAGATGGCTGATAAAAAAACTACACTTATACAGAGTTCTAGAGGATCTGTATTTTCTGTTTTTGGGGAAGAGGAACTAAATCAAATAACAGAAGAAGGTAAAAGAAAGGTTGCAGTGTCTGGTAAAATAAATGAACCAGGAATAATAGAAGTGCCTGAAAATGCAACGCTTAATGATATAATTGATATTTGTGGGGGAATATTAGACAAAAAGAAATTTAAAGCAGCGCAACTTGGAATTCCATTTGGAGGATTTTTAACTGAAGATAGTTTAGACAAAGTTTTAGATTTTGATTTATTTGATAAAAACAGCAGTAGAAATATTATAATACTATCTGAAGACGATTGTATAGTTCAATATGCAACTTTCTATGTAGATTATTTAATAGGTAGAATTGAAGATAGCAACAAAAGCGAAATATATAAAAAGTACTCAGAAGTTAAAGAAGAAGTATATAGAATATGGAGAGTATTAGATCGTATAAGTAAGGGAAGATCTAATATGCGTGATGTATACCTATTAAGAAGATTATCAGGGGAAATAAAAGACAAACTAAATCAAGAACATAATATAATACAAGAAATTATTGGAAACTTCTATGAGGAAATAGAAGAACATATAGACGAAAACATATGTAAAACTTCACAATGTAACCACCTTACAAAACTTACAATTACAGATAGATGTATAGGATGTGGTGCTTGTAAGAGAGCCTGTCCTGTAGATTGTATAGATGGAGAACGTAAAGAACAACATTACATAGATTATACTAGATGTACACACTGTGGTGCTTGTGTATCAGCATGTCCAGTAAATGCTATAACTGCAGGAGATAATACATTTAAATTCTTAAGAGATTTAGCAACACCAAATAAATTAGTTATAACTCAAATGGCTCCAGCTGTAAGGGTTGCTATAGGTGAAGCATTTGGATTTGAACCAGGTACAAATGTTGAGAAAAAAATAGCTGCAGGACTTAGAAAATTAGGTGTAGATTATGTATTTGATACTACATGGGCGGCAGATTTAACTATAATGGAAGAAGCAACAGAATTCCAATATAGATTAGAAAAACATATAGCAGGAGATAAAGATGTTAAGCTTCCAATACTTACTTCATGTTGTCCTGCATGGGTTAAATTTATAGAACAAAACTATGCGGATATGCTAGATGTTCCATCATCAGTAAAATCACCTATGCAAATATTTGCAACTGTTGCAAAAGACTTATGGGCAAAAGATAAGGGTATACCAAGAGATAGACTTATATCTGTTGCTATAATGCCTTGTATTGCTAAGAAATATGAAGCATCTAGACCAGAGTTCTCAAGAGGTATGAACTACGATGTAGACTATGTTATAACAACTAGAGAACTTATAAAAATATTTGAAGATTCAGGAATAAACTTAAATGAAATAGAAGATGAAGAAATAGATTCAATAATGGGAGAATATACTGGTGGAGGTATAATCTTTGGTAGAACTGGTGGAGTTATAGAAGCTGCAACTAGAATGGCTGTTGAAAAAATGACAGGACAAAAACTAGAAAAAGTAGAATTCCATGAACTTAGAGGATTTGATGGATTTAGAAGTTGTGATGTAGAAGTTAATGGACTTAAACTTAGAATAGGTGTTGCTCATGGTCTTAGAGAAGCTGCAAAAATGCTAGATAAAATAAGATCTGGAGAAGAATTCTACCACGCTATAGAAATAATGGCATGTACTGGTGGATGCGTAGGTGGAGGTGGACAACCTAAAGCTAAAAAGAGGGTTGAAACACTAAAACAAAGAGCAGAGGGATTAAATAATATAGATAGTTCATTAGCACTTAGAGTATCAAATGAAAACCCTTATGTTCAAGCTATATATGATAAATACCTAGATTATCCAATGAGTCATAAAGCTCATGAACTACTTCATACAAAGTATTTCGTAAGAGTAAAAAATCCTAAAAAATAAATTTAAATATAATAAAACCTTAAGATATAATTCTTAAGGTTTTATTTTTATATAGATATGGTAAAATATATTAAGTAGCAAAAAGTTTATTTTAATTGATTGATAGGCTCTTTTTATTTAAATTAGTATTATTATTTGTTAAAATTAAAATAGAAAAAGACATTAAGAGTCGATAGGAATGAATACGAAAGATATATTACTTATATGGCTACTTTCTGCGCTTTTAAAGTAATCTAAATACATATACATTTAAGAATATATATTAAGATATATTATAGAATATAAGAATCAATTATATAGATATTTATAAATATAATAAGAGGTGAAATTATGAAAGGTAGAATTGATTTAACACAAGGAAAAATAACAGAAAAATTAGTAAAGCTATCACTTCCTATTATGGCAACTTCATTTATACAAATGGCGTATAATATGATTGATATGATATGGGTTGGAAAAGCTGGAAGTAGTGCAGTAGCAGCAGTAGGGACTGCAGGATTTTTCACTTGGCTTGCTATGGCGTTTATTACAATTTCAAAAGTAGGTGCAGAAGTAAAAGTAGCTCAGAGTATGGGTCAACATGATGTAGATGAGACAAAATTATATATAAAATCAGCAATAGAAATAAACATAATTCTTTCTATTTTA
The DNA here is from genome assembly GCF_900106845.1 of Romboutsia timonensis. Lineage (GTDB taxonomy): Bacteria > Bacillota > Clostridia > Peptostreptococcales > Peptostreptococcaceae > Romboutsia > Romboutsia timonensis. The sequence continues at coordinate 1,236,458 of NZ_LT629850.1, forward strand.
TATACTATATTCCTTATAATGTTTAAAGACCAATTGATTGGATTTTTTAGATTAGGTGATGAAAATGTAATATCTATGTCAAAAGAGTATTTAGTAATAGTAGCTTTTGGGATGATATTTTATTTTATAAATCCAGTATTTACTGCTATATTCAATGGTATGGGAAATAGTAAAACTCCATTTTTAATAAATACTATAGGGTTATTAACAAATATAGTGCTAGATCCAATTTTAATACTTGGATTAGGTAAAATACCAAGTATGGGTGTAGCAGGTGCTGCAATTGCAACAGTGGTTGCACAGATAGTTGTAACAAGTTGTTTTATGTTAAAAATATTAAAAAGTAAAGAAATATATTTTAAGATTATCCCATTTAAAGATATAAAATTAAATTATTATAAAATATTGTATAATTTAGGTATACCAGTAGCATTACAAAGTGGATTATTTACACTATTTTCTATGACACTAGGCGTAGTAGTTGCATCATTTGGACCAGTAGCCGTAGCAGTTCAAAAGGTAGGGTCTCAAATAGAATCTATATCATGGATGAGTGCAGAGGGTATAGCAGCAGCACTATCTAGCTTTGTTGGTCAAAATTATGGTTCAAAAGATTATGATAGAATTCAACGTGGATGTAAAATAACCCTTTTAATAGCTATAATTATGGGAACTATAAATACAATTCTTTTAGTATTTTTAGGAAAATACATATTTAGCATATTTATAAATGAAAGCGAAGCAATATTAAAAGGAGCAGATTACCTTAAAATATTAGGATACTCTCAGTTATTTATGTGTATAGAAATAGTAATAGCAGGAGCATTTAGAGGGCTTGGAAAAACTTTAATCCCATCATTAGTTAGTATAATTTTAACTGGAAGTAGAATTCCTCTTGCATATTTAATATCAAATCCTAGCATATTAGGTCTTAATGGAGTATGGTGGAGTATAAGTATATCTAGTATATTAAAAGGTATATTACTTCTTAGTATATTTATAATACTTATAAGAACACAAAAATTATATGGGTTTCCAAAATTAAAACCAAATTTTGTAGAAGATGAAAATAATATATAAAATAATTTTTAAAATAGGTGGATATAACTCTACCTATTTTTTATTAAAAATGATATTATAAAAAAAGAAATTAAACATTAGGAGAAGATGCAAATGGAAATGAGTATATTAATAACTAATGAAGCTAAAAGAGAACTAGATAAATTATTAGAAAATAGCGATAAACAATGTATAAGAATACTTACAAGAGGTATAACTATGACATCAGAGGCAAAAATAGACCTTGAACTTGATGAACCTAATGCTAATGATAACTTATATGATGTAGATGGTTATAAAATAATAATAAATAAAATTTTAGATTCACAAATGAATTATATAACTATATCTTACGGTGGTCTTTTAAGTAGAAATCAATTCTGTGTAGAAGCAGACTTTTGTTTTTATTACTAAAATAATTAATATGTTGTGATAGTTATTGTATTAAATATATTGAAATTGCTATATAAAATTTTTTAACTATCAAAATATAGTTTGTTAGTATCTAGTATTTTCAATAATTATATTTAATTAGAACAACGAGTTAATTATGAATAAAAATAGGAACATATCAATATGGGTATGTTCCTATTTTTATTCATAAGGAAACTATAATATAAAAAGCTTAAATTAATTAATCCGTTGTGCTAGTTAAATTTTACAATAATAAAACTCCAACAAATATAGTACCCTAAGATTATCACCAATCTAAAGGAGGGTTACTACAATGTTGGAGCTTAATAATTATTATATCCAGAAAGTAGAAAATTTAACGGATTTATTTACTATAATTTTTACAATAGTCGATGATATATATAATGATATCATACCTATAAGTATTAGAAATAGACGTAATATCAAAGATAGCAAACTTTGCGATAGCGAAATAATAACTATAAGTATAGTTGGTGAACTTCTAACTATAGATTCAGAAAAAGCATTTTTCAGCTTATTGAGTAGAGAATATTCAAAACTATTTCCAAAGTTAGGAGATAGAACTAGATTTAATAGGACAAAACGAAATTTACATTCTGTAATTAATGAAATAAGAGAGTATATTTCATTGTATATTCAATCTTATTCGAATAATATAAGAGTTATAGATAGTATGCCGATTCCAGTTTGTGAGTTTGGCAGAGCACATTTCAGTAAATGTTTTAAAGGCGAAGCCTCTTATGGAGTATGTCCATCAAAAAAACAAACCTATTTTGGCTTTAAGTTTCACGCACTTACTACAATAGATGGTTTCTTAACTGACTATGTTATAACGCCTGCAAATGTTGATGATAGAAATGCAGTATGGGATTTATGTG
>NZ_LT629850.1:1239656-1239917 GCF_900106845.1 Romboutsia timonensis
AACCTATTTTGGCTTTAAGTTTCACGCACTTACTACAATAGATGGTTTCTTAACTGACTATGTTATAACGCCTGCAAATGTTGATGATAGAAATGCAGTATGGGATTTATGTGACAAATATAATTCAATTTCTATTATAGGTGATAAAGGTTACATTAACAAAAGGCTAACGCCTGAGTTAAAAACTGAAAAAGATATAAATTTATTATTTTTAAAAAGAGGAAATAGTAAAGATAACTATCCAAAACAAATAAGACAATT
>NZ_LT629850.1:1240844-1424113 GCF_900106845.1 Romboutsia timonensis
GATAAAGGTTACATTAACAAAAGGCTAACGCCTGAGTTAAAAACTGAAAAAGATATAAATTTACTATTTTTAAAAAGAGGAAATAGTAAAGATAACTATCCAAAACAAATAAGACAATTAATATTTAAAGTTAGAAGGAGAATAGAAACTAGCTTTTCTCAATTAACAGAACAATTAAACCTAAATAAAGTAAAAAGTAAATCAATGCTTGGATTTATAACAAGAATATCAATAAAAGTATTAGGACATAATATTTCATTTCTAATAAATAAATTGATAGGAAATTATGATTCTATAGCTAAAATAAAAAGTCTAGTATTTGGTTAAATTTTACAAATACTAGACTTGTGGGATATTATTTTTTTGTTAAAATTAATTAACTTTATTTGGAAAATATTTTGAACTAGCACAATAGATTAATTATATAAACCTTATCTTCTTTAAGCATAGATTTATCTAAAAATCCAAGTATAGATTTAAATATATTATATGCAATATCTTTTATATACTTATCATTTTTTAGAATCTTTTACATATGAATTAGATATAAAATCTATTTCTATAAGTAGTGCCAGAATTTTATCTTTTCTTCTAAGATTTCTATTTCTAAAACTGTGTCCCTTTCTTATGTGTTGTGTATTGTTTAAAGAAAGTTATTCAGGATCTTTTCCTTCATGTCTAAAGTCTAGATACAATTTCATATGTGTTTATTTTATAATATAGTTTTATCAATAATCTAATGGAGTGTATTTTTAAGTAATACTAAAAGATTTGAAGAATTTAGTAGGATGTGTTGTTATTCTTATCGAATATATATTTTAGGACTATAAGGTATGGATGTGTTTTATGTTAGAGTATTTAACTAGAGATGATTTACTTGAGATAGTGGTTGATGTTGTTGGGTTATAGTAATGGATACTTTTAAGAAAGTGATTGTGTATAGTTTTTATAAATTATATTTTAACTATATAATCTATTATAGTATGTAGAAAAATAAATTTCATACAAATGTAATTTAGTTGTATATTTATGTATTAATAAATAAATGTTAAAATAGAGTTATAAGAAACATCATAATATTGAAATATAAAAAGAAGATATTTATACTTATACACTTTATATAAATCAGTATGAAAATAAACTAAACACATAGGAGACAAAAAATGAGTAAATTTTCAAATTTGCTTAGATTAATAACGTTATTAAAAAGCAATAAAAGAATAAAAAGAAAGGAAATAGCAGATGCATTAGGTGTAAGTGAAAGAATGGTAAGGAAATATATAAGTGATTTGCAAGAAGCAAATATAACCATAGAGTCAATACCAGGACCTAATGGAGGATATGAGTTAAAAGGACATAATTATTTATTGAATTTAAATACAGATAATGAAGAAGTTAAATCTTTAGAAAAAGCATTAGAGCAATTGAAACAACAAGAGTTTGAATATATAGATGATTTAGAGTCACTTACAAAGAAGGTAAAAAGTAATAATGAGTTAACTAACGATATAACATATGGAATTATAAGTGAATCTGAAGAAACTTATTTAGATAAAGAAGAAGATTATGAGTTAGAAATTCAATCGGCATGTTTAATGAGACATAAATTAAAAATGAGTTATCATTCAATCTCATCGGGAGATAGTATAAGAGTAATAAGACCATATGCAGTAATTACTAAAAATGATATGAAATATGTTATCGCATATTGCGAAAATAGAAAGACTATAAGAACATTTAAACTTATTAGAATTAATTGGATTGAAGTATTATCTGATAAATTTGATATAAATAGCTCTTTTGATATTAAAGAGTATATGAAAAATACCATTGGTATATTTAATAATGACGAAATTAAATTAAAATTATTATTAAAGAAGCCATTTTCATATTCTGTAAGTGAGCGTAAATATGTTGAAAATCAACATATTACATGGAATGATGATGAAACTATAATATTTGAAGCAACTATGAATGGTAAAGAAGATATTATTCGATGGATATTATCAATGGGAGAATGTGTTACTATATTAGAGCCCTTATATTTAAAAGAAGAATTAAAAAATATATTAAAAAATATGATAAATACCATATAAATAGCGACTATTAGTTGCTATTTTTTTATTTAAAATAAAAGAGGCTTGAATGGTTCATTAATATAATGTATTATAATAACAAATATGACGTAAATAGTTCAGTGATTAAGGAGGTTAATATGAATGCAGAGCAAATAGAATTAGTTTATGCAATGGAAAATTTCATTAGTAAAGAAAATACTATATCAGAAAAAATACATTTATCTAATAAAGCTATAGATTTATTGACAAATCAAATGGTAAATAAACATAAATATAACTTTCCAACAAATATAAGTGAATTAATAAACTTTATGAAAACAGAAACTATGGATACATATTTAGGAGATGATTTCCCAAGCGAGCCTTTTATAAATTATAACTTAGAAGTTAATGAGTATATTTTAGAAGAAACAAAAGAAAAAGATGAGAAAGAAAAAGTTCAAAAAATAATGAAGAAGCTATTAGATTGTTGTAGAGAGAAATACAGTGAGCAAAATGATAGTTATTGGGATTATGAGTATAGAGAAGCAAGGAAATTTATATCAAATACATACTTAATAGAAAATACTACACTAGATACAAATTTATATTCAATATTTTCAAATGAAACAATAAAAATGATTCAAGATATGTATATACCAAGAAATATTAGTGATGAAAAACTTATTATATGTCCAGTTTGTGGCAAACCTTTAAATTTTACAAATGAAAAAGGAAGCTGTACTGAAATTTGTAAATACTATAGAGTTAAAGATAAGTTAGATGATATAACAAAAATCATAAATCCTAAAAATAAATATGTTGAATTGAGCGAAGGGATTTATAAATATGTATTACTCCCTAATATAGGAGAAATTAAAATATATGAAAAGTTAGTTGCTAAATTTAAGGATTTAGAGGTAACTTTATATCCTAATATAGATGAATTTGATATAAGTATATCTAATGGAGATATATGTATAAACTTAGATGTAAAAGACCATACAAATCCAAGTAGCTTAGCTAAAAATTTAAAAGAAAATTCAAACTTATCTAAATTCAATAAAGATAAATATTGTTTTTTAGTAATACCAGATCATAGAGTTGAGATTTATAAAAAGAATAATAGTAAAAATTATATGAATGAATTAAATAAAACTTTTCAAAATGAAGAAATCGATATTTACTCGCTTCAAGAAAAAAATCTTATAAAAAAGATAGAAGAAATATTGGGGGTGAGTTAATGAATAGATACAAAATAAGATTATCTAAGCTCTTTAAAGATGATAATATCGATTTTAAGGTTAAAGATTTTATAGACATAGAGATTAGACTTTATACACTACTTAATTTATATAATGTTGTTCCGGCAAGTTTAGGTTGGAGTGTATATACTAAATATTTTGATGTTTATAAATCTGAAGCAGAAGATGAAAAAAGTAGAAAAAATATATTTAATCTAAGAAAAGATAACCCTTTATTTAGTACTTCTACAAAATGGAAAATGTCACTAAATAAATATTTAGAGATTGATAAAAAATATAGGATGTTTGATATAGATGATAATGATAATTTAATTAAAATTGTAGCTAAGTATGAAAGTGATAGAGAAAATATATATAACATGTATATTGAAGAATTAAATAAATCTAAGGGAAGTACAAAATGGTTTGCTGAAAATACTGTTGAATATAAAAGCAGAAATAAAAAAGATGATATTAATAAATATAAAATTTATAAACATGAAGTAGTTGATATAGGAGATAAATATCAAAAAAATATAGACTTATACAAAAATAAAAAATATATAAAGTTATATAATGATAATAATTGGTCAGAAACATTAGAAAAAATGGGTCCTAATTTTATAAAAAGACCTAGTATACATATGGATATATTAAATAAAGAAAATGAAATAGAATTAAAAGGACCAATTCATATTGTAGGAGCATTAGGTGCGGGAAAATCTACATATAAATTTGCTCAAATATATGAAGGTGTTAAAGAACATAAGCTAAAAATAGGAGTAATTGAAGATACAGTACCAAATGTAATAAATACTGTTAAGACTTTAAGGAGTTTAGGTATAAATGCCGTTCCTATAATAGGAACAACAAATGAAAAAAATCATCTTAAAAACTATTTAAGTAATAAAAAAGAACTTGAAGAATTAGAGGATGATATTATAGTAAAATGGTTATCAGGCAATTGTATATTAAAAGCATTAAACCAAGATAAAGAAGATGAGTCATCATTTCCTTGTAACAGATTATATGAAGATAAAAATAAAGTATTATGTCCATATTCCTTTAAATGTGGTCATATGGAAAAAATGCGATGTATTCCAGAGGCTGAAGTTATAGTAACTACTCCTCATAATTTAGTAAAGGGAAGTATACCGGCATTTATAGATAATTACAACCGAAGTATTTATGAAATATTCTATGATAATTTAGATATGATAATTGTAGATGAAGCTGATGGTGTACAAAGTATTTTAGATGATCAATTAATGCCAAGTATAAAAGTAAATTATGGAGAAGATAGTTTATTTAGAAAGTTTAATGAATTAAAAAATGATATATCAAAAGATAATAAATCACGAGATGAAATAAGTAAATTTAAATTTATTAGTAATGTTAATAAACTTGAAAGAATTTTATTTAATATTGAACGTATATTACCTAAACTAGAAAAAGTAAAAAAGCATACTATGAATAGAATGTGGACTCCTATAGAAGTTTTTAAGGATATAACTTTAGTATTAAGAAAAGAGCAAGATGATAACAATGAAAAATTCATAAAGTTTTTACAAGAGTATGTAGAGCTTACAGATGCATTTAAAATATCTGAAGATAAATTAGATCATAAAATAAATCAGCGCTTTAATTTTATTTCAGATATACATCAAGCTGATAAATTAAATGAAGAAAAACTTATACAAGAAGTCGAGTTAATGATTAATAAATACAAAATAAAAACTTCGAGTAGAATTAACTTAGAACTATTTATACAAAAAATTGCATTTTTAATTATGCTAGTTCAAATGGATTATATATTAAAAATCATTAGTAATGAATATCCATATATGAGCTATGAAGTATATGGAGAAATAAAAAGCGTAGATGGATTTAATAATGTAAATAAAAAATTGAAACATTTAGTAAAAGAACCATGTATAGGGACTATATATGGATACAAAGTATCCTATAATAATGGACTTAGAATTGATATGATTAGATACGATGGCGTAGGAAGAAGTTTATTAGAATCTTGGTCTAATATTAAAGAGGATATAGGTTTAGAAGGACCATGTGTTATATATTTATCTGGTACAAGTTATTCACCAGGCTCAGCTCATTATAACCTAAAGAAAAATCCAGATATCCTACTAAGAGGTAAAAGCGAAGGTAACATTAATATGAAGTTTTTACCTAAAGTAAATAATGATAAATTCATAAGAATCTCAGGAATATACAACAAGGATATAAGGACTGATAATTTAAAGAATCTTACAAAATCAATAATTCAAGATATAAAAATAGAATTAAATTTATGGAAATCATCTGGAAGAAAAGTACTATTAATAGTAAATAGTTATGATGACTGTAGATCAGTAGGTGAGGTATTAAGATTTGAAAATATTAACTATAAGTTAATACTTAATGAAAAACAAGATGATAGTATAACAAAAGACTATATAGAAACTTTAGCAAATACTAGTGTGGATGTATGTGTAGTTCCATTATCAATAATATCAAGAGGATACAATATTTTAGATGATAAAGGAAATTCATACTTTGGAAGTATGTTTTTTATGGTTAGACCATATATGGTACCTGGAGATTTTTCTTCATACATACAAATATTACATCATTATCTAAATGATATTTGTGAAGAACTAGAAAACAGAGATTTAATATATTCAGATAAGGTTGATAGGTTTAGAAAAAATTGTTATATGAGATTTAATGACATACTAGAAATGTCATACTGGAAACAATTAAACTCTAAAGAAAAAGAAATAATGAGTTGGTTTATGATTGTTCCAATAAAACAAGCGATTGGAAGAATGCAAAGAAATGGAAATGACTGTAATGTATTTTTCTGTGACTTAGCATTTTCACAATCTATAATTGAAAATAATAAAGTCGATATAAATAACAGCATATTATATGGATGGTTTGAAACCTTATCAGAATGTATAAATGATGAAGTAATTAGTAATTTATATGGACAGTTTTATAAAGGATTAGAGATTATGCTGGATGAAATTAATGAAGAAATTGAAGAATACATGGATGAGGAGTGGGAGTAATGGCACAAATACAGTTATATTCATTTAATATAAATGAAGAAAATATAGATGATGTATATCTGAAGGTATTTAAATTACCTTCAGAAGTTAAAGAAGTAATAAATGAACTTAAGGAAGATAATAGTAAAAGTGACAATATAGCAGGAAGTACAATATTTAAAATAGCTGCTGCATTATTTGATGAAGTTATTTATGCTAATAAAAGGATATATGATATAAATAAAGATGATGGTATATGGTTTTATTCAGTAGGGGAGTTTGAGTTAGAAACACTTAAAATTAAGGTAATCCAATGGTTAAGAGAAGAATATAAAAATAGAACTGGAAAAGAGCTTAATAAAAGATTTACAGAAAAATGGAAATTTGATGGGGAAATATCTTTAAAAGAAATAATAAATAGAGATAATGGCTGTAAATTTACTATTATTCCTAATTATTATGTATATAAATTATCTAAGAACATATTCAAGTTTGATTCTATACAAAGAAATTTAAAGTTTTATAGAACTATAGAAGATAACAATACAATTTTACTTAGTAAACCGATACAATTAGATAAGAAAGTATATACTCCATTTTCATATTATATAGTTTGCAATATGAAAAACCCTATAGACACAGATAATTATGTAATGAATTTTTACTTAAAGATAAGAGTCTGGACTGATTATAATTTATTATCTGAAAAAGGTATAAATTACTTAGATGGTAAAGAAGCAACCTCAATATTTATATATAAAGAAAGTAAATACTATAATAGTGAGGAGATATTATTTAATAGAGTTCAAATTAATAAAGATAATAACAGTATGTTTATAATAAAAGATACTAGTGACAACAATTATATAAAGCTATTAGATATTGACATAGCAGAAATATTAAGAAATGTAAGTAAATATTCTCAAGATAACGATGAATTAATTGCATTAATTATTAATAAGAATAAGCAGAATGCAAAGACTCAAAGTGGAGCAGGATTACCAGAAAGAAATGAAATGTTAGAAAATTTAGTACAAATGTTACCAGAACTAGATTTAAGAAAAAGAATTGAATCTATAAGTACAAGAGGTTCTTCGAAAACTGATAAATTAGGTGAAGAACTTAGAACATATTACAACTTAGAAGATGACATTAATACAAATACAATGATAAATAAAGAAGCATATATAATATATAAAAATATAGAGCAAATTATACTAAATGTATATACAAATAATAAAATATTATATGAAAAAGTAGAAAAACTATTTTCAATGTATTTAAGGTTAGAAAATAATTTTATACTTGATAGAATATCACCAGATGGATACAGTGTTGAAATTAACATGGTAAATAATGATTTTGTAAGAGAGTTTTCAGAATCAGAAGACAAGGAAAAAAGAAAATTAGAAATAAAGAATTTAATTGAAAATTACGATAAGAAAACTTTAAGTTTAGCTTTAATAGATATACCAGCGTATCATGATAAAAAAGAAACTAAAGATAGAGATCCTAAAAACTTGATAAGAACAGCATTTAAAGATAATAGAGTATTAACTCAATTTATCAACTATAATGAGGAAACTAAAATAAATACCATAATGAATGCAATAAAAGATTTAATATCGGCAGCTGGATTTGTAGAAGGTTCATTATATAAAAATATAGGTGTAGGAAAAAATGATATACTAGTTGGAATAGGCAAAGTATCAGGTGGGAACAATGAAAAAATTCTAGCAATGAGTAAAATTGACAAAGGAAAAATATATATAAATTTATATGGTATAAATAATTGGATGGAATTAAATGATTGTATTTTTTCTATAAATAAAAACTTTACAAATAAGATAACTATAAGTAAAAATGGAATTACTACAGCTAAAGGAATAGAACAATGGATATCTGAAAATATTTCTAAAATATTAGAAAATAACAGAAAAGTATACGCTTTTGTAGATACTAATATTAGAAGTGGACTATGGAGTAAAGTAAAGAATGAGAACTTCAATGAATTAATGTTAAGTAAACTAAGGTTACTAAATATAGACTTATTAAGAATGATAAGAATTAATGATACAGATGAAGTTCCAGAATATTTTATAGATGATGGTAAAAAAACTATAAATAAATCAAATGGTGTATTTAAAGGAAACAATAATACCTATTATCTAGTTGGAATGAGATCAGATACAGATCAAGCTGCAGTTAGCACTACTAAATGCTCTTGCCCTAATAAACCTTTAAAAAGACCAAGTATGTATGAAGTTAATATAATAGGTTGTAATGATGACAATGAAAAAGATAAAATAGCAATTATGACTCAAGAGCTAAGAAGAATGAATATTTCATATGATAAGCATACATCACTACCATTACCACTTTATACAATTAAGAGGTTAAGTGAATATATTATAGCAGAGAAAAAGTTTTAAAGGTAGAAATTAGATTTAGAAAATAATTAAAAAATTATACTATCATAAATTGATAAAGCTAAAAAATAAAATATAGTGAGATTTATCTATAAAAAAACAATTGATAATTATTATTAATTTTTTTATAGGAATAGTGGATAAACTTTTTACCATTTCATATGAAAATAACTTTATCTACCAATTCACAAAATATACATTTATAGCTATTCCTAGTAAAGAAATTTTTATACTATAATATACCAATACTTATAAAGATATTCTAATATACAAATTTAATACTATAAACTATCTTACCCACCTAAAAGTATTGAAGGATTAAAAAACTAATGATATAATAAAAAGGTTTTATATGCACTATAATTGGGTAATATAACTTATTATAAAAGTATAGGTAGATAAAGGAGACAAAATGAAAAAGATAGAATTATTAGCACCAGCAGGTGATTTAGAAAGATTAAAGATAGCCTTTACTTATGGAGCAGATGCTGTATATATAGGTGGAGAAATATTTGGTATGAGATCTGCTGCGAAAAACTTTACTATAGAAGAAATGAAAGAAGGAGTAGAGTTTGCACATAACTTAGGAAAACAAGTTTTTGTTACTATAAATATAATACCTAGAAGTGAAGAACTTGAACAACTTCCTCCATACCTTTTACAACTTCAAGAAATAGGTGTAGATGCTGTTATAGTAAGTGATGCTGGAGTATTTTCAATAGTTAAAAAGACAATACCTAATATGGAAGTACACATAAGTACACAAGCTAGTACAAGTAACTCTGTAGCAGCTAAGTTTTGGTATGAACAAGGTGCTCAAAGAGTAGTAACAGCAAGAGAGCTATCATTTGATGAAATAAGAGCTATAAGAGATAATGTACCAGAGGATATGGATATAGAAGCCTTCGTACACGGAGCTATGTGTATGTCTTATTCTGGAAAGTGTGTAATAAGTAACTATACTACAGGAAGAGATGCAAACAGAGGAGCATGTGCTCAACCATGTAGATGGAAGTATAACTTAGTTAAAGAAAATGAAAATGGTGAATATGAAGAAGTTATAAATGGTATAGATTCATCGTTTTTCTTTAACTCAAAAGACTTATGTATGATAGAGTATATTCCTCAATTAATAGAATGTGGAATAACAAGTTTTAAAATAGAAGGACGTATGAAAACAGCTTACTATGTTGCTACTACTGTTAGAGCTTATAGAATGGCTATAGATGCATATTATGAAGACCCAGAAAATTGGAAGTTTAATCCTGCGTGGTTAGAAGAGTTAAAAAAGGGTAGCCATAGAGATTATAGTACAGGATTCTATTTTGATAGACCAAGTGATAAAGCTCATAACTATGAAAGTGCATCATATATTAGAAACTATGACTTTGTTGGTATAGTTAGAGATTATGATGCAGAAAATGATTTATATATAGTAGAGCAAAGAAATAAAATGAATGTATTAGATAAGGTTGAAGTTATAGGACCATACAAAGAAACTATGTTTGCTACTATAGAGGAAATGTACAATGAAGATGGAGAACCTATAGAATCAGCTCCACATGCAAGACAAATAGTTAAACTTAAATTAGATATAAAAGTAGATAAAAACTATATGTTAAGAAAACCTATAGTAACTATAAATACAATATAACTATAAAAATAAAAAGATGGTAATTCATGACCATCTTTTTATGTATAAATAACATTTTTAAATGATTCGCCGACACGTCGCTCAAGCGAAGCGAATTTTATATAACAAATCCACCATTAGGGCTTATAACTTGTCCTGTTATAAAATCTGATTTATCACTAGCTAAAAATAGTGCACAATTTGCTATATCATCAACTGTTCCAATTCTCATTAAAGGTGTTTCTTCTCTTAAACCTTCTATAATTTCCTCATCTATATCATTTAACATATCTGTTTGTATAACTCCAGGAGCTATACAGTTAACTTGAATATTAGATGGTCCAAGTTCTTTGGCTAATGCTTTAGTCATTCCTATTATTGCAGCTTTTGAAGTAGAGTAGTGTACTTCATAAGAGCCTCCAACCATTCCCCATATAGATGATATATTTATTATTTTACCACTGCACTCAGGCAACATATATTGAAGTGCCTTTTGAGTTGTGTAAAAAATACCGTTTAAATTAGTACCCATCATTTCATTCCAATCATCATCTGTTATATCTGTAAAAAGTTTATTTTGACTAATTCCAGCATTATTTATTAATACATCTATTTTACCAAATTTTCCTATACAATGATTTATAAGTGAATTAGCTTCAAATCTATTAGATATATCTGCTTTAAATATATCTACAGAATATCCAGCTTCTTTTAAATCATTAAAAAGGTCTTCAGCCAATTCTTTTGATTTATTATAATTTATAACTACATTATAATTGTTTTTTGCAAATAATATAGCACAAGCACGTCCAATACCTCTAGACGAACCTGTTATAACTACTGTTTTTTTTGACATAATTGTATTCCTTTCAAAACTTTTAATTAAAATAGTATTTATTTATATATTATTATACTAAATATTTTAAATTAATAAATACTATTAACTTATAAACAATACATTCTAAATATAATTAAATAGTAAAAATTCGCTTCACTCATTTCGCCAACGATATATCCTTGCTACCGCTACGGATACATCCGTTGCTCAAAAACATCATTTTTTACGTTTATAAAGTTATTGATATTACTTATATTCATAGGTTATCAAAAAATATATTTATGATATAGTTTCCTTATACGTAAAAAACCTGATAGTAAAACTATCAGGTTATAAGTTATCTTATAATAGTGTACGCCATATAAGCTATATATAAAGCTACTAATATTATTCCTTGACTTTTAACAAGAGAATTTCTCTTTTTCATAAACATATATAGTAGTAATGTTATTAAAACCATAAATATTATATCTATAAAAGCTAACATACTCATTGATATAGGATTTATTACAGCTGCTAATCCTAAAACTAAAAGTATATTAAATAAGTTTGACCCTATAACATTACCTATAGCTATCTCAGTTTCACCTTTTTTTATAGCTACAATAGATGTTACGAATTCTGGTAGAGAAGTTCCAACAGCAACTATTGTAAGTCCTACTAAATTAGCACTCATACCAAGAGATGTAGCAATAGATGTTGCAGAATTTACAACCATATCTCCACCAAGTACAATACCTGCAATACCTACAAGAGATACTAATATAGTTTTAGGAAGAGATATTTCGCTACTAGTTTGTGTTTCTATAGCTATAGCTGTTTCACCAGTTTCTAAAGAATCATCTTCTGTAGCTTTTTTAGCAGATTTTATAGTATTAACTAAGAAATAAGTAAATAATCCTAAAAGAGCTAACCCTTCAATTCTTCCTAATTTTAAATTAATTCCAAATACTAATAAAAGTATACTAACTAATATTAAAAATGGAGTATCTTTCTTTATAGTTTCTTCTTGAACTGGAAGTTTAGCTATAATAGATGAAACTCCTAGAACAACAAGAACATTGAAAAAGTTTGATCCAACAACATTAGCAACACTCATATCATTTTGTCCTGCTAAAGATGATGTAACACTAACAGCAGCTTCTGGTGCACTTGTACCCATAGCCACTATAGTTAACCCGATAATCATAGAAGGTACATTAAACTTTTTTGCAATTGATGAAGCACCTTCAACAAATACATCTGCACCTTTTATAAGTAATGCAAATCCTATTATTAAAATTAAAAATGACAAGAATATTCCTCCCTAAATACATATTAAGTTTTTAAACTATAGCATAGTATATCATATATACATAGTTTTGAAAATTAGATATACTTTATTTTATTAATTCAGATACCTCATTCTTAGATAATACTCTCCATTTCCCATAAGGTATACCTTTTAATGTTAAATTCATGATTCTAACTCTTTGAAGTTTTTCAACGGAATATCCAAATACCTCACACATTCTACGTATTTGACGATTTAAACCTTGAGTTAAAACTATTTTAAATGTACGATTATTAACCTTTGTAACAAGACATTTGTTAGTAGTTACGTATTTATTAGTTACAGGATTAAATATACGAACACCATTAGACATTTTATTTATAAACTCTTGAGTTATATTTTTGTTAACCGTAACTTTATATTCTTTCTCATGTTTATTTTCTGCTCTAAGTATTTTATTTACTATGCTTCCATCATTAGTTAAAAGAATAAGACCTTCTGATGGCTTATCTAATCTTCCTATTGGGAAAATTCTTTCTGGATAATTAACATAGTCAATAATATTTCCTTTTACATGACGTTCTGTTGTACAAGTTATACCTACAGGTTTATTAAGTGCTATATAAACATTGTTATTTTTAGGCTTTATAAGCTTATTATTTACCTTAACCATAGCACCTTCTTCTACAGTTTGACCAACTTGTGCTTTTTTTCCATTTACAGTAACTCTACCTTGTTCAATAAGCTTGTCAGCTTCTCTTCTTGAACAAAGTCCAGTTGAACTTATATAGTTATTTAATCTCATTAAAGGACCTCCTAAAACTTTAGTATAACTTATTTATTATATTATAGTTAATTTATCTAAGCAATAATAAAAACTAAGTTAATTAAATATATGTAGTATTAGTTGTATACAAAATAAGCTAGCTATATAAATATATATTTTGACATCATTAGTGTAATAAATTATTTAAATATTGGAAAATTTTACTGTAAAATGATAAAATATCAAATACAATAATTATATCTAATTAATATGGTTAATATACTAGAAGGTAAATAAAGTAGGGGCTAATATAAATGAATTTAAAAATATATGTTTTAAATTAAAAAATGTTAGGTAATTATAAAATGAAGGGATGTGTTTAATATGACATTTAAAAATTTAAAGGAGTTAAATACTACAGAATCTAGAAGTTGTGCTTTAGTATTTAATTTTAATAATAAAGAATTAATTAAAATAAAGAGTGTATTTAGATTAAGTGGAATAAGTGATATTATTATACTAAAAAATGATAATTTAAATACTACTATAAAAGATATATTAGATGATAACTTATTAGAAGATAGCGAAGAAAAAATAAATAGTAGAGCTATTATATTTAATAACATAGAAAGTAGAAAGATTAGTGCTGTATCTGATAATTTAAAAAGATTAAAAGTGCAAAGACCTTTATTAGCCACAGTAACAGAAACATCAATTAATTGGGACTTAAAAAATCTTTTATATAACTTACAAGAAGAAGCTATTAGTTTAAATAGCTCAAAAGTATCTATACATAAAAATTCATAAGTAAATACACAATTACCTAAATTTTATACATATAATTAATTATGTATAAAAGGAGGTCGTTGAGTATGAAAGTTGAATTGACAACTATTGAACTCAAGGCACTTGAGTTAAAAGATATAAATAATTTTAATGATAAAAAATGTGCAAGTATAATGAGTATAAGCGTTAAAGAATATAACGATATATTAAATAAAGCAAGAGAAAAAGTAACTAAGGCACTTATAGATAAAGATGAAATTAATATTATAGATATTAGTGTAAATGAACAACCTAAATGTACTACTCTATGCAAATTTAGATGTGCTGTATGTGGTCAAATATATGAGATAGATTATACTAAGGAAGATATAAAGTGTCCATTATGTTTATCTAGTAAAATTATGACAAATGAAGAAGCTGGTTTCTTAAAATAATTAAAATCCCTTATAATTTAGATTATAAGGGGTTTTTAACTTATAACTTAGATACACATTTATAGCAGAAAGACCTTTAGGTGCCTCTACTATATCAAATGATACTTCTTCACCTTCGTGTAAATCCTTATCATGTCCATTTTCTTTTACGTTTGAATAGTGTACAAAAACATCATTTCCATCATTTGCAGATATAAATCCATATCCTCTATCATTATCAAACCATTTTACAACACCCATATAATTTGCCATATATAAATATCTCCTTTTTAAATTTTGATATAATATATTATTTACTGATATATTTCATTTTATTAAAAAAATTTGGGGAATTGGTATAAAAGTAGGGTATAAAGATGGTATACTAAGTTGGGCGAGGTGATTTTAGTGAGCTATAAAAATATAAGTAGCAATGAATTAAAAAAGTTAATACAAAATAATGAAAATATATTATTAATAGATGTAAGAAGTGAAGAAGAATTTGAAGAAGTTAATATAGAAACATCAATAAATATACAGTTACAAGATTTACTATATAATATAGATGAATTACAAGATCATAATGATAAAGATATAGTAATTTATTGCAGAAGTGGACATAGAAGTATTACAGCATGCAATTTATTGGCTATGGAAGGATTTAATAAGTTGTACAACTTAGAACGTGGAATAATAGACTATTTAAAATAAGAGAGCTTTAATTAAGCTCTCTTATTTTTATTCACATACTATTATATCAACTTTTGATAAATCAAAATCATAAAAATCTTGAACTAATTCAAAAATAACATTTTCTATATAATATATATCTTTTTTCGAAAACTCATATTTAAAATCCATTTCAAAAACATTAATATTATTTATTATAAGTCCAATTGTATTATAGTCTTTTTTTACTTCTATTTTTAAGTAATCTGTTTTTACACACTTTAAAGTTTCTAATAACTTTTTTAACATAGAATCAATAATAACATTTTTATAAGCTATATCAAAGTTGGTATTACAATCTCTACAGTACGTATATGTAGAATTTGTACTAGATGTTAGATATTTAAAATTGTCGCTATTACAATAGTTGCATGTCATATAAATAGATCCCCCAACACATAATGAAATTTTATAAATATAAAGTATTTTACCTTTTATACTTATAAGACATTATACCATTTTTGATATATATATGTTTACTTGTAAATTATAGAAAAACCTATTATACATTAATATATATAATAGGTTTAAAGTTTAAAAAGTTCTTATAAATGCTAATATAATAAGAAGTACACCAGATAGCCAAGATAAGTTTACATTTATTATATTAGCAAAATGTCTTCCTAATTGACTTCCTAATCTTAAACAAACTATACCAACTAAAAAGCAAAGTATTATAACCTGTGCATAGTTTACATATCCCAATCCGCTACCAAATCCAACTGCTAAACTATCTAAGGAAAGAGCAATTGCTAAATAAAAAGCTTCTTTAGCGCTAAGTAATTTAGAATTATCATAATCAGCCTTTATTTCATTTGCATAAATTTGAAGAACAAATTTAAAGTCAAAAACTTTAAAAGTAAGAGGTTTATCTTTATTGGAAAACTTCCTTATATACTTTTTACAAAATACTTCAAATACTCTATATATACCAAGTCCGAGTAAAAGAAAAAAGCTAAGATAAGTTGCAACATTAATAGGTATAAAATTATTTAATAAATCTCCTAAAAACAGAGCAATACCTAGAAATGAGGAACAAACTAAGTTTATTATAATTGAAGAGTAAAAAGGTATTTTTATTTTATCTGTACCATAAGCAATACTCGCTACAAAAGTATCTAAGCATAAAGAAAAAACCAATAACAACGATTGTAACATGAAGTCACCCCCCTATATTGTAGTGCTAGTATTATATTATTCTGGAAAATAAATTTGTGTACATAAAGATATAAAAAGAATATTGACTTTTATTAATACATAAATATATAGAAAGAATATTGATTTTTACTAATACATAAATATATATGAAGTATAAGCCGATAAAGATTTTGATAATACAAGGGAGGATATTATGAAACAAATAATCGTAGAAAAAAATATACCTGTAAATAATAATGAACTGGCAGATAAAAATAGGAAGCTATTAGATGAGAAACAAATATTTACTATAAATTTATTAGGATCTCCTGGTTCTGGAAAGACATGTTTACTTGAAAAATTAATAGAAAATATTAAAACAAATTATAATATGGCAGTTATTCAAGGTGATTTATATACTGCAAAAGATGCAATGAGAATAGAAAAGCATAATATAGATGTAATCCAACTTAATACAGGTGGACTGTGTTACTTAGATGCTGGTATGATTTCAACTTCTCTTGATAACTTAGATATAAATAAGTTAGACTTTTTAGCTATAGAAAACATAGGAAATCTAGCATTTCCAGAAGAATATGATTTAAGTGAAGATATGAAAATAGTAGTTATGAGCACAACTGAAGGAAATGATAAGCCTTTTAAATATCCATTAATGTTTAAAAGCGCATCTGTAGTTATATTAAACAAATTAGATATTATAGACCATACTAATTTTGACATAAATGA
Organism: Romboutsia timonensis; assembly: GCF_900106845.1. Lineage (GTDB taxonomy): Bacteria > Bacillota > Clostridia > Peptostreptococcales > Peptostreptococcaceae > Romboutsia > Romboutsia timonensis. The sequence continues at coordinate 1,257,950 of NZ_LT629850.1, forward strand.
ATTCTATAGAGATATACGTATGTTAAATAAAAATATTAAAGTATTTGAAGTATCTTGTAAAGATAATAGAGGAATAGAAGAATTAAGTGACTTTTTAAAAAGTAAAATAAGAGAGAAAAAAATAATGAACTCATAATAAAAAGCCTTGTAAACTACAAGGCTTTTTATTATATGTAAATACTGAAAAATGCAAAGTTAATTACCAATATTTTCAAAGTAGTAGAAATCTATTAATGGATTATTTTACAATTAGTTTTTTACTTTAAATTATTAATGATTTTTAATAAAATTTAGTATATAATATAAAAAACAAAATGTAAAAATATGCAATTATTTTTATAAAATTGTAAAAGGAGGATATTATATGGAAAATAGTATAGTAAATCAAAAAACAAAATCCTCTAATATAGAAGCTTTTATATTTTTAGGAATTTTACTTTTTGGATTTTCTTATGTGGCAAATATTATGGGCGCTGGTATAATGTTTAAAGTTATAATGAATACTGCTCATGACTTACTTTTAAATACGGTATTTTTAATAATGGCAATGGCAGTACTTGCAGGTTCGCTTAGTGCATTACTTTCAGAATTTGGAGTCATATCACTTTTAAACAAAGTATTTGCTATTTTTATGAAGCCATTATATGGATTACCAGGTGCAAGTATTGCTGGTGCAATAACTACTTACTTATCTGATAATCCAGCAATAATTTCATTTAGTAAAGATAAGTCTTTTACTAAATACTTTAAGAAATATCAAATTCCTGCCTTATGTAATATAGGTACATCTTTTGGTATGGGACTTATCGTAACAACATTTATGATATCTCAAGGTGAAGAATATGTATTACCTGCTTTAATAGGAAATGTAGGAGCTATAATAGGTAGTATAGTAAGTGTTAGAATAATGCTACATTTCACTAAAAAGTTTTATAAAGATGATAAATGTGATGATAAATCTGATTTAAAATCAAGTACAGCTAAAGAAGCTAGAGTAATAAGGGATGGTAGTGTATTCCAAAGAGCATTAGATGCTATACTTGAAGGTGGTAAAAGTGGAGTTGAACTTGGACTTGCTATAATACCTGGAGTATTAGTTGTATGTACATTGGTTATGCTTTTAACATTTGGACCAAGTACTGATCCAACTACAGGAGCAGATATTTATACAGGAGCTGCATATGAAGGAATTGGATTACTTCCTATACTTGGAGAAAAACTTAGCTTTATACTAGAACCATTGTTTGGATTTAAATCAGCTGAAGCTATAGCATTTCCAATAACATCTTTAGGTGCAGTAGGAGCTGCAATGAGTTTAGTTCCTCAGTTTATAACAGATGGTATAATAACACCTAATGATATAGCAGTATTTACAGCTATGGGAATGTGTTGGAGTGGATATTTAAGCACTCATGTAGGTATGATGGATGCATTAAATGCAAGAGAACTTACAAGTAAAGCTATATTATCTCATACTATAGGTGGTATTTGTGCAGGTGTGTCTGCGCACTTTATATTTATGATTATTTCATAAACTATATAAATGGACTTAAGTTATAAACTTAAGTCCATTTTATTTTTTACGCTTAATGATATTATAATACTTTAAAAATTGTGTATAACTTCTTAATGTAAGTAATATCAATAAATTAGTTTTGAGCGTAAAAAAGATTTTGAGCAACGGACGAAGTCGTTGGCGACATGAGCGTAGCGAATTTTTTATTATTTTTTTCTAGGTTTAATAGGTTTTGATGTATTTTGGCTTACAGAACCTGTTTTAGCTGGTCTTAATCTTGGTTCTATATTTAATTCTTCTCCTATTTCTAAACTTGACTTAGCTACATTTTTAGCTAATTTAGGTTCTTTTCTTCCTTTATTTTTTGCATTTTGCTTTGACATAATATCCTCCTATGTTGAAGTTAATTTACATTAATAATTTAACCAAAACAAGTGCTAGATATTCCTTATAAACTAAAGCGTGTATTTTATATTAAAACTATCTTTATAATAAAAATTATTACTATTATAAATAAATTAACTAGATTTACCATAAAATAAAATTAAATATATAATTGACAAATTAATAAAGGAGGTATATAGTTTATATAAAGTTATTATCACTCTTCTTAATAGAGTGCTAATAATTCGAAAATACTTTTATTATTTGAAATTTTTAGCATAATAAATAATAGTCTTTATATATATAAATCAATGGAGGTATATTTTATGGATATAGAAAAAATGACGGTTAGAGTTCAAAAATCATTAAATGATGCTTATAGCATAGCTGTAAAAAATCATAATCAACAGTTAGATGTTATTCATCTATTTAGTGCACTTGTAAATCAAGAAGATGGGCTTATTCCTAATATATTTGATAAAATGAATGTATCGGTAGATGCTTTAAAAAGTAGTATAGATTTAGAATTAAAAAAATTACCTCAAATACATGGTGAGGGAATAAGTTCTCAAGGAGTAACAGCTACAAGAAGAATAAATGAAGTTTTAATAAAAGCAGAAGAAATATCAAAAGAGTTTAAAGATAGTTATATAAGTGTAGAGCATGTTATGCTTGCCATTATGGATATGGAATCTAATAATGCAGTAGGAAGAATCTTAAAACAATATAATATAAATAAAAACGACTTCTTAAAAGTATTATCTCAAGTAAGAGGTAGTCAAAGGGTTGAAACGCAAGACCCAGAAGGTACTTATGAAGCATTAGCTAGATATGGAACTAATTTAGTTGAACTTGCTAAAAAGAATAAGCTAGACCCTGTTATCGGTAGAGATGAAGAAATAAGAAGAGTTATAAGAATATTATCAAGAAGAACTAAAAATAATCCAGTACTTATAGGAGAGCCTGGAGTTGGTAAAACTGCTATAGTTGAAGGATTAGCAGAAAGAATAGTTCGTGGAGATGTTCCAGAAGGTTTAAAGGATAAAATAATATATGCGCTAGATATGGGTTCTTTAATTGCTGGAGCTAAATATAGAGGAGAATTTGAAGAAAGATTAAAAGCAGTACTTAAAGAAGTACAATCATCTGATGGAAAGATAATACTATTTATAGATGAAATACACACAATAGTAGGTGCTGGTAAAACTGATGGTGCTATGGATGCAGGTAACCTTATAAAACCAATGCTTGCACGTGGAGAGTTAAACTGTATAGGAGCTACAACTTTTGATGAGTATAGACAATATATAGAAAAAGATAAAGCATTAGAAAGACGTTTCCAACCAGTTATAGCAGAAGAACCTACTGTAGCTGATACTATATCTATATTAAGAGGTCTTAAAGAAAGATTTGAAATACATCACGGAGTAAGAATACATGATAATGCAATAGTTGCAGCTGCTAAATTATCAGATAGATATATACAAGATAGATTCTTACCAGATAAAGCAATTGACTTAATAGATGAAGCAGGTGCAATGATTAGAAGTGAAATAGATTCTCTTCCTACAGAATTAGATACAGTAAGAAGAAAACTATTTACACTAGAAACAGAAAGAGAAGCTTTATTAAAAGAAAATGATGAAAAAAGTAAAAATAGACTAGAAAAATTAGCAAAAGAAATATCAGAACTTAAATCTAAAAATGATGAGATGAGTGCTAAGTATGAAAAAGAGAAAAAACAAATACTTGAAATAAAGAATTTAAAATCTCAACTTGATGAAGCTAAAGGAAATGTAGAAAAATTTGAAAGAGAATATGATTTAAATAAAGCTGCTGAAATAAAATACGGTGTAATACCAAAGCTAGAGGAACAAATAAAAGAACATGAATTAAAAATACAAGAAAGTTACGATAATGCATTATTAAAAGAAGAAGTAACAGAAAATGAAATATCTCAAATTGTTGCTAAATGGACAGGAATACCTGTTACTAAATTAGTTGAAGGAGAAAGAGAAAAACTTCTTAAACTAGAAGATGAGCTTCACAAAAGGGTAATAGGTCAAGATGAAGCTGTAACAGCAGTATCAAATGCAGTAATACGTGCTCGTGCAGGTCTTAAAGACGAAAATAAACCAATCGGTTCATTTATATTCCTAGGACCTACTGGAGTTGGTAAAACAGAACTTGCTAAAACTTTAGCTAATAACCTATTTGACAGTGAAGATAATATAATAAGGATAGATATGTCAGAATACATGGAAAAACATGCTGTATCTAGACTTATAGGACCACCTCCAGGATATGTAGGATATGAAGAGGGAGGACAATTAACAGAAGCTGTAAGAAGACATCCATACTCTGTAATTTTATTTGATGAAATAGAAAAAGCACATGAAGATGTATTTAATATATTCTTACAAATACTAGATGATGGTAGACTTACAGATAATAAAGGTAAGACTGTAGACTTTAAAAATACTCTTATAATAATGACATCAAATATAGGAAGTCATTATTTACTAGAAGCTGGAGAAAATATAACTGAATCAACTAAGGATTTAGTTATGAGTGAAATGAAACATAGATTCAAACCAGAGTTTTTAAATAGGGTTGATGATATAATAATGTTTAGACCTTTAGATATAGAAGGAATTAAACAAATAATAGATATATTTGTAAATGCTCTTAGAAACAGACTAAAAGATAAAAATATAGGTATAGAAGTAACTGATTCAGCTAAAGAAGTTATGGCTAAAGAAGGTTATGACCCAGTATACGGTGCTAGACCATTAAAGAGATATATAAGTAATACACTTGAAACTATAATTGCTAAAAAGATGATAGCAGGTGAAATTTATAGTGGATGTAATATTATTATTGATGGAGAAGATGATAATATTAAAGTAGAAGTTAAATAGTAATAAAAAGCATCTCAATAGATTCAATAATCTAGAGATGCTTTTTTTTATAATTTAGTAATAGAGTTAAGTTTTTAAATAATATTACAATTTGTTTAAATTAATATTATAAGAAAATAAAAACTATATAGCATTGCAATATCAATATTTTTATTAATTTTTTCCATTAAAAGTTCTTAATATAAAAAATTCGCTTCACTTGAGCGACGTGTCGGCGAAACACTTCATTTCGCAAACGATATATCTTTCCTACCGCAACGGATAAATCCGTTGCTCAAAAATATTATTATATATATTACTTTATGGGTATTCTTATATAATGCATATTTATGGTATAATAAATTTTTGATGAAAGTTAAAAATAAATAATATACACTTGAGGAGGTCATAAAGTTGGCAAATACTTTTTACATAGTAAGACATGGACAAACGAATTGGAATATATTAGGCAAAACTCAAGGTCATGGAAATTCAGATTTAACTCAAAAAGGAGAAGAACAAGCTTTTGAGTTAGCAAAAGCCATAAAAGAGTATCCTATAGACTATATATATAGTAGTGATTTAGGTAGAGCAGTTCAAACAGCTGAAATTGTTGGTGATCAAATAGGTGTTAAGGTTAATCAAACTAAATCTCTAAGAGAAATGGGATTTGGAGACTGGGAAGGTCTTTTAATAGATGAAATAAAGAAAAATCACGCAAAAACATATGAAACTTGGAGAAATCAACCTCACTTAGCAGATATACCTAATGGTGAAACTCTTCATATTATAAAAGATAGAGTAGATGCCTTTATAAAAGAATTAAATGAAAAATATGATAATAAACATATTTTACTAGTTAGTCACTCTGTTACAGTGAGAGTTATGTTACTTTCATTTTTAAACTCTGGAATGGAAAATATATATAGAATAAAACAAGATAATACAGCTCTTAATATAGTAGAGTGTAGAAATTATGGCCCAGTAATAATAAAGATGAATGATACTAGTCATATAAAAAATAATGAGAAATTAAATAACTCAGCATTAGAATAGGAGTAAATAAATGTCTAAAATTATAGTAGTTGGAGGTGGCCCATCTGGAATGATGGCTGCTCTTAATGCATCAAAGTCTAATCATGAAGTTATATTATTAGAACGAAATGGAGAGTTAGGAAGAAAGCTTTTACTTACTGGTGGTGGAAGATGTAATATAACTAACAACAGAGATATTGAAGACTTTTTTGATAAAGTTGTAAATAATAAAAAGTTTTTATATAGTAGTTTTTATAGCTTTACTAACAAAGATTTATTATCATACTTCGAAGAAAATAATTTAGAATATAAAATTGAAACTGATAATGACCATAAAGTATATACAAAATCAGATAAATCAGAAGAAGTAATAGAAGCGTTAAAATCTGATTTAAAAGCTAATAAAGTAAAAATACTATATAATACTAAAGTTGTTGATCTTATAATAGAAAATAATACTGTTATAGGAGTTAAAACAGAAAATAACCAAACTATACTAGCAGATAAGGTTATAATATCAACAGGTGGAAAAAGCTATCCAAACACAGGATCTGATGGTATGATGTATGAAATATTAAAAAAATATGGACACACCATAAATAAAATATATCCAGCATTAATACCTCTTACAGTTAAAGAAAGCTTTATAAAAAAACTACAAGGTATTTCTATGAGAAATGTTGAAATTTCTTGTAAGATAAAAAAGAAAAAGATAAGTCAAGTTGGAGATATGTTGTTTGCCCATTTTGGTTTAACAGGACCAGCTGTATTAAAATTTTCATCATATATAAATAAATATATAGATGAAAATGAATTAGAAATAAGTTTAGACTTTTTACCTAGTATTACTGGTGATGAAATATCTAAACTTATAAGAGAAAATCCTAATAAAAATGTAATTAATAATCTAAAAGGATTACTACCTCAAAACTTTTTAAAGGAAATATTCAATTTATTAGATTTAACTGATAAAAAAGCTAATGAATTATCAAAGAGTGATGAATTAAAAATAGTAGAGTGTATAAAAAGTATGAAGCTAACTTGCAATGGAAGTATTGGTATAAAAGCTTCTCAAGTTACAAGTGGTGGAGTATCTGTAAAAGAAATAAACTCTTCTACTATGGAGTCAAAATTAATAGAAAATCTATTTTTTACAGGGGAAGTAATAGATGTAGACGCTGAAACTGGCGGATATAATTTACAAATAGCTTTTTCAACAGGGTATCTTGCTGGAATAAGTGTATAGGTGATTAATATGAAAGTATTAGCAATAAGAGGTGCAACAACTGTAACTTCTAATAATAAAGAAGAAATATTAAAAGAAACTTCTAAACTAATAGAAACAATAATATTAAAAAATGAATTAAATAATGAAGATATTATAAGTATGTGTTTTACTATGACAAAAGATTTAGATGCAGTATATCCAGCTGTAGCTGTCAGAGAGATTCTAGACATACATGATATACCTATGTTAAATTATGAAGAAAAGCATATACAAGGAAGTTTAAGTAAATGTATAAGAGTTATGATGTATATAAATACTGAAAAAACTAAAGCTGATATAAAGCATATTTACTTAAATAATGCAAAAAACTTAAGAAAAGATTTAATAAATAAATAACTAATAGGAGATAAAAAATGAAAAACTTAGTAATAGCAGTAGATGGACCAGCAGGAGCAGGTAAAAGTACAATAGCAAAATTAATAGCAGAGAAATTAAATATAAACTATATAGATACTGGAGCTATGTATAGAGCAATAACATATAAATGCCTTCAAAATAATATAGATATAAATAATGAAGAAGAAGTTATAAAAATAGCTAAAGATTGTGAAATAGATTTTAAAGATAATAATATATATTTAAATGGAGAAATATTAAAAGACGAAATAAGAACAATGGAAGTTAGCAACAATGTTTCTAATGTAGCAAAAATAAAAGAAGTAAGATATCTTATGGTAGATGTTCAAAGAAATATAGGAAAAGTAAGTTCTGTTATATTAGATGGAAGAGATATCGGTTCTTATGTATTCCCAAATGCAGATTATAAATTTTTCTTAGTAGCAACACCAGAAGAAAGAGGAAAAAGAAGATATAAAGAGTTAGTTAATAAAGGATATGATGTAAACCTTGAAGAAATAATAAGCGATATAATAAAAAGAGATGAAATTGATTCAAACAGAGAATTTGCACCACTTGTTAAGGCAGATGATGCTATAGAAATAGATACTACAGGAAAGAGTATAAATGAAGTAGTTCAATCTGTACTATCTAAAATAAACATATAATATATTAAAGTTATAAAGTGCTTTATGGTACTTTATAGCTTTAATAATTGAAGGGAGATAAAAGTGAGTTTTTATAAATTTGTAACAAAAGCTTTTAAATGTTTTGTAAATATATTTTACAAATATAAAGTTATAGGAGCAGAAAATATACCTGATGAGGGCAATGTAATAATTGCTGCAAATCACAAATCTAATCTAGATCCTATATTCTTAGCAGCAGCAATAGAAAATAGGCAAGTTGCAGCTATTGCTAAAAAAGAACTTTTTGATATAAAGCCATTAGCATATATTTTAAAAAAATTAAATGTTATTCCTATAAATAGAGAAAAACCAGATATCTCTACTATAAAAAATATTCTAAAGGCTATAAAAGATGGATATGTATTAGGTATATTTCCTGAAGGAACAAGAATTAAAGAACCTGGATTTGGTAAAGCTAAAGCTGGACTTTCTCTATTTGCCATAAAAGGAAAAGCACAAGTTGTACCTATATCTATAATATCTAATTATAAATTATTTAATAGAGTAACGATATTTATAGATAAACCAATTTCATTTGAAGAATACTATAAACAAAAGCTTACTTCAGAGGAAAATGAACGATTATCACAGAATGTATTAGAAGTAATAAAAGAAAATTACTATATACACTCTAAATAATAATATTTTAATTTTAGGGAGATATGAAATATGAAAGTAAAAATAGCTAAAGAAGCAGGATTTTGCTTTGGTGTTAAAAGAGCTATGAAAATGGCATGGGATGAATTAGAATTAAATTCTGATATATATGCTTTAGGACCACTTATTCATAATAAGCAAGCTGTACAAAGGTATGAAGATAAAGGGCTTGTAACTGTAGATACTATTAATGATATTCCTAATGATAAAAGTGTAATAATAAGATCTCATGGTGTATCTAGCGATATTTACGATAAAGCTAATTCTAATAATTTAAATATAATAGATACAACATGTCCATTTGTAAAAAAAATCCACAATATAGTAAAAGAATTTTATGAAAAAGGATATAAAATAATAATAATTGGAGATAAAAACCATCCTGAAATAATAGGTATAAATGGTTGGTGTGAAAATTCAGCACTTATAGTAAAATCTATTGATGATGTAAATAGCTTAAACTTAGATAATAACAGTAAATATTGTCTTGTAGCCCAAACTACACTAAATTTAGAATTATATAATGAAATAGTAAATATACTATCTAAAAAATTAGATAATATAACTTTTAAGAATACTATTTGTTCTGCAACAAAAACAAGACAACAAGCAGCTAAAGAATTATCTGTTGATGTAGACTGTATGATAGTTATAGGTGGAAAACATAGTTCTAATACACAAAAGCTAGTAAATATATGTAAAGAACAAGTACCTACTTTTGCAATAGAAACTAAAGAAGATTTAGATATAGATAAATTAAACAAATTCAATTTAATAGGAGTTACAGCAGGAGCTTCTACACCTGATTGGATAATTGAAGATGTAATAAGTTTTATAGAATCATTATAATTTATCTAAACTAGCATAATATATAATACGATAATATATAATAAAGACATGAGTTTTATTTAATTCATGTCTTTTGTTTTAAGTTATTTTATTAAGGGTGGATGATATTATATGATTAAGAAGAAAATAAAAAATGTATATAGAATGTTAAGGTATGCATATACAAAAGATATAAATATAAAATGCACTAATGTAAAGTATGGAAGTGATAAAAAACAATATTATAAGGTATATAAACAAAATAGTAATAAACCAACTATATTTTTTATTCACGGAGGAGGTTGGTGTCAAGGTAGTCCATCTTTATATAGTGGAGTTGGGAAATATTTTTTTAAACATGGATATACAGTAGTATTGGTTGGATATAGATTAGTACCACATTATAGATATCCTATTCAAATAGAAGATGCATTTAAAGCTCTTAGACATTATATAAAAAATAATGATACTAATAATGGTATAGTAGTTGGAGGTTATTCAGCTGGTGCAGAAATATCATCTCACTTAGCTTTTGATACAAAAAGGCAAAATGATTATAAAATAAATACATCTATTTTAAAAGGTTTTATATCCATATCTGGAGTTTTAAATTTTAATAAATGTAATTCAAATAGATCTAAAAGGTTAATAAAAAGGTATATATATAAAAGTAATACTGATACTTGTAATCCTATAAATCTAATAAATAAAAACTCTACTATAAGTACTCTTTGTATACATGGTGATAGTGATACACTAATAGATATAGAAAACTCAAAATCCTTTATAAATAATTTAAAGAATGTAAACAATAATTCTTATTTAAAAATAATAAAAGGTGCTGAGCATGAAGATACAATAGATATAGTAAGAGGAAATGGTAATGAATATTCAAAATACGTTTTTGAGTTTTTAGAAAAAATAGTTTGAAGCGAGGTGAATTAATGGCTATTACTAATAAAAGACATTTTATAGATAACATAAAAGTAGTACTTATATTTCTAGTTGTATTTGGTCACTTAATAGAGAGATATATAGACACTAGTGACACATTAATGGCTATATATATGTTTATATATATTTTTCATATGCCTTTGTTTATTTATATCTCTGGATACTTATCTAAAAATGTAAATAAGAGTAAGAAAATTTTTCTAAAGGATTTATTAATACCATATATTTTCTTAAATATTATATGGTATTCACTAGCATATATATATACTGGGGATGTTAATTTACCTATAATATATCCAGGATGGACTTTATGGTTTTTACTAAGTTTATTTTTTTGGAGAAGTTCACTTAAATACTTAATAAAAGTTAAATATATACTGCCTATTAGCTTTATATTAGGTATTTTAATTGGACTTATACCAAATGGATCTATTCTATCATTTTCAAGAACTATAGTTTTTTTACCTTTCTTTTTATTAGGATATTATACAGATATAGAAAAGATAAAATATATATTTGATAAGGTTAACATAGGTATATGTATTTTAGGAATACTTATATTTATAATCGTTTCATTTTTTATAGCTAATAAAGATATTTTAGATTATCGATTTTTATATGGATCTCATTCCTATAAAGAGCTTGGTATCAGTATTTATATAGGCATAATCTCTAGAATATTACTTTATATTAGCAGTATATTATTAAGCTTATTTGTATCATATATAATACCAACTAGCAAAACATTTTTTACTCATATTGGAAAATCAACTATGTATATATATGTTTTTCACACTTATATTATACTTATAATATTCTATCTTATACCTTCATGGAATAAAAGTCTTCTTACAAATTTAATAATTATAATTAGTCCATTATTAGTTACATATATACTTTCATGTAAATTTTTTGAGAAAACTTATAATATGGTACTCAATCCTATATGTAAACTAATAAAATAAAAGAGAGTATAGCATACTCTCTTTTATTTATATCAGAATTTTAACTTATCATTTAGCTAATAATATAAAGGGTGATAAATATGTATATATTAAATTTAAAAACTGCCGAAATAATAGATCATTTTAGAGAAGACTTTTATAGTAAAGTTTATCCATATCTTATTTTAAGTACAGCTTGTGAACTAAAATTACTTAAAGATATTTTAGATATAGATGAAATAACATTTAATGATTGCCTTGAATTTGATGAAAATATAAAACTTGATTTATTTGATAACTATGACTTTTTAAGTCTTAATACATGTGAACTTAGTGGTAATGAAGCTAAAATTGAAGAAGTAAATATGTACTTATCAGATAACTTTATATTAGTTATATGTGAAAAGGATAATTTCTTATATGATTATGTAAAAAGTATGATTCTTAATAATTCAAAGATTCAAAAGCATTATAATCCTAGTAATCTTTTTAAAATAAGTTATCTTATAATAAAAAATATTATTATACATGAATTTGAAAATTTAGAAAAAGTAGAAGATATGATATTAGATTTAGAAGATGAAATTATGGAAGGTACAGATGATGAACATATTCTAAAAATAAATTATATAAGAAGTCTAACTAGAATCTTAGTAAAAAACACAAGACCTCTTTTATATTTAGGTGATAGAATACTAAAAGATAATTTTAGATATCTTAAATATAATGATATGAAAAGATCCAATTTAGATAATTTACAAAGTATAGATTTTGGTATTGATAAATTATATAATTTCGCACTTTCAACTAGAGAATTAGCTGATAAATTACTAGATATCTATTCCTCTAAGGTTGCCGAACAGACTAATGACATAATAACAAAGCTTACACTTTTAACAGCTATTTCAGCTCCACTTACTATAATTACAGGTATATACGGTATGAACTTTAAATTTATGCCTGAACTCAACTTATATTACGGATATCCTTTGACTATAGGAATTATGTTTATTATTGTATTGTGTGGAATTATAATATTTAAAATAAAAAAATTATTATAAAGTAAGAGTAATTATATTATATATTTTTACAAAATAACATCCACTTTATTTTTTTAAGTCAACTCACTTGGATGAATGGCATTTTCCTTTATTTTTTTAATTAAAATATACTTTAAAATTATAAAATAAGGTAAAGTGCTATTTTTTTAAATAAAATCATCCTTTTATAGTATAAAATATTTATATTTTTATCCAAATAGTGTAAAATACAGTTAAAACCCAAGAAAAGGAGATACTTTATGGAGAAATTATACTATATTGATCAATATATAAAAGAGTTTACAGCTGAAATCGTGGAAGTTTTAGAAGTAAACAACCAATTTCATGTATTACTTGATAAAACAGCATTCTTACCTGGTGGCGGAGGGCAATTTTGTGATTTAGGAAAAATAGATGTCCATCCAGTTATAGATGTTTATGAAAAAGAAAATAAAGTTTATCATGTTTTAGAAAAAAAGCCTATAAAAATACATAAAGTTAAGTGTGAGATAGATTGGAGTAGAAGAGAAGACGGTATGCATCAACACTTTGCTCAACATGTATTATCTGGATGCTTTTACACCCTATTTAAATTAAATACAGTTTCTTTTCATTTAGGAAAAGAGTCTAGTACAGTCGATATACAAGGAATATTAACTGAAAATCAAATAAGAAAAGCAGAGCAATTTGCTAATGAAATGATATCTAATGATATAAAACTTGAAGTATTAACTCCATCTAAAAAAGATTTAAAAAAGATATGGATAAGAAGGGACTTACCAGATACTACTAATGAAATAAGAATAGTAAAAATTGGAGATTTAGATTCTAATGCTTGTTGTGGTGTTCATCCAAAATCTACATTAGATTTAAGATTAATAAAGATAAAAAGATGGGAAAAGAATAGAGGAAACACTAGAATAGAATTTTTTGCTGGAAAAAGAGCAATAGACTATATACTAAAAAGAGATTTAATTCTAAATGACATTTGTAAGTATTTAAAATCTGGAGAAGAAGAGGTTATTAAAGGAATAGCTAATATAAATGATAAAGTTCAAGAGATTTCAAATGAAAATAAAAAGTTAGAAGCTATTGTATCAGATTACGAAATAAAAGATATGATAAATAAAAGTACTAAAATAAATAATATCTCTATTATAAAAAACATATATACTGATAAATCTATGAAGTACATATCTAAGGTTGCATCTAAAATAACAGAAAACGATAACTTTATAGCTTTACTAGCTTTAATAAATGATGATAAGGCAAACTTAGTATATGCATCATCTAAAAATTTAGATGTAAAGATTAATGATCTATTAAAAGATTCAATAAAGTTAATTGATGGCAATGGTGGAGGAACACCTTTCATGGCTCAAGGTGGAGGTAAAAATAACGGGAATATAGAAAATACATTAAATTACGCACTTAGTAAATTAGAAAAGTCTATAGGATAAAATAAAAATGAAGCTAAGATTAAATAATTAGCTTCATTTTTGAGCAAGGATATATCGTTGGCGAAATGAAGTGTTTCGCCGACACGTCGCTCAAGCGAAACGAATTTTTTTATTATCACTATTAACTTAACTATTATAACTTTTAATATTCTATAAAATCAATTCTTAATTAGTCTTATCTTTTTCATTATGAAAATAACCATATCTTTTTTTAGTCAAAGGATATAATCTTTAATTAATTTATATTAACATAATAAATCATATAATTCCGTCTATTAAATTAATCATCTATTATTTACATATTTAATTAAAAATTATTTACAACTATGAATATGCTTATAAAGAGCAATAATCAGGATGAAGTTTACATAATTTAATTATTTTAAAAATATAAAGCTATTTTTTATTATAATTACAGTAAAACGCATTTAATTCGATTCTAAGCATTTCCGTTATTTTTCTGATACATTATATTATTTTTTTTTGAAACTTCTTAAAACTGAATATAATGCTTTGGATTTTTAACATACTTTTATAAATTAAAAGAAAGTATTAAAACTATAAGTATAAAAAGAGTAGGTAATTTATAATAAGAAACCATAAGATTAAATTACATAAATATTAACAATTGCTCATTATCTGTAATAATATATAGAAGCTAAAATATCACTTTATAAAAAGTAAATTTTAATTGAACACTATTTTAATTTCTTTAATTAAATAAACACAATTTAAATTAATATATTTTATAAATATTTTAAAAACTCAAAAACTAATTTCTTTTATGTTATAAATTCTACTATACATGTAATAAATTGATTTTATTTATATTTATTTGTATAAATAAACTAATTTTCACGTGAAAATTATAAATTTCAGCTTAGTTTTATTAAAATCGATTATAAGAGGTTTAATAAGATTTTAATACTTTTAGTCTATAAATAAAATAAGAACCCTTTAAAATCGAATTTAAAAGGTCTTTATTTTTCACTTTTATCCTAAGTTAAATAAAACTTCTGATATTTTATCACTAGCTTCAGAATCCATTTCTTTTAATGTATGAGCGTATATATTAAGAGTAGTATTGACGTTTGAATGTCCAACCCTTTCTGAAATTACTTTAATTGGTACTTTTGAATTTATAAGCAACGTAACATGAGAGTGTCTAAGATCATGAAATCTTATATGATCTAAATCATTATCCTTAAGAAATCTATTAAATTTCTTACTTAATACATCCTGAGCTATAGGATTTTCATTTTTATCAAAAAATAATAAATTTAAATTATTCTTTATTTTACCCTTTAGTTTATCCTCTAACTGATTTCTTTTATGTTCTCTCAATAAATTTATTATTTCTTTAGGCGCTGATATTGTTCTTTCGGAACTTTCTGTTTTAGGGCTTTTTAATATTACAGTATTATTATCTCTAACAGTTATTTTATTTATGGTTATTGTATTTTCTATAAAATCTATATTATCCCAAGTTAATCCTAAAACTTCCGAGATTCTAAGCCCCAATCCACTAGCCAAATAAATCTGTAACTCTAATGAACTTCCTTTACAAACTTGAAGAAGCTTAACCATATCAGTTTTATTGTATATATTATTTTTAAACTTTTTTACTTTTGGAAGTTCTATACATTCAACTATATTTTCTCTTATTAATCTTAATCTATAAGCTTTTTTTAATGCCAAGTTTAAAATGTTTATATGTATCTTTATAGTTTGAGGAGCTAAGATACCTACTAAATCATCAACATAGTTTTGTAAATGTATAGGCTTTAATTCTTCTAATTTATATTTTCCTAACATAGGGATTATATATTTTTTACATATTCTAAGGTAACAATTATATGTGGTGATAGATAAGTTTATCTTATGTTTATCTAAAAAATCAATTAAAAAGTTTTCTAAATTCACAGCATTTGGAAGTACTAATTCATCATTAAATATGCTATCTTTTAACTCATTTAACTTTCTAGAGGCATCTCTTTTCTTTTCAAAAGAGCCCATATTTTTTTGTATTTTTTTACCGCTATTTTCATCTTTATATTCCAAATAAACTATATAGTTTTTGCTTCTTTTTCTTATAAATACAAAACTCATTTTATTCCTCCGTTTTATGACAGTTATGTATTTATTATACCATAATTTAAAAATAAAAATATAAAAATATCTGACATAAAACTGACATAAAGCACAAAATTAGACATACAATCATTGAAAATACTATATTTTATTTTTTTGGCATAAAACTATATATTTTATGTCTTATAATAAAAACATTTTAATTTATAGGTTTACAACAATTTACAAAAGTGCATTTTACTGCATATCTTATAAGTATCTATTTAAATTAATTCTATTTTTAAGTAACAAATATATTCGTATCAGAAGCAAGAATATACTATCGATAAAATTATAAAAGCGAATTTTTCACACTCATATATTAACTTCATATTATTTTTTAGTAGATTAGTAGGAGTATAAATTTATTTTAAAAACTGTATTTTGAAATTCCTAAAATCTTTATTTTTTATAAAAATTTCTGTATAATTATATATCAGTATATAATACAAGGAGATAAAACATGAGAAGAAGAAAAGTCAAAGGTGCAGATGAAAAACTATTAAGTTATAAAGACTATGTAGTTAGAGATAATATAGAAAGTTTAAAAGGAAACTGGAATCAACTATTTAAAAATGATAATCCTATACATGCAGAGTTCGGTACTGGTAGAGGTAAATTTTTAACTACATTAGCAAAACAAAATCCTGATATAAATTACATTGCTTTTGAAATAAAAGAAGAAGTGCTTTTAAAAGCTGTAGAAAAAGCAGATCGTGATAATTTAAAGAATATAGTATTTGCTTGGGCAGATGTAAGCAAAGCATTAGATTATTTTGATTCAAATGAACTATCTAGAGTTTATATCAATTTCTGTGATCCATGGCCTAAGAAAAGATGGGCAAAAAGAAGATTAACTCATACTAATTTCTTAAATATGTATAGAGAGATACTTAACCCAGAAGGTGAAATACATTTTAAAACCGATAATGAAGGGTTATTCGAATTTAGCTTAAATGAAATAGCTTCTAACAACTGGAGTCTTAAAAACATATCATTAAATTTAGCTAATAGCGATTTTGAAAATGTAACAACTGAATACGAAGATAAGTTTATGTCTCAAGGATTAAAAATTTTCAGATGTGAAGCTAAATCAAGATAAAAAAATAAGAGGTTATTATAAAATGTAACCTCTTATTTTAAAAAATACCATTTTTTTTGCTCGTAGCATATATACCTATTAAAACTATAACTAGATATATACAATATAATGTTATTTTTATATTTTGAACACTTATCCCAAGTAATTCTATACCTTCATTAGATGATGGAAGCATCACTAAAAGCGAAGAAATTATGATAAGCAAAGGATTTATAACTATTTGCTTATCAGTTCTTAAAATCATTATTTTTCCAGCCCATGTTATAGATAAAACAAAAAATAAAATTCTAAGTACAAATTCTAATGTATCTAACATAATCAAACTCCCCTTTACTCAGTGGATTTATTAGTAGTATTTCCATATTAGTTGTATTTAATCAGTTGATAGGCCAAATAACCCACTGTAAATATGTAAAATAAATATTTATAGAACTATATTATATTACTTATAAGATAAAAAATAAATACTAAACTACATTAACTAATAAATTAAAATCTTTAATAACATAATAAAAGATATATTTATCTTAACGAATGCATATTAATTCTATATACATTTGTTAGGAGTGATACTATGAGATTTAAATTTCTAGATTGGTACACCCAAGCTCTAGGTGCAACTTTTGGTATTTTAGCATGTATTTATGCGTATTTAAATGGTTATATGTTTGTATATGGCAACATAGAAGGTTATTTTGATTTTCTTGGTTTCAGCGGAGTAATTTCTAGTTATTTATTACTACCACTTTGTCTACTAAGTTTATTTATTAGTTTAATTAGGTCATATACTATAAAAAAGGAAATATTAAACATGTCTTTTGAATCTATTAATATCTTTATAAGTATTTTGACTGTTGTCGTAGGTTTTATGGGAGCTAAAATTTACTTTACAATTCCTGCTGCATTTATATTGTTCCATATATTAGAACCTTATTTACATAATTATAGAAATTCAGAAAATCAAGAAGTCATACTTGACGATAATAAAGAGTACGATATTACACAAAATACTATCGAATTTGATAAAATAGATATCGATATACCTAGTGAAGCTAATGCATCTAACGAAGCTGAGGAATTATACAAAAGCAGAAGTAATAATCCAAATGTTATAGAGACAAAAAAAGAAATCGCTATAGAGCTTTTAAGAAAGAATTCTAGCAAACAATTTATAGTGGAATTAACTGGATTTACCTTGGATGAAATTAATATGTTAGAGAAAGAATCAGGAATAAATAATATTTAATCTGGTTAATCTAAATATAAATTCTAACATGTAATAGAAACCAAGGAGGATTATATGCAATTAAGAAGAGCTATGGAAATAGTAAATACACAAGATAATAACAGTAATATTTTTTATAAAGAAAACCCAGTAAAAATACTAAGTGTTGATAATAACATAGGAACTGCATATGTAGAAACATTACAAGGGGATTCAAGATTTGAAGTTGACTTAGAACAATTAAGCGAAGTAGAAAAATAAATTTTATAGAAAAAACACTTGGAATTAAGTCATTTCAAGTGTTTTTTCTATTTTTAGTATTTTCAATCATGGCTTTAGTATAGTTTATTAATTTATTACTGTTATTAAAACTAAAAATGATTTTTTAATTACCTTGTCAAAAACTTTTCTCTTCATATCATCTAGTAATCAAGTATGTCTCATAGTCCTCTCTGGTGATTCATGAGCAAGTAATTCATGTACTGTCAGTTTATTTAATAAAATATTTGTATACTAAATTATTATCAGTATATTTTATTATGCATTGACATGATTTAAGCATAATAAAATATACTGATAATAATATATACAAATAAGGGGATTTAGCATGGAGGGAAAATTAATAGACAATAAGCAATATGGTAGAGTTGGAGATGTATTAAAAATACATATAAAGGAAAATTCAAAACTTTCTATAATAGCATCTTATTTTACTTTGTATGCCTTCGATGAACTTAAAGAAGAATTATCAAAAATAGATAATTTGAGATTTATCTATACAGAGCCTACATTTGTGAATAACGATAACAAAAACATAATGAGAAAAATTAAAGAAAATGAAAATAAATTATTCGGAGTAGAAGAAGAGCTAAAGGATAAATGTACTCTTAATCAAAGTTATATTGCTAGAGAATTAGCTAAATGGATTAAAAGAAAAGTAGAAATTAAAGCTTTAAAAAATACTAAAATGAATGGTGCTCTTTGTCATATTGAGAGTGATGATAAGAATGTGAGTATAACTGGAGCAACTTCTCTATCATGCCCAAGCCTAGGGTATATAAATTCTACTCCAATGTATTTAAATATTTATACAGATGATAATGAATTAAATTCTACATTAAAAAGTAAGTTTAATGAAATATGGAATAATGAAGATAAACTTAAAGACGTTAAGAAAGATATTTTAAATAAGATAAGTTATTTGTATAAGGATAACTCACCAGAGTTTCTATATTTTATTACTTTGTACAACATATTTAAAGATTTTTTAGAAGAAAATGATAATAAAGAAGTAATCAAATCAAGAACTGGTTTTAAAGATACTGAAGTTTGGAATAGATTATATAGCTTTCAAAAAGATGGTGTAGTTGGAGCTATTAATAAAATAGAAACTTATGGTGGTTGTATTATTGCAGATAGTGTTGGTCTTGGTAAAACCTTTGAAGCTCTAGCTATTATAAAATATTATGAACTTAGAAATTATAAGGTTTTAGTTCTTACACCTAAGAAACTTCATGATAATTGGTCAGTTTACAGAGTTAATGATAAGAGAAATATATTGGCAAGTGATAGATTTTCTTATGATTTATTAAATCATACTGACTTATCAAGAAAAGGTGGAATGAGTGGTGATATAGACCTCGATTTTGTAAATTGGGGGAACTATGATTTAGTAGTTATAGATGAATCACATAACCTTAGAAATAACGTAGCTGTTAATGATAGAGAAACTCGCTATGAAAAATTAATGAAAAACATTATAAAAGACGGTGTAAAAACAAAGGTACTTATGTTATCAGCTACACCTGTTAATAACAAAATGGATGATTTAAAAAATCAATTAGCATTTATAACAGAAGATAACGATAAAGCATTAGAAAAAAGTGCAGATATAAAAAGTATTAGCTCTACACTTAGAAAAGCTCAGTATATATTTAATAAATGGAGTGAACTAGAAGAAAATGAGAAAACGACAGAAAGACTTCTTGATATGTTAAACTTCGACTATTTTAAGTTGCTAGACTCATTAACTATAGCACGTTCTAGAAAACATATTGAAAAATATTACAATGTTTCAGATATTGGAGAGTTTCCAAAACGTTTAAAACCAGAAAATATAAAATCAGATATTGACATATTAGGTAAGTTTCCTTCACTAAAAGAGATTAATAATGAAATACTAAGACTTAATTTATCTGTATATGCACCAATAAAATATGTACTNATAAATGTACTCTTAATCAAAGTTATATTGCTAGAGAATTAGCTAAATGGATTAAAAGAAAAGTAGAAATTAAAGCTTTAAAAAATACTAAAATGAATGGTGCTCTTTGTCATATTGAGAGTGATGATAAGAATGTGAGTATAACTGGAGCAACTTCTCTATCATGCCCAAGCCTAGGGTATATAAATTCTACTCCAATGTATTTAAATATTTATACAGATGATAATGAATTAAATTCTACATTAAAAAGTAAGTTTAATGAAATATGGAATAATGAAGATAAACTTAAAGACGTTAAGAAAGATATTTTAAATAAGATAAGTTATTTGTATAAGGATAACTCACCAGAGTTTCTATATTTTATTACTTTGTACAACATATTTAAAGATTTTTTAGAAGAAAATGATAATAAAGAAGTAATCAAATCAAGAACTGGTTTTAAAGATACTGAAGTTTGGAATAGATTATATAGCTTTCAAAAAGATGGTGTAGTTGGAGCTATTAATAAAATAGAAACTTATGGTGGTTGTATTATTGCAGATAGTGTTGGTCTTGGTAAAACCTTTGAAGCTCTAGCTATTATAAAATATTATGAACTTAGAAATTATAAGGTTTTAGTTCTTACACCTAAGAAACTTCATGATAATTGGTCAGTTTACAGAGTTAATGATAAGAGAAATATATTGGCAAGTGATAGATTTTCTTATGATTTATTAAATCATACTGACTTATCAAGAAAAGGTGGAATGAGTGGTGATATAGACCTCGATTTTGTAAATTGGGGGAACTATGATTTAGTAGTTATAGATGAATCACATAACCTTAGAAATAACGTAGCTGTTAATGATAGAGAAACTCGCTATGAAAAATTAATGAAAAACATTATAAAAGACGGTGTAAAAACAAAGGTACTTATGTTATCAGCTACACCTGTTAATAACAAAATGGATGATTTAAAAAATCAATTAGCATTTATAACAGAAGATAACGATAAAGCATTAGAAAAAAGTGCAGATATAAAAAGTATTAGCTCTACACTTAGAAAAGCTCAGTATATATTTAATAAATGGAGTGAACTAGAAGAAAATGAGAAAACGACAGAAAGACTTCTTGATATGTTAAACTTCGACTATTTTAAGTTGCTAGACTCATTAACTATAGCACGTTCTAGAAAACATATTGAAAAATATTACAATGTTTCAGATATTGGAGAGTTTCCAAAACGTTTAAAACCAGAAAATATAAAATCAGATATTGACATATTAGGTAAGTTTCCTTCACTAAAAGAGATTAATAATGAAATACTAAGACTTAATTTATCTGTATATGCACCAATAAAATATGTACTCCCTCATAAGAAAAGCTATTACAGTAAGCTCTATGATACCAAAGTTAAAGGCGGAAAGAGTGTGTTAAGACAAATAGACCGTGAACAAAGTATGATTTATTTAATGAAAACAAACTTTCTAAAAAGACTAGAAAGTTCTATAAACTCTTTTACTTTAACTTTAGAGAATGTTCTTAATAATATTAACTCTAAGATAAAAAAATTAGAAAGTATAAATGATGAGATCAATATAGATATAGATGAAATTGACCCATTAGATACTTCTATAGAAGAGTTTACTATAGGTGACAAGGTAAAAATTAAAATTAAAGATTTAGATATAATCAAGTATAAACAAGATTTAGAGCTAGATAGAAATATAATTTTAGATTTGCTTTCTAAATCAAGAGAAATAAATGAAAGTAGAGATAACAAACTAAACGAATTAAAGAATGTAATTTCTAGAAAAGTTAATAACCCTATAAATGAAAATAATAAAAAAATAATAATATTTACAGCCTTTGCAGATACAGCTAAGTATATATATAAAAATATTAGTATATGGGCAAAAGAAAAATATAATTTAAATTCAGCTTTAGTTACAGGAAGTGAAAATCCTAAGACAACTATTAAAATGAGTAAAGTTGATTTAAATAAAGTTCTTATAAATTTCTCTCCAATATCAAAAGAAAGAGAAAAAATAATGCCAGAAGCTAANAATTGGGGGAACTATGATTTAGTAGTTATAGATGAATCACATAACCTTAGAAATAACGTAGCTGTTAATGATAGAGAAACTCGCTATGAAAAATTAATGAAAAACATTATAAAAGACGGTGTAAAAACAAAGGTACTTATGTTATCAGCTACACCTGTTAATAACAAAATGGATGATTTAAAAAATCAATTAGCATTTATAACAGAAGATAACGATAAAGCATTAGAAAAAAGTGCAGATATAAAAAGTATTAGCTCTACACTTAGAAAAGCTCAGTATATATTTAATAAATGGAGTGAACTAGAAGAAAATGAGAAAACGACAGAAAGACTTCTTGATATGTTAAACTTCGACTATTTTAAGTTGCTAGACTCATTAACTATAGCACGTTCTAGAAAACATATTGAAAAATATTACAATGTTTCAGATATTGGAGAGTTTCCAAAACGTTTAAAACCAGAAAATATAAAATCAGATATTGACATATTAGGTAAGTTTCCTTCACTAAAAGAGATTAATAATGAAATACTAAGACTTAATTTATCTGTATATGCACCAATAAAATATGTACTCCCTCATAAGAAAAGCTATTACAGTAAGCTCTATGATACCAAAGTTAAAGGCGGAAAGAGTGTGTTAAGACAAATAGACCGTGAACAAAGTATGATTTATTTAATGAAAACAAACTTTCTAAAAAGACTAGAAAGTTCTATAAACTCTTTTACTTTAACTTTAGAGAATGTTCTTAATAATATTAACTCTAAGATAAAAAAATTAGAAAGTATAAATGATGAGATCAATATAGATATAGATGAAATTGACCCATTAGATACTTCTATAGAAGAGTTTACTATAGGTGACAAGGTAAAAATTAAAATTAAAGATTTAGATATAATCAAGTATAAACAAGATTTAGAGCTAGATAGAAATATAATTTTAGATTTGCTTTCTAAATCAAGAGAAATAAATGAAAGTAGAGATAACAAACTAAACGAATTAAAGAATGTAATTTCTAGAAAAGTTAATAACCCTATAAATGAAAATAATAAAAAAATAATAATATTTACAGCCTTTGCAGATACAGCTAAGTATATATATAAAAATATTAGTATATGGGCAAAAGAAAAATATAATTTAAATTCAGCTTTAGTTACAGGAAGTGAAAATCCTAAGACAACTATTAAAATGAGTAAAGTTGATTTAAATAAAGTTCTTATAAATTTCTCTCCAATATCAAAAGAAAGAGAAAAAATAATGCCAGAAGCTAAAGAAGATATAGATATATTAATAGCCACAGATTGTATCAGCGAAGGGCAAAACTTGCAAGACTGTGATTACTTGATAAACTACGATATTCACTGGAATCCAGTTAGAATAGTTCAACGATTTGGTCGTATTGACCGCCTTGGATCAAAAAATAGTTGCATAAAGCTAGTGAATTTTTGGCCTAGTATAGAGCTTGATGAATACATACACTTAGAGGGGAGAGTAAAACAAAAGATGAAGATGCTAGATATATCTGCAACTGGAGAAGAAGACGTTATAAGTGAAAATCCACAGAAAATGAAAGACTTAGAATATAGAAGAAAGCAACTTAAACAATTACAAGATGAAGTTATCGACTTAGAAGATGTAAAAGGAAATGTATCCCTTACAGATTTCACATTAGACGACTTTAGAATGGATCTTATTAACTTACAGCATAAATACAATGATGAAATAGAGAATACTCCCCTTGGCATTTATGCCATAGTAAATAACAATAATAAATCACTAGATGGTGAAATAAAACGAGGCGTAATTTATTGCCTAAAGAAAATAGATGGATATAAAAATGAAAGTGATAAAAATCCAATTTATCCTTACTATATGGCTTATGTTAGAGAAGATGGAGAGATAATTTATAACTATACAAATATAAAGAAAATACTAGATATTTATAAATCATTATGTGCTGGAAACAACAAAGTCCTAAATGATTTAGTGGAAGAATTTAATAAAGAAACTAGAAATCAAAAGAAAAAAGAAAATGGATAAATACAAAGAATTATTAAAAGATGTTACAAATGATATTCTAGGAAAAATAGAAGAGCAAGACACTTTAAATATATTCTCTTTAGGAGATTTAAGTNAATATTTACAGCCTTTGCAGATACAGCTAAGTATATATATAAAAATATTAGTATATGGGCAAAAGAAAAATATAATTTAAATTCAGCTTTAGTTACAGGAAGTGAAAATCCTAAGACAACTATTAAAATGAGTAAAGTTGATTTAAATAAAGTTCTTATAAATTTCTCTCCAATATCAAAAGAAAGAGAAAAAATAATGCCAGAAGCTAAAGAAGATATAGATATATTAATAGCCACAGATTGTATCAGCGAAGGGCAAAACTTGCAAGACTGTGATTACTTGATAAACTACGATATTCACTGGAATCCAGTTAGAATAGTTCAACGATTTGGTCGTATTGACCGCCTTGGATCAAAAAATAGTTGCATAAAGCTAGTGAATTTTTGGCCTAGTATAGAGCTTGATGAATACATACACTTAGAGGGGAGAGTAAAACAAAAGATGAAGATGCTAGATATATCTGCAACTGGAGAAGAAGACGTTATAAGTGAAAATCCACAGAAAATGAAAGACTTAGAATATAGAAGAAAGCAACTTAAACAATTACAAGATGAAGTTATCGACTTAGAAGATGTAAAAGGAAATGTATCCCTTACAGATTTCACATTAGACGACTTTAGAATGGATCTTATTAACTTACAGCATAAATACAATGATGAAATAGAGAATACTCCCCTTGGCATTTATGCCATAGTAAATAACAATAATAAATCACTAGATGGTGAAATAAAACGAGGCGTAATTTATTGCCTAAAGAAAATAGATGGATATAAAAATGAAAGTGATAAAAATCCAATTTATCCTTACTATATGGCTTATGTTAGAGAAGATGGAGAGATAATTTATAACTATACAAATATAAAGAAAATACTAGATATTTATAAATCATTATGTGCTGGAAACAACAAAGTCCTAAATGATTTAGTGGAAGAATTTAATAAAGAAACTAGAAATCAAAAGAAAAAAGAAAATGGATAAATACAAAGAATTATTAAAAGATGTTACAAATGATATTCTAGGAAAAATAGAAGAGCAAGACACTTTAAATATATTCTCTTTAGGAGATTTAAGTGGAATGTTAAATAACAATACTAACCAAAATGAATTTGAAATAGTTTCATATTTAGTAATTAAATAGGAGATAATAGTATGTTTGAATTGCTTGGATTAGATAAAGTTAAATATCTTGGACGAAAGCTAGACAAAAAAATGTTTTATGATAATGGAGATTTGTCTAAAGAAGATAAGAAAATTTTTATTGACTATATAGATAGGATAGAAATGAGCTATATATTAAATAGTTCTACTTTAAACATATCATCTTTTATAAATGATGAATATTACTATGAAGCTATAGCTTATTTAAAAGTAAAATTAAAACAACAAGATAAAATAGATAAAATAAGTAAGATTATTAATAATAGCATACCAAATCCTCTGGTGATTATATATGAATTTGATAAAGAATATTGTATAAGTACAGCTATAAAAAGACTTAGTAAAACTGAGAAAAATAAAACGGTAGTAGAGGAAAGTAATATAACTGATTGGTTAAACATAAATAATTTAAGTGAAAATGATAAAAAGTTTATAGACTCTATAAGTCTTAGAAAAATACCTTATACAAATCTATTTGACTTCTATAAGACTATAAATGATAAGATTTATATTTTTAAAATATCTGATAAAATCATTGGGTATGAAGATATAAGTGATAAAAAGACTTTGGAAGAAAGTAAACAAATATCAGAGCAAATAGAAAAATTAGAAGATGAACTAAAGAAAACTATTAGAAATCTTAAGAAAGAAAACCAGTTTAATAAAAAGATGGAGCTTAATATTAAGGCAACTGATTTGGAGAAAAAGATTAAGGAATTAAAAAGTATTTTCTAAATATAGCCATTAAAAATAATATGAGTTATTTTTAAATAACTTATTTGGGGTGATATATATGATTTCAAAAAATAAGCCTCAAAGGGGGAAAATTGGAACACCATATCATATTGAGAAAGCTCACAAGAAAAGAAGAATTAATTGTAAATATTATGATGTAGATGATGGTTCTTGTTATAAAAAATCCGTGGTTTTATGGCAAGTAGGATATGATATTTGTAAAAATTGCAGAGATAAAATACCAATATATGATAAGAAAACAAATACAAAAAATAAAGATACAAATGAAAAAGCTAAAAAATCTAATTCAAATTTGCAAATCACAAATCTAATTATAAATAGTAGTAGGGTTAAAGAAGTTTTAAAAATAGCCAATAACTGTTGTGAACTATGTAATAAAAAAAGCCAAAATCTATGTATTTATGTAATAGATAAAAACAAACCTTCAGAAGAGCTAGATAGTATACTGAACATAATAGCAGTATGTCCAACATGTAAATCTAAAATTTCTAACAATAAAGAAAAATATTTAAATGATATTAAAAAAATAACAAATGACAGATTAAATAAGATGGTTTAATAAATGTATTATTTTTAATAAAAAAGGGGAATTAATTTATGAAAATGTTAGAGGGGATAAGCATGGATTTGACTGAAGATAACTTAAATAAATTAAAGGAGATTTTTCCTGAGGTATTTGAAGAAGGTAAGATTGACTTCGAGAAGTTACGATTAATACTGGGAGATAATATTGAAGATAAAGAAGAAAGATATGAGTTTACTTGGAATGGAAAACAGGATGCTATAAGAATAGCTCAAACATCTTCAACTGGAACTTTAAGACCAGATAAAGAAAGTAGCAAGAATTGGGATGATACTGATAACCTTTATATTGAGGGAGATAATCTAGAAGTTTTAAAACTACTTCAAAAAAGTTATTTTGGAAAAGTAAAGATGATTTATATTGATCCACCATATAATACAGGAAAGGATTTTGTATATAAGGATAATTTTAGAGATAATATTGCTAATTATAAAGAAATTACTAAGCAAAGTACTAAGGCTAATCCAGAAACTAATGGAAGATATCATACTGACTGGCTAAATATGATGTATCCTAGGTTTAAGATAGGACGTAATTTACTTACAGATGATGGTATAATGATAATATCAATAGACGATAATGAAATATCAAATGTTTTAAAAATATGTAACGAAATATTTGGAGAGACAAATGTAGAAACTATGATATGGAGAAAATGTGGTGATGGTAGAGACGGTAAAATGAAAAATACTGCAACATTCAGAACAGATCATGAGTATCTAGTATTTTGTTATAAAAAACAGAAAAAATTAAATAAGGTATTAGAGTACCCAGAATTTAAAAATGAATATTCTAATCTTGATGGCGATCCAAGAGGAAATTATAAGGCTGGGAGTATCTCTAGGAAAGAAGGAGACTCTAATTCTTCTCATAGAAATTATTATTCAGTAAAATCCCCTAGTGGAAAAATATTTACACGTCAATTTGATGTATCTGAAGAAGAGTTTAAAAAATTAGATTTGGATAATAGAATTTATTGGGGAAAAGATGGAGAAGGTGTGCCAGCTATAAAAATATTTCTTAATGAAAAAAGAGAAGTAACACCATATTCAATATTGTTAAATAAAGGTACTACAACAGATGGAAAAAAGGAATTGAATGAACTTTTCGATAATGAAATTTTTGAAAATCCAAAGCCTATAGAATTATTAAAAACACTAATCCAAATATCTACTAGTGAAAGTGACCTGATAATAGATTTCTTTTCTGGTTCATCAACAACAGCACATGCAGTTATGATTCTAAATAAAGAATCGTGTACTAATCGTAGATATATAATGGTTCAATTGCCTGAATTATCTCAAGAAAAAAGTGAAGCATATAAATCTGGATATAAAAATATTTGTGAAATAGGAAAAGAACGTCTAAGAAGAGCTGGAGATAGGATAATCTCAGAAAATCAAAATAAAGAAGAAATTGAAAAACTTGATATCGGATTTAAAGTATTTAAACTAGATTCTTCCAATTTAAAATCATGGGATTCATCAATAGACGATTTAGAACAAAACATTCTCGAAATGGAGACTAACCTTAAAAAAGATAGAAGTAAGGAAGATTTATTATATGAAATTCTTCTAAAAAGTGGTGTAGAACTAACTGCCAAAATAGAAGAGATAAAAGTTGGATATAATACTCTATATAATATAGGAGAAGGAGCATTACTTGCTTGTCTTGATGATAAGATAACTCAAGATGTTATAGATGAAATACCAAAACATAAGTCAAAACATATGGATAGTAAGGTAATATTCAAAGAAGCTGGATTTATGAGTGATGCTGCTAAAATAAATGCTATACAAAACTTAAAACAGTTTGAAATTGAAGATGTAAGGAGTGTGTAGTTATGAAATTAAAATTCCAATCTAATCTACAATATCAAAATGATGCAATAAACTCCGTAGTAGACATCTTTAAAGGGCAACAAAGTAGACAGTCTAATTTTACAGTTTTAAATAGTAGTAATATAAATGAAAATCAGCAACAAATTGGTGTAGTTTATACTAATACAGGCATTGGAAATAGTCTTGATTTGACTTATGACGATGTTTTGGAAAATGTTCAAAAGATACAGATGAGAAATAATTTAAAAAGAAGTGAAAAGTTAGAAGGTATGAACTTTACTGTAGAGATGGAGACTGGTACTGGTAAGACTTACGTATATTTAAAAAGTATTTATGAGCTTAATAAAAACTATGGATTTACTAAGTTTATTATAGTAGTTCCTTCTGTAGCTATTAGAGAAGGTGTTTATAAAACTTTACAAATAACAAAGGAACATTTTAATAATATTTTTAATAATGAACCTGCAAATTACTTTGTTTATGATTCAAGTAAGCTAGATCAAGTTAGAAGTTTTGCTACTTCTAATACTATAGAAATAATGATTATTAATATAGATGCATTTAGAAAAAATTTCGAAAATCCTACCAAAGAAAATCAATCCAATATAATACACAGACCACAAGATAAGTTAAATGGACAAAAACCTATAGATCTAATAAAAGAAACTAATCCAATCGTTATAATAGATGAACCACAAAGTGTAGATACTACTGAAAAATCTAAGGAAGCTATAAAATCACTTAATCCATTATGTACATTGAGATATTCTGCTACACATGTAGATGAGTATAATATGGTATATAGATTAGATGCAGTAGATGCTTATGAAAATAAGTTAGTAAAGAGAATAGAAGTATTATCTATTAGAAGTGAAGATTCCTTCAATTTACCCTATATAAAATTAGTTGAAGTTGGAGAGAGAAAAGCTAAATTAGAGATAGACATACAAGATAAAAAAACAGGTGTAGTAAAAAGAAGTAA
Organism: Romboutsia timonensis; assembly: GCF_900106845.1. Taxonomy (GTDB): domain Bacteria; phylum Bacillota; class Clostridia; order Peptostreptococcales; family Peptostreptococcaceae; genus Romboutsia; species Romboutsia timonensis. Next base: position 1,288,160 of record NZ_LT629850.1, read on the forward strand.
GAAACAAATAAAACTAGGTGATGATTTAAAAGAATTAACAAATGGTAGAGAACTTTATAATAATTATCTAGTACAAGATATAAGCTGGGGAGAAGGAAATGAGTATGTTGATTTTTCAAATGGAACTAGAATATATCTAAATGAGGCTATTGGTGATCTGGATGAAGATGCTGTAAAAAGGTTTCAAATAAGAAAAACTATAGAAGAACATTTGGATAAGGAAATTATGTTAAATAAGAAAGGTATAAAAGTACTTAGTTTATTCTTCATTGATAAAGTATCTAATTATAGAGAGTATGATAAGGACTATAACCATATTGAAGGTAAATATGCAAAAATGTTTGAAGAGGAGTATTCTAGACTTATTACTTTAGATAAGTATAGAGATAATGAGAATAAAGATTTAGAAGTATCACGTACTCATTATGGTTATTTTGCTTCAGACAAGAAAAAAGGGAAAAAAGTATACAAAGACACTAATGGAAATACAAAAGCTGATGATGAGTTTTATAACTGGATTATGAGGGATAAGGAAAAACTTTTAAGTATGGATAACCCACTTAGATTTATATTTTCACACTCTGCTCTAAGAGAAGGATGGGATAATCCAAATGTGTTTCAAATATGTACATTGAAAGAATCTAAAGGAACTTATATAAGTAGAAGACAAGAAATTGGTCGTGGCCTTAGACTTTGTGTAAATCAAGAAGGAGAAAGAGTTGAAGATTACAGTGTAAATAGACTTACAGTTATGGCTAATGAATCTTACTTAGAGTTCGTATCAGGACTGCAAAGCGAAATAGAAAGAGATACTAATATTAGATTTGGTATAGTGGAAAAACACAGCTTTGCTAATGTTAAAAGAGAAGATAATGATAACTTAGGTGAAAGCATTTATATGGGATATGATAAGTCAGAAGATCTTTATAGGTATTTAGTCAAAGAAGAATACATAACTGATAAGGGAAATGTAACTGATAAGCTTAAAATTGCTATAGACTCCGAAGCTGAAAGTGATGAAAGCTTAAAATTAGATAAAGAGTTTATAGATTTTTATGGTGGAATATATGAAGAGTTAAAGAAAAGAGTTAAAAACTATGAAATTAAAGATGCTTCTAAAAAGAAAAAAGTTCAGCTTAATAAGGCTATTTTAGAGAGTGAAGAGTTTATAAATCTATGGAATAAAATAAAATCAAAAACTATTTATCGTTTAAAATTTGATAGTAAAGAATTAATTAGAAAATCCATCGACGATATAAAAAACATGCCTAAAATAAATTCTCCTAGAATGTTTTCATCAAAAAACACTATAGACAAAATGTCAAGGGAAACAGGCCTAGAAGGAAAAACTGTTAGAGAAGATGAAGACAGATTAGAATATAATATACAATTGCCAGACATAATAACTGATTTACAAAATAAAACTAACTTAACTAGAAAAACGGTAATAGACATTTTAATTAATTCTAAGAGATTAGAAGATTTTAAAAGAAATCCTCAAAAATACATAGAGGAAGTAACTAAAATAATAAGAAAAAATCTAAGACTTATGGTAGTAGACGGTATAAGCTACTCTAAGTTTAGAGGCGGAGATTATTACTCTATAGAAATGTTCAATGACAGCGAACTCCTTACTTATTTAAATGACAAAATAGTAGAAAGTAAGAAATCTCCGTACAACTATGCTATATGTGATTCATATGTTGAAACTGAATTTGCCAAGAAATTTGAAGAAAGAGACGAAATTAAAGTGTATGTAAAGTTACCAAGTTGGTTTAAGATAGAGACTCCTATTGGAAGTTATAACCCAGACTGGGCAGTGGTCATTAATGAAATAGATGAAGAGAGACTTTATTTTGTAGTAGAAACTAAAGGTAAAAGTGATATCAATCTTCTTAGAGAAGAAGAACAATCTAAAATAAAGTGTGCTAAAAAGCATTTTGAAGCTCTTGGTGAAAAAGTTGAATTTATGGCACCAGAAAGCAACCCTGATGAATTTATTGAAAAAGCTAGAGATGTATTTGCTTAAAGTGTCTAAGACAATTGGATTTAATATTTCTACAGAAGCTTATACGAACTATAAATTTAATTTATATATTCAAAGTTTGATTTAATGGCTTAATGTTCGGGGTTTATAAAAATGGACCATTAAATTTTATACGTTCATATACGAATATTAATCCAAAACACTCAAATATATTTTAGTTGATTAGTATTAAAAAGAAAATCCAATAAAAATACTAAGCGTTGATAATAATATAGGAATTGTATAGGTAGAAACATTATAAGGTAGGTTTAAAGTTAATTTAGAATAATTAAGTGAAATAGAAAAATAGATTTTATAATTAAATTACTGAAAATAATTAAAAAATTTAAAAGATATGTAAATATTAAAATTTATAATAAAAACAAATTTGTATGTAAAAATGAATATGCATGCGTATTTATTATAATATAAATTGTAATTATAAAAATAATAAATACGCATGCATATAAAATAATGAAAGAAGAGAGCTATAGTATGCAATTTTCTATTATATAAAACTATCCTTTAAATGTATATTTAGGGTATAGTTAGTATTAAAATAAGCCACTTTCGTATAAAACCTATATTTTATAGCTAAATTACAAATTATACAAAAAACCAATTATGCATGCATATTTTATATTTGAATTAATAAATTATTTTTTATAATTTATTAATCATATTTTAATTAATTTAAATCTGATTAAAATCATTTATCAAACCTTAAACAACAAATCTAATCAAATCCAAAATTTATTAATTATATTCAATTTCTAAATCTTAATCTGATATCTTAAGAATCTTTTATCTATATGCATGCATATTCATTTAAATTGCATTATATAAATTAAGCTTCTTATTTCATCTATAATCTTTGCCTTATAGCTTTACAAATATATCAAACTATCCCTTAAATAAATCATACGTTTCAATATTTAAGGGATAGTTGAAATGAATGTTTATATGTGTTATTTTATAAATATGAAAAATTTTAGGAGATAATTTATATGGATGATAAAAAAATTATAAAAATACATAATAAATCAGATAAACCAGATAACATCGTATTTAAAGAGAATGTCTTAATAGAAAGATGTATAAAAGTAGAAAATAAACTACCTAAGTTTATGAAAGATTATTTTATCTATCTAAAAGGATCTGTAGCAACCTCTACTCGACTTGCTTATTTAGAGGATATTCACTTCTTTTGTGTTTATCTAACAGAAACAAAAGATATAACAAGTGCAGATAAACCTTTTAATATTACATTAGAAGATTTTAAAAAAATAAAGGCTAGGGATGTTAATTTATTTTTAGGTGACTATTGTAGTAGATATTATAAACATACTGAGAAAAGTACTTTAATATTTGAGAATAATAGTCGTGCATTAGCTAGAAAAAAATCATCACTATCTACTCTATTTAAATTTTTATATAGGAATGATCAACTAGATAACAACATAACAGATGGGTTTAACCCTATTAAGCTTCCTAAGCCTCAACCAGACGCTATAAAGCGACTTGAGATTGATGAAGTTGCAAAAATGTTAGATGCTGTTGATACTGGTTACGGTTTAACAGATAAAGAAAAAGTTTATTGGAGAAAAACTAGGCTTCGTGATAAAGCTATCTTAGCATTATTTGTTACCTATGGTCTTAGATTAAATGAGCTTCGAGAATTGAATATTTCATCTTTTAATTTTTCTAGAGGTGAATTTAAAATTTATAGAAAAAGAGGTAAAGAAGTTTTAATGCCAATTAACCATACCTGTGAATCTGTTGTAAAAGATTACATATTAAACGAAAGGCCTCAAAGTGAACTTTTAGAAGAAGAATATAAGGATACCCTATTTTTATCTCTTCAACGTAAGAGAATGGATCCTAAGGCTATCAGACAACTTGTAAAGAAATATACATCTATTTCCATGGAAACATCAAGAGAAAGCGGTTATAGCCCTCATAAATTAAGAGCTACTGCAGCAACTTCTCTAATTCAAAGTGGATTTTCTATATATGATGTTCAAAATTTACTAGATCATGATAATGTAACAACAACACAGCTTTATGCAGCACATAAAAAGCATGTTAAAAGAGATATTGTTAATAATTTTGAATGGATTGATGAAGATAAAGAGAATGAAAATAAAGAGTTAAATATTTAAAAAATGTTATTTTATACATTCAAGAACAAATGTTTGTATAAATATATTCATTGTGTTACAATATAATTATAAATTAAAATTAGAAAGGATAGCTTTTATGTATTTAGATTTAAGCCCAAAGCAAATATTGATACTAGAGTTTATCAAGGAACAAATTGCACTTAAAGGATATCCACCTTCAGTTAGAGAAACATGTGAAGCTGTTGGTTTAAAGTCTACATCTACCGTACACTCACATTTAAATAAACTTGAAAAATATGGATATATAAGAAGAGATGCAACAAAACCTAGAGCTATTGAAGTCTTAGATGGAAATAAAACAACATTTAATCATGAAGTACTTAATCTACCATTAGTTGGTCAAGTAACTGCTGGACAACCAATATTAGCTGAAGAAAATGTTGAAGAATATATCCCATTCCCTGCTAATTTTATAAAGGGTAATGATAACTTTGTATTAAAAATTAAAGGCGACAGTATGATGAATGCAGGTATTTTAAACGGAGATTACGTAATAGTAGATAGAAAAAATACTTCATCTAATGGAGAAATAGTTGTTGCCCTTATCCATAAAGAATATGCTACTGTAAAAAGATTTTTTAGTGAAGATAATAATATGATACGACTTCAACCAGAAAATGATTTTATGGATCCCATAATGTTAAATTGCAAAGATGTTGAGGTTATAGGAATAGTTACTGGGGTATTTAGAGTTATAAAATAAAAAAGATAAGGTTTCATTTCCTTATCTTTTTTTATTTCTATTTTATAAAGTGATTTAATTAAGCTAATTCTAAAGCTATCTCCATCATTTTAGTAAATGCTACTTGTCTTTCATGCGATGTTGTTTCTTCTCCAGTTAGAGGACAATCTGAAATAGTAAGTATCGTTAAAGCATTAACCCCAGCTCTAGCTGCATTCATATACAGAGCTGCTGCTTCCATTTCAACACAAAGAACACCCATCTTTTGCCATTTAGCTAAATTATCTAATCCTGCATCACTATAGAATACATCACTTGAAAGAATATTCCCAACTGCTACCTTTGTTCCTTGTTCTTTTGCAACTTCAACAGCTTTTTGCATTAATTCATAACTAGCTATTGGAGCAAAAGTTCCAGGTAAATTATATTGTGAAGCATAGTTTGAATCTGTACATGCTCCCATACCTATAACTACATCGTGTAGTTTTAAATCTTTGTTTATAGCTCCAGCTGAACCTACTCTTATTAAGTTCTTAACATTATAAAAATGTATAAGCTCATAAGAGTATATTCCTATAGATGGTATACCCATACCTGATCCTTGAACAGATATTCTTTTTCCTTTATAGTATCCTGTATATCCAAACATCCCTCTTACAGTGTTATATTGCACTACATCTTCTAAAAAAGTTTCCGCTATAAATTTAGCTCTTAATGGGTCTCCTGGTAATAAAACCGTTTCTGCTATATCACCTAATTTTGCATTGTTGTGTGGTGTTGGTGTACTCATTTATTCTGCCTCCTAATTTTGTTATTGTATGTACATATAATTAATGTATTCCCAAATAAATGATTATTAATTCATTTTTTGGCACCTATAGTAGTATACTATAAGTAAGATTATATTTTCTATACTATAAATGGAAATTTTTTATATGGAGGGATATTTTATTAAAAATAATCAGAAGCTTTCTATATTAATACTAATACCCATGTTAATCCTATCATTTATACTCACTTTCAAGTCTAAACCTATTGATAACAATGCAAAATCTACTATTTATAATTATATAGAATGCATTAATAAAAAAGATCTAGCTTCAATTTCAAAATTAGTTACAAAAGATAAAATTTCAGATTTAAAATTACAAATTGATAATATAAAAAGTATACATTTAATAAAAATTGAAGAAGAAACAGATATGAATTTAGTAAGTGATTACCTAAAAGATAACCCTCTACATGATAAAAACTTAAAAATCTTTAAAATAAACTATAGTGTTAATTATGAAAATGAAACAGATAGCAAAACTTATGAAAGTTTATGTTCATTAATTACTGACCAATCCGGTGAGTGGTTAATTAATGATTTTAATATAGAATTATCTAAAAAGTAGCTTAATTAGTTTAAGCTGCTTTTAAATTTATATATACGTTGTACTTATCATATTTATAATACTAATCTCATACATTTATTTATAGTTAATTTATAATGAATAAAAAATTTTACAATTGGTTGGTGAATTTAATTGAGATTATTGCGTACTTATAAAAAAAGTATAAAGATTGAAGCTCTTACTAGTATCTTTTTACTGATTGCAACTATATTTGCTTTATTTATTTATAACACTCCTCTAAAAAATATGTACGACTATATATTAAATGACATATACATAGTAAATGAATTTTCAATACATATGTTTATAAATGAATTTTTAATGTCTATATTCTTTTTAGTTGCAGGTTTAGAAATAAAGTCTGAAATATTATATGGTAATCTATCATCATTAAAAAAAGCTTCTTTTCCAGTCTTTGCATCTATAGGAGGTGTAATTGTTCCTGCATTAATATTTATATTAATAAATAAAAATAGTCAATTTTTAAGCGGATTTTGCATTCCTATATCTACAGATATTGCATTTGCAGTAGGTATATTTATTTTATTTTCTAATAAGTTCAATCCTGCTCTTAAAGTATTTTTATTATCTTTAGCTGTTGTTGATGACTTAATATCTATAGCTTTTATAGCCATTGTCTATTCTTTAGATATAAATTTTACATATTTGATAATTTCCTTTGCGATTTTTATAACTTTAATTATAGCTAATAAATTATTTAAAATAGAAAGTATTATCTATTATCTTATATGTGGACTTTGTTTATGGTATTTTGTACATTTAAGTGGATTACATTCTACAATAAGTGGAATCATATTAGCTATTACTATCCCATCAAAATCTTATACGTGTAGAAAAAGTACATTAGATAGATTACAATGTATATTAGTACCTATAAATAGTCTATTTATTATACCGTTATTTGCTTTTGTAAACACTGGAATATCACTTACATATAATATTGATTTAAGTAGTGCTAAACCACTTTATATGGGAATAATATTAGGACTTAGTGTAGGTAAACCTCTAGGTATTATGCTATTTTGTTATTTAGGAGATTTATTTAAGTTTACAGAAAAACCTAAAAACATAAGTTGGTTAGCTATATTTTTTGTATCACTTATTGCTGGAATTGGATTTACCATGTCTATATTCATATCAGAACTAGCATTTATTCATAACCTAACACTTGTAAATATAGCTAAAATGGCAATACTTATTTCTGCATCTATATCTATAGTAGCAAGCTTCTTAACAATAAGTATTTACATATATGTGTGTAAGTTAAAAAATAAAACTACAAGATTAACTAATAAATATTTAATATCTTAAAAAGTATTCTTTATAAATAATTCTAATTTATAATTCCATGTAATTAAGTATTTTACTTTATAAAATAAAGTTTTTATTATTTTGATTTTATTTTATAAAGTAAAATGCCATTTCTCCATATGGGCTGAGTTAAAAAAATAAAGTTGCTAGTACTAAAATAAGTAACCAAGTTTTACATATTATTACCTTGGCTACTTATTTACTATAAATATAATTTAGTCTCTATTCTTCTATCATAATCTGACCAAGTATCTTCTTTAGTATTTTCTTTAATTTGTTCTATTTTATTCATTGTAGCATCTACAGTGTCTGCATAATTTAATATAAATGATTCTTCCATATTACAAGCTCTAGGAGATCCATACTCTAATTTACCATGATGTTGAGTTATACACCCTTTAATACGTCTTATAAAGTCCTCACTAAATGGATAATCTATTTCATTTAAAGCTTTATCGATCATCTGAACTCCAATTACAATATGACCTTCTAACTCACCTTGAAGTGTATACTTAAATGGTCCTTTATAATCTAATTCATAAAGCTTTCCAATATCATGAAGTTTTGCACTTAAAACAGCCACTTCTCTTCTTTTACAGTTATATCTATCACAAAGTACTTTTGTTAAATACATTACATTTAAAGTATGTTCAGCAAGTCCTCCTATATAATTATGATGCATTGAAACTCCACCGATACCATGTTTAAATTCCTCTAAGAATTTTTCATCATTAAAAAAGTAATCATTTAGAATCTTTCCTTCTTCAGAAATTATGCACTCCTTTGTTATTTCTTCGATATCTGCCATAATATCATTTATAGGTCTTTTTACAGATGGTAAATAATCCTCTAAGTTAAAATCTTTTATATATTCAAAATCTGAAATATCAATAGTACCTTCTGTACTATCCTCTACTTCTATAACTTCTCCCATATTAAGATTTTGTTTAACTGACAACTTACCTTTTTTATATCCATTTTTATTGCTTAATAAATATACTTGTTTATTTCCGTCTTTATATAGCTTTTTCATAATCATAAACTTTGTATATGAATTTTTATTTTCAGACATAGTGCTGCACTCCGTTTCTTTTTTATTTAGCTAATGTATTGAATTTATTATATGCTGAATTTGTACTTATCATAAGTTAATATTAATATTAAAAATAAAGAAGCTATCCCTTAATAAAGTGTACCCTTTGTCAAGGACAATTTAAAAAAAGGTATTTCTAAGAAACAAGATGATTTCTGTACTGAACAGGAGTCATCTTGCTTAAATTCCATTGATATCTATAATTATTATAGTAATCCATATAATCATCTATTTCTTTTATCACTTCTTCTAATGTACTACATTTGCTAAGAATAACTTCATCTTTAAAATGCCCAAAGAATGATTCTTGTGGAGCATTGTCCCAGCAATTGCCTCTCCTTGACATAGATTGTTTTAAACCTAATTGCTGTACTTGCTTTTGAAATTTAGGACTCGTGTAATGAACACCTTGATCTGAGTGTAAAATAGCTTCGCTATGGAGTTTTAAATTCACATTTGACTTAAGTTTTTCTAGTGTATTTAAAACAATATCTAACCGTAGGTTATCTGAGACATAATGAGCTAATATTTCATTTGTAGAGGAGTCTTTTATTGTAGACAAGTATGCTTTTTTTCCATTTTTATAACTTAAATATGTAATATCTGTTAATAGCACTTTATATGGTATATCTTGCTTAAATTCTCTGTTTATGAAATTAGAAACAATAGTATGCTCTTTACTTGCTTTCATCATACGTCTGTAAGGATTCGCTTTTCTATACGGGCAAACTATTCCATATTTTTTCATTATTCTCCTAATACGCTTTAAATTATATATTATATTAAATCTATCTTTTAAAACCATTTTTATTTGTCTTGCACCTTTTTTACGTCCTTTAAAGTTAAAAGCTTTTAATACATTTTCTTTTGATAAAATATCTTTATCTTCTCTTGATTTTCTTAAATCCTTGCTTTCTGATGAGAAGTATTTATAATACCCAGAACGTGATACACCTGCAACTTTACATAAATAACTTATCATATTTTTAAGTTTATATTTTTTTATTGTAGACTTAATAATCTCATATTTTTCACAAGAAAATAAACTTACTTCTTCTTTAACACTCTCCTTTCTATCATATCTAACTTTTTTAGTAATTCATTTTCAGCTTGAAGTAACTTCATTTTAGCTTCTAGTTTTTTGTATTTTTCTTCTATTGAAAGATCTTTCTCAATAGGTCTTCCAGTATTGTATTTGCGAGTATCTGTAAGTTTTATAGCTCCGCCATTTTTAAAGGCCGTACGCCATCTGCTAGCAGAAGATTTAATCCTTTGCATGCCTATAATATCGATATTGAAGCCACACTCTTCAAATATTATTCTAGGAAGTTTACCATTGATACTTTCATTTATAAATATTTTTTTAAATTCATCGGTATAGGTAATACCTTTCGAACTTACTTTCTTAATGTATTTGTTTTGTTTTAATATTATTATTTCCTGTTCTGTAAATAATTTTTTACTCATTAAAATTTTCTCCGATCTAATTATTATTTATTTAATTATATACAAAAATACCCTATAGAGTAGACCTTTTTATTAGTTGTCTACTCTATAGGGTACATTTTATAAAGAGATAACTTCTTTATTTTTAATGTTAATTAAATTATAATAGCTTTTCTTTCCATTCATCTACTTTAAATCCTATAACTACATTTTTACCATCATAAGCTATAGGTCTTTTTATAAGCATTCCGTCACTTGATAATATATCTAAAAGCTTTTCATCTGATTCGGTTTTAACGATATCTTTTAAACCAAGTTCTCTATATTTTACTCCACTAGTGTTAAAAAACTTTTTAAGCTCATATCCACTTACTTCATACATTTCTTTTAGTTCTTCTTTACTTGGTGGATTTTTAACTATTTCTATATTTTCAAATTCTAAATTATTTTCCTCAAGCCAAGCCTTGGCCTTTCTTACGCTAGATCATTTTGAATATCCATAAAATTTTATCATCTTTATCATCCTTTCTATTATATATCTATATACCCTCAAATAAATAATCTAATCTAATTTATTCCAAGGTACAACTTCGACTTCTCCAAACCATCTTTCTTTAAGTCTATTCGAGTACTCACCTTTATAGCCTATAAAAGAAAGAACTATAAGCTCAATATACTTTGTCCCTATTTGGATTATATTCCACATATCTTCTACTGTTAAATTAGCTCTATTATCTTTTCTAACCGGATGAACTATCTTGTTTCTAAAATATATTACAAGATCTACTCCATCATCAAACTTACCTCTTATCCAATCATCAAATAATTCAAGCTCATCACTTCCATGAGGTATATTACAAGCATTTAAAACCAATTTAATATTTTTAGAAGCATTATTTTGATCAAATTGCTCATCGTCTAATAAACCTTCTTTTTCTACAAGAATTATATATGAAAGAGCTTCTAAGGCAATTTGAATCGATATTATATTATTTTCTAAGGTTATATCTCCAAGTGATTCTATATACCAATCTATAACATGTTTTATAGCTGGTCCATAATAACCATCCTCTAATTTATTACACATAAGTGACAAATACTTTTCTATGTTATGATGATTTGAAATAGTGTCTGTCCAAGTTGGAACAAATCTAAAAGGTGTAACTATATTTTCTATCCATAGTCTATATGTATTATTATTATTTTTATATCCCTTAGCAAGACATATGCCTATATACCTACCACACATAAAACTAAGTGCTGTAGATATTCTATCTAAGCAATTTATAATACTATTAGTTTTAAAAGGTCTATTATCTTTTCGCCTAATGCGACCTATATGAGTTATTAGGAAACCTGATTTAGATTTTAGTTCATCATTAAGCTCTCTTCTATAATCATATCTTTTATCTATAGTAATATGAAAATCACCTATATCAAACTTTATTCTGCCTGCAAATAATTTATCAACATGCTTTATCAAATCACCTGGAAACTTATCTAAATTAACTATATTAAAATCAACATAATCTACAAAAGAATTTTTCGATTTTATATGATTGTCATTTATATAACCCTCCATATTAAAATCATTTCTAGAATTTATAGTTATTGAGATTGGTTTATATCCATACATCTCAAGTATTGCATTGTCATAATCTAATTCTAAATCAACATCCTCGTCTTCAACGAATAGTATTTGTGCTTTAAAATTTATAGATATGGGAGGAGTCATTTTGTAATAGATTATACCACTACATCTATATTTTCTGTCTAAGTAAATACAGAAACGTCCTTCATAAATGCTTATATCTTCATCTATTTTGTACCTTAAATATTCAGAAGATATTGCATTTTTAATTACTTTAGCCATTTACCCACCCCTGTAATATTATAGTATATATTATTATATCATAATAAGTAGTTTAATATATAGATTTAAATTTTTAATATTATGGTATATAATTAATAAAATATGAAAATAAGAGGTGAATGACTTGATAACTATAATATCTCCTGCAACTACTATGAATTTTGATAAAGATAGTAATTTAGAAAACTCTTCTAATCCAGTATTTAAAGAAGACGTAAATTATCTTATAAGTATACTAAAAGAACTAAATATAAAAGAAATAAGCGATTTAATGAATTTAAGTGAAGATTTATCTAAATTAAATTATGATAGATATCAAAACTTATTAGATTCTAATAATAAAAAGCTTCAAAGTATACTTGCTTTTGACGGAGAAGTATTTAATTCTATGAATACTTCAGATTTTAATGAATATGATTTTAACTTTGCAAATGACCATCTAAGGATTTTATCTGGTTTATATGGAATATTATCCCCTTTAGATTTAATAGAGCCTTATAGACTTGAAATGAAAGCTAAACTTGAAAATAAAAATGGAAAAGATCTATATAAGTTCTGGAAAAGTAAAATAACAGATTACATCATTAAAGAATTAGAAACTCATGAAAATAAAGTACTAATAAATTTAGCCTCATCAGAATATCTAAAATGTATAGACTTAAAACCTATAAAAAAAGATTTTAAGTTTATAGATGTAGTATTTAAAGATTATGATTTAAAAACAAATACATATAAAGTAAAAGGACTTTATGCTAAAAAAGCTCGTGGATATATGTGTAGATTCATAATAAAAAATAAAATAGATTCTGTTGATGATTTATTAAAGTTTAATATTGAAGGTTACACTTATAATGATGAACTATCGAACGGGGAAGTAATAACATTTACAAGAAAAAATATATAAATAGAAAGAGTGTCTATTATTATATTAACCATATTTAGACACTCCCTTTTTGTCTTTTTAGTTTTCTAAAGTATAATCGTACGTTTACTTCTAATCCTATTAATATAGACCAACTACTTAAATAAAGCCATGTTATTAAAACTATAATTCCACCAATACTGCCATAGATAACTTCATAATTTGAATAATTGTTAGTATAGTAAGAATAGAAAAAAGATATTAAAAACCATGCTAATGTAGCTATTATAGACCCAGGTATTACATCTTTTGTTTTTATATTCTTATTTGGTGTGTACTTATATAAATTAATCATTATAATTACAAGTGTAGATACACCTACTACATATCTAAGAATATTCCAAAGATATATAAATATCTTATCTAATCCTATAAGATTAAATATAAAGTATCCTATGGATTCTCCAAAAACCAATAGTATTATAGATGAAAAAATAAGAACAAAAATACTTATAGTAAAAATAAAACTAATTATAAATACTTTTATAAATGATCTTGTTTCTTTAACATTATAAGATTTATTCATCCATCGAATTAATGATCTAATACCCCTTGACGATGTCCATAAGGTAAAAATAAAACTTAATATTAAAAATCCTAAACTTTTATTCTCAATTGCTGAATTTATTATAGACAATATTATATAAAATGCACTTTCTGGAATAACATTTTTTATTATTAAAATAGACTTATTTAAATGAAACGTTGGTATATAAACTATAATACTTATAGTAAATATTAAAAATGGAAACATAGATAATAATAAATAAAAAGACAGTTCAGCAGCTTTGGAATTTATTTCACTATAATTAAATTTTCTAGAAACACTCCTAATATATTCTGCATTTAATTTCTTCATATATTACCCCTATAAAATTTGTATCTATATTATACATAGTATTTTAGATTGTATATATTAATTACTTATATTTTAAATTAATTTATATTATAAATTAGACTCTCTATTTACTTATATATCATTTAAAATAAAAGAGTTCTATTTAGTGAAAAGCAACACTATATAGAACTCTTACTACATATTATTATATTAAACTATTAACAGAAAAGCTTACTAGCAGCTTCTTTGTTTTCTATAACTAGACTATTAACAGTAGAATCTATGTATTTATTTATATTATTAAGCTTATTAGTAGCTTCATTTTCATCTATACCTTTTACGGCTATATAGAATTTAAGCTTCGGTTCAGTTCCAGAAGGTCTTATAGCAACCCAAGATCCATCTTCTAAGAAGAACTTTAACACATCAGCTTTAGGAAGACCATCTACACCCTTTGAGTAATCTTTCATATCAATCACTTTAAAGTCTCCCATAGAACTTACTTCATTTTCTCTAAAGTAGCTTATAATATCTTTTATTTTAGCTAAACCTTCTATACCTTTTAATGTTATTGATATAGTTTTTTCTTTAAAGAATCCATATTTTTCATATAAAGACATTAAACCTTCATATAAGCTCATACCTTTTGAGTAGTAATAAGCAGCCATTTCAGATATTAAAACTGAAGCAACTACACCATCTTTATCTCTAGCATGAGTTCCAACTAAGTATCCATAACTTTCTTCATATCCGAATAAGTAAGTTTTTTCATTATTATTTTCTTCAAATGACTTAATCTTTTCACCTATAAATTTAAATCCAGTTAAAACATTTAATACTTCTACATTATTAGCTTTAGCAATATCAGCACCAAACTCAGATGTAACTATAGTTTTTATAAGTGTAGAGTTTTCTTTTAACTCACCTTTTTCTTTTAATCCTTCTATTATGTAGTCAGTTAAAAGTCCTCCTATTTGGTTTCCAGTTAAAAGTGCATAATCTCCAGTAGTAGTCTTAACAGCTACACCAACTCTATCACAATCAGGATCAGTTGCTATAACTAAATCAGCACCATTTTCTTTAGCTAATTCTATACCTCTAGTTAAAGCTTTTTGCTCTTCTGGGTTAGGATATTCTATACCAGCAAAGTTAGGGTCTGGATTTTCCTCTTCTTTAACAACTAATATATTTTCAAATCCAACCTCTGATAAAGCACGTCTTATTGGTTTATTACCAGTACCGCAAAGTGGAGTAAACACTATTTTAAATTCTTTTCCTACTTTTTCTATTAACTCTTTTCTTATAACTTGTTTTTTAACAGCTTCAATAAATTCAGTATCTGCTTTTTCATCTAATGTCACAACTAAATTTTTATTTTCTTCTGTTATAGTAGGTATTGTACTATAATCATGTATGCTGTTTATTTCTTCTGTTATAGCATTTGCAATATGTGGCATAACTTGAGCTCCATCTTCCCAGTATACTTTGTATCCATTATATTCTGGTGGATTGTGACTAGCAGTTATAACTATACCAGCTATAGTATTTAAGTTTCTAACTGCAAAAGATAACTCAGGAGTAGTTCTTAAAGAGTCAAATATATATGCTTTTATACCACAAGCCGCTAATGTATTTGCTGCTTCTATACAAAACTCTCTAGACATATGTCTATTATCGTGAGCTATTACAACACCTCTATTTTTTTCTTCTTCAGTAGTGTTCTTTATTATGTAATTAGCAAGACCAAAAGTAGCTCTTCTTACTGTATATATATTAATTCTATTAGTTCCAGCAGCTATAACACCTCTTAATCCTGCTGTACCAAATTCTAAATCCTTGTAAAATCTATCTTCAATTTCTTTTTCATTACCTTCTAAATTTAATAGTTCTTCCTTAGTTTCTTTGTCAAAGTATGGATTATTTCTCCATTCATTATACTTATCCATATAGTTCATTATAAAAATGCCCCCCTTAAATTACTTATATTTTGATGTTATCTATTTATGTATATTTTATACTGTTTTAATATTTTAGTAAAGATTTACTTATATAGTCAATAACTGGTACTTACTTTTAATTTAATATGTATATGTCAATTGTTCGTCTTCCCCAGCTATATGCATCTGTTTCACTTCCCATAAAGATATCTATTTTATTTCCTTTTATAGCTCCACCACAATCTTCTGCAGTAAATGTCATATTAAATTTTGGAATATATACCTTAGTTCCATAAGGAATTACTTTTGGATCAACAGCTATTGTTCCCCATTTAGGTTTTGTACCTGTTGCAGTTATTGTGCCTGTTGCATAAGCTGTTGAAACAACACTCATTTGCCTCGAGTTACTTCCCCTTGAAGCTACCATAATCTCTTCTTTTATTCCCTTTTTTATAACTTTATTAGTTGGACTCTTTACTACTTTTTCTGATACTAGATTTTTATCAACTAATTTACCATCTTCATAAATTAGTTCATATATCATTTCTTTTTCTCCATCTTTTCCTTCCTGATCTATTTTAGTTTCTCCTTTTGATAAATTATCATCTTCATTTATAGTTATTTCAAACGGTATTTTTTCATACTCTTTTTTCTCTTTTATATCAACATTTACTATATTTATTTCCATATAGTCTTTTAGCTCATCATTTAAATTAGGTGTTATCTTGTCATTATTATCGTATTTTATACCTTTTTCATCTAATAAGTCCTTTATATTTTTTTTAAATGATGATGTGATTATAACTTTATCATTTACAATTATTTTGATTTGTTCTTTTTTTAGTGTCCAATATGAAAACAATGATATTATCAGTATTAAAACAGAAAATAAAAATACAACTATTTTATGTTTCTCCTTAATCCTCATATTCTCCTCCTTAAAATTCATATTATTTTCAAATTTATCCGTGCTATAGCTTGTTTTTAAATATATATTAATAAATTAAAAAAATATGTAACAAATTTGTAACGCATATAAAAAAATAAAGAGAATAGAATTACCTATTCTCTTTAAAACTATTTTTAAAATATATTCGTCATAACTACATTTCTAAGAATGTATTTAAGTTTATAACATTTTAGTATACCACTTTATAGTATCTAGTATCCCTTTTTCAAAACTATATACAGGCTTCCAATTAAGAGCTGTTTTTATTTTTGTTGAATCTATAGCATATCTTAAATCATGACCTGGTCTATCATTCACATATTTTATAAGTTTTTCTGATTTTCCAAGTTCCTTTAAAATTATTTTTACAACATCTATATTTGATTTTTCATTATTTCCACCTATATTATATATTTCTCCAATTTTCCCTTCGTGTATTATTAAATCAATAGCCGTACAATGATCATATACATGTAACCAATCCCTTACATTGAGTCCATTACCATATACAGGAAGATTATCATTATTTATAGCTTTAGATATCATTAATGGAATTAACTTTTCTAAGTGTTGGTAAGGTCCATAGTTATTAGAGCATCTGGATATGGTTATAGGTAAGCTATATGTTCTATAGTAAGATTTTACTAGCATATCAGCTGATGCTTTTGAAGCCGAATATGGTGAACTTGGATTTAATGGAGTCTTCTCAGTAAATAGGATACTTTTATCATCTAGTGGTAATTCTCCATAAACTTCATCTGTAGATATTTGATGAAATCTTTTTATATTGTATTTTCTACAAGCATCTAATAATACTTGAGTACCCAATATATTGGTTATAGTAAAAATTTGTGGGTTTAATATTGAATTATCTACATGAGATTCAGCTGCAAAATTTATTACTATATCAAATTTTTCGTTTTCAAATAATTTAAATATAAATTCTTGGTCTACTATATCTCCATGTATGAATCTGTAGTTTTTATTATCTTCAATATCTTTTAAGTTATCTAAATTAGCAGCATATGTTAGCTTATCTAAATTGATAACTTGATAATCATTGTACTTTGATAATATATAATGTATGAAGTTAGACCCTATAAAACCAGCTCCACCAGTTATCAATACCTTTTTCATATTAATAAATCCCTTCTTCGTATTAAATAGTCTTTTAATGCATCTTCCCAATGAGGCAAAGGTTTAAATCCATACTCAATTAATTTATCTTTACTTAATTTACTATTCAGTGGTCTTTTAGCTCTAGATGCATATTCATTACTGTTTATTGCCTTTATATCAATATTTATATTAGCTAATTTAAATATAGTATCTGCAAACTCATACCAACTACAATATCCTTCATTAGTCGCATGATATAATCCATATTTACTAGTTTCAAGCATATCTACTAGAAGCCTTGATAAATCTTTTGTATATGTTGGAGATCCTATTTGATCATTTACTATACTCAATTGATTATTGGCTTTAGAAAGGCGTAACATAGTTTCTATAAAGTTCTTTCCATTAATATTAAATACCCAAGATGTTCTAACTATATAGTATTTATCTAGTATCTCCTGCACATATTTCTCACCAGCTAGCTTACTTTCTCCATATATATTGATAGGGTTTGTTTCATCATTTTCTGTATATTCACCATCCTTTGTTCCATCAAATACATAATCTGTACTTATATAAATCATTGGGATATCTAATATTTTAGCGCATTTAACTATATGTTTCGTTGCAGTTGCATTTATTTTTATACATAAGTCTTTTTCATCTTCAGCTTTGTCTACTTGTGTGTATGCAGCACAATGTACTATAGCTTCACAGTTACTATTTAATATATAATTTCTAATACTATCTTCACTACATAAATTAAATTCAGAGCGATTTGGTGATAGTGTAGAATAACCTCTTTTTAATAATTCTTTTACAACATCGCTTCCTAATTGACCAGTAGATCCTGTAACTAATATATTATTCATTGTAATCAATCTCCGTTGTATTTAAATGGACTATTGAATTCTTTAAAAGTAGAATGGAGTTTATCTTTATCTGATAGTATTATTTCATTTATATCCTTTATTGGCCAATTTATATTTAATGTAGGGTCATTCCAAAGTATTCCAGATTCAGCATTATGATTATAGAAATCAGTGCATTTATATACAAAGGTTGCCGTATCAGATAATACTAAAAATCCATGAGCAAACCCTTCTGGTATATAAAGCTGTCTTTTATTTTCTTCTGAGAGTATTACACCCTCATATTGACCATATGTGGGTGATCCTTTTCTTAGGTCTACTGCTACGTCATATACCTCTCCTTGTGTTACTCTTACTAGTTTTCCTTGAGTATTTTGTGTTTGAAAGTGTAGTCCTCTTAGGACCCATTTTTTAGATTTAGATTCATTATCTTGGACAAAATTCATTTTTAGACCTGCTTCAAAAAAATCTTTTTTGTTGTATGATTCAAAAAAGTATCCTCTATTGTCTCCATATATATTTGTCTCTATTATATATAGATGTTTTATTTTAGTCTGTATAAAATTAAACTTATTCATATTAATACTCCTATATGGATTTTATTGTTTTTTAATATAATATATTTCAATCTTTATTATTTTTATATTAAATCACATCTTTTTTTTAACTCATCAATATATTTTTCCATAATCGGATCATAAACTTTATTACAATCTTTATCTATTCTTGTAAAAAATTCTTGAATATACTCCTCATTAATATGTTTCCCATTTTTTCTTCTACACTTCTCAATACAGTCTTCCCTTGATTTAATGTAATAATGATTTATACGAATTTTATTACAAGTTGAATTCTTGAAAAAGCAACTTTCAATGCGTTTTCCATTTTCACTTACACAATAAAAAGGTTCTCTATATATAGCTGAGTGTGGCTCTATATTAAATGCAATAGTAACTCTTGGATTACATATTGTTTTTATATGCTTATTTAAATCATAATTATCATATGCTCTGTACTTATAATTTTCAACTACTAGCCCATCTATTTTTTTTTCATTATATGAAGATCCGTACACTCTCCAATTAATTCCTATACCCCCACAATTTTCATACCTATAAAATATGTCATCAATAACTTCTATTATATTCTTTCTATTTACAGGTACAATAAACTCATCTACGTCAATAAAACCCATATATTTAGTATCATATTTGTATTTATATAAAGAATCATTATACGCTGCCAATTGAGCTTCTAGCCGAGTAGAGTAAACTCCTTTCGTAGGCCAATAAGTGTAAGTTACAATTCCTTGACTTATATAACTAGATAATTTTTTATATAAATCGTCACTACTTTCATTGTCATAAATATAAAAATGAGTTACTCCTATCATTCTGTGAAATTCAATCCATTCTTTAATATAAAAAGCTTCATTTTTTACTATTAAAGTAAGTGATAAAATATCATTATTAACAATTATATTTTCTTGTACTTTATCTAATAAACTACCCGTTATATTGTCTAATACTATTAAAACATTATCTTTATTATCTTCATTAATTATATGAAGCAAATCGTCATTATATTTATTTAAGATATCTATAATTGTATTATTCTTCAAGCAAGAATATTCTTCTAAATATTGTTTAAATTTAGTAATAATCTTTTGTATATTATCAACAGCTATATTAATTGATAGATTATTGTTGATTAATAAATTTCGTTCTTTCTTAATGGATGATTTTATGCTTAATGTTAGATTAATGATATCATCATATACTTCTTTAATCAAATAGTAAAACTCCTTTCAAATAAATTTTAAATATGTTTTATAAATACTTACATTAAATTAATATCATATTTTTCTACTAATTAGTACGTCTATATACTCTGCTCTTATTCCTAAGTCTATGTTGTCTATAGTAAATATTTGAGTAACCATACCACTTGATTTATATATTAAATCTACTATATCATATCCATAATGAAATGTTACTGGACTACCTTTTGGATTTATAGGATTTCCATGATATTCTTCTTCTTTTAAAAATATAATATTATTATTATCATCTAATTTAGCCCAACATTCAGTAGTTCTTTCCTTATTAATCAATGGAACCGTAAATATATGTGCTCCTCCTGGTTTTAAAGTTCGTGCTATTTCCCTAAAAGCACTTTGTGGATTAAATATATGTTCCATAACATCTTGAGTTATAACCAAATCAAAGCTTTCATCTTTAAATGTCTGTGATTCTAAATTTTCATTCCTATATCCATTAATTATTTTACCTTTATCACTTTCACCATAATATTGAGAAGCTATATAATTAGGACATTTATTTTGTAACTTTAAACTAGCACCTCTTTTGCATGGTGATGATTCATGTATGTCTAATAAATTATAATTCGGATAAAATTTTTCAATTAAATACATTAACGCTCGTTCTCTAGGTATAGATTTGCAATTTGAGCATATATAATTATCTCTATACCAACTATTTGTAGCTATAAATTTTACATTTTTATCGCAACATACACAGTATCCATCATTCTCAAAATAATATTTCATATCACTAGCACTCCTAAACCTTTAGATATTTTTTTACTATAGTTCTGTATAATTGTACTTTATTGGAGATCTCTTTAGATAAATCATATTTATTTGAAATATAATTTTGAATAGCTACTATTTCATTAAAGTGAATTTTATTATTTACTGTTTTAACAATACTATCTTCATGTCTACGATGATAATTTAGAGATTTACTACAGAAATAAATATTTCCTATTTCTAATAAGTTTATATAAAATAGCCAATCTCCTGCTACTTTATAGTTGTCTATTTCTGAGCATATTACATTTATATTATTAACTTTTTTAAATACCACAGCAGAGATATTAGGAATTGTATTTTTTATAGACATACATTGTTTTATTTCATCTACTCCATTATTAACATAGTCTGTAGACCATTTATGAATATCTACATCATTAGTATAATACAAGTACTCATTTGCAATTATACTTCCAGCTTCATTGATTTGCTTAGATTGAGAATATGAAATAACAACATTATCATACTCAAATCCTTTCATTATATTTTCTAAGAAATATCTATCACTTAAGTCGTCTGCTTCAGCTATCCAAATATAATCACCCTTTGCTTTTGAAATGCCTTTTTTCCACTGACTAAATACATTGCCTGAGTTTTCTAAGTTCAAATCTATAATTATATTATTATAGCTTTTATCTATATAGTTAATTACCTTTTCATTACTATTATCTGTGGACGCATCATCTAGATAAATAATTTCATATATAGGATAAGTTTGATTATCTATACTCTTAAGCCTTTCTATTATATAATGTTCATAGTTATAGTTAGGAACTATAACTGATACCTTCTCATATTTATGTTCAAGTAATTCTAGTAATTTATAAATATAGTCATAAAAATTAAATTTTTCTTCTACTATACCCATACATTTTTGTCCCATAAGATTTAATTTAGTTTTATCAAATATATTTTCCATTATTATTTTCTCAGTCATAATTAAATCTTCAAAATCAACAATAAATCCAGTGTCATTATGCTTTACTATATCTACAAATCCACCTGCATTATTAAATCCAACTAAAGGTAATCCATAATACATACTTTCTAATACTACAGAAGGGAATGGATCTTCTCTTGAAGTTAAAAGATATAAATCAGAACTTAAATAATATTTTTCTAGATCATTAGTAAAATTTTCAAATATTAAATTTTTATTTCTAAGACTTTCACTGCTACAAACTTTAGATACATAATTAGTATCTATAGGACCTATCCAAATAAAATATATATTTTTATTTTTTTTGCTAATTTCATTAGCTATATCTATGAATAAATCTATTCCTTTTCTTTTATCTCCATACCCAACACCTAATACAATCTTTGAATTTTGACTTATATTTAACTTTTCTTTTAAATCTTTTGTACATATTTTTTTATCTTTATATTCTCTTTTATTATTGAATACACCTTGAGGTATAATTTTAGACTTATTTTCAATATTTTTATCTACTATATCTTTAAATTCATCTTTAACATATTTAGAAGGAAATATTATTGTATCTGAGTAAATTGATATATTACGTGCTTTTTCTTCAGCATTATATGCTTTTATTGTTCCACTCAATTCATGTATCAAAGTTATAACTTTATAATTTTCATTTTTTAGTAGTTTAACTAGATCACCAGAAATAACAGTGTTGCATATTGCTATATCAACTCCTGAGTTTCTTAATTTTTTAATTATACTGTGAGCCTTTTCTAAATTATTATCTACATTATAAAAATCACCGTATTTTTTAAACTCATCTTCAAACCAACCGCCATTTATAGCTATTATACTAATATCATACTTGAATTTTTCTTTTAAATACTTAATGATATTTAATGATAATAATTGAGCTCCACCATATTTAGTGTCATGAGATACATAAAGTATTTTTTTATTTAATTTTCTAGTTTCTAAAATAGCTTCTTTCGTTGAATTTAAATAAGAGTATCCATACTTTACATCTGGTTCAAGATATGCTCCTTCGCCCCATTCATTCCATGCATTTATAAATACAAATTGCTCATCTTTATTTTTTTTAGTTTTAGTGTAGATAATAATATCTTTAAGCCACTGTTTATATAATTCAGGAGAGGAATTATAAAATATTGTTGATTTATTACCTCTTCTAGGTGTGTTATCCCATGATGGTATTATTGTTTTAAATAAATTATATTTTTCTTTATCCTCTTTTAAGTATAATTTATTATTTACATAGTAACTATAGTCTACTATATTACCTTTAAAATTTGGATTTTTAAATGAAACTTGGCTAGAGATATAATTGTATTTATACATTCCATTTGGCGGAAATTCAACAGCAGCATCTAGTCCATACTTTGTTGGATTTTTACAAGCAAATCCTTGTGCTCCTATTAAATAAATTCCCTTATAGCCATGATCTTCCATCCATTTTCTCCATCTAACTATAGTATCTTCTGGATTTGGAAATAGTTCTATTCGATATACTATTAATACTGGTTTTTCATCTATTTTTATATATCTAGTATCGTTAAAATATTTACTTATATCTTCTATAAAATTAATATCATCTTCTGGTGAGTGCTTTTGTGCTATTAATACTTCATTATCTAAACCATCCCATCTTCTAGTCCAATTCTCATTTGCCCAACATAAGCAAAATGGAATATCTAAATCTTTATTTTCTATAAGCATATTTACAGGCTTTTCTAATAATCTCTTCCCTGCAAACCAATAGTGATGAAAACAAAAACCATATACTCCGTATTGTTTTGCCAATTCTATTTGTCTTTTCATTACTTCTTTATTTGTTAAGTTATAATATCCAAGTTCTCCTGGGATATGAGGCTGATAGTGACCTTTAAATTGTGGGATGGCTTTTTTTACATTTGTCCATTCTGTAAATCCTTCTCCCCACCACTTATCATTTTCTGGTATTTGATGAAATTGAGGTAGATAAAATGCAATTAACTTGACATCATCTGATTTTAATCTAAATATAGTACTATTTTCACTAATAGATCTATTTCCAAGGTTACTTTCTTCATTTAGAATGGAATTTAATAATTTTAAACTTGGTTCATCATTTACTTTAATTTTATTAAAGCTTTCTGTATCTTTTGAATCCTTTCCTCTGTTTAATATTTTCATAACTCAATCCTCACCTTTTATTATTCATTTTTGTAAAGATATAGAATAAACAATATATTAACTTTTTTATATATTTTATAACTCAATACATACTATATTTTATTAAATAAAAACAAATCTATAAGAAAATATAAGTTTATTTATTTTTAATAGGATTATTTTCATTATTACTTCTTAATAAAAGTAAACTTTCTTTTTGCTCTATAAATTTCCTTATTCCAGATTCTATATCCGTATTACATGTATAATTTAATATTTTTTTAGCTTTGTTTATATCTAATACATTAGATTTAACATCTATAGCTCTAGAGGGTAAATATTCTACATTTGCGTGTTTTTCAGTAATTTTTTCTATTGTTTTTAATATATCATTAATAGAGTGTCCGACTCCACTCCCTATATTAAATATAGGACATACATCTTGTTTAAATTTATATGAAATAACAGATTCTATTGCTTTACAAACATCATCAATTTCAACATAGTCTCTTACTGTATTTCCATCTCCATATATAATTACTTCTTTATCCTTCATAATTCTATCTAAGAAAACTGAAATTATACCTATATTTTTTTGTGGATTTTGCCATACTCCATATGGATTAGATACTCTTAATATAATATTTTCCATATTATATATTTCATTGTACATTAATAATATTTTTTCAATAGTTAATTTAATTATCCCATAATTATTTATAGGATTAGTCTGCATATCCTCAGAGTACTTTTTTATATTTATATTTCCATTTCCATAAATAGTTCCACCAGATGATATAAATACTATCCTTTTTATACTATTATTTTTGCATAACTCACATAATTCAATTGCCTTTTTTATATCTTTTTCATATCCACTATATATATCACACATAGATGTTTGAGGTGATACACTGCTTATTAAATGTACTACACAATCTACATTGTTTACGTATTTTCCTAAATTATTATCCTCAAAAAAATTTCCTTCTACGATTTGACACTTTTCTAGAATATTAGTATCTAAAATTTTTTCAGATATATTTCTATCATAAATTATAATTTGATTATTTGTAGTTAGCAGTAATCTAGCCAAGTTTTGACCTATAAAACCTGCTCCACCTAACAAAATATATTTTCCCATCTAATAACCTCACTAAAAAATTTATAGTAATTTTTCTTAATTATATTTAATGTATTTTATGAAAATTAAATATTAATACTTTTAAGCTTTTTAATTTTATACATATAGTCCGAAGCTTTCTTTAAATTTTCAAAAGTCCCAGCATCAAACCAAGCTACATCTTTATCTAAAATTTCAACCTTTAACTTATTAGCTATTAAATACTCATTATTTATTGAAGTTATTTCTAATTCTCCTCTATCAGATGGTTTAATACTTTTAGCTATCTTTATAACATCATTATCATAAAAGTATAGTCCTGGAACTATATAATTAGATTTTGGTTTTTCTGGTTTTTCTTCTATTGATAAAACATTGAATTTATCATCAAATTCAACTACACCAAAAGATTTAGGATCATCTACTAAGTAGCCAAATATAGTAGCTCCTTCTGTAAGCTTAGAACATTTTTCTAATATTGAAAGTAAGTTTCCGCCATTAAATATATTATCACCTAATATCAAACATACACTATCACCGCCTATAAATGTTTCACCAATTATAAATGCCTCTGCTAAACCATTAGGTTCTTGTTGGATTTCATATTTAAGATTAACACCAAAGTCATTTCCATCTCCTAACAAATCTTGAAACATCAATATATCTCTTGGTGTAGATATTATAAGAATATCTTTTATCCCAGCTAATATTAAAGTAGATAATGGATAATATATCATGGGTTTATCATATACAGGTAATAGTTGCTTTGATATCACTTTAGTTAAAGGATAAAGTCTTGTTCCAGATCCACCCGCTAATATTATGCCTTTCATAAATTGTCACCTTCATTAAATTATATTTTTATGCTTACATCTATCTTCCTATTGAGTAGTATTTAATATCTAATTTTGCTACTTCATTTAAGTTATAGCAATTTCTACCATCTAGTACTATAGGATTTTTCATTAAATTTTTATATTTATTTAAATCGTAATTAACAATTTCATCCCACTCAGTCATTATTAAACATAACTGAGAATCTTTTATAGCATCATCAATGGTATTTGTATAAATTATTTTCGGTTCGTTTTTAAATATTTTTTTACAATTATCGGTTCCTATAGGATCATATACTCTAACATTTGCTCCATTATCAATTAAGTATTTAATATTTGATATAGATGGTGCCTCTCTCATATCATCTGTTCCAGGTTTAAATGTAACTCCTAAGATGGCAACATTTAAACCATCGAAGCTTTTTACAATCTTATTAGCCTTCTCTATAAGTTTAAGTTTTTGGGATTCATTTACATCTATAGCTGCTTTTATAGTTCTTAATTCATAATCACAATTATTTGCTATGTTATAAAGAGCTTTTGTATCCTTTGGGAAACAAGAACCACCATATCCTATACCTGCATTAAAAAATTTATCTCCTATTCTAATATCAAATTTCATACCTTTTACTACATCATCTATATTAGCTCCAACTTTTTCACATAAATTTGCTATATCATTTATATATGATATTTTTAATGCTAAAAAGTTATTAGATGCATACTTTATCATTTCACTACTTTCTCGATTTACGCATACTATAGGAATATTAAACGGTTTGTATATTTTTCTTAATATTTCTTCTGCATATTTACTTTTTACTCCAATAATTATCCTTGAAGCATTTAAAGTATCTTCTACTGCTGTTCCTTGTGATAAAAATTCTGGATTTGATGCTACCTCTACAGATATATTATTGTTTAATTTTTCATTGATATATTTTTCTATACTATTACATGTACCTATAGGAACAGTAGATTTTACTACTACTAATGTATCTTTATTTATAGTACTAGCAATTTTATCACATGCATCAAATAAATATTCTAAGTTTGCAGAACCATCATCCCTTTCTGGAGTTCCTACTGCTAATATTATTACATCTGCATCTTTATATGCATATTTATAGTCTGTAGTAAAATCTAAATTTCCTTTTTTATAATTTTTGTTTATTAACTCTTCTAATCTATTTTCATATATTGGTGATATTCCTTTTTTTAAATTATTAATTTTAATATCATCTATATCAACGCAAATAATATTTCCTGCATCTATTTCAGCCAAACATGTACCTGTTACTAATCCTACATATCCAGTACCAACTATAGCAATTTTCATTAAAATCCCTCCATGTAAGTATAAAATTGTCTGTTAATGAGATTTTAACCCATTTTTTCTTAAATTTTTCTTTATTTTTCCTAAGTATTTTCTTATAATCTAAGTCGTTATTCTTAAAAGAAATATTCCCAAAATGATGTATAAAAGTATCCTTACTAAGTACAAGTTTATACTTAGCTTCTAATATTCTCATACAATAATCATCATCTTCAAAATTTCCTGGAAAAAATTGCTCATCTAATAATCCAACTTTATTTATAACTTCTCTTTTTATTAATAAGCAAAAACCAATAAGTTTATCTCTTGATTCATATTTTCTTGAGTCTTGTATATTAAACTCACTTGCAAAATCTAACATAGATGTTATATCACTATAACCAACTTCTATTCTTTGTTTATTCGAAACATGATTTGATAAGCAACTAACAGCACCAATTTCAGAATTTGACCATAAACAGCTATCTAAGTTATACAACCAGTTCGGAGTAGCTATCACATCATTATTAAGAAGTAATATATTTTCTCCTTTAGATATCTCTATACCTTGATTCCACCCTTTTGCTACTCCATAGTTTTCATTATTTAATATTAACTTAATATCATCTTGTTCTTTTAACCATGCTACAGTACCATCTGTCGAATTATTGTCAACTACGATTAATTCATATCTATTTTTGTATGTGAATTTTCTTATGCTTTCAATACATAGCTTAGTGTATTTTAGTTGGTTATAGGTGAGTATTATTATACTAGTTAAATGTATATTATTTTCTTTGCTTATATCGATTAAATATGGGTAGTTCAAGAGTTTATTAATATCAATCATACAAAAAACCTCGCTATTGGATAGTTTTCTTTTTATTATATGATATAAAATTTTAATTTGACACTTATTCTATTTCACAACATTTCAAAATATATCACTTTTTATCTGACTTAAGCATACTATATTATAAACTTACTTAGTAAAATTCTACAGAAAGTTAATTTATTTTACTTAAAAATTCTATTAAATTAGATTTATTTTAACATCTCGCATATTGTATTTAGTAAAAATATATACTCATCCTTATATGTTGTTGATATAGAAACAAACTTCTAATAAATATTGCTATAAATTATACTTTCTCAAATACGGTTAATATAGATTTATATAATAATAATTAAATTCAAATTAAGCACATTTATAAATAAGTTAATACTTTTATTTTAGAAAGGATTAGATATGTATAAAAACGGATTTTCTATTATAACTGTAACTAATCGAGACTATTGTATAGAAAACATGATTAATAACTTTTTAAGACAAGAATTTAACGATAAAGAACTAATTATAGTAATTAACAATGATAAAATTAATATAGAGGATATATATAAATATATAAATAAAGAATTAAATATATTTGTTTATAAATTACCTGAAAAGACTTCTTTAGGAGCATGCTTAAACTTTGGTATCAATAAATCAAATTATAATATTATATCAAAATTTGATGATGACGATTATTATGGGCCTTATTATTTAGATGAAGCTAATAAGGCTTTTTTAAGAGAAGGATGCTATGTTTTAGGTAAGCAAAAGACTTACTACTACTTAGAACAATATAAAAAACTTATTTTAAAAAGGGTTGCAACAGAGAATGCATATTCTCAAAATTTAATGGGATCTACTATATGTTTTAAAAGAAAAGTTTTTGATAATATAAAATTTAAGGATATTTCTATTAGAGAAGATTATAATTTTAATAACGAATGTTTAAAATATGGCTATATGCTTTATTCAACTTCATCTTATAATCACTTAGTATTTAAGCATGCAGATATAAGTAAACATACATTTAAATCCAATATAAATACGTTAATAAATAAATGTATTGAAATTAAATCTAATATTGAATTTGAAGATTGTTTTGACATAATAAATAAAAAAGCTATCTAAATATAGATAGCTTCAGATTGTAGACAAAATAGCCATTTTTAACTTATATAAAATGGCTATTTTCTTTTTTATAAAGATTTTTAGTGATAATATACTAAAAATAGGCGTGAGCCTTAGATTATTGGATGTATCTTTCCACATCCAATTAGCTAATTTTTTTAGATTCATGCATGAGAAAATAAGACTCACCTCCATCTCAATTTTCGACAAGCCTCTTAATTTTGTATATCTCATACCATGTTTCTCTTTTGCATCTGCAAAAACTCGTTCAATTGTTTCTTTACGTTTACTGTAAACTTTTTTTACATATGGCTTATGTCTAAGATGATCAGCTTCTTCTAAATAATTTTGCCATATATGCCTTGTAACTAACTTTTGTTTATTTTTACTATTAGTGCAAATATTTAAGTGTTCACAAGATTTGCAATCACTTGGATTAGATTTATACTCTCTATACCCATCTCTATTGGTAGTTGAATATTTTAAAATTTTATTATTAGGACAAATATAACAGTCATAATACTCATCATATACATATTCATATTTCTTAAAAAATCCTTTTTTAGTCATAGGTCTTTTATATGGAATAGCAGGAATTATACCATCATCTAAAATAGTTTTACAAATATAAGGAGTTATATATCCAGCATCTATAGCTATCGCTGTTGTATGTTGTTTACTATTATTTTTTATCTTTTGATATAAATCGGAAAAAGCTACGCTATCATGTATGTTACCAGATGTAATATGAAAATCTAATATGAAATTATTGTTATCACAAGCTGTATGCGCTAGATATGCGAAGCATTTTTCTTTTTCATTTTTGAAGAACATGCCACTATCCTTATCTGTATTACTCTCTATTTTTTCCTTTTTTTTTACCTCTTCATTTTTCACTTCACATAATGGACTTTTTCCATGTTTTAATCTATCTTCATTTATCTCTTTTTCTAGTTTTTCTTGATAATGCTTAGCTTGAATATCTACCTCTACTTTAGTATATTTTTTCTTATTAGCACTAGCTTTTATATGTGTTGAATCTATATAGATATTAGAAGAATCTACAAATCCACATTTTGTAGCTCTCGCTAAAATTTCTTTAAATATTGATTCAAATAAATCTGTATTTTTAAATCGTCTTTCATAGTTTTTATTAAAAGTTGAGAAATGAGGAATTTTTTCAGTTAATGAGTAACCTAAAAACCATCTATACGCTACATTTACTTCTATTTCTCTAATTGTTTGCCTCATTGAAGGTATGCCAAATAAATATTGAATTAAAACTATTTTTATTAAAACAACAGGATCTATACTTGGAGCTCCTAACGGAGAGTATAAATCTTTTACTTTATCATAAATAAAACTAAAATCTATTGCATTTTCTATTTTTCTTACTAAATGGTTTTCAGGAACCAATCCATCTAATATAACATTTATTTCATCATCTCTAAAATTTTCTTTTCTTATAGTTAACATATTTATCACCTCATAAAGAGTATTGACAAAAATAAAAGAGCGTAGACTTTGTCTACGCTCTGAAGCTATCTAAATATAGATAGCTTTTTTTATCATTTTTAGTTATTTTCTGAAACTGAAGCACCATTAAATACTTCTTTATCTAACTTTTTAAGAGACTTTCCAACTATTACAGCTGTAGTAGTTGAACCATTTACATTTAACATTGTACGTCCCATATCAAGTATTGGATCTATTGCAAGTATTCCACCAGCTAGTGGGAAGTATGATCCGATACCTACACCTGATAAAACTACTGAAACTGCCATTGTTGCTGTTCCTGGAAGTCCTGCTATACCTAGCGAACTTATAGTTATAACAACTAAAAGCATTGCATAGAAGCTTGCATTCATTTCAACACCAGCCATATTAGCTATTGTTACTGCCATTAATGCTGGATATATACCAGCACATCCGTTCATACCCATATTAGCACCTAAACTTGCAGTGAAACTTGCAACACCTTCTTCAACACCTTGCTTATCAGTTAAAGCCTCTATTGTAACAGGTAATGTACCTAAACTTGATCTAGATGTAAATGCAAGAAGTAATGGCTCTGCAGCATTTTTTATATAAGTTATTGGATTTAATCCATTTAGTGCTATTATTATTAAATGTATAACAAACATTATAGCAACTGATATGTATAATGCTACTATGAACTGAACAACAGATATCATAGATGCTAATCCACGAGCTGTTATAGTATTTGCTAGTAAAGCAACTACTGCATATGGCATAAACTTAATTACTGTCATAGCAACTGATACTATTATCTTATAGAATGCTTCTACTAAATCTATAAATGGCTTTATAATATCTAAGTACTTTTTGCTTAATCTCTTTACTGCAAGTCCTAAGAATGTAGCAAATATTATTATAGCAACTATATTTCCATCAGCCATAGATGCAACAGGATTTGATGGTAATAATCCTCTTAAAGTATCAACTAAAGGAGTTATTTCTCTAAGCTCTGTATCTGCAGTAGCTACTACATCTGTTCCTACACCTAGTTTCATAACATTCCCTACTACTATACCAACTACTGCAGCAAGTGCAGTTGTCATAAGTAACATTCCTAATGATTTAAATGTTAATTTTCCTAAGTCATCACCTTCACCCATATTTATGATAACTCTTAATATTGATACAAATACCATTGGAACAACTAACATCTTTAATAGATCCATAAATCCTGAACCAAATAATCCATACCATTTAGTAACTTCTTGTAACCAAGTAACTTCTGCTGGATTTTCTGGAAGTCCTGCTACTAATTGTATAATAACCCCTAATATAAGTCCTATTATTGTTGCATATATTGTTCTTGTAGAAAATTTAACTTTTTTCTTTTCGAACTGCTTAACAATAAAAAATGTTCCTATAAGTACAGCTATAAAAATAACAGTTTTTAAATCTGTAATCATAAGGAATTGTGATAAGAATGAACTCTCTCCCATTTTATAATCTTCCTCCGTGTATATGAAATTTTTATGTCAATTTAGTCTTTTGACAAAAACTATGATATATTATTAACTTAACAAAGTCAATACATTTTATTACTTTTTTTTACTTTTTTAGTATAAAAAACACATCTATATTCTATATTAACTAAATTTTATATGTATAATACTCATTTTTACTTTATTTTTTATTATAAACTTGTTTTATTTTTACTTTCTTTTTTTTAAATTTCTTTTTTTTCTATGTCTAGATTTTCTAACTAATGTTGACTCTACCTCTTCAGATGTTTCCTCTGTAGTAGTGTCTATACTAGTACTTTGTGCAGCTTGACTTGCAGCTAATCGACCCTTTTTTATAAGTAGTAGAGCTAGATCAGCAGATATCATTCCAAGAAAAGTTACTAATATTTCTAAATCTTCTACGCTTACTTCTTCTGCTATGGCATATGATATTGTTGATGATAATAATACAAAGTCTGCATAACTAAAGCTGTTTAAACCTGTATTTATATTTTGAGAGATATTATCAGAAGCGCCCGTACTAGCACTTGTACTAGCTATACCTGCACCAGTTTGGCGATTGTTACTTTTAATATCCATAATAATCCTCCCTTCTTACCTATTTACATTAGTAAATTATATGCACTGTATTACAATACTTTCATAAAAAAATCTCTATAAATATTTATTTATAGAGATTTTTTAACCAAAAGTTCTTAGGATCTTGATTTTCATTTATTGGTAAAATATCATACCCTTCTTCAATTAAGTAATTTATTAAAGAGTCTAATGCTTCTACTGTTTGTTTTTTTTCATGTATCAATAGTACTATTTCATTTTTATTTTTAGAATATGTTTTTGCATTTTCTACTATTTCACTAGATGAAGATTTCCAATCTTGTGTATCTATATTCCAATCCCATATCTTATATCCTGCATTTACTAAGTTATTATAACTCTCTTTAGATGCATATGGTTTACTTCCATATGGTAATCTAACTAAGTTTGAATATCTTCCAGTAATTTCATAAAAAGTTTGATTGTTTAAATCAAATTCTTCTTTTGCAGAAATACCTGTTTTATACAACTTATGAATATCATGTGATACACTATGAAGGCCAGCTGTATTTCCACTTTCTACTATTTTCTTTACTTTCTCTGGATAAATATTCATATTTCTATCTATCAAGAAGAAAGTTCCTTTGACTTTATATTTATCTAATATTCTTAATATATCATCTGTGTACTTTGATGGACCATCATCTATTGTTATATAAGCTACTTTTCTAGAATTATATGATTCATTTATAGTTTCTTTTTCTTGACTATTTGTTGTAGTTTTATATTTAACAGAATATGCATCACAATAAGAACTATTAGAACTTATAAAAAAGATTACTGCTATACTTAGCATTATTAAAACTTTACTTTTCTTAGTTTTCATAAGTATCCCTCCAGTGTTTATTTAGCTTTTATGTCTTCTTACGAATTTATTTATTTCTCATTTATATTATTAGTCAAATTTCTTCTTTTATCATTTATTTGCTAAATAAAAATATATAAATAAATGGAAATTCATAATATCTCATTTTAACTATATAAGATAATTTATATATAATAAAAAATTCGCTTCGCTCATTTCGCCAACGATATATTCTTTCTACCGCTACAGATACATCCGTTGCTCAAAAATGTTATTTTTTACGTTTATAAAGTCATTGATATTACTTATATTCATAGGTTATTCACAAATATAGTTATGATGTAATTTCCGTATACGTAAAAAAATAGGAAAACATCGTTTATAGTTGTTTTCCTATTTTTCCTATTTATTATTTAGTGTATTTGTACTCATATAACAAAATCACACTTAGTTTATTTTATAAAGTCTTGCTTCCCAAGGTTTTAATTCAAAATTATTTAAGTCTTTATGAGCATCTACATTATAATTAGATAATATTAAATTTTCATACTTTAACGTTAATTTCTCATATTTATAATTAGAAGATTCGCTTTTTAAATTGCATATTACTAAGAATTTTTCATCATTTAATATTCTTTCATATGCAAATATATTTGTATCATCCTCTAGTATAAGATTGTATTTACCATATATTAGACATTCACTACTCTTCTTAATTTTTATCATTTTTTTATAAAAGTTAAGTATTGAGTCATCATCTTCAAGTTGTTCTTTTACATTTATATATCTATAATTAGGATTTACATGAATCCATGGATTAGATTTACTAAATCCCGCATTTAAACTATCATCCCACTGCATAGGTGTACGAGTATTATCTCTTGATGTATTCCATATATGTTCTAATGCATCTTTTGGACTCATCCCTTGATTTATAAGCTGATTATATTCATTTATGGATCTAATATCATCATATTCGTTTATATCATTAAATTTAACATTTGTCATACCAATTTCTTGTCCTTGATATATAAATGGTGTCCCTTTATGCATAAAGTATAGTAATCCTAACGCTTTAGCACTTTCTTTTAAAAATCTAGTATCATCACCCCAAGATGATACTACCCTAGTTATATCATGATTTTCTATAAATAATGCATTCCATCCATCATTTTCAAGATTAACTTGCCACTTATTCCATACTTTTTTTAAATTTGGTAAATTAAACTCTGAGCTATTCCATAAATCTATATGCTCAAACTGAAATAGCATATTAAACTTTCCATCATTTTCTCCAACCCAATCAGTAGCTTGTTCAGCTTTTACACCATTTGCTTCTCCTACAGTCATTATATCATATTTACTAAATGTATTTTCTTTTAACTCTCTTAGATAGTCATGTATTCCTTCAACATTCATATGTTTATCAAAAGATGGCACATATTTTAAATTATCAGGATTGTCCATATCAACTAATCCTTCCTCTTTATTTATATGACTTATAGCATCTACTCTGAATCCATCTATTCCTTTATCTAACCACCAATTTATCATCTTATATATTTCATTTCTCATATCTTCATTTTCCCAGTTTAAATCTGGTTGCTTTTTACTAAACAGATGTAAATAGTATTCCTTTGTATTTTCATCATATTCCCATGCTGATCCTTTGAATATACTTTCCCAATTGTTTGGTTCTTTATTATCTTTTCCTTCTCTCCAAATATACCAATCTCTCTTTGGATTTTGTTTAGATGACCTAGACTCTATAAACCAAGGATGCTCATCGCTTGTATGATTTATTACTAGATCTATTATAATCTTCATATTTCTTTTATGAATTTCACTTAATAATTCATTAAAGTCTTCCATAGTTCCAAAATCGCTCATTATATCTTGATAATCGCTTATATCATATCCGTTATCATCATTTGGAGATTTATACACAGGACATATCCAAATAACATCTATTCCTAAATCTTTTAAGTAATCTAATTTTGATATTATTCCTTGTAAATCCCCTATTCCATCATTATTTAAATCCATAAAACTGCGTGGATATATTTGATATGCAACTGCTTCTTTCCACCACTTTTTTTCCATTATATCCCCCTTAAACAATGCAATCGTTTGCTCTTTTATTAAAAAATAAATGCCAATTAATTTGACATTTATTTTTTCTTAATTTAAATATATCATTAAAGAAAAATGTTTTCAATATATTTATTTTATTTTATATTTATTCTCTGATACTAATTCTTCCCTTATTTTATTATTTTCTTCTCCTAAAAATACTCTATATGTCTTTACTATTATTTTGTCTTTTTCACGACTTTCTTGTGTTCTTATATATAATTTTTCTCTATCTTGATTACAACCATATATTTTAGAAGTAATCGCTCCATTTGCAACTATATTTTTTATATATATAGGATGAGCAAAGTTGTTTTTAAATTTTAAATCTATATATCCATAAGATACTGCTGCATCCCTTCCCTTTGACACATAGTGAGATGGATATGTATGATTATGAACTTCTTGTATTTCAAGACCTGACATTAAAGCAGCATTATATATTGTAGTTGATACTTGACATACCCCACCGCCTTCGCCATTAACATATCTTCCACCTACTATTACCTTTGCAGTTTTATATCCATTACTCCATGTTCTTGCTCCAGTGGATTTATTATATGAAAATGTATCACCAGGCATTATAAGTATATCACTAGTGCTCTTTCCAGCAACATATATATTACTTCCCCTTGCACTATTTTCATTAAAACTTGTACTAAATTGACCTAATATAGTATTTATAGATTTTACTTGTTCTGTAGTAATTGTTGGCTTTATAATTTTTACAGGAAGTTTTATATCTTTTATATCTTTATTTTTTATCATATCGTATATTTGCTCTTTTAAGGAAGCAATGTCGACTTCTAATCCTTCCTTTGATGGAGTTGTTATCATCTGCCCACTATCACTTATTTCTAATGTAGCTTGTTGAACTTTCTTATTTATATCATTTTGAATATATGATAATTGTTCGCTTAATTTAACTTCATTATAAGTTGCATTTAGCTTAATTTTATATGGTTTATTTAGGTCCAAATTACATTTTCTTTTTATATTTTCTATATTACTATCGCTTCTAGTATAGCTATATGCATTTTTAACTGCATCATCAGTATTATAGCTTAGGTCTATATCCTGTGGGTTTATACACCATGTTTTATCTTTATATTTCATGTATATTGGTTTAAGCAAATATTTTTTATCTACTGCATCTTTAGCTTCATCTAACTTCATTTTTCCAACATGTACTTGTTCAATATATATATTCTTAAATATTTTACCACTAAAACTATTATTTTGATTTGACATACCTGTAGTTAAAATTAGTATTATAAATAAAGATGATATTAATGTGAATTTATTAATTAATTTATATTTACCCATTATTATACGTACTCCTTGATATATTTTTATAAATTTATGTTTGCCTATAATTTGTTTTATATTCTTATTATTGCTATATATCTTTATGAATAAATATGTTTATTTTGCAAATACTTTTAGTGTATATTTATAACATTTTATATGGAGGTATTTATGAAAAATTCTAAACAACATTTAACTGATGCTTTTTCTAGTCTTCAAGATGCTCAAATTAATTTAAGACATGCTCTAGATAATTCAGAGAAGTTAAATAATACAGAAAGAATAAAATCTACTTTATCTTTAGTAAATGAAGCAGTATTTGCTGCAGCAAACACTGTTGCAAATTACCAAGACTCTCACGATAGAGAAAAATAAATATCTAAAATTAAAGGCTTAATTTATATTAAGTCTTTTTTTATATTTTAAAATCAACATTTTTCAACAAAATACTACTATTAATCCTTATTTATGTGTTATAATATCATTGTTAATTATAAAGTATTATTTTTACTTACAAATATATATTGAAGACATAGTCTTCTTATTCTATAGAAAAGAGGTTAATTTAAGCCTCGTATGTAGAGAAATCTGCATAGGACACAACTTGAATTGCAGGTAATTCCTAAAGCCTAAGTGCCACAACGTAAAAGCGAATAGCTTTAAGCGTGAAGGAACGAAAGTAGAAAAAAGTCTTAGGATGGCATATGGTTAAACCCTAAGTGCTGTTAAAAATGGATGTTCATGCAGGGAAATCCTGAATAGGGAGACCTTCAACGACTAGACCTAAAAGGTCGTACACTATAAGCGATTGATAGTGGAAGTAGGTTGCCCCTAACGAGTAATGTCGAGGGTGAAGAAATAGTCTGCTCTCATATGAAAGTATGAGAAGTTCATAAGAGAACTGCATAAGAGTAGCGACCTTATGTGAACACAAGGTGTTTATTTTGATAAAGACTGTAAAATTATCTAAATTCAACGGAGAGCTTTGCGAAAATTTATATGCTAATGTAGTTTTAATTGGTGCATCTAATTTTAATGACATAACAGTTTTATTTAATAAGGTAATTAGCTCAATTTCAAATAAAAACTGGCTTAAATTTCGTGATACAGATTACTTACAAAATGTTTTAAACAATGGTGGATTTATTGTTGGATGTTATGTTGAAGATACATTAGTAGCATGTGCACTTTGTGAACCTCCAAGTGGAGATTATTTAAACAATCTTTATGATATTGGTATGAACGATGATGAAGTTAACTCAACTTATGTATCTGGATATGTAATGGTGGACCCTCTTTATCGTGGTAATTCATTACACAAGATACTACTTGAGACTAGAATCGAAGAATCTATAGCTAGAGGTAAGAGTCATATACTAACTGCTGTTGCAGCTGAAAATATATTTAGCTTAAGAACTATTTTAAGCCTAGGATTTGAAATGCAACTTCAAAGAGAGAATCAATATGGTATAAATAGATATATTTTATTAAAAAAATTAGACTCTACTTCATCTAAAGACAAAGAAATAATTGCATAATAAATTATTAAAAAGTGGCTATATAAAGGTAAATTTAACATTTTTTGCTTTTATATAGCTACTTTTTACATC
This sequence comes from Romboutsia timonensis, assembly GCF_900106845.1. Taxonomy (GTDB): domain Bacteria; phylum Bacillota; class Clostridia; order Peptostreptococcales; family Peptostreptococcaceae; genus Romboutsia; species Romboutsia timonensis. The sequence goes on from NZ_LT629850.1 coordinate 1,327,232, forward strand.
TAATAATACTTTATTATAATTAATCTATTACAATTTTATTACATTTTATATTTTCTTTGACTTATTTGTATATTTTTACGTATAATTAAATCTATATAGGTAAGTAATTAATATATTGGAAAAATATATTAATTACCTACATCTAAGTTTTATATAAAGGGGGGGAATATCTATGTCTTTTTTAGAAAAATTAAAAAATAAAAAGATTAAGATAGTTGTTGGAATTACAGTTGTATCTAGTTTATTAATAGGTGTTTACTATTTGCATAATAAGAAAAGTAATACTATTAACTCTGAAGAAAATTATGTAGAAACTTATACAATTGCAGATAATGAAAAAATATTTATAAACGGAGTTATACTTCCAACGAAATCTAAAGAGTTTAGCATGCCAACTGAAGGCGAAATAAGTAAATTAAATGTTACAAATGGAAAGATTGTCAAAGAAGGAGATGTTTTATTTACTGTAAAAAATGAGTCAGTAATAAGTGAAATAGACTCTTTAAAAAGCCAAATAAATGAGTTGAAAAAATCAAATATAGATAATGATCCAATAATAAACGCTGAAATAAATAAATTAGAATCTCAGGTTTCTACATTAAATAAAAAAGCGTATATAGACACTACTGCTCCTTTTGCTGGAAAAGTATATTTAAATGATCAAGATGGTAGTTCAATGATAACTCTTCAAAGTAGTACATTTTATATGAAAGGTCAAACTAGTGAACAAGATTTACCAAAACTTCAAATAGATGATCCTGTAACTGTTACAATTTTATCTACAAGTAAAAAAGTTACAGGTAGAGTTAGTGCAATATCTGATAGACCAACATCGAGTCAAGGTGATAATATGAATAATCCTACTCTATCTTATTATGATATAGATATATCATTTGAAGATCAAGAAGATTTAGTTAATGGATTTCATGTTCAAGCTTGTATAGAGATAACTGATAGCTTATGTAAAATACCAAGTTCATCAATACTTAAAGATGAAAATGATAAACCATATGTATTTAAAAGCTATGACGGAATATTAAAGAAACAAAAAATTGAAATCCAAAGTCAAAATGATGAATTTACAGTTGTAAAAGACGGACTTGATAAACAAGATATTATTATTAGATACCCATCAGATAAAATGAATGAAGGTGATGCAATTCCTGTAGATACTTTAGGAATTGATACTGAAGGTATGCAAAGTGAGTAGTTTAATAAAACTTAAGGATATAAATAAATATTATAAGGTGGGTAAAGAAAAATTTCATGTTTTAAAGTCATTAAACATTAATATAGAAGAAGGCGACTTTGTAATGATAATGGGTAAATCAGGTAGTGGTAAAACTACTCTACTTAATGTATTAGCTTTTTTAGATAAATTTGATACTGGTTCATATTTTTTTAATTATGAGAATGTAAGTAACTTAAATGAGAATCAACGTTCAGTTTTTAGGAATAAATACATCGGATTTATTTTCCAACAATTTAACTTAATAGAAACATTAAGTATTTATCAAAATGTAGAACTACCTCTACTTTACGATGGAAAATTAAATAAATCTGAAAGAGAAAATATAGTTAAAGAAAAATTAGAACAAGTTGGTCTTTTAGATAAAATAAAGAGTATGCCACTTCAACTATCTGGTGGGCAACAACAACGTGTAGCTATAGCTCGTTCTTTAGTAAATAATCCTAAACTTATATTTGCAGATGAGCCAACAGGAGCTTTAGATAGTGAGACTAGTAATGAGATTATGAGTTTATTAAAAGATTTAAATAACCAAGGTAAAACTATAATAATGGTTACACATGATGCTGACTTAATAAAGTATGCCACTAAGGTTGTACGACTTAAAGATGGCGTGTTATATGAGGAGGCTTATAATGAGTATAATTAAGAGTTCTTTAATTAATTTAAAAGGTCATAAGCTTCGTGTTTTTGTTACCTTACTTTGGATTATAATGGGAATAACTTCCTCTATATTAGTAAGCTCTATAGGAAATGGATTAAAAAAAGAAGTTACTGATTCAGTTAGTCGTGTAAATCCAAACAAAACTAGAATCTATTTTGAATCAAGTGACTCTAATATGGCTAATATGGAAACATTTTTAAATCCATTTAAATTAGAAGATATTGATGAGTTATCATTTATAGAAGGTGTTGAAAGAATAGGAGCTAGTAAAGATGATTTTAGTATGGGCTCTATGTATTATTCGGATGCATACTTTGATAAAAAAACTACATATGTAGATATTAAGGAGTTTAATGGGGATGATAAAATAGTACCTGTATTTGGTAGAAGCTTTTCTTATGATGATGATAATAGAAAAGTTATAATCATTACTATGCAAAATGCTATTGATTTATTTAATGCACCTGAAGAAGCTTTAGGCAAAGGAATAACTATAAACAATCATATTTACGAAGTAATTGGTGTTATTGATGAAAATTCCATTAGAAATAATGCTGAAAGTAATGTAGACAATATGTATTATGGTGATATGAATTATATATATTCATATATGCCTAGTAAAGCATTCAATGATTTAATGAACCAATTTTCTTATCCTCAAGATATATATTCTCTTGATTTAGTTGTATCTAAAGGATATGATATGTATGAAGTTTCAAATAATGTTATAAACAAACTATATGAATTACATCCTGATATAAATGGTTCTTATAATATAGATGATCCTACAGAGGCAACTAAGGAACTTGAATCTATGGTTTCTACTATAAATAAATTTGTAACACTTATAACTGCTATATCCATGTTTGTAGGTGGTGTTGGAGTTATGAATATAATGTATGTATCTGTAATGGAACGTCAAAGAGAAATAGGTATAAGACGTGCTATAGGAGCTAAACCTTTAGATATATTAATACAGTTTTTAGTTGAAGCTATATTTATTACGATTTTAGGAGGTATAATCGGTATAGTAATTGGATTTATTGTTGTAAATTATGCATCTAATTATTTACCATTTAAAGCTATTCCTAATATAAATAGTCTACTATTTGCAAGTGTAACTACTGTAGTTACTGGAACTATATTCGGTATTGTTCCAGCTATTAAAGCATCTAAACTAGATCCAATTAAAGCGATTTATAAATAAAGTTTTCTTTACTATAAAAAGAGATTACTTAAAATTTAAGTAATCTCTTTTAAATTTGTCTATTTACTCATGCCATCAAATACTATCTTCCCTCTACATATAGTATAATTAATCTTTCCATATAACTCATGTCCTATAAATGGTGAATTAAAAGATTTTGATTCAAATTTACTTACTTTATAACTTTCATTAGGATTAAATATTACTAAATCAGCTACAGAACCCTCTTTTAAAAATCCACAATCTAGATTGTAAAGTTTTGCTGGGTTTATAGTCATTTTTTCAAGTAATGTCATCATACTTAAATAGCCTTTTTTAACTAAATTAGTTATACCAAGAGCTAATGCAGTCTCAAGCCCTACTATTCCACTTGGAGATTTAGCAAATTCTACATTCTTTTCTTCATAAGTATGAGGAGCATGATCTGTTGCTATTATTTCTATTGTACCATCCTGTAATCCTTCTATTATTTTTAATTTATCATTTTCAGTTCTAAGAGGAGGATTCATCTTAGCATTTGTACCATAATTTAATACATCCTCTTCGGTTAAAGTAAAATGATGTGGTGTTGCTTCTGCATATACATTAGCACCTAATTTCTTAGCCATTCTTACAGTTTCAACAGACACTCCAGAACTTATATGTTGTATGTTTACCTTTGCACCTGTTTTTATAGCTATCATACAATCTCTTGCTACCATAACATCTTCTGCTACATTACTTGCCCCAGATATACCTAACTTTTTAGATATTTCCCCTTCATTTATACCAGCTACAGTTATAAGAGATGGGTCTTCTTCATGAAAACTTAAAGGAACATCAAGCTCTTTTGCTTTTAACATAGCATTATATATAACATCACTATCCATTATAGGAAGTCCATCATCAGTAAATCCTACTGCTCCACATTCTTTAAGATATTTCATATCAACTAATTCTTTTCCTTTAAAACCTTTAGTTATAGCACAGGCTTGTAAAACATTTATAGGAGATGTTTTAGCTTTTTCTTTTATGTATTCTAAAGTTTCTTCATTATCAACTATAGGATTAGTATTTGCCATACATACGACTGTTGTAAATCCACCTTTTGCAGCTGACTTTGAACCAGTTTCTATATCTTCTTTATGAGTAAATCCTGGATCTCTAAAGTGAACATGAACATCTATAAATCCAGGGGCTACTATACATCCGCTAGCATCTATAACTTTTTCATATTCATCTGTTAATGAGCACTTACCTATTTTTAATATTTTATTATCTCTTATTACTATATCTACTACTTCATCCCTTTTAGAGTGGGGATCTATTATTCTCCCATTTTTTATAAGTATCATTTTCCTAATTCTCTCCCTTTAAATATTAATATATAACTTTATCTTCATCGTACATATTTAACGATAAAAAATCCCAATTTATTTCATTAATTTAGTATATTATACAATATTTAATTTAGTATATTATACAATATTTAATTTAGTATATTATACAATATTTAAGTTATATATTAAATACAATAACGAATACTTTATTATTTTTCTTTATAATAATACGATTAAGTGTTGTAATTTTATAGTAACTATAATTTTGAAAGAAATTCTCTCTAAAAGTATAATTTTTAATTTTATAAATAATTGATATAAATAAAAATAGGTATACTTTTTTAGAGTATACCTATTTTTATTTATCTTTCATTTGATTTTCTAAATTTAATAATTTCCATTATTAATGTAGATATTATAGCTAGTAATACACATATTCCTAATTGATAAATTCCAAATTCTAATGGGATATCAAATATAGGTCTCATAAATGGAAGTAATGTAAGGCCGTATATAAGTAAACAAGCTATTATTGCATATATAACATACATATTTGAAAATACTCCTATTTCCTTTAATGTATACTCATTTGATCTTGCTGGTAGTGTTTGTAATATTCTACATAGTGTGATAGTAGAAAATGCCATTGCAGTTCCAACATACGGAGATATTTGCCTTCCTATAAATTGAGCTATTATTACTACAATACCTATTATTGTACCTCTAAATAAAACTGCTTGTATAGTTCCTCCAGCTAATATACTTTCATTTGGGTCTCTTGGTGCTTTTGTCATAATATTTTTTTCAGGCTTTTCAAATCCTAGAGATATAGCAGGAAGAGAATCCGTTATTAAGTTTATAAATAATAGTTGTAATGTTGTAAATGGATTTGCCCAGTTAGCAAATACTGCAAATAATATAGCAAGTATACCTGCAAAGTTTCCTGCAAATAAGTAAGTTATAGACTTTTTAATGTTTTTATAAACAGTTCTACCTACTTCAACGGCATTTACTATTGTGGCAAAGTTATCATCAACTAATATCATAGCAGCTGCATCTTTAGCAACATCTGTACCACTACCCATACCTATTCCTATATCTGCTTGCTTTAAAGCAGGAGCATCATTTACACCGTCACCTGTCATTGCTGTTATTTTTCCTTTTTTCTGCCATGCTCTAACTATACGTATTTTATTCTCAGGTGACACTCTTGCATATACTGGGATATGCTCTAACTTTTTATCTAACTCTTCATCAGTAAGTGAATCTAACTCTTGTCCTGTTAAGGCAATATCACCCTCATCCATTATACCAATATCTTTTGCTATAGCCGCTGCTGTAGTTTTATGGTCTCCAGTTATCATAACAGTTTTTATTCCAGCACTTTTAGCTTCTCTAACAGCTTCATATACTTCTTCTCTAGGTGGATCTATCATTGCCATAAGACCTATTAAAGTCATATCAACTTCATCCTCTAATGATGGAACAAAATTATCATCTTCTACATCTTTTATAGCAAAAGCTAAGACTCTTAGTGCTTTATTTGAAAATTCTTCGTTCATACTTCTATATGAATTTAATATATCATCATTTATATCTACAGTATCTCCATCAACCATTGCATATTTACATCTACTAAATACTACATCAGGAGCTCCTTTAGTAAACATATAGACATTTCCATGAATATTATTTACTGTAGACATAAGTTTTCTATCACTATCAAATGGTATTTCACTTAGTCTATTGTATCTATTTCTTAAGATATTATAATCTAGATTTCTGCTATTAGCGAATTTTATTAATGCAACTTCTGTTGGATCTCCTATTTCTTTTCCTTCATTATTTATATTTGAATCATTACATATAGCAGATGCTACAATTAGTGTTTTAGATTGATATGAATATTTAATATTTTGTGTACTCATATCTTCTTTAGGTGTTTCATACATATAAAAATCTACTACTGTCATTTTATTTTGCGTTAATGTACCAGTTTTATCTGTACATATAACACTTGTAGATCCTAATGTTTCAACTGCTGGTAATTTTCTAATTATAGCTTGTTTTTTAGCCATATCATTTGTTCCAACAGATAAAACTATCGTTATAATAGATGATAAAGCTTCTGGAATAGCTGCTACTGCTACTGCAATTGCAAACATAAATGAATCTGCTATAATTTTTGCTTTCGGTATATCCACATCACTCATAAAACTTCTAACAACTTGAATTATAAATATAAGTGCTGCTATAACTATTATTAATCNATGCTCTAACTTTTTATCTAACTCTTCATCAGTAAGTGAATCTAACTCTTGTCCTGTTAAGGCAATATCACCCTCATCCATTATACCAATATCTTTTGCTATAGCCGCTGCTGTAGTTTTATGGTCTCCAGTTATCATAACAGTTTTTATTCCAGCACTTTTAGCTTCTCTAACAGCTTCATATACTTCTTCTCTAGGTGGATCTATCATTGCCATAAGACCTATTAAAGTCATATCAACTTCATCCTCTAATGATGGAACAAAATTATCATCTTCTACATCTTTTATAGCAAAAGCTAAGACTCTTAGTGCTTTATTTGAAAATTCTTCGTTCATACTTCTATATGAATTTAATATATCATCATTTATATCTACAGTATCTCCATCAACCATTGCATATTTACATCTACTAAATACTACATCAGGAGCTCCTTTAGTAAACATATAGACATTTCCATGAATATTATTTACTGTAGACATAAGTTTTCTATCACTATCAAATGGTATTTCACTTAGTCTATTGTATCTATTTCTTAAGATATTATAATCTAGATTTCTGCTATTAGCGAATTTTATTAATGCAACTTCTGTTGGATCTCCTATTTCTTTTCCTTCATTATTTATATTTGAATCATTACATATAGCAGATGCTACAATTAGTGTTTTAGATTGATATGAATATTTAATATTTTGTGTACTCATATCTTCTTTAGGTGTTTCATACATATAAAAATCTACTACTGTCATTTTATTTTGCGTTAATGTACCAGTTTTATCTGTACATATAACACTTGTAGATCCTAATGTTTCAACTGCTGGTAATTTTCTAATTATAGCTTGTTTTTTAGCCATATCATTTGTTCCAACAGATAAAACTATCGTTATAATAGATGATAAAGCTTCTGGAATAGCTGCTACTGCTACTGCAATTGCAAACATAAATGAATCTGCTATAATTTTTGCTTTCGGTATATCCACATCACTCATAAAACTTCTAACAACTTGAATTATAAATATAAGTGCTGCTATAACTATTATTAATCCACCAAGCTTTTTACTAAACTCATCAAGCTTTTGTTGTAATGGAGTTTGTTTATTCTCTGCAGTTTCAAGTAAATTGGCTACTTTACCCATTTCAGTATTCATTCCAGTAGATGTTACTACAAATGTTCCCCTTCCATATACAACCAAAGATCCACTAAATACCATATTTTTTTGATCGCCTATACCAACATCTTCATCTATTTTTTCACTATGTTTTAATACTGGTTCTGACTCACCTGTAAGCATTCCTTCTACTATTTTTAAAGTTTGTGCTTCTATAATTCTTCCGTCTGCTGGGATATAATCTCCAGCTTCAAGGATTACTATATCTCCAGGGACTAATTGGCGTCCTTCTATAGTTTGCTTTTGATTATCTCTTATTACTTTTGCTTTTGGTGCAGATAACTTTTTTAAGCTTTCTAATGACCCCTCAGCTTTTTTAGTTTGAGTTACTCCTAATATTGAGTTTAGTATTATAACTATAAATATTATTATAGATTCAACAACCTCACCTAAAAATATTTGTACAAGTGCTGCTATTAAAAGTATTATAACTAATGGATCTTTAAAGCTTTCTAAAAATAGCTTCCAAGTTGGAACTTTATCCCCTTCTTTAAGTTCATTATATCCATGTTCTTCTAATCTTTTTTTTGCTTCATCACTACTTAATCCATTTATATTTGATTTTAAAGTTTCTATAGATTCTATATACTTTTGTTTATAATACATTTTTCCCTCCTATATTTATTCTCTTACTTATTTATAGTATTTCTTAATATTTATGAAGTTATTAGCTTAAAAAATAAAATAAACATAAAGTATATAAAATATACATCATTTTTATATATTATATAGAGTACATTAATTGTATTAATAATAATATATGATATGAACCTATAAATACATACACTATATTAGCTGTATATATAAATAGTTTTGTTATTTTTGATAAGTTATCTTTAATATTTAATACTAATAAAATTAGGCTCTGTTAGATAATTGTGTGATAAGTAATCAATAAAAATAGCTAGACATATTGGTATTTCCATTGTCTAGCTATTTTTATATAAATTAGTTCGTACTATATTAATTAGACGCAGTAGATGAGGCTGATGATGTACTAATCACTGCTATCATACAAGCTATCTCTATTGCTATTATTATATCTAAAATAATATTATTACTTATAACATCTATATTACTTTTTTCTTTTAAATAATCAGCATAAGCTAATGACACTATTGCGCCACTTATCATATTTCTATTATATTTTCCCAATGACCAGTCTCCAAACCCTTTTACTTCTTTTAGCTTATTAGATACATTTTTTATTTGATTTACTACTATATCCTCACTACAATCTAATAATGCAATTGCTCCTATTATAGGATAAGCATAACTATCTATTTTACATTTTTCTTTATCCAATAAATTTTTAAGTCTTACAATTTTATTTATACTTTCATCATTTCTCTCTTTATCAAAACACATTATCTGAGATAAAGATTGAAGATTATTTGACTTGTAAAATCCATTTTTACTAAGTTTTTCATAACACTCCTCAATATATTCTAAATCTTCATCTAAATTTCTTGAATTTATTGATATAAGTGCTATTCTACAATAATCATCACTAGATGTTAAAAATGGATGGTGTTTTTTCATAAAATCATACACATACTTCATATTATTTATACAATTATCTATATCTATCTTATCTTTATTTTCATACAATGTTATTGCTACAAAAGGTAAATAGGCATCATTCCAGAATCTCTTTTCTTTTAACAATTGAAATATATCCATTATTTCCTTGAATTCACTTTCCGCATTATCTTTAGTTGATAGTAATGTAGCTATATAATACATACTATAACCTCTAAAGTTAGAAAAGATTCCTGTATTATTTTTTATAATTTCCATGTTTTTTTCTATCTTTTCTATATTTACATCTTGATTTCTCATTGCTAAAGATAAAGCACAGCTATATTGTATCATTCCCATACTCCATGAGCCTTTTAGTTTTTTTATTTGTTGATAGTTTTCTATAAATTGTTTTACTTTATTTTGTATTACATATTCTTTCATAAAATCCCCCACTTTATAATCATTTACTCTATTATTTTTCCTCACATTATATAACTTGTTAAATAATATTTCAATCAATAAACAGTCTTATCAAAAGTTTTCTTAGCTTTAAGCTAATTCAATATATCTATTCCTAATAGTGTTTATAGTTATGTAAGTTTCTTTAGTTGCTACATTAACCAACATATCCTTAATTCTATCGCTATTTTTATTCTTCTTGCTTAATTGCAAGAATTTAAACCAAGCCAAGTAATTTGAAATGTATTTGGTAGAAACTCCATTAAAAGGCATTAACCATCTCTTTAAGCCACTATGAAGAGAATTTACATGTTGTAGGTGGTAAACACTATCGAGCATAGATTTACCTCTTGGAACTCTTTTTAACTCAACATTTAGGTCTTTATTTATACTAAAATAAGATTTGTGACTATCAACTACGAAAGTAACATCTTCTCCTATTTTTCCATCAAAAAATCTAACGATATCATTAGTTGTAATTCTACCATTGCAAACTGCTCCCATTACTATATTCCCTTTACGGTCAATACCAGTTTCAATGCAAATTTGGTCGTTAGAAATACCTTTTTTTTTCTTATCCTTTTTTCCTTTACCTCTTTTTCTAGATTCTCTAGGCATTTTAAAAGTTGTACTTTTTGAATGATTGCCTTTATATGAATGACGAATAAAAACTTCGTCTACTTCTACAATACCTTCAACCATATCATTTTTTAATGATAGATTAATAACATCTAAAATTCTATGTCTCATATAAAAATATGTTTTAACTCCAACTCCAATTTCAGTTGCACATTGTCTTATAGAAAGTCCTAATATCATTAATTCACAGTATTTAAGCCATTTATCTAATCCTAAGTTAGTGCTAGAGAAAGGAGACATAGTAAACTCATCAAAAGTACAACGACATCTTTTACAAATATATCTTTGTCTACCTCTAATCTTACCATTTTTATTAACATCCTTACATTGACATTTAGGACATTCGTATCCTTTAGAAAATCTACTTTCCTTAATATTATCCTTGATTTCATCACAACTAAATAAAGCACTTAAAACTCCTTGTGCTACTGAAATTAAGTCTCTAAGTTCTTCTTTATTCAAATTTTTAACTATGGCTTTTATAGCTGCTTTTTGCATAATATAAGTAATCCTTTCTATATAATATGGTGAAGTATAGTTTCTAGCTATATTATAACCTATTTTCTATATAATTAATCACACAATTGTCTAACATAGCCTAAAATTAAAATAGCGGTAGGTATTATTACTTTTATTAATAAGAATAAATTTGAACTATAATTATATATATTATTTACAAGCACATTCATTTCTTGGTAAAATCCAAATTCTAAACCTATATATGTTATTAACCCATCAAATATATTTAAAAGAAGAAGTAGTATTAAACTATGTCCTTTATAACTTTTAGGTTCATTAATATGTATTTTTTTCATAAATTCTCCTTTATATTTCTAAATTAAAACTTATAATTATTTGTAAGTTTTTAATATTACTTATAAGTATTAACTATTATTAATATTATTTATACTCAATTTAATTAATTTAAGAATTAATAAATAATTTATATAGTAATAAATATAGAAATATATAGTATAAAAATTACATCAACTAAATATATTTGATAAATAATAAAGAGGTATGAAGCTATTTTCTTCATACCTCTTTATTATTTATTTTTAGAATTTATATTTTTAATTATAGTATTTAAATCTATAGTCATATTAATATTTAATCCTGTTGATTCTACTTTAAGTTTATCTAACTCTATTCCATTAAAGTTATCTTTATATATTACTACAACTCCGTCTTTAAATTCCACATTAATATTTTCATCTTTTGGGAACCAATCTTTTATAAAGCTCTTTAATCCCATATTAACTATCCAATCTGCTACTTTTAAATCTAAAAACTTAACTTCTTTTATTTTAAGTTCTAAATCTTTATTATTGTTTAATGTAGGAATTATTTTTACCTCTATTGGTGTAGCTATACTCTTAGTTATTTTGTAATCAACTCTTATAGCTATATAACTATCTCCTATATCTACTTTAACATTTGTCATTTTATCATTTTCAGTATGTTTTAAGAAATAATCTACTCCATTTAATATAGATTCTCTTGGTGCTAAAAATTCACCTTTAATTCCTACTGGATTATCTATTAATTCTATATTTTTAGCTTTTAATCCTGATATAGATTTAAGGAATTCTATTGTTGGAATAGTTTCTTTATTGTCGGTAGCTTCTATTTTATTATTAGGTTTATAGCTTATATCTTCGTCTTTAAAATTATTAATTGGTACAAACAAGTACACACCTAATAATACTGCTATTATTAGTATAATTATAATAGTTATTCTTTTTAAATTCATATTACTCTCTCCAATGTCTAAATTTCATATCTATCATACAACATACTGTGAATATTAGCAATATAACCTCTTGTAGGATTTTTTATAACTATACTTCTTAATCCACCTACAATTTTATTATCTTGTATTATTGGAGATCCACTCATACCTACAACTGCTCCTCCTCTATATTTTATTAGATTTTCATCAACTATCTTTATTTGAGAAGATTCTTTGCCAACTTTTGTTATTTCTATCTCGTGTAACTTTAGTTCATTTGTAACTGGCGTTTTACAATATATATATGCTTTACCCTTTTTAGGTTCTGCTATTTCTAAAGACTTTTTCTTAGAATATTTAAAATTATCATACTTTCCTTTAACTCCATATTCTCCCATTGAGTATACACTACCTATTTTTTTATCAGTTATATTGGCTATTAAACTTCCTACTCTATCCTTATAAGATTTTATTTCTTGAACATATGACGTTTCAAAAACTTCACATTTATTAAACTCTATTGCTCTATTTGCCATTTTTATACTATGAGATATCCCAACAAATTCTCCACTTTCATTTGTTGCTGTTATAGTACCTATTCCAGATACACTTTCTTTTAATACATACATCCTAAGTTGATCTGTAGTCATCTTTTGTGTATAGTTTTTTCCTTCTCTAGATAATTCTACTATTATATCTTGATTTTTTAATTTCATAATTTCATTTATTTTATCTATTGATTTTGCTTTTTTAAGTTTGTATTTTACTGATAATATTATATCTCCATATTCTAAATCCTTTTCATCTTCACTTAATCTTTGATACACATAAGGATGCTTTAATTCTATATTTAACCCAACAACCTCTCCGCTTGGAACCAACTTTATTGTTTCCTGTTTAACTGTATCCTGACAAAATATTTGTGATGTAGTGAATATCAATGTTATAACTAAAGTTAAAATTAACGATTTAAATAATTTCATTATGTCAACTCCTTTAATGTCTAGGTTTAATTTTAGGATATGTAATATTTCATATTTTACTTTGTCAAATATTTGGATATATAATCTGCATAAAAATAATTTTTTATTAATATAATGTAATAATTCTTGAGGTGATTTCTAATGAATTGTGAACAAAGTCAGTTGTTTATTACTCCTGAAATATTATTTTTATCACTTATTCTTTTTTTACTTATAACTAAAGTTGATTGGGAAACTATACTTTAAATAATAACATATATCTATTTTATAATTTTTTTTATAATTTTTTTTATAATTTTTAATAATAAGTATCGCATTTTAAATATTTACATAAGGTAGGTGGTATAAAATGAGAACTTGTAAACAATGTGATTCTGAAATGGTTAATGGTTTTGATATTAAAGTTGATGGTGCTTCATATGGTATTAAAATTACTAAAAATAGTGCTATATTTGCAGAGAGAATAGAAAAACCTAAAGTTGCAATTTGTCCAAAATGTGGTGAAGTATCATTATACATTGAAAAATTAGATAAAATTTCAAGTAGATAATATTAGCAAAAATAAAAAGGATAATTAATGTAAGTTTTAATTATCCTTTTTGTTTTAGTTTTTTTTAAATCTTACCATTCTTAATATATGTATTAACACTTAGCTTATATAAAAATAAACTAGTTTAAAGCTTCTCTATTAAGAGTTATACTACCTCCTATACCTCCACTACCTAACATTAAACTTCTGCTTCCTGTTCTAAACTTATAAAAATTCACATTATAATGTATAGTAGGTCTTTTAATGTCAAATATTTCTTCATCAAATTTTATACCCTTTGGTATTTCAAATGTTATTTCTTTTTCACATCCTGAATCTATACCATATATTTTCTTATCATCAAATTGATCTACTTCAAATCCTTTTATATAAACATTATTTTGTATATAGTAACCATTTTCATCGACATTTTCTTCATTATCAAACTTATAATCAAAAGAAAGCTCCATATCATTTAAAGATGCTATATCTTTACTATTATTTTTAACTAATATACTTATTGTGTATCTATTTTTATTTTCTTTATAACCGTTATATTCTATTGCTATTTCTTTTTCAGGTTCTTCAAAAGGTTCATCATTTATACTTTTAACTGTTATAGCGAAAAAAGATATTAATAATACTATAGGTATACATATTATTAAACTTATTTTTATAAACTTTTTATTCATATTAATCCCCCTAGTTTGCTATTTCTTTTTTAGTGTATATTTTAGTAGATATATACATTGAAGCTAAATATATTACTATGCATACACCTGTAGTTAAAAATAGCTTTAAACTATTATATAAAAGCTTAGCTCCTCCATCTGATGAACGCATAATACCTATAGGTTGCATTGAATAGAAGATAACAATAACTAAGGTAATACCTGTAATTAAATTTATAGCTATATAGCTTTTGTTATATCCATATTTAAAGATTATAGGTAATGTTATAGATACTAATAGTAATAATAAATTTAAAATAATTAATATAGATTCTATAGTTAGTAGATCTACATACCATATACTTTTTATTACATAAGAGTATATATAACTAAATATTAATGATATTAGAATTATAATTGTTGAAAGTATGTATTTGCTATAAACTATATCTTCTTTATCTATAGGCATACTATTAAAAAAATAATCACATTTATTTAACTCATCTATTTGAAAGCTTTTAATTATAAATATATAACTTAAAAACAATGGTATTGCTACAGTTGCAAATGGCATAAGTATAGTTGAAAATATAACTATTCCTACAAGTAATTTTATTATCATTTTAAAATCAGTCTTGAAGCATGCCCTTATATCTTTTTTTAGTAAATTAATCATTTATAGTCTCCCCTCCCATGTAGTAAAGTATATCCTCTAGTGTTGCTTTAGATATATTATCACTATTTTTATATCCTGATTCTATAAATATTCCTTCACTAAAGTATCGTTCATCTTTTCTTTTTATAAAATCTATGTTAGTGTTATCAAGCATTTCTTTACTACCTCTTATGATTTTGTAATTTTCATCTATAAACTCTTTACTTTCACTAAATACAAGCTTTCCTTTATTTATAAAAGTTATATAATCTGCCATATGTTCTAAGTCTTGTGTTATATGTGTTGAAAATATAGCTGACTTATCTCCACTTTCTAATTCTTCTTGAATAAGCTTTATCATATCCTTTCTAAATATAGGATCAAGTCCTGATGTTGGCTCATCTAGTATTAAAAGCTTTGCCGAATGAGAAAGTGCTTTTGCAAGCATCAACTTTATACTTTGACCTTTTGATAGATTCTTTATTTTCGTCTTTTTAGATATTTGAAATTTATCTAGATACTCTTTAAACTTTTTATTATCAAAATTCTTATAAAATGATGCTACTATCTTTTCAAAATCAGATACATTTAAATTTTCATAAAAATATAAATTATCATATACAAAACCTATATTTTCTTTAAATCTCATAGGATTATTTTTTACATTTTCTCCCCTAAAGTATATATTGCCTTCATCTTGATTTAATAGATTCATTATAATTTTTATAAGTGTAGTTTTACCTGATCCATTAGGTCCAATAAGTCCCATTATAAATCCTTCTTTTAGTTCAAATGATATGTTATCTAAGTAAAATCCATCAAATCTTTTACTTACATTTTCTAATCTAAGCATATTAATCCCCCTCATATAAGCTTTCTAATATTGATATTAATTCACTTTTTTGTAAACCTATTATTTTTGATAAGTTTATAGATTCTTCTAATTTATCTTCAATCTCTCTTAATTTAGCTTCATATACTAGCTCTTTATTAAAAGATGATACATAGCACCCCTTTCCAGGTACTGTATTTATAAGATTTTGCTTTTCTAATTCTTCATAAGCTCTTTTAGTTGTTATAAAACTTATATTTAAATCTTTTGCTAATGCTCTTATTGATGGTAATTGTTCATTTTCCTTTAAATTATTTGATAGTATAGCTTCTTTTATTTGATTTACTATCTGTAGATATATTGGTAACTCTGATGAATTAGATATTATTATATTCATTTTGACCCCTTTCTGTATCAACTATATAATAACAGTATATACAGTTGATGTGAAAAAATCCAGTATTTTAAATATTATTCGTGATTTTTTCTATATAAAAGTCAGTTTATTGTCAGTTTTATTTATAAATTTATATTTATCAATATTTTATCCACAAAGTTATCAACACCTCTTATAGTAAGGAGTATCGTTATGAGAATAATAGCAAATGAAAATTTTTATTACTTTGCCAATATAGAAAAAATAGGAATAATAATAGAGTATTTAAGAATTATAGATACTAAAACTATAATATTAAAAAATTGCAAGGTAGAAGGTTCTAGTATAATTTTAGATTCCATAAGAATTAAATCAGTTAAAGATATCTTATTTGAAAATAATAATAAAAAGATAACCGTATATACAAATAATAATAAACCAGACTTGAATCCTATTATTATAGAGCTAGATACACCATAAAAATAAAATTTTATATATAGACATGCACTTTTTTATATTCTTTTTGCATATGCTATAACATGCGTAGCGAATATGTAGCAAGTGAAACGTAGTAAGCTTGTGGAATATGAGCGAAGTGGTTATGTTAGTCTATAGCAACCTAGGCAAAGTCTATGTATTTTTAAACTATAAATAAAACAAACAAAAAGAAGGATTTTATCCTTCTTTTTTACTTTAATAAACTTTTATATCCTCTTGCATTTGCAAATAAATCCTCTATCTTAATAATATTACTTATTTTCTTACTTAATACAGAATTAAGAAGATCCATTCCTCCACCTTGAAAAACAACTGCTGATGTATTAATAGGATAATTAAGATTAAGTTCTGTATAAATTTCTTTAAATAAATCATTACAGCTCTTTATAGCAAAATTTATATTTTGCCTTTCTCCTTTATAGTAAAATCCGTTTTCTAAATATTCTTTTATATCATCTAAATTGATCTTAGCATCAAAATATTTAGCTTCTAAAGAGTTCTTTATGCAATTATATATATCTATAGTACCAGTATTTACTTGAGAGCTTTGTATTACCTTTTTATTTTTAATTAAAGCTATGTCAGTTGTTTTTCCTCCAATATCAACTGACACTATATCTTTATGTTTAACATCAAATAAAGTACTGTTAAAATGAGCAATTATTCCTGATACAGACTCCGGAAAGACTTGAACATCAGTTATTCTTATTCTCCTTCTAATATTATTAAATGCTACATCATAAGTTTTATTAACTAGATTACTTATTAATTCATCCTTAAATGTATAGTATTGTTTTATTGGTAATCCTAAACCTATTTTATTTTCTATCGAATTACTACTTTTACATATAGCCCCTAATAACAGTGGAATATAATTATCTTTATCAAACTTTCTATAATCTATTTCTAACCTACCAGTACCAAGATAATAAGTTTTACTATCTATTTCAATTTTATCAAATTTATTGCCATATTCTATATTTTCACTTACTGCACTCTTAAATATTATACCTTCGCTTGTTTTAACATTATAATTACCTATATCTATACCTAAATTCATTTAGATCCCCCTTAAAATTCCCAATCAACATTATCTATTTCATTAGTTTCGCTTCTACGATCTTCTTTTGTTGGTAATTTCATATCTTTGTTATCTAAATAAAATCTAATACATTCTTTAATAAATGCACTCTTATCATAAGCCTTTATAACTTCTTGATATAGCTTATTTTCCGTGTCATTATTTTTAAAGCTAACCTGTATTCTAGCCATATTTTTACTCCTTTTTAAGGTACTTAACTCAAAAGTGTGTAAAGTTTGATAGCTATAATAGTGTATATTTACACACTTTTAAACATTATTAAGGTAATTTACATACAATATTATTCTATTATTATAGATATATTTAAATTTTGGTAACTTTGTATAGACTTCTCAAATACTTTTAACCCCATTCTATTTTTTATAACTATCAAATCCCCATCTATCTTATATGTGTATGTTTTTTCTTCAAATTTTCTAGTAGTTATAGTATTCTCTGTAATACTTATAACCTTATGTCCTGCTTCTTTAAATATATTATTTATAGCTTTTACTACTCTATCGTTCATTTTAATTCATCTCTTTTCTTTATTAATTATTTTTAAGTTCTGGAGGAAGTTTAGTTATAAAAGATTGATATCCATCCTTAGATTTAATTAATCTATTGTGCTAGTTAAAATTTTTCCAAATAAAGTAAATTGCTTTTCGCAAAAAATAATACCTTATTATAGGTTGGTATTTGTAAATTTTAACCAAATACTAACCTTTTTATTTTAGCTATAGAATCATAATTTCCCATAAGTTTATTTATTAAAAATGAAATATTATGAGCTAAAACTTTTATCGAAGTTCTAGTTATAAATCCTAGCATTGATTTACTTTTAACTTTATTTAAATTTAATTGCTCTGTTAATTGAGAAAAGCTGGTTTCTATCCTTCTTCTGATTTTAAATATTAGTTGTCTTATTTCTTTTGGATAGTTATCTTTGCTATTACCTCTTTTTAAGAATAATAAATTTATATCTCTTTCACCTTTTAACTCAGGCGTTAGCCTTTTATTGACATATCCTTTATCACCTATAATAGAAATAGAATTATATTTATCACATAAATCCCACACTGTATTTCTATCATCTATGTTGGCTGGAGTTATAACATAGTCAGTTAAGAAACCGTCTACTGTAGTAAGTGCATGAAACTTAAATCCAAAATATGTTTGTTTCTTTGATGGACATCTACCATAAGAGGCTTCGCCTTTAAAGCACTTGCTAAAATGAGCTCTACCAAACTCACATACAGGAATAGGCATGCTGTCTATAATTCTTATATTATTAGAATACGCTTGAATATATTCTGAAATATATTCTCGTATTTCTTTAATTACAGCATGTAGATTTCGTTTAGTTCTATTAAATCTAGTTCTATCTCCTAATTTAGGAAATAGTTTTATATATTCTCTGCTCAATAAACTAAAGAATGCTTTTTCTGAGTCAATAGTCAGAAGTTCTCCAACTATACTTATAGTGATTATTTCACTATCTGAAAGCTTACACTCCTTAATATTACGTCTATTTCTAATGCTTATAGGAATAATATCGTTGTACACATCATCAACTATTGTATAAATTATAGTAAATAAATCAGTTAAATTTTCAATTTCTTGGATATAATAATTATTAAGCTCCAACATTATAGTAACCCTCCTTTAGATTAATGCTACTAATCTTAGGGTGCTATATTTGTTGGAGTTTTATTATTGTAAAAATTAACTAGCACAACGAGTTAATTAAATTTAAGCTATGATATTGTTTTAAATTAAGTAAATCATCTAAGCAATAACCATGAATATTAAACTCTTCCTCTAAAGCTTCAAATGCTTTTTTATCTACTCCCGATATTAACATATAACTTGCATTAGAATTTTTAAGAGCTGATTGAGCTTCTTTGGATAATTGATCCATATAATGTAGTGTTAAAACATATTTTAATCCAAACTTAGCACTCTGTACAAACTGCTTAGTTAATAACTTTTGCGATGTAGGAGATTGAAATACTTCATCTATAAGTACTGTACATCTTCCAGGATGTTCGTGCATAGTACCTCTTACTTTAGTTGATATCCAAATTTTTTGAATAAAAAATGTTGTTAGTATATCTATTGATATATCATCATCAAAGTCTATATCCCTCATTCTTATTAATATAACTTTACCTTGTTCCATAGCTTTTACAAAATCAACGTTATCTTTAGGATCCTTTGATAACATGCTATCTATAACTAAATTTTCTCTTAATAAATCAATTCTATCTATTATACCCTCTATCTTGTTATCTTTAGTCCCACATATCATTGGAATAGGATTATCTTTTGTTACTTTACTATAATCATCCAACTCCTCTAAAGCTATAATACTATCTTCTAAATCTATTTTTAACTCATCTGATAATTTATCAATAAACTCATGTCTAACTGTATGACTTTGAAGTATCTTTAATATATCTTTCATGCTAGTTCCAGGGCTACAAAATGCAACTCTTGCAGCTGCACCTAAATACTTTCTCATTTTAGGTGCTAACTGTTTATCATCATTATTAATAATATTTACTAATTGTAATACATAGTTAGCTTGCATCCTAGCTATTTTAAGTATTTCATCTTTGCTCATACCTTCTTTAATTTTTATCTCATTATACGTTAATGATTGAATACATTTAGGATTAGATAAATCTATTTCTATAAGTCTATCAACTGGAGTAATACCTTTTATTTTTTCTGCTAATTCTGTATTCTTAATAAAATCTATTACTATAAGACCTTCTCCTGCATCTATAATATCCTTACACATATTTATACTAAAAGTAGATTTCCCACTTCTAGAACCTCCCATAATAGCTAGAGGTAATGATTGTAAACTTTTATCATTGCTTAAATATGCACATTCTTTATTGTCCTTGTATTTAACTTCTCCTAAATTAACAACTCCTGTTTTTAATTCTTCTGGTACTGGATTCTCTTTAGTTTGTTTATGTTCTATATTTTTATATTGATTTAATAAACTCGCTCCAGGTAAGGCTATAAAATTATTACATTCATCTTCGCTAGTCATATTTACAGTTACATCATTTATAATTGTTGAATATATATTAATTTTCTTATTGATTTTTTTACCTACCAACTTATTATCCTCAGATATTTCATCAAAACTATTACAAGCTGATAAAGATAACTGTTTTTCACGCTCTTTTTTATCACTTTTACTTAAAATTATCACTTGAGATTTACATATATTGTTTTTAGCCTTTCTAACAGTGCTAGGAGATTCTATTTTATTTGTAGATATAAATAGTTGATGATTAATTTTAGATGTGCTTAAAATCGAATTTACAAGGTCATCTAAAAAGGTTATTAAAAATTTAAGTGTAATAATACCTAAATCGATAACATTTTTACTCTTTTTTAAGTTTTCTCCATTTTTATATCGTTCGATAGCTTCTTTATATGTTATCTTAAAATAATTACTTTCTTGTTCGCTAGTTGGAATAAAGTTATAAAATATACCTACGCATTCATTTTGCTCTAGAACTTCTAAAACTGACATATTAGAAGATAATAACTCATTATTTCTTTTATCTACGCTTAAACTCAAAGAATCATTCATACTATATCTAAGTTGATACTTAGTGCACTCATTAGGATCAATAGGAATACTATCAACTTCCCTTATCTCTATATTCTTCCAAACTTCTGTAAACTTGCTTTTAAATTTTATAAAATGTACTTTTGGTATTATAAAATAGAACCCAACATCTTTTTTAGTTATATGAATGTAATAAGAAGCTTTTAATGTATTTTTTATTATGAGCTTTTTATTCTCTATAGTTATAAGTTTATTAACTTTAACATACATGCTATTAATTAATGTTGCTATGCTACTTGTAGAGTTATTTTTATTTGACTTAGTTGGTATTAACTGTACTGTTATATATTCAGCTTTCTTAACTTCTAATAATTTACTCATAGGAATACTTTTAGTTTTCTTAAATTCCAATTAAAACACCACCTAATATTTTAAGTATCATATAAATTGCAGGTGCTATAAAAGCAAAATCTTTTCCTTTTTTAAGACCAAACAAGTATAGTATTAATCCAATTACACCACCTATAACACATATCCAATAACTAGAAAGTACAATATTTTTAAATATCTCAGTTAAAATCATATTTATTTTATTATGTGCTCCTTCAATCATTATTTCGCCCCAGCTTAAAGGATTCCATAAATTTAAGTTGTTCATATATACCCCTCCTTAGAATTTTATTTTGCTAAATAAATCAAATAGTTGAGGATATAAACTTATAAATACATACGCTAGAATATATATTAATCCATTGTTTATAGCATTTTTAACATTTCCACCATTTAAAACAGTTACTATCATATCTTTTACTCCAAATCCTATGCATCCCCATTTTGCAAATGCCATTAATAACTCTAAAATTTGCATACCAGCGGCATCTAAGCTAGTGCTAAAGTCATTTGCAAATACAAAGTTTATATTAAAGTGTAATAATAAAGCAGTAATAAAAACTAATCTAGTATACATAATTTTATTATTTTTTATATTATCTATAAGTCTCTCTACTAAAGTAATATCTTTACTTGTGTACTCTTTTCTAAATTCCTTTAAAGTGTAACTTTTAACCCTATATCTATTTAATAACATGAATAATCCCCCTTAAATTTGTAAATAATAATCTTATAATTTTTTATCGGAGGTGTTTTTAATATGCCATCGTTTGTATATTGGTTTGGAGCAGCTGCTCTTATAGATATTGTTCAGAAAATACTTTTCTAATTGTTAATCTTTGATATGCTTTAATTTATCGTTAGTTTATGTGCAGGCGCACTTGAATAGATTTTTAGAATTTAATTGAAGGGTTCTAAAATTTTTTATCGAATTGTATAACAGAATTATATTTTTATAATTCATTCACATTTGAGCTCTATGGATGGCGGTCCTGGAGCTCTTTAATTTTACTCACTCTTTTGCATAAGTTCAAACATATGCATCTTTATAAATCCACTTGGACCTACTCCTTTAGATTTTCTTTTAATCCATTCATATAACTCTACTTCATCAGGATCTAGACTCTTAAAGGATACATTAATTCTTAAATCTTCTCTGCTATTACTTTTATTCTTAGAATTCATTATATTGTGCTCCTTTCTGTGTTGCTATACTTCATTCTATGTTAACGGGAGCATATTGATGCACGTCCTAGTTATATTTTTTATAAATTTTGGAAATAAACTTTATGAGGTGATATTATGAATTTAAATTATTTAGGATATGGATTATTAATAGGACCTGCTATTTTAGTTATAGGAGGCATAGTTTGGTGCTGCTTAGTGATAAATAATGATATATAAACCTATTTATTATGTTTTTTTCTTAAATAACTATAAATATAAACATAAATCTGCTACAATCCATTTTGTGGGGAAAATTATAATATTAGGGAGGATTATATGTTACAAAAATTTAAAAGTTTAAGTAAAAGAAAGAAAATTATATTTGGTGTTTTAGCTTTCATTTTGTTACCAGTAACATTGTTAGCTTTAAGTTTTGAATTAGCTATAAACGGAGCTAAAAATAAAAAAATAGGTAAAATGATACTAGGTATTTGTGCTTCTGCATTTTTAATATTCTCATTTATAGTTTCTGAAAATCAAACAGATACCAACACTACATCAAATAACAATGAGAATGTCGAAGTAGCTAATGATGATACTAATACTAAAGACAATTTAGAAAAAGAAACTTTAAGCAGTGAAGAACTTATAAGTAAACTAGAAACATATGAAGGAATCTATGCAGTGATACCTGCAGCTATACAAGAAGCATCACAAAACAATGATAAATTAGAAATGCAAAAGACATTTGCAGATGGTCGTGATATTCTTGAAAAATGTTGGCAAGAATTAAGCGATTTAAAAAGAGATTATAGTAGCGAGAGTAATGAATATAAAGCTATAGATAATCTACACTTAGCTTTCTTTACTCTTAGAGATGCTTGTAAGTCTGGTATAAAATATTTAGACAAAAATGAATATAAATACTTTGAAAAATACGAAGACAACTGTAATTCTGCTGGAGCATGGATCAACGATTATTTAGTATATAAAGAAAAAATTCAATAATATAAAAATAAAATGCCAAGTATAAAAAACTTGGCATTTTATTTTTATTGTTGATATTATGCAAATTTGGTTATCAGTTACCACCTGTAGTAGCTAAAGAATCTCTTATGTGTTCTACTACTAACACGACGAGTTGTTACTTATATTATAACATACTATCTTGGAATTAAATATGTATCTTTATAACCTTTGTTTATTAGTTCTTGTTGCATTTTTTTAGCATTTTCATATTCACAAGCAGTTACGCAAACTGCATATAGTTTTTTATCAATAGATGAAGTGCTAGAATTATTATTTTCAGTTATAGTCTTATCAGCTATTCCTTCTGCTATTAATTTAGCTATCTTTTCTCTATTAGATGTATATTTATCAGTATCACTTTTATTAGATACAAAGCAAGTTTCTATTAATATTGCAGGTGGATTAGTTAATCTTAACCAACCTAAATCACGTTTTAGATCATTTATATCATGTTTTATTTTTCTGTCTTTAAATTCAGTCTTTAGTTTATTTTGAACTCTTTGAGCATACACTTTTCCCTTACTGCTTCTATATATAACCTCTGCACCATTAGCTGTTGCATTGTCTGAGCGATTAAAGTGTATTTGTACAACTAAATCATAATTTTTAGAATTAGCTTTTTTAGCTTGTTGATTTATATAATCACTTCCACTATTTACTTCATGATAATCTGCTTCATAACCTAGCTTTTTAAGGTATTCAACTATAAATTTAGCTAATACTCTATTTTCTTGACTCTCATTTATAAAACCTACTGCACCAGTACCTTTTCCAGTAAGAGTATGTCCTGCTGATATTAATATTTTCATAACTATACACCTACCTTGTCTAATATTTTGTCTACCTTAACAGTTAAATCTTTAGCTAGTACATCATTTGTAGCTACAACTTTTGCTATGACCTCTCTGTTGTATGCTATTTCATTTAACAGCCTGTCCTTATCTTCTTTAGAATCTTCCCTTAATATCTCTATAGTTTTTTGAGTATCTTCTCTATTATTTTTTATTTGTTTATCTACCCATATAGCAAGAGCTACCATACAAGCTCCATAAAATCCTATACTACCTACTATTTCTGTAAAATTCATAATACACCACCTTTTGAAAGAATAAAAGGCTAGATTAATTTCTAGCCATAAAAAAAGAACCTCTCCTGGTCCTATAATCTATACTTCTGGAATTGTAGTTGGGATATCATATACTGGAGGATATAATAAATCGAATAACTGGTCATATTCTTCTTGAGTTATTCTTGGTCTAGATCCTGCTGCATATTTATTTAATATCCTTTCCATATCCTCTTTACTATCATAGTTTTCCATTTCTATCATTTGTTTTAATTGATTAAAGTAAGTTGAACTTCTTCCAAACATAGTAAATACCTCCGTTAAATTTATTTTTGCTGTTGGATTTATACTTGTTATTAAGTCCTCTAAGGCCCATTCTAAATCCATCATACGCATATCATTTTCAACTATAGTTCTATCTTGAACTTTCTGACTTTCTAATAGAGCCGAATTTTCGGCTTCTAAAATGGATATTTTATCTTGCATTAATTCAATTTCAGTAGGCTCTTGTGGTAGAGTTGGTAATTCTTCGTAACTAAATATTAATTCTTTAGTTTCTAAGTTTACCATAACTCCCGTACTATCTTTAGATAATTTAGGATATTCACCATAGCTAAACTGTAACAACCCTATAGTATTTTTGTCCCTCTCTTTTAACTCTGTATATATTTCTATATCTTCATCAAAAGTTGTTTCTTTTACATACCCTTGCATATCACCAATTATTTTTATTACATTTCCTGTAATAGTGCAATAATATATTTTAGTTCCTATTTGTTTTATCATTTTATCACCTCTTTATTCAAAAGCTATCCATGAGTATGTACTTCCTTGAGAAGTACTTGGAAGTCTTACATTACCATTACTTAGAAAAACTTTCTCATTTGCTCTAATTGAATACATATTAGAAGTCCCTGCATTGAGAACTTGATTAGCTCCAAATTGAATATATGGAGAAAAATTTGTATAATATTGGCTTAAGTTAGAAAGAAAACCGAATCCAACTGAATTATTTTTTGCTATATATATAATTGAAGTAGGGACAAAATCCAAACCAACTATATCAAAATAAGTCATATTCGCAGAATTCCCCCCAAGATAAGGGAATTGATAACTCGAAGTCCCAGTTGTGGCTTCACCCATAGCCCATTTTTTACCTATAGAAATATCTTTAACTTTATTAATCAAACTTAACATTCCATCAATTTCATTACATTCTATATCTTTATCAATAAGTACATTTTTAAAATAATCTTTTGTAACTTGTAAAGAATTTTCAATCTCTATAACTTTATCTTTAACATCTTTTAAAGAGGAATTTTCTTCTAATTTATCTATTTCTTTTCTTAGATTTATTATTTTACCTTCGCTAGTTTCATAGTATTTTCCCTCTATAGCACAATCAAAGACAGTTATCCAATCTTGACCATTTACACTTACTTCTGTCTTAGTTTCATGGTATTGAGTTGTAGTGTTAGCATTTGGGAAATATCTTCTTATTCTTATTCTATCTATATCGTAAATGCCACCTAAGTCAATCGTGACATTTCCTAAGTCGGAGAATGTAAATGATATATCATCACTTCCATCTGTAACAATAGAAGGATCATTTGTTCCTACTTTTGAAGATGTTACAGTTTTTCCTAAGGCTATATTTACATTATCATAATCATAAGCACATATTTCATTCCAGTTATTATTAGCCCCGTTTGTATTTCCGTTTGACCAATCCCTTATATATCGTATTCTCATATTTCACCTCCTATAATAAATCTATAATTTGATTACAAGAAGTTATCAAACTTTCCCTATTTGTTCCTAACTCACTTTGTAAACTTAAAATACTTGTTTTAACTGATGAACCATCAGGCATAAGTATATTATCAGCAGTTAATCCGCTACCAACTTTATTTTCTAATTCTAATATCCTGTTAGCTAATTCCCCTGCCACATCCCCACTTAATATATCTTTTATAGTTTCAAACCAAGTATTAAAGTCTATTTCCCATTGTGTAATTGCAGTCTCCATCCAGTACTGCACATCTTGTCCTCTTTCATCTATGTAACCTTGTAGCTTTCTATATAATTCAGAGGTTTCTATTTCTTTTACTGTTTGTGTAACTATACCACATACACTTTCATCTAACCTAGTATCAGTTATTTTACTTTGTTGTATAGATATAATACCATTTTCAACTAATATATCAGATATAGATAATTCATAAGCATTAACACCTCGTTCTAAATCAGGAGCAATAGGATTAGATGCAAATATACCTTTTTTAACATATGCTCTTATTTCTCTGTTTATAAAATCACATCTTAATACCACTCTATCAATTCTTTTTAATGCACTATCTGCATATTCTACTGTTAAAGTTAAATTATCAGTATTATGATACATATAACCATTTATCCAAGCATAACCGGGAGATAGATTTATAGTCATATCTCCATTAGCTGTTACTAGTAAATTAGTGCTTGGATTAGGGAAAACTCCATTTCCTATAAAAGTACTAAAGTATTCTGCAAAGTCACTAGATTTATATTTTCTATCTCCATTTAATGAAGTAAAAAATGAACTTTTTTCTGCCATGCTATCGCCTCATTTTTCTTTTTATTTTTTCAATTAAAGTAGGTATATTATTACCTATTTCTATATCAATATTTAAGCCTTCCTCATCATAGGTTTCTGTTATTGATACAATTCTTTCATTAAGCATTAATCCCCATTTTTTATTAATAATGCTAACTTTATCACCTAGATCATAATCCGTTCTATATATTAAATTATTAGTATTAGATATAACACAGTCAAAAGTTTCTATTTTAGTATATTCTGATAGCTTATCATTTCCTCTAGCTTCTAACAATTTATTGTATGTTTCAATAGGTATTTCCACTTCATAAGTTTCTTCTATTTCTTCCCCTGTGAG
The DNA here is from genome assembly GCF_900106845.1 of Romboutsia timonensis. GTDB lineage: Bacteria > Bacillota > Clostridia > Peptostreptococcales > Peptostreptococcaceae > Romboutsia > Romboutsia timonensis. The sequence goes on from NZ_LT629850.1 coordinate 1,355,273, forward strand.
TTCATCTGTAACTATTCTAGTTTTACTTTCTTTATCTGAAATATCTCTAGCATCTACAAATAGTTCATATCTATTTAGCCCTTCGTTTTCAATACCTAAAGTTAAAGTTTTTCTATTTTCATCTTCGCCAGCTCCTGCAACTAAAACCATATTTCTATAATTATTATCGCTATCTACATACTTTTGTTTGATTACATTTTCAAATTCAGTACTAAATATAGCTTTTGAATTAAGATTTTGATTAACTGTCCTATCTAGACCTTTATAAACTTCAAATATGTATTGTTTATTAGGTAAATCTAAATCTATTTTATAACCTAGCTCATTTGTAGTTGCTATCGATTCTATTTCCTGTAATAAAGGTTTATAATGACTGTTATAATCTACTTCTTGACCTAAGTTGTTATTAACTCCTTGAATAAGGTTAGGAAGCTTTCTATTAATGTCTTTTGTATCAATGCAGTTAGTATTAATATAATTCCTTATAACAGTTTCTGCATTTCCTTTTTCAAGTTGCTTATATAATGTAATTCTTCTATCTATCCATTGAGTTAGTGAATACCCTTCTACTAATAATACTTCTTCACCATCTTCATTTTCTTCTAACTCTCTATGATCTATATACATAGCTTCTTTTGTATTATCATTTTTAAGAAGTATGTTACCTTTTTTAAGTAGTTCAAACTGTTCAAAAGTAGGTATTATTTGCATAGAGAAAATACTAGATTTATAATAATTTCTTTTCCACATTAAACATTCATAATTATCAATAATTCCTAATACTGTAAAGTTTCTATCTAGTACGTATAATTGCATATTATCACACTCCTAAGTAATAGTTAGTGTAATATATGTACACTTCTAATTGTTCAATCATAGTATCAGAGTCATATCGAATCACATTATCACCTATATCAAGCCATATGAATGTTGAATTAATATCTAAATCATTAAAAATGTTTTTAGTTATACCATTTAAATAACTCTCTACACGTTTATTTCCATGATGTGTAGTAACCGTTATTTCTTCTCCTTCTTGCATAGTATAATTAAGCTTAATGAATTCTTTTGTGTAAACATTATATATTGAAGGGTTTTCAATAACAGTTCTAGCTTTAAATACTACCTTAATAGGAGTTTGTGCATCTCCTTCATTAAATATATTTGTAACTATAGAGTTATTTTTTATAGATAATTCTTTGCCTTCTTCTTCTAATTCTAAATCAAAGAAGAAATTACCTATATCATTCCCAAAATCAGCTCTATTTTCATTTATATCCTCAAAATAAGGTAAAGGCATAGCTAATTGTATTTGAAAACTTACAAGTTCATTTGTAGTTTCATAATCATCATCAAATAAAGGTGCTTGTATTACTCTTAAATTACTAGCACCTCTCAAATATCCTGCATCTGTATATATTTTCATATGACCTTTTAGCTTAGGATTAAAAGCATTATACAACTTTCTTTTTAATATATACCTTTGTTGCTCATTATCAACTTCTAAATAACAATTTAAAGTTAATATTCTATCTTTTAAAATAGTTTTAGATATATTTATACCCTCTTGATATGCACTTTTAGAACTTACTATATCAGATTCTAGTCCATCAAAGCCTTCTGGTTTGAATAAAAAAAGAGGACCTTCTCGATTTAATTCAATAGATATACCTCTTTCATTTTCATATATTATTTTATTTATCAAGTTAGTACCTCCTTTCTAAAAGTTTAATTGCATAGCTAATCTTCTCATTTGTATTTCATCTTGTCTCTTAAGTTCTCTAATACTTAGAGATTTCGGACTATTGTATGTATTATTTATAGTTATTTTCTTTTCTGCTTTATCCTTTTTGTTTATACCTTTTTTAACTTCTTCAAATATTTCTTTTAACTCTTTATTTAAAGTTTTTTCAACTAATGAAGATGCTACACTTTGACTATAAAAAGCTTTATTTAAGTTATTGCTCGATATTCTAGCTCTTTCATAAGTATCTCTATTAAATAAAGATATAGTTTCTACATTATTATCTTTATTAATTTGAATAGATTTAGATTCGCCTGACGGTGATCCTACAGTTTCATATACAGTTCTATATGTAGTTGTTATAATAATTTCCCCACGCACAGGAACACTATACGCCGATCTTATATTATTCCATGATGATATTGCAGAATTAGCCATAGATGTAACACTATTAGTAACACCTAGGTACATGCTAGTTGCACTTTGTTTTGCACTATTTGCCATCATCTCTGCGGACATTCGAATACCGTTATACATATCACTTCCTGCTTGTTTTGCAACTTGAGCTAATAGTATAAATGACTGTTTTGCTCCATTGTACATATTAGTGGCTTCTTGTTGAATGCTTCTATTAGCTTTTTTAAAGTCAGCATCTGTATCCGTTGCAACCTTAGAAGTATTAGTCTTAGCATCTTTAGACATTTTAGACATATTTTGTTCTACAGATTTAGCACCTTCTGCAGTATTCTTACTTGCACTAGAAGCAGCTTTTTTAGTATTCGTGTCCGTGTCTGTTGCTATCCCTTTAGTATTAATATTTGCCTTATCTTTTGCATCTTTTGTATTTTTATCTACATCAGTAGCTAAGTCTTTTGTATTCTTAGACGCTTTGTCTTTAGCACTTTTAGTATTAGCATCAATTTTAGAACTCATATCTTTAGTAGCTTTATCAGCCTCATTAGACATACTATTCATATGCGTAGTACTTTCTGTTCTAAGCTGATTTATAAGTGTAGCTCCATCAATACCCATGCTATTAAGATTATTTAATATAGCATCTTTCATTTGTTGTGTATTCATTGATCCATCTAAACTTATACCACTAAATATACCACTCCATGTTGTTCCCATGCTAGTTAATTGAGTAAAAGTTTCCTGGTCCATACTTTGCAATTCAGCTACTACATTATCAGCCATTTCACTAGCACCTTGTTGACCTATAGTTTTAAACTGATTAAATACATTTGTAGCGGTTTGTTTAAATGCTTCACCTTCAATTAGCATATTTTCATTTATTAATTTCATTGCTTTATCCATATCTTGTTGAAGTGTGTCTGTGCTAAACTTACCACTAGTAGCCATACTTTCTAAGTTAGCTGTAAACTTTTTAGTAGCTTGCTCATTATCCATATTTGTAGTTATACCTTCAAATAGTACAGCCATAGAATCACTTGTACCTCTTAAGATTGTAAGAGACTGTTCATCTAAATTTTGCATATTATCTGTAAATATTTTAGCTACTTGACTGGAATTATCTCTCGTAAGATTAGGTAACTCTTGCATAGCTAAATCAAAGGTATTAACTACTCCCTGTAAATCTTGTTCAGTTGAAGCCTTAATTAATTCTAAGGCAGTAGATGTTTCTGCTACTATATTACTCATAGCTTTTGCGGTATTATTTTCAACTTTGGCCCATCCTTCTTTGACTATATCATCTACTTTACTAAACTTGCCTGTTAATATAGCTCCTATAGCTTCAGCTGCAGTAGTTATTATTATAATCATATTACCAAATGTAAGTTGAACTACTCCAGCTATAAACTCACATATAGCACCTAAAATAGTTCCAAATACACCAAATTTATCTTGCAAAAAACTTAATGCATTAGCATTATCACCTATCGCTGTTATTAATCCAACTACCGCGGCAACAACTAAAGCTATTGCTATTGGAACTGCTAATGTGGCTCCCTGAAATGCTAACACGGCACCTTTAGCCAAGTTAAACCCTGTTACCATATTAGGCAACATAGTCAATAAAGTCCCACCTATCATTAAAAAAGGTCCTATGGCCGCTACCAAAGCACCTATAGCTACTATAAATGTTTGAGTTCCTTCATCCAGGTTATTGAACCATGTAAGACAATCTGTAAGCCATTCTATTACTCCTTCAAACATAGGTATTAATCTTTCTCCTACAACAATACAAGCACCTTCAAAAGCAGATTTAAGATTATCTATAGCTCCTTTTAAATTATCCTGCATAGTTTCATACATTTTACTAGCAGTTCCGTCAGAATTTCTTATTCCTTCTTCAAATTCTCGTATTTTTGGAATACCAGCTTCAAATGCCATATTTACGCCTTTTAAAGCTTCTGTCCCCCATATAGATGATAATGCTTGATCTCTTTGAGCTGTAGTCATTCCCTGAGTAGCTTTATCTACATCTGCAAGTATATCTGTCATATCCCTATAGTTACCTTGAGAGTCTACTATAGCAACTTTAGTTTTACCTATAGCTATAGCACCATCTTCTGCATTCTTCTTCATGTCTCTGAACATAGCATTTAAAGTGGTACCAGCTGAAGAACCTTTAAGTCCTTGGTCTGCAAATGTTCCTAATAATGCAGTTGTATCTGCTAGGTCATAACCCATAGCATTAGCTGAAGCTCCACAGTACTTGAGAGCCTCTCCTAATTGTTGTACATCTGTATTCGAGTTAGCTTGAGCATATGCTAACATATCAGTCATTTTAGTTGCTTCATTAGCTTTCATACCAAACATTGACATAGTATCGGTTACTATATCAGTAGTTAAAGCTAAGTCCATACCAGCTGCACCGGCTAATTTTAAAGAAGGTTCAAGCCCTGCTGCCATTTGCTCAGCATCCCAACCAGCTAAAGCCATATAAGAAAGTGCATCACTTGCCTCAGTAGCACTAAATTTCGTGCTAGCTCCCATTTCTTTAGCTTTATCTTCAAGCATTTTTAGCTCAGAACCTGTAGCACCGCTTAATGCCGATACTTTACTCATACCAGCTTGGAAATCTCCAGCAGTCTTTATAGATAAAGCTCCTACTCCAAGTAAAGGTACTGAAACAAACTTAGTAAGATTAGCTCCTGCACTTTTCATAACTCCACCTAGAGCTTCCATTTTCTGACCACTAGTTGCAGTATCTTTATTAAATATTCCTAACTGTTGAGTTGCTGATTTTATACCTTTTTCAAAACCTTTAATATCTAAATCTAAATAACCTATTGCAGTACCTGCATTTATACTCATAGATTTCCTCCTTTCTCTAGAGCCATATCTAGGAAAGTTCTTCTTGTTCCATCTTCTTTAAGTCTCTTTTCATCAAATATAACTTTTGTATCTTTATCTTCCAGAGCTAATTGAATATGCAAGCATGCTTCATTAAAACAAAAGGCTGTATATGTATTTGTAATTCCTAAAATTTCGCTAGGAAGTTTATTATAATTCTTTGCTTGCGCTATTATTCTTAAGACTTTCTCTGAACGCACGAAATCGTTCTAATCTACTTGTATCTCCTATTGCATACTCTGCAATCATTGATTTCTGAACTTTATTTAACTCTAAACCTACAGATTTAAAATCATCAACACTAGGTTCTATTAACGCTTGTTTATAAACTATTTCTGTAAATTGCTCTAAATTTTTAACAGCTCTTTCATACTCCTTACCTTTTATTTCATGACCTTTTTGTTTCTTATCAAGTATCTTCTGCACCTCTAATAAAAGAATATTTGGTAATACATCACATTGTACTAAATCAGTTAATGATACTCTTTTTACCTTTACATTTAATACCGACATATCATCAAATCCAGGTATTTCTATAACTTCACCGTTTACTTTTTTAGCTATCTGTTTTAATTCTTCTAAACTTGTTACTTGCATATTAGTCCCTCCTTAAAATAAAAAAGATAGAGAATTTAATCTCTATCCTTAAAATCTACTTCTTTTTTTCTATTTTTAATGGCTCAACTTCCTCATAAAAATCATAACCAAATGCTCTTACTCCACTTGGTAATACATCAACTATTTCTAAGGTATATGGTTTTTGACCTATAGCCGGTCTAGACTTAACCTTATACTCATTAGAATAATATTCTCCATCCTTTAGGTTCACAGGTACATTTCCACCTTTACAGTTAGGGAATGTAAATTTAGCATATTCACCTGTTGCTCCATCATCTCCAACTATTTCAGAATATACTATAGTATCAAAAGCAGTTAAATTAGGTTTTGTACCTATTGCTGTAGGTTCGTACTTTTTGAACTTTCTTGTTTCTGGATCATATTCTATTGTTCCACCCTGTACCACTTGCATAACTTCTGGCGACATAACATTATCTTTAAATGTTAAATCATATCCTAACATTAAATCTGGAACTTCTTTTTTAGCTATTAATTGATTTTTTATTATTAGTTCTTTAGCTTCACCTTCTTTAATAACCTCTTCTGTCTTTATTTCATCAGAAGTCTGAAAAGATAAAGTCCTCGGAGATTGCTCTTTAGTAACTAATTGTACTAAAACTACATCAGTTAAAGGTAGTTGTGTAAATTCATTAGCCATTTAATCGACCTTCTTTCACTTTAATTTTTTTATATGTATATGAAGTCATATATGCTTTTTTATCATCATCAATTATTATAGGCATAGGATCTATAACTCTTTTTAGTTTTTTATAACTCTTCATTTCTGATTTTAGCTTATCAGTATAAATTGATAATGAACTATATTTACCTATAGGATAATAGACCAATATTTCAACTAAATCATTGATGTATGAAGTTCCAGCTATATCACTTTCTCCATTTTCTTTTATAACTAAATAAGGACTTACGCATATTCCTTCATGTTGACCAATAGAATACACATCAAATCCTTTTATTTTTAAATATCTATATAGCTCTGTAAACATTACATCACCTTATTTTAATATATTTGCTAATCCTCTTATTGCTTTAGGACTTATTAAATCAATAGTTGGCTTAACTATTGCATACCGTTTTTCATTACAAAATTCAAGGTATACACCATAACTAGCACCATGACTCAATTCTACTCTAGCTACACTACCATTCCATTTCCAAGTACCATTAAGTGTTTGGTGTGCCTGTCCAGTTCTAGGTGTCCATTTGTAATTGTTTTTTGCATGAGCTTCCATTTTCTTAGCTACACTATCTGCATATAAACCAACTGCTGCTTTAGTTTTAATTTCTCTTTCTGCTATTCCTTTTATAAGGTTATTAGCATCAAATTTAAAACTCATATTAACACCTCTCGACTAACATATCAAAGTAAATATTTAACCTATTTTGGTTACCTAAGTCTTTGATAATATACTTAACATTATCAAGTAAGAAGTAATCATTTTCTTTTATCTTAATAGTATCTTCATCATATACAACCATAAAAAACATCTGCTTACTTCTTTTTACTTGCCCCTTATCAGTAGTAATAGCACTAATTTGAGTATTACCTTCATGGTAAAAGCCTTTTACACTGCATACAAGGTCTTTTCCTCCAAGTTCTCCAAATTCATTTTTAACATCCCTATAAATATCAACATAAGTTGGAAATTTCTCTATTACTTTTTGTATTTTAGGCTTTATTTTATTAGCTATCATAAAATCCTGCTCCCATTAGGTTTATATTTCTTTGCTAGTCTTAACCAGTATGAACTATTATTAGCTAAAGTAAGTCCTCCTGGTAATTGTATACTATCATCTTCGGCTTTTAATAATAAACATTCATATGCAGTATCATTTATGCTATTTTTGTTTTTATTTAAATAATATGCTATTTCTTCATCAGTAAAAAAGGGAGAAGTTTCCTCCCTTAATATTAATTTAAGTTCTTGAATCTCTCCCATTTTAAGTTACTCAACTTTCTTTTTTCTTGTTCTTTTAGTTTTTTGTGGGACTTCCACTTCTTCGACTATTGAAGCTAATCGTGTGCTAGGCTTCATACTTAACAACAAACTTTATTGCATCATGTCTTTTATTTAAAATGAATATGTCTTCAAATGATTCCTCAAAGTATACATATTTACCTTGAGTTAATGCACTTGGAGCTTGTAATTGTGCAAACTCATAAGATGCTATTGGTAATATAGCAGAAGGATGAACTAACATCATAGCTATATCTTTAGCATCTTCAGCAGGTGCAAAACCAGTTGTAAATGTATATTTAGTCTTCATTAATTTAGTTGGTACTGGTATTACTTCAACCTCTTCAAGCCTTGTTACAGCCTTAGCTATTGAAGATTGACCATTAGCTCTTACTATAGTTATCGCATTGTCTATTAATGTTTTTGTATATGTATCAACATATAATATTCTACCAACAGAAGGTACTAACGCTTCATCCATTTCATCCATCAAAGTTTCAAACTTAGTCATTATATTTTCAGAAGTTAAATCAGCACTTTCAGCAACTATTGTTTTTTGTTCATCCTTTAATTTATATAATTGCGATATTGTATAAGCATCCATTTCTGGGAACTTTTCAAATTCATTCATAGTTTTAGTTATATTTTGTATAGTAACAACTTGATTAGTTTCATTTACATCTTTAGGATGCACTAAAGTTTGCCATTGTCTATGATTTTTTAATGTTTTAGTTTCCCAAGCATTGTCAAAATTTCTAGTAAAAGTTCCTATTGTATCTCTATTTCCATCTGTTCTACCACCTACAGTTATAGAAGGTATTTGTATTGTTTTTGCATCTACTACTCTATATTTTGTAGCATTCTCATTGCTCCATAATCTACCAAATCTTAAAACGTTTGGGTAAGCTTGAGCTAAAGCTTGTGAATATTGTTGTGCATAGTTTAAATTTGCCATATTATTTCTCCTTTATTTTTTATTATTTTAATGATTGGAAATTAAAGTCGAACATATTAACTTCTGCTCCACCTCTTCCAAAGTTTCCTAACCCTCCAGTATTAGCCGGAGTAGTTTCTAAATCAAATAGATAGCTATCTGATTCTTTTAACTTATTCAGTTGTTCTTCTAAACCTTCTAACTTGCCCTCATTTAACTTCACATTATCTATGTCTAGTAAGGCCCTTAAAGCTTTAGAATTTTTACATTTAGCATTATTTAGTGCACCTTCTAATGCATGATCAAACTTCATCTGATTTATTTTACTCTCATAATCAGTAGTAGTTTGTTTATTTAAAGCTTGCAAGTCTTTAATCTGATTAAGTAAGTTCTCATTATCTTTATTATTTTTAGATAACTCGGCTAATTGTGTATCTCTGTCTTTTAACTGTACCTCTAATTCTTTCTTAGCTTGATTAACCTGATCAAACCTAGATTTAGGTATAAAGTTACCATCATCAACCATTATTTTTTTATCACCAAGCTTTTCTGTTACTTGTGAGTATAGTTCCTCACCTAATAATTCTTTTAACATAATATCCTCCTACGTTTTTTAACGTGGTTTCGACCACTTAGATTAAGTTAGCATTTAATTCTTTTACGTCTATTAATAGCTAACCTAAAAAGACGATAAAAAAAAGAGAACTTATAAAAAGTCCTCTCCATAATCTTTAAACCATTTATCTAATTTTATGTTTTTCTCTCCATCTACCCATGCTCTAAGTTCCGTTCCTATTTCTTCTAATGACATAGGTATTTCTGGTACTGTGGTACATAAACCATTCGGATGATCTAAAGGTACATCTTTAACACTAAACACTTGATTATCTCGTTCCCTGCATAATTCACAAGTTCTTCCATGAGAATTAGCACTAATCCACCTAATACCTTCTACATAAGGATTTTTCTCACAACTTCTTTTCTGTGCTTGTTGGAATGCATGATTAACTGCAGTTCTAGCTAATCTTCGAGCATTATAATCAACCTTTTTATTAGTACGAGGATACACTTTCGACCATTCCCAGTCCTTGACTGCATCAGGATTAACATACCTTTCTAAATCCTTAGCTATTTCATATGTACTTTTCTTATTAGCAATACCTTCTGCAATAATATAATCAATATCTTTATTAAATTTCTTAGTATATTCCCAAATACGTTCACTAAGTCCTTTACAATCCTTGTAAGCTTTACCGAATAATATCTCATTCATTGCATCTTTAGGTATCTTAGAAAACATACTTGAAAAAGTATCCTTCATATTCAAGTTGTACTGACTATTAATAGACATAAAAAAATCTAGCTGTACATTATTAGCTAGTTCCGATGATTTTTCTATATTCTTATTAATAATCTTTCCAACTTGCCTATGAATAGTTCTAATTTCTTTTTCTAGTTCATTTTTAAGCTCTTCCAAATACCTTTCCGATAAAGTATTAGGGTTAACTTTAGAAAGTTTCTTAGATACCTTTAAATACATATTTTCATATATTTCTTTTATCTGCTTTTCTTGTTTCTTAGCTAACTTAAGTTTTTTATTTTGAGCTTCTTCGCATAGCTTAAGATAATTTTTAGATGCCATATTCTATTCACTTTCTATAAAGAAATTTTTTTATTTTTCCATTTTTTATAAGCATCAAAGTAAATTTCATTTTTATCTCCATTGTAAGTTATTTCATAGTACATTCCATCACTAACAGTAGTAGATAATAAAGCTTTGTTATTTTGAAGTGTTTTGCAATTCCATACAACGAATACATCATCTGTAGTTAATTCAAAATTATCGGTCTTATCACACTCATTATTAAAGTATTTAACTATTTCTTCTTTACATATGTCTATAAATTTATTCGTTTCCATTATTCATCATCTCCTAAATCGGTTTCAAATTGGCTATAGCTATCTTCTAACATCTGCTTTTCTAATTGTATTTGTTTTAACTCTTCTTCTGCTATATCATCAGTAACATTAGTCCATTTTTTTATAAATGTTTTTCTACTCATAGTTTGAGCATTAACTTTCTGTAAATCTAATGTCATTTCCTCATCTTCATTTTCTTGTAATGGATATTGATTTTCTACAACTACATCAAAGTTTTCTAACTTAGGTAATGTAGTTATACTATAAACTTCATTCATTTCAAGTATAGCTCTTATCATCCACTCTAAAGCTGGACGCCATGACATCATTTTTTCTTCACATCTAGTAATTAATTGCCAATATAAAGCTTTCATACTCTTGCCGCTAGTCATCATACCTTGTAAATCACTATTATTTATCATAGGTATATTTAAAACTTCGTGCATATCTGCTTTTATTCTATTTAAGGTATTTTCCATTCTTGTGTCATAGTTAAAGTCAGTATCTATAGTTCCTATTTGAGCTTGTTTTCCATCCGATGCTATATCTGTAGATACATCCCAATATGCTCCTGGTTTTAACTTAAAATGTTTACTAGCTTCTGGATCTACGTCAGTACCATAAATTATCCTATTCATACCTTTTTTAAGTGCATCTAAATCCTCTGATGTTAATTTATTGTACTCTATACCGTTCTCTAGTATTTCTTCTACATCAGATTCACCTTTTAAATCACCACTTAGTCCATCATTTAAGATTACATAAGCAGGTATCCCACTTAGCTTTAAGTCTACATTAACCGCTAGTGTTTCAAGTAAATCACCATTACCATTATAGAAACCTTCGTTTAATATACATTTACCGTCTACCATTTCATACTTTTGTTTCCATATAACCTGCTTAGATTTATCTTGTTTCTGGTTCATCTGATGGAAGAATATTATCTTTTTAAGTTCATCTACTCTGTCCTCAAAAGGCTCATATACGAACTCTAAACTAGGTACAAACATTACTCTTATAGTTTTAGTAATAGTATCAGCATGAAGCTTTATAGCTATCCTTTTGCCTATAAAACAATCTCTAGCACCTTTTACCAACTTATCTTCAAATAAATTATCTTTAAGAAGCTTATTTATATACTTATTTATTTCTTCTACTTGATCCTGATACTTATCGTCCTCTACTTGTACAGTAAAAATAGGAGTTTTACCAAATAAGAACCTAGCTTCTTCTTTTATTAACTTTTTAATATAATTAGTCTTTTTCTTAGTTGGAGTATAATCTTTTTCATCAACTATCCAATCTTGACCTAGGCCATCATAAATATCATAAAGTTTTATTATTTCATTCATTTCTTTTATAACTTCATTACCATACAATCCACCTAATTCTGCTTGTATTATATTTTGCATATTACACCTCCTATCTACTGTTATAAGTTCTCTTTAAGTCTGCAACTTCATAATCATCTAATCCATACCAAATAGCACTAAAACTATGAGGGTCTATATTAAATTCGTCATATATTATGTTCCCTTTTGCATCTGTAGCATAGGTTAAGTTTTTAAGTTCTTTAACTACATCTTTACATGCATCAGAGCAATATATATTCCTAAATCTTTTAACTTTCTTTGTATTTTGAAGTCTACTTCCTGCGAACTTTTTACATTTCCTCATTCTAAAACCTTGTTGTTGATAATATTTTATAGTTTTAGGTTCTGCACAATCTGCAGTTATTAACTTATCCTTATAATCAGCTATTTCAATAGCCGTTTTATCATCTGTCATTTTATTCTTGTAATATTGATTAAATATATATAAGTCTTTATTTTCATCATCTATAGCCATACTTATCAATGCATTGTATGAAGTTTCAAAACCAAAGTCCATACCATATCTATACCATCTACTAGATATCCCACCAACTTGTTCTTGGATCCATTCATCTGGCATAACTTGAAATTGTGGCAATACTCTTGTACCATTTACCCCATATCTTCCAAGCCTGGCAACTCTATATAAATCAATATCATATGTTTTCATCTTTTCAAGTTCTTCTATATAGTCTTGTGGTAAATAGTAATTATCATCACAAGTTGAATGATGATAATATGTATTATTTGTTATAATTACTCTTTTTTCATACAATTCATCATCGTTCAGAACAATGTTATCATTTTCTTCATCTATAAAATAATGAGAATATGTCCAATTAGCTTTTTCTACAGGGTTAGTTGAACAGATTATATGGTTAGTATCTGTTAAATGCCTTAAACGACCTCTTAACTCTTTAAATGCAGCATACTTACATTCACTACATTCTTCTAACCATACTATCGATACACCATTTATCGATTTAAGTTTAGCAGGTTTATCTAGTCCTTTAAAAATTATTTGAGAACCATTAGGAAATAATATTTTCATAGGAGAACTCTTAAACTTTATTTTATCTTCTAGTCCCATAGCTACAACTATATCTTCAAATAGTGAGTAACAAGAATCTCTTATAGTGTCATATACTTCTCTTACAACTAGGCACTTTCTTTTTTCTTGCTGAAGCTTAAGCAATATCTTAGTAGCAACATGATAGCTTTTAGAACTACCATATCCACCAACTAAAAAATAGTCTTTGTAATCCCAATTAAATATAAAATCTTCAAAGTGATCATTGACTGCAAAACTAACTTCTTCCATGTTTTTCACTTGCCCTTACTACTTTTATAGTTATATCATTATCTTGTTTATTACTTAACTTTCCTACCTCAGCTTTCAGTTTTTCTATTCTTAATCTTTGTTCTTCAGTAACTAACTCTAAGTTATTATTAACCATAGAGTCATATTGCTTTATTAAGTTTCTAAGTTCACTCATGGCTCTACTTTGAGCATTTAAGAAAGTTGCATTTCTATCCCATGCAAATTGAAGTTCGTACTCTGTTTCTTCTCCATTTTCACTTGATTTAATTTTCTTGAGCTCTCTAGCCATATCATCTTTATCTCTAACATACATTATCTTTTGTGCTCTTATTATTGCAGCATATTGTATTGTTATTTGCTCCCACAATATATCAAGTTGATTTTTCTCGAATATTGCTCCTATAAGCTCTTGTGTTTCTTCTGGTAAATACCTAGAAAAGAATCCAAACTTCTCTGCATTTTTATTTTTAAGTTGTCCACCTTTAGATTTTGTTTTTTTATCATTTTTTTGTGAACGTTCACTTTTATTTTCCGAACGTTCATTATCCCAACTGTATGTCTTTTTCCAACGCCTTACAGTTCCATCCGGGACATCTAATTTCTTTGATATTTCAACTAACTTATAACCTTTTTTATAAAGTTCATATGCCTCTTTTACCTTTTCATTTGGCGCTCTTGCCATACCACCACCTCATATATTCGTTTTGGAAAATAAAAAAGAACCCTATTTCTAGAGTTCCATTAATTTAAGTTAAATCTAATATTACACTTTTAAAAAGTGCTAACTCTTTTAAATCAACAGTCGATTTAACTTTTGCATTTTTTAATATTAATTTACTATCTCTACTTTTACATATGACAGCTATTTCTTTTAAAGCTAAAGTAGTGTACTCATTAGCATCAAGTATAACACTTCCTCCAACGGTAACTATATCTTTTATAGATGCAACTGATTTTCTCATTTATCTACCACCTCCATAAAACATATAATTCTATTTAATTCGATAATTTCCTTCTTTTTTCTTATATTTATCAAACTTAGGTTTCTTTCTCATTTCTATATCTAATTCTCTTAACTTACTATCTTCTATATCATGTATCATTTTTATAGCTTCATTTGCATCCTTCCAAACCTTAACCATATCCCTCACCTTTTAATTTTGAATACTAAAAAAGACCCACACGTGAAAGGTATGAGTCCTTCTTAATATTAAACAGAAACTTAAATAATAACCTCTGAAAACGCAGCTTTATTACAAAAAGGCTACTCCTTTCATCCCAATAGGGTATTATTTTTTATTTGGTGCAAGTTGTAGGAGTTGCACCTACCAATACTCTTACTTGCATATTAGGTAGGAGGGGAGTCCTACCTTTTAGAGAAATATACATATTAGGGGAATAATTGAAATTATATAAATTTCTATATTAATATAATAACATATATAAAATTATATTTTGTCCCAACTTTGTCCTTAAAATGTCCCTCATTTTGAATTTGTAAAATTATTAAATAATTCTCGCTCTAGTATATCTGGATATATAGAGTTTATAGCACTTCTTACTAATGATTCTCTTAATTCATAGTATGTAGTTTTGGATATATGCATTTTATCTAATATTTCATATCTAGGAACTCTCTTTCTATTACTCATATATAAAATATCAAATAATTCTTTTTGCTCTAACGTAAAATTATTTATAGCTATTTCTATCTTCCTTTTTTCTATTTCTTTTTGTCTTTTTCTATATTCTAAGTAATTTATTCTTTGTTCTTTTTTTATAACTTCATTTTCTACTAATCTACTTATATTATATGTCGGACCTGTTCTTTCTTCATAGCCTATTGCTCCACATCCTATATACTCATTTTTTATTTCCTCTATATCTAATTCAATTTTTTCTATTGCACTTTTTATCCTCTTGTAATCGAATAATTTACCTTCTGTTTTTCTAAATAATTCACTATATTCTTCTTTAGTCATACTAATCCCCCTCTACATTTTCTATACTTACTTCTATACAAGCCTCTTCTGAATATTCTTTTTCAGCTAATATTGCATAAATATATCTATCATCTTTAAAAGCCTTTCCATTAAGTCCATCAAGTACACTTTTAATATAATTATCAATATCAGCTTTAGTCGGTCTTATTTTACCTTCTAAAGCGTCTATTCTTTTCTTTTTGCTGTAGCTCTTTGGTACTTCAAATTTAAACTTCATTCTTATTCTTATATAATTATCATCAAAGTAATGTCTAGCTCCATATGCCAAACTTACTAAGCTTTCAAATATCCTCGTCTTATCATCTGTAAAAGCTCGTCCTGTATTTGTGTTAAATCGAGGACGCGACTTAGGTACTGGTGCTGACGGAATTGTAAAATCAACTCTCATACTCATTCTCCTATTTCATTAATTAATTTCTGAAATTTATTCTTCAAATGTAGTCTAAAATTCAAATCCTTTTTCTATATTAAACTTATTTGTTCTGTAAGCTCACTTTTACTTAACAACTGATTAAATACTTCATATCCTACCCAATTTTTATTCTCCCATATTCTGCATGAATATAAATCTAATGCATATTTGTGAGCTTCCTCCTCCGTATTAATCCAAGCTAAATAATCTAAACTATATTTCTTTAATCTATTAAATATATCAGTTTCTAGTTTTACCTTAACTTGTTGTAATACTTTATCTTTCCAAACATCATAATCATAGTACTTGTGATCTGTTACTACTGTTGTATGATATGTATGTGTAACCTTGTCTTTACCTGCACCTATTTCTACATGCCTTTCAGACCTGCCTATTGTATATTTACATCTTAAATTCATATTCAATCTCCTATTTTCATTCAGTTATCATTATCAATATATTGATAATTTCTCTTAAAAGTTTTATTTTAACAACTTTCTTCATCTACAATTAATCTTAAATCAGAATCGCTTTTACAAAAAGGACAACATAATAAGTCGTAATCTCTACCTATATAATTCTTTCTTTCTAACTCACTCTCATTATCAAATGTATACTCACATTCTTCGCAATATATTTTAAATTTCATAACTTCCTCCAAATTTCCTTAATGGTTTTATTTTAATTAGAATTTTTATTTTGATTAATAGTTTTCAATTTCTATATCGTCTAATAGTCCATATTCTTCAATCCAAGTTTTCAAAGTTTCAATCTCAATTATAACTTCTACTTCTTTTGCATTAGTATATGTACCATTTTCTTCATTTGAAAATGTTACTTCATCTGCATCACTTATTAGAATTTTGTTTCCTATATCAAATCCTTGCATTTTTAAAAGTCCATTTTTTATCTCATAATTCATTTTAATTTCATCCTCAATTTCCTTTAAAATTTTGATTTTAATTAGAATTTCTGCTGTAATTGTAAATATAATCTAACGCAAGTCTTGGATTATTGCATAAATATAAACTCTTATATCTATTCTGCATCCAAATTTTACATTTATATTTTATTGTATTATTCTTATAGTACTTAATAATTAAATAATGTGCATTACCAAGTGAAAGCTCTTTATATATACTTCCATTCCTATTTTTCTCCCATAACATTAATTTTTTATTTTTCATAATTTCCTCCTAAAACTCCTATCTTACTTACTAAAAACTCTTTCTATTTTTATATTTCCATTTTTATAACATCTTATCTTTAATTCAATTCCACAGTGAGGACAAGATACTTTAACTATTTCAAATTTTTCAAGTACATAGTATTGCCTAGGACAATTAATACATTCTCCTGGTTTGACTATAACCTTTTCGCCATTTAAAACTCGTTTCTCAGCTTCATTTCTCTGTTCTGGTACTATATATTTCATCACTAAAGGACTTATCATAATCTCCACCTCCTATTTGTTAATACAATTATTTATATAATTTTCAATGTATTTCCATTGTTGCTTTATATATGGATCATCTAAACTTCCTCCACTCGAAGTCCAATCTCCTATTCTATTTTTTACGTCTAATAGTATTTCAGTCGGTATATTATAATTTAATATCGCATTATTAAAATCTTCATGAGTATTTATTTTCATATTAAAACTCCTCTTTTAATCTATCTCATTAAGTCTTTCTATTACTCTATCTTTAAATTCTTCAAATGCGTCCTCACTTTCATTGCTTATCACTGCATCAATTATTTCTTCAAACATTTCTAAATACTTATACATATTAATATCCTCCTATTAAAGCCCATCTTTTATTATCTAAACATTTCAAGCATAACATCTGTGAAGGTAGTATTATTAACTTTATACAATCTTTCAACTCTAGCTTCTGTTGTTTTATAATTTATAAAAAATGCTACAGCTAATATACAAATTAACACTAAAGTTTTTACTACAGTTTCAATATTTTCTTCTAAGAATTTATACATAGTTTCACCTCATAAAATATGTTTTTTTGTTTCCTAGACTATAAATCCAAGAGTTTTACTTTTTATACTTTTTTGCTACAATAGCTAGAGCATCAAGTGCTCCAACTACTGCAATAATAATTACACTTAATATTATTAAATCTTTCATAGTTGCTCCTATCTACCTTGATATGTCGCACCACATTTACATTGATATATTATTCCTAATGATGTCACAAGCTTGTACACTACTCCATTACAATACTCACATTTTTCTGCATATGCTCCTAGTATTTTAGCTTTAGCCATAACATCACCTACTTTTCAATATCTTCAATTACTTTTATTTCGGCTGGAATACCTCCACCTACGTATTGAGATATATTGTAAATGTACGCTGCTAAATTAGTCTTATTTATTTTATCTGATTCTAGTATTTCTTCTGATAATCTCTTTAATTGTCTAGAACTTTCATTGTTACACCAGTTCTTTCGGTTGGCATCATTAAACATTTCTATTAATTTTCTATTAGCTTGATCTAATTCTTTACACTTAACTTCTAATTCCTCTAAGTTAGTTTTTAAAGTGCTATTATCTTCTTTTAATGCATCAACTTTATTTTGTAAAAAGTCAGTATCTTCACATAACATCGTATTTTTATATTGTAATTCTTCAATTCTTTTTGCTAAAACTTCTTTAATTTTTTGTTCTGCTTTTAATTCATCTTTTTTAACAGCTATAACCCTATTTTTTTCAGTTATTATATTTATAGCTCTATCTAATTCTGCTTCATGTGTTTTTCTTAACATTAATGAAAATTTCATCTTTAGTTCCCCCTATTAATAATTTAATATCTCTATATCAAAATCTTCACTTATATTTAGTGGTGTGAATGTGGAAGATCCACACTCACATTTATATAATTGACTATCAGTATCTACTTCTAAAAAGTCCTCATAGCTTTCCTTATTGCAACTATTACATCTAAGTAACATACTATCTTTGTTTCTAAACTGTTCTAACTTTCCATATATTAGCCCGTTATCGGTTAAAGCTTGTACATATACTTGCTTATTTTCATCTAAATAAGTTTTTAATACTGTTCCAACTGCTCCTGATTCATGCACTATTAAATCTTTTTTCTTTAGTTTCATATTAATCCCCCTATTTGTAGTACAAAGTTATTAACTCTTTAGTTGTTCTATTAACATATGTATAGCTGTTGTGATTCTGTCTTTCTAAAAGCCATTCCATAAAATCGTATCCAGCATTAGCTAATACTTGCATTTGTCTACGTGTTAACTTCTTACCTTGTTTCATATTACTTGTCCCCCTTTGGTGTAAAGTTATATTCAATTATTTCATCATCTTCATCGAACCTATTAGCTTTTTTCTTCTTAGCTCTCTTACTTAAAGTATTCTTCTTTAATTCTTTAGCTAGTCTCTTTTCTTCCTCTAATTTAAGCCTTTGAGCTTTTGCTTCTATACTTTCAAATGCATAGCAGCAGTTCTTCATTTTTTCTTCTGCTGGGAATAGATTTTCGTATAGTATATCGTGTAATTCACACTCTTCGCTTGTCTTAGTACAGTCCTTACAATTTTTATTAAATAACTGTATTGCAAACTTTTCAAATATAGGTCTTTCCATCCTTACTGTTTTAGATTTCTCATTCATATCATCCTGGAACTTTTTTAATAGCCATTTATCTTGTATTGACATATGAAAATTACTATATCTTTTTATTAATTTATCTTTTTCTTTGTCAGGTAATCGCTCTTGTACACTATTAAAGAATTTATTGTAATAAGTCTTACTAGTTCTTATATATTTTGCTTCCTCTTTTGTCATATTTTCATGTACTACCCATCTGTCTACTATCTCCTCGATCTTATCTGCTAGGCAAAATAGTAGCATCATATCACTAATTTGTTTTTGATTAAGGTAATTAAACATTTTCATCTTATTTCTCCCCCATTAATTTATCTATTCTTTTTCCGTATAGTTTTTTAAACTCATTTGTTACAAGATCTCGTTCCATTACATTAAAATCGTTCCTTGATTTATTCCACTTTATTTCATAGATGGTTATCAGATTATCGAATGCTGGTAGTAATTCCATAACCCCTAGTTTTAACCTTGCATCTGCTTCTATTTCTCTATCTAAATCTTTCTTATTTTCATCTTTCCAGAACTCAAAATTTAAATTCTGGAAAGATGCTATGTTTACTACATCTGTATCTTTTGTAACTTGTTTGTATATTTCCATTTCTCAAACTCCTCCAATTGTTTTTGTGCAATATATTCATCTAGTATCTGACTAAGTGCTACAGTAACTTCATTATGTCCAAAACGGTCATATAACTCATTTAGTGCATTTCTTAGCTCTTCCATACTTGCCCCCTTAGTTAAATCTAGTGTAATTGTGCTGCATTTTTTTATAATATGCCGTTTTTAATTCATCTAAATTAAAACCGAAAGAATATACTAACTCAACAAATGAAGGTATTATTTGTTTTATTAAAGTATTTCTAGCATGTCTTTTGTTCCAGTTTAAAGTTGTTATTCTATAAGATAATTGATTGAAAGTTACTTCTGGAGCTGTTACTTGTATTTCTGGTATTTCCGTTATTAGATCTACTTCTAAAAAATTTGCTAAGTTTGCCATATGACTTAGGAAGTCGCCTAACTCTTCTATAAGATGTTCTCTATTAATCTCTGACTTGTCCCAAAACTTATGAAGCTTGCTTGCATTTAAAACTTCTGATAATTCACTATGTAAAGCTAATATAAGCCACATAGGGACGTTCAATGTTTCACTTGGATATTTTATATCTTTGCTAGTTTCTAAATGCTCTAAGAAGTTCTTTTGCTCCTTATTTGCATATGTAAAATCAATAACTTTATTTTTCATTTTCTAATTCCCCCATTTTCATTTGTTTTTCAAATTCTTGTTCTGCCCATTTAATCGCTTCAAATGCATTCATTGAATATTTATCCATTAAGTATTTTGCACGAGCTATAAGAGACATTCTATTCTCTAATTTAACTATCATATCTCCCACCTACTAACTAGCTTTTATCTTATGAGTAATTTCACAAAGTTTAGTTATAGCTGCGTATTCTTGCTTAAATTTAATAATTCTTCTCGATACTTGAACTTGACTTGTACCTATAACTTTTGCTATTTCTTCTTGTGAGTATCCTTGTGCTGTCATATTAAGAATTAAATTAATATCCTTAATCTCTGAATATTCAGTTCTAGTCATTATTGAATCAACTCTATAATCTTTTTTAGAATCTTCTGAAATTACAGAATCTAATAATGTTATCTTTTCATCATCTGTAACATTAACATCTGAACTTATAACTGTTATGTTTTTATTATTATAATGTTTTCTTACATACCTCTGATAAAAACGTAGCATTGCATTTTTTATCTTAAAAGTAGCTATTGTTGTAAATGCTCCTTTTGTTGCATCAAACTGTTCTGCTGCTTTTATAAGTCCTATACATCCTTCTTGTTTTAGATCATCTACTAAGTATGGATATAAGTTTATAAAAGGCCTGAAATGTTTATATAGCATAAAGTCAACTAGACTTATATTCTCTTCAACTAACTTCTCTATCTCTTCTTTAGTTCTCATATTTCTCCCCTCGCTTCATAGTATTCTGCCTTCCATCCACTCTTTGAAGTTCCATTTTTTCTTAAAAGATGAGATAGCCCAGATCTAGACAACGATAAAAATTTACTTGCATCCAATTGAGTTTCAAAGATATGTTCTTCCCCAGTTTCAACATTGTAAAGTTTTATAGGGCACAATACCTTTATTTGTCTCTTTTTCATTGACTTCTGCCTTTTATATCCTTCTTTATACTCTGCATATTCAATGTAATTTCTATCATGCAGCTTATATACATCTAGTGTTTTATCTACACTTATATATCTAACTGTTCCATCAACTTCATAACCAGCTACACATCTAGCAAATGCTAGATAATTTAAAGCTATTAAATCATCTTCTAAGCTTGGACCTATAGAATTATTAAAATTATTACTTGTTCTTATTAACATCTCAATCTCCCCTTATTTACCAGGGAGCATAAGCTCCCCTTAATTATTTCATTAACTTCATTACTTCCCCACAGTACGGGCATTTTAAAAATTCATCACTACAATTAAAATAATCTATGTCTGTATATGCTGTTTCATTTCTATTACATGTAGTGCATACTAACATTCGTTTGATATCTTCAACTTTCCCTATTCTACTTGGTGGTGTACATATTTCATTAGCTAATATAATCTCTTTTATACATTCTTCAAGCTCTTTATTTAGTTGGTTGCATTTTTCTTCGAAATCTTTATTTTCTAGATATTCAATTAAATCATTGATTAAATCTCTTTGTATAACATTCCATGTATTAAACATATATTTTTCTTCCAATTCTTCAAATCTTTTAAAGGTTTTAAGTTCTTCTATATCTGCAACTTCACCATTTTTCATAATTGATATACATAACTCTTTTCTAGTACTTAAATTTTTAAAAGTAGTAAACTTACCATCTATGATTATTAGTAACTCATAATTCCCAATACTTATCGGCAGTGAGTATAAATCTTGATTATAATCATTAACTTTAGTTTGTATTTTTTCTAATATTTTCATAAATCCTCAATCTCCTCTATTTACCAGGGAGCACAAGCTCCCTTTAATTAAATTTTCCTCTTTGGCTTTCTAGAAGTATCCTCTCAAGTTCATCTGGTGTATATTTTGTAAATGTTTGATTGCAATTATTATGAAATCTAGTATTAACAGCAGGTATAAAAGCCTTTGGTTTGTCAATAATAGGTTTATAATCATTTTTTAGAGCGGATATTAAGTAACCTACAACATCTCTTATATCAGGTTTACTTTTTACTAGTTCTAACTTTTCAATTAAATAACTAATATCTCTGTTAGTAGCTAAGTGTGTATTAGCTACTTTTTTTATTTCTTTTTCTTCTAAGTCAAAATAAGATTTTATTTTATCCTCCACCTCTTTATTAGTGGTTGTAATATTAAGTGTATTATTAAAACCTGTATTATTATCTTGGACATTTTTGTCAGGAGGGGTACTGACATTTTTGTCTATACCCTTATGACATTTTTGTCCGTAGGTACTGACATTTTTGTCACCACCTATAACACCAAGATAAATATGTCTTTCTTTCACTTCTTTAGTTCCTTCTCTGTAAATCATCTTAGAAGATATATACCCCTTGCTTATAAGTTGTTGAATCCATCTAGATACGGTTCTTGTAGTTGTTTTATATAACTCTGCAAAATAATCATTACTCGCCCAGCAATATCCTTTCTCATTGCAAAGAGCTGTTATTTCTCCATATAGTAATTTTGAATTAGGAGTTAAATCTTCATCATATCTAACA
Organism: Romboutsia timonensis; assembly: GCF_900106845.1. GTDB lineage: Bacteria > Bacillota > Clostridia > Peptostreptococcales > Peptostreptococcaceae > Romboutsia > Romboutsia timonensis. Next base: position 1,378,301 of record NZ_LT629850.1, read on the forward strand.
TTCGCAGGTATAATTGCATAATAACTTTTAGCTATATTTTCTTTTCCCAAATTTAACACCTACTTTTTATCTTCTGTATAGTTTGATTGCTTGGAATACTCCAGCTAAAACTAGAGCATCCCATATAATCACCATTATTATTAAATTCATGTCTAAACCTCTAATGTTACCTGTTCATCTATATCTGCAAATTTATCTTCATCTAATGGAGTAAAATCTGCATCTATAAATTCTTCTTTAGGCTCATATTTAGTAAGTAAATCTAAAACTTCTTGAACTTCATCAAACTTAAGCTCTTTTAAACAATATCCATTACTCTCACAAAATTCTTGCATCTTAGATATATCCTTTGGATTATCATAGTCATATAAACCTTTCATAGATGCTAACTTCATAATCCCTTGTTTTTGTCCTGGTGTAGCATAACCAACTTTAACTTCTTTTTCGGGTAACTTATCAGGTACATTTTGTATTTCTGCCGCATCGTACATCCCTTGTAAATCCTCTGGGAATGCTTCTCTTAAAGCTGTTACCATAGCACACTTTCTTATCATCACACATGGCATTTGCTTCCAAGTACTTTGACCTTTTGAGTATTCTTCCATACTAACTTCAGACCTAATAGGGAACTTCATATCTTTTACATATACTTCGCACCATCCACCTACTAAAATCTCTTTAGGTGCTTTTAAACTACCTTCTCGATAATCCATACTTCCATCAGGTTTTAAAATTACTATTCCAGCTTTCATTCCTTCAAAGTTAGGATTTCTATAAGCTCTTTTAACAAATACATCTTTACCGACTACTATATTTGCTGGTGAGTTTCCAAACTTAATTAAGTAAGCTTCTCTTATAAACGGATTAAGTTTTTGAGCCTTACATAACTCTATAAACATTAACGTCTCCTGATCCGTAACTGCTCCATTTCCACTTACTAAGTAATTCTTAACTGTTTCTGCAGTTAATACTTGTCCTGTCTCTGTTTTAAACTCCGCTAAACTTAAAGCACTTTTATTTATTGAAACTGAATTATTCATATGGCAATCCTCCTACTTAATAGTTAAACTTGTACCAGTTTTAAGCTCTACACCATCTATAATTAAACCGTCTTTTAAATCTTTTAATAAAGCTTTTTTATCTACTTTTTTAACTTGCTCTATAGTTATATAATTTAAAGGTATAATTGCTTCATCCAATATATTTACCGCTCCTGGTGTCTTTCTGATACTTATATTCCCTAAACTAGTTTCTAGCTTCTTAACTCCCCTTAATTCCATACATTCCTTTGTGTATTCTTTTAGTCTATCTATATTATTTTTCTTAACTTTCTTTAAATCTGTAAGTCTTTTTATTTCAGTATCTATAGCATCTACTGTAGCTTCTAAGTTTCTAACTACTGCTACTATTCCTGTAGATTTAGTTTCTATTTCAGCTTCTATAATAGCTTTTATCTGTTCCACTTCTTCGACTTCATGCATATCTCTTAATGCAACTAAATCTGTGCTTAATTCGTATAAATTCATTGATATTTCCTCCTAAGTTTCATATAATATAATCAGTTTAATTTTTTTGTTTTGGCCTTTTTTAAGGCTCTTTTTTTTATTAAAATGGTAATTCTTCTGCTCCTACTGATTCAAAGTAGTTATAAGCCTCTATATCCTCTTCTAAACTATCTGTTTCTTCTTTATCTGATAGAAGTTTAAGCATTTTTTCAATTGCTCCTAATTGACCATAGTAAAGCCATTTTTCTTGACTCTTGATATCATGTTCTACCTTTACTTTTAAATATTCATCTGTTCCTGGTAATGCATCTAACATAGTGTTAAAACATTTATCTATAACCGCTTGTGTTTCTACTATACTTTGATTTAAAGCTCTTACATCACTTTGTAAGATTTTCTTTATTGCTTCCATTTTAAGCACCTACCTTTATTCTTTTATACTCTCTTAAAGCATAGAATTTTTTGTCTATATCTTTATCTTTGAATTCTTCTATAAAGTCTTGAAGTATCTTTATATTCATTTAATTCACCCCCTCCCAATTATCTAGCCAATTTAAAAATGGTTGAGTAGGTATTTTATATAACCTTCCTACTTTTATGACTTTAAACATATTATCAGTTGCTAATGCTTGTCTTATTAGACCGTATGCAGTCTTTTCGCATACTCCTAATAACTCAGCTATATCTGTTGCGGTTAATACCTTTTTCATTTTATTCCTCCTAAATTCCATATTTTATAGCCATATCTTTTACTATTGATACATAGCCTTCTATAAGTTTTTTATCTTCTGATATTACATCTAAGTAGTTAGCCTTATCTCTCTTACTCTTAGAAACACCCTCTTCTGCCATTCTTCTACGTTTATTAGTAAGTCTAATATCTAAATTAACTCCAAATCGTTTATTTAATAGTTCATAGCTTTCTGATTTAAGTAAGTTTATATGTTCAAATCCACCTTGATTTCTAGCTATTTTAGCAATTAAAGTTTGAGTTTCACTCCTCCAACTAGTAGTATCTAAACTAACTACTTCTTTTATGGACTTAACTTCTTCCTGTGCTTCGGTTGCTAACCTATTAGCTCTTAGTGCATTATTATTAGCTTGATTTACTTGTTGTCTCATATCCTTTAAACTTTGAGCTTGCATAATTATTAAATCTTCTATACAAGTTGGTTTTTGCTCTTTAATCTGTTTTCTCATTGCAAAATATTCTCTTCTAAATTTCTTTCTAAGCTCTTTTGCTTTATCAGTTCTCATAAGACTTACTAAAGTAAAATATCCTTGCTCTGATAATATGTAGATATTTTTTGAATTTGCTATGGATTGCTTGGTAAATCCTAGTTCTAAAAGTGAACCGATACTGTCGGTTGAGTTTTTTAAATCTAAAATATCAATACCTTCCTCGAATTCATCAATATTTTCATTTATTAATGACTGAATGTCATTTAGTCTTACTCCATGTATTTCAGCTATTGTCTTAGCTAGTACAACTTTTTCTCCTTCTCCAAATCCACCTTCTATAACTGGTATTTCTTTACCTAAAAATTCTTGAACTCCAGTTATTTCTATTTCTGTTTGTGCTATTGCTAAACTTGACATTTTATTCCTCCTTAAACGATTTTAGATATATTATGTTTGTATTGCTCTCTTCTCACTTGTATAAAGTCTCTTGTGAAGTTAATAAACAACATAGCATCTTTACACTCTTTCTCATTCATCATACAAACTGTTCTTCTATTAAATGCTTTACCTAATATGCAAGTTATTGCACTTTTTACTTGATGCTTTGTTTTATGGTCATCTATAACTTGGTCAAGTTCATGCTCTATTCTTTTACTTAATATAGACCATGGTGTACTCTGTACTTTCATAGCTTCTAATTGAGCTACTCTTGCTTCTAGCATTGCTATTCTTTCTTTGTCTGTCATTTTAAATTTCTCCCCTCTACATATAAATTTTAATTATGGAAAAAATATTTTTGTTGATTATAATCCTATTCTCATAATGCGAATTAATCAGTTAAAAAAATTTCTCGAATATTAAAACTGAATATATCTTCTAATAATAGAGCTTCTCTTACTGTGAATTTTCTTTTTCCATTTTCTTTATCACAATAAGCTCCTGTTGAAAGTCCAAGTTTATCAGCTACTTGCTTTTGAGTAAGTTCTTGTTTCGCTCTTTCTGATTTTAATATATTTTTCTTCATATAATCACCCCAATTCTCGTTTTGCGACTTTCTATGTTATTAGTATAATTCCCATTTTGCGAATAGTCAATACTTTTTTCGAAAAAAAATCTAACTTTGCGAATTTATTACTCAATATGCGTATTTTAGTATATTATATAAACATACAGGAGGTGATTTTGATGTCATTTGATGAAAAGTTAATATTTTCCACAAGATTACGACATGAAAGAGAAAGATTAGGGTTGATGCAAAAGGAGATGGCTCAAAAATTAGATATTCCTCCGAATACATACAATGGGTATGAAACCGGAAAAAGAAGTCCTAATCTAGAAGTAGCTAAACATATCTCGGATACATTAGATATTTCTGTCGACTATCTTCTTGGTCGTACAGATGAAAGAAATCTAAAAAAAGAAAAAACAAAACTAGATGAAAGTATTAAAACAATAGCAGCACATAGAGTTAATCCGTATGAGGATATTTCTGAAGAAGGAATTAATAAAATAAATGAATATATAGAAATGATAAGGATGATGGAGCAAAATAAAAAGTAATAAAATGGGGGTAAGGGATAAGATGCAAAATCTAAAATTATGTAAATTAGAATTAGAAAATATAAAAAATATAAGTTTATTATTCTTAAATAAAAATAATAAATTTGCAGATGGTTATGAACCATTAAAAGCTATTATAGATAAAGATTTATTTCCTAAAATATTAAATATATATAATAATCCAATTGCTACGTTATTATCTAACCCTGTATTTGAAGAGTTTAGTTATGACGGTAAGGATGATGGAACAATACAATGTCTAGGCAAAGATGATCCTCAGTTGAATACTCAAGTTCTTTTTAAATTACTAACAAAAAGTATTCAAGAAATAAATTCTTCAAATGTAGATACTATTTCTAACTTAGATAGTGTAATGTCTAGCTCAAGCTTATATGCATTTGTATTCAATTTAAACGATGATTCTACATTTACAATAGTTAGAAAAATTTATAGTTCAAATTACTTAGATAAGAATGGAGTATTTTTCTTTAAGAAGTCTAGGCTTAATACATTAAAAGAAAATTTATTTTCAATAGATTCTAAAATAGACTTTATACTTTATAAAGATTTCATTTATATACTTGGAAAATATAATTTTGAAACTTTATTTTCTTATAACTATCATTACCAAAATAAAGCTAATAATTTATTAGTCACTCTTGAAGATTCTAATATACTAGAAAATTATAAAGAATTTAAAGAAGATTGTTTAGATAGGCGTTCTATTGTAAAAAAATTAGCTATTTTAGAAGCATCTGGAGATATAAATTCTTTCTTAAATAAACTAGATAATAATCCTAAATTTATTCAAGATACTATAAAAAAATATAATTTAAATATTACTTTAAATTCAGAAAATAAAATTATATATAGTGATGTTGCTACGCTTTCAGAAATTATAAATTTAATTTCTGAGAATTATTTTGTTAGTGATATAACACAACGAAAATGTTTAGCAAATAGAAAAACATATCTTACAGATAATAAACCTAAAAAAAAATCTAGAACTAGAAAGAAAAAATAAAATTTAAAGTTTTATTAATTTAATTATGTTAATATTATATTTATGAGGTGATTTAAATGAAAAATATAACTAAATGGATTTTATTTATTTCTTCATACATTCCTTTATTTATAATATTAATTTTTACTAATATCGATTTTAATAAAACCTTAAATTCAATTAATTTAATATTATCAGGCAACTTTAAGATTATATTAAAAAATATTACTTTTGTAGATTTATATTTATGGCTATTAATTACTATCTGTATTGTATGCTTAATTCTAGTCAAATGCTTAATTATACAATCTAGAGGATTTGAGTATAATAAAAAAATTATTAATATAGAGCCAAGTAATAGTTCTGTTTTAGAATACTTCGTTACATATTTATTAACATTTTCGTCTTCTAGCTTTTCTTTTAAAGAAATTGTAGTATTTTGGTTTATATTATATATAATAGGACATTTATACATAAAAAATAATAACTTTTATATAAATCCTACATTATATCTAATGTTCAGATACAATATTTATATTGTAGAGACAAATAACGAAAAAAAATGTTTTGTTCTATCAAGATTAAATGAATATGAATTTAATAGTTATATAAACAAAGATATAAATCTTACTATATTATCTGAAGGATTTAATGGAAATATATATCTTTATAAATAAGAGCAGAATCCCTGCTCTTTTATTTGAATCCTATACCGAACATACATTTCATTTTGCGATACATATATTCTTAATAAAGGGGATAAATATGACAAAATTAGATATGCTATACAACTTAGCAAATAAGCACAATATACAAATACATTTTTTTGACTTAACAATTACTGGGTGTTTAGGGTTAAATATAGAAAAAGAAAATATGCCTAGTATGATTTTCTTAGATAATTCTTTGAAAAAAGATAAAAATAAACATATAGAAGTTCTAGCAGAAGAGCTAGGACATTTCTTTACTAGTGTTGGAATTAGTGTTGGTAATATAAAAACATATTCGGATAAATTAGAACTCAATAAAGTTGAAAATAAAGCTGATAAATGGGCTACTAATTTTTTAATAACTGATGAAGAAATTATAAATTTGATTAATAAAAATATAACTGATATCAACGAAATGGCTGAAGTCTTAAGTGTTCCCTATGAAATAGTTCTAAAAAAACTTAAGAATTTATCTATTACAAAACAATATTTAGATTTAGGAAACGGAAAATATTTAATGCTAACTAATTTTCCAAATTTAATAATTTATCAGGATATACTTTAAGGAGGTTTGACATGAATAACTATAACATCAAAAGCTCTTTTATAAGAAAAAGAGGAAATAATTATAACGTCTATATAGAATATATAGATGAAAATAATAATCTAAAGCAAAAGAGCTTAGGAAAATATAGCAATAAAAAAGATGCTGAAAAACATCTAATTGATCTAAAAAGTTCTATAAATAATAACAAGTTTATTGTACCAAAAGATATTACATTAGTCGATAGATGCATTAAATTTGTTAATGATCATAAAGAACAGATGTCAATTAATACTATTAAATCAAGAAAAACGTGTATAAGAGACATACAGGAATTCTTTAAAGATACAAAGTTAAATGAAGTTACTATATATCAAGCTCAAACATTTTGCAATGAGCTTTGTAAAAAATATAAGCTATCTACTGTTAAAAATAGAGTTGGGTTTCTAAATACAGTCTTGAAGGAAGCTTATCGAATGAGAGAGATAAATGAAAATATAGCTTCTTTCATTGAAATTAAGAAAAAAGAAGCTAAGTTTAAATCAGAAGTTTTTGATAAAGAAGAAATAAAAAAAATAGTTACGTTACTAGAAGGTAATGTAATAGAACTACCTATTTTATTAATGATGACAATGGGTCTTAGATATGGTGAAGCTTGTGGTCTTAGATGGTGTGATATAGATTTTATAAATAATACTATAAGCATAGAAAAAAATCTTATATATACTAAAGAAACAGGTTTTATATTAAAAGATCCTAAGACATTTGAATCTAAAAGGAAACTCACTGCTCCACCTCAATTAATGTCTAAATTAAAAAAAGAACATTTAAGACAAAAGAAATTGAAATTACAAGGAGTTTTAGAAAACGAGTTAGATTTAGTATGTTTAAATGATTATTTACATTATTGGCATAATGCTAATTTAAGAAAAGCATTTTTAAAACTGTTAGATATTGCAAATATAAAACATATAAGATTACATGATTTAAGGCATACTAATGCAACAATGCAATTAGCAGCTGGTGTTAGTATAAAAGTTATGTCTAAGAGATTGGGTCATACAGATATCAAGACAAGTTTAAATGTCTATTCTCATGTACTAGATGAAATGGACAAGGATGCATCTGATAAGATAGCTGACGTTATGTTTAAATAATTGTCAGTTGTCAGTTGACTGTCAGTTGAGCATATGGAAACACACTCTAACCAAGTATTTTACACTCTGCTCAACTGAAGTTATATACTAGTTTATACAATTTAAGTCGAGTACATTCTTGATATGTTGTAGACTAACAGTATATACAGTTAGTACAGTTTTGTAAATATATAATTTAAAGTAAGTTAACAAAACACTTTATAAATATAACTATTAGTAGTCCTATTTATTGTATAAAACAAATTCTAAATTTAAATATGCAATTAGCTAAATATAAATAAAAGACTAGGATATCCTAGTCTTTTATTTATATTTATTTAATATTTTTAACTTTAAATATTAAATCAAGAGAGAATTTTAAAATCAATTCAATCTTTTTATTAATAATAGTATATGCATTAGTTTTTCTATTTATATTTTATATAGTAATTGACAAATAAAGTTAGCTACAATAGTTAATATCTTCTTTTGTAGTATCATTTTTAATTCCTATATCTGATGCTATAACCGTTATTATATTCACAATTATAAATACACTAAATCCTATTCTGTATCCTAAAACAGTATCTGTACTACTTTGTATAATAAATGCTATTATTAAATTTATAAGCCCGCTACCTGTAAATTCTGATGTATTTACTATACTAGTAGATAATCCAGAATACTTTTCTTCATTTTTATATTTAACATCATTAAAAGCTTGCAAATGCCCCATGTTTATACATCCAATTATAAAAAATGCTATAGGTAGTATTATTATAGGCGGTTTCACTTTACATAATATAATTATATATCCCCATATTAATATATTTATAAATGCTCCTATTTTTAATATATTAAATTTACTGCATTTTATCTTGTTAAACAAAAAATTCATAAACATAGAGCCCACTACAAATCCATATGTAAAAAATGATATTATAAAAGCTGATACACTTTTACTTACGTTATATACATCAGTTATATAAGTAACACCCCATAAACTTGTAAATGCAGTAGATATCCCAACTAAAGAAAATAATATAAGTGAGTTATACCATGTTGATTTATTAGTAAAAACTGACTTTAGTCCATCTTGTAATCTAATTTTTTCTGCTTGTTCTACCTTTAAATCCACATTAAATCCATAATCCTTAGGAGTATTCCTAACTATTAAATATATACTTATTCCTATTGCTATACCTACTACACCAATTAGTATAAATGAGTTTCTCCACCCTATATAATCATTTAAATATACTAATGGAAATGTTGCAAATACTGTTCCCAAATTCCCTATAAATGCAAACTTAGCTGTTATAGATGGAAACTCTTCCTTTTTAAACCAATTTCCTTGAACCTTAAACATAGCAAGCAGTATTACAGATGTACCAATACCAACCATAATTCTAGATAGATATGCTAAATAAACATTGTTCATAGTTCCAAATAGTATAGATCCAACTCCTGATATAATCATACCTACACTACTTATCTCTCTTGCTCCATATCTATATATTAAAATTCCTGCTGGTATTTGCATAAGTGCATAAATATATAAAGATAGTGATGCTATATTAGATATTTGCAACTGACTAAAACCTAGTTCTTTAGATAAATTGTCTGTAACAACTGCTGTAGATAACCTTAGAAATAGTACTAATATGAATGAAAAAGTAAGTATCTACCATATACTCCATTTTACTGTTAGATAATTTTTTCTCATATAATCCCCCTGTATTTAGTTTTAAGTTTCATGTAGATTTTACCATATCTATTATTTAATATGGTAAAAATCTTTATTACTAGGTTCATATAATGCTTCTGAATTTCCACTGTGTCTAAACTTAGACATCTCTTCATATATCTTAACCCTAGCTTCATTTATATCTCCAATAGGCCTATGTTCTATTAAACTATGCCCTGGAGAAAATGATAAGTTTTCTGCTAATTTATATCTTTCCTTTGTTGCAAATATTTGAATAGGAATTTTTAGCGTTGCTACTTTTACTATTTTTGATTTTTTTATATCCCATGTTATAGATGCATCATTTGTAGGCATTTCATTTTCATTTGTTTGAATTTGTATCAGAAAATCAAATGTTGCCTCATGTTTTTTCAGATGATTTTGCATATTTTCACTTAAATAAGTAGCAGTTAAATTTTTAGGAAGTTTACTTTTATATGTGGATGTTGGAATTAATATATATTTTACAATCTTATCTCCAAACATATATGGTGTAGTACTAAAGTATCTTACATCAAGAGGACTTGTTTCATGCTTCATATTTTTTATTAAATTTAATATCTTTACTAACTTTCCTTGAATTAATAGTTCTCCTCCAAATATTAATGTATTTGATTTTGTCATATAATAAATTGCATCATGAAATAACTTTAATGTTCCAATGGGCATTATGTTAGTATTTATAAGTAAAAAATCTTGCGTACCACTTTCGTTAGACTCACATTTTTCTCCATCTACACCTAGTAACTTTATAGCAAATCCTCTAATGTCTTTTGAATTATCTCCTTTAGTTTTTGGATTAGAATTTGATATTCGTATAAATGCATTATATGTTTTAGGGCTTTTAAATACTCCTATTTTATACTCTTTTGGTAAGTTTTCATTTACTATAAATTGTGCTTTTAATAAACCTAAACACTTAGAATGTGCTTCTCTTTTTATATGATTTTTTTTATAATCTTTTTTTGTTTTCTCTTTTAACATATTTATTATATTTTCTGTTAATTCTTCATTAGTATATTTTTTCAATTTAATTTCTCCTTATATAATTTAAACTTTAATAATTAGATTATGCTTAAAATTTAAATTATATATACTTTTATAAGTTTTTTTGTTTTGTGAATATTTTTATTTCTACTAGGATATGTGTATTTTTATATTAAGAATTCTCATATAAAAATACAAAGAGCTATAACCATATATTATTTATAGTCATAGCCCTTTGTATTAAAATTTATTTTTAATAAAGCTTATCATATTTTCTTTATTTTCTTCAAGTTGCTTAACTCTATTAACATTAGCTCCTGATGGATGAGGAAATCCAATTAAAATTTGATTTTCACCTATAATTCCATCATCTTTTAATTTTAATAATACTTCCTCCACTGCTCTGCCTAATGGTATTAGTAATACTTCTTTATAGTTCTCTATTTTCTTAAATTCATCTACAAAATTTTCATATATATATTTCATTAAAAATTCACTTTTAATTAGCTTTGGTGTATGCCCCGTATAGTTTTCTTTTTTTACAAACACAGGGTATGGAATAAGAGATACTGTATGTAGTAAATAGTCCTTCTCTTCAAATATTTCACTTACACTTTCTATATGTAGTGCTTCATTTAACTTTATATCATTTAGCATATTAATTATATTCTTTCTTAAGCTACCACTAAATCTAGCTGCAACTTTACATCTATATTGAACCTCATTAATATCATCTGTAAATTCTAACTCTTTTCTAGCTGTTGATATAGCTGTACTCATTTGCTGAAATCCAGGAGTTATACCTACAATAAATATTTTTGCCTTTTGATTAAAATATTCATTATGTGGAGCATAATATATCTCTATATTATTTTCTTTCTCAATAAGAAAATCTTCTATTAATAATTCTTCTTTTGTATATTTATCTTTTATAGGTAGCTTTTTTATTATATCTTTATAATCATATAATGTTTTTTTCATATTCACCTCTTTGTTAAAATAAGATTTATTATTTTATATTTTTTATACCCTATAATAAAATAAAGTGAGCATTTAGCTCACTTCTTAATTAATATATTTTCCATTTATTTCGCTAAATATTCTATACTTCTTTTCACTTCTATATGAACAAAGTAAAAATAAGAGTGTAATTAACCCATTACATATTATTATACTTACTATATCATCAGTTATAAGTAAAGGTCTATAGCATTTTGCTGCAAATAATATAACATATGCTAAAACTATTATTTCTATAAAAAGTCCCATTTGAACTCGTCTAAATACATTATTCTCTTCGTCTTCTTGATAATTAAAAATTTGTTTTATAAAACCTTTATAAAAATATATAGCTTGCTTAAAAAAACGTATTGAGTACGCAGTAAAACCAAATAAAAATCTAATTGCTATATATAAGTATGCATATGGTTGTTGAGTGAATTTTAATAGTAATATAAATATTATTGGATCTAATATTAAAAATGCTATACCTCTTTTCTTTAGCTTCTTTTCATCAAATCTAAATTTTATCTTACTCATAGCTGTCTCCTACCTTATGTTGAATTTAAACTTTTTTTATTAAATATTACTACTTATATCAATATTTTAATTAAACAAATCAATTTAAGTTTAATTATAGATTATATCAATTTATAAATTTTTAGCTTACAAAAAATTTATAAATAGTTTTTTGAATATATTTTTCACCTTTATCTAATAAAGAAGCTTCTATAAAGCACATATTTCTTCCTATTGGTGCTGCTTGTGTTTCAAAACATATTCCATATCTTCTTTGAGTTTTATTACCATTGTAAAGTTCTACATCATCAGGGAAATTCATACTGTATATAACTACACAATCTTTGTCTGTATCAATTATCATATTTCTTCCTGATATTATATCATTTAGTTTTATTTGATTTTTAGTGTCATTTAATATAAATGCATGATCATAACCACATCCAATTTGAATTTGTTTATTATTATCGTCTATTCTCTCTCCTATTAGCATTTCTTTAGTAAAATCAAATGGAGTATTTTCTACGCTTATTTTTTTACCTGTTGGTACACAAGTTTCATCAAGTTCTAATATATAATCACAGTCTACTTTTAAGTATTCATCTGTTATCGGCCTTTTTATATTTCCACTTAAATTAAAATAGCTATGGTTAGTCATATTAACTAATGTAGTTTTGTCACTTATAGCTTCATAAGTTTGCTCTATTTTATAATCTTCATATATTTTGAAAGTTACACATAAATCTAAATTTCCTGGATAATTTTCTTCCATATCTAAAGACTTAGTATATAATTTCAAAATTACATTATTTTCTTCTTCTAATATTTTTACATCCCAGATTTTAGAATTAAATCCTTTGTCTCCTCCATGCCCTTGATGAGGATTATAATTTTTAGCTAAGTCATAATCGACTCCATCTATAGATATTTTTCCTTCACAAATTCTACCTGAAGTTCTTCCTATTATTGCTCCAAAGTAAGATGGATTTTGTATATAGCTTTCTATATCTTTATACCCTACTACAATATTTTCTAAATTTCCATTTTTATCTGGTGTTATTATTTTAGTTATTATCCCACCTAAATTAAGTATTTCTACTTCAAACCCATTATCAAATCTTACATTATACGATATTATCTCTTTATTATCTATATTTTTTAGTAATGTTTTTGTTAAGTTCATTACCATATCTACCCCCTATTAATTATATAGTTACATATTATCACATCATATATATATTATACAATAATCTATAAAGTCTTAGCATATTTTTACTATTTTATATCTTACTATTATTAATAGTTACCTTATATTTTTAATCTGTATACTAATTACAAAGTCTTCATTTTATCTATTAATTTTCTCAAACTTTAAGACTAATTATATTGATAACATCATAAAGTAATTATTTTAAAAGTTATAAATATATATAATATAGAATTTATTTATCAAGCTATAATTATAAAATTTGTTAGGAGGATTTTAATTTAAATAATGTTATAGAAACTATAAATAATAGAGTCTCTTTGAGAGTATATAAGGATACTCCTATATCTGATGAAGACTTAAAGATAATACTTAACAGCGCTATAAAAGCACCTACTGCAGGAAATATGATGATGTATTCTATTTTAAAAATAAAAAGTGATAAAACAAAAGAAAAATTAAGTGTAACTTGCGATAATCAACCTTTTATAAAAAATGCACCTCTTATTCTTATATTTTTGGCTGATGTTAATAAGTGGTTTAACTATTTCAAAGTTTGTGGTGTTGATGATATAAAAGGCCCAGGATTAAACGATTTAATACTTGGTATAAATGATGCACTAATAGCCGCACAAAATGCAGTTATAGCTGCAGAAAGCTTAGGAATTGGAAGTTGCTATATAGGAGATATTATGGAAAATTATGAAATCCATAAAAAACTATTAAATTTACCAAACTACACGTTCCCTGCTTGTATGCTTACGCTTGGATATTATCCTGATAATTATAAGCGCAATTTTAGAGATAGATTTGATAGTAATTTTGTTGTATTTGATGAAGTTTATGAAGATTTAAATATGGATAAGTTAAAAGATATGTTTACTGTTAAAGAAAATAATATGCCTAAGACTAATTCTTGTAAGGCTAAAAATTTTGGTGAGCTTATATATAAGAAAAAAATCGACTCTGCTTTTTCTAAAGAAATGAATAGATCTATAATTGAAAATATTAAATGTTTTATTGATGAAAAATAATATCTATAAATTTTAATAAATTTAAAAATACCCATATTTTATATTTAACGACATGTGGGTATTTTTAAATTAACCTTAAATAATTATACAAAATAGGCCTTAATAATTACAACTAAGATCTATAATATTAGCTTCATTTATATATTTTTCTATTATATATGTAGATAAGTCAAAATAACTTATACATTTATCAAGTATAGCTGCATCACTAGTAACTACCCTATCTAAATTTTCTAAAATCACATCTGCATTATTAACTAAAATTACTTCTGTTTTTATATTGTATAAATTTAATATATCTAGTATTTTTAATTTTAAGTTACCAGAATTAGATACAGGAGAATCTAAGTAAAATATTACACTTGGAACACTTTTTTCATCTAAAAACTTTCCTATTAATTCTATTGCATAATCTGTTTTATCAATAAGTTTATATGTTCCTCTCAATCCTGCTAAATCTCTAATGCATCCATCGCTTCCTCTTATTAAAGTACCTTTAGATAATGCTACTTCTAATGTAATTATAAGATTAAATCCATCTATATAGATAGTATCCTCATTTATTTTATTTACATCAAGTAATTTGGATTTTCTAAGTAACTTTTTACCTTCTGTACATATAGCCCTTTTAAGTGCATTTCTTTGTCGTAATGAAAATTGGTATCTATCTCCTACAAAATTTACAACAGAATCTATTTTATAATCTCTATTTATTAACCATTCTATTTCTTCTTTAGCTTTTGATAATTTTATTATTTCTTTATTAGAAAACCATTTTTTATCATTTATATCAAATCCTCTTTGAAATACTTTGCTCATATTATCTACCATCCTATTATAAGTAAATTTAATATTTTAGAATTTTATTTATAGTTTTTAATTATAGAATATAAAACAGGCTAATTTTAAATAACCTAATCATTATTTAAACTCAGCCTGTTTTATATTATTCAGATATTCTTTTAGTTTCAATTACATTATTTTCTTTATTTATCTTTAATATCATAGAACATGATAGTACTAATCCTATATAAGCTATTATAGTATATATTATAGTAGTTATCCATCCAACAGTCCAACCAAAATTGTCTATTGTTGCACCAAATATAGGGCTACCTATTGCAAATCCTAAAGCGAAAAATATTTGTATTATTCCAAGTATTGCACTATATTCTCTGTCTCCAAATAATACACCAGTCATATATGATGGTCCCATAATATATGCAAATAAAGATATACCAAAACATATTGGGAATACATATCCAAGGAAATTCATATTCGGTATAAATATTAAACATAAGCATGCTATTACAACTAATATTCCTGCAAAAGAATATGATTTAGCTAATCCAAGTTTATCAAATAACATACCACCTAAAATTGAACCAAATATTGAAAATAATCCAAACATAGAAGCTATTCTTGCTGATGGTATTAATAGTATCCCTGCCTCTTCTATACTTTGTAAATATGCTATAAATTGTAATGCTACACCAGAAACATAGAATCCAACAAATATAAAAGATATTCCTATCATCCAAAATTGTGGCATTTTAGTAGCTTCAGAAACTGTATATCCCCAACTTATATGGTGTGTAGCATTTTCATCGCCTTTTTTCTTTTTAGGAATATTAGCTTCTAGTTCTTCCTTAGATTTTGGCATTCTTACAAAGAATATTGATAGTATTAGTGATATAACTAAAGCAATTGCTCCAAATCTTATATAAGCACCTTTATACCCTATTGCTGGATCAGATAACCATTTACCCGCTATCATTTGTAAAAATATATTACCTAAGCCACCACCTGAAAATGCAATCCCCATTGCAGTTCCTTTATTAACCTTAAACCAAGCATTTATAAGAGTTGGAACTCCTATAGATGACATTGTTGCTACACCAACTTGTACTATTCCTGCTAATATATAATAAGCAATTAGATGGTTTCCTGCAAATGCAAATGCCATAAATCCTACACCAACTAAAATAGAAGCAATTATATAAAGTACTTTTACATTAACCTTTGTAAATAGTTTACCTATAAATGGAGAACAGACAGCTGATATTATAGTTCCAATAGTAAACATTAATGAAAATGATGCAAAACTAAAACCTTCTGCCTTTACTACATAGTTTATAAATGTAGGCGGTAAATTTGACCCTACCCCAAACGGTATTGCTTGAACAAGTAAACATACAGCAACAATTACCCAACCATAAAAGAATTTTTTTTGTTTATGGCTTTCGTTTATACCCATAATTTCAAATCCTCCTTACTAAAAATATATTACTATGAAATAATATTGTATATAATTGATAAGTTTTATAAGCAATAAATTATTTCAACTATATTTATATCTTTAGCAATAATGTAAAAAAAATGTATATTTTATATTTATTATTTCTTTTTTTAATAAAAAATAGCAATACATTACATATATTACAATGTAATGTATTGCTATTTTTATTTTTTTAATTAACCTATTTATATTTAACAATGAAAGTAGTAAATACTATACCGATAATACCGCCAGTCGAGTCTATCATTACATCTCTAAACTCACCACTTCTTCCAGGTATGAATAATTGATGAAATTCATCACTACATGCATATAAAAATGTACCTAAAAATGCAATTATTATTGCTTTTTTTATATTGTCTTCATATACTGACATGAATAAAAATATTGCTAAAATACAGTATGAAAACATATGAGCACATTTTCTTACTATAAACTCACCTATATTAATACTTGTAAGATAGTCCATTATATTACCTATTATTGGCAATTTGCTTATAATATTTATTGTATTTCCAGAATGAATAGATGATATTGATGCTGGTTGATTCGACATATAAAATATTACACCCATCCATATTATAGCTAATGCTATACAAATCTTCTTTCTCATAATAATTCCCTCTTTTTTAATTTACCTATAAAAATTCGCTTCGCTAGAATGATATATTGGCGAACTATTTTGTATTCATCTGCTACTTAAAATTATATCATAAATTTTAATAATTTCCAAAAAAATGGTAAAAAAATAAATACTGTATCTTAGTAATTTAATCTATCTAAATTACTAAGATACAGTTATTTTTACAATGAATAAACATCAGAAAATTCTATATTACACTTATCCATTATTGAGTGTTCTTCTATAGAATATATTTTTATATCATCTTCATTATCTATTGTTTTTATAGGAAGATAAAAAATAAATTCTACTCCTGATTCAACTTCAGTGTTAAGCCAAATCTTACCTCCATGTGCTTCCACTAAACACTTAACTAAATATAGTCCTATTCCACTACCTTCATTTTGTCTTCTTGTATGGTTTTCTATTTGAACAAATTTATTAAATATTAATTGTGCATCTTTTTTTGATATACTTGGCCCATCATTTTTTAAATGAATATACAATTTTTCTTCTTCTTGCTTCACTTTAATATCTACTTCTATTTGACCATTATCATTTATAAATTTCAAGGAATTTGAAATTAAGTTTAACATTATTTTTTCTATATAACTAGGTCTACAAGCTAAAATTACCTCTTCTTCTTCTGTGTCAAAAACTATACTTCTTTCAGTATTTTTTATATAATCTGCTGCAGATAAAACTATATCCTCAACTACGCTAATAATATTATAGTTATGCATTTCTAATGTATCATGTTTATTATCAAACTTAGTTGAGTCTAAAATATTATTTACAAGCCTTAATATTCTATATCCATTCTGTTTTAAAATCTTTAAATAGTTAATTATTTTTTCTCTATCCAAGTTAAAATCATTGTTTTCAATTGATGATAATAGTAACTTTGATATCATTAATATTATATTAATAGGTGTTTTAAACTCATGAGACATATTCTCTAAAAAGTTCACTTTTACCATTTCAGATTCTATAGCTTCTTCTAGTATATCAATTTCATGTTCTAGGTTCTTAGCTCTTTCTTGCGATTTATATAACTTTTCTTTTAATTCATTTTTTAATTCTATATTAATAAAAAAATTACTAATTCTATGTAATACATCATATATAAACCCATCATGTGTATCTATACATTCATCTTTTGTATCTATACATTCATCTTTATTTTCATAATATATATACATAACACCAATTAATCTACCATCTATCTTCAAAGGCATTACTTTAAATATAGAGTTTTCATTTATTTCTACTTGAGGATCATATATTTTTCTAAATTCATAATTTAATTTATTATTTATATCTATTTTAAGCTTACTATCATATAATTCTGAAAATTCTTTGTAATTTATATTTATACTAGAGTTTTTTAAGAAAATATTTTTTTTATCACAACTTATGTATAAATTTAGCCTTTCTTTTGATTCATCAATAAAAAATAAATCTATATTAGTACTTTTAATCATATTATTTAAATTTGATAATATTCTAGATATTGACTGTATATATTCTATATTTTTATCTTCCAATTTTTGTGATTCATTAGATAAATCTTCTAATTCTTTATTTATATATTTACTATAAATAACTTCATTTGCAAGACCACCAGTTAATTTTACATTATCTTCAGAATCTTTGATAGGGAATTTATAAACTCTATAGCAATTATCTTTATTCATATCAAATTCATCTTCATAAAATAGTGCTTTTTTTTCTTGTATAACTTGATCATCTGTTAATTTACATTTTTCCCAGAATTCCTTAGACCTAATTTCCATGTCAGTCTTTCCTATTATATCTTCTTTTTTTAGACCTAATTTATTTGCTCCTTTTTGATTTATATATACATGCCTACCCTCTTTATCTTTTAACCAAATTTCATATGGTACATATTCTAATAAATTTTCTAAATCTTCTATTGTGTATAATCTTTCTCTATTTTGGTATTTAATATCCATTAAATCCCCTCTTTTCTTAACCTTAGTAATAATTTTATAATTAATTATATTATTTTAACTTGTTATGCTAATTTAATATGATTTGTAATATAGTTGCTTTTATAGCTCTACAATTACATTTGACCATTTTTAGATTTTTTCTTTTTCTTTAACTTAACATTAGGTTCGCTTGGTAAACCAAATTTAGGAATAAATCTGTCCAAACCAGTTAATGTTAATATAAGTATAGATCCAACAGCAACAAATGACATTACATTGTATTTAATTATATCCGTTGCTACAAATTGATGTAGAGGATACACTGCTGATAAAATTCCTAAATAAAAACCTATGTAAACATGCCAAGGTATTAATTGAGATCCAAATACACCTAAAGCATCTGAGAATGTAGCATTTCTTAAACGTAACTTGTACATATCTTCTTCACTAGCTTCTACATTATTTTCAACTAATTCTCTAGTTATAGGACCGACAGTGACTATTTGTGCCATTTCATCAGATAAAGCAGCATTTCCTACTATACATAATAGTCCATTCATAAACATTAATTGTCTTACGTTCTTAGCACACTTCATAACAGCATTTGATAATGGGGCGAATGCATTCATTTTAGACATTACTCCACCAAATGCTCCAACCCACATCATCATTACTATAACCCAAGAACCTGCTCCTTCAAATCCTACATATATTAAGTTTAAGAAAGAACTTAAAGATTCTACAGTTCCAGCAAAGCTTCCAAATATAAATGATGAAACTATACCTACTGCTAAACATAATAATGTTGGTAATCCTTTTATTGCAACTAATAAAACAAGTGCTAATGGAATCGCCATATAATATGGAACGCCTTCTTTAACTTGATTAAGTAAATCTACCGCAGACGCTCTTTCAATAGCTAAAGCCTCCATAACTTCTGTAGGTATTGCATCTATAGCAATACTAGCATTTGCAACTTCAGTTGGTAACCCCATAGTATTACTTATTATAAATATTATAACAGCTGAAATAATTAAGCAACCTATTGACCAAAATCCTTGAGATCTGATTCTATCGATTACTTCAACATCTTGAATACCAGAACTTACAACTGTAGTGTCTGATATAAGACCTATATTATCACCAAAACAAGCTCCACCAGCTATTGAAGCAGTTGTTAATAATATGTTACCCCCTACTATATGGTTTAACCATAAAAATATAGGAGCACATGCTGCAAAAGTTCCCCACGAAGTTCCTGTTGCAACAGATAATATTGACGTAACTAAGAAACCTACTACTGCAACAGTTCTAGCAGTTAATCCTAGGTTAAGTGATATATTAACTATAGATGCACCCACACCCGTAGACATAAATGATTCAGCCATTGCATATGCAAACATTAATATAAAGAAAACTAAGTTCAAATGCTTTACATTATCAACAGCACAGTCAACTAAATCATTAAATTTAAGCTTATCTGTTATACTTGCAACTATAAATGCATATACAGTAGCTATTGGTGCTGCTATTAAGCAGTCCACTCCTGAAATCATTAGACCAGCCAGTACAAATACCGGTGAAAATTTAAAGAGACCAATACAAAATCCCATAAAACTCTCCTCCTTAATATAAAGTATAATTGATAATTTCAATTATAAACATTTTTCGACATTTTTTTCAATGTTTTTGGTAATTTTTATTATATTTTTATTTATTGTTTTAGGATATTTAAGTATATTTATATACTATAAGATGTTTATTGTTTTTATATAAGGGTAATATATTATAAAAATAATCTTATATATAAAGAAAGGAACAGCTATGTTTAGCATATTAGGTTTAATTTTATCATTAATAATTATCATGTATTTAGCATATAAAGGGTACTCAACAATTATCACAGCACCCATAATTGCTATTATAACAATAATTCTTACAACAGGATTTAATGGTCATTTAATGGCTAATTATACAGAAGTTTATATGTCTGGTTTTGCAAACTTTATAAAAAATTACTTCCCACTGTTTATGACAGGTGCTATATTTGCAAAGCTTATGGAAGAAGCTAATTATGCCAAATCTATCGCTCATTTTATTACTCAAAAACTTGGGAAAGATAAATCAATACTTGCAGTCGTATTATCAGGAGCACTTCTTACATATGGAGGAGTATCTTTATTTGTAGTTGCATTTATACTATATCCAATTGCATCTATGTTATTTAAAGAAGCTGATATTCCTAAAAGACTTATTCCTGGAACTATTGCTCTTGGAGCATTTACTTTTACAATGACAGCACTTCCAGGCTCTCCAGAAATCCAAAATGTTATTCCTATGAAATACTTTGGAACTGATACATTTGCAGCTCCTATAATAGGAATAGTTGCTAGTGTTATGATGTTAACTCTTGGTATGCTTTGGCTTACTAAACGTGCAAAATCTGCTAAAGTAAATGGCGAAGGATATGGAAATCACAGTGATAAAAGTATAGAAACAGATTATAGTAATTTACCAAATATATTTAGTGCTATATTACCTATAATAATAATATTTGTTACTAACTTATTTTTCTCAAAGGTCTATTATGAAAATATAGATGGTAGCTACTTAAGTGAATTTGGAACTACTTTAAGTAGTGTATCTGGAACATGGAGTGTTATTATAGCAATTGTTTTAGCAGATGTTTTTATAGTTTTAACTAATTTAAAAAAAATAAAAAATTTAAAGTCAATACTTGATATAGGTGTAACAAATTCTTTTAGACCGTTACTTAATTCAAGTGCAATTGTTGGATACGGAAGTGTCATAAAATCATTAGCTGTATTTGGAGTTATACAGTCATTTATATTTGGTATATCTTCAAATCCAATAATATCTGAAGCTTTATCTGTAAATTTAATATGTGGTCTTACAGCTTCAGCTTCAGGAGGTCTTGGGATTTCACTTGATGCTTTAGCACCTACTTATTTACATATGAGTCAAGCTTTAAACATCTCACCGGAAATTCTTCATAGAATTGCATCTTTATCTTCTGGTGGACTTGATACTCTACCTCACAATGGAGCTGTTATTACAACTCTTGCGATTTGTGGACTTACTCATAAGGAATCTTATAAAGATATTTTTGTTACATCGGTAGTTATACCAATTTTTGTTACGGCTATTATCGTGATTCTTACTTCATTAAGATTTGCAGGTTAAATATATAAAATAATGAAAAGGCTATATATTAAAATTTTTTTAAATTTAATATATAGCCTTTATAATTTTATTTTTCTATTTAAGTCCTTCATATTTTTCTTCAAAGAAGTTATTCAATTTTTTTTAGCGCTATTGCAAGTATATGTTCTTCTTCTTCTGAGAAATTACCCAGCATTGAAGTAATCATTTCTTCATGAAATACTTGATGTTCCCTATAAATATTTTCTCCTTTAGATGTTAAACTTACAAGTACCACCCTTCTATCTTCTTCGGTCCTCTTTCTCTCAACATATCCTTTCTTTATAAGTTTTGTTATAGCTGCACTAAGTGTTCCTACTGTTATTCTCAAATCATGTGCAATTCTCCCATAGTTTTTGCATCTTTTATTCCTACAGCTTCTATGGTATGTATTTCCGTCATTGATAAATCCATCAAATCTATATTTTTAAGGGAATTTTCTTCTATATGTAAAATATCATTAAATAACTGTACCAATAATTTATTTAATAGCTCTTGAGTATTTGTCATTTCATATATTCTCCATTTATTTTATTTTCACTTGTTACTATAATAAATTTTATAATCTGTTTAAGTTGGTACATAATATTTTTAATAAAGTATATCTAAATGCAACCCAAAAGATACTCCTTACTGCATTTCAAAGGCTTTGATAAATGCTGTTAGTGGTGATGTAGAAAATGGACTATTATTCTGTGGTGCTGATGCATACAAAGCTGATAAGCTACGTTCTGTTGATGATGTTATAAGTGAGCTTACTTCTTTATTATAAAATTTTATAAAATTTGCACTATAAAATATTTATTTTTATACAATAAAAGCACTAGCTACTAAGCAAGTGCTTTTATATATTAATATTAGTTTAATCGCTATTTAATTCTGCTATATATATCTACTGGGAACATAAAACCTTTAATGGCTATTTGCTCATTTATACTTTCTCCCTTAATAGACCATACCCTAAACGAGAAATCTTCTCCTTTAATCTTACCTATTTGTTTTTCTAGCTTTAAATCTATTGAGTTATTAACTAATTCACATTTATATTGTTTTTCTCCTAAAGTTAATATGCCCTTATCAGTATCCCATGTATAGGTATCAAGATTTAAGTATCTTACATAGAGTAACACTGTAATAGANCCTTCTATCTTCTTCGGTCCTCTTTCTCTCAACATATCCTTTCTTTATAAGTTTTGTTATAGCTGCACTAAGTGTTCCTACTGTTATTCTCAAATCATGTGCAATTCTCCCATAGTTTTTGCATCTTTTATTCCTACAGCTTCTATGGTATGTATTTCCGTCATTGATAAATCCATCAAATCTATATTTTTAAGGGAATTTTCTTCTATATGTAAAATATCATTAAATAACTGTACCAATAATTTATTTAATAGCTCTTGAGTATTTGTCATTTCATATATTCTCCATTTATTTTATTTTCACTTGTTACTATAATAAATTTTATAATCTGTTTAAGTTGGTACATAATATTTTTAATAAAGTATATCTAAATGCAACCCAAAAGATACTCCTTACTGCATTTCAAAGGCTTTGATAAATGCTGTTAGTGGTGATGTAGAAAATGGACTATTATTCTGTGGTGCTGATGCATACAAAGCTGATAAGCTACGTTCTGTTGATGATGTTATAAGTGAGCTTACTTCTTTATTATAAAATTTTATAAAATTTGCACTATAAAATATTTATTTTTATACAATAAAAGCACTAGCTACTAAGCAAGTGCTTTTATATATTAATATTAGTTTAATCGCTATTTAATTCTGCTATATATATCTACTGGGAACATAAAACCTTTAATGGCTATTTGCTCATTTATACTTTCTCCCTTAATAGACCATACCCTAAACGAGAAATCTTCTCCTTTAATCTTACCTATTTGTTTTTCTAGCTTTAAATCTATTGAGTTATTAACTAATTCACATTTATATTGTTTTTCTCCTAAAGTTAATATGCCCTTATCAGTATCCCATGTATAGGTATCAAGATTTAAGTATCTTACATAGAGTAACACTGTAATAGACATAATAACTAATAATAATATAGATATTACTTTGAAAATCTTTTTCATAGTATATTCCTTTCAAGCTACTTTAGTTTCATCGTAATATATTTACAAATATTTTCCATTAATATTTTATCATATTCAAAAAACTAAACAAAATATTTTATCTAATTTTAAGATTTAATTCACAAAAAAGTGTGTATCTTATTCTATATTATGACATTAGATATACTAATTATCATAATTTTTTTAGAAAATACACACTTTATTTTACATAGCTTTTATTTATTTCATAACTCTCATTGCATTTAATACTGCTATTAAAGCAACTCCTACATCTGCAAATATTGCTTCCCACATAGTAGCTACTCCACCTGCACTTAGTATTAATACTATGGCCTTAACCCCTAATGCAAATACAATATTTTGCCATACTATTTTATTTGTCTTTCTTGCTATTTCTATTGCTTTAGCAATTTTACTTGGCTCATCAGTCATTAAAACTACATCGGCTGCCTCTATTGCTGCATCTGACCCTAATGCTCCCATTGCTATACCAACATCAGCTCTTGCAAGTACTGGAGCATCATTTATACCATCTCCAACAAATGCAACTTTTTCTTTTGATAATTTATTTTTAAATATTTCTTCTAATCTATCAACTTTTTCATTAGGTAATAAGTTTGAATAAACTTTATCTATTCCTAGCTCCTTAGCAATTTTATTTGCTACATTTTCATTGTCTCCTGTTAACATTACAACTTCTTTAACACCACTTAATTTTAGTTTTTTTATAGCTTCTTTACTATCTTCTTTTATTTCATCAGATATTACTATATATCCTCTATAAGCTCCATTAACTGCTATATAAACTACTGTTCCTATATCATCAGTTTTGAAATATAATATATTTTCACTGCTCATTAACTTATCATTACCAGCTAATATGTGTAAATCATTATATTTTACTTTTATACCATGTGCTGCTATTTCTTCAAAGTATGTTATTTTTTCTAAGTCTATACTTTCTTTATAGTAATTTACTATAGATTTTGCTATTGGATGGTTTGAATTTACTTCTGCATATGCAGCATATTCTATTAACTCTTTTTCACTTATTCCAACAGGCGATACTTTTGTTACTTTAAATACACCTTTTGTAAGTGTACCAGTTTTATCAAATACTACTGTATCTACATTTTTAAGTGCTTCTAAATAGTTACTTCCCTTTATTAATATCCCATGTTTAGATGAGTTACCAATTCCACTAAAGAATGATAATGGTATTGATAAAACTAAAGCACAAGGACAAGAAACAACTAAAAATACTAGTCCTCTATAAAACCAATCTAAAAATTCAGCATTAGGTACTACTAGTGGTGGTATAAATGCTATTGCCATAGCAGAAAATAATACAAATGGTGTATAGTATTTTGCAAACTTACTTATAAAGTTTTCTGTTTTAGATTTTTTGCTACTTGCATTTTCAACTAAATCAAGTATTTTTGAAACTGTTGATTCTCCAAATTCTTTAGTTACTTCAATTGTTAATAGTGCATTTTTATTTATAAATCCTGATAATGCAGACTCTCCTACACCTATTTCTCTAAGAACCGATTCTCCTGTAAGTGCTGATGTATCAACCATTGAAAAACCATCTACTACTACTCCATCTAGAGGTATTTTTTCACCTGGCTTTACAACTATTATATCTCCAATACTTACTTCTTCTGGAGAAACTACTTTTATTTCTGATCCAACTTTTAAGTTAGCAGAATCTGGTCTTATTTGCATAAGTGAAGTTATTGATTTTCTAGATTTTCCTACTGCTATACTTTGTAAATATTCACCTATTTTATAAAAAAGCATAACTCCTACTGCTTCTGGTACTTCTCCTATTATAACAGCTCCTACTGTTGCTATAGACATTAAGAAGTTTTCATCAAATACTCTACCTTTTGATGCATTTTTTAAGGCTTTTAATAATACATCATAACCTACTATTAAATAAACTATTAAAAATAGTATATTAACAAACTTACTTTCAAATCCAGTTGCAGTTTGGAAAATTCCAAAGATATACATTATACTACCTATAATTAATTTTATTAAATCACGTTTGTTTGAAGGTTCAACTTCTTCAATAGCTTCTACTTTGTTTTCTTTCTTTGTATCTAAAAAATTAACTTTTATATCAAGTCCTGGTTCTGTATCATTTATTATATCTATAATTTCTTCTATAACTAATTTTTCATCTACGTTTTTAGCTACTTCAACGGTAAGCTTTTTACTTATAAAATTTAAGTTAGACTGTACTACATTGTCTAATTTCGATACTTTATTTCCTATTTCTTCTGAACAATGAGCACAATTTAACCCACCTAATGTGATTTCAACTTTTTTATTATTTGTGTTTTCATTTCCCAATACTTTTATATCAAGTCCTGGCTCTGTATCATTTATTATATCTATAACTTCTGATACAACATCATCTTTATCTATTTCTAAATCACAAGCTATTTCTATAGTCAGTTTTTTATTTATGAAGTTTAAGTTACAATATTCTATTTCTTCTAATTTAGATACCTTGTCATTAATTACTTCTGCACAATGAGCACAGTCTAAGCCTCCTAGTATTATCTCTTTTTTACTTATACTACACGCTCCCACAAACTCATCTCCTATCTTTTATATCTTTCTTCTATATGTTCAAGCCCACAACTAAATATTTGACTTATATGGCAATCATCTAGAGAGTAAAATACAATTTTTCCTTCTTTTCTAAATTTTACTAATCTAGCTTGTTTTAAAACTCTAAGCTGATGTGATATTGACGAATGAGTCATATCTAATAGATCTGCTATATCACATACACACATCTCTTGCGCTGATAGTGCGTATAATATTCTTACTCTTGTTGTGTCTCCAAATACTTTAAATAGTTCCGCTAATTCATATAACATTTCTGTATCTGGCATTTTAGCTCTTACAGAATCAACTATATCTTCATGCAGTTCATTACTGCAACATACTTCTATATCTTTCATAAGTTCCTCCTATATAAATATATGAATATTTATATATATGAATAATCGTTCATATATTATTTATACTCATATAGTACAACTTTTGTTACAACATTGCAACTCTTTTTAAATATATTTTTTCACAAAAAAGAGGCTTATCCATTTTGATATAGCCTCTTTTGTACATAATAGACTAATATAAAAATAATTAGTTTTAGAAATATAAATCACTCTTTTAAATTATTTGTTAAACCATTCATTTGGTGATTGGTTAAAATAATGTGGTGAAAACTCTAATATACTATAGTCTTGTATGTCATTAACTTTAAGTGGTTCATTAGATAGGTAGATTTCTACTTTTTCAATAGACTCTGCTTTCATAATAAATACTCCACCACTTATATCAGATTTAAGTCCAGACATTAATATTAACCCATTATCCATTGCTTTTTGAGAATAAGCCATATGTTCTTTCATTATACTATCGTTCATTTTATCTTGATTTTTTATTTTTCCTTGTACAATAAAATATCTCATCATTACTTTCTCCTTCAGCTACATGTAATATTAACTTATTTAACTCGTTGTGCTAGTTAATTATAATTATTGAAAATACTAGAGTCCAACGAGCTATATTTTGATAGTTAAAAAACTTTATATAGTAATTTCAATATGTTTAGTAAAATAACTAGCACAACAGATTATTTAGTATTATAAATACCTTTTATAAAGNATCTACGTTTTTAGCTACTTCAACGGTAAGCTTTTTACTTATAAAATTTAAGTTAGACTGTACTACATTGTCTAATTTCGATACTTTATTTCCTATTTCTTCTGAACAATGAGCACAATTTAACCCACCTAATGTGATTTCAACTTTTTTATTATTTGTGTTTTCATTTCCCAATACTTTTATATCAAGTCCTGGCTCTGTATCATTTATTATATCTATAACTTCTGATACAACATCATCTTTATCTATTTCTAAATCACAAGCTATTTCTATAGTCAGTTTTTTATTTATGAAGTTTAAGTTACAATATTCTATTTCTTCTAATTTAGATACCTTGTCATTAATTACTTCTGCACAATGAGCACAGTCTAAGCCTCCTAGTATTATCTCTTTTTTACTTATACTACACGCTCCCACAAACTCATCTCCTATCTTTTATATCTTTCTTCTATATGTTCAAGCCCACAACTAAATATTTGACTTATATGGCAATCATCTAGAGAGTAAAATACAATTTTTCCTTCTTTTCTAAATTTTACTAATCTAGCTTGTTTTAAAACTCTAAGCTGATGTGATATTGACGAATGAGTCATATCTAATAGATCTGCTATATCACATACACACATCTCTTGCGCTGATAGTGCGTATAATATTCTTACTCTTGTTGTGTCTCCAAATACTTTAAATAGTTCCGCTAATTCATATAACATTTCTGTATCTGGCATTTTAGCTCTTACAGAATCAACTATATCTTCATGCAGTTCATTACTGCAACATACTTCTATATCTTTCATAAGTTCCTCCTATATAAATATATGAATATTTATATATATGAATAATCGTTCATATATTATTTATACTCATATAGTACAACTTTTGTTACAACATTGCAACTCTTTTTAAATATATTTTTTCACAAAAAAGAGGCTTATCCATTTTGATATAGCCTCTTTTGTACATAATAGACTAATATAAAAATAATTAGTTTTAGAAATATAAATCACTCTTTTAAATTATTTGTTAAACCATTCATTTGGTGATTGGTTAAAATAATGTGGTGAAAACTCTAATATACTATAGTCTTGTATGTCATTAACTTTAAGTGGTTCATTAGATAGGTAGATTTCTACTTTTTCAATAGACTCTGCTTTCATAATAAATACTCCACCACTTATATCAGATTTAAGTCCAGACATTAATATTAACCCATTATCCATTGCTTTTTGAGAATAAGCCATATGTTCTTTCATTATACTATCGTTCATTTTATCTTGATTTTTTATTTTTCCTTGTACAATAAAATATCTCATCATTACTTTCTCCTTCAGCTACATGTAATATTAACTTATTTAACTCGTTGTGCTAGTTAATTATAATTATTGAAAATACTAGAGTCCAACGAGCTATATTTTGATAGTTAAAAAACTTTATATAGTAATTTCAATATGTTTAGTAAAATAACTAGCACAACAGATTATTTAGTATTATAAATACCTTTTATAAAGTTTATTAAACAATTATTTAATAAACTTTATCACTTTACATGTATTAACCTTTTATTAAGACATTATATATTAATCACTTATCTTTATTTCACTATCAATTAATTGAAGATTGTATTGGCGTATTATCTCTATTAAATCTTTTGCATATCTCTTTTGTCCACTGTTATCTTCTGCTGTACTATAGCCTGCATTTTGTAAAGCATATGCTTGTTCTATATAAGTCTTTGCTTCAAATACACCATATTTTTTATATCTTTGATTATCTACTAAAAATTTTGCATGGTCTTTTATAGATTGATTTTTATTACTATATACTCTAAATTTATCTTCTATTTTTGTATCATAAAACTCAAATGTTTCTAATGTAACATACTCACCTTTCCAACTTGAATCTGCTTTAATTCCAAATAGATTATTATATATTTGAGCTAAATCTGATTCTCCCCAGCTCGATTCTAAAATTGCTTGAGCTATTGTTATTGATGGTAATATTTTATATTCTTTATAATTTTTAATGGCTTCATCTTTTATTTCTTCTATAAATTTAGTGTATTTACTATCTTCTTTTAATCTATAAGGGGTTAATCCAAAGTATTTTAATTGGTCTATATAATCATTTACTCTTTCTTTTTCTTTGTCAGTAAAATTTAATTTATTTAATACATTATCTAAACTATTTAACTTATAACCATTATCTGATTTTTCTATAAATAAATTAGCTGTATTCTTTATTTTATCATCTGATATATTCTTTATTTTATTTTTATTTTCCACTGCTATAATTGAAACTACATATTTCCAATTTACCTGTACTTTATTTTCACTTACTTCATCAACAAGTGTTATATACTTACTTACATCTNCATTAATATTAACCCATTATCCATTGCTTTTTGAGAATAAGCCATATGTTCTTTCATTATACTATCGTTCATTTTATCTTGATTTTTTATTTTTCCTTGTACAATAAAATATCTCATCATTACTTTCTCCTTCAGCTACATGTAATATTAACTTATTTAACTCGTTGTGCTAGTTAATTATAATTATTGAAAATACTAGAGTCCAACGAGCTATATTTTGATAGTTAAAAAACTTTATATAGTAATTTCAATATGTTTAGTAAAATAACTAGCACAACAGATTATTTAGTATTATAAATACCTTTTATAAAGTTTATTAAACAATTATTTAATAAACTTTATCACTTTACATGTATTAACCTTTTATTAAGACATTATATATTAATCACTTATCTTTATTTCACTATCAATTAATTGAAGATTGTATTGGCGTATTATCTCTATTAAATCTTTTGCATATCTCTTTTGTCCACTGTTATCTTCTGCTGTACTATAGCCTGCATTTTGTAAAGCATATGCTTGTTCTATATAAGTCTTTGCTTCAAATACACCATATTTTTTATATCTTTGATTATCTACTAAAAATTTTGCATGGTCTTTTATAGATTGATTTTTATTACTATATACTCTAAATTTATCTTCTATTTTTGTATCATAAAACTCAAATGTTTCTAATGTAACATACTCACCTTTCCAACTTGAATCTGCTTTAATTCCAAATAGATTATTATATATTTGAGCTAAATCTGATTCTCCCCAGCTCGATTCTAAAATTGCTTGAGCTATTGTTATTGATGGTAATATTTTATATTCTTTATAATTTTTAATGGCTTCATCTTTTATTTCTTCTATAAATTTAGTGTATTTACTATCTTCTTTTAATCTATAAGGGGTTAATCCAAAGTATTTTAATTGGTCTATATAATCATTTACTCTTTCTTTTTCTTTGTCAGTAAAATTTAATTTATTTAATACATTATCTAAACTATTTAACTTATAACCATTATCTGATTTTTCTATAAATAAATTAGCTGTATTCTTTATTTTATCATCTGATATATTCTTTATTTTATTTTTATTTTCCACTGCTATAATTGAAACTACATATTTCCAATTTACCTGTACTTTATTTTCACTTACTTCATCAACAAGTGTTATATACTTACTTACATCTATTCTATTTTTATCTATATGTTTTAAAGAGTGATATCCAATTATTAAGTACAGTGATATAAATAGGGTTATAGCGCTGATTATAAAGGTTTTAATTTTCATATTCTGCCTTCCTCCTATGATGTTTGCTATAATTCTATTATACATGGTATTTGTTTCAAAAATGTTACAAAATAGTCATTATATTTACTATATAGGTACATCTAAGTTATTATAATTAACCCTTACGTCGTGAATTTATACTTATGGTTAAAATAAAAGAGACTGATCTCTATTTTGAGACAGTCCCTTTCACTTATACACTAATCGTTTCAGCTTTTTCTTTTAAAGAAATTCTAGATACCAAGATACATACTATTAAGCAACATATTCCACTTAATATAAATGGTAATTTATTTCCTATATCAAATATAAATCCAGAAGCTAATGACCCTACAATCATACCGATAGCCTTGTAAGACCCTTGTATTCCCATTATTTCTCCATAATTATCCTTAGCAAGTTTTGATACTATACTTTGTTGTATTGGAGTAACTAAAGCACTACTTCCAACAAATATCATTATAAACATAAAGCTAAGCATTATGTTATTAAATAATGAAGCTACTAACATACTTACACCTGATACTACACAAGCAACTACTAATGTATATTTTTCATTAAACTTTTTACTTAAATAAGGGTTTATCCATAGATTCATAATTAATGCTATAAACCCTGCAACAGCCATAACTATACCATTTACCATTGTTGGCATATTAAGAACTGATTCTAAGTAATAGTTTATTGTAGAATTATAAGAAGTCGTTGCTATAGTTACTAAAGTCATAACTATCATCATTGTACTTAGTATAGGATTTAATTTAGTAGTTTTATTTCCTTTTTTAAGGTGTTTTGTATAAACTTCTATCTTACCTTGTTTTTTCTCTACAGTTTCATCTACTATAAAGTATATAATACCTGCAACTACTAAACATAGTATAAACTGAGTTAAAAATGCAACTTTATATCCATATACGCCACAAAATCCACCTATTAAAGCTCCTGCAGAACTAGCTATAGATGTTGTGGCTGTATGATATGACATATACTTTGTTCTTTCTTCTTTTGAAGATATGTCACTTACATACGCTATACATGTAGTTATAAATGCTACTGACATAGCACCACCTGCTATTCTAAATAAAAGTATTAAAGGTGTACTTTCTATAAATCCAAACCCTAGTTGGCTAATACCATAACCAATTACACCTATAACTAAAAATCTTTTTCTCCCTTTTTGGTCAGACATTGAACCCCATATAGGAGACATTACAAAGTGAGCTATTGACATTGTTGAATATAATACACCAAACATATATGTTGGCATACTTAGTGCATTTANTATCATCTGATATATTCTTTATTTTATTTTTATTTTCCACTGCTATAATTGAAACTACATATTTCCAATTTACCTGTACTTTATTTTCACTTACTTCATCAACAAGTGTTATATACTTACTTACATCTATTCTATTTTTATCTATATGTTTTAAAGAGTGATATCCAATTATTAAGTACAGTGATATAAATAGGGTTATAGCGCTGATTATAAAGGTTTTAATTTTCATATTCTGCCTTCCTCCTATGATGTTTGCTATAATTCTATTATACATGGTATTTGTTTCAAAAATGTTACAAAATAGTCATTATATTTACTATATAGGTACATCTAAGTTATTATAATTAACCCTTACGTCGTGAATTTATACTTATGGTTAAAATAAAAGAGACTGATCTCTATTTTGAGACAGTCCCTTTCACTTATACACTAATCGTTTCAGCTTTTTCTTTTAAAGAAATTCTAGATACCAAGATACATACTATTAAGCAACATATTCCACTTAATATAAATGGTAATTTATTTCCTATATCAAATATAAATCCAGAAGCTAATGACCCTACAATCATACCGATAGCCTTGTAAGACCCTTGTATTCCCATTATTTCTCCATAATTATCCTTAGCAAGTTTTGATACTATACTTTGTTGTATTGGAGTAACTAAAGCACTACTTCCAACAAATATCATTATAAACATAAAGCTAAGCATTATGTTATTAAATAATGAAGCTACTAACATACTTACACCTGATACTACACAAGCAACTACTAATGTATATTTTTCATTAAACTTTTTACTTAAATAAGGGTTTATCCATAGATTCATAATTAATGCTATAAACCCTGCAACAGCCATAACTATACCATTTACCATTGTTGGCATATTAAGAACTGATTCTAAGTAATAGTTTATTGTAGAATTATAAGAAGTCGTTGCTATAGTTACTAAAGTCATAACTATCATCATTGTACTTAGTATAGGATTTAATTTAGTAGTTTTATTTCCTTTTTTAAGGTGTTTTGTATAAACTTCTATCTTACCTTGTTTTTTCTCTACAGTTTCATCTACTATAAAGTATATAATACCTGCAACTACTAAACATAGTATAAACTGAGTTAAAAATGCAACTTTATATCCATATACGCCACAAAATCCACCTATTAAAGCTCCTGCAGAACTAGCTATAGATGTTGTGGCTGTATGATATGACATATACTTTGTTCTTTCTTCTTTTGAAGATATGTCACTTACATACGCTATACATGTAGTTATAAATGCTACTGACATAGCACCACCTGCTATTCTAAATAAAAGTATTAAAGGTGTACTTTCTATAAATCCAAACCCTAGTTGGCTAATACCATAACCAATTACACCTATAACTAAAAATCTTTTTCTCCCTTTTTGGTCAGACATTGAACCCCATATAGGAGACATTACAAAGTGAGCTATTGACATTGTTGAATATAATACACCAAACATATATGTTGGCATACTTAGTGCATTTATAAGCGATGGCGTTACTGGATGTGCCATATTAAAGGTTGCCATTGTTATAAAGTTTATAAACAATATCTTTTTCATTTTATTTTTGTCCATAAATTCTCCTTAGTTGTTTTATTTTTTCGCTTTTAGTATTATACCATAATAATTAATACATAAACTTTATGAAATTATTTTTATCCACTTGTAAAAAGACTATATATTAACATAAAATACAACCTAACTAAAAATTGTTACATAGTTATTAATTTTACTTTAATGTATTAAATAATTTTATAATAAAAAGCCTTAAATCATTAAAAACTAAATGATTGCAAGGCTTTATCTTATTTATATAAATTTTAACTATAATCTTTATTTAAAGTATTTTTCCATACTACATTGATATTATAAATTAGGTAATTCATCATAGCTTGTTATAATTTTGTTTACTATACCATAATCAACTGCTTCTTCTGCATTTAACCAATNGGTTTATCCATAGATTCATAATTAATGCTATAAACCCTGCAACAGCCATAACTATACCATTTACCATTGTTGGCATATTAAGAACTGATTCTAAGTAATAGTTTATTGTAGAATTATAAGAAGTCGTTGCTATAGTTACTAAAGTCATAACTATCATCATTGTACTTAGTATAGGATTTAATTTAGTAGTTTTATTTCCTTTTTTAAGGTGTTTTGTATAAACTTCTATCTTACCTTGTTTTTTCTCTACAGTTTCATCTACTATAAAGTATATAATACCTGCAACTACTAAACATAGTATAAACTGAGTTAAAAATGCAACTTTATATCCATATACGCCACAAAATCCACCTATTAAAGCTCCTGCAGAACTAGCTATAGATGTTGTGGCTGTATGATATGACATATACTTTGTTCTTTCTTCTTTTGAAGATATGTCACTTACATACGCTATACATGTAGTTATAAATGCTACTGACATAGCACCACCTGCTATTCTAAATAAAAGTATTAAAGGTGTACTTTCTATAAATCCAAACCCTAGTTGGCTAATACCATAACCAATTACACCTATAACTAAAAATCTTTTTCTCCCTTTTTGGTCAGACATTGAACCCCATATAGGAGACATTACAAAGTGAGCTATTGACATTGTTGAATATAATACACCAAACATATATGTTGGCATACTTAGTGCATTTATAAGCGATGGCGTTACTGGATGTGCCATATTAAAGGTTGCCATTGTTATAAAGTTTATAAACAATATCTTTTTCATTTTATTTTTGTCCATAAATTCTCCTTAGTTGTTTTATTTTTTCGCTTTTAGTATTATACCATAATAATTAATACATAAACTTTATGAAATTATTTTTATCCACTTGTAAAAAGACTATATATTAACATAAAATACAACCTAACTAAAAATTGTTACATAGTTATTAATTTTACTTTAATGTATTAAATAATTTTATAATAAAAAGCCTTAAATCATTAAAAACTAAATGATTGCAAGGCTTTATCTTATTTATATAAATTTTAACTATAATCTTTATTTAAAGTATTTTTCCATACTACATTGATATTATAAATTAGGTAATTCATCATAGCTTGTTATAATTTTGTTTACTATACCATAATCAACTGCTTCTTCTGCATTTAACCAATAGTTTCTATCTGTATCTTTTTCAACCTTCTCTAGTGGCTGACCTGTAGCATTACTTATTATATTATTAATTCTTTTACGAACTCTTACTATTTCTTTTGCCTCTATATTTATATCTGTCGCTTGACCTTGGCATCCACCTAATGGTTGGTGTATCATGTATCTAGTATTTGGCAATGAATATCTATCCTCTTTATCAGCTGCAAGATATATAGTTATTCCTGCACTTGCAACCCATCCAGTACCTATTACAATAATACGTGGTTTTATAAACTTAATCATATCATGTATAGTATCTCCTGCTTCTACATGACCACCTTGGCTATTGATAAATAGTTTTATTGGTTCATCTCCCATTTCTTGTAGTATTAATAATTGTGTTGCTACTTTTTCAGCTAACTCTTGATTTATCTCTCCCGAAATGATTAGTGATCTAGAGCTTAATAGTTTTTCTACCACTACACTAGATGTGTCTTTTGAATTTTGTTGTTTTTCCCCTTGATTGTTCATATGATACCCCCATTTAATTCTTGTTTTGAGTCTAATAACTACTTACTAATAAGTATAGCACAATTATTTTTAGTCTACGTTTGTATTTTTATTTATTTTATAAAATGCTATATTAGATAGTTATGCTATAAATTTGAAATAAAAATAGCTATATCTCTTGTGCGATATATTTAATTTCTTTCTATTAATTGGTTTATAATATATATGTTCTAATAATAATTCTACATTATAAAATGCGTTGTATTATCTATGGTACTTTTAGATAATACAACTTAGTAGTTTTAATTAATGAAGTATTTTAATTAAAACTTATATAATCAAAAATTTAAACTTATCTATCATTGGTTGTAATTATATATAAATGCTTCAAGTGATTTATTTATTTCATATTTACATTCATAGAATGCACCTTGTCCTCCATCTGTTAAAGGAGTTAAAACAGAATTTTTTATTGTTCTATTCATATATTCAGCAAAGGGATAAGGACATATAGTATCATGTACACCATGTAATATTAATGTAGGTATTTTTATATTAGTTAAATCATTAAATACATCCTCATCTCTAAGTGCACGTAAAGAGTTAACAGTTGACCATAAGGGTGCCATTAAACACATATTAAAGAACCAATCTAATATACCTTGACTAGTAAATTTATAAAAAAATGATTCTGATGTGTCTCTTATTGCTTTAGGTTTATCGCTCTTAAAACTATCTATAAGTTTATTTACTTCATCTACAGTATATCCATATGGCCAATTAGATGATTGAACCCATTTTGGTGCTGCAGCACTGAGTAAACAAAGCCTTGATACTTTATCTACATTAAATTTAGACATATATCTTAAGCAAATTGCACCACCCATAGAGTTGCCTACTAAAGTAATATCACTTAATTTAAGTGCATCAATTACAAGTTTTATATCCATTGCCATTCTATCATAATCATACCCTGTGTAGGGTTTATCTGAATTACCATAACCTCTAAGATCTATTGCTATACATCTATGTCCTCTACTTGCAAAATATTCTATTATATATTCATACATATTGTGATTTAATGGCCATCCATGAACAAACATTATAGGATTTCCTAAATCAAAATTTATATCTTCTACTAATATTTTTACATTTTTTTCAACCTTTATATAATATTTCATATAAATTCACCCCTATGCATATATTATGAGGTAAATTTATGCTTTATGAGAACTATAATTATTGTAAAGTTCATTGCTTTTTTTATTGCACTTATTCTATTTTATAGTTTATTCATATATAAGATTTCTTATACTATTAGAAAACTATTAATTTAATATCCTTCTCAGTTTTTTATTATTTATGAATTATAAAATATCTAAATAATCAAATAATGTAAAAGTATCTTCAGGTATAAAACTATCCAATCTTTCTTTAGCTAAATTTATATACCAATTTCTATCTAAATAATCAGGTACTTTTTTACCTATAATATTTCCATTATCAATAAAAGCTCTATCTGGTGTATAACTAATCTTTTCTAACTTTCCATCTGGTTTTACTTTCATAATAGCACTATCAAGTATAGATTTACTTGCAAATACTCTAAGTACTTTTAAGTCTATATTATCTTTACCATATACAACGTGGCTATATTTACCGGTTACTTTTACACACTTTTGAAAATCTATAAGATCTGTAGCATTGTTTATTGTTGTCTCTATATCTATATTATTTATTAATTTTTCTTTAATAGCTTTATTAACTATAGGTAAATCGTTATCTATTATGCTTAGTTTTTTAACATAAGCTCCCTTACTTTTTATTTGACCATCTTCTTTTATATAAATATAGTTGTTTACATCTTTTTGAATTATTTTCTTAATAAAATCGTGCTCTAACTCCATACCCGTTCTTTTACACCAATTACTACAAATCTCTAAATATCTATCTACATCTTCTTTAGAATTAAACTTAAACATAACACCATCAGTATTACCTTGTATAAATATAGCCTTATCTCCAAACTCAAGCTCTACTTTTTCTATTAAATCTAGTAACAATAATTGTCCATTTACACAGATTGCTGTACCTTGTTGTGGGTCATATAGCTCATTATTTACATCTAGGCATGCTCCATATGCACTATTT
The DNA here is from genome assembly GCF_900106845.1 of Romboutsia timonensis. GTDB lineage: Bacteria > Bacillota > Clostridia > Peptostreptococcales > Peptostreptococcaceae > Romboutsia > Romboutsia timonensis. The sequence continues at coordinate 1,417,020 of NZ_LT629850.1, forward strand.
AATACTATTTTTAGAGATTTTTCTATTGGATTATTTTCTTTTTTAAACTTAATTCGAGTATCTCTTATCTCTTTGTATTTATCCGGCTTTTTTACATTTCTACTTAATAGTCCATATTCTATCATTATAGATGGATAGAAAGAACTAACATCTGAGTTTACTATAAAGTCATGTGCTTCATATTTTTTCCTAGCTGAATGTAGTCCTCCCCAACCAAAGTCAGTTTCTATTCCATACACATTTACTCTTAAATATTTTTTAAAATCTCTATTATTATAATTTTCATACCAATTCTTTATATATTTGTACTTATTAAGATTTAAAGTGTCTATTATTCTAAAATCTTTTGTATAATTTCTTTCATAGTTTGGCTTTTTCGCTTGTAATATGTATGAGCTTAGTTGAGCTTCTGTTTTATTTATCATAGAACTATCTAAATTAAAATATTCAATAAGTCCTATTTGTGCTTCATATCTATAATATACTTGCTCAAACACTTTAAATGTCATTTTAACATCATGCATACAATATGATACAAGTTCATCTATTTCTTTGTTATTTGGATATCTATTTAAATTAAAGTCTACAGTACTTTCCCTTATATCCTCCCCCATAAATAATTCTAATTCTTTTAAGCTTCTATATGTATCACTTATTTCAAATATATATAGTGGTATCTTATGTAGTTTTCTATCTATCTTCCAACCTGATACCTTATGTTCTATAAGCATATCAGATACTTTACATGGATCAATTCCTGCAACTATTGCTTTTAATATCCATTGATCATAGCCTCTTATGTTATAACCTACCCATACTGAATCTTTATTTTTATTAAAAACTCGTAGTAATTCTTCTCTATCATTAATTATGGTATGTTCTTTTTGAGTTTTATAGTCTTTCATACAACATATCCAGAAATTTGCTTTTGATAGTACTTCAAAGTCTATAATTATACGTCTTCGTTCTTTTATCATAATTAAAACTCTACTAGTATCCTAGCTGGATACCCATCTAATCCTTCTATTTTCATAGGTAAGCAATATACCTTAAAGTTTTTATTTGGAATATTCTTTAAGTTACATAAGTTTTCTATGGCATACATTTTATGATCACCAAGGTATTTATCTATAATTCCATGATTTTTGCTAACTCCTAGACCTAAAGTATCTATTCCTATCATATTAACGTTTTTATCTACTAGGTATTTTATAACCTCTATAGATATTTCTGGATGATTGTTGTATTTTTCTTCATCTTCAAAATATTGATCCCAGTTTGTTTGAAAAAATACATATATCCCTTCTTTTACAAGAGAAAGATCTAAGTCTTTTAGTTTTATTACTTTGTTTGGTATATGTGAAACATCAAACTTTATCCCCTCACCTATTAGTCTTTCATTTTCTATTACCACATCTGGATTCATTACATCTATATGTGTCCCCATATTATGAACATCACAAGAAAATGATATTGTAGTGTATTCACTTCCACTTTTTGAGTATCTAGTTACATTTTCTACTTTTAATGGCTCTGATCCCGCTCNAAAGCCTTGATACTTTATCTACATTAAATTTAGACATATATCTTAAGCAAATTGCACCACCCATAGAGTTGCCTACTAAAGTAATATCACTTAATTTAAGTGCATCAATTACAAGTTTTATATCCATTGCCATTCTATCATAATCATACCCTGTGTAGGGTTTATCTGAATTACCATAACCTCTAAGATCTATTGCTATACATCTATGTCCTCTACTTGCAAAATATTCTATTATATATTCATACATATTGTGATTTAATGGCCATCCATGAACAAACATTATAGGATTTCCTAAATCAAAATTTATATCTTCTACTAATATTTTTACATTTTTTTCAACCTTTATATAATATTTCATATAAATTCACCCCTATGCATATATTATGAGGTAAATTTATGCTTTATGAGAACTATAATTATTGTAAAGTTCATTGCTTTTTTTATTGCACTTATTCTATTTTATAGTTTATTCATATATAAGATTTCTTATACTATTAGAAAACTATTAATTTAATATCCTTCTCAGTTTTTTATTATTTATGAATTATAAAATATCTAAATAATCAAATAATGTAAAAGTATCTTCAGGTATAAAACTATCCAATCTTTCTTTAGCTAAATTTATATACCAATTTCTATCTAAATAATCAGGTACTTTTTTACCTATAATATTTCCATTATCAATAAAAGCTCTATCTGGTGTATAACTAATCTTTTCTAACTTTCCATCTGGTTTTACTTTCATAATAGCACTATCAAGTATAGATTTACTTGCAAATACTCTAAGTACTTTTAAGTCTATATTATCTTTACCATATACAACGTGGCTATATTTACCGGTTACTTTTACACACTTTTGAAAATCTATAAGATCTGTAGCATTGTTTATTGTTGTCTCTATATCTATATTATTTATTAATTTTTCTTTAATAGCTTTATTAACTATAGGTAAATCGTTATCTATTATGCTTAGTTTTTTAACATAAGCTCCCTTACTTTTTATTTGACCATCTTCTTTTATATAAATATAGTTGTTTACATCTTTTTGAATTATTTTCTTAATAAAATCGTGCTCTAACTCCATACCCGTTCTTTTACACCAATTACTACAAATCTCTAAATATCTATCTACATCTTCTTTAGAATTAAACTTAAACATAACACCATCAGTATTACCTTGTATAAATATAGCCTTATCTCCAAACTCAAGCTCTACTTTTTCTATTAAATCTAGTAACAATAATTGTCCATTTACACAGATTGCTGTACCTTGTTGTGGGTCATATAGCTCATTATTTACATCTAGGCATGCTCCATATGCACTATTTAATACTATTTTTAGAGATTTTTCTATTGGATTATTTTCTTTTTTAAACTTAATTCGAGTATCTCTTATCTCTTTGTATTTATCCGGCTTTTTTACATTTCTACTTAATAGTCCATATTCTATCATTATAGATGGATAGAAAGAACTAACATCTGAGTTTACTATAAAGTCATGTGCTTCATATTTTTTCCTAGCTGAATGTAGTCCTCCCCAACCAAAGTCAGTTTCTATTCCATACACATTTACTCTTAAATATTTTTTAAAATCTCTATTATTATAATTTTCATACCAATTCTTTATATATTTGTACTTATTAAGATTTAAAGTGTCTATTATTCTAAAATCTTTTGTATAATTTCTTTCATAGTTTGGCTTTTTCGCTTGTAATATGTATGAGCTTAGTTGAGCTTCTGTTTTATTTATCATAGAACTATCTAAATTAAAATATTCAATAAGTCCTATTTGTGCTTCATATCTATAATATACTTGCTCAAACACTTTAAATGTCATTTTAACATCATGCATACAATATGATACAAGTTCATCTATTTCTTTGTTATTTGGATATCTATTTAAATTAAAGTCTACAGTACTTTCCCTTATATCCTCCCCCATAAATAATTCTAATTCTTTTAAGCTTCTATATGTATCACTTATTTCAAATATATATAGTGGTATCTTATGTAGTTTTCTATCTATCTTCCAACCTGATACCTTATGTTCTATAAGCATATCAGATACTTTACATGGATCAATTCCTGCAACTATTGCTTTTAATATCCATTGATCATAGCCTCTTATGTTATAACCTACCCATACTGAATCTTTATTTTTATTAAAAACTCGTAGTAATTCTTCTCTATCATTAATTATGGTATGTTCTTTTTGAGTTTTATAGTCTTTCATACAACATATCCAGAAATTTGCTTTTGATAGTACTTCAAAGTCTATAATTATACGTCTTCGTTCTTTTATCATAATTAAAACTCTACTANTACATTTCTACTTAATAGTCCATATTCTATCATTATAGATGGATAGAAAGAACTAACATCTGAGTTTACTATAAAGTCATGTGCTTCATATTTTTTCCTAGCTGAATGTAGTCCTCCCCAACCAAAGTCAGTTTCTATTCCATACACATTTACTCTTAAATATTTTTTAAAATCTCTATTATTATAATTTTCATACCAATTCTTTATATATTTGTACTTATTAAGATTTAAAGTGTCTATTATTCTAAAATCTTTTGTATAATTTCTTTCATAGTTTGGCTTTTTCGCTTGTAATATGTATGAGCTTAGTTGAGCTTCTGTTTTATTTATCATAGAACTATCTAAATTAAAATATTCAATAAGTCCTATTTGTGCTTCATATCTATAATATACTTGCTCAAACACTTTAAATGTCATTTTAACATCATGCATACAATATGATACAAGTTCATCTATTTCTTTGTTATTTGGATATCTATTTAAATTAAAGTCTACAGTACTTTCCCTTATATCCTCCCCCATAAATAATTCTAATTCTTTTAAGCTTCTATATGTATCACTTATTTCAAATATATATAGTGGTATCTTATGTAGTTTTCTATCTATCTTCCAACCTGATACCTTATGTTCTATAAGCATATCAGATACTTTACATGGATCAATTCCTGCAACTATTGCTTTTAATATCCATTGATCATAGCCTCTTATGTTATAACCTACCCATACTGAATCTTTATTTTTATTAAAAACTCGTAGTAATTCTTCTCTATCATTAATTATGGTATGTTCTTTTTGAGTTTTATAGTCTTTCATACAACATATCCAGAAATTTGCTTTTGATAGTACTTCAAAGTCTATAATTATACGTCTTCGTTCTTTTATCATAATTAAAACTCTACTAGTATCCTAGCTGGATACCCATCTAATCCTTCTATTTTCATAGGTAAGCAATATACCTTAAAGTTTTTATTTGGAATATTCTTTAAGTTACATAAGTTTTCTATGGCATACATTTTATGATCACCAAGGTATTTATCTATAATTCCATGATTTTTGCTAACTCCTAGACCTAAAGTATCTATTCCTATCATATTAACGTTTTTATCTACTAGGTATTTTATAACCTCTATAGATATTTCTGGATGATTGTTGTATTTTTCTTCATCTTCAAAATATTGATCCCAGTTTGTTTGAAAAAATACATATATCCCTTCTTTTACAAGAGAAAGATCTAAGTCTTTTAGTTTTATTACTTTGTTTGGTATATGTGAAACATCAAACTTTATCCCCTCACCTATTAGTCTTTCATTTTCTATTACCACATCTGGATTCATTACATCTATATGTGTCCCCATATTATGAACATCACAAGAAAATGATATTGTAGTGTATTCACTTCCACTTTTTGAGTATCTAGTTACATTTTCTACTTTTAATGGCTCTGATCCCGCTCTATAAACTCTTCCTATTTTAGTTGTTTGTGTTATATCAATTATCATATTAAAGTTTTCCTTTTCATAATATTTAAGATTTTATATATTATACACCAAGATTATATGACATTATAGCCTAAAATTTAATTACTATTTCATTAAAGCATTAATTAATTGTGTTCTTAAATGTTTTTGCAACTTTATAAAAAGTTAAAGCTAGTTTAATAAACTAGCTTTAACTTATAATTATTTAATTACTCTTCTTCTTTTTCTTCTTTTTCCTCTTCTTCAACTACATCTTCTTTATCTTCAACATTCTCAGGCTCTGGTTCTACATCCTTTTCATGTATATACTTCATATATTCTCCTTTTAGTCCATTATATTCATTAGTTAACCTTTTTGCCTTTTCTACTTTTTTAAGAGCTTTGTCACTTGCATCTAATGAACGTTCTTCTGCCCTTTCTATAGATCTTTGTATATCTTTAACTTGTTTTTCTATTTCTGCACACTTCTCCCCTTTATAGTTTAAATTATATCCTTCTCCATATTCTTTTAGCCATGATTGTACTTGAGATACTAATTCTTTAGCCTCTTTACGTAATACTTCCCCTTTTTCATGTACAGCAATAGCTTGCTTTTCTAAAGCTGCTATTTGTTCATGATTTTGAGATATTTCAATTTCTTTATTTGAAAGTTTTTGAACTAATTCATTAAGATACTCTAAGCTATTATTTTCTTGTTTTTTATTTTTTATTTTACTCAATTTAATACCTCCAAAATTATTAATTATATTAATGTATTGCTTAAAAATTGCATTAATAATTTACAATTCTTAATTTATAGTATNTCTTTAAGTTACATAAGTTTTCTATGGCATACATTTTATGATCACCAAGGTATTTATCTATAATTCCATGATTTTTGCTAACTCCTAGACCTAAAGTATCTATTCCTATCATATTAACGTTTTTATCTACTAGGTATTTTATAACCTCTATAGATATTTCTGGATGATTGTTGTATTTTTCTTCATCTTCAAAATATTGATCCCAGTTTGTTTGAAAAAATACATATATCCCTTCTTTTACAAGAGAAAGATCTAAGTCTTTTAGTTTTATTACTTTGTTTGGTATATGTGAAACATCAAACTTTATCCCCTCACCTATTAGTCTTTCATTTTCTATTACCACATCTGGATTCATTACATCTATATGTGTCCCCATATTATGAACATCACAAGAAAATGATATTGTAGTGTATTCACTTCCACTTTTTGAGTATCTAGTTACATTTTCTACTTTTAATGGCTCTGATCCCGCTCTATAAACTCTTCCTATTTTAGTTGTTTGTGTTATATCAATTATCATATTAAAGTTTTCCTTTTCATAATATTTAAGATTTTATATATTATACACCAAGATTATATGACATTATAGCCTAAAATTTAATTACTATTTCATTAAAGCATTAATTAATTGTGTTCTTAAATGTTTTTGCAACTTTATAAAAAGTTAAAGCTAGTTTAATAAACTAGCTTTAACTTATAATTATTTAATTACTCTTCTTCTTTTTCTTCTTTTTCCTCTTCTTCAACTACATCTTCTTTATCTTCAACATTCTCAGGCTCTGGTTCTACATCCTTTTCATGTATATACTTCATATATTCTCCTTTTAGTCCATTATATTCATTAGTTAACCTTTTTGCCTTTTCTACTTTTTTAAGAGCTTTGTCACTTGCATCTAATGAACGTTCTTCTGCCCTTTCTATAGATCTTTGTATATCTTTAACTTG
>NZ_LT629850.1:1424214-1459227 GCF_900106845.1 Romboutsia timonensis
TATTCTTTTAGCCATGATTGTACTTGAGATACTAATTCTTTAGCCTCTTTACGTAATACTTCCCCTTTTTCATGTACAGCAATAGCTTGCTTTTCTAAAGCTGCTATTTGTTCATGATTTTGAGATATTTCAATTTCTTTATTTGAAAGTTTTTGAACTAATTCATTAAGATACTCTAAGCTATTATTTTCTTGTTTTTTATTTTTTATTTTACTCAATTTAATACCTCCAAAATTATTAATTATATTAATGTATTGCTTAAAAATTGCATTAATAATTTACAATTCTTAATTTATAGTATTAAAATTTATATAATTAGTGATAATTTTAGAGTAAAAAAATATATATAAATATGATATTTTATATTTTTTTGTAAATATTAACTAAATATTATATATACCTAAATTTCTAAGATATATTAATGAATTATACAAAATCTAATCTTTAAGAATTAATATAGATTTAGCTGTGTCTCTATAAAATATTTAAAAATATCATTTTTATGATTCTAAAGTTCTTTATACTAAAAAATAAGTAAATTTATAAAAGAGTATCACTTTAGAAATTGTAATTATAAAAACTGTATAACAATCAAATAATCCAGCTAAAATTTCTAAGTATTAAAATAAACCCTAAATATAATAAATTTTACTTAATTTATCATACTTAGGGTTTTATATTAATTATTTTATTATATTTAATTCTTTATTATATTTGTTTAATAATTCATGCCCGTCTTCTGTAACTAAAACTAAATCCTCTATTCTAACTCCAAATTCACCTGGTAAATATATTCCTGGCTCTACTGAGAATATCATACCTGGCTTTAATATATCCGTATTTATAGATGATACATCTCCCATATCATGAGTCTCTATACCTATAGAATGTCCTGTTCTATGAGTGAAATATTTTCCATATCCTTTTTCAGTTATATATTCTCTAGCTGCATTATCTATATCACAGAATCTAACACCTGGTTTTACCATAGCTATGGCTCTTTTATTAGCTTCAAGTACTATATTAAATACTTCTTTTGCTTTTTCAGGCGCGCTTTTATAAAATACTGTTCTTGTCATATCTGAACAATAGTTATCTTTAATACACCCTATATCAAGTATTACACAGTCCCCTTCTTTTAATTTAGCTGAACCACAATGAGCATGAGGATCTGCTCCATTTGCTCCATATGCTATAATTGGAGCTATTTCTTTTGCCTCTATATTTATATCTGTCGCTTGACCTTGGCATCCACCTAATGGTTGGTGTATCATGTATCTAGTATTTGGCAATGAATATCTATCCTCTTTATCAGCTGCAAGATATATAGTTATTCCTGCACTTGCAACCCATCCAGTACCTATTACAATAATACGTGGTTTTATAAACTTAATCATATCATGTATAGTATCTCCTGCTTCTACATGACCACCTTGGCTATTGATAAATAGTTTTATTGGTTCATCTCCCATTTCTTGTAGTATTAATAATTGTGTTGCTACTTTTTCAGCTAACTCTTGATTTATCTCTCCCGAAATGATTAGTGATCTAGAGCTTAATAGTTTTTCTACCACTACACTAGATGTGTCTTTTGAATTTTGTTGTTTTTCCCCTTGATTGTTCATATGATACCCCCATTTAATTCTTGTTTTGAGTCTAATAACTACTTACTAATAAGTATAGCACAATTATTTTTAGTCTACGTTTGTATTTTTATTTATTTTATAAAATGCTATATTAGATAGTTATGCTATAAATTTGAAATAAAAATAGCTATATCTCTTGTGCGATATATTTAATTTCTTTCTATTAATTGGTTTATAATATATATGTTCTAATAATAATTCTACATTATAAAATGCGTTGTATTATCTATGGTACTTTTAGATAATACAACTTAGTAGTTTTAATTAATGAAGTATTTTAATTAAAACTTATATAATCAAAAATTTAAACTTATCTATCATTGGTTGTAATTATATATAAATGCTTCAAGTGATTTATTTATTTCATATTTACATTCATAGAATGCACCTTGTCCTCCATCTGTTAAAGGAGTTAAAACAGAATTTTTTATTGTTCTATTCATATATTCAGCAAAGGGATAAGGACATATAGTATCATGTATAGCTATATTTCCAAGTACAGTTGCTTCAACCGGTCCCGCACTAACTTCCATATTACAAGCATTAGCAGTCATTTGGCATAAAAGCTTACTTTGTATGCCTCCGCCAACCATATACATGGCTTTATAATCTTTTTTTGTACAGTCTTTTATTTCTTCTAATGAATATCGGTACTTAAATGCTAAGCTTTCATTAATACATCTAACTATTTCACCTTCTGTTTTAGGAACTTCTTGATTAGTCTTTATACAATACTCTCTAATTCTTTTAGGAATATTTCCTGCTGGAACAAATACTGGATCGTCTGGGTCTATAAAACATTTAAAAGGTTTTGAGCTTTTAGCTAACTCTTCTAATTCACTAAAACTATATGTTTTTCCCTCTCGTTCCCATTGTCTTTTACTTTCTTGTATTAACCAAAGACCTATTATATTTTTTAAAAATGAAGCTTTATTCCCATATCCACCTTCATTAGTTATATTGTAATAACTAGATTTTTCATTTATTATAGGTTCATCAATTTCAGTTCCAAGAAGTGACCAAGTTCCACAACTTAAAAATACAAAGTCATCTTCCATAGCTGGTACAGATACTAAAGCACTTTGAGTATCATGCCCTGCTACTGCAATAACATCGCTCATATCTATTTTTAATTCTTCACTTATATCTTCTGATATTTTGCCTATTATAGTTCCACTAGGAACAATTTCTGTGAATAATTTTTTAGGTATGCCTAGAGAATTAATTACTTTATCTGACCAAGTTCTATTCTTTGCATCAAATAATTGAGTTGTAGATGCTATAGAGTTTTCGGTAACCTTTTTACCTGTTAATAAATAATTAAATAAATCAGGCATTAGGAGCATCACATCTGCTCTTTCAAGCAGATGTGATCTTTTTTCTTTTAATGATAATAATTGAAATGCTGTATTTATCTCCATAAATTGGTTACCAGTTATATCATAGAACTCTTCTTTTGATATTTTTTCAAAGCTTTTTTCTAGCATTCCACTAGTTCTACCATCTCTATAATGAATAGGATTTTCAAGCAGTTGACCATACTCGTCAAGTAACGCAAAGTCAACTCCCCACGTATCTATCCCTATACTATCTATTTTCCCAAAAGGCTTTGACTTGATTAAACTTTGCTTGATTTCAAAGAACTGTCTAAGCACATCCCAATACATAGTTCCCCCAACAATTACAGGGTCATTTGAAAATCTATGGATTTCTTCAATACTTATTTTAGTTCCATCATATACTCCAAGCATTGCTCTTCCACTAGATGCTCCAAAATCAAAGGCTAATACTTGCTTTTTAAAGTTATTCGTTTCCATGATATCACCTTCTGTATTATTATTATTTGTACATTGGTCCATAAGCCTGACAAGCTCTATAATCTTGGCCTTCTTTATCCATTCCAAATGCATTCCATGCAGCTGGTCTAAATACTTTTTCTTCATCTACATTGTGCATACTTACAGGTATTCTTAACATTGAGCATAATGTGATTATATCTGCTCCTATATGCCCATAGCTTATTGCTCCATGATTAGCTCCCCAATTGTTCATTACATCATAAGCAGATTTAAATGCACCTTTTCCAGTAAGTCTTGGGGCAAACCAAGTACAAGGCCAAGTATAATCTGTTCTTTTCCATAACTTATCAGATACTTCATCAGGAAGCTTTACAGTATATCCCTCTACTAATTGAACAACTGGTCCAAGTCCTTTTACAAGATTTAAACGCATCATAGTTACAGGCATTTCAGCTTCTGTTAAAAATCTTGAAGAGTATCCTCCTCCTCTAAAATATCCATTATCAGCAGGATTCCAAGTAGTTGCTTTTAATATTTCATCTTGGTCTTGTTCTGTTACATCATACCAAGCTTTCATTACTCCATTACCATTTTCATCTTTTGCTTGACCACAAGCGTCTAAACAAGATGCTCCTGAGTTTATTAAATGTATAAATCCATTAGACTCTTTAGCTACACCTTCTAATTCATAACCTGTAGCTTTTTTAACTGCCTCTGGACTCCAGTAAGTACGAACATCTGAGAATATTTGTGGAGTATTAGTTAATAATTTTCCAAATAACATACTTATTCCATTTAATACATCATTTTCAGTTGCTAATATATAAGGTTCTCTTGCTCCATTCCAGTCAAATGAAGTGTTAAGTAATGCTTCTGGAAAATCACAGTTTGGATAGAAATCAGTCCATTGTCTTTGACCTTGGAAACCTGCAGCTATTGCATTGTGTCCTAACATTTCTTCTTCACAGCCTGCTGGTAAGTTTTCATTTCCGTTCATTAAGTCTTTTATTATACACATCATTTTAACGACAAATTCCCAATCTTTATCTTTTTGTTCTCTAGATTTCTGAACATACTCTGGGTTTTTATCAAACCCTTCTATGCACTTTTCTTTAGTCCATTTTAAAGCTCTTTCAAATTCTTCTTTATCGTAAATTTCTTCACTCATTCTTCTTATTACTTCTGTTTCATCAACTGATTCAACTCTCATACCTAAGTATTCTTCTATAAATGCAGAATCTATTATAGATCCACCTATTCCCATACATATAGAACCTATTTGTAAATAAGATTTTCCTCTCATAGAAGCTGCTGCTACTGCTGCTCTACCAAATCTTAATAATTTTTCTTTAACATCTTCGGGTATTTCTGTTGCATCTACATCTTGAACATCGTGTCCGTATATACCAAATGCAGGAAGCCCTTTTTGTGCATGAGTTGCTAAAACTGATGCTAAGTAAACCGCTCCTGGTCTTTCTGTTCCATTAAATCCCCATACTCCTTTTATAGTCATTGGGTCCATATCCATTGTTTCTGAACCATAACACCAACATGGAGTTACTGTAAGAGTTATATCTACTCCTTCTCTTCTAAATTTATCTTGGCAGGCTGCTGATTCTGGAACTCTACCTATTGTAGTATCAGCTATAACAACTTTTACTGGTTCACCATTAGAGTATTTTAAATTTTCTTCAAATAATTTAGCTGCTGATTTTGCCATATTCATTGTTTGTTCTTCAAGAGAACCTCTTACATCTAAAACCCCTTTTCTTGCATCTATTGTTGGTCTTATTCCTATTACTGGATATTCTCCTATTAATCTGTTTTTTGCCATTTTTTATTCCTCCTCCAATATTATTAAAATTTTATATTTTTTCTTTCTAATCAAATTAATTATGTATTTCTTTGTCTTTCTAATTTAATTATATTTATTCTAATAAACGTTTTCTTGTGATATAATAGACTAAAAATATAATAATATTCACTTTTTTATTTTTCATAAAATACAGGGGGGGAACTTTATGAAATATTTTGATTATAAAGAACAAAAACAACATGGTACTTTTGACTTTCCTATTGCCTTTTATCATGTCACGCCTGAACATCCAAGATATAATATGCCTTATCACTGGCATACAGAATGTGAAATAATAAGAATTTTAGAAGGAGAATTTTTATTGATAATTAATGATGAAAAGATTTTAGCAACTAAAGGAGATATAATTTTTATTCATGATGGTATGTTTCATGGTGGAACTCCAAATAATTGTATTTATGAATGTATTGTATTTGATATAAAAATACTACTAAAGCAAAATCATGCTTGTACAAAACAAATTCAGGATATTATAAATCAAAAGAAAATAATCGGACCTCTTCTTCCTTCAAATATTGAAGGTCTAAAACCTTGTTGTGATACTTTATTCGAGTCAATGAAATCTATGAAAATTGGATATGAATTTTTAACTCAAGGTTCTTTGTATTATTTAATAGGACTTGTCTTAAGATTTAATTTATATAAAAGCAAAAATAAAACTAACAAAAGAACACAAGAAAAAACACTTCATTTTAAAAATGTTTTATCTCTAATAGAAACTGAATATCAAAGTCCTCTTACTCTTGAGGATTTATCAAAGTCTGCTGGCATGGCTCCAAAATATTTTTGTAGATTTTTCTCTGAAATGACCAATAAAACACCTATAGAATATTTAAACTATTATAGAATAGAAAGTGCTTGTGAACAACTTCTTACTACAGATTATTCTATAACTGAAGTGGCTTTAAATTGCGGTTTTAATGATGCAAGTTATTTTATTAAAATGTTTAAAAAGCATAAAGGTATTACTCCTAAGCAATATATAAAACAACATTTAAATAATACTAAATAATAAAATAGATACTATAAGATTTATTTCTTATAGTAGCTATTTTGTTATTTAAATTTTTATAATAATGATTTGTATAAATTAGCTATATCTTCTATGCTTGTTTCTTTTGGATTTCCTGGTCTACATGCATCATCATATGCAGATTTCGATAAGAAGTCTATATCTTCAAATTTAACTATATCTTTTAAACTTGATGGTATTCCTATATCACTTGAAAGTTTTTTAACTGCATCTACAGCTGCTTTTCTATATTCTTCAACACTCATATTTTCTACATTTTCCACACCCATAGCTTTTGCTATATATTTATATTTATCACCAGTTACTTCTGCATTGTACTCCATAACTGTTGGAAGTATTATTGCATTGGCTACACCATGAGGAGTATCATATAAAGCACCTAGCGGATGTGCCATTGAGTGAACTATTCCTAATCCTACATTAGAAAATCCCATACCTGCTATGTATTGACCTAATGCCATACCTTCTCTACCTTCTTTTGTATTTTCAACTGCTCCTCTTAAATGTTTTGATATTAATTCTATTGCTTTTATATGGAACATATCACTCATTTCCCATGCTCCTCTTGTTATAAGTCCTTCTATTGCATGAGTTAATGCATCCATTCCTGTAGCTGCAGTTAAGCCTTTTGGCATACTTTCCATCATATCTGGGTCTACTATTGCTACAACTGGTATATCATTAGTATCTACACATACAAATTTTCTATTTTTCTCAGCATCTGTTATAACATAGTTTATAGTAACTTCTGCTGCTGTTCCTGCTGTTGTTGGTACAGCTATTATAGGTACACATTTATTTTTAGTTGGTGCTACTCCTTCTAGGCTTCTAACATCTTCAAATTCTGGATTATTTATTATTATACCAATTGCTTTAGCTGTATCTATAGATGAGCCTCCGCCTATTGCTATTATATAATCTGCATTAGATTTTTTATAAGCATTAACTCCATTTTGAACATTTTCTATTGTCGGATTTGGCTTTATATTAGAGTATATTTCATATTCAAGATTTGATTCTTCTAATATATTTGTTACTTTTGTTGTTACATTAAATTTTATTAAATCTGGATCTGAACATACAAATGCTTTTTTTAAATTTCTTCCTTTTACTTCATTTANGATTTGGCTTTATATTAGAGTATATTTCATATTCAAGATTTGATTCTTCTAATATATTTGTTACTTTTGTTGTTACATTAAATTTTATTAAATCTGGATCTGAACATACAAATGCTTTTTTTAAATTTCTTCCTTTTACTTCATTTACTATTTCTTTTATTGCTCCTGATCCATGGTAAGAAGTTTCATTTAAAACTATTCTATTCGCCATATAATACCTCTCCTTTATCTTAAGCATATTTTTTAATACTTTATACTTATATTATAGTTTTTATATTATTTATTTCTATGATTTTAATGGATTAAAAATGTAACTATTTTAACTTTTTTTATTTTATTTAAATTTTAAAAAACTCCAATTAAATAAATTGGAGTATTCTTATTATTCATTAATTTTTATAACTCTTTTTGCAATACTAGCACAGTGGTCTGATATTCTTTCAAGATTAGTCAATAAATCTAAGTATATTATTCCAGCATCTATGCCACATGAATTATAATTTATTCTTTCCATATGTTTATTTTTATATGCTTTTTCCAACATATCTACTTCACTTTCTAATTTTAAAACATTTTTTGCAACACTAGTATTATTCTCTTTCATTGCATTAATAGATAAGTTATAACACTCTAAAACCTTATTGTAAATTTCTACTATTTCATCTTTAGCACTATCTGACAATTCAATATTACCATTTATAAACCATTGAGCAAGTTCTGCAATATTTTCTGATAAATCACCAACTCTTTCTATATCATTTACTGTATGAAATAGTAAATCTAAAGAAAACCTCATTTTATCATCTAAAGTTTTATTTGATAGTTTAATCAGATAGTCTAAAATTTTTCTTTGTTGTTCATTCACTATTTTTTCTTTTTCAAATGTCATATTTACATCTTCTTGAGATTTTTTTAATAATCCATCCATAGAAAAAACTAAACTTTTCTTTGAGTTTTTTCCCATTCTAAGAACTTCTTTTATTGTATTTCCAAAAGCTATAGATGGAGTTTCTAACATTCTTTCATCTAAGTATTTTATTACTCTATTCTCATTATCTTCTTCTTGACCTTTATCAGGTATAATTAACATTGCTAGCTTAACTATATATTTAGAAAATGGTAATAATAATACAACATTTATTAAATTAAATAGTGTGTGTGAATTTGCTATTTGTCTAGATATATCAGTTGGGTCTAAACGTGTAACTATCATAGTTATAGGTTTATTTAAAATAAACATAAATAATAAAGTTCCTATTACGTTAAAACATAAGTGCATTAAAGCAGCTCTTTTAGCATTTTTATTTGTTCCTATACTTGATAATAAAGATGTAGTACAACTACCTATATTATCTCCATATAAAATAGGTAATGCTCCATGTAATGGCATAAGACCTTGTGAAGCTAATGCTATTAGTATACCCATCGATGCACTAGAACTTTGTAAGCAAGTAGTCATTAAAAATCCAGCAATTAATGCTAATATTGGTTGATTTGCAATACTTGCTAATATACTTCTTACAAAAGGGTATTCTGATAATGGGGCTACTGCATCTTTCATAAATCTCATACCTATAAATAATATTGCAAAACCTATTAGTATTTCAGATATATTTTTAAGAGTAGGTTTAGATTTTAACCCGATCATGTATAAAACTATACCTATTCCAAGAGCTATTGATGATAATATACTAACATCAAAGGATACTAATTGAGCAGTAACTGTTGTTCCTATGTTTGCTCCCATTATAATCCCAATTGCTTGATACAATGTCATTATTCCTGCATTAACAAATCCAACTACCATAACAGTAGTTGCACCACTACTTTGTATAATACCTGTAACAACAGCTCCTACTAAAACTCCCATAACAACATTGCTTGTTAAAAGTTCTATAGCTTTTTCTAATTTGGGACCTGTTGATTTTTGAAGACCTTCTCCCATTATGTTCATACCATAAAGGAATAATCCAAGGCCTCCAATAAGACTTATAAGAATGTACACTTTGTCACCACCTTAAAAGTTATTTTTATGATATTATAATAACCAAAAGCTATAAAACTTATGTTAATACTGTATTCTATTTATAAAATTTAATTTGATATATGTTATATAATAGTGTAAAATTTTCATGATAAAATTTATTATATGGAGAGAAACATGAGTCAAATTATTCAAACACAAAAAGGAAAAAAGAAAAGCTCATTTATTGAGTTTTTAAAAAAGGAATGTGTTCTAGTTATAGCAGTTACTCTTGCTATACTTAGTTCTTTTATTTCTATACCTAAATTGTCTTACATTGACTTTAAGGTACTTATATTATTATTTAATCTTATGGTGGTAGTTGCTGCTTTTAAAGAGTTAAAGGTTTTAGATAGTATAGCCATAGGACTTTTAAAAAAATGTAATACTTATACATCTATATCTTTAGCACTTGTATTTATAACTTTTATATCTTCAATGATAGTTACTAATGATGTTGCACTTATTACATTTGTTCCACTTAGTATTGTTATTGCAAGAAAAGCTAATATTAATGTTTTAAAAATAGTAATATTTCAAACATTAGCTGCGAATCTTGGAAGTAGTTTTACTCCTATGGGTAATCCTCAAAACTTATTTATATATTCTTTTTATAATTTAAGTCCTATAGACTTTTTTAAGATAACTTTACCTATAGTTGTTTTAGCTGTATTGTTTTTAGTTTTACTTGTTTTTAAAGATAAAAAGATGAATTTAAGTTTAGATTTAGAAGATGTTAAAATTGATAATAAAAGAGATGTTTATTTATTTGGTGGGTTATTTTTAATAATATTATTATCAGTTTTCCATGTTATTGATTATAAGGTTACTTTTTTAATAACTATTGTTATGGTTTTAATTTTAAATAAAAAGTTATTTTCACAAGTTGATTATTCTTTATTAATTACTTTTATAGGATTTTTCATATTTGTTGGAAATATTTCAACTATGGATGTTGTAAAAAACTTTATGGAAGGTATTTTAAATAGTCCTAAGTCTACATTTTTAGCCTCAGTACTTTCTAGCCAAGTTATTAGTAATGTTCCTGCTACTATGCTTTTATCTGGATTTACTGATCACTTTAAAGAGTTACTTTTAGGTGTAAATATTGGTGGTATGGGTACATTGATAGCTTCTCTTGCTAGTGTTATTTCTTATAAGATTTATGCTAGTGAATTTGGAAATGATAATTATATGAAATCTTTTACTTTTTATAATATATTAGGTTTAATTATATTTGTGCCAATTGCTTATATATTTATAGCTTTATAATATATTTGTAAAAATTTTGCTTTACTTAAGCGACATATGGGCTAAATATTTCATTTATTAAGCGATACCGCTTTAAAAAAAATATCCAAGAGTTCAAAGTTTGAATTCTTGGATATTTTAATTTATATATTATCATCTACATCAATATCATGTATTTCATTTATATGTTCAATTATCCTACTTATATGAAAGTTATAAACTGGACTTACATTTTCTTTGATTTCTATATTTTTATCTAATTTCTCATATAAATCCTTAGATTTAATATAGTTTTCTTTATTTAAATAACATTTATCTTTCATATGTTCTAATACCTGAAGATGTAAATATATTTGCTTACACTTATTTATAGTTTTATTTATTGATTTATTATCTACTTCATCGTTACTATATTCTAATTCATCTAAAAAGTTTTTATATAAACCTTCTAATTTTGTAATTTCATTTTTTAAAGATGATATATCAACATGATTTCCTTTTTCTATTTCACTTTTTAATAATATTATTGATGTATTTTCAATTTCTCTAATTTCATTGTATATACGACCTAAATAATTAGGTCTATAAATAAAGTAATTTACACATACTCCAATTAAAATCCCTATTGATGTATCTACTATTCTGTGAAAAGAATATGCTATTGGATTATTTGTTCCTACTCCTAAATATATTGCACAATATACCACACAAGCAATACTTATAGAGTTATTTATCTTTAATACATTACAAATATATATAGTTGTAATTATACCTAAACATGATAATATTGGATTTCCAGGATGTATAAGTACAAATATAAAGCCTATTAGACCTCCAATAAATGTTCCTTTTAATCTATTTAATCCAGCTGTCAAAGAACCTTTTACAGTTGTTTGCATACATACAATACAAGCTATTGCTGCAAATAATGTGTTATCAACTAGATGTAAGTGTCCAGCTAAAACACATATCATAACACCTATACCTGTTTTTATGTTTCTCATTCCAGGTTTATGTAATTTCAAGTTTCCAACTCCCTTCCCATTTATGATATCATAATTTAATAAGTAAAATAAATAGGATTATATATAAATTATATAATATATTACTACTTTATTTTATATTTAATTCTTACCATTAAAAATTCACTTCGACTTTGCTACGTGTCGGTGAAGCATTTCAAAATATCATTTTACGCTTACAAAGTTATTGATATTACATCTATTAAGATTTTATCTATAAAAATTTCATATTAAGTTTTCTTATACGTAAAAAATTCGCTTCGCCTGAGCGACGTGTCGGCGAAACACTTCATGTCGCCAACGACTTCGTCCGTTGCTTGAGCCACTGCGTGGGCGAAGCATTTCAAAATCTTTTTTACGCTCAAGACCAGTTGATTGATATTACTTACATTCAGAAGTTATCCACATTTTTTAAAATATTATAATATCCTTAAGCGTAAAAAAGGTAAGCCATATTCATATAACTTACCTTAATCTTATCTATATCTCTATACTTTCATTAAAATCAACTATTAATACCTTTGCATCACAGTTTTTCTCAACTTCTATTTTAAAGTCTTGTGGCGACTGTGCTATTAGTGGCCATGTGTCATAATGTATCGGTATAACTACATTTGGTTTTAACATTTTAACAGCTTCTAAAGCTTCTTCTGGTCCCATAGTAAAATTATCTCCTATTGGAAGTAAGGCATAATCTATATTATTCATTCTACCTATTAATTGCATATCTCCAAATAATGCAGTGTCTCCTGCAAAGTATATAGTTTTTCCGTAAAAATCTATTATAAATCCACAAGCAACTCCTCCTTCTATACCTGCACTGTGTATTGCTTGTGTAACCTTTACAGAACCAAATTCAAAATTGAATTTTCCACCGATGTTCATTCCATGAGAATTACAACCTTTACTTTCTGCCATATTTGCTATTTCTGCTGTACTTATTATTGTTGCACCAGTTCTTTTAGCTATTTCTATAGCATCTCCTATATGGTCAAAGTGTGCATGTGATACTAATATATAATCACATTCTACTTCATTTGGATTAGTTTTATTTACTGGATTATCTGTAAAAAATGGGTCTATTAATATAGTTACATTATCTTTTGTTAATGAAATGTTAGCATGACCGTTGTATTTTAATTTAATCATCTGTATTCCTCCGTTTTATTTATATTGTAAATTATACCATATAATATATTTATTAAAATAATATAATCTTGTTTATATTTTACTTTTTATAACACTTGATTATTATAGACTGTACAATATATGTTATATTCAAATTATTCTTTTAATTATCATTAAATTTAGTTGGTAAAATAGCCTTACAATTATATGCTTCTTTTAATTGCATTACTACATTGTCATTATCATTCATTATATCACTTGCACTAAATAATATATTTCCACTTACATATTCATACTCTCTATTTATTTCTATTTGTTTATAAATCTCACTTGCTATATCTAAATCATTTATATTTTGACCTATATAAAGTCTTACTCCACTATCTTTAACTACATCATTCCACCAACTTACCATAACCTCATAATTACTATCATTATTATCTGTACTCCAGTAAATTTGAGGAGCTATATAATCTACAATATGTTCATCTATCCATGTTAAAGTATCCATATAAAGATCATAATAACTTTCTAAGCTATTTGACTCTGAGCCAATTAAATCACTACTTTTATTTTTCCAAACTCCATATGGGCTAACTCCAAACTGAACTGATGGTTTTGTAGATTTTATTACTTTGTATATAGTTCTTATAAGGTTATTTACAGATTCTCGTCTATTATTTGCAACTTCACCTTCTCTATCTTCCCCTTCTGGTAATGGATAATCATAAGGGTAAAAATAATCATCAAAATGTATTCCATCTACATCATATTTTTTTATTATCTCATAAACTGTTATTGCAACATATTCTATAACTTCAGGATTTTCAGGGTCATAAAATAATTCATTGTTAAATTCTAATACCCACTCTGGTTTTATTCTAGCAGGATTGTTTGGTGCTAATTCATTTAAATCTGTTCCTTGTGTTGTTATTCTATATGGGTTTAGCCAAGCGTGAAATTCCATATCTCTTTTGTGGGTTTCTTCTATCATAAATTGAAGTGGATCATATCCTGGATATTTTCCTTGCTCTCCTGTAAGATATTTAGACCATGGATTTATATATGATTTGTATAATGCATCTGAAGTTGGCCTTACTTGGACAAATATAGCATTTATGTTTAATGAATCTAGTTTATCTAATATTTCTATAAATTCTTGTTTTTGAGCTTCTGTGTTATCAAGTGTTTTAGGCCAGTCAATATTATATACACTTGCTATCCATACTCCTCTAAATTCAACTAATGTACATCTATTATACATTTATATCTCCCCTTATAAACTTATTTTTTCTGCCTCCTTTTTTAATACTTTATATATTTCATTTTGATGTAATATTTTATGTTTTGGCTATGTTTTAAATGAATGTTGAAAATGATACAATATAATTAACTTCACAATTGTTATATATTACGAAACGTAAACTAAGATTGATATGGGGGCATATATGGATAAAAAAAATGATAATATAGCAAAAAAGATGTATATTAAAATATTGATTGTACTATTTTCAGTTAGTGCAGTAGTTGCAATTGGAGGTAGAATAGTTAAACAAATACTACGAGGATATGGTTATGTTTTTCATTCTTGGTTAAATGTTACTTATTTAGTAGCTTGGGTATTAATGATAGGTCTAATTTTAATTATACCTTTTACATATTTAAACGTATGGCTTGGAGGTATTATTATACCGTTTGTCTTATTTGTTGCATTTATTTGGGGAACTATTGGATACAATGAAGAAATTAGAAAAGGAGAATACATTGTAACTGAGACACAACAAATAGGTGAAAAAGCTATTCGATACTATGAGAATATTAACATCTTTTTTATGAAATTTCATCACGAGGAATATGTACGATAACATTTATAGAAAAGAAAATTTATATTATACTTATCTTTACTATAAATATTTTTCAATAGTATTTTTAAACATAGATTTAAATTACTCAAGTTAATAAGTTGAGAATTAATTATAAATAGAAAAATTGGGGGATTATATGGGAAAAGTAATTAGGTTAAGTTTATTTTTAATTGCTATATCATTGTTTTTAAAAGGGTGCAGTAATTCAAAAGAAGATATAACTTTGGATATTAATAAAAATGAAAATATCATTGAGACTAATAATATTAAGCAAATTATTTCTAATGATATTCATTTAAAAGAAACCGAAGAACAAGAATTGATAAATATAATAGAATCAGTAGAAAAAAATAAACCTAATATGTCAGATAAAGAACGATATGATTTAAGAGCTGATATATTCTCTAATTTAAATCAAGACCAAGTTCTTAAATTTGATGACTGTTATACTGTATTAAGCCAAGTTATTTTGGATGATAGATATAAAGAATTATTTGATAAGGAAAATAATCGATGGGATGCTTATGATAATAATGATTTATATGGAATCGTAAATATCATAAGATACGTATCTAATTCAGTAAAAAACCAAGCGTTTAAAAATGATTTAAATAGAGTTGAAGCATTGTGTTTATATGGATTAGAAAATAGAGATATAATTGCACTTATTGATGCAAGAAGAATAATGCGAGATATTAAATATCATATATTTGAAGTTCCATATTTTAAAGAGGGAGATGCTATAGTTGAAATAAATGAAGAAGATTACAGCATATATTATGGAGCAAGTGAAGTATTAGAAGGAGATAGATATAAAACAATGGGTATATATAGATATAATTAATAGGAGTTTTACTGAAAAATATGAGAATGTCTATAGATTTGTGTAAATAAGATTTTTTATAATTTATATTACTGGAAATTTCAAATTCCAGTAATATTTTTTTATTTTTGAGAAATACTAATACTGGAATTCTTTACACAATTATTATGTGTTTAATTTAGTTATTTATACACTAAATTTTCCATAATTTCAAAAAAATTTATATTGTGTAAGAGTTAGGTATCCTTTCTCCAAACATAATTGTAAGCTGTCCTAAAGTAGACGCCCAATTTTGGTTTGGAGAGGTCCATTTCTCCATAATTTTCATGGTAGATAAATATAGTGATTTTCTTAGTGACTCATCTGTTGGAAATACAGTTCTTACCTTAGTATATTTTCTTAACTGTCTATTAAATCCCTCAAGAGCATTTGTAGTATAAATAATTCTTCTAATTTCATGTGGATATTCAAAATACGTATTCAGATTACTCCAGTTATTGTACCATGAATCTATTACAACAGAATATTTTGAATACCATTTTTCCTTAAGAATATCTAAATTTTTAAGTGCTGTTTCTTCGTTAAATGCCCTATAAACACTTTTTAAATCTTTCATAAACTCTCTCTGATCTTTTGATGCTATATATTTAAGAGAGTTTCTAATTTGATGAACTATACAAGTTTGAATACTTACATCTGGATACACAGTTTTAATTGCTTCAGGTAGACCTTTTAAACCATCCATACATGCAATTAAAATATCATCTACGCCTCTATTTTTCAAATCATTACAAACTGATAGCCAAAATTTTGCGCCTTCTGATTCACCAATCCAAATACCTAATATATCTTTTTTTCCTTTCATATCTAAAGCCATACATATATATGCTGCCTTTGAAACTATTTTATTATCATCTCTTACTTTAAAATGCATAGCATCCATATATACGATTGGGTATATTTCATTAAGTTCTCTGCTTTGCCATTCGGCGGCAGCCTCTACAACCTTATCTGTTATCTTAGATATCATTGCAGGAGACACATCAATGCCATATAGTTCTTCCATTTCAGATTGGATATCTCTTACACTCATACCACAGGCATAAAGACCTATTATTTTTTTATCTAGTTCATTACATACAGTTTCATACTTTTTAACAACCTTCGGTTCAAATTGTGCTTTTCTATCTCTTGGTATATCTAGGCCAACTTCACCAAAACTACTTTCAATAGTCTTAGAACTATATCCATTCCTATAGTTTGGATTAGCTTCATTACTTCTTTCATGTCTTTCTCTTCCCAGATGTTCTTCCATTTCTGCTTCTAGCAATTGTTGGATAATATCTTTGAACAGCTTTTGCATTAATCCATTTTTACCAACTACATCTTCCATGGTTTTACATTTTCTTACTTCAGCTTGGTAGTCTAAATCTGGAATAATTATTTCTCTTTGATCTTTCATTTCTTTACCTCCAAAAGTTTAATATGAATATTATTCCAAACTTACCAATTTTACATTCAAAAAAGACTGTAGGTAAGTTTGTATTTACACAAAACTACCTACAGTCCCAAAAATATACACTTCTACTTATTAAGCAAATTTTGTTCATAATTTTAATATATTACGAACAATTTATAGTAAATTATAGAAACAACCACATCTTAGAATTCAATGTATTGAAAAGCCTAAGGTATGGTTATTTTTATGATATAGTTATCACGAAGATAGATAACATAAACTAAGAATAAAATATTAATATTTATTATAAATTTTTTACAAACTCAACAATATCCTCACAAAAACTAGAAATAGCATTTACTTTTACAGGTTCTAACTGTATATCTGTGCTTTCTTCTTCAATATTAGCTCCTGTTATAAAATTTTCATCTGCAAAATATATTGTTGGTATACCTAGCTTAGAAAACGATAAATCATCAGACATTCCACCTAGTTCTCTATTAACATTATATTTTTCATTAAATTGATTATTAAATGCATCACTTAAAGTGTTATTATCTTCTTGCATTAAAATAATTTCTATTGGTCCAACTGTTTTTAATTCTGGATATTCAAAACCTTCATATCCTATCATATCTATATTTATAGCTCCTATTATATTATCTCTTTCTGTATTACTTAATTGACTAAGATAATATCTAGAACCTGATTTAAAATATTCTTCAGCGCTAAAAATAGCATATACTATATTAATTTCATCATTCTTATAATTTTGGAGATTTCTAGCAATCTCTACAACAGCACTTACGCCTGTAGCATTATCATACACGCCTGTAGTACCACTTGTAGTATCATAATGAGCAGATAAATAAAGTGTTTTTTTACTTACATCAAAATTCTTAGATTTAACAATTATATTTCTTGCAGTGCCCATTGAACTTGTACTATTTGTAGGGTTTAAATTAAAAAAAGTATTCACATCATTAGAATGAATATACTCTCTAACATTATCACCCATATCAAATACCTCAAAATCTTGAAAATCCACATCATACCCATATGATTCTAATTTTGATTTTAGTTTATCTGCCGAAATTTTCTCTCCTTCTGTTCCAAATTTTCTAACTTGAAGAGCGAAGTCTTCTATAGTGCTTAAAATTTCTTCTTCCTCCACCATAATTTGAGTTTCAACTTTTTCATCCTTACTCTTTATTTCCTCTTTTAATATTGGCTTATCTTTTAAAGTAGAACAACCATTCAAGCTAAAAGATATTAATATCAAACTAAAAAATAAAGATAGTTTCATAAAAGTTTTCTTAGACACGAAAACACCTCCTAAAAGAGTTATATTCAAAAAATAAAAAAATAATGCATTTTTAATTGATTTTTTTAATAATTTGTATAAGTTATAATACATCAAATAAAAATACATCATTGTGTTTTCAGACAGAGCATTTTTAGGTATTAAATATATATCTTATGTTAAGATAGATGATAAAATTATTTTTTACAGATATGCTTTGTATAAATGGATTGAATCAACGAAAGTAAATGTAACTAAAAATTAATAAGTTATATATATAATATAATTAAAGTTTACAATTTTAATATAATGCGAACTAAACCAATAGTTGTATTTGCTTTTCATACAGCTATTGGTTTTTTACTATTTAAAATTTATCTAATTTCAACATTGTGTTAAAACATAGCCTATGTTTTAAGTTTGTTTTAAATTAGCTCTGTTTTAAATCAATGTTGAAAATGATATAATAAAAAATAAATACGCAATTGTTATATATTACGAAATAAACATTTAGTAAATTAAGGAGGGTCTTATATTGATTTATAATTTAATAAATGCATTGTATTATAGTTTTATTTTTTACATTGCGTATAGTGTTTTGTATAGAGTAATTGAAATTAAAAAATATGTAAAAAAATCAAATCAAGATGGTACATATAATGAATCATATAAAATAATGTATAGCAAACATTTAAAATCTAACTGTATAGTAACTTCTACAATAATGGGGATTTTTAATTTTGCAGATAACTACACGAACACAATATTTTCTATGGCTATAGGTATTGTTATTTGGCTATGCTTAAGCTATATTTTTAAAAAATATTATCCAAAGCCTGAAGAAAATTTATAAAAATTACTATTTATAAGTTTAACATAGCCAATATATAAAGCTAACTATATATAGACTATAGGGAAAAAGAAAAAATAAATAAAAATAAAAAACTATGTTACAACTGAAAATGATTCAAATATAAATACTATAAGAGATAAGTATATTGAACTAAGTTAAAATAAGATATTTTACTTGAAATTAATGAAACAATTTTGTAGTTGGAAAACAATTGGTATCTTATGTATAATGTAATCAAAGTTCGTAATTTTAATATAATGCGAATAAAAAAGTAGAAGTTATACCAAGTGGTATAACTCCTACTTTTTTGTTATTAAAATTCTTTCTAATATCAACACTGTATTAAAACATAGCGTTTAAATTAAAATATTTTTAGAAATTCATATCTATAAGAATATGCTATGTTATATTTCTTTGTGCTTAAACTATGTATATCAAAATAATTGTATAATTTTATATGCTCACTAAAACATTTATATTTAGTGGAATTTGTTTAATCCTAATTTCTGATATAATTATTATGATATTAATAAGAGATATGGGGGATAAAAATGGAGATTAAAAAGATACAAATGGAAGATGCTAATAATTATTTAAATATGCTTTTGCATTTAGATAATGAGACTAAATTTATGATGTTTGAACCAGGGGAACGCCCTACTGATATTAATATAGTAAAAAATATAATTGAAAAAAGTATTAATGGTGATAATTTAATTTTAGTAGCTAAAGATGAAGAAAATATAGTTGGTTTTCTTTCCGCCCAGAAAGGAGAATATAAAAGAATTAAACATACTGGCTACATTGTTGTTGGAATACGTGAGAAATACAGAGGTAAGGGAATTGGAAGTAAATTATTTTCTGAATTAGATACATGGGCTATAGAAAATAAGATTACTAGGCTTGAACTTAGTGTAATTTGTTCTAATACTATAGCAAAACATCTTTATGAAAAAAATGGATTTAAAGTAGAAGGTATTAAGAAAAATGCAATGATTATAGATAGTAAATATGTAGATGAATTTTTTATGGCAAAAATATATAATAGTTAAATTATCAAAAATTCGCTTCGCTTGAGCAACGTGTCGGCGAAACATTTCAAAATATCATTTTTTACTTTTATAAAGTTGATGATGATAAAGTACCCTACGTCTGTTTTTAAGACGTAGGGTTATTTAGTATTATACTCTACCTTATTTAATCTGTTATTTTCCTTTATTACTAAATAATTCCCAAGCTATTTTTTATATTAGGCAAATCTTTTAAAAATACAGAATAAAAATCCTCATCTTCTTTTATCTTAATACGGTAACATCCATCTAATAAAATTTTATTAATTGCCTTTATCTCTTCTTCATCTCTTACAAACTTTAAACGGAAAGTTAGTGCCTTAATAAACTTATACCATTCTAAGATAAATCTTTTATTTTCATCATAGTTTTCAATTCCTATCCAACTTTTTACCTTAACATCTTTTAAATCTTCTTTAGGACAGTTTCCTACCTGTAAAAAGTATTTAAAATCATCATCTTGGTATGCTCTTCCAAGAGGGAATAAACGACAAATGTTTGGACGTTTAGAATGAATCATACATCTATTTTCTTTATTTAAAAAGCTACATCTTTTATCTTTATCTTGCATTTTTAAGTATGGTAATAATATTTTATTATTTTGTCTTAATTCAATCTTATCTCCTAGTAATTCATCAAATTCAACACCTAAGTAATTTACCATTTCATATATATCAAAAGGTGTAAGGACTACTAGTTCACCAACATCTTGACAGCAATCGCTACATCCATCACATCCACATGTGTCTGCTTTTACTATATCTTCAATATCATATAATTTTCCATCTGATATTTCATCTAGTATGTTTATAGATTTCATTATTTTATCCTCATTTCTTATTTAGGTTTTATAAAATATCCAATAAAATATTATCATACTAAAAATTTTATTACAACTTATCATATTTATAGTTTATTTAAATAATGTTAAATCCTTTTAAATTTCTTATAATATGTATTTATATCTTCATTTATTAAATCATAAAAATAAGGTTAACTTAATATAATTATGTTAACCTTATTCTTATGAGTTTTGAGCAAGGATATATCGCTTATGAAATGTTTCGCCGACACGTCGCTTGAGCAAAGCAAAATTTTTATATTAATATCTATTACTAAGTATAAACTATTTATGTAGTATATGTGAATTTATACCATATTGATTAAAATAATCAACTAATAAGTTACCATTTATAAGACTTATATTATTATCTGATGCAAACTTTTCACAATTACTACTAAAATTACTTGTAGAAATAAATATACCCTTCATAGCATCAGAATTTCTAAGTACAGATTCAAACTCCCTAAGCTTTGGTATATCTATATTATTTTTATATCTTTTAACCTGTGCTATAACCTTACCACCAACTATAGGATCATCATGGTTTAATATACAGTCTATACCACCATCATTAGTTTTATTAGTCTGCAATACATCATATCCCATATTTCTAAATAATATAGATACTAAATCCTCAAGTATAAATGGATCAACATCTAATAAATTTATACTATCATTATTTTCAACTGACTTATTTAAATAATCACATTTACATATAGGGGTAATGCTATTTAAACATAACTTTGAGTTTATATCTATTCTTCCTTGCATAGTTTCTTTTAAGCACGTTAGCTTGTCTATTCTATTCATATCTATACTATTAAAAGTATTTTTATCTACCATAGCCGATATTATATATGGGCTTATATCTTGTCCTGTAGCTAAGTCTATATCATTTATATATCCATTAAATACAACAGTATCTATGTTATTATATATATCTTTATCGAATATATTTTTTATGACATTAAGTGCTACAGAATATATTGTTTGATTATATATATTATTTTTATCTTTTTCATTAATTGGTATAGGTTTTATACTATCTATTGTTTTTTTATATTCATATCTTATTGTTCCTGGAACTATTTTTCTATCAGGAAGTAAATAATCTATTACTAACTTTTTAGAGTCTTTACAATACCCTGTGTTTATACACTTTTTAAATTTAAATGGATATTGTACTTGTTTTAATATTTCTGCTTTATAATTACTTATAAGTGTTGCATCTTGATTTTTGTAAAGTTCTTTTTTAGTTTTTATAATTTCTTCTACTTGAAGATTATGTGCTTTAATTTTATTTTTTCTGTTATTTTCATTTTCTTCATATAATTTATATTCTTTTTCGTATTTTTCATTTTCTTGTTGTATATATAAGTTGTATTTTTGTTTTGATTTTTTAGATATTTTTTCAAGTAAAGTTGGTTTTCTTAAACTTAATTCTATTGGCTTTGTATATGGTACTAAAAGCTCTTTTGGAACATCTTGTATGTCTCTTTTTATAAATTCTTCTATTGATATTACATTTGGATTTATATTTATTATATTATTTAAGCTTTCTATATAAACTTCTATATCATTAGTTAAATCTGATGCTTCTTTATATTTATTTTCTAAGTATTCTTCTCTTATTTTTCTTTGTTCATCTCTTATGCTTTGTTTTTTTANTCTAAGTACAGATTCAAACTCCCTAAGCTTTGGTATATCTATATTATTTTTATATCTTTTAACCTGTGCTATAACCTTACCACCAACTATAGGATCATCATGGTTTAATATACAGTCTATACCACCATCATTAGTTTTATTAGTCTGCAATACATCATATCCCATATTTCTAAATAATATAGATACTAAATCCTCAAGTATAAATGGATCAACATCTAATAAATTTATACTATCATTATTTTCAACTGACTTATTTAAATAATCACATTTACATATAGGGGTAATGCTATTTAAACATAACTTTGAGTTTATATCTATTCTTCCTTGCATAGTTTCTTTTAAGCACGTTAGCTTGTCTATTCTATTCATATCTATACTATTAAAAGTATTTTTATCTACCATAGCCGATATTATATATGGGCTTATATCTTGTCCTGTAGCTAAGTCTATATCATTTATATATCCATTAAATACAACAGTATCTATGTTATTATATATATCTTTATCGAATATATTTTTTATGACATTAAGTGCTACAGAATATATTGTTTGATTATATATATTATTTTTATCTTTTTCATTAATTGGTATAGGTTTTATACTATCTATTGTTTTTTTATATTCATATCTTATTGTTCCTGGAACTATTTTTCTATCAGGAAGTAAATAATCTATTACTAACTTTTTAGAGTCTTTACAATACCCTGTGTTTATACACTTTTTAAATTTAAATGGATATTGTACTTGTTTTAATATTTCTGCTTTATAATTACTTATAAGTGTTGCATCTTGATTTTTGTAAAGTTCTTTTTTAGTTTTTATAATTTCTTCTACTTGAAGATTATGTGCTTTAATTTTATTTTTTCTGTTATTTTCATTTTCTTCATATAATTTATATTCTTTTTCGTATTTTTCATTTTCTTGTTGTATATATAAGTTGTATTTTTGTTTTGATTTTTTAGATATTTTTTCAAGTAAAGTTGGTTTTCTTAAACTTAATTCTATTGGCTTTGTATATGGTACTAAAAGCTCTTTTGGAACATCTTGTATGTCTCTTTTTATAAATTCTTCTATTGATATTACATTTGGATTTATATTTATTATATTATTTAAGCTTTCTATATAAACTTCTATATCATTAGTTAAATCTGATGCTTCTTTATATTTATTTTCTAAGTATTCTTCTCTTATTTTTCTTTGTTCATCTCTTATGCTTTGTTTTTTTATTAAATCCTTTGCAACTTTATCTGTAAAATTTTCTAATCCCTTTTTTGCCATATTCCCTACTCCTTACGTTATTTATATTATTTACAGTATTTGCATAAATTGAGTTTTTTATGAATACATTATCATTATTTTTATTAAGCTAAAATATTGTTATATACATTAATCCTAAATCATATTTTTAAATATTTGTATAAATACTATGCTTGTGATATATGGGAAAAAGTAGTCATAAATTATAAAACCACCTAGAAATTAAAATTCGATTTTTTATTTCTAAAATATTGATAAAAATCAAAAAAAGATAATTTGTAGAAAATACTACAAATTATCTTTTTTGATTTTTATTATAAAACTTCACCATTAGATTCTATAACTTTTTTATACCAATAATAACTATCCTTTTTGTAACGATTCATTGATCCACTTTCTTCATCACGATCTACATATATAAATCCATAGCGTTTTTGGTATCCATTTAACCAGCTTAATAAGTCAGTACAAGACCAAGTACAATAAGCTAATACTTCACAACCATCATCCATTGCCTTCTTTAACTCTTCTATATGAGCTTTTAAATAAGCAATCCTATATGGATCGTGTATACTTCCGTCTTCTTCTTTTTTATCAAAAGCACCTAATCCATTTTCTGAAATTACTATTGGTAAATTATAACGGCTAGTTATTTCTCTACATCCATATCTTAATCCACTTGGATCTATTGTCCAATCCCAGTCTGTAGTTTCAAGATAAGGATTTGGTGGATTTTTAAATAATCCTGGTTGACCTGTTATTTGACCAGAACCTTTTACTCCTGTAGTGTTCATTGTTGCATATGGAGTTACTCCATCTATTGGATTATATTCACATACACTAGTTTGATAATAATTTACTCCCATAAAATCAACCTTGCTTGCAGCTTCTTTTAATATTTCTTCATCACCTTCAGCAAACTGTGGTGCAAATCCTTGTTTTTCTAAATAACGAAATGCTGCTTTTGGATATCTTCCATATCCATATATGTCCATCCACCAGTAATTTTTTAAATCATCAAATTCCATCTTAGACATAGCATTTTTAGGATCGCAATTTATAGCGTAACTTGGGCTATATGCAAAACTTGCTCCTATTTTTCCATTTGGTATACGCTTTTTAAATTCTATTACTGTTTTTGCATGTGCCATAAACGCATGATGATTTACTTGATAATAAGTTTTTGCATCATCAAATTTACCTGGTGGGTGAAGTGCACTCATCCATCCTAAAGTAGTAAATATATTTTGTTCATTTAATGTAATCCAGTATTTTACTTTTTGACCAAATCGATCAAATAAAACTGTAGCATATTTCACAAAATCATCTATTATTTTTGGACTTTCCCATCCACAATACTCATCCTCTAGAGCTTGAGGTAAATCCCAATGATAAATAGTTACCATAGGTTCTATACCATATTTGATACACTCATCTATCAAATCTTCATAGAACTTAAGTCCTGCTTCATTTATTTCTCCATTACCATCAGGTATTATCCTTGCCCAAGATATAGAAAAACGGTATGTTTTTAATCCCATTTCAGCCATTAATGCTACATCTTCTTTATATCTATAATAATGATCAACTGCTCTGTCTCCTGTTGTACCTTTAAAAGTTTTACCAGCTATCCTTACAAATTTATCCCAATTTGTAAGACCTTTCCCATCTTCTAAATAAGCTCCTTCTACTTGATATGCAGCTGATGCACTTCCCCATAAAAAATCTTTTGGCATTTTAAACTTTTCCATCATATGTCTCCTTATTTAAATTACTTTTATACAACTGTTATTAAATTTTGTAATTGAGTAGTATTTTCATCATTAGTATTGATTACTTCCATATACTTTTCTGAATTAGTAATAATTATTGGAGTAACTATGTCATACCCCTCTTCTTTAATTCCATTGATGTCAAAAGTTAATAAAACATCCCCTGTTTTTACTTTGTCTCCAGTTTTTACTTTTGGTGTAAAATATTTTCCTTTTAAATTTACTGTTTCTAATCCTACATGTATTAACATTTCTAATCCATCATTACTTTTTAGACCTAAAGCATGATGTGTTTCAAAGAATGCATCTACAGTTCCGTCAAATGGAGATATTACTTCTCCTTTTGTAGGTATTACAGCAATACCTTTACCTAATACACCAGTTGAAAATGTAGAATCATTTACTTCTTCTAACGGTACTACTACACCTTCTATTGGGCTTGGTACTTTAGTACCTGTGTTTAAATTTAATGAAGAATTTGTTTCTTCTATTTCTTCATCTTCTTCATCAACAACATCTTCAAATCCTATAAAATAAGTTGCTATAAAACTTACTCCTATAGTTACAGCTGCTGTTATTAATATATATATAAGAGATTCTGATCTAGTACTTTCTATATATTGAGGTATTGTAACAAGTGCTGGTGTTGCTACTCCAAAACATTTTAATTGGAAAAATCCTCCTACTAAACCACCTGTTGCTGCACCTATACAAGCTCCTAGCATAGGTCTTTTTAAACGAACTGTTATACCATAAAGTGCTGGTTCTGTTATACCTGCAACTAATGCTGAAAATGCTGAAGAACCTGCAGTTTGTTTTAAATCTTTATTTTTAGTTTTCATTGTAACTGCTAGTGCTGCTGCACCTTGTGCCATATTTGAACAAAATTCTGATATACATATGAATGCTTCATATCCTGTTGTAGCTATCATACTTAACTTAATTGGGGTAAATGCATGATGCATACCTGCCATAACTATAAAAGGATATATACCAGCTACAAGTCCTAAAGCAATAAATCCTAACTTATCATGTATAAAGTATATTACTGAAGATAAAACATCTCCAAATATAGATCCTAAAGGACCTACTACAACCATAACAATCGGTGCTGTAAATAACACAACTAACATTGGTTTTAAGAAATTTTTAGTTATAGGAGGAGTAATTTTATCTACAAACTTTTCTATGTAAGATAATACCCATACTCCTAGTATTATTGGAATTACTGAATATGCATATGAAGCATATGTTACTGGTATTAAGTTAAAAAACTTAACTGTCAGTCCAGCTTCATTAGCTGTACTCATAAGCTTTATAAAATTAGGATGTAAAATAATTAATGCTAAACTAGCAGCATAATACTGATTAGTATTAAATTTATTTGCAGCTGACATTGCAATTAATACAGGCATAAAGAAGAATGCACCATCACCTATTATAGATATTAGCTCAAAAGTTTGGCTACTACTATCTAATAGTCCCATCATAGGTAATACTGTAAGTAGTACCTTAATCATAGCTGCTCCTATAAGAGCTGGTATAACTGGTGCCATACAGCCTGAAATTACATCGAGAATTGTTGATAATATTCCTTGTTTTTCTTTAGGTTTATTATTTTGTATTTTTTTATTATTTTGGAAATTTCCTAGTTTGCAAATTTCTTTATAAACTGCTCCTACTTCATTTCCAATTATTATTTGGTATTGGCCACTTTTTTTCATAATGCCCATTACCCCTTTAGTTTTTTTGACAAGTTCATCATCTACTATAGACTCATCTTTTAATGTAAATCTTAACCTTGTCATACAGTGTACTAAGCTAATAACATTATCTTTTCCACCCATTCTTTCTAAAATTTGTTTCCCCACTTTTGTGTAATCCATTTTTTTCCCTCCATTCATATTTTTAAATAGAGGCTTTGCCTACATATACAAGTTACCTTATAGCGTAGTTGCAATCCTTTTTATATAATAAGCCAGTGGATTTCCAGCTTAATTATCATGTTATAAAGTTGCTTTTGTTGTAATTCTTTCTATATGTATCATTAAATATAATTGCTCATCTTTACTTAACTCATAATCATAAATTTGTTTTATTTGCTCTTTTATTTTTAAAACACACTTGTAGCTTTCATTATACTTATCTTTAAAAACTTCAAAAACATCTTCATCGTCATCTTCATAAGTTAAACGATTAAGTATTCTTTGTGCAAAGAATTTCAAATGTGTAACAAACCTATAATAATACACTGACTCTTCATTAAAATCTATCTTATATGAATACTTTATTATATTTAATATATCTTGCATAATTCTTGTTACATTAACTATATCTGACATATCATCATCTAATTGTGCATTTACTATATGTTGAGCTATGTATCCTGCTTCGTCTTCTTCAAACTCTATACCAAACTCTTCTTTAATAGCTTCAAGAGCTTGTTTACTTACTTCATATTCGTCTCTAAATAGCCTTTTTATATCAATTAAAAGAGGATTTTTTATTTGTATTCCTTTTTTAAAACGTTCTACAGCTCCATGTATATGTTCTGTCAATGAAACATATATTATATCATTTACTTTCTTGTCATATTCTTTCTCTAACATACAAACTACTTGTTCTGTAATCTTCATGTATTCTTCTGGAATATCTGAAACAATATTCTTAAGTCTTTGGTTTAACTCCTTATCTGAATTAGAGAATATTTTGTATCCTCTAGATAATTCAACTTCATTACCTTGTTTTTTTCCGAAGGCAATTCCTCTTCCCATAACTACTATTTCTTCTCCACTTTTGTCAATAGAAATAAAGGCATTGTTATTAAGTATCTTTTCGATTTTCATACCTTGCTCCCCCAAAAATAATTTATATATAAAAAGGCAAAACCAAAATAAACGTAATTTTACATAAACGTTTATTCGGGTTTTGCCTGCATAATCAGTTACAATCCTAAATTAATGTTAGCACCTAATTATTCGTTTGTAAAGTGTATATTACATAAATAATTACAATTTAGATTTCTATACAACAAAAAAACAGGCAAAAATAAAGTATCTGTAAACTACAAATACCTTATTTTTATATAATTTCTATTTTTCTAATACTTGGCTTCTTAATATTTCTGCTTTATCAGTTCTTTCCCATGGAAGGTCTAAATCATTTCTTCCAAAGTGTCCATAAGCAGCTACTTGTTTATATATTGGTTTTCTTAAGTCTAAATCTCTTATTATTGCACCAGGTCTTAAGTCAAAGTTTTTGTTAACTAATTCAACTAACTTTTCTTCTGAAACTTTTCCTGTTCCAAAAGTATCTATAAATATTGATAATGGTCTAGCAACACCTATAGCATAAGCTAATTCTATTTCACACTTATCTGCAAGCCCTGCCGCAACTATATTTTTAGCAACATATCTTGCCGCATAAGCCGCTGATCTGTCAACCTTTGTAGGATCTTTTCCTGAGAATGCTCCTCCACCGTGTCTAGAGTATCCTCCGTAAGTATCTATTATTGTTTTTCTTCCTGTAAGACCTGTATCCCCTTGAGGTCCTCCTATAACGAATCTTCCTGTTGGATTTATGTATATTATAGTTTCTTCATCTAATAATTCTGCAGGTATAACCGCTTTTATTACATGCTCTATTAAATCTCTTCTTATAGTTTCATTATCAACTTCTTCTCCGTGTTGAGTTGATATAAGTATTGTATGAACTCTTACTACTTTGTTTCCATCATACTCAACTGTTACCTGAGTTTTTCCATCTGGTCTTAAGTATTCTAAAGTTCCATTTTTTCTAACTTCAGTTAATCTTCTAGCTAATTTATGAGCTAATGATATTGGAAGGGGCATTAATTCTTCTGTTTCATTACAAGCAAAACCGAACATTATACCTTGGTCCCCAGCTCCTATTTTTTCTATTTCATCTTCAGTTACTTCACCTTTTTTATTTTCTAAAGCTTCATCCACACCCATTGCTATATCTCCTGATTGCTCATCTATAGAAGTTATAACAGCACAAGTGTCACAGTCAAATCCATACTTAGCTCTATCGTATCCGATTTCTTTTACTGTTTTTCTTACTAACTTTGGTATATCAACATAAGTATTAGTACTTATTTCTCCTGCTACTAATACTAATCCTGTTGTTACTGTTGTCTCACAAGCAACTCTAGCATGTGGGTCATTTTCTAATAATGCATCTAATATTGAGTCAGATATTTGGTCACATATCTTATCTGGATGCCCTTCTGTTACTGATTCTGATGTAAATAAATGTCTTGCCATATCCTTATATCACCTTTCCTTTATTTATTTTTATTTTTATTTTTTTCATTGTTATATCCTAATACAAGAGCTAGTTCTCTTAAAACCTTGCAAGCTAATACAGTAGATACTTTTGTGTTATCATAGTCTGGGCTAAGCTCAACAATATCACATCCTACTATATCTACATTTGAATTTTTTAGTATACTAAATATATTTTCAAATTCCCTATATGTAACTCCTCCAGGTTCTGGCGTTCCAGTTCCAGGAAATATTGATGGATCAAATACATCTAAATCAATTGTTATGTATATTTTTTTATACTCTAATTTATCAACTATATCCTTAAAAGTATTTATATTTCCAACTTCCATATACGTATGATTTTCCTTAAGTGAAAAATCAAACTCTTCTTTAGTTCCAGATCTTATTCCAAACTGATATATTTTATTATCACCAACTATATCCCAAATTCTTTTTATTACCGTAGCATGAGAGTTTTTATTATTATTATATTCTTCTCTTAAGTCTGTATGGGCATCAAAATGTAGTATATAAACATCTTCATATTTTTCATAAACTGCCTTAAATGCAGGAAGGGTAACCAAGTGCTCTCCACCTATCATAAAAGGTATTTTATTATCTTGTATAATTTGTTTTGTACCTTCATATATTTCTTGTAATACTTTATCAGTATCACCAATACTTAAATCTAAATCACCCATATCACAGATTTTAAAATCTTCTAAATCTAATTCAAGAATTGGGCTATACGTTTCAAGTCCATAAAATTCAGGTCTCATAGAACTACTTGCAAATCTAGCTCCAGGTCTATTAGATGTAGTTCCATCAAATCCTGCTCCATAAACGACTATATCAGATTTATCATAAGGATTTTCCATACCCATAAATGTATTTATATTGGAAAATTTATTCATTTTCATTTAACATATCCTTTACATATTGCGGTAGCATAAATGCTCCTTTATGTATATCGCTATTATAGTATTTTGTTTTTAAATTTAAATTTTCCCATGCTTCTTTGTTGTGATTTTTTATTGGATCAAATTTCTTAGATGCAAACCCAAATAACCAATGTCCTGATGGATATGTTGGTATATGAGCTTGATAAACTCTAGTTACCTCGAATAAATTCTTTATTTTATTATTAGCTCTTTTCATCTCTTTTGCATTAAAATCAAAATAAGGACTTTCATTTTGATTTACAAGTATTCCATCCTCACCTAATACTCTATAACAATCTTTATAAAAATCTACAGAGAATAGTCCTTCTCCAGGGCCTATTGGATCAGTTGAATCTACTATTATTAAATCATAAGATGCATCTTTAGCATTTCTAACAAAAGCTACACCATCTTCGTAATATAAGTTTACTCTTTTATCATCTAATTTACATGCACATATATCTATATACTTTCTAGATACATCTACAACCATTTTATCTATTTCTACCATATCTATTTTTTCTATTTGTGGGTAACGAGTAAGTTCTCTCACTGTTCCTCCATCTCCACCACCAATGACTAATACATTCTTTATATTCATATTAGTTGCCATAGGTGTATGAACTATCATATCATGGTATATAAATTCATCTTTATAATTTACCATCATAAGTCCATCTAGTGTTAAGAACTTTCCAAACTCCTTACTTTCAAATACATCTACTTGTTGAAATTCTGATTTATCACTAAATAAGTGATTATCTACTTTTATTGAAAAACGTACATTGTCAGTCCACTCTTCTGTGTACCAAAGCTCCATAGTACTTCCTCCCAAAATCCAAATTTATTTTTATTTTTTATAATTTATCTATTTATATTTTTTATTTATATTTTTTATTTATATCTAATATTAATATTTTAGCTATGTAAATTTGCATATTCTTTATCTTTATGCTAAAATATAAGTCCAAATTTATTTTTATTTTTTATTTATATTTAGGTATTTATTATTTATATAGCTTCTGGCTTATGAGTAATATTGCCTAAATCTTTTTTTGCAAATTTTTGTATTTTTGTAGTTAATCCTCTAGGTATCTCTGTTGACTCACTTTTCTCTGCTTTTAAAAGAGTTTCTAATAATTCAAAGCTTTTCCATGGATCTATATCTCCACAAGTAAAAAAGTCTGCTGCTGCATATCCATATTCTGGCCATGTATGTATAGTTAAATGAGATTCTGCTATTATTACTGCGCCTGATACACCCCATGGATTAAAGTGATGGAAAACAGAATCAACTATTGTAGCCTTTGCATTTAAAGCTGAGTTATTCATAAACTCCTCTATTAACTTTGGGTTTTTTAATACTTCTTCATCACAATTATAATATTCTACTAATATATGACGACCTAAAGTTTCAAATTTCATAAAAACACACTCCTTAGCTGATACTAGCAGTATCATTTACTACTAATATTTTATTTAATTTTTTATCTTGAGCATCTGTAAAATATGCTCCACTATCTTTAAGTAAATTTATGTAATTTATAATCTCATAAGTTATTATTTCTCCTGGAGATATAATTGGTATTCCTGGTGGATATGCCATTATAGATTCTCCACATATCATATTTAATGAATCTTTTATATCTACAAGTTCTTTTTTTGCATAAAATGCTTCTCTAGGATTTATACCTATTTCAGTATTAATCTGTCTTATTTCTATATCTTTTATTTTTGTACTTCTTTTTTTAGTCTTAGCTATAATTTCTATAGATTTTATAAGTCTATCTACATCTTTCTTTGTAGTACCAATGGATATAAGTGCAAGTACATTATACAAATCTCCTAATTCAGCTTGAACTGAAAAATTTTTATATAACATATCATACACTTCAAATCCTGTTAAATTTAAGCCTTTAACATTTATACATAACTTAGTCTCATCTACAAACTCTACACCTTTTGATTTTAAATCCTGTGGTGAATAAACCTTTATACCATCAATCCTATTAAGCTTATTTCTTGCATACCTAGCTAGATTTAAAGCATTAGATAATTGCCTTTCTCCATTTATATCTAAGTTGTATCTAGCTCCATCTATACTACTCATAAGTAAGTAAGATGCTGATGTAGACTGCAGCATATTTATAGTTTGTAAAACCTTTTTATCATCTACCGTATTATTTATTAAAAGTGCTGATGCTTGGGTTAATGCTCCTCCAGTTTTATGTATACTTATAGCTGCCATATCTGCACCTAGCTCTATGCTTGATGGCGGTAATTCCTTATGAAACTTAAAATGTGCACCATGTGCCTCATCCACTAAAACTTTAATATTATTATCTTTGCATAATTTTATTATTTTTTCTAATTGTGAACATGCGCCATAATAAGTTGGATTCAATAAAAATAAACATTTAATATCTCTATTATCTGATATAGCTTTATAAACACTCTCAAAACTTATATTCAAACTTACTCCTAAATCATAATCAAACTCAGGCTGAATAAAAATTGGTGTAGCTCCAGACATAATTAATCCATTTATAACTGATTTATGTACATTTCTAGGTAAAAGTATCTTATCTCCTGGACTTAACATACTTAGTATCATTACATGTATAGCTTGAGTAGTTCCATTAGTTATAAAAAAAGATTTATGTGCATTATATGAGTTTGCCAATAATTCTTGTGCTTTTTTTATAATTCCATTTGGATTTGATACATTATCCATAAGTGGTGAAGAATTTATATCCATATTCATAATTTCATTACCTAAATAATCATTAAGTATAGATACTCCCTGACTTCTCACATGACCTGGAACATCAAAACAGGATATATCCATTTCACTATAATTTTTTAACAAACTAAGTAAAGGAATTTTTTCATTGTACCCTATATTTTCATATTTTTCAGTATTCACATAAAACCTCCTTTCAAAATTTCAAAAGATAACTTTGTAAAAAGATTATTATTTTTATACTTTAAATTTACTTTTATTAAACTAACAAGATTTATTATATAAACATTTTTATATTTTATCAAGCATTTTTTATATTTTTTATAATCCAGTTATTCCAACAATATTTAAGTTTTATTTTTTAAAAGTTTACATTAATTTTTTTTAAGTTTAATATAAGTAAACTTTTAAAAGTTTGTAATGATTTTAATTTCAATTTAACCTTATGTATTTTTCAACACATAAAGTTTATTTTATTTAATATTAAAGTATATTATAAGTAAACTTTTCAATAAATTTTATAATTACTATTTTTGTTAATTTCTTGCACAATTTAGTTGTATAACATAAAAAAATATACCAATTAAAATTTTCTAAATTGATATATTTTATTGATGATTTAATTATTAAGCTATGTTTTAATACTGTGTTGATATTAAAATTACGATAAATATTTTTCTAAATTGCAAAGATAATTATATGGATATAATAATATATTTTTAATTAATCATAATCGTGAATATCATCATCTTTTTTCACTATCAAAATTGAAACGATATTTTCATTTATAAATACGAAAACATCTTTTAACACAGTATATTCTTTTATTTTAGAGTAGCTAAATGTAATTAAAACTAAAGCTATCATATAAACCTAGACCTAAAACCAACTTATTTTTAAATATGGCAAAAAAAACTAGAAGAATAATATCTTCTAGTCAGATTGTAGACAAAATAGCCATTTTTACTTATATTAAATGGCTATTTTCTTTTTTATAAAAATTTTTAATGATAATATACTAAAAATAGGCGTAAGCCTTAGATTACTGGACGTATCCTTCCACATCCAATTGGCTAATTTTTTTAGATTCATACATGAGAAAATAAGGCTTACCTCCATCTCAATTTTCGACAAACCTCTTAATTTTGTATATCTCATACCATGTTTCTCTTTTGCATCTGCAAAAACTCGTTCAATTGTTTCTTTACGTTTACTGTAAACTTTTTT
>NZ_LT629850.1:1459956-1565302 GCF_900106845.1 Romboutsia timonensis
CTTCAGATTGTAGACAAAATAGCCATTTTTAACTTATATAAAATGGCTATTTTCTTTTTTATAAAGATTTTTAGTGATAATATACTAAAAATAGGCGTGAGCCTTAGATTATTGGATGTATCTTTCCACATCCAATTAGCTAATTTTTTTAGATTCATGCATGAGAAAATAAG
The DNA here is from genome assembly GCF_900106845.1 of Romboutsia timonensis. Lineage (GTDB taxonomy): Bacteria > Bacillota > Clostridia > Peptostreptococcales > Peptostreptococcaceae > Romboutsia > Romboutsia timonensis. The sequence continues at coordinate 1,460,130 of NZ_LT629850.1, forward strand.
ACTCACCTCCATCTCAATTTTCGACAAGCCTCTTAATTTTGTATATCTCATACCATGTTTCTCTTTTGCATCTGCAAAAACTCGTTCAATTGTTTCTTTACGTTTACTGTAAACTTTTTTTACATATGGCTTATGTCTAAGATGATCAGCTTCTTCTAAATAATTTTGCCATATATGCCTTGTAACTAACTTTTGTTTATTTTTACTATTAGTGCAAATATTTAAGTGTTCACAAGATTTGCAATCACTTGGATTTGATTTATACTCTCTATAGCCATCTCTATTANTTTCTTTCCATCAACAACTAATGTATGTCCAGCATTATTTCCACCTTGACCTCTAATTACTACATCAGCTTGTGTAGCAAGGTAATCTATAACTTTACCTTTTCCTTCATCTCCCCATTGAGAGCCTACAACTGCAACTGTCTTCATTATAATTCACCTCTATTTTTCGATTTTCGAACACTTTACTTATACATTTTATCAAATATACGTATTATTTTCAAACTTTTTTAATGTTATATAGTTTTTAATATGTGCTTTTCTGTCATATTTAAATTTTTATCTTTAATTTGTATAATTTTTATATTATCTAAACTATTTTTCCCATTATAGTTTATAAGATGTATAACTTATTCTGTAATTATATTTAATACATAAACTTTGTATATATTCTGTTCTTCAATACAGTACTAAACTATTTTTAAATAAATTGACTTTATTGCTTATCTATATAATTTTTGGATATATATATTAAATTTGCATCCTTCTATGAAATTAATTTTTATAAATAAAAAGCAAGCTATAAGCTTGCTTCAGATTGTAGACAAAATAGCCATTTTTAACTTATATAAAATGGCTATTTTCTTTTTTATAAAGATTTTTAGTGATAATATACTAAAAATAGGCGTGAGCCTTAGATTATTGGATGTATCTTTCCACATCCAATTAGCTAATTTTTTTAGATTCATGCATGAGAAAATAAGACTCACCTCCATCTCAATTTTCGACAAGCCTCTTAATTTTGTATATCTCATACCATGTTTCTCTTTTGCATCTGCAAAAACTCGTTCAATTGTTTCTTTACGTTTACTGTAAACTTTTTTTACATATGGCTTATGTCTAAGATGATCAGCTTCTTCTAAATAATTTTGCCATATATGCCTTGTAACTAACTTTTGTTTATTTTTACTATTAGTGCAAATATTTAAGTGTTCACAAGATTTGCAATCACTTGGATTAGATTTATATTCTCTATACCCATCTCTATTGGTAGTTGAATATTTTAAAATTTTATTATTAGGACAAATATAACAGTCATAATACTCATCATATACATATTCATATTTCTTAAAAAATCCTTTTTTAGTCATAGGTCTTTTATATGGAATAGCAGGAATTATACCATCATCTAAAATAGTTTTACAAATATAAGGAGTTATATATCCAGCATCTATAGCTATCGCTGTTGTATGTTGTTTACTATTATTTTTTATCTTTTGATATAAATCGGAAAAAGCTACGCTATCATGTATGTTACCAGATGTAATATGAAAATCTAATATGAAATTATTGTTATCACAAGCTGTATGCGCTAGATATGCGAAGCATTTTTCTTTTTCATTTTTGAAGAACATGCCACTATCCTTATCTGTATTACTCTCTATTTTTTCCTTTTTTTTTACCTCTTCATTTTTCACTTCACATAATGGACTTTTTCCATGTTTTAATCTATCTTCATTTATCTCTTTTTCTAGTTTTTCTTGATAATGCTTAGCTTGAATATCTACCTCTACTTTAGTATATTTTTTCTTATTAGCACTAGCTTTTATATGTGTTGAATCTATATAGATATTAGAAGAATCTACAAATCCACATTTTGTAGCTCTCGCTAAAATTTCTTTAAATATTGATTCAAATAAATCTGTATTTTTAAATCGTCTTTCATAGTTTTTATTAAAAGTTGAGAAATGAGGAATTTTTTCAGTTAATGAGTAACCTAAAAACCATCTATACGCTACATTTACTTCTATTTCTCTAATTGTTTGCCTCATTGAAGGTATGCCAAATAAATATTGAATTAAAACTATTTTTATTAAAACAACAGGATCTATACTTGGAGCTCCTAACGGAGAGTATAAATCTTTTACTTTATCATAAATAAAACTAAAATCTATTGCATTTTCTATTTTTCTTACTAAATGGTTTTCAGGAACCAATCCATCTAATATAACATTTATTTCATCATCTCTAAAATTTTCTTTTCTTATAGTTAACATATTTATCACCTCATAAAGAGTATTGACAAAAATAAAAGAGCGTAGACTTTGTCTACGCTCTGACTAGAAGAATAATATCTTCTAGTTTTTGCCTTATTTATGCGTAAAGTTTCATTAAGTTTGTGTTGTTCTTTTGTTGTCTATTCATTAATGAATTCATAAAAACTATTAATGCATTAAATATAGCTATAATTATAAGCCCATATACTACCGGATGTAAATCATTCCCTATACCAATAGGCGATACTCTCATATATCCATAATTAGAGCCTATAATATGATTAAATATAAACATTGATATATGATATATGTTAGTGAAGTATATAATTATTTTAAGGTCTTTTTTACTAAGTTTAATGCATTCAACAAATATACAGTAAACAGAACTCCAAAGAAGGAATAGATGACCTATAAAGAAAGAAATTTGAGTTATATGAGGAAATACAAATGGGTCTAGCACTGGATATACTAATGCAGATACTGCCCCTATTAACCCCCATATAGAACCTATTTTTTTACAAATGCTTTTATTAAAAAATAAACCAATACCAGTCAATATTATTGCTATTCTACAATGATATAATGGTAGACCTTCTGTTAATAACTTATATCCAGATCGTAAATACCATGTATATAAGATAATTTGTTGTGCTAATAACACTATACCTAAAATTCGCTCAAATTTCCTACTTACATTCATTCTCTTTAGTATAAATACGATACCTAAAATTCCTATAAATAATATGGTTATATGTGCCAATCCGAATATATTAAAATCACTGTATTCGGTTGCGTTTCTAAATAAATATTTCAAAAAATCCACTGTTTTAAACTCCTGTTGCTATTCATTAAAATAGTTTTGCTATGTAGCAAAAACTATTTTTATTTAATTTATGTTGTTATGTTAAACTATTTGGTTGTTATTATAAACTATAAAAATAACTTATGTATATCACTAGTAATTTTTATAATTAGTTTGTAATATTAATAAGTTCATTATTTTATATAATCAGTATAAAGTATACCCCTATGGTATAGTCAAGGATATTTTATGAATTCTATTAAAAATAGGAGCATATGCTCCTATTTTTATCTCATTATTTTTTCAAATCTAAAGAAGTCTTCTCCACCTGGTAATCCTTCTTCATCTGGATTATGATACTTTTCACTTAAATACTCTACTATTTTAAATCCACACTTATTAACATAAAAATGAATATTACGTTTTTCAAAGAATGGTGTATGAGTTTCCCAAACTTTAGTTTCTGGATACTTTTCTTCAATAGCTTTCCAAGTTTTATATCCAATACCTTTACCACCTTTACCTTTAGCTATAAATAAAAAGTCTAAAGAGTTGTGTTGTGTTTCTTCATTTATAGAAACTACTACTCCACCCACTTTACTACCATTTGATAGTATATGATATATAACTGCTCCAGGAGCGTTAAAACTTTTTTCTATCTCTTCATCATATGGAATAGGTCCAGCATCTACAGAGCCAAACTCTTCTATTACTGCTACTGAAAATGATTCTTGTAAGTCTTTTTTAAATTTATATAGTTCATCTTCTTTTACAAGTTCTAATGTGACTATATTTTCTATATTATTATCTTTCATACTTCTCTCCTTAAATAAGTTTAAATTAATTATTTTCAAATTCTTCTTTAACACATTTTCTCCAAAGTATAAATGCTATAGCTACTGAAATTATTCCACCTATACTTGGTGCGATAAATATTCCATAAACTCCTATAGCCTTAGTTAAGACTACAATCAGTATTAAAGGAAGTATAACTGATTCTACCAACATTACTACTATAGATTCAGTTGCTTTTTCAAGTCCAGTTAAAAAGCTACCTACAGTCATAGTAAACCATTTAAATAAATATGATGGCGCACTTAATAGTAATGCTATTTTACCCATATATATAATATCAACATCTGATTTTGAAGAGAATAATCCAACTAAGAAATCAGGGAATATAAATATTATAATCATAGTTAAAATTGAAATAGTAAATCCAACTATACAAGTTATTTTGAAAAACTGAGTTATACGTTTATAATCTTTAGCACCATAATTATAGCTAATAACTGGAAGTATTGAATCTATCATACCAAATAATATTGGTGATATTAATGCATCTATATACATAACAATTGAAAATGCCGCTACACCTACTGGACCACCATAATAAAGAAGAAATCCATTAGTTATAATTGCCATAATAGAGTTTGATATATTGCTTAAAAACTCAGAACTTCCATTATATATAATGTATAAAATCTCTTTTACATCTACTTTAGGTTTTGTAAATCTTAATGTAACCTTTTTCATAATAAAGGGATATAAGAAAATTAAAGTTCCTATAAACATACTTAAAGCACTACAAAGTGCAGCATATTCTATTCCTAATTTAAAGTATCCAATTAAAATTGCATCTAATATAATGTTAAGTATTGATACAGCTATATTTATCCACATACTCATATTTGCCTTACCACATAATCTTAAATAATTATCTAGTGCAAAAAATGGTGCTATAATAGGTAGTGCTAAAATAAATACATATGCAAATCTATATGATAAAGTAGCAAGTTCTTTATCTTTAATTAAAATAAATATAATATCTTTAGCAAAAACTAAGCTTAATATCATAAAAATACTATCTATAATAAACATAAGTAAAAGAGCAATTGAAAAAATATTACTTGCCTCTTCTTCCTTTTTTTCACCTAGTTTAATTCCTATTTTTACAGATGCTCCTGCTGCTATCATATCTGAAACTGCAAATACTATCATTATAATTGGAAAAACAAGGTTTATAGCTGCTAAACCTTTACTTCCTATTACTTTTCCAACAAACATTCCATCAGCCATCATATAAATAGATGAAAATAACATGCTGACTAAACTTGGAATTGCTAGTTTAACAAATAATTTTTTTGGTGGAGTTATTCCAAAAAGTTCTTGATTCATCATTCTCCTCCTTTGACATTAACACAATAAAACTCTATAATAACTATAAAGTATACCCTTATGGTAGAGTCAAGGAGATTTTATGAAAAGTAAATTATTAACTATAGGAGAGCTTTCAAAAAGAACTGGATGTAGTATAAAGTCACTTAGATATTACGACTTAATTGGACTATTAAAACCTGTATATGTTGATCCTAATAGTAATTATAGATACTATAACTTTGAACAAACAAGAATGGTTGAGTTAATACAAATATGTATTAATTTATCTATACCTTTAAAAGAAGTAAAGGATTTGGTATTTAAAGATAATAATAAAATTGATTATATACAATTAATAGAATATGGAAAGAGAATTACAGAAGAAAAAATATCTAGTCTTAATGATGATTTACAATTTTTAAATTTTTTACAAGATGATATAGAAAGAATAAATAGTTATAGTGATTATGAGTCAAAAGAGTTTAATTTTGATGAAAAGTATTACTATACAATTCCTTTGTATGAAGATGAAATGAATGATAATTTTTATAAGCTTCTAGATGTTATGTTTAATGAGTGTTTTAGTAAAAAATTATATATTAAACCTGATTACGGTGTAATTATCAATATAAAAGATGATGTAGTTACTAAGTTTGTTGCATGTGAAGTTTATAAAATAGATTCTAATATTGAAAATATAATTAAAGTTAAAGAAGGCACTTTTTTATGTAAAAAAACTAGTTCATTTAATTTTGATGATATTTGTGATATGTTTTCTGATGTAGGTTGTAGGGATAAGACTATTATTATAAGTCCTGGATATAATTATGATTTTTCAAGTCCATATTTTGAAGTAAAATGTACTGTATAAACATAATTAACTTTGTAATATATAGTTTGCGAGGAGATATTATTTTAGGGGGGAGAATTATATGGAGCAAAATATAGGTATATTGTTTGTAGTTATTGGTTCTTTATCAGCAAGTATAATGATATTAGAAAAAAACTATATGTTTGGAATAGATCGTTCTGTAGATAAATTTAATAAAAAATATAACGTAAATATAGATAACGCTACATATTGTAGGTTTGAAGGTATTCAACGACTTAAGACTACAAAGAGATTATTGATATTAGAAGTAGTATATTTTTTATTTGAAATAAAAGATTTGAAAATGATAATAATAATGATGGTTACATATTTGATTATTGACTTAATTTTATACAATGTAAGGAGAAAGAAGTTTATAAAGGAACTTAAAGCTCATATATAAAACATACCCAAATATTAAAAATAGTCTAAGGAGTTAACCTCAGACTATTTTTTATTATATCTACGTAAATATTAAGCTTAGTGACTAATGTAATCATCTAAAATATCTAATAAGCTTCTTGAACTTTATAGTTAATAATATACAAAATATACTACATATTAAAATCTATATTAACAATAAATAAATCCCCAATAATATCTACTTTTAATTCTCCACCTTGTGCTTGTACAAGCCCTTTTGCTATAGCAAGTCCAAGTCCAGAACCTTCTGTATTTCTTGATAAATCGCCTCTTGTAAACCTTTCAGTTATTTCATCTGGGTCGAAATTAAGTTGATGCTTAGATATATTCTTAAAACTTATATGTACTTTTTTATCACTTTCTACTAAGTCAATATATACTCTAGTTTTCTCTAAAGAGTATTTTAATATATTAGAAATTATATTTTCAAAAACTCTAAAAGTCTTTTTTCCATCAGCTAATATATACACTTCCTTATTAGGTGTATTCACTATAAAATCTAATTTAGATTCATTTATATAGTCTTCCATTTCTACTAATGTTTGAGTAAGTAGCTGATTTATATCATTTTCTTCTAAATTTAATTCTATGTTATTACTTCCAATTTTAGATGCTTCAAATAAGTCTTCTATTAATATCTTAAGCCTTTGAGACCTTTTATCTAAAACTTGTACATAATCTTTTAAATGTTTTGGTTGAATATCTTCTTTTTTCATTAAACTTATATAGTTAATAATAGCTGTAAGAGGTGTTTTTAAATCGTGAGATACATTAGTTATAAGTTCATTTTTCATTCTCTCACTTTTTAATCTTTCTTCTACTGCTATATTTATAGTTTTTCCTATTTCATTTATATCCTTTACTATATCATCAAACAATAAATCTTTCTTTATTTCTATTTTGTGTTCTATATTTCCATTTTTTATTTTGTCTATTCCATTTCTTATTTGTTCAATTTTATTTACTTTATCTTTTATAATAAAAATTGATATTACACTTAAAGCTATACTTAATAATGGAGCAGTATAAACTGAAAGTTCAAATAAATCATAATTAGAATGAAAAGTAAATACTATAATAACTTGTATTATTACTAATGGTATAAATATCCATACATATTTAATTATAGTATAAATTTTTTTATTATTCATTTTTAAACTAGTCAGTTTAACCATTAGATTATGTGCATAATCTTTAGGATGTATATTATTTTTCCTATTTTCCTCTAATATTTTAAAACCAAAATAATATATTAAGTACAGTAAACCTGTATTAATAAAATAATACCATATACTCCATCCATAAATTTTAGATTGTAGTAAAGATATTAAAAAAGCAAGTGATATAAGTAATATATTTTTTAAAATATTATTTAAACTATCTTTTTTACTTAATTTTTTATTATCTAGTATAAGCATAGCTAAATAAGGTATTATAAATGTTATTAATGCTATTATTTTAGAGCCTATGAAAAAGATTGCATCTTCAATATTTTTAACAAATTCCTTATATTTTACATATAGAGGTTCATTATTATTAATATCTTTCATCCTTGCTATGTCTGAAGTAAAAGGAATTGCTATATATGTAGTAACATCTTCTTTTCTTGTTTGAGCTAGATTACCAAAATTGTTTGTTGATACCCTAACTTTATCATTATTATCATTTAGTAAGTACATAGTTTTATCTTTAAAGTTAATTTCATATACATTATGATAAGACTTTGTAACTGTTTTTAAATACTTATCAATATCAGAAATATTATTATAGTATACTTCTTTACTATCATTGTTTATTACAAATACATTTGCTGTTGTATAATTAGAAATCATATTCTTACTTTCAGTTTTATAATTAAGCATTTTTTCACTTGCATTATCTCCTACTACTGTATATACAGATTGTGTTGCTATTTCATATAAAACTTGTTCTAATTCATAACTTTTATAAAAGTCTGCATTAATATAGTTCATATAAAAATCTTTCATATCTATATTAGCACTAATTATAGTTATACAAAAACATATAACTAAAGCCACTAAGTTTTTATTTTTTATCAATTTTATATCCAACTCCCCACACCACCTTTATATATTTTGGATCTTTAGGATTTATCTCTATTTTCTCTCTTATTCTTCTTATATGTACTGCTACTGTTCTGTCACAGTTGTATCCTGGCTCTTGCCAAATACTTTCATATATTTGCCTTGATGAAAATACCCTTCCTTGATTTTTTAGTAGCATTTCTAAAATCTTATATTCTATAGGGGTTAACTTTACTACTTCCCCATCTACGCTAACTTCTTTGCTAGCATTATCTAGAACTAATGCTTCATATTTTAAGACTTCTAAACTTTCTTGTTTAAAGTTTCCAAGTGAAATATAGCGTCTTAAGTTAGACTTTACTCTTGCTACTAGTTCTAATGGGTTGAATGGTTTTGTTATATAATCATCTGCACCCATGTTAAGCCCTATTATTTTATCGCTATCTTCTGTTTTTGCTGATACTAGTATAATTGGTATATTTTTTTCTTCTCTGATTTTTAATGTTGCACTTAGTCCATCCATTCTTGGCATCATAATATCCATTAAAATTAAGTGAATTTCTTTTTCAAGTAAAATTTCTAGAGCTTCTATTCCATCATAAGCCTTATATACTTTTAGTCCTTCATTTTTTAAATGTATTTCCATAGACTCAACTATGTCTTTATCATCATCAACTAATAATACATTCCCTTTTATCATTAATCTCACCTCGCTTTTTATTTTACCATTTTTATACATATATTGTTTATATTTAGTAGTATAGATGTTATTTTTTAATATAAAGTGTATGATTTATTAAGATTTTATTAAGATTTATGATAAATTTTTGTAAACTAGATATTTTGTTATAAATAAATTTACAATAAAAACAACCATACCTTAGTATTTTCAATAATATAAGGTATGGTTATTTATCTAATTTTATATAATTTGTTAGTTTCTTTTATAATATTGTGCTAAATTTACTTACTATGCTTATGGTAATAATTTTTCTATATCTTTTCTTATCTTTTTAGGATTTGTAGTCGGTGCAAATCTATCAACAACATTACCTTCAGAGTCAATAAGGAATTTAGTAAAGTTCCATTTTATTTCATTGTTTAAAATTCCTTTTGCATTATTTTTTAAATATTTATATATTGGATGTGCAGACTCTCCATTAACATCTATTTTTTCAAACATTGTAAATGTAACTCCATAATTTATAAGACAAAAGTCACTTATTTCTTTGTTTGAACCTGGGTCTTGATTGGCAAATTGATTACAAGGGAATCCAAGTATTTCAAAACCTTTATCTTTATAGTCCTTATACATTTGCTCAAGTTCTGCTAATTGTGGTGTAAATCCACATTTACTAGCTGTATTAACAACCAATAACACCTTTCCTTTGTATTCGTCCATTTTAACTTCTATACCATTCATTTTTTTTGCAGTAAAATCATAAAATTTCATAATATATCCTCCAATATTTTAATTTATTAAAATTTAATTTAATTCAATTAATTAGTGTATAAAATAGGTTATCTATATAATCAAAGATGCAATTCACTTTAAAAAGTGAATTTATCATCTTTTATTATACAAAACTTTTTAGTATTTTATCTAAATAATATTTAAACTGAACAGCATCTTCTTCAGATATTTTAAATTGGCAAAATACTCTTTCTGGAACTGTGATGGCTTCATCTTTAAGTTTTCTTCCAGTCTCAGTAAGTTCAACAATTACTACTCTATCATCTTCTTTACTTCTATACTTTATTATAAGTCCCATAGACTCAAGTTTTTTAAGTACAGGAGTAAGAGTTCCTGAATCTAAATGAAGTTTTTTTCCAAGTTCTTTAAATACTATTTTTTCTTCTTCCCACATTACAAGCATTGCAATATACTGAGTATACGTAAGATTAAGCTGATCAAGATAAGGTTTATATAATTTTATTACTTCTCTTGATATTGCATATAATGGAAAACACATCTGATTTTCTAATTTTAAAATATCGTATTTGCTCATAGCAACCTCTTTCTTGTGATTATTTCAATCAATCAAAATTTAATTTAATTCAATTGATTTGTCTTTATTATAATTAATCTTTTTTTAACTGTCAATACATAAAATTAATATATTGCTAGTTAATTATTCTATAAATTATTAATCATTTTTTCTAATTCAGAAATTTTCTTATTCGTTGATTTATTTTTTTATTACAAATATTATAAGAACTAATATTGAAATTACAGTAATTAAGCTTGGTATAAATCTATCTCTTAATTAATAATTAAATAATTTCATACTTTATATGTTCAATAAAACAGATATTTTTAAATACACACAGAATTCAATTTGTAATATATAACAATTGTGAATGTATCTATATTATATTATTTATTTAGTAGTATATTTAAATATTAAAAATAGTCTGAGGAGTTAACCTAAGACTACTTTTTTAATGTTTCTGTTCTTAATTTTTTTATTATATCTACATCGATATTGAGCTTAGTAGCTATTGTATCATCATCTAAAATATCTAAAAAGCTTCTTGCACTTTCTAATTTACCTTCAAATAATCCTTGTTTTAATCCTTCTTTTAGTCCTTTTTCTTTGGCATTTGCTAATGCACTTATTTCATCTCTTAAAGACTTTTCTCTTAGATAGTAAAGTTCTCTTTCTTTTGAGTTTCTGCTAAGTCTATATAATTCATCTTTAGCTTCTCTAATTTCTTTATTACTCATTTCTAATTTTCTAATTACTTCACTTTCTGGATCTCTTAAAAACTCTACCCAACCCTCTAGTAAATCAACTATTTCTTCAGTGCTTTCAAATCTTTTTAGCTTAGGTATTTCTATAAAGTGAATTTCTTGTAAATCTGTTAATTCTTCATTTGTTTCTATTTCCTTTAACCTATATCCATTGTGGAATCTGTCATTTTTTAAATATTTAAAATCTAGTATATTTATACAAACTGTTCTACTCAATTTATCATATCTATCGCCTTCTGATAATTGTTCTTCGTAAAGCTTACTCCAATAATATAAGCTTCTTTGTATCATATTGTATTCATTTTTTAATTGTATTTCTATATTTATGATTTCTTTATTGCTTGTCAATGCTTTTACATCTAATCTAGAAAATTTATCTTCTATATACTCTTTTTCTAAGTCTGAGTTTTTTATTTCAACTGATACAATAGGCTTTTTTGGTTTAAGTACTGCATTTAAAAATGATATTAAAATTTCTGGGTGTTCTTCTGATCCAAAAATTTTTTTAAATACAAAATCTATTTTAGGGTTTAATAAAGTTCTTCTCATTTTTTCACTTCCTATATTTTATATTACAATAATTATACATTATATTTTTATAGTAAACAAACTAAAATCATAAACTATCATATTCAGTATGTAATAATTGTAAATTTATCTATAATCGGTATATTTTCTAATACCTTAGTATACAATAAAAAACCTTCAGATTTGTTGAATATTATTCAAAATTTAATATCTTTTTTATAATATTAATAAATACTGATTTTATATATCAAAAACTATCTACTGTTACCAGAAGCATTACTGTAAATTTTTTGCTAACATCTAATAAAAAAAGCGTTACCGTAGAATTTTCTCTGGTAACGCTAAAATTTTCTTAAAAAAGCCATTTGAGTTCCATAATACTTTTTTTATATAATTTGTTCGTAGTATATTAATATTGTTTATAACTTATTTTTTATTTATTAATTTCTATTTCTATAGATTTGTCCTCAAATACCAGTGTCTTTCCTTTTTGATAATGAATAATAGTAGGAACTAATTTAATATATTTTGTATCTTTATACGAATTTATCAGTTTCATCTCAAAGTTAGCTTTATCAATTTTACCAATATATGAATCTGATTGAATAGATACCCATCTATACTCTTCTCCTTTATCATTAAATACTTTGAACTCTATACTATATCCATCTTCATTTATATATGAATAATCTAATCCTAAATAGATAGGAGATATACTAATATTATCTACTGATACATTTATTTTTCTATCATCTAACTCTAGATCTATATCTTTATTTATTTCATAATTAGTTGATGCATTTATTAAGTCTTCTCCTTTTATACTTACATCTACACTCCAATCTCCTTCTACTACTGCACCATAACTACCTTCACCTGTTTTTGATTCTTCGTCTGTATACTCTGATTCAACTATATGTAACTTATTAATTTTTATTTTAAAGTTATACATCTTATTTATATCAATATTATTTGGAAATTGATTTTCATTTACTTTTTCTAAATAATGCTCGTCTTTATCACTTTCTATAGCCTCTATGGATTGTTCTATTAACACATCTGTAGTTTTATCATCGTTTTTATCATTTGAGTTTGGAGCTGAATTATTAAAATATGTTCGTTTAACTCCATCCACATAAATTTCTGTGCTATCTGCACCTAATGATACTCTAGTTTCTTTATTTCCCCATTTATCAACAGACCAATCTTTTTGTTGTTTTTGTGTAAGATCTTCAAAAGGATTAAATTTAGTGTCATCAATATTTGCATCTATTATAAGTTTTCCATCATCAAGCATAATACTTTTAAATAAAATTTTAATATTTTTATCTTCTACTGTTTTATCTATGTTATAGGTATAGTCTTTAACTTCCTCTTTTTTCAAGCTAAAAACTTCATCTATTGTATACCATATAGATTGAACATGTGCCCATACATTTTCATTTAATATAACACTACTACCTAATATTACAGCTGATGCAACTGCTATTGCATTTCTATAAGAAGGCTTTCTATTTCTTAACTTTTTCTTCATCCTCTGTTTAATATTATCATTATTATCAAACTTTACTTCTTCATATTCATCTATATTTACTTTAACATCATTTAATATTCTATATTTATCCTTCATAATTAAACCTCCCTATTTACACATATTTTCTCTAATTCTTTTTCTACCTCTAGATAGTCGGTTATATAAATTAGATACTTTTGTATTACTCTTTAATGCTATAGTCTCTAAATCTATATCCTCTAAATAATGCTTTACAAATAACTCTCGGTCTTTTTCATTTAAATGACTTAATATTTCTTCTACTTCTTCTTTTGTTTCTTGCTTTACTAAATCTTTGTCTATATAATAGATTTCATCTGTCATGTCTAATGTTTCTACTTTAGCTAGATACTTTCTTTTATAGTCAATGGCCTTGTATTTTGCTATAGCACATATCCAATTTTTAAATTGGTTTTTGTTTTTATCAAAGCTTTTAATGTTGTCCCATATTGATAAAAGTACATCATCTATACATTCTTCTTCATAATTTATTAACACTCCTAGATGCTTTCTAACTACAGATGTAAGTATTCCTCTGTAATTATCTATAAGAAGTTCCATTCCTACTTCTTTTTTCTTTTTTATGTATTTAATTATTAACTCATCTTGCAAGTTTGCTTCCTCCTTCTGTAAAAGCTTTTACAATTACTAATACGATAAATTATATAAATTTCTATCAATTTATTTTAATTTTTTATTTTTTTAACAAAAAATAGGAGCATAAGCTCCTACTTTAATTCATAATTTATAAAAATTTTGAATGTATCTATATTGTAACATTTATTTAGTATGTTTTTGTTACTTTGTAATCAAAAAATAGAGGCATATAATTCTCTCTCTTTATTTAGTAATATATTTAAATATTAAAAATAGTCTGATGAGTTAACCTCAGACTACTTTTTTAATGTTTCTGTTCTTAATTTTTTTATTATATCTACATCGATATTGAGCTTAGTAGCTATTGTATCATCATCTAAAATATCTAAAAAGCTTCTTGCACTTTCTAATTTACCTTCAAATAATCCTTGTTTTAATCCTTCTTTTAGTCCTTTTTCTTTGGCATTTGCTAATGCACTTATTTCATCTCTTAAAGACTTTTCTCTTAGATAGGAAAGTTCTCTTTCTTTTGAGTTTCTGCTAAGTCTATATGGTTCATCTTTAGCTTCTCTTTGTATATAATTATTTATTATTTCTATTTCTTCATTAGTCGGTTCATCTTCTTGTATATTTTTCCATAGAGTATCTTTTTGTCTTTTCTTTTTTTCTTTTAAATATTCATAAAAATCTAGTACTTCTGCTAAAATTATATCATCATCTTCATTTTCTAAAGCTTGTATTATCATTTTTTCTAGTGGAGACATATTTATCAACACCTTTCGTTCTATTATTTATTATTTAATTATATATTTTTGTATTTACTTTATCTACTAATTTTATATTATATTTCTTAACTTTTTAGCAGTTTTCTCTTCATTATCAAAATTAATACCTACCGTTACCAAAGAACCAAAACCATAAACTTATTTAAAATTAGAGGTAAATATATCTTATTTTCCTCTAATCTCACACCTATTAAGACTTTTCCTAAACTACGATAACACCCTTAAAAATCATTGAAATATACACATTTACCCCGTTGCCAGAAGCGTTACTGTAAATTTTCTGGTAACATCTAATAAAAAAAACGTTACCGTAGAATTTTCTCTGGTAACGCTAAAATTTTCTTAAAAAAGCCATTTGAGTTCTATAATACTTTTTGGCTGTGTTAGCTAACTTCGTGATTAATCATGTATAATATAATTAAGTTCGTAATTGTTATATAATTCGAACTAACATATTATATAGAATCTAAGTTATATGAATATTTTTATTTGGAGGGGATAGTGTGAAAAAAAATAAAATTGGAATAGGTTCACTTTCTTTATTATTATTTATCGTTGGCTGTTTATTCAGTTTTACATTTAATGATATCTGTATAGGAGATAACATCTTGACTTATATTGGTCTAAAAGCATGGTCTAATGGAAATAGTGGAAATCATTATACAATATTTTATTCTCTATTATTTTTTATTCCATCACTAATTTTTGGTTATAAATTTAAAGATAACTTTGGCTCAAAAGTTGGGAAAATACTATCTACTATTATGGTAATAATGATAATAGTAAATTCGTTATTTTTCACTACCATTTTATAAATCATAATTTTAATATAATACGAACTACTTATAACAAATTAAACAACTATACCTTAGAACTTGAAATTTCTAAGGTATAGTTGTTTTTTTATCCTAATTATCACGAAGTAAGCTAACAGAGCCTACTTTTTTTATATAATTTGTTCGTAGTATATTAATATTGTTAGTTAAATACATTCATCAAAATTAATTTTATCAATAGGTCAATTTACT
Source organism: Romboutsia timonensis (assembly GCF_900106845.1). GTDB lineage: Bacteria > Bacillota > Clostridia > Peptostreptococcales > Peptostreptococcaceae > Romboutsia > Romboutsia timonensis. Next base: position 1,475,957 of record NZ_LT629850.1, read on the forward strand.
TATTATTTTTTGTACTTAATTGCAATATCAAATTAAATTATTTTTTGTTAAAGAAGTTTTAAACTTTAATATAAAATAACTTACAAGAGAAAGTACTCCCGTTATAAGTGAGACTTGAATTAATGCTTTTGATTCAAAGTAAAAGAAGTATTCTGAAAAAATATTTGGATTTATTATATTTCCGCTCTTATCTAAAAAATCTTTTCCATCATATCCCAAATATTGGGTATATGCCTTTGTGCTGTTATAATCTAATTCTTTTTCATACACAGTTTTTGCATTTACTCCTGATGAACTTAAACTAGTGTTTCCATCCTCCATATCTGCTACATGTAATCTAAAAGCTTTAATTTTCCTATACTTATCTTCATTAAGTAAACTTTCAAGTTCTTGCCTATATTCATCAACCTTTGTCATATCATATTTTTGAGCTAATATTCTTATTTCTTCATCAAATGATTTACCTAACTCATTTCTATTTTTTTGTAGGCTATCACTGTAATAGTACATTAATCCAAAAGTTAAAAATGCAAATATACTTATAAAACATACTATCTTTCTAATTCCTTTTATTATAGATTTATGATTATCTAGCGATAAAGAAAGTTCTTTTATTATACTATGTAATTCCTGTTTCATTTCTATACCATCATCAAATTTTTCAATTGCTTTTTTACACGCTTCCTCATCATTCAATCCCTGCAACTTTAAATCATTCACTGATTCTATAAGATGATCTCTCATTTCCTGTTTTAACTCTAAAGTACTTTTATTATTATCTTTTTTATATAGTGTGTCTAAATATTCATCGATTAGTTTCATTGATTATTCTACCTCCCCTAAAAATTGATTCATGACACTTTTAATGAATCTCCACTCTTGTTTCTTTAACTCTAAAAATTCTTTCCCCTCATCGGTTAAATTATAATATTTTCTTTTACCACCTGAACTCTGTTCATTACTCCAGTAAGATTTAATTATATTCTTAGACTCCATTCTTTTAAGTGCAAGATACATAGTTCCTTCTTTTAATTCAAATTCACTTTTTTCTCTTACTTGTTTTGCAATTTCATATCCATAACAATCTTTTTCATTTAATATGGACACAATCAAAGTATCAATATGTCCCTTTAATACTTCTTTACTTAATTCCATCACACCACCACCTTGTATTATAGAGTACTTATGTATATTATCATATACTACTCTATAATGCAAGGTAGTTGTTAAAATTAAGTAATACAAATATCCGTATATTAGTTTTTAATCAATAAATACTAATATACAGATATTTAATTAAATAATATTGAATACATCCTTAGTTCGTATGATATAACAATTGTGAATGTATCTATATTGTAACATTTATTTAGTAGTATATTTAAATATTAAAAATAGTCTGATTAGTTAACCTCAGACTACTTTTTTAATGTTTTATTCTTAATTTTTGGCTATGTTAGCTTTCTTTGTGATAAATATGATATAAAAATAACCACACCTTAGATTTTCAATAGATTGAATTCTAAAATGTGGTTACTTTTATAACTTACTATAAATAATTCGTAATATATTAATATTATGCATTTTCTACTATATCATATTTAAAACATGTGTCTTTTATTGCTAATAAAAAACCTAAAACTAAGCCTTCTTCAAAAGAGTTAATATTTAATACTATCTTTAGCACAACAGTTATCAATATTGCCAAAATAAAACCTAAAAAACTCAAAATACTCCTAGTTTTATTAGTTAATTTATTTAAGTCTTTTCGTATTACATTAAATACACTCCACATATTGTTATTTAATATATTCAATAAAAAGCTACAAATTAAATTTGATAATGCTACTCCTATTATTGTTGATACTACTCCATCCATTCGTCCCTTCACCCCATTTTACATTATATTACAATTACCAACTTGATTATATTATACAAAATATTTAATTATTTTCCAATTATAAAATAGTTTCATTAATTTGAAGTAAAGCTGCTTATTATATAAAAAACTACTATAAGTAATGAAAAATATAATACCTATAAAAATAGATAAGAATAAAAGAATTGCGTAAACTACCCCTACCATAATCTACTATAGATGCTCTAGATAAAAATTAAACCTCAATATAATCTTAAATTAAAATACTAGAGACTATTTAACATACACAGTTTTAAAATACAATTATATAATAATATTATAGTTTTTATTTTAAGGAGGAGAAAATTAACGTGAGTAATTGTAACTTTAATAATTATATAACTTTAATAAATAAAAAGTATCTCCTAATGATGATGAGCTTTTTGATTTGCTTGCTGAAATCACTATTAAAGAAGATTACTTAATCGCTTTATATAAGGTTCAAGTTTGTGTAGATATGCTTAATGACTCAAGAAATTTATCAACTTTTATGTTTAATCATTATCTTACTGAGCTAAAAGACATTTACTTACCTAAGCTAAAAGAAAGTGAACAAAGAAATTTAAATATTTGCAGAACACCTTTATATGAAATTGATCAATATGTAAAAGAAAAATTAGTACAATATGAAAGAAGATTAAAAAGAGAAGAAAAAGAATATAGGGATAAAAGAAACTATGTGGTTTTTGACTTAGAAACTACAGGGCTTTCCCCTATTAATAATGAAATTACAGAAATAGGTGCTGTAAAAGTAATTGATGGTAAAATATCAGATACCTTTGAGATGTTAGTAAAACCTAACCAAAAAATATCTCAAAAGATAACTGATATAACAGGCATTACAAATGAAATGGTAAAAGATAAGCCTCCTATTGAAGAAGTTTTACCTAAATTTATAGAATTTATAGGAGGACTTCCTTTAGTTGCTCATAATATTGAATTTGATTATGGATTTTTATGCGAAAATTATAATCGTGTTTATAAAAAAGAATTTAAGCGTAAAAAATCTTGTACTATGAAAATGTATAGAAAATGGTATAAAGAGCAATATGATGAGAATGCTCCTTGTTCTAAGTTAGGTGATGTAGTACTAGAGTTATTAGGTAATGAAGAATATCTTTCTTATCTTTCTAATTCTCATAGAGGTTTAAATGATGCAGAATTTACTCAAAAAGTTTACGAAAATTTAATATAGGGCTATATTTTAACATAAGGTTAAAATTAGTAAATTTTAAATAATGGCTATGTTTTAAATGAGTGTTGAAAATGATACAATATAATTAACTTAGCAATTGTTATAAATTGTGAACATAGTATAAAGTAGATATACTGTTCAATTGAATTAAATGGGAAGGGGGATTATATTGAAAAGTCTATTGATATATATTGGGTTAATATTGGGAAATATATTAGTTTACATCTACTTAGGAGAAAATGTTTTACTTGTTACAGTTATTATTTCGTTGGTATTAGCTATTTTAAATCATATAAATAATCATGAATATATTTGTAATAATTGTAAATCTAAATTTAGAATAAAGTTTTACCAAATTATATCTTTTCATGCAGGAAACTATCGTAAGTTAAAGTGTCCTGTGTGTGGAGTAGTAGGTTTGGCACAAGAAGTTAAAGATATAAAGTGATTATTGGATTATGCTAACATTACAATATTAATATAATACGAACTAAATTAAGAGTTGTATGAATAAATACAACTCTTGATTTATTTTCCATTATATTAAATTTTAGAATTTAACTTAATATTTATAACTTTAGTTTTAAATTTTTTAAATCTATAGACACACCAAGCTCTAATAATACGTCTAAACCTATTAAACCATTTATATTTCCATTTTCATCTATAACTCCAAAATCTATTTCTATATCTTTTAAATCCATTCCACATATTGAAATAGAATCTATTTTCTTTCTATATGCATAGTGCTCTCCACCAATTCCGTACATAGTTATAAATTTATCTAATGGGGAAGCACTTATTCCAATACTAGAAACAATATCTGGAGAAATAATANATAGTATAAACTTCTTTGTATCATATTGTATTCATTTTTTAATTGAATTTCTATATTTATAATTTCATTTTTACTTGTTACTGCCTTTACATCCAATCTTGAAAACTTATCCTCTATGTACGACTTATCTATATCTGTATTTTTTATTTCAACATCTGTTATATTATTTTTAGGTTTTAGTACTGCATTTAAAAATGATATTAACACCCCTGGATGTTTCTCTGAGCCAAATATCTTCTTAAATACAAAATCTATTTTAGGATTTAATAATCTTCTTTCCATATTAATATCTCCTTTTTATTTTTGATTTTATTATATCATATCTGTATTTTATTAGTATTATTATTTGGCTCTGTTAGACAATTGTGTGATTAATTATATAGAGATGGTTTATAATGCTGTGAATTAATGATAAGATGTAAAAAGTACACAATTGTTATATAATGCGAATAGGGGGGGTAGAAAAAAGAAGTGAAAATTATGGTGGGTGTATTGACGAAGCTACATATGACTTCTTATAGTTTTTCTGTTACAAGATATTTTTGATAAAAATATTTAAAATTTTTATATGTACAAATATGATTTTGGATTCTACATTAGAAATGTATAATCAGGATAATAATCATTATATACTCAGATGTAAATTTGAGAATGTCTATAGATTTGTGTAAATAAGATTTTTTATAATTTATATTACTGGAAATTTCAAATTCCAGTAATATTTTTTTATTTTTGAGAAATACTAATACTGGAATTCTTTACACAATTATTATGTGTTTAATTTAGTTATTTATACACTAAATTTTCCATAATTTCAAAAAAATTTATATTGTGTAAGAGTTAGGTATCCTTTCTCCAAACATAATTGTAAGCTGTCCTAAAGTAGACGCCCAATTTTGGTTTGGAGAGGTCCATTTCTCCATAATTTTCATGGTAGATAAATATAGTGATTTTCTTAGCTGTCTGTACGATTGGATATATTTTATCAAGTTCTCTANCATACATAAATCTTCTTTAGATGTATGATATACAAATCTATCACCTTTACATCTTACTAGCAAATCACTAGCTTCTTTATCATTATCTATTACATCAATTAGTGCTACTTCATCAATATATTTATAATTTCCATCAATATGTTCTTTTAATTTTTCTAATAATACAAATTTATTTGGGTGAAGTGTCCTTACTTCTGACCATTTCATCTTATCACAACCTTTAATTTTTTATAGATACCTTTATTATACACATTAATTTTCTTAATTTAAATATTATTACAGAATATATTTCGCATTATATTAATATTGTTCCTCAAATCTACAAGTTAAAAATGCCCATAAATTAGTTGCTATTGCAAAAGTAACTGATATTAATATTATCTGTATTTTAAAGCTTGATTCTACACTTATAGTTGATAATTTTACTAATATACTTAATACAAATGCTATAACAAAGCATATTCTATATGAAATTACACAAGCTCTGGATTTATTTTTCTTTAAAGATTCATTATCAATTTGTCCTAATTTAGCCCACCAAAAATATGAGAAATATCCTGCAAAACTAAACCAGAGTAAATTATAGGGATTACCATTTAAACCACTAAAACCAAAAAAACTTAGAAAACCCAAAAAACATAAAGTATACTTTCTTTCTTTAATCATAACAAATTCTCCTTTATCAATATAGATAAGTGATATTTTTATCTCTTTATATTACATATATATCACATTAACTTCTAACTTATGACAAATATACATAATAATACTAATCATCTAATCAACAAATTTCTATGAATCTATATGATATCAAATGTATCTTTATTTCGTATTATATAACAATTGTGAATGTATCTATATTGTAACATTTATTTAGTAATATATTTAGGCTATGTTAGCTTTCTTTGTGATAAGTATGAGATAAAAATACCCACACCTTAGATTTTTCAATAGATTAAATTCTAAGATGTGGTTACTTCTATAACTTACTATAAATAATTTATAATATATTAAATTTACGTACAAATACTAAATATATTTTTTATAAATATTAATGTAATCATAAAAAATATAGATAAGTCTATTATAAAATATACTTTGAGTTTTTTTGTATTCCTATATTCTTTAAAATGTACTGATATTCTTTGAGCAATTTGTATATATGCACCTATAAATATATATATAATATTATCTTTAAATAAACCTATTAGTATGATTATTAAACTTAATAAATCTAATATATTAAATTTATCTTTACTAAAAAAATTTCTCATGTTCCCCCCTATTTTTATCGTAATGTATAACAATTGCTAACTTAATTATATTATATAAAATATTTAATTATTTTCCAATTATAGAATAATTTCATTAATTTGAAGTAAAACTTCAATTGCTAAACATTTTATTTTAGCTCCTTTAAGTTGTATTATTAAAACTTATTATTTATTAAGTTAATATCATTAATACCATTTTCTATACTAATAAGTTTATTACTATCCAAACTCTTAATAAATTCAATATATTTACAAAAAAAGTTACATAATACACTAAATACAATGTAAGTATTGATTTAATGTTATAATATAGAAAAGTTATATAAAAGCAAAGGGTCAAATAAAAAAACTCATGATATATAATGATAATTGTGGATGAAATTACAATAAGGAGGTGAATTAATTGTTTTTTATAATGGGAGTAAGTCAAAATCAAAAGAAGCTAGACTTTAAACAATTAAACGTATGTAAATGTTGTGGAAAGTACTCTAATATAGAAGTATATATGACTTATTGGTATTTTATGTTTTTCTTCATACCAATAATAAAATGGAATAAGGAATATTACATAAAAACAAGTTGCTGTGAAAAAGTATCTAAAATAGCTCCTGAAATAGGAAGAAGAATTGAAAAAGGTGAAGAAGTAAATCTTAATATAGATGAAATAGATTTTGGACAAATAGAGGATAATGTAAAGATTTGTACAAACTGTGGATATACAACTGAAGAAGATTTTATATATTGTCCAAAGTGTTCAAATAAATTATAATAAATAGTTTATTAAAACATTAAAGCATTACACATTTGTAATGCTTTAATGTTTTATTTAATAGATAAATCTAGTTAGCACAAGGGAGAATGTCTATAGATTTGTTTAAATAAGATTTTTTATAATTTATATTACTGGAAATTTCAAATTCCAGTAATATTTTTTTATTTTTGAGAAATACTAATACTGGAATTCTTTACACAATTATTATGTGTTTAATTTAGTTATTTATACACTAAATTTTCCATAATTTCAAAAAAATTTATATTGTGTAAGAGTTAGGTATCCTTTCTCCAAACATAATTGTAAGCTGTCCTAAAGTAGACGCCCAATTTTGGTTTGGAGAGGTCCATTTCTCCATAATTTTCATGGTAGATAAATATAGTGATTTTCTTAGCTGTCTGTACGATTGGATATATTTTATCAAGTTCTCTACTTTGCCATTCGGCGGCAGCCTCTACAACCTTATCTGTTATCTTAGATATCATTGCAGGAGACACATCAATGCCATATAGTTCTTCCATTTCAGATTGGATATCTCTTACACTCATACCACAGGCATAAAGACCTATTATTTTTTTATCTAGTTCATTACATACAGTTTCATACTTTTTAACAACCTTCGGTTCAAATTGTGCTTTTCTATCTCTTGGTATATCTAAGCCAACTTCACCAAAACTACTTTCAATAGTTTTAGAACTATATCCATTCCTATAGTTTGGATTAATTTCATTATTTCTTTCATGTCTTTCTCTTCCAAGATGTTCTTACATTTCTACTTCTAATAATTGCTGTATAACATCTTTAAACAGCTTTTGCATTAATCCATTTTTACCAACTACATCTTCCATTGTTTTACATTTTCTTACTTCAGCTCGGTAGTCTAAATCTGGAATAATTATTTCTCTTTGATCTTTCATTTATTTACCTCAAAAAGTTTAATATGAATATTATTCCAAACTTACCAATTTTACATTCTCTTACATCCAGTTTATAACAGCATCTTTTCTTGGAACTGTTCTTTTGTATTTAACATCAGGATATCCTATTACTAAACATGATAATAATTCATCAGAACTATTTACACCAAGGAAATCTAAGATATGTTTATTGTCTTTAGCAGCAACTATTGAAAAACCACTGAAGAAAGTACCAAGACCTAAGGCGTTAGTTATAAGTTCCATATTTGAAGAAGCTAAACCAGCATTTACATTGTTTGGAGAAGCTACAAATATGGCAACTGGAGCATTGAAGAATATTTTATCGTTTTTAATTGGGTCTTGTTTATACATTTCATATGAATGAACCCACATTTTTGCATATCTTTCTAAATAAGAAGTTTCAGGTGTTAAATTAGCTAAAATTGCCTCACCTTTTACTTTTAAACTTTCATAAACTAAATCTCTAAGTTCAGCAAGTTTTTCACTAACTACTATATAAGAAACATCTTGACTGTTTGTTGAAGTTTGAGTAAATCTTCCTGCTTCAATTATTTTTTCTATTTTTTCTTTTTCAACTTCTTTATCTTTGAATCTTCTTACACTTCTTCTGAATTTTATGAAGTTAAGTAAGTTGTCAGCTTCCACTGAGAAGCTCTCTTTATCATAAGGAATAACTTCTTCCATATTATAATCATCAGTTGATACAGCTTCTACTGGACAAATAGCTATACAGTGACCACATTTGAAACATCTTTCGTTGTTTATTTCAGCCTTGTTATCTACTAAAGAAATAGCAGAAACTGGACAATCTTTTACACATTGTGAACAACCAATACATTTTTCTTTATTTACATTAAACATTACATTTCTCCTTTTTAATATATATAAGTAATTTGACATTTATATATATAAAATTTATAATTTTTTTTGTTATTAAAAATATTGAATAATATAACAATGAGATTATAACACTACTGAATGAATAATGTCTAATTGAAAATATTCATAAATATATAACTAAAAGTTATTGATTTTGGCTCTGTTAGACAATTGTGTGATTAGTTATATAGATGGCTTGAAATACTATGAATCAATGATAGAATATAAGAAAGTACACAATTGTTATAGAATACGAACATCATAAAAGCACTTATATTTCGAAGTGCTTTTTTCTAACCGAGAAACCAAAATCCATAAAGTTTACTTATTAAAAAAGCACCTACTAATNAAATAATAATATTAAAACAAAACAAATACATTAAGAAAGTAAGTTCGAAAGGTATTACCTATACCGATGAATTTAAAAAAATATTTATAAATGAAAGTATCAATGGTAAACTTCCTAGAATAATATTTGAAGAGTGTGGCTTCAATATCGATATTATAGGCATGCAAAGGATTAAATCTTCTGCTAGCAGATGGCGTACGGCCTTTAAAAATGGCGGAGCTATAAAACTTACAGATACTCGCAAATACAATACTGGAAGACCTATTGAGAAAGATCTTTCAATAGAAGAAAAATACAAAAAACTAGAAGCTAAAATGAAGTTACTTCAAGCTGAAAATGAATTACTAAAAAAGTTAGATATGATAGAAAGGAGAGTGTTAAAGAAGAAGTAAGTTTATTTTCTTGTGAAAAATATGAGATTATTAAGTCTACAATAAAAAAATATAAACTTAAAAATATGATAAGTTATTTATGTAAAGTTGCAGGTGTATCACGTTCTGGGTATTATAAATACTTCTCATCAGAAAGCAAGGATTTAAGAAAATCAAGAGAAGATAAAGATATTTTATCAAAAGAAAATGTATTAAAAGCTTTTAACTTTAAAGGACGTAAAAAAGGTGCAAGACAAATAAAAATGGTTTTAAAAGATAGATTTAATATAATATATAATTTAAAGCGTATTAGGAGAATAATGAAAAAATATGGAATAGTTTGCCCGTATAGAAAAGCGAATCCTTACAGACGTATGATGAAAGCAAGTAAAGAGCATACTATTGTTTCTAATTTCATAAACAGAGAATTTAAGCAAGATATACCATATAAAGTGCTATTAACAGATATTACATATTTAAGTTATAAAAATGGAAAAAAAGCATACTTGTCTACAATAAAAGACTCCTCTACAAATGAAATATTAGCTCATTATGTCTCAGATAACCTACGGTTAGATATTGTTTTAAATACACTAGAAAAACTTAAGTCAAATGTGAATTTAAAACTCCATAGCGAAGCTATTTTACACTCAGATCAAGGTGTTCATTACACGAGTCCTAAATTTCAAAAGCAAGTACAGCAATTAGGTTTAAAACAATCTATGTCAAGGAGAGGCAATTGCTGGGACAATGCTCCACAAGAATCATTCTTTGGGCATTTTAAAGATGAAGTTATTCTTAGCAAATGTAGTACATTAGAAGAAGTGATAAAAGAAATAGATGATTATATGGATTACTATAATAATTATAGATATCAATGGAATTTAAGCAAGATGACTCCTGTTCAGTACAGAAATCATCTTGTTTCTTAGAAATACCTTTTTTTAAATTGTCCTTGACAAAGGGTACACTTTATACAGTAAGTACTTTTTTATAATTTTTTGCTATTGGAAAATGTTGATTTTAATCTTCTGCTGATTCTTTATTTAAAAAATTATTTACTTTATGTACAATTAAACATCTTACTTCATCTAAATCATCTTCTATAGGTTTATTATAAGTACTTTTACAATTTGGACATTGTAATTTAGGTGTACCATAGTAAATATTATCTATTCTAGATTTAGTTAGTAAATCACATTTGCATTTACAAATCGGCTTTAAATCCTCTATTTCATATCCATCTTTATATAATGCCTTATTATATTTCCAAGTAAAAAACCAATCTTTATATCCATATTTCTAAAATCATAATACCAATCAGGATGTTCTCTTTTAGATGTTTTTCTACTAAATCTTTTATCTATCACAAATAAAATAATAACAAATACTGTTATACACACTAAAATACTTCCAATAGAAACTTTATAATCGAGTATTTTAATAGTTTTTTCCTTTATATAATTGAATATAATTATTATACATTCAAAAAAAGACATATCATTTTTAATTGAGGTAAATAAAAATGATGCTAAACCCAATATTATTGGACTTCCTATTGCTATTATCCATTGATTATAAAAAAAATTTTTTATTTTTTCTTTCATTATTTCCTCCTTATATAATATCCCTATATAATATATACGACAAGAAATAATACCACAATACTCTAAATTCAGTTTATAGTATAATAAAAAAATAAGGCTTAATTTAAGCCTTATTTCAGATTGTAGACAAAATAGCCATTTTTACTTATATTAAATGGCTATTTTCTTTTTTATAAAAATTTTTAATGATAATATACTAAAAATAGGCGTAAGCCTTAGATTACTGGACGTATCCTTCCACATCCAATTGGCTAATTTTTTTAGATTCATACATGAGAAAATAAGGCTTACCTCCATCTCAATTTTCGACAAACCTCTTAATTTTGTATATCTCATACCATGTTTCTCTTTTGCATCTGCAAAAACTCGTTCAATTGTTTCTTTACGTTTACTGTAAACTTTTTTACATATGGTTTATGTCTAAGATGATTTGCTTCTTCTAAATAATTTTGCCATATATGCCTTGTAACTAACTTTTGTTTATTTCTACTATTTGTACAAATATTTAAATGCTCACAAGATTTACAATCATTTGGATTTGATTTATACTCTCTATAGCCATCTCTATTAGTAGTTGAATATTTTAAAATCTTATTATTAGGACAAATATAACAATCATAATACTCATCATATACATATTCATATTTCTTAAAAAATCCTTTTTTAGTCATAGGTCTTTTATATGGAATAGCAGGAATTATACCATCATCTAAAATAGTTTTACAAATATAAGGAGTTATATATCCAGCATCTATAGCTATCGCTGTTGTATGTTGTTTACTATTATTTTTTATCTTTTGATATAAATCGGAAAAAGCTACGCTATCATGTATGTTACCAGATGTAATATGAAAATCTAATATGAAATTATTGTTATCACAAGCTGTATGCGCTAGATATGCGAAGCATTTTTCTTTTTCATTTTTGAAGAACATGCCACTATCCTTATCTGTATTACTCTCTATTTTTTCCTTTTTTTTTACCTCTTCATTTTTCACTTCACATAATGGACTTTTTCCATGTTTTAATCTATCTTCATTTATCTCTTTTTCTAGTTTTTCTTGATAATGCTTAGCTTGAATATCTACCTCTACTTTAGTATATTTTTTCTTATTAGCACTAGCTTTTATATGTGTTGAATCTATATAGATATTAGAAGAATCTACAAATCCACATTTTGTAGCTCTCGCTAAAATTTCTTTAAATATTGATTCAAATAAATCTGTATTTTTAAATCGTCTTTCATAGTTTTTATTAAAAGTTGAGAAATGAGGAATTTTTTCAGTTAATGAGTAACCTAAAAACCATCTATACGCTACATTTACTTCTATTTCTCTAATTGTTTGCCTCATTGAAGGTATGCCAAATAAATATTGAATTAAAACTATTTTTATTAAAACAACAGGATCTATACTTGGAGCTCCTAACGGAGAGTATAAATCTTTTACTTTATCATAAATAAAACTAAAATCTATTGCATTTTCTATTTTTCTTACTAAATGGTTTTCAGGAACCAATCCATCTAATATAANTCAGATTGTAGACAAAATAGCCATTTTTACTTATATTAAATGGCTATTTTCTTTTTTATAAAAATTTTTAATGATAATATACTAAAAATAGGCGTAAGCCTTAGATTACTGGACGTATCCTTCCACATCCAATTGGCTAATTTTTTTAGATTCATACATGAGAAAATAAGGCTTACCTCCATCTCAATTTTCGACAAACCTCTTAATTTTGTATATCTCATACCATGTTTCTCTTTTGCATCTGCAAAAACTCGTTCAATTGTTTCTTTACGTTTACTGTAAACTTTTTTACATATGGTTTATGTCTAAGATGATTTGCTTCTTCTAAATAATTTTGCCATATATGCCTTGTAACTAACTTTTGTTTATTTCTACTATTTGTACAAATATTTAAATGCTCACAAGATTTACAATCATTTGGATTTGATTTATACTCTCTATAGCCATCTCTATTAGTAGTTGAATATTTTAAAATCTTATTATTAGGACAAATATAACAANATATGGCTTATGTCTAAGATGATCAGCTTCTTCTAAATAATTTTGCCATATATGCCTTGTAACTAACTTTTGTTTATTTTTACTATTAGTGCAAATATTTAAGTGTTCACAAGATTTGCAATCACTTGGATTAGATTTATATTCTCTATACCCATCTCTATTGGTAGTTGAATATTTTAAAATTTTATTATTAGGACAAATATAACAGTCATAATACTCATCATATACATATTCATATTTCTTAAAAAATCCTTTTTTAGTCATAGGTCTTTTATATGGAATAGCAGGAATTATACCATCATCTAAAATAGTTTTACAAATATAAGGAGTTATATATCCAGCATCTATAGCTATCGCTGTTGTATGTTGTTTACTATTATTTTTTATCTTTTGATATAAATCGGAAAAAGCTACGCTATCATGTATGTTACCAGATGTAATATGAAAATCTAATATGAAATTATTGTTATCACAAGCTGTATGCGCTAGATATGCGAAGCATTTTTCTTTTTCATTTTTGAAGAACATGCCACTATCCTTATCTGTATTACTCTCTATTTTTTCCTTTTTTTTTACCTCTTCATTTTTCACTTCACATAATGGACTTTTTCCATGTTTTAATCTATCTTCATTTATCTCTTTTTCTAGTTTTTCTTGATAATGCTTAGCTTGAATATCTACCTCTACTTTAGTATATTTTTTCTTATTAGCACTAGCTTTTATATGTGTTGAATCTATATAGATATTAGAAGAATCTACAAATCCACATTTTGTAGCTCTCGCTAAAATTTCTTTAAATATTGATTCAAATAAATCTGTATTTTTAAATCGTCTTTCATAGTTTTTATTAAAAGTTGAGAAATGAGGAATTTTTTCAGTTAATGAGTAACCTAAAAACCATCTATACGCTACATTTACTTCTATTTCTCTAATTGTTTGCCTCATTGAAGGTATGCCAAATAAATATTGAATTAAAACTATTTTTATTAAAACAACAGGATCTATACTTGGAGCTCCTAACGGAGAGTATAAATCTTTTACTTTATCATAAATAAAACTAAAATCTATTGCATTTTCTATTTTTCTTACTAAATGGTTTTCAGGAACCAATCCATCTAATATAACATTTATTTCATCATCTCTAAAATTTTCTTTTCTTATAGTTAACATATTTATCACCTCATAAAGAGTATTGACAAAAATAAAAGAGCGTAGACTTTGTCTACGCTCTGAAATAAGGCTTAATTTAAGCCTTATTTTTAATTATTTTGGATCACGTAATTTATAGTTTTTATATTTTGTAATAAATTAATAACGCTCTATTTTATTTCCTTCTGAATCTAAATATATAAACTCAAACTCAAATGCTGTATTTTGAATTGATTCATCATTGTAATAAATTAAAATAGGTTTGCTTTTTTTAATTTTATTTATATATACAGAAATAATCTTTTTACAAATATTTTTATACTAGTCTTCTGTAATTATTTTATCAGAATTATATTTATGAATAAATATCAATAATATTGGTGTTTATTCATAAATATAATGTGCATAATACTCACTTATTATAATAATTATTATATAGGGAATAAATAAAAAAAGGAGGTTAGTATTTAAATGGAATATACATTACTTGTAATTTCTGCGATTATAATCCCATTGATTTTTTTTACATATAGTCTCGTATCATTTAAAAAGAAATTTATTATTTGCACTATAAAAAATAATAATATAAAGGTTATTAAAGATTCTTATTATAGTTTACAGTTATTATTTTGCATAATTACTTGTGTTTTACTAGTTTTTGAAAGTGTAATTGCTATTAATAACATTCTTTTTTTTACATGTTACTATATAGCTACATTTTTATTCATAAATTATTTATTAAAATTCATTTCAATAAAAATGAATTTTATAAGTATAAATGGTGAATAATTCGTATCTCACCATATTGCTCCTCAGTTTTAAAAACATTTTAATATACAAATTTAAAAGGCTATGGTCTACTATCAACCATAGCCTTTTTCTATTTATTTAGCGCTTTTAACGCAACTATGTACTGTTGTATTTCCTCTTTTAACTGTAACGTATAAAGCATCTCCTGTTTGAATTTTTCCAGCTGTAGGTCCAACCTTCCCACTAGGAGTATATGTTCCATTATTTAGCAATCCTAGCTGAATAGATTCATCATATAAAGTTCCAGTATATTGTTTTCCACTTCTAGTAAACTTATTTTGTATTAAAAATCTTGTAAATCCTAACTTATAGTCATTAAGTCCGCTTATCTTAACTGACCAGCTTGTATTTCTTGGTGTCCAGTTATAACTACAGCTTATAGATCTTGAGCTATTCTCTGTACTTATAGCTTGAACTTCTTCTCCAGCTTTTATCTTATCTATATTTTCATCTGTAACTTCAAGTTTATAAGTTTCTTCACAATCGTCTTTTGCACCTTCCCCAAATGCCTCGTACTCTTCAGCCGTAACAGGTGTTTCTAATACTTCATTTCCTTCAATATTAGTAACAATTTCCTTATCAGTCTCTATTTCTTTAGCATAATTTGTAACAGGTACAGCCATTGATAGAGAAAGTCCTAATAGCCCTAAAGCCATAATTCTTTTATTCATATTAAATCCCCCTATTATCTTTCGTGTTTTCTTTCAGTCTTATTATACATTAAATTATAATCTCTCTTAATTCATCAAATAATGACACATGTAAATTTTCTTTTTTTTGAAAATCAATAACTAACTTTAGAATATCTATATTTATTTTTTAAATATAGATACAAAAACCTTATTATCATAAGATTTTGCATCAAATTCTTTCTCAAGTTTAAAATCATTTAAATTATGTACATATACCTTTTTACCATCAGATAAAATAAATTTATTATCTGCTATTATACTTGAAAGGATGTTTCCCTCAACATTAAAAGATTTTATTTCTCCAGTTTTTATATCTAATTTAGCAACATTATTACAAATTTCTTCTCTGTGTACATCAGACTCTACAATATAAATATCATCATTATTTATATGAATTTTTGATAAATTCTTAAATGGTAAGTTGAACTCTTTTATAGATCCATCTTTCAAACTAATCCTTCTAACCTTATTTGTTTTGTTATCTAAACCATCATTAGTGACTAGAATGTATATGTAATTACTTATTTTTGCCATATCACAAGTAAAACTTATATCTTCAACAACTATTTTATTTAGAACTTTAAAACTAGACTTATCAATTGTATATAAATTTCCACTTGTTGATTTTCCTGAGTCATTGTGATTTATACTTAAAATATAAAGTTGATTTCCATCTTCAATCATATTGATGCCTTGACCCTCTAATTCATTTGTACCTATTACTTTATTTTTTTCTATGTCGGTCTTAATTATTTGAGAATTATTTAATGAAGAAATCCCACTAAAAGTGTATTTCCCATCGGAAGAAAAAAATGTTGGAGTAACTCCTGTACTTTTAATTTTGCTTACAGATAATTTATCTTTATCCATCTCTACAACAAAATCTTGTTGATTACTTCCAGCTAATGGAGCAGCATAATATAGTTTATCTTTTACTTCTATTCCGTTTTTCATAAAACTTCCAAATGTTATCCCTGATACGTTTAAATTTTTTTCCCCTAAATTTTCACCTTGTTTGTCATAAAGAGATACAACTGAACCGCTATTTGAAGTATATAATAAGCCATATTCATAGTCTTCAATATAACTTTTATTCCTTGAACAGCCTATTAAAAAAGCAAAACTTATAATTATGATTAAAAAAATTTTCTGTTTAGATAACTTCATTCTATACCTCTTTCTATTTAACTATTATTTCGACCACACAATATATGTATTACTAGAATTAACTAAATCCATAGGATAAACTATACCACCATTATGATTTATGTTAACACCATTCATTACTTTAAATGCTTTATAAACTAATTGAGAACAGTAAAATTTCGCACCATTTTCTGTATCAGTAAATGTCCAATTATAAGGCTTTCTTTCTTGGAATCTTCTATATGAATAATCTGCTGCATCGTTATCTTGAGCTTGACTAGTTCCCCTTACATTAACCCCATATCCACTGCTATATCTTGTATTCCAATCATTCGGATATGAATAAACTCCATCTTGACCTTTAGGCGAAAAAATTTTCGGGAATGATTCTATTGATGTATTAGAATTATATACAATTCCAGCATGCCCTGTTAATGATGTAACTCCAAAAGCTTTGGTTACAAGTATCGTACCCTTTCTAGTTGGATAACCTCCTTTTGTTGTTATACCTTTTTCTTTAAGATCTTGATCTGTTGGCATCAAATCTTTGTCCCCTGCCTTAACTCTTTCTTCTAATTCTTTCCATTCCTTCTCTTGTTCCTCAATAGACTTTAATTTGTCCTCTACTGGTGCTGAATTTTTTAAATTTACTTTATTATCGTCTATTTCTTGGATTGATAGTTTAGAAACACCTATTGAATCTTGATTATTTGAATTGTTGTTCATTGCAAATGCTGAACTTGTTGAAGTTAAAACGATTCCTGCTACTAGCATGCTAGTAATGTACTTTTTTAGTTTCATATTTTATATATTTCTCCCTATTTAATATATAAATAATTTGATGAAATTCATCAAATTATTTCTTTTTTATTTATTCTGTAACTATAGGCTTAATCCCTTTTTTTATTTAAGTATTCTTACATTTTTTTTAATATCATAATAGCATACACTAAATTTAAAATACACCAGCTTATTATAATTTTTAAAATATTTATTATATATTGTTTCTTATGACAAATCAATCAACCTCTACCAAACTAGTCTTTAAATTGCATTCTAGGTATAATTGAAATTTTAGTTATAAATTTTACAATATTAATATATTGCGAAGTAATTTACATAAAAATAGCTAGACACTTTGGAATTTCCAATATGTCTAGCTATTTTTATTACTTGCTTATCACACAATTGTCTAACAGAGCCTTGATTTTTAATGTAAAAGGAGATAAAAATGAACTTACAACAACTGGAGTATTTTAAAATAATAGCAGAAACAAAGAATTTCACAACAGCATCTGATATATTATCAGTTACTCAACCAGCACTAAGCAAAGCCATATCCAAGTTAGAAGAAGAGCTAGATGTTAAACTTTTTCAAAGGGAAGGAAGAAATATCAAGATTACGGAGTTTGGAGATGTTTTTTTGAAATATGCCAAAGGAGCTTTGAGTGAAGTTGAAAAAGGTAAACTTAAATTAAAAGAGATGAAAAATAATAGTGATATGATTATATCAATATCTTCAACTGCTTGTATTGGGGCAACTTTTATACCTTTTTTAATAAGTAGCTTTTTTAATGATAATTCGAAGGTGAAGTTTAATATTGATAATCAAAGCACAGATGAAATTTTAAAAGGAATAAAAAACAACCATGTTGATTTTGGATTTATAAGTGATATAAAGGATTTAGACAAATATAATAATTTGGAAGCTATTTTAGTTAAAAAGGAAGAATATGTTTTAATTGTTCCTAAAAACCATCCTTTAGCCAATAAGGAAGAAGTATATCTTAGTGATTTGAAAAATGAGTATTTTATAGCATACAATAATAAGTCTTCTGATGTGGAGAAATCTTATTCTGATTTAATAGGATATACACCGAAAATTTATGCAGAACCTAGTGAATCAAGTATACTTTCAGGTCTTGTGGCAGCAGGGGCAGGTATTGCCATAATTTTAAACACACCATTGATTAATACTAATAAGATTTCAGTTATAAAAATAAAGGATAAAATTGATGATAAAAGTATTTATATGGTGTGGAATAAAAATATTATTCACAATAAAAATAAAATGGAATTTAAAAATTATGCTTTAAATATGAGCAAAAGATGAAGGGACTGTAGGTAGTTTTGTGTAAATACAAACTTACCTACAGTCCCAAAAACCATATTACATAAAACACTTTTACTATCATAGCTAAAACATTCCATACAATTGAATAGTAATTACTATTAACTATTCCAATTGACATTATACTATATTTAAATTATTTATATATTTTGTAGATACACCATTACCTACCTACAATCTGTCTAACAGCCACCTCACTAATACCAAACCTATTAGCAATCTCCCTATAATTACCTCCATCAAACTCCTCTCTCATAATCCTATTTCTAGCCTTTTTAACAATAGCACCCTTACTAGGAATATAAACATTACTCCCACCACAATACTCAACCAAACTAATAAAAGTATCCATTCCAAAAATCTCAACTAAATCCTTACATCCCTGTGGAACATCATCCACCCTAATAAACTCTAAAATCTTTTCTTCCATAAAATCACCCCTATAATTTATTACCGTTACCAAAGAACTTAAAGTATAAACTTTTTTCTAATTAGAGGTAATTTTTCTTTAATTTCCTCTATTTAGGCAAACTCTAAGGTTTTTTCGTCTCTTTGGTAACACTAGCAATATTCGTTGAAATTTAAACGTTTTACCCGTTACCAAAGGCGTTACCAGAGGTGTTACCGTAAATTTTTCGGTAACACCTTCTTTAAATAACCGTTACCAAAGTCAATTCTTTGGTAACGCCTTCGGTAACGCTAAAATAGGTCTTTGGTAACGCTAATTTTTTCTTAAAAAAGCCCTTTGAGTTCCATAAAACTTTCCAAACCTAAGTTTACCTTGTCCCTCTTTTAAACTTTCCCAGCCATCTATCCTTCTTAAAATTTCATTAATCTCCATTGCATTGCCTCTATGAAAATTCTTTATATCCCCTCCAAATAGCTCAACCCAAACTTCAACACTACAAACTTTTTCTCTTAATATACAATCATTATCTACTCTTAAAAATTCACTTTCACTTATATATCTTCTTCTTTCATATATGTCCATATTGTACCAGTTTTTAGGAAGTTTAATATCTAAGTACTCCTTTATCATACCTTCCTTGCTATTACCTTCTAAGTGTTTTTCTTGTTGCATGGTTGCTTGTTTTTGAATATCTCCTTCTAATATTAGCTTTTCACCATTTTTATAAAAATGCATAGCTTCTGCCCAAATCATATCTATTTCATGTTTATTTAAATCTTTAAATAAATTCTTTTTAGGTTTATTTACTCCAACCATAAGTGGCCAATATCTTCTATTACCTGTTCTATCTTTTAAAAATTCAATTTCATTGGTAGTTCCAAAAAATACACATTGCCTTTTAAAAGTTTCAACCCTTCTTCCATAGGCTTGCCTATAACTATCTTCTGTTTTTGATATAAAGTGCTTTACTGATTCTGCCTCTGCTTTTTTAGTTGCCGATAGTTCTGCCATTTCTAGTATCCAAGCGTTTTGTAATTGCTCATAGGCTTCTTTTCCTTGCACTGTATTTATAGAATCCGAATACCAATGTTTACCCAACAAGCTTATTATATGGCTTTTACCTAATCCCTGCTTACCAACTAAAACCATCATATAATCAAATTTAGTACCAGGTTTAAATATTCTAGTAACTGCTGCAACTAACATTTTTCTAGTTATAGCTTTTGTATATTCACTATTTTCTGCTCCTAGATAGTCTATCATTAAATTGTCTAATCTACTTACATTATCCCAGTCAAGAGAGTTTAAATAATCCCTTACTGGATGAAATTCATTTCTTTTTTCTATTATAGATATACCGTCATATATTTTGTGTGGAGATACTATTTTATAAACTACATCTAAATACATTCTAAGATTTGAATCATCACTATCTTGCCACACATCACCGTTTTCTTTATCAACTACCTTTTTCCATGGTAAATCACCTTTTATAATTGTTCTATTTGAAAATAAGTTGTAAGCTATTTTATCCTTTAAATTTTCATCATTTTCAAGTATTGTTACTATATTCTTAATACTAGATTTATAAAGTCCATTTTTATCTACCTCTAGCTTTAATGTCCAACTATCATTTATATTATCCTCTTCACATACAGATGAAAAATCATTTATAGCATTTTTTAATTTGTTTTGACCAAATTCAAGCATTACTTTTTCATCTTTACTTATAAACTCTATCATCTTTGTATATGATGGTAGCTTGTTTATAGGAAGTTCTTTAGATACATTTTTATCTAAATGTGAAAACTTATGAAGTCTTACTAAGTCAAAAGAATTACAAAGTTTATCACAACATACATCAGTACTATGATGAGAATATGCAAAATTACCATTTTCATATATAACCACACCATTAGAAGTGCTTCCATTTATATATGTTTATCTATCTTTAGTATCACCTTTTTTATATACATCATATAAAAACTTATCAATTACATCATATACATTGTAAGCTCTACAAAATGCACCTATTATATTATCTTTTAACATTGGGTTTTCTTTATTTATATTATGTAAACTATTAAGTTTAGGATTTGATTTACTTAAGTTATCCAACAAACTTTCATCTTTACAAGCATTATACTTATTTAATATATCTAAAGGATCTAGAAAGTCTTTATCTATTAACTTAAAAACATACTCTCCATCTTTAGATGTAGATGGAAAGTACATAAGCCTTGACGGTGAGTAGGTAGTATCATCAAAATAATCTATACCTATATCAAAAGCTATTTTTCTTGATATAGCTTCATATTGAATTGGATCTACTTCATTTTTTAATGGAATTATTATTCTAAACCTTGGACTTTTTTTAGTATGCTTATGTGTAGTATATATACACATACCAAAATCAATATTTTTCTCAAGGTCTTCAATCATACCTTCATATCCAAAGTCTACATCTAGTGTTATTAAACTTCTATTTATTATAGTATCTTTTCTTCTTTTTCCATCTTTTAAAATTCCACCTACAAATCCACCAACATCTTTTATATTGTCTTGTATATCTTTAGGAAAGTTTATATACTCATTATAGGTTTCATTTGTATATTTTGTGTTTTTGATATATTTATCTATAAACTCTGAATAAGGCAACTTTAAGTTTACATAATTTAATTCTTTTCTACTTTTTCCTATAGCTACATTTATAATTTTGTCATGTTTCATAATATCCCCCATTTATAACCTACTTTTTATAATAATTACTTTCAAAGCCATCAGCTCTTAAATTTAATCCCTTTAAGTATCTGTTTTCCTTACACATTATTTCAACAACTTTTTCAACACTAGATACTCCATTTTCAACTTCTAAAACAATTTCATCATGTACATGCATTACAATATTAAATCCCTTGTTTCTTAGATTCATCATAGCCTCTCCTAATACATCACGAGCTATGGCTTGTACAATATTTTCTACTAACTTTCCACCATATGTAGTAAGTCTAGTATTCTTTTTAGTTGTAGAGTCTACTCCTTCATAGGTTATAACACTTTTGTTAAAAGCATTGTTATAATCTATTTTTGGTCTTATATATGAAAATCTTCTACCAGATGGTAGTTTAATAAATAGTATATTTCCTTCATATATAAAACTAATATTTTTGTCTATATGGACAATACTTTTATTATTAACAGCTTCTATAAAGGCTTTTTCAACAGTATTCCATAGCTTAACTATATTTGTATTAGAACTTCTAAAAGCCCTTACAATTTCTATAAGCTCACTTTCACATAAATTCATATTATAAGCACCCATACTAACAAGTGCACCAACTCCACCTTGATAGCCTAGTGCTAGTTCTGCAATCTTTCCTTTTTGTCTTAACTCACTTTCTTTAGTTATTTCATTAATATCTACTTTAAACATTTTAGATGCACTAGCTTCATAAATTTTCCCATGAGTATTAAATACATCTATTCTCCATTTTTCATCTGATAAATAAGCTATTATTCTTGCTTCTATTGCACTAAAGTCAGCTATTATAAACCTATGATTTTTCTTTGGTATAAAAGTTGTTCTTATTAGTTGTGATAATATATCTGATAGGTTTTCTTGGTTGTATAAGTATGAATTTATATTGAAATTATAGTTAAAATTCTTTTTCCTACTAGGAAAATTTGTATTAATTCCATTCCTTATTTTTTCTCGAACTTCTTCTAAATTATCCATCTTATTTTGTGGAAGGTTTTGAACTTGTACAAGTCTTCCTGCCCATCTACCAGTTCTATTTGCTCCATAAAACTGAAACAACCCTCTTATTCTTTCATCATCACACATACACCTTTTCATAGCTTCATACTTTTTAGTTGAAGTTTTATTTAACATTGCTCTAAGGTCTAGCACTTCTTTTATTTTTTCATAATGAGGATTTTTTTTAACTTCACCACTATTTAATAAATCGCCTACACTTTCTTTACTAAGTGAATTTACCTCTACCCCTAAACTTTTTAAATAATCTTTCATTTGATTGTTGCTTTTAGGATTATTTATATTAGTTATAGTTTTAAGTTTTTCTATTAAATTACTTTTAAAAATATTATCATAATAAATAGCATTTTTTAGCATTGTACTATCTACCAAAACACCTCTATCATTTATTTCTTGATCTAGTTCCCATAGCTTTTGCTCACTTTCTGGTAACTTAACTTTTTCTAAAACCTTTCTTATACTTCGCTCAACCCTTACATCATTTATACAATACTTTTTAAACTCTTCATATTTTTTAATTGCTTCAGTTTTTTTAACACTTTCTTTACTTGAAGTTAATAAATCAAGGTTTTCCTTTTTCATAAAAAACCTTATTAAACTTTTGCCTTCCTCAAGTTTTTGCTCTTTTAACCTTAAACTTTTAGCCACATTATCAAGTCCATGTGGTAGCCCTAAATATAGTGCGTGAACTTGTGTGCATCTAAACATCTTAGGACTTAAGTAGGTGTTAAAGTATTTTGATAAGCATACTCTTTCAAAGTTAGCGTTAAAGGCTGTTTTTATTACATTTTCATCTAGTATATCTTTTTTTAATTGTGGTGGTATTTTTTCATTGTTTTTTAAATCTATAATTTTTATTTCTTCATCATCATAAGCATAGGCAATAAGCAGTATTTCAAAGTCATTTTGGGTATATTTATAGACCCCACTTTTTGTAAGGTCTATACTTGAATAAGTTTCTATATCAATAGATAAAGTTTTCATTATATTAATATCCCATCATCTACTACACTAAAGTCATCTACTGCACTTGCTCTATTTACAATTTTCTCACCATCTTTTAGCTTTTGAAGATTTAATAATTCACAAGATATACCACAGTTACCGCTATCTTTGTGATTGTATGGATAAAAGCTTATACTAACTCTACCTAAACAACCATTATATAATTCATCAGGACTTAATATTTTTAAGTCTTTATCTACGACCTGTGGTCTATATTTTGAAGTTGCATTTATATAAAAGCTATCTTCATATTCTTTTCTTCCTGTTGCGCCCCCGTCTTTTAAGCAACTTATTAAATTATCTGGAACTTTCCCACCCCATATATCAAGTCCATTTTTAGTAGCATTGTATATTCCTTCATAGATTTTATCCATAGTATTACTTTCTTTATGTATTATAATTGTTATGCTGTATTTAGGCTCTGAAGATAATGCGTTACTTCTTGCCTCTTTTATATTTACATAGTTTAATTTTACGCTCCCAGTTACTACTTTAGTGTTAAGTTTCATTTATTTTCCCCCTTAAATTTTATTGTTTTTCAAAGATATCATCATATTGGTAGTTTAAAGCCTTTTTTATGCTTACAGCTACTTTTAGTGATGGATTTCTTCTTCCGTTTTCTATCATTGAATAATAGGTTCTATGTATGTTTACCATATTTGATAGACTTTCTTGAGTAAGATTTTGTTCTTTTCTTAAACTTTTAAGTTTACCCCTCATATCTAACCCCCTTTTTATGTGACTTTTATTTACCTTTTAGTTGCTTTTAGTAACTTTTATATTTTAATTATAATGACTGTTGTTATTATTAGCAACATATTTTTTAATTTTTTTCCAAAATTTATCTATTTTGTAGACTATTTGTCACATTTAGTGCTACTATATAATTGTTAAATAAATTAGGAGGTAAATTATGATATTCGGTGATAGATTAAAACAACTTAGATTAAAACACAATGTTACTCAACAACAACTTGCTGATTATTTGGGCGTAAACAGAACATCAATAGCAGGATATGAAACAAAGGGAAAACATCCTGATTTTGATAAATTAAGATTATTAGCAGATTACTTTAATGTTACTTGTGATTATTTAATCGGACAAGATAATAAAGAATCTAGAGATTTAACAATAGCAACTCATAGAACTATGTATGATGAAAACTTATCAGAGGAAGCTCAAAAGGAATTAGATGAATTTGTTAATTATTTAAAGTTTAAATACAAAAACAAGTAAAAAATTTATATTTAGGGGACATTATGAATAAGTTAGACAAATTATATAAATTGTGTGAGGATGAAAATATTCAAATTGAATGGGTAAGTTTCAATCCTTGTATATTAGGGTTATATATTAATGATAAGGATATTCCTCCTACTATTGCTTTAAACAAAAGTATTTTTAATGATCGGTTAAAAACTATGGAAATTTTAGCTGAAGAGGTTGGTCACCATTTTACAACTAATGGAAACTTTGCTAATAGATTACTTCACTACAGTGATAGAATTAGGCTTAGTAAAGAAGAACAAAAAGCTGCTAGATGGGCTTGTAATTATTTAATTAGTGATGATGAGCTTTTTGATTGTGTTAAAAAGTGTACAAGTGAGGAGGAACTTATAGAAATGTTGGATGTTTCTTTTGGGATTTTGTATGACAAGCTTAGGTTTTGTAGTGTTGAAAATAGGGAGCTTTTATATAATATTTGTAATTATTTAAAGAGTGTGTAGATAGTTTTGTGTATTGTATAAAGAAAAATAATTATTTATTTTAAAATACGGGGTCGTGAAATCCGACCCCGTCTTTTATCTACTTTTATTCTCCAAAATATTTTTCAATAAGATCATATTTATCTTTATTTTCTACGTTCATATTTATATATTCTACATTTTCAATACCACAAATTCCTAATGTACCTTTCACTACAACAGTTTCTATAGGGTTATTTAATCCTTCTATTAAATATTCACTATTAGATTCTGATGTACTAATAACTAATCCTGACTTAATATTGTTTAAAAGACCTTTAGGTTTATTGTTTTCTTCTGTAAAAGCAAACTCTTTTAAAAATACTTTATCAAAGAAACCTTTAAGTATTGCTGGTACATTGTTAAACCATAGTGGGAATACTAATATTATTTCATCACTTTCTTTTAAGTGTTTTTGGTATTTTTTTACTAGTTCATCATCTGTTTCGCCTTTACTATAAAGTTGTTCTTGTTTTGCTGTCATTACTGGATTGAAATTGTCTTTGTATAGGTCAATTACTTCATATTGTACTTTATTTTGAGTAAGTATATCTATTAATTTATTTACTATTTCTTTTGAAAAAGATTTTTCATTGTTACTAGCAAGTATTATTGTAGATTTCATAATTATACCTCTTTTATTATTTGTATTTATTACACTATATTTTATCCATTGAGGTATATATTATTATATATTTTTATCAATTTTTATTTTATGTATAATTTATTATCTTTTCAACTTTACTTTCTGTTATGCAAGTTCCTTTTGCAATTTGTTCTGTATTTATGTCTAGTGATTTTAGTCTTAATACTGTTTCTATTTTTTCACGTTGTATGCCTTCTTGTATTCCTTTTTCTTATGCATTTTAAAGTGCACTTATTTCATCTTTAATGGACTTTTCTCTAAGGAAGTATATTAAAAATACACTGTCGAGTTTTTTGACAGTGTATTTTTTTATTTATTACAAATTTTAAATTGTTACCTTTATCGTCTATGATATATTCCATAAGTACCAGTATCATAATCCTTGAATATAGGAATATGAGGTGGGTTAAAAGTAAATATAACAAATGATAAAACTACAAGTATTAAAACTATTACACATAAGTTAAAATATACTTTCTTCCCACTATAATGATTATAAATATGAAGTGCTAATAACTGTCCCATAGTTACAGTACATAATAGGTTTAGTATATCGACTATAAGTAAATGTACTCCAAGTCCGTATCTATAAGTATAGTATAAAAATGGCATTAAAAAGGTACTAACTAAAAGTGAAACTGTAAATGCTACAAAGTATCTTTTAAAGTCTAGTTTTAGTTTGTCTTTAAATAATAAGTAGGTTAAGCCCCACCATATTATTGTAGGTAGTACTCCCATTTTCATATGTTCCCATATGCTTGAGTTAATTGGAGCTACAAGTCCTAATAGTGTTATGCTACACCAGTCATATGCAAAGTGAGTTATTGATCCAAGTATGAATATAGGAATGATTCCAGATAGGATTAATTTTTTTGAATTCATTTATTTATCTCCTTGATAATTATTTTTATAGTATATAGTATTTACAAAAATAATTAAGATTACTACTTCTTCATAGGCTGATTTAGGCTTGTATAAACGATTTTGATCCCTTCTTTTATAATTTGAAATCTATAATTTTTGATATATTTATACGGGGTCGTAAAACACGACCCCGTATATACTAATTAATATTCTCTTTTATTATCTTTTCAACTTCAGTCTCTGTAATACAAGTTCCTTTTGCAATTTGTTCTATATTTAGACCTAATGAATGTAGCCTTAATACAGTTTCTATTTTTTCACGTTGTATACCTTGCTTTATTCCTTGTTCTATTCCAATTTGAATTCCTTTTTCTTCTGCATTTGCAAGTGCACTTATTTCATCTTTGATAGACTTTTCTCTAAGGAAATATAGTTCTCTTTCTTTTTCATCCATACTTAATTTATATAACTTATCTTTTGCTTCTCTTATTTCTGAGTTACTCATTTCTAGCTTTCTTACAACTTCACTTTCAGGATCTCTTAAAAACTCAACCCACGCTTCTAACATATCAACTACTTCTTCTTCACTGTTTAATTTCTTTAACTTTGGTATTTCTATAAAATGAATTTCTTCTATATCTGTTAATTCTTCATTAGTTTCTATTTCTTTTAATCTATATCCATTGTGGAATCTATCATTTTTTAAATATTTAAAATCTAATATATTTATACATACAGTTCGACATAATTTATCGTATCTATCTCCATCGCCTAATTGTTCTTCGTATAATTTACTCCAATAATATAGGCTTCTTTGTATCATATTGTATTCATTTTTTAGCTGTATCTCTATATTTATTATTTCTTGATTGCTAGTTTTTGCTTTTACATCTAGTCTTGAAAATTTATCTTCTACATGTACTTTTTCTATATCTGTATTTTTTATTTCAACTTCTACTATTGGAATAATTGGCTTTAATACAGCATTTAAAAATCCTATTAGTATTTTTGGATTTTCTTCTGAGCCAAATATTTTTTTAAATACGAAGTCTATTTTAGGATTTAACAGTCTTCTTTGCATATGTATTTTCCTTTCATATTTTATCTATAACTTATTATCTATAATAGTCTATTTATATAAAAAAATAAAGTATAAAGGTCATTAATATTACTTTCAAATATTTTAATATACCCTTAGTATATTAAAAATACACTGCCTATTTTATCTACAGTGTATTTTTATAATAGTTTATGAATTATTTTAAATCTTTTACTGCTTGAATTATTCATATAAAATAAAAGAGGTCGATTGATTTATTTTATGATATTTTTCCTAAATTTTCATTTTCTAATATTGATTCAAAGTTAAAGTCTCCATTATAAAAATTCTTATAAACAGCTATGTTTTTAGAATCTGAACATATATCTAATATTAAATCTTTATCATCATATTTATTTATACATGTTTTAGTTAATACTATAAGATGTTCTCCTAAATCTATTTTTTCTCCAAATAACTCAAATTTGTCGTTAGAAATAAAATGAAATAATAATTTTGAATCTGTCGGTATATTACATTTTGATTTAATTTCTTTACCTTTAATAGACATTGAAGATATATTTATATTACTAATACCAGTATCAAGTATATTTTTTAGAGAATTTATCTCTTCTGCATAGTTTACTATTAATTCAGGTGAAATTTTAAATTTAATATCTAATCTATTCTCAATATAAAGTAGTTTTTGAATAAGTTTCTTTTCAACACTTAAATCTATAGATTCATTAAAATCAAATTTACCTTCAAACAAAAATATATTTCCATCAACTAATCTAGCTGTTAAAGATTTACTGTTATTTATCTTTATCATAGTATTAATCCAATACATTATACTTAATGCACTAGAAGGATTAACTATCTCAAAATTAGCATTATTTGAAATTATATTTTCATCTGTATCTAATGAAACTTTAAAAGTTACATAGACTTGAGCATTTTGTTGCTGTTTGTTAGACATAATTGTAGTGGATATATTATTTACAGTTGAAATATCATCAATTCTTAGGTTTATATTATCTAATATCGTTTCAAAATCTTCATTTTCTAATCTAATCTTCTTATCAAAACAAGCCATAGGAGGAATTATTTTAAGTTCACTTAATTGCCCGTTCTGAAGTGAGTTATTAGCAAAGTATCCTATTGCCAAATCAATTTCTCCTTCACTAACAAATTCTAGTGCAACCAACTCTGATTGATCTTTATTTTCATATTTAAATTCTTGAATTATATTACCATCTATTAGTAATTTAAATTCAACTGGCTCTAACACAATCGTCTTTTGAGTTCTATATGAATACTCTAAAACTTCTGATAAATTATTGAACTTACTAAGAAATTCATTGTATTTAACTAAAAATACACCTTTAACATCATGATTAGTAGAATTAATTTTAATATTAGATTCTTCCCTAAAATTGATATTATTATATTTTAGTTTATTTTTTAATTTATCATCTAACAAGTTAGAGTTTTTCTTATTCATGTCCTCTTTTAAGGCATTAAGCATTTCAATAATCTCTTTGCTTTGATTCATAAGTGCATTATGATTGTTATCACAATTTCTATTTATCGTATTTATCATAAACTTATCTTTAATATCTAGTTGCTTATATATTAAATTATTTATATCTGAAAATAATTCTGTAAAATANGTCTATTTTAGGATTTAACAGTCTTCTTTGCATATGTATTTTCCTTTCATATTTTATCTATAACTTATTATCTATAATAGTCTATTTATATAAAAAAATAAAGTATAAAGGTCATTAATATTACTTTCAAATATTTTAATATACCCTTAGTATATTAAAAATACACTGCCTATTTTATCTACAGTGTATTTTTATAATAGTTTATGAATTATTTTAAATCTTTTACTGCTTGAATTATTCATATAAAATAAAAGAGGTCGATTGATTTATTTTATGATATTTTTCCTAAATTTTCATTTTCTAATATTGATTCAAAGTTAAAGTCTCCATTATAAAAATTCTTATAAACAGCTATGTTTTTAGAATCTGAACATATATCTAATATTAAATCTTTATCATCATATTTATTTATACATGTTTTAGTTAATACTATAAGATGTTCTCCTAAATCTATTTTTTCTCCAAATAACTCAAATTTGTCGTTAGAAATAAAATGAAATAATAATTTTGAATCTGTCGGTATATTACATTTTGATTTAATTTCTTTACCTTTAATAGACATTGAAGATATATTTATATTACTAATACCAGTATCAAGTATATTTTTTAGAGAATTTATCTCTTCTGCATAGTTTACTATTAATTCAGGTGAAATTTTAAATTTAATATCTAATCTATTCTCAATATAAAGTAGTTTTTGAATAAGTTTCTTTTCAACACTTAAATCTATAGATTCATTAAAATCAAATTTACCTTCAAACAAAAATATATTTCCATCAACTAATCTAGCTGTTAAAGATTTACTGTTATTTATCTTTATCATAGTATTAATCCAATACATTATACTTAATGCACTAGAAGGATTAACTATCTCAAAATTAGCATTATTTGAAATTATATTTTCATCTGTATCTAATGAAACTTTAAAAGTTACATAGACTTGAGCATTTTGTTGCTGTTTGTTAGACATAATTGTAGTGGATATATTATTTACAGTTGAAATATCATCAATTCTTAGGTTTATATTATCTAATATCGTTTCAAAATCTTCATTTTCTAATCTAATCTTCTTATCAAAACAAGCCATAGGAGGAATTATTTTAAGTTCACTTAATTGCCCGTTCTGAAGTGAGTTATTAGCAAAGTATCCTATTGCCAAATCAATTTCTCCTTCACTAACAAATTCTAGTGCAACCAACTCTGATTGATCTTTATTTTCATATTTAAATTCTTGAATTATATTACCATCTATTAGTAATTTAAATTCAACTGGCTCTAACACAATCGTCTTTTGAGTTCTATATGAATACTCTAAAACTTCTGATAAATTATTGAACTTACTAAGAAATTCATTGTATTTAACTAAAAATACACCTTTAACATCATGATTAGTAGAATTAATTTTAATATTAGATTCTTCCCTAAAATTGATATTATTATATTTTAGTTTATTTTTTAATTTATCATCTAACAAGTTAGAGTTTTTCTTATTCATGTCCTCTTTTAAGGCATTAAGCATTTCAATAATCTCTTTGCTTTGATTCATAAGTGCATTATGATTGTTATCACAATTTCTATTTATCGTATTTATCATAAACTTATCTTTAATATCTAGTTGCTTATATATTAAATTATTTATATCTGAAAATAATTCTGTAAAATATTTTTTTACGATTGAATCATCTTTTAAAGCTGGATAATTTATCTTATTTCTTTCACTATTAATAAACTCAATTGCTAAATTAGATATTTCATCAATAAATATGTAGTCTACTTTAGAGTTTTGTAAATCTATACTTAATAGATAATTTTTTATTTTTTCTTCATTTTTAGTTAAGAATCTTTCAAAAATACCACAATCAACTTCACTATTTAAATAATTTGAATTTAAATTAGCAATAATTTGATTTAATTCACTTTCTATATTTTTCTCTTTAGCTTTATCTACAACTTCATTTAATATAATACTAGCTATATTTGGAGCTAAAAGCGTACCAATTAAAAATTCCATACTCTCTCCTTTTATATAAACATATTTTAAATATTTAAACTTAATTTAAGTCAAAAAGACAGATTTCTCTGTCTTTAACTTTAATAATTCATATTTAATTAAACAAACATCTTTTGTAATAATCCTTTTTTATATTCATTTAAAGAATCTAGCTTCTCTTGTTCCTTATTTATTTTTTCATCTATTTTTCCTAAAAATTCACCAATCTTAACTTGTTCATCATAACAAGGTATCCAATGATAAGTTTCAAAGAAGTCACTAACACTTATATTTAATAATCCATGATTTCTAGCTCCCTCTACTGCAATCATAGAAATTTCCTTATGCCAACAAGAAGTTTCAAAATATTGTACTAAGAAATCAGAATCTACACCATCTAAAATTGAAAAACATATATATAAACTAGATAAAACACCCCTATCATATCTATCTAACCTTTTAATAGCACCAAATGGATATCCAGTTGAATAACTTTTATTATATGCAAACTCACCTTTTTCTAATAAATAATATCCTTCTAAATTTGCACTTGCAACAGTTTTATTAAAAAATATTACTTGGTCTACTAAACCATATTGTGCTGATATAGTTAATGGTAGTGTACATATAGTTCCTTTATTTTTTCTTGTAACTCTTTCAACAATACTATTTAATTTCTTATGTTCCCATTCTGGATAATCTCTACCCTCATCATCCTTAAATCTTAACTCCCTGCTAAAAATCTTTTGTATCATACCTTTCTTATAACCCTTAAGGGCCTCAACCTTTTCACCTTGAAGAGAAATCTTATTATCGATTAAAGAAAAGAAAGATGCTATTTTTTCTTGTTCTTCTATTAAAGGTATGTTAAATTTAACTTTTTTTAATTCTTCTGTACTTATAAATGGTTGGTCTGACCCTTTAGATTCTCTTAGTACAAAATCAAAAACTACATTATTTAATAAATAATATGAAAATAACTTATTACAAGTTTTATCTACAATAATTTTACCTACCCTCTGATATAGTATAGCTGGTATATCAGTTTCTTTTAACATTGCTATTTTTAGTTTATTATTAGTTATAGGTCTGTTAAGTGCTAACAGTATATCATCTTTTTCTAATACTATATCTGAATAACTGTCTTTATATTCTTCAGGTAAATATGATATATTATCCCACTTTATTCTCCCATATCCTATATTATCTATTTTAATTAATGGAATACCTGTACTTGAATATTCATTAAGTTTAAATCCATATCCTGATTTAACATTATATATATCTTTAAATTTTTTCTGCTCCCAATCTTCACTAAACTCCTTAAATCTAAGCTTCGGTGCCTTACTCATATCTCTCACCTCCCCTTATAATCCAAGCTCTCTTAAATAAACTGCTAACTCTTCATCTAACTTAGCTATCTCTTTATCAATACTAGAAATTCTCTCACTAACAGCTACTAAATCTATCGGCTCTTCTTCCTCAAAAGTATCAACATATCTTGGTATATTTAAGTTATAATCATTTTCTTTTATTTCTTCCATACTAGCAACATAACTGTACTTTTCAATAGCTTCTCTCTTAACAAAAGTATTAACTATCTTTTCAACATGAGCATCTGTTAAATTATTTTGATTTTTACCTTTTTCAAACTCATTAGATGCATCTATAAATAATATATCATTATTTTCTCTATTCTTTTTAAACACTAATATAACTGTTGGTATACTTGTACCAAAGAATATATTAGCAGGAAGTCCTATAACAGCATCTAATACATTTCTTTCCTCTATTAAATACTTTCTTATAACTCCTTCACTTGCACCTCTAAATAATACACCATGAGGAAGTACAACTGACATTGTTCCATTATCATCTAATTGATGTATCATATGTTGTATAAATGCAAAGTCTGCTTTACTCTTTGGAGCAAGTTTTCCATATGCACTAAATCTTTCATCATCTAAAAACTTAGCATCTGCACTCCAGTTAGCAGAGTATGGAGGGTTTGCAACTATTGCTTCAAATTTCATTCCCATATGTTGAGGATTTTCTAATGTATTATCATTTTTTATATCAAAGTTTGTATATTCTATATCATGAAGTAACATATTCATACGAGCTAAGTTATAAGTTGTTGATGTAAGCTCTTGTCCGTAGAACTTTCTAACATTAGCTTCTTTTGCAACACGAAGAAGAAGGGAACCAGAACCACAAGTTGGGTCATATACATTTTTTAAATTTTCTTTCCCTACTGTTACTATTTTTGCAAGTATTTTACTTACTTGTTGTGGGGTATAGAACTCACCTGCTTTTTTACCTGCATTTGCAGCAAATTGAGATATTAAATATTCATAAGCATCTCCAAGTACATCTATTTCACTGTCTTCATGTGAAAAGTCTATTTCAGAAATGTTCCCCATTACTTTAGCTATAAGACTTGAACGGCTTTTTACGTCTTTTCCTAACTTTGTTGATTTTAAATCCATATCATCAAATAAGTGGTCAAAGTCTTCTTGGCTATCGTTTCCTATTGTAGATTCTGTTATAGCATTTATTGCTCCTTGAAGCATTTCTATATCAAAGTTTCCATCTTCTATTGCTTTAAGTAATGAAGAGAATAAGTATTTAGGCTCTATAAAGTATCCTAATTGCTCTATTAACTCTTCTTGTAAGCCTTCTCTATATTCTTCATCTTCATAGGCTTCATTGTAGCTTATTTCATCTTCGCTTAATAAGTCATTTGCTCTATTTTCTACTTTTTCACTAAGGTATCTATAAAATATTAGTCCTAGTATATAGTTTTTAAATTCATTTGCTTCCATATTTCCTCTTAAGTCATTTGCTATTGCCCATAACTTTGTGTGAAGCTCTCTTTGTTGTTCTTGTTGTTTTTCACTTGTTTGCATTTTGCTCTCCTTATATATGTGCATAATTTTTTACTAAATTCAAATGTTTTATCCAAATATATCTTCTTTTATAAAATCTATTAATGTTGGAAATCTTTTTATAGCTTCTTTATAATAATCAAAATCACTCTCTTCAAAAAGATTGTTAAGTTCTATTGCAAATGATTTTCTAGCCTCACTTAATTTACTATAATTAAGATTCAATAAATCTATAGTATATCTAGCTTTTTCATATTTTTCTCCACTACTATAAATAGGGACTATATTTCCACTAGACAAATCATATTCAATATATTCCATTGGATTTTCTATAACAGGATTTATAAATTTTTCATCATATCTATTTCCTTTAATAGATCCACAAGTGTTTTTATTCATACAACATGCTATTAAATTATCATGTGTATCAAATTCATTTGGATAAATATCCTTAGGTTTTATATGTTCTATATGGCTACTAATTTCTTTTATATATATTTCACAATATGGACAATATCCATCTTGTTCATTATCTAACATAAAATCCTTTAATTTAGACTTTATATCACCATCATTATAATCTATCCATGATTTAGGTTTTTTCCTTTTTTTAAAGTCGGTAAGAAAAGATGGTTCATCTTGCTTATCTACTTTTATCATCTTCTCTCGCCTTCTTTCTATTTCTTCTAGCTATTTCCATATCTATACTAATTAAATCTTTATCATATTCTCCTAAATAAGTTTTTAGATAACTATATGCCTCTTTAAATGCATCGGATTCATAAGTATTAGCATCGAGTTCATTTCTTAGAATTTTAAAATATGCTTCTCCTGTATCACTTCGATTACTTTTAATACCCATAGTGTGCTTAAGTATTGACTCATAAGTCTGAAGATATGTTTCTTCAAGATTATCTATAGGGGTGATACTTACTCCTTCTTCATCTCTTTTTATCACTCTTAATTGTTCTGCTTTTATATCTGCAACTATATGAGGTGAGTGTGTAGCTATTATAAGCTGATTATTTTTACCTATATTTTCATATACCTTAATTATCTTTCTTTGCCACTCAGGGTGTAGAGATATTTCTGGCTCATCTATAAGTATTATTGAATTATTAGCATTTAAGAATTTAAGAGATAATGCTCTTATAAATAACTGCTTTTCTCCAGATGATAATCCATTTATATCAAATTCATTACCTGTAGAATCTTTAAATATAGGTCTAGTTTCTTCATCTTTTGATAGTCCGATAAATTTTACACTTAAATCCATACAATCAAATATTGAATTTATATCATTACATATTTTTTCTATACTTTTTTTAGGTGGCAATTCTTCATTTTTAAATACTTCCGTATTTATTGCATTAACAATAGCTGATGGTAAGTCTCTAGCTATATTTTGGTTTACTTCATTTAAAAATTCGTATTCATATTTAAATGTTCTGTCTACTCTATTTAATTCATTAAAATTTATTTCCGTTGGCATATAAATTATTTTTGATTTAATTTCACCTTGAAAACTATATTCGTTACCAGATTTTACTTCATCTATAAATTCATTTATGTATAGCTTAGATTTTATTTCATTCCACATTGCTATATCACTACCATCTTGTGTGTTAGCTATAAGCTTTATTTCATCTTTAGTTGCATCTAGCTCTACTTTTGCATCTATTTCCTCATATACTTTTGTATTCCAATTCATTTGATTATATATACTTTTTAATAAAGTCGTTTTTCCTGATCCATTTTCTCCAATTATAACTACTGTATCTAGTATTTCTTTATTTCTATCTAAAAAATCAACTTCTAAGTTTCCTAAAATTTTATGATTGTTGAATTTAATATTCTTTATTTTCAATAATTTACACATCCTTTATATAAATATTATACGTTGATTATATCATAAAAACCCTCATATATTGAGGGTCTTTCTTCTATTATATAAACCTATGCATATTTTCTAACATGGTCATATATAAAGTTTTTAACTTGGTCTATTAGTTTTCTTCTAAGTGTAAACTTTGGTTTTAACTCTACTTTTATTTCTTCACTTATTTCTTGTCTATTTATTATTCCAGAGTACTCATATTCTGAAATGTAGTCTTTTATTTTATATCTATTAAGTCCAATTTCTTTTGAAAATTCTTCTACATCTTCTTCTCTTTTTACTTCTTCAAATTGTTCATAGGCTACATCTATATCATCATTAGGCTCAAGTTTTGGAACTACTTTATTTAAAAACTCTTTTAATAAATCAACTTTAAGTCTTAAGTCTTCATTATCAGCTCTATCAAGTTCTGTTATTACATTTTTAATATCTCTTGCTTGTTTTTCTTTGTCTGATAAGTCTATATCTCTAATTAAATTCATTATATATCCTACGTTGATTTTATCAGTGTGCATAAGCTCTATTCCAAAGTCTATATCTGCAAGTATTGAAGTTTTTTCATCGTCTTTACGCTTTACATCATCATATATTAAAAGATATTTACTTTTAAAGTCTTGGTAACTTTGTTCACTCATTCCAAGTGTATCTTTATTAAATTCAAATTCTGTGAAGGTATTTAGCTTTGTTAATACATTTGCTAAATCTCTAAAAGCTAGTATAAACTTCTTTTTATCTTCTTCACTTTCAAGACTATCTACATCTTCTGGATTTTCTGTTAAAGCATATAGTTTTTTTAAGTGTGTATGCCATAAACTCAAGTAATACTCATAACTTTCCATTAATACTACATCTGTGTTATCAGTTTGTGAGAATAGACATAGTGCATCATCTGTGTTTTTCTTTAAGTTTCTATAACAAACTACATTTCCATAAGGTTTAGTAGCTTTTTCAACTCTATTAGTTCTTGAATAGGCTTGAACTAAGTCATGGTATTTTAAGTTTTTATCAACGTATAGTGTGTTTAATGTTTTACTGTCAAATCCAGTTAAGAACATATTTACAACTATAAGTATATCTATTTTTGCAGTTTTTACTTTTTTAGATACATCTGAGAAATAGCTTGAGAAGGTGTCTGTTGAATAATTTGTATCAAACATTTTATTATAATCTGTAATCATTCTTTCTAAACTATCTCTTGAGTGTTCATCTTTTCCTTCGCTTTCTTCATTAGCTCCAAAACTAAATATTCCTGCTATTTTTAAGTCGTGGTTTATTTCTTTAAATTTATCGTAGTATTTTACAAGCATTGGTATACTTTGAACTGTAAATATAGCTGTATATTGTTTGTTTTTAGTTTTAGCATTGTGAATATTTATGATGTTATTAGCAACTAAGTCTATTCTTTCATCACACATAAATACTTCTTCTTTGTCTATTGCTTTTACTTTTTCATCATCATTTTCGTCAAAACCACCGTCAAAGGTTTTTATATATTCAACTGAAAATCCAAGTACGTTTCCATCTTTTATTGCATCTTTTATTAAGTATGTGTGTAAGCATTTTTCAAAAAGGTCTGCTGTAACTCTTCCTTCTTGACTTCTATTTTCAAAGAATCTTGGTGTACCTGTAAATCCAAAGTATTGTGCATTTTTAAAGTGTTTGTTTATAGCTTTATGCATTTGTCCAAATTGAGATCTGTGGCACTCATCTATTATAAATATAACTTTTTCTTCTTTGTACTCATTCATTATGTTAGCGTATTTATCATTTTTTATAGCATTAGCCATCTTTTGTATAGTTGTAACTATTAAAGGCTTATTTATATCCTTTATTTGTTTTACTAGTGTATCTGTTTTGTCAGTTGTATCAACACTATCTGGCTCAAATTTATTAAATTCTGCTAGTGTTTGAGAGTCTAAGTCTTTTCTATCTACTAAGAAAAATACTTTTTTTATGTTAGGCTCTTTTGCTAGTATTTGACTAGCTTTAAAAGATGTTAAAGTCTTACCACTACCTGTTGTATGCCATATAAATCCATTGTTATTAGTTTCAAAGGCACGAGTAACAAGTGCTTCAACTGCATAAATTTGATATGGTCTCATAACCATTAATAGTTTATCAGTTTCATTAGTTATCATATATCTTGCTATAACCTTTGATACAAAAGATTTATCTAAGAAGGTTTGAGTAAAATCTCTTAGATTGCTAATTCTTTTATTTTCTTCATCACTCCAAAAGAATGTTTGACTAAATAGTATTTCTTTATCACTATTTGCAAAGTATTTAGTATCTACTCCATTACTTACTACAAATATTTGAAGGTATCTATATAGTCCTTGATAAGAATGTTTTTTGTACCTATTTATTTGGTTAAAGGCTTCTTTTAAGTCAAGTCCTCTACGTTTTAATTCTATTTGAACAAGTGGTAGTCCGTTTATAAGTATTGTTACATCATAACGATTTGTATACTTTCCTACTACTGTTGTTTGGTTAGTTACTTGGAATCTATTTTTACACCAGTTTTTACTGTCAAAGAATTCTATATAAACTTCACTACCATCTTCTCTTTCTAGTATGAATTTATCTCTTAAAATCATTG
Source organism: Romboutsia timonensis (assembly GCF_900106845.1). Classification (GTDB taxonomy): domain Bacteria; phylum Bacillota; class Clostridia; order Peptostreptococcales; family Peptostreptococcaceae; genus Romboutsia; species Romboutsia timonensis. Next base: position 1,515,588 of record NZ_LT629850.1, read on the forward strand.
CACTTTGAAAAACTGATTTTCCTTCTACATGTCTAAGTATTCTTTCAAATTCTTTATCTGTGAAGGGTTGGTTATTTAGTTTTGATTTATTATGTTCAAATAACTCATTTCTAAAGTTATTTTTAAGTTCTTCTTCATTAGCTATTTTAACTTTATTAAATCCTTGGTTTACAAGTTGTTTAATTAAGTTATCCTCTAATTGAGCTTCACTTTGATAGGACATTTTCTTCCCCCATTTCTATGTTTCTTATAACTCTATTTTAACATTTTTTTACTAATACATAAATATAGAAGTATATTTAGCTTATACGGAAAGTTTTTACAAAATATTTAGATAAATTTGGTATAAATAACCTATTTTCATACTCTAGTAAATGATATAGTAAAAATTAATTTGAAATATAAAGTTAAGTATATAAAAAATACTACCCCGTCGGTATTTACGACGGGGTTTTTATCACTTATAATTAACAATATTTCTAACCTGAGCAGTACTAATCCCAAACCTCCTAGAAACCTTTCTATAATCCCCATCAAAGCTATCTCTAATCATTCTATTTCTAACACCCTTAACAAGACTTGCTTCATTAGGAATATACAAATTGCTCCCACCAGCAAACTTAACCAAACTCTTAAAAGCATCCATACCTATAACATCAACAACATCAATAACCCCATCAGGCAAATCATCCTTAGTTAAATAATCTAACATAAAACACCTCCATACCTTATAATCCTACAATATATATTCGATAAACATATATCCACATCCTACTAAATTCTTTAAATTTTTTAATATTTAACTAAAAATAAAATGCCTTAAACTATTGGTAAAACTATATTAGGAGGTAAACATTATGAAATGGTATCTAGACTTTGGACATGGAGGAAAAGACTCTGGAGCAGTTTCTGCTAATCAAACAAAAGAAAGCAATATAGTCTTAAAAATAGGAATGTTAGTAAAAAATAACCTAGAAAAAGCAGGTGAAGAAGTAGTAACTACACGTGAAAAAGACCTATACTATTCACTAGATTACAGAACATCTAAAGCAAATAAAGAAAACTGCAACTACTTTATAAGCCTACATATGAACTCATCAACTAATAAATCTGCCAAAGGAGTTGAGGTATGGGTATATGATGAAAAAAGCAAGGTATATAACTTAGCAAAAAACATCTGTACTAATTTATCAAAAGATATAAACACACCTAATCGTGGTGTTAAAATCTCAAAAAACTTTTATGTTCTTAGAAAAACTAAAATGCCATCACTTTTAATAGAAATAGATTTTATCTCAAATTCTACTGTAGAAACTTCCCTTCAGTCTGAAAAATATATAAAAGATATTGCTAACACTATTTCTTCTACTCTACTAGCTTTTGTAAATAAATCTATTGTAGATGATGATGTATTTTATAGAGTGTGTATAGGTGCTTTTAAAAATAAATCAAATGCTATACTTCTAAAAAATGAAGCTATATCAAAGGGGTTTAGCGATGCTTATATATATTAATTATCTAAAAATATTATAAACATAAAATAGATAGGTCTATTTAACCTGTCTATTTTGTAATTTGGGACTGTAAGCAGGTTTTTGTAAATACAAACTTACCTACAGTCTTTTTTATAATTTGCTTAACCAAATCTGATTAGATAGTCGCTTTTTTAATTTAAAATAAAAATCTCTAGTTTTTCCCTTTGAATATAACATACAAATTTATCTATAAATTGGCTTAACTCTAAAATCTCATCTATTAGGCTATTTATTTCATATTATTTACTTAAAATTTGCTTTAGTTCATCAAAAATTAACAATATCTTCTAAACAGAGTTGATTGCTATCTAATTTTGACTTTTTTTATCCTAAGAACAACAAGATCTATTTCATTTAAATAGGAAGAAGAAAAAGCCTCCCATAATTAAAGGACAGATAAATGGAGCTATAAATGATACAGCTAATGCCCCGGAAGCACTATATGCGCTAATTGCAGGAACTGCTGAAAGTAATAATAATGGAACTATGCAACATAGAAATAGTGGTAAAAATCTTTTTAAGTTTTTCTTAGTTTCTTTATTCATTTTAAAATTACCTCCATATATTTTATGAGATAATATTACTTAAAAAGTATGAAAAAATTATGAATTTAAATTTATTTATATTTCTAGAGTTTATTCATATTTTATTCATACTTTTTCAATATTATATTCTTAAAGAAAATAATATTGAAAAAAGGATGTGTTTATATGAAGAAGTCATTAATAGGAACATTAGCATTAGGTCTAATAATAGGTACAGGTGCATTAACTGTAAAATCATTTGCAAATGAAAGAACAGTAGATACTCAATTATTTGTTAATAAAACAAATCCAGTAGTATCAACAACAGATAACCAAAGTTCATATCAGCAAGATGCAGGGTTTAAAGTATTAAACCAAGAGACAAATCAATTTGAACAAATAGATGATAGTAATTATAGAAATTCTAATCCTAACTATGGACAATGCTGTCCTTATATGAATTATGGGAATTTTGGAAATTAAAATATAAATTAAATGGCTAAAAATAATAAAAATGGAGTTATAATCAGATAGATATAAACTCATTAAAAAATGCTAGGGTATTTCTAGCATTTTTTTATTACAATAAAAAGAGGTACGATAGAATTAGAAAAGAAAAGAGTGAGCATATAATTAATATAGTAAAAAGACCTTTAAATGTGGAAATATAGGTTAAAAATTTTAAAGTGTATTAAATTTTGATTTAAGGATAATCTAAGTATGAATTAAAAATATATTACTAGTTTACACATAATAAATAATTTATTAATATAACAAAATGTCTTATAAGTATATACTTATAAGACATTTTTATTTTATTATTCTACTCTTAGATTGCCTCTAATCATGCCCATCCAACAAGTAAATGATATATCTTGTCCATTAGGGTTTATCTCAGCAATTACATCACCTTTACTTAAATCTATATACTTATCATATTGAGGGAAGTACATAGCATTATTACAAGATGTCAATTCTTCAACTTTTATAGTAAGTCTAACGGGGATATCACCTTTTATAATAGGACTTGATGCTTGATATCCATATCGATTAGCTGTGATAGTAACCTCTTGATATCCATCTACAACAGGTGCAAGTTCTCCAGAAGACTGAGATATACCACCTAAAATAGGTATATTAATTCCTGTTAGCGCTAAACCTCTTTGTCCCATAGAAAGACCTAATATTATTATAAATACACCACTGTATTTAAATATATTATTGCTTAGCGACTTACTTAACCTAGATGAAATATATCCAAATCCTAGCATTAATGGAACAGTACCAATAGAAAAAGCAAACATTGATAAAGCGCCCATTACAAAGCTACCAGTTCCAAGTGCATAAAGTTGCATAGTTTGTAGTGGACCACAAGGCATAAATCCATTTAAAATCCCCACCACAAAAGGATTTTTGTTACTTTTACCACAATTTTTTTTCATAAAAGGAATACTTAAATTAATATTTTTAAACAATTTTATTCCAAACATATTAAGTCCAGCTATTACCATAAATAGTGCAGCAAATAGTTGGATAAATCCTTGCATTTTCATAGATATTGAAAATACAGAACCTAGAGCACCGATTATTCCTCCAAGTAATGTATACGAAATTACTCTACCAAGATTATATTTAAGTGCAGTATTAAAAGATGATTTTTTACTTACAAGTAAATTATCTTTATCTAGAGTCTGTGTAAGCATTATTCCACCACACATACCAACACAATGAAGAGATGATAATAATCCTACCACAAATAACATAAAAAGTGATGCATTTGAAAGTAGTGAATTCGTATCATATCCAACTAATGAATTACTACTTAGATATAGCATTATAATTACCATCAATCCTAAGCATAAAAACTGGCTTATAGAGTTTTTATAGGTTGAATAACCTGCCTTTTTTATAGCTTTTTTAATTTCATTTTCACTTAAAATTTCATTTTCATACACAGTTATAACATTTGATTTATTATGGCTTGCTTTTACATTGAAAATACCGTTTAAAGACTTTATTTCTTCTTCGATTGCAGTTTCACATGATTTACAGTGCATTCCATAAACATCAAATGATTTAGTAATTTTACTCAATAAATTCACCTCATTTAAGATATTTTTCAAGATATTATAACTTTAGATTATGAAAAAAAGATGAAGATAAATAATAAAATTCATAAGTTATTTACAATTATATGATATTTTTTGTTATATTAATAAATAATGAAGAGGAGGAAGGCAAATGTTTAACATTCTTATAGTAGATGATGAGATAAAAATTACTCAAGTTATAAAAGCTTATTTAGATAAAGAAGGATACAACACTATAGTAGCCAATAATGGAGAGCAAGCTTTAGAATGCTTTTCAAAAAATAGTATAGATTTAATGATTTTAGATAGGATGTTGCCGGATATAAGTGGTGAAGAGATTTGTGAAAAAGTAAGAGCAATATCTAAAGTACACATTATTATGTTAACAGCTAAAACAGAAGATAGTGATAAAATAGATGGTTTTAATATAGGTTGTGATGACTATGTTTGTAAACCTTTTAATGTTAAAGAGTTAGTTTTGAGAGTTAAAGCAGTTTTTAGAAAAATGGATGTAGAAAATAAAGATTTATTAAAGTTCTCGGATGAGCTTGAAATAGATATGAACTCTCATGAGGTTAAAGTAAGAGGCAAGAAAGTTGAATTAACCAATACGGAATATAAAATACTTTTACTATTTGCAAAGAATCAAAATAAAGTATTTACTAGAGAACAATTGTTAGAATTGACTATAGAGGAACATTATGAAAAGATAGACAGAGTTATTGATGCACATGTAAAAAATCTTAGACAAAAGATAGAATTAGATACAAAAAAAGCTACAATCATTAAAACCGTATATGGGGTAGGATATAAATTTGGATTATAAATTAAAAAAACTAAAACTTAATAAAAAGTTAATTCTATCTTTAGTATCTTTAATAATCATAGTTATATTATCTATAGCTTTATCTATAAATAGTGTTTTTAATAAAAAATTTGAACAATACATTATTAGAAATAATGAAAATGAAATTTCTAATATAATTGATTCGATAAGGTCTAAATACGTTAATGGAGAATGGGAGTTATCTAGTATCCAGCAAATAGGAGAAGATGCAATAAGTAATGGCATATTTGTGGATTTATATGATAAAGATAGTAATTTAGTGTGGGGGGCAATGACCTATAATAAAAATATGTGTCATATGGTTATGGGAAGTATAGAGAACAATATGAACTATATGATAAATAAGAATAAAAGTAATTATACAGAAAAATTGTTTGAAATAAAGAATTTAGATAATGAAATTATTGGAAATATAAAAATAGGTTCATACGGATTACTTTACTATATGGATAATGATGTAGATTTTTTAAAAGAAATAAATAAGGTAATTACAAGTATAGGTATTGTAATGGTTTTAATAACAATATTTATAGCAATATTAATATCTAATAATATATCTAAGCCTGTAGAAGTTGTGTCCAATATGGCTAATTTAATTGGAGATGGTGATTATGATAATAAGATAGATTATGATAGCAATATAGTTGAAATTGATGTGCTTATAAAATCGATAAATAATTTATCAGCTAAATTAGAAGAACAGGAAAATTTAAGAAAGAGGTTAACAACAGATATATCTCATGAACTTAGAACGCCACTTACAAGTATACAAACACATTTAGAAGCTATGATAGATGGAATATGGGAACCTGATACAGAAAGGCTAAATAGTGTAAACGAGGAGGTAATAAGGCTTACTAATTTAGTAAATCAATTACAAAACTTAGCTAAGTTTGATAGTGAAAAAAGTAAATTAAATTTAGCTAAAGTAAATGTAAAAAACTTAATTATGAATGTGGTTTATAATAATCAAGGGAAGGCACTAGAAAAAAATATAAATATAGAGTGTGATTTAGAAAGTATAGATAGTTACTTAGATAAAGATAAAATATCACAAGTAATAGTTAATTTACTGTCTAATGCTATAAGATATACAAATAATGGTGGGAAGATTTTTATAAGTTCATATAAAGAAAATAATAATCTAAAAATACAATTTAAAGATAATGGTATAGGAATTCCGAAAGAAAATATAAAATATATATTTGAAAGGTTTTATAGAGTGGATGAGTCAAGAAGTAAAAATACAGGTGGAATTGGTGTTGGTTTAACTATTGTTAAGTCTATAATTGATTTACATCAAGGTACAATTGAGGTTAGAAGTGAGCTTAATAAAGGTAGTGAGTTTATAGTTATACTACCGAATCTGTAAAATAAAGTGTGTATTCTTCCCAAAAGTGCGATAATTAAATTAGATTATCCGAAGGAAGGTGCACACTTTTTATGTTAAACAAAAGTGAAATTTTAAAGAAACTTATACAAACTAAATACATAACAATACTTTCTTTATTATTATCTTTATCTAATAAATCAAGTTTAGGAATTTTTTTAGAAATCTTATCTACTCTAAAGGCTTTTTTATCTAGTATTTCACTAAGCTTCTCTTCTAATATAAAACTTAAATCATCTTTTTTATTAATATCTATTTTTATAAAAAAGTTATTTTCATAGTAAAGTATATCATTGTAATCATTTTTAACTACTATTCCTATAGTCTTTTTATCCATAAGCTCCCCTATAAATGTTAGTTAAACTTTATGTAGTAATTATATACAATTATAGACAAAATATGGTAAATTCATGAAATATCTATATAGAAATAAAATAAATTTCACTATTTTCTCTAAATATTTTCTTCAAATACTTTAATATATAAAAAACCCTTATCCACCTATAATTAATATCAAGAAGAACAAATCTTCTAATAAATAAACGGAGGTGGCTATATGGTTAATGAAATGAAAAATCCATCAAGCCTAAGAATAAAACTTGATTTAGGTATGGTAGATGGAAAAACAAAAGTAAAAAGCAAAACATTCTCATCATTAAAACATAATGCTTTAGCACAAAACGTATATGACGTTGGAGAGGCTTTAATGGCTCTTCAAGAATATGAAGTGATTGAAATAGCTAAGATAGATAACACTACTTTAGCTTAATATTAAATTTAAGGAGGTATAAATATGGAACAAACTAAAAGACTTGTAATGACTTTTAAAACTACTGATGATAAAAAGGTATCTTTATCAGTAGATAACCCAAGGGAAGATATTACAGAATCTGAAATAAAAGATGCTATGGATTTAGTAGTATCTAAAAATATATTTGCTCCAAATGGTGCTGATATAGTGTCTGCTGTTGAGGCTAAGGTTGTTGTTACAGACACTACATCTTATGACTTAGAGTTATAAAATTTACATTTAAAAAGCTATGCCAAGGTCCCCCCACCTTTGCATAGCTTTTACTTTATTGAAAGGATGTGTATTTATGAATTCTGAATTACAAACTCTTATAGCTTCTGTAGGATTTCCTATAGCCCTTAGTATGTATTTACTTGTAAGGATTGAAGGAAAACTTCAGACTTTATCTGATAGTATTAATGAATTATCTAAAAATATAATAAGCATGAGATGATTAATATTAAAAAAGGGTGTCATAAATCATGACACCTTCTTTATAATTATAAACTTTGTAATCTTTTCTTTTCTATAAACATACTTACATTATTTTGTATCATATATAAAAGAACTGGTATATACATATATGATAAATATCCTTTTACATTAAATAACATAGCTATTAACAAACTAGATGATAATATAGATGCAATTACTGATAATTTATCACTTCTATTAAATAGTTTTAAACCTATTCCAAACATTAAACCAAACAATAAAATCATTATAGAAAAAACTATAAATATTCCAAATGACTGTATTTGTTGTGGCATAGATGGAATGTATCCATATCCTATTACAAATACAAATGTAGTAACACCAAATAGTATATATATATTTCCCATATCCTTTTTCTTAAATAAAAGTATTATAGTAAATACTAGGTATAAAGAGCTTAAAAAGCTGACTAAACTCACGCCATTCACCTATCCTTAATTAAAATAAAACCACAGAGCTTTTTAAATAAAAGATCTATGGTTTATGTTTTATATTATACTCCTAATATCATAGAACCTATAGCTAGAATTGCTACTGTTGCTATAAATATTAGAACTAGTAATTTCGTTACAAACTTCATCCATGTTGAGTATTCTATTTTAGCTATTGCTAAACCTCCCATAACAACTCCTGATGTTGGAGTTATTAAGTTTACTATACCACTTCCTGCAGAAAATGCTGAAACTACTATTTCTGGTGCTATATTTAACCTCTCTGCTAATGGTGCAAATATCGGCATAGAAACTGAAGCTAATCCTGAAGTTGATGGTATTAAGAATGATAATGCTATGTATATTAAATATGCCATATTAGCAAATAGCATTCCAGATACTCCACTTAGTATTCCTGATGCTTTATCAAGTATAAATAAATCTAATCCTGAATTTGCCATCATAAATGATATACCTCTTGATATACCTACTACTAAAGCAACTCCAACCATATCTGCACATCCAGATATAAATGATTTAACTATATCTTCCTCTGACATTCTACATACTAATCCAATAACAATAGCCATTATAAAGAACCAAACTGTTAATTCTGGGAACCACCAAGTTCCTAGTGAAGCTCCATTAAACCATGATGTATTATCAAATATAGTTACTCCAAAATCATTCCAAGGTATAACACTTATAATCATAACTACAAATGAAAAAGCAAATAAACCTAATGCTACTTTTTGTTTTCCACTTAATTCTAATATTTCTCCTGAATTATTATCAAATGCTTCCTTAGCCTCATTTAATTCATGTTTAGATAATATAGATTTACCTTTATCATTGTAAACTTTTTTAGCATAGTTCATTACATATAATATAGATATTATTAAAGGTACTATCCATAAGGCAACACCTAAAATTATAGTTGTTCCTTGATTTATCTCTACTCCTGCTGCTCCTGCTGCTGATATTGCAGCACCTATTGCAAATGGATTTACTGTTGAACCTAAAACACCTACACCACAGCCAAGTAATAATGTAGCTGCCCCTACTAATGGATCAAATCCAGCTGCCATCATTGTTGCAGTTATTAATGCGTAAAATGCTAAAGACTCTTCAGCCATACCATAAGATGTTCCACCTAATGAAAATATTAGCATTAATACAGGTATTAACATTAATTCCTTACCTTTAAGCTTTTTAACTAGAGCCCCAACTCCAGCATCTAATGCTCCTGTTTTTGTTATAACTCCTAAAAATCCACCTATTATAAGTACAAATAATGCAACATCTATTGCACCTTTAAGAGTCCCATCATTCCATACACTTACATATGGTATATCTGCATTATTTATGGTTTCAAGAGCAGCATCTATACCACCTTCACTCATAGATGTACTTATAGCTTCATCTAAAGCATTATCCTTTATCCCTACCATACCAGTTACTGGTGCCATAACTACATCTGCTAATTGAGCTTTCTTAACGCCTGGCACAACTTGAGTTACTAATGCTATAACTATCATTATAGTTAATAAAACTGTGTAGGCAGACGGAAATTTAAATTTTTTCTTTTTAGTAGCTTTTCTATTATTTGAAGTTGAAGCTTTTGCCATTTTAATTTCCTCCCTTTTTATAGTACATTAATTTTGTAAAATAAAGGAAATATTATTAGTTTAAAAATAATATTTCCTTTACCTTATCTTATCTATGCCTTACATATATTTTTTTCTTTATATATTATCGTTCCAGTTTCTCCATGTAGTGCTAACTTAGCTTTTTCTAAAGAAGTTATTAAAGCCTTACCATTAGTAGTTGACTCTACAAAATCTACACATGCTTCTACTTTAGGTAACATAGATCCTTTAGCGAAATGTCCTTCAGATATGTACTTAGTTGCTTGTTCTAAGTTTATAGAATCTAATTCTTCTTGATTTGGCTTATTAAAATTAACACAAACTCTGTCAACTGCAGTTAGTATAACTAACATTTCAGCATCAAGGTCTTTTGCTAATTTAGCACTTGATTTATCCTTATCTATAACAGCAGCTACACCATGTAATGATCCATCTTCTTTTTCTATTACTGGTATACCTCCACCACCAACAGTTATTACTATTGTTCCATTATCAACTAAATTTTTAACTGTTTCAAGTTCAACTATTTTTTTTGGTTGAGGAGAAGCAACAACTCTTCTATATCCTCTTCCTGCATCTTCTACAAAAGTAAATCCTTTTTCAGATGATATTTTTTCAGCTTCTTCTTTTGTATAAAACATACCTACTGGTTTAGTTAAATTTTTAAAAGCTTCATCATTTTCATCAACTACAACTTGAGTAACTATAGTTGCTACATTTTTATTTATTTTTCTTGAATCTAATTCATTTTTTATAGATTGTTGTAAATGGTATCCTATATATCCTTGACTCATTGAGCCACATTCTGCAAATGGCATACTTGGAGTATTTGCACCATTACTAGAAGCAAAATCCATAGCTAAATTTATCATTCCAACTTGTGGTCCATTACCGTGACCAACTATTACATTGTATCCTTCTTCAGAAAGGTCTACTATTGTTTTTGCTGTTTGTTTAACTAACTCTAATTGTTCTTCTGGGTTATTTCCTAAAGCATTTCCACCTAGTGCTATAACTAATCTTTTCATATTTATACTCCTCTACTTATTTTACTCTAATATATTAATTCCTTAAAATATTTGTACATCTATGTAAAGACAGCCTTCATTATATGTTATTACTTTAATGAAGGCCATCTTTTATATTTAAAGTCTGTATATTATTGTCCTATAGTAGCAGCCATTATAGCTTTTATAGTATGCATTCTATTTTCAGCTTCATCGAAAACTACTGAATGTTTAGATTCAAATACTTCATCAGTAACTTCCATTTCAGTTATACCAAATTTTTCTCCCATTTGGGCACCTATTTTAGTTTTTAAGTCATGGAATGATGGTAAACAATGCATAAATATAGCTTCTGGATGAGCATTATCCATAACAGTTTTATTTACTTGATATGGCTTTAATTGTTTTATTCTAGCTTCCCAAACTTCATCTGGTTCTCCCATAGATACCCAAACATCAGTGTATATAACGTCAGCATTCTTAGTACCTTTAATAACATCTTCAGTTAATGTTATTGTACAGTTATTTTCTTTAGCTATAGCTTCACACTGTTCAACTAATTCTTTAGCTGGGAATAATTCTTTTGGAGCACATGCTGTGAAATTTAATCCCATCTTAGCACAAGCAACCATTAAAGAGTTACCCATATTATTTCTAGCATCTCCCATGTAAACGAAGTTTACGCCTTTTAATCTTCCTAATTTTTCCTCTATAGTTAATAAGTCTGCTAACATTTGAGTTGGATGGAATTCATCAGTTAAGCCATTCCATACTGGAACACCTGCATAAGCTGATAATTCCTCAACTATTTCTTGAGAAAATCCTCTATACTCTATACCGTCATACATTCTTCCTAAAACTCTAGCTGTATCTGCTATAGATTCTTTTTTACCCATTTGAGATCCTGTAGGTCCTAAATATGTAACTCCCATTCCTAAATCCATAGCCCCTACTTCAAATGCACATCTTGTTCTTGTTGAGTCTTTTTCAAATAATATTGCAACATTTTTTCCCTCTAATTTTTTATGCACTACACCAGCTCTTTTTAAATTTTTATAGTCCTTAGATAAATCTAATAAATATCTTATTTCCTCACTTGTGAAATCTAATAATTTTAAAAATGAACGACCTCTTAAATTAACTCCCATTTTAAAAATCCCCCTATTATTTTTATATTTTAATATTTAATATAATTTTTATATTATGCTTCTCTTATTAAAGGCATAGACATACATCTTGGGCCCCCACGTCCTCTAGATAATTCGCTTGATGGTATTACATGTATTTTTATACCATTTTGTTCTAGTAATCTATTAGTTATATAGTTTCTTGAATAAACAATAACTTCACCAGGTTTTATACATAATGTATTTGAACCATCATTCCACTGTTCTCTATCAGCAACAACTTTATCTCCACCACCACATTGTATTAAAGTAACTTTTTCTACTCCAAGGTGCTTAGCCAATATGTTCTCTAATTTATCATTAACTTCTACTATTTTTAATTCTCCTTCAGCCTCACCCTTAGTTACTTCAAATACTTGTAATGTACCTTGTATTCCTGGATGTATAGTGAACTTATCTACATCTATTTGAGTAAATACTGTATCTAAGTGCATCATTGCTCTATTATTTGGTATATTAAATGCTAATATAGTTTCTATATCTTTATTTGTACTATTAAAGAATATTTGTTTAGCTATATGCTCTATTGCATCAGCTTGAGTTCTTTGAGATATACCTATTGCTAAAGTTTTTTCAGTTAAGTTTAATATATCTCCACCTTCTATATGGTGTTTAAAGTCTCTATCATAAAATCTTTCTACTTGATTTTTAAAATCTTTATGATACTTAAAGATATAATCTGCATATATAGTTTCTCTGTTTCTTGTTACAGAGTACATTTTATTTAAACTTATACCACTACCTATACTAGCAAATGGATCCCTTGTAAAATACAAGTTTGGCATTGGGTCAGTAATAAATGGATAATCATCTTCTGCCAAATCTGCTAAACTTTTTTTACTTATTTCTGGTAATTCATTTTTATTTATACCAGCCATAGTCGTTCTTATTAATTCTTCATTAGATTCAAACCCTTTTAAATATGTATAAACAACCTTTTTCATTTCTGAATTTTTTATATGAGCTTCTTCTATAAATTGATTTATAAACTCCTCTTTTACTAATTCATCCTCAATAACCTCTGCTGCTAATTCATGTAAATAAACAACCTCTGCTCCATTTTGTCTTAAAACTTCAGCAAAACAATCATGCTCTTGTTGTGCTACTTCTAAGAATGGAATATCATCAAATAATAATCCTTCAAGATATTCAGGTGTTAAATTTTCTAGTTCTTTACCTGGTCTGTGAAGTAAAACTTTTTTTAGTGGTTTTATTTCACTTGTTACTTTTATTGCCATAGTTATCTCCCCCTTTGAGTATGTTATATCAATAACTAAAACACATTTTTTTAATAATATATATTTATATAAAATCACACAAATAAACGTTTTCCTTATCATTATAATAATAAAACATTTATTTTGTGTTGATTTATAAACTAAGTAAATTAAAGTTTAATACTTTCAAATAGTACTTGATTATTAGTTATATAGATGTTTCCATGTTTATTAATATTTAAATCTATGTACTTTTCAAAATCTTTTTTCTTGGTATCTACTAATTCTATGATATTACCAGGAATAGAATATATATATTCTAATATTCCTTTAGAATCATTTATTACTAACTTATCTTCATATAGATATCTTTTAGTTTGGCTAAAGTGTTTACTTAATATCTCTTGTCCATTTTCCATTCCAAACTTACTAGAAATTTTTTCTTCTGATATTTTAATATTGCTATTAAATCCTTTCATCAAACTTTCTAATTCTTTCATATTATTACTATCAATTGTTGAGCTATAAAAATGTCCACCTACTTTTAATACTCTCTTTATTTCTTTTAAAACTTTATCTAAATCTTTCATATAAAATAATATATGATTGGCTATTACTAAATCAAAGCTTTCATCTTCAAAAGGAATATTATTTGGGTCAACAATTTCAAAGTCAAATACATCTGAATAATCGCTTAGATTTTTCTTTGCATTATTTACCATATCTTCACATACATCAGTTAAAGTTATATTTATATCTTTATCCAGTAAATCTATATTCTTAGACCATAAGGCACCATTTCCACATCCAATTTCTAAAACTTTATACTTTTTATTTAGTTTTATATTACTAAAAGTCCACTTATACCAACCATGTCTATTAGAACTAAATCTATCTTGTAGTTTTACACTAGCATCTAAGTTTGATGAATCTATACATTGTTGCAATAATTCTTTTTCGTCTTCTAAGATTTTTATTATATCTATTGTTTTATTCCAATCTATATTTTGTTCATCCTCAATACTATTTTCTGCTGATTCTATAGCATGTAAGACTACTTTCATATAATTTATTTTATTTTTTATTATATTTTTTTGTAAACTCAAAGAATTTATAATATCTTTTTTTTCAAAACTTTGGGATTCAGTATTTTTAACTTCTTCTAAAGATAATCCTAAGTACTTTAAAGCTAAAATTCTCTTGAGTTTTATAAAATCTGATTCTGTATATAGCCTGTGCCCAGAGCTATTATGAGATGATGGACTTAGTACACCTTTATTATCATAATATCTTATAGTTCTAGTGGTTACACCAGCCATCTTAGCAATCTCACCTGTAGTATATTGTCCCTTCATAATATTTCCTCCAAATCTCTTGCTTTAATTTAATTCTATTAGGTTACGTTACGTTATGTACAACAACTTTTTTTAAAAAATTTTTAATAAATTTAAAAATAAACTTTTCTACATTTTTTTCTTATATTTACTTTACTTTTTAATTTTTTGATATATATAAGCTTTATAATTAATCAATTAATTTATAGTAGTACCTCTTTATAGATTGTCCATCTTTAATATCTAATTTCCATTTATAATTATTTCTTATATCCATTACTAACTTTGTATGTTTTGATGTATCATAAAATATCGTTCTAAATTTTATAATCTCTTATATATATATTATATTCATAATCCTCAACCAAGTAATTATAAATTTAAAAATGTTTTCCTAAATCTTTGTAAGTAATTTTAAATTTCTATAATTTTCACATAAAAAATTCGCTACGCTTGAGCGACGTGTCGGCGAAACACTTCATGTCGCCAACGATATGACACTCGCTACCGCTTCGGTCACATCCGTTGCTCAAAATGTCATTTTTTACGTTTCTGAAACTATTGATATTAGTTATATTTATAAGTTATACACAAAAAATTTTATATCATAGTTTCCTTGTACGTAAAAAATAGCTAGACTTGAATACTGCCCCAGTTCTAGCTATTTTTGCTTTATATCTATTACCCAATTATATAACAGAGCCTAAATATATAATATTAATTTATCTTCTCTTTCTTATCATTTTAAATAATCCTAAACCTATCAGCCCTGTTGTAGCCAGTCCTAATCCTGTTGATACAACATCCTCAACTGGGTCTACATTTTCGTTTGTTTCATTATTTATTTCTTGTTTACTAACTTCTTCTTTATTTACTTGATGCTCATAATTTATTTGCTCATTTTCTAAATCCATCATAATACTGTCTATCTCACTATCAGTATATCCATTTTCTTCTAAGGCATAAACAATATCTCTCTCACTTATTTTATCTTTATTATTATTAGTTAGTAAACTTGCAATCATATAATATTTAAAAAAACTTAAATCTCTAGAATAATATTTATTTGATTTAAACTTAGTATAATAATTTGGATTATAATTATAATTGCTTTTTTTCTCTCTTGGCTTTACTGTATATGAAGTTTTAGAGCTTGAAGATTTACTACTACTTGTATTTTTATTTGTTGTATTTTCATATGTAGATTTATTTGTAAAATTTCCAGAGTCTACTTTTAGGCTAGAAATTTTATTTGTTGTCTTCGTTGAACTTGATTTATTTGAATCTACTGTAGTAGTCTTATTAGTCGTATTACTATTTGTAATACTATTACTTGTATTCTTATTAGCGTTTGTATTGCTATTTGTATTACTATTATTTGTATTCTTATTAGTGCTTGTATTGCTATTTGTAGTTATGTTTTTATTAGAGCTAATGTTATTTTTATTAGTAGTTGTAGTTTTGTTATAGCTAGTATTGTTCTTATTAATAGTTGTAGGTATTTTACTTGAACTAGAGTTATTCTTTTTAGAAGTAGAATATTTACCTGAGCTTTTGCTAGAGTTAGAACTCTTATAAGACTTGTTGCTACTTTTATAGGATTTAGAACTGCTAGACGACTTTGAACTACTTTTATATGACTTTGCCTCAACTATATTATAAGGACAAAGCATAATAATAGTTAAAATAGATGTAAGCAAACATTTAGTCGCTTTTTTGTTAATTTTCATTACTTCAAATCTCCCTTGTTAATAATTATTAACTGTCAAGTTTATATTATATCATATAGCTAAGGGTTGCTACTATTGGTATGTATTGAAAATTATTAAAAAGATATATTAGACAATTGTATAATATATATACATATGAAAAATAGCTAGAACTGTTGGATTATCCAAAGTCTAGCTATTTTTGATGTGATTTAATCCGTAAGATACCAAACCTTTTATTCGCTTTATATTAAGATTGTGAACTAATTTATATTATTGTAGTATTTATAATAAATATTATTAATACTCTAAAAAGTCTTTTAGTTTATTAAATTCTATTATATATTTTTCTTTTACTAAGTTTACTATATTAACTGCTGTTTCTTCATCATACATATGAGATGTCCTATTTCTATCTAACATCATCTCTATCCATACATCACCATTATTTATCAGCTTATGTTTAAATGCACATCTTATTGTACTTCTTGGTGCTAGTGCTTCATCTAGTATACCTTGATCTTCTAGGTATAGCTTCATTACTTTCCAAGCTTGTTCAAATGTAAATTCAAACCTTTGTATAATCCCATCTATTATAATATCATCTGATATATCCTTTTTAAGAGCTTCTTCCAATCTTTTTAATGCCTTATAGAAGTCTTCTTTTCTTTCATCTAACTTTTTAGCCATTATATATTATTATCCCTTCATTTTTTATATTTTCAATTAGTTTTTCTTTTGTTAATTCATTAAAATTTAGTATATCAAAACTTAGAGGTGTGTTTACTTCTTCTATATCCATAGTTACTTTCGCTTGTATTAAATGTGTTATTTTTTCTCCGAATAAACATAAATCTATATCTGAATTATATTTATTATCTTGTCTAGCTCTTGAGCCAAATAATATTACTTGTTCTATTTCTTTATATTTTTTAAATATACTCTCTAACTCTAATCTTAGTTTTTCTTCAATCACTTAATCACCTCTTACTATAGAATACTAAATATCTATTTACATCCTTTAATTAATACTTTTAATGTTACAATAATTATACATTATACTTTTATATTAAACAAACTAAATTTAAAAACTATTCTACTCAAAAAATATTATTTCACAATTTATAACAATTGTGAACTTTCTTATATTTTAATATTAATCACACAATTATCTAACATAGCCTATCAAAATAATCTAGAAATATATGCCTTCTAAATATGCATATATTCAATTAATAATTAGAGCTAATTATTTGACTATTTTTACTTTATAGCATCTTCAATATATGAAGATGCAATTGTCATTGCATCAACTATTTTTTTTAAACGTGTATATGTTCCTGTCCCTTCTTTTGCATTAATCATACCCTTTTCACTTTTACGAATAATAGATGTAACTTGATCTACTGATTTTAATAATTCTTCTTGTGTATAATTATGTTCTTGGTTTGTAACTAAGGCTTTTGAAATATATAAAGCTTTTATACGATTTCTAGTAAGTGAAAATTGTGGTGTTCCTTCTTTTAATTTAGGCTGTATTTTTTCACAATTTAAAATTGTAGAATCTATAAGATTTAAGGTATCTTCTATTTGTTTATCTGTATATTGGTTCATTTTATTCCTCCTTGTTTAGTTTTCAATTTCAAAAACTAATAACTTATATATCATATCAAAACTTATGGATTAAATAAATATTCATCAAAATATATGTTTTAGTTAATAAAAAATTCGCTTCGCTCGAGCGACGTGTCGGCGAAACACTTCATGTCGCCAACGACTTCGTCCGTTGCTTGAGCCACTGCGTGGGCGAATCATTTCAAAATCTTTTTTACGCTCAAAACCAGTTGATTGATATTACTTACATTCAGAAGTTATCCACATTTTTTTAAATATTATAATATCCTTAAGCGTAAAAAAGGATGTAGTGATAATTACTACATCCTTTTAAAATTACGCATTATTTAGATATTTGTGTGATAAATAAAGTAAAAATAACTAAAGTTATTGCAATCAAATATATTCCTATCTATTTTTTACTTTGTTTAATTTTATTTTTTAATACTGAAATTAACTTTTCAAGTAAATAACCTAAAATATATACTACCAAATAGTATTTTAAATATACATTTAACGAATCATTCATAAACAGCATTATTTTGTCTATAATAAAAAATACTGTAAGTGATAAAATCAATGGAATTATCCATCCTATCTTTTTTCTTGAACACATTACTCCCTCTATGAAAAAAGATATTGGTATAATACCTACTATTCCAACTATAAGTAAATCCTTAAATCTGAAAAAATACGATATAATGGCTATCACTAACATAGTTATTGTTGGAATAAAATTCCCAAATATATTCTTCTTCATCCTTATTTCTCCCCTATAAATATTAAATATATAATTTATAATAATTGTAAACTTTCTTCTATTATAAACCCTTTTTAATAGCTAGTATTGATTATTTTATTCATAAGTTCATTTTAGCATATGTGTATCTATATAGAAAAGACATTACCTTTATTAGATAATGTCTTTTCTATTTAACTAATTTAATGACATTTCTTTTCTTATCAATTCAATTTCTTCAATTGATAATTCTGTAAGGTCCATTATAGTTTCATTATCTAAACCTTTTAAAATACCTTTTTTAGCTATCTCTATAGATTTTTTCTTTTCACCTTGTTTTATACCTTGTTTTATTCCTTCCTCTATTCCTTTTTGTATACCTTTTTGTATTCCTTGTTTCTCAACTTCTGGATCATATAACGATTTAGTCATTGTAATCACCTCTTCTTCTAATTTATCATCATTGAAATAATTTCTATTTAAATATTCTATTAAATTTTGTATTGCTAGCAACATTTTATGAAAATCCTCTCCAAGTATTTCATTTTCACAAAATAGCTCTTTAGATTCATTTGCTAGTTTCGTAGCTAAATTTTTAGCTATAACCGATAATTGCTGTATCTTTAGTATGTCATTCTTTTTCTGTGCTACTTCTAATTCTTTTCTAAGACTAAATAGTTGAAGTGGAATAAGAGGATACATCTTTCTTTTTATAAGTTCTTCTTCTGTAAATTCCCAATATTTTATAACATCTACACAATATATAACTTCTTGATTATTTGGAAATATTATTTTTAAGTTTAATAAATCTTCTATGTTTTTATTTTCTTCAAAAAATATTACCTTTTGCTTTGGGAAGTATAAAGTCCTCATACTATTATCTATGTTAGAATTTTCTTTTGCTTTTTTGAACCCATATTCAAACATTCTAATTACCATAGTATTATCATTTTTAGTTTGAAACTCTAAATGATAGCTTACTTTATTATTATCTCTTTTTAATATATCAAAGAACATATCTCCACGAATAACACCTAGAGTATCTTCTATAAATTCATTATTACTAACTGTTAAGTTAACTTCATTCTCTTTAAAATCTTCTTCAAATATGGCATTTAAAAGTTTTAAAAGTACTTTATTTGATGTTGAAAATAGGTATTTTAGTATTTCATCTAATTTTACCTTTTCTTTTGTCTTGTTCAAGGTTTCACCTGCTTTCTTTATATAATTATAACTTAAAATATAATTATTTAAAAGAATGAAGTATTTGATAAAATGAATATAATATTAGTTTATAAATATTTTAATTTTTCTATATTTGAGTATAAAAAATAACTAAATCTTAGTATAAACATCTTAAAAATACTAAAATTTAGTTATCTTTATTTCTAACTTCTCATACAATTGTCTAACAAAACCTATTTTAATCCCCAACACCAAAGTCTGTATTATTAAAAAGTATTTCTATCTTAGGATTATCAACTAAATGCTTATACTTATTAGAAAACCAATTAACAAGTTCTTCATCCCTTTTAACACTTGAAGTATTATTTACAAAAACATTTATAGTAGCATGGTCAAAATTATTTAAAACAATATCCATATCTCTATCAATCATTTCCCTAGTTTGACCCTTAATACCTACCATAATACAAGGAGAATCAAAATATTCCTTTAACTCCTCAACAGTTTTAAACTTGGCATTTTTGTTTAAATATCCATTTCTAAAATCATAATCAAAAGTTTCAACACCTATCTTAAAAGTTATAGGTATTTCAAAATAATCTCTCATTTCTTGAATTCTATTTTTATAAGCCCAATGACTTTCTAAAAATAATTTTTCTATTTTCTTTTCCTTTATTATTTCTTTTATCTTAGCTAAAGTAGCCTTTGGAAGTTCAAAACAACTTCCTGAATTTATAACTTCTAAAACTTTATACTTTCCAGTTATGTTTTCTAAAACTTCAAAATTTACTTTATTTATTTCATCCTCAAAATTTGAGTTATCTAATATATAATCGCAAAAACTACACTTTCCCCATACACATGGAAAAGCTTTTAGTAATACTATTTCACGTTGATTTTTATTAGTTATTTCACTGTATCTATCCATATTATCTCCTTATTTATTCGTTGTCATAGAAGTTTTTAATGCTTTAGGCATAGAATTTACTACTATACCAACTAATACAACTGCTAAAAACTTATCTGCATAATCTGTAAATACTTGTGTTACAAATACACCAACTACAACTGGAATATTAAAATGGCTTAATATTTGAACTATGTATGAAGAACCAGAAGATGTTACTCCACCAAATAAAAATGCTGCAATTGTTGCACTGATTATACTTGTTGGTAAGGTAAATATAAATGTTCCTAAAGGTGTTTTAACTCCTTTTAACATATCCTTTTTATACATAAGCCCTGCTAAGTATCCCGTAGTTATTTGAACTGGTGCAAAGTAAAGTGAGTATATATCAAAAGTCATTCCACTAACTAAACTTCCACCTACTCCTGTTATTACTGCATACTTTGGTCCAAGCATACAAGCTATTAATATTGTTCCTATAGAATCTAAATATATTGGAAGTCTTAAATTAAGAGCAATAAATGCTCCAACTACATTTAAAGCTATCCCCATAGATATTAAAGTAATATTTTTTACATTTACAGTTTTATTCATTGTTATATAACCCCCTCAATAGATTCTATAGAACTTTCGTGTTCTTTAAATATTCTCTTTAAGAACATTTTCATAAAAGCTTTTTCATCAACTTCAGTTAATACATGTGAATTAGGTTCATTTTTGTAGAAATTAAATGAGTCAACTATAGATTGACCTACTGCTACCCCATCGTGAACAACTTCTACATAAGAATCAAATCCTTTGCATAAACTTCTATCAATAAAGTATGCCACAGCTAAAGGATCATTTATTACACATCCTATTATGCCTTCTTGTTCCCAATGGAAATCTATATAAAATCTAGTTATTTCTGTTATATATTTTGCCATATCCTTATCAAGTCTATTGATAAACTCAATAATATTAGGCGTTAAAACTATTTTTCTAGTTACATCAAGTCCAACCATGTGAATTTTTTTAGGTAAGTTCTTGTAAACATAATCAGCCCCATGTGGATCTACCCAGTAATTAAACTCTGCTACTGGCGAACAATTTCCATGAATCCTAAATGCTCCTCCCATAGATATAAATTCATCTAGGCTATCAAAGGCTTTTTTATCTTTCATAAGTGCCTTTGCAATATTTGTTAGTGGTCCTAGAGCTATTATTGATACATCTTTGTTATTTTTTAAAGTATCAATTATAAAGTCTACTCCACCATAAAGTATTTTTGCATCTACATCTTCATAGAAGTTTTCTCCAACACCATCTTCTCCATGAGTATCCTGTGCTGTTACAAGTTCTCTTTCAAGAGGTAATTCCTCTCCTATATATACTGGTATGTCAAGTCTTTGACACATTTGAAGTGCTTTTAGGGCATTTTTTGCTCCTAACTTTGCGGGTACGTTTCCGCTTGTTATTGTAAGTCCTAGTACTTCTAGTTCAGGTGAGTTAATTGCTAGAAGTATTGCCAGAGAGTCATCTATCCCTGGGTCACAATCAATTATTACTTTTCTTTTTTGCATTTTTATCTCCTCCTTATAATTTTAAGGAGAACCTATACGCTTTTTGACATAAAAAAAGCCGTATCTAAGGGTAAATCTTATATACTGCCACTATATAAATACCTTAGTTTTTTATACTTGGAGGTTCTCGAACAAGTCCTTGATTATTATTAATTATCAAGAATTTTCAATTTTTATAAAGTTTAAAATAAATGTATAATTAGTTAGAACAAACTATCCATATTTTATTAACATCTTATTTTAAATTTGATATTTAAATATTACCATAAATTTTAAATTTAAACAAATAAAATATTATAAATATTTACAACTTGCACTTTATCTAGTATCTAAATAAATTCCTAAGCCTTAGTTTGTTTTATTAATATTAAGCAATTTTTTTATACAATTTATTTAATGTACACTTTTAATTTATATAATAAAAAATTCGCTTCGCTTGAGCCACTGCGTTGGCGAAGTATTTCAAAATTTTTTTTACGCTCAAAACCAATTTATTGATATTACTTACATTCAGAAGTTATCCACATTTTTAAAGTATTATAATATCCTTAAACGTAAAAAAGTATGGTATTAAAAAATTACCATACTTTTTATTATATATTATTAATATTTTTATATTAAGCTTCAAAAACTTCTTTTGCTTTTTTATTTGAAAATATAACTTTAAATTCAGTATATTCCTCATTACTTGTTACATATATTTTTCCATTATTATTTTCTACAATTTCTTTAACTATATGTAAACCATATCCATGGCTTTCATCTTTATTAGACTTTGTAGTAAAACCTGTATTAAAAATTTTATCTATTATACTTGGATCTATTTGTGGTCCATTATTTTTAATACTTAGATAAATATTATTAAATATCTTATACGTCTTTATAACAATTAATCCATTACCATCTAATGCTGTAGCTGCATTACTTAAAATATTAGATACTATTTTATGTAATTCATACTCACTAATATCAATTAAATTAGAATCAAATTCCTCATCTACAACTACATGTATATCTTTTAAATCTAAGGATTCAACTACACTACATATAATAGAGTCCCTATTAGTAATATATTCTACAGAAGATGATACTTCAGCATTCCCACTTATTATCTTTTTTAGCATTTCTCCTAATCTATCATATTGTTGCATTATATATAATCCATTAATATAAGATATTTGAGACCCATAGTCATGCTTTATTTTTTTAAGTTCATTATTTTTATCAATTAATAATTTATTTAATCTATCAGTCTCTTCATATTTTTTGCCTATGCTATTCCTATAAATAGAAATCCCGATTATAAATGCAACAAACATTATTATCAATACATTGGTTAAAACTACATTAGCCCAACCATTTAATAACATAGAAATACTAGCTATGAAATCCATCAATATAACAATTATGAAAAAAATTGTAAATGAACGTTCACTTTTAATAAAATACTGATATATTATTTTTATATTATCTTTATTTTTTATAATAAGTAATTCTAAAATAATAGCTGGAATATATATTCCTAATAACATAGATGCTTCTGCATCAGAAACTACATTACTTATAGTAGGCCAAATTATACT
The DNA here is from genome assembly GCF_900106845.1 of Romboutsia timonensis. GTDB lineage: Bacteria > Bacillota > Clostridia > Peptostreptococcales > Peptostreptococcaceae > Romboutsia > Romboutsia timonensis. The sequence goes on from NZ_LT629850.1 coordinate 1,539,383, forward strand.
AGTAACTAAAATAGCTGTAATTTGTACTAAAAAATATCCTATAAAGTATGCTAATAATGCCTTTTTGTATATATGTCTATATACTAAACCTATAATAACTATATTCATTGTTGCTATTACAGCTGTAGCTATATTTCCATTACTAAATATATTTGTAGCTAACATACTTGTAAAAAATATACCTATAATACTTATAACAAGATGCTTCTTACTAATCCTATCATTTTCATTATTAAAAGATAAATAATAAGGAAAATAACTTACTATAAATGATTGTATTATAGTATTTAATAAATCAACAAATAAAATCATTACTTATTACCTTTTCTCTTTTAAGCTTTTTGGCATATCTTCTACACCAATCCCTACCATAGATGCTGTTCCACCACTTACAACAACTATTGATATCATTTCCATTAAACTTCCAAGTATTTTTTTATAGTTCATATTTATTCCTCCTTAGACTCTCTCAAATTAAACATTAAACAAACATTCATTGTTAATGTCCATGTTATTATATTGCTATAAATTTCATATTTAATTAGAATTACAGAAATTATAGATAAGATTATAGAATTAAGTACAGCTATTGTTTTATTTCTTCTTATTAAACTTTCCTTTGTGATATTCATATATGTATTTATTATAGGTGATTGATGATATATACTAAATATGTTTACAATATTCAGTAATATTGTACTTATATTATTTAAGTTACTATTTTTTGATATTAATATAATAAAATATGCTAGTGTCATAGTTGCAATTAAGCATCTTTTATGTGAATACTCATGATATCCCTCTGTAAATGGTCTTACACATGCAAGAGTAAACATAATTAAAATAACTTCTTTCATATATCCTAAAATAGAAAATACAGTAATTATAATTATAATTTATAAAATTTCATACATTAATACTCTCATAATATATTGTATTTCCTCTGTTTTCTCGTGCGTAAAATTATTATATTTACAGATGTCTTTAACAAAGTCGTATAATCGATTTCTTAACATTCGTAACATTTCTCCATAAAAATTTAGAATTAATTACATAATATTCCATTTTATATATTTTTTCAACATTTTTCTCCTTTTCCAAAAAATTCAGATTATTTCCTTAAAAAAATATATATTTAATATATAATAAAAGATAATATAGCTCGAAGTAATTTTATATTTATACTTCATTATTAAAATATAAAGTAAAAAAATCAAAAGTTTAAGATTTATTGAAAAATCCTTAAGTGTAAATTTAAAGTTTATAATAGCTTTAATTATTATTATTTTTTCAATGTATCTTTTATAGATTTATTATTTTATTAAGTTTTGTTATAAAATAATTTAATTAATTTCTATATACTAAAATGGAGTCTAGATAAATCTAAAACTCCATTTTAATATAAAATAAAAAATTCACTTCACTTGAGCAACGTATCGGCAAAAAACTTTAAGCCACGTGTGGGCGCTAATTTTTATTTCGCCAACGATATATCCTTGCTTACACTATGGATACATCGGTTACTTGAGCCACTATATGGTCGAAGCATTTTAAAATATTATTTATACTATCTATATTATTAAGAAGTAAAACAATACTAAGTTAAAACTCAACTCTTAAATCTATTAAAAATTCTTTTTACTTTCTGTAAATTCATAAACATCCATTAATGCTTCTCCAAATCTTTGGTAATGAACAATTTCTCTTTGACCTAAAAATCTTAAAATATCTTTAAGGTCTGGATCATCTGTTAAGTTAATTAGTTGGTAATAAGTAGCTAATGCTTTTTGTTCTGCTGCCATATCTTCATGTAAGTCTGTAACAGAATCTCCAAATACATTAATATAAGCTGTAGTAAAGTTTACACCATTTGCATCTACTGGTTGAAGTCCATGTCCAAAAGTAGCATAATTAGGTCCAAGTCCAGCTTCTTTAAGTTCTTCAGGAGTACAATCTTTCATTAATTGATATAATATAGCTGAAATAATCTCAACATGAGCCATTTCTTCTGTACCTATGTCAGTCAAAAGTGCTCTAGTTTTACCAGTTGGCATAGTATATCTTTGTTGAAGATATCTAAGAGCTGCTGCTAATTCACCATTAGGTCCACCTAATTGAGTCATTATATATTTAGCCATTTTCGGATCTGAATTTTTCAAATTAACTGGATATTCTAATGTTTTTTGATAAACCCACATCTATTTATTCCTCCTTTAATTTTTATATTTTTAACTTTATTTCTATTTATAAAACTCATTATCCCATGGCCATGGATTATCAACCCATTCCCATTGATAACAATCTGGAACATATCCAAAATTAGTTAATGGTCCATAGAAATTTTCATATTCATACTTAGCATCTTGGAATTTTTCAAAATACATATTGTATTCACATAAAGCATCTTCATCATCAGGATTATTATCTAGATATAAATTTAACTCTATACAAGCAAAGTGATATTCTAAAATTTGATTTAAAAGATCTCTTCTATCTGATTCCATACTTGTCTATACACTCCTTTTTACTTTACTCTGTTCATAGGATTTTCATATAACCAGTCATTATAATTATTTGACTCAACTAAATCTAACTCAGGAAATAGTGTTCCTTTTTTTAATGCAATACTTGGATCAAAAGTTTCTCCATAAATTTGTCTATTAACATATGGTCTTGCTAATTCTAGCCCACAGTTTTGTTCAATATCTCTTTTATTATCCATAGATTTCCTCCTTAATCTTTTAATATAGTTATTAAAGCTTTAAATTAAATAAAGACAAAATTACCTTGGTATTTTTATCAAAATACTTTTTCGATAATTTTCGACACCTTTATCTAATATATACTATGGATACTATTTTATATTTGTTACTATATTTTGATTAAATTAAAGTAGTATTTTACAAGTCTTTTTTACTTGTGGCTACTTTAAAGGGTGGGAAGTTCAAATTTTTTCTTTTATTATATTTCATTTTATATAAATCTTACTTGTTAACATTAAAATTGTGCATTTAAAAGTATCTTTACTTTTAATATTGACAGTTTTTAAATAAAGTTATAATATCAATAAGATTATAGCTTTTTATATTTAAATAATCATAAAATTAAAATAAAGGATGATAAAAAATGACAGAACAAAATTTAAACTTGGTTGACGAGGTTAAAAGAAGAAGAACCTTTGCAATAATCTCCCATCCCGATGCGGGAAAAACTACATTAACTGAAAAATTCCTATTATACGGTGGAGCTATTCGTGAAGCAGGTTCAGTTAAATCTAGAAAATCTCAAAAACATGCAGTATCTGACTGGATGGAAATTGAAAAACAAAGAGGTATATCTGTTGCATCAAGTGTTCTTCAATTTGAATATAATAACTTTTGTATAAATATACTTGATACTCCAGGACATCAAGATTTCAGTGAAGACACATATAGAACTCTTATGGCCGCTGACAGTGCTGTAATGGTTATTGACTCTGCTAAAGGAGTTGAGGACCAAACAAAAAAATTATTCCACGTTTGTAAAATGAGAGGAATTCCAATATTCACATTTATAAACAAAATGGACCGTCAAGGAAAAGACCCATTTGAATTACTTGAAGATATTGAAAATGTTTTAGGAATTCGTTCTTGTCCAGTAAACTGGCCAATAGGTTCTGGTAAAGACTTCAAAGGTGTATTTAACCGTCATAAAAACCAAATAGAGCTATTTGATGATGGTAACCACGGACAATCTATAGCTAACTCTATAACTGGTGAAGTATCTGATGAAAAGTTTAATACTTTATTAGGTAATGCTCTTCACAAAAAATTACTAGAGGATATTGAACTTTTAGATATTGCAGGGGATAACTTTGATTTAGAAAAAATATTAAGTGGTGAATTAACTCCTGTATTTTTCGGAAGTGCCCTTACTAACTTTGGTGTTGAGCCATTTTTAGAATCATTCCTAGAAATAACACCACCACCAACTCCTCGTAGCAGTAACTTAGGTGATATAGATCCTAACTCTAATAACTTCTCAGGATTTATATTTAAGATACAAGCTAATATGGATAAAAACCATAGAGATAGAATAGCTTTCCTTAGAATTTGCTCTGGTAAGTTCGAAAAAGGTATGTCAGTAACTCATGTACAAAGAAACAAAAAGATTAAGCTTTCACAACCTCAACAATTCGTTGCACAAGACCGTGTTATAATAGATTCTGCTTACCCAGGTGATATAATAGGTATACACGACCCTGGAATATTTAATATTGGGGATACATTAAGTGAAAAACAATCAAACTTACAATACACTGGTATACCACAATTTGCTCCTGAACACTTTGCAAGAATATCTACAAAAAATGCTCTTAAGAGAAAGCAATTTGTAAAAGGTCTTACTCAATTATCAGAAGAAGGTGCTATACAAATATTCAAAGAACCTAACTTTGGTATGGAAGAACTTATTGTAGGAGTTGTTGGAGTTTTACAATTTGAAGTTTTAGAATATCGTCTAAAACAAGAATATGGTGTTGATATAATAATGAATCCACTACCTTACCGTTATATACGTTGGATTGAGCATGGTTCTGTTAAATCAGATAGAATTTCAATGCCAATGGATACTATACTTGTTGAAGATAAAAATAGAACTCAAGCAGTATTATTACAAAATGAGTGGTCTATCAGACATTTAGTTGAAAGAAATGAAGGTATAGTTTTAAAAGAAACTTCTTTATAAGATAAATTTATATACAGTGAAATAATTTAATAAATGTAATTATAAAAAATTCGCTTCGCTTGAGCGACGTGTCGGCGAAACATTTCATGTCGCCAACGACTTCGTCCGTTGCTCGAGCCACTGCGTGGGCGAAGCATTTCAAAATCTTTTTTACGCTCAAAACCAGTTGATTGATATTACTTACATTCAGAAGTTATCCACATTTTTTAAATATTATAATATCCTTATATGTAGAAAAGTAAAAAAAAGGAACACTATCTAAACTATATATCTGGGCTTGGTCTTGGTCTTGGTCTCTCTCTTGATTATTTACTTACTCTACTCTTGAAGTTATACTTTAATTATAGTTTTTATAAGATAAGGAGAGTTATTATGATGAATAAAGAAAAGTGTTCTTGTTGTAATAGTAGTAGTAATAATGATGTTATAATCGGTCAATATGTATGTTATTGTAATCAAGTGACTGAAGATGATATTAAAGATGCAATAGAACAAGGAGCTGAAACTGTACAAGAAGTTATAAAAAAAACAGGAGCAATGAAAGATAGTAATTGTGCTGTAAATAATCCAAAAGGTACTTGTTGTTATTCTGATATTGTTTATGTATTTAATAAGTACAAATAGATTAAAAAAATGATATTTAAATTTAAGAATAGCGTAAAAAATAGAACCTTGTAATTTAAGGTTCTATTTTTATTTATCTATAAAACTACAAATAATACTTTTTAAATATACCTTATGTTTAATATTACATTTTAACATAGGATATATTTTATTATATTTATATTTTTTAGTATTTTTTCTACTTGATAATTATTTAATATTCCTTTTAAATTAATCTGTTGTACTAGTTATTTTACTACACCTATTAATATTTATATATAAACTTTTCTAACTATTAAAATATGCTTTGTTATTTTGAGCAAATCAAATTAACTAACATAGTTAGTTTATATAAAATTTATTTAAATTTATTCATTAACATTTGTATATTATTTTGATGTGCTGTATCTAATTTATTAGAACTATGAGTTTTAGAATTTAAAAAGTGTATATCTACATGTCCATCTGCACCATTATTCTTTACAGAATCATAATTTATTCCATCTCCATAATTATCACTTCTATTTTTGCTTGTATATTCTCTTGCTGGTTCACTATCTAATCCTGCATGAGGCATACCAGTCATTGAAGCTCCATATACTTTTCCATTAACATGAACTAATACAGGTCTTCTAGTCCAACTAAATCCACCCCATATACTCTTCATTGTAGCTGTATCTGCTGCAGTAAGAGGCTCTACATCAGCATGATTTGTTCCACCAGTTCTTATTAATTTAAATTTCTTTCCAGTATTATAATCTTCAACAGTAAAAGCATTGTTTAAATTTGATGCATAATCATCTCTTACTAATATGTTTTTTCCTTCTTTAAACCAATCTGGGAATAACACTTCTCCCTGTGTTTCAGGTTTAGTATTTTCTATTGGATTTGTAGTTGATAAATATTGACTACTCATATATCCAGTTTTTCCATTATACATTATTTTAGACCAATTACCACTACTACTTATATACTCTACTTTGTTTCCTTTGTTTAATTTCATAATAGATGTATATGAAGTTGATGGTCCTGTTCTAACATTAACTGAATTACCTGTTACATATTTTGTTATATATGTATTATCATCAGTATTTGCTTTATCTGATACATATTTACTAAATACATATCCTACTGTTCCATTATAATTAACTTTTACCCAATCATTTTCTTTTGATATAAACTCAACTTTTGTTCCTTTGTTAAAGCTTCTTATAACAGAATAATTTGTTCCAGGCCCTTTTCTAAAGTTTACTGAATTTCCTGTTATTTGTCTTATATCAGTAGATGTAGAAGTTGTTGAAACTGACTTTATATAAGTGTTGCTAATATATCCCTCTTTTTCATTGTATCTAACTTTAGACCAATTACCGCTACTACTTATATACTCTACTTTATCTCCTTTATTTAATTTCATTATAGATTTATATGAAGTTGATGGTCCTGTTCTAACGTTAACTGAGTTACCTGTTACTTCCATATAAGTAATTGTTCTAACTATATTATTCGATGTTGTTTTTGTTTCTAATGCATCTACATTATATCCGCTACCCATTATGTGCATCGAGGCTAACGTTATTGCCAATATGTTTCTTTTTAGATGTTTCATTTATACTGTCTCCTTATCCATAGTTGTCCTTTTAAATATATTATTATAAATATATTAGTATTTCTACATTTATCGACAGATTGGCATTAATTTCATTTATTGGTATGGTTTATTATGGTAAATTTTTTATATAATATAAAAATAAGGCACTAAACAATTAAGTCTAGTGCCTTATTTAATAAATTTCCCATTACGTTAGAAGAATTTGGAGGGAAATCTATTAACTGTATTTTATTATATTTTTTATATTTTGTCCATACAACTTCGACATTTTTTTACATTTCATTGTGTATTTTGCATACTTTCCTTTAACTAAAATGATATTTTGTTAAAAACCAGTATTATTTTCCAGTATCATTTTATTAATATTATATTAAAATAAAAAAGAACCCTACAAGAGAGTTCTATTAATTAAATTCATATTTATTTTTTTATAGGAGTTTCAAAAGATGGTGGATTAATATCTATTTTAGTATCATGATCATGAGGTCCTGGACTTGATAAATCAAAGTATAACTTAGAATCTTCTGTAATACCAAAATCTTTATTTGAACCTGTGTTTTTAACTTTATTTAATGCATCTCTAAATAAAGCATTATGAGCTTCTTCTCTATTAAGTAAAAAGTCTATAGTCTCACGAACGTATTTATCTTCAATTTGTCTATATAAGTATTCATAAACAACCTTAGCTCTTTGTTCTGATGCTATATTAGATAGTAAATCAGCAACTAAATCCCCTGTAACAGTTACATAATCTGCTGTCCATGGTGCACCAGATGAGTTTATTAAAACAGGAGATAAACCACAGTTGCTCTTGCATTAAAACTGCATATTGAGGATTTGGTCTTTCTACTTTTACTTCTCTTAGTAAGGCCTTATCGTGTTTAAACATAAATTCTTATACCTCCGCTTATTTTAATTTAGTTTTATGTTTCCCTGAATAAAGCCCAATATTCAAATTAAAATTTCTTAATAATAATATTTAATTACTAATCTATTTATTTTCAACAGCTACCTTTGCCATTGATATAGCTCCTTCTTTAGTCTTATTCCCACAAATAAATAAAGCTGGATGACAGAATGTACAATTCTCTATCCCTGTAAGTTTAGATAAATCATCATTATTTAATCCACCCCATGTTTTTGGTAAATCTTTTCTAGCAGCAAAGCTATTAGCTTCCTTTGGCACAGTTTGTGTATACCATGACCCTGTTACATCTTGATATACTACATATAATACATTTTCATTTCTATCAAGTTCAAGTACAGTATCTTTCCATGGAACTGATTTTTCTAATACTAAAATATGAGATTCTTTTACATTTTGTTTTTTAAGTTCATTCTTAATCATTCTATAGTTTTCATAACTATCTACGAATTTCTTTGTTGTTTTATATAGTATTTTTTTTGCAAACTCTACTGCCTCAAAAAATCCTTTTTCTATTTCATCTTCTCCAGCACCAGTAGGTATAAAAGTATAGATAATATCACAAAGTGTCATAATTGGAACTTGACTAGTCATAACATCTACACCATTATCTTGTGCATCTATTTGTTGAATAAGTATAGTATCTACTTTCTCTGCTACCTCTTGTTGCTCTTTTAAATTAGATAGATCTGGGAATTTTGCATTTATATATGATATACCAAAATCTCTCCATAATAACCCAAATCCACAGTAAGGTATTCCATTTTCTCTTCTTATTTTATCAACGTGATGGTGATCATACTTCCCATTCCCTACATCTGATACGATATCGCAAGTTTTTAGTAATTCTTCATCTCTTGTTCTTATTATTTCTAAATCATTATATATAGACTGCATAAGTGCTACACCGAATACATCATCTGCATGGAAAATTCCATTATGTACTGCCATCCTTTTCATTTTCTTTACCTCTTTTCTCAAGTTTTTGTAATGCTTAATTTATATAATTAAACTTAATTTAGTTTTTCTGTTTTATATATAATATATTTTATATTACCAAAATTTTTAATTTAATATAATCATTAATAATAAAAAATATCCCTATTACTTTTTACCGTTACCATAAAACTTAAATCCTAAACTTTTTTCTAATTAGAGGTAATTTTTCTTTAATTTTGCCTATTTAGACAACCTCTAAGGTTTTTTCGTCTCTTTGGTAACACTAGCTATTTTCGTTGAAATTTACACATTTCACCCGTTACCAAAGGCGTTACCAGAGGTGTTACCATAAATTTTTCGGTAACACCTTTTTTTAATAAGCGTTACCAAAGTACTTTTTTTGGTAACGCCTTTGGTAACGCTAAAATAGGTCTTTGGTAACGCTAAATTTTTATTAAAAAGCTATTTGAGAGCCATCGTATTTTCCAAATTAATTCAAGTTATTTTCTGATATATTATTTATAATTTTGTAACTTTTATGTTTTCTAAATATATTTATATTGCTATTGAAAACAAGTTTTTAACAGTTTTTGAAGTATCATAATCCACTTATAATTAAAAAATGACCTATAAATAGATTACCTTAACTGTCATCTACCGGTTATCAGTTTTTTATATCATCAAATATAACTGATATAGATTATTCTTCATAATCTCGATTTGTAAAAACTGCATTCTTAAAAAGTCATGCTACTATAGATAATTATGAAAATTAATTACACTAATATATATGTTAGTAAGTAAAATTTACTAAAGTATATATGTTTTTGACTATATTAACCAAATTTTTTACAAGATGATTTTTAAATATTTTGTAATAATTAAATAATAAGGCTATGTTTTAATACAATGTTGAAATTATATAAATTTTGAATAATAAAAAAATCAAGAGCTGTATTTACTTATTCATACAACTCTTGATTTAGTTCGCATTATATTAAAATTGTTCATCAAACTTATTAATGAATTTTAGTTGCATACATTGAATGTATTATATTACAAGTTCTTTATCATAATTTAATATATCTTTAAATTTTCCTTTATATGTATACTTAAAAATATACCATGCTATAATACCACCTAGCGTATTTAGTATCAAGTCTTCTGTATGAACTGATCTTCCATATGATAATGATAAAATATTCATAAATAATTGAATTAATTCTATTGATAATGATATAAGAAAAGATGTCAACATACATAATTTTATACTTCTTAATTTTTCAAATTTAATGCATAAGTAGAATATAAAAGGTGATAGAAGAATTAAATTTCCCCCTACATTTCTTATTACACCTTTGACACTGATATTGTTTTTATAATAATCAACAAAAGGGATTAAATTTATATTATACCTCTCTAGTATACTCATATTTGATAAATAAGGTATAGTACTTCCTATACGAAGTGGAAAAATAGTTACTCCTATAAGGATGAATAGATATATAACAAATAAATTAGTTATTATCTCTTTATATAAATTTAATTTATCACCTTTTTTTCTTCTAAATAATAATATTACACCTCTAATTATTATCCATAGTGGTAGTCCTATTATTAATAATATATTCATTTCAAATATAATTTCCATCTTGTTCCCTCTTTATATTTATTTTAAATTTATTTGGAAGACAACATCTTCAACATCATCTTTTTTAATGTTTATAGTTCCTGGTGCCTTCTTATTAGGTATTAATTCCATTTCTTCATATACTATTTTTATATATTTACAATCTCTATTAAGATTTCTATAGACACTAGTTTTACCTATATTTGTACCCTCATCATTATAAAATTCACTAAATCTAAGTACTTCATTACCTTTATCATCATAAATCAAAATATCATACATAGTATCTTCAGAATCTTTAGGTGTAATATGATTAACTATTAAACTTAAAGGTCTTACTTCTATACTAGATACTGTAAATTTAGATTTTGTTTCATTTACTTCAATAACTTTATTGTCTGAAGTATAGCTTTTAACTGAGAAGTTAAACTCCCATACATCTCCTGGAATGTAATATTTATCTCTATGAAAAGATTCAGCATTTATATTATCAAAAATAATATTTATATTAAATTCATCTGGTAAAGAATCTTTATTTTCAAGTTTTAGCAATTCAGTTCCAACAAATGTATAATCATCCGTATAAACACCTTCAATACCAGAACTATTAAATACATAATCTGTCATATTATTTATTTTAACCTTACAGTTACTTAATAATTGATGCATTGTATCATCTCTTTCAAATTTCTCTTCACTTTTTATAATATAAGATATTGCTATGTATTTCCCATCACATAAAACACTTTCTGCTGTAACAGTTTTTCCATTTGCTGTAACTGTCTGATTTACTTCTTGCGCACTATCTTCAAAGTACTCATTAAAGTTAATACTCATTACCTCTGATTTTTTAGAATTTCTAATTTCTTTGTAAACATCCTTAACAAAAGGCATTCTATTAGCTAAACTATCTGAATTAAAACTCAAAAATAAAGCTCCCATAATACTTGCACAAGCTACTACTTTTATAAATTTATTTCTTCTATATTTTTTAGATTTCTTTTCATTTACTGCTTTTTTCAAACCCTTTTTTATATATAAATCAATATTCTCTGGTATTTCAATATTATCAAATTCCTTATTATACATTTAAATAATTCTCCTTTAATATATTATTCAACTGTTGTGTTGCCCGCTTTAATTGGCTTTTTACAGTATTTATTGGTATATCTAACATATAAGATATATCTTCTATTTTCATATCATCAAAATATCTAAAAATAATCACTGTTTTATATTTAGGTTTTAAGAAATCTATAGCTCTATATAAATCCAACTTTTCTTCAATAGATACTCCATTTGATTCATATATACTCTCACACTCTTCATCTTCCAAAAATACTGTCTTACTTTCTTTTTTTATATGATTTATAGCTGTATTAACTAATATTTTTGTAATCCATGCTTTAAATGAATTATCATCTTTTAAAGTATTAATCTTAATCCACGCTTTATATGTAGTTTCTTGTACAATATCTAGGGCAATCTCCTGATTTTTTACATACGTATAGGCTATTTTGTACATATATATCTTATATTTCATTAAAAGACTTTCAAAAGCTCTATCATTTCCAGCCCTTGCTTTCTTTACTAAATGTGATTCACTCCTTTCTCTTTTTATATCTGATATTTTAATTATTTCTTGCATTTGTTCCACCTATTTCATTTTGTATTGGTACTTCTTCTTATAAGACCACTTATATATTAAAAAAGTTGCATTTTTTACAAAAAAATAAAAACAACAACTACTTTAGTATATCAAGTATCTAAAATAGTTGCTCTTTTTATTTCACATTATATAACGATTGCGAAGTTAATTATATTGTATCATTTTCAACACTCATTTAAAACATAGCCAATAATAAAAAAAATATGAATAAAATTAAATAAACTGACTATAATAATAACTGTAAAGGACTGATTAAAATTAAATATATGGGAATATAGCTCAGTAGGTAGAGCAATTGACTGTTAATCAATGGGTCACAGGTTCGAGCCCTGTTATTCCCGCCAATAAAAAAACTCTTAGTCTAAACTAAGAGTTTTTTTATCATCAAATATAAATTCTGTAGGTATTATATTTTTACGCTATGTTCAAGAATAGTGTTGAAAAATAATATATAATTAAAGAGGACTGGTGATAGTCCTCTTTAGCAACTATAAACGAAAGTTTGTATCTTATCTTGTTAATTCTATTAATTCGTTATAAATTTCATTAGTTTTATCTGAATTATCTTCATTAAAAACAATTACCAAATCTTTAGTAGTAAGTCTTATAAAAGGGCTTACTTTATTATAGATACATACTTTAGATTTAAAATTATCTCCATTAACTTTATAATATCCATTATTGGTATTAGGAGTATTACTGCCTGAACCCCCTGAAAGTATTACCTTATTAAGTAACTCGACATCGGTTATATCTTCTATATTGTAAGTAGAATTCATAATTTTAATTGAATCATCATCTATTATTATAGATGTTAACTTTGAATCCATTTGTTTAAATAGAAAATTTATTGATAATCCTATCCCTACAAATATTATAAGCGTAAATATTAAACCATATTTTTTTTCTTTACTCATATAAATTCCCCTCTATTCTATATAATAATAGTTATTACTATTGTAGAGTAATATAACAAATATACTCTATATATACAATGGTTTTCTATTTTTAAAATCCTTTATTTTAGTATTCGAATAAGATACATGAGATTGTATAAATAGTCTCTTACACTTCATAGAATCCTTATCTGTTTTAAACAACTCAATCCACTTAAACCAATACATATAATTAGCTAAATATTTTGTTGCAACACCATTAAAACCATCCATCCACTTTTTTAATCTACTGTGATATGAATTTATATGTTGAATATGATATATACCCTTTTTAAACTTTCCAGTCTCTATCTTCTGTATATCCACATCTATGTTCTTATTTAAACGTATATAACTCTTATGAGAGTCGATACATAATGTTGATTTTTCTTCTATTCTACCATTAAATAATCTCTCTACATCTTTGTATTGCATTCTCCCATTACATATTAATTCTGAAATTATATTCCCAGTTCTATCTATTGCACACATTACAGCAACTTGATTTCTTGATATACCTCTTGGTTTAGGTTCTTCATCTTTTGATTTTTTGCTTTTGGGTCCTCTTAAATTAGGTTTTCGAGGCATAGTAAATCCTGAACTCTTGCTATGATTACCTTTATATGATAATCTAAAGAAAGTTTCGTCTGCTTCAACAAGACCAGAAACATGACCTGTACCTATGTATAGTCTTAATGCATCTAAAATTTTATGTCTCCAAGCAAATGAAGTAGGTACAGTTATTTCTACTATTTCAGCACATTTTCTAATTGAATATCCAGCAACCATACATTTAATATACTCTAACCATTTCGAAAAGTCTTTTTTAGAGTTATAGCAAGGAGAGAATGTAAAATCAGTAAATGTTTTATTACAAGACTTACATATGTATCTTTGTTTACCATTATACTTACCATTTCTTGATACATGATTACCTTTACAATGAGGGCATACTTTACCTGATGCAAACCTATTTTCTTTAATCCCCTCTTTAATTTGAGTTGACAAAGAGCCAAATACAAGTTTTTCTTCTAAAAAGTTAAATACTTGATGTTGTTCATACTCATTTAAATTTTCTAAAGACTTAATTATATAATTTACATTCATTTAAGTACGCCCTCCAAATAATCTAATATACTTATATTATAACCCAATCTCAGTAAACATATATTAAAAATCAACAATTATTTTAAACATAGCGTATTTTTAAAGAAAAAACCTCTCTGTTTACACAGAAAGGCTCTATCCTAATCCTCTATATCAATAACCCTAAACTCATTACGTTGCATTAAATCATAAAGTATTGGTATAACCACAAGCGTCAATATAGTCGAATATGCAAGTCCACCTATAGAAACTATAGCCAACCCTTGTGTCATTTCTGCACCCATTCCATTACTTAATGCCATTGTAGACATAGCAAGTATTGTTGTTAAAGCCGTCATAAGTATCGGTCTTATACGACTTCTTCCAGTTTCTATTATGGCCTCTTTTTTACTCATACCTGTAGCTCTTAGTTGATTAACATAATCTACAAACACTATACCATTGTTTACTACAACCCCAGATAACACTAAGAAACCTAGCATAGAAACTACACTTAAATCATTACCTGTAATTAATAATGCTAATAGTCCTCCAGTAAATGCAAGCGGTATAGTAAACATTACTATAAATGGAGATAATAATGATTGGAACTGAGCAACCATTACTAAGTAAACAAATACCACTGCTAAAGCAATCATTAATACTAAATCACCCATAGCATCTGAAATAGTTTCCATTTCTCCACCTATTTCAATAGAGTATCCATCTTTTACTTTATAATTATCTAACTTTGCTTTTACATCTTTACCTACTAAACCAACATTATAATCACTATCAATAGTTGCAGTAACTGTCATATATCTAGATTGATTTTCACGAGATATAGAAGATAAACTTTCATCATCACTTATACTCACAATACTAGAAATTTTCACATCAACTTTTTCATTATCTTTAGTTCCTGTTATAGTTAAATTCTTTAATTCATTCTTTGTTAATGAATCACCATTTGAAACTATTACAGGATAATCATTTCTACCAATAGTTAATATAGTAGATGATGTATCAGTTTTTATTTCATTTGCTATAGTTTGATATATTTGAGCTGTTGTTAAACCATACTCCATAGCCTTATTTTTATCAACTATTATTCTTGTCTCTGAACTTGGATTTTCAAGTCCTGTTGTAATTTCTTTTATACCCTTAATTGGTTTAATTTCCTTTGATATATCTATGGCAATAGATTTTAATTCATCTAAATCTTCACCTTTAATAATAACTTGTATTCCTGATCCAGCTAAGGCACCCATATCCATATTAGATGCACTAACTTTTAACTCACAATCAAAGTCTTTTGTTCTATCCTCTATTATTTTAGCTATTTCAGTATTTGAGTGTTTTTTATCTTCTTTTAATTTTATGAAAAATGACATTGTAGTATCTGATGCTTTACCAAGCATAGAATTAGTAGAGTCTGTTGCACCAATTGTTTCAATATCATCTATTTTCATTAAATTATTTATTATTTTATCACTCATTTTAATAGTATCTTTTTTACTGCTTCCAATTGGCATTTCTAATGTTGCTGACATTTCTGTTGAGTCCATACTTGGCATAAAACTTGTCCCCATAGACCCTACCCTATATACACTAAATATTAATAAAGCAACTACAGGTAAAATTACAGCTACCTTATGTTTTAATGCCCATCTAAGTGCTTTTTCATAAAGATTAATCAGTCTATCAAATAATATACTTGGCTTTTTTTCTACCTTTTCTAATAATTTAGAAGACATAGCAGGAACAACAGTTAAAGAAACTATTAAACTTGATAGTAAACTATATGCTATCGTTAGTCCCATGTCAGTAAATATCTGCTTAGTCATACCATCTGCAAATACTATAGGAAGGAATACACATATAGTTGTAAGTGTAGATGCAAATATCGCTCCTGATACTTGTCTAGCACCATATACACTTGCCTTAGCTGCACTCATTCCTTTTTCTCTCATTTTAGATATATTCTCAATAACTACTATACTGTTATCTACCAACATACCTACACCTAGAGATAAACCAGATAAACTTATTATATTTAAAGTTATATTACTAAAATACATAAGTACCATAGATACAAATAAACTAATTGGTATACTAAGTGCTATTATTATAGTTGGCTTAAAGCTCTTTAAAAATAATAATAAAACAATAATTGCCAATGCTCCACCAAATATTAAGTTATCTAAAACACTGTCTATTATCATTTCTATATATATACCTTGGTCCATTAATGTTGTTATATTAACTTTATCATTTTCTTTCATAATATCATCAATAGTTTTACCTATGTTCTTAGTTACTTCAGTAGTTGATGATACACTAGATTTTTGTAAAGATATCATAACACCATCATTGCCATTTATATTAGCATATGTTTCTTCTGAATTATCAACTTTGCTTATATCAGCTACATCTTTTAGATAAATCTTTCCTACACCATTAATATCAAATAATAATAGGTTTTCAAGTTCTTCAATAGAACTTAATTTATCTCCGACTTTAACTAAATGTTTACTGTCATCATCTGAAACATATCCAGCAGGCATAGCAAAGTTTTGAGCCATTACTATATTGCTTATCATCTCTGGAGTTATTTTATTTGTCATATCAGATGCTTCATAAGCCTGTTCTTTTGCAGCTTTTAACTCATTACTAGCCTTTTTAAGCTCAGATTCACCTAAAGATAATTCAAGTGACGCTTTACTTAATTCTTCACTAACTCTATTTTGAGCTATCTTTAGTTGCTTTTCTTGTTCTTTTATGTTATCTAGTGAATTTAAAGCTTCTAATCCTTGCTTTGCAGTAGCAATACCTTTCTTTAAATTCTCTATAGTTGTATTTAAGACAGTTATTCGAGCTTGTATTTGCATTATGTACTCTTCATTATTTTGTGAAGGATTGTTTAATTCATTTTGAAGGTCATTTAATTTATTTTCTGCATCTTTAAGAGATTTTGAAGTTTCTTCAATAGTTTTATTTAATGTTTCTTTGTTCATTCCTTGAGAAGTTAACTGAGATGCTAATAATTCTAATTTAATCTTAGCTGATTGAAGCTCAACTTCAGCATTAACTAAATTTTCTTTTTGAATTTTTGATTGCTCCTCTAATTGACTTTTTCCATTTGCTATTTGATTTTGAGAATCTTTTAATTTCTTTTCTTGTTCTGCCATTTCATTATCAATTTTTGATTTTACTTTTTTATTTACAGAACTAATCTTATCGTTATCTAAATTAATTTGAATTTTTTCTTCTAAAAGTCCAGTTACACTAACTGATCCTACTCCATTTGTTCTTTCAAGTTTTGGAACTACATTTTCACTAACGTAATTTGATAACTCTTTTATATCCATATTTTTTACATCAACACTTAATATCATAACTGGCATTGAGTCTGGGTTTAATTTCATAACTGAACTTGAACCAACCCCATCTTCAAAACTTGATTTTATTAAATCTAGTTGGCTATTTACATCAAGTATTGCTGAATCTATGTTTACGTTTTGGTCAAATTCTATCATAACCATACTAGCATTCTCGCTAGATGTTGATGATACATTCTTAACTCCACTTACAGTAGATACAACTTGTTCAATAGGTTTTGTAAGCGACATTTCTACTTTTTCAGGACTTGCTCCTGGATACTGTGTAAGTACCATTGCATATGGAAGATCTATACTAGGTAATAAATCTGTTTTCATATCAAAAAAAGACACTATCCCCAGTATAAATACCATTACAACTGCAACTGCCACAGTAAATGGCCTTTTAACGCTATACTTAGGTATCATTTCCTCCCCCTTATATTATTGAAATTGTCTTTTTTAGACAGTTTATTATACCATTTTTTGTGTAATTTTCTCAAACTTATTTTTAACAAGAATATACTTTTATACATAAAAAATTCGCTTCGCTTGAGCGACGTGTCGGCGAAACACTTTAAGCCACGTGTGGGCGCTAATTTTTATTTCGCCAACGATATATCCTTGCTCACGCTACGGATACATCCGTTGCTTGAGCCACTGCGTGGGCGAAGCATTTCAAAAAAGCCTACTACTCACTATAATATAATTAGTGAATAGTTAGGCTTTTTTAGTATACTTAATAATATTTAAATTTGATAGTTATAGGCAAATTACTTATTAAAATTCATCTTCTCTTAATAAATAATCATTTCCATCTTGGTCTTTAAATGAGAACATCTTTCCATAAGGCATTGTCATTATTTCTGAAACTTCAACACCTTTTTCTTTAAGTTCATTGTAACTTTCTTCGATGTTATCTGTACTTAATATAACATTTGGATGATCTACGTTTGCTGATGGCTTTTGAGCTAACATCATCTTCTTATCATATAATATAAATGTAGTAAACTCACACTCATTTGGACCTACTTCTAACCATGTCATATTAGGTCCCATTGGTCTTTCTAATTTTATTACAAAGTTTAATTTCTCAGTCCAAAACGCTTTAGCTTCTTCTTGATTATTTACATATATAGTTATTTTACCTATTTTCTTTATCATAGTTATCCTCCTAAAAATGTGTTCTATTAATTATATACACATTTTAGAGTTTAACAATACATTTTTCGACATTTTTTATATTATTTTTTACTATTATACTGTTTAAGTAAAGCTTGTTGCCCCATTTCAACTAATCTTTTGCTCATAAGTCCACCAACTCTACCACCTAGTTGACCATTTTCATAAGAAGTGTTATTTGTGCCATATTTATTATTAGTTTCAACACCTATTTCATTTGCTATTTCTAATTTCATTTCTTCTAAAGCTTTTTTAGCATTTGGGTTTACATTTTTATTAGCCATAATAGCCTCCTATTTATCTAAATTATAGTTATTTTTCTGTGTTTATTATTTTTTACTTACTAAGGTTTTATAATACATCAAAAATATTGATAACTTATGAATTATAGTAGTATCAATGTATTTAGAAAAGTAGGCTATGTTAGATAATTATTTTATAAATTAAAATAAAGGCTCTATTAGACAATTGTGTGATAAGTAAGCAATAAAATAGCTAGACATATTGGAATTTCCATTGTCTAGCTATTTTTATATAAATTAGTTCGTAATATATTAAGATTGTATATATTACTAATTTTCATTATTCTCATCAAATTTCTCTAATATTAAGGATGTACAAAATATAACTACAAATATTAATAACAACAATAGTGAATGTGTTTCTAAATGATATGAAGATTCTACTGAACTATAGCCAAAATTGAAAATTATTGGCATAATAAACCACGCATTAAAAAAGAACAGTAGTATAGTTATAACTAAGCTAATTAGTATTTTTTTCATTTTTATCCCCTCTCGTATTATACTAACATTATAATTTTTTTATATTATTAAGTATTAATTTTAAAGATATAATTATAAATATGACAACACCTACAAAAGAAAGTATTCTCATTAACCAATATATTGTCTCTGTTAAATATGGTATTGGTAATATGTTTATAAGTGATATAGCTAGTTGAAAAACATCACTTTGTAAAAGTATAAGCATCAATGAACCTAAAGCTATATAAATTAGTTTTAAATTTCTATCATTCATATTTCTCCCACCCCTATCAATTCGTAATGTATAACAATTATGTACTTTCTTACATTCTATCATTAATTCACAATATTATAAACTATCTCTATATAATTAATCACACAATTGTCTAGCAGAGCCAAAATAAAAATAGATATACATATTATTATTAATATTGTATACCTATTTTTATTAATATTATTTTAATTTTCTTTAAAAATTCTATTATATTTTGGACATACTTTATTTTTAAATAACATCATATTAATAATTAAAATTATTCCAAATATAATTCTAAATGGTATATCTGAAGTTTTAAGACCTGTTATAATTCCATTTAAGTCTCCTCCACCACCAATAAACTTTGATAATATTGACATATATAAGGGGTCAAGTAATAAAAAACATAAAGTTATATAATAAATTGCAATTAAAATATTCTTATTTTTTATTTTATAAATAGATGGATGAAATGCTAAAATATATCCTATTAATATAGTTACTATACTACTTAATCCACTAAATAATGCTAAGTTTATACCATTTAAAGAGCCTTCCGTAGTAACTATTTGTATTCCCCATATACCTACAAAACGTATTCTTTCAAATACACCAAGTATCAATGCTAATAAAAGGTGTGTTCCTTCATGAATAATATAATAACTAACAATAGCTATAAAAACACCTAACCATTGCTTTACTGATTTTTCCAATTCTCTTCCCATAATAGCTCCTCTTTTAAATATAATCTAAAAAATTCTTGTATATGTTTTTTTATTAAGTTTAATGCTTCATCAATTTTATCATCTTCAGAGTCATAACGGAAAAATAACATAAAAATAGGTGAATAAAAATGTATAGCCATTATATCTGGATTAGTTCCATTCACTTTACCCTCATTTATTAATTTTCTAAATACTTCGCTTTGATAACTTAAAGTTTTTTCAATAAACATATCCTTAAATTTTCTATTCAACTCATGATTTTTAAGATGCTCTATAGTCATCATTCTACGAAACTTCGATAATATATCATCTGTAAGATAAAATAAGAATATATTACAATATATCTCTTGGATTATGCTTATTGGAAAAACTTCTTTAGTATTTACATTATGATTAAATTTAGAAATTAATTCTTCTTGTAAACTGTCTATTCTACCCGCTGACACTTCAACGATAGTGTCAAATAATTGTTGCTTATTTTTATAATGTTTATATATAGCACTTTCTCTAATTCCTACTGCTTTTGCAATATCTCTTACTGATACTCCACTAAAACCAGATACAGAAAATAAAGACAATGCCTCTATTAAAATTTTATCTTTCGTTTTCATATTTAATCCTCTCATTTGGTTAACAGTTGTTCACCAAATAATTTTACAATATTTATTTTAACTATTCAATACTAAAAAGTTAAGCAACAATTATATATATAACTTTGTTGCATCTTAAATAATGATTTACTTCTTCTGCACATTGTCTTATAGAAAACCCTAATATCATTAGTTATCAGTATTTAAGCCATTTATCTAATCCTAGTTTTGTACTTGAGAATTAAGATAAAGTAAATTCTCAAAAGTATATCTACACCGCTTACAAATGTATCTTTATCTACCATTAGGTTTTCAATTTTTATTAATTTACTTTTAAATATAGATAATATATACTTTAGTGTAGTTTGATAAATATAAATTGTGGAGGTAGTCATGAAAAAACTATGGAAGTATCTATTTAAATACAAACTTCTATTTTTTACTAGAGTATTAACCATATCTTTAGCAGCTTTATCTGTAATCTGCTTTGACTTTATGATGGGATTTATAGTTGATATATTTTCAAATGGTGAAACAGAAAAGTTTGTTCCAATTATTTTAGCTAGTATTTTTCTTATAATATTATTATTCGTAACTGAATGTGTAGATGGATATGTTATGTCATCTTACATAAAAAATACAGTAAATTATTTAAGATGCGATATATTTACTAAAATATTAAACAAAGATATGAAGGACTTTTCTTTAGATAATAGTGGAAAATATATATCAATACTTTATAATGATATAAAAATAATTGAAGATAGCTTACTAAACAATATATTCTTAGTTATATCTTCTTTTATATCATTTATAATTTCTCTTTTATTTTTATTTTCAATAAGCCCATCAATAGTAATATTTATAGTTATATTTGGTATCCTTGGATTTGTAATACCTAATGCTCTTTCTAAAAAATTAATAATTGAAAAAAATAACTATTCACATAATTTAGAGGAAATAACCTCTGTTACTAAGGACTTATTTTCAGGATTTGAAGTTATAAAAGGATTTAATATTGGTAGTAAAATTAATACTATCTTTAAAAATTCCTCTAATACTGTTGAGTCTACTAAGAAAAAATGTTCAATACTTGAATCTATTATAAAAGGATTTTCACTATCTTTTAGCGTTACAGTTTACTTAGGAGTTTTAATACTTGGCGGATACCTTATGTATAAAGGTGAAATATCTGTTGGTACTGCAATTATTATAATACAACTTAGCACTCATATAGTTGGTCCTGTTAAAACTAGTATTTCTTTAATTAATCAAATAAAATCAGTTTCACTTATAGCTGATAAAATTGATGAAATACTTTATGACTCTTGTGAAGATATTGAAGAAATATCTTTACCTAAATTTGAAAACAGCATAGAAGTTAAAAACTTAGATTTTTCTTATACTAATGATAGAAAGGCTTTAAATAATATTAATTTAACCTTTGAAAAAAATAAAAAGTATGCCATTGTAGGTGAAAGTGGTTGTGGTAAATCTACATTAATAAAATTACTTATGAGATATTACAAAGATTACAACGGTGATATTTTAATTGATAATAAAGATATCCATAAAATATTTAGTAATGATTTATATAAAAATATGTCTATGATTCAACAAAATGTATTTATGTTTGATGATTCTATTAAAGAAAATATAAAGTTATTTGCAAACTATAGTGATGAAGAAGTTTTAAATATATGTAATAGATCTGGTCTTTCTAATTTAATATCAAGACTTCCTAATGGTATTAATTCTTTAGTAGGTGAAAATGGAAACAAATTATCAGGTGGAGAAAAGCAAAGAATAGCTATAGCTCGTTCCCTTATAAATAATACTAAAATATTAATTTTAGATGAATCTACCTCAGCCCTTGATAATGAAACTGCTTATAATTTAGAAAGTTCTCTGCTTTCTATAAATGATTTAACATTAATAGTTGTTACACACAAGCTTATAAAAAATATTTTACTTAATTATGATGAAATTATAGTTATGAAAGATGGTATGGTTATTGAGAAAGGCTCTTTTGATTATTTAATTAGCCTTAAAGGTTATTTCTATAGCTTATATTACCTTCAAAATGAAGATATATAATTAGTATAATACCTTTGTAACTTTATTAAATATAAAATAAATACAAAGGTATTTATTTTAGTATAAACTCTATTAGATAATTTTCTGATAAATAGTAAATACATTAATAAAGGCTCCTTTTTATAAAGGAGCCTTTTAATATATTACATTCTTTGATGTATTTGGTTATCTATGCATATTTGGTCTATATACATGTCTTTTTCTATTTGTATAAATACTTTAGCTATAACTTCGTAAGCTTCTGCCCATGCATTTAATACTTCTTCTGTTGCAGCATCTTTTAATACTTCTTTTATAGCTGCTAATAAATTTTCACCTACTATTGGGTAGTGTTCTGGTTTTACATTTGCATTAACGTGAGCTTTGCACATCTTTTGTACAGCTGGTAATATTGCTTCTAAGTTATCTATATTTTGTGCAGCTGCTAATACAGCCATTGCTAATGCCTTTGGTTGTTCTCCAGATTCTTGCTTGTCCATATTAAACATAGCTTTTATTTCAGGATTATTTTCAAACATTCTCTTATAGAAAGTTGTTGTTATTTCTACTCCATGTTCTCTTAATACTGGAACTGTACTTTTTATTATATCTATTGTCTTTTGATTTAACATATTTATTTCTCCTTTTAAATATCTAACTTATCTCTATCTTTATTATATTAAATATATACCCTTAGATTTTAACTATAAACAAATTTTATAAAATAATTATGATATTTATAAAAATATTATCACTTATTTATTCTAATAGTTAGGCTATATTAGCTTACTTTATAATAATAGTATAAAAATAACCATACCTTAGTACTTTCAATGCCTTGAATTATAAGGTATGGTTATTTTCTAATTTGCTATAAATTATTCGTAATATATTAATATTGTGAAAGTATTGTTCTGTTCAATAAAACATCACGTTTATTTCTTGAACAACATCTTACTGAAATAACTTTATTTAAACTAACTATAATTATCTCTAATACATCGCCTAATATAATATTTGTTTTATTGAACAAATTAATCTTCTAATTTTGCATATTTACAAATTCTATAATATGCACCAAATTCAGTTGCAAGTGCCATCACTATTATTGTAATTGTAATTATATATGGATACCTGTTTTGTAACACATAGTTTATGCCAGCAACTGCTGATAAACATAATCCAAATACCATAACATGAGAGCCCATAATATCTGCAACTTTATCATTATCATATTTTTTTAAATTTACCAAACTTACAAGATTACCCATTTTATACTTTCTAACCATAAATCCTAACACAAATCCCAAAATACCTATAATTAGAGTTATTATACTAAACTCCATATTTGTCCCCCCTTTTTCATAAAAAGATACTATTGGTAAATTATAACATATTAGAAATAATAATAATAATTAAGATACAGATACATTTACATAAAATACAGAATAAAAATAAGTGTCCACTAAAACATACTTTTTATTGAACACAAAAACATATATTATTATTAGTCTTTAATTTACTTAAGATTATTCAATTTTTTATTAATAAAATCAACGTCCTTTTTATTTTCATACACAGTAGCAAATAAGCAACCTAAATATATTATTATATATAGGGCAATACAAATACTTTGAACTAAGTATATATTGTTCATAAAATGTAAATATCTATTTATTATATTAAAAACGGATATAGTTAATATAAAGTGTATAATTAATCCTATATACCTAGGTAACTTTTTAATATCAAGTATTACAGAACTTGCAGATATCGCAAATCCTGAAGTTACAAAAGCAATTAAATACCTATTAATTTCTCTTATATCTAAGACTATTGTTCCATCACCTGTAAATAAAGAAATCCCAAATATCATAGAAAGTATAGATATAAACCCTATACAAGCTCCAATTCCACCTCTTTTTAATATATTATGTATCATATGTACCACATCCTTAACTTATAAATTCTTTGACTTTTTTTAAGTAACGCCTTGAAATATACTCTTTCATTCCATTTTTCAAATGAATGGTCACCATTCCGTTAATAGTAGCCTCAAAATTATCTACCTGGTATATATTAATTATGGCTGAATTTGAAACACGAATAAATTTTGATTTATCTAGTATATCCTCTAACTCATATAATCTATAGTTTAATTTTAAATTCATGTCTTCTGTACTTGCGTACACTTTTTTATTTTCAGAGTAAATAACCTGTATTTCATTTTCATTTATCAAATATGTTTTTTCACCGTTTATACCTGTTAAAATAAGACTATTTTTTGATAATTTACGAATTATAGTATCTATTTCATCACTCATAGAAGGTGTACTTATTTTAACTACAATATCATCTAAACTCGTATCTACATTTACTTTAATTTTCATAGAATACCTCCTTTCTTAAATTTATTATATATGATTAATTCAAAGTGATAAATAGTTTAAAGATAGGTGGTCTTAATTTGAAGATATGTGGAAATTTATTTTAAATTATGTTAAAAAAAGCTAGTAAATATTTACTAGCTACAGAGCGTAGACAAAGTCTACGCTCTTTTATTTTTGTCAATACTCTTTATGAGGTGATAAATATGTTAACTATAAGAAAAGAAAATTTTAGAGATGATGAAATAAATGTTATATTAGATGGATTGGTTCCTGAAAACCATTTAGTAAGAAAAATAGAAAATGCAATAGATTTTAGTTTTATTTATGATAAAGTAAAAGATTTATACTCTCCGTTAGGAGCTCCAAGTATAGATCCTGTTGTTTTAATAAAAATAGTTTTAATTCAATATTTATTTGGCATACCTTCAATGAG
>NZ_LT629850.1:1565770-1570080 GCF_900106845.1 Romboutsia timonensis
TCTTATTTTCTCATGCATGAATCTAAAAAAATTAGCTAATTGGATGTGGAAAGATACATCCAATAATCTAAGGCTCACGCCTATTTTTAGTATATTATCACTAAAAATCTTTATAAAAAAGAAAATAGCCATTTAATATAAGTAAAAATGGCTATTTTGTCTACAATCTGAAGCTAGTAAATATTTACTAGCTAGTTCATATTCTATTTCAATAGTTAATTTAATCACGAGAAAAAATAATGTTCACTAAAACAGATGTTTTATTGAATAGTTAAATTTAATGAATATTCCCCATATGAAATAATCAACGTATCATGCTGAGTGTTGTCTGCATATTTGGTAAAACTCTTTACTAAATTCCCAGTTTCATTGTTATCAAATGTTACTTCATAAATTATTGATTTACTATCTTTATCGATTATTTTGCAGTTTCCAATCCACTCTTCACCTGTATCTTTATTTGTAATAGTTATAGAAGATTCTTCTAATGTACAAACTATATTTTTAATATATGCATTAGGATACACATCTTTGTTTTCCTTTGAGCAGTAAATAACTTCTCCACCTTTACCTTGAATATACTCCATATTCAATTTGTTTTTTGATTATCATTGCTACATCAGCTTATGCAAAGGCAAAAATATATACTGTTATAAATGTAATTATTTTTTTCATTGATTTATCCCCCCATAAAATACTATTAATATTTATTTCAAACTTTATAATAATTACTAATTTAATTTTAGCAGAGTGTAGAATAATAAAGTGTCCAGACTTCGTGAACACTTTAGATAGCTATAAGCTTTAATTCACATTATATAACAATTTATCACTAAAGAAATGATTTTACTTATACTTAAATAATAATTTCTATAATATAGTATATATAACAAGCTATATTTCATAACATACTAGTATGTTATATAATAAATGTATAGGAGGTGATTTTTTTTGATAGTCAGTTTAAAAAGGGAATACTAGAACTTTGTGTATTAGGTACATTATATAGTAAAGATTGTTATGGATATGAGTTGATAGAAGAAGTATCAAAGGTTGTAGAAATCACAAAAGGTACGATGTATCCTATATTAAAAAGATTACAGAATGATAAATATTTAGAGTATTATATCGTAGAGTCGGAATCAGGACCACCTCGAAAGTATTATAAAATATCTTCCCTTGGAAAAGAACATTTTAAAAATCAGAGCGAGGATTGGATAAGTATTTCAAGTTCTATCACAAAATTTATAAAAGGAGTTAGAGATAATGAATAACTATTTAAATAAATTAAAAAATAAAATAAATTGCTTACCAGAATTATATATAAACGACATCTTGGAAGATTACCAAAATTACTTCTATTAAGGTGCAGAAAGTGGTAAAACAGAGCAAGAATTAATTTCAGAATTAGGAGATGCAGAGTATATAGGCAATAATATTATAGCGGAATATTTTATAGAAAATTCAAATAGAATAAATGGAATCAAAACATATGCTAGTGCATTAAATTCTATTATCACATTAGGCTTTGGTGTGCTAAACTTGATAATAATGATTCCAATTATTATTTCTGTACTGGTTGTACTAGCATCTTTATATTTTACAGGAGCAGCTTTTTTAGTATCACCTGTGTTTTTAATTATACATATTATAAATCCTGAGCTACCTATATACTTTGGTACAGACATAGCAGTATTTAAAGCTCTTATTGTTTTAGTTATGAGTTTTATAGGTGTTAAAATTTTGATGGTTTCTAATAAAATTAGACCAAAGATATTAAGTTGGTCATTTATATATATCGTAAAAAGTATCAAATTCAAGGTTATTAAGCTTGAGAACACTATAAGTTAAAACTTATTCAGCAATAGTACTAAAAAGTAACTCTATTGTTTATAAACTATGTGAATCAATAGAATAGAGTTATTTAAATATAAACGATAAATTGTTATAAAATCTTAAATATTAATAGACTAAAAAAGAGGCTTTTTAAAAGCCTCTTTTTTAATGAAAATTATGAATATAAATTATTCGCATTATATAACAATTGTAAACTTTATTGTATTATCACAATAAAAAGATAGCTACATAAGCTTTTTTTAATTAGCAAAAGTAACTACCTTTTTATTAAAAATACACCTGCATTAATTATTATCTTTTAACAAAATCCTATCCTCTTCAGTGATAGGTCTCAAAACTTTGCAAGGATTACCAACAGCTATAACACCTGGTGGAATATCTTTTGTAACTACACTCCCTGCTCCTATCACACTACCTTGACCTATTGTTACACCTCCACAAACAGTGCAGTTTGCACCTATCCATACATCTTTTTCCAATGTAATTGGCTTAGAAGTTCCAACACCCATACCACGTTCTTTTGCATCAATGGCATGACCTGCACAAGTTAAACAAGTTCCAGGTCCTATAAAAGCATTCTCACCTATATGTATTGGCGATGTATCAAGCATAACACAGTTATAATTTATAAAAACTAAACCCTCGGTATGAATATTAAATCCATAATCACATTTAAACACTGGCTCAATAAAAGTCAATTTACTACAAGTTCCTAATAATTCTTGTAAAATCTCACTACGTCTTTTATTATCATCTGGTCTTGAGTTATTAAATTCCCATAATAAATTTTTTGCTTTTGTTTTTAATGTCTCATCCATTTTTCCATATTTAGATATATATGGTTTATTGCTAGTCATAATTTCTTTAATTGTCATTATTTCTTCTCCTTTTACTTATTTTTATATTATATTTAAACAACACTTAAGTAATTTCCTTTTAACATTAAATTATTTTATAATTATCAAGAAATTACAATAAATATTTTTCTAAGTTATGGATATAATTATAAGGATATAATAATATATTTTCAATTAATCGTAAAAAAATTCACTTCGCTTGAGCGACGTGTCGGCGAATTACTTTAAGCCACGTGTGGCGCTAATTTTTATTTCGCCAACGATATATCTTCTTTCCCACTTTGAACAACGTGTTGGCGAAACACTTTAGATATATCCGTTGCTCAAAACGATTAACCTAAATTTTAAAATTAGTATTATTAAAGGAGTAGTAATTATGAATAGAAATGAAGTAATGGATATATTAAACTTTAGACATGCATGTAAAGAGTTTGATTCAACTAAAAAAATAAGTTCCGAAGACTTAGAAGTTATAATTGAAGGTGGTAGATTAGCCCCTAGTTCTGTAGGTATAGAACCTTGGCATTTTATTGTTATAGAAAATCAAGAATTAAAGGATGAATTAGGAAAAGTATGTTTCGGTGGAACAAAGCAAATACCTACTTGTAGTAATTTTGTAATATTTTTAACTAGAACTCCAAAGGAAATAAGATCAAATTCAACTTACATAGAACATTTATTAAAAGATGTACAACACCTTCCAGAAGATGCAGCATCTAAAATGAAAGAATTTCTTAAAACTGCAGAAGATATTGTAGGTGATGATAGAAATATGCAAGCTTATGCTAATGAGCAAACTTACATTGCTCTATCAAGTATGATGTTAAGTGCAGCTATGTTAAATATAGATTCTTGTACAATAGGTGGTATGGATAAGAAAGCTGTTGAAAAAATACTTTTAGATAGAGGTTTAATAGATACAGATAAATTCCAAGTAACTATAGGATGTGCTTTTGGATATAGAGTTAATAAAGCAAAACCTAAGTTAAGACAACCTATGAATGAAGTTGTTACTATAGTAAAATAGCGATATTTAAAATATCGCTATTTCTAATAATATTTATAGTTATACAAGTTATTTAGTTGCTAAATTAACCAACATATCTTTAAATTTATAATTTGTAAATTTTTTCAAAAAAACTATTGACGAAATTTAATAAATTTAATAAAATAATATTTGTAACGGAGAGGTGTCCGAGTGGTTTAAGGAGCTGGTCTTGAAAACCAGTGATGCGGAAACGCACCGTGGGTTCGAATCCCACCCTCTCCGCCATATATGGGAATATGGCTCAGTTGGTAGAGCAATTGACTGTTAATCAATGGGTCACAGGTTCGAGTCCTGTTATTCCCGCCAATATGCTGGTGTGGCTCAACGGTAGAGCAGCTGACTTGTAATCAGCAGGTTGTAGGTTCGATTCCTATCACCAGCTCCAACGTGGAGGATTTCCCGAGCGGCCAAAGGGGGCAGACTGTAAATCTGTTAGCATTGCTTTCGGTGGTTCGAATCCACCATCCTCCACCAACTATATATAAAGTAAAATGCGGATGTGGCGGAATTGGCAGACGCACCAGACTTAGGATCTGGCGCCTACGGCG
>NZ_LT629850.1:1570677-1624215 GCF_900106845.1 Romboutsia timonensis
TTATTCCCGCCAGTAAAGACTCTTAGTTTATACTAAGAGTTTTTTTATGTATAATAAATAATATAAATACACCTCTTAATAGCTATTTTGCCTTGAGGTGTATTTGTATTTAATCTATTGTTGCATATTCATTTTTTAAAACATATTTTTTAATAGTTTCAATTACTCCATTTTCATTATTAGTAAAATCTGTTTCAAAATTTGAAACTTCTTTAATTTTTTCATGACCATTTTTCATAGCATAGCTATAGTATGCATTTTCCATCATTTCTAAATCATTTAAGTAATCACCAAATACCATAGTTTCTTTTTTACTAATATTAAATTTCTTTTGAATTATATCTATTGCAGTTCCTTTGTTAGCATTACTACTATATATATCTAACCAATTAACTCCAGACGGTCTTACTATTATACCTGGTAAGTTAAATTTAGCAAACTCTTTATAACTATTAGTTTCTGTATTAACTAAATCATATATATTTACCTTAAATATTAAGTCTTTAACATTATTTAAATTATCTACATTAATTACGCTATCTTTATTTAAACATATATCTCTAATCTGATTTGCAATACTTTCATCCTCTATATAAAAACCTCTATCGCCAGATAAAGTTACATAAGAATTTGAAATATTTCTACCTATACTTATAAGCTTATCTATTGTATCTTTATCTAAAGTATTACAATAAATACATTCATCTCTATAATAAACACTTGAACCATTATCACAAATAAATATTATATCATTTTTATATTTCTCAAATCTATGTACTGCTTCTCTATAATTTCTACCACTTGCAATTGCAAATTTAATATTTTTTAAATTTAGTACTTCTATAATATTTCCAAACTCTTTTGGAATATTTCCATTATTGTCTAGTAATGTTCCATCCAAATCTGATGCAATTAATTTAATCATAACTATTCCCTCCCCCCTAATTTTATTTATATTAAACCTTAGCTATAAAAATTCACTTCGCTTAAACAACGTGTATGCGAAACATTTCATTTCCCCAACCATATATCCGTTGCTTGAGCCACTGCGTGGGCGAAGCATTTGAAATTTTATTAAATATATTATTTATTATTATCTATAAAGCTTTTAACTCTATCTAAGCTTCTTGTTGCAGTTTTTTTGTACTTAAAGCTACTAAGTACTTTATTCTTATAAGTAGCAGTTGATAATCTTTCATCTAAAATACATATTACACACTTATCATCAACACTTCTTACTCCCCTACCCACTGCCTGTTTTAATGTTATTATCATTTGTGGAAGCATGAACCTAGCAAAATAGTTTGGTCTCATTTTTAGTTTTTGATTAACTGGATCTCCTGGTGATGTAAAAGGCAATTTATCTATAACTATACATCTAAGTGATTGCCCTGGTATATCTATTCCTGTAAAAAATGATTTAGTAGCAAGTAAAGTACTATGATAATCTTCTTTAAATAATTCTGTAAGCTTATTTCTTCCCATATCACCTTGTGCATAAATTTTATGACCTATATTTTTTTTAAGTAATTCTCTTTTACATAAACTTAAATTTCTATTAGAAGTAAATAAACAAAGCACTCCTCCATCTGTAGCCTTTATTATTTTTTCTATTTGATTAGTCATAGTGGCTTCAAAGTTTTCATCATTTCCTGGCACTGCATCCTTTGGAAGATACCATAGTTCTTGATTTGTTAAGTCAAAGGGTGATTTACCCATAAACTCTACTACTTTATCTTTGTCTATTAAATTAAATCCTAAGTTGTTTTTTAAGTATTCAAAATTACCATCAACACTTATAGTAGCTGAAGTTAATATACAAGTTTTCTCAACTCCATCTTCTTCTTTTTCTAAAAAGTATCTTTTAAAAGTTTGTGATACATCTATACTTTTTTTACCGAGTACTACCACACCTTTTTCTATTTCAACCCACATTACTATGTTTTTATCCTGTAATATATCATCTACTCTATATATCATTTCTACCATATTTTCTATAGTAGTTATAAGAGTTTTTGTTACTACTAAAGCTGATTTAAAATCATCATTTCCACCATCGTCTTTTGGTGCATCCTCATTATTTTGGTTTTGTCCTTCTATATCTAAAACTTGTTCTACATTAAGTTTTACTTTTTTCAACCTTCTAATAGTGTCATTTAACATAAACACTAGATTTTCATTATCTGGTAAATCTTTTTGACTGTCTATTATTTTAGCTCTTAGGTATATAGTTTTTTCATATCTTTCTTCTATACCTTTGAAAAACTCCTTAGCATAGTTTGATAATTTTTCTGTATTTTCAAGTCCTAGTATTTCATTTTTACGACCTAGTTTATTTTCTATTTCTTTTATCTTTTTTTCTATATACTCTACAGTACCTATACTTACTTGACTTGCATTAAACTCCCTAAGTATATCTTCTGCTTCATGAGCTTCATCAAAAACTATAAGTGATGCATCATTAAATACTGCACTATTAGCATTCATACAACTAAATAACATATGATAATTTGTAACTACAACTTTTGCTTGTTGTGCTTTTTTTCTGTGTAAAGTATAAAAGCATTTATCTTTGTATGGACAAAAATTTGACTTACACTCTACACTATCTACTGTAGTTAGTTTTCTCATTTCATTACTTAATAAAAAGTCACTTTTAGTTAAATCTCCATCTTCTGTTTTTTGATAATAACTCCATAATCTATCCATTTCATTTTTATTAGTTAATGTTTGTTTTGCAAAAAAGTCTTCATCTTCTAGCTTATCCATACATAAAAAGTTACCAATTCCTTTTAATACTGCTGGTTTTATATTATTTGAAACTTTCTTATTTGGATATAATTCATCAAAAACATCTAATACAAAGGGCAAATCTTTGTTATATAACTGTTCTTGAAGTGATATATTTGAAGTAACTAAAACTATTCTTCCATCATAACCAGTTTCTATTAAATTCTTTATACTAGGTATTAAGTAAGATATAGATTTACCAAATCCACAAGGCCCTTCTAATATAAAGTGATTTTTATCTTTTATAGCTTTTTCAAGTAATATTGCTGCTTTTATTTGAGATACTCTTTTTTTATAGTTTTTATTTTTCTTTTTTAATATTCCGTTGTCTTTAAATATTTCCTTTATGTCCATAGTTATTACCTCGTTATATTATTTATCCTTTTATTGTACCATATATATCACGGTTATTTTTAGCTATTATATTTTTAAAATACTAAAGTATTATAAAAAATCTATACGGTTTATATTAATATAGATAAAGCTAATTATAAAAAATTAACTTTGTTTATATATATAATTAATATTTTTTATATTTTTATGAGTATATAGTAAATTTTTCAAATATTTCAAACTATAATCTTATATTATATGAATTGTTTAGGCTAATCCATTATAATCAGAAGGTGGGATTTTATGAATGAGAAATATATAGGTATTATTATTCAAAACCAAGATGAAAAAATCCTTTTATATGATGATACTTATTATATAAAAATTAAAGTAAATGAAAATGATAATATAAATAAGATTATAGCCTCTAAAATAAAGGAAACTGTAGATATGAATCTATTTAAAATAATTGAAACTTATGTTTATACTCCGGATTCTAAATTAGTTGACCTAAACATCATATCTGATGAAAAATTTATTATATATTTGGTAGAGGTCTGTATATATCATAATGAATTTAACTTTATCAAAAGAGAAGATTTGTTAGAAATTATTACTAATCATAGTGAACGAGATTTTTTCAAAAAAAATTTTGTAGATCATATTTTATATGAAAGATCTTCACGCTCTTTTATATTTAACAACATATTAATTATGTTTAATTTATTAATATACTTAGGCTTTTCTATTTCATTATCTAAAGCTACATTTTTTGCTATGTTATTTCTAATATTTAGTTCATATTTTATTATATCTAAATATGTGGTTCCTAAGTTCGTAAGATTTTTAGTAAACTCTAAAATTAGTACAAATACTATTAATAAACTTGATTTTCTTTCTTGTTTTTTATTAATCTTTCTTCTTATAAATATATATATTTTATAGTTTACTTTTTTTTAATAATAATTAAAAAGTCAAAGAATACAGTATTAAATTATTATATTCTCTGACTTTAGTTTACATAACTTAATTATTAAAATTTTAACTTCCTAATACTTAAAATTTTAATAAATTAAACTATCATACTTCAATCTTATTGCTCAGACTTATATCTAAAATTTATCATAATTGGATAATGATCTGATAAATCTACCCCTTATTGTATTTATTTATATATCCATATTATTTAATAATTTTTTAAGCTCTCTTAACTCATTAATAGATAATGTTATACCCTTACCCATTTTAGCATGATCTGGTGCCCAATCTCTTAAATCATATTTAGCTTCTCTATTATTCCAGCTTATAAGATTTAACTCTTTTGTCCACCCCGTACTACTTTCTGATACTGCTCCAATTTCTTCTACTATATCATATTTTATATCTGCCATTTTTATAATCCTTCTTTCTCTACTTAGTTTATCTAGTAAATAATATACCATTATTTTACAAATTTCTAAAATAATATATACTATCATTATAGTATAATTTTACTGTATATTTTTTCCACAATTTATACTTTTTCTAAAGTATATATATATTCCTCCTATACCTATAGATATTATAAAAAAGCAAGCTATAAATGCATATTTTAAATATATATCTGCATAAAAACCTATAATTATATTTATAAAAGCTGATATAATACTACCGAGCATTGAATATATAGATAAAATAGTAGCTCTATTTTTAATTATAGATTTATTCTTAATATCTAAAGCTATAGTAGATACAATAGATATTAATCCACTTAAAAGACATATAGCAATTATACTTATAAATATATTTCTTGTAAATATAAGTATAGCTACACATATTAGCATTATATTTAACATAAATTTTAATGTTTTATTTTGACCAAATTTTTCGCTAAGTATATAAGTTTTACAAGATAGTATTCCTAAAATCTCTGAAAATGCACTAATATAACCTAAATATTTAATATTAAATCCTATCTCTTCAAAGTGTATTTGACCTAAGTTTATACTTATACCATATGATATTTCAGATATTATAGCTATTGATATAACAAATACTAATATCCACTTTACATTACTAAAATCTTTAAAACTATCCTTTATTATTAATGATTTTTTATGATTTGATTTTTCGATCTTAACATCACTTGCAAAACATATTAATATAACACTTATACCATATGAAATAGTCGTCATAAATACTGCAACTTCCATTGATATAGATATGAAAAAATATGATGTTATAGCTGAAATAAAAACTGCTAAGCTATTAAAAGCATTGTACCTTCCAAATATTTTTTCACTCTCATTTTTGTTACATACATTATATAAAAACGCTGTATCACATCCTGAAGCTCCAGATATTCCAAGAGCTGTAAGTATTGTTTGACATAAAAATCCTACAAAACCATTGCAAAATAATAAACTAACTCTTCCTAAGAAGAATAGTAAATAAGATATAATTAAAGTCCTCTTGTAACCATATTTATCTGCAAAGTATCCCCATGGAATTTCAGTAATGACTACTATAAATAACAATATAAACTCTAAAATAAAAAACTGACTTACAGATAATCCTCTTTCTATTCTATATAAAAGGCTTATTGGTGCATAAAACACTAATCCTTGTAAAAATGATATTATATACATTAACTTTAAATTTCTTTTCATAAATTTGCCCCCTAGTTTTATGTTTAACTATTAGGGGCTTTAACATCTAGCATAAATATGATCCCTCCTAACTTTAAGTCTATATATTTTATATTTTTATTATATCTAACTATAATAATTTATGCATTGATATATTAAGTAAATAATCTGTTGTGCTAAGTTTTACTAAGCATATTAAAATTACTATATAAAGTTTTTTAACTAGCAAAATATAGCTTACTAGGCTCTAGTATTTTCAATAATCATACTTAACTAGCACAAGTAGCTAAATAGTATAAAAGTACTAAGTATAAAATAGATTGTTCTCTATTTATATTTAGTACTTTTATTAACTATATATATTATTTATTTATCTTAACAACTTTACCTGGTATACCAACTACAGTAGCACCTTCAGGAACATCATCAAGAACTACAGAGTTAGCACCTATTTTAGAATTTGAACCTATTTTTATATTACCTAATACCTTTGATCCTGCTCCAATTACAACATTATCGCCTACAGTTGGATGTCTTTTTCCCTTTTCTTTGCCTGTACCACCTAAAGTAGTTCCATGATATATTGTTATTCTATCACCAAGTTCTGCAGTTTCACCTATAACAACACCCATCCCATGGTCAATTAATATTCCTGCTCCAAGAGTTGCCCCTGGATGTATCTCTATTCCTGTTAAAAATCTT
Organism: Romboutsia timonensis; assembly: GCF_900106845.1. GTDB lineage: Bacteria > Bacillota > Clostridia > Peptostreptococcales > Peptostreptococcaceae > Romboutsia > Romboutsia timonensis. Next base: position 1,577,130 of record NZ_LT629850.1, read on the forward strand.
GCTATTTGAGAAATTAATCTTGCTAAAAAAAGTAAATTTTTCTTATATAAAAAATGTGAAATCATATGTGCTAATCTAGCGTGTATCGATGGATATAACAAAAACACTTCTAACTTTGTTCTAGCTGCCGGATCATTTTCCATTATATATTCTATATCTTTTTTAATTTTATAAAACATTTAAATCGACCCTTTTTTATTAAAATTTACTTTCCTTATTGCATAAATTATATAATTAAAATATTCCCATAGACATATATTTGTCTATTCCATCTGGTGCTACTGTAACTATCTTTTTATCAGGATACATTTCACATAATTTTAATGCCGCATATATATTAGCTCCTGATGATATTCCAACTAATATACCTTCCTTTTGTGCCATTATTCTAACACCTTCATAACTTTCTTCATCAGTTATAGTCATAACTTCATCTACAACATTTTCGTTATAATTTTTAGGTATAAATCCAGCCCCTATTCCTTGTATCTTATGAGATCCTTTTTTATTTTTAGATATAACTGGTGAACCTTCAGGTTCAACTGCAACTACTTTTATATTTGGATTTTGCTCTTTAAGATATTTACCTACTCCGCTTATAGTTCCGCCTGTTCCAACACCACATACAAATATATCTATATCCTTAACTTGATTATATATCTCAACACCTGTTGTTTCATAATGTGCTAAAGGGTTATATTCATTGTCAAATTGTTTTAAACTTATATAATTTGAATTTTCACTTAAAAGTTTATTCATCTTTTCTATAGAGCCTTTCATACCTAAAGACCCATCTGTTAATATAAGCTCAGCTCCATATGCTTTCATAAGAGTTCTTCTTTCTACACTCATAGTTTCTGGCATTACTATAATAACTTTATACCCTTTTAAACTTCCTATCATAGACAAGGCTATTCCTGTATTTCCACTAGTTGCTTCTACTAATACATCACCTTTTTTTAATAGTCCATTTTTTTCAAGGTTTTCTACCATATAATAAACTGCCCTATCTTTTATACTCCCTGCTGGATTATACTTTTCTAGCTTTACATATAGATTAGAATTTCCTATATTATTTAATTTAATCATAGGAGTGTTTCCAATCATATCTAATACATTATTATTTATCATGCTAATCCCCTTCCACTTTATTTAGTTCATTTATTCAATTCATACATTTAAGGTATTTTCATAGCATTTTAGTATGAATTTATACCTATTATATTTATAGATATTCAATTTCTAAAAAGTATAATATACTTTTTAATATAAAATTTATAATTATTTAATTTTAAATGTATAATCTTCAAAATCTAGTCAATAATTTAAATATAATCCTCATTATATTACTCATAATATGCTCATTATTTTTTTATTTTTTATACTCCACAAAAAAGACAGGTTTTTAACCTGTCTTTTTACTATCTATTTAATGCTTTTATTACAAATTGTATACAAACATTTTTAAAAAGAATCCTTTTCTCAACTTACATTATCTATACTTTAGTCTATATAGTAAAGATATAGTCCTTGCTATAAATTTTATAAAACTTTTAAATAAATGTATAACTTCTATATATTTGGGCATAATTTAAATACATCCTTATTATATTACTCATACTCATTTAATAAATATTTTTCATATTCCATAAAAAAGACAGGAATCGGGACCTGTCTTTTTTATATACTATTTATTAATTTTTCACTAAATACTAGTTTATTTTTAGAAAATGTATTCTTTTTCTGCTTTTTTATGATAATAGTCCATAATATAATTGATATTATAATATTTATAGGATTACAAAACAAATATACTTTTGATATATTTATTCCCATAGTAGAAGATGCTATAATTATAAAATTCCATAAAGTATGAAAAATTGCCAAAGGCAATATATTATTTAATATAATAGCCAGTGGTACAAAAGCAAACCCTAATAAACTTGAAGCTATTACATTAACTAAAGCTTGAATTAATGTTTTTCCAGCAAATATTGTTGTAATGTGCATAACTGAAAATCCTAAACTACTTATAATCATTGCACTTATTAAAGGTATTTTTCCCTTTAATGTGTTTAGTAACATTCCTCTAAACATTATCTCCTCTGAAAATCCTGCTATTACAGTTCCTATGAATATAAGAACTATACTTATTAAAGTAGTACTATTAAAGTATGATATGTTTTTATAAATCCCTTCTATAAATTTATATAACATGGATATTAATATAAAAATATATGGTATAAACCATACTAACTTATCTTTTTTTATCTTTGAAAATCCTATATTCTCCAATTTATAGAATTTTTTTATAATATAAACTATATATCCTGATGATATAAGTTGAATTATAGAATTTCCTATTAATTGAGCTAATTTATTATCGCTTGTGATATCAAAACTACTCATTATCATTGATCCAATTATCATTATAAGTTCATAAACTATTATTGATCGTATTGATATTTTTAAATCTTCCAAAGAATCCCTCCAATCCCTTTATTTCATTATATTATAACATAATTTAACATTATTCTCCTAATCATATTAATAATATAGTTTCCTTATACGTAAAAAGCCTTAAGTTAAATACTTAAGACTTTTTACTATTTAAAACTTTATAAATCTAGATTTCTTTGCTTTAATTTCTCTTTATTTATTAATATTAAACATATAAAAAAGGCTAGACTTTGGATACATCCATAGTTCTAACCTTTTTAACTATTTATAACTATTACTACAAAATAATTTGAAGTATATGTCCAACAATTATTCCTGCATAATTTCCTAAAACATATCCCCATACACCAGCTATCATTGTAGGAACTATTAAACTATTCCATCCTTTAGCTATAGCCATAGCCACAGCTGTAGTTGGACCTCCTATACAAGCATTCGATGCAAGTAATAGTTCGTCTAATTTAAACTTAAACATTTTACCAACTAGTAAAGTTACAACTAAATGTATAGACACTGCTAATATACAGAAAATTAATATAAATGCACCATTTTTTATTATTTCAGATATAGATGCAGGTACTCCAAGAACTACAAAGAATAAATAAATTAAAAATGTACCTATTTCCTCAGCTCCGTTAATTTCTTCTAATTGTTTAGAGAACACTGTAGCCACTATTAACATTAAAGTTGTCATTATTAGATACATATTTCCCAAAATAGAATTAGCTATTTTTAATATCATATTTGAAGTAGGTATTATTGCTGAGATATATTCAGATAATAAATTAGATAAACTTGCTACTGAAAAAGCAATTGCTAAAGAAACAGCTATATCCTTTAATGATATCTCTTTTTTTGTCCAATATGTAGAACTTCCTCCACTACTTTCTTCACCTTCTGTAGCCATACCCCATTTGTTTTTGAAAAATAATATTGAAGGTATTGACATAGTTACAAAGAAATATACAGCCATAACTAAATTATCAGCTACTATTGTTGCATTAGTTATATTTTCTGGAGTTTTAAAAGCATTTGTCATGGCAACAAAATTAGCTCCTCCTCCAATATATGAACCTGTCATCATTCCAGCTATCTCAGCTATATGTGGTATTAGTGAACTTAGTAAAAATGCTGATATAAACGTACCTGCTACTGTTCCTAGTGCTGATACATGAAATGCACCTAACATTTTTCCACTTTCATTTTTAACCTTTTTTATATCTGCTTTTAATAATAAAAGTGGTATTGCAACTGGTACTACATATGTCCAAACTGAATCATATACACTACTTTCTGTTGGTATTATTTTTAGATTTGCAAATATAATTGCTCCTAATAATGCTATAATTGCACCTGTTACCTTAGATGCCCATTTGTATTTTTGTTCAAGTACTATACTTATCGCAGACCAAACTACTAAGAACGTCCATAGCATCCACGTATTATCACTACTTATAAATGAGTTCATATTATCTCCTCCTCTTTATGTCTTACTCAAAGTGGATTTTACCATATATGATATATTTCATCATAGGACCACTCCCCTTGCTTTTTCAGTATATAGTGGTCTATAAAATAATAATAGGATACCAACATTGGTATCCTATTTCATAATATATAAAAATTATGAACCTTAGTTGTATATTACATATCTTAATAACAAAAACTAACATAGTCTAATTTTAATATATCATAAATTATAAAATTATTATATATAAATATTTTTAATATTAGTTTCTTAAAAGAGTAACATATGTATAGGCAAAATCATACAGACTTAATAAAATAGCTAGACATTTGAATATTAATGCCTAGCTATTTTTAACTATTATAAATCTCATAATTATCTAACAGAACTTTTATTTATAATATTACAAATATATTTTTTAATAATTTAATTTTATGTTCCACAATATGTTTTATAAGGACAACTTGAAGGTTTTGGAAGAGTTGTGTAATCATCTTGATCATTTGAATAATCATATGGTCTTGAAAGTACATTAAGAAGCTTCATCATAACACTTAAATCCCCTTTATCAGCAGCTTCTATTGCTTCTTCTACTCTATGATTTCTTGGAATCACATAAGGATTAGATTCCTTCATAAGTTTATTAACTTCTTCACTTGAATTTGGTTGTCTTTTTAGTCTTTCTTGCCAACTATCATACCAATTTTTAAATTCATCGCTAATAAACATACCTTTATCCATATTATTTTTAGTAGTTAAAGAAACAAAAGTATTAGTATAGTCTTCGTTATACTTTTCCATCATACTAAGTAAATCTTCAATTATAGCTTTATCTAGCTCTTCTTTATTAAATATACCAAGCTTTGATCTCATTATAGATATCCAATTATTGTAATATATCTCATCGTAATCAGAAATCGCCTCTTGAGCTATATTTATAGCTTCATTTTGATCTTCATCTAGAAGTGGCAATAAGCTTTCTGCAAATCTACATAAATTCCATCCTAGCATTTTAGGTTGATTTTTATATGCATATCGACCATATACATCTATTGAACTAAATACAGTATCTGGATTATAAGTATCCATAAAAGCACAAGGTCCATAATCAATAGTTTCTCCACTAATGGTCATATTATCAGTATTCATAACTCCATGTATAAATCCAATACATTGCCATTTAGAAACAAGACTTGCTTGAGCTTTTATTACTTCTTTTAAAAAGTTAATGTACTTATTTTCATCATCTTCTATATATGGATAATGTCTTTTTATTGAGTAATCAGCTAATTCTTTAAGTTGTTCTTTATTTCCCCACTGTGATATATATTGAAAAGTTCCAAATCTAATATGACTAGACGCCACACGAGTTAGGATTGCACCTTCTTTTACAGTTTCTCTAATTACAGTTTCTCCAGTTTTTACTACTGCCAAGCTACGTGTTGTTGGAATTTTAAGATTATACATAGCTTCACTTATTATATATTCACGAATCATAGGTCCAAGCACTGCTCTTCCATCCCCTCCGCGAGAATATGGAGTTTTCCCTGATCCTTTAAGTTGTATATCATATCTTTTTCCTGATGGTGTTATTTGCTCTCCTATTAATAAAGCTCTTCCATCTCCGAGCATCGTAAAATGCCCAAATTGATGCCCTGCATAGGCTTGTGCAATAAAAGCACCTTTCTTTATAGTTTCACTCCCAGATAGTATTTTTACGCATTCCTCAGTTTTTAAATAATTACTATCTAATCCCAACTCTTTTGCTAATGTGTCATTTAAAATAATTAATTGAGGAGATGATACAGGATTTAAATTTATCTTACTAAAAAATACCTTAGGAAGATTTAAATAACTATTGTCTAGGTTCCATCCTATTCCTTTAGATTCTTTTTTATCTTTCATTTTTTCTCCTTTATATATCGCTTATTAATTTACATTATATTAACTTGTAACCTATATCAAACTTATGATATGTATTTTATATTAATTTATTATACCCTTATTAACCTTTTCCAATAATTTTCTTATCTTATTAGAGTTTAAATTATAACTATATCAAAGCCTAATAAAGAATTTGTAGTTCCTTTATCAGTTGTTGTTGATATATATTCACTCTATCCTTTTAATAGCAATACGTTAAAATACTTGTTATATCAAACTCCAATAAAATCAAATGTAAAATAGTAGTTTAACTTATTATTTATATTACTTTTTTCTTTTTTTATATCCAACATATTCTATATTTCGACACTTTATCATATAATATAATTTAGTAATTATTTNTGTCTTTTTATTGAGTAATCAGCTAATTCTTTAAGTTGTTCTTTATTTCCCCACTGTGATATATATTGAAAAGTTCCAAATCTAATATGACTAGACGCCACACGAGTTAGGATTGCACCTTCTTTTACAGTTTCTCTAATTACAGTTTCTCCAGTTTTTACTACTGCCAAGCTACGTGTTGTTGGAATTTTAAGATTATACATAGCTTCACTTATTATATATTCACGAATCATAGGTCCAAGCACTGCTCTTCCATCCCCTCCGCGAGAATATGGAGTTTTCCCTGATCCTTTAAGTTGTATATCATATCTTTTTCCTGATGGTGTTATTTGCTCTCCTATTAATAAAGCTCTTCCATCTCCGAGCATCGTAAAATGCCCAAATTGATGCCCTGCATAGGCTTGTGCAATAAAAGCACCTTTCTTTATAGTTTCACTCCCAGATAGTATTTTTACGCATTCCTCAGTTTTTAAATAATTACTATCTAATCCCAACTCTTTTGCTAATGTGTCATTTAAAATAATTAATTGAGGAGATGATACAGGATTTAAATTTATCTTACTAAAAAATACCTTAGGAAGATTTAAATAACTATTGTCTAGGTTCCATCCTATTCCTTTAGATTCTTTTTTATCTTTCATTTTTTCTCCTTTATATATCGCTTATTAATTTACATTATATTAACTTGTAACCTATATCAAACTTATGATATGTATTTTATATTAATTTATTATACCCTTATTAACCTTTTCCAATAATTTTCTTATCTTATTAGAGTTTAAATTATAACTATATCAAAGCCTAATAAAGAATTTGTAGTTCCTTTATCAGTTGTTGTTGATATATATTCACTCTATCCTTTTAATAGCAATACGTTAAAATACTTGTTATATCAAACTCCAATAAAATCAAATGTAAAATAGTAGTTTAACTTATTATTTATATTACTTTTTTCTTTTTTTATATCCAACATATTCTATATTTCGACACTTTATCATATAATATAATTTAGTAATTATTTGAAAGAAATGAGGATTTATATGAGAAAAAAACTTACGTGTATAGACATATCAAAACTACTTGAATTAAAAAAGATATTACTAGAAGAAAAGTTTTTGAAAATATCAACTACATTTTTCTTAATATTTGACCCAGTATGTATATCTATATTTAACAATTATATTAGTAAAGATGTTAACGAATTATACCTATTATTAAGATTTGTAATGATGTTTTTCGCATTATTTAATCTATTTTTATTTACATCAAATGAGTTTATAACATTTTGTTGTAATCCATCAGTTGAAAAAGATTTAAATAATTTACGTGACTTAGATATTGAAAAATATAAAGATGCTTCTAATATTTTTAGAAAAATATTTTTTACTCATGTTAAATATTTATGTTTAGTAATATTATGTGTAATTTGTTTATANCCAATACATTGCCATTTAGAAACAAGACTTGCTTGAGCTTTTATTACTTCTTTTAAAAAGTTAATGTACTTATTTTCATCATCTTCTATATATGGATAATGTCTTTTTATTGAGTAATCAGCTAATTCTTTAAGTTGTTCTTTATTTCCCCACTGTGATATATATTGAAAAGTTCCAAATCTAATATGACTAGACGCCACACGAGTTAGGATTGCACCTTCTTTTACAGTTTCTCTAATTACAGTTTCTCCAGTTTTTACTACTGCCAAGCTACGTGTTGTTGGAATTTTAAGATTATACATAGCTTCACTTATTATATATTCACGAATCATAGGTCCAAGCACTGCTCTTCCATCCCCTCCGCGAGAATATGGAGTTTTCCCTGATCCTTTAAGTTGTATATCATATCTTTTTCCTGATGGTGTTATTTGCTCTCCTATTAATAAAGCTCTTCCATCTCCGAGCATCGTAAAATGCCCAAATTGATGCCCTGCATAGGCTTGTGCAATAAAAGCACCTTTCTTTATAGTTTCACTCCCAGATAGTATTTTTACGCATTCCTCAGTTTTTAAATAATTACTATCTAATCCCAACTCTTTTGCTAATGTGTCATTTAAAATAATTAATTGAGGAGATGATACAGGATTTAAATTTATCTTACTAAAAAATACCTTAGGAAGATTTAAATAACTATTGTCTAGGTTCCATCCTATTCCTTTAGATTCTTTTTTATCTTTCATTTTTTCTCCTTTATATATCGCTTATTAATTTACATTATATTAACTTGTAACCTATATCAAACTTATGATATGTATTTTATATTAATTTATTATACCCTTATTAACCTTTTCCAATAATTTTCTTATCTTATTAGAGTTTAAATTATAACTATATCAAAGCCTAATAAAGAATTTGTAGTTCCTTTATCAGTTGTTGTTGATATATATTCACTCTATCCTTTTAATAGCAATACGTTAAAATACTTGTTATATCAAACTCCAATAAAATCAAATGTAAAATAGTAGTTTAACTTATTATTTATATTACTTTTTTCTTTTTTTATATCCAACATATTCTATATTTCGACACTTTATCATATAATATAATTTAGTAATTATTTGAAAGAAATGAGGATTTATATGAGAAAAAAACTTACGTGTATAGACATATCAAAACTACTTGAATTAAAAAAGATATTACTAGAAGAAAAGTTTTTGAAAATATCAACTACATTTTTCTTAATATTTGACCCAGTATGTATATCTATATTTAACAATTATATTAGTAAAGATGTTAACGAATTATACCTATTATTAAGATTTGTAATGATGTTTTTCGCATTATTTAATCTATTTTTATTTACATCAAATGAGTTTATAACATTTTGTTGTAATCCATCAGTTGAAAAAGATTTAAATAATTTACGTGACTTAGATATTGAAAAATATAAAGATGCTTCTAATATTTTTAGAAAAATATTTTTTACTCATGTTAAATATTTATGTTTAGTAATATTATGTGTAATTTGTTTATATAAAGGAACTTCAATAATTTTTAATTCAGATTACATAGTTTCTTCTCTTTGTATAATATTGCTTAATATATTGATTGGACTTGTTTCTATATTTATAAATAAAAAATCTAAAAGTATAAATATATATTTTTCAAATCTTATAGCTATAATTAAATAATAAATTAATATATAAATATCAAAGTTAAAAGAGTATGACTTGAAAAATTTTTAAGTCATACTCTTTTATAAAATCCTTCACATATCAATTATTTTGATTATCAAAAAACTGTTTACTTTTATGCTTGTTTCATGATACTATAATATTACTTAGTTAATCAAAGTATTTGGAGGACTTATAAATAATGATAAAAATATTATGTGATAGTATAACGGATTTACCAATTGAAATAATAAAAAAACACAATATAGATATAGTTCCACTAACAGTTATATTTAATGAAAAAGAATATTTAGACAGAGTTGATATAACTACTAATGAGTTTTACAAAATGCTTAGAGAAAATGATACTATGCCTAAAACATCTCAGGCTACATATGCTCAATTTGTAAAATTCTTTGAAAAATATAAAGATGATGAAATTCTGTATCTTGCAGGTTCATCAGCTGCATCTGGAACTTACCAAAGTGCCGTACTTGCAAAAGGAGATGTAGATGCTAATATAACTATATTTGACACTTTCAACCTTTCTATAGGTGCCGGTCCACTAGTTATAAAGGCCTGTGAAATGGTTGAAAAAGGATTATCTGTTGATGAAATAGTTAAGAACTTAGAAAACCTAAAAAATGATATAGAAGTTATATTCTCTGTTGATGCATTAGAGTACTTAAAAAAAGGTGGTAGAATATCATCTACTAAGGCTGCTCTAGGAAGTTTACTTAATATAAAGCCAATACTTAATGTTAAAGATGGTTTAGTTGTTCAAAAATCTCAAGTAAGAGGTAAAAAACAAATATTCACTAGTTTAGTAAATTCTTTAGTTGAAAAGTATGGGGATGATTTAACTGATAGAATTATTTTTCTTGGTTGTGGAGACAACAAAGAAGATTTAGAAACACTAAGAGAAACTTTATTAAAACATGCTAAGGTTAAAAATGTTTACGATGTTAATATAGGATGTGTTATCTGTTCTCACTCTGGACCTGGAGTAATAGGAATATCTTGTATGTAATCTAAAATTCGCTTTGCTCAAAATATTACTTATTACAAAAAGTAGCTTATGATTAAATAAGCTACTTTTTATTATTTACTAAAATATATTTTATATTAAGATTTTATATTATTTTAACATGTAGATAGTAATATTTTTTACTCCCCACTCATTACATTTTGCTTCACTTTCCATAAATATATCTATTCTATTACCTTTTATAGCACTTCCACAATCTTCAGCTGTAAATACCTTGTCAAACTCAGGTATATAAACTTTTGAACCATAAGGTATTACACTTGGATCAACTGCTATAGTAGTTCCCTCTGTAGGTACAGTACCTGTAGATGTTATAGTGTCTCCTGCATAAGCTGTAGCCTTAACATCTAAACTTACTGTGTTACTTTCATCAATATTAGATGCATCTATAACTTTATTACCAGCAGTTATATATTTTGTATAAACATATCCTACAGTATCATTTATTTTTACCTTACTCCAATCGCCTTCATAATCTAATATAGTTACACTAGTATTTTTATCTAATACTTTATAGATATCTGAATTTGTTGACGCTCCTTTACGGAAGTTAACTCTATCTGAATTTACGTATCCATTATTATATGTTAATTCTTGTTGATTATCATTTTGTGTATTATCATTATTGTTTATTGTATCGGCAAAGGCTAATCTGTTAAAGCCTAACATAACAGTCATAGCAACTGTAGACATGATTAGTTTCTTTTTCATAATAGTCCCTCCAATTTTTTGTTACCGTTTTGTTACTTTTAGTATATCGTAAAATCTCTATAATGTCTTAAAAAATATAAAATTACATTTATTTACTACTTATTACAACTATTTCTATTTCAATTTTCATATATAAAATTTTCATTATATATCAACACCTACGCCCTTTCTTAGCTCTCTTTTTCTTTATAATATTTAGATTCAAACTATATTTTTATAGTAAAAATAAACAATCTAGTTCTAAATTATGTAAACCTTAATAATAAAAAGCTCATATGGCTTTAGTGACGAGTCGTCGAATTAGTTTATACCGCCAATGATATTTCACTCGCTACCACTTTGAAAAACGTATTTAGCGAAATATTTCGGACACATCTAATGCTGAAATTATCATTTTTTATGTTTTAAATTTATTAATCTTATCCTAAAATCTAAAATTTTTATATCATAGTTTCTTATACGTAAAAAATTCGCTTCGCTCATGTCGCCAACGACTTTGTCCGTTGCTCAAAATCTTTTTTACGCTCAAAACCAGTTGATTGATATTACTTACATTCAGAAGTTATCCACATTTTTTAAAATATTATAATATCCTTAAGCGTAAAAAAGCCCTATAGATAAATTTCTATAGGGCTTTTTATTTTATGCTTCTTTATCTAAAGGCTTTTTTAAAACTGCTAATAAAGCCATACCTACTATTGAGCCAACTACTATTGCTACTAAATACATAATAGGATTTGTAACAACTGGTACAACAAATATTCCACCATGAGGTGCTCTAAGTGATGCATTAAATAACATACTTAATGCTCCTGTAACTGCTGAACCTACGGCACAAGCTGGTATTACACGAAGTGGATCTGCTGCTGCAAAAGGTATTGCACCTTCTGTTATAAATGATAATCCCATTACATAATTTACTTTACCAGACTCTCTTTGTTCCTTAGTAAATCTATTTTTAAAGAATGTTGTACAAAGAGCTATTGCAAGTGGTGGTACCATACCGCCTGCCATTACTGCTGCCATTATTTCATATTGACCTGCATCAAGTGATGCCACACCAAATACATAAGCAGCTTTGTTTATAGGACCACCCATATCTATTGCCATCATAGCACCTAATACTAAACCTAGTAATACTTTTGAAGTTCCACCAAGACTAGCTAAGAAGTTAACCATAGCATTATTTATTGCTACAACTGGAGGAAGTATTATAAATGTCATTATTATACCAATTAAAAGTGTACCAAATAGTGGAAATAATAATACTGGTTTTATACCATCTAAAGACTGTGGAAGTTTACTAAATAACTTTTTAAGTCCTACAACTAAGTATCCTGCTAAGAAACCTGCTATTAAAGCACCTAAAAATCCTGCTCCACCATCTTTTGCTATAGCACCACCAACAAATCCTACTACAAGAGCTGGTCTATCAGCAATTGAATAAGCTATATATCCTGCTAAAACAGGTAGCATAAAACTAAATGCTAAATCTCCAATACTCTTTAATGTTGCTGCTACTGGAGTGTTTGAACCAAAGTTTGCTCCACCTACTTGACCAAGCATTGTATCTATTAAAAATGCTACTGCTATTAATATCCCACCTGCAACAACAAATGGTAACATATTTGAAACACCATTCATTAAGTGCTTATATATTTTTCTACCAATGCTTTCATTTTCATTATCTTCATTATTTGATACTACATCACCACTGTGATTATAAATTGGTGCATCACCTTTTGATGCTCTTTCTACAAGTTCATCTGCCTTGTGTATACCATTAGCAACTTTAGTTATTATAACTTTCTTTCCATTAAATCTTGCCATTTCAACATTTTTATCTGCTGCTACTATTATACAAGTTGCATTTTCTATTTCTTCTTTAGTTAATATATTTTTAGCTCCTGAAGAACCGTTAGTTTCTACCTTTATAGATACTCCCTTTTTCTCTCCAGCCTTTGCCAAGCTTTCAGCTGCCATAAAAGTATGAGCTATTCCTGTTGGACAAGCTGTAACTGCAAGTACTGTAGGGTATTTAGAATCAACAACTACTTCTTCTACAACTTCTATTGATTCTTCAGGGAATTTCTCACTTTCTTTTTTATCTATTAGAGCTATAAATTCATCTACTGAAGTTGCATTTATTAAGCTATTTCTAAATTCTTCATCCATAAGTATTGTAGATAATCTTGATAATACTTCTAAGTGAGTATCATTAGCTCCATCTGGTGCTGCTATCATAAAGAATAAATGAGATAAACTTCCATCAAAAGATTCATAATCTATACCATCTTTTGATACCCCTGCAGCTAAACACGCTTTATTTACTGCTTTAGTTTTTGCATGAGGTATTGCAACCCCTTCTCCTATTCCTGTTGTACTCATTTCTTCACGAGTTATTATTGCTTTTTTGTATTCTTCTTTATTATTTAAATTTCCACTGTTTTCTACTAAATCTATCATTTTATCTATAGCTTCTATTTTAGTAGATGCTACTAGATCTAGTGTTACAGACTTCTTATCTAATAAATCTGTTATTCTCATTTTAATCACCTTTCTATGATTTAAATTTATAATACATTATCATATTTTATATTTTTAACTTCTATCTCATTTACTAACCTATCTATATAATCTTTAGTTGCTAAATCATTTGAAAATGCTGTAGCACTTCCACATGCTGCACCTAATTTTAAAGCTTCTTCATATTTATTAGTATTTAAGTACCCTGCAATAAACCCTGCAACCATAGAGTCCCCTGCTCCTACAGAGTTTTTAACAGTTCCTTTTGGTGTGTTACTTAAAAATACCTCATTATTTTCTGTAAGAAGTAATGCGCCATCTTTTCCCATAGATATTAATACATTTCTTGCTCCCATATCTTGTAGTTTTTTAGCATACCTAGATATATCTTCTATAGAGTTTAGCTTTACATTAAACATTTCTTCTAATTCATGATTATTTGGTTTTATTAAAAATGGATTATATTTTAATACATTTAATAATAAGTTTTTAGTTGCATCTACTACAATTTTTATATTTTTATCTTCTAATCTCTTCATTATATTTTCATATAATTTATCATCTACAGTAGATGGTATACTTCCTGCAAGGACTAATATATCATCATTTTTTAAATTATCTATTTTATTATAAAGTTTTTGTAAATCTTCTTCACTAATGTTTGGACCATTTCCATTTACTTCTGTTTCTTCATTACTTTTTATTTTTACATTTATTCTAGTAAATCCGTTTGAAAGTTCAATAAAATCGCAGTTTAGATTTTTTGCAATCATAGAATCTACTATATATTTCCCAGTAAATCCACTTATAAATCCTAGTGCTATATTTTTATATCCTAATTCGTTAAGTATATTACTTACATTTATTCCTTTTCCACCAGGATATATATTTTCTTCATTTACTCTATTTACACTACCATGATTTAAGCTATCTAACTTTATAACATAGTCTATAGATGGATTTAATGTTACTGTATATATCATCTATTTCCCTCCTCTTGTTTCTTTATATTTATATAATAAATTGAAAATGTTTTCCGTGAAAGCCAAAAAATTTCTCTTAGTTAAAAGAGAAATTTATCTATATTTATTATTTATTAATTTTTAATTTATATACTTTAATTATTTAAATAAGTTTATAAACTTTTCATAGCTTTTATTTTCACATATACTTATTACCTTGGCAATAGAGTCTACCCTTTTGTATATTTTTGAAAATACCTCTTCATAATCTAGTATTTTATCTTTATCTAAAGCAAGCATTATAATAAGTCTTACTTTTCCTACTTCCCAGGAAATAGGTTCTTTTAATATTCCTATAGCTACTTTATTTTCGTATACTTCTCCTTTAGCACCATGAGGTATAGCTACCATATTTCCGATTTCTGTAGTTGCTATTGTTTCTCTTTCAAAATATGATTGCCTCATAGTATCATCTATATATCCTTTTTCAACTAACTTTTTAGACATTATATCTATTACTTGTGAACGAGTTTCAGCTTTTATATCCTTAAAAAATAATTCACTGCTAAATAAATTTTGTATATCTAAATCTATATAAACATTTTCTGTTTCAATATACTTTTCTATTAGTTTTATTTCCTTGTCAGTAAGCATTGGAGATACTTTTATTACATTAACATTTTCTAAATTTACTTCAACTGTAGATATTACAAAATCTATATCTAAAACATTTACATAATCTATTAAATACGAAGGGATTACTTTTATTATTTCTAATTTTCCTTTAAATATATTCTCAAGCTTAGATTTAATTAACATGGATGTACCTACACCGGAAGTACATACTATTATAGTTTTATATACTTTTTTTTCGTCCCTTTTATCAATTCTTTCAAGTGCTCCACCTATATGAAGGGCAATATTTTCAACTTCATCTTCACTTATTTCCATATTTAAGTTTTTTTCTATTGTCTTTTTCGCTATTTTCCCAAGCTCAAAGGCAAAAGGATATTTAAGCTTTATTTCCCCAGCAGTTATTTCATATTGATTTATACCTAAATCAGCTCTTTTGTATAAATTACTTATATGATTAAATAAACACTCTTCAAATACTTTATCATGTGATAGATTTATAGATGTTGCAATATTTAAATCTCTACAAAATTCTTTTATAGCTTTTCTTATTAAAAGTTGTTCATCTTCACTTATAGGCTTTTCCTTTTTACTTTTATATTTTTTTATATATTCTTTTATAAAATCACTTTGATTAGTATTATTTCTACTTAAGTATATACTTATATAGTTTACTATATTTTTAAACTCATTATCTGTTAAAATCATATTTTCATAATTTAATGTATCTAATAAAATTTTCTTTAGGCTAAATAGATTTTCAATTATATTATTATCTAAAAAGTCTTTTATACTTAAACTATTATCAACTTTATTTGAATAATTTATTATAAATTTGATTATATCTTCTTCTGATGCTTCTATACAAACTCCCTGTTTATGTTTTGAACTTATTTTTAAATTATATTCATTTAATATTTTCTTAACTTCTTTTAAATCATTTTTAACTGTTGAAAGACTTACATACATAGAGTCTGCTAAATCCTCTAGCTTTATAGTATCTTTCTCTGTAGAACTTATATTTATAATCTTCTTTATTATGTATTCAACCCTATCATAATTATATAAATCACTATTTTTAATGTCTATATCATCAAGATTTCCTTCTATCTTATACCCTACACCTCTTATTGATACAATTTCACAATTTTTAAGTTCTTTATTTACCTCCTTTATTTCATTTTGTATGGTTTTTGTAGAACATCCTATTTCTTGTGATAGTGCAAGGCTACTTACAGGTTCTACTGAATTTAATAATATTTTTATAATGCTTAATGCTCTTGTATTCATAGTTTACTTCACCTTTTGGTTGTATTTAAAGTATAATTATATTTTAAATATACTCTACTTTTATTTTTCTTGTCAAATAATACAAAGCTATTACAATGATAAGTAACTTCATTTAACCATATTATAAATTTAAGTTTGAATTGATTAAATGAAGTTACTGCAATTTATAATTTTTTTATAATTTTCGCTGTAGTTCCTTCCATAAGACAATTGTCTCCTACATCTTCTATTACTATTGATGCGTTTTTAACTATACTTTTTTTGCCTATATATATCTTTGGTATTACTAAAACATCTCTACCTATACTAGTTAATGAATCTACCTTTACAAGCTTGCCTAGGCTAGATGATTGTAATAAATTAACATAGTCTTCAACTATAACTTCTTCATCTATTATACATCCATTATTAATTATTACATGATTACCTATTTTAGTATTATCTTTTATATTAACTTCATCCATTATTATACTTCCTTTGCCTATAGATACATTCTCTCCTATATGCGTTTTAGGATGAATAACTGTGTAATAATCAAATTCCTGAAATTTATCTGCTATTTCTTGTCTAGTCTTATTATTTTTTATAGCTATTATAAAACTAGTGTCTTCATCATTATACAAATTAGCATTATCTATTTTATCTAGTATTTTATATCCTTTTACATCATTTTTTTCTTCGTTATTATCTAGTATGCCCTTTATACTTATTTCCTCTCCAGATTTTATAAGAGCTTCTATACATTTAATAACTCTACGAGCATATACATCTGATCCTATAATTATTAAATTTGTCATAGACCATGTCTCCTTGATGTTTTTAATCAATTAATAGTATATAAATTTTGACTTTATAATCAAAAAAAATGCTTAATTTCACTTTATCTTATGATTTTAAAACATATTATGTTACTTATTCTGTGTAAGTTTTATAGTAATCGAACTTAATAATAAATGTACATAATGTGTATCAAATCAACATTTATCTTAGAACTTGTAAAATAATTATAGCTTACTTTTAAATATTATAATTAGTTTCATCAGTTGCTTGAGCTACTTCGTTGGCGAAGTATTTCAAAAATTTATTTTTTTGCGATTATCAGCAAAATTTTTCATACCATAATTTCATTATATATGCAAAAAAGAAGATTAACCTTTAAGGCAACCTTCTTTTTTAATAATTTTATTTTACATATTTAATTGTATTAATCTATTGTGCTAGTTATTTTACTAAGTATATTGAAATTACTATATAAAGTTTTTTAACTATCAAAATATATATTGATAGAATACAGTATTCTCAGTAATCATATTTTAACTAGCACAAGAGTTATATTATTTAAT
Organism: Romboutsia timonensis; assembly: GCF_900106845.1. Classification (GTDB taxonomy): domain Bacteria; phylum Bacillota; class Clostridia; order Peptostreptococcales; family Peptostreptococcaceae; genus Romboutsia; species Romboutsia timonensis. The sequence continues at coordinate 1,594,966 of NZ_LT629850.1, forward strand.
TTACATCTAAATCCATTAAGTATTCACTTATTTTATCGCTCACTTGTATTAATTTATCCGAACTGTATCCAAGTATCTTAATACTTATATAATTATATTGGGTGATAGAGGCAGCTCCCTCAACATCACTATTTTTTAAAATATCCCTAATAGTATTTAAAACTTCATTATTATTTGTAAAGTTTGCTATTAGTATATTTGCAAAATGAGTGTATCCTTCATACATACCGAAATTCTCTATATCCATCTCTTTTGGATTATAATTAGTATTATCTACATATACAAGCTTATTATCGCATTCAACTTCTACATATGATTTATAATATTTATATTTAAACTTTTCACCATGTGCTACTCTTCCACAATTTATAATATCCATAAATATTAACTTAGATGATGAATCTTCAAGTTTTATATTTATATTACTTTTAAAAGCAGAGTCTTTGAAAGGAATTGTAGGAAGTAAGTTATATCTTAAAAAGCTATTCTTACCTATATATATATCACAATCTCTAGTTGCCTCTTCATCTATCATAGTATGTATTTTTTCAAAAGACTGTGAAGTAAGTTCCATCTTAGTGTTATCACCTAAAGTTATATCATACTCTTGAACATCACCTTCTAAAGTTCCTGCTGAAGATGACATAATTATAACCTTTATAAAATCATCACTTTTATAAAATGGTGGAGCAACCTTAAATGGTGAAGTAAAATAAATATCATCAAGTATAGTTTTGCCATTTTTATTTAATGTTCTTATTTTTACCCTTGAAACTTCTGCATATTTATTACTCATACTGATTTAACCCTTCTAATAATACATTGGATTTTATCCAATCTACAACATCATCTACTCCTTCCATACCTCTAATATTAGTAAATATGAAAGGTTTATCATCTCTCATTTTCTTTGAATCTCTTTCCATTACAGAAAGATCAGCTCCAACATATGGTGCTAAATCAATTTTATTTATCACTAATAGGTCAGAACGTGTTATTCCTGGTCCACCTTTTCTAGGTATTTTATCACCTTCAGCTACATCTATTACAAATATTGTAGCATCTGATAATTCTGGACTAAATGTTGCTGATAAGTTGTCTCCTCCACTTTCTATAAATATTATATCAAGATCTAAAAACTTATTAGCTAATTCATCAACTGCTTCTAGATTCATAGAAGCATCTTCTCTAATTGCAGTATGAGGACATCCTCCAGTTTCAACACCAACTATTCGCTCCATTGGTAGTATAGAGTTTTTATGTAAAAACTCTGCATCTTCTTTTGTATATATATCATTAGTTATTACACCTATGCTATAATCCTTTGACATTACTCTTATTAATTTTTCTATTAAAGCAGTTTTACCAGAACCTACAGGTCCTGCTACTCCTATTTTTACGTAAGAAATAAAAATCCCTCCATTTCATTATGACATATAAAGTCTTGAGTAAAGATTTTCATGTTGCATACATCTTATATCAAATCCTGGTGTTGATAAACATAAATCATCTATTGTTAATTCATCTAACTTATTAATTACTTCTTCAAATATATCATGCGATTTATAAAGTAATTGCTGCCCTTGAGTTTGGCTAAGAGGAATACTTTTTACACAGTTTGTAATTGTTGACGATGTATAAGAGTATAGAAAGCCCTCTATTGCTCTTTCCCTTTCAATCCCTACTGACTGGCAAAATACTCCATATGCAACAGTATGCGTAGGTAAATTATTTTTACTTTTATTCACATAATCTAAAAAGTTATTATTTTTATAATTAATCTCAGTACTTAATAATGTTTTTATAAATCTTGAGCCTAATTTTTGACTTGCCAATCTTATTTCTTTAGGTGATTTACTTGCATTTAATATATTATCTAATCTTATTAGTTTATCTAAACGTTCTTTATCGGCATATTCATATGATAAATTTATAGCCAATAGTTCACTATACAAGAAGTTAAATTTTAAATTACACTTTAAATATTCAAATGCTGTATCTACATTTGTAACCAACTTCTTTTGTATATATGTTTCAAGGCCATATGAATGACTATACGCTCCTATTGGAAATAAAGAATCATTTATTTGAAATAGCATAAATAAATTTTTATCTATAGAACTTTTCATGTGTCTATCCCTTCATTAATATTTTAATGATGATGTGCATTTATAGATGATGATATACTTTTATTAAAATCAAATTGAATTTCTTCTACTGTAACATTTGCTCCTATTTTTTCTAGCATTTCTTTCATTGGCTCACTATATATTGTTATAAACTCATTGTGATTATCTCCTTCAAATAAAGTAGCATGTCTATTGCCTATCTCATAACAAACCTTTGGAACTAAATGAGTATCATCAACTTTAACAACTAATGCTTTATCTTTGGGGATATTAACAGCTATAACATTATCTTCATTTATAGATAGTACATCACCTTGACGAAGCCCTCTTGTTAATATATCATTATCTAATTTTATACCTACCTCAATTCCACTTTGGCTAGTTTTTCTATGAAGCTTTTTAAATGCTTCATGCCATTCAATATCTACATAATCAATGTTACTATTTTTAAATTGTTCATCATTTATATTTCCAATTACTTTTTCAACTAACATATAAACTCCTATTTACCATAATTCTGTTAATATCATAAATCCTGGTATCCAAGCTGTAACTATACCTTCAAATATTGCTAAATATGGTACAAAACTTAGATGTTTCTTTAATACATTTTCGATAAAACCTGTTAGCCATAAAATACCCCATAGTATCCATATTACAGCCATTCTCCAGTCACCATTTACAAAATACTCTATATAAGCTGCTGGTACTGAGTTAATTGCAACGAATAAACTATACCAACCATATAATCTAGGATCTAAATTAAATATAGAGTTTACAGCTACAAATAAATATGTAAAGCCAAATAATAGCCCTGTAGCTGCTGAATAGAAATCTCCTATGTCATTCATTGCTTGAAAGTCTCCATGTACTATAGTTATAATATTAATAATTATAGACAATAAACCTACAAAAACATTCATTACTGCTGCTGATTTAGCATCAATATTATTGATTCTTGCAATACCATTATTTATTAATACTATACCTACGTATAATAAAACTACTCCTAACATTTTTATCTACCTTCTTTTTAGAATAAATTATATCTTTGAGCTAAAGGCAGTTCTTTTGCTGGTTCACATTTTAGTAAAACACCGTCTGCTTTAACTTCATATGTTTCTGGATTTACTGTTATTTCTGGTGTTGCATTATTTAATACCATGTCTTTTTTACCTATATTTCTACAGTTTTTAACTGGGTAAACAGTCTTTTTAAGACCTAATTTTTCATTTATTTTATTTTCATATGATACTTTTGATACAAAAGTTAAACAGCTTTTATATTTAGCTTGTCCGTGAGCTCCAAACATAGGTCTATATATTACTGGTTGTGGAGTAGGTATAGATGCATTAGGATCTCCCATTTTAGCTGCAACTATCATACCACCTTTTATTATCATTTCTGGTTTTATTCCAAAGTAAGCATTATTCCATACAACTAAGTCTGCAAATTTACCAACCTCAATAGATCCTATATAATCAGAAACTCCTTGTGCTATAGCAGGATTTATAGTATATTTTGCTACATATCTTCTAGCTCTAAAGTTATCATTATCTCCCTTTTCTTCCTTTAATGGACCACGTTGTACCTTCATTTTATGAGCAGTTTGCCAAGTACGAGTTATAACTTCTCCAACCCTACCCATAGCTTGAGAATCAGAACTCATTATACTAAATACACCCATATCGTGAAGTACATCTTCTGCTGCTATTGTTTCAGGTCTTATTCTTGAGTCTGCAAATGCAACGTCTTCTTCTATTTTTTTATCTAAGTGGTGACAAACCATTAGCATGTCTAAGTGCTCGTCTATTGTATTTACAGTAAATGGCATAGTTGGGTTTGTAGATGCTGGTAATACATTTCCAAAAGCAGCTGCTTTTATTATGTCAGGTGAATGTCCTCCTCCTGCACCTTCTGTATGGAATGTATGTATAGTTCTTCCTGCTATTGCTTCTATTGTATCTTCTATATACCCAGCTTCATTTAATGTATCTGTATGTATTGCAACTTGCACATCATATTCATCAGCTACACTTAAACAAGTATCTATTACTGCTGGAGTTGCTCCCCAGTCTTCATGTATTTTAAGTCCAACTGCTCCTGCTAATATTTGTTCTTTTAATGCACCTTTTGTTGAGCAGTTGCCTTTACCAAAGAACCCTAAGTTTATTGGATATTCTTCTGCTGCTTCAAGCATTCTTTCCATATTCCAAGGTCCTGGTGTACATGTAGTAGCATTAGTTCCATCTGATGGTCCTACTCCACCACCGATCATAGTTGTTACACCACTATATAGCGCTGTATCTATTTGTTGCGGAGATATAAAGTGTATGTGAGTATCTATACCACCAGCAGTAACTATTGCACCTTCTGCAGAAAGTGCTTCTGTACCTGCTCCAACTACCATATTATGGTCTACTCCATCCATAGTATCAGGATTTCCTGCCTTACCTATTCCAACTATTTTTCCATCTTTTATACCAATATCAGCCTTTACAATACCCCAGTAATCAAGTATTAATGCATTAGTTATTACTAAGTCTAAATCTCCATTTTTACTAGTTCCTGTAGCTGATTGACCCATACCATTTCTAAGACTTTTTCCACCACCGAATTTACATTCATCTCCATAAACTGTGTAGTCTTTTTCTACTTCTATAAATAAATCTGTATCTCCAAGTCTTACTTTATCTCCAACAGTCGGACCATACATTGATATGTACTTACCTGCTTCTATTTTTTGACTCATGTTTATCACCTACCTTATTTTATAAATCCTTTTATTTTTGCATTTTCTAATGATCTTTTTATAGTTGTGTCATTTATTTGTGCATCTGTTAAAGCATTAAATCCAAATACTCTTTGAGTACCACCAAATGCTACTAAGTTTACTTCTTTTTCTTCACCTGGCTCAAATCTAACTGATGTTCCTGATGCTATATCTAAGTGCATTCCATATGCTTTTTCTCTATCAAATTGTAATGATTTATTAACTTCAAAAAAATGATAGTGAGATCCTACTTGAATAGCTCTATCTCCACTATTTGCAACCTTTAAAGTAGTTGTATTTTTACCCTCGTTTATAGTAATTTCTTTTCTAGCTGGTATTATTTCTCCTGGTACCATAATTTTCACCTCTTTTTATTGAATTGGGTTATGCACAGTTACTAATTTAGTTCCGTCTGGAAATGTTGCTTCAATTTGAACTTCATGTAAAACTTCAGCAACTCCTTCCATAACATCTTCTTTAGTAAGAATTTTTGTTCCTAGTCTCATCAACTCTGGAACTGACTTTCCTTCTCTTGCTAATTCTAAAAGTTCTGATGATATAAGTGCAGTTGATTCTACAAAGTTTAATTTTATTCCTCTATTTTTTCTATCTTTTGCTAATTCTCCTGCACAATGTAAAAGCAATTTTTCAATTTCTTTAGGTGTTAATCTCATAAACTTCTCCTTATATCTAAATTTCTATACCTTTGTAATTATTTACAATTTTTGTTATTATATTCTGAATTATCCATTTCTATATTAATAATTTCCTTATATATAAAAAATACTTTTATCATATTGATAAAAGTATTTTTAAATTTATGTTTTTAGTTGCAGTAATAAAATAAATATTGTCTATAATACAATGTTTATATCTTTTCCACAGTTATCACATTTGTTATCATCTATGTGCACTGTAGTTGTGTATATACCTCTAGTTAATAATTTTTCATTACAATCAGGACAATAAGTATTATTATCAACACCTGCCACATTACCTATATATACATAATTTAGATATCTCTTCGCTATATCTCTAGCTTTTATTATACTCTCTATATCTGTAGGTGGATTATTTAAGTTATATCTTGGAAAATATCTACTTAAATGGAGTGGGATATTTTTATCAACACTAGCTATAAACTTAGCTATATTTTCTATCTCATCTATTGAGTCATTTTCACCTCTTACCATAAGAGTTGTTATTTCTATATGGCAATACTTACTAGCTAAAGCTATTGTATCCAAAACAGGCTCTAGCTTTGCACCACATATATTATTGTAGTATTTATTTGTATATCCTTTTAAATCTATATTCATAGCATCAATATATGGAAGTATTTTTTCTAATGGTTCTTTATTTACATATCCATTAGTAACTAAAACTGTACTTATATCTTTATTTCTTCCTTTTATTTTTTTTACTACATCATATATGTATTCATACCACATAAAAGGTTCATTATAAGTAAATGCTATTCCTATATTATCATTTAATGTTTCAATTATATTTATTAATTTATCAGGGTCTATGTATTCACTTTTCGGCACTTGTTGAGATATTTCATAATTTTGGCAAAAGCTACAACTCATATTACACCCAAACGTACCTACTGACAGTATATTTTTTCCTGGCTTATAATGGTATAAGGGCTTTTTTTCTATAGAGTCTATATTAGCCGATGTTACTTCTCCATAGTTTATAGCAACACCTATATTATTTTCTACTGTTCTTACATTACAAACTCCAAATTTATTTTCTTTTAGTATACAATTATGAGGACATAACTTACATCTAATACTGTCTTCTTTTTTATCGTAAAACATTATATTAGATTTCATTATTTTCACCTTCTTTGTATCTTATAACTTCAAATTTTTCTATATTATAATCACTATTTGGATTTATACCACCTTTTTGACAAGCAATGTTTAACTGTTCTTCTACTGTATCAACCCCTTCAAGGTCTGGCAATAAAAGACCTCTGTTTTGTCCTTTACTTACTATTACTCCATATATTTTAGGATTTAATTCTTCTTTTATAGCTTTAATAGGATTTGTTAGTACATCTACTGATATATCAATATCTACAAGCTCATCTTCTGTTACTTCTAAAAATCTAGGATCTGCAATTGCTGCTTGTATTGCATTTCTTATTATTTCATTTGCTACACAATCAGTTGTTGGAAAAATAGTTCCTATGCATCCTCTTAATTGTCCAAACTTTTTAAGAGATACAAATACTCCATGTCTTTCTTCAAGCATTTCTCTAGGTAAATCATTACTTGCTATCATTAATCTTTTGTTTTTAAAGTAATAATTTAAACTTTCTCTAGCTAATTTTACATAAGGATTTGAATTAGATATCTTTTTATTAAAACTTTCTTCTTTAATCTTTAATAATTTATCTAGGTTACTTATATTTTCACCTTCTTGCTTAAATTTCATAACACCATATCCAACACCAAATGGACCTTCATATGATAATAATTCTCCCTGTATACTATTTCCTTCCATAGCACCAAGGAGTATATATAAAGACCTTAGCCCACATTCTCCAGCTTCTTCAATCATACATTTATCCATATTAAATATATTTACAACATTATCATTTTCCAAGTTTTCAATTAATTCTTTATCAAATTTAGCTCCTTGTGGTGAATACTCATAAGGACCATCTTCTGTTAATCTATGTGATAAATCCCCACTAGCTATTATTACTGTATTTTTGTTTAAGTTTTTTGCAGTTTTTTGTATAGCCATTCCAAATTTATATAATTCTATATCGTTTAATATTGAGTATGTTATATGTACTAACTTGTAATCTGTATAATACTTATTTATAAAATACATTGGAACCATTGTGCCATGATCTAATTCATAATCTTTATTAAATCTTCTAAGTAAATTAGAGTCTATCCCTGCTGCAGATATATTTTCACTTTTACATAAATTTAGAAGTTCATCATTAAACTCTTTATCTATTTCTAATTCTATATTAGTTTCAAAATCTCTAAATTTTATTAAATTTCCTTTTATTTTTTCTTCATTAGATATAGCTATTGCATCTGAAAACATTGTTGCATGAGGTGTTATAACTACAATAGTTTCAGGTTTTAAAATGCTATCTCCTTACCTATACTTTCACATGCATTTATAGTATTTTGTATTTTTTTCTCTTCACCTTTTCCTATACTTGGAATTATTAATGGTGGATGTGGCATTAAATAGTATCCTAATATATTTTTCATTTCATTCCTCCTAACATTGTTTTATATACGCATAAAGCAACGGATATGATTAGTAAAATATTTATTATTCATACACGTTGCTTTATTAAATAATCTATAGTCAGATACTTCTTTACGTAGTTTATAAAAATCAACTTTTTGTAATAGCTTAAGTTTCCCAACGACATAACCTTAAGCTACAGTAAAGAAAAATGAAAGTTCTTGATAAATCTTTAGTTCATTTACAAACCAATTTATGTTAATCATAACCTACATTTTTCTATATTTTAAAACTTAAATTCACAAACTTAGTATTTAGACTTTAATTACTTTTTATTCTTACTATGACCAATATTTTTTATAAGAATAAAATCCTATTTTAAATTTTCAAATAATAGCTTTTTATACTATATTTATCTATAAATAAAAAATTCGCTTCGCTCATGTCGCCAACGACTTCGTCCGTTGCTTGAGCCACTGCGTGGGCGAAGCATTTCAAAATCTTTTTTACGCTCAAAACCAGTTGATTGATATTACTTACATTCAGAAGTTATCCACATTTTTTAAAATATTATAATATCCTTAAGCGTAAAAAATTCGCTTCGCTCATTTCGCCAACGATATATCTTTGCTCACGCTACAGATACATCCGTTACTCAAAAATATTATTTTTTACATTTATAAAGTTATTGATATTACTCATATTCATAGGTTATCCACAATATTTTTCATAATATAATTCCCTTATACGTAAAAAATCCAAACAAAGATGTAATCTTTTATTTGGATTTTTTATTTATTACAATATTTAAGTTTGATTTCTTTTCTAAATAACACTTTGCTTTATTTCTTGTATACCTACCCTATCTATAAAACTAGAAAGTCTTTCTTTTTCTAGTCCATTTTCTTTATAATAACTTAATAAATTATCAATTATTTTTATAACTTCAACTTCGCATAAACCTTCAGCTAATAAATCATACTTTCTTGGATTTAATCCACCTTTTCCACCTACTACTATAAATAACTTTCCATCTAAACTAGATAATACACCGATATCTTTTGTGTATGCATTTATACAAGCATTTTTGCATCCCGCTACTGCAATCTTAACTTTCCCAGGAAGTTCTATACCATGAAACTTTCTAGTAAGCTTCATGCCTATACCTATTATCGGATATTTAGATCTTTTGCAAAAATTAGCTGAACAGACTTCAACATTAATTACTGAACATATATTTTTTATTGCAGGCTCCATATTTAATTCTTCCCATATAGTATCTATATCTTCTTCTTTTAAATTACCTATACATATCTTTTGGGCAGAAGTAACTTTTAATGAAGCATTGTATTTTTTTGCTACTTCACCTATTTTTATAAGATTTTCAGGAGTTATATAACCACCAGGTATTTGTGGTGTTATAGAGTATTTTTCTTTTCCATCTATATTCTTTTGTATCTTTGCATATTTCGCCATTTCATTTCCTCTCTTGTGTTCTTTATATAAAGGTATATATCCCATATTACCAAATATTAATTAATTTATATATATTCTACATTATATTTATTTTCATAAAAATTTCGATACACTCATGTATCTAATTATATGACACTGGCTACCACTTTGAGCAACGTGTTGACGAAGCATTTCGGTCACATTCGTTTATCAAAATATTATTTTTTATTTCTAAAATTATTGTTATTACTTATATTTATAGGTTGTCCACAAAAAATTTTATCTTATAATTTACTTATATGTAAAAATACACCCTTATTTAAGGGTGTATATATATTAATTATTAAAATGTCTTTGTAATAATCCTAAGAATGCTTTACCATGTCTAGCTTCATCTTTACACATTTCATGAACTGTATCATGTATTGCATCAAGTCCTAATTCTTTAGCTTTCTTAGCTATTTTTAATTTACCTTCAGTTGCTCCATATTCAGCTTCAACTCTAGCTTCTAAGTTAGCCTTAGTATCAGCAACAACTACTTCACCTAATAATTCAGCAAATTTAGCAGCATGTTCTGCTTCTTCAAATGCTATTCTTTGGTAAGCTTCTGCAACTTCTGGATATCCTTCTCTATCAGCTTGTCTAGACATTGCTAAATACATTCCAACTTCTGTACATTCACCAACAAAGTTTGCTCTTAATCCTTCAAGTATTTCTTCGTCTACTCCTTGAGCTACACCTATTCTGTGTTCATCAGCCCATTTTAATTCACCTTTCATTTCTTCGAACTTGTCAGCTCCAACCTTACATACTGGACATACTTCTGGAGCAGTTTCTCCTTCATGTATATATCCACATACTACGCATACAAATTTCTTCATAATTATATTCCCTCCGTATATTAACCTTTTTTATCGATAATTTATTATATTATATATATACCTAATAATTTTATTCTTAAACATAATTTTATAATATTTTTTTATATTTTATACACTATTTATTCCATTTATGTATACAATATACGTAATTTATATTTATTCATAAAAATAAAGAAATCCTATATTTTTCTTATTACATTTATTTTAAATAATTTATTATATCTATTTATAAAGTTGCATTATTTTATAAATAAAGGTTTCACTTAGTTTAAACTATGTGTTAGTGAAACACCTCATATAATAGTTTCCTTGTATAAATACTACCTTTGTTTTATCACCTTTATTTGCTGTATCATCTTTACTTGATGTACAACCTGTTAAGCTACTTACCATTAATCCCATTACTAAAGTAAGACTCATTACCCTTTTTGCAAATTTCATAGAAATTATCCCCCTATAAATTTATTTAACTTTTTTTAATCTCCACATCTTAGCTTGATAGTCTCCTTTTAACTCAGGAACATTCAAACCAATATTCATTAGTTCATCTCCACCAACTATTATGTTTTCTCCCAATATTTCATATTTTGAACTTTCATCTAATCCTACAAGTTTTAAAGAAATAAACTTAGAGTTAGGTTTTGCTAATGTTCTTACAAAGCTAACTATAATTTCTTCACAATCTTTAGATATAAACATCCAAGCTATATCATTGTTTTCAAATGGACTACTTAATCTGTAACATTTACCAAATTGTATAGTCTCTCTTATTTCTTTGTATAGTTTTACTTGTTCTTTTATAATTTCTTTTTCACTTTCAGGAAGCTTAGTTATATCTAACTCATAACCAAAATTTCCACTCATAGCAACTACTCCCCTAGTTTCTATAGGTGTAATTCTATCAACTTGATGATTAGGAACCGCAGATACATGGCATCCTATAGATGCATTTGGATAAACCATACTTGTTCCAAATTGTATCTTCAATCTTTCTATAGCATCTGTGTTGTCACTAGTCCAAGTTTGTGGCATGTAGTATAACATTCCTGGGTCAAACCTTCCCCCTCCACCTGAACAACTTTCAAATAATACATCAGGAAATCTTGTAGTTATTTCCTCTAAAACTTTATATAAACCTAGTATGTATCTATGTGCCACCTCTCTTTGTCTATTAGCAGGTAATTTAGCAGAACCTATCTCTGACATATTTCTATTCATATCCCATTTAACATAAGATATTGGAGCTGATGATAATACCTCACTTATTTTTTCTATTATATAATTACAAACATCTTCTCTTGAATAATCTAATATTAATTGTCTTCTAGCTTCAGACCTATTTCTTCCTGGAATGTGAATACACCAGTCTGGATGTTCTTTGTAAAGTTCACTTATTGGTGATACCATTTCAGGTTCAAACCACAACCCAAATTGTAATCCCATTTCATTTATTTCTGTTGCCAATTTATTTAATCCACCTTTTAGCTTCTCTTCATTAACAAACCAATCACCTAAAGATGAGTTATCATCATCCCTTTTTCCAAACCATCCATCATCTAATACAAACAATTCCATTCCTAGGTTTGTAGCTTCCCTCGCAATTTCTTTTATTTTTGTTTCATTAAAATCAAAATATGTAGCTTCCCAGTTATTTATAAGTATTGGTCTTACTTCATCTCTATACTTACCTTTACATAAACGTTTTCCATAAAGACAATTATAAATATGGCTCATACCTGTTAATCCTTCATTTGAGTATACAAGCACAGCCTCTGGTGCTGTAAATTCTTCTTTTGATTTTAAAAGCCATGTAAAATCAAATGGATTTATACCTATTTGAGCTCTTGCATTTTCATACATATCAACTTCAACGTTAGCTAAAAAGTTTCCACTATAAATTAAACTAAATCCATATACTTCTCCATGTTGTTCTGTTGTATCTTTTCTAACTAAAGCCATAAAAGGATTTTGAGCATGACTACTTGAACCTCTTCTACTTTCAATACTTTGACTACCACTTCTTATTTCTTTTCTTATTATATGTCTTTCTCTAGCCCAAGCCCCTGACAATTGTAAAAGCTCATAATCGCTATCTCTAAAATCAACATTCGCGCTTAAAACTCGATTTATATTAACATCTTCATTAGATTCATTTATAATTTTTACACTTCTTGTTATTGCATCAAACTCTTCAAAAACACTATAGCTTAATATAAGCTTTACATTTTTTAAAGAATCAACTAACGTTAACTCAAGAGTCATTGCTTCATTTTCATCTTCAACATAAGTTGCTGGTAAATTATTTAATTTATTCTTACCTGCATATATATTATGTGATTCATATCTAAAATCTGTAGCACTTGTACCATCTGAAAACTGCAATTCAACTGCTGGCGTTCTTAAATCTGTACTACCATATCCTGGATATTCTTGAGGTGTCATTTCTAACATAAAATCATCTATATTATCTGTATTTGTTAAAAAACTTCCCCAATTTTTACTTCTTAGTACATAATCTAAATTTTTAGCCTTTATTTTTTTCCCCCAGTAAACATGGGCTACATGATTAGAATCTAGCACTTTTAAAACGTAGCTAGTTTTTGATGTAGATAAATTAAAAGTCTTGCTACTTGCGTCATAAACTATTGCCATTTTATAAATTCCCCCTGTATTTTATTTACTAATTTTTTCTTTATATCTAGTATTGTATATTTTTATGTATTAAAATAATATATACATATGTTAACAAAATATGGTTTTATGTTATATTAAAATAAACAAAAGGGGTTTTTATATGTCATCATATATATATTTCGAAGACGATGGAATTAAATATTTAGAGTCAACAAAAAAAGAATATGTAGATTTATGTTTATGTTTTTGTGGAATAGAGGTTTGTAAATCTTCTCATAGTTTTGGGCCTGCAATAAGAGAGCACTATATTATACATTATATACTTGATGGAAAAGGAATCTATAAAGTTGGTGATAAAGTATATAATTTAGAAAAAAATCAAGGATTTTTAATATGCCCTGGTGACTTAACTTACTATGAAGCGGATAATGATGATCCTTGGACCTATATATGGGTTGCATTTAATGGTATAAAGTCAGAACAATATTTAAAATATGCTAATTTAAGTCACGAAAATTTAATATTTGAAAGTAATCATAAAGAATTACTTAAAGACTATGTTTTAGATATGTTAAAAATAAATAGAATGCGTAATTGTGATGAGTTAAGACTTCAAGGCTTATTATACTTATTTTTAAGTACTATATCAGATTCAGTTGATTATAATGTTTCTGAAAATAAAGATCTTTCTTATACATTATATATAGAAAAATCAATAGAATTTATAAATAATAACTTTGCTAATAATATAAAGGTAACTGATATAGCTAATTATGTTGGATTAAACAGAAGCTATTTATCTAGCTTATTTAAAAAAAGCTTAAATGTTTCTCCACAAGAATTCTTACTTAGTGTTAGAATGAATAAAGCTTATGAATTATTAAAAAAACTAGAACTATCTATAGGGGATATTTCTAGATCAGTTGGATATATAGACCCTCTTACATTTTCTAAAACATTTAAAAAATATAGTGGCTATAGCCCTAAGCAATATAGAGAAAACCTCTATAAAAATAATTTATAATTAATAATATATTCATAAAAAAACTAGAGGTTAGTAAACACAATGATAACCTCTAGTTTTTTATCTATTTTATTTTCATTAGTTAATATAACTTATATAATTAAACTTTTTGTGTTTTATTATTTATATTATTTCTTCTTTTTTCTATTTCATTTAAAACATGATCTTTAAATTCACCATTTAATTTATAGAATTTCAAATACAATCCTAAACATGCTAACATTAATAACGATGGTATTACAAACATGATTACTTTCATTCCAATTATAGTTTGAGCACTTTGTACAGTATTTGGAACATAATTGATTATATTAAGCCCAATACCTACTATAAGACCACTAAATGCTGTAGCAAACTTAACTATAAACGTTTGCATAGAGAATATAATACTTTCACTTCTCTTACCAACTTTGTATTCTCCATAATCAACTGCATCACACAACATAACTGTTGTTGATGCTGATGAGAAAGCAAATCCTAAGTTATAAATAACTCCTGCTATGCATAATAATACTGAACTAGTAGATAAACTACTTATAAAAAGCATTGATGTAAATCCTATTACAGGCAGTAAACAAGCTAAAATATAAACTATTTTTCTTGATAGTTTGCTTACTAATTTAGGAAATATCATTAATGCACAAACTTGAGCTATTGTTGATAATCCTGTAAATACTGCATATAAACTTTCATTTTGTATTGCATATTTGAAAAAATATAATGCAAATCCTGCAACTAAAAATAATGCTATTTGATAAATTATTACTGATCCAATTATTACTAATAATTGATCATTTTTAAATAATATTTCAAATACACCTTTTAAAGTTATCTTTTCTTGATTTTCTACAATATTTCTTTCTTTTACATTAAATACTGTTATTAACGTTGATATAACAAATATTATAGCTATACCAACACCTAATCTAAAATATCCTATAGAGTTATTTCCTATTCCTAAAAATGATATTAACATTAACCCAAAAGTATTAACTGTTGAGCCGCCGATAGTTGCAAAAACTCTAGGTATAACCGACATCTTATCTCTCTCTGAAGAATCACTTGTAAATGACGGTATCATTGACCAGTATGGTATATCCATTATTGTATAAGTCATTCCCCATAATATGTAAGCAGCTGAGCAATATACATATACCATTTTCCCAGATAAAAATTTAGCTGGATTAATAAATAAAAATATAAGAACAACTGCATTTATTAATGTCCCGATTAAGAGCCATGGTCTAAATTTCCCCCACTTTGTATTAGTATTATCAACTATTTTTCCCATTATAGGATCATTAATTGCATCCCAAAATCTCGATACAAAGAACAATCCTCCTACAAAAACAGAAGATATACCTACTTCATCTGTAAAAAACATCATTAAATAAGTTGCTACAAAAGCATAAACTAAATCTTTACCAAAAGCACCTATTCCATAAGAATATTTTTCTCTAAAAGTTAGTTTCATTTTCAATTCCCCTTTTTATTTAATTTTATTCGATAAACTTTTTTAGTAACTACATAAATATTTCAAATCCCCTAAAAATTATCTTCTTTTTCATTATTTATGTAGATCCTAGATTATCCTTACTTATTGAGAGTAAATTTAACCCTTAAAATTCTCTATACTTCCCTATAGTTTACTTTATCCTCCTTTTTTTACAATTAAAACCTTTTCCTTATATTGTAATTTTTGTTTATCTTTTTATAAATATTTTTATGTGTGCTAAATATGGTAAAATGTTAGTTTTATTAATTATTTTATTAAATTCTATATTTTTATGTCAATCGGTTGACATATTTTGTATAACTATCTATACTGAAAAAGTAAAGGAATTAATAATAGGGGGAATAAAATGTTTTCTTTTGATAACNCCCTAAATATTATCTTCTTTTTCATTATTTATGTAGATCCTAGATTATCCTTACTTATTGAGAGTAAATTTAACCCTTAAAATTCTCTATACTTCCCTATAGTTTACTTTATCCTCCTTTTTTTACAATTAAAACCTTTTCCTTATATTGTAATTTTTGTTTATCTTTTTATAAATATTTTTATGTGTGCTAAATATGGTAAAATGTTAGTTTTATTAATTATTTTATTAAATTCTATATTTTTATGTCAATCGGTTGACATATTTTGTATAACTATCTATACTGAAAAAGTAAAGGAATTAATAATAGGGGGAATAAAATGTTTTCTTTTGATAACACATTAAAATTTAATAATAAGGAAATCGATGTATTTACTATTGGGGAATTATTAGTAGATATGATTTCAAATGATTATGATGATAATTTTGATTGCAGTCAATATACTAAGTGCTTCGGTGGGTCACCTGCTAACATTGCTATGAATATAAAAAGATTAGGAGGAAATTCTGCTTTATCATCAGCAGTTGGAAATGATGGTTTAGGTGATTTTTTAATCAATCATCTAAAAAACAATAGTATAGATACTAGGTATATTAGTAAGGTCAATAATTCTACTAGTATGGTTCTTGTATCAAAAAGTAAAACAACTCCAGTTCCAATATTTTATCGTGGTGCTGATTATAACCTTCAATACGATGATAATATTGAGTATGCATTAAAAAATTGTAAAATAGTACATTTTTCTTGTTGGCCTATTTCTCAGAAAAACTCAAGGCAAACTATTGAAAAGGTAATAGATAAGGCAAAAGAAAATAATATTCTTATTGGATTTGATCCAAACTATCATGAAATGATTTGGGAAAAGAATCACAATGGATTAGAGTATATAAAAAATATTATATCTAAAGTTGATATTGTAAAACCATCTGAAGTTGATGCAGAAAGAATCTTTGGATGTGATACTCCTGAAAACCAAGTTAAAAAATTTATAGATTTAGGAGCAAAACTAGTAATAATGACCCTTGGAAAAGATGGGGCTATTGTAACTAATGGAGATGAAACTCTTACATTTAAAACTTTCGCTACTGAAATAGTTGATACTACCGGAGCTGGAGATGCATTTTGGTCTGGTTTTTATACAGGATTAACAAAATCATACTCTTTAAAAGATTCTTTAAATCTTGGATTTGCAACAAGTGCTTTTAAGCTTAAACACGTAGGTGCAATCGCTAACCTACCTACTATAGAAGAAATTAAAGATATTTATAATATATAATATTGGGGGAATTTAGAAATGGCAGTAAAAAATCAAGTTCAACTTATAACTTATCCAGACTCTCTAGGGGGAGATTTAAAAACACTTAATCAAGTACTTACAACATATTTTCCAAATACATTTAAGGGAGGTATTCACATACTTCCTCCATTCCCATCATCAGGAGATAGAGGATTTGCACCACTTACATATTTTGAAATTGAACCTAAATTTGGTACATGGGAAGATATAAGAAAAATAGGAGAAAAACATGATGTACTTCTTGATTTAATGGTTAATCATATATCTAGACAATCAGTATTTTTTAAAGATTTTTTAAAAAACGGAAGAAAATCTAAGTATTCTAACTTATTCCTTACACTTGATAAAATATGGAGTGATTCAAAACCAGTTCAAGAAGATATATCTAAAATGTTTTTACGTAGAACTACTCCATACTCTACTTTTACAATAGAAAGTACTGGTCAACAAGAAACTGTATGGACTACATTTGGAAAAGAAACTCCATCTGAACAAATAGATTTAGATATTAATGCTCCAGAGGTTAAACAATTGCTTACAGATTTCTTGACTAACTTTAGCAAACAAAATGTTAAAATTGTCAGATTAGATGCTGTTGGCTATGTAGTGAAAAAAATAGGTACAAGTTGTTTCTTCGTTGAACCAGAAATTTATAAATTTTTAGATTGGGTCACTGAATTAGCTACTTCCTTAGGTATAGAACTATTACCTGAAGTACATGCACATTATACAACACAATTTAAATTGGCTAAACATGGTAACTGGATTTATGACTTTATATTACCATATATGATACTTGAAACATTAATAAATAAATCAAGTAATAGACTTTATAGCTACTTAAAAGTTCGCCCTCATAAACAATTTACTATGCTAGATTGTCATGATGGTATACCAGTTAAACCTGACTTAGATGATTTAGTTGAAACTAAAGCTGCTCAAAAAATAGTTGATGTTTGTGTTGAAAGAGGATCTAACTTAAGTTTAATATACTCTGATGCTCACAAAAATAAAGATGGATTTGATGTTCATCAAATAAGATGTTCATACTACTCTGTTTTAAACTGTGATGATGATGCTTACTTAGCTGCAAGGGCTATACAATTTTTCGCGCCGGGTATACCTCAAGTATACTATGTTGGATTATTAGCCGGTAAAAATGATGATGAAATGGTGAAATTAACTGGTGAAGGTCGTGAAATAAATAGACATAACTTTACTATTTCGGAAATAGAAAAAGAAGTTCAAAAACCAGTTGTACAAAGATTACTTAAACTTATAGATTTTAGAAATGATTATCCTGCATTTAATGGTGAATTTATTATAGAAAATGCTAAAGATAATGAGATTAAACTTACTTGGAAGAAAGATGATAAGTTTTGTACATTAAATATTGATCTAGATACATATAAATCAGTTATAGAATATATAGATGAAAATAAAAATATTGTATTATACAATATATAGTTATACTTTCATTTAAGTTATCGTATACTATTTATTTACAATTTTTATAAAATTATATAGATAAAATAAAATTTAATTTTTATATAAAAGATATAGTTGTAAGATTTAAATTATAATTACAACTATATCTTTTTATGTTAAGAGATAATAATTATATTTTTATATAGAATGTGTCAAATAGTATGTATAAAAGTTTATTTATTTAAAAATAAGTTAATCTGTTGTGCTAGTTAATCTCTACACATATTGAAAATGCTATCAAATATTTTTTAATAATTCATTTTTATATAATCAACCTTAGTAATTTCAATGACTAAATTTAACTAGCACAACGAGTTAAGTTATTATGTACTTACTCAAAATCTCTAAACTATTATGGTATAATATACTAATTAAGTAAGACAAAGGAGGTACTTTTTTGGCTAATATAAAAGATGTTGCAAAGGAAGCTGGTGTATCCGTAACAACAGTATCTAGAGTTATGAACGATAGAGGATATATATCTGAAAAAACTAGAAAAAAAGTATATGATGCTATGGAAAAGATAGGATATCATCCTAATGAGTTGGCAAAAAATTTCTTTAGACAAAAAACTAATATAATTGGATTAATACTTCCAGATATAAGTATTAGCTTTTATGCTGAAGAAACTAAATATATAGAAGAACATTTATATAAAAATGGATATAAGCTAATGTTATGTAATGCATATAATAGTAAAGAAAGAGAAAAAGAATATATAAATATGCTACAAAGAAATAAAGTAGATGGAATTATAATAGGAAGCCATACCTTAGAAATTGAAGATTATTTAAAAATAGACATGCCTATAGTAGCATTAGATAGATATTTAGGGGAAAATATTCCTATAGTATCTGCTGACCACATACAAGGTGGTATTTTAGCCGCTAATCATTTAATAAATTGTGGATGTAAAAATGTAGTTCAATTTGCAGGTACAAGTGTATTAAATTCTTCTGCTAATAAAAGACATATATCATTTGAAAAGGTAATGAATGATAGTAACGTAAATGTTCATACTATCGAAATGGAGTTAAATACTTTTTCAAAGGAACAAAACTTACATTACATAGATTATATGTTTAATAGCTATAAAGATATTGATGGGGTATTTGCAACTGACAATATGGCTATTTTAGTTATAAAAGAATGTTACAAAAGAGGCATAGACATTCCTAAAGATTTAAAAATAGTTGGATATGATGGTACAGAAAGTTCAGAATTATTTATTCCTACTTTAACTACTATAAAACAACCTATTAAAGAAATTTGTATTGATGCTGTTAATAAATTAATTAAATTAATCAATAATGAAAATATTAGTTTGGAATCAAATCATACTGTTACGCTTATAAAAGGTGAGACTACTTGATAGGTTGTCAATATAAGTGCAACACTTTATGTTTATTTTACAGCTAAGGCCTCTGTAGGTGTTTTATATCCAAAACACCTACAGAGGTCTATTTTTTATACTTTTACCTATGTTAATATGATTATAATTCATAATTTTATGTTCCTTAAGATTAAATATTTTTGTGGTTATTATTACTGTAACATAAACTTATGAGCTATTTTTTTATAAACTTTTAGGTATTGCACTTAATATGATAATTCATTTATTTAATTAATTCTAATAATCCAAAAGAAATTACTAAACTTATAAATGATTATATACTTTTATAATCATGATTCTAGTTGAATATCAAATACATGCACATAGGGTGCTTTTTTATAAGTATCTACTTGACAGTATCATAACTAATTATTGGAAGCTTTTATATTTTTCTTCAAAGAAAGTATTTAATTTTTCAAGTGACTTTGATAAAACCTGTTCTTCTTCATCTGAAAAGTTACTAAGCATTGCACATATCATTTCTTCATGAAATACTTGATGAACTTTATAAACTTCTTCTCCTTTAGAAGTTAAGTTCACAAGCACCACTCTTCTATCTTCTTCAATTCTTTTTCTTTCAACATATCCCTTTTTAATAAGCTTTGTTATTGCTGTAGTTAATGTTCCTACAGTTATTCTTAAGTCATGTGCAATTTCTCCCATAGTTCTAGATCTATCTAAGCCAATTGCCTCTATCGTATGTATTTCAGTTATAGATAAATCAGTGAATTGTGTATTCTTAAGAGACTTTTCTTCAATTTGTAAAATATCATTAAATAATTGAACTAATAATTTATTTAATATGTCTTCTATTTTTCTCATAATCACGTTCTCCATAATTTTATTTTCCAATATTATTATAATAAAATCTACATTTAACTTCAATTGGTACATACATATTTTAACAAAAAATATATAATTAATAATTTTTTTATAAAAAATATTATATTTTATATTTTATATTTAATATTTTCTATTCTTTTTATTTATAATCATTATTTTATACCTACAAAATATATAATTGCACAATTAAGATAAAGTTTTTATCATATTTTTATTTTTTAATATATAATACTTATTAGGATTAATTTTGAAAAAATTTGTTCTTTATTTTCACTTATATTTTTATATTAAAAAATCTTATTCTAAAATATTTAATTTATTTATATAAAATTTACTTAAATGCTATAATAATATCATATACTTTTGTAATAGTAACCTAAAACTAAACTATGAGGTCTATATCTAAAACTAATAAAATATATAAAAAACTCCCTATTTTAATCATCAATAGGAAGTTCTTTAATAGTATCACCAATAATCTTTATACCCTTTTCTATTTCTTCAAAAGATAGTCTAGAAAAACCTAGTCTCAAAGTGTTATTTATTTCATTATTAATATAAAATATATCTCCTGGCATAAAAATAACACCTTTTTTATAACATTTATTTAATAATTCTCTAGTGTCTATATTTTTAAACTTTAAAAATAAATGAAGTCCACCATCTCCAAAAATATATTCATTAGGAATATACTTTTCTACACATTTATATGCAAAATTAAATTTCTCTCCATAAAATTTACGTGCTTTTTTGATATATTTTTCAAATGCTCCACTTTGTAAATAATCATATAGTATTCCTTGATCTAAAAAAGATACATGTATATTTCTACATCTTTTCACACTCTCTAATTTTGAAATAGCATTTTTATCTGCTAATATCCACCCTATTCTCATACCTGGAAATAATATTTTTGAAAAACTACCAATATAAATTACTCCATTATTTAAATTATCTAATGAGCATATAGGAAATATATGGGAACTAGAATAAAGCAGCTCCTCATTAAATCCATCCTCTATAATTGGTATATTATTATTTTTCATCAAATTATAAAATTTGTACCTATTTTCAGGTGACATTACAGTACCAGTTGGATTATGATATGATGGTGTAATATAAGCAAACTTTATTTTATCTTTATATTTCTCTAACTTTGATTCTAACATATCAAAGTCTAATCCATTTTCATCTATATCTACTCCAATTAAATTTAATCCTAAAGCCTTCATAATCTTTATAGATGTGTTGTGAGTTGGATTTTCACAAATTATATAATCTCCTGGTGAAGTAAATGAAGATAAAATAATATCTAAGCCTTCTGTAAATCCATTAGTTATTAATATATCTTTGTTACATGTATCAACACCTTTTTTATTCATATATTCTAATAGATACTCTATAAGAGGCTTATATCCCTTTGCATAACCATAATTAAGTAACTTATGTCCTTCTAAAGATAATCTATTTAAAAATGATTTTTTTAATTCATCTATATCAAACATATCTCCATTTGGAGATATACTTTTAAAAGAAATCAAACCATTTTCCCAAGGTATTTCATTTTTTATTATATCCATATCATTTGCCACTTTAGCATAGCTGTTTTGTTTATCTTCCCAATTAATACACCAATTACTTTTAGTTAAGCTACTATTTGACTTTGCAAAAGTTCCCTTACCTGATACTGAATATATTAGTCCATCAGCTTTTAATTCTTCATAGGCTAAATTTACAGAATTTCTACTTACCTTTAAAATTTGGCTAAGTTCTCTTGTAGAAGGTAGCTTACTATTATTAGGTATCAATCCTTTTAATATCATATTACTTATATATCTTTTTATTTGTATATAAATTGGTTCATCTTTGTTAATTACAAGATTAGAAAGTAACACCTTATCACCTCAATTTTATTGTCTACTTGATGGTTTTAAGGAATATTCTATTATTTTATATAATAAATCATTAAAACTTAAACCTGCCTCAGTTTCACTTTTGGTATTGAACTAATTTTAGTTAATCAATAAAGTGCATTTAATTTAAGAGCATATGGTACACCATCGTATATTATCATATCAATTCTTACATAAGCTTTGCAATAAAAAATTCGCTTCGCTTGAGCGATGTGTCGGTGAAACATTTCATTTCACCAACGATATATTTAAAAAATAAAATAATACTCTTAGACCTAACACAATTACCATTAAGTTTACATAATTTAAATAAAGTAACCTTAAGTTGGGTTAAATAAAATTTACATATTCTATTAATATATTCTAATGTTATAAATTATCCATAATATAATATATCATCAAATCCTGCTGGTTATTTGCCATCAGGATTTAATGCTATATTATTATTTTTATCACTAAAAGCTAATTTTAATAAAATAGGTGAAATTATAGTTGTGACAACAACAACTATAACAATAGGTCCTAACATTAAACTAGAAAGCACTCCAAGTGCTGCACCCTTGCTTGCAACTATAAGTGCAACCTCACCTCTAGACACCATACCCGTTCCTATTTGTATACATTCCTTATTTGAAAAATGACAAATCTTAGCACCTATACCTGCACCTATAATTTTAGTTAATATAGCCACAACAGTAAGTGCAGTAGCAAACATTACTATTGCCATACTCATATTAGGCAATACTACCTTAAGTCCGATACTAGCAAAAAACACTTGTGATAGTAAAGAATAAGATAAAATATCTAATCTACTAGCTACATATGTTTTTCTCTCTACATTAGATAATATCAACCCTGCAATAAATGCACCAGTAATATCTGCAACACCAAATATCTCTTCAGAAACATAGGATAATAGTAAACAAAATACAAGAGCAGCAGTTATAAATCTTCTTCTATCTCTATTTTCATATTTCATCCATATATCAAATGCTTTATGTGAAGTAATTCCAATTACAATTACAAAAATAAAGTATGCAACTATTTTTAGTAATACAAAACCAACATTTACAGAAGTATCTGCCATACTACTTATAATAGTTAATGCAATAATACCTAGTATATCATCTATAATAGCTGCCCCTAATATGGCAGTACCTGCAGAAGTATTTAGTTTTCCCATTTCTTTTAAAGCCTCTACAGTAATACTTACAGAAGTTGCTGTTAAAATAACTCCTATAAATATATTTTGTAATAAAACATTTGTAGTAGCTTCTTTCATTAAATCTAGGTCACTAAATAGATATGCCACTAAAAATCCACCAATCAACGGAATTAATACACCAAATAAAGCAATTATAAAAGATGCTTTCCCGGTTTTCTTAAGTTCATTTAAATCCGTATCTAGACCTGCAGAAAACATTAATAAAATAACTCCAAGTTCAGATAACTGTATTATAAAATTTGTTTCTTTTAAAATATTAAGCATTGCTGGCCCAAAAATTAATCCTGCTAATAATGCACCTACTACTTGAGGCATTTTAAATTTTTTAGTAATTATACCTAAAAGTTTTGTACTTAATAGTATTAATGCTAAATCTAATAAGTATCCATAAGACAACATACAACAATCCACCTCCAATAAATTTTGTTTATATAAGAAATAACATTATATTAATATATGAAAACTATACCAAAATGCTACATTTTAAATTAAACTAATCATAAAAACTTACTTTACTTGATATTTTACTTAAATTAACACTTTAATACTTTTTAATGCTTATTTAAAAAATCTTCATCTAAATATCTAACTTAAAATATATTATTTTTTCCCTAATATATATTTTTTAGATTATTACTAAATGACAATTCATTTAAATAAGTTTTTAAGTATAAAATATACTTATA
The DNA here is from genome assembly GCF_900106845.1 of Romboutsia timonensis. Lineage (GTDB taxonomy): Bacteria > Bacillota > Clostridia > Peptostreptococcales > Peptostreptococcaceae > Romboutsia > Romboutsia timonensis. Next base: position 1,619,820 of record NZ_LT629850.1, read on the forward strand.
TAAGAAAAACCTATATAAAGATATAGATTTTATTAAATCAAATTATCTTTATATAGGTTTTATGTATATTTTATCTTTTATTGTTCTTTCTAATATTTCTCTTTATTTGAGTTGTTGGAGCATGATTTGTTCCATGTTGCCCTTATGTATTCAATATTCTTTATTAGTTTCTACAAAGAAGACAATTTTATTTACTCAAATATATGTTTAATAAACTGCATAGGACTATATATAATAAGTCTAGGTCCAGAAAACTTCATAACATCTTTAATCTTAACTTTCATATCCTTTTTGTAGCAATGTATCGGACATTTACTACAAAAGCTCTTTTCATTTCCAAACTTACAAAAATCAAGTCTCTTATGTGCATACTCTAATAGTTCTTGGCAATCTTCACATAATCCATTTTTATGCTTATGCTTCTTTTTACAATATATATTTATCATAAGATTTATAGTTTGTTTTTCTTTTTCTATTCTAGTCATAATCTCACCTTTAGTTGTAACTTAATGTATTATTTTTTACATAAATCTTTTTATCACATATAGCTGCACTTGATTTTCTGTGAGATACCATTACAACTGTTTTGTCTTTACAATGATTTTCTAAACTCTTTAGTATTTCAGCTTCATTTAAAGTATCTAAGTTACTTGTAGGTTCATCAAGTATTAATATATCTCCATCATGTAGGAAAGCTCTAGCTATACCCAATCTTTGTCTTTCTCCAGAAGATAAATTTCCACCTAACTCTCCAACATTAGTTTTATATCCTTGTGGTAAAGTAGTTATAAAATCATGTATTGATGCTTTTTTACAAGCCTCTATTACTTCTTCTTCAGTAGCATCTATTTTACCTATTTTTATATTATTTTCTATACTATCATTAAATAAGAATGTCTCTTGTGTAACCAAAGTTTGAGTTTTTCTTAAAGTCTTAGTTGGCACATTTTTTATATTCTTATTATCTATGTTTATTGATCCATTGTTTACATCCCAGAATCTCATCATAAGCTTAAGTAATGTACTCTTACCGCATCCACTTTCTCCAAGTATAGCTATTTTTTCACCTTTTCTTATATCTAGGTTTATATTATTTAATAATTTTTCATTTCTATCACCGTAGTTAAAGTCCATATTTTCTATAGACATTTCTGAAGTTTTAAGAGTTATTTCACCTTCTACTTCATCAACTGCTGGTACTTCATCTAATATATCAAATAATCTTTGAGCACAAGCAAAAGTATGTNATTTATTTAATAATTCTCTAGTGTCTATATTTTTAAACTTTAAAAATAAATGAAGTCCACCATCTCCAAAAATATATTCATTAGGAATATACTTTTCTACACATTTATATGCAAAATTAAATTTCTCTCCATAAAATTTACGTGCTTTTTTGATATATTTTTCAAATGCTCCACTTTGTAAATAATCATATAGTATTCCTTGATCTAAAAAAGATACATGTATATTTCTACATCTTTTCACACTCTCTAATTTTGAAATAGCATTTTTATCTGCTAATATCCACCCTATTCTCATACCTGGAAATAATATTTTTGAAAAACTACCAATATAAATTACTCCATTATTTAAATTATCTAATGAGCATATAGGAAATATATGGGAACTAGAATAAAGCAGCTCCTCATTAAATCCATCCTCTATAATTGGTATATTATTATTTTTCATCAAATTATAAAATTTGTACCTATTTTCAGGTGACATTACAGTACCAGTTGGATTATGATATGATGGTGTAATATAAGCAAACTTTATTTTATCTTTATATTTCTCTAACTTTGATTCTAACATATCAAAGTCTAATCCATTTTCATCTATATCTACTCCAATTAAATTTAATCCTAAAGCCTTCATAATCTTTATAGATGTGTTGTGAGTTGGATTTTCACAAATTATATAATCTCCTGGTGAAGTAAATGAAGATAAAATAATATCTAAGCCTTCTGTAAATCCATTAGTTATTAATATATCTTTGTTACATGTATCAACACCTTTTTTATTCATATATTCTAATAGATACTCTATAAGAGGCTTATATCCCTTTGCATAACCATAATTAAGTAACTTATGTCCTTCTAAAGATAATCTATTTAAAAATGATTTTTTTAATTCATCTATATCAAACATATCTCCATTTGGAGATATACTTTTAAAAGAAATCAAACCATTTTCCCAAGGTATTTCATTTTTTATTATATCCATATCATTTGCCACTTTAGCATAGCTGTTTTGTTTATCTTCCCAATTAATACACCAATTACTTTTAGTTAAGCTACTATTTGACTTTGCAAAAGTTCCCTTACCTGATACTGAATATATTAGTCCATCAGCTTTTAATTCTTCATAGGCTAAATTTACAGAATTTCTACTTACCTTTAAAATTTGGCTAAGTTCTCTTGTAGAAGGTAGCTTACTATTATTAGGTATCAATCCTTTTAATATCATATTACTTATATATCTTTTTATTTGTATATAAATTGGTTCATCTTTGTTAATTACAAGATTAGAAAGTAACACCTTATCACCTCAATTTTATTGTCTACTTGATGGTTTTAAGGAATATTCTATTATTTTATATAATAAATCATTAAAACTTAAACCTGCCTCAGTTTCACTTTTGGTATTGAACTAATTTTAGTTAATCAATAAAGTGCATTTAATTTAAGAGCATATGGTACACCATCGTATATTATCATATCAATTCTTACATAAGCTTTGCAATAAAAAATTCGCTTCGCTTGAGCGATGTGTCGGTGAAACATTTCATTTCACCAACGATATATTTAAAAAATAAAATAATACTCTTAGACCTAACACAATTACCATTAAGTTTACATAATTTAAATAAAGTAACCTTAAGTTGGGTTAAATAAAATTTACATATTCTATTAATATATTCTAATGTTATAAATTATCCATAATATAATATATCATCAAATCCTGCTGGTTATTTGCCATCAGGATTTAATGCTATATTATTATTTTTATCACTAAAAGCTAATTTTAATAAAATAGGTGAAATTATAGTTGTGACAACAACAACTATAACAATAGGTCCTAACATTAAACTAGAAAGCACTCCAAGTGCTGCACCCTTGCTTGCAACTATAAGTGCAACCTCACCTCTAGACACCATACCCGTTCCTATTTGTATACATTCCTTATTTGAAAAATGACAAATCTTAGCACCTATACCTGCACCTATAATTTTAGTTAATATAGCCACAACAGTAAGTGCAGTAGCAAACATTACTATTGCCATACTCATATTAGGCAATACTACCTTAAGTCCGATACTAGCAAAAAACACTTGTGATAGTAAAGAATAAGATAAAATATCTAATCTACTAGCTACATATGTTTTTCTCTCTACATTAGATAATATCAACCCTGCAATAAATGCACCAGTAATATCTGCAACACCAAATATCTCTTCAGAAACATAGGATAATAGTAAACAAAATACAAGAGCAGCAGTTATAAATCTTCTTCTATCTCTATTTTCATATTTCATCCATATATCAAATGCTTTATGTGAAGTAATTCCAATTACAATTACAAAAATAAAGTATGCAACTATTTTTAGTAATACAAAACCAACATTTACAGAAGTATCTGCCATACTACTTATAATAGTTAATGCAATAATACCTAGTATATCATCTATAATAGCTGCCCCTAATATGGCAGTACCTGCAGAAGTATTTAGTTTTCCCATTTCTTTTAAAGCCTCTACAGTAATACTTACAGAAGTTGCTGTTAAAATAACTCCTATAAATATATTTTGTAATAAAACATTTGTAGTAGCTTCTTTCATTAAATCTAGGTCACTAAATAGATATGCCACTAAAAATCCACCAATCAACGGAATTAATACACCAAATAAAGCAATTATAAAAGATGCTTTCCCGGTTTTCTTAAGTTCATTTAAATCCGTATCTAGACCTGCAGAAAACATTAATAAAATAACTCCAAGTTCAGATAACTGTATTATAAAATTTGTTTCTTTTAAAATATTAAGCATTGCTGGCCCAAAAATTAATCCTGCTAATAATGCACCTACTACTTGAGGCATTTTAAATTTTTTAGTAATTATACCTAAAAGTTTTGTACTTAATAGTATTAATGCTAAATCTAATAAGTATCCATAAGACAACATACAACAATCCACCTCCAATAAATTTTGTTTATATAAGAAATAACATTATATTAATATATGAAAACTATACCAAAATGCTACATTTTAAATTAAACTAATCATAAAAACTTACTTTACTTGATATTTTACTTAAATTAACACTTTAATACTTTTTAATGCTTATTTAAAAAATCTTCATCTAAATATCTAACTTAAAATATATTATTTTTTCCC
>NZ_LT629850.1:1625220-1675462 GCF_900106845.1 Romboutsia timonensis
TAGTTATAAAATCATGTATTGATGCTTTTTTACAAGCCTCTATTACTTCTTCTTCAGTAGCATCTATTTTACCTATTTTTATATTATTTTCTATACTATCATTAAATAAGAATGTCTCTTGTGTAACCAAAGTTTGAGTTTTTCTTAAAGTCTTAGTTGGCACATTTTTTATATTCTTATTATCTATGTTTATTGATCCATTGTTTACATCCCAGAATCTCATCATAAGCTTAAGTAATGTACTCTTACCGCATCCACTTTCTCCAAGTATAGCTATTTTTTCACCTTTTCTTATATCTAGGTTTATATTATTTAATAATTTTTCATTTCTATCACCGTAGTTAAAGTCCATATTTTCTATAGACATTTCTGAAGTTTTAAGAGTTATTTCACCTTCTACTTCATCAACTGCTGGTACTTCATCTAATATATCAAATAATCTTTGAGCACAAGCAAAAGTATGTATTAAGTTATTTGATAAGTTACTTAAAGCTACAACTGGACCAAATGAACTAGATAATAGTACTATTGCTACTATTAACTCTCCTAAATTTAATACATTATTTTGCATTAAGTGTATACCAACAAATAAGAAAGTTAATATAGCTATCATTATAGTTACATCTGTACAAGCTCTTATTATACCTTCATGTTTTTTGATATCATCTAATTTAGCATTTAGTCTATCACTATTTTCATTTATTTTAGCTAATCTTTTTTCACCTTGATTAAATAATAATACTTCTTTTATACCTTTTAATGATTCTAATAAGAAACTATTTGTTTTAGCAAATTCTTCTCTATATTCTACTCCAGCCTTATTTCCATATTTAGAAGAGAAAACTGGTATTACATAACCTACTATTATATAGAATCCTGCTGATATTAATCCAAAGTATATATTAATACTTCCTAAAACTAACGCTATTATTATAGAAGTAATTATTGCTATAGCTATTGGAGCTACTGTATGAGCATAAAATACTTCTAATAATTCTATATCACTTGTTATTACTGAAATTAAATTTCCTTTTTCCTTAGATTCTAGCTTTGATGGTGCTAATTTTCTAAGTGCTTTATATACCTTATCTCTAAGTATTGCAAGTATCTTAAAGGCTATATAATGACCTGAATATTGTTCTATATATCTAAGTAATCCTCTAAGTACTGCACATACTATTATTACAGTTATACTTGTTTTAAATGTTACTGACATATCTATTCCAAGCTTTGTAGCAATAGCAACGCCTCCAAAAGTTGTTATTGCTATTGCAGCTAAAAATCCTAGTACTCCAAAGCTTATTGTTATCATCATAACTGGTGCTAGTGGCTTAAGTATTTTTATAAGCCTTGCCATAATTTTCATACCTGATTGTCTATTATTCACTTATAGCCACCTCCTTTTGTGTTAAGTTCTCATTGTATATACTTTCTAAGTTATTTTGATGATTTACTAACTGTGCATATTTTCCGTTATACATCATAAGGTCTTTATGACTTCCACTTTCTACTATATTACCTTTATCTAATACATAGATGTTATCTGCATTTTTAACATTGGCTAATCTATGAGATATTACTATAACAGTTTTATTTTTTGCTATTTCATATATAGCTTTCCATATTTTTTCTTCACTTTCAACATCTATATTTGAAGTTGCTTCATCGAATATATATATTTCAGGATTTGTTATTATAGTTCTAGCTAAAGCTAATCTTTGCTTTTGACCACCTGATAATAATGATCCACCTTCTCCAACATTTGTTTGTAATTTTTCTGGTAAGCTTTGTACAAAATCATATAAATTAGCTTTTTTAAGTGCTTCATTTATTTCTCTTTCATTTGCATCAAATTTACCCATTCTTAAGTTGTCTTCTATTGTTCCATTAAATATGTATGCACTATGGTTTATAAATCCAACCTTTTTAGTTAATACTTCAAATGGTATATAATTTAAATTTATTCCATTTAGTGTTATTTCACCACTATCTACTTTTTCTTGTTTTAATAGTAAGTTAGTTATAGTACTCTTACCACATCCACTTTCCCCAACTAAGGCAATCATTTTTCCTTTTGGTATAGTTACATTTACATTTTTAAGTACTTTTCTTTCTTTGTCATAACTAAAGTCTACATTTTTTATTTCTATATTTATATCTTTTAATAAATTCATTTCTTCTTTAGTTAAGTTTTCGATCTTTTCTATTTCTGCATCTAATAAATTAAATATTTTATCACTTGCAGCCATACCATTCATAGCTACGTGGAAATATGATCCTAATAGTCTAAGTGGTATAAAGAATTCTGATGAAAGTAATATTATTATAAGTACTTGACCTATAGTTATATTTCCTTGACTATATTGATTTATAGCTATTATTATACCTAGAGCTGACCCTCCAAAAGCAATAAGATCCATAATATTTATAGAGTTTAATTGCATTGATAATACTTTCATAGTTATATTTCTGAAGTTTTCAGCTTCTTTGTTCATTTCTTCATTTTTTTCTTCATCTAAGTCATATATTTTTAATGTTGTAAGTCCATGTAAGTTTTCTAAGAAAGAATCTCCTAGATTAGTATATATACCCCAGTACTTTCCTAATAACTTTTTAGCAAATTTCATTACAGCTACTATTGATAATGGTATTAAAGGTACACATATTAATAGTACTATAGCAGCTTTAAAGCTTATTGGTGCTACCACTACAAATAGTGTAAGTGGTGCTAATAAACTATAAAATAATTGAGGTAAATATCTACCAAAATATATTTCTAAGGCTTCTACTCCATCTACTGATATTTGTACAGTTGATGATGTTGATATTGTATCTTTATAGTTAACACCTAAATCTAATAACTTTTGGTATATTTTTGATCTTAAGCCCTTTCTAACTTCTGTTGAAGATTTAGAAGAAAACTTTGTTGATAAGAAATTACATACAAATCTAATTCCTAACATTGCTACTATAAATACTGCTGAACCTAAAATATTTATATTAAAATCATTATTATATAGTTTATCTATTACATTACCTATATAAACTACTATTGCAATATTACATATTATAGATATCCAGTTCATTAAAACTGTCATACCTATCCATTTTTTTGACTCATCACAAAGTGATAATAATCTTTTATTGACCATCATATGCCTCCCTATTTGTCTCAACTTTTATTGTCTTCATCCTTGTAAATACTATTACTTTTGCTAACCACATTATTATGATTATCATTCTCATCATTGTATTTTCTATAGTTATAAACATAAACAGTAGTAATAGTGATACTGGAACTGTTAAGCAAAGTTTTGCTTTTAAAGTCATTCCACCTTTTTCTACAAATGATTTTACATATTTTTCGTACATCTTAGTTTGCATAAACTTTTCATTTAATTTTTCACTACTTTTTAATAAACAAAATGATGTTAATAAAAATAATGGTGTTGTTGGTAGCAGTGGTAAAAATATTCCTATAAAACCTAGTACAAAGGCTATTAATCCAACTAATAAGTACATTGCCTTTTTTAATTTACTCATTCTACTCTCCTCCTAGCAAACTTTTCGTGGAATAAAATAAATTTCATCCTCATCTTTTCCTATAAATCCTTCTACCTGATAAACATCTTTTATAATATTTTCATTTATTATTTTAGATGGACTTCCTTCATTTACAATTGCTCCATTTTTCATAATTACTATATTATGACTATATTTTATAGCTTGATTTATATCATGAAGTACCATAACTATAGTTATGTTATGCTCTTCATTAAGCTTTTTAACAGCTTCTAGTATTTCTATTTGATGGTATATATCTAAATAAGTTGTTGGTTCATCAAGTAGTAAAACTTCCGTATTTTGTGCTAAAGACATAGCTATAAAAGCTCTTTGCCTTTGACCTCCTGATAAATCCATTACCTTTTTATGTCTTATTTCAGATAGATTTGTAGCCTTTATTGCAAAATCAATTAATCTTTTATCTTCCTTTGAATTTTTTTTATAAGGACTTCTACCATAACTTACTAAAGTTTCTACATCTATATCCTCTGGTGCACTATTATGCTGATGTACACAAGCTATATGTTTTGCTATTTCTTTATACTTTAATTTATTTAATTTTATATCATCTAAATATATATCACCTTTTTGTGGCTTATTAAAACAAGATAGAATACTAAGTAATGTTGACTTACCACTTCCATTTGGGCCAAGTATTGTAGTTACTTTTCCTTTTGGTATATCTATATTTAAATTTTTTATAAAAGTCTTATCTTTGCTATATGAAAAATCTATATTTTTTCCTTTTAACATTATCTTTTTCTCCTTTTAAGCAGATATATAAAGAATGGAGCACCTATAACTGACATTACAAGACCAACTGGTATTTCATAAGGTTTAAACATAGTTCTACCTAACGTATCTGCAAGTACTAGTAAAATACTTCCTAATGCAGCACTAAATGGTATTAGATAGTTGTGATTTGATCCTATTATAAATCTTGCTATATGAGGTACTATAAGACCTACAAAAGATATTACTCCACCTACACCAGTTGATGTACTTGCTAAAAATACTGCTATAGCTGATATAATTATAGTTTGCTTTGTAGTATCTACTCCTAAACTTTTAGAAGTTTTATCCCCTAAAGATAGTAAATTACAAGTTTTACCTGTCATTAACGCTAAGCTTATACCTAATATAGTACATATTGCTAATATATTTACATCACTTTTAGTTACTGTTGCTAGACTTCCACTTAACCACATATCTATACTATTTTGTACTCCACCATTAAACATAGTAACTATGGATGCCATAGATGTAAGTAATGCATTTATAGCAACCCCTGCTAAAACGATTCTTATAGGTGAAAATCCTTTATCATACGCTATTAGATATACCATTATACCAGCAACACTTCCACCTATAAATGAAACCACTGACTTAAATTCATTTAATTCTGGGAAAAATACCATAATTATTATAGCTACTAAGCTAGCTCCAGATGATATTCCCGTAATCCCTGGATCTGCTAGTGGATTTTTCATAACTGCTTGTAAAAGTGTTCCTGCTACACCTAAACTTGCACCAATTAATACTGCACATAATACTCTAGGTAGTCTTACATCTTTAATTATTCCAATATTACCATTATTATCATTTTTTAATAATCCTGTTATTAATTCATTAAAGCTTATTTCTATACTTCCTGTTTTCATTGAATAAAGAACTATAGTAGCCAAGGCTACTATAGATACTAATATATATATTATTTTTTTATTATTTTCTAAGTTAAGTACTTTACTGCTCATATAATATATCTCCTAACAAATCTAGTGCTTCTATCACCTTTAGATTTGCACTCATTCCAAAATATTCACTATCTAAATAAATTACCTTATTATTTTTTACTGCATTTATACTTTTCCAAGAATCCTTTGCAAGTTCCTCAGCTACCGTTTTTTTAGTTTCTTCTGGTAAAGCATGCATCGTTACAAGTATCTTATCTGGATTTGCCTTTATTATTTCTTCCATATTAACTTGTATATATGAAGAGTTTCCTTCACTAAATACGTTATTCCCTCCACAGATTTGAACTAAATTACCTGTATAAGATTTATCTGTTCCTATCATTACTGATCCTGGAGCTCCAAAAAGTATCATTACTTTTTCATCATTTTTTTCTTTATTATCTAAAGATGCTTCTTTATCTTCTAATTCTTTTAATATTTCATTTGCTTTATCATTTTTATCAAATCTTTCACCTAATGTTTTTATTGTTTCTTTTAAACCATCTACATTAGTCAAATTTACAAACTCACTTGGTATATTATTTTGTGTAAAAGTCTTTTTATAGTCTTCACCTAAAGTATCTACTGATACTACAACTGTTGGATTTAGTGATTTTATTATTTCCATATCTGGATTCATTGGACTTCCTACTTCTGTTGCATTCTTTACACTTTCTGGTAACTCATAAGAAGTAGTTGGAACACCACTTACTTTTACACCTAATTTATCTAATATTTCTGTAACCGCTACTGAAGTTGCAACTACAACTTCTTCACCTTGTTTTACTTCACTAGTTTGTATATCATTATTTTCACTGCTTGAACATCCTACAGTTAAAGCTAGTGATAATGTCATCATAACTATAGAAGTTATATATTTTTTAAGTTTCATAATGTCTCTCCTATTTATTATTTTTATCTTCAACTATTTCAGCTTTAACTATTAATCTGTCTTTACCTTTATTAGTACAAGTAACTATTGTCAGTTCTTTTATTTCATTGTCTTGGTCTAATACAAAGGTATCCTCAGGATTAACCTCAAAAATATCTTTTACTACATATGTAAATTCATTGTTTAAAGTTTTTATTATTATTTCATCATCTAAATTAATTTTATGAAGTTCATTAAATACTTCATTATATCTGTAACTACTATGACCTGCTAAAGAAAAGTTCCCATATTCTCCTGGCATAGCAGTATTTTCAAAGTGGCAAACATAATGATTTAAGTATTGCTTTTCAATACTTTCAACTACTACTGTGTTTAGTTTTATAGATGGTATATTTATAATTGCTATCTCATCTCCAGCTTTTACATTTGTAAAATCATCTTCTTTAGATTCTTTAGCATTTTTATCTATTTTTTCTTCAAAACTTTTAGTTGATTTATTTTCTAGATACTTTGAATAGCCCTTTATAGATAGTGAGCCTACACAAATTAATAGCCCCACTGTTATTAATATTTTAGAAATTTTAGATTTCATATATTATTTTTTAACCTTCATTATAAAAAATGCTGCTACTAAAACAACTACTACTCCTATACCTACATATAAGATAGTGTTATTATTATTTGTATCAGTTACTGCTTCAACTGTTGAATCTACTTCTTCCTCAACCACTTCTTCTTTAGGCTCTTCTATCTTTTCTATTAAATTCAAAGTATCTGTTTTAGTTATTATTCCAAACTCAACATCTCTACCCATAGCATCTACATACATACTAGCTTTCATATCTGGTTCTATTGTATCTGTTTCAAAACCTAATTCTATTGTATGGTTTTCATTATCTTCATTGATTATATCAAGATTTACATTTTCACCATTTATTGAAATTTTGTGGTCTTTCATATAATTTGCACCACTAAATTTAATGGTATAATATACTTTACCACCTTTAATCTCTAATTTCATAGTTGGATCTAAGTAACTTCTTGCCATACTCATTCCTATTTCACTTTCATGATTTACATCATTTTGTACTTCATAAATTCCACTTTCAACTTCACTTAATTCTAATGCACTCGAATTTATTCCAGATGTAATAATAAATACTGTAACTAGCATTACTGATAATATTGATTTTATATATTTCATATCTATCTCCCTCTTAATTATCTTAGTTATATTTGTATATTATCATCATTGATAATCATTGTCAATTAACATTTATTATTAATAATATTGACTTTTTTTATTTTTATGTTAATAATATATTGATAGTGATTTTCATTTATATTCAATATTTTATTTAATATACATTATTATTTCTTAAATATATTTGTTTTTTTATAAATATATTTGTATTAATTGAAATGGGGGTAAACTTTTTGAATACTATTTCTAATATATTAGAAGATTTTTTTCATTGCCTTAAATTACCAATAAAGGCTATTGATTCTAACTATAATTTAATTTATAAAATAGGAGTAAGTGACGAATTGGATGGTTTCATTTCTAGTTCTCTATTTATAGAAAAAATAAAAAGTAATAAAGAAAACTTTTCATTTTCTATAATTGATTTTGAAGATAATATAAACTTTCTACTAGTTCCTATATCTAAATTTGATAAAAATAAAGGTTTTTTTATTATTGGACCATTTAAATCTGTTGATAATACATATAACAATATACCTTACTTACCTAATACATGCATAAATTATGTATATAATTTATTAATAACAATAAGCGATGACAAATTCAGTAAGGGTAGAATCAATCTTCAGTTTAGCCCTTATGTAAAAAAAGCTGTTGAGTACTGTATAAAAAACTTTGATTCACATATATCTATTGATTTGATTTGTGATGAACTGAATATAAATAAAAGTTATTTTTGTAAAATTTTCAAATCTGAAACAGGATATACATTCACTAATTATTTAAATATATTTAGAGTTGAAAAAAGTAAAAATTTATTAAAAAATCCTAATATGAGTCTTTTAGATGTGGCTGTTAGTGTTGGTTTTAATAGTCAAAATTATTACTCTTCAGTTTTCAAGAAAATAACTAATAAAACTCCTCTTGAGTATAAGCAAGAAATTAAATTATAATTTTATTATCTGAAAATCCTTATATTATTTAATTAATAATGAAATAATATATATAATTAAATTAATATATAAGGAGATTTTAATATGCCTAATGATGATACTATAAAACTATTAAATGAATGTAATTCAGGAATAAAAATGGGAGTTCAAGGAATAAATGAAGTTATGGATAATGCAGAAGATAAACAACTTATAGATATTTTAAACAAATATTTAAAAGAACATGAAAGGCTAGGAAATAAAACACATGAATATCTAAATAAATTTCATGATACTGGTAAAGAACCAAGTACTATAGCTACTGCAATGAGTTGGGTAAAAATAAACTTCAAAATGATGCAAGGTAATCAAGATGAACAAATAGCTGATGTAATGACTGATGGTTGTAATATGGGTATTAAATCTATTGCCAAGTATTTAAATAAATATCCTACAGCTTTACCTGAAGTTAAAGAGTTAGCATCTGATGTTATAAAATTAGAAGAAAACTTTGCACTAGATTTAAGAAAATTCTTATAATAATAAAGGAGTTGATTATATCAACTCCTTTATTATTTCTTAATTATTTACTTTTTATCTTTATCATATTTATTCTTTTCTTCTTCAACATGTTCAAGGTAGTTTTGAACTTCATCATGTAATTCATTATTACAATTTTCAGACTTTACCTCTTCTACTTTAGCTTGTTCTATATTATCAGTAAAACCATCATATGTTTCATATTCCATAGTGTAAACTCTATCACAATATGGACAAGCTTCAAGTTCATAATCTTCCATTCCCCATATTTCTTCTTCTAGGTCATCTACTCTACTTTTTAAATTTTGGTATAATATATATCCTCCAATTCCTAAAAATCCAGCGGTAATAAACATAGCTCTTTTTTTAAAGCAATTCATAGTTATGTCTCTCCTTTCTAGCTAAAGTACTTTCTTATAAATAGTATTTGTATTATTTGTTTAAATAAACTATATATTATATTTTCTTAAAAACAAAATTCGCTTTGCTCAAAAACATTATTTTTATATTTATAAAATTATTGATATTACTTATATTCATAGGTTATGTACAAATATATTTATGATATAACTTCCTTACACGTAAAAAAACTGGATAAGGAATTAACCTTATCCAGTTTATATTAAACTATTTTAATGCATCTTTAACGTTATTTATCATAGTTTGAGTAGAATCTAATCCACCTGCAACTACATACCACGCTGCTGAATCTAAGTATACTATTTTATCATTTTTATATGCATCTGTTGATTTTATTAAATCATTATCAAATAAAGCTTTAGCTGTACCTTCTCCACCAATAGCACTTCCTTTATCTACAACGAATATGTACTCTGGGTTTTGTTCTGCTAAGTATTCAAAAGTAACTTGTTGACCATGATTAGATTCTTCTATTGTTTCATCTTTATTTGTAATTCCTAATTGATTATATATTAAACCAAATCTAGATTTATCAGAGAATACACTTAAGTTTCCTTCACTAACCATAGTAGTTAAAGCATTAACATTCTTTTCTTGTGCCATAGCCTTAACTTCATCCATTTGCTTTGTTAAGTTATCTAAGTTTTCTTTCACAAAGTCTTCTTTACCGAATATTTTACCTAATACATCTAAATTACGGCTAAAATCATTTAAATAATCACTTCCATCTACTGATAAGTATACAGTTGTAGCTATTTCAGCAAATTTGTCGTACATATCTGCTTGTCTTCCACTTATTATTATTAAATCTGGATTTAATTCATTAATTGCTTCAAAATCAGGCTCTTTTAATCCACCTAAGTCAGAATATTTATCTTCTTTATATTTTGATAAATATTGTGGTAAAGATCCCTTTGGAAGCCCAACAACATCAACTCCCATATTATCTAATATATCTAATATTCCATAGTCAAATGTAACTACTCTTTCAGGATTTTTTGTAACTTCAATAGTTCCATTTTCATCTTGAACTGCAACTATTTCAGTTCCTTTCACTTCTGTTTCTTGTGCTTTATCTTTACCACCTAATGTAAATGCACCTAATAATCCTACTATTGCAACCCCTGCAATAATTGCTGCTTTTTTATTCATAATAACTCCCTCCAAGTTTTTTATTTTTTTATATTAATTATCTTTATCGATGTAAAAAGATAATCATTATCATTAATAATATATACTTATTTTATTTCCATCAATTTCTTGAACATTAAAATCCATTTCATATATTTCTCTTAATATATCTTCATTTATAATCTCATCTACTGTCCCTTGTCTTGCTATTTTCCCATCTTTAAGTGCTACTATATAGTCTGAGTAACAAGCTGTAAAGTTTATATCATGCATTACAAGTATTATAGTTTTTCCTAGGTCATCACAAAGATTTCTAAGTACCTTCATCATAGATGAAGCATTTTTCATATCTAGGTTATTAAGAGGTTCATCTAAGAATATATATTCTGTTCCTTGAGCTATTACCATTGCTATAAAAGCTCTTTGTCTTTGTCCTCCACTTAATTCATCTAAGTATTTATTTTGTATATCAACTAAGTTCATATACTCTATAGCATCATCTACAAACTTTTCGTCTTCTTCAGTTAATCTTCCTTCACAATATGGGAATCTTCCAAAGCTAACTAATTCTCTTATAGTAAGCCTCATATTTAAGTTGTTTGATTGTTTAAGAATGGCTATCTTTTTTGACAACTCTTTTTTATCCCACTGGCTAATTTCTTTTCCTTCTATATAAACTTCTCCTAAGTCTCTTTTCATAAGTCTTGTTATTATAGATAAAAGAGTACTTTTACCAGCACCATTCGGTCCTATAAAAGAAGTTATCTTTCCTTTTTCTATATTTACAGATACATCATTGACTACTTTTTTATTATCGTATTTTTTTAATATATTTTTTACTGCAATCATATTCTACTCTCCTTTAATAATAAGTACATAAAGTATATTCCACCTATTAAGTTTATAATTACACTTACTGGTGTGCTAAAGTTAAATATTCTTTCTGCTAATAACTGTCCAGTTACTAATATAAATACACTTAATAATACAGACATTGATATTAAGTACTTATGTTTATAAGTTGTTATCATTTGTCTTGAAAGATTTACTACTAATAATCCTAAAAATGTGATTGGACCTACTAGTGCTGTTGATATTGATATGAATATTGATACTGTTACAAATAGTTTTCTAACTAATTTGTCATAATCTATACCTAAGTTTATAGCTTGGTCTCTGCCTAAATTTATAACATCTAAATATTTTAAATCATCACATACAAATGGAATTACTAGTATTATTAATATGATTGATATTAATAATATATCTACATTAACATTATTAAAACTTGCAAATAGTTTATTTTGTAGTACTAAATATTCATTTGGATCTATAACCATTTGCATGAAAGATGATAAACTACTAAATAATGTACCACCTATCATACCTACTAGTAATAGAAATAATATATTTGAATTTTCTTTTTTAAACATCATTTTATAAAGTAATGAAGATAATAATATCATACCTCCTACACATATTATAAAATTATATTTTTTGTTTACTATAAATACACTTGAACTCCCTAAGACAAATACTATTACTGTTTGTATTAATACATATAATGAATCAAGTCCCATAACATTAGGAGTTAATATTTTGTTTCCTGTTATAGTTTGGAATATTGTAGTTGAAATTGATATACATACTCCTGTTAATATTATAGATAATAGTTTTGGTATACGTTGAGATAAAGCATAATCCATATTGTTTGCATTTAACCCTATACTTAAAAACAAACCACTTACTATTAATATAAGTATACCTAAAATTAAAATTTTATTTTTAGCGTCACTTTCTTTATTATTTTTCTTATTTATATTTTTATTTTCTTCTTTTTCTCTATTTAATTTAGCATTTAGCTCCATATCCAGACCTCCTAAATATCATACCAAGGAATATTACACTTCCTAATACTCCAACTGTAAGACCAACTGATAACTCATATGGATATATAATTATTCTACTTAATATATCACATACTAAAACAAACAATGCTCCAAACAGTGCAGTATGACCTATATTTTCTCCAACATTATCTCCTTTATATAAAGAAACTATATTAGGAACGATAAGCCCTATATATGGTATATTACCAGCTGTTATTACAACTGATACTGTTACTAATGCTATTATAACTAATCCTAAATTAACAACTTTTTCATAATCCATTCCTAAATTCTTAGCAAAATCTTCCCCCATACCAGCTACAGTAAACTTATTAGCATATAAAATTGCTATTATTATAAGTGGTATGCTTATATAAATTAGCTCATAATTTCCTCTAAGTATCATTGAGAATTTCCCCTGCATCCAAGAACCTATATTTTGCATAAGTTCAAATCTATATCCTAAGAAACTAGTAATAGATCCTATTATATTTCCACACATTATCCCAACTAATGGAATAAAAATTGCATCTTTAAATTTTAATGTCCTTATAAATTTCATAAATATGTATGTTCCAGCCAATGCAAATGCAAATGATATTAAAGCTTTTTGTATTGGTGATGCATTTGGCATTAGTATCATTGCTACAACTATTCCAAGTTGTGCTGAATCTATTGTAGCTCCTGTAGTTGGAGATACAAATTTATTTTTACTAATCTGTTGCATTATAAGCCCACATATACTCATTCCCATTCCTGCAAGTATTATAGCTATAAGTCTTGGCAATCTACTTATTAACATTACATTTATGCTATCATTATTAAAGCTAATAAGATCTGAAATAGTAATATTCTTAGCCCCTATAAGTAAAGAAACCAAAGATAATATAATTAACATTATTGATAAATATCTTTTTTTCATTTTCTTCTCCCACCTTTTATAATTGCTTTTTATTTATTATTGATAATCTTTATTATAATATATTGATATTCATTTTCAGTTCATGTTAATTTTATACCACGATTTCTTTATTGTAAACATATTTTTCTATTTTTTGTAAAATATATTTATTTTTTATAAAATATTTTAATACTAATTAAATTGAATCAATTATTATAAATTTTATTTTTGATTTATTTTACATAATTTACAATCACCTATACAATACTTAACTTCTTTTATACAATTTTCAAATGCTACTTTTCCACTACTATGACTTCTAAGTATAGGTATATTTTGTCTTCTAGCCTCTTCTTCAGCTTTCATAGTCATTTTGTGCGAAACAGTTGATGTAAATATAATTATTGCATCTGGTTTTCCTATTGACTTACTCATCTTTCTAGACATTTTAGTGTAAATTTTAGTTTTATATCCAAAAGATTTTGCTATTGATTTATAGCAACTTTCCATTCTTTCGTTTCCCCCGATTACTACTATACTCATCTCTATTCTACTCCTTTATAACTTTATAAATAAATCTTTGTTAGTATAATTTTTACTTATTTAGAAAATAATTATTATATTAGTTATAATAATATTATTGAAAATAATTGTCAATTACTATTTTTTATCATTGATATCAATTATCATATATGCTATTATATAACTAACTGATAATAATTATCAATTTGGGAGGTAAATATGAGTATTTGTAATAGAAATTGTTGTGAAAATAAAATAAATTCATCTTATATAAAATGGTTAATTGAAGTTTTAGGTCCAGTAATTCTTGGTTCTAAGCCTGCTGAAATATTAAACTTATCATCTAAAGATATGAATAAAGAGTCTAAATTAAATGATATAAAATCATTTTTTAGTAATTGTAGTAAATTATCTTATAAAATAATAAACATACCTGATGGTGGTATACGTCTAGTATTTATAAATAAGGATGCCTTATCTATAACTTTAAATAATAAAAAGTGTTTAAATTTTTTAAAGTTTATAGGATATCCATCTAACTATGATTTAGATGAATACTTAAATATACTAATAGATAAACTTAATAGTGATAATTTCCCTCATGAAATAGGAATATTCTTAGGCTATCCACTAAAGGATGTTGTTGGATTTATGGGATATGGAAAATATAAATTCTGTAAAACTAGATATTGGAAAGTTTATGGAGATGAGTCAGTTTCTGATGAAGTGTACAATAAATTTATAAGTGATAGAGCTAAAATAAAAGTATTATTAGAAAATAATTCTCTGAGTGAACTTAGAAAAGTAATATAGGGTTATAAAAATAAAAGGAGCATATGCTCCTTTTTCTTTTTAGCAAATTATGAATGGTAGTTTTCTCATTTCTTTTACTGCTTCTAGATTTTCAGGTCTTTTACAGTGTGGTTGACCATGTTCTTTATGATGGTCTATGCATTCTTTACAGTTTCCGTGTATTTTGCATTTTAAATTTTTACAACTACACATAGTGTTTATTTTTTGTGACATAATATTCCTCCCAAATTAGTTATATTTGTATAAATGATACTATCATAATTCAATTATACAATATTAAGTATTTATATCTAAGTCCATTTTTTAGTCATTAAATAGGTATAAGTAATCCTCGTATCCATCATCTTTCATCCTATCCTTAGGTATAAACTTAAGTGATGCTGAATTTATACAATATCTAAGACCTCCAAATTCTTTAGGTCCATCATCAAATACATGACCTAAGTGAGAATTTGCCTTACTACTTCTTACCTCAGTTCTAAACATACCATGTGTAAAATCACTTTTTTCCATTATACTAGTTTCTTTTACTGGCTTTGTAAAACTTGGCCATCCACAACCAGAGTCAAATTTATCCTTAGATGAAAACAATACATCACCACTTACTATGTCAACATATATTCCTTCTTCTTTATTATCATAGTATTCATTTTTAAATGGTGGTTCTGTTTTATCATTTTGTGTTACTTCAAATTGTATTGGAGTAAGTTTTTCTTTTAATAACTCTCTATCCACGTTATTTCTATCCCAACTTTCTTTTGTAAAGAAGTACCTACCAGAACCAACATAATATCTATAATAGTGATTAGGATTTTTCTTATAATAGTCTTGATGGTAATCCTCTGCTTCATAAAATACTGTAGCTGGTAATATTTCTGTTACTATTGGTAGATTAAAAATTTTACTTTCTTCTAGTTCTCTTTTAGATTTGTAAGCTAGTTCTTTTTGTTCTTCATCATGATAAAATATCACAGTCTTATATTTATGACCTCTGTCATTAAATTGACCTCCACTATCAGTTGGATCTATTTGCTTCCAATATATATTTAAAAGTTCCTCATAGCTTATTACTTCATCATCAAATGTTATTTGTATAGCTTCTATATGACCAGTTGTATCACTGCAAACTTCTTCATATGTAGGATTTTCTGTATGTCCTCCAGTATATCCTGATACTACCTTTCTAACCCCTTCATATTGGTCAAAAGGTTTTACCATACACCAAAAACACCCTCCTGCAAATGTTGCTAATTTATTCATATTATCAACTCCTTAATATTTTTAGATTTAATAAACCTTCTATAGACTAAATAATTTATAGCCAATGTAAAATACTATATTTATATTTTGTATTAACAAAAATATAAATATATTTAAATAAAATATTTCCCAAATAATAGGTTAAAATAATTATAATTTTATATTTTATTTATTCCCTATTTTTATATACTTAACCTATTATATAGTTAATTTATGGTATAATATATTCGTAAATTATAACAAAGGATGGTAATAATATGTCTAAAAAAAATAAAAAAAGATTTTTAGCAAGCTTGCTTATAGGTACACTAGCTTTAGTTGGATGTTCATCTAAATCTACAGTTAATGATGAAGTTAGAACTCCTCCTAAGGAACTTCCTATCGCTACTATAGTCGTTAAAGATTTCGGAACTATTGAAGCTGAATTATATCCTCATATAGCACCAAATACAGTTAATAACTTTATATCTTTAGCTAATAGTGGTTTTTATGATGGATTAACTTTCCATAGAGTTATAAAAGATTTTATGATACAAGGTGGAGATCCTGAAGGTAACGGTACAGGTGGTCCTGGATATAGTATTGCTGGTGAGTTTACTAAGAATGGATTTAAAAATGATTTAGCTCATACAGAAGGTGTATTATCTATGGCTAGAAGTCAAAATAAAGATAGTGCTGGTAGTCAATTCTTTATAGTTACTAAAGATGCTCCTGATTTAGATGGACAGTATGCTTCTTTTGGTAAGGTTATAAAAGGTATGGATGTTGTTCATAAAATAGAAAACGTTGAAACAGATTCTAATGATAAACCTGTTAAAAGTGTTGTAATTGATTCTATAAAAGTAGATACTAAAGGTGAAGATTATAAGGATCCTGATAAAATGTAGCTAATATAAATAGGGTGTCGGTTTTTCCGACACCTTTATTCTTATATTATTTAAATATATCATATATTAACGTGTTAAAAAATGATGTTTCACTATATCCTAATTGAGGATTAATTGTATTCATTCTAAAGTTAATATATAACTCTTTATAGCTAAACTCTTTAGTTCTTGTTTTATCAGAAAAGATAACAGATTCATCATAAAACGTAGCATGTATTATATGATTGGTATGTCGTACATATGACTTACTAGATATTGATTTAAAGCCATGTCTTCCTAATGTAAATTCTAGTTTCATTCTAAACTTATTCATGTCTGCCTCACTTATATTATCAGTTAAATAATACTTATCATCCACAACACCACTCTCCTATTATTTCTAATAAAATATAACTCTTATCTAGATTATTAACAGTTATTAATACATATACATTCAGTTAATTAACTTACATGAGAATAACATCTATCATCTAATTCTAATTAAGTTATTCTTTTGTCCTGTAATGTACTATATATTTTATTATTATTCATAATACATATTATTATATAAATTTAATTAAATCATTGTGTTAATTAATTTTTAATAAAAAATAAAAAGATTAATATTTGGTTAAAATTTGCAAACACTAATATTTATAAATAGTTATTTTTTATAAAACAACTTACTTTATTTTATTAATCTAATCATCTATTGAAAGTACTCTGTCTAAGTAATACAACTTATATTAACTTCTTAAAAGGTTTTCATATTCATTTTTAATTTAACAATTATTATTTTTCACTTTCTTCATATATAAATCTAGATATTTTTCTTATAATATCTTCAAATTCTTGAATATTAGTTTCATTAGATGCAAACCCTATTATAAATGGATTTTTTGAATAAACAATACCTATATCATGAGTAATTCCATCAGCTTCACCTGTTTTATGAAGTATAGTTACATCTTCTGGTATATAATATGGTATTTTATGATTTATTTGTTGTTCTTTCATAATAGTTTTAATTTCTTTACTTACACTTTGCGATATAAGTGTTTCATTATGTATAGATTCTAGTATTATAGCCATATCAGATAAAGAAAAGTAATTTTCATTCCCCAACTTTTTACTTTCCATATCATACATTTTTCTACTTAATATAGTATTTTTTAATCCTAAATTTTTTATAGTTTTGTTAATTTCATCAATGCCTAATCTATCTATTAATACGTTGGTTGCTGTATTGTCACTTAATATAATCATTAAATTACACAAATCCCTTATAGTAACTTCGATTCCATCATGCATATATGTAAGTGCTCCACAACTTGGTACTTTCATATACTTAGTTATAGCTATTTTTTCTAAATCACTTATGTCTTTAGACTCTAATCTTCTTAGAGCTTCAATTAAAATAGGTAATTTTACTATGCTTGCTGCCATAAACTTAACATCTTCATTATATTTTATTTCATTTTGAGTATTTAAGTCTTTATAGTAAAAACCTATTTTTCCACTACACCCTTCTAGTAGCTTTATTATTTTCTCTTGCAAAATTTACACCCTCTTTTTATATTATATTTAATATAATAGCAAATAATTAAACATAATACGTATAACTTAATAATAAAAAAAATTACATCCGTTGTTTAAATATGTAATTTTTTATTATTAAATTATATAATTATACCCAAAATTTATATTAAAATCTTATTTTTCTAATTATTCTATTAAACTCTATATTAATCTTCTTAACCATTCCTTTGTACACTCATCAGCAAATGTAGCATTTACAGTATTTAAGTATATATCTATATACTCATCTTTATCTATATTAAATTTATCAGATATAAGTTT
Organism: Romboutsia timonensis; assembly: GCF_900106845.1. Lineage (GTDB taxonomy): Bacteria > Bacillota > Clostridia > Peptostreptococcales > Peptostreptococcaceae > Romboutsia > Romboutsia timonensis. Next base: position 1,643,748 of record NZ_LT629850.1, read on the forward strand.
TATTTCATTGCTTAAATCTATATTTGAAACAGTTCTATTATCAGTGTTTATACTTACATTTATTCCATTTTTATAAAAATCATATAATGGATATTTTCTAAAATCTTCAACTGCCTTAGTTTGAATATTACTAGTTGGGCACATTTCTAAAACAACTTTAGTTTCTTTCACTAATTCATAAGCCTCTTTCATATCTTTTATTCGAACACCATGACCTATTCTTTGTGCTTTAGCTATATTTATAGCATCTATAACATTTTGACTACTTGCAGCTTCTCCTGCATGTATTGTTATATTATATCCATAGCTTCTTGCAAGTTCTATTGCTTTTTTATATTTTTTAACAAATCCTTCTTCTTCAGGCCCTGCTAAATCTATTGCTACTACACCTTTATTTAAAAATTTTTTCCCCTCTTCAACAACTAGTATAGCATCATCTTCACTCATAGTTCTCATACAGCATAGTATTATATTCCCTTTTATATCATATATTTTTTCTGCTTCATTGATTCCATCTATTGCACTTTGTATAACTTCTTCTATACTTAATCCTCCATTTAAATGTAATAACGGAGCAAATCTAACTTCTATATATTTTATATTTTCTTTTTGTGCATCTTCTAAAAGTTCAAATGTAACTCTTTTTATATTTTCTCTACTTTGTATAACCTTATTGGCTAAATCAAATCTTTTTAAATATTCATTTAAAGATGTACAATCATTAGGTACTTGAACCAATTTTTCAACATCACATTTTTCATATGACTCTAATTTTATATTTTCTTTTTTAGCTATATCTATAATAGTATCCACTCTAACACTTCCATCTAAATGACAATGTAATTCTATTTTTGGTAACTTATTTATCATGTTTATCCCCCTAATCTTATTTATATATATTATTATTATTTCATTTTTTTGTATAAAAAAATTCTTAATTACAAAGAAAAGCTATATTATAAATACAACTTTTCTTCGTAATCAAGAATTATAGGTTCTTGGTAGAAACTCCCAAACCTTATTATTGGGATTATACGAAATATTTATTTCTATATATTCTATTAGCATTTATAATTATTGTCAATTATTTTTATAAAAATTAACTTCACTCAAAGGATGTGGGAGCAAAATATTTCCTTAATATATAAAAGTAAATCCCCCGTCGTATTTTCCGACAGGGTATATTTTATTAGTTTTAACTATATTTTTACATTCTATCATAAGTTACATAAAATATAACCTAATAATATATATAAATTTTTTCTAAAGACCTTTATAATTATTCGTCTATTTTTTTATTATATCCATAATAGAGTGTGACACCATATAAGTATATGCTTCAAACATGTCTATTCCACTATATTCACAGCCTTTATCTACCCACAATTCGATAAATGATATCAATCCATTAGTATAATACCTTGCCATATTTTCTTTAGTTAAAACATTAGAATAATATAGTTCATTTAATTCATGCTTATCTATAATTCTTATAAATATGTTATATATTTTATAACCTAATATTTCTTTAAAAGAATTTTGTCCTTCTACTTTAAATGCTTTTTTTATAAACTCCCTATTTTTTTCTAATCTTATAAATATTATTTTTAAGGATTCATATTCCATATCACTATCTACCATCTCATATATATTTTTCATTATATCTTCGTCTACTATATATTCTAGTACTTCATACTTATCTTTAAAGTGATGATAAAATGTTGGTCTAATAACTTTACTCTTATCAGTAATCATCTTAATGGTTATATTTTTAAAAGGTATATCTAATATAAGTTCTTTAAAGCTATTAGCTAGCAGATTTTTGGTTATTTCTTTTTTACTTTCCATACATCTACTCACTTTCTAAAAGTATTCTAGAATAAATATATGAATAGGTTTTGTCTATATTGATATCTAATTTTTTCTATATATAAAAATTAGATTAAATGCTTTTTTGTAAAAATATTTATCTAAGTACAAATAATCTATAATTCTTTATTTTTATAAAAAATAGATCTTTTAACTTTCCTTAGAATTACATATAATCCTCCTACTAAAAAAGGTACTATAAAGCTTGAAAATCTGTATATAAGCATACTAGATACAGATTTTATACTGTTTGCTATAACTGAAAATAATAATGTATAAACAAACTCAACAGATGCAATTCCTGCTGGTGCTGGTATACTTCCTGCTAAAATCATTGCTAGTGAAGTTACAGTCAGTGCATCTATTATGCCTATATTTATATTCATTTCTCTTAATGCTATATATGAGCTTAAATATATAAGTAAAAATTTAACTAGGTTCATTAAAATTTCTATTACTATTATCATCTTATTTTTTAATAATACTATTGAGCTTTTTTTTATTCTCAATATTTCTGCTTCAATATAATTTATTTTCTCTTTGTATTTACTATTTATTTTTAGCTTATTACTAATGTATCTAATTATTAGTAGTAAAAATTTATGAAATTTATTTGATAAACATATAGATACTAAAAAAAATAATATTAATGTAGTGATTATATAAACAAACTTAATTATTCCTAAGTAATCGTAGAAATTTATTTTTATAAAATTATAATTTATAATTATACATATAATACTAAATAGTGCTATTGATAACCTATGAAATACATAATTAAGTGTACTAACACCAACTCCTTGTGATGGTAATATCCCTTTTTGTTGTAAATAATAAACAGAAGCGACGTAAGAGCCGCTTCCAAATGTTGCAGTTTTATAAAAACTAGTATAAAAAGAGCATCCTATCCCGTTTAAAATAGTAAATTTTCTACTAAATTGTTTTGCTAAAAGTGAAATGTTAAAACCTTCTACAAAACTATATCCTATAGATAAAATTAAAATACTTATGCATCCTTTTAAACTTAATTTCTTTAATTGTATATATATATCTACCATATAATTTTGAAATATATAAACTATAGCTGATACAATTATTATTAGAAATATAAATTTAAGTCTGTTATTCTGTTTATTTTTCAAGGATACCCTCCTTTATACTTATTTATCTTTTTTATTTTCCTCCCATAATTTATCTGCTACATCAGCCCAATTATGAGCATATAATGTACATTTATCACATAAATGATCAACTTCTTCAAGAGACTGTAAATCAGTTGATTTTGCATTACATTTTTTTACCATATTTCTTAAATATTCTGGATTTTCAAGCATTGGGCAAGGTCTTAAATGATTATTATTAAATGGTTGGTTATCTCTATATGCCATAAATAATGGTTGTTTTAAGGCTTCTAGTAATGTTACTTCTTTTATATTTGCACTAGAATAATGTATAAACACACAAGGTTCTACATCTCCATTTGGGTTTATGTGTAAGTAGTTTCTTCCACCAGCTATACATCCACCTACATATTCACCATCATTTTGGAAGTCTATTGCAAATATAGGCTTTCCACCTTCAAGCCCACGTATTTCTCTTACTCTATGATACATATATTCTCTTTGTTCTGGAGTTGGAAGTAAATCTATGGCTGCATCATTTCCAACTGGCATATAGTGGAAATACCATATGAATCGGCTTCCTTTTTCTATTAACATATCTAAAAAATCGTCACTAGTAACACTGTATACATTTTGACTTGTATAACATACTGATGTTCCAAATAATATACCATACTCTTTTAATTTTTCCATGCCTGTCATAATCTTATCATATACGCCTTCTCCACGTCTTTCATCGTTAACTTCTTTGCTACCATCTATACTAACAGACATAGTAAAGTTTCCTACATCAACAACTCGTTTACAAAATTCATCATCAATTAAAGTCCCATTAGTAAATGCATGAAATTCACAATCATTATGTTTTTCACATAACTTTAGTAAATCATCTTTTCTAGTTAGTGGCTCTCCTCCTGTGTATAAGTAAAAATAAATTCCAAGCTCTTTTCCTTGTGTAATAATATTGTCTAACTCATCGTAACTTAAGCTTAATTTATGTCCATACTCAGCTGCCCAACAACCTTTACATCTTAAATTACATGCACTAGTTGGGTCAATAAGTATTGCCCATGGTATATTACACTCATGTACTTCTCTCATTTTACGTATTTTTTTAGTACTATAAAGACCTGCTTCAAATCCAAGATTAAGTGCTGCTGTTTTAATTATATTAGGATGAATCTCATCTAATGCCTTATTTAAGTATTTCATCCATTTTCCATCAGGATCTTGTATTAAACTTCTAGCACCTTCATATGATTCTTTTGGATAATTATCTCCCATAAAACGTTCTGATAAATCTACTAATTTCATTAAGCTTTTCTCTCTATCTTTGTTTACATATTTTATAGTAGAATTTATTAAAGCGCTAAATGCAACTCTTGAAGCTTCATGTGTTAAACCCATAAAAAGTCCCCCCTATCTAAAATCTAAAAATTGTATATATTCCACTCAGAATTAATATAGTACCTCCAACTAGATAAGATTTTACTTTATGTTCATAACCTATAAATTATCCTAAGTAAACTCCTAGTATTACAGATAATGTACTTATTGAAATTAAAATTGATGATATCATTAATATATTAGCTTTAAGTATTAAAAACCCAATACTAATAAAAAATACCTTTAAACTAAATAATAATGATGTTGATACTATGTCTTTATACATTGTACCTATACCTGAAAGTCTTTCTTCTATAAATTCGTTATTAAAACCTTTTTTTAGTAAATTAATACCAATTACAATAAATATAATCCCTGCGAAACCTTTCCCTAATTCATTAAGTTCATGTTTTAATATAGGAATATTTATAGCTAAGTTCCCAAGTATAATTGCTATAGATTGAAATATTACAAATATAATACCCATCTTCATTAGTTTATTTATATTTACTTTATTTATTATTGAGCCCTTACAAAGCATTACACTAAATATATCTAATGAAATAGCTATTGAAATTAGTATTACTTCTATTACTCTCACACTTATGACCTCATTTCATAAAATCTCTGAGTAATGGCTTTTTAGTTGTATAATCTAATCTATGAATAAATAAAAAAAACTTACATATTCAATGCTTTTATTTTGTAAAAGCTATATATACAAATTTATAAATTTGTAATGTTTATAATACAAATTAACAAATTTGTATAGCTCTAATTTTTTCATAGATATTAAATCTTTAGGCTATGTTAGCCCTCTTCGTGATAAATATGGCATAAAAACAACCACACCTTAGACTTTTCAATACATTGAATTCTAAGATGTGGTTACTTCTATAACTTACTATAAATTGTTCGTAATATATTAATAATACGGACTAAAAATAACAATATACGCATTTTAAATAGACGTTGTATATTGCCATTTTTATTAATAAAATTACCTTTACACCTCAAAAGTAAACCGTTATTTTTAGAATCCATTTATTTAATTTTAAGCTATTTAAAAGAAGATTCTAAAAGGCAAACTAATTATATAACCAATATAGAAAAATAACTCTCGAAAGAAAAGGGAACTTGTCTGTTCAATGTTTTATATACAGAGTTTTGCGTAGGAGAGGCATATGATTCCATTCCAATAGTTTTTGCTTCTTTTACTTAAAGTATGTAATATATTAATAAAATGTAGTTATGATATATTTTCTATTTCAATATATTAAGTGTATCATTATTAAAACTCTGTACTTCTCTTGGTGTATTTATATGATAAATAGAAGTTCTAAAAGTAATTTCTGTTACATATGGATTAAACTCAAAACTATAAGTTAGTCTAGTTGTATCTTGCTCAATAGTTAGGTTATCTACTATTATGCATTGGACTACGTTATTATAGTCAATAAATATACTAATAGTAGAGTCATTATAATCAAAAGTGTAAAGCTTTGTATCTACATTGTTAACTTCTCTTTCTTCTGAATATACAGATTCTTTATTTAAAATATTTTCTATATCATTTAAAGATAGTTTAGGATTATCTGTAAGTGATTTTACTAATTTTTTATATTCTGAAAGTGAATAACTATTAATTTCATTATCAACTAGATTTATGAATTCTTCTTGCTTTTTAAAATAAATCGACGTATCCCTAACTCTTAAAGAGTTCGAATCTTTATAAGTTGATACGATTTCTTCAATATTTTTATTTGTTATGTATTGAATATATACATTAGAATTATCAGTTTTATTTTCATTTTCAACTGCTATTATGTTTTCCTTTTCAAAAAATATAGTTATGGCCCCTTCTTTATCTGAAAAACTATACGCAGAATAATTTTCTATATTTTCAACATTAAGTTGTGGTATTTTACTTAAAGTTATGTCTTTATATTGTAAATTTTCAAATTTATTTTTTAATATATCAATGTTTAAATTATTAATTTTATTAACATCTTCTGTTAAGTAATTGTATGCATCAGTCGTATTATAAATATTAGTTTTTGTGCATCCAGATAATAAAAATGTTGCTATTAGTAAAGATATTATTGTTATATTTTTCATTACTTACCTTCTTTCTATAAAAATATATATAATACCTGAATTGTATAATTAAATCAGACAAATATATAAACAAAAAAAGACACTTATGATATACTTAGTTAACCTACTAAAATCAACAAAAGGAGTACCAAAAATGTCTTTTAATCATATTAACATAAATCAGCTAACAAATCTAGAAGCAAATTACTATTTAGGCGTGAAAGCAAGAGCTTGCGCTCAAAGAATGAAAATTGGAAAAGATAAAGTTTACAGATATTACAAGCTATTTATGCAAGGACTTACTGTTCAAGAAATATATAATCAATACCTAATAAATAAATCTAGATGTGGAAGAAAGCCCATTGTATTAAGCAAAGAAAAATTAGATGATATCAATAATAAGCTAGAAAATGATTGGTCTTTAGATGCTATCGCAGGAAGAGATAAAATAGATGGAAAAGATGAAAAAATATCAACAAAAACATTATACAAATTAGCAAAACAAGGTGTAATAGATATAAATAAGTTGAGACGTAAGGGTAAAAATAACCCGAAGGGTCATAACGAAACAAGAGGTAAAATTAATACATGTAAAACAATTCATGAAAGAGATGAAAAGTATCCTAATGCTAAAACTAGTATAGAATATGGCCATTTTGAGGGAGATACTATTGTAGGAAAAGCTAGAAAATCAGCTATAGTTACTTTAGTAGAAAAGTATTCAAAATATATTGTATTACTTAAAGCAAGTAGAAAGAGTGAGGATGTTAAAGAAGCAATTTGCAAATGGCTATCATCTTTACATAAGTCGTGTATATCTACTATTACATTTGATAGAGGTAAAGAGTTTTCAAAATGGTCAGACATAGAAAAAGATAGTTCAGTTAATATTGAAATCTACTTTGGAGACCCTGGATCACCAGGTCAAAGAGGGCTAAATGAGAATTCAAATGGAATAGTTAGAAAAGATTTACCTAAGTCTACAGATTTATCTGCATATTCTCAAGAAGAATTAAATATGATTGCGTATAAATGGAATTCTATACCTAGAAAATCACTAGACTATAAAACACCAAATGAGGTTATAAAAGAAGCAACTGGATTTGAAAGCTTACTTACATTTGCTTAGTGATTCATAAGTAATTTGTCTGATTTAAATTGACAATTCAGGATTTATAAAAATATAAGTGTATATTAACATAAAAAAGTTGCCATAAATATTAGATATAAAATGGCAACTTTTTGCTATAATATGTACTATTTTTATATTTCTATTAATTCATATTCTTTATTTCCTAACCCTAACTTAACAGCATGGTCTATACATACTTCCCAATTAGTTTCTGGATGAGTATTTATAAAGTGATCACTTGTATGTTGTTCTTTTTCTCCTAAATAACTATCTCTTATAACAACTTGTTTATTAGCTGCATCAACACAGGCCATATCAAGTGCAACTGGGTCAAATGATGCAAACATTCCCACATCTGGAATAATTGCCGCATCATTTTCTGCATGACAATCACAGTTTGGTGATACATTAACTACAAAACTTATATGAAAATGTTCTTTGCCACTAAGTACTGCTTTTGAGTACTCTGCTATTTTTTTATTTAATATATCATTTGCAGAATATTCAAGGTTTTCTATTGCATCAAAATTACAAGTTCCTATACAACGTCCACATCCTACACATTTATCATGATTTATATTTGCTTTTTTATTTTCGTTAAAACTAATGGCACCATGAGCACACATTTTCCTACAAGCTCCACAAGATACACATTTATTTTGATTTACAACTGGTTTTCCACTACAATGCATTTCCATTTTACCTGCACGAGAACCACATCCCATACCTATATTTTTTAATGCCCCACCAAATCCAGTTGATTCATGACCTTTAAAGTGATTCATACTTATAAATATATCTGCATCTGCTATAGATTGACCAATTTTAGCTTCTTTAACATATTCTCCACCTTCAACTGGTATGATTGCTTCATCAGTTCCCTTAAGACCATCAGCTATTATAACATGACATCCTGTAGCAAATGGATTATATCCATTTTCATAAGCTGCATCCATATGCTCTATTGCGTTTTTTCTTCTTCCTACATAAAGAGTGTTACAATCTGTTAAAAATGGCTTTCCATTTTTAGACTTTATTAAATCTACTATTACTTTAGAATAATTTGGTCTTAAATATGCTAAGTTTCCTGGTTCTCCAAAATGAATTTTAATTGCTACAAATTTTTCATTAAAATCAATATTTTCTATCCCTGCTTTTTTAACTAATCTGTCTAACTTTTGTAGTAATGTCATATTAGAATTAGTTCTTAAATTAGTAAAGTACACCTTAGATTTATTCATCTCTATTTCCTCCTATTGTATCACTTCTATATTATTATAGTATAAAAAATTATATATAACTATTTTATATAACGCTTATTTTGTAAATAATATATATTTATATAGTAGTTTATAATTTTATATACATAAATAAACCTTTGTACTAAAATATATTATATATTTATATCTAGGAGGGATATTATGGACAAAGTAGGGTTGATTTTAGAAGGCGGTGGTATGAGAGGAATTTATACTGCTGGTGTTTTAGATTTCTTTATCGATAAAAATATAGAAGTTGATTTAGTTGTCGGTGTTTCTGCAGGAGGATGCCATGCAGCTTCATATTTATCAAAACAATATAATAGAGCCTTTAGAACTAATATTGACTATTTGCATGATAAAGAATATCTTAGTTTTAGAAATTTAATAAAAACTGGTTCTATATTTGGTATGGATTTAATGTTTAATAAAATTCCTAATGAATTATACCCTTATGATTATGAAACATTTAATAAATCTAAAAGTAAATTTACCGTAGTTGCTACAAACTGTGAGACAGGAGAAGCTGAGTATTTTCAGCTAAAAGATATGAAAAAAGATATAATGTATCTACAAGCATCTTGTTCTATACCTATGTTTGCAAATATCGTTGAAGTTGATGGCTATAAACTAGTAGATGGAGGGGTATCTGATTCTATTCCCATAGAGTATGCCTTAAAACAAGGATGTAATAAAAATATAGTAGTGCTTACTAGAGATAGAACTTACAGAAAAAGTAAAGTAAAGTTCATGTCTGCTATAAAAAGAAAGTATAAAAAATATCCCAAATTAGTGAAATCTATTGAAAATAGACATCTAAACTATAATAAAAGTTTAGATTTAATAAAATCTTTAGAAGAAAAAGAGGAAGTTTTTGTTATACGACCTAAATCTCCAGTTAAAGTTAGCCAGGTTGAAAAAAATAAAGATAAATTAATAGCATTATATAATGATGGTTATAATGATGCTAAAGACTCATATGAAAAAATTATAGAATTTATAAATAAGTAAATAAAAAATTCGCTACGCTCATGTCGCCAACGATATGACACTCGCTACCGCTTTGAGCAACGTGTTGGCGAAGCATTTCGGTCACATCCGTTGCTCAAAATGTCATTTTTACGTTTCTGAAGTTATTTATATTATTTATATTTATAAGTTATCCACAAAAAATTTTATATCATAATTTCATTGTACGTAAAAAATGCTTAACTTGATAAATTTGAAATATTTAAATTATATTTATCAAGTTAAGCATTTTTATTAATATTAAGCTACTATACTAATAATATCAATGTCCCAATTACAATCATAATAAGTCCTATAAATGACTTCTTGTTTAACTTTTCCTTTAAAAATACATATGAAAACGCAACTGTAACCAATATACTTAATTTATCTATAGGAACTACAACACTAGCCTCTCCATCTTGAAGTGCTTTATAATAACATAACCAAGAAAGTCCTGTTGTTATACCAGATAAACCTATAAATACCCAGCTCTTTTTATCTATATTCTTTATATCTCCTTGTTTTTTAGTTACAAACACAACTATCCAAGCCATAATAAGAACTACTATTGTACGAATTGCTGTTCCAAGATTTGATTCAATACCTGATATACCTATTTTTCCAAGAATGGAAGTTAAGCTAGCAAATACTGCTGATAGTATTGCATAAAACATCCATTTGTTACTTTCTATAGATTTTTCATCTTCCTCTTTTCTTATAATCATCATATATGTACCTATACCAATAGCTATCATTCCAAGTATTTTTGTAAATTTAAGACTTTCTCCTAGTATTATAAATGCAAGTATCATCGTTAGTACTGTACTTGATTTATCTATAGGTGTTACTTTATTTACATCTCCAAGTTGAAGTGCTTTAAAATAACATAACCATGATCCTCCTGTTGCCAATCCAGATAAGATTAAAAATATCAATGTTTTATTACTTATATCTGATATAGTGTTAAAAGATCCAACTATAAAAACCATCAACCATGAAAAAATTAATATAATAATAGTTCGTATTGCTGTTGCCACATTTGAATCAACATTTTTAATTCCTATTTTAGCTAAAATTGCTGTTAATCCCGCAAATAATGCAGCACCAAATGCAAATAATATCCACATTAAATCTTCCTCCTTCTTACCTAATTTATACAATATAATATTAAATAATTATACTGCGTCTAGTTATTTGTATATTTAATACTATTCTACTTTAAATGATAATTATTTTCAAATACTTTTTGCAATTATATGATAAATAAAAAAATATGCATTAATTTAATTAATGCATCAGAGCGTAGACAAAGTCTACGCTCTTTTATTTTTGTCAATACTCTTTATGAGGTGATAAATATGTTAACTATAAGAAAAGAAAATTTTAGAGATGATGAAATAAATGTTATATTAGATGGATTGGTTCCTGAAAACCATTTAGTAAGAAAAATAGAAAATGCAATAGATTTTAGTTTTATTTATGATAAAGTAAAAGATTTATACTCTCCGTTAGGAGCTCCAAGTATAGATCCTGTTGTTTTAATAAAAATAGTTTTAATTCAATATTTATTTGGCATACCTTCAATGAGGCAAACAATTAGAGAAATAGAAGTAAATGTAGCGTATAGATGGTTTTTAGGTTACTCATTAACTGAAAAAATTCCTCATTTCTCAACTTTTAATAAAAACTATGAAAGACGATTTAAAAATACAGATTTATTTGAATCAATATTTAAAGAAATTTTAGCGAGAGCTACAAAATGTGGATTTGTAGATTCTTCTAATATCTATATAGATTCAACACATATAAAAGCTAGTGCTAATAAGAAAAAATATACTAAAGTAGAGGTAGATATTCAAGCTAAGCATTATCAAGAAAAACTAGAAAAAGAGATAAATGAAGATAGATTAAAACATGGAAAAAGTCCATTATGTGAAGTGAAAAATGAAGAGGTAAAAAAAAAGGAAAAAATAGAGAGTAATACAGATAAGGATAGTGGCATGTTCTTCAAAAATGAAAAAGAAAAATGCTTCGCATATCTAGCGCATACAGCTTGTGATAACAATAATTTCATATTAGATTTTCATATTACATCTGGTAACATACATGATAGCGTAGCTTTTTCCGATTTATATCAAAAGATAAAAAATAATAGTAAACAACATACAACAGCGATAGCTATAGATGCTGGATATATAACTCCTTATATTTGTAAAACTATTTTAGATGATGGTATAATTCCTGCTATTCCATATAAAAGACCTATGACTAAAAAAGGATTTTTTAAGAAATATGAATATGTATATGATGAGTATTATGACTGTTATATTTGTCCTAATAATAAAATTTTAAAATATTCAACTACCAATAGAGATGGGTATAGAGAGTATAAATCTAATCCAAGTGATTGCAAATCTTGTGAACACTTAAATATTTGCACTAATAGTAAAAATAAACAAAAGTTAGTTACAAGGCATATATGGCAAAATTATTTAGAAGAAGCTGATCATCTTAGACATAAGCCATATGTAAAAAAAGTTTACAGTAAACGTAAAGAAACAATTGAACGAGTTTTTGCAGATGCAAAAGAGAAACATGGTATGAGATATACAAAATTAAGAGGCTTGTCGAAAATTGAGATGGAGGTGAGTCTTATTTTCTCATGCATGAATCTAAAAAAATTAGCTAATTGGATGTGGAAAGATACATCCAATAATCTAAGGCTCACGCCTATTTTTAGTATATTATCACTAAAAATCTTTATAAAAAAGAAAATAGCCATTTTATATAAGTTAAAAATGGCTATTTTGTCTACAATCTGATGCATTAATTTAATTAATGCATATTTTTTATTTATTTTATGAAAGTGTTTTAAATTCATATCCATTGTCTTTAAAATATTTTATTATACTTGGTAAAGCCTTAGCTGTTTCTTCTTTACCATAAGTATCATGCATCAAAAGAACTACCATTTCTTTACCTTTTGATGTTTTTATTGCATAATCTACAAGTTGTTGAGCACTTTTTTTCCCACCTTCAGCATCTGCATTTAATGCATTCCAATCTATAGATGCTTTATTATTTTCATCTAAATAAGCATCTAACTCATCCATACCTTTCCAAGACATATATCCCCCAGGACATCTTAATACCCTTGTTGAAAAGTATTTTCCTAAAATGTCTGTTAACATTTTATCTGTTTTTTCAAAATCAGCTTTAAATGCTTCTAAATCTAATGTTCTACCTGGATATAGTAATTTATAATTATGGCTATAGGAATGATTAGCTATAGCATGCCCTTCATTAAACTCTTGCTTTATAAGTTCCTTTGCCTTCTCTCCGCCTCTTTCTATATTTTGCCCAGTTAAAAAGAAAGTTGCTTTTACATTTTCATCCTTTAAGGTCTTTAATATTTTAGGAGTAACTGTTGTAGACGTTCCATCATCAAAAGTTAAAAATACTACTTTTTCTCCATTATTTGAATAGTCATATTTACTAAGTTTCTCAGAAACAATTTTTGCATCATAAGAGTACTTTTTAGCTTCATGACTTACTCCAACCATATATTTTTTCTTTTCTTCTTCTGCTTTTCTTTTTTCTTCTGCTAGCCTTTCTTGCTCTGCTTTTATTTTTATTTGCTCATCTACATAAGCCCAAGTTCTATTTATTACTCCTAAAATAGTTATACCTAGCAGTATCATAATTAATGCCTTTTTTTTATTTACTCTTCTATTTTTAACTTTTATATCATTCATATTACTCACCTATCAATTGTTGTCTATTATCTTCATCTTCTGCTTTTATGAGTTATATATTTAGAATCAAACTTTTTATACTCAGATTTATTTTATCTTTAGTTCATTAATTCATCATTTTCCATAATTATTGGCTTTGCAGCTCCATTACCAGATGTATCTACATCCAATCTATCCATTAAATATTCTTTTAATTCTGCTTTGTCTTTAAATTTTGATACTTGATATGGTAAAGAGAATCCATATTTCTCAATAAATAATAAACCATCTTTAGTTTTTACTGATATACCACTGTGTCCAACAAATAAAATTTCATCTTCCGGATCATGTAAAAATACATTTATCATAGATACATTTTTATTTTTTATAAATGATATTTTTCTATTTTTCCACTCTTTTTTTATTTCATCTACATGCTTTTGTATATCTTGTGTATTTTCTGCTTTAATAGCTCCATATAAATTTATAAATTTATCTTTATCTTCCTTTGTAAATTCACTAAGAGGATTATTTTCTATTGCATCTATATCAAATATTAAAGTTGTATCATCTCCACTAAACTTGCTATTTGATTTAATATAATCTTTAAATAAAGTAAAAGCGGTTATCCTACAGTTAAAGTCCATATAGTTTATATTATTCTTATAGTCCCATTTTTCATTTAATTCAGCTTCATCATATGGTACTTGTTGTACATTTATAGATGTAAATCCATTATTTGATGTATATAAATTTTTTATCTCAGATTTTTCATTATAAGCTCTAACTAATTTAATAAAATAATCAGATGTTTTCTTATCTATTTTATTTTCTATTAGAATATTTTTTATATCATTTTGAGTTTTATCATCTATCAAATTTGAATAAGTAAGCTTTATATTTTCTTTTTCACTATTTTGATTTATATTACTATTTGAACATCCTGTAAATAGTAGTGTAGTAGATAATAATATTGGTATAATTTTTTTTAGCATGTCAAATCTCCCTTCGCTGTCAACTTTCTTTACTTCATAAGCTTTGATGTTATTTCTTTTGGTATTACAAATTCAGCTAATCCAGTAGATCCTGGTCCAACTTCATATTTATCAAAGCATATAACAAGTTCATTATTATCATTTATATAAAATCCTTGATCTTTATTTATCTTTGTGAAGTTAAGTCCTTCCATATCTTCATCTAACCAATAATGTTCATTTGGATTTTCCTTCATTTTTTCTCTCATTTGATCTTTTATGTTTTCACTTATTATATTTACATAATCAGTTCCTGCAAACATACCTTCTAAAGTCAAAACTGTTTGATCTTTCTTGTTTATATTATAGAATTTTCTAGTTGTGTTTGATGAACCTTGTACATAGTGATTAAATACTACTAATGATAAAATATCATCGTTGTCAGTTTTAACTTCATACCAAGATTTTACTAGTTCTCTTCCTTCAACACCTTCTGATTTTAGAGTTTCCATCTCCTTTAAATACTCTTGGTATAATCTTTTGCCATCTTCCTCAAAATCTTTATTTAATCTATATTCTAAATCTTTATTTTTTAGACCTTCTATTTTAGGTATATCTATAGAAACATCAAATCCATTTTCATCTATGCTATAGTTTCTAAAATTTATTATCTTTATTACATTTCCTATAACAGGAATTTCTTCTAGTGTATTTGCAAAAGCTGGACTTAAGTTAATAGCACCTACAACTAAACATACTGATGCTGATACAGAAGACCATTTACTTATTGTTTTCCTTTTAGTTTTTATAGATTTACTATTTAATGCATCATTTACAACTTTGTCTAAGTTATCTGGTATTTCTATATTCATATAATTATCTTTTAAAATTTTAAATTCTTTATTATTATTCAAAGTTTTCACTCCTCGTCATCTCTAAGCTTTAATTTTAATTTATCTAAGGCCTTATATAGTCTAGTTTTTATAGTATTTGTATTTTCATCTAGTACTTGAGCTATCTCGGATATTTTCATATCTTCAAAATATCGTAATATAACTATTGTTTTATACTTTTCTGGCAATTCATCTAAAGCTTTTTGTAAATCTATATTCTCATATGTATCATAACTTATTGAGTCATCTAGATCTAAATCATTATTTATTACATATTTTTTATTTTTTCTTATATAGTCTATTGCGCAATTTGATATTATTTTGTAAATCCATGGTTTTATATTACCTATATCTTTGAGAGTGTCTATCTTAGTTAGGGACTTACATATAGAATCATGTACTATATCAAGTGCGTCATCTTGATTTTTTACGTAACTATATGCAAATCTATATAAGGACTCTTTATTATCAACTATATATTTTTTTAATTCTTTTTCTTTTTTTCGTTCTCCTAAGCTTAGTAATTTCATCTTATCTATCCACCTCTCATATACTAGACGAGTTATACATAGAAAAAAGTTTTGCTTTTTTATTTTTTATTTTTTATTTTTAACATTTAATATTTATAAATAATATAAATTATTAATTATTTTGCATATACACTGGTTATTATATAAATATATCTTTTACTTCCTAGTGAAAAATTTATCTAATCGTGTTATAGTTTAAGTAGGAAGGTTTTAGGAGGAATAATATGAACTTTATAACAAAAGAAGAACTAGAAAAAAAAGATATTATATCTAAATTTTCTATTAACAGTGGGAACTTAGTATTATCAGAAGATTGCGAGTATAAATCTACATTTGATGTAGGAGATATCGTAACTTATAAAGATAATACTGATAGAATTGGAGTAATCTATTTTATTGAAGATGATGAATTTAGTATAAACTGGAATAATGGTACTGAGAGCACTGAAACTTCATCTAACTTAGTAGTTGTACCTCCTACAATAGGACTAGAGCTATTAAATAATAGTGATATTTTAAATCTGTGGGAAAATTTATCAAATGGAAAAAGTGAGAGTTTTGACTTAAAGTGTATTTATTTAGACAATAAAGTCGTAAACGAAGTACCTTTTATTAAAGCTTTTAAAAATACTAATAGTATTATTGATAAAAAGTTTAAAAGAACTTTTACACTTTATAGAAAGTTTGGAAATAGTCAAATTTTCAGAACTAATTTATATACTATTTCTAATGGTAAAATAATATTTGATACATCAAGATATGTATACTATTTACTAGAAAACAATGTAATTTATTATTTAGGTATAGATTTAAATGAAAAAGATTTAACTACTTACCTATTTAAAAAATAAGTGTATATACTATATAAGTATTTAATAAGTTATTTAATAAAAAATCGGAACCTAATAAGATTTATTAAGTTCCGATTTTTTCAATTTATATATTATTAAACATAAATAAAGCTTGTGCTAGATAATTATCATTAGTATCTTCATATACTAAGTATACACTATATATACCCTTATCAAAGTTTGTAGTATTAAAAGATACTATTCCATTTTCATCTAAACACTCATCAACATTCAAGTCAGTTTCCTGTGATGTTTTATTATTTCTTACTATAATTTTTGTTGGTAATAGTTTTTCACCTTTTCTGTTAATAATATCATAATCAATAATAATTTTATTATCTTTTTTATTAAGCATTCCTGCAGATATTATTTGATTATTTGCATTTAAATTAGTTAATTTTTTAAGGTCTTTAAGTGGAGATAAATTTTTTATTTCATTATACTCTATATTTAAAGATTCTAAGTTTTTAGCGTATTGTAATCCATCTAAACTTTCAGCACCTTGAACATCTAATTTAGTAAGCTTTTTCATATCACCAACAGTTATATTATCATTTGATAATTTAAGTTCTGATTTTATACTTGCCTTAAGATATTTATCTTTTATATTAACTATATTATTTAATTCTAAATCTAATTCTAAATTTTCTATAGCTTTATTTAGCTCTTCAAGTATTTGATTTACTTCTAATTGAGAGCTGATTCTATCTTCTAGTATAGCATTTGCTTTATTTAAAACTTCTTCAAGTACTTCAAAAGATTCAAATGTATATAAGTATTTATCATACTCATTAACACTTAAAACTAGTTCTTCTAAGCTTGTATAATCAGCATCTTCATCCTTGATAGTATAAAGCTTAGCATCACCAAATGAAGCATGGTCTGCAGCATTTCCATCTCTACCATCAGTTGCTACTAACTTTAATTCTTTGGCACCGTTTATATCAAGTTCAATATATTTTTGTGCATCTGTTGATTTCATTAAACCACTTTCATATTTAAGCTCTCCATCAACATAAACTTTAAATTCTAGAGAAGCTACTGTTGAGTTATACATTTCTCTATCTACACCTACATAAGATGTAAAGTATGAATAATCTTTATCAGTTAAATCGTAAACAATTGTTGATGTTGAATGAGTTCCTATTCCTTTTTCGTACTCTACCATATTTCCTTCTTCATCTGTAAGTCTTAAAGGATTTTCCTCTATAGACTTATCCTTTTGAATAGTTCTCCATCCATAATTTGCATTCTTCCATTCAATATCTGATAAATAAGTATAGTCTTCCATATTAACTACTGATATAGTTCTAGCTTTTTCAACTGTATTACCATCATTGTCAGTTATAGTATAAGTTACGTTATATCTTCCAGCTTTATTAAAGTTTACATCTCCACTTAATACTACATTAGAGGTTATATCTCCATCTTCTGCATCTATAGCATATACACCTTCTGTTAAGTTAAGTGTTTCACCAACCTTTATTATTTGTGAAGCTGGTATAGTTAATTTTGGTCTTGAGTTTATAGAGTAAACCTTAGTATCTGCCCAAGATGCAAAGTCTCCAAGACCTCCATTACCTGCTTCATCTGATACTAATTTAAGTTCTTTTACTCCAGTTACATCTAAGCTAACAAAATCAGCTTTAGAATCTTTTCTCATTACATCAGAAGTATATACTTCTTCTCCATCTGCAAATATTTTAAACTTTACACTAGTACTGTTATGGTCATAGTTTTTATCTGTTCCTACATATGTAGTAAAGTAAGTATACTCTCCATCTAAGTTATAAACTATTTCTGAATTTTGAGCAGCTCCTAAACCTTTATCAAACTCTTTTATAGTACCGTCTATATTAAGTTTTATTTTACTAGTTGTATTTACTGCACTATCTTTGTTTACAGTTTTCCATCCTGATTCAGCTGACTCCCAATCTAAGTCAGATATATAATCATATTTACTATAAACTATAACTGTTCTTGTTTTTGTTGCAGTATTTCCGTCATTGTCAGTTACACTATAAACTACGTTATATTTACCGCTTTTATTTATAGAGAATCCATCACTTTCTACTTGAACCTTTGAAATTAAGTTTTCATCTTCTATGTCATTTGCAACTACACCATCCATTAAATTAAATTCACTATTTAATTTAACTAAAGTAGTTTCTTCAACACTTAAAGTTGGTTTAGCATTATTAGTTGTTAACTTAGGATTAGCTATAAGACCATGGTCTGCTGTATTTCCATTTCCACCATCATTAACTTCTATTTCTAATGTTTTAACACCTTTAATTGGCACATTTATAGAAACCATATCATCTGCATATTTTATAACATTTGTAGTAGCTAAAGTTTTTCCATCCCCTATTACCTTAAATGTTATACTAGAGTTATTATTTTGCCCTATAGATCCATAGTTAACTCCAACTAAAGCTTCAAAGTTGTCATAATCTTTACCACTTAAATCATAAGTTACCTTTCCATTAGCGTGTATACTGATACCTTTATTAAATGTATTTACCGTTCCATTTACTTTCCCTTGTATATTAGTATTTGTTGATGGAGTTCCCCATTGAGTCTGTACAGATTGCCACTGGCTATCTGATAAATAATCATAATCACTAACAACATTTACAGTTAACATTTCTTTAGTAGTTATACCTTCATCTGTAACAACATACTCTACTTGATAGATACCTTTTTCTGATGAATTAACACCATTGTTTATTATAATTTCAGATGTTATTTCTTCACCATTGTAGTTATATGCTCTCACTAAAGTACTTGGATTAAACTCTTCATTAAGTTTAATATTTATTTCATTTTGTTGTAGTTTTATAGAAGGTGCATATGAATTTGTTTCATAACCCTTGCTTTCATTTAATCTCTTATCAAATGCTACAACCTTATATACAACATTTTCATCAAAATTAGCTTCTGTATCTACAAAACTATTTGTTGATGTAAATCCTATTAATTCATCATTTTTGTATATTTCATATCCCATTAAATCTGATTTTGATTTTTTGTCTATATTAATATTTAATTTTAGATTTTCACCTTCTTTAGAAGTTGTAACCTTTATAGTTGGTTCAGTAGTAAATCCTTCTCCATCATATTCTATATAATCATAGTTTGCGTACCATATTTTCTTATCTGGCTTATTATATCTCTTAGCAAACTCTTTAGTTTCATCAGATACCCAGAATCCATGTCTTTCAAAGTATTCTGTCAAGTCAAGCTCTAAAGCTATACTCGAATAATATGCTAATTTATTTAACTTATCGTTATATTCATTTCCTTCTTCTAAAGTAACATTATTTTCTCTATATAAACTATTTAATTTAGCCCAGTATCCTGGATATATCATTTCTAATTGCCAAAATACAGCTAAGTTTTCAGCAAGTTCACCATCAGCATATTTATTACTATTTGTAGATATTACATTTTTATATACATGACTTTCAAAAGGAATTCTTTTATTTAGTTTATTATAATAATAAGATGATTGTTGAGGTAACATATTATTAGTTACTTCTCCAATTGTTCTTACACCTATATCCATTTTATGTCCAATTTCATGGTCAATTCCCCATCCACCTACATTAGTTAATATACTTGACATAACATCACGTTGTACTCCTATATGTCCGATGGCAGCATACATATAACCATATGGTTGTGCAAGTCTTATGTTCTCTCTAGTATACTTTATATCATTTTTTTCATTTCTTCCATCTATACCTTGATATTCAAATAGCATATTCATATGGTCATTATGCATTTTTAAACTATCTAGAGGTTTAAATCCTTGATTTACATAAGCATCGTATGCACCAGATACAGTACCAGTTATTACTACATTATCTGCTACTAACTCAAATGTATCTATTACTTTTCTATCCATAACATCTGGATTAGCTTCTATATCTTCATCTATTCTTTTTTTGTATTCTTTTAAAAATTTTATAAATTCAACTTCATTAGTATTTTTATCAATTGTAGGGAATTCTTCTACACCTTTAGCAAATCTTATAACAGGAGCTTTACCTTGTTCTTCTGCTGTATAAGGATTTACTATATATACTGGTCCCCCTGGTGTAACACTATGATGATACCAACCATCTTCTTGAGTAACCTTTGGAACTGTTATTACATTCTTTCCTGGATATAATGATACTGTTCTTCCCCAGTTAGCAAAGCTTCCTTCTTGTTGAGAGAACATAAGTTGCGGAAGTGGCTTCCCTTCTTCAACATCAACATATACAGTTATAGTTTCTCCTGGCCTAGCAACTATACCTGTTGGTTGATTGTTATTACCAAATCCGAATTTTAAATTTTTATTATTATGTGCATTTCTATCACCATGTTGTTCTGCAACTACAGTTTTTATATTTTCTATTTTTCCTTGTACTATATTTTTAGCATCTTCTACATCCTCTTTAAATAAATTATATAATGGATGGCCTTTTACTTCTTTTTCTAATTCTTCTAACTTTTTAATATCATTAAACTCTTCACTTACAGTATCCATAACTAAGTTAGAGAATAATCTACTCATTTTTTCAGAAGTTTCATCTTGCTTATATAATCTTAAATCTCCTATTGAAGCCCAATCTTGATTAGCCTTGTCAAATACAAACTTAACCCTCTTTGCTTTTGTTGGATTAAAACTTATTTCTAGCATATCATTTGTACTTGTATAGCTACCTTCGCTTACTTTTTGGAAGTTATTTCCTGAACTAACAGGTGAAATATATATACTAAAGTTATTCGCAAAACCTTTGCATCCATTTCTAGACTTATAAGTTAAACGATTTATAACTTGTGCTTCTTTTAAAGTTAATGTTACCTCATTTTTGAATGTAGAACTATTTGGATTTCCTGTTTCCCAATGAGTATTAACATCTTCATCTATTGCATATTTTAATTGAGAGTTTGGATAGTGGCCACCATTATTTTCGATTTTTTCTATATTACTATTTGGTACTCTAAATCTTTCATCATATGCATCTATATTGTCACTGTAAAATGCATTAAACTTCTTTATATTGGCACTATTAGACTGTATCTTTCCAAATTCTAATAGTTCTTTTGCTATATCTAATTTTTCTTTAAACTCATTTTCTAAAGGATGACCTTTAGTTTCTTCAATTAAATTATCTATAGCTGCTGTTGTAGAAAACTCTGCATTTACCTCAGACATATTTGAATCTATAAATAATCTGTCTATCTTATCTTTTACAGTATCTTCTTTATATAATCCAATTTCATAAGCAACAGCCCAATCTTCATGAGTTTCTTTAAATACAAGTTTAATTCTTCTTAATTCTGTTGGCTTGAACTTTATTTCTAAAGTATCTGTAGTTATACTATGACTTCCTGAACTTATCTTTTCAAATGTTTCTCCAGAAGTTGTTTTTGATGCATAAATATCAAAAGATTTTGCAAAACCTCTAGAAACCTTATCTAAATAAGTTACTCTATCTATCGTTGTAAGTTTATCTAATGTTATAATAACTTCATTAGTAAAACTTGAATTATTCTTATTATTAGAATGCCATTGAGTATTAGGGTCTCCATCTATTGCTCTATCTACTGAGTTAGTAGAATATTGACCACCATTTGTAGTTATACTAGTTATATTTTCTCTTTTAATTTTAAATTCTTCATTATATTGATTTAATACATCATCACTAACTGATATAAACTTTGATACATTAGCATCAACATACTCTAGTTTACTACTTTCTAATAGTATTCTTGCATTTTCTAAATCTTCTTTCATATCATCATAAAGAGGATGAGATTGTGCAGCAACTTCTAAGTCCTCTAAAGCTTGTGATGACATAAATTCTTCACTTAATTTATTTTTCTTATCATTTGTATATAGTCTATTCATTCTTTCTCTTACAGGATCTTCTTTATAAAACATAAATTCTGAAGCACTTGGTAAACCTTTTTCCAATCCATTAGTATTAGTAGACTTAAATACAAACTTTATCCTTTTAAAATCTGTTGGTTTAAATTTAATTTCTACAAATTCTTTTGATAAATCTGAACTTCCTGTTGATACTAATTTAAAATCATTTCCTTCATTAGTTAATGATGTATATATTTCAAATTCCTTTGCAAATCCTAAGCCTTTATGACCATCTTGTCTTGCTCCATAAACTATTCTGTCTAAGTTTGTAACTTCATCTAATTTAAATACTACTTCATTTGTGAAATCATCACTATTGTATGTCCCAGATTCCCAGTGAGTTTTTAAATCTCCATCTGTAGCTTTAGATAATTCATATTGCCAATAGTGTTTACCATTATTTGTAACTTCTATTATTTTAGAATTGTCTAATTTGAAAGACTTGTCGTACTCTTCTAATTTTTTATTATTAAGTAAATCAAACTTTTTTATAGTTGCAATATTTGGTTCCTCAATAACATTTTGTTCTATTGCTGTGCTGTTATTTTTTACTTCATCAGCTAAAACTTCTAGTGTTGTAGCTGAAAAATTAGAAATTATTATTGCCATTGTCATAACTGCAATTTTTTTCTTATGCATATTTCTACCTCCTGATTTATTTTTTATCCCTCAGAAGTACATTAATTTTAGTATTTAATTAATAAATAAAAAAAGCTACTCAAAAAGAGTAGCTTTGTAAGCTTAATAACTAAATATTTACATTAATATAAGTAAATACAATAATAAACTTAAAACAAAAAGTATAATGTACTCTTTGGCAACTGGCTGACATAGTATATACCTTAGTCCCTATAGCTTTGCGTCCCTAAGTTTCCTTAGGTTTGCCTATTAAATTTTACGATTTTAACCTTAACACATTTTACCAAATTTTACAATACTTTTCTATTTTTATGTAATATTTTTATATTCTATTATTATTTTTTGTCAATATTTGATGTAAATAATGAAAGTTATAGCTAATATTTATATGATAAATTCATGGTAAACTATTATTTTAAGTTACTACTTAAATATTTGAATTATTTTTATATAACTAAGTGTTATAATTTGTAATATTTAGTAAACTTGATTTTAAATCACATAAATTTTATGGTACAATTGTCATTATTATATTTATATACAGGAGGTTTATACTTGAATAAAGTTAATTTACTTAAAATAATAAAGTTATCGCTAGGAGCTTCACTTGCTATATTTATTGCCTGGTTATTAAAATTAGAATATTCAATGGTTGCTGGCGTTATTGTGTTACTTACAATAAAAAATACTAAAAAAGAAACTCTTAAAGGTATTATTGGAAAAATTTATGGTTTTATTTTATGTACTATCTTTTCCTACTTATGTTTTAATATTTTAGGTTATCATTTAACTTCTTTTTCAATATTTATATTTGTAATTATATATCTTTGTTTCTTACTAGAAATTCAAGATGTTATTGCTATGTGTGTAGTTATTTCATCTCATTACTTCTTACAAGGAGAAATATCTTTTAAATGGATTTTAAATGAAGCTGGCATATTTACAATAGGAGCTGGAATAGGTGTTATAATAAATATGTATATTCCTACAAACATAAATAAAATCTATGAAGGCCAAAAGAAACTACAAAAAGAGGTAAGCACTGTACTTATAGACATTGCAGATTTTATTGTAAATCCTAATAATAAAGATATGTATAATAAGGACCTTAATACATTAAATGCACTTATTGATAGTAGTATTTCTGAAGCTTATAATAATATTAATAATAACTTATTAAGCGATACTAGATTTTTCTTAGATCATATGGAAATTATAAAACATCAAAGAGATATACTAGAAAATCTATATAGCTATGTGTCACAATTAAGTTCTACTCCACCACAAGCTCATATTATTTCTGCCTTTATACATAAAATAGGTTACTCTGATTTTGATATAGAAACTGGGAATCTACTTCTTGATGAATTAAATAGACTAATGCTAAGTATGAAAAATCAACCTCTTCCTATAGATAGAGTGGAATTTGAAAATAGAGCTATATTATTCTTATGCTTAACTGAACTAAAAAAGTTTTTAGTTAATCGTAAACATGCCCAAATGCTTAGAGATAATAATTTCTATAAGTAACTTTATTAGTTTTTAATAATATTATTCTATAATACTAAGAATTTTATAATAATTTAATTTTATACTATATCTTTAACTCAATTATTCTTTTTGCAATTTTTATTATTTTTATACTATCAAATAAAAAGCTGTTATACTACTTTTTACTAGTATAACAGCTTTTTACTATTATTCAAAAGAATCAGCCTTATCTTGACTAAAGTTTTTCTCTATAATTTTTGCAATTTCCTTTTCTACTTTGGTAAATCCATCATCTCCAAATTTATAATTATTTCCATTTAACATCATAATATATCCAAATTTACGATTCTCATCATAAAACATATTACTTAAAAGGCCATAAGCTTCTCCTGTATGACCTATTAGCCTTGAACCTTCAATTAAATCATCTGTAATATGAAGACCTAATCCTTTGCATTTATATAATCCATTAAGAGCATCTCCATACCAATGAATTTGCTCCATTAACTCAACAGTGTCTTTCTTTAATACTCTAGTGCCATTATATAATCCTTTATTTGATAACATTATCATAAATTTAGCTAATTCATTTGGAGAAGTTCTAAGACCTCCCGTTGGAGAATACTTAAATGCATTACCTAAAGGTATTTTACCATCTTTATCTCTAACAGTAGATGATATAACTATATTATCTTCTATTCTCTTTTTATCATTTAGTCTTTCATAATAGTTTCCATCTTCATCTATACCGTATAATACAGCTATATTATCTACATCCTCAAATTTATTAGGATTAAATGAGGCCTTCATATTTAACGGTTTGAATATATTTTCTTGTACAAAATCTTCAAAATCTTGGTTCGAAATTTGCTCGATTAATGTTGCTAATAAATTATAACCATAATTTGAGTATTCAAATTGATCTCCTGGTTTATAATCTCCAAAATCTTGTATGTCATAAATAGTGCTATATGTATCACCATCTATAATGCTTGAGGTATGTGTAAGTAGCATTCTAAATGTTATTTTCTCATCAGGGAAATTTGGATTTCTAACTTCAAATCCATTTAGGTAATCATTTATATCATCATCTAGTTTAAATTTACCTTCTTCATATAGCTTCATAATTGCTGATGCAGTGATAGATTTTGATATCGATGCTATTCTATATATTGTATTTGTATCTGTTTTTATGTTTTTATCTATATCGGCGTAACCAAATCCTTGTGAATAAGAATTTTTATTATTTTCGATAACAGAAATAGATAGTCCTACTACATTAAGTTTATCTACAGTTTCATGTATTTCTGTTTCTAAATTTTTAAATTCATTTTCTTTTCTCTCTAACTTAGTANGTTACTACTTAAATATTTGAATTATTTTTATATAACTAAGTGTTATAATTTGTAATATTTAGTAAACTTGATTTTAAATCACATAAATTTTATGGTACAATTGTCATTATTATATTTATATACAGGAGGTTTATACTTGAATAAAGTTAATTTACTTAAAATAATAAAGTTATCGCTAGGAGCTTCACTTGCTATATTTATTGCCTGGTTATTAAAATTAGAATATTCAATGGTTGCTGGCGTTATTGTGTTACTTACAATAAAAAATACTAAAAAAGAAACTCTTAAAGGTATTATTGGAAAAATTTATGGTTTTATTTTATGTACTATCTTTTCCTACTTATGTTTTAATATTTTAGGTTATCATTTAACTTCTTTTTCAATATTTATATTTGTAATTATATATCTTTGTTTCTTACTAGAAATTCAAGATGTTATTGCTATGTGTGTAGTTATTTCATCTCATTACTTCTTACAAGGAGAAATATCTTTTAAATGGATTTTAAATGAAGCTGGCATATTTACAATAGGAGCTGGAATAGGTGTTATAATAAATATGTATATTCCTACAAACATAAATAAAATCTATGAAGGCCAAAAGAAACTACAAAAAGAGGTAAGCACTGTACTTATAGACATTGCAGATTTTATTGTAAATCCTAATAATAAAGATATGTATAATAAGGACCTTAATACATTAAATGCACTTATTGATAGTAGTATTTCTGAAGCTTATAATAATATTAATAATAACTTATTAAGCGATACTAGATTTTTCTTAGATCATATGGAAATTATAAAACATCAAAGAGATATACTAGAAAATCTATATAGCTATGTGTCACAATTAAGTTCTACTCCACCACAAGCTCATATTATTTCTGCCTTTATACATAAAATAGGTTACTCTGATTTTGATATAGAAACTGGGAATCTACTTCTTGATGAATTAAATAGACTAATGCTAAGTATGAAAAATCAACCTCTTCCTATAGATAGAGTGGAATTTGAAAATAGAGCTATATTATTCTTATGCTTAACTGAACTAAAAAAGTTTTTAGTTAATCGTAAACATGCCCAAATGCTTAGAGATAATAATTTCTATAAGTAACTTTATTAGTTTTTAATAATATTATTCTATAATACTAAGAATTTTATAATAATTTAATTTTATACTATATCTTTAACTCAATTATTCTTTTTGCAATTTTTATTATTTTTATACTATCAAATAAAAAGCTGTTATACTACTTTTTACTAGTATAACAGCTTTTTACTATTATTCAAAAGAATCAGCCTTATCTTGACTAAAGTTTTTCTCTATAATTTTTGCAATTTCCTTTTCTACTTTGGTAAATCCATCATCTCCAAATTTATAATTATTTCCATTTAACATCATAATATATCCAAATTTACGATTCTCATCATAAAACATATTACTTAAAAGGCCATAAGCTTCTCCTGTATGACCTATTAGCCTTGAACCTTCAATTAAATCATCTGTAATATGAAGACCTAATCCTTTGCATTTATATAATCCATTAAGAGCATCTCCATACCAATGAATTTGCTCCATTAACTCAACAGTGTCTTTCTTTAATACTCTAGTGCCATTATATAATCCTTTATTTGATAACATTATCATAAATTTAGCTAATTCATTTGGAGAAGTTCTAAGACCTCCCGTTGGAGAATACTTAAATGCATTACCTAAAGGTATTTTACCATCTTTATCTCTAACAGTAGATGATATAACTATATTATCTTCTATTCTCTTTTTATCATTTAGTCTTTCATAATAGTTTCCATCTTCATCTATACCGTATAATACAGCTATATTATCTACATCCTCAAATTTATTAGGATTAAATGAGGCCTTCATATTTAACGGTTTGAATATATTTTCTTGTACAAAATCTTCAAAATCTTGGTTCGAAATTTGCTCGATTAATGTTGCTAATAAATTATAACCATAATTTGAGTATTCAAATTGATCTCCTGGTTTATAATCTCCAAAATCTTGTATGTCATAAATAGTGCTATATGTATCACCATCTATAATGCTTGAGGTATGTGTAAGTAGCATTCTAAATGTTATTTTCTCATCAGGGAAATTTGGATTTCTAACTTCAAATCCATTTAGGTAATCATTTATATCATCATCTAGTTTAAATTTACCTTCTTCATATAGCTTCATAATTGCTGATGCAGTGATAGATTTTGATATCGATGCTATTCTATATATTGTATTTGTATCTGTTTTTATGTTTTTATCTATATCGGCGTAACCAAATCCTTGTGAATAAGAATTTTTATTATTTTCGATAACAGAAATAGATAGTCCTACTACATTAAGTTTATCTACAGTTTCATGTATTTCTGTTTCTAAATTTTTAAATTCATTTTCTTTTCTCTCTAACTTAGTAAATATTCCTAAATTCAAAGCAAATACACCTTTTTCTATTATAATATATGATGATATCAAGGATATACTTAGCATAGCTAATATCGTTTTTTTTGTATTTTTATTAATATGATCACCCCCTAAAAATACATACATTTTCATGTACCTATTAATAGTAATGATTATGAAATTTTAAATTTTAAAATGCTTAATTTAAAATATTATTTATATCTATTTTTTATCCATTTCTTTAAATTTTCATTGAATTTTTATAAAAATTTAGTTGATTACTATTCTAAACAAATTTAATACCTTTTATTATATTTTTTATTTTTTAATATATGTGTATCAATTTATACAAAGCTTTAATATATATATCATATCGTATAAAAATTATAAATATTTATTTTATTATTGCCCACAAATACAAACAATGTTATCCTGATTAGATGAATATATTTCAAGAATATAAAAGGAGGTACTTATGACCAAAGATATGACTACAGGAAGTCCGGTAAAATTGATTTTATTTTTCTCTATACCCTTATTAATTGGCAATATTTTTCAACAATTTTATAGTATGGTTGATACTATAATAGTTGGAAGATTTCTTGGAGTAAAAGCTCTTGCAGCGGTTGGCTCAACTGGTTCTATGTCATTTTTAATACTAGGATTTGTTCTTGGACTTTGTTCTGGTTTTTCTGTATTAATTTCTCAGAAATTTGGTGCTAATGATGATGAAGGTTTAAGAGAGGCTGTAGCTAGCTCAATTATTTTATCAGTAATAATGGCTATTATAATTACTATTATAAGTATATTTACAGCAAAGCCTTTGCTTAATTTAATGAATACACCAAATGATATAATAAATGATTCATACTCATATATTGTTGTAATATACGCAGGAACTACTGCAGCATTTTTCTACAATATGGTATCAAGTATATTAAGAGCTCTTGGAGATAGTAAAACACCATTATATTTCTTAATTGTATCATCTATTTTAAATATAATATTAGACTTAGTATTTATCATTAATTTTAAAATGGGAGTTGCTGGTGCAGCTTATGCTACAGTTATCGCTCAAGGAGTTGCTGGTTTGTTATGCTTAATATATACTTCTAAAAAATTTCCAATGCTTAAACTTGAAAAAAAACATTTTATAGCTGGAACTAAACATTTTGTAAACCATTTAAAAATAGGTATACCTATGGCATTACAATTTTCAATAACTGCTCTGGGTGTAATAATACTTCAAGCAGCAATTAACTCTTTCGGTTCTAATGTTGTTGCTGCTCATACAGCTGCCTCTAAGGTTGAACAACTTGTAATGCAACCTAGTATTACATTTGGTGTAACTATGGCAACATATTGTGCTCAAAACCTCGGTGCTGGAAATATTGAACGTATTAAAGAAGGGGTAAAGAAATGCACTATGATAAATATAGCCATAGGTCTTATTTCTGGTTCTATACTTATTTTATTTGGTGAATTCTTTATAAAAATGTTCGTTTCAAATGCTGATAAAAGTGTTATAGACACTGCTAAGTTATATTTAACTACAGTATCAATATTCTTTATACCTCTTAGTTTAATATTTGTTTATCGAAATACACTTCAAGGAATGGGTTATACATTTGTTCCTATGATGGCTGGTGTTTATGAACTTTTAGCTAGAACAGTTGTTGCTTTCACACTACCTGCATTTATAGGATATTTAGGTATATGTATAGCAAGCCCAGTTGCTTGGTTTAGCGCTTCAATTCCATTAGCTTTTGATTATAAACGAAAGATTAATACTTTATTAAACAATAAAGAATTAGTTAAATGCTATTCAATTAATACCTCTGAGTAATAAAAACCTCTAAGAATATAAAATTTATATTCTTAGAGGTTTTTGATAATTATAATAGCTATAATCGTACACAATATTTAATTAACTCGTTGTGCTAGTTAATTTTTTCAATAATAAAACTCCAACAAATATAGCAACCTAAGATTATCAATACTAATTTAAAGGAGGTTTACTATATGATGTTGGAGCTTAATAATTATTATATCCAGGAGTTAGAAAATTTAACAGATTTGTTTACAAATATTTTTGTAATTATAGATGATATATACAATGAAATTATACCTATTGGTATAATGAATAGACGTAATATTAAGGATAGCAAACTTTCAGATAGTGAGATAATTACTATTAGTATAGTTGGAGAACTTTTAACTATTGACTCAGAGAAATCATTTTTTAGTTTATTAAAAAGAGAATATAAAGAACTATTTCCAAGATTAGGAGATAGAACTAGATTTAATAGAACTAAAAGAAATTTACATTTAGTAATATCTAAAATAAGAGGATATATATCTGAATTTATGCAACTTTACTCTAACAATATAAGAGTTATAGATAGTATGCCTATTCCTGTATGTGAGTTTGGAAGAGCTCATTTTAGTAAATGTTTCAAAGGCGAAGCCTCCTATGGAATATGCGCTTCTAAAAAAGAAACTTATTTCGGATTTAAATTTCATGCACTTACTACTGTAGATGGATTTTTAACTGATTATGTTATAACTCCAGCAAACATATATGATAGAAATGTGGTATAGGATTTATGCGATAAATATAGATCTATCTCTATAATCGGAGATAAAGGATATATTAACAAAAGGCTAACGCCTGAATTAAAAAGTGAAAGAGATATAGATTTACTATTCTTAAAAAGGGAAAATAGTAGAGATAACTATCCAAAAGAAGTAAGACAACTATTATTCAAAGTTAGAAGAAGGATAGAAACTAGTTTTTCTCAATTAACAGAGTAATTAAATTTAAATAAGGTTAAAAGTAAATCAATGCTAGGATTTATTACTAGAACCTCAATAAAAGTTTTGGCTCATAATATTTCATTTCTAATAAATAAATTGATGAAAAATGATGATTCTATGGCTAAGATAAAAAGATTAGTATTTGGTTAATATTTACAAATACTAATCTTTATTGGATATTATTTTTTGAAAAAAGCAATTTACTTTATTTGAAAAA
>NZ_LT629850.1:1675739-1776905 GCF_900106845.1 Romboutsia timonensis
GAATAGACGTAATATTAAGGATAGCAAACTTTCAGATAGTGAGATAATTACTATTAGTATAGTTGGAGAACTTTTAACTATTGACTCAGAGAAATCATTTTTTAGTTTATTAAAAAGAGAATATAAAGAACTATTTCCAAGATTAGGAGATAGAACTAGATTTAATAGAACTAAAAGAAATTTACATTTAGTAATATCTAAAATAAGAGGATATATATCTGAATTTATGCAACTTTACTCTAACAATATAAGAGTTATAGATAGTATGCCTATTCCTGTATGTGAGTTTGGAAGAGCTCATTTTAGTAAATGTTTCAAAGGCGAAGCCTCCTATGGAAGATGCGCTTCTAAAAAAGAAACTTATTTCGGATTTAAATTTCATGCACTTACTACTGTAGATGGATTTTTAACTGATTATGTTATAACTCCAGCAAACATATATGATAGAAATGTGGTATAGGATTTATGCGATAAATATAGATCTATCTCTATAATCGGAGATAAAGGATATATTAACAAAAGGCTAACGCCTGAATTAAAAAGTGAAAGAGATATAGATTTACTATTCTTAAAAAGGGAAAATAGTAGAGATAACTATCCAAAAGAAGTAAGACAACTATTATTTAAAGTTAGAAGAAGGATAGAAACTAGTTTTTCTCAATTAACAGAGTAATTAAATTTAAATAAGGTTAAAAGTAAATCAATGCTAGGATTTATTACTAGAACCTCAATAAAAGTTTTGGCTCATAATATTTCATTTCTAATAAATAAATTGATGAAAAATGATGATTCTATGGCTAAGATAAAAAGATTAGTATTTGGTTAATATTTACAAATACTAATCTTTATTGGATATTATTTTTTGAAAAAAGCAATTTACTTTATTTGAAAAAAATTTTAACTAGCACAACAGATTAATTAATACAACTATTTATAATAGAAAATTCGCTTTACTCCAAAATATCATTTAAAGTCTTATTCTTCATCATCTACATATTCTAATATATCCCCTGGTTGACAATTCAATATCTTACATAATTCATTTAAGGTTGTGAATCTAACTGCTTTTGCTTTGTTATTTTTAAGTATGGAAAGATTTGCCATTGTAATACCAAGCTTTTGAGATAATTCTGTAGAACTAATTTTCCTCTTTGCCATTACTACATCTAAGTTTACTATAATAGCCATACTACTCTCCTTATATAGTCTTATCATTTTCTTCTTTTATTTCTATAGCCATATCAAATAATTTACTTAATACTAAACTTAAAAATCCTATAGCTAAAGAAACAAATGAAACTATAATTGCTAATATAATAGTTAGTCCATATAAGTATATATCAAATATATAATATAATAATACTTGTACAATATTATATATTAAAATTTCACTAAATGCACATATAGATATTTTTTTTAAATATTTAGGTATATCTCTTGAGAATGGTTGCTTTATCGCTACAATTTTACATAGTTTTTTTAATATAAATAGTGCTATTACATAAGGAGCTGCACATATGTAAATTACTATTGATATATTCATAGGTAAACTACTTCCAACTATTCCTAAACCACTTTTTAACATAGCAGTTAATATAAGTGGCATTGCTAAAAGTGCTATTAACGTTAAAATAATTCCTATAACCACAATACTATTTAATATGTTTGAACTATAGTCCTTTTTCATAAATCTTACCTCTGCTTTCTAAGTAAATATAAATATTCTAAATATCTTTTATTAGGCATTTCCTTTTTTTATTTTTTATATATAACAATATGTTTACTACAATGCCAATTAAGAAAAATAACCATGCTATTGGTATTAAATAAAAAGATTCAGAAAGTGTTCCATCTGGTAGTACTTCAGATCCTATAATGTTATAAGATATTATAGATATTACTGTAATAATAAATGGTATTAATTTAAGATATATTTTTTCATTTTATGACCTCCATCTATTTGTTCAATTTGAGTATATATTAGCATATTATTTTTTTAAAAGCAATATACTTTTATTGTTATTCAATAAATTTTTTTCTTTTTACAATATTTAGTTTTCGTTTTATATAATGGCTATGTTAGACAATTGTGTTATTAATTATATAGAAAATAGGTTATAATATAGGTAGAAACTATACTTCACCATATTATATAGAAAGGATTACTTATATTATGCAAAAAGCAGATATAAAAGCCATAGTTAAAAATTTAAATAAAGAAGAACTTAGAGACTTAATTTCGGTAGCACAAGGAGTTAATTTAACTAGATTTTCTATATCTCCAGTTTTAAGAATTGACTTAAACTCTTCATTTCTTTTTCTATCATCATCTATCCAAATAGTTTCACTATTAGGCATACTATTTATTAATGTAGTCACCTCTCCTTTAGAAAGTATTTTTCTCATTGGAA
Source organism: Romboutsia timonensis (assembly GCF_900106845.1). Classification (GTDB taxonomy): domain Bacteria; phylum Bacillota; class Clostridia; order Peptostreptococcales; family Peptostreptococcaceae; genus Romboutsia; species Romboutsia timonensis. The sequence goes on from NZ_LT629850.1 coordinate 1,678,151, forward strand.
CTTTTTTATTATCTGTTGGTATTTTTATTATAGTATCATTAGAGTAGATATATTTTAATACATAATATTCCTTTTGTAAGTTATCTATAAAACTTTCTTTTGTTATATCTACAACTTGACATACTCCTGTCATTCCATACATAATATAGTCATTCACTTTAAACATTAAAATCTTTCCTTTCTAAAAGAATAGTTTTTGATTTATAATAAAAAAAGTAGCTTTGACAACAGGACTTACGTTATCAAAACTACACGTTGTATATTTATTTTATCACATTTCAAAATTTTAATGTAAGTAAAAACTTTTTATTTTTAAAAAGATTTAATTATATATCTATATTAAATACATATGAAATTATATCTTAAGCATAAAGTTTTATTTAGTATTAATAGTCACTTTTTGATGAGTTATCTCCACTTACTATAGCGATTGAAGCACTAGCCCCTATTCTAGTAGCTCCAACATCTATTACTTTAACTGCATCTTCTTCACATCTAACACCACCAGATGCTTTTACACCTATATTTTCTCCTACAGTTTCTCTCATAAGTTTTATATCATCTGGAGTTGATCCTCCTATTCCAAACCCTGTAGAAGTTTTTACATAGTCAGTTCCTGCTTTAACTGCAAGTTCACAAGCTATTTTCTTTTCTTCATCAGTTAAATAGCAAGTTTCTATTATAACTTTTACTAAAGCTTCTTTATTTGCTGCATCTACTACTGCTTTTATATCTTCATATACTAATTCATAATTTTTATCTTTTAATGCACCTATGTTTATAACCATATCAACTTCATCTGCACCTTTAGCTATTGCATCTTTAGTTTCAAATGCTTTAACAGCTGAAGTATTTGCACCTAGAGGGAAACCTATTACTGTACATACCTTTACATCGCTTCCTTTTAGTTCTTCTTTTGCTAATTCTATATTTGCTGGATTTATACAAACTGAGAAAAATCCATATTCTTTTGCTTCCTTACATATTTTAACTACATCTTCTTTAGTTGTTGTAGCTTTTAGTATTGTGTGATCTATCATTTTCGCTATTTGTGTACTATTCATATCTATCCTCCAAAATTAATATGTATAATATGAGTAATCGATTACTCAGCTAAATAAAATATAAACTATTTTGACATAAAAATTTTCCTTGCGTAATCGTTTACTCATTTCTTTATGACTTGATTATCGCAGAATTATTTCTAACTGTCAATATTTTTTCAAACAAACTCTATGATTATTTACTTTATATCTTAACTTTGATATTATAACTTTATGATTACGGATAATTTCTTACCTAATGAAGGAGAACCTATGAAACAAAACAAAAATATTTCTATAAAGCAAATTGCAAAACTTAGTGGAGTTTCTGTTGCTACAGTATCTAGAGTTATAAATAACAATGGTCGCTTTTCAGAAGAAACGCGTGAAAGAGTTATGAAAATAATAAATGAATACAATTATACAACTAACATGGCTGCTAAAAGTCTAAGGGTCAGCAAGTCAAAAACTATTGGTGTAATAGTACCTGATGTTAATAATGGTTTTTTCTCTGAATTAGTTTTAGAAATAGAAAAATACTTTTTTAGTCATGGTTATTCTGTGTTTATATGTAATACCAATCAAGATGAAGCTAAAGAAAAAAGCTATTTTAGAAGTTTAGATTCTAAGTTAGTAGATGGTATCATTTGTATTTCTGCTATTTCTATTGATCCGGCTAAGTGTATTAAAAGAAATATACCTGTTGTATTTATAAATAATAAGGATTATAAAGACTACTATTGTGTTGAATCAGATCACTATAAAGGTGGATTTTATGCAACTGAAGAACTTATAAATAATGGTTGTAAGCACATAGTTTTACTTACTAATAATAGAAATTCATCTTCTGTTGATAATAAAATTAAGGGTTTTAAAAGTGCTATGGAAAAGCACAATATACCTATATATAAAGATCTTACATTAAGGCTTGATTTAAAAAATGGAAGCTTTGAAGATGCTATGCAAGCTATAAATAACTTAATTGATAATAATATAGAATTTGATGGCATATTTGCTACTAATGAATGGAGGGCTCATGGTGCTTTAGTCGCTTTACAGCACCATAACATTTCAGTTCCTGATAAAGTTAAGATTGTTGGATATGATGGTACTTATGTATCTAAATACTGTAATCCTCCTATAACTACTATTTATCAAGATAAAAAGGAATTAGCTTTTAAATCCTCTGAGTTATTGCTTAACTTAATCAATGAAGAAACTGTAGATAGTAAAAAGGATATTATAATTCCTATTAAACTTATAAAGCGAAAAACTACTTAAAAAAGATGAAAGTAAATTTATTACTTTATAATTTACTTTCACCTTTTTATTACTATATTTTATATATTTGACTTTATATATTTTGTCAATATTTTTGCTATAGGTACTCCTATAACAAGTCCTATAACTATCTGAGTTATATTACCTGGTATTGAAAGCATTGCTTTTGCATGATTTCCATAAAGTATCATTTCTGTTACATAGTAACCAAATATCATCCATACTCCAGATATTATTATTGCAAATATATTAGTTTTAATACTTTCACCTTTTTTGTTTCCTGACCAAGCTATACTACCTATTATATATCCCATTACCCCTCTTACCACAAATGTAAATGGTGCCCATATTGCCCATTCTGATAATAAGTCAAATAGTCCCATACCAAAAGCTCCAGCTATAGCACCTTTTCTTTTTCCAAATACAATAGCTGCTATAAATAGCATTGTATTTCCTAGATGAACAAGTCCTCCTGTTGAAGCCAGTGGTAATCTTATATTTATAAATCTAGTTGCTATAAATACTAATGCTATTAACAGTGATGTTTCTGCTAAGTCTCTTGTTGTAAATTTATTTTTTTTATATGAAGTTATATCTTTAGCCATTGTCGAATTACTTGGTATTTCTATAAATTCTTTATTATTTGATTTAGTTGTAGTATTCATTTTATCCCCCTAATTCTCTTAAATTACCTATTTTTTGATGTATGTTTTTATACAAAATCTATATCTAATAGATTTAAGTAGTGTTTATTAAATAATTCAACCAAACTTCCGTTTCCATCAAATCCAAGATCTTTTAAACTTTTATCTATAACATTTAATACATATATTATAAATTCTAAGTTTGCATTTTCCCCCATATGTCCAATTCTTAAAAGCTTATCTTTGTAATCACATAAAGATGTAGAAACTAATGTGTTGTATTTTTCTAACATATGCTTAGTTAAATTTAATGCACCAATATTTTCTGGTATTTCTACTGCTGTTACTGTATTTGAATAACCACTTTCTAAATATAACTTAAGACCATATTCAGTAAATGCTTTTCTTGTTGCACTTGCTATTTTTTCATGACGAGCTAGTACATTTTCTAGTTTTTCTTCTAATATATTATCTATAGCTCTATCTAGTCCTATTATTTCATTAATTGGCATAGTATATGGGAACCATTTATTTTCATAGTAATTTTCCCATATAGTTAAATTTAAATAAAATCCTACTATAGGCATTTTTCTATTTTTCATAGAATTTTTAGCATCTTCACTTATACTTACTATAGTAAGTCCTGCTGGTGCAGATATTGCTTTTTGTGAACCACCTAAAGCTATATCTATTTGCCAATCATCTACTCTTATTTCTTCTCCAACCATAGCCGCTACTGAATCTACCACAGTTAATATGTTATATCTTTTAAGTAATGGACATATTTTACTTAGATCATTTAATACTCCTGTTGGAGTATCACAATGTACTACTGTTGCGTATTTAAAATCATTTTCTTTTTGTAGAAATTTTTCTAATTCTTCTATATCTATCTCCTTAGTATAATCTCCTGAGAAATATACAACTTCTCCACCATACATTTTTACAAAATCATCAAATCCTCTTCCAAATATACCATTATCTATAACAAGAACTTTATCTCCTGGCTCTGTCAGTGATGCACATGCAGCTTCAAGTCCTAATATTCCTTCTCCGCTTAATATATAAACATCTTTTTCTGTGTTTAATATAGATGACATCTTTTTACAAGTATTTTTATAAAACTCACAAAACTCTACATCTATATCTGGATTAGTTGTAGACTTAGATATTGCTAATCTTACGTTTTCTCTTACTCTAGTAGGTCCCGGTGTATAAACAAATTTATTATTCATATGTATCCCCCTCTTTATAATTAACTTTTATAAAGCTTATTATATATTAATATTGTTTTGTATGGTATAATTTGAATTAATTTTAAAATTGTATGGGTACATTAATATATACAATCTAAATTATAAAGCTAAATTGTTTATAGTCAATTAAGTATTTCAAAATACATACTAGACTACGAGTTATTCACATAATAAAAGAGTTGTACTATATACTTTAATACAACTCTTCATTATCTGATACTACTCTTAATAATTTTCTTATTTTATTTAAATAATTCTGAAATACTATATCTATCTTTAGCTATAATTATTTTTGCATATGGTTTTAATATTTTTAATATTTTTACCATAGTATCTTCATCAACGCTAACACATCCATGAGTCGGTCCATTAGTTGATACATGAAAAAATATAGCTGATCCTTTTCCCTTTATTATATTTTCAGTATTGTAATTTATAACTAATCCATACTTATACGCTATTTTATGGTCATATAAATGTTCTGCACTTTTAAAGTCTTTATCTACTTCCATTATATCTACCCATTTATTGTAATATTTTGAATTTGGATCATCAACCCAATAATCATTTTTATTTATTTGTTTGTATATTATATTTGTACCTGGATTTTCAGCTAAACAAAATGCTATATCAAATCCATATATTCCCGATGGAGTTTTCCTATCTCCTTCTTTTTTATTATCTGTTATACCATTTTTTCCAACATATCCATCTACACTTAATCTTTTCGTCCAAGTTTTATCATCTTCTTTATCATATAAATATATTTTTGCATTGTAGCCCTTAGTACCTACTACAAATATTATTTGATTACTATCTTTAGTTTCTTCATTTGTAATTATCTCTTTATTTAAATACCTTTTCAATAATGTAGACAAAGGTATCATTTTATCTATTCTATCTAATAATTTATACATTATTAATCCTCCAGCTGCTAAGTGTACCTCTGCCTTTTATATAGTATAATAAAAACTTACATATTAACAATAAAAAATACTTATTATTACATATGTATTTATTTCAAGAACAGTGATTAAATGTAAAAATTTTATTTATAAAAAATTCGCTTCGCTCATGTCGCCAACGACTTCGTCCGTTGCTCAAAATCTTTTTTACGCTCAAAACCAGTTTATTGATCTTACTTACATTCAGAAGTTATCCACATTTTTTAAATATTATAATATCCTTAAGCGTAAAAAATACACCAGATATTTTACTGGTGTATTTTTTATTACTTATTCATATTTTCTTGTTGTGCTTTTTTTACACCTTCTAGCTCTTTTACAAATTCATTTCCTTGATTATAGTCTATGTATAAAATACATGATATATCATCATTTTTTTCACTTATTCTTGTTGTTATTCTTATGTGATCTTCAAGCTTTTTTGTTTCAAACTTATATATTAAATCAAGGTGTGCACTTTCACCATTTATAATTATATTTATATCATCTTGAGGTATTTCTACTTCTACATCTCTTTGTGTGTCACTCTTTGATATATTTCCAAATTTAGTATATTTATATGAATGACCTTTATAATCAAATCTATTACTTTTCTTTATTTGTTCTAATATATAATCTCCCTCTTCTACTTCTTGTGAAAATTTATCTTCTTCATAAAAATAGTACTTTGAAAAATAATCTAATCTATATTTTCCCATAGCTTCCTCCTAATTTTAATATAAATTAGTATTTACAAAATAAATATATTTAACACAAATATATTTATTTATAGCGTTAAAAAGTATACTTCATATAAATATCTTTCTTAGCATAAATTTTAATTATAAATAATTTGTTAATATATCTATGGATTGTGGGGTGACATAGTATGTTTCATATAGGTATTGATATTGGCTCTGTAACAGTCAAAACAGTTATTTTTGATACTAATAATAATATAGTATATAAAGAATATAAAAGGCATTTTTCTGATGTAAAAAAAGCTTTAAGTGAGGTTTTGGTTAATATATATAATAAACTTAAAAATTCAAAAGTTACTATAGTTATAACGGGTTCTGGTGGTATTGATATATCACAAAAACTTAATATAAAATTCATTCAAGAAGTTATTGCATCTACTCATGCTATAGAGTATTTTTACCCTGAGACAGATGTTGTAATTGAGCTTGGTGGAGAAGATGCTAAAGTTACATATTTAACAGGTGGAATAGATCAAAGAATGAATGGAATATGTGCAGGTGGAACAGGAGCTTTTATTGATCAGATGGCTTCTCTTTTACAAACTGATACATTTGGATTAAATGAATTAGCAAAAGACTATAATGTAATTTACCCTATTGCGTCTAGATGTGGTGTATTTGCTAAAACAGATATTCAACCTCTTATAAATGACGGTGCTAAAAGAAGTGACATTGCCATGAGCATATTTAATGCAGTCGTTGTTCAAACTGTAAGTGTTTTATCTTGTGGTAGAAAAATCGAAGGTAAGGTTGCTTTTTTAGGAGGTCCCCTTCATTTTTTACCTAGTCTTAGAGATCGTTTCAAAAGCGTATTAAAGTTAGATGATAAAGATATAATATTCCCTAAAGATGCACAATTATATGTTGCTATGGGAGCTAGCTTGTTATCAAAAAAAGAAGAAGCCATAAAGTTAGATGATTTAATAAAAAAAATACAAAGTTTAAATATTGATGACTTAAATACTACAGATAAATTAGATCCATTATTTAAAGATGAAAATGATTATAATGAATTTATAAAAAGACATAATAAAAACACTATAAAAACTTGTGATATAAGTAAATTTAATGGAAATTGTTTTTTAGGAATAGATGCTGGTTCTACTACAACTAAGGCAGCCCTAATAGATGACAAGGGTAACTTATTATATACTCATTACAGTAGTAATGAAGGTAAACCATTAGAGGTGGTTATAGATATAATGAATAAAATATATAATATTTTACCATCTAATAGTAAAATAGTTTCTTCTACTGTAACAGGATATGGAGAAGGGCTTATAAAAAAGGCTTTAAAAATAGACTATGGAGAAATTGAAACAATTGCACATTTTAAAGCTGCAAAATTCTTTAATAAAGATGTAGACTTTATCTTAGACATTGGCGGTCAAGATATGAAGTGTCTAAAGATAAAAAATGGTGTTATAGATAGCATAGTTTTAAACGAGGCCTGTTCTTCAGGATGTGGATCTTTTTTAGAAACATTTGCCACTTCTCTATCTATGGATATTAAGGAATTCTCACATATAGGTATTTACTCTAAGTCTCCAGTAGATTTAGGTTCTAGATGCACAGTATTTATGAATTCTAAAGTAAAGCAAGCTCAAAAAGAAGGAGCAAATGTTTCTGATATTTCTGCTGGTCTTTCTTATTCTGTAATAAAAAATGCTTTATTTAAAGTTATAAAAATAAGAGATATAAACGATTTAGGAGATAATATAGTCGTTCAAGGTGGAACTTTCTACAATGATTTAGTTTTAAGAGGCTTTGAAAAATTAACTAAAAAGGAAGTTATAAGACCTTCTATAGCAGGTATTATGGGTGCTTTTGGCGCAGCATTAATATCTTTAGAAAAATATAGCGATGGATATAAAACTACTTTATTGAAGCAAGATGAATTAAGTAATATAAATTTAAATGTAGAAGTAGATAGATGCCGTGGTTGTTCTAATAATTGCTTATTAACCATAAATAAGTTTTCAGAAAATGAAATATTTGTATCTGGAAACAGATGTGAAAAAGGTGAAATGATTTATAATAAAGAAAAAAAGCCAGCCAATCATATAAATTTATTTAAATATAAATATAATAGATTATTTAAGTACAAATCATTATCTAAAGAAAAAGCTATAATGGGTGAAATAGGTATTCCAAGAGCTTTAAATATGTATGAAGATTATCCATTTTGGCACACTTTCTTTACTGAACTTGAATTTAGAGTTGTATTATCAGATAGAACCTCTAAAAATCTATATGAAAGTGGAATAACTTCAATAGCTTCAGAAACTGTATGCTACCCTGCTAAACTTGTTCATGGTCATATAGAAAACTTAATAGAAAAAGGTATAAAATATATTTTCTATCCTTGTATTGTAAATGAGAAAAAAGAAGATATGTATGCTAATAATAATTATAACTGCCCTGTTGTAATATCATATTCTGAAGTTATAAAAAATAATGTTGATGGAATAAGGAAAAATAATATAACATACATAAATCCATTTTTAAGTTTAAATAATAAAGAAAAATTAAAATCTAGATTATATGATGAACTTTCAATATATTTTAATATTTCAAAATCAAATATTAATAATGCTGTAGATAAAGCAACAATCGAACAAGAAAACTTCAAAAAAGATATTCAAACTCAAGGAGAAAAAGCATTAGAAAAAATAAAAGAAAATAATTTAAAAGCTATTGTTTTATGTGGAAGACCATATCACCTTGACCCTGAAATAAATCATGGAATCCCTGAACTTATAAATTCTTTAGACATGGAAGTTCTTACAGAAGATTCTATATCTCATCTAGGAAGCGTTGAAAGACCTCTTAGAGTTGTTGATCAATGGGTATATCATACAAGACTTTATAATGCAGCTAGCTTTATTAAAGATCAACCTAATTTAGAATTAGTTCAGCTAAACTCTTTTGGGTGCGGGCTAGATGCAGTTACAGTTGATCAAGTTCAAGAAATATTAAATCAAAGTTCAAAGATGTATACTGTTATAAAGATAGATGAAGGAAATAATTTAGGTGCAGCTAAAATTAGACTTCGTTCCTTAAAGGCTGCAATACTAGAAAGAGATACAAATAATAAAACTGAAATTATTAATAATGAAAAAATAGAATATAAAAAAGGTACTTTAAATAAAAATCACACTATCTTAGCACCTCAAATGTCTCCTATGCATTTTCAGTTTTTCGAAAAAACTGTAAATTTAAGTGGTTTTAAATTAAAGGTTTTAGATAATACCAAAAGAGATATTATAGATACAGGACTTAGATATGTAAATAATGATGCATGTTATCCTGCAATAATTGTAGTAGGGCAAATTATAAGTGCTCTTCAATCTGGAGAATATGATTTAGAAAACACATCAGTTGTAATAACTCAAACAGGTGGTGGCTGTAGAGCTACAAACTATATAGGATTTTTAAGAAAGGCAATGTATGATGCTGGATTTAAAGATATACCAGTAGTATCTTTAAGTATTAATGGTATCGAAAAAAATGGAATTATGAAAAATGTCACTCTACAACTTATAAATAGATTATTTATGAGTGTGATTTATGGAGATTTATTAATGAAGGTATTATACAGAGTAAGACCTTATGAAAAAGTTAAAGGTAGTAGTAATGCCCTTTATAATAAGTGGATAAAAATATGTTTAGATTCTTTAGATAAAGCTAATATATTTACTTTTAATAATAATATAAAAGAAATAATACACGATTTTGATACCTTAGAAATGAATGATGATATAAAACCTAAGGTTGGATTAGTGGGCGAAATACTAGTTAAGTTTCATCCACTTGCTAATAACTCTTTAGTTGATATTATAGAAAAAGAAGGTGGAGAGGCTGTTGTCCCAGAACTTATAAACTTCTTCTATAGCTGTTTCTTTAATACTTTGTATAAGTATAAGTATCTAGATGGCAAATGGATAAATAAAGAATTTGGAAAATCTGCTATCTGGATTATGGAAACTTATCAAAAAACTTATAAAAAGTATCTTGATAAAAGTAGTCGATTTAGTTCTCCTAAAAGCATAAATGTTCTAGCTCAAAGTACTCAAAAGGTTATCTCACCTTGTAATCAAACTGGTGAGGGTTGGTTATTAACTGGTGAAATGATAGAGCTTATTGAGGATGGAGTTAAGAATATTATATGTATGCAACCTTTTGGATGTTTACCTAATCATATAACTGGAAAAGGTCAAATTAAAGAACTAAAAAGAATTTATAAAGATGCTAATATAATTCCAATTGATTATGACCCGTCAGCTAGTGAAACCAATCAGTTAAATAGAATAAAATTAATGCTTTCAACTGCATTTAAAAATATATAAAAAGACTCTCTTTTGAGAGTCTTTCGAAGTCTAAACTGTCTATAATTATAATATAGTTATGTTAGCTGCTTGAGGTCCTCTAGCACCTTCAACTATATCAAAGCTTACTTTTTGTCCTTCTTCTAAAGTTTTGAATCCATCAAGATTTATAGCTGAGAAATGAGCGAATACATCATCTCCACCTTCAACTGATATAAATCCAAATCCTTTTTCACTGTTAAACCATTTTACTATTCCGTTAGTCATTTTAAAATTCTCCATACCTTAAATATAAGGCTTTCTTTAATATTTAGTGCTTTTTAGCACAAAATAATTATATACTATAATAATAAAAAAAGATACATTTTTTTGATTTTTTACTTAATTTTAACTATTACAGTTCCATAAAAACTATTATTTTCATATACTAACAGACCATTGTTAAATTGAAAAGTGGTATTATGAGGTAGTTGTAAATCACTCCATTTTATAATATTTCTTTCTTTATCATAGATTCCAGTATTTAAGTTTGTTATATTTATCTTATTATCATTTCTATCTTTTAATAAATTTAAATCTAATTCATAAGTATTTTCTGATGTAGCTTTGGCATTAACAATTATAATTTGATCCCAAGGAAAAAATCCACCTTCTAAGTTTAATTCTGATAACTTAGATAAATCATTTATCATATTTTTACTTATACCTAACATTTTTAAATTTTTTAAGTTTTGTAATACTTCTACATCTTTTATTTTATTATAATTAAGTCCAAGGTACTCTATATTAACTAAATTCTTTAATGAATTTATGTCTTTTATTTTATTATTATTTAGGTATAAATATTTTAGATTTGTCAAATTTTCTAAAGCTTTTATATTATCTATATAATTATAGCTAGCCCAAAGTGTTGTTAATTGATTTAGATTTTTTAATGGTTCTATACTTATTATTTTATTATCATCTAACTCTAAGTGCTTTAGGTTTTGTAAATTACCTAATGGACTTATATCTTCTATTTTATTATGCCATAAGATAACTTTTTCTAATTTGCTTAAGTACTTTAATTCATTTATATCACTTATATTATTATATGGAAAATTTATATAATTTAAATTTTTTGCATACCTTAATCCTGTTAAATCATTTATTCCACAACTATCAATATATAAAGATGTTATATTTAATATTTCATCGTCTGTTATATCTTGAAGCATTTCTCTCTTTCCTAGTAATTTAACTAATTCTTCATTTATAGCTTTTTTTAATTTAATGTCTGGTATATATATATACTTCATTGTATCACCTCATTAAAACCCTATATTCAAATTAATATCTTAAACTATATATCCTTGCTATAGCTTTAGATAAATCTGTTACTCGAAACTCTATTTTCTGTTATTAATTAAGTTATGTTACTTAACATATAAAGTTCTTTATAATAAAAAATTTACTTCGCTTGAGAGACGTGTCGGCGAAACGCTTCATTTCGCCAATGATATATCCTTGCTTACACTACGGATACATCCATTGCTCAAAATAAAAATTCTAAATTTTATAGTGCATTCTATTTTTATCAATTAAATATTGATAAATTTTGCTTCTCCATATATAGTAAAACGTTTCCCTTGTCATAAGGTGTAATTTATTGAATGATACAACATATTTTAATTCATTTAATTATTTTATTTTGTTTATAATTATTGTAATATAAATAATATATAATACTTATATTTAATGGAGAGATTTAATATGGAAGATATAACTGTTTCAGTAGAAGAAATGATAAATTTTATATTCAAAAAATGTGGTGAATCGGTGGATAAAGATACTATAGCTATGATCCTTGATATACAAGAAGAATTTTTAGCTTCTTACGGTCTTATTGATATAGATGAAGATGATATTTACTAAAAAATTCACTTCGCTCATGTCTCCAACGATATAACATACTTTATCTAAATAAATTTTCATATCTTAGTTTTCTTATACGTAAAAAATAAGGTGTCGGAATTTCCGACGCCTTATTTTTTATTTTATAATTTTAATTAAATTATACTCTCTTTAATTTTAAATACTCTTCTATTGAATTTGCAACTTTTTTAGCATTAGCTACTGCTTCAACTACAGTTTTTGCTCCTGTAACAACATCTCCTGATGCAAATACACCTTCTCTTGTTGTATGACCTTCATCATCTGTAACTAAAAGACCATATTTATTAGTATCTATATTCTTAGTATTTGATACTATATTATTTTTAGGACTTTGGCTAATTGCAATTATAACTGAGTCTGCATTTATCAACTTCTCTGATCCTTCTATATTAACCATAGTTTTTCTTTCATCATCTAGCTTTTTAGTGTCTATAAATATAACACCTTCATCAATTATTTCAACTGGAGCTTTAAATAATTCAAAGTTTACTCCATCTTCTTTTGCATCCTTTATTTCAGCTTTTGTAGCTGTCATATCTTCAAAACCTTTTCTATATACAACTGTAACATTACTTGCTCCATGGTTTTTTGCAGCATCCATTGCAACATTTCCTGCACCAATTATAACTACATTATCACCTAGTCTATATGAGTTTGGTGATTTTAAATAGTCAATTGCATAGTGTACATGTCCAAATGTTTCCCCCTTTATATTTAAAGGCTTTGGATTCCATACACCTGTACCTATAAATATTGCATCATACCCATCTTCAAATAATTTGTCTATTGTTATTACTGGCCCTACTAGCGCATTATATCTTATTTTTACATTTAAATCTAATAACATATTTTCTATGTCATCTAAAACTCCTACTGGTAATCTAAACTTTGGAATACCATATCGTAAAACTCCACCTATATGTGATCTTTTTTCAAATATAGTTACTTTGTATCCCTTTTTAGCTAATATTAAAGCTAATGATATTCCAGCTGGACCTGAACCTATTATAGCTATTCTTTCATTTAACTTATTTTCTTGTTTTAATTTAGTATTTTTTAAATACTCCCTAGATATAAAGCTTTCTATTTCGTAAAAATTTACTGGTTCATCTTTTATTCCTCTTATACAGTTTCCTAAACACTGATCTTCATGTGGGCAAACCACTCCACAGATTGCTGATAATGGGTTATTATTAAATAATATCTCCCCTGCTTCATCTATTTTATTTTCTTTAAATAATTGTATTACTGCTGGTATTTGTGTATCAATTGGACAGTATTTTTTACATTTTGGAACTTTACATAAAAAACATCTATTCGCTTCTTCCTTTAATTTATTAATGTCTATTGCTTTCATGGTTACCTCCTATAAATCAAAGTAAGATTTAATATATATCTTTCTTTAATTCTTATTCTTTTGGCTACATTTTATTAGCATTAACCCACCTAAAAACTTATATTTCTATATGCTTATAAAGTTTTTAAGTGTTTTTCATTTTACTCAACCAAATATACTTGATTTTATATATTAAGTTTTATTTTGTAATTTATTGTAATATTTTAATATTATTTATTATACTATCTCTTTTATAAAAAGTCTTTAATGTATATTAATTTTGCCTCAATTATATTTATATAAATTATTTTCATTAAAAAAGTTATGGGTTATCCCATAACTTTATATACTATATATATCAGAAAATTCTATATTACATTTCTCAACGTGATAGTCCTTATTGTCACATGTTAGTATAACATTTTCTTCTTCTAAAATTTTAATAGGTATATTAAATACAAATTCACTTCCCTTACCTATTTCACTAAATACTTCTATTTTACCACCATGCATTTCTACAATTGATTTTACAATAGATAGTCCTATCCCACTTCCTTCACATCTTCTAGAAAGAATATCATTTGCTTGTCCAAATCTATCAAATATCAATTCTAACTTATCATTTGGTATTCCTACTCCACTATCTTTTACAGATACAACTACATCTTCATTTACTTTATTTAAAGACACATATATATCTCCATTATCGTCTGTATACTTAATTGCATTTGATAATAAATTTAACATTACCCTTTCTATTTTATCTGGATCACAAGCTAATGTTATTTCTTCAACGTCTGTATTAAATATCAGGTTTATTTTTTTATGTTTAACATATTCCGCTATTGATAAAGTTATATCTTCTATTACTTTTACTATATTGTAGTTAGAAGGTTGTAAATTATAATATCCTATGTCAATTCTACTTATATCTATTAAATTATTTACTAGTCTTAGTAGCCTATAAGAATTTTGTTTCATAATATCTACATGTCGTATTAAATTCTCTTTAGTTATATTATCTAACTCTATATTTTTATCTATTAATTGAACAATTCCAAGTATTATATTTAATGGTGTTTTAAATTCATGAGATATATTTCCAAAAAATTCATTTCTTATACTTTCTAGTTGAATAGTTTCTTCTAATTTTTTCTTTTCTTCTTCTACTTCTTTTCTTTTTGTAACATCTATGCCTGTAAATATAAATACATTTTTATCTTTTACATACTTTGCACTTAGTTCTATCCATTTATAACTATTATCTTTACATAAAAATCTAATAGTTAAATGCTTTATTTCTTCTACTATATAATTTGGATCATATAAATATTCCAATATAGAAATATCATCAGGATGTATTAAGTCACTATAGTGCATAGCTTTTATTTCCGCTTTACTCCAACCAAGTACTTTTTCCCACGAATCATTAGCTTTAATAATATACCCATGTATATTTGATGTTGCTTTTAAATCTGCTGACACATCTAAATAAAGACTCAGTTCTTCTTCTGATTCTTTACGTTTTTGATTTTCTAATTTTAATTCTTGAGATAATCTATAATTTTTTATAAGCATTGCAATTTTATATGCAATTTCTTCAAATAAAGTATCTTGATTATACTTTGGTGCGTCTTCCTTACTATAAGTCATAGAGAATGTACCTATTAATTCATTTCTTACTATCATAGGATATATACAAAGATATTCTAAACCATTTATAGCATCTATATCTACATCTATTTCTTCTATGTCAGTCTTTGTTCTTATTTTATTTATTCCTTTAAACCCTCTATAAGTTTTTCCATCTAAAATAGCCTTTTCTTCATTTTTACTAATCCTTATTTTATCAACTCTAGCAAGTACTTTAGCTGCATTTTTTAGTGTTATATACGGTTTTAATTCTAGATTACCTTTATCATAAAGACTTATAGCTAAGCCTTTAGCATTTGAATGTTCTATTATACTATTTGATATACGATTTAATAACTCATATAAACTATCTTGCCTTTCATCAGCATTAATAGCAATAGCTTTACTATAATGTTTAAATATTTCATCTTTAGCTATATTTTGTAAACTAGTATCTTTACATGATCCTACTATATATTTCAAGTTATTATTTCCATCATATATAGGAAGCTTATAAGTTTCATATGTAACTTTTTTTCCAAATATATTTATTTTATCCTCATATAATTTACCCACTTTACTCTCTATTACTATTTTATCTGTTTCTTTGAAAGTTTCTACAATATTTGATGGAAAAATCTCCTCATCACATTTACCTATAATTTCATCTCTAGATTTACCAAAGAATTCACATAAAGTTTTGCTAAAATATAGATATTTTCCTGAAGCATCTTTAATAAATGCTCCTGTATATATATTATCTAATAATAATTCTATGTGTTCTTTTGTAAAATTAGATTCATTTATACCTTTTGATATTATAAATAAACTTCTTTTACTTTTAAATTCATCTATAAATATGTTACTTTCTAATTTTATTTTTTCACTATTTTTTGTTATAATTTCTAGTTCTTTACTTACTCCATTTTTATAAGCTGATATTTTATCTATTTCTAAATACTCATTAGCTATAACTTCATTTATATTTATATTACATAATTCATTTTTTTTATATCCGAATTTTTTTAGAAATTTACCATTAGCAAAAATTATTTTTCCATTGTAATCTACTATTAAAATATACTCATCCACTTTTTCTAATAAAATTTCCATTTATTCCCCCTAAATTTGCACACAATAATTAAAATTATAACATATTTTTCCCTTTTTTTCATTTTTAGATATAAAATTAACATAAAAATTCGCTTCGCTCATGTCGCCAACGACTTCGTCCGTTGCTCGAGCCACTGCGTGGGCGAAGCATTTCAAAATCTTTTTTACGCTCAAAACCAGTTTATTGATATTACTTACATTCAGAAGTTATCCACATTTTTTTAAATATTATAATATCCTTAAGCGTAAAAAAGTTATGAGAAGATATCTTCTCATAACTTTTACATTTTTTAATAAAATTTACTTTTTAAAATACCTACTGCACAACCAATTATTCTTACATCATCTATTGGCATTACAATTGGTTCGTACTTATTATTTTCTGGAGATAATATAGCATATTTTCCGTCTATATTTATTCTTTTTATCGTTGCATATCCATCTATATCGACAGCAACTATTTCTCCATTATATACTGCATCTTGCTTTTTTATAACGACTAAATCACTATCATGTATGTTGGCATTTATCATACTATCTCCATTTATCTTTAGCATAAATGTATCTTTTGATGATTTTACTAACCAACTTGGAAGATAAAAGTTCCCTTCTATTTCGTCATTTATATAAATTGGCATACCTGCTGCTATTTCACTATATACAGGTATTTTAGTAACATCTTCTTCTATTTCATTATCTTCAAATATTATTTCTTCTATTTTACTAGGGTCTCTTTGAAAATTAATTTTTCTTCCCTTTTTTAAATCTATATACTCATAACTTTCAATAAATAATGAAAGTTCCATTTGAAAACTTTTCATCTATTAATCCCCTTTCTTAAATTTATTTATACCTATTTATTTATCTATTTAAACATATATCATAATCAAATTCTTATTATATACATATTAATACTTCTATTATACCTATAAATACATTTTCTGTGGTAATTTATTTATATTTGATCAAGGATATATCGTTGGCAAAATGAAGTGTTTCGCCGACACGTCGCTCAAACAAAGCGAATTTTTTATAAATAATTATTAATATGATTAAAAATATCACCTTTGGTGTATATACCATATGTAGTGTTTAAACTGCAAACAAACTACTATATATAGTTTTAAAATAACTTGACAAAAGGTGGATTAATATGAATTGGATAAAATTGAATAATCAAGTAATAATTAAGGATAATGAGGGTAAGTATCAACTAGATAAAGATAAAGAAGCTTTAAATAGTTATTTAGATGAATATATTTCTCCAAAGATAAAAAAATTTAATAATTTAGAAGAAAAATTGCAATATTTAATAGAAAATGAATACTATTGCAAAGATACATTAAATAAATATAGCTTAAGCTTTATAACAAATTTATTTGACTTTATAAAAAAACATAATTTTGAATTTAAGTCTTATATGAGTGCAAACAAATTCTACCAAAATTATGCATTAAAAACTAATGACGGTAAAGAAATATTAGAAACTTATAATGATAAAGTATTAATAGTATCTTTAGCATTAGCTGATGGTGATGAGAGCTTTGCATTTGATTTAGCTGAAAAATTAATAAAACAAGAGTTTCAACCTGCTACTCCAACATTTTTAAATGCTGGTAGAAAAAGATCTGGTGAATTAGTTTCATGCTTTTTATTATCTGTAGAAGATAGTACAGAAGGTATATCTTATGCAATTTCATCAGCAAACCATTTATCTAAAATAGGTGGCGGTGTTGCTTTAAACCTTTCAAGATTAAGAGCATCAAACGAACCTATCAAAAATATTGAAGGAGCTGCTGGTGGTGTAGTTGGTGTAGCTAAAATGTTAGAACAATCATTTTCATATTTTAATCAAATGGGTGCTAGGCAAGGTGCTGGAGCTGTTTATTTATCAGTATTTCATCCTGATTTTGAACTTTTGATGGATACTAAAAAAATAAATGCAGACGAAAAAATAAGACTAGCTTCTCTTTCATTAGGTGCCATTATTCCTGATAAGTTTATGGAACTTGCTGAAAAAAATGAAAAAGCTTATGCCTTTTATCCTCATTCTGTATATAAAAAGTATGGTATCAACTTTGATGATATTGATATTAATGAGTGGTATGATAAATTAGTAAATGATAATGATATACGAAAAAAAGAAATAAATCCAAGACAAATGTTAACTAAAATAGCTCAAATGCAACAAGAAAGTGGATATCCATATGTTGTATTTTTAGATACTGCAAATAAAGAACATACTTTAAAGGATGTTGGAAGAATAAAAATGTCAAATTTATGTTGTGAAATATTCCAATATCAAACTCCATCAGATATTAATGGGTACTGTGGTAACAATAATTGGGGCCAAGATATAAGTTGTAATTTAGGCTCTTTAAATATAGCAAATGTTATGGATAATAAAGATATAGAAAGAACTGTAAAAACTTCTATTCGTGCATTATCATTTGTATCTGATAAAACTAGTATAGATAAAGTTCCAACTGTTAAAAATGGAAATGATTCTTCTCATTCTATTGGATTAGGTGCTATGAATTTACATGGGTACTTAATGAGAGAAAATATATTATATACATCTGATGAAGCTATAGATTTTTCAAATGTATTTTTCGCTATAATAAGATACTACTCTATAAAAGCATCTATGGAATTAGCTATAGATAAAAATGTTAAATTTAAAGGCTTTGAGAAATCTGAATATGCAAAAGGAAATAAAAGTAAAGTTCTTTCAAAATATTATAATGAATCTTTCTTACCAAAAACAGAAAAAGTATCTAAATTATTTGAAGGTATATATATTCCAACTAATAAGGATTGGGCCGACCTTTTAGATAAAGTTAAAATAAATGGTTTATATAATGCTTACTTATTAGCCATTGCTCCTACTCAAAGTATTAGTTATGTTCAAAATGCAACTTCAAGTATAATGCCTATTATGGAACCTGTTGAAGTTAGAACTTATGGTGATTCAACTACTATATACCCTATGCCATTTTTAACTAATGAAAATATGCTATACTATCAATCAGCATATAGAATGGATATGAGAAAGGTTATAGACTTAGTAGCTACTGTTCAAAAACATGTTGACCAAGGTATATCTACAACATTATTTGTCACAGATGATAAAACAACTAGAGATATAGCAAGGTATTATATATATGCATATAAAAAAGGTCTTAAAAGTTTGTATTATACAAGAACTAAAATGACTAGAGAGAATAATGAATGTTTAAGTTGTTCAGTTTAAGGGGGTAAAATATTATGACATTTAATTTAAAAAGAATTCACAAGGCAGTTAACTGGAACAAAGAAGATGATGGCTTTACACAAGCGTTTTGGGAACAAAATGTTAAGCAGTTTTGGCTTCCCGAAGAAATATCTGTATCTAAAGACTTAAAATGTTGGAGTATGCTAAGTGAAAAAGAAAAAGAATTATATAAAAAGGTATTGGCAGGGCTTACATTATTAGATACAAACCAAGGAAATAATGGAGTACCATCTATGATGAATTTAACAGAAAACTTACAAAGAAAAGCTGTTTTATCATTTATGGGTACAATGGAAGAAATTCATGCAAAGAGTTATTCATCAATATTTATGACATTACTTTCTAATGATCAAATAGATGAATTATTCAATTGGATAGAAAATGAACCAACTTTACAGAGAAAAGCTGATTTAATATTAGCTCAATATGAAAATACTAATGACAATGAAAGCTTATATCTTTCTATGGTAACTAGTGTATTTTTAGAAAGTTTCTTATTTTACTCTGGATTTTTCTATCCTCTATACTTAGCAGGACAAGGAAAAATGGTTGCTAGTGGTGAGATAATATCCTTAATACTTAGAGATGAGTCTTTACATGGCAAATATATTGGACTTTTGGCTCAAGAATTATTTAATTCTTTTGATAAATATAAAAAAAGTGAATTAAAAAATAAAGCTTATTCTATATTTGAAAGTCTTATGGAAAATGAAATTAACTATACTAAGACGATTTATGATGGAACTGGTTTTACTAATGAAGTTATAAACTTCTTAAAGTACAATGCTAATAGAGCTTTAGAAAACTTAGGCTTTGAAAGCTATTATGAAGTTTCAGATATAAATCCAATAGTTTTAAATGGTTTAAGTACAGAAACTAAATCTCATGACTTCTTCTCTACTAAAGGTAATGGATATCAAAAAGGTATTTATGAAGAGTTAGAAGATGAAGATTTTATAATATAAATTACATTAGATAAATAAAAATCCTAAAGATTTACAATAAATCTTTAGGATTCTTATTTTATCTGTATTATAAAAATTAAATAAGCTAATGATTCTATTATATTATTATATCCCTACTTGTTGTTTTTTAACCATGTTATAGCACTGTGAGCATGTATAGCAGCTCCAGTTGGTAATATATCTTCATTGAATACTACTTTTGAGTTATGCATTGGAACACCGAATTCTTCATTTTCATTCTTAGCTCCAGCACCTAATATGATGTATAAGCTTGGCACTTCATATGAATAAGATGCGAAGTCCTCAGAACCCATTCCGCCACCTTCAAATACGAATACTCCTCTTTCACTTACTATGTCTTTTACATATCCAGTGATTTCGTTTAATAAGTCGTTATCATTAGTTAATGGTGGTACAGAAGATAATTCTATTAATTCAGCTTCTCCTCTGTGAGCTTTAGCAGTAGCAGTAACTATTTCGTTCATTCTTGCTATTACCATATCTCCCATTTCTTTATCTAAGTATCTGAATGTTCCTTCCATAACAACTTCTCCAGGTATTATGTTAGGAGCATCTCCACCTACAAATTTACCTATAGTTATAACAGCTGGTTTTATAGCAGGTATTTCTCTTGTTAATATACTTTGAAGACCTGAATATATGTGGTGAGCTATGAATATTGGGTCTACTCCTGTTTCAGGCATAGCTCCGTGACATCCAACTCCTTTAACAACTATTCTAAATCTGAAACATCCTCCTATACTAGTACCTTTACCAGCTACTACTAAGTTAGATGGTGTTCCTGAATTTACGTGCATAGCCATTGCTGCATCTACTTTAGGATTTTGTAATACCCCAGCTTCTATCATAGCTTTTGCTCCAGTGAATCCTTCTTCATCTGGTTGGAATACTAATTTAACTGTTCCTTCTATTTGGTCTTGGTTTTGCTTTAATAATTTAGCAGCTCCAAGTAACATAGCACTGTGCATGTCATGTCCACATGAATGCATATTTCCGTTTTTAGCAGCAAAATCACAAACTGTTGTTTCTTCCATTGGAAGTGCATCCATATCAGCTCTTAATAAGAAAGTTTTTCCTGGTTTTGGTCCTGATATAGTAGCTACTATACCACTTTCACATATTTCTTGTGGTTCATAACCAAATTCTTTTAACTTATCCATAACAAATTTCTTTGTCATTGGTAATTCAGTACCAACTTCTGGATTAGCATGAATTGTTCTTCTATATGATACTATATCATCTTTTATAGCTATTGCTTGTTCCATTATTTTGTTCATAACTATACCTCATTCATTACTTGATTATTTTATACAACGTTTAATATATTTATTTCTTACCTATTTATATATACCTATTTATATATTAATCACTTTATATATTAATCCTATTTTAAAATATTAACGTAAAATATTAAAGTTCAAATTTCTTCGTCATATTTCATATAAGTCATATAAGTCATATTCAATATAATAATAACAAATGTAGACATATATAGTCAACATTTGTTATTTTTTAAATTTTGTTATTTTTTAAATAATGAATTATATTGAATTTTTTTGTAGGTTTTTGATTGTTTTTGAAGAAATTTATTGACTTTTTACCCCTTATAGTATTACAATTTATAACATAATGCTACAATTGATATATTTTATTTCTTACTATGTATAACTAGATAAAAATAATCATATTCATATAAGTTCTAAGTCAAATTTTAAATAGTTATTAGTATAGGAGAAAAAAATGGATTTAGTTTTAATACAATTAGAACACCTTATAACAAAAACTTCTGATGTTATATGGCCTGTGTTCGTACCGTTTATGTTAATATTAGGTGCATATATGGCATTTACAACTATATTCAAAATACAACCTAAATTAACAAAACCATCAAAATTAAAATTTAAAAACATGATAGGACCTGCTTCAATATCATTAGGAGCAATGGTTGGGACAGGAGCTATAGTAGGAGTTCTTGGAGCATTATCTAAATTATATGGTGGAGGACAACATCATGTAGAAGCTATAGTTGCTTGGGCTTTAATAGGAGCATGTGTAATGATACCTGTTTCTTATTCTGAGACTGTAAACTCAAAAATAATGAAGCAAGGTCCAAGAGAATATATATCTAACTTAATAAGTCCTAAGTTAGGATTATTCTATGGATTAGCAATGGTTGCTTTAATGGTATTTGGGTTTGGTGGATTCCAATTCAGCGGAATAGACTCTGTATTTACAATAGTAGCTTCTCAATTCATGGGCGTTGAACTTACTTTAGTTCAAAGATATATGTTTATAGTAATACCTGTAATAGCTATAGTAGCACTTGTTGTATTATCTAAAAAAGACGACATATTCATGAACGCTATGACTTACATGATAGGAACAGCTTTAGCTGGATACTTATTATTTGCTGCTATATTTATAGGAAAAACTGCTGGTTATATACCAACTTACTTCTCTGGATTAATAGAAGGAATGATGAACCCTGTAACTGCTATGGCAGGTGTACCTCTAGGATTTGTTTTAGGTATGCAAAAAGTTTTACAAACTGTTGAAACTGGACTTGGATGTTTAGCAATGTCTGCTCAACAA
Organism: Romboutsia timonensis; assembly: GCF_900106845.1. Lineage (GTDB taxonomy): Bacteria > Bacillota > Clostridia > Peptostreptococcales > Peptostreptococcaceae > Romboutsia > Romboutsia timonensis. Next base: position 1,701,276 of record NZ_LT629850.1, read on the forward strand.
TCTGATTCTGAGCCAAGAGAAGCTGGTATGATATCTTTAATACCAAGTATAATGACTTTATTCATAGCTATATTTATAACTTCTTATATAGCAAGTTATGGTATAGATGCAGGAATAATAGACTATAGTACTCCAAATGACGCTATTTACAGATTATCTACTTTCTTCCAAACAGCATCTAGTGTTACAGGAACATTTGGTTTAGTAGTAATGTCATTATTCACAGTATTATCTGCAATGACTACTATATTAGGTTCATACTACTATTTAAGAAAATTATTCAAAAACAACGCTGTTAATAAAAATATCGTTATATACTTAACTTTAATAGTATCAGCTGGAACATTAGCTATATTTGGAGCTAACGTTGTATTTGAAGCAGTTGACTTATTATTATTCGTATGTTCAGGTATAAATTTAATAGCTTTAACTGTATTTGCTTACAAAACAAATAAAGCTATAAAGAATGGCGAAGTTAAAGATGTTAATAAAGCTGCTTAATAAAAAGGCTGCTTAATAATGATTCGTACAAGTTATTTTATATTACTTGTACGAATCATATAAATTTTTTTTAAGGAGAAATTATAAAAATGACTAATTCTATTAACAAGAGAAAATTCTCAAATGCATGGCTAATAGTAGTTGCATGTATGCTTATTCAAGCAATACCATTTGGTGTAGCATCAAATATACATCCTCAATTCTTAAAGCCTATAATGGATACAGAAGGATTTGGATTAGGTGCGATATCACTGATGTTTACATTTGGGACAATAATATCTGCATTATTCTCTCCAACAATTGGAAAGTTATTCAATAAATTCCCAGCTAAAATAATATTTACTGTAGGTGCAATAGTATCAGCAAGTGGAATATTTATGTTAAGTATAGCAGGGAAACAAATCGTATTATTCTATCTTGGGTATGGAATAGCTCAAGTAGGAGCTGCTACAATGTCATCTATAGGGATACCAGTTATAATGATGTCTTGGTTTGATGATAGTTTAAGAGGTAAAGCTACAGGTCTAGCATTTGCTGGAAGTGGTTTAGGTAATATATTCTTACAACAATTCTCAGTAAACTGGATAGCTCAATATGGATATGCTGCTGCGTATCAAAGATTTGCATTATTATCACTAGTAGTTGGGTTAGCAGTATCTTTACTATTCATTAGAACTGCAAAGGATAATTCTGAAGTTGCAGTAGGAAAAAATAAAGAAGTAAACACTAATACAGAAGAAAAAGTTGAATCAAAAGAAGGATATACGCTTGCAGAAGCTACAAAAATGAAGGCATACTGGATATTTGCTATAGCATTCGCATTCATAGGGATATATGTATCAGCTTTAGCTACTCAATATTCAGCATTCTTAGGTTCTAAGGGATTTGATAAAGCAGTTTTAGGAACAGTAGGATCAATATTTGCCGCATGTTCTTTATTCGGAAACTTATTAGGAGGAACTTTCTACGATAAGTTTGGAACTACTAAAACTACAGTAATAGGATTTGTTTTAGCTTTAGTAGCTTGTTTATCACTAATGCTTGCTCCACAAATACCAGCTTTAGCATATGTATATGGAGTTTCTAAAGGAGTGTCAGTATTTGCTTACATCTTAGCGCCATCAATGTTAGTTGGGGCTTTATTCGGAAGGAAAGATTTTGGAGCTATATTAGGTATAACTCAAGTATTCTTTGCTTTAGGATTTGCTTTCGGATCATTCGTATTCGGAGTTATAGTTGATAAAGCTGGATACATGATAGCTTGGTCATTCATATTAGTTGCTATATTGGTTGCTTACTCAATGTTATTAGTAGCTATAAAAGCTATGAGCAAAGCAAAGAAAGAAAATTTAGCTAACTTTGATTCTAATGAAATGAAAAAAGCTAACTAAAAATATATTTATATTATAAAAAAGCGTAGATTTTATCTACGCTTTTTTATTGTTTTAATACAAAATATAATCTATTTATTATTTTTTAACCACATTATAGCACTATACGCATGTACAGCAGCTCCTGTAGGTAATATATCTTCATTAAATACAACATGTTGATTATGCATTGGTGCTCCAAATAAATCATTTTCTTGTTTTGAACCTGCACCTAACATAATATATAAACTTGGAACTTCATATGAATAAGAGGCAAAGTCTTCTGATCCCATTCCTCCACCGTTAAATAACACAACTGCTTTTTCTCCTACTATATCTTTCATATAGTTAGTAACTTCATGAGCTAGTTTATCATCATTAGTTAGTGGAGGTACTGAAGATAACTCTATTAACTCTGCTTCTCCTCTAAACAATTTAGCAGTAGATGTAATTATATCATTCATTCTTTCAACTATAAATTCTCCAACTTCTTTATCTAAGAATCTTACTGTACCTTCCATAATAACTTCTGATGGTATTATATTAGGAGCATCTCCACCTGCAAATTTTCCTATTGTTATAACAGCAGGTTTTGTAGCTGTTACTTCTCTACTTGTTATTTCTTGTAGTGATAAATATATATGTGTTGCTATATTTATTGGGTCTACTCCTAATTCTGGCATAGCTCCATGACATCCTGTACCTTTTACTGCTATTCTAAATCTATAACATCCACCTATACTAGTTCCTAATCCACATAATATTAAGTTTGAAGGTGTGCCAGAATGTACATGCATTGCCATTGCTGCATCAACATCTGGATTTTTAAGAACTCCTGCTTTTATCATTTTCTTAGCACCAGTAAATCCTTCTTCATCTGGTTGGAACACTAATTTAACTGTACCTTCTATTTCATTTTGATTTTGTTTTAATAGTTTTGCAGCACCTAAAAGCATAGCTGTATGCATATCATGACCACATGAATGCATAGAACCATTATTTGATTTAAAATCAAGACCAGTAGCTTCTGCCATTGGTAAGGCATCCATATCTGCTCTTAGTAAGAAAGTCTTCCCTGGTTTGCTTCCTTCAATTGTAGCAACTATACCACTTTCACATATTTCCTTAGGTTCATATCCAAATTCTCTTAACTTATCCATAACATATGCTTTTGTTTTAGGTAATTCAGTTCCAACCTCAGGGTTATTGTGAATAGTTCTTCTATAAGATATAATCTCATCTTTCATCGCTATAGCTTGTTCTAAAAGTTTATTCATAATACTACCTCACTTATTTCTTAATTTACTTTATTTTTAACCTATATAAATACATTAATTCACATAATATATTTTTTCTTATCAACTATATTTTGTATAATATTAAAAAAAATATCCGCTCAGATAAAAATATATTAATAATATTACTTTTGAATTTAATATGTACTTTTACCAATGCATTTATTAACTAATATAGGACATAATATATAAATCATTAATATTCATATATTAAAAGGTGAATTTTATGAAAAGTAGCAATAAGACAAAACAAAAAACTCCTCCTTGGGAAAATCCTATCTTTTTAACGATAATGACCTTTGTTGGAGGTTATATGAATGGATATACCTATATTACTAGAAATAATATATTAGCAAATATGCACACTGCTAATATGTCTAAATTAGGAATTAATATTGCACTTGGTAATTGGCAAGAAGCATTAAGATACTTTATTCCTATTGTTGCTTGTATATTAGGTGCTGTATTTAGTGAATTAGTAAAATCTATGATTATAAAATGTAAATACATTGGAGATTGGAGAAAAATAGCTTTAGTTATAGAATCAATTGGATTATTTTTTATTGGTTTAATTCCAACTTTTTTTCCAGATATTTTTGTTACTAATCTAGTTTCTTTTTTTATGGGATATCAGTTGTGTTTATTTAAAGAATGTCTTGGAATTGGGTTTAATACAACTATATGTACTGGAAATATTAGAAATGTTGGTCTATTACTATATAATGTATTAGATGAAAAAAGTAAAAATTCTATTAAAAAGCTCCTTACTTTCACAATTCTTACTTTTTCTTTTGCAGTGGGTGCCATTCCTGGAACTCTAGTATCTCTTGCTATAAGTACTAAAGCTGTTTGGATTTGTAGTTTTATATTATTAATACAATCATTTTGGATAAATAGCTATGAAAATAAAAACTGCCTCAAATAAATATTTGAGGCAGCTATAATATATTATTTTAAAAATTTAACAACAACATTACTTACTATTATATATCTAAATCTAGGCTACATTCATCTCCTACTTTGACAATTCCACCATTTAAAACTTTAGTAAATATACCATTCTTAGGCATTATACATTCTCCAACTTGATAATATATCTGACATTTATCATGACATTTTTTACCTATTTGAGTAACTTCTAATAATACATCCCCTATTTTTATTTTTTGACCTATAGAAAGTGTATTTAATTCAATGCCTTCTATTACTAGATTTTCTCCAAAAGCACCAAAGTCTACATTTGCACCTTTTTTTCTAAATTCATCTATTTTATTAAATTCTAATAAACTAACTTGTCTATGCCATTTACCTGCATGTGCATCATTTTCTATACCAAAGTCTTCTATAAATTTAGCTTCATTTATTTCATTTTTTAATGTTCCTTTTTTCTCACTTATGCAAATAGCTAATACTTTCCCCATGTATCTATCCTCCGATTTGGTTCATATATTTATTTTCTTTATTGTCACAGTCCTCCATAAAAAGATGCTCTTGAGGTTTATCATAAATATTTGAATAAATTAACTCATTTAAATCTTTATCACTTATGTTACTTCGTATATGTTTTTTTAAATCTACTCCATAATTATAATGTAAACATTTTTTTAAAAATCCAGTAGAAGTTAATCTTATTCTATTGCAGTCCTCACAAAAACAACTTGATATTGGGCTTATAAATCCTATTTTTCCTTTATAGTTATCTATTCTTATATATTTTGCAGGCCCACTTCTTTTACTTTTATTTTCGACTTTAATATTTTTAAAATTTTTATTTATTATTTGATTTATTTCTTCATTGCTTGTACCTTTATAGTTTTTTGCTGCACCTATTGGCATAAGTTCAATAAATCTAATATCTAAATTTTTATCTTTTGTTAAGTTTACAAAATCTATTATTTCATCTTTATTTATATCATCAACAATAACTGTATTTATCTTTACTTTAAGACCTAGTTCTAATGCCTTATCTATAGAAAGTAATACATCTTGTAATTTATCAAACTTAGTAAGCTTTTTAAATCTGTCTTTATTTAAAGAATCTAAACTTATATTTACTCCGGTTAATCCATTTTTCTTAAGATCTTCTATTTTAGTATGTAATAATACACCATTTGTTGTTATATATATCTCTTCCATTCCATTAATACATTTTAGTTTATATATTAAACTTTCTATATTTTTTCGAACTAAAGGTTCTCCTCCTGTAATTCTTATTTTTTTAATACCTAGTCTTTCACATTCTGTTGCAATTTTTACAATTTCATCATCTGTTAAAATATCATTGTTACAGGAATTTAGTATGTTATTTTCATCAATACAATATATACACTTTAAATTACAATTTTCCGTGACAGAAATCCTAAGATAGTCTATTTTTCTTCCAAATTTGTCTATCATAACTTTAGTGGCTACTCAAAAAAGTTAAATTCTCCACTTTTACCTCCTGTTTTATTTAATAAAAATGTATTTTCAATGACCATTTTTTTATCTATTGCCTTACACATATCATAAATTGTTAATGCACATACACTTACTGCTGTTAAAGCTTCCATTTCTACACCTGTTTTGCCTACAATTTTTACCGTAGCTAATATTTTTATATTACTATTAATTTCATCTATTTCATAATCTATATTACAACTTGTAAGCATTAATGGATGGCACATTGGTATTAAGTCAGATGTTTTTTTAGCCGCCATTATACCAGCTACTCTAGCTACACCTAATACATCACCTTTTCCTATTTGGTTATTTTTTATGCACTCTAGTGTTTCCTTACTTAGAGAAATACTAGAACAAGCAGTTGCTATTCTTTCTGTCTCATTTTTTTGTGATACATCTACCATTACTGCATTCCCATTTTTATCAAAATGTGTTAACTTGTTCATATTTAATTTCCTCCTATTTACCAAATGAGCAATGTGGGAAAGAACATATTTCACAGTTTAAACACATTCCTCCATTACCAAATCTTGCTATATCTTCAAATGATAATTTTTCATCGGCTAAAATCCTTGGTAGTACTAAGTCAAATATAGTTCTTTTAGAATACATAGCACAACTAGGAACTCCAAGTATAGGTATGTTTTTATAATATGCTAATAAAAACATTGCTCCTGGTAAAACCGGTGCACCATAAGTTACAATTTCTCCATTACAATCTTTTATTGCTGATGGTGTAACATCATCTGGATCTACTGACATACCTCCAGTACAAATTATCATATCTACTTTATCTTCTTCTATGGCTTTTAATATATTTTCTGTTATCATTTCTTTATTATCTGGAAGAATTACTTGCTTAACAATTTCACTTCCATAATACTCTAACTTTTCTTTCATAACTGGTAAGAATGCATCTTTTATTCTTCCTTTATAAACTTCATTACCAGTAGTTATAAGTACAGCTTTTTTAGGTTTTATTTCTTCTACACTTATTATTTTTTCTTTTATGATTTTTTCAGCTTCTAAGATTTTTTTCTCATCTATTATTAAAGGAATAACTCTTGTTGCTCCTATTTTTTCACCTTTTTTTACTGGAGTATTGTTGTGTATAGTAGATACTATTATTTCTCCTAGTAAATTAAGCTTTAAAAGTAAGTCTTTATTTATTTTTACTATTCCTTGAGTATTTGCAAAGAAATCTATTTTACCTTCTTTTATTTCCTCTGATATATAACACCCTTGTCCTAATACTAAGTCTTTTACCCTTATTGCAGCATCATTTTCGTGAAGTTGCCCTTTTTTAGGTTCCCAAACATATATATGTTCCTTACCTATATCTAAAAGCTTAGGTATATCTTCTTCTCTTATTACATGACCTTTTTTAAATAACCTTCCTTTAAATTCTCCTGGAACTATTTTGGTAACATCATGAGATAAAATGCAACCTACAGAATCTTCAATTCTTATTTGTTTCATATTCTACTCTCCTAAATTTTGTCTTTATTCAAATTGTGATAAATAATTATAAGGAATATTGATATACTAAGTATAACAAATAATATAATTATAGTAGTTTTCGTTTGATTTGCTTCTATTGCATTATACATTGCCATTGGTAGAGTTTGTGTTTTTCCAGGTATATTTCCTGCTACTAAAATAGTTGCTCCAAACTCTCCTAGTGATCTTGCAAATGATAATAATATTCCACTATAAATTCCATTTTTACATAAAGGCAATATTATCTTAGTAAATATTTTAAAATCACTTGCTCCATCTAATTTACTTGCATTAATTATATCTTGGTCTATAGCAAAAATAGATGTTTTTATACTTTGATACATAAGAGGCAAAGTTACTATAACAGATGCTATAATACAAGCTTGTATTGTAAAAATTATTCTTATATTAAAATATTTTTCTAAAATTACACCTATAAAACTATTTTTCCCTAAGGTTATTAGTATAATATACCCTATGGCTGATGGTGGTATAAACATAGGTAAAAGTATTAATATATCCATAATACTTTTCTTTTTATTTTTTTTATAACTGTTAAAGTATATAAAGGTTATAGATATAAAAAAAGTAATTAAAACAGATATTAATGAAACTTTTATAGATGTAATAGTTGAGTTAACTATAATATTATTCATTAATTAAAAATCCGTACTCTCTTAAAATTTCCTTTGAATATTTAGAATTAATAAACTCAATTATTTTCTTCCCATCTTCACTACTGTTTATAGGCGCTAATGTATAATTTATATTTTCATGTAAATTTTTAGGAATTTCTAATACAACTTGACTACTTTTTAAGTCTAAAGAGTCACTTTTATAAACTATACCTAAATCTACTTCTGATGTTTCAACATAATTTTTAACTGCTGATACATCTTTACCATATACTAGTTTATCTTTTATTTCATTAAATATATTTAGCTTCTCTAAAGATTCTTTTGCGTATTGTCCCGCTGGAACTGTATCAATTTGACCTATGGCCATAGTTATATCATATTTTAATAAATCTTTTAAACTTTTTATATCATATTTACATTTATCACTTTTAATTAATACTAATGAATTACTTATTGGAACATTTATTTCATCTTCCTTTACCATATTTTTTTCTACTAATTCATCCATAAATTTTTCATTAGCAGAAAAATAAGCACATACATCTGCTCCATTTTCAATTTGACTTTTTAAAGTTCCAGATCCTCCAAAGTTTATATTAACTTTTACATTATTTTCATTTTCATATTCTTTAATTATTTCATTAATTGGATTTAAAAGACTTGTAGCCACACTTATAGTTAACTCATTTTGTGATGATTTATTGCATCCAGTAAGTGCTAAAACACAAAGTATGACACTTAATAGTTTTATTTTCTTGCGCATTCTTTTGCCTCCCCAAGCAATATTTCAATTCCATGTTTTACATCGTCTAGTACAAAATCTAGTGCTTCTTTACATGCTTTAGGGCTTCCTGGTAAGTTAATTATTAGTGTATTTTGTCTAATTCCTGAGGTTGCTCTTGATAGCATAGCTCTTTTTGTAATTTGTAGACTATAAAATCTTATAGCTTCAACAATACCTAAGGCCTCTCTTTCTATTACAGATTTTGTTGCTTCTGGAGTTATATCTCTTTTAGAAAATCCTGTTCCACCTGTTGTTAAAAGTAAGTTTACATTTAAATTGTCACACATATTTATCATTTCTTTTTCTAGTAAATCTTTTTCATCTGGTAAAACTACTTTTTTTATAACTTTAAATCCATTTTGACTTACTATTTCTTCAATTACTTGTCCGCTTTTATCTTCTCTTTCTCCCCTGTAACCTTTATCGCTACTTGTTATAATTCCTACTGTAAACATTATTTACCTCCATGATGTCGACTTTAATAAATGCATATTAATTTTAGTTATAATTTATATAAAATATTATTTTATTTTATTTTTTCTATGAGTTAAACTTCCATTATTTTTAACTAATAGTATCTCTGCCATTATTCCAAATGCTATTTCATCAACACTATTAGATGAAATATTTATGCCAACAGGTGCATATACACTTTCTAATTTTTCTATATTTATATTTTCATTTATTAAAGTTTCTTTAACTTTAATCCATTTTTTCATACTCCCTATCATACCAATATACATTGGATTTCTATCTATTACACTTCTTAAACTAATTAAATCTCCTTCATAACCTCTAGTAGCTATAACTATATATGTATTATCATTAATAGATATATTTTTAATTATATTAGGTATATCTCCGCTATAAACTTCATCAACATTTTCAAATCTTTGTTCATTTGCAAATTCTTCTCTATCATCTATTACTATTGTATAAAAATCTAAATTCTTAGCAATTTTAAAAAGTGCTAGACCTATATGACCTCCACCTATGATTATAAGTTTAGGTTTTGGTTTAAATACTTTTATATATCCAAATGCAGTTCCTCCACATTGCATACCTAAATTCCCATTGTCGTTTAAACTATACTCAAAGTTATAATCTTCTCCACTTTTTAGGCACTCAACGCATTTATTTAGAACTTTATGTTCTATCATTCCTCCACCAACACTTCCTATAGTATTCCCATTTTGAAATACCGCCATAGTTGCTCCCATTTTTCCTGGTGTTGATCCAATTGTTTTGGTTATTGTTGCTAAAGCTACTTTGTATCCATTTTTAACTTGGTTGTAAATTTCTTTTAATATTGTTTCGTCCATAATTTATCTGTCCTCATGTTTTTGTTTCATATATAATATAGCTTCTAATACTCCACCAGCTATAGTTCTAGCTTTATCCGATATTGTAAAAGAGTTCTTTACTTCTTCTTTTCTTGGATCTATATCAGCTATTTTAAGCTTACTTTTTATATTACTTTTATCTCTTATTATACCTCTTAAAACACCGTCTATTGAAGCCTTAACTTCAGTGTTATCTATGTAAGCTATTGTTTCACCTTTTTTAACTATATCACCTATTTGTTTAACATTTGATATAGTTCCACTAATAGGTGAGTATATAACTCTTTCCTTACTTACTCCTTTTATCTCTCCTGGTATTCCCGTATTTTCTTTTGCATATCCTTTTTCTATTATTCTACCTAGGTTATGTCCTCTCATAGTTTCTATTACTATATCTACATCACAAGATGCACAAAATCCAGGTCCTAAAGCTATAGTTATAGGTGCCATAGATTTATTTGTTCCTAAGTTTTTCTTAGCAAGTATTGCATCTACTACTGCTAATGGTTTTAATGTTTTTATGTACTTTCCATAAGGGTCTATAATTATTGGAATATTTCCTTTATCTAATATGTTATATATTTCATCTATATTATTAGCTTTTTCACATACAACACCTTCTACTATAGATTTTTCATCATATATTGCTTCGCTAAAACATACTGCACGTCTTATAGACGATGGATTTTCTATCTCAAGTATTACTACTTTAAATCCGCATCTATAAAGCTTATGTATTGTACCAGTAGCTATGTCTCCACCACCTCTAACTACTATTATGTCATTTTTCATATAATATCTCCCTTTTTTAAAAGATTATTAAAATCATCTATATTATCTATATCAAATAGAGTATTTTCACAAACATCAACATATTTTATTTTATCAGAAGATTTTATGATGCTTTTTCCACCTTTATCTCCTTCTAATTTTAAAATATCTTCTTTATATTTTTTAGGATATATAACTGGATTTCCAAAACGATTTTTATATTTGGGAATTACTATAAAACTTGTATCTTCATTAAATGCATCTATTAGTTTTTCTATATCTTTTTTATCTAAAAGAGGCTGGTCTCCAACAAAAAACATATATCCTTCACTTTCTTCACAATTTTTTATTCCTAATTTTATCGATTCACTTATGCCCCTATTAGGATATTTATTTTTCACTACTTTAAAATCTAAATTTTCTCCAATTTCTTTTATTTTTTCATATTGAGTTACTATTAATTTATCTTTAAAATTACATTTAGATATGACATCTAAGGTGTACTCAATTAAAAATTTGTTATTATACTTCATAAGAAGCTTATTCTCACCCATGCGCCTAGAAAATCCAGAAGCCATTATTATCGCTGAAATCAAACTCATCATCCTTTTATATATTCATTTGTAAATATACTACCATATATATACCTATTTATATATGATGAGCTTTTACATTTTATATTTTTTATAAGATTTAATGCATTTGTTTTGTTGTTAATATTTTCTACCTTATTAATAAATAAAATCTTTTCTCCTTTATAAATCTTAAAAAGTCCATTTTTATTTAAAATAAGTTTTTCTAAATGCTCTATATTAACTTTATTAGTTGAATAATCATTTATAATATCTAAAAATCTATCAACTCTATGAATATTTTCTTCATTAATATCTAATCCTATTGAACTTATATCTACTACACCTATTGTTTTTGTTGTCTTAGGATATATTACGGGCTCTAAATCATTCCATCCTTTAAGACTTTTTTCCTTTGATCCATCACCTTCTATTATTACTATATCAAAGTAATGTATTATTTTATCTAACATCTCAAAGGTTAGTCCTTTTATTTTTAAGTTATTTACTATATGATTTCCTATTACATAAACCCCATTTTTATTATTTTGTAGTATACTATGGTAATTTTCGTTTGGAAAATCATTTAACATAATTATTTCATCATAAATACTTTTGTCTGGTATATATATATGAGTTGTTGTTGTAACTAACACCTTATAGTCTTTTCTAAGTAAAGAAGAAGCAGAGTACATCAAAGATGTTTTCCCCCCTGCTCCAACTATTGTTATTATATCTTTCTTACTTATTTTAAAAGTATCAATTAAGTTCATTTTATTATTTATTAGTCATAGCCATAAATACTTTTTCTGGTGTCATAGGTAAAGTATTTAAGTTTATTCCTAAGCCATTGTATATAGCATTTTCTATAGCTGGAGATGGTGTATTAACAACAACTTCACCTACAGATTTTGCTCCAAATGGTCCTGTTGGCTCATAACTTTCTTCAAAATCAACTATTATATTCCCTACATCTTTTCTAGTAGGCATCTTATATTGCATAAATGTATTAGATGCTAATTCTCCCCTTTGTGTATATACAACATCTTCATACAATGCCATACCTATACCTTGAACTATTCCACCCTCTACTTGTATTTTTGCTAAATTTTTATTTATAACTGTTCCACAGTCAACTACAGCTACATAATCTATTATTTCAACTTTCCCTGTTTCTTTATCTATTTCAGTTTCTACAAATCCTGCTATAAATGGTGGTGGTGAAACTGGACTTCCGTGAGTCGCATATCCTATTAATTGATTTTTATTACATCCTACAGACATATCTATAGCTAAATCTAATACTGATATTTCTTTATCTTTATTTATAGATTTTACATATTCTCCATCAAACTCAACAAAATCTTCACTTAATTCTAATCTCTGTGCGCCTAAGCTTACTATCTTATTTTTAAGCTCTGTTGCAGCTTTTACTACTGCCATACCTGTAACATAAGTAGTACTAGATGCATAAGAACCTGGATCATATGGAGATGAGTCTGTATCAGCTGAGTTTACTACTATTTTATCCATTGTAGTTTCAAGTACTTCTGCACACATTTGAGCAAGTATAGTATCACTACCTGTTCCCATATCTGTAGAACCTGTAAGTAATGTATAGTTACCATCATCATTTAACTTTATTTCTATAGATGCAGTGTCAATTCCAGCTATCCCCGAACCTTGCATAGTAAGAGCCATACCAACACTTCTTACTTTAGTAGGTGATATTTCTTTGTATGGATATTTCTCATCCCATTTTATAAGTTCCTTACCTTTTTTAATACATCTATCTAATGCAACACTATTTAATTCTTTATTGTAAGCAGGAGAAGTTTCTCCCTCTTTTATTATATTTTTTAATCTAACATCTACTGGGTCCATATTTAATTTAGCTGCTAGTTTATTTATAGTAGATTCAACTGCAAAACATCCTTGAGTAGCTCCGTATCCTCTAAATGCTCCTGCTGGTGTTTTATTTGTATATACTACATTTCCTTTAAATCTAGCTGCATTTAACTTTCCATACATAGGCATAGTTTTCTCTCCTACTAGTCCAAATGTAGTAGAAGCATGTTCTCCATATGCACCTGTATCTGATAGGGCATCTATATCTATAACTTTTATAGTTCCATCTTTGTCAGCTCCAACTTTTACATTTAATTTCATAGCATGTCTACTAGTTGTACATGTAAAAGTTTCTTTTCTATCATATATTATTTTTGCAGGCTTTCCTGTTTTTAAAGTAACTAATGCAGTAAATATTTCAACACATGCAGTTTGCTTTCCACCAAAACCGCCACCTATTCTTGGCTTTATAACTCTTATCTTACTTGATGGTATATCTAATGCTCTTGATAAATGTCTTCTTACATGGAAAGGTATTTGTGTAGAACTTACTACTACTAATCTTCCAGCATGGTCTAAGTAGTTATAAGCTCTGTAAGTTTCCATCATTCCATGAGATTGTGCTTGTGTATAATATGTATCTTCTACAACTACATCACATTTTGATAATTCCTCTTCTACATTACCTTTTTCATATAAATGTTTAGATACTATATTTCTTTCTCTTTCCATTCCTATATCGAAATTACAATGTACATCTTCAGTATGTATTATACTTTCATTATCTATAGCTTCTTCCATATCTATTACTGGTGTTAATACATTGTACTTAACTTTTATCATCTTCATAGCTTTTAAAGCTATTTTTTCATCTATTGCAGCTATTATTGCTACCTCATCACCAACATATCTTACTGTTTTATCAAGTATTAATCTATCATAAGGAGATGGCTCTGGATATGATTGTCCAGCTAATGTAAACCTATTATTTGGCACATCTTTGTATGTTAATATACATTCTACCCCAGGCACCATTAATGCTCTTTTTGTATCTATTTCTTCTATAATTGCATAAGGATGAGGACTTCTTAGTATTTTTACAACTAATGCTTCTTTAGCTGCTAAGTCATCTGTGTATACTGGCTTACCAGTAGCTATTGACATTCCATCTATCTTTGCTATGCCTTTACCTACTATATTCATATTACTTTACCCCCATGTATGTTTTAATTGCTCTAAGTTGTCCCATATAACCTGTACATCTGCATAGATTTCCAGTTAAGTAATGTATTATTTCTTCTTCAGTTGGATTTTCTAGTTCTTTTTTCATTGCAAGTACTGTCATTATAAATCCAGGTGAACAGAATCCACACTGTTCTGCTCCTTCATTTACAAGTATTTGTGCAAATTCACTTGCTTCTTTTTGTAAACCTTCTATTGTAGTTATATTCTTTTTATTAGCTCTTATAGATAGTGTTGAACAAGATAATGTAGGTTTTTCATCTATCCATATACTACATAGACCACAACATCCTGTATCGCATCCTCTTTTTACACTTAGATTTCCTATTCTTCTTAATGTATCTACTAAATACTCATCATAAGAAACATCTATATCTACTTTTTTTCCATTTACATTCATTGTGATTAACATGATGATACCTCCATTAAAGCGCTTTTAACTAATGATTTACATATAGCTTTTCTATATTCTTTACTAGCTCTCATATTTGAGCCAAAAACTAATTCTTCACAAGCTATTTCACTTGCTTTTAATATATTTTCTTCATTTAATATATTATTTGATATAAACTCACTTGCTTCTTTAGCTATTGTAGCCCTTTGAGGTCTAGCACCTACACATATTTTAAAGTTGTTATCATCTTTTGATATTGCTATATTTAATATCGGATAATCACTTCTTGAATTTCTCATACATTTATATATAGATTTAGAATTATTTTTCTTTATATGTACTTTAACTAATATATCTTTTTCGTATTTTTGATTTAAAAACTCTTCTAATTTTACTCTTCCACCTTTATATAATTCTACCTCTGTATCTAAAGATAATAATGCTACTATTAAGTCAGAAAATCCATATTTAGAAAATACACTTGCCCCAACTGTAACTACATTTCTAAATTGAACTCCAATTATATCCTTAACGCAATTTCCTATAACTCCATTAAAGTATTTATTTAATATCGGGCTAACTTCTAAATCTCTTAATGTAGTCATAGCACCTATTTTAATATAATCTGAAGTTTCTTCTATAAGGTTTAAATTTAAATTTGATAAATCTATACCAGTGCCTATTCTTTTTTCACCCATTCTAAGAAAAGCACTTCCCCCTATAACTATATTATTTTTCCTCTTCATAAGTATTTCATAAGCTTCTTCAAGTGACTGAGGTTGCACTAATTCCATTAGTGTAAACATAATATGTCCTCCTATAAACTATATTTTGTCATTATTTATATACAATAACTAATCTGAATACTTTATAAAATGCATGTATTAAATATTAAACAACATATCTAACGCATGCATATCATTTTTAAATATAATATTAATTTAAGATAAATATTTTTACATTTATGCTTTAACTAAGTCGTCAGATAAGTCAATGTTTTCTGATATAAATTCTTCTTTAGGTAATACTATATTAAGTATTACTGCTAATATTGCAGGTAATACAGTTTTAGATTCACCAAATATCAATTGAATAGATTCTGGGAAAGAATCAAAAAATCCAGGTACATAAGCTACCCCTAATCCTAGCCCTAATGATACTGCAAGTATCATAGTATTTCTTTCTGTTAATTTATCAGTAGTTATTAATTTTATACCACTTACAACTATCATAGAGAACATAACAATAGAAGCTCCCCCTAATACACTAGATGGCATTAAAGATAAAAGTGCGCCAACTTTAGGGAATATTCCTGCTAGTATCAATATACATGCACCTGTTGCAACAACGAATCTATTTACTATCTTTGTCATTGATACTATTCCTACATTTTGACCAAAAGATGTATTAGGTAATACATTAAATATTGCACCCATAAGACTACCTAAACCATCAGCAAGTACTCCGCCTATTATTTCCTTCTCCTTAGCTTCTCGATTAAGCCCAGAGTTTGTTATTGCTGTTATATCTCCTATAGTTTCTACAGTTGAAACCATATATACAAATATCATAGCGATTATAGCATCTATATGAAATGCAAATCCTAGCTTAAATGGTACTGGTACAGATAAAAGTGGTGCTTGTGATAAAGAAGAAAAATCTATTTTCCCCATAGGTATAGCTACTATGTAACCAACCACTAATCCTATAAGTACTGATGATATACTAAGCATTCCTTTAGTGTATTGCTTAAAAAATATTACTGTTATTAATACTATTGTCCCTAATAATAAATTTGATGGTGATGCAAAATCACTTGCTCCAACTCCACCTGCAAAATAGTTAACTCCCGTTGGTAAAAGGGAAATCCCCATAGTTAAAACTACTATTCCTGTAACTACTGGTGGAAAATACTTTCTTATATGTTTAAGTACAACTCCTCCTACTAACATTTGAAAAATCGCACCTACTAAACAAGCCCCTAATATTCCTTGAATACCATATTTTGTTCCTATTGCTGTAGCTGCTGGAACAAATCCAAAACTTGTTCCCATTACTATAGGTAACTTTGCTCCTATTGGTCCAACAGGATAACATTGTATTAATGTTACTATACCAGATACAAACATTGCACATTGAATTAATGATGTTTTAGTTTGTACATCTAAGTTTAATATATTTGAGATTATTATAAGTGGTGTAACATTACCAACAAACATAGCTAATATGTGTTGTAATCCCAATGGTATTGCTTGTGTTAAACTTGGTCTTCCATCTAACTGATAAATAATTTTTTTGTTCATAAAATTCTCCCCATTAAAAATTAAAATATTTATTAGTCCCTTTTAGTTGTTTGTTATATTTTTAATTATATATTTATTGTTATATTTTTACAATAGTTTATCGAACATTTTTATTTTTTTTAATGTTTTTATACGCTACTTTACCGTACTATTGTTATTAAACATAGTTTAAAAAAAAAGAAAATAAGTAAAATCACTATAACTCCAATTTAATCCTGTCTATAAAATTAACAATCATTTTTTAATTCAAATAAAAATATTAAATTTAATACTAGTATATTTTCTAAAACAAGCCAATAATTTATAATTTATTTGCATTATTATTTTATAAAAAATTCGCTACTCTTGAGCGACGTGTCGGCGAAGCACTTCATGTCGCCAACGATATGACACTCGCTACCGTTTCGGTAACATCCGTTGCTTGAGCCACTGCGTGGGCGAAGCATTTCAAAATGTCATTTTTTATGTTTCTGAAGTTATTGATATTATTTATATTTATAAGTTATCCATAAAAATTTTCATATCATAATTCCTACGAAAATGATTCTAGCCGTAGGCTATTTTTTGCAACACTAAAGTAAACCTATCTTTTATAGGCCTAATTTAGTGTTATTTTTACATTTTACGCCATTTGTAAACTACCTTTTTCTNTTAACTTTGATTTTCCTCTTCCTTCATACAATGAATAAATAAATTCTTCTGTGATACATTGATTACCTATTATTTGATTTAAAATAGATTTTCCAGTTTCTCCAAATACATCTGAAAGTACACTTGATATTTTTATATTTGCATCTTGTAACACCTTATGGATTCTATTTTTATTTCTATTAACTTCACCTAACAATTCTTTTCTTAACCTAGTTAAATCCCTTAAATCTCGAATTCTCTCTGGTGGTACAAAGCTTTTTTCTATTAAACCGCATCTTAATAAGCTAGCTATCCATTCTGCATCTTTGACATCTGTTTTTCTTCCCGGTACATTTTTTATTTTTTTAGCATTTGCTACTATTAAGTCAAAAGCTCCGCTTTCAAGTATATTCCATACAGGCTTCCAATAGATTCCTGTACTTTCCATAGCTACATGAGTACATTCTTTCTGATTTATGAAATCCAATAATTCTAACAATCCTTTAGTAGTTGTAGAAAATGTCTTTACTTCTTTTTTAGGTTTTATATCTAATTTACCATATAAAACACATGCTACCACTGTATCCAAATGAACATCTAACCCAGCACATCTTTCTACGATTGCATCCATAGTTACCTCCATAACAAGATATAAAGCGAATTTATAGTAACTGTCCTAAAAAAATTCCTACACGTGCTATTTGCACAATATCTTGTTCTTATCAGCTACTATTCCTAGTTTCCTTGTAAGAATCGTATTACTACATTATATTCAAGGTTTATTACTCGCTTTATATTGATTATAGGCGAAGCCATTACAAAACAATCATTTTCATTATAGCTTGTGAAACAAAGTTTAATGTTTTTTCCTTGTACATAAAATAAAAAAACACATCAATTTAATAATCAATGTGTTTTTACTTCATTCTTTAAATTATTATACCTTCAAAATGATCTACTTCATGTTGAATAATTTGTGCTGTAAATCCAATAAATACTTGTTTATGTTTCTTAAAGTTTATATCAAAGTATTCAACTTCTATCTTTTCATATCTTATAGTTTCTCTAAATCCTGTTAATGACAAGCAACTTTCTTCTGTTTTGTATGGCATTTCTTTTTTTAATATAATTGGGTTTATCATAGGAATTATTGTATCCCCTACAGTAAATACTAATATACGTTTTTTTATTCCTATCATATTTGCAGCCATTCCTACACATGAGTCTAAATTTGCTCTTAATGTATCTATTAAATCATTTACAACTTCTATATCATCTTTTGTTGCAAGCTCTGATTTTTGCTCTAAAAATACTATATCTTTTACAATTTCTTTTATCACTTTAATGACAACCTTTCTAATTTTTATATTATTCTTTTCAAATTTTAATTATATATTATTTAACACATACTTACTATCTTTATCAAAAACTTATTTTTAATAAAATATTTTTGAATATACTTTTTATATTGTCTTGATACTTTACTTTCCTCTAAGACATATAATATAAATAGAAAAAGTGATATTACATAGAATAACATTTATAAAGTATATCAACTTATATAGAGCCCTATATTTATACTTTTGGACATTTGTCCCTAACTTTAGTTTCATATCTTGTATATGATAATTAATGTGATATAATTAATTTACTTTATTTATTTAACTTACTTAATAAGGAGAATTAAAATGAACAACTTATCTTATTTTTTAGATACTTGTCCTAATTATATAAAAAATAATTTTATAAACATCTCTTTTAATACATTTGACAAAATTCTTATACAAAATGAAGCTGCAAGGTATGTATATATAATAAGAAAAGGAAAAGTCAAAGTTTATTCACTAACACATACTGGAGTTAAATATCTAGAGAGAATTTATTGTGAAAATGATTTATTTGGTGAATTAGAAGTATTTGCTGATAAGCCAATATTAAACTATGTAGAGGCACTTGAGCCTTGTGATGCAATTAAAATTTCTAAAGAATCTTTTTTAGAATGGATTAAATCTGATAGTGAGTTTTCTTTATATGTACATGTTCAGCTTTCTAAAAAAATGTATCATACTTCTATTAATAGTAAGGCAAATATTGCTTATTCTTTAAAATATAGACTACTCTTCTTTTTATGGAAGTTTTTAGATGAACACAATTTAGATACTGTCCATAAAGACATACTAGTAGAGGGTGTTGGTTCAAATATTAGAAGTGTTAATCGAATTATTAAAGAGTTAGTAGATGAAAATTTTGTTGAATATAATAAAGGATTTGTTAAAGTAGTAGACATGAATAAGCTTGTTGATATAATTTTCTCCTCTAATGATAATAATTTATTAGGTGTTGTTAATGAAAAACATGGAGGTAAACTATGATAGATACAAAATTATTAATAGAAAAAGCATTCGAAGCTCAAAAATTTTGCTATACACCATACTCAAATTTCAATGTAGGTGCAGCTTTACTTGGTGCTAACGGCAAAATTTATCAAGGCTGTAATATAGAAAATGCTGCATATACTCCAACAAATTGTGCTGAAAGAACTGCTTTCTTCAAAGCAATTTCTGAAGGTCAAAAAGAATTTACTGCAATTGCAGTTGTAGGAAATAAAGAAGGTGTAAAACAAGGAGAAGGAGACTTCTGTGCACCTTGTGCTGTATGTAGACAAGTTATGGCTGAGTTTTGTGATTTAAAAACTTTTAAAGTGATTATTGCAAAAAGCACAGAGGAATACTTAGAATATACATTAGAAGAACTTTTACCATTAGCATTTACAGGTAAAGATTTAGATTAAAATAAAAAAAGTAGTTATTAGTTATAACTGATAACTACTTTTTTATTTTAAATCAAACTCTTATGTAAATAATAATATTATTTAATTTACATACCATTTCTATAAATGCTAAGACTATATAGATTTATAAAGTTATTATTAGATTTAGTTTTTTAAATTTAATTATGTATTTTATTTAAAAATATATTAATATTTTTCTATTTTTTACATTTTTATATATTTTACTACTTTTAAAAATCGTTTTTTTAGTGTATCTTTATTATGTTAAAATAAAATTGTAAGAGGATAATGCAAAATGAACGAAACAAATTTAGTCCAATCAGTGGATCGAGCCTTAAGGATTATAGAGTTTTTAGCTGAGAATCCAACAGGAGCTGGTATTACCGAGATTTCAAAGTCATTAGGATTAAGTAAAGGTACTGTGCATAGGCTAATATCAACCCTTAAGGAAAGGGATTTCGCTTACCAATCTAGTAATACTGAACTGTATAGATTAAGCTATAAAATATTATACTTATATAATTGTATAAGTAATAATATTGATATGTTTAAGGTTTCAAGACCTATAATAAGAAAATTTGCAGATAAAGTTGATGCCACAGTTCATTTGGCTACTTTAGATGAGAAACGTTCTAATATAGTTTACATTGATAGAATAGAGCCAATGAATTCTCAAAAACTATTTGTAATGTCATCAAGAGTTGGAAAAAAAGCACCTTGCTATTGTACTGCTGCTGGAAAGATGTTACTTTCTCAATATAGCGATGATGAAATTCGAGATATAATGAAGGGCGAAGAATATAAAACTTATACAGACAAAACTATAAAAAATATTGATGAATTTTTAGAAGAAATACATAAAGTAAGAAAACAAGGATATGCACTTGATGAAAATGAGTATGACCACGGAATAATATGTATATCGATTCCTATTTATAACTCAAATGGTAAAATTGATTTTACTATGAGTGTTACAGACTTAATTCTATATACTAAGGTTGAAGAACTTATTAACTTAAAAGGTCAACTTGATGAAGTTTCTAGAAAAGTAAGTAATGCTATAAACTATATTTAGAAATTAAAAATAGACCTTTAAGGTCTATTTTTAATACTCTATAAACTCTTTATATTCATTTTAAAGTCATTTATAAAAATTTTTCTTAACAAAATATCTTAAGATAAATATTTTAAATTAGTTTTTATATTTTAATTTTGATAATTTATATCTTGAGTTTCTAAATATGGGAATACTTTTATTTCTGTTGCATCTAAATCTTCTTTATGCATATCAATAGCATTTATTCTATTATTATTATAGTTTCTGTAATAATAAATACCTTTTTCTTGATCCATACATGAAGAATATCTAGTTAAGTCTTCCATCCCATCTCTTGTTATAACTCCACCTTTTACCATTTTTACATAATCAAGCATATGGAAAAATTGAGTAACAGCAGTTGTGTCATTTTCTATAGATGGCATATGAGCTCTAATATATGCTATTCTTACAAATCTTGAAACAGATTCAAAATCTCCAGGAATTCCTAATGTACCTGCACCAACTCCTAAAGGTGTTAATTCTTGATTACTCCATTTAACATCTTTTGGATGATTTGGAGTTATATACATGTATTCGTTTAAATTTGTTATATGCCAATCAAAGGTTGGATTATTAGTCATTACTCCAACAGTGTTATCATGAACTGCAAACTTTTCTTTAGTTTTTTCAACAACTATTGATTTACCAGTTTTATCAACAATCATCCAATGAAGTGTTGGTAGTGGTGTTTTTTCATTTATAGGTACTTTTACTAGTTCTAAATCCTTTATAGCATCTTTAACTTCATCTACTGTTTCATGATTAGCTAACACCCAATGTATAAAGTCATAAGGTGCAATATTTTTTTTGCCTGGTACTATTTCTTCTTCTACATAAGAATATCCATCAAAGTTTAACCCTGCACAGGCTAGTCCTTTTTCATTCATAGCATCAGCTATTGCTGGATGATTATCAATTATTGCACCTATTCCAATAATAGCATATTTAGTTTTTACCATATCTTTAGTTACTTTATCTTTAAATTGATGATTTCTTGGAATAATTAACACTGATTGGTTGAAATCATAAGCTAAATCCATATTTCTCCCAAAAAAATTATGTCCTTCATTTGATTTTATGCTTAATGATGTACACATATTTTCACCTCATATTCATATTTATGTTTATACTTGTTATTTATTATCTATATTTTTTATTTAAATATTCATATCTAAATTCAATTAATCATTTCTTTGTGCTAGTTAAAATTAATAAAGACCACTTACTCTTAATAAAAGTAAGTGGTCTTTATTAAAATTTAAAAATATTCATTTTCAATTCCTTCTTTATATTTTTTCTCTCTATAATCCTTGTTATAAGCAGTGTCTTTAAACTCATCTACTTTTTCAATATCAAAGAATATTTCTCTATATTTTTTTCCATCTGTAATAGATACTATCCAACAACGTGTTACTTCATGTGAATCTGATAGTTCTACACAATAAGCTTTAAGCTCATCTTTTATATTGCTCATATATTCACATACTCTTGGTATATAGTATTTAAAATTATGTTTATCTAAAAAATTTATTGCCTCTTCTCTTGTATCGAAATTATATTCTTTCATATATTTCTCCTTCTAAAATTATATATTTTTTATTTATATATTTATTATGGCTTATTTTCTAAAATATTTTCACGGTTAATCATATTAAAATTATTAGTTAAGTTATTGAATTTATATATGTGAGAATTTATAAATAAAAACCATATTGACTATCTAATCAATATGGTTTTCATTTATTTAATGATATATGCTATTTATGCAAAACATATTGTTTCAAAGTAATCTTCTAATTTTACTGGACCATTTAAAACTTCTTTTCCTACATACATACTATTATCTTCTTTTGTCATAATACTCCATTTAACTAAACTAATACAACCACATTCAATCTCTATAGCTGTAATAGCTGCTGGATGTATACAACTCCCTGAGTTGAAATACATTGCTTCATCTAAGTTAGCAAAACTAGGTCTATGAGTATGACCTGTAATTAACATTACGTTATTATCTTTTGACCATGTAGTAAGTTTTTGTTCTATTTTATTTTTCTTTTTATAATTTTTAGCTGCTCTTGTAGGATCATTAAATCCCCATATCTCTAGTGGTCTCCATATATATCTAACTAAAAATCTACCTACTTTCCATAGTCTATCATTAATCAAATCTCCTTGATGCCCATGTACAAGAAATATTCGTTGTTGACTATTATATTCATTTTCTAGGATTATCCCTTCATAGGCTTTTATACAATTAAATAATGGAAAATTGTTTTTTCTTGTTCCACAATAGTATCCATTATAATGGCACTCTAAAAATTTTTTATTTCTTTTTTGCATATCATGATTTCCATAAATCATATACATTCTATTTGATTTATAAAATTTAGATAGTAACTCAAATACATTACTGTGTACCTCAATAATTTGTTCCATACATCTATTTTCCCAAAGTTCATCTCCATCACCTAGTTCTATATAAGTAAATCCTTTTTTATACCTGAATTGTATAATTAAATCAGACAAATATATAAACAAAAAAAGACACTTATGATATACTTAGTTAACCTACTAAAATCAACAAAAGGAGTACCAAAAATGTCTTTTAATCATATTAACATAAATCAGCTAACAAATCTAGAAGCAAATTACTATTTAGGCGTGAAAGCAAGAGCTTGCGCTCAAAGAATGAAAATTGGAAAAGATAAAGTTTACAGATATTACAAGCTATTTATGCAAGGACTTACTGTTCAAGAAATATATAATCAATACCTAATAAATAAATCTAGATGTGGAAGAAAGCCCATTGTATTAAGCAAAGAAAAATTAGATGATATCAATAATAAGCTAGAAAATGATTGGTCTTTAGATGCTATCGCAGGAAGAGATAAAATAGATGGAAAAGATGAAAAAATATCAACAAAAACATTATACAAATTAGCAAAACAAGGTGTAATAGATATAAATAAGTTGAGACGTAAGGGTAAAAATAACCCGAAGGGTCATAACGAAACAAGAGGTAAAATTAATACATGTAAAACAATTCATGAAAGAGATGAAAAGTATCCTAATGCTAAAACTAGTATAGAATATGGCCATTTTGAGGGAGATACTATTGTAGGAAAAGCTAGAAAATCAGCTATAGTTACTTTAGTAGAAAAGTATTCAAAATATATTGTATTACTTAAAGCAAGTAGAAAGAGTGAGGATGTTAAAGAAGCAATTTGCAAATGGCTATCATCTTTACATAAGTCGTGTATATCTACTATTACATTTGATAGAGGTAAAGAGTTTTCAAAATGGTCAGACATAGAAAAAGATAGTTCAGTTAATATTGAAATCTACTTTGGAGACCCTGGATCACCAGGTCAAAGAGGGCTAAATGAGAATTCAAATGGAATAGTTAGAAAAGATTTACCTAAGTCTACAGATTTATCTGCATATTCTCAAGAAGAATTAAATATGATTGCGTATAAATGGAATTCTATACCTAGAAAATCACTAGACTATAAAACACCAAATGAGGTTATAAAAGAAGCAACTGGATTTGAAAGCTTACTTACATTTGCTTAGTGATTCATAAGTAATTTGTCTGATTTAAATTGACAATTCAGGATAATAATCGTTAAGTGCTGCAAAAAATATATTTTGATTTTTCAGAAAATTATCTCCAGAGTTTCCACTACCTCTATGACAATCACTCATTATAACGAATTTTGAAGAATAGTCATAGGGGATAACTTTTGAATTTTCATAGATATTAGATAAACGTCTATAAGTGTTCATTACTGCTCATCTCCATTTATATAAAATAAATTTAATTTATAATATTTTTGTAGGTTTTATTAATAAACTATATAAAAGATGTTATTAATTTATTATAAATATAATACATTCGTTTTCCTTAAACTCAACACCTTTCTACAATATGTCTTATATTATTATATTTATATACGTAACTTTTTGTTACATTTTTAATTTTTAAGTTGTAAAATATTCATGTGTAGAATAAAACAGTGAAAATTGTAAATCATATTTGTTTTTATTAGTATATTTTTTGCAAATTTTAAAAGTGGGCATAATTATTAACAATCATGACCACTCTTATCTAATATTTATATAAATCTTTTTCTGTCTAATTTAAAAATTATTCCTAGTGCTACATAACATATAGCTATTACTAATACTCCATAGGCCATAGATATTCCTATATTAAATTCTTGCATATTAGTTATAATAGAAATTGAAATAGGTCTATTATAAACACCATAAAGTAATGCTGACATTGTATACTCTCCAATTGTACGAATAAATACAAGTATAGCTCCTGAAATTATTCCTGGCATCATATTTGGAATTATTACATTATAAAATGTTTTTAACTTTCCAGCACCTAAACTCCTTGATGATTCTTCTAAACCTAAATTTATTGATTTCATAGCAACCTCATTAGATGAAAATAATAGAGGTAGAGCATAAATTGTATATGCTATAGGTAAAATATAAAATCCACCTATTAATGATTTATTAAAGGCAAATATACTTTTTTGATTAAATGTATTAATAAGATTTACTGCAATTGCACTTGCTGGCATACTCCAAGGTAGCATTATAATAAATTTAGCTAATCTATTATGTATATTATCATTTTTAGTTACCACGTATGCTACTGGTACTGTAATTATTAATCCTGCTATAACTGCCATTAAAGACATTTTCAAACTATTTAACATAGGCTTAAGTACACGCGATTTTTCAAAAATCATCTGATAGTTTTCAATTGTAAACTCTCTAGGAAATATATCTGTCATAATTGAATGAGTAGTTACAAATGATAAATATACAATAGTTATTATAGGAAGTATAATCATAATAATTTGTATACCAATAATAATCTTACATACAAATGTAAATAGGGTATTTTTTCTGTTGTTAGTTCTAAAACTCTGAGCTTTTAAAGATGCCACTACTCCATATTTTTTACCATAATACTGTAATAACATCATAAATGAAATACCCATTAATAGTAAAATAATTACTTGTACAGATGCTATGTCCATATAATTATTGGCTTTAGATCTAACAATTTGAGTACTTAATACTTTAAATCCTCCACCTATAAGGTTTGGTGCTGAGAAAGAACTAATTCCTGATGCAAATGTTACAATTGTTGATGTTATTACAGCAGGTGTTATAACAGGCCATATTACATCAAAGAAAACTCTTATTTTAGATGCTCCCATCCCTCTTGCTGCTTCAACTGTTGAGTAATCAACATACTTAAGGGCAACATATACATTTAAGTAAAAGTATACATACTGAGTATATGCAACTACAAATAAAATTCCTTTTAATCCACTAAAGCTATAAGGTATTTTTATAAATGGAAATAGCATTTCTATAGCTTTTGTAACTATTCCAGTTTCTCCATATAATTGAATACATGCAATTACTAAAATTACTCCTGGAATCATCATTGGACTCAATAATAAAATATGTATTAATTTTTTATACTTATCACAAATAAAAGTCATATATAAAGCAAGTGCTATTCCCATAACTGAACATACAATAATAGAGCCTAATCCTAAGATAAAAGTATTACTAACTACCCTTATATTATTGCTATTTGAAATATATTCTTTGAAAACATCAAAAGAATATGCACCTTCACTTTGGAAAGCTTGTATAAATGTATTACATATTGGTAAAACAATATATCCTATTAATAACCAAAATAATATACTGTATAAAATAAAAGAAAGTATGTTTTTAATTGTACATTTATAGTTTTTTATTCTTTCTATCATACTACTCACCTTGTAATACTCCTAAGTATCCCATATCCCCTATTTTAAATTTATCACTATTGTTAAGTCTATTAAGTTCAGTTACTTCATATTTTTTACCATTATTACATACTGTGTATTCTATAATTGGTCCTAAGAATTTTTTATTTTCTATTTTTACTTTTATAAATCCACTTTCATTAGTATTCTGTAATAATACCATTTCCTCAGGACGTTTATAAATATAAGGTTTTTCTTCTTTTTCAAGTCCAAAGTTAGCATAGTCCTTTTTTTCAATACAATTAGAAGTACCTACAAAATTTGCTACAAAATCATTTGTTGGATTTTTATAAACTTCCATTGGAGTTCCAATTTGAAGTACTCTGCCTTTATCCATAACTGCTATTTTATCAGAAATAGCTAATGCCTCTTGTTGGTCATGAGTTATAAATAAAGTTGTGATACCTATTTTTTGTTGTATCTCTCTAATTTCTTCTCTCATCTTTACTCTTAAAGCTACATCAAGATTAGACATTGGTTCATCTAATAAAAGCATTGTAGGCTCTGTAGCTAATGCCCTAGCTATTGCTACTCTTTGTTGCTGTCCCCCAGATAACTCATCTATTCTTTTCTTTCTATAATCTTTCATTCCTGCTAACTCTAAGTATTTTTCACATTTTTCTGCTATTACTTTTTTAGGTAGCTTTTTTATCTTTAATCCATAAGCTACATTTTCTTCTACAGTCATATTCGGAAATAGTGCATAATTTTGAAATACTGTTCCCATATTTCTATGCTCTGGTTCTAAATTTGTAATATCTTTATCACCAACATATATACTTCCAGATAAAGGTTTAATAAATCCACCTATTATTCTTAAAATAGTTGTTTTTCCACAACCAGAAGGACCTAGTAAAGTAAAAAACTCACCTTCTTTAATTGAAATATTAACGTCATGTAATACTTGTTCTTTTCCATAATAATGATTAATTTCTTTTAACTCTATATTTTTCATTTTGTATTCCTCTTAATTTAACTAATTATTTATAAATATCTAAATATACACATGATGAATCATCATGTACTTTAAATCTAGGATATTCAACTCCATTATCATCTGATTTTTCAAATTCTCTAACTTTTTTATAAATATAGTCTATACCGTCTGTATTAGCTAAGTTTATTATTTCTTCCTTACTAAATATACCATATCTGTCATATGCACACGAGAAACCATCACTTGTCATCATAATTTTGGTATTATCCTTTATATCAATAAATCCACTTACACAGTTATCAATAGCTTCTTTAGAAAATTCTAATGACCAGTATCCTCCTATAGTATTTTTCTTAAGTCTATTTTCTATTATAATGTGCATTACCTTAGCTTTTCTCTCGTTAAAAGTCATATTTTTAGAGTTTTCTATTTCTGCCATATAGTCATATACTTTTTTATCAAGTTTAGATATTGCATCATCTTTAAAAGTTTCAACTATACCTTTACTATTAACAAGTAAAGTACAATCTCCTAAAATTAGATACTCTATTTTATCTTCATAAAACTTTACTAAAGAACATGCACAAGAAGGAAAATCTAATGATTCTACTTTATTATCACCTATTAATTTGTAATACTCTTTTGTTATTTCATCAATACCATCTTTCATAATTTCTTTTAAACTATCATTTCTCTTCATATTTTCATGAAGATATTTATTCCACCAGTTTACATACCATTTAGCATCACTTTCATTTGAAACTAAATTTTTATTATTTAATCCTGTAGCTCCATCAAGGACCCATGCTCCATAAGGTGATAAACCTATAATATCTTCATTAAAATTTGCACTACCCTTGTTACATAATAATTTATAGTCGTTTATCTTTAATTCCATTTTTATCTCCTTACTTTTATTAATTATATTTTTAATTTTAACTTAATTGTAAGAAATTCGATACTCTCATATCATAATTTCCTTATACGTAAAATAGTGAGGAAAAACTCCTCACTATTTATATATAATATTAAATTATTGTTTTTCTACTTTATTATTATCTATTATATCAGTTTCCCACTTTTCAATCCACTTAGATTGATTTTTTCCTATTACATCCCAATCTACATCCATAGCTTTGTAATCTGTTGCCATCCAAGCTGGAGAATCTTTTAATGCTGAGTCTAATGTTGGTATACGGTTAAAGTCATTAGCTATCATAGCTTGTACCTTAGCACTTCCAACAAAATCTACAAATTTAGCTGCTGCATTTGGATGTGGTGCATTTTTTAAAGCTGCTACACAGTCTGTTATTACTACTGAACCACTTTCTGCATCTACAATTTCTAGAGGCATTTTATTATTTTCTTTATTATCTATTATATCACTTAATACTGCTATAGATATAGCTGCTTCACCCTTACCTATTGCTGAATACATAACACTTCCACTATTGTAGTAATTTTTTATGTTTTTATCTAAATCTGTAAGATACTTCCAAGCTGCATCTTCATTTTTAGTTTTTATATTATTTTCTATTAAAGCACAAACTGTAGAACGCATAGATGAAGATAATGAATCTCTAGTAACTATTAAGTCCTTGTATTCTTCTTTTGTTAAATCGCTCCAATCTTTTGGTGCTTTGTCAGCTGATAATAAGTCCTTGTTATAGAACATCATTACTGGGGTTTTTATAGTTCCATACCAATATCCTTCTGAATCTTTGAAAGATTTATCTAACTCATCTTTCCATTGAGGTTCAGTTTTTTCATATAATCCTTCTTCTTTTAATTGCATATATGTAGATGTATCTCCTCCAAACATTACATCAGCTTGTGGATTATCTTTTTCACTTCTAACACGATCTGCTAGTTCACCTTTTAAGTTTATAAATTCAACATTAATACCTGTTTCTTTTGTAAATTCATCCGATATTGCTTCTAGCATTTCTTCTTTATGTGTAGTGTATACTACTACTGTATCTTCTAATTTTTCATTTTTTGATACATTTTCTTTATTACTACAAGCAACAAGTGATAAGGACATTGCTGCTGTTAATAACGCAACTGTTATTTTCTTTTTCATATTGATTCCTCCATTAATATTGTACTTACCTATTTTAAATATTATTATTTTTATGGTCAACCAGTTAATGCCAATTCATGTTATCATTTTTTTCTATAATTATTTATATTATTATTGTTTTTTTCTATATTAATTTGTTATTTTTAAAATATTTATTCATAAATATTAAATAATCCTTTAACTCTTTTATAGTTTTCCAAAACCTTATTATTTCAATATTTTTATTAATTTATTTTTAGTTTATATAAGTTATATATTTTTTTAAATTTAAAATATTTATTTGGTAATATATCATCTTTGTGAACCTAGCTAAATACAAAGTTTTGTATAGTTTAACTAATTACAGTTAAATAAAGATATAAAACTTGTTGCAAACTAAAATAAAATCTACTACTATCTAATAATATAGAAATTAAATATTAATGTAATAGAGGCGCAATTAAAAAGAGTAGTATTTTGGAGATAGACAAATCTGTGAAAACTTATGAAAGGGTTAATTGCCGAAGCAAATACATGTCAAAGTATTTAGCTGGTACTTAATTTAATAAATTAAGTACTCTCACTTTTTTAAGTGGTGGAGCTATTATAATTTAAACCTAGGATTTTAAAGATCTTTCATGTCTTTTTATTGAACCTCTATTTACATTATAAAAAATAGGGGGTATTTTCATGTCTCAATTTATTAATGCTTTAAATGATTTTATCTGGGGTCCTCCTCTGATAATATTAATGTTAGGCACAGGTTTATATTTTACAATTGGTTCAAAGTTTTTCCAAATTAGGTATTTTAACTATATTATGAAGCAAACTTTAGGTAAAATATTTAAAAAGCAAGATGAAAATAATGCAGAAGGTGTACTTAGTCCACTTGAAGCAGTATCTACTGCAATAGGTGGTTCTGTTGGTTTTGGTAATATTGCTGGTGTTGCAACAGCTATAGCAATGGGTGGACCTGGTGCTACTTTATGGATGTGGATTACTGCCTTTTTAGGTATGATTTTAAAACAAGTTGAAGTAACTTTAGCTGTTTACTATAGAAAAAAAGATGAAAATGGAGATCCTTATGGTGGTCCAACTTACTATATGGAAAGAGGTTTAGGAGAAGAAAGAAATTTTAAATATTGGAAAGTACTTGCAACAGTATTTGGTTTTGGAATATTCTCTACTTTCTTTATAACTGCAAGTAACTATACTATTTCTGAAGTTGTAGCTTCTACATTTAACATTAATCAAATGGTGGCTAGTTTATTAATTGTTATATGTACATACCTAATGATTTGGAAAGGTATGAAATACTTAGGAAAAATATTTACTAAACTTATTCCAATAATGAGCATAAGTTATCTAGTTTTTGGATTAGTAATAATATTTATAAATTATAAAAATATACCACAAAGCTTTATGCTAATATTTAAAGGAGCTTTTACTGGAACTGCTGCTGTTGGTGGATTTGTTGGTGCAACTATTTCCAAGGTAATATCTACAGGTATGGCAAGAAGTGTATATTCTAATGAAGCTGGTTGGGGAACTTCTCCAATGGTTCATGCTTCAAGTCAAACAGTTCATCCTGTTGAGCAAGGTCTATGGGGTTCTTTTGAAGTATTTGTTGATACTTTTATAGTATGTACTATCACTTCTTTAGTTGTAATTGTTACTGGTGAATGGTCTAGTGGTGTTGAAAGTGCTACTTTAACACTTAATGCATTTTCTACAGGCTTAGGTGTATTTGGTACTTACTTCTTAACTATAACTATGTTAGTATTTGGTCTTACAACTTCATCTGGATGGTATGTATATTATGAAGTTGTATTAAGACATTTATGTAATAAAAATATAAAATTAAAAAATACAGTACTTAAAATATTTAAATACTTCTATCCTCTACCTGGGCTAATTATGACTTCATATATACTTTATGTTGGAGATATAAGTATATGGACATTTGTTGATATAACAAGTGGTATACCTACTTTTGTAAACGTATTGGTTTTATTAGTGTTATCTAAGCAATATTTTGTACTGTTAAAAGATTACAAAGCAAGATATTTAGGTGTAGGTAAAGTAGATAAAAATACAAAGTTATTTTATGAGGATATAAAAGGAGAGAAAAATGACGCATATTTATTATAATGGAAAAGTATTCACAGGAGATGAAAATCTTCAACAAGCATTTGTAGTTGAAAATAATAAATTTATATATGTAGGAAATAATGAAGAAGCTCTTAAATATAAAGATGAAAACTCTAAATTAATAAACTTAGATGAAAAGTTTGTATGCCCTGGATTTAATGATTCTCATATGCATGTTTTAGGTTATGGATATTCTTTAAAAATGATAAATTTAGCTAGAAAAACTTCTTCTTTAGAAGAAATGAAAAATGCAATAAAAGAATATATAAACTCTAATAAATTAAGAGAAAATGAGTGGATATGTGGTAGAGGTTGGAACCACGACTACTTTAATGATGTCAATAGATTTCCAACTAAAGATGACTTAGATGAAATTTCAACAGAATATCCAATATGTATAATAAGAGCTTGCGGTCATGTTTGTGTTGTAAACTCAAAAGCACTAGAATTAGCTGGTATAAATAAAAATACCTTACAAATTGAAGGTGGCCAATTTGATATAGATGAAAATAATGAGCCTAATGGTATATTTAGAGAAAATGCTCTTAATTTAATCTATAATAAAATACCAAAGCCAGATAAAGAAGATATAAAAAATATGATATTAAAAGCCTGTGAAAGTCTAAACTCTTACGGGGTTACTTCTGCTCAAACTGATGACTTTATAGTATTTCCAGGAGTTGATTATGAAGTAATAATAAGTGCATACAAAGAACTTGCAAATGAAGGAAAGCTTACTGTAAAAATATATGAACAAGCACAACTTGCACAAAAAGAGGAATTAGAAAGCTTTTTATCTAAAGGATACACTACAGGTGTTGGTAATGATTATTTTAAAATAGGCCCACTTAAATTATTAGGTGATGGATCATTAGGAGCTAGAACTGCTTATTTAAATGAACCTTATTCTGATGATAATAGTACTTTGGGAATATGTACTTATACTCAAGACCAATTTGATGAAATGGTTGAGCTTGCTCACAAAAACAATATGCAAGTAGCTATACATGCCATAGGAGATAAGGCTATGGATATTGTTGTTAACTCTATAGAAAAAGCTTTAGATAAATCTCCAAGAGATAATCATAGACATGGTGTTGTTCATTGTCAGTTAACAACTAGTGATTTACTAAATAGATTTAGAGATTTAAATCTTCATGCTTATGTTCAATCTATATTTTTAGATTATGATATTAATATAGTTGAGGATAGAATTGGAGTTGATAGAGCTAAAACTAGCTATAACTTTAATACTTTATTTAATGAAACTTCTATGAGTAATGGATCTGACTGTCCTGTTGAGTTACCTAATGTACTTAATGGAATTTACTGTGCTGTTACTAGAAAGACTTTAAATGGTAAAGGTCCATTTTTACCTAATCAAGCACTTAGTGTTAAAGATGCAATACTTTCTTTCACAAGAAATGGTGCTTATGCTTCTTTTGAGGAAGATGCAAAGGGTGATATAGCTGTTGGTAAAGCTGCTGATTTTGTATTGTTAAGTGATAATCTTTTAGGTATTGATGTTGATAAAATAAAAGATGTTAAGGTTTTAAATACTTTCTTAGATGGAAGATGTATTTATAGTTTAAATTAATAAAATACCCTGTCGAGTTTTTTGACAGGGTATTTTTGATTTTATTTAATAGCACTTTTTGCAATCTTTCAGTTACTTTTAACCATTTATTTGTTATTTAATGTTCTCTATAATTAAATTATAGTAATTGATAATTAATAAAAGTAGTTGAAAGGTGATATATATGATTAAAGAGATAAATGATACTATAGATTTTATTATGAAAAATGATCCAGCTTCAAAAAGTAAACTTGAGGTACTTCTTTTATATCCTGGATTACATGCAGTGATTGGTCATAAAATTTCTAATTTTTTATATAGGAAAGATCTATTTTTTAGTGCTAGATTAATATCTCAGATGTTTAGATTTTTCACTAATATAGAAATCCATCCTGGTGCTCAAATAAATGGAACTTTATTTATAGACCATGGTGCAGGTATAGTTATTGGTGAAACTGCTATTATAGGAAATGAGGTTACTATTTATCATGGAGTTACTTTAGGTGGTACTGGTAAAGAAACTGGTAAGAGACATCCTACTATTGGAAATGGTGTAGTAATTGGTGCTGGTGCTAAGCTTCTTGGATCTATAGAAATTGGTAATAATGTTAAAATCGGTGCTAATTCTGTAGTTTTAAAAAATATTCCTGATGGATGCACTGTTGTTGGTACCGAGGGTAGAATAGTTAAGAGACCTAATAGCAAAAGTATATTATCTGATTGTTAGATAGTATTAAAAGTATTTAAGGTTAATAAATAGGTAAATAGAATTATTTAATATTACTGGAATTTTTAAGTTCCAGTAATATTTTTGTATATTCATTATTTTTGTATAGTCTATCATTTATGTCCTCCATATTAAGTGTTATGTTTTCATCTAAATATTATATCATTTAATATTTTATTTTCTAAGATAAACTTTATAAGTTATAAATAAGCATATTAACATTATAATGTAAATATAAATTTACTTATTACAAAAAAGGTTGCCTTTACTAGCAACCTTTTTAATGTAATTCTAATTTTATTTCAATTATTTCTTCTTCTGTAAGTTCTGTTAATTCAACTATCATCTGTACTGAAAAGTTATTTTGTAATAATTTTCTAGCCATTTCTATTTTTTCTTGTTTTATTCCTTGTTTTATTCCTGTGTTAATCAAATTGGCTTTTTCATGTAGGGCTCTTTCTCTCTCAAAATATAATTCTTGAGTTACTGGGTCACTACTTAAATATTCTAGCTTTTCTTCTGCCTTTTTTATATCTTTATCCATATTTATAAGCACCTCCAATTCCTCTTGTGATATATCATTTCTTAAAAACATCATCCATCTCTGTAATTTATCTTCTTCTAGATTTTTATTTTCAATCTTTTTGAACTTAGGCATTTCTATAAAATGAAGTTCTAATATATCTGTTAATTTATATTCTGTATTATCATTTTCTCTTAGTGTAAATGTTGTATGATATTTTTCTAGCTCTATATAATTAAAATCTAATATATTTATAGTGATTACTTTATTTAAATTACTATAATCCTCGCCTTTAACAATACTTCTACTATAGATTCTAGACCAATAAAATAAAGTTCTCTTATCCATATTATCTTGATTTGTTAGCTGTACTTCTATATTTATATTAGTTCCATCTGAAGTTTTTGCTAGTACATCTATTATTCCTTTTTTATCTTGTATATTATCTGTAGTTAGCTCTTTTTCATTTATTATTTCTAATTCTACTAATTCTTGAGTTTTATCTTTATTCAAAACAGTATTTATAAATGATTTTAAATTATCTATATTTTCAGATTGTCCAAATAGTTTTTTAAATATAAAATCATTCAGTAGTCTTAGTCTTTGAATTGTATTTCCTCTATTTTGACTAATTTATTATAATACAAATAATTATATACTATATTAAATATATCAACAATTAACTATTTAAATATTATTAATATATACCCTATCTAATGAAATATTAGGTGGGAATTATTTATACTCTTCATCAAAACCTTCATTAAGTCTTTCATTTTCTAGTACAAGTCTCTTAGTTTTTGCTGATATTTTTTTATTTAAATAATCAACCACACAATTACTTATTTTAATATTTTTTATATTATCTTTTTTAGAGTGGCAGTTCTCTATGTTGTGATCTAGGTCGTATGTACGTTCGTTTAGTAGGCATAAATTATTACTATCACTAACATCTGTATCTATGTAACCTAGGTCGTGTCCTAGGCTATGACCTAGGTCAATAATTTGCTATATTCATACACTGATGGTGTGTTGTCAGTGTTTCCTATTTGAACTAATTGTATTATATTTAAGTCTTTGAAGTTTTTTATAAGTCTTTTAGCTTTTCCTATTGATATGTTCAAATCTTTAGAAACAGCGCAATTACTTATGTAGAATTGCCTCCTTGGTAGATTTCCATTCATTTTTTTGTAGTTTACGTTTTTAGTTATGTAATGATTAAATATTATTTTATCTATGTCTTTTATCTTATCAAATTTTAATACTTGTATGTTTATTTTAAAATACCCTACTACTTGTTCCATTTACTCATCCCCTTAATTACAAGAATATACTTTCTATTTTTCCTTTATTTGCAAATATACGTTCTATATTTTTTATAATAATCTATTTTATATTTTTTTGCAATATTTTATATAATATTTTCACTAATATGTTTTAAATTTTTATTTTTAACACTAACTTTATAATTTACTATTGTAACCAATACATATACAAAAATAGAAGATACTATTAAAATTAAGTATCTCCCTTTATTAACCGTTGTAAATTAAAATATATATTGTTTACTTATAATACTACATAAATACTTTTCATAAGAGAAGTAGCTCCTGGTAAATGAGCCATTATATTTTTATTATTATTCGTAGATTTAAGTTTCTTGTTTTCACTGTTTCCAGATATGTATAATCTAATATCATCTGTAGACAATTTTAATTACTGTATAGTATTTATCTTTTTAATACTTCATCTTATCTGGTATAACTCCCCTTACCCCACCTCTAGGATCTTTCATATCTCCAATATATCTTGGAATAAGATGCACATGAACATGCATTACAGTTTGTCCTGCATACTCCCCACAATTTATTACAACATTATATGAATTTGGTGAATACTTTTTATCTAATAATTTTTTACCTTCATCAATAAGTTCAAATATTGCATTTCTTTCTTCTTTTGTTATATCAAAGAAATCTTTAACGTGACGCTTTGGTATAAATAACATATGTCCTTTTCCTACAGGATATTTATCATATATAGCATATGCTAATTCATTTTCTAGTATGTAATCTTTCATTTCACAGAATATACAATTCATTTTGTCCTCCTTGTTCCTACTTAAAATTTATTAGGTGGTATTGTTATTTTAATATGTAGTCGTAATCCATGGCCTATGGGTATATCTTGAATTT
Source organism: Romboutsia timonensis (assembly GCF_900106845.1). Taxonomy (GTDB): domain Bacteria; phylum Bacillota; class Clostridia; order Peptostreptococcales; family Peptostreptococcaceae; genus Romboutsia; species Romboutsia timonensis. Next base: position 1,738,822 of record NZ_LT629850.1, read on the forward strand.
TATAATATATCCTCTTCATAACGAAACACTATGTATATATCTTTCTATTAGATCTGTTTATAAGTATATCTACATTTTGGATATGGCTACATCCAAGGAACTTTCCATATACTCCTGTTCTCTCTACTAGCTCACTTTTACATCTTGGGCAAGTTATTTTATTTTCTTCTAATGTATCCTTTATATTTTTTACATGAGTTTTTATATCTTGCCTTATAGTAGACATACTTTCTAACACTTTGTTTAAAGATTCTTTAACTTCTTCAGTTGTTAGTATTTCATTGTTATATGTTTTTATAGTTTCTAATAGTTTTGTTTCATTTATTACTTTTATATTTTCATTTTCTATATCTATCTTTTTTAATGTTGCTTTTTCACCAAACACTATTATTGAATATATTTGTTTATTATTACCTATTAGTGCTTGTAATGCTTTTATATGTCCATAGTTTTGAAGTATTGGATTATAGAATGTATTTCTTGATTTTCCCATTACCTGAGTCCAAGATCTATCCTTTTCACTTCCATATATACTTCCACTAAAGTTTTTATTTTCTATTACAAATATTCCATAGTTAGATATTATAAGGTGATCTATTTGTGAAGTTTTATCTTTATTTGGAATGATTATATCATTTATTACTTTATATTTTTCTCTATCTAATGTATGTAACCTTATTTCTTGTCTAGCTTCCCCTAGTGTACCTTTTATTTCAATTCTTACATCTTTATTTATTGTATTTTTTTCTTCTCCTGAATTGTATAATTAAATCAGACAAATATATAAACAAAAAAAGACACTTATGATATACTTAGTTAACCTACTAAAATCAACAAAAGGAGTACCAAAAATGTCTTTTAATCATATTAACATAAATCAGCTAACAAATCTAGAAGCAAATTACTATTTAGGCGTGAAAGCAAGAGCTTGCGCTCAAAGAATGAAAATTGGAAAAGATAAAGTTTACAGATATTACAAGCTATTTATGCAAGGACTTACTGTTCAAGAAATATATAATCAATACCTAATAAATAAATCTAGATGTGGAAGAAAGCCCATTGTATTAAGCAAAGAAAAATTAGATGATATCAATAATAAGCTAGAAAATGATTGGTCTTTAGATGCTATCGCAGGAAGAGATAAAATAGATGGAAAAGATGAAAAAATATCAACAAAAACATTATACAAATTAGCAAAACAAGGTGTAATAGATATAAATAAGTTGAGACGTAAGGGTAAAAATAACCCGAAGGGTCATAACGAAACAAGAGGTAAAATTAATACATGTAAAACAATTCATGAAAGAGATGAAAAGTATCCTAATGCTAAAACTAGTATAGAATATGGCCATTTTGAGGGAGATACTATTGTAGGAAAAGCTAGAAAATCAGCTATAGTTACTTTAGTAGAAAAGTATTCAAAATATATTGTATTACTTAAAGCAAGTAGAAAGAGTGAGGATGTTAAAGAAGCAATTTGCAAATGGCTATCATCTTTACATAAGTCGTGTATATCTACTATTACATTTGATAGAGGTAAAGAGTTTTCAAAATGGTCAGACATAGAAAAAGATAGTTCAGTTAATATTGAAATCTACTTTGGAGACCCTGGATCACCAGGTCAAAGAGGGCTAAATGAGAATTCAAATGGAATAGTTAGAAAAGATTTACCTAAGTCTACAGATTTATCTGCATATTCTCAAGAAGAATTAAATATGATTGCGTATAAATGGAATTCTATACCTAGAAAATCACTAGACTATAAAACACCAAATGAGGTTATAAAAGAAGCAACTGGATTTGAAAGCTTACTTACATTTGCTTAGTGATTCATAAGTAATTTGTCTGATTTAAATTGACAATTCAGGTCTTTAAAAATTTTTTTAATTATATTTTTTATCATATTTCCCCCTTATTGATATTAATATTAAGTCATTCTTCCCTATATTATTCCATTCTTATTATAATTCCCACTGCTTAATCTGTCTATAATACTAACCTAATATGATCAAACTATACTCTTTCATTTAATCATCATTATAAATAATACATTTGTGAATTTATACTTATATAACTGACTTTAGTGAACTCATCATCAGGTATTATTTCATTAACGAACTGTTTTTTTAATACTCATAAAAAATCTCCTTTACGACATTTGATTATATTTTAATCATTGCCATAAAGGAGATTTTATTTTATCTTAAGCACAAATTAATTTACATTACCTAAAAATCAAGCAGTTTTTATATTTTCTGTGTAATAGTAGCTTCTATCTCATCCTTTAGCTCAAGTAAATCTTTAAAATTTGGAGAAAGTTTCAATCCTAAAACACAATCATCATATGCCTTTAATTTATCAATATTATTATAAAATCTAACTTTTGCCCTATTATAATAATAAGTGCAATTTGCACTATTTATTTCTATGGCTTTACTATAATATTCTATTGATTTATTAAATTTCTCTTTTATATTGAATATCTCACCTAGCTTATTATTTAGTTCATCAGATATATAATGTAATTTTTCTGCTTTTTTATAATATTTAAGTGCTTTTTTTATTCTTTCTTCTTTAATAATTTTATTATCGTTATAATATGTATTTCCAATCCAATAATAATATATTGGATTATTTTTATTTAACTCAATTGCTTGTTTATAGTACTCTCTTGACTTACCATAATTTTCCATTTGATAGTTTATGTGTCCCATAAGTTCATAAGCATAAATAAAATTAGAATTTAGTCTTATGATTTGGTCACATATTTTACTAATAGCATCAAATTTTATTTCAAGATTAATTTTATTATCATGATAATAAGCATTTGCAAGACTACATAAATAATTTATATTGTAAGGTTCAATACTTGATGCTAACTTATAATAATCTCGAGATGTCTCATATTCTCTCTTATGATAATAAATATTGCCTAACTCATTATATACTATTGGATATTTGTCATTTAAACTTAAAGCCTTCTCATAATCTTTTTGGGCATATTCTAAATATACCTCTATACCTAATGTAAAATAAATATCTTTATGTGTATTACCTCTATTTGTATAGAAATAATAATAATCCTTATTTAAATTTATAGCTATATTGTAATCATTTAGTGCATTATATATATATTCTCTATAATCTTCTTTGTTAACTTTAATATTTTGTGCTTCGTTATAATATGCATTTCCCCTGCTATTGTATGCAAAATAATTATTGCTATCTTTTTCTAGAGCTTTGCTGTACTCCTGTATTGCACTTCTATAATTTTTATCATTATAATATTGATTTCCTCTGTTTAAGTATTCATTCGATTCAGCAGTAATATCTAATTTAGTTGTTATTTTATCAATATTCTTACTATAATTATTTACTTTCTTTTTTAATTTTTCTATTGATTTAGCATCTATAAGATATTTAATTCCACTAATTGTAGCTACTGCTGAGGCAATAGCAACTAACAAATTTGCTGTGCCAATAGATTTAACATTTAAAGACTCTATTTCTTCTAAATTTATTTCTTCTAACTTATCTTCTAAATACTCAACTCTTTGTTTTATTTCTTCATATTCTTTAGTAGTTATCTGTGGATTTGCCCATATAACTGAGCTATTTATAACAAATAATAAAAATATCAAGAATATACTAGTTCCTATTCTTTTATGTTTCATCAATATTATGTCCTCCTAGTCATTAATCTTGTATATTTTAACATATTTAAGTGTTAATAGCTATTCATAAAAAATTAGTTTATTTAGATTATATTTTTATATAATTAATGTTCTAACTTTAGTTTAATAATAATAGTCCTCTCTCTTTCAAACTCTAGATCATCACCTTTGCGAATATAAATATAACTCTTCCCCCATCTATCTCTCTATAATTTCTAATAAATAAATTAAGTTTTACTTGTCTATCTTCGCTGTAATAATATTCGTTCCTCTATCACCCTCTTACTTAGGAATATTAGGACTTTACCACTTGAAGTACCTTTTATTTATAAACATGAATATCTATAAATAAGTCATCTTCACTCCTTATATTTAAGTATTCTTAATTACTATATTTTACTATAAATTATACAATAAAACAAAAGCCCTAAAATTTAATTCTAGGGCTTTTATCTGTATTAATAATACTCTGCTATATATACATAAGTTTTCTCAACAAGTTCCTTATCTCCTTGTAACTTATACTTAGAAAACACCTTCAATATAGCCATCTTAACATCCCTTATACCCTTACTAGAATCTTGCCATCCAATAAACAACTGAACCTCATTAACAATCTTATTATCTATATCATTAACAATATTCTCAACGATAATATTAGGTCTATCGCCCTTAACCTCGTTAAATAATTCAGTTAAAGCAGCTTTACCAGTCTTAATAGAATAAATATCTTCATCATCAGAAACAGATTCTTTTTCTCTTTTTATAACTTCCTTAGCTAACTCTATTAACTCCTTTAAAAACTCTACACTATGCATAAAATTAGACTCATACTTAACCTTTAACTCCTCTAACTTATCAGCAAGCTCTTTAAACTGCATTTGACCTTCTTCAATGTTTTTTCTAATTCTCTTAGCAACATCAAGTTCTATTCTCTTAACTTCAACAGGATTATTTATGCTCATAATCTCACTTATAAGTGTTGGGTCTAATACTATCTTATCTAAATCATCATAAATATTAACAGCATGTATGTTCCTATTTATAATTTCCATAGTCTTAGGACCTAATCTGTGCCATATAAGTGACCCTACATTACTTGATGGTCTTATCGACCTATATATATCAGTTAGCCATCTATAGTCCTCTATACAATCTTCAAGTATAGGATGTGGTGATATAGATTCCCATAATTTTGATAAATAAGAATAATATCGACCAAAAGCATCTCTTATCTCATCATTATATAAACAATTTTGTGCAGCTATAAGACCTTCATATCCTTCAATAGCTCTATCTATACCATCAAAATATGATAAACATTTTTTAAGTATTATAGGAAACTCTTTTACATATTCATCTATATTTTCAATAACCTTTTGCATAGACTCACTATCAAAATTTAAAGCCTTGCTAACCTCATCAAAGACACCTATATAATCAACAATTAAACCAAACTCTTTATGCTTGTATACTCTATTTACTCTACATATAGCCTGTAATAAAGTATGCTCTTTTAATGGTTTATCTAAATACATTGTCTGAGCTATTGGTGCATCAAATCCTGTAAGAAGTTTAGCTGTTACTATAAGTATCTTTAAAGGATCATTAACTTTTTTGTAGTGGTCATCAATAAGTCTTTTTTCCTCATCTTCTTTTCTATCATATTTTAGATATTCTTTGTCATCACTTTTTTCAACAGTCATAACTATAGTAGATGTTTCTTCTCCTAATAATCTATCTAAATGCTCTTTGTACTTTATACAACAATCTCTATCATAGCAAACTACCATAGCTTTAAAACCTTGTGGTTCTACTACATTTTTATAATGAGATGCAATATCCTCACAAACAGTTTTAATTCTTTCATCAGACTTTATAAATGTAGCTATACTACCAGCCCTTTTTGTAAGTTCTTTTTTCTCTAAATCACTTAAACTATCTGTAAGCTCATCAAACTCTTTTTTCATTTTTTCTTTATCTAAATGAAGATTTACAAGTCTTGGCTCAAATGTAAGTGGTTTTGTAGCATCATCTCTTATAGAATCTTCAAATGAATACTTACTTATATATCCTTCTTTATCTTCTTCACATCCAAAAGTTGCAAAAGTATTTCTTTCTCTTTTATTTATTGGTGTTCCTGTAAGACCAAAGAAAGATGCATTTGGTAGAGCTTTTCTCATTAATATACCTAAGTTACCTTCTTGAGTTCTATGTGCTTCATCTACTAAAACTATTATATTTTCTCTTTCATTAAGAGTTTCTTTTACATCTTTAAACCTAAATATAGTAGTTATTATTATTTTTCTAGAGTCATTTTTTAATTCTTGCTCAAGTGATTTAATACTTTTAGCAGCTTTCATATTAGGAATATCTGCTGCTGTAAATGTTCCTGTTATTTGTGAATCTAAATCTTTTCTATCTACAACTACAAGTACAGTAGGATTTTTTAAGTCTTTGTTCATTCTAAGTTTCATAGCAGCAAATAACATTAAAAGTGATTTACCAGAACCTTGGAAATGCCATATAAGACCTTTTTTAATTTTCCCTTCTTTTACTCTTTCAACTATTTTATTTGTTGCATCATATTGTTGTGATCTACAGATTACTTTTATTCTTCTATTATCATTATCACTAGTAAATATTATGAAGTTTTTTAATAAGTCTAAAAATACCTCATGGTTAAACATTTCATGTATAGGATACTGTATATTATCTAAACTTTTATATTTTCCTTCAAAATCTCTCCATGATGCCCATTTATCTAGTGGACATTTTATAGTTCCATATTTAAACTCTTTTCCTTCTGTTGCAAAATTAAATACATTTGAAACAAAAAGCTCCGGTGCCCTTGTTTCATACTCATCTAGTATTTGCTTTGCTCCTGTTATCCAAGATACTGATGAATTTACTGGACTTTTACATTCTCCTATTGATACTGGAAGACCATTTATAAGGAGAACTATATCTTCTCTAGTTCCCTTATCACTGTCTTTTGAGTTCATTATATATTCTATAGTTACTATAAACTCATTGGCAGATATATTATCAAAGTCTATTAGTTTTACTGGAACATGTTCATCATTTTCTCCAAATGGCATAGTTTTTTCTCCTCTTAGCCATTCGAAAAACTCTTCATTTGCTCTAACTATACCTCTATGTTTTGCATTTACTATTATTTCTCTTAGTCTACGTATTACTTCATCAGCTCTTGATGGAACTTGGTTTATTTCTGGATTAATTTTTATTAAAGCTTCTTTTAGTTTATTTTCAACTATTGGGTCACTATTTTTTCTTATCAGTTGATTTGAAGGTACAAAGGTCCATTTATTTTGAACTAGTAAATCTCTAATATAATTTCTTACAGATTTATCTTCTGTAAATTGCCTATTATTCATCTAAATCCCCCTTAATTTGATTTTATAAATCTATTAAGTAGTACTTTCTTAACATTTACTAAATAGTTTATATTTACTTCTATATCATCTATAAATTTATCTAATTTTCTTAATGTATTCAGTATAATTATTCTTTCATCTTCGTCGTGTACTTTAACATTTAAATTTAATATGTCATTACTACTAATTGCCGTAAATGTACTTCCTTGTCCTATAGATGCTAGTCTATGTCTATTCCCTTGCATCAAGTAATATAAATATTCTGTTTCTATACTATCTTTTCCTCTCAATGCACATAGACCTCTACCTATACAACAATCTTCTTTAGCAATATTTAACTCTCCAACAGGGGCTCTGACTGACATTAATATATCTAGCTTTAATCCAATTTTTTTTGGAGATGTACACCACTTCTTAGTTTGAGGATACTTTTTTCCAAATTCAGCTTTGCCTTGATAGAACGGAATTCCTTCTCCAATTTCATTATACGACGATGATGGAGGAGATTGTCCCATAGTAACCTGAGCTATTTCACATATTTTTCTTGTTTTAGTTGTACTTAACTTATTTTCTTGTATAAATATTTCCTTTATAAATTTATCTTTATATGTGTTACTTTTTTCTAATAATAATTTCTTTTTTTGTAAGTATTCTTCGTTAGTTATCATTGTCTTCACTATATCTTCTTGATATTCTTTACTTTTCAAAACTACTTTAAACTCGGATATATCTCTCCATTTAGCTCTCTTTGACATAGTCCCTGCTGAATTTGATATTGTAAAATCCCAAAACTTTTCCAAGTTCATTATTAATAAAGTTATTCCTTTTATGGTAGTATCATACTCCCTTAAAACTATAATATCTCCTGAACAGACACCATCAAAATCTGCTACTGAAGCTCTCTTTAAGTAAGTATTTCTTCTTGCAAATAATATATCTCCTTTTTTAAATAACTTCATAGACGATTTTACATCACTAGTACTTCCCCACCTATTTACGTATAAACTACCACTATCTAAATGTTCTAATCCTACAAATCTTTCATATCCTGATTCTGATGGATTTGCAACTCTTTCAGATACTTCATATGCCAAATCACCTAATCTTACTTCATTTAAATTATCCATGTATTTTTACCTCCTCTAATGACTTAATCATTTTCTTAAAGCTGTCCTGTAATTCTTTTGAGGAGATTTCCCAATTGTTTATAGCTTCTTCTAAACTTATTTCATCTTGATTTTCTTCTTTAGGTCTTGCATAAAGCTGCACATTTAAGTTTCCTTTATTTTTATCTAATATAGTATTTATCGCTTCTACTTTACAGAAGTTTTCTATATCTTCAAATCTAATATAAGCATCTTCTATTTTATCTCTATGATGTTTATCCATATAACTCATAGTTTTTTCTTTTCTAACTTCATTTACTGCATTTATGAATAATATCTTATTTTTTCTTTCTTTAGGTTTATTCATATTACATATAAGAACACAGGCTTCCATAGGAGAATTATAGAATAAGTTTGGACCAAGTCCTAACACACATTCTACAATATCATCTTCAATCATCTTTTTTCTTATATCTTGTTCTGAATCTCTAAATAACACTCCATGAGGAAGTAATATTGCACATTTTCCATGTTCAGCATTCATACTTTTTATAATATGTTGTATAAAGGCATAGTCAGCACATCCTTGTGGTGGTACTCCATACATATTTCTACCATAAGGATCATTCATAAATTTATCTCTATCCCATCTTTTTATAGAGTAAGGTGGATTTGCAAGTACTATATCAAATGTTTTTAATTCGTCATTTCCCATAAATCCTGGATCTGCTAACACATCTCCTCTATATACGTTAAAGTCTTCTATACCATGTAAAAACATATTCATTCTTGCTATAGATGAAGTTATTAAGTTTACTTCTTGTCCGTACAGTTTTAATGATCTATATTCTTCACCTTTTTCCTTTAAATGAGTGGCTGTTATAAGTAGCATACCACCAGTTCCACATGTAGGGTCATATATACTATCTCCTGGTTTTGCATCTAACATTTCTGCCATAAGTTTTACTAAGGTTCTATTTGAATAAAACTCCTGTGCAGTATGTCCACTATCATCTGCAAATTCCTTTATTAAATATTCATATGCATTACCTAATTCATCATCTGGTACATTTTCTATTGATAAAGTGTACATAGAGAAATGTTCTAATAAATCTTTAAGTAATCTATCTGGCAATCTTTCTTTATTAGTCCATTGTGCATCTCCAAATATTCCTTCTAATTTACCAGGATTTGCTTTTTCTATTTCTCTCATAGCTGTTTGTAGTGCTTGACCTACATCTTCACTTTTTTCTCTTACAACATTCCAATGATGCTCTTTTGGAACATTGAACATGTGTAAATCTTCAAAGTCAACACCAAACTCTGCTTCATTTTTTGCATATTCCTCATCATATACATCACATACTCTTTTAAAGAATAATAATGGGAATATAAATTGTTTATAATCACCAGCATCTATATGACCTCTTAAAAAGTTAGCTGAGTCAAATAGATACTTTTCTATTTTTTCTAAACCAATTCTAGCCATTACATTACACCCATTTCTTTTAATATTAACTTTAGCTCTTCTTCTGCTTTAGTTGCTTCTTCATAAGCTTTTATCATGTCGTTATATGCTTGTTCTAAAGTTATTCCGTCATCTTCTTCTACTTTATCTACATATAAAGCTATATTTAAATTGTATTCATTTTCTTCTTTTATTTCACTTATATCAACTACTCTACATTTTCCTTCTACATCTTCATAGTTTTTGTATAGGTTATATATTTCTTCTACGTGTGATGATTCTAAATAGTTTTGACTTCTATCTTTTTTGTATATTTCAGATGCATCTATTACTTGTATTTTATTTTTCTTAGTTTCATCTTTTTTCTTATTAAATACTAATATAGATGTTGATATTCCTGTTCCATAGAATAGTCCTTCTCCAAGTCCTATTACAGTTTCTATATAATCATTATCTATTATTTTCTTTCTTATTTTTCCTTCTGCTTGACCTCTAAATAATACTCCCTGTGGTAATACTACAGTCATTTTCCCATCATCTTTTAATGATTTTAGCATGTGTTCTACCCATGCATAATCTCCATATGATGCAGGTGGTACTCCAAGTGAGTTTCTTCCGTAAGGGTCATTTGTCCATTCTTCTCTTCCCCAGTTTTTAAGTGAAAATGGTGGATTTGCTATAACACAGTCAAATGTTTGTAACTTATCATCTTCATGGAAAGCTGGATCTCTTAATGTGTCTCCTCTAAGTATATGGAAGTCTTCTATATCATGTAGGAACATATTTATTCTAGCTATACCTGATGTTGTAAGGTTCTTTTCTTGTCCGTAAAGTTTAAGAGTTTCTCCTCTTTTTCCTTGTTTTGTAACGTATTCGTATGCTTCTAGTAACATACCTCCTGTTCCACAAGTTGGGTCGTATATACTATCACCTTCTTTAGGATCTAATATCATAGTCATAAGTTTTACTACTTCACGTGGTGTATAGAATTCCCCAGCAGATTTATTTGAATCATCTGCAAACTTTTTGATTAAGTATTCATATGCAAGCCCCATAGTATTAGACTTTACTTCACTGTTACTTAAGTTATGTTGTGAAAAATGCTCTACTAAATCTTTAAGTATAGCATCTGATAGTTTATCTTTATTTGACCATTGTGTATCTCCAAATATTCCTGATAGTTTCTCTGGATTTTCTTTTTCTATTGCTCTTATACATTCATGTATTTTAGCTCCTATATTTTCAGATGTTTCTCTTACATCATTCCAATGACATCCTTTAGGTATTATAAATCTATGAAGGTAATCATAGTCTTCTCCAAATTCTTCTATTGCATTTTTATATTCTTCATCATATACATCCGATATTCTTTTAAAGAATAGTAATGGGAATATATATGCTTTAAAATCTGATTGGTCTACTGGCCCTCTTAATATATTTGCAGCTTGGTATAACCAAGACTCTAGTACGTTAATTTCCAACTTAATCTTCCTTTCCACATTTTTCTACATTTTTCTACATACATTATATCATTATATATAGTCTATGTATTTAGTTAATTTACTAAATACATAGACTTAAAATTTCTATTTTATAACTTTTGATAATCCTAACATATCATATATACTAAGTGTATCATTTTTTAGCTTTTCTTGTAATTTTTTTAATCCTTCATTGTATTCTTTTTTAGAATCTATTGACTTTTGAGCTACCTTATTTTGCTCTTCTATACTTAACATTGGTACTTTCATATCATATAAGTCAGTAGCACTTAATACTTTAATTGTTGTTCCTGTTTGTTTTAAGTTTAAGTAATATTGCCCAACTGGACTTTCAAGGTACTCTTTTATAAAGTATGGATTTATATTGTAGTTTGGAGTTATTTTTATAAAGTTATTTGATACTATTATATTATCTGGTATATCTTCAACTACAGCTATTTTTATAGCATTACCTCTGCATGATAGTAATATATCACCTTTTTTTACAGTGTATTTTTCAATACGTTTTATATCATTAAGCTCTATATCAGTTAAGTTGTCTAATATTAGTTCTCCATCTTGCACATCTGATAATGTTATTGCTTTATGTGTTTTTGTACTTTCTTCAGATGCTTTTGGTAAGTTCATACCTCTTTCAAATTTAGCTATGTCTTTAAAGTTTATTGTTTCATTTTGACTTTCAAATTTGTTTATATCTAAATTTATTACACCTTCTTCAGTTACTACAGTATAATCTATGATGTATTTTCCTACAATTAAGTTATAGTTATTTTCTGCTATTTCTTTTGTATCTACTAATCTACTGAAGTCTTCTTCTTCTATCTTAGATGTATATAAATTTATTATTTTATTAATTTGCTCCTCTGATAAAACTGTAGTTCTTCTATCTCTTGTTCTTAAGTCTTCTCCTTTTATAAAGAATATTTTTTCTTTCATACTTTCATTTTTATCTTTATTTAATACCATTATTGCAACTGGTATTGATGTAGTTGTATACACTGGTGGTAGACTTATTATACCTTCTATTATATCGTCGTTTACTAAGTTTCTTCTTATTTTACCTTCAGCAGCTTCTCTAAATAATACCCCCATTGGAACTACTATTGCTGCTTTTCCGTTATCCTTTAATGATGCTATTGCATGTTGTATAAATGCATAGTGTAAATTATTTTTTGATGGTACCCCATACTTATATCTTCCATATAAGTCTTCCTGTATTTCTTCATAAGTTACTGGTCTCATACTAAATGGTATATCCATAGTTACATAATCAAATTTATCTAGTTTTAATCCATCTCTAAACTTTGGATCTTTTAATGTATCTCCGTATTCTATATTAAAGTTTGTTATACCATTCATTCTTAAATTTATCTGTGCCATCATCCATCTTTTTAAGTTTTCTTCTTGACCATATAGTTTTATATCATCTTTTCTTTGTAGGTTACTTGCTTCTATTAAAAAGTCTCCATTTCCACATACACCATCATATACAGTGCCTCTTTCTATTTCTAGTATATTTGTCGTTATCTTTTTTATACTTTCTGGCTCTTTACCATCTTCACCTAATTTACTTACTGATGACTCTGAATCTAGGATTACATTTATAAATTCTTTTGATGTATTTTTTAAGTCTATATGTTGTATATTAGCTATTATATTTTGTAAATTCTTATCAGATATTTTACTTTGACTTATTGTATTTTTCATACATTCTTTTAATAAGTTATTATCTATTTCAGATTTTTCTATTAATTCTATTAATCTTTCTTTTGTATTTTCTTTGTTTGTAATTAAGTCTTCTATTTTTATAGTGCTTGGTAGTTTTATACCTGTTTCTACATTTTGTTCTGATGCTGATATAACTCCAACTACAGATACTAATTCTAGTCCTTCATTTATTGGTGCTTCACCTCTAGTTGGTTCAAGCAATTTATAAATCACTGAGTTCATTTTGTATTCTCCTTTATTTTAAAAGGTAATCACTTTACCTTTTCATTTTATTTTAAAAAAATATTTGTTATGTTTATATAGTAATATGTTTTATTTTAAAAGTCAACAGTTTTTCTTAAAGATTTTTATTTTTATTTTAAAAGGTAAATTAATTACCTTTTTTATATTTTATATAAATAAGCTAATAATTATTCATTATTAACTTATTTATTATTTTGTATTAAATATATTGTTATGTATTTTTACTACAGGTTTTATCCTAAAACCTCTTCAAGATATTGACTAGACATTCTTCTATAAATAAGATGTAGTACAATTCTTGAAAGTAAATGTCTATACATTATATTTTCAGACATATCTTCTAATTCATCTAGATCACTTTTTTTAATAACTTCACCATACAAACTCTTTTTTAACACTTTATCAATAACACTTACTTCTTCATCAGTCCATACCATCCACATTTCATATAATTTATCTTCTGTATGAGCTCCCCATTCATTAGATAATTTCAATAAATTTTTAAACTTTTCTTTTATCTTAGAGTTATGTTCTCCTAAGTCTTTTATAATTTTAAAAAAATCTTCCTCTGATAGTTCTTTATAGTATCCTACCTCTGAATCTCCTGAAAATACATCTAACTGTATCTTTTTATCTATATCATCTATAGATAATATGGATTCATCATTAATAACATATTTATTTTCTAACTCTTTCATATTACTTTCAAGCTTATATTCTTCATCATTTACTCCAACTTGTTTACAAAAGCTGTTAAGTTCTTCTTCTATCTCCGGATCAAATTCATCCACAAAACAATTATCCTGATTTATATTTAATAAATTTATTTCTTTTTTAATTCTTTTTCTTATATATATTTCATTTTCTATAATAAATGCGATATTTTTGTTATGCTCTATTTCCATACACTTTAAAAATATTGGTATTGCCTTTAGCTCATTTTCATCTAATTCTACATTAGCAAATAATTCTCTTAATTCTCTTAATTTCTTTAATTTTAATATAGTTTCATACTCTTTATTTGATTTTTCTAATTCTCTTCTTATATGAGCCATTTTATAATGTAGCTCTTTATAGAAATTATTTAATGCATATTTAGATATATTATATAAATCATTTTTCAAAAAAGTTAATAAATTTTGTCTTTTTATATTTTCTCCAAACTTCTCTTTATATAAAGGTTGATTAGTTAAATATATCAACATTTTTTCATTCAAAATATCAACTAATAAATTCATATCCTCACTAACTAATTCTACTTTACCTATGTATTTTTTCAATATTATGTCCTCACTTTATTATAAATTCTTTAATGCTCTAGCTAAAAAGTTTAAATCCTCTTTTAAATCTTCTTTTGTATAAATTTCATCTATCTCATACCACTTTAAATCTTTATTTAATCTATCAAATATATTATTCTTTACATCTCTTAAAACAGTAAATTCTACTTTCTTGCCTAACTGACTTATAGTTATATTATTTTTATCTAATTTAAAATACTCTTTATAACTAGATAAATCTATTATATTCGAGTTAATATCTATTTTTTTAGAATTAACTAATACCTCTATCTTTTTATCTATATCAGATTGTATTTCTATCTCATATCTATCTATATTGTCATAATGAATACTGTCTATATCTAAGGTATCAAAACTATATTTATCTCTTATTATATATCCCAATATATTAGGCTTTATATATTGAGTATAATAACTATCTAACTCTTTAATATATATACTTATAGGTATAAATCTTGAAACTATCTTGTCCTTTATCTTTATAGTCTCTATTTTAGATTCATTACTAGAAATTTCATCCTTATACCTTGCCTCTATTTTTACAAAATCGCCTTCAACATATATATCACTGTCTAATTTTATATCAATTGATGATAAAGTTACTATTTCAGCATCAAATATTCTTTCATAGTTATTTATAAAGGTTAATTTTATTTTCGCAGAAGAATCTTTATCAACTTTAACTTTATCTCTTAGTTTATTATGGCATAGATATATTTTATTACCTTCTTTTTGTGTAATATCTTCTAATAAGAACTGATTATATTTATTATCGTAGTTTGATAAAACTTCAACTTTTTTACCTGCATCTTTTATATTAGTTATCACTCTATTCCTAATGTTTATATGTTCTTCAAGGTGGAATATTGTATTTTTACTAAACTTCCAGCTCTTCTCTTTTATCTCATATTCAAAGTTTGTTTTACTATAGTTGTTCTTTTTAAGATTTTTAATGTATAAATTTATATCATCTATATTTTTAATATCTTCTTCATATAAAATATCCTCATGTCCATTACTATAATGATATATTTTTATACTTATTGGTTTTTGTTCTATTTGTTTATTTATATTAAATACTATTTTTTTATTTTCTATATATCCATCTTTATCAATTAAAATATTTTTTATTTCTTCACTATAATTACATTTTATAATTATTTTTTCATTAGCATATGGTTTTAAGTATATTTTAAAATTATTTAAAAGCAAATTATATGAATAAGTATCACTAATATCATTGTAATCATATTTAAATACTGGTGTATAGTCTACAAACTTATCTGGCTCATATACAGTATTATTTATTATAATAGGAATTCCATTTGATATTTTTCCATACCAATAGTATCCCTTTAATATATAGTTGTTATATAATGGATAGCTTTCTTCTATTTTAGATTTCCCTAGTTTTACATTAAATCTTTTATTAGATCTATATCCAATATGTGTTTCATTTATTTTTGTAAATTTATCTTTATTAAAATCTAAGAGTTTATTTATACTTAAAGATGTATGAGGTAGTACAGTGTATATTCTATAGTTTGGATAATTTATATTATGAATACCTAGTTGTATATCTTTGTATTGTCTTGGTGAGATTTCTTTTTTATTAGGTGTTATTATTCTAGTTCCCATTGGAGCATTATTTAATATATTTCTAAATTTTTGAACACTTACTTTTGATAATATCTGTATGTATAATGATTTTAAGCTATCTTTTCTTGGTAGTATTCTAAATATATCAAACTTCAATACTTTATTTATTGCATTTACTACACTATCTTTAGATAAATCTTCTTCGTAGTAGTTTCCTTCTTCTAAAAGAGTACATACATCACATAATTGTTTTATTACTTTATTTACTTTCTGTGGATATTCACTTAATATCTTGTGGCATTCTTTTATCTTTTCTAATTCTTTTGTATCCCAAATATAACTTCTTCTTAAAATTACATCTATATTCTCAAATACATATTCAAATTCAAAGTGTTTTAGATTTTTCCAATATAGCTTAAATAATTCTATTAATTCATTTGCCAAATGTTTTGGTATTCCTGTTTCATTTATTAAAGTATCTTTATACCTAAATCCCTTCATTTTATCCCAGTTTTTAGGTAGTATATTTTCTTTTTTAAATGCATTTTCTAATATATTATACATTCTTCCATCAACTTTAGCTTTTGTTAAATTTTCATAGTCCTTTGTGTATGCTCTTATATGATGTTCTCCTTTTATAAATTGACACATTGCTGCTAAGCATACTTTTTCTACCTTTTCTTTGTTGGTGTATTTTAATTTATAATTCACATTCGTATGATAGTTATACAATACTAATAACAAATCTTCTTCTAAGTCTGTTGTATCTATATTTTCATATGTTAGTCTTTCTTCTTTTTTTATATAACCTTTTTTTATAAATTCTTCTTTAGTTATTTTCTTTCTTCTCTCTATTTCTATTAGTAGCTTATCCGTAAGTTTTAGTAATTCATTTGATGTTAATTTACGAAATTCCATTTAATATCCTCTTCTATAAATCTTAATTATTCTTTATTATACGACCTTATATATGTCTATCTTTATATTTTTTATATTTATTTTACTATACACATAAGCACATTATATCATTAATTACTCGTAAAATAATAAATTTATAAATCTAATTTATAGTAATCGAACTTAATAATAAATGTATGTACGGTGTATCAAATCAACATTTATATTAGAAATTGTAAAATGGTTATATATTACATTTACACACTTTTATAAGTTCGATTACTATATATAAATATACACTGTCGGTTTTCCCGACAACTAAAAAAGCTAGTCAAACTGACTAGCTTTTCCCATACATCCTGTAATTTAACCTTCTTCCACTAAAACTTGCCACATACCCACAACTCATCTCATAAAGCCTGCTACCAATAGCCTCATCAATATTCATAATCTCATCTATACTCTTCTCACAACTAACAATAACTGGCAATCCATTTAAATACCTGTAATTAATAATCTCAAACATAATATTAACATCACTACCACTAATACTGCCCTTAAACAAATCATCAATCAAAAGCACCTTAGCCCTCTTAAACTTATTCATAACCTTCCTGTAATACTCTTCATCCATCATATTTTGCTTAAGACTTATAATATTATCTCTATAAGGCATATACAATACTCCAACTCCCTTTTCCATAAGAGAGTTGGCTATTGCCATAGACAAATGTGTTTTACCACTTCCAACTTGTCCAACAAATATTATAGACTTATTTTTACAAGACTTATCAAAGTTTTTCACATATTCCTTGGCTTTACTAAATGCTTCACATACCTCCATATTGTATGCATAATTAAAGTTATCGAAATTCTTTTTTCTAAATTCTTCGCTTATACCACTGTTTAATAATATTTCCTCAGCTTCACGAAGTGCCTTACAAGTACATGGAATTGCTTCATTGTCTTTTAATATAAATCTTAAATCTCTACACTTTAAACATTTATATTCTACTATTTCATTTTCCTCTGATTCTAATATATCCTTATCATCTAGCCCTGTATTTTTAGTTGCTTTCAAGTAGCTCTCTGACCCTTCTAAGTTGTTCTTCGGTAGGCTTTTGATAAACTGACTCATCCTCATTTTCATATTCTCTGGCATATTTAGATTTTCTATCATTTAATTGTCCCCCTTGGTTTAATTCATATGCTTTTAAATCATCATAAGTTTTTATATTGTTATTTAGCCATTGTCTTATAATTCCACCAATGTAGCCTTTGTTGCATTTTCCTTTGTCTGTTGCTATTTCTATGGCTTTTTTAAAAAGCTTTAAATCTATTTCTTCACTTATATTGATTATCCACTCATAAGCTACTCCATTTATAAGTCCAATGTTTTGTTCATATAATTTTGCATACTTACCTACATTAAATGATTTTAAGTCTTTTTCTTTATCTATATCTTTTTCTTTATATTCTTCTTTATCTTTTTCTTCTTCTTGTCCTAAATCTTTAAACGTATCGTGATACGACTCGTTATACGTATCGTCATTTAATTTTTTACTTTTACATAAATCCTCTATATCATCAGCATTATCCTTATTTAGATAGCTTTTAAATATATCTTTTATCTCTTCTTTTTTAATACCTTTACTAACATATTCTATAAGTGATATATCTGAGACTTCCTCTAATTCTTTTTTCACACAATCAAGCATTGGCTTACCACTTCTATCTAAGTTGTATTTTCCCCAGTTTTTTAGAGCAATCTCACGTGTATATGGATTGTACTTTATAAGTTTGTGGTGATTTTCAAATCTATCCATCAAAGAGTTTATACTTTCTATTGAATATCCAAGTTCAAAACTCATTTGCTTTTTAGTTATTTGATATATTCCAATTTGAGTTGTTGCTGGATTAGTTAATAAATATATGAAGAAAAATTTATCTTCTGGTGTTAATTCTTCTATAACCTTTGCATCTTGCCAAAAGGCAGTGTGCAGTTTTCTAAATATAGCCATAATGTCCCCCTTAATTTAACTTAAATAATATCAATCTAAATATTTTAATTCACTTTAAATACCCTAGTTTCTGTAGTTTTCATATAGTCTTTAACTATATCTGGATAGTCTTTTTTTAGTCTTTTAGAATCTAAAGTAGTTCTACTTTGCCACTTCCAAGTTATTTTTCTATCCCCAATGAAAGCTACTTCATGATCTTTCATTTCCTGTTGTATTTCTTGTTCTATTTTACTTTTTTCTAATTTTATTTCCTTTAGCATATCATTTAAGGTATCTAGTTTTGAAAGTTTATTACTTTCTATAAATAAATTTAATGGCTTTTCATCTATATTTTTATATCTATTTTTAAGAAATTTAGAATAATCCTCGCTTCCATCAGGAAGTGGTATATCATCTCCTAATATATATTTTTTCCAAAACTCTTCTTCCTTTTCCATAATGTAATCAATAAGTTCTTGATCTCTATCTAGTTTGTATATTTTTATTTCTTCATTCCCAATTAATGCACATACATAACAATGACTTGCTCCTGTTACAGCCATATAGTGATAACACTGTATTTGATAATGTATTGGAACTTCTTCGCTCCACTCTTTTTTTAAGTAGCTATTAGTTACAACACATTCTAAAAATGCATTTTCTGAAACTACTACTTTATCTAAATTTGCTATGGCATAAGGATATTTGTGATTCCTAAGTATTCCATTTAAATTTCTTACCTTTTTACCAGTTTGGTTACAAAATTCTTTAGCTACAAATTCTTCTAGCTTTTCACCTAAAATCATTTTCATATTACTCTTTATTTCTATATTTTCATCTATTTTATCCATATATACATTTACACTACTTCTATATGGATTTAAATTTAATATACTGCTTGCATCGCTACCACCAATTCCCTTTTTTCTTAGTTTTAACCAAGTTTCCTTTGGCATATTTAATGTGTTATGTTCTATATTTGCTTCTAAATATTTTCTCATATAATCCCCCTATTTTATATAACATCATATATTTTTAATAAATTTAATCTAGCGAAGATGATAATGTATAAACTAAACCAACATTTAAGCAACGGATTTATCGTTGGCGCTATGAGCAAAGCGAATTTTAAGCAACGGATATATCCAAAATACTTCGCCAACACGTTGCTCAAAGTGAAAACAAGGATATATCGTTGGCGATAATTTTTTAGTTTGGAGGGAAGCTTATACATTATCATCGAGCGTATTTAAATAAAATTAACTAGTACAAAATATTAATTTAAATATTTACTTTCAAGTATTTTATTTATAAAATATTTTTGACCTTTGCCTGTAATCAGAGGTTTTATAGAAAGAATTTCTCCATTTTCAGTTTGAATTACTTTTTCATGTATTTTAAATAATCCACTTTCAATATAAATTTGCTTAGGCGTATTTTTATCATCACCCTTACTTATAAAATATCCATTATCCCTAAACCATTTATATAATCTATTTCTTCCCATGTTAGTTTTATTGCTTATTATTTTTGCATATTGACCTATTGTTATAGCTCCCTCTGTATCTTCTATTGTTTTACCTAAATTTATATATTCCTCATTTTCAATTATTACTTTATTTAAAGCTTTTACTTTTAATCTTTCATTCTTTAATCTTTGTGCTAAAGATATTATTAAATCTGGATTTTCTAACATCTCATCTATAAGGTTTTTGTCTATATATGCACCATGCTTTCTAATTGAAGGAATAACTTCATCACATACCCATCTTTCAAACTTACATGCACTTTTTAGCTTTGATTTCATTATTAGCCTGTATAAATTTCCTTCATCAATGAATTTCTTTTTATACATTTGAGTTTTTAAACTTACTCCGTTTCTAGTTTTAGAGGTAACTCCTACTTCATGTATTATTATTCCTTCTTCTTTACAGTGTCTGATTATTGCATCCCTAGGATTTGAGTATCCTAATACATTAGCTACACTATTTGCGTCAAAGTATTCTTTGTTATTTTTAACTATTACTAAAATATCACCAAAAAAATCATTTCTAAATAACTTTAAACTTTCCATTTTATCCCCCTATATGGTTATTTTTTAATCTTGTTTATTACTTTTGGTTACTTAAATTTACAACTTATCGCTTAAATAAGTAATTTACATCACTTTGTAGTATGTTAGCAACTTCTATTGCTTCATATACCCTAAAGTAATCTAAGTTCTTTTCTTTTTTTATATACGTTGATGTTGACATATGAAGTAAATGTGCTAATTCTTTTTGAGTTAGTCTTCTACTTTTTCTTGTAAATTTTAAATTATTCATACTACTTCTCCCCCTTTTATTAAACTTTTGGTTACTTATCTTGATTTAAGTATATCCATTTTTTGGTTACAATGCAAGAACTTTTTATAACTTTCGGTTATTTTTTATAAATTTTGGTTATTTAATAAATAAAAAATAACCATTTTAATACATTTTATATACTATTTATCCTAATTTTAAGCTATAATTAAGTTATGATATGTTAGTTTTATATAAGAAAACTAACATTTGATATTAATATTTATGATACTTTTTCAATTTAATTTAAATTTAAAGTATCTAGGTATTAAATTTACTAATATTACTACAACAAAGGTTAGATGATATAGAATTAATTTAAAAATTTAAATTAATCTAAAATGTATAAATAATATTAAATTTTAAATATAATAAAGGCGGTGAATATATGAAAACTTTAGGTGAGAGATTAAAAGATTTAAGAAAAGAAAAGGGATACACTCTTGAGCAAGTTGCAGAAAAATTAAATACAACCAAAATAACTATATCTAGATATGAAAATAATTTAAGAGAGCCAAAAAGAGAAACTATAAGTCAATTAGCTAAATTATTTAATGTATCTACTGATTATTTACATGGTCATACAAATGATAAATTTACTTTAACTAAAGAAGATAAAATTGATATAAAAAATTCATTAGAAAAGATTAAATGTGATTTATCTACTGATGAAACTATTTTGTTTGATGGTGAACCAATGTGTAAAGAAGCCATTGAAAGCTTACTTACAGCTATGGAGGTTGGCTTATCATTAGTTAAACAAAAACAAAAAAGGGACAATAATATATAGTTTAGCAAACTTAGGGGGATATATTTTTTATGTTTATAAGGAATAAAGTTAAAGAAGTAATATCAAAATATAATACTAACAATCCTTTTGAAATAATTGATATTTTAGATATTACTTTAGTTATTTATCCGCTACATAATAGTATTAATGGATTTTTTCAAGTAAAGGATAATTATCCAATAATCTATATAAATAGTAACTTATGCTATGAGGAGAAAATGATGACTGCTGCTCATGAACTTGCTCATTATTTTCTTCATAAGGGTATTAATGCTTTTGCATGTCGTGGTTTGAGTGGTTCTTATATTAAGAATAAATATGAGCGTCAGGCTTATATTTTTGCGGCTGAACTTTTGATTGATGATAATATTCATAAACTTTATCCTGGTGAAAGTGAGGCACAGATTGCATCTCGTATCGGAGTTCATCCTTGGTTATTTGATCTTAAATTTAGAGAAAAGCTTCGTTAAAAATAGTTTTTTAATTTTTATAATTTAAGTTAGTAAAATACCCTGTCGAGTTTTTTGACAGGGTATTTTTTACGTATAAGGAAATTATATAATAAAAAAAATTATGGATAACCTATGAATATGAGCAATATCAATAACTTTATAAAAGTAAAAAATGATATTTTTGAGCAACGGATGTATCCGTAGCGTAAGCAAGGATATATCGTTGGCGAAATGAAGTGTTTCGCCGACACGTCGCTCAAGCGAAGCGAATTTTTTATAAATATTAAATCTATTATTAAAGTTTTTATAATATAAAAAGATTATTTTATAAATTTAAATACAAAAAATCTTTTTATATCTACAGCCTTTTTAGGACACAGTTCATGACAACAAAAACACCTTATACAATTATCTAAATTTATACTTGGAAACCCACACTCCATAGATATAACCCCTGGAGGGCATACTTTACTACACTTTCCACATTTTACACATTTTTTATAATTTATAACTGGCTTACCTGCTAATTTTTTATTTATATAAACCTCTAAATTTTTAGGTATCATACCTCTTAAAAAACTTATACTCTTGTTTTTAGGTATTTTAAAATCCTTAATTATCATATCTTCTATATTATCGCCTAGTATACATATATCAGAAAAATCCTCTTTTATAAGATTTCTTTCTATACATCTTTGTACTGTTGGAACTTTATTTGGATTTAAATTTATAACTTTACAAGAAACTACATCTATAGCATAAGGACTTGGTGAAGCTAAAAGTACTCCTACTTTTCTAGGATTTCCAGCAGTTGGTCCTTCTCCTTCCATACCAATTATTCCATCCATTATGGTAAGGCTTGGATTTACATAAGAACATATATCTACTAAAGCATCTGTAAAATCTACTACTTCTGGCATCTTAAAATGATACTGTGCTTTTTGTACTCCTGGTATTACTCCAAATAAGTTTTTCACTCCTCCTGTGAAGGTTGCCATTGCATGGGTTTTTAGTTTGCATAAATTTATTACATGATCAACTTTTGTTATAGGCTCTATTACTGTAAGGTATTTTAATAGTTTTCCATTTGGATTATTTACTTTTACTTCTGATATGTCATAGTTTAATTCAATATTAAGTTCTTCACATACGCTTTCTATACCACAAGTTTTGTAAATTGATTTTAGTGCTGATTTTGTATATGGACCTCCTGGACTATCTCCTACAATTACTTTACATCCATGATTTAGTAAATGTTTAGCTACCACTTTTAATACCATTGGATGTGTAGTTGCCATTTCATCAGGATGTTTTTTTATTACTAAGTTTAATTTTATAAATACTGTACTATTTTTGTTTATATATTTATGTAGTCCGCCTATATCTTGTATTAGTTTTTCAAACTGTTGATTTACTTGGTTATATTCATAACTTTGACAGCTTCTTAATGCTACATTTTTCATTATTTACCTCCTTTTTTGTTATATTTATAGTTTCATTATAATGAGGCTTATTACCTTTTTTAGTTATATTTATAATAAATTAATGTAACCCAATTTATCTTTTAGATAAATATAAAAGGCTAGATATCTCTAACCTTTTATATTTTATATTTAATTAAACTTATCTTTTTATTCTAACCCTTAACTTGCTGTCTTATATATTGCTTATACTCATCTATCAACAACTCTTGATATGCAGCTTTCTTGTATTTTATCAAATAATTAGATATATCCTTTAAATCCTTATCTTTAATACTTTTTAGCTTACCTATTCTTTTTAAATCAAGCTCTTTATCCGAAATAATTTTTTCATAATATTTTTCATCATACAGCATAAACTCAACTTTATCTTTATATAAATCTTTTAACTTATCAGCAATTTGTAACCCTTCTGGATCAAAGTCCCCAGCATAATATATTTTATCTAAGTTTTTAATCTTATTTAATAACATATATGAAGATAAATTCAATTGTCCACTTGTACATATTATACTTTCATCTATATCAGTATCCTGTATAATACTTTGAAATACAGCTGGATTCTCAAATATAAATACCCTATTATTCTTACAAGTTATATGGTCTAATTTTTGAATATTTGATAATGAGATATTAAATGGTTCATTAATCATATTTAAAAAGTCTATCCTATTTCCTTCTAATTCCCCAGTTAGTTTATATATACAAGTTGAATTTGAGATTTCATCCTTTAACAATCCAAATCTATAATATAGTTTATTTAATTTATCTATGTTATTTATTTCATTTTTATTAACACCTTGACTATCCTTGTATACTAATGCATTTATTAAAAGTTTTCCATAGATGCTATCTTTATCAAAAAAGTGTGGGTCTTTAGTATGTCTTGCTGAAAATATAGCCAAACTTTCATATTTATTTTCTAAATACGGTAAATTATTTATTGCATTTATACATTTAATTAAGTCTTCCTTTAAATAATTTATATTACTTTCATCTAAAGCTTTTTTATATAACTTTTTAATACTTGGATATCCATATAACTTTTTTTGTAAAGCCGATATAATCCATTCTTTACCTATTCCATTTTCACAAAATTTAATTAAGGTACTAAAAAACTCTACTTCATTGTTAACTAAAATTTCTCTTACTTGTTTATTGGTAATAAGTTCTTCCTTTGTTACAACTGAAAGTAATTGTAAAAAATCAAAATTTTTAAGTTTCTTAGTAAATAATTTTTCTACATCCTTACTTTTTATCTTAGCTTTTTTATTGTTATATACATTTGTATCGAAGCTAGCTAGTATATCCATTTCTTCATTATTTTTAGGAGTAATATTAAAGTATCCTGTTATTTTTGAATACTGTTTATATTTTTTCATTACGTTTTTAAATATTTCTATATATATTTTATTTGAGTTTATAATTTCAAGTGCCTTTTCCATTTACTCACCTAAATCTACTATTTTTGAATGTCCATTCCAAGTATATTTTATAGGAATTACCATATCACTACCCTCTCTAATAAGTTCATATATTGCTAGATTTTTTACTCCTTCATAAGTGCCCCATAGTACCTGAGAATTTAATACATAATCTAAATCTAATCCTTCCATAAGGTTAAACATATGACTAATATTTTCTTCATCTACTCCTGCAAATGCTTCATCTAGTGATATCATTCTTGGACAATCTTTTTTATCAGCTCCATCATATCTTGCATTTACTGCTGCAAATAGTGGTATATACATAGCTAGGGCTTTTTCTCCACCTGATAACCTATAAAATTCATTATCTGTTAATTCTTTTTTATTTTGCCTTGGTGTGGTATACATTAATTTAAATTCAAACCATCTTCTAAAATCAAGGACTTCTTTTATTATATATTGATAACTAGATATTTTATTTTCATCTTCCATTCTTCTTTTTTGTTGTTTTAGCTTTAACTTAAAGTGCTTTGATACTTTTTCTCTTTCTTCCTCAGTTAAAAATTTACTTGTACTTAAAAGTGTACTTAACTCTTTTATATCAATATCATCTTCACTTTGACCTTTTTTAGGTACCCATGTAATGTTTAATTTAAGTCCATTTGAAGTGTTTACTTTATCCATAAGCTTGTCTATTTCCTTAACCCAATTTTTAGCTCTGCTAATTCTTGCACTAATTTTTGTACTAAGGTTATTTATTAATATATCTTCAAATACTTTTCTTTCATTTTCATTTATTAATAAGTTGTGTTCTTCTATATTTAAGTTTAATTTTTTAATTAAATCATATAAACTTATTTCTTTTTTTTGTAGCTTTATTCTTATATCTACCCTTTTTGATATTTCTATTAATCCTTTTATATTTTCATCCTCATAGTTAGTGTATATATTATCTGTATCGTAAACTCCTATATTATAGTTATTTAATTCTAGTGAGCTTTCACGTATTATTTCATGTATATTTGATATGATATCATTTTGTTTGTAACTTTCACTTAATTTATATTTTTCTATTACATATTCAATAGCTTCACATTCCTCTAAAGCTTTTAATTCTTCAATATATCCTAAATTAAGTTCATATCTAAAGTTTTCTTTATAGAAATTAAGTTCTTTATTTTTTGTATTTAAATTTATCTCTAGTTCATTCAATCTATCTATATAATTTTTTATATTAGCTTCTCTTTTAGCTTTACTTTCTATTAACAAAGATATTGAATGTGGATATGTACTTATTATATTAGAAAGTCTATCTAATTCTTTTTCTATTTCATCTATTCCAAGACTTTTTAAAGCATTTTTTAAAGATTCTATATTTTTAGTTAAAGTTAATTTTTCATTTTTTAATGTACCTATTTCTTCATAAATAATTTCTAAATCATTTTTTACTGCTTCATTAATTGATATATGTATTTCTGTTTCTTTTAATATGCTATTTTTTTTATTATAAGCTTGTCTAATTTCATTTATTACTTCTTTATACTCTCTAATGCTATCTATTACACTTTGATAACTTTCTGTATTTTTAGGTATATTTATATATTCTGTTTCTTCAAATAATAAGTTGCTTATTTCTTTTATATCCTTTTTTACTTTATAAATATTTTCATTTATAGATATAAGTTCTTTTTCTTTAGTTCTTAAATCTATTTCTATCTCTTCTATAAGCTTTATTTCTTCGTCAATGTCTTCTCCAGTTATAAATTCTTTATATTCTTTATTTAAAATTTCAATACTGTTATCTATTTTATTTATATTTTCATTTAAATTTTCTAATATGATATTTAACTCTTCTATTTTATTTTCTAATGTACTTATTTTTTCTAATCTATATTGTTCTCTCTTTTTAGAACCTATATATTTAAGTTCATATTCAGTATTTGTAATTCCTTTTATTATTCCTATTTTAAAATTATTATCTAAATCTATGTAAGTATTATTTTCATCTGTATTTATTGAAATTGATTCAATAATACTATAAATATCATTACTATACTCTTTAGTGAAATTATCTTCTTCTAAGGAAATATATTTACTTAAATTATCTTTATTAGTTTTTTCATTTTTACAAAGTATTTTATAGGTATTATTTTTTAGTAAGTTTTCAGCTTTTAATCTATACTCATTTGGGACTATTATTGAGTCTATAATCCCCATATCTAAAAGACTGCTTTCTATTATCTTTTTTTCTTCATCTAGTAAATTTTCCTTAAAGTCTATACATTCATAAAGTTTTTTATATGGTATTTTTTCTTTATCTAATATAGTTTTCGCTTCAGTAAACCAGTTATTTTCCTCAAATACTTCTTTATCATTGATTATTTTTTCTAGCTCAGTTTTAAGTTTATTTTTATCATTAGTAATTTCTTTCTTTTTAAGACTTAATTTATTTTTATCGTCTTTTAATTTCTCTTCTTTATTATTTTTACTTTCTTTTACTAAGTCTAATGCTTTATTGTACTCATATCTATCTTTTATACTATTTATTATATTGTATATTTCTTCTAAAATATTTTTTTCAATAGTTAATGTATTTGTATTAGATAGATACTTATTTATTTTTTCTATAGTTTCCGTTTTTATAGTTGTTAAGTATTCTAAAGCTTCATTTAATTTATTTTTATGTACCTTTATATCCAGCTCTTTACTGTACTTTTTATCTTCTAGTTCTTCATTTTGTTTCTTTACTGAATCATATTTTACTATTAGTTGATATATTTCGCTTATTAATTTTTCATAGTTACTTATACTCTCTAATATTAAATTAAAGGAGTAACTGTTACTTGTTAATATTTCTTTTTCAAAGTCATCATGTTCTTTATAATAAGCATCTATTCTTAAATTATTTTCATCTATTAATAAATCTTTTATTTGTTTATCTATTTTGTATATATATGACTCAAGTTCCTCAATTTTTTTATTATTCTCTATTTCTTCTTTAATCTTATTTTCTTTCCGTACATCTATTTTTTCAAGTTTCTCTAAAATATTTTTAAATCTATTTTCTTCCTTTGTTATCTCTTCTTTTATAGCTTTAGCTTCACTTTTTTCAAGTTTATTATAGCTTTCTTTTGATGCTTCTAGTTCTGATTGTAATTCATTTAACTTATTTACTTCATTTTTTAATACTTGTTTATTTTCTAAAATTGTAAATTTTAAAGAGTCTATGTTTTTTTCTTCTTTCTTAACTTCTTTTTCTTTGGTTTTAAGTTTTTGTGCTACTTTATATATACTTAAAGCATTGTACTTATCAAATTCTGCTTTTATTTTGTTACAAGCTCTTAGACTTTTTTCGTATTCTTCTACCTTATTATTTAACTCATCCATATTATCCATAGATTCTGCCATTGTTCTTAAATCATCATCTGAAAGTGTAGTTAAAGAGTCTTTTAATATATCATAAATAACTGTTGGCTTAAAATCCTTTGATAATTTTGGACTTCTAAGTGATATAAGAAGATTTAATAGTTCTTTATAACTTTCTATATCAGAGTATCCAAATAAGTTTTCATTTACTTTTTTCATATATTCTTGTTGAGATGTTGTGTAAAAATTACCATTACCTAAAGCTGTTTCTAATTGTTTGAAAGTTATAGGTAACATATTCTCTTTATTTTTATAAAGCATTAAATCTTTATTTATTTGTCTACCATCCTTTAATATAAAGTAACATGACTCTACTTGCTGTCTTCCTTTTTTAGCTCTTAAGCCCATTCCTATAGTCATATATGTATTGCTATCTTCTTTTTTAAATTGCATATATAAATATGCTATTCTGTCTTCTATCTTATCATCAGTTAGTAAGTAGTTTTCTATTTTTCTTGATTTAGTACCAAATGGATCTATTCTATTTGGTCTTTTATCTCCATCAAGTAAAAGTGGTATAAAGCTTTGTGTAGTTACAGATTTTCCACTTCCGTTAGTACCTCTAAATAATATTTTTCCATCTGCTAAGTCAAATTCTTGATTTTCATAGTACCAAAAATTAAATAAACCAAATTTGCTAGCAATCCATCTATTGTTCATTGATTTTCTCCTTATAATCCTTTGGATAATCTCCTATAATTTTTCCCATTAATGGTAATATTAAAACTAAGTTGTCTTTTATATCTAACATAGAAAAACTTTTCATATATTCTTTGATTGTATGTATATAAAGTTCATCACTATATTCTCTTAAGGTTTTAGTGAATCCATGTCCATTTTCTTTTCTTAAATCTAAAAGTAATTTATTAAATTCTTCTTTTTCAAAATAAATAATATCGTCTTCTTTTAGATTTAAATTTGATATATTTTCTCTTATTATTTTACTTAACAATAAAACTACACTACTTTCACCTTTTTTATTTGGAAATACATCTTTTACTTCATTATTTGTAATAATAGGTATAATTGCATTTTTATATAAATGAATGTCCCATTCAAGATTTTCTTCGAATACATCTTTTATTTCATTTTTATTTCTAACTATATAATCATATTCATGTTCTACTCCAATTTTATTATATACAACTGGATTAAGAAGTAAATTTCTATATACATTGTACTTAGTATTTTCCTCATTTAATAAATCCTTATATGAATTTGCATTATCTAATTCATTATCAAAACTTCTAAGTATGTATCTAGAAATTCCTGTACTTTCATATAAAACATCTCTGGTCTCATCTTTTGAATATAATTCTTCATCACCATCATTTCGTTTTATAATTCCAATATCTATTGCAAACTTTATTACATTTATTAAGCATCTTCTATTTTTTTGCTTAGTCCAATCAATTTTTTCTTCACTATAATTTTGCTTTATATACTCAGTAAGATTTGATAATATAAATTGTTCTTCATTATTTTTGTCTTCTAAAAAAATAAGCAATATCATGAAAAATACATATTCTTTTATAGAATCAAATTCTTTTATTCCCATAAATCCTTGTGGATTTGCTGGAACTTTTTCAAGTTTAATAAAATTATCTTTTATTATTAACTTGTAAGATAAGTACTCTTTTATCATATTCATATAGTCATTTATGTTATCTTTTATGTCATAGTACAATTCTTTATCATTATCTTTTAAAATTATGTAATTTTCCAATAAATCTGTAAACCTCATTAATTTTTCTCCTTAAATATAAGTTCATATGCTGGCATTAAAAAATCTCCATCATTACATCTAAGATTTATTTTTTCACTTGGATTTCTATCTTTTAATTTGTATTCCATACCATACTCATTTTTTGTCCATTCTGTTTTAGAATTCATAGCTTTAGATAACCAAGTTAAATAAACTCTCCTCTCATTTGGATTAATATCTACTATATTTTTAAATATTAGTTTGTTATCAACTATTTTCCTAATCATTATTTCTTTTTCTTTTTCTCTTCTATTTATAAGCTCTATAGCCTTTTCTTGTCTTTCTTTACTTCTATCTTTTACTGTAATCTTACTTGCTGTTTTTTCTCTTCCTTGTCTATTTGATGGTTGTATATTTACAAATTCTGGTTCTTCATCATAAATACTACATGCTAACTCTGTTGTTTTTTCACTTAAAGTAGTTATATGTCTTGATGATATTGCACCAAATACTAAAGATGATAATTTATGTGCCTCTTCTATATCATCACATTTAAAAAATAAATCTATAACCTTCTTATATTCATTTTTTCTACTAGCTCCTAGTTCTCTAGCTTCTATTATTTGAAGTGCATATCTAGTAATTTTTCTTATTATTTCGTTTGTTGTTTCTAAGAGTTGTTCTGCCATAGACGTTTCTCCTCTTTCTCCTAAGAACCAACTAACAATACTTTCAAACCTACCTTTATGTATATCATAAGCTTCTATTTCATCATAGTTTTTATCTATCGCTATGTTTATCTTTTCATATCTAACAATAGACTCTATTATAAATTCTATTGTTTCTTCATCTATCTCTTTACTTTGTAAAGTTTCTGCTATTTGCCCCACATGATTTTGTATACCTGTTATAAACTCTTTTAAATATTTTATAAAACCTTCTTTATAAGCTAGAAATTCTGTAGTTTTTAATAATTCTTCTGTTTTTGGTGAATAAAATTTACTTATATAATCTTGGTAACTTTCATTTAAGTATTTAAAGTCTCTATTTAATTGATTCCACCATGAGAAAACTTCTTTTTCATTTATGTTTTTTATATTGTATATTTTCTTTAAGGTTGCATTAAATCTTTCTATTAATGATAAATCTAATGAACCTCTAGTACCTTCCTGTATATTTTCTAATTTTATAAGCGTTCTTTCTAATTCTATAGTTATTGGTGTAATTTGATATTTAAATTTTCTATTTTTAAATTCTTCTATTGTTCTAGTTTTTTTAGTATCTTGCATTGCTGTGAAATTTTTAAATTCCACTAGCATATCTAAATCCTGTTTTAGATTTTCTATTGTATAATTTTCAAAATCCTCTAGCTTTTTTATTTCTTCATATATTTCATTTTGGTCTAGCCAGTATTTCATTTTTTCATATTTATAAAATGCTATTCTTAGTATATTTCTATATCTAAAGCTATTTTCTTGATTTAGGTATTTTGATTCTGTTATTTTTCTACCTACTTTTAAGCTATCAATCATCTTTATATCCTCTTATGTTTTTATTTTTTCTTTTAGTTTATTAACACTTAACTTTACATATATAACTATAATATAATAATTTATATTTTAAAAAATAATAGGTGTACAAATTTATGCACACCTATTTCATAGTTTCAAGTTCAACTTTACTATCTATTAACAACTTCTCAAAAAATGACTCCAAATACTTAAAATCAGGTCTTATATTCCTACTTACATCAGAATAATTAGAAAGTACTAATGAATTTCTAAAATAAAGTGAATTTTCTTTAAATAAATCATTATTAACATTGTATCCTAAACTTCTTAAGTACTTTATAATAAATACTGCTGTAGTTCTTGTATTCCCCTCACAAAATGGATGTACTTGCCATATAGAAGAAGTAAATCTTGCTAGTCTGCTTATAGATACCTTTGCACTTTTTTTGCTTTCCTCTTCAAAATCATATGTCAATATATCCATTAAGTCATTGTAATCACTGTATATCACACTATCTCCACCAAGTATAGGCTCTTTTTTACTTATATTATAATCTCTAAATTCTCCAACATACCTTTCAAGTTCACCCTTAAATAAATCTTTAAATAACGCTCTATGTATAGTTTTTAAAGTTATAGGACTAAACTTAAAACTTCCATTTTCTAATAATTGAACTATTCTTACTGAAACTAAATCACACTCCTCAGTTTGAAGAATTGCTTCATCATTAGGATCAAGTTCTTTATAGTATGAATAAAGAGCATTTTCTACTTCTTTATATGATTTCTTACCTTCTATAGAGTCTTGCATTAATTCTATAAGATATTTTGAAGGTTTTAAGTTATCTACTTCATTTAATCCAATTGCAATTTCCCAATTATTTTTCTTTTCATTTTTATCTATTCTATTTTCAGTTAATTTTGTGTAGGATGATTTTGTGTACATCTTAATCTTCCTTTCTTTTGTTTATAGTCTACTTTATATATATCTTATATTTTATTATAACATATTATATATACAACTAACCTTTTGTATTAACTTAAACTTTTTATTAATATAAGATATTAAAAAGCGTAGAAAAAATCTACGCTCATTTAAGGTAATAAATAAAATTCATATCCAGATTTTCTTGCTTCATCTATAACCTCACCAAGTATATCAGCATTAGTCTTAGATATAGCATGTAAAAGTAATATAGAACCATCATGAAGATGATCTAATATATTTTTTTTACCTTCATATAATGAAGGCTGATTGCTAGGTTCATAATCACCATAAGCAAAACTCCAAAACACAGTCTTATAACCTAAATCTTTAGTCATAGCTAGACTTTTTTGAGAATACTGTCCCATAGGAGGTCTAAAAAACTTAGGCATATCCTTTCCTGTCAATTCTTTAAATTTATCTTCAACATCAGTAAGTTCCTTATTAAAAACATCAGTAGAATAAGTAACACTCGGCATTGAATAATGGTGATTAGTATGATTAGCTACAATATGTCCTTCATCTACCATTCTTTTTACAGTATCAGGAGAATAAGTAATATAATGAGAAGTAACAAAGAAAATAGCCTTTACATTTTTTTCTTTTAAAACATCTAAAATTTGTTCAGTATATCCATTTTCATATCCTTCATCAAAAGTTAAATACAATGACTTAACATTTGGTGATTTAGGACCATTATAAATTGCATCATAATCACTTAATTTAAAGTTTAATTTATCATTAATATCAGGTGTTCTAGATTCATTGTTAGGTATAAAAAACCAATTTATACAAGTATTATCCAAACCAGTAGATTTAGTTTCTAATCTTTTATTATTTAAACCATTATAAATATTTGTACCCATCCTAGAACAACCATACAAAGAAGTACATAAAGATAATACAAGTAAAATAGATGTAAGTTTCTTCAAAAGTAGCACCTTCTTTATTAAAAATTAAATCTTTATATTGATTATGATTCCATGCAACAGTTACATTATAAGTGGAAAATTTATTAAAATTATGAATTAAAATAAAAAAATAGCTAGACATATCTAGCTATTTTTATTTTAAATTTATCATATAATTACCTAATATAGCTTAAAAATAATTAAACTAATATTTCTTTTATTATTTAATCATTATTTACTGGAAGTATTATTATAAACTCACTACCTACGCCAACTTCACTTTCTACATATATATCTCCACCATGAAGTGTTATAAGCTGCTTACTTATAGTAAGTCCTAAACCACTTCCTCCTTTTAATTCAGCACTTTTATCTACAACTTGATTAAATCTATCAAATATTAGCCTTTTATTTTCTTCACTAATACCTATTCCACTGTCCTTTACAGATATCTTCACTTTATCATCTAAGTCTTTTATAGTTACTTCAATTAATCCACCTTCAGAAGTAAATTTAACAGCATTACCAACTAGATTTATAATACATCTTTCTATTTCTGTTTTATCACATCTAACAGTTTTTTCTTCTACATCTGTATCAAAGATTAATTCAATTCCTTTTTCCTCAATATAGTCTTTCATATCAAGTACAGTTTCTTCTACTAAATAAACTATATCCTCATCTTTTTTAGTTAATACATAGCTATTATTTTCAATTTTTGAATTATCAATTAGATTATTAATTAAATTTAACAACCTAGAAGTATTTCTATCCATTATATCCATATAATAAGATAGTTTTTCAGGCGTTATAAATACTTCTTTTTGGCAAAGATTTTTTATTAATTGATTGATGCTAGTTAAAACATTTAGAGGTGTTCTAAGCTCATGGGATAGATTAATAAAGTAATTATTTTTATTTTGTTCTAATGTTAGTACCTTTTTGAATAATTCCATATTTTTATCCATCTGATATCTTAAATCAACAGTTTTTTCATTAACCAATCTATCTAGTTTGTCTACCCTGTATTGATTTCTAATTAACCACACGACTATTAATAATAAATATAAACATATTGCAAGTTTACTTTTCCAAAAATGAGGTTTAATAGTAAACTTAACTATACTTTCTTCTCCTACAACTCCATGCTGTGTTTTAGCTTTTATTCTTAATGTATAATCACCTTCACTTAAATTTGCAAATTCAATAGAGTTATTTTCTGTTTCGTTCCAATCATTAGATAAACCATCTAATTTATAGTAGTATTTAGTTGTTTTTGTATAATCATCTGTAAAAAAACTTATTTTTATATTTTTTTCATTATACTTAAGTTTAGTATTAGATATATCTTTTTTGTTTACTCCATTTACTTCAACTCTATCAAGTATAACCTTTGGTTTAAATTTTGATACCTCTATATTATCAGGATTAAATACATTAAATCCATTTATCCCACCAAAGTACATATAACCGTTATTACTATCTTTAAAACAAGCTCTTCCGTTAAACTCATTAGATTGAAGGCCATCTATTATAGTAAAATTCTCAAATGTATTTTCTTTAGTGCAAAGTTTAGATATACCTCCATTTGTACTCATCCATATATTATTATTATCATCAACCAATATACCATATATAGTATTATCTATAAGTCCATCTTTTTCTGTATACCTTTTAAAAGTATCTTTTTTCACATCAAGAATATTTAATCCATAGACTGTTCCAACTAGTACATTTCCATTTAAATCCTCATTTATAAAAATTATACAGTCATTGCTTATACTCGTTTCATTATTCTTAATATTTTTATATTTTTTATATTCCTTAGTATTTGGATTAAATTTTATTAATCCTCCTCCTAAAAAACATCCTATATAATAATTTCCTTTTGAATCTTCATAAATAGATCCTATAAATTTATCCGTTACTTCCATATCATCAAGTATATATGTAATATCTATAAGTTTATTATTTGAATCTAATACTACTAGTCCATTATTAGTTCCTATAAATAAACAACCTTTAGAGTCTACAAACAAACATGTTATTAGGTTTGATGGTAAACCTTCTTTTGTTGTATAATTTGTTATATTATAATTTTCACCATTTTTGACTAAAATAGATAAACCATTATTAGTTCCTATAAATACCTTATCTTTATATCCAGTTATATCATGTATTTTATTACTAATTAAATTACTATTTTCTGTATTTAAATACTTAATTTCTTGACCATCCATGATATTTACGCCTTGTTCACTAGTTCCCATCCATAATAGATTGTCATCATCTTTATGTATACCATAAATTGAATCTCCACTTAGACTATTATAATCATATGGATCTGACTTAAAATGTAAAAAGTTAGTATTTGGATTAAATGTAGATATTCCTTTACTCGTACCTATCCATATAAGTCCACTTTTATCTTTAAACAAGCAAATTACTGAATTATCTATTAAGGTATTTCTCTCATATGCTTTTTTACTATATGATTTAAATTTTTCAGTTTCATAATCAAAAGCACAAATACCTTTATCTGTAGCAATCCAAAGCTTACCATTTGAATCATTTATTGCATCTCTTATATTATCACTTGATATTGAAAATTCACTTGTACTATTTTTATAGTTCTTTATGGTTTTATCATTTAAGTTAATTCTAAATAATCCATTACCTAGAGTACAAACCCATAGGCTCCCTTTTGAATCATCATATACATTATATACTGCAAAATTTCCTATAGTATCTTTATAATGTTTTACTAAGTTTAAATCCTTATCTAATTCTATAAGACCTTTATTAGTACCTACCCATATATGACCATTAGAATCTTCTTTTACCGAATATATATATTGGCTTTGAAGCTCATTTGATTTTGACATAATACTATTGAATGTATCTTTTTCTTCATCGTATAAATTAACTCCATTTATGCCAAAAACAATAAGCTTACCTTCTCTAGTATAAAGAATCCTCCATATATTACTATCCAATAAATTACCATTATCTTTTTCTGGGTAATAATTTTTTATCTCATCTTTATCAGTATCAATTCTACTTAATCCATTTGTAGTTGAAACCCATATATATCCATTTTTATCTTCTGCAATATCACAAATATAATCATTAGCTATTGAGTTTTTATTATATTCATCATGATTATAGTGTTTAAACTCATATCCATTATATCTATTAAGACCATCATCAGTTCCTATCCATATATAACCTTTACTATCTTGATATATAGTTTTTACAGTAGATTGAGATAATCCGTCTTCAATGGTGATATTTTTAAAATTAAAATTTTCAACTATATTTGCATAGCTTGTACTAATATTCATACAAGAAAGTATACAAATCATAGTTAATATAATAGTTAATTTTTTTTTATTTTTTTTTATAATTCTCATTAAATATAAATATACCTTCCTATATTTTTCTTCATTTTTCTACAATATTCTATATTTTTATATTGATATTTTCAAGTGATTTTATACAAAATATATACATAAATCAGTGCTTATAGTATTATTTATACAGTCATAATCCCAATAACTTTGTTAGTTTAAAATAATAGTGTTAGATATATATATATAATTCACTTTGATAAATAAAATCCTAATAAACTCGTTGTGCTAGTTAATTTTTTCAATAATAAAACTCCAACAAATATAGCAACCTAAGATTATCAATACTAATTTAAAGGAGGTTTACTATATGATGTTAGAGCTTAATAATTATTATATCCAGGAGTTAGAAAATTTAACAGATTTATTTACAAATATTTTTGTAATTATAGATGATATATACAATGAAATTATACCTATTGATATAAGGAATAGACGTAATATTAAGGATAGCAAACTTTCAGATAGTGAGATAATTACTATTAGTATAGTTGGAGAACTTTTAACTATTGACTCAGAGAAATCATTTTTTAGTTTATTAAAAAGAGAATATAAAGAACTATTTCCAAGATTAGGAGATAGAACTAGATTTAATAGAACTAAAAGAAATTTACATTTAGTAATATCTAAAATAAGAGGATATATATCTGAATTTATGCAACTTTACTCTAACAATATAAGAGTTATAGATAGTATGCCTATTCCTGTATGTGAGTTTGGAAGAGCTC
>NZ_LT629850.1:1777385-1804894 GCF_900106845.1 Romboutsia timonensis
GTTTCTTTGTAAGTATGGCCTTCTCTTTGGTATTCTACTGCTCTTTGTTTAAACTTTATATCATAACTCATATTATATTTGTTAACTTATTTAATAATTTTCATACCTTTATTATTAAGTTCGTTTACTATATAAAACAGAAGGAACACTTTTATATAGTAATAAAGACCCCGAGTTTTATCCTTGGGAATTAGAAATATTTGATCCTACAACTCCAAATTATGACCCAAGTAAAAATCCTCAAGGTGGAATAACTAATATGGCTGTTTTTAATAATCGTATATATATAGCAACCAGCTCAGATAATGGAGTACAAGTATGGAGAACAGACTCAGATGAACCTGAATTTAATGGATGGACACTAGTAGTTGATAATGGATTTGAAAATCCAAACAATAAAATCACATTATCTATGGGAGTCTTTAAAAACCATCTTTATGTAAGTGGAACAAAAAAATTACCTATTTCTTGGGCAATACCTATGGGATGTGATGTAATAAGAATAGATAAACATGATAAATGGGAAATGGTAGTAGGTAAAAATGGTAAATCAGGTATGTATTCAGGATTTAATAATCCATTTAATGTTTATGCATGGCAAATCCAAGAATATAATGATAAATTATATATAACTACTTTTGATGATGCTATAAATATGCAATTAATATTAGAGCTTTTATTAGCAAATAGAGATAATTTACCAGTATCTCCTCATGTAACAGAAATTCTAATTGAAATTTATGAAGCAATTACAAAAATATTAAATAAAATAGGATATCCATTTGGATTTTCATTATATTCATCATCAGATGGTATACACTTTGACCCAGTTTTTTTAGATGGATTTAATAATAGATACAATTATGGAGGAAGAATACTTTTTGTAGATTCACAAAATGATTTATATATAGGAACAGCAAATCCATATGAAGGATTAGAAGTTTGGAAAGGTAAATATGATTGTGAATACGATATTGAAGATGAATCTTTTGATTACGATGAAATATATGAAACTATAAGATGCTATATTAATGATTTAGAAGATTATAAAGATAGCATTAATGAAGCTATACAATTTGTATTTACTCAACTACCAAAATATTAATAATAAATAGAGAAATAAACTTTAGATTAATCTTAAAATCTATCACGTAATGCAATAAAAGAGTGTATAGATAATTTTGTGNCCTCAATAAAAGTTTTAGCTCATAATATTTCATTTCTAATAAATAAATTGATGAAAAATGATGATTCTATGGCTAAGATAAAAAGATTAGTATTTGGTTAATATTTACAAATACTAATCTTTATGGGAGATTGTTTTTGAAAAAATCAATTTACTTTATTTGGAAAATAATTTTAACTAGCACAACAGATTAATAAATAAAAAAGTAGGAGTATACCTCCTACTTTCAAGTTCATATTATATTATTATTTAAAAATATATAAAAAATTTATCATTAACAAAATTATACCTCTAGTGATATAATTTCTGATTCTACTTTATCATTTGTTTCTATTTTATCTGATTTCACTTCTTTAACTAGTAATACTGCAGTAACTACAAATGATATAAGGTCTGCTATTGGTTGAGCAAACCAAACACCATTTAATCCTAATATTCTAGGCAATATTAACATCATAGGAACTAATAATATTACCTGTCTAAGTAAACTTAATACCATAGCATGTTTAGCTTTACCAATTGCTTGGAAATAGTTTGAACCTATCATTGATACCCCTATTAATGGCATCATACTTAAGTATTTTCTAATTCCATCTACTGATATACTTACAAGTTCTGCATCACTATTAAACATACTTACAATTGGTCCTGGTACTAATTGAACTAATAACCATCCAATAGATAATCCTATTGTTGCAGCTGTTGCACATATTTTAAGAGCCTTATGAGCTCTATCATACTTTTTAGCACCGTAATTAAATCCTATTATAGGTTGAGCTCCTTGACTTATACCAACTATTGGCATCCCTACCATCATTATTACAGAGTTTATAGTAGCCATAGCACCTATAGCTAAGTCTCCACCGTATGTTTTAAGTGAATTATTACATATTATTTGAACACAACTTGCAGCTATTTGCATTGCAAATGGCGCAGATCCTATTGCAAATATTGATGCTACTAAAGATTTATCTAATTTTAAACTAGTTTTTCTAAACTTTAAATTTGATTTTCCTCTTAAATAATACGATAATCCCCATATACTAGTTATAAATTGAGATGTTATAGTGGCAATCGCTGCACCTTGTATTCCCATCTTAAGAACCATTATAAATAAAGCATCTAATACTATATTAGTAAGGCACCCTACAACCATTATCGTTGCAGAAAGTTTAGGGTTTCCATCTCCTCTTATGGCATTGTTAAAAACAAACCCTAATAAGTTAAATACACTACCTAATAATATTATGTTTATATATGCTTTTGCATAAGGTAAACTACCTTCACTAGCTCCAAACATGTTAAGTATTTGATTTTCAAATATTAACCCAAAAACAGATATTAATAAACCTACTATTATAGCTAATGTAATTGCATTACCTATTAACTTTTCTGCCTCTTCTTTTTTACCTTGACCTAATTTAATAGATATGTTTGTTGTCGTACCTATACCTATTAACATACCAAATGCCATTATTATAGTCATAATAGGCATAGTAACACCAAGCCCTGTTATAGCAAGTGGACCAACTCCTGGAATGTTTCCTATAAATATTCTATCTACTACATTGTATAATCCGTTCACTATCATACCTATAATAGCTGGAACAGAATATTTTATCAGTAATTTTCCTATAGGCTCTGTACCTAAAATTTGCTGATTATCTTTCATCTTAAACCTCCTATTTAATATTTTGACTTATACATATTTTCTTTAACACAGTAAGTAAAAAATCTACTTCTTCGTGTGAAATCTCTTTTGAGATATTATTTTCCCATTCGTATTATATACTTTTTATGTTTTCTTCCATATCTTTTGACTTGTCAGTTAAGTACAATTTAAAGTATTTCAAAACCTTTTTTACGCTCAAAATCAGTTAATTGATATTGCTTAAATTCAGAAGTTATATATATTTTAAAGTATTATAATATCCTTAGACGTAAAAATTTCGCTTTGCTCATTTCGCCAACGATATATCCTTGCTTCCGTTACGAATACATCCGTTGCTCAAAAATAGTTGCATAGCTAACTATTTTTTATTATATTACTAATTAGTTGTTATTGCAACCTTTTTTATACTCCTTATAATTAAACAAATAACTTTAGTAATCTTTATAAGTTTATTGTCATTATATGCATAAGTTTAAATATTGTATACAGAGCAGTCATATTTTCTATAATATGAAAACTTATAAATAAATTTAAATATTAAGTAAACAAAATAACCTGTCGTGTTTTACGACAGGTTATTTGTATAATTATTTATTTTCTTTTAATAATTCTAAAGTTACTTTTTCTACATTTGCACTACATCTACCACATCCAGAACCTGCTTTTGTAGCTTGTTGAACTGCACCTAAAGAATCTGCACCTTCATTTATAGCTTTTTCTATATCTCCTACAGTTACATTAAAGCAGTAACATACTTTTTCATCTTTGTTCATAAATATTTTACCTCCATTTAGTTTATACCCAATTATTTACAACATATAACACATTTTTAACATATATATTTTAATAAAATTCCTACATTTTTATACATAATCTATCTATGGTAATATGAGGATATTTGTTTATTATAGCTTTACTATTTATACACTAAGAATTACCTATAAGACCAGCTAATAAAAAATCGCTTCGCCTGAGCGACGTGTCGGCGAAACACTTCATTTCGCCAACGATATGACACTCGCTACCACTTTGAGCAACGTGTTGGCGAAGCATTTCGGTCACATCCGTTGCTTGAGCCACTGCGTTGGCGAAGCATTTCAAAATGTCATTTTTTACGTTTCTGAAACTATTGATATTATTTATATCCATAAGTCATCTGCAAAAAATTTTTATATAATAATTTCCTTGTACGTAAAAAATACTTATATGTATTTTTTATTTAATATTATTAACGACATAAAAGGTAACTATTTGACAAATTAAGAATATATTTATATTAGAGAGCATTTTATAAATGTTACTCAATATAAAATTGAAAGGTTGATGTAGATGGGTTTTATAAGAATATCAGATGTAAATGGATTATGCATTAATAATCCATTGAATGCTAGACAAAATAATTATGCTTGGTCCATTTCTGAGTTAGGTGATTATATATATGTAGGCACAGGCAGAAATATAATAGCAACATTGCTTAAAGTTTATTTTAATGATATAAATCTACCTATTTCTATAGATCCATTAGATATGGATAATAGGGCTGAAATATGGAGATATAGAAAAGATGGATCAGAAAAGTGGCAAAAAGTATTTAAAGCACCAGAGGATAGCAATGTATATGGATTTAGATATATGATAAATTATAAGGCATACGGTGCAAATGAAGCACTTTATGCAGCAGGAGCTACAATATCAACAGTAAAAATATACAAATCAACAAATGGTGTAGATTGGATAGAAACAAAATCAGATGTTTATCCTGAGGGAAATCTTAAGGGAACTTCATCAAGAGCTATGTTAGTTCACAATGATAGATTGTATCTAGCTAATATAGATGAAAGTGGTACAAGCCTATCTGATGATAATTTAAGATATAGTAGTCGAACTTAAAAAAGTTCGTAAATAGATTCTTCAAGGCTCTTGTTATTTTTAGTTATTTTTTTCAAATTTTTCTTTAATGTTGCCCAATACTTTTCTATAGGATTTAAATTTGGAGAATATGGTGGTAAAAATANCTTTTTCCTAAGTTACTATTGTTATTATTGAACTCTTCATCTATAGTTAATTCACTACCACTTTCTTTGGTAGTTATTGTACTTAAGTTTTTATTTCCACTCCTTTCAACTATAACATCTTTTCCATCATATTTTTTTATTATTATGTTACTTACTTTAGAATTTATATTTAACTTTGCCAAGTCTATTTTTCCCTTATACAAAACCTCTTGTTGATTTAAATTATTCTGCATAGCTTGAGCATCATTTATTAACTTTGGCATTACTTCTATTCCCGACCATATACTACCTACAATACCTGTTATAAGAAGAACTACACCAACACCTGTAACTATACGTTTTTTATTCATCTAATTCTCCTCCATCCTTATCTTTAATTATTGTTTCATCATGCCTTTCTATTTCTTCCTTTTTTATACTTCCATCTATATATAATTGATTTGTTTTAATCCATGTTATATATATTTTAAATGCTTTTTTTTCTAATCTTACAACTGCAATAAATAATTGCCATATTAGTATTTCAAATCCTATATAAGCTATAAATAAAAATATTATTAATGTTTTAACTTCTGGCATTACATTCGTTAAACTAATTGCAAAAGGAGTTCCTATAACTAATGCAATTAACGAACCTATAAGACCTATTCCTACTCCAATAGTTGAACATACTATAGCAAATGCAAATGGTAATAGTATTATAGTAAGTAATACTTGTAAAATTTCTATTTTCTTTCTTGATTTTACATGTTCTTTATCATTTAAGTTTACCTTAAATTTATTTAATCCTGATTTAAATTTTCCTTTTGCTTCTATAAAAAAGTTTTCTACTTTTCCTTTAACCTTATTTTCACTTTTTATATTACTTTCGGCTAATAGTTCATTTGCAATTTCCTTTGGTGAACCCAATGATTGAATTATTTCAATTTCACTTTTACCTTCAATTATTCCATCTACAAAGTACTCTTCATAATCTCTTAATATATCCATAACTTCATCTTCAGAAAAACCTTTCTTAAGATAATCTCTTAAAATTTCTAAAAAATCCTCTTTCTTCAATTCAATTCCTCCTTAATCATTTAAAAATGTATTTACTGCATATACAAATTCATTCCATTCGCTTTTTAATCTATTTAAGTTTTCAATTCCTTCAGGTGTTATTTTGTAATATTTTCTCGCTGGCCCTTCATTTGATTCTAGTATATAAGTTTCAAAATATCCCTCTTTTGTAAGCCTTCTTAGTATTGGGTATATTGTTCCCTCATTTACTTCAATAACTTTTGATATATT
This sequence comes from Romboutsia timonensis, assembly GCF_900106845.1. GTDB lineage: Bacteria > Bacillota > Clostridia > Peptostreptococcales > Peptostreptococcaceae > Romboutsia > Romboutsia timonensis. Next base: position 1,783,549 of record NZ_LT629850.1, read on the forward strand.
TTGAACTATTTCATATCCATACATATCTTTTTTAGATATTAAAGTAAGGACACAAATTTCAAGAACTCCTTTTCTAAATTGAGTATTCATTAATTACTCCTTTCTTATGTGTTTCTTTAAATTAATTACATAGTACTGTGCATTACACACTACCTGCTAATTATATTAACATAGTACTGTGTGATACACAATACTTTTTTTATACATTATTATATAAAAATTCGCTTCGCTCATGTCGCCAACGATATGACACTCGCTACCACTTCAGTCACATACGTTGCTTGAGCCACTGCGTGGGCGAAGTATTTTAAAATGTTATTTTTTACATTTCTAAAGTTATTGATATTATTTATATTCATAGGTTATCCACAAAAAATTTTNACATAATAATTGTGTAAAGAATTCCAGTATTAGTATTTCTCAAAAATAAAAAAATATTACTGGAATTTAAAATTTCCAGTAATATAAATTATAAAAAATCTTATTTACACAAATCTATAGACATTCTCATTTTGTGTATTCTATACCAAAATTATCTACCCACTCACTTATTTTGAATATTATTTTTTAAAATTAATCAACTCTCTTTGAAAATATTTCGAATTAATACAATAGATTAATTGAACTTTACATTTGCACTTCTTATATTAACAAAATATTCTGTAGGATTATTTATAAGGTTCTCATTTATCAATCCTTTAAAGCTTTTTTCGTTAAGTATATGTTCTGTATTATTAGAGTTAATATAATTTTCTAAAGAAGTACCTAAATATTTACTTACACTATTTTCATCAAAAGATATACTATTTGAAGTTTTTATATCAAAATTAAATTTATAATCTAATATAGGTAACTTTAAATCTACATTTTCCTCTGAAGTAATATCAAGATTTTTAGCTATTGGTAAGTTTGTATTTATATTAACACTATTATCATAACTACCTTGTGCCAATATTTTAATACTTTCTGGAATTTTAGATTCATCTTCTACAAAAGTTCCCTCATATATATTTACATAATTTGATTCTATACTTAAATTATCTATACAATATACCTCCCTAACTTTTAAAGATATATCAGAATTAGATTTTATATTTAGAGTTTTTATATTACTATTTTCACTTAATGATATATTTCCATATTGTGTATTAAAATTTAAATTATTAGCATTGACACCATTAATATATAGTCCACCATTATTTGTATTTACATTTATATCTATATTTTCAGGAATATAAACTGTTATATCTGAATTATGAGATGTATATAATTCATCTACTAAATATCTAACTATATCATCTATACTTTTTCCTAAGTTACTATTGTTATTATTGAACTCTTCATCTATAGTTAATTCACTACCACTTTCTTTGGTAGTTATTGTACTTAAGTTTTTATTTCCACTCCTTTCAACTATAACATCTTTTCCATCATATTTTTTTATTATTATGTTACTTACTTTAGAATTTATATTTAACTTTGCCAAGTCTATTTTTCCCTTATACAAAACCTCTTGTTGATTTAAATTATTCTGCATAGCTTGAGCATCATTTATTAACTTTGGCATTACTTCTATTCCCGACCATATACTACCTACAATACCTGTTATAAGAAGAACTACACCAACACCTGTAACTATACGTTTTTTATTCATCTAATTCTCCTCCATCCTTATCTTTAATTATTGTTTCATCATGCCTTTCTATTTCTTCCTTTTTTATACNCTCAACTAAATATGCATCTGGATGTTTTTCTATATATTTAATTAACTTTTCTGGATAAATCTTTTTTGGTTTTCTAACCTGTATTTTTACTTCACCTAATTTACCTTCCTTTTCTTTATTTATCCACCTAGTTAGTGTTGTTTCAGATATTTTAAATACTTTACAAGTTTCTTTGTAAGTATGGCCTTCTCTTTGGTATTCTACTGCTCTTTGTTTAAACTTTATATCATAACTCATATTATATTTGTTAACTTATTTAATAATTTTCATACCTTTATTATTAAGTTCGTTTACTATAAATACTTTACAGGTTTCTTTGTAAGTATGGCCTTCTCTTTGGTATTCTACTGCTCTTTGTTTAAACTTTATATCATAACTCATATTATATTTGTTAACTTATTTAATAATTTTCATACCTTTATTATTAAGTTNTTAACTTTGATTTTCCTCTTCCTTCATACAATGAATAAATAAATTCTTCTGTGATACATTGATTACCTATTATTTGATTTAAAATAGATTTTCCAGTTTCTCCAAATACATCTGAAAGTACACTTGATATTTTTATATTTGCATCTTGTAACACCTTATGGATTCTATTTTTATTTCTATTAACTTCACCTAACAATTCTTTTCTTAACCTAGTTAAATCCCTTAAATCTCGAATTCTCTCTGGTGGTACAAAGCTTTTTTCTATTAAACCGCATCTTAATAAGCTAGCTATCCATTCTGCATCTTTGACATCTGTTTTTCTTCCCGGTACATTTTTTATTTTTTTAGCATTTGCTACTATTAAGTCAAAAGCTCCGCTTTCAAGTATATTCCATACAGGCTTCCAATAGATTCCTGTACTTTCCATAGCTACATGAGTACATTCTTTCTGATTTATGAAATCCAATAATTCTAACAATCCTTTAGTAGTTGTAGAAAATGTCTTTACTTCTTTTTTAGGTTTTATATCTAATTTACCATATAAAACACATGCTACCACTGTATCCAAATGAACATCTAACCCAGCACATCTTTCTACGATTGCATCCATAGTTACCTCCATAACAAGATATAAAGCGAATTTATAGTAACTGTCCTAAAAAAATTCCTACACGTGCTATTTGCACAATATCTTGTTCTTATCAGCTACTATTCCTAGTTTCCTTGTAAGAATCGTATTACTACATTATATTCAAGGTTTATTACTCGCTTTATATTGATTATAGGCGAAGCCATTACAAAACAATCATTTTCATTATAGCTTGTGAAACAAAGTTTAATGTTTTTTCCTTGTGCGTAAAAAAGCTCTCTAAAAAAGAGAGCTCGATTAAAAACTTTAAAGTTTAATTATAAGTATTTAGTTTATAAAATAATTTGGTTTTTCATCAACAACAATCTTTTTATGCTTTTGAATATAATCAAGTATTATTTCACTCATATCTAAATTAATTTCTTTAACAACCTTACAACCTTTATATGCTGGATATATAGAAGTATTACTAGCTCTATAATTATTTAAAACTATTGTATAAGTCTTATCCATAGAAATATCTTCACCATCTTTTTTCATATAAACAACTCTATCATAAAAATCTCTTGATAAATCTATCTTATATTCTAATCCTCCAAAAGTATCATAGTTATAGTGTTGAACTTTAGGATGCAGAAAATCTTTATTTATTCCTACTTTTCCATCTTCAACAACAAAATAAGTTGCACTCTTTTCTATAGCTTCTTTTAATTTTTCACCTGTAACTTCTAGCACTTTTAAAGTATTAGGATATGGATAATTTATTAAGACATCTCTAACCGATATTTTTTTACTAAATCCCATAGCACTATCAAATACTGATAATGCAGAAAAATCAGCACCAGAAACATCTAACTGTACTTGATGTAGGAAATTTATAAATGGATGACCTTTTAATCTTGCTAAGAATATATCATCAACCTTAATATCCTTATCAAATTCACCGATAATTTTATCTAAGTAAACCTCTAAATCCTTTTTTGTTTGAGTAAATATATTTTCTAATTTATCATCTATGTCATCATTTAATTTACTAACATCTACCAATTCATAAGATATATCATTACTTTCTGTATCAATAACTACCTTAGTAAAGCTTTGACCATTATGCATTGGTTGAGAACAAATTACATCTTTTATCTTAGTTATAAATGAACGATGTTGATGACCACTTAATATCATATTTATTGAGTCAAAATTTTCTAAAAGCTCACTTCCTTGGTTTTCTTTTGTTAAAGCTTCTGTTGGAGTCATATTTTCATCTAAGCTTTTTTCAAATCCACCATGATAACAAACTATTATAAAATCACAGTTTTCTTTTAATTCTTTTTCATATTTAGCATATTGTTTAACTACATCTAGAAATTCTAAATCTTTTATATTTGCTTCTTGTTCCCAATTAGGTATATAAACAGTTGTAAAACCTATACACCCTACTTTAAAACCATTAAAATCAAATATTTCATATGGTTTAGTATTAAAAGGCAATCCTTTTATATTAGCATTTATTACTTTATCGGAAATTTTATCATATGCATTTTTTAAATAGCTAAGTCCATAATTAAATTCATGATTTCCAAGTACATAGGCATTATAGTTTATAGCTTCTAATCCTTTTATTATAGGGTTTTCTTCTATAGCTTGTTTAGATAAAAAATGTGTAAGTGCTGAGCCTTGAACTAAATCACCACAGTCAATCTTTAAAGATGCATCATAATTTTTTTCATCATTTAATATATAACTAGCAATTTTTAAAAAACCTAGTGGTTGATCATTTACATAATTTGTAGGATAAATATATCCATGTAAGTCACTAGTCTGATATATAACAATTTTCATAGTTTTACTCCTTTTATCAAAATCTAATATTTTTACAAATAAGATAATTTATAATCTATAATATAAAATTCGCTTCGCTTGAGCGACGTGTCGGCGAAACACTTCATGTCGCCAACGACTTCGTCCGTTGCTTGAGCCACTGCGTGGGCGAAGTATTTCAAAATCTTTTTTACGCTCAAAAACAATTTATTCATATTACTTACATTCATAAGTTATCCACATTTTTTAAAGTATTATAATATCCTTAAGCGTAAAAACAGGGCGTAATCCTGTTTTAAGAAACGCCCTAACTATTTTTTATTCCCAAATAGACATTAAAGTAGATTTAAATGCTTCTAATTTTGATTTAACATCTGGATTTTTCTCTGCTAATATTGATTCTAATACTGTATTTGATTCTCTATATGCACTATCCATACCTTTTACAAGAGGATTTGTAAATAAGTTTTTAGTTGCATCTGCTATAATTGGAGCTATTAAACTTCCTGTATTTTTGTATTCATCAGAATTTATAGCACTTTCTCTAACAGGTATATATCCAGTTTGTGTAGCCCAAGTTATTTGATTATCTTTTGTTGTTAAAAATTTTAAGAATTCATATGCTGCTGTTTTTTGTTCAGCTGTAGCACTATTAAATACAAATAAATCTGTTCCTTGTTGCATTACTTCTTTAGCTGGATATGGAGCAACGCCTATTTCAAATTTATTATTAACACCTTGTTTTACAAAAGTTTCACTTGCATTAGATCCTACAAACATAGCTATTGTTTCATTTCCAAAAGGAGCTGATAAGTATTTGTCTGTTCCTGCTATTCTAAAATATCCTTTCTTTACACCATCTAGATAATAATCAACTGCTTTTTCTGATTTATCACTAGTTGGGTCTAGTTTTGAGTCAAATGTTACACCCTCATTTTTTAAATATGTTGTGTAATAATTACTTAATGAATCAAATCCACCACCAACTATATTTGCTTTTTCTTTTATATCTTCTGCTACATCTTTAAATTCTTCATATGTTTTTGGAACTTTTAAATTTAATTTATCAAATAAAGTTTTGTTGTACCATAAAACTTCAGTAGATTTATTAAAGGGAATTCCATATATTTTTCCATCTAATGTTGATGCTTCTCTAAACCCTTTTACTATATCATCGTAGTTGTCAAATTTTAAAGTTTCATTTTCTATATAAGGTTTTAAATCAAGTACTAAATTTTCATCTATAGCATTTAACAACCAATCTGGATAAGCTTGTGTCATAGTTGGTAAATCCTTTGGACTTGCTGTTGTTGCTGTTATCTTTTGTTGTAAATCAGGATAACTTGATTGATTTTGAAGAATTACTTTTATATTAGGATTTTCTTTTTGAAAATTATCAACTAATCCTTGTAATGATTTTTCTTGGTCACCATTCATTGCATGCCAAAAAGTTATTTCAACTGGATTTTTTATTTCAGTAACTATTTCTTCATTAGTTGGTGTAGCTGATTGTTTTTTTCCTGAACATCCTGCCATTAAACTTAAAGATATAGCTAATGGTAATATTTTTTTAAACTTCATTATATTCTTCCTCCTTAAATAGTTTGATTTTTCTTTGGTAATAATCTTTCTCCATGCTCATTATAAAGTTTCTCTGGCTTATATGAGTGAATTGGTACTAATAGCTTTGGTTTAATTAAATTTATTATTTTTATTAAATCCTTTGGATGAGCATGTCCACTACATGATACTGTTATAAATTCTATATTATGTTTTTTAAATTTATTTACAAATGGTTCATAACTTGGGTCATAAGGACCTAAAGGTACTGCATTTGAGTGGATATATATTCCACCTTTTTTTAGTTTATTAAATTGTTTAAGTGAATTTTTATCTAATTGCCACATATACTCACTTTCATCATTTAATAACTCTTCAAATTTAATTTCATATTCTGGATTTAATCCATAATCTTTATCGTCTAATGTATAATAATAAGATTCATAATTAGTAGCTTCTTTTAATACATAAGAATAATATGCATCTAAAACAACTTTTCTAGGATTTGTTTTTATTATATTTAAAATCCTTTCTATATTAGAAATATAATAATTAAATGTTATCTGCTTATTAGGATTATTATTTACTATATCATTTACTCTTTTTATTAAATCATTTTCATTACATAAATCATTTTCATTCTCTTCATCTTCAAAATCTTTAAAAGAAACTGTAACACCTTCGATTAATAAAACATCACAGTTTTCACTTTCTTTACAAAACTTTAGTGTATCTTCTTTTCTATAACCATGAAGTCTTATATCTCCAGTATAAGAAATCACTAAATCTGGTGTTTTAATTAGTAATCCACAAGCACCATAAGCATCATGGTCTACTGGCATTACTTTTACTTTTATTTTGCCTACTTCAATTACTTCATTTTCTTTAACTCCAATTATTTCTCTAGTATTAGAATCTTTTTTATTATGAAGAGGGAATAAAAAATCATCATTTATATTTAGTGTATTAAGTAATGATTTTGTTCCTTCTAATGTATATAAAGGAATAGTTGGATTTAAATAATTAATAATTTTTGAATGATCTAAATGCATGTGAGATAAAAATACCGCAGTATGCTTAAAATTATCTTCACCTGATTTATATCCTTTAAGTTCAATGCTTGGATCATACATATTATTTAAATAAGGAACTAATTTTTCATCTAACAGTTCTTGTAAGTTAGATGGTTGAAAAGATGCACTTGGATTATATTCGCTTCCAAAATCAAAGAATATATGGCTATCTTCATATACAATTTCTATAATAGTTCCTCCAATTGTTAGTATTCCATTATGAAAAGTTATTTTTGTTTTTTTATCCTTTAATACCACTGCTTGCAACTCCTTTAATTATTTCTTTTCTAAATATTAAGTATATAATCAGTATTGGTACTATAGCTATTGTTGATGCAGCCATTTGTAATTGCACATTTGTACCACTTTCTGTAGCAAAGGCACTTAGTCCATTACTAAGTAATCTCATTTCTTTGCTATTAGTTACAAGTATTGGCCATAAAAAAGAATTCCATCCACCTATAAAACTTAATATTCCCATTGTAAATAATGATGGTTTTATAAGCGGAACTAAAATTCTAGTAATAAATTCTAAATCACTACATCCATCTACCTTAGCTGCTTTATAATATGACATAGGAATACTTGAAACATATCCTCTTAAGTAAAATATATAAAATACACTTGCAAGTGATGGTACAATAAGTGCTGTATAAGTATCTAATAACCCTAACCTTGCTATTGTTTGATAGTTAGTAAAAACCGTAACTTCATATGGTACCATTAGTAATGTAACCAATGCACCTGATAATATGTTTTTAAATTTAAATTCTAATTTAACTAATGCAAAAGCTGCAAGTACTGAAGTTATTAATGTACCAAGTGTTGATATTCCTGCTACAAATATGGTATTTAAGAAATATCTAGCAAAAGGTGCTTGCTTCATTGCTTCTCTAAAGTTTTGCCACTGAAAAGATTTTGGAAACAATGTAGGAGGTACACTCGTTGCTTCTTGAAAAGTCATTAAACTTGATAAAATCATATAAACAAATGGAAATAATGTTATCAATGCCATAATAACTACAAATATTTTTTCTAAAATTGAACTAACTTTTCCCATATTTTCACCTACTTAGATATTTTCTTTAGTACATAATTTTGAATCATTGTAAATATCAGTATAAGTATAAATAATATAACTGCAGCTGCCATACCTTGACCATAACGGTATTCAACATAGAATTTATTAAATATATAAAATACTGCTGTAGTCGCACTATCTGCAATACCAGCTTTACCATTAAATATTGCAAATACTTGTGCATATACCTTAAATGCATTTATAAAATTAATCATTAATAAGAATGTAATAATCGGTATCATTTGAGGTAATGTTATTCTAAAAAACTGCTCTGTTTTAGTTGCACCAAACATATCTGCAACCTTGTAATAATTTTTATCTACATTTCTAAGTCCAGAAATTAATATTATTATATTAAATGCAAGACCTGACCATATTCCAAATATAATCAATGTAAACATACTCATCTTAGGGTCATCTAAGAAATTTATTGGTCCTACATTTATAAAACTTAGTATATAATTTATAAATCCATAGTCCTTATTTAATAAAAATCTAAATACTATACCTACTGCTATAATACTTGTTAAATAAGGTATAAAAAATATAGTTTCAAATATATCTTTATGTTTGATTTTTTCAAAAATAATTAACGATATAATCATTGCAATAATAACACCTACTGGTACTACCGTAAAAGAATATAAGGTTGTATTTAATATTGCTTTATGAAATTTAGGATCACTTAATACAATTTGATAATTTCTAATTCCATTAAACACTAAATTATTTAAAGTTCCTTTTTCAAAAGATATAATAAAAGTTTTTATTAATGGATATACATGAAATACTAGAATTATAATTAAAGCAGGTAATAAGTATAACCATGCTTGTGGTGAATTTTCTGCACTATATTTTAATTTCTTCATTAGTAAACCCTCGTTCCGTCTTCTTTAAATATATAAATGCCGTTATAATCTATATCAAATCCAACTTTATCATTTTCACATATACCTTCATTTATATCTGTAATTGCTTTAGAAAATTTATTGTTAATTTTGAAATTTAATATACAATCTTTTCCTATTAATTCAGCAGTTTCAATTTTTCCTTTAAATAATGGTGTATCACTTAAAATAAAATATTCAGGTCTTATACCTACAACATATTTATCTTCATTAAAACTTTGTTTTATTCTGCTTTCATTTAGTAATCCTAAATCAATAGAAAAATCATCTCCAACTAAAACATTGCCTCCTTTATTCATCTCATAAATATTTATAATTGGATTACCCATAAACTTTGCAACAAATAAGTTTGCAGGCTCTAGATATAGATTTTGTGGTATATCAAATTGTTGTACTATTCCTTGATTCATTAAAACTATTCTATCACTTATAGATAAAGCTTCTTCTTGGTCATGGGTTACAAATATTGTAGTTATACCTATCTCTTTTACTAATCTTCTTATTTCCTCTCTTATCTTTAGTCTTAGCCTTGCATCTAAGTTACTTAATGGCTCATCTAATAGTAAAATTTTTGGACTTTGAACTAAAGCTCTTGTTATTGCAACCCTTTGTTGTTGTCCACCTGACATCTCTCCAGGTTTTTTATTTGCCAATTCTTCAATACTAGTTATTTTCATATACTCTTTAGCTATTTTTTCAGCTTCTTCTTTTGGCTTCTTTTTTTTACCAACAGTTAATGGAAACATAACATTTTCTAAAACTGTCATATGAGGATATAATGCATAATTTTGAAATACAAGTCCTATATTACGGTCTTTAGGATGTTTGTTTATAACTGATTCATTATCAAATTTAATATCCCCACTTGTAGGGTCTAATAATCCTGCTAATAAGTTTAATATTGTTGTTTTACCGCACCCACTAGGACCTAACAAACATACTAACTCGCCTTCATTTATTTCAAGATTTATACTTTTTAATGCTTCATATCCATTATCATAAACTTTTTGCAGTTTATTAATATGTATCATAACCTTATCACCTCTCATAAATATATTATTGCTCCAAATTTGTAATCTTATTTATATCTATTTTCTAACTTTAAATTTTCTTATTTAATTTTCAATCGATGTAATATATCCATGTAAGTAAAATAAAAAATGCTAAGGCAATTTGCCTTAGCATTTTTTATTTTAAACTTATTTTGTAAGCATATATTCTTTCCAATCTCCATTTGGAATATATACTGATTCACTATCAAAAACTTTATCTTTATCTTTATTATAAAAGTATACGAAACATTTTTCCTTTTCATTAGTTTGAAGATTTTTCACTTCTAAAACTATCTTATGGTATTCATTTTCTGGATTATTTTCACTTATAAATCCTTCCATTTCATCCATATCCTTTACAGTTTCATCGTACTCTTCTTCATTTATAACCATTATTTCACCCAGTACTTTATCATTACCTGGAGTTATTGCTGGATATCCTTTATAAGGCATATGATATAATCTCATATTTTCAAGAATAGCATCCTTTTTTTCTACTACCTTTCCAGCTAAGTATTTATCATAGTTAAAGAACCCTTCTCTTAAACTTCCATAAACAAAAAGATTTATTTTTTTCATTAGCAGATTTCTCCACCTATAGTTTTTATATCTTCGTTGTATAAAGTACAAGCCTCAAGTGCAAGTTCTAATCCTTTAACTATTTCATCTAAAGACATAAATGGTGTATTTTTCTTATCCATAACTTGACTAGTCATGTAAGGTATGTGTATAAATCCACCTTTTATATTAGGGTACTTCTTATCTATCATATATAATATTCCGTACATTACATGGTTACATACAAATGTACCTGCTGTATTAGATAATGTTGCTGGTATATTGTTGTCGTTCATATGCTTTACCATTGCTTTTACTGGTAAATTACTAAAGTATGCTGCTTGACCATCCTCTTGTATCATTTCATCAGTTGGTTGGTTTCCTTCATTATCTTTTATTCTAAAGTCATCTATATTTATAGCAACTCTTTCTGGAGTTATATCAAATCTTCCTCCAGCTTGTCCTACAGATATTACTATATCTGGGCTATGAGCCTCTATAGCTTCTTCAATTACTTTAACTGATTTAGTTCTAACTGTTGGTATAGTTATTTTTATAACTTCAGCTCCATTTATATTGTCACTAACCATTTTCACAGCTTCTTCAGCTGGATTTACTGGCTCTCCTCCAAATGGATCAAATCCTGTTAATAATATCTTCATAGTATTGCCTCCTATAAATTTTAATTAAAATCCTAATGTATACATTAAGAATATATGAGTTACAAGTAATATTATAGCTATTGGTGCTTGTGCTTTTATTACTGCATTCTTATCTTTAAGTTCAAGAAGTGCTGCTGGTAATATATTGAAGTTTGCAGCCATTGGAGTTAATAATGTTCCACAGTATCCTGCAGTAAGTGCAAGTACTGAACAAACTACTGGATCTCCACCTTGAGCAAATACAAATGGTAAACCTACCCCTACAGTTATAACAGAGAATGCTGCAAATGCATTACCCATTATTGCTGTAAATACTGCCATACCTACACAATAAGCTATAACCCCAACTAACACATTTCCTGTTGGTATAACTCCTGATATTATAGCAGATATCTTATCTCCAACACCAGCTGCTGTAAATAATACACCTAATGATGCTAGTAATTGAGGTAATATAACAAATGATCCCATTGATTGGTACATTCTATTACTATCTTCTAAGAATTCTTTTGGTTTTGCTTTAGTTATTACAAATGTTAATACTAAAGTTAATGTTGATGATATACCTATAGCAACTGTTCCAGAGAAATCTGTAAATGATGCTATAAGCATTGCTATTATCGCTATTGATAAAGAAGGTATAAATATTTTTAATCCTAATTTTTCTGCTTTTAAAGTTGCAAATGTTTCATCTAATTGCTTTAATGTCCCTATGTTTATTTGCTTAGTTGCAGAAAGTACTGCTATAACTATTACAAGTGCTCCAACTATTTGACTTGGTATATAATCTCCAAACATAAATACGGCCGATAGTATTCCCCAAAATAGTGCTGTTCCTATTCTTGTTTTATGATTCTTATCCTTTAAGGTAAATACCATTGTAAGACCCATATATAATCCTATCATTATATAGAATATTTGTAATAATGTATTTGAAAGTTGTGCCATATCCATTATTTTGCACCTCCTACATTACTTCTAGCTGAATATTTTTTCTTTAATTTTCTGTCTAACATAATATTTTGTGCTACCCATAATACAAATGCTATTATTGCTACTGGTATTGCATACTTTGCTAATTCAAGTGAATCAACCTTAATTCCTAATCCATCTAGTGTAGAAACTATTAAAAGTATACCTGCATTTGCCATAAATACATTTTGTGCGTAGAAGTTACCGATATTATCAGATGCCGCTGAGTAAGCTCTTATCTTATCTATATCTTCTTGGTCTAATTCTCCATATTTAGCAACTGCTGCACCTTCTGCCATTGGACTTACTAAAGGTCTAACAAATTGTGGGTGTCCACCAAGTGTAACTCCCATTGCTATTGTAGCTTCTCTTATAAATGTGTATCCACTTAATAATATTCCTGTTGATAAACTGCTTGCTTTTTTTATAAGCATTATAGCTTTTACTTTTAATCCATATCTTTCACATAATCCTATTATTGGAACTGTAAGCATAAATAGACAAGTCGTTCTATTTGTTACAAAAGCTTCCCCTAATGTGTTAAGTATATCTCCTATGCTCATATGAGCAACTAATCCTGTTGTTAAACCTGCTGCTACAACTACTGCTATAGTATCTAGCTTAAGTGCAAATCCAACGATTATAACTAATATTCCTACTAACTCCATAGTGTAATATTCCTCTCTTAATAATTTTTTATTTTACTTAGTTTAGTTAATTATATAACTATTCTTTGCAAAAGTAAACATTTTTCGACTTTATTTTCTGAAAATATTTAAAAATCAGATATATCAATAAAATTTTTATTATATTTTTATATAATTTTTTATTTAATATAAATTTTCAATGCTAAATATTATTAGTAATTGCAATACTTTTATCAACTTAACTTTATATTTTAATACTGTATTTATATAAGTAACTTCTTTATGTTTTTACAGTAATTTCCTATTAATTTTTTCCTCAAATTTGTCTTTTTTAATTTAAGTATTGGTTAAACTTTTATATAAATAAAAATTTAAATTATATTAACAAAGGTGTATACGAAATATTTTATAACCCTAAGTAATATTCTTAAATAATATAAAATCTAAATATAAAAAATTCGCTACGCTCATGTCGCCAACGATATGACACTCGCTACCGTTTCGGTCATATCCGTTGCTCAAAATGTCATTTTTTACGTTTCTGAAATTATTGATATTATTTATATCTATAATAAAAATTTGCTTCGCCTAGACATCATGTCATAAAAGTACTTTTATGCATAAAAAATTACCATATTAAATGACTATATTAATCATTTAATATGGTAATTTTTTATTTACTATATTTTCGAGCATGAAAGTCTATATTACTAGCCTTATAGGATTTTGTTAGTATATCTTCTTCATCTTTAGTAACTTTTTGTTCTTTAGTCTTACTCTTATCTCTTTCAATCTTACTTTTTTCATTCATATTAATTAATTCCATTAAATATTGTTTAGGAATATTATAAAACTTCGCAATATCATCATAATTTAACTTAAGATTAAAGAGTTTATCAATAATATCAAAATCAATAACTTCGTCATTGTATTTTTCAAAGTATTTATTATATATCTTAAAAAGTTTATATCTACTTAATTTTAATTCATGTGATATCTCATTAAAGTTAAAATGTTTTTCTAACAAATCTCTAACTTTAATAGCAATATTTATTTCCTTTTCAATATCTAAATTTTTACTATAATTTATATTTTTCCAAATTGATATAACATCACTTTCTTTACAGTTAAATATCTCACTTATTTCTTTACTTGTAATACCAAGGCTTATCATATCATTTATATTTGTTCTGTTAATACTATTTCCATGCCTTAAAGTATTTTTTTGATTTATTATTAATGCTTCTGTTTTAGTTAATCCTAAATCTTTTGCTATTTGATCATACCCCTTGCCATCATTTATCATTTTTATAATTTCTTTTGCTATTTTATTATCTCTTATCCTTTTAGATCTTATAGTTATTGTACCTTCTGGCCTTTTTAATTTCTTTATTACTAATGGACGCCCTACACTGCCTCTTCTTACTTTATACTTCATAAAATCCCCTTACGATTTATTAATAAGTTTTATTTTGGATAGTATTTTAATTTATATATATTTTACCCCAATATTATGCATCAAAATCATTAATAAATTTAAAATATCTAAATAAGCCTATATTAAATAATATAGGCTTATTTAGATATTTACGTTTTCACGAAGCAATATTTCCCCCATAACACTCAGCACTTTTTATGCTTGATACAATAAATTCCCCTACAACTATAACTACACTCCCCTATAGTTATAATTAATCCGATCATTTTACAGCTCATCTTACCTAATGTGCTGTAACTTTTATAATATATTTTTAAAGTTTTGGACATTATCATTTTGTAAGTTAAATTACTATTAATACATATTTCGATTTAATTTATTTTAACCACACCATTTCTGATAACGTTTACATTATACACTATTATTAATGTCGAAATTCGTAAAAACCTCTGAATTGTATAATATATTTATTATTTTTTTGATAAATTATATATTAATATCTATATTCAAATATATTTTTTATAATAATTAACTAAATATAAAAAAATAATCTCAATTTCTATCTTACCTCTAATATATAAAAGCTATGGATTAATCCATAGCTTTTATATATTACTTACATTCAATTTTATCTATACCCATATAAGGTCTTAAAACTTCAGGTATAATTACTGAACCATCTTCTTGTTGATAATTTTCAAGTATAGCAGCAAAGCTTCTTCCTATAGCTAATCCTGAACCATTTAATGTATGTGCATACTCAGTTTTTGAATCTTTGTCTCTTTTAAATCTAATTCCTGCTCTTCTAGCTTGGAAGTCTTCACAATTTGAGCAAGAAGATATTTCTACATATCTATTATAACTTGGCATCCAAACCTCAACATCATATTTAAATGCAGCTGTAAATCCTAAATCACCTGTACATATTTTAACTACTCTATAAGGTATCTTTAGTAATTGAAGTAAATACTCTGCATTATGAGTAAGTTTTTCTAGTTCATTATAAGATTCTTCTGGTGCTACAATTTTAACCATTTCAACTTTATTAAATTGATGTTGTCTTACTAAACCTCTAGTGTCTCTTCCTGCAGACCCTGCTTCTGATCTAAAGCAAGGTGTATATGCTGTATAATTTTTAGGAAGTTCATCAAATGATAATATTTGATTTGCATGAATGTTTGTTAAAGGAACTTCAGAAGTAGGTATTAAATAATAGTCTAGTCCTTCTATCTTAAACATATCTTCTGCAAATTTAGGTAATTGACCAGTACCTAAAAAACTATTTTTATTAGCCATAAATGGTGGAATTACTTCTGTATATCCTTGCTCACCTATATTAGTATCTAAGAAAAAGTTAATTAATGCTCTTTCAAGTCTAGCACCTAATCCTTTATATAAAGTAAACCTTGAACCTGTTATCTTAGCGGCAGTTTCAAAATCTAATATTCCTAAATCAGTTCCTAAATCCCAATGTGCTTTTGGGTTAAAGTTAAACTTTGTAGGCTCTCCCCAAGTTCTTACTTCAACATTATCTTCATCAGTTTCCCCTTGAGGAACTTCTTTATTCGGTACATTAGGTATTCTTAAAAGCTTGTACTCTAATTCATCATTAACTATTTTAATTTTTTCATCTAAAGATTTTATTTCATCTGATAATTTCTTTAGATTTGCTTTATCTTCAGTTATATCTTTACCTTCTTTTATAAGTTGAGGTATTTTTTTAGATTCTACATTCATCTTATTTTTTAATACTTCAACTTCTTTAAGAAGTTCTTTTCTTTTATCATCTAACTCAACAACTTCATCAAGGTTAAATTCTTTTTCTCCTCTTCTGTTCATTGCTTTTTTTATATCTTCTAAGTTTTCTCTTATTCTTTTTATGTCTAACATATTCATACTCTCCTTATGATTAATAATTTGGCTTTGATTTTATAAAAAGAACTTTTACATCCTTATCTGTACTATTTCTAAATTTATGCTCTCTATTAGGCAATATCCTAATTGTATCTCCTTCTCTTAATAGAAACTCTTCTTCATCATTAAATATAATATAAACTTCACCCTCTAAAATAAAAGCTAGCTCTTCTTCAATATGTGTAGAGTAATTTCCATAAGTATTACTATTTTCACTTAAATTCATTAATAATAATTCTACACTAGAATTTATTGGGCTAGGTGTTAAAACATCATATAATACATGCTTTTGATCTGGGTTATATATAGTTTTTCTATCTTCTCTTCTAAGAATTAACGATTCATTAGTAATATCTTCTTCAAATAAGGAGGATAGACTCACATTAAGTGCAGAGGCTATAGACTGTAATGCACTTAAACTAGGATTACCCATTCCTCTTTCTAATTGACTTAATAATGCAGAGCTTAAATTAGTCAGTTCTGAGAATTCCTTTATAGTTAAATTGTGCACTCTTCTATATTCACTTATTTTCTTTCCAATTTTTAAATTTTCCATATTCTTCTCTCCTGTCATATTTAGTATAACTCATTAGACTACAAAAATTCAATATATTTAATTTTTTTTATTATATTGAATTTTTATACTAGAAATGTTATACTTTTTTAATATAATAAATTTTATTCAATATATTAAAAAGAAGTTAGTATTGTGGAATCAAATTTATCTAAATACATTGGCAAAAATAAAAACTTCTATAAGATTATTTCTACAATTACAATACAATAGCTTTACAGAACATAATTTCTTATGGTGCAAATTTAATAAGTACTGTAATACTTGGAATACTTGGTTAAGTTCTTTAACTGCTACTAGTTTAGCAAATTAAGTATTTTCATATTTACTTTGCTTATATTCAAATTTTGCTAAGAAGATTTTGTTTTATTCAGTCAACACTGAGTAAACAAAATATAAAAAGTATTCAAAAGGTAACTACTATAGTTTTAAAGATTCTTTTATAGTATGCTTAATCCTTGCATTAGTATTGTTAATTCTACAAAAAAATTAATGACTATATTTACTTAAGACATTAAAGTTATAAATTTGAGTATTTCTTATTTAATGATATTTTATATTTCATATTATATTTGTAGTTGCTAATGCTTCGTCTGTAATCATAGGTAAAACTATTTGTTCTAGAAATAAATAAGATGTAATAGCTAAAAAAATAAATTATTATATGTTTATCTTGAATTAGGTATAGTTTCTGCTTGTGTATTGTTAATTAAAAATCCTGTTATAGCTATGTACAATATAGAATACAGTTATTGATGTACTATTTTTATTTCTTTTGCTTCCTATTGGATATATTGTAGCTTTTAAGTTTAACTTAAATCCAGTATTAGCACTTTTATTATTAAGATTTGAAACACCTATAAAGACGGTATTTTGATTATGGATACTAAACGATGATAAATAGATTAATATAGTTACTAAATAAATATTTTTACAATAAATGTATTTTAATAATGAAAAATTATGCTCAATATTATATACTATTACGAATAAAACTCCAATATTTCTCTACCGGATTCAGATTCTAGACAAAATCTATACTCTTTTATTTTATCAATACTCTTTATGAAGTGATAAATATTTCAATTTGATATATAAATACACATCTAATAAGCTAAAACTTAATTCTATATCTAGTATAATATCAATAAAATTTTTCATAAAAAAAGAAAATAGCCATTTTATACAAAATAAAATGGCTATTTGTCTACAATCTGATTTTAGCTATTAAATAATTTATTTTTTAATTATAATCTTACGTATTTACTAGAAACATAACCTGTTTTTCCACTATAGTTTACTTTATACCAACCTGTTTTTGACTTATCTA
The DNA here is from genome assembly GCF_900106845.1 of Romboutsia timonensis. Classification (GTDB taxonomy): domain Bacteria; phylum Bacillota; class Clostridia; order Peptostreptococcales; family Peptostreptococcaceae; genus Romboutsia; species Romboutsia timonensis. The sequence continues at coordinate 1,801,881 of NZ_LT629850.1, forward strand.
CTATCTCTATAGTTTTTCCTTTTGGTATTGTTGTTATTATTTTACTTGATGTAGACGCTTGTACTCTTAAATTAAGGTTCGCCGTTGTAACTCCTTTTTGAGAAGTAGTTGATGGCTTATTTGTATTTGTATTATTATTACTTCCATTCATTGATACATATTTGCTAGAAACATAACCTGTTTTACCACTATAGTTTACTTTATACCAACCTGAGTTTAATTTCTCTACTATCTCTATAGTTTTACCTTTTGGTATTGTTGTTATTATTTTACTTGATGTAGATGCTTCCATTCTTAAATTAAGATTCGCTGTTGTAACTCCTTTTTCTGTAGGTACTGATGGTTTATTTTCAGTATTATTATTGTCGTTATTGCTATTACCGTCATTTACATTGCCATTGTTGTCATTTCCGCTATTTCCATCATTTACATTATCGTTGTTGTCATTTCCGCTATTTCCATCATTTATATTATCGTTGTTGTCATTTCCGCTATTTCCGTCATTTACATTATCGTTGTTATCGCTATTATTTCCACCTGTATTAATACTTACTCCCTCTGGTATTAAACAAGTGTAATTTAAGTCAACATTTCCACTTACTCCTGCAATACTACCATTTTCAGTATATTGCCACATATCGTAAGCTCTACCATAAGTATTTTTACTTGCATATTGAGCTACCCATAGATTATTTGAGTTAATAACATCTTCACTAAAATATTTATTACCAAAGTCTTTATTAGTATATAGTCCTGTAACATATCCTGCTGATTTTATTGTATTAATGAATGTATTAGCCATTTCTGTTGCTAACTCTTTAGTTACTGTAACCCCTTGCTTTTCTGCATAATCACGACTTGCATATTCATAGTCAAAGAACACTGGGTACGTAATACTTTCTTTATAGTCTGATATTACTTCTAGACATTTTTGAGCTTCTATCTTAGCATTTTCTACACTAGTAGCATAACTGAACCAATATATACCTATTTTAAGACCAGCATCTCTAGCTCCTTCTATGTTTTGATAGAATTTTTCATCAACTGTATTTCTACCGTATCCCGCTCTTATAATTACATAATCAGCACCAGCATTTTTTACACTTTTCCAGTCAATATCACCATTCCATTTACTTACATCAATACCTTTTTCAATTGGCTTTAATTCTAAGTATGCAGCATGTATATATCCTTCTTTTCCTTGGAAATCAATTTTATACCATCCATTACTTTTTCCTGTAATATCAACAGTATCACCTAGTTTTAAAGCTCCTATTTTTTCATGTGAAGTAGATGAACCGCTTCTGACATTTAAATTATCAGTTGTTACAGTACCACATCCTATTGAATTAGGATTTGTTAATGTTACTGTTTCAAGATTGTCTAAACTAGCACTTCTAGTAAGACCTCCATCTATACTATATGTTTTGTTTTGCTCTGGATCTACTTGAATATCAGAGTCATATGAAGTAGCTTCAATATTTTCCTTAGTTAATTCTTCAGTAATTTCAACCTCTTCAATAGTTGCTTTTTCCCCATAAACAACTTCTTCATTTCTTAAATCATTTTTTAGAATTTTACTTACTTCTTCTGCATTAGCTATAAGCATTGCATTTTGTGATGTTAATGTTGCGCATAATGATAGTGTAAGTAAACACTTAATTCTCTTTCTATGCATAATATTTCTTATCCCACCTTTAAATATTTTTTCTTATCATTACAAAAATACTAATATTTCGTTGTATGTTTTTATAATAATTTTGTATATTATCTACAAAAAAAGAAGTAATATGTCGAATTTTGTAGTTGTACAATATAATATTATATTATGTAATTACAAAATTGTAAATATTACTTCTCTTTTTTAATAAGTATTAATTTTTTTAATTAATCTATTGTGCTAGTTCAAAATTTTTTCCAAATAAAGTTAATTGATTTTAACAAAAAACAATATCCATTAAGTCTAGTATTTGTAAAATTTAACCAAATACTAGACTTTTTATTTTAGCTATAGAATCATAATTTCCTATCAATTTATTTATTAGAAATGAAATATTATGTCCTAATACTTTTATTGATATTCTTGTTATAAATCCAAGCATTGATTTACTTTTTACTTTATTTAGGTTTAATTGTTCTGTTAATTGAGAAAAGCTAGTTTCTATTCTCCTTCTAACTTTAAATATCAATTGTCTTATTTGTTTTGGATAGTTATCTTTACTATTTCCTCTTTTTAAAAATAGTAAATTTATATCTTTTTCAGTTTTTAACTCAGGCGTTAGCCTTTTGTTAATGTAACCTTTATCACCTATAATAGAAATTGAATTATATTTGGCACATAAATCCCATACTGCATTTCTATCATCAATATTTGCAGGCGTTATAACATAATCAGTTAAGAAACCATCTACTGTAGTAAGTGCGTGAAACTTAAACCCAAAATAGGTTTGCTTTTTTGATGGACATACTCCATAAGAGGCTTCGCCTTTAAAGCACTTACTAAAATGTGCTCTGCCAAACTCACAAACTGGAATCGGCATACTATCTATAACTCTTATATTATTCGAATAAGACTGAATATACAATGAAATATATTCTCTTATCTCATTAATTACAGAATGTAAATTTCGTTTTGTCCTATTAAATCTAGTTCTATCTCCTAACTTTGGAAATAGTTTTGAATATTCCCTACTCAATAAGCTGAAAAATGCTTTTTCTGAATCTATGGTTAGAAGTTCACCAACTATACTTATAGTTATTATTTCGCTATCGCAAAGTTTACTATCTTTGATATTGCGTATATTTCTAATACTTATAGGTATGATATCATTATATATATCATCAACTATTGTAAAAATTATAGTAAATAAATCCGTTAAATTTTCTACTTTCTGGATATAATAATTATTAAGCTCCAACACTGTAGTAACCCTCCTTTAGATTGGTGATAATCTTAGGGTACTATATTTGTTGGAGTTTTATTATTGTAAAATTTAACTAGCACAATGGATTAA
>NZ_LT629850.1:1805862-1924386 GCF_900106845.1 Romboutsia timonensis
TATTTCTAATACTTATAGGTATGATATCATTATATATATCATCGACTATTGTAAAAATTATAGTAAATAAATCCGTTAAATTTTCTACTTTCTGGATATAATAATTATTAAGCTCCAACACTGTAGTAACCCTCCTTTAGATTGGTGATAATCTTAGGGTACTATATTTGTTGGAGTTTTATTATTGTAAAATTTAACTAGCACAATGGATTATTTATGAAATATATATCTAAATAACTAGAAATAAGTTTTAATAATAATTAAGATATTGTTTCTTTTTTGAAGTTGATTTTTATTGTAGAAAATAGTAAAATTTATATAATTATTACAAATAAATATATTTTGGAGGATACAATGAAAAAATTAATAGCTTTATTATCATTAGTTTTAACATTAGGACTTGTTGGATGTTCATCTAAGTCTGAAGTTAAAGATATACCAGTTTCTGATATAAAATCAGCAATAAATAATGAAACACTTTTACCTATTCAACCTATATCTGATATAGATGCAAAAGAATTTTATGTATTTGAAAATGTTAAAGATGATATAAAAGAAGGCTTTGTTTTACGAGCTATGATAAATGTAAAATTACAAGATGTATTCGTAGTTAAAACAGATAATGTTGAAAAAGTAAAAAAAGCAATAGAAGAGTATAAAACTAACAATTTAAGACGTTTCTCTGATGGATACGGAGGAGAAGAAAATGCAACTGCTGTTGCTGATTCTATACTTGAAAGTGTTGGTGATTATGTCTATTTTATAGCTACTAATAATGCTAAGGATATAGAATCAAAAATATTAGAAATGATCAAATAGTACTTATTAAAATTATATGAGTATATTAATATTTTTTATATTGATATACTCTTTTTCAATATACTAATATATTACGAAATATATATTTATATATATTTTTCAATAAAATAATTATTTTTGAGCAATATATATCCATATCAAAAATAAGGATATATCGTTAGTGACATTAAATATTTTACTGACACATAGCTTAATCAAAATGAATTTTTTATAAATTTAAAGGTGGTGATATATTGGTATTTAGTAGCATAACATTTTTATTTTACTTTCTACCACTTGTTTTATTTTGTTACTATTTAATCTGTTGTGCTAGTTAAAATTATTTTCCAAATAAAGTAAATTGATTTTTTCAAAAACAATCTCCCATAAAGATTAGTATTTGTAAATATTAACCAAATACTAATCTTTTTATCTTAGCCATAGAATCATCATTTTTCATCAATTTATTTATTAGAAATGAAATATTATGAGCTAAAACTTTTATTGAGGTTCTAGTTATAAATCCTAGCATTGATTTACTTTTAACCTTATTTAAATTTAATTGTTCTGTTAATTGAGAAAAACTAGTTTCTATCCTTCTTCTAACTTTAAATAATAGTTGTCTTACTTCTTTTGGATAGTTATCTCTACTATTTGCCCTTTTTAAGAATAGCAAATCTATATCTCTTTCACCTTTTAATTCAGGCGTTAGCCTTTTGTTAATGTATCCTTTATCTCCGATTATAGAGATAGATCTATATTTATCGCATAAATCCCATACCGCATTTCTATCATCTATGTTTGCTGGAGTTATAACATAATCAGTTAAAAATCCATCTACAGTAGTAAGTGCATGAAATTTAAATCCGAAATAAGTTTCTTTTTTAGAAGCGCATATTCCATAGGAGGCTTCGCCTTTGAAACATTTACTAAAATGAGCTCTTCCAAACTCACATACAGGAATAGGCATACTATCTATAACTCTTATATTGTTAGAGTAAAGTTGCATAAATTCAGATATATATCCTCTTATTTTAGATATTACTAAATGTAAATTTCTTTTAGTTCTATTAAATCTAGTTCTATCTCCTAATCTTGGAAATAGTTCTTTATATTCTCTTTTTAATAAACTAAAAAATGATTTCTCTGAGTCAATAGTTAAAAGTTCTCCAACTATACTAATAGTAATTATCTCACTATCTGAAAGTTTGCTATCCTTAATATTACGTCTATTCATTATACCAATAGGTATAATTTCATTGTATATATCATCTATAATTACAAAAATATTTGTAAACAAATCTGTTAAATTTTCTAACTCCTGGATATAATAATTATTAAGCTCCAACATCATATAGTAAACCTCCTTTAAATTAGTATTGATAATCTTAGGTTGCTATATTTGTTGGAGTTTTATTATTGAAAAAATTAACTAGCACAACGAGTTAATTAAAAATAATACATAACCCACATATATTAGAACTAAAACTTTAACTTCTAAATTACTTAGTAGATAATGATATATGAAACTATTAACCATCTAACACCATTATTTAAAAACAAATTAGATATAAAAATATCCGTTCTACTTCTACACCTAATACATATTGAAACATCGGTATTGAAGTTACCCCTCCTAATTCAAGCTAATAACTAAGTTTACACTCTATTAAATCTTTATATTTAAACTTCATATAAATTTAAAGTCACTTATTTATTAATCACTTCTATATACTCCTTAATTACCTCATAAAAATACCCCGTCGTATTTTACGACAGGGTTTATTTTTAATTTCCAAAAGGAGAGTTAGAATATAATATAAAATAACCTTGAGGATGTTGACATACTGGACAAACTTTCGGAGCTTCTAATCCAGTATGAACATGCCCACAATTTAAACAAATCCATTGTTCTTCTTTATCGCTCTTAAATAAAGTTCCATCTTCTATCTTTTGAGCAAAATTTCCAAATCTATCTCCATGTATTTTTTCTATTTGAGCTATTTTATCAAAACTATTAGCTACAGCTAAAAAGCCTTCTTCTCTAGCAGTATTTGCAAAGCTCTTATAAACTTCTTCCCATTCTTCATATTCATCATGTTGGGCTGCCCTTAATGTTTGTGCTATATTATCAAATATTTCTACTGGATATCCACCATCTATATGTATAGTTCCTCCAGATAATTCCTTAAGATGATTGTAAAATACCTTTGCATGAGCTCTTTCTTGGTCTGCAGTATATAAAAAAGCTTGCTCTATTAAAGCTAACTTTTCACCTTTTGCTTGCGATGCACCAAAAGTATACCTATTTCTAGCTTGACTTTCTCCAGCAAAAGCTTTCATTAAATTTATTCTAGTTTTACTATCTCTTAATTGATTCATACCTACCTCCTAATGTATATACCCTAATACATATTTTTTAAATACATTTATTTTATTTAATTTAAAAAATGAGTCATTACACTAGTCATATATAAATAAAAATGTATTATACTAATTATATTAGTTATAGATGATAATAATGATAGTTTATTTATAAGATATTTTTTGTTTTATTTAACTTCAATTTATTAAAAAATCATTTTATTATCTATTTAGTTAATTATAAATATAATTCCTATTACAACAATACTTATAATATATGTAACTTTACCTGATTAAATACCCTTACTATATGTGTAGAGCAATTTCTAATTCTAACTAAATCCTTATCTATTATTCCTAATAAAAGTTCTAGTGATTTGGTAAATTTAAATTATGCTATATAGAATTCTCTATATAAACTTTTGCATCATCCGAATTTAACCTTACTCTAAACCAATTTTCAATATTATCAATATTTCTATTAATATTTTCACTATCACTATATATTATGATTACTGGTATATTTTTATCTTTATCTGTTTCTCCATCTACATAACCCATATACATATTTTTAATTTCCGGATATATAGATTTTAACTCATTAAATATAGCATTTTCGTTAACATTATTTTGATTCTTTTCAATGTCACTTGTATTATCAGTAGCAAAGGAATTTAAATTATTCTTTATATCATTTATATATTTTTCTAAGTTTGATATATCACTTCCATCTTGCTTTATTATTAATCTTTTACCTTCTAATCCATAGTAAGAAAGATTTTTGTTTAAAGTTTTCAAATCACTATCTGTTATAATATCTCCTACAGTAACTAAGGTTATAGTATTTTTATTTATACTTTTGCTTAATACATATTGTCTAGATAATTCTTTAGATATAAAATCATTTAAGTTTTTTTCATCTATAGTTTCTCTAATCATTAAAATAGCGGATATCATGCTCGGTATCATAACAATAATTGATGATATAAATATAAATTTTCTAACTCTATGTTGTTTTTCATAATCTACACTTTTTTTATGAGGTATGTTTAGTGCTTTCGTAACTATGAATGTTGATATAGCTATAAAGAAACAATTTATAAAAAATAAATATCCTGCACCTAAAAATATATTTGGTTGCTTTGTTGCTAATCCATATCCAACAGTACATAATGGTGGCATAAGAGCTGTTGCTATAGCAACTCCTGGTATTACATTACTTGTTTTAGTACGAGTTAAACCTATCATGCCAGCTATCCCACCAGTAAAAGCAATTATTACATCCCATATAGTAGGGCTTGTTCTTGCTAAAATCTCACTCCCCGCAGTAGTTATCGGTGTTATACTAAAGTATAAAGTAGATGTTAGTACACTTATTAAAATAGAAATTCCTAATATTCTAAATCCGTCCTTTAATAACTTAACATCATAAGTTCCTACCCCGTAACCTATTCCTATAATACTTCCCATAAGGGGTGATATTAGCATAGCCCCTATAATTACTGCTACTGAATTCATATTAAGACCTATAGAAGCAATAATTATTGCACACATTAGTATTATAAAATTAGAACCATGTACATTCATTCCTTCTAAAATATTTTCATATATCTCTTCTCCACTAGCTTGATTTTTGGTAAATTCATATTTAAAGCTATTTATACTAAACTTCACAAATTTATCCTCCTATACTACTATTTTCTTTAATAGCTTTTAACATATTATTAAAATTATGCATATCACTGTAAATGAAGTTTCATCCATTTAAATCTGTATTTTATAATTGACTCAAATATATAAAATTTAAATTTTATATAAATTTATGCTAGTATAATATTATAAAAATATTAATATCTATTAAATCATATCAATATAAAGGTATACCATTTTTTTACTGGGATAAGATATACATATATAAATTTATAGGAGAGTATTTATGGAGATTTTTATCACAATTATAATTTTTATGTTTTTAGCTTTGTTTTTAGCTAAGGCTTTAAAGAGATTTATTGTATTATCTTTGTTTATAACTTTATCAGGTATATTATATATACGTGTTAATTTAACATTTTTAGTTAGTATTATTTTAGCTGTAATTATATTAAAAGGATGTAAAGATACCTTATTTAATCTGAAAATGACTACTATGTGTATATTTAAACCTAGATATAAATTTAAAGAAAGGTTTCTCGGTAAGATGGTTAATGTTTTATTTGAACTTAATTTTACTATATTTGTTTGTATTTCTTATTTAACCTTAATTAATTATGTACCTTATCTTTTTGAAATTGATAATAAATTTATTGCTATAGCTTTTATAACTATATATCTTATACAATTTATAAAGAAAGTTATTTTTTCGAAGGGCTATTATTCAAATATATTTTTAACTTAGATTATATTAAATAACTCGTTGTGCTAGTTAATTTTTACAATAATAAAACTCCAACAAATATAGCACCCTAAGATTAGTAGCATTAATCTAAAGGAGGGTTACTATAATGTTGGAGCTTAATAATTATTATATCCAAGAAATTGAAAATTTAACTGATTTATTTACTATAATTTATACAATAGTTGATGATGTGTACAACGATATTATTCCTATAAGCATTAGAAATAGACGTAATATTAAGGAGTGTAAGCTTTCAGATAGTGAAATAATCACTATAAGTATAGTTGGAGAACTTCTGACTATTGACTCAGAAAAAGCATTCTTTAGTTTATTGAGCAGAGAATATATAAAACTATTTCCTAAATTAGGAGATAGAACTAGATTTAATAGAACTAAACGAAATCTACATGCTGTAATTAAAGAAATACGAGAATATATTTCAGAATATATTCAAGCGTATTCTAATAATATAAGAATTATAGACAGCATGCCTATTCCTGTATGTGAGTTTGGTAGAGCTCATTTTAGCAAGTGCTTTAAAGGCGAAGCCTCTTATGGTAGATGTCCATCAAAGAAACAAACATATTTTGGATTTAAGTTTCATGCACTTACTACAGTAGACGGTTTCTTAACTGACTATGTTATAACTCCAGCCAACATAGATGATAGAAATACAGTGTGGGATTTATGTGATAAATATAATTCTATTTCTATTATAGGTGATAAAGGATATGTCAATAAAAGGCTAACGCCTGAGTTAAAAGGTGAAAGAGATATAAATTTATTATTCTTAAAAAGAGGTAATAGCAAAGATAACTATCCAAAAGAAATAAGACAACTAATATTTAAAATCAGAAGAAGGATAGAAACCAGCTTTTCTCAATTAACAGAGCAATTAAATTTAAATAAAGTTAAAAGTAAATCAATGCTAGGATTTATAACTAGAACTTCGATAAAAGTTTTAGCTCATAATATTTCATTTTTAATAAATAAACTTATGGGAAATTATGATTCTATAGCTAAAATAAAAAGGTTAGTATTTGGTTAAAATTTACAAATACCAACCTATAATAAGGTATTATTTTTTGCGAAAAGCAATTTACTTTATTTGGAAAAATTTTAACTAGCACAACAGATTAAATAATATAAATCATATCGTCGTGTTTTACGACTTTTGTTGATCATTTTTAATTATATCAAGACATAGCACTTATTCACCATAATTTATATTTTCTCGATTTTTTAACAATATAAATTTAAATATAAAAATACCCCGTCATATTTTTTGACGGGGTTATTTTTATTGCTTAAACTTTTTATCTATAAGCCAAGTTACGAATAATACTAAAACCTGTATCATAAGTACTAATGCAAAAGCCATAATAAAATAATGATACGCTAGCATATTTATAAAATAACTGCTGCTCATAACTATATACAATATTAAACTAATTAATAAAGTCAATATAGATTGAATTTTAAAAAATCTATTTCTTTTACTTCTTAATGCCATAATAGCTAAAACTAAAAATATAGCTATGAAAATAATCAAAATAGTCTTTTGAGTATTTATATTGCTTTGTGAAAAAATACCATTTTCAAACTGATATCTTCTATAATAAACATGATGCATAACACCAGCTTTTTTATTAGTTAAATACTCAACTACAAAAGTTCCTATAACTATTCCAACTTGAATTATAAGAGTTAATATATATAATATCTTAACCCATAATTTATTTTTCATTATTTAGGTTCCCCTGTTTCTGTAGGATTAGAAGTATCATTACTCCATCCAATCCATCCATCACTGTATAATGAAGTATTATCAAATCCCATAACATTAGCATAAGTTAAAACTTCTGCAGCTCTCCATCCACTACCACACATAAACATTAAATGCTTATTAGTATCAATTCCTGCATCTTTCCATAAAGCTTTTATTTCATCTGCATTTCTCATAGTGTTGTCTATATTTCTATAGTCCTCTAAAGTTGTAGCACTAGTTCCTGCATAACCATATACAGCTCCTGGGATACGTCCTTTTTTATCGTGGTAGCTATATCCACTAATTTTACCTATATACTCATCCCAACTACGGTTATCTACTAATACATTATTTGAATCTTTTAACATTTCTTTTAATTCAGCTTGTGTATCTATTAAATCAGGATTTGCTGGTATTGTTGCTCCAAAATCATTTCCAGCTACTGGCTTATTACTCTTTGTTTCAAGTTCATATCCAGCGCTTGTCCAAGCGTTATTTCCACCATTTAATACCCTTACATCATTTATACCTATGTAACGAAGTACTACTGCAACTCTGTATGAAGCCATTACATCAGGACCTGTTACTATTACAGTATCATCCTTTGTAAATCCATAATCATTAGCAAACTTAGCTAACTCTTCATCACTTGCTAACATCCATTGTGGAGGTGGTTCTACTGTATCTGTATTTATATGAACACTAGTTGGAACATGTCCCTTAGAATATGCCTCTGATTCTTCTCCCCAACTTGCTTCAACTATTTTTATATTTTTTGAGTTTTCAAATGTTTCTGGTTTCTTACCATCTAAAATATCATTAACTATAGTTGCTGGTACTATCATTTCATAATTTTCATAGCTTTCCATTGGTAAACTTTCATCCTTAGCCCAATCAGCTACATTATATGTATATAAGTTTTTATAACCTTTTTCACTTAAATAGTTTGCAACTTCTTTTGCATCTTTTCCATTTGCGTCATATAACACTATGTTTTTATCTTTTTCTATACCTTTAGTTTCTAATGCCTTATCTAAAGTTTTTTCTTTGTCCTTAGAATCAACAGTTAGCCAGTTAGCTGAAAAATCTACTGCACCTTTTATATGCCCTCCTCTTTCAACTTCATCTAACTTCCATCCATTAAAAGCATCATTTATACGAGTATCTACTACAACCCAAGAATCATCTGATAACTTATCTTGTAATTCTTTTGTAGCTATAGTTTTTACTTCTATATCTGCTACTTTTTGATTTTCCTTTTCATTACTGCATCCTGCAAATAGAGCCATAGTTAAAACTAATGCAGACAGTAATGAAGCTTTTTTACTTAACTTCTTTATCATTTAACTCTCCTTTATGTTTATATATAATTGCATTTTGACTTTATAATTATATTTTAAATTTCAATATATGTATAATAGATTTTTTCTATAATATATTTTTTATTTATAGCTATTATCTATTTTAGTGTATTAGTTTTCTTATTATAACTTTAATATTATTATATGTATTTCTTATATTTATTATAATATTCTCATTATATATAATTAATTATATTAAGAATTAGATGTTTAAACTTAAGTAAAGTATTATAAAAATACCCTGTCGTATTTACCGACAGGGTATTTTTTAGTAGTAATGCTCTGGTACATCCCATTTTTGAGCATTACCTAATATATAAGCTTTTCCATCAATAACTAAAACTGCACCCTCATTAGTTATTGAGTAAACAGGCTTTTTCTTTTCTCTAATAAACCTTAATATACTTATATTTTGTAATTCTGTATTTTCAAAATGAACTTCTATATCAAAATCCTTAATTATATTTAATCCTATATAATATGAGTATCTCTCATAATCAGAGTCTTTAGTAATATGGTACTCTCTTATTTGAACCATTGCACCAGCACTAGTCCCAATCATAATTCCATTAAAATTTTCAAGTTCATGAACTAAATCATACTTTTGAAATTTTGCCATCATTTTATCTGGATAACCACCTGTAAAAAATAAAATATCACTATTTCTAATTTTTAATTTCATTAAATCTATACTATCTACAAATTGATTTATCCATTTAATATTATTTTCATTAATACCATAAGATAGAAATGGTGAAACTATATCTTTATAATGAGTTCCATATTCACTACTAAAAGCTCTATTCCAATCCTTTTCATCCTTTAGCCAATTATCATCATACGAAAATGGAATGATTAATACATTATGATTATCTTTTATTATATTTTTTAATATGCTATAGCACCAATTTTCATCAAAGTTGTTTAAACTAAGCAATAAGTTAACCATTGTATGCCTCCTGATTATAGTAAATCTCTAATATTATATACTATAACCTATAATTAAGTTCTCTATAATTGTTATATTTTTTCTGTAACAAGATTCATAATATTAAATAAATCATTTTCATCCTTACTTCTAGCTAACAATACTCTATCACCCATAGCTTCTGATAATACCTTTGGCACATTTACATCTACTAAAATTTTATCATTGTATTTATTCTTTACATAATCAATAGAGTTTTTATATTTTACTCCATCTCTTCTGCTTACATATCCTACAGAATATTTTCTATCTATATCAACGAAAGACTTATCATGAATTAGCATATCTGCCCAAATAGAATATACATCTACATCATAAGTATAATTTATAATATCAGGCATATATGCCCCTGGTGCTCTCATATTTACCTCAAGACCAACTAAATCTCCTTTTTTACCTAGACCTTCTTTATCTTCATCTAATCTAAAAAATTCAAAGTGAAAAAATCTACTTCTAGTATCAAAAGCTTTAACAGCTTTCTTTCCGATAGTTTCTATATCTCTATTTTTAATAGGTTGACAGTAAAATCTAGCTTCTTGCTTTTCATTTACACAATCCATTATAGAGCTTAGCATAACATGACTTGATGCTATTAAAACATTCTTATTTGAATCGGCTATACCATCAAATGTTTCAACATGACCTTTTATAAACTCTTCTATTATGTATACTACACTTTCATCTCTTTCATTAAAAAATCTACGAATATCATCTTCGTTATTTAACTTATATGTAGAGTTTGCTCCAACACCATTATCTGGCTTAGCTATTATAGGATATCCAACTTTGTTAGCAAAATCGATACATGATTCTAATGTTTTTACATAATCATATCTAGCAACAGGTATATTAGCTTTTTTATATACAGCCTTCATTTTTGATTTATATTTCATTGGAGACATATTCTCTATCTTAGTTCCTGTATTTACATTAAATTTGCTACGAAGAGTAGCCTCCATTTCTAGCCAATATTCATTTTGAGACTCTATCCAATCAATTTTTCCATATTTATTTTCATAGAACTTACATGCATTCTCAACTTCTTCAAAATTTTCAAGATTAGATACTTTATAATACTCAGTTACTGCATTCTTAGCCTCATTACTAATTAAGTTATAATCTTCATCGCCTATTCCTAATACATTAACTCCTCTTTCCTTTAGCCTTGAGCAAAAGTTGTGAAAATATAATGGAAAGTGTGGTGAAATAAATACAACATTCATTAAATTATCCCCCTTAAATTTATAATATTTTATTTAAAATTTATATTAGTAAAATAATACTTTAGAGTCTATTTTAATATCCTATTGTTGCTATCATAACTTAAAATAATATTTTATTAAATTTTATATATTATATCTATAATATTTTTTCTAGAAAATATGGTAACTGCACTCTCCACCAATCCCAATCATGGTTTACATCAGTTCCCCAGAAATCAACCCAAGCACCTATATTTTTATGCTCTAATATTTTTTTTAATTTATTTGTGCTATAAATCATTTCATCTTCCCATGCACCTTGACCACAACATATTACAATCTTATTTTTTCTATACTTGTCAACAAATTCATGATCATATGGCATACCCTCTATGTATTTAATAGGTGCATTTTTATAAACTAAATCATCACAATAGTCATAAAAAACAAAATCACTATCATAATAGCCACTAAGACCAATACATCCATCAAATATATCTGGTCTTCTAAACATAAAATTAACCGCATGAGTTGCTCCCATAGAGCACCCTGTAGTTAAAATTCCATTAGCATAGTATCCGTTACTATTTTTATTAATCTCAAATATTCTTGGAACCAACTCATCTACAATATAGTAATACCATTGTTCATGCATATATATTCTATGTCTTTTATCACCAAAAATATCAGACCAGCTTTCTTTATCTATACTGTCACAACAAAACAATTGAACTTTACCAGAGTTTATTAAATGTTCTATACTGTATACCATATTAAAGTTTTCAAAATCATAAAATCTACCATTTTGTGCTGGAAAAACTAAAATAGGTTTACCCCCATGTCCATATACTTTAAATTCCATATCTCTATTTAAGCAATGGCTGTATTCTTTAAAATACTCTATTTTCATCCAGTCCCCCCTAAACTATTTTTTAAATATAGGAAATTATAGCACAATACACTTATAAAAATTCTTATTTTTAAAATAAAATATTAATTTTATTTAAAAATTTTTTTATATGATAGATTGTAAATATAAGTGCAACTAGATATCTTTTCAATAGCGTATATATGTATATTCATAGTTTTACACAAATATACTTATGATATAATTTCATTGTACATAAAAAAGACATAAAAAAAGAATTATAACTTATATTTTTATAAGTATAATTCTCTTTTTTATTAAAACATGTTGTTGACTTATTGCTTAACTGATATCGTTTTTTTAGGATATTAAAAGTCCTAAGAAATATTTACCCACATATTATCTTTTTTAATCAATTTTATAGATTTTTAGCTAATTTATTTACTTTATCCTTTAATCCTAATAAATCCTTTCTTATTTTTGAAAAATCTCCACTTACTAATTCCTTATTTCTTACAACGATTTTACCATCTACTATTACTGTATGTACATTTGAAGGATTTGAAGAATAAACTATAGTAGCATAATAATCGTATATAGGTTGCATATTTACAGATTTTGTTTCAATTAAAACTAAATCTGCCTTTTTATCAACTTCTATAGATCCAACAATCTTATCTAATCCTAAAACTCTAGCACCACCCATTGTTGCCATCTCAACTATTTCATCTGATGGAAGAAGTGTCCTATCATTATTAAATAACTTATGTATCTTCCCAACTTGAGACATTTGACTTATTATATCTAATGTATTTGAACTCATTGGTCCATCTGTTCCAAGCCCTATATCTATACCATTTTCTTTCATCTTTAATATTGGACAAACTCCCTTTGCTCCTTTAGAGTTTGCAGATATATTATGAGATACTTTTGCATTTTTCTTTCTTAATATATTTATATCTTCATCATCAACTAAAATTGTATGAGCAGATATAAAATTATGATCTAAAATACCTAATTTATCTAAATATCCAACTGGAGTTAAATTATATTTCTCTTTACACATAGAAACTTCATAATCCATTTCAGCTACATGCATAGTAAAAGGAATATTGTATTTTTTAGATAAGTTATATGCTGATTTTAATGATTCATCACTATTAGTATAAATTGCATGTGGTGCTATTCCTGGAGTTATTAAATCGTCATCTTTCCATTTTTTGATAAAGTCTTTAGCATAATAAATTCCTCCATAAGGCTTTTCTGAGTCAGGAGATGGAAAATCAACTACAGTTTCACATACAATACCTCTCATATTCAGTTCTTTAGCTGCTTTTGCAACTTCATCTTCAAAGTAGTACATATCACAAAATGTAGTTACTCCTCCTAATAACATTTCAGATACTGCATATTTTGCTCCTATATAAGTTAATTCTTTATCCACTAACTTTTGTTCTAAAGGAAATAAGTATCTTTTTAATCTATCCTTATAATCATCTGCTAAGCTTCTAAATGGAATCATTGATGCATGGGTATGACAATTTATCATACCTGGCATTAATATAGCATCTTCACCATCTATTAAATTTACATCTTCATCAAATTCTTTTTCACATCCAACATAAACTATCTTATCATCTTTATATATAACCATACCATTTTCTATGATATCTTTATTTTGATTCATAGTAAGTATATTTACATTTTTTATCACTGTAGATTTACTATTCATATTTTCCTCCATTATTTAAAAAGGCTATTCAAAATTACTTTTGATATAGCCCTAATCTCTAACCTTTAAATTCTTTATTATTAATTTTATTTAATATTTATCCCTTAGTTCATTACTCTATTCCACTTGTTTATCCAATCATTCATTAAAGGATTTACAACTTTATAATCTATAGTTTTAGCATTTTTAACAATATCTCCGTAAGCTAAGTTTTTCGCATCCTCTTCATTTAATTTTACATCTGTGTTTATTGGAGCATCATTTAATGCTTTTGCAGCTCTTTCTTGTACTTCATCACTTAATACATAGTTTATGAATTCATAAGCTAAATCTTTATTTTTAGAGTTTGCATTTATATTTATAGTATTGAAGTTTAAGTAAGTTCCTGATTCAGGTATAACATTTATAACTTCTGGCTTAGCCTTTTGTATAGTTTCAAATGCAAAATCTGATGCTATAGCGGCTACTATTTCTCCACTTGAGAACATGTTAGCTAAATCGGATGACTTGCTATAAGTTTTTACAACATTTGGCTTTAATTTTTCTAATTCTTTAAATGCAGCTTCTCCGTTATCTTCAGTTATATCAACACCAGCTTTAGTTGCCGCTATATCAACTACTGCTGCCCCATTTGTAGTAGTTATATCTGGTATTGCTATTTTACCTTTTAATTCTGGCTTCCATAAATCTTCCCAAGAGTTTATTTCTATATTGCTAGTTGGGTCAACTACTATACCTATACTGTTTAAAGTGTAAGCTGGTCCATATCCATTTTCTACTGTATACTTAGCTTTTTCATTTATTTTTTGTGCATTTGGTATTTTAGAGTAATCTAATTTTTCAAATATACCTGCTTCTATTCCTTGCTCTGAGAATGATTCAGCTAAATAAGTTATATCTATATTTGAGTTTGGATTATTCTTCATTTTAGTTAATCTATCAGAGTTGTTTCCAACTTCTAAGACTACTTCTACTCCATGTTCTTCAGCAAAAGGTTCAAATATTTCTTTTTTTAATACATCTTCATTTAGTCCCCAAGTTGAAATTATAAGCTTGTCTGACCCTGCTGAGTTATCTTTTGCTTTACATCCTACTAAAAGTGATGCTGATAAAACTCCTGTTAATACTAATGATAAAATTTTCTTGTTCATCTGTCATTTACCTCCACTTTATAATATAACAATTTTATTTGATGGTAATTGAAGTTTTACTTTATTACCTTTTTCATAAACTACGCTATTTTCGCTATTTACTATTAAATTTCCTATAGATGTTTTTACATCATATTGATATGCCTTTCCTAAGAAAGTTCTTATCTCAACTGTTCCATCTATTGTATTTTCACTATCTTCATTTACTATTTTTATATCATCAGGCCTTATAGTAGCTTTAACTATATCCTTATCCTTAGCTCTATCAACCTTAAATTCTATATTATTTTCACTAGAATAAGTATTTTTAGAAGTTTTCTTTAAATCTATAAAGTTTTCAAATCCAACGAATCTTGCAACGAATTCAGTTGCTGGGTTTGAGTATATATTTTCTGGCGTATCAAATTGTTCTATAACACCTTTATTTAGTACTGCTACCTTATCAGATATTGAGAAACACTCCTCTTGATCATGAGTAACAAATAAAGTTGTTATACCTAATTTTTGTTGAAGTTTTCTTATTTCAACTCTCATTTTAAGTCTTAACTTTGCATCTAAGTTACTAAGTGGTTCATCAAGTAATAATAAGCTTGGCTCTATAACTAATGCTCTAGCTATAGCAACTCTTTGTCTCTGTCCACCTGATAATTCCTTAGGATATCTCTTTGCTAAATGAGACATATCAACAACTTCTAACATCTCACTTACCTTTTTCTTTATTTCTTCTTTAGCAACCTTTTTCATCTTAAGACCAAATGCCACGTTTTCTTCAACTGTTAAGTGTGGGAATAGAGCATAACTTTGGAAAACTAAACCGAAATTTCTATTATGTACTGGTATTTTCGTATAATCCTTGTCTCCTAAGTAAAAATGACCTGCTGTTGGCTCTATAAATCCTGCAACAACTCTTAATGTAGTAGTTTTACCACATCCACTTGGACCTAAAAGTGAAACAAGTTCTCCCTTTTTTATATTTAAGTTTAAATTCTCAAGTATATTAGTTTTTTTATCATATGATACGTTTATATTTTGTAATTTTATTAAATCCATTTTATATTCCTCCAAGGTTTTGCTTAAACTTATGCCGAAAAATTGCTAAGTCCTAATGTCTTTTCTAAAATGTACATTATACCTATAGTTAAAATCATTAATATTACAGATAAAGCTGATACTGTTGGATCATAATTATACTCAACATAGTTCATCATTGTTATAGGTAATGTACTTACACCTGGTCCTGTTAAAAACATTGAAACTGGTACGTTATTAAATGAGTTTATAAATGCTAGCATAAATGCTGCCATAACTCCCGATGTTATATTTGGAAGTACAACTTTGAAAAATGTTTGCGATTTTTTACATCCTAAACTCATTGCAGCTTCTTCTATTGCATAGTCAAATACTTCTAAACTAGATCCTACAACCCTTATAATATAAGGAATAATTACTAAAGTATGTCCTATAAGTAAACTTGAAGTTACTGTAAGGTTTAACTTTACTAATAAGAATTGGAATAACGAGAATCCAACTACTATTGCAGGTATCATAAGCGGTGAGAAGAAAAAGTTCTTAAGTAAACTTTTTCCCTTAAAATCAAATCTACTTAATCCATAAGCTGCTGGCATACCTATAATTAAGGCTATTACAGTAGCTATAGTAGATATTCCTAAACTTGTAATCATACTATTCATAAAAGATTCTGAAGTAAATACATTCATAAACCACTGTAAGCTAAATCCTTTTGGTGGGAATGCTATATAGTTTTCAGTTCCTATACTAGTCATTGCTATTATAACTAGTGGTGCAAATAAGAATATATATACTAAAACAACAAACGCTGTTAGAAATTTACTTTTCTTCATTTTAAGAAACACCTCTCTTGTCTAGTCTTGATGCTAAGAAGTTTATTGTTTTTACAACTATTAATGTAACTACTATCATTATAGTTGCAACTACTGCTGCACCTTGCCAATCACCTAATGTCATAGTCTTTTGATATATAAGTGTTGCTAGTACAGTATTTTTATTTCCACCTAATAATTGTGGGGTTGTATATGCAGTTAATGCACCTGTAAATACTAATACTGTTCCAACTATTAACCCAGGTAAACTTAGTGGGAATATAACCTTGAAAAATGCAACTATTTTATTAGCACCTAAGCTTTCTGCTGCTTCTAATAGATCATTTTCAACATTTTCCATTACTCCAACAAGTGAGATAATCATAAGCGGTAAGAATATATACACAGTACCAACTATTATGGCACCTTCAGTGTATAAAAGTGATAATGGCTCTGTGATTAAATTTAACTTCATAAGTAAAGTGTTTATGACACCATTTTTTCCTAATATACTCATCCATGCAAATGAACGAACAACTGAGTTAGTTAAGATAGGAAATACCGTTAAAGCTATAAATAATCCTCTTAATTTTTTAGATGTTCTCGATATGTAATAAGATACTGGCACTCCGATTAACATACATATTATTGATGATATTAATGATACCTTTATAGTTCTACATAATATACTCATCATATATTCGTCTTTAAAAAAATCCGTGTATGCACTAAACATTCCATTAGATGCATCAGTGAATGTAGGTAATATCGTTTCTAATAATGGAATTATCATAAAGTATGATATAAGTACGATACATGGTAAAAATAATATGTACTGATATTTCTTATTCATTATGTCGTTCCCCTTTCTAGTCATAATATACGAATATTTTTTTATATTCATTAGTTTTACATACGTATTTTATCAGTATTTACAGAACATTGTCAATATTATTTTAAATATCATTCTACATTTTCTGTATTTTTTATAAATAAAACCATATAATCGTTCATTTTTTAAAATTGGATTTTATTTTCTATTTAATTTCTAATTATATCTCTTTATATAAAATAAAGCCGTTGATTAAATAATCAACGGCTCTCATTTATGTAACAATTTATATTTTGATATTTATCATATATATCTTTTTTACATTTATAAATATTTTATCTATAATTTCATCTACTTCACCCAAAGCATTTAGTACTTTATCATTGGTAGCATAGCCTTATACTTCTTTTATAGCTAATAATAATTTTTATTAAATACTGTGCTTGAATCGTTTTTTAAACCTTTATTTTAAATAAGTAAAAAATTATTATTTACATTGTTCTATAAAATCTTCTTCTGATGATGCTGTTATTAAATCATCTCCAACATAAGCTGTAAATTCAGATCCACATTCACCTATACAAGTATCCTCTATTTCTCTGCCTAATAAAGCAGCTTTTAAATCTTCTACGCTCATTCCTGAACACATTGAACATACTTTTATCATAATTAATCCTCCTACTAGTTGTCTAAATCTTTTGTTATTTATTATATACACCATTTTTTTAATATTTAAACAATAATAATATACTTTTAATTCAACATATTTTATTTAATCCTATATTTTTATTTTAAAATATCTTAGTATCTGTAGTATTTTCTTAAATATACTTAACCAAAAAATAAAGGGCTATAAAATGTAAAGTGTACCCTTTGTCAAGGACAATTTAAAAAAAGGTATTTCTAAGAAACAAGATGATTTCTGTACTGAACAGGAGTCATCTTGCTTAAATTCCATTGATATCTATAATTATTATAGTAATCCATATAATCATCTATTTCTTTTATCACTTCTTCTAATGTACTACATTTGCTAAGAATAACTTCATCTTTAAAATGCCCAAAGAATGATTCTTGTGGAGCATTGTCCCAGCAATTGCCTCTCCTTGACATAGATTGTTTTAAACCTAATTGCTGTACTTGCTTTTGAAATTTAGGACTCGTGTAATGAACACCTTGATCTGAGTGTAAAATAGCTTCGCTATGGAGTTTTAAATTCACATTTGACTTAAGTTTTTCTAGTGTATTTAAAACAATATCTAACCGTAGGTTATCTGAGACATAATGAGCTAATATTTCATTTGTAGAGGAGTCTTTTATTGTAGACAAGTATGCTTTTTTTCCATTTTTATAACTTAAATATGTAATATCTGTTAATAGCACTTTATATGGTATATCTTGCTTAAATTCTCTGTTTATGAAATTAGAAACAATAGTATGCTCTTTACTTGCTTTCATCATACGTCTGTAAGGATTCGCTTTTCTATACGGGCAAACTATTCCATATTTTTTCATGATTCTCCTAATACGCTTTAAATTATATATTATATTAAATCTATCTTTTAAAACCATTTTTATTTGTCTTGCACCTTTTTTACGTCCTTTAAAGTTAAAAGCTTTTAATACATTTTCTTTTGATAAAATATCTTTATCTTCTCTTGATTTTCTTAAATCCTTGCTTTCTGATGAGAAGTATTTATAATACCCAGAACGTGATACACCTGCAACTTTACATAAATAACTTATCATATTTTTAAGTTTATATTTTTTTATTGTAGACTTAATAATCTCATATTTTTCACAAGAAAATAAACTTACTTCTTCTTTAACACTCTCCTTTCTATCATATCTAACTTTTTTAGTAATTCATTTTCAGCTTGAAGTAACTTCATTTTAGCTTCTAGTTTTTTGTATTTTTCTTCTATTGAAAGATCTTTCTCAATAGGTCTTCCAGTATTGTATTTGCGAGTATCTGTAAGTTTTATAGCTCCGCCATTTTTAAAGGCCGTACGCCATCTGCTAGCAGAAGATTTAATCCTTTGCATGCCTATAATATCGATATTGAAGCCACACTCTTCAAATATTATTCTAGGAAGTTTACCATTGATACTTTCATTTATAAATATTTTTTTAAATTCATCGGTATAGGTAATACCTTTCGAACTTACTTTCTTAATGTATTTGTTTTGTTTTAATATTATTATTTCCTGTTCTGTAAATAATTTTTTACTCATTAAAATTTTCTCCGATCTAATTATTATTTATTTAATTATATACAAAAATACCCTATAGAGTAGACCTTTTTATTAGTTGTCTACTCTATAGGGTACATTTTAATGCCCTATTATTTTAAATATTTAAATTAATTTTTCTATAAATGAAATTATTAAAAGTATAAATACAAATATAATTAATATCCACATAATTAATAAAGATGAAGGGATTAATAATCTTTGCTTTTCACCATTTTCAATGTTTTCATACTTATCTTTAACATTAAAGTAAAAATATTTACCATGCATTCCTAAAAATACAGGAGTAAGTAAACAAAGTATAAGACCTATTGGTGGTGACCATACTAGTGCTCCAACTAATATTATTGCTGTTAATAATACAATAAGTACCTTTTTATAAACCATCCAATTTATTCCTAAAACAATCAACGACCATAAATATTTTCCACTATTCTTAAATGTCATTCTATCTTTAGAACTTCTCATTTCATCAATTTTTTTTATATACTTTTCACTATTCTTTTGTGCATATTCATATATATTATGTCTAGCTTTATTGGTATTATCTTCGTGATTGTTCCTGTTCATGTCTTCCCTCCCTAATCACTTTTAATATATAATATAATTTTTTTGTGTAAATAGTGCTTGTATTTAATATTTTTTACTTACATTAAATCGTACATTACTAAGTATTTTTCTATGCTATAGGTAGTTACATTATTTTAAATTATAAATTTTAATTCTATAACCCTTTTATAATACTTAATTTCCAATATTTAAGTTTTTATATATTTAAGTATCTAGTAAAAAATAAAATCCTCACCTAAAAGTATATAGACTTTAAGTGAGGATTTATATTCTTATAATATATTAAATTCAATCTCATATATTTATTATAATCTTTATGTTGTTATCTTTAATGTATTATTACAGTTGTAGTATCTAATATATTTTCATATATCCATTTTGCATTATTTTTTTCTAATCTTATACATCCATGACTAAGTTCTTCTCCTAGCCTTGCATCTTTTATATATTTTCCAGTTGCATCATATAGTATAGAGTGATAGTAATAACCATCCTTTATTCTCGTTGCATATTTTACTAAATACTCATCAGTTCCAAATGATGGCTTTCTACCATTTATATAAAATCTCCCTTTTATAGTTGGTGTTGCAGGTTTTCCTACTGTAGATTGCCACTTATAAATTAGAGTCCATACTCCATTG
The DNA here is from genome assembly GCF_900106845.1 of Romboutsia timonensis. Classification (GTDB taxonomy): domain Bacteria; phylum Bacillota; class Clostridia; order Peptostreptococcales; family Peptostreptococcaceae; genus Romboutsia; species Romboutsia timonensis. Next base: position 1,826,626 of record NZ_LT629850.1, read on the forward strand.
TCCTTTTTAAAAATATAAGTATATTTATTTTTTAAATCAGTAACTATTAAATTATTAGTTGGGCTTTCTATATTATTTTCATTGATAAATCTAATCATATCTGTATAGAAATACGTATAATCTAAATCATTTGGTCTGTTACCATCATCAGATAAATAATAATTAAATACATATCCTATCATGTCGTTATATGCTACTTTACTCCAATCTCCATCTACCTGTAAAACTTCAATTCTTGCCTTTTGCGGTATTATAGTTAAACTTTTAGAGTCTGTAGATTTTTCTTCTCTTAAATTTAGATTTGTCCATGGATACTTACTTGTTGATAAATAGTATTTATATGCATACCCTTCTAGAGAGTTATACTTTACCTTTATCCATTCTTCATCCTCAAACTCAACTTCTACTTTTGTTCCTTTTGGTATTGTAGCTATTATATTTCCACCTGTAGATTTTTCTAATCTTAAATTTAAATTTACTAGAGTGTACTTATATATTATTTCTCTATATTTTTTTATACTAAATTTACTTAACTTCACATATACCTACCTTCTTTTTGTTTATTTTACAGTATTTTATGAAATTCTACGTATATCTGTGATTATAATTATCCTATGTACATACTAATTATAATTTAAATTTATTAATACTTATTAATATATTTAAACATATCACACACTCTATAAATCAACATAATATATATATGAGTCTTCTATTTTAAACTTCAGAATTCTATTTAATATATACTAATCTTTGTATCATCTAAATAATTATCACAATCTTTAGTTAAGCCCTTTATCGATTTATTGATAAAGAATTTAACTTATACAAAATATATCTAAGGAGGTAACTTCATGAATGGAACAGATGATATACTAGCTCTTTTTTTCAATAATAGTAATCTTCCTTTTGACTTTAAAGATATTAATAAAAAAAATTTAGATGATACCATATACTTAACCGAAAATGGATTTAGCGAGCCCATAGGAATATATGACTGCCAAACTAGAACTGCTAAGCTTACTAAGCCAATTATTAATAAAAGCTTGGTTATAGATATAGATAATGTTACTTTAAACGGAAACAATTATTCTATCGGAAATGGCTCTTTAGATATTGCAGTACTTATCTCTAAAAATTCAAAGAATATAAGTATCGAATATTTAAAATTAAATTCATATAATATAGATGTTTTTATTGAGCCATCATGTGAAGATATAAAATTTAATTATTGTATATTTAAAGGTATGAATTTAGGTATTTGTGCATTTTTATCAAAAAATTTATCTATAGAATATAACAAATATTTAAATAGTACCGGAATAATGTTATATGGTTGTAAAGATACACTTATAAAATCTAATCATCTCTCATCTAATGAAAAAGGAATCTATCTATTTGAAGATAACAATAATTGTAATATAATAGATAATCTATTTTTAGACTGTATCGAGGGAATTTCTATAGAATCTAAAAATAGTTTTAATATAATAAGTAACAATAAATTTAAAAATGAAAATAATATTTTACAACAATATTGTATATCTATGTTAACTTGTAACCATTATAATAAGATAACTAAAAATCTTATTATATTTTCACATAAATCTATAAGTTATGAGGTAGGCTCTATCACTTCAAAGTTCATTGGAATATACATTGAAGGCGATAAAAATACATTTAATACTATATCTAAAAATAAAATAGTATTTAAAAATAACAAATATAATTTTAATAATACCTTTCCTAATATACTTATAACTGGTATTAGTTGTTACGGAAATAATAGTGATTTAGAAATAAGTGACAATGAAATAGAAATTACTCAAAATGAATTTGCTATGACAAAAGGAAGTTCCCAATCAGTATATTTATTTAATATTTATATATCAAATCATAGTAACTGTGCTATAAAAAATAATATTTGCAATATAAATGAAAACAGTGCTAACCTAAGCTTAACAGATAGTTTATTTGAACTTAGCAATTTAGTACTTGATACAAATAATAAATCTATAAAAATATTTTGCAACGAATTTGAAATCTATAAAAATAGTTATATAAATAATGACTCTATATTTAAAGCTTTTAACTTAATCCTAGTTGATAGTAATTCTGATTCAGATATAAAAGATAATATATTCAAAGTAAAATCCAATAATCATGGATTTATAGCTAGTATAAATTTATGGACTGAAAACTATGGAAATAAAATTTCATATAATAAATTTATTGATATAGAAGGTGTTTCAATTATATTAGATAGTGAAAATATAGGAAATATTATAATATACAATACTATAAACTGTAATGACTTTGCAGTTGTATTAAATGATGGAAATAATTCTAATATTATAAAAGCAAACAGTTTGTCTACTATTGCATCTTCAAATATATTGTTAGTTCTTAATAATATGAATAATTTAATAACTGAAAATTATATAGAAAATGAATTTTTAGGAATATTCTTAGTAATTAATAATAACAATTTTAATTCTATTAGCTTTAATGAATTTTGTAAAACTTCTCAAGATATTTCAATCCCTAAAAACTCCTATAACTATGTATTTGATAATACAAAATATTTTATAGAAGATAATGAATAATAGAGTTTCATAAATAGTATTACCATGTATTATCTAAACTAAATTAGTAAATACTCTAATATAAAGTCTTATGATAAGGAAGTGATACTATTAAAAATAATTCTATTTCATATATATTTGACATGATAATATTATGCCTTGGATGTTTTATAATGGCCGTTGGTCTTAATATGTTTTTAGAGCCCTATACAATTGCTTCAGGTGGGTTAACTGGTCTTGCTATAGTCTTTAAAAGTTTATTTAATACTCCACTTTGGCTTATAAATTTAGCTTTTAATATACCCTTATTTATAATTGGTATTAAAATTTTAGGAAAAAGAGACGCTATAAAGACTCTGATAGGTATTTTACTACTCACTTTTTTCTTAAAAGTAACAGAAGACTTAACAACTTACAACACAACAAGTGATGTTTTATTATCTGCTATAGCAGGTGGTATAGTAGTTGGTATTAGCCTTGGTATGTTATTTAGAGTAGATGCATCAACTGGTGGGTCTGAACTTGCTTGTCTTATTTTAAATAAAATATTTCCATTTATAAGTATCTCTACATTTTTATTTATAATAGATGGCATTGTTATTATTCTTGCAGGTATTGTATCTAAAAATATAGAAACTGCCTTATACGCTACTATTTCACTTTATATAACTATAAAAATCTCTGATACTATTGTTGAAGGATTTGATTTTTCAAAATCTTTCATAATAGTTACCGATAAGTTTGATGAATTATCTAAAGCTATTATGAAGGATTTAGAAAGAGGAGTTACATTTTTAGAAGGACGTGGTGGATATACTAACATAAAAAAAGATGTTTTATTGGTTGTAGTTTCTAGACGTGAAGAAGTTCATTTAAAAAAATTAGTTAATGAGATTGACCCTATGGCATTTATTATAATTAATGATGCTCATGAGGTTTTAGGTGAAGGATTTAGTAAAAAATAAATAAATAATTGTATGAAGTCTATTCTAATCCTTTTACAACTAATTCTAAAATAAGAGACTGTAAGTATGTTCTTGTAAATATAAACTTACCTACAGTCTTTTTTGAATGTAAAATTAATAATTTTTGTATAATATTTATACTAAACTTTTATAGATAATGAAATGAAAGATTAAACAGAAATAAAAAATATTATTTACACAAATCTATACACATTCTCTAACTTTATAAAAAATTCGCTTCGCTCATGTCGCCAACGACTTCGTCCGTTGCTTGAGCCACTGCGTGGGCGAAGCATTTCAAAATCTTTTTTACGCTCAAAACCAGTTTATTGATATTACTTACATTCAGAAGTTATCCGCATTTTTTTAAATATTATAATATCCTTAAGCGTAAAAAATACCTTTACTCATTAGAAAATTTAGCAACTGTAGCATATCCAGCCCCGTTTCCACCTGTTATATACATCTTTCCACATCTAATCCAGGCATGTGCCTTCATTTCATTATTTAATTTATTTACTCCAAGATAAATAGTAGTTGATATATTTCGTTTTTTTAACATCTTTTGAACAGTCAAAGCTTGAACCAAGCATAAACTCTCCCATGGAGTGTATTTACTTATAGTTGTTACTATCCATCTTACTTTGTTACAAATCCTATATTCACTTAAATCAACATCTTCTTTTGATTCCTTATTATATGTACCCATTTCTTCTTTTAACTTATTAAAAGGCTTTTTAAGTATTTTAAATCTCATTATACCTGTTAAAAAAAAAGCTTCTAAAAATAGAAGCTTATCTTCCATACTAATCTTAAATAAAAATGTTTTTGTTTTTCTAATTAGACGATAAAAGGCCTGCATTGTCTAATCCTTCTATAAACTCCATTACACTTTTTTCACAAGTTTCTCTGTCTACATCATATTCTGATAATAATGTATTTACTACTTCAGATATTTTAACAGGTGATTGTATTTCTTCCCATATTCTACTTCCCACACTATTTAATGCAAAGTATTGTCCCTTTTCTAAGTCCATCATTACCTTATCTCCATCTATATCTGTTGTATCTATATCTTCTCTATAAGATACTATTGAATCTAAATTTAGCATATCCTATGCCTCCTTAGTATACATTTATTTTATGCTTAAATAATACTTTCTTTTTCACATTTATTAAATTACTCTAAAGTAGTATTTTGCTAATTTGTATAGGTTAGTAACTTATTTAGTATGTATATGTTCTTTGTATCAAATTAGCGAAGAGGATAATATATAAGTTGTAACGACATTTAAGCATGGAGTGAAACTTATATATTATCCTGGAGCGAGCCATCTGTTAAAACTTACAAAAAAAGTATGAGTTTTACCTCATACCGTTAATCAAAATTTTAATGATAGTCCCTATCTATTGTTATTATACAATTGTATTCTGGATGTACATCCTTTATTGCATTAATTATATCTTCCTTTAATTCATCTTCAGTCATAATTTTAACCATCTTGTCATTATCAACTACAACATCAAATATTATACTTTGATGTTCTCCATGACCAACAATCCTAAAATCGTGCATTGATTTTATAACTGGATTGTACTTTATTATTTTTTCTACTTCACTTCTTGTATATGCTACTTCCTCAGTTTCAACACATATAGGATCCATATGTATTACTAAGTGAGTTTTAAACTTTTCTGATATTTCTCTTTCAGCTGTATCTATTATATCGTGTATTGTCATTATATCTATATCTGCTGGTATTTCTGCATGAACAGATGCTATCGACTTTCCAACTCCATAGTTATGAATTATTAAATCATGTACTCCTTGTATATGCTCATATGAAAGTATAGCTTGGTTTATTCCTTGTACTAGTTCAGGGTCCGGTGCTTCCCCAAGTAATGGGCTTATAGTTTCTTTTACTAATGAATATCCTGCATAAAGTATTGCTACTGATACTATTATACCTGCATATCCGTCTATTGGAATACTTGTAAATTTAGCTGCTAAAAATGATATTAAAACAGTACTTGATGTAAATACATCTCCCATTGCATCAACTGATGCCGCCTTTAATGCAGATGAGTTTATTTTACTTCCCATAAACTTATTAAATCTACTTAGCCATACTTTAACAAGTATTGATATGAAAAGTAATATAAATGGTATTATTTCAAATGTTATAGGTACAGGATTTAATATTCTATCTATTGATGATTTTACAAATTGAATCCCTACAAGCATTACCATAAATGCAACTATAAGTGCCGATATATATTCAAGTCTACCGTGTCCAAAAGGATGTTCCTTATCAGGTGGTATACTTGCTAATTTAAATCCAACTATTGTTATAACTGACGATGCCATATCTGATAAGTTATTAAATGCATCTGCCATTATAGCTATACTTGATGTTAATAAACCTACTGATAATTTTACTCCAAATAATATAAAGTTTGCTATTATTCCAACCATTCCAGCCAGATACCCATATTTATTTCTTACATCTTCATTTTCAATATTTTCATTATCTTTTATAAATGTTTTTACTAATAAATTTGAAAACATATTCTCTCCTCCCTACTTTATTATCTATTATTTCTTTATATGTAGTTATTTATATATGGATATTTTTTCTTCACTAATACTATCATATAATTACTTTTTTTGGAATATTCCTAGTATTTTTAATGTCAAAGTTATGCATAAATTCATATATTATAATAAGACATATCATGCTAAGGAGCTGATATTATGTATGAATTAGCTATTTCCCTTTTAAACCAATATGTAGAAGTATACACTTATTTAACTAAAGATAAGTTATATGGAGAAATTATATCTGCTACTCCTTATGAAATAATATTACTTCGAAGACATATAGATAAAGCATCTAATAAAAACTACACTTTATATATACCCTTAAATTCTATAATTTATATAAAAAAATTATAAAATCATTTTGTCCAATATCTTATCTAAAATTTTTTTAACATTTAATAATAAATAACTAAAAGCCACAGTAATTTTACTGTAGCTTTTTTATGACAAGTTAGTATTCTATTTATAAAAATCCTCATATAATTACTAATATAAAAAACTTTATAAATCAGATTAAGTAAGCTTTAATACTAACTAGTTTTTTATCCTATATATATTTATAGTTTATATCTTTATTACTTTTGATATAAGAATATAATATGTTAGCAAAATCTATATAGTATTTATCTACTACTTCCTCAGCAATATTTTCCTCATTTCTTAATATTTGTTCTTTTATTGTATATATTAGATTATCAAGTTCAAAATCCTCTACCTTTATTAATTCTGATTTTAATAATTTTGCACCTTTTATAACGTATATTTTTATATTTTCATCATCTAAGTTTATCCATGCAAGTATTGGTTTATTTTCATTTGCATTATTAATTATATCTTGTTTGTGAGATAAGCTTTTTAATAAAACTATATCATTATTTATATCTTTTGCTTTTTCAAAGTTGAGTTTACTTATCTCATCTTGCATTTTTTTATTTAATATATTTATTAAGTTTTTATTTGAATTATTCAAATCTTTTATTATTGTGTCTATTATAATATTATAATCTTCTTTTGATACAATTTCTCTACATGGTCCTATGCATTTATTTAAATCGTACTTTATGCATTTATTCATTATTTTACAAGTTCTAGTTTTATATTCTCTAGATATTATACTTACTATTTCATCTAACTTTTTATCCATAGTATATGGTCCAAAGTATAAACTATCATCTTCTATTTCTTTTGATACTTCTATATATGGATACTTTATATTTTTATTTATTTTTATATATGAATAGTTTTCATGATTTTTCAAAAGTTGATTATACATTGGTCTAATTTTTTTAATCATTTCACATTCAAGAATTAGTGCGTCTAACTCGGTATCTGTTAGTATTACATCTAAATCCTCAATATTTTTTACCATTCTCTTTACTTTTCTTGAGTGATTTTTAGAGTTTACAAAATAACTTTTTACTCTTTCTTTAAGCTTTTTTGATTTACCTACATATATAACATCTCCGTATTTATCTTTCATCATATAAATTCCAGGAGTTTTAGGTAAGTTATCTATTTTTTCTTTTAAGTTCATAGTTTCATTCCTTTAGTCCTTTTTCTTTTGATATTAATATATTATCTTCTTATTTTAATTAACTTCGCTTTAATAATACTTAAGATTATTTTACATAATTTAATTTATACTTTTATTTTTCTTTTGATTGTTTTGTTATATAAGCGTCTACTTTAAATTTATTATACCATCTATTATCTATAATAAAAAATTCGCTTCTCTCATTTCGCCAACGATATATTCTTGCTTTTACTACGGATACATCCGTTGCTCAAAATTGATTTAGGTAAAATATTTTAATAATTCTTATCTCTTTAATATATTTAATTCTATTTTTTATGACAGCTTTTGATTCCCCAAATTTTCAACTATAAATATATAAGTTTTACATATTTATTTTTTTGCTATTTTTTTATTAATATCACCATATTTTATAAGGATTTCTTGTTGAATGATTTTAAAAGGTATTTTAATTTATAGGTTAAATTTTATTATGTAAGGAGTGATATTGTGAATATAAAAAGATTTATTATTTTAAATATATTATCAATATTCATACTTACAGGATGCAAAAACACTAAAGATATAAATTACAATTCAGACATTAAAGTTAATGGTCCTTCATTAAAAATTTCATTAATTCAAACTGCTTATGAAATATATACTACAAACATAGAAAACTTAAGTAATAATTCTACTTATGAAGATTTATATAATAATACTTCAAGGGATGCAAAAAAACATTATAAATGGCTAACAAAAACTTATAATTCTATGGATGATGATATGAAGTTTAAACTAAAAAATATATTTGACTCTAATTCATCTTGGAGCTATACAAACTCTGTTATTAATTTAGATGATAATGCTAGTGTATCTGATATAGTGGATACTTTAATTTCTAGTAAAAATTTAAGTTTATCTTCTGATTTGCAAAATGATATAGATGTTTTTTTTAATTATTTTTATAATGATTATTTCAAATCTTATTTTAATAAAGAAAAACCATCTTTAAATAAAAAGGCTTCTAAGTTAAATGAATTATTGTCTTCAAATGATGTAGATGTAAAAAAATTCATTGAAAATGTATGTGGAGTAACTTTAAGTAACGATTACGTTTGTACTTTTTACTACAGTTTAAACCCTATATCTTCTCAAAGTTTTGAGTTTGATAATAATATAGTATCTACTATTCAACCTAATACATCAGTTAAAGACCTTCTTAGAGTTCCTTTTCATAAATATTCACATTCTTTATTTGATTCTTTTACTGATACTCCTGAGTTTTTAGATATTTGTAATGAATTAGAATCTGATGATGAATTAGTTTCTGTATATAATGAATATGGTCGTGATGCTTATCATTTTAATGAGTGGTGTGAGGAAAATTTAATTGAAGGATTTTCTAAATATTTAGATTACAGGTATTCTCAGTATGAATATGATTTTAGTAATTTTGTTTATGATTTAGATTTTTATAATTATTTAAGAAAGATTAATTTTAATCCTGATAAAGTCAATTTAAAAGATGTTTGTATAGACTTTTATACTCTTTGTCTAGAGTCTTAATTAAAATTATCTTTATTAAAATGTTATAAATAAGTAATAAAAATACTCCCTTTATGGTAGACAGTTTTATTATTTTAACTATATACCCAAAGGGAGCTTATCATTATCTTATTATCTAGCTATTTTTGTTGCTTTAATTATTAATACATTAAATTTACTAACTTAATCTGTTGTGCTAGTTAAAATTATTTTCCAAATAAAGTAAATTGCTTTTTTCAAAAAACAATATCCAATAAAGATTAGTATTTGTAAATATTAACCAAATACTAATCTTTTTATCTTAGCCATAGAATCATCATTTTTCATCAATTTATTTATTAGAAATGAAATATTATGAGCTAAAACTTTTATTGAGGTTCTAGTTATAAATCCTAGCATCGATTTACTTTTAACCTTATTTAAATTTAATTGTTCTGTTAATTGAGAAAAACTAGTTTCTATCCTTCTTCTAACTTTAAATAATAGTTGTCTTACTTCTTTTGGATAGTTATCTCTACTATTTGCCCTTTTTAAGAATAGCAAATCTATATCTCTTTCACCTTTTAATTCAGGCGTTAGCCTTTTGTTAATGTATCCTTTATCTCCGATTATAGAGATAGATCTATATTTATCGCATAAATCCCATACCGCATTTCTATCATCTATGTTTGCTGGAGTTATAACATAATCAGTTAAAAATCCATCTACAGTAGTAAGTGCATGAAATTTAAATCCGAAATAAGTTTCTTTTTTAGAAGCGCATATTCCATAGGAGGCTTCGCCTTTGAAACATTTACTAAAATGAGCTCTTCCAAACTCACATACAGGAATAGGCATACTATCTATAACTCTTATATTGTTAGAGTAAAGTTGCATAAATTCAGATATATATCCTCTTATTTTAGATATTACTAAATGTAAATTTCTTTTAGTTCTATTAAATCTAGTTCTATCTCCTAATCTTGGAAATAGTTCTTTATATTCTCTTTTTAATAAACTAAAAAATGATTTCTCTGAGTCAATAGTTAAAAGTTCTCCAACTATACTAATAGTAATTATCTCACTATCTGAAAGTTTGCTATCCTTAATATTACGTCTATTCCTTATACCAATAGGTATAATTTCATTGTATATATCATCTATAATTACAAAAATATTTGTAAATAAATCTGTTAAATTTTCTAACTCCTGGATATAATAATTATTAAGCTCCAACATCATATAGTAAACCTCTTTTAAATTAGTATTGATAATCTTAGGTTGCTATATTTGTTGGAGTTTTATTATTGAAAAAATTAACTAGCACAACGAGTTAATTTAAAATATAGTATGTTTATTCTTTATACTACATTATATCTCAAACATTCCATTTTATAATTTCCCCTAAATTACATTATCCATAAATAACCTATTATTATTTTAATTTTTATTATCGAGTTTCTCTATAAGATAGTTAATTTTTTGAATAATTATACTTGTACAAAATACAATTATTCCACTTAACAATACTAAACCCATATATGAAAACATATGATATGATAGTGTATAACTATCACCACCGTATGTTATAAACATACCAAAAGGTTCAAGTATATATGATGTAGTTATATAAAAGATTACAGCTGTACTAACTCCATATATTAAAGATTTTTTCATTCTTTACTCCTTTCTTATTATCTTTTAAATCATAGTTATTGCAAATATACAAAAGATAATTGCAACTATCCATATAATACATGATTCTTTTATTATTTGACATATACTTTTATTTAATTTATTATATTTTAATAAATTAATTTGTTTTAATATCGCAGTTAAAAATACCGTAATTGTTATAATAAAATCTATTGTACTTGTTAATAATTCTGTGTCTAGCACATTAATTGTAGAAATTATTAATGTAATAACACATGAAATAAATATTAGTTTTTTAGCTTTTTCCATTTATAATTATATTGTAATAACTTCCACAATTACGAACATTTATAAGATAAGCAAGAACATCAGGTGCTACTGATGCTGCTGTTACTGCCGAAATGCCAACTTTAAAAGGATAAAATTTATCTTCTGTTCCATATAACTCTTTTATATATGTTTCAACATTTTTAAAATACTCTATATTCTCTTGAATTTCTATATGACTATTTACATAGGTATTTTCCATAGCCGAAACATTATTCATAATAGGTGTGACAACCATTACTCCAACTAACACTAATGCAATACTTTTCCTTACTCTTTTTTTTTTTAAACTCAATTTAATCTCCCTCTCTTGATAACTGGCTAATTTATTTTATTATTCTTAGTTATTTTCATTCTTGTATAAAACAATATCTTTCAATAAACTGATTGTAAAAAATAATAATACACAAATTCCACATAAAGAAATCCCTAGTAATAAATCCTGTACAATACCACTTACAAGTATAGATATTGAATTTAAATTCTCTCCGTTGTTTATTCTCAAAAATAGTTGATTAACAGATTTTGTTACGTTACTATTATTCATAAAAATAAGTGAAAAACCAGCAATAGTACCTAGAATATTTCTTTTAATATTACTCATAATCTTAACCTCTCTATATACTATAATACTTAATTTTAAATCAACTTCATGAGTGTTAAATTTATCTATTATTTATATAGCTATCTAATAACTCTTTTTGAGTATTTAAGTCTTTAATCTCAAATTTAGAAGTAAAACCAGGTTTGTATCCACCAATTGATGTCCCATCTATTAGGGAGTTCACTAGCTCAATTTCATTTAATTTGTTGTATTTTATAAATACTAATTTATCATTATTATCAGTTGATATTACTAACTCTTCATCATCAACACTATATATATAACTATTTAAATCATTCTCATTTCCTTCTTCATAAGAAGAAAAAGATAAACCTACAATGTTTTCTATAATCTCTTTAGTAATTTTTTGATTTGTGTAATCATTGTTAATTTCTATGTATTTAGTTAATAAATCACTATACTTTGAATCACTGCTACAGCCTACAGAAGAAAATATTACTATTAAAACTAATATAGCAACATTTATTATTTTTTTAATTCTTTTATTCATTTGTTTTCCCCCTATTTAGTAAAATTTATATGAACTAATAATATTAGTTTCAATCTATACCCCTGCTAATAATTCACAGTATTACTATATATAGCAATACTCTCAGAATCTATCCCCTTGTAAGCTTTCACTGTTGAAAATATTCTATAACTATTCCCTTTTGAAACTGATATCGTTTTATTGAGCCTACAAGAAGTCGTGCTACTTGTTTCTGTCCATGCCTGTACAGTTTCCCATGATCCATTAACTTTTTTTGTAGCCTTGATGTTATTAATGTTTTACTAACTCCTGGATTAGCAGTCATACTAGCAGTTAAAGTTGCTACACCACCACTTATACTTAGGTTGCTACTTGCCTTATCTATATGAGTATACCTTGCTTCATTTTGTATTTCTAAATTTGTCTCATATTCATTTGCAAATATTGGAGTAGATAATAAAACATTAAATGCTAATACTGATACCCCTAAACTACTGATTATCTTTCCTTTTATACACATAAAAACCTCCCAAAAATTTCTTTACATTAAGTAAACGAAATTTTTAGGAGGTTTTGTTTCATTATTTATCAAATTAATTTATATTTTTTGCAATTTTTATTAATTCAGACTTAATATCTAAATATTTATCTTTATTTATATAGTCTAATTTTAAATCATATAATATATTTTCATCTTGCCATACTAACCGACTTTTATTTTCTTTTTCAATATAATCTGCATAAAAATTGTTTATTTGAACTTTATTTATTTTTGCATTCTCTATATCCATATATAAATTACTATTTTCAATTAATAAGTAATTAAATGTTATATAATCTTCTCCATCTGAATAGATTAGCGATATATCATTATCATACTCAGCTCTATCAATCTCTTCAAAACCATTTGGGAGATAATTAATGCTTTTCTTCTCTAAAAAATTTACTTTTTTATTGTCATTTTCATCTATTTTAAATTTATATATCGTAAATTTTTCATAAACTTCTTTAACCATATCAAATAATTTTACTCTTAAAGCCTCAACACTCATTGTTATTGTAAATAAACTAATTAAAAATGCTATAAATACTACAGCTATTTTTTTTGTATATAAGCATATTTTATTAAGAAACAAACCCCTTTTTTCTTTCTTAATTATTTTTTTTATTTTCTTTTCAAATTCTTTAGGATATTCATAATCTATATCTTCTTCATCTGGGATTTGTTCTAATATAAAATTTTCAGCATTAGCACAATGCTGAAAAAGCAAATCATCAGTAATTTCATATTTATCCATGTACTTTCTCCATTTCATCTAATATGATTTTCAATTTTTCCTTCCCTCTTTTTATTCTAGTCCTTACTGTAGAAGGACTTATATCTAATATATCTGCAATTTTATCATCATGAACTCCATGAGAGTATTTTAAAAAAAATACTTGCTTATATCGCTCTGGTAACTTTAATATAGCTACTTCTACTTTATTAGGTAAAATATCAGTATCATATACTTCTTGTTCAAAACTTAATATTTCATTTTCTAGCTTTTGAACTTTATTTTTTTCCATTTGTAGCTTTCTGTATATGTCTATCGAAGAGTTCTTTACTATAGTAACGATAAATCCTTTCGTTTTGTTGCATTTTACATCTTCTATTTTATCAATATGTTTAATTATTTTTAAAAAGCTATTTTGAACAGCATCATGTGAGTAATGTTCATCTTTTAATATGCTATTTGCAACATAATACATTATTTTTTTATAATTATTAAAGATAGCCTCAAACTTGATCTTATCTTCTTCTGTCTCAATTAAACTTAAGTATAAAAACATTAATTTACACCTCCTATAAATAAAAAAGAAGACTCTCCTATTTATAAAAAACCAATAAGGAGTTGATATATAAAAGTCAGGAATAAGTAGTCAAATTTGTATCATCCCTGGCTTTTTCTCATTTAATTTTCGATTTCTTTAATTAAATTCTAACATAAATTTATGTTTTAATATATAAAATTTAATTTTGAATACCATTTTGAGATTTTTATTGACTTTCTCAACAATTTCAAAAAATTTTGGAAGAAATAGATTTAATGCAATTAGTGGCTAATTTAGTATTTCTTGATATAGTGACTCTAGGCTTTTTATTAAATGATGAATATGCATTAAGTGCATATTTTATTATAAGTTCCACCTATCCAACAAGTTGAAAATCCAAGTGACGCAACCTCTAAAGCTATCATTTTTCCAAAATACCCTAATTTTACTTTATAGTTTTCTATATTTTTATCTTCTACTAATACACAAATTTATCATCTCTATTATAGATGTTATTTTACTACTTTCTATATCTTTATTATTATATGTTCTTCTTGATACTCTTTTATCCATTCTTTCTTAGATCTCATACTTCCTTACTTCTAATTTTTAATATAAATTTAATTATATTATATTTGTATCAGGTATATTAAAATATTTATACATATACGGTTAACATTTTTTACTTATTATACTCATTACTAATTATATAATTTTGTTTGTATTATAAAGTAAAATTTACATACTCTATATTATTATTTATGGTAGTATATATATATAAATAATAATTTTGGAGGTTTGTTATGGTTGAAATGAGTCTTAAAGAACTATTTGAAATTGGTCAAAGCTTTGAAAGTTCTGTCGGAGAAGGAACTAAAGGGGAAAGAGCTAGAATTTTCAAAAATAATTCTAGATTAAATTTAACTGATGAAATGATATCATTTATAGAAAGTATAGACTATGAAGTGAATTTCTTAGTTTCAGGTGAAATATGGTGTCCTGACTTTCAATTAAATGCTACAGTTTTAAAAAGGTTTTTAGATCTTAACCCTAACTTTAATATGTCAGTTATAACTATGGCTCGCGGTAAAAAGTTTATGGCTCCTGCTTTAGGTATTGATAAAGAATCTTTTAAAGGTCCTAGTATCGCTGTTTTAGATAAGGATTTCAATGTTTTAGGATTATTTGAAGAAAGACCACAAGTTGTTCGTGATATGCCTAGTTTTGATGATATAAAACTTGAATACTATAAGGGTAAATACCTTTTAGATACTGTTAATGATTTCATAAAAATATTAAAAAAATTATAAATTTAAAATTCGCTTCACCAGCACACTAATCAAGGGAAGCGAATTTTATATGCATTATTTTATAGCTTATCTAATATATTTTTATATGTACAAGTTAAAATATGTAAGGTAGGTGGTATTTTGCATTCTTTAAATTTTGATATTACCTCGACTTTGATTTTATCTATAATTTTATTTATTGTAGGTAATTTTATAAAAAATAAAGTCAATATATTCAATAGATTTTGTATTCCTTCACCAGTTATTGGTGGATTATTATTTTGTCTATTAACTCTTCTTTTAAAGTTTTTTAACATCTGTGATATTTCTATGGATACTTCTTTAATGGATTATTTAATATGTTTTTTCTTTACCACAGTTGGAATTTCAATGAGTATGTCTTTAGTTAAAAAAGGTGGAAAAGCACTTATAAAATATTGGATTTTGTGCGGAGTTTTATCATATTGCCAAAATATAATTGCTCTTATCTTATCTAAAGTTATAGGTATAAATCCATTACTTGGACTTATGTGTGGTACGATTTCAATGGAAGGTGGACATGGTTCTTCTGCTGCCTATGGTGCTACTATAGAAAATTTAGGTATACAAAATGCTATAAGCGTTGGTATAGCAGCATCAACCCTTGGTCTTATATTAGCAGGACTTATTGGCTCTCCTCTTGCTAAGTTTTTAATTGACAAGTATAAATTAAAACCCGACTTAAACTATAAAAAAGTATCTATATCAAAAAATATTGATATTAGAATAAACCTTGATATTTTTTCATTTTTAGAACAATTATTAGCTATTCTTCTTTGTATATCTTTAGGAAAATTAATAGCCAATATATTTTTCAACTTAACAGGGATAATAATTCCAGCTATAACTGGTTGTATGTTAATATCTGTATTATTTAGAAATATAAATGATAAAGTTAATATTATAAATCTAGATTTTAAAATTATTGATTTTTTAAGTGATTTATCCCTTGGAATATTTTTAACTATGGCACTTATGAGCATTGATTTATTTAAGTTATCAAGTTTATTTGGCCCAATACTTATTATTGTTATATGCCAAGCTATTTTTATAATTATATACTCTATTTTTATTTGTTTTAAAGTTCTTGGTAAAAACTTCGATTCTGCAGTTATGATAAGTGGTCTTATTGGTCATGGATTAGGTGCTACACCTACAGCTTTAGCTAATATGACCTCTATAGGTGATAAATATGGCTATTCTCAAAAAGCTTTTTTAGTAGTTCCATTGGTTGCTGCCTTTTTACTTGATGTATTTACAATGCCTTGTATAATCTTATTTATAAATATATTAGGCTAATATATTTATTTTTAGATGTAAATGATTAAAATAATTTATCTTTGACATAATAATAATAGAATTTTATTTAGGAGGTATTTTATGGGAAGTAATTTACATTGCTCAGCTACAAACTGCGCATTCAATAAAACTGGAGGTTGTTATGCTTCGCAAATAAAAGTTGAAGGATATGATGCAGCTATAACACCTGAAACTTATTGTGATACATTTAGAGATAAAGATAACTTTAACATGACTAACTACCATGGTGATACAGGTTTAACTAGTACTCAAAATATATCTTGTAGTGCTAATAAATGTACATATAATATATATGGTGCTTGTAATGCAAGCCATGTAGATATAAATTTTGAAAATAGTAGCTGTGAAACATTCGTTGCTAAATAGTATTTTTTAATAATAAATGTGTTGTTATTTTTAAAATGGGCTCTTTATCAAAGACACTATAAAAAAGAGCATCAAGAATTTACTAAAAGCTGATTTCTGTATTATACAGTAGTCAGCTTTTTTAAATTCCACTGAAAATAGTCATTATTATAATCCATGTAATGATCTATCAATATTTTAAGTTCTTCTATTATTCTACAGTTTTACATATTTATTTTTAGAAATTTTAATATTTTTAGTTATATAAATACCTTTTTAATCATCTTATAATAATTCCTTAGTTAATATTGTACAAAAAAGATCCCATAAATAAACACGCTTTTTATCATGTCCACTATATAGGATCTATTTTATACTTTGAGCTATTTTTATATTTTTATCTTATCGCATTAAGATATTATTTATTATCCATTATAAATTTTTTCATTTAAGTTATTTTCTGACTTAGACACATAAACAGCCGTTGCAGCATCTCCAACTACATTTAATGAAGTAACAAGCATTTCTATTGGTCTGTTTATTGCAAGTATTAATGAATAAGCAAGTACTGCTGCATCATTTTGATATCCCATACCTGTTAAAACAGTAAATAATATTATCGCTCCAGCACCAGGAGCAGCAGGTGTACCAATTGATGCTATTAAAGCTAATAATGATATTATTAATATATTTCCTACAGTAACTTCATATCCTGAACTAGATGCTATAAATATTGCTGCAATAACTTGCATTATAGCGGTTCCGTTCATATTAATAGTCATACCAAGTGGTAATGTAAAAGATGCTATTTCTTCACTTACACCTAAGTCCTCAATAATAGTTTTAGTATTTAAAGGCAATGTTGCAGCAGATGAAGAAGTAGAGAAACCAAATAAAGCTACTTTTGAAATTTTCTTTACAAATATCATTGGATTTAATCCTGTAGTAAAGTAAATAAATAAAGCATATCCAATAGTTAAGAATAATATTAAAGCTATTGTAGTAGTACCAACATATGCAAGAGCTGGTTTTAAATGCTCAACACCATAAATTGCAAAAGTTCTTGTTATTAAAATAAAGATAGCTATTGGTCCAAATTTAGTTATAACAAATGTTAAAAAAGTAGTTATTATTTTATTTATATCTTGTAATAGTTTCTTTAATACTAAAATTTCATTTCCTAAAGAATTAATACAAATTCCCGTAACACTAGCTAAGAAAACTATAGATAAAACACGTCCATTTTCACCAAATACTGAAGTTATGTTATTTGGTATAGCTTGTACAAATACTAAAAGCGGATTGCTAGCAACACTTCCTTCACTTGAAGATATATTATTTATACTTACATTAAATAAACCAAGTTTATTAGCAATCATTCCAAATATACCAGCTAGTATTAGTGCAAATACAGATGTTCCTAAAAATCCTAATATTGTTTTATAAGATATACGACCTAATTTTTTTGTATCACTTATATTACACATAGCAAGAGTTATTGATGTAAATACCATAGGTACTATTACTAATTGCAGTGAGTTTATAAATAGTTGACCAACTATATAAAAGATTCCAATTGCATTATTTGCCTCTGGTTTAGTTATATCTTGGAATAATAAATTATTTATCATAGTCCAAGTATCACTATTTCCACTTGAGATTAATTTTTCCCTTAAGAAAATAAATGATGTTCCAGCTATTAGGCCTATTATTAAGGCAGTCGCCATTTTGATAGCTAATTTATTAGCATTATTTGTTGAAGTGTGAGTTTTGTTCATAGTATCCTCCTAAAATTTTTTTAGGACACCAAAAAAACCTTAATACCAATAGATATTAAGGTAAAAAATACTACATTACGTACATTTCCTTATTAGTCTCACGGGACTATCTTAAAGGTATCCTATATTTTTTAATATACAATGTAAAAAGATATGTGTCAATAAAAAAATACATTAAAGTATATATTTTGACATATAGTATAAAATTTTATAATACAATTTGATTATTTATAAAAGTCTACTATATAAGATCCATTTTATTTTGTATTACACCTTTATTATTTAAACAAGAATTAATAGTTATAGCTAATAAAAGCGTTAAATACACTTGTTTTGATCTCGGCTCACCAGCTTTACACCACATAGCAAAATGTTCACAATTATGTGAAACTAAATTAAATTTCTCTTCTCCTATACACTCTCTTGCTCTTTTAACAACTTCTTCATTATTAAATTTTGCTTCTCTATTATCTATATAATAACATGTTTTTCCACCTAAGAATCTATCCATAGTAGTTTCTCTTATACACATTTTTCTTAAAAACATATCATCTAATTTGCCATCATAATGAACTACACAATTTTCATTTATATATATTCCATAATGTCTATACAGATTATGCTTAGTATATATTATGTCTCCATATTCTGCCTTTGCCATAAACTATCCCCCTTGTAAAATAGCTATACTATAGATTATGTTATTTAAAAACTCTTTGTTAATAGTTATTTTGATATTATATTTCGTAACTTTTTGTTTATTAGTGTCATATAATTTATTAATCTATACTTTTTAAAGGAGGTGTTTCCTTTGAGTAATAGATATCCTAAGAAATTAAAAAACTGTAATAAGTGTAAAATGAATAACTATAATAATACTGCTAATTTAAAAATTTGTACCTCATCTCCTAGAAAAAATTGTAATAATAAAAATTTAAAAAACAATAAAAAGGTCAATTGTAAATCTAATTCTAATATTAGTCATCCTAATAAGTGTTCTAATAATTGTAACTGTCATTTAAATAACTGCAATTGTAATAACAAATCTTGCTGTGGGCTTTGGCCTTTATTATTTTTAGTATTTTTCTTATAAAATTCGTTTCACTCATAAGGCCAACGATTTATCCTTGCTCCCGCATCGTATATATCCGTTGCTTAAAATTCGTTTCACAATAGTGCAAATGATTTATCTTTTGAATAGCATTTTATTAAAATCCTTTATACCACTTTATTAATAAAAAAATAGCTACCTTAATGTATAATCCTTATACTTTAAAGTAGCTATTTTTATGTTATAATCAAATTTAATATTATATAATTTGTTCAAAAGGAGATTTATATGAAATATAAAGTTATTTTATTTGATGCAGATGATACTTTATTTGATTTTAAAAAAACAGAAAAATATGCCTTAGAAAGTTTAATGTCTAGTTTAGATACAGATTATGATAAGGATTATTGTATAAATATTTACAAGGAAATAAACACTAAAATATGGAAAGAATTTGAGGAAGGAAAAATCACCTCAGATGATTTAAAGATTGAAAGATTTCAAAGGCTTATAGATAAACTTAATTTATCTGATGATGCTACAAGGCTTAGTGAATTGTACGTCAAATTTTTAAGCCAAGGATCATTTCTATATGAAGATACAAAAGATCTTTTAGACTATTTATCTAAAAACTATAAATTAGGTATAATTACAAATGGACTTGCTGATGTTCAACACAAAAGAATTAGAGAATCTGATGTAGGCCATTATTTTGATGATGTTATTATATCTGATGAAATTAAAATTGCAAAACCTAATCCTGAGATTTTTGAGTATGCACTTAAATCTTTAAATCATGATGATAAATCTTCTGTTTTAATGGTTGGAGATAGTTTATCTTCAGATATTAAAGGTGGCTTAAATGCTTCAATAGACACTTGTTGGTGTAACCTATCTAACAAAATTAACAACACTGATATAGTCCCTAAATATGAAATTAATAATTTATTAGATTTAGAAAATATACTATAAAATTACGGATATAAATATGTTTGTTTAAAATTCAACTTATTTATATCCTTTTATTTTCCTATTATTTCTTATATTCTTTTATTATCAAAATATGCTTTACCACTCTTTAATCAATCATTTCTTTTTATAAAGTATTTTGTAACTTTTTAGATATTAAAGTCATATTATTTATTAAAATATATATTTTATCAAAACAAAGGGGGATTATATTTTGTTTAAATATAATGGATATAGATGGAAAAAACTTAGCATTTGTAAACATTGCGGCAATCAAGTTTGTTATTGCAATCATTCTAATGCTTCTAATAATAGAAAACGATTAAACCATAGTTATTCCAATTATAAAGAATTTAAAGTTTGCGATAAATGTAATCATTATCCTTGCTATTGCTCTAAATCTAAAAGTACACAAAATACTATGCCAAAGAGTACTATTGCAAATTATGACATAATTAATAATCCTATAAATATTCCTAATAATACTACTATCGATAATAATACTAAACCAAATTATAAAAGCATTTGTATTTATGATAAACCATCTAATACTACTTATAACCAAATTGTAAGCAATACTACTTTAGATGAAACCACTTTAACTGTTAATAATTCAAACACTACTAACTTAAACTCTGAAGATTTAAACTCTAAGAGTGAAAAATTAAAAAATAAAAAATCTAGTAAAAAAGCTAATAAAAATAATCCTAGAACTAAAGGATCTAAGAAAAAATCTAAGAAAAATGGTGATATAGAAGATTCTAATGAAGAAGTTAAACCTACTACTAAAATTAAAGAGTCTAAAAAAGAATCTAAAAAAACAAAATCATCTACTAAGAAATCTAATAAACACAAGCCTGATATTAATGAATTAGATGATGAGTCTACAGACACTAATACTAAAGTTAAAAATTCTACTAAATCATCTAAAAAATCTAGACCTAAAAATTCTAGTAAAAATAATAATGATTCTACTACTAATCAATCAGTTGATTCTTACTATGAGGAATAATAAACCATGTATCGACATGGTAGACTTCTTATTGTTTACTCTTTTAGTATAAATTTAATAAACTATAGTAACTATTGATTTTAATTTATCAAATTATAATATAAATAAAAGAGCCATAAAATAATTAAAATGTACCCTATAGAGTAGACAACTAATAAAAAGGTCTACTCTATAGGGTATTTTTGTATATAATTAAATAAATAATAATTAGATCGGAGAAAATTTTAATGAGTAAAAAATTATTTACAGAACAGGAAATAATAATATTAAAACAAAACAAATACATTAAGAAAGTAAGTTCGAAAGGTATTACCTATACCGATGAATTTAAAAAAATATTTATAAATGAAAGTATCAATGGTAAACTTCCTAGAATAATATTTGAAGAGTGTGGCTTCAATATCGATATTATAGGCATGCAAAGAGTTAAATCTTCTGCTAGCAGATGGCGTACGGCCTTTAAAAATGGCGGAGCTATAAAACTTACAGATACTCGCAAATACAATACTGGAAGGCCTATAGAGAAAGATCTTTCAATAGAAGAAAAATACAAAAAACTAGAAGCTAAAATGAAGTTACTTCAAGCTGAAAATGAATTACTAAAAAAGTTAGACATGATAGAAAGGAGATTGTTAAAGAAGAAGTAAGTTTATTTTCTTGTGAAAAATATGAGATTATTAAGTCTACAATAAAAAAATATAAACTTAAAAATATGATAAGTTATTTATGTAAAGTTGCAGGTGTATCACGTTCTGGGTATTATAAATACTTCTCATCAGAAAGCAAGGATTTAAGAAAATCAAGAGAAGATAAAGATATTTTATCAAAAGAAAATGTATTAAAAGCTTTTAACTTTAAAGGACGTAAAAAAGGTGCAAGACAAATAAAAATGGTTTTAAAAGATAGATTTAATATAATATATAATTTAAAGCGTATTAGGAGAATAATGAAAAAATATGGAATANATAAAATGTACCCTATAGAGTAGACAACTAATAAAAAGGTCTACTCTATAGGGTATTTTTGTATATAATTAAATAAATAATAATTAGATCGGAGAAAATTTTAATGAGTAAAAAATTATTTACAGAACAGGAAATAATAATATTAAAACAAAACAAATACATTAAGAAAGTAAGTTCGAAAGGTATTACCTATACCGATGAATTTAAAAAAATATTTATAAATGAAAGTATCAATGGTAAACTTCCTAGAATAATATTTGAAGAGTGTGGCTTCAATATCGATATTATAGGCATGCAAAGGATTAAATCTTCTGCTAGCAGATGGCGTACGGCCTTTAAAAATGGCGGAGCTATAAAACTTACAGATACTCGCAAATACAATACTGGAAGACCTATTGAGAAAGATCTTTCAATAGAAGAAAAATACAAAAAACTAGAAGCTAAAATGAAGTTACTTCAAGCTGAAAATGAATTACTAAAAAAGTTAGATATGATAGAAAGGAGAGTGTTAAAGAAGAAGTAAGTTTATTTTCTTGTGAAAAATATGAGATTATTAAGTCTACAATAAAAAAATATAAACTTAAAAATATGATAAGTTATTTATGTAAAGTTGCAGGTGTATCACGTTCTGGGTATTATAAATACTTCTCATCAGAAAGCAAGGATTTAAGAAAATCAAGAGAAGATAAAGATATTTTATCAAAAGAAAATGTATTAAAAGCTTTTAACTTTAAAGGACGTAAAAAAGGTGCAAGACAAATAAAAATGGTTTTAAAAGATAGATTTAATATAATATATAATTTAAAGCGTATTAGGAGAATAATGAAAAAATATGGAATAGTTTGCCCGTATAGAAAAGCGAATCCTTACAGACGTATGATGAAAGCAAGTAAAGAGCATACTATTGTTTCTAATTTCATAAACAGAGAATTTAAGCAAGATATACCATATAAAGTGCTATTAACAGATATTACATATTTAAGTTATAAAAATGGAAAAAAAGCATACTTGTCTACAATAAAAGACTCCTCTACAAATGAAATATTAGCTCATTATGTCTCAGATAACCTACGGTTAGATATTGTTTTAAATACACTAGAAAAACTTAAGTCAAATGTGAATTTAAAACTCCATAGCGAAGCTATTTTACACTCAGATCAAGGTGTTCATTACACGAGTCCTAAATTTCAAAAGCAAGTACAGCAATTAGGTTTAAAACAATCTATGTCAAGGAGAGGCAATTGCTGGGACAATGCTCCACAAGAATCATTCTTTGGGCATTTTAAAGATGAAGTTATTCTTAGCAAATGTAGTACATTAGAAGAAGTGATAAAAGAAATAGATGATTATATGGATTACTATAATAATTATAGATATCAATGGAATTTAAGCAAGATGACTCCTGTTCAGTACAGAAATCATCTTGTTTCTTAGAAATACCTTTTTTTAAATTGTCCTTGACAAAGGGTACACTTTAAATATTTTATGACTCTTTTATTTATATTATATATCTTTATATACTTTTTAAATATTAGTTTTATCTATGCTTTAAATATACCTTATATATTTTTATTTCATCATCTTCTCTTACAAATACTTCATACTCATTATAATGAGCATTATATGGCTTTATAAATTTACAGTCTATTACATAGTCATTATCTTCTAACTCTAATAACTCTATATCCTTTAGAAACTTTCTATCTAATAATTCCTTTAACCTTTTAATATATATCACCTATCTCTTACTTAAATATGTTAATCATAATCTATATTAAACTTTAATTTAATTCTTTATTATTAAATATTTATATGGATTTAGTGTAAGCTTTGATTCTAGGTTTACGTAAACTTCATTAAATAGATCATATACTTTCTTATCTTTTAAGTAATCAGGAAGATCTATAGTTTTTTCAAAGTCATTATTATTAATTATTATACTTATATTTTCTTTTTTAACTATTATAAAATTATCTTTTGCTAGTACCCATTCATTATTTACTAACTTAAATTCACTATATCTTTTTCTTAAACTTATAATCTTTTTCATAAATGTAAGTATTTCTTTATCTTGCTTATCTTCATCCCACACCATACATTCACGTTGACCTTCACAGTCTTTAGTTTGTACTCCAGTCATACCAACTTCATCTCCGTAGTATATACACGGTGCACCTGATTGAGTAAACATAAATAAATATGCTAACTTAAATTTATCCTTATTATTATTGCAATATGAAAGTACCCTAGTTGTATCATGACTTCCAAGTAAATTAAATCCAGATTCAATAGTTTGCATTTGATAATTTGATACTATATCGTTTAATCTATATTTAAACTCAATTTCATCTATTTCATTTGTACAGAAAAACTTTATTAAAGCATCTGCAAATGGATAATTCATTACAGCATCAAATTGATCTCCCATTAGCCAAGGCAAGCTATTGTGCCATATTTCACCTAATATATATACATCAGACTTTATCTTTTTTACTTCTTTTCTAAATTGCCTCCAAAAACTATGGTCAACTTCGTTTGATACATCTAATCTCCATGCATCTATATCAAACTCTTTTATAAAGTATCTTCCTACCTCTAATAAATACTCTATAACCTCTTCATTTTCTGTATTTAATTTTGGCATTTCAGCAACACATGAAAATGTCTCATAAGGAATGTTTTTTGAGTCTATTTTATTAAGTGGTGTGTCTACTTTATTAATGTCTTTTATATAAAACCAGTCTTTATACTTTGATTTTTCTTTATTTTTTATAACATCCTGCCATTGTTTAGAGTAATATCCTATATGATTAAATACTGCATCGAGCATTATTTTCATACCTCTTTTGTGAGCCTCTTTTACTAATTTTTTTAGTGTTTTTTTATCTCCCAAATGAGGATCTATTTTCATATAGTCTATTGTATCATATCTATGATTGGTATGACCCATGGTTATTGGACAAAAATATAATCCAGTTACTCCTAAGTCTTTTAAATAATCTAAGTGGTCTATAACTCCTTGTAAATCTCCTCCCATGAAGTTATCATTAGTTGGAGGTGTTCCCCAAGTTTTTGTATCTTTAGGATTTATGCTTTCATCTCCATTTGCAAATCTATCAGGAAATATCTGATACCAAACAGTATCTTTAACCCAACTTGGTATTTTAAGTACATCTATTTTATTTAAATATGAATAAGCAAAAAATGATGATATGTCATTTAATTTCTTTTGATCATCTTCATTCCCTAAATTTATTATATATTTTTCAGTATACAAAAGCTTTTCATCTATACCATCTATTATAAAACAGTATCTTGAACGCTTTGTTGGTGGATTGTATTTTGCTATAAAGTAATCAAAATACTCTGTTTCTAATTCCTTCTCCATTTTTATATCACAACTTGAAATCCACACTTTTCCACCAGACCCTAAGTTTCCTCCTCCACCTTCTAATTCATCCCAAATATACTGATCTCCTATTCTTAAAAATGCACTTTTAACTTCTCCCTTTTTAGCTCTAAGTCTTATATGAAGTGTATTTTCATCATATCCATAACAATAGTTACTTCTTGGTATATGAAGTAATGCTTCTCTTGTTATTTTGCTCATAAAAAATCTCCCCTATCTATCCATTATAAAATAAATTATATACTTATTTTAGTGCATATGGTATTAATTTAATATTAAAAAAACTTTTTTATGTTTTATGCTTATATAAATATTTATGTACTCATAATATTTATATTTTAAATGATTTCAATGACAATATTATATTATTTATCATTTCTAAATTATATAATTTACTTATACATAAAAATAAAGCTAGACATATGCCTAGCTTGTTTCTATACTATATCCGAAATTAACTCTTCTTAATATACTTTTCCCAACTAAAGTAGCAAGACTTAATTTTATAATATCTACAATTATAAATGGTGCTACACATATTGTAAGACCTTTTATAAAATCTGAATTAGTCACTATACAAAATTGAAGCGTACCTATTATATAACTTATTAATAAAGAACATATCATCCCAAACATAATTCCAATTGTAGATTTAAACTTTTCAGAAAAATAACCTACTATAAATGCTATTATTGGAAATGATAATATAAATCCACCTGTAGGACCTAATATTATACCTATCCCACCACTAAACTGTGCAAATACAGGTAATCCTATTGTACCTAATAATACATATATAATTTGAGATATAAATCCTAATCGCTTACCTAAAACTAAACCACATAAAGCCACTGCAAATACTTGCATAGTAAGTGGCACTGCTGGAAGTGGTATAGATATTTGAGTTAATATTGCTGTTAAGCTCGCAAATATTGAACATATTACTAATTCCTTAGTTTTTAATTTCATATGTACCCCCCTTTTTGTAAACCTATCTTTTATTTATGGTTTACAATTCAATTATATTCTTTATTTTTACAAAGTCAATTAAATTTAAGTTTAGATACATAATATTAATGTATTTTTATTGTTTTTATATTATTTTTTAATCATTTAAATATTGTTTCATTGTGTAATATCGATAAAATTCTAAGTAATCATGTATAATTATTTCTTCTAGTTTTTTCTAAATAAAGTTTTATAAGTGTATTTTCATTTATTATAGCTATCATACACCTACGTTCAAAAATAATATTATTGTATTATTTTGTTCAGCTATTTTTTATAATACAAAAGTGCTTCTTATTAAATAAATCAAGAAGCACCTTTTAATATATATGTATTTTATAAACAGTTAATTTAATAATATATACCTTAACTAATAATTTTAATAAATATCTATTTATCTATATAAGTAATCCCTTGTTAAAGGGTTTGAGTTATTAACTCCATTAGTAAATACTATTTGATGAAGATCTATGACACCAGTGTTAAAGCAAGCTGCACAAGAATATAAATACATAGTCCACATTCTAACAAATCTTTCATCAAACATTTCTCTAACTGTATCTATATTATTTTCAAAGTTTTCAGCCCATTTAAGTAGAGTTTTCATATAATGTGTTCTTAAGCTTTCTATATCAGTAGTGTAGAATTTATAGTCTGCCGATAAGGATACTATTTCTCTTAAACTTGGTATAACTCCTCCAGGGAATATGTATTTTCTCATCCAAGCATCTCCTTCTGATTCAACTAACCCACTTATATAATGAAGTACAAATATACCTTCTTTTTTAAGTACTTTCGATACATTTCTCATAAATAAATCATAATTAGGTCTGCCTACATGCTCAAGCATACCAACACTTACAACTCTATCAAAAGATAACCCTGACTTTTCAAGTTCTCTATAATCCATAAGCTTTACATCTAAGTAATCTTGTAGATTTTCCTCTTCAATTCTACTTTTAAACTTTTTATATTGTTCTTCACTTAAAGTAATTCCTAATCCTTTTACTTTATAATTTTTAGCAGCTTCTATAAGAAGTGATCCCCAGCCACAACCTATATCTAATAAGCTTTGACCTTCTTTTAGATTTAATTTTTTAAGTAAGTGATGAATTTTATTCATTTGTGCATCATATAAAGAGTCATTTTCATTTTTGAAATATCCACATGAATAACTCATAGTATCATCTAGCCACAAGCTATAAAAATCATTTCCTAAATCATAATGATATGATACTTCTTCTTTTTGCTTTTTTTGAGATGTTAAATTAGAAAATATTTTTGGCAATCCCTTAAAGTCTGTAGGAAATTTACTTTTATACTTTAATACTGTATTTAGCATAGTTAAAAAATCGCCTTCAACTTGTAGATTCCCATCCATATATGCTTCTCCAAATGCTAATGTTGCACTTGATAGTAATTCCTTTTTAGGTATTGGTTTATTTAAAGTAACCTTAAATAAAGGCTCATCTTGTCCAACTTTAATTTCTTCTTCATCCCATAACTTAACTGAAAATGATTCTTCTTCAAAGTTGTTTAAAAAAGATTTTATAAATATTTTATCAACACTCATATTAACTACTCCTTGTACCAATCTCTTACACTAAAATATAATTTATAAACTATATCTATTTTTTCCAAATAATTACTATCTATTCCTAAATTTACATAAAAAAAAGTAGTGAGGATTACTCTAAAATGGACCCTTTGTCAAGTACACTAGAAAAAAGGGTTCTTAAGAAGTTACTAAAAGCTGATTCCTGTATTGCACAGGAGTCAGCTTTTTTAAATTCCACTGGCAACGTTCATTATTGTAATAATCCATGTAATCATCTATCAATATTTTAAGTTCTTCTATTGTTTCACAGCTTTTATAATCAATTTCATCCTTCATATGTCCGAAGAATGATTCTTGCGGAGCATTATCCCAACAATTGCCTCTACGAGACATAGATTGACCCAAGTTATATTTTTTAAGCAATTTTTGAAAGATTGGACTTGTATAATGAGAGCCTTGGTCAGAATGAATAAATGCATCTTTATGTAATTTAAATGACTTTAGTTTAACTAATTTATTTATAGTTTCAGTTACAATATCTATAGCTAAGTTATTAGAAAGATTATAGGCTAATATTTCATTTGTTGATGAATCTTTTATTGTAGATAAATATGCCATCTTATTATTGCCGTACGGCATATATGTAATATCAGTTAACATTACCTTACCAGGTATGTTTTGCTTAAATTCTCTATTTAGTCTATTAAGAGCTACTCTATGCTCCTTTGTAGCCTTAGCAATACGCTTATATGGATTAGCTTTACGTATAGGACAAGTAATATTATATTTTCTCATAATTCTTTGGATTTTCTTTCTATTCATTATAATATTGAATTTATTTTCTAATACCATTTTTATAGACCTAGATCCTTTCTTATATCCACGATAGTTAAATGCTTTTAAGATAATTTCTTTAGATATAAGATCTTTATTTTCCTTTATACTTCTAGTCTTAAAATTATTTAAAAAATTATAGTAACCTGAAGTAGAGACATTAGCAATTTTACATAAATGTCTCGTCATGTTTTTAAGATTGAAACTTTGAATTAAATTTTGTATTAGTCTAAATATTTTAGATGCAGGTATTTTCTTATTTATCACCTGCCTTTCTTGCAGCTCTAACTTTTTTATCAATTCAAGCTCCGCTTTAAGATACTCTATTTCAGCATCTTTCTTAGCGATAATCTCTTCAATAGTTAATTCTCTATTAAGTGTTCTTCCTGAATTTAAAGTCCTAGTATCTTCTAAACCTAAAATACCTTTATCGTTATATGCTTTTCTCCATCTTAGACTAGCAGAATCTATACGTTTAATTCCAATTATATTAACATCAAATCCTGCATCTTCAAAAATAGCTCTTGAAGTTTTCCCATTCTCATATTCAGCAATAAACTGCAATTTAAACTCATTAGTATAAGTTATACCTTTAGCAGTTACATTTTTTACATATTTATTTTTAGATAATTCTAATATTTCTTGTTCTGTAAATATTTTTTTACTCATCTTATAATCACCTCTTAGTTAATATTGTACAAAAAAAGATCCCATATAGACAGACACGCTTTTTCTCGTGTCCACCATATAGGATCCATTTTATTACTCCTCACTACTTTTTTATTGACTAATATATTATAATCTAACTATGTTATAAACAACTATAAGCAAATAACACTTTTAATAAATATTTTTATCTAAATATAGTCAATTATATATTCTTTGAAAAACAATTAAATAAAATTTTAATCTATAAAAATTTCTCAGATGCTCTTTTCCAAAATTCAAAGTCAGAACGTCTAAGAAGTTTTAATTTTAGGTCAGATCTTACAATATGAATATCTGTAATATCATTAAACCTATATTCATTTCCATCTAC
This sequence comes from Romboutsia timonensis, assembly GCF_900106845.1. Taxonomy (GTDB): domain Bacteria; phylum Bacillota; class Clostridia; order Peptostreptococcales; family Peptostreptococcaceae; genus Romboutsia; species Romboutsia timonensis. Next base: position 1,857,326 of record NZ_LT629850.1, read on the forward strand.
AACCACTAATATAGAATTTTCAAATCTATACTCTGGCACTATACTTATTGTAGATTTTGCAGATAAAACTATACTTGAAGTAAAAGATCTATATGCAATAGTATTCATTGGTGCAAGTGGTGTAAGCTGTAATGTATCTAAACTTGGATCTATAATACTTCCACCTGCTGAGTAATTATATGCAGTAGATCCAATAGGTGTTGATATAAGCATACCATCTCCACTAAAGTTTTGGATTTTATTTTCATTAACCCTTAAATCTAAATGTAGCGTTCTTGAACAAACACTTTTAATTACTATTTCATTAACTGCATAAATATCTTTACTTCTTTCTTTAGTACATATACTCCCTTTTAAAGGATGTACTTCTTGTATAGTAAAGTTATTATTTTTATATAACTCTATAAATTCATCGATTTCATCTGGGTCAAACTCGGCAAAAAAACCTAAATGTCCTGTATTTATTACTACCATAGGTACATTTGGAAATTTAAAATCTTGAATAGTTTTTAAAAAAGATCCATCTCCCCCTATAGATATTATAAGTTCTGTATTTTCTTCTAATTTTGAACTTACTAAAAAATTATTCTCCTTAAGCTTTTTAGTTAGTAATTCTTTGGTATCTAATGACTTCTCTAAGTCGTTTGAGTTTATAGTTATAACTCTTTTCATATTTAATCTTTCCTAACTTTAATAATTGTCATATTTTTATTATATTTTACATTTTATTTAAATTATATTCAATCTTTAAAATTTGCTTAACTTATGTCGCCAACGTTATATCCTCGTTAACACGTCGGATACATCCGTTGCTTAAAATTCACTATGTTCATAAATCTAAACTTTAAAATAAAAAATAGATACATTTAAACAGTTTTATATGTATCTATTTGTATTCATTATATTATTAATGTTGTTAGTGCTGAAAGTATAATAATTATAATTGCTGATATTAATAATAATTTATTTCTATTTTTTGTAACTTTAGTTTTCTTTTCATATTTATAATTTTGTTCATCTTCTATTAATAATGATTCTTTTATCTCTGCTTTTTCATACATTATAGAACTTAAATCTAATATAACTTCTCTAAATTCACTATACTTCTCTGTTCTGTTTAAAAGCTTTTTTATTATCTCTATTAATTCTTCATTTCCATTTATACCTTTTAAAGCATTAAAATTTATACCTTTGTCTATAAATTTTAACATTTGTTCTTCATCATAACTTTCGCCAAATGGTAATTTTTTAAATATACATTCAAATAAAATTAATCCCAATGCAAAAAAGTCACTTTCTGTATCTGTATAGTTAATGCATAGCTGATGTGGGGATAAATATTTTATATTATTCCCTGACCTTATGTTTACACCATGGTTAGCTTTAGTAACTCCAAAATTTAATATTTTTACATTATACCATTTATCTACTAAAATATTACTTGGATTCAAGTCTCCATGGTACATCCCATGCTCTTTAGCCGCTTCTAGTCCCTTTAGTATTTGAGTTGCTATTGATATTATTGCTTCTAAGTGAAGGTAATTCCCCTCTATTATATTATTTAAACTAATACCCTTTTCATATTCATATATCATATAATACCATATTCCATCTTCTCTATAATCAACACCTACATCAATCATATTTAGTATATAAGGTGAGTTTATCTCTCTTATTATGGTAGATTCATCAATTAGATTTGCTAGAAAGTCTTCACATATATGATTATTATGATTTATTACTTTTAATAAAATAGTTTTATTTTCATATAAATCTCTTGCTTTATAGAGTTTATTAAACTCTATATTATCTTCTATATTTATTATAGAGTACCTATTTCCTATAAAGTTCAAATTCCTCCCTCACTTTTTTACATTTTTTTATTTCAATATAATTATAATATCATTTTTAATATGTTTTTCCAACAAAAACAACAAAAAAATATAGCTAATACGAATATCAGCTATATTTTTATTAATTATTTTTGTTTTTATATACACTATTAGATATATATTGAGTCCTGATTACATTTCCATTTGAATCTCTATATTCTATATATGTTTTTGCAGCGTCTAATCCTCCTGTTGTATACGGCTCTACTTTTATGCTTATATTTTTCTTATCCGATGCATTTCCATATATTTTAGAAGTTATTACACCATTACTTACTGTATTTTTTATATATACTGGATGAGAGTATGGGTTTTTAAATCTAAAATCACTACCACCATCACTAACCATTGCATCTCTTCCTATAGACACATAACTTGACTTTAATGAGTGATTTCTTCTTGATGTTACATCAAGGCCAGAATATAATACTGAATTAAATAAAGTACTAGATACTTGGCACACTCCTCCACCTACATCTTGCTCTAATTTTCCATTTATTATAACAGGAGCATCTTTGTATCCATTTGATTTTGTTCTTTTACCCGTTAGATTATTATACGAAAATTCTTCTCCGGGCATTAGTAATACATCACTTGTTGCTTTTGCAGATAGTACTATATTTGTAACTCTATTTGAATCATTTGTTGAAAATTTTGTACTAAACTCTGCTAGTAATGTATTTACACTTTTAGCAGCTTCTGTACTTATCTTTGGCTGTTTTATATTTACTTTTAAATCTATAGCTTTATAATCTTTATTTTTTATAGCATCATAAATAGATTCTTTAGTTGCTGCTATATCTAATTCTTTACCTATAGTTGCACTAGATGCACTAATATTTCCAGAATCAGATATATATACCTTTGCATTTTCCATAGCCACATTTATTGATTCTGATATGCTCTGTATTTTCTCACTTAACTTATTTTCATTGTATAAAGATTTTATCTCTAGATTTTTAATATTTTTATTAAGGTCGAAAAATCTTTTTATATTTTTAAAATATGAGTCCGTTTTAGTATAATTATAAGCTTCATCTACAACTTCACTAGTATTATACTTTAAGTCAATTTCATCTGGTGATATTATATTTGTTTCTCCATCATAATTAAGTTGTATATCACTTGGAGTTATATTTTCATTTATATAGTTAATTGCTTCTTCTTTCGTCAGATTAGATACATCTATACCTTCTATAAATATGTTTTTAGCTATTGCATTTGTATATATATACTTTTTATTAAAGTAATTAATTGAAATTCCTAATACACAAATAATAGCTACTAATCCTATAATCTTATACTTTTTAGCCTTTGATTTTTCACTTTTACCAAAACTTCCATCTAGTGTACTGCTTTGACTTGCTCCTATGTTATTTTTGCCCATTTCTCCACCTCATTTTAAATATCATATAAATTATATTTTAAGCATTAATGTTATACAACATTTAACCGAAATGTGTAACTTTATTGTTACATATTGTCTAATTTAATTTTATATCTACTATAATCGGATAATGGTCTGATAAATTTATTTTATCTAATTTGTATTTATATATTCCTAATGATTTGTCTACTAATATATAATCAATTCTTGCATTACTCTTTTCAAAGGTTGCTATACTTTGATTATTTGTATATACAGCACTATCATTAAATATACTTATAAATATATTTTTCTCATTAAAATCTCCACATATTACTTTTGATTTTTGCAATCTATTTGTATAATCTATTATTTGGCTTAATTGTTCTTTTCTTTCATCCTTATCAAGACCCAAATGAGTATTTATTACATCTATACAGCAACATTCAGAAAATACGTTCGTATGTAGAAAACCTCTTTGTTCTCCTTTACTTTTTAAAAATATATGTTCGTTGTATAAAATTTCATTTTTTGAAAGTGTAGCTATTCCATACATTAAGGTAGGCTTATTTATATTTGCTGCAAATATTCCATCTACTTTTAGGCTTTGTTTTAAAAGTGCAAATTGATTGTAAAGTACCTCTTGAAGACATATTATATCCGCATCTAATTCTTTTAGATATCTTATAATTTTATTTAATGTAAATACATTATTATCATCCATGCCCTTATGAATGTTGTAACTTACTATTTTCAACTAAATCACACCCTAAATTTTAAAACCTAGCCATAGGCTAGGTCTTATATATATTATTAATGTTTTATTTCTTTTCTTATTTTAGTGAATCTACCTTTGTTTGCAACAAATACAAATCCCATTTTATTATATATTTCATTTAACTGCTCTAATGTTACTTCTCCATTTTCTAAGTTTGTTAAAGTTATTTCATTTATATTATTTAAGCTATTTGTTTTTGTTATCATTGGTTATCACTCCTCTTAAATTTTATACTTTATTATATTATCCATAAATTCAAAATATTACTAATTTATAATAAAAATTTAATTAAATTTTCCCTTTTTATTTTAAACGTTCGTTTGCTATATCAATCATATACCAAACAAACGTTTGAGTCAATAGAATTTTTAACTTTTTTGCAATTTTTATTCTTGCACTGAATATATTTTAATATAACATCCTTAATCCTATTAATTTATAAAAGGGGGAATAATTTTTGAAAGAAAACAATAGTAAGACAATTGCATTTAAACAAAGAGAAGAACATCACATTTCAAAATATAAGTTTAAAGCCAATGAATATGGAAAAATAGATTTTAAAGTTATTCCTTACCCAAAATATAAAAAAGTATTAAGGAATGGACGTAAATTTATAAAATTCAAAAATATATTTATAATTTTATTGATTATATTGATATCTTCTGCTTATTTTTTCCTAACTAATAAACGTCTATCTCACTTAATAGATAAAAAAGAGTCTAATTCTATATCTGTATCAGATGATAGGACAATATCTAATATTGATTTTAATACCTATTCTAAAATTATAGAATCTCATATAAATACATTGATTCCATTAAATTACGAACATAGTATCAAAACTGAAACAATGCATAAAAACGGTTCATACTTATATGCTCAATGTGTTATATCATCAAGTAAAAGTGATAATTTATATTTTGATATAATTTTAAAAGATGATGAATCTTATTCTCTTATTGTTAATGATATTGAATATATAAAAAGATAGGATATCTCATATGAGATATCCTATCTTTTTATATATTTACCTTTATAAGTAAATTGCATATTCTGTAAATAGTTAAGCTGTTTTAACTATTTAATTAAAAATTAGCTTCTTTTTTGTTTACTTTGCTACAAAAATATTAAAATATACTTTCTATTTTTCCTGTATGCATATCTACATAATACCATCCTGCAGTGGCAGTATGCCAAGTTTTTTCATCATCTTGTATAATTTCATAAGCATGAACTACATAATTATTTCCCTCTATATGATCAACTTCTATAATACTTGGCATATATCCATAGTTTTTGAACATATCTTTTACAAGTGAGATTGCCTTACTTTCTGATATAGTATCAGATTGTTGATCTTGTTTAGTTTTATCTCCTTTTATAGTACTTTTTTCTTTTACTTCTAAATTAAATATCTCTTCTGATTTTTCATATTCTTTGTTGAAAATTGATAGATTACATTCTTCTAAATTTTTACTAAAATTTGAATTTATGATTCCTGTAAGAAAAAATGTACTTATTAATATTATCGAAATTCTTTTAATATCCTCTCAGCTCCTTTGATGTTGTATACATAGTAATTTAATACTATATTAGATATTTATTGTGTATTAAGATAAATAAATTAGTATAACTAAAAAATATCCTAAAGATTAGCTTTATATAGCTAATCTATAGGATATTATTTACATAACTATTATTTTTTATAATATATTAAATTCTACCTTACTTCCTTTTGATGTAGATGTAACTTCAAGTTTTGCATCAATTCTTTCTTTAAGTTCTTCAACATGAGAGATTATACCAACTAACCTTCCACCTCTTTGTAGTTCAAGTAAACTATCAATTGCATTATCTAAAGACTGAGGATCTAATGTACCAAAACCTTCATCTACAAACATAGTATCAAGTGATACCCCTCCTGCATTTGATTGTACTATATCAGAAAGACCTAAAGCTAATGATAGTGATGCTTTAAAACTTTCTCCACCAGATAATGAGCTTACATCCCTTGAACTATCTGTATAATTATCATATATTTCAAGCTCTAGACCTTTTTGACCTGCTCCTTTACTCTTAGATGTTTTTCTTATTAATGAGAATCTATCTCCTGTCATTTTTTCTAATCTTATATTGGCAGCTTCTATTATATCTTCAAAGTAAGATGCTAATATATATCTTTCAAAGGATATATATGGAGCTTTTTTACCATTAGCTAAATCTGCCAACTCACCTACCACTTTATATTCTTCTTCTATTTCTTTAAATTCTATATTAAGATTTTCAACATTTTTAAGTATTGTTTTGTTTCCAACTATTATTGCATGTAATTCTCTTAATTTACTTTCTAGTTCTTTTTTATTATTTTGTATAGATCTTATTTCTTCATCTATTGTAGTTATATCCATAAATACTATATCTTTAGTTTTATTTATTATATCTTCCTGCTTAGCCTTTGTTAATTTAAGCTCTGAGTTATAATTTTCTACTTCTTTTTCTAAAACTTCTACCATTGATATCTTTAACTTAGCATTTTCATAATCTTCTATATTATCAAAGCCTTGCTCTTTTATAGCTTCATTAAAGTTAGTTTGATTATTAGCTATTTCTAACTTTAATTCTTCAATTGATTTATTTATTTCTTTAGATATAGAATTTTCTCCTTCTAGTTTTTTAGCTAGATTTTCATTTTCAAGTCTTAGTTTTGCTAATTTCTCTTTACTTGTATTAAGTTCCTTAGTCTTAACTTCTATTAACTTATTTAAAGTTTTTACATTAGTTATATTTTCTGGTATTTCTTTTTTATACTCATCTATTTTAGTAGTAGTTTGTGTAAGTTCTTTTATATATTCTTTTTCATCCTCTTCTAGCTTAATTAAATTTTGTTCATTTTCACTAATTACAGTTACTATACTAGATAAATCTTTTTCTACTTTTTCTTTTAAGTTTATACGTTTATTAATTTCGTCTAATTCAATATTAAGCTTATTTTTAGCTGAGTTAATATCTACACCTATATTTTTAAGAACAGCAAATGTATCTGCTGAATATGTTAACTCGACATTTAAAGTACCTCTTATTTCACTTAAATAGGTATTTATCTGTTCTTCGTAGCTAATCCTCTTTGTATTTAACTCTGTGAGTTCTGTAATCTTTTCTTGATTTTGTTTCTCCAACATATCTAAATTATCTTTAGCTATTTTTAGCTCTTCTTTAGACGGTATTTCTATATCATTTTTTATACTAGCTTTATTTGGATGGTTAGTTGAACCACATACTGGACAAGGTTTATTTTCTTGTAATTGGCTTGCAAGTATGCCAGCTTGTTCTTTCTTATATAAATCATCTTTTGTTTCATAATCAGTTTTATTACTCTTATATTTTGCTTCAAAAGCAACATATTCTTTATATTTAGATTGATGAACAAGACATGTATTTTTATGATTCTTTATAGTATTTAATATTGTACGTATATCATCTAATATTTTATCTTTACCATCTTTTTGTTTTTCTATCTCTAATTTTTTAGTTTCTAAACTAGTTATATCTTTTAACTCTAGTTCTTTTTCTTCTTTAGATTTTTTTAATGTTTCAGTTTCTTTTTTATTGTTACTTATTTGAAGTTTACTATTTTCTAAATTTTGTTTTAACTCTACTAAGTTTTTATTAAGGTTCTCAAGTTCTAAAATCTTTTCTTCTAGCTTAATAAGATTATTTATTTCTACACTTAGTTTTTCTCTTTCATTTTCTTTATTTTCTTCTATTTTTAAAAGATTACTTGACTCTTCTTGTTGTAGTTTTAAAGTTTCTATATTTTTTAAACTTAAATTATAATCTTCTTCTCTTTTAGTTAATTTTTTAGTAGTTTCTATAAGCTTATCTTCTATGTATTTTACTTCTTTTGCATTTTTTCCATCTATTATAGCTTTTGCTTTGTTTTTATATTCATCTTCCTTTGATAGAAGTTCTTCTAAAGCTTTTGTAATAATCTCTTTTTCTTTAAGTAAGTTATTATTAGTTTCTATAATAGCCTTTTCTTGATTTTTAACTTGTAGATTATTGTCTACTTCTTTTCCTTCTTCATTAAGAGTTTTATAAATATTATTATCTCTTTCTAATAAATCTTTTAACTTTTCTATAACTAAAGGGAAATCCACATATTCGTCTATTACTATATCATGCTCACCTTTTATATTTTTTAAATTAATTTCCATTTCATGTTTACTTTTAGTTCTATTTTTACTAAGGTTTGCTGCTTTATCTTTAAGCTCTGCTTGTATTTTTTCAAAGTCGTAAGTATTAAATATTTTTCTAAATATTCCTTCTCTCTCTACAGAGTCAGCTAATAATAATTTTTTAAATTCACCTTGTGCAAGCATTACAATTTGTTTAAATTGCTCTCTAGTTATACCTAATATTTCTATTATTTTATCAGTAACATTCTTTACCTTAGTTATTACCTTTCCATCTGGTAGGATTAAAGTAGCATCAGCAGATTTTTCTGTATAACCTTCACCTCTAGCTTTTTTCTTTTTTTGCTTGGGGACTCTGTTTACTGTATATTTTTCTCCTCTAAGTTCAAATTCTAATTCTACATAAGTTTCTGTGTTATCATCAGCAAAGTGACTTCTTAAAGAATCAGTTTCTCTACTTTCTCCACTTGCTTCTCCATATAAAGCATAGCTTATAGCATCAAATATAGTTGTTTTTCCCGCTCCAGTTTTTCCCGATATAACAAATATATTTCTACCTTTTAGTTCTTCAAAATCTATAACTTGCTTAGATGCATAAGGCCCAAATGCACTTATAGTTAATTTTATTGGTCTCATTACCTCACCTCCTCTTTAAGTACGTCTTTTATAGTATCTATTAACACATTTTCTTTTTTGTCGGTATAGTCACCGTTTCCATAAGCTTCATAGAAATCTTTAAATAAATCTATTTTACTTTTCTTTCTAAATTCACCTTTTGCTACAGCACCATCCTCTGATACATTTCTTTTTCTTTCTCTAGTTATAAGCATTGTATTTGGATAAACTGCTTTTAATTTTTCCATAGGATTCATAAGTTCCCCATCATCAGTAAGTATCGCTTGTATATAATCTTCTTTTCCTTCTTCTACGTCTCTACCTTCACATATTAAATCTTCTATATTCCCTTTTATAATTCTTAAATCTCTAAGTGGATTTAATTCCCTTAATTCAATATTTATATCTTTATCTTTTAAATCTAGTACTACAATACTCTTTTTTTGTTTAACTTCTGAGAATGAGTATTTAAGTAAAGATCCTGAATATCTCATAGTTTCTCTTCCAATTTTTTGTCTACCATGTAAATGACCTAATGCCACATAATCAAAATCTTTAAATATATTCCCATATATAAGATCTGTCCCACCTATAGATAATGGTCTTTCTGATTCTGAAGTTTCAAGTTCTGCTGCTTCGTATTTATGGTCACTTACATCTATTACTTCTTCTCTTTTCATAGTTACATATCCATGACCTATAAGTATATTTACCTCATTTTCATTTAAATCTTCTTTTATTTTATCTATAACAGCTATCATTGCATCATTGTGACTTCTTATTTCTTTGTTATCAAGAAGTTTTTTAGTAAGTGCTGGGTCTTTGTAAGGTACTAAATAGAAGTTTATATTTTTATTATTCTCACATAAAACTACTTTTCTATATAGCTCTTCATCACTACCTGCTATGTATAATCCTTGCTTTTCTAGTATTTTACTACCAAAACTTAATCGTTCTCCGCTGTCATGATTACCTGATATCACTAATACAGATACATTTCTATCTATTACTAAAGAGCTTAAAGTTTCATTTAGTAATTCTACTGCTTCTACTGGTGGTATAGATCTATCGTATACGTCACCTGCTATCATAAGTACATCTGCATTTTCTTCATCTATAAGTTCTATTAATTTATTTAAAATGTATTTTTGATCATCTATCATTGAATATTCATTTACTATTTTTCCTATATGCCAATCACTAGTATGAATAATTTTCATAAATCATCCTCCTTATATAATAAATAGCTCAAATTATAATTTTTTATTTACTCTTCTTATTATACTATAAATTTTAATATCTTAAATATTTTAAGATATTTATAATAAATAGATTTAGTTTTATAATTCTTATAACATAACTTAATTATGTTAACTTTGATTTTTATTAAATAATATTATAACAATTATAAAAAATTCGCTTCGCTTGAGCAACGTGTTGGCAAAACACTTCATTTCGCCAACGGTTAATAAAATATATAATTTTAAGTTAAATTAAAATAACGATGTATCTTTATTTATAACAAAGATACATCGTTAACATTATAAGTATAACAAATTTTATTTTTCATTTAACTTAGCTAATACTTCTTCTAAATCTAATCCATGTATTGAGCAAGCTTGTTCTATAGTTTCCATTTGAGATGATGGGCAACCTACACATCCCATACCAAAACTCATTAGTATTCCTACTGCATTTGGATTTTCTTTTATTACATCACCTATTATAGTATCTTTAGTTATCATATTATAAATTCTCCTTTAAATTTGATTTTTCAAGTACATCTTTTCTAAATGTATTTATGCCTATTCGATCTATAAAATCTCCTAGTTTTTCACCCATTTGACCATGTTCATTGTAATATTCTAATATATTTTTTACAAGTTCATAAGCTTCTTTTTCTGAAAGCCCTTTAGTTATTATATCCGACATTCTCGGGTAAAATCCAGCACTTCCTCCTGCCGTTACAAAAAGCTTTCCATCTATATCTACTAAAACACCTATATCTTTTGAATATACACTTGAACATGCATTTCTACATCCTGCTACACCTATTTTTGTTCTATTTGGAAGAGGCATTCCATGGAAGTTTTTGCTTATTTTCATACCTATACCAATAGTTGGATACTTAGAACGTTTACAAAAGTTTGCTGGACATATTTCAACATTTTTTACTGAATATTGATTTTTAACAGCAGGCTCCATACCTAAGTCTTCCCATATATCCTTTAAATCTTCTTCTTTAAGATTAGTTATAAGTATCCTTTGTCCTGATGTTATTTTTAATACTCCATTATATTTTTTAGCTACTTCACCTATTTTTATAAGAGTTTCAGGTAGTATAAATCCTCCTGGTATATGAGGAGTTATTCCATAAGTTCTTTTACCATTTTTAATCTTTTGTAGATTTCCATAGTGGCTCATATAAACTATGCCTTTCTTATTTTATTTATAGTTTTATCATCTAATTTTTCTTTTTCATATAAATACTTTGTATTTAAACTTTCCATAAATGTTTTTACCCATAAATCTCTAAGTTCGTATAAGTATTCTAAGTTCCCCTGTCCATTTTCATAATTTTTTCTATGAATACATCCATTTTGCTCATAAATTATATAATCTTCATTTTTTTCAGTTACAGAGTTTGCTCTATCACAAGGCATACCTGATAATATATAATTATTTAATGATATATAAGCATTTTCAGGTGAATCTGATTTATTATTTTCATTTTGTGCACACTTTATTGCCTGAGAAATATATGCACTTTCTGTTAAATCTCTACTTTCTTCTTTGTACATATCATAGTATTTAGTTATTATATATGCACTTCTACTTTCTACTTCTTTTATTCTATCTTGTAACCATCCATGTATATTGTTTACATCGATTAAATCCTCTAGTGGCTTTTCTTCTATATATTGACCATATATATCATTTGCTTCTTTTTGTATTTTTATAGCACTTTCTTTAAATTTATCAATGTGTAAGTTTACTATATCTTTTTCTAAATCCTGTGCTAATTTTATTTTATTAAATAACCAAGTGTGTATTGGTGCTAAAAATGCGCTCATTTATTTTTCTCCTTTGTTAAAATTTATAAACTTATTATACCTTTTTTATTAATTAAAAGCCGTAACATTTGTTACGTAATAAAAAAGAATCTAAGATTTTAGATTCTTTTTTATATACCGCAGAGTTTTAACTTGCTTAATCTATATATTCTATATTTTCTAATTATTTTTTACTATGTTTAGTTTTTTATTCATTCTACGCATACTTTAAATATGTTACTTTATAGTGTGATTAAAGGATTTTAGTAACTAATTACCAAGTTATAATATATTATTCATATATTTTAGTTATTCATCTTCTGATTCATCATAGTCATATATTTCATAATCTGTATACTCTTGATTTTCTAACCAGTCAAGACAATCTCTACACTCTATACATTTTATACAGTTTTCACAGTTTCCACATCTTTCACATTGTGAACATGTCTCACATATTGCACATATTTCACATTCTACACAAAATTTACAGTTTATACAGTCCTCACATTGAATACACTCTTCACAACCTGTACATCCTTCACACTTCATATTATCTTTACATTCTATAGAGCTTTCACATTTTATGCAAGTATCACAATCTGTACAATTTTCACAATCTGTACACTCTTTGCAACCTATACAATCCATACAATTTATACAATTTTCACAGTTTGTACAATTTATACAGTTTATGCAGTTTATGCAATCTTCACAATCAATACATTTATCACAATTTATACAGTTATTCTCATCTGGATTATACTCATTTATCATTTTTACAAACATCTCCTTTTATTGTAATGAGCATCTACTATGGCTTTATAACTTAGCCTCTAATAAATTAAGCTAACGAAATTAGTAATAACATTTATCTAAAATAATCTATATAATACTTTTTATTGATAATATTTTACTTTAAAACATATGTACTCAATATATATGACTTTAAAGTCTAATTTGTTACTTTACTACATATAAAAAATCTATTTTGATTAAAGAACTTTTAATTTTAATGTTTATTTTACCTAATTTTATAACAAAAAAGAGTATACAGTTCTTATGTATACTCCTTTTATTTGACTATTTACCTTTTTTAACTGTATCTTTTACAGCTTTTCCTACTTTTTTCCCTGTATTTATAGTTTCTTTTCCTATGTTAGCACCTGTTTTTATAGCTTCTTTTCCTACATTTAAAGTTCCTTGTACTGTTTCTTTAGCAACGTTACCTACTCCATTTACAACTTCTTTTCCTACTTTTTCTATAGGATCCGTTACTTTTTTTACTGCTTTTTCAACTTTGTTAACTTTCTCATTTTTTTTATTTTTTCCTCTCATAATGACACCGCCTTAAGTTGCAATAAGGAACTACCTCATTATATAAGTATATTTTGAGATATCCTTTATGTATTTTATGATACTATTTGACTAATTGTTACTATAAACAATTTTCTTACTAAAAATAATGAACAATGGATTAAATTATAATGTATTTAGCTACTATACTTACTGTTTTATTAATAGTAATACTTAAAATAGCTGCAGTTTAATATAAAATAGAAAAACTCTACAAAGCTAGCATTAACTTTGTAGAGTTTTTCTATTTTTTAAATATATTCTTTTATTTTAGATGCTAGATTTTCTTTAGGCATAAATCCTACTAATCTTTCTATAGGTTCACCATTTCTAAATATTATTACTGTAGGTACTGTGCTTACACTAAATTGTCTTGCTATATCAAGACTTGCATCTATATCTATTTTATAAAAATCAGCTTTTCCCTCAAATTCATTTGCTACTTCTTGAAATACTGGTGCTAACATTTTACATGGTCCACACCAAGTTGCAAAAAAGTCAACTACTGCTATTCCTTCTATATGTTCTACAAGGTTATTAAATTCTTCACTACTTATAACTTGTGCCATATTATAAATCTCCTTAAACTTATTTTTATTTTATTATTTACCCTTTTAATATTTATTATTTCCAGTATTATATATCTATGCATATTTATTTTATGTAAATTATTTCCCATTCATTGATAAACTTTAAATTAATTTTAATATAAGTAATATGTTTAAAATTTATATAGTATTAATTTTTATTTATGTGTAAAACATAATTGTATCTAACTTTATTTATGAGGTGATTAGTATGGAATTTATGACAAATATAAGAAAAGCTAGCTCTGCTTTACATAGTGCATCTGAACATACAGGGTATATAAAAAGAATACTTGATAAAAAAGCTACTAAAGAAGGATATGCAGAATATATATACAATCTAGCAGCAATGTATAAAGCTATTGAAGATGGCCTTGATAAAAACAGTAACAATCAAATTGTAAAAGACTTCGTTACAAAAGAATTATATAGATCTAGTTTAATTGAAAAGGATATTAAATATTTATTAGGTGAAAATATTAATTCTTTAAATTTACTATCTTCAACAGTTTCTTCTATAGCTAGAATAAAGGAAATATCTAGCTCTAAACCTGAATTAGTTGTAGCCTATGCTTATACTAGATTCCTAGCTGACTTATTCGGTGGTAGACTTTTTTATGAGTTACTTAGCAATGAATATAAAATAGATAATGAAGGTTTAAACTACTATGATTTTAAAGATTTAGGAGATATAAAAGCCTATACTATGAATTATGCTTCTAAGTTAGGTTCTATAAACTTAGATGACAGTTTAAAACAAGAATTTATAAATGAAGTAAACAATGCTTATATATATAATTTAGCAATATCTAATGAACTAGAAATAAAACTACACCCTATTAAAAGAAATGATAAAAATAATCATGACAATGGGCATGGTCACCCTCATGGACATAATCATTAAAAATTACTTATATAAATTTTAAATATCTATATCTTTTAAAATAAATTTTATTAAATATAAAAAGCACTTACATAAGTAAGTGCCTTAACTGGTGCCCAGAGGCGGAATCGAACCACCGACACGGGGATTTTCAGTCCCCTGCTCTACCGACTGAGCTATCTGGGCTTATGGCGGAGAGGGTGGGATTCGAACCCACGGTGCCGTTAAGCATCACTGGTTTTCAAGACCAGCTCCTTAAACCACTCGGACACCTCTCCGTAATCTTTTTTACAAATAATACTATATCATATATTTTTTTCTTTTTCAACATATTTTTGTTTATTTTTTAATTAACCTGAATTGTCAATTTAAATCAGACAAATTACTTATGAATCACTAAGCAAATGTAAGTAAGCTTTCAAATCCAGTTGCTTCTTTTATAACCTCATTTGGTGTTTTATAGTCTAGTGATTTTCTAGGTATAGAATTCCATTTATACGCAATCATATTTAATTCTTCTTGAGAATATGCAGATAAATCTGTAGACTTAGGTAAATCTTTTCTAACTATTCCATTTGAATTCTCATTTAGCCCTCTTTGACCTGGTGATCCAGGGTCTCCAAAGTAGATTTCAATATTAACTGAACTATCTTTTTCTATGTCTGACCATTTTGAAAACTCTTTACCTCTATCAAATGTAATAGTAGATATACACGACTTATGTAAAGATGATAGCCATTTGCAAATTGCTTCTTTAACATCCTCACTCTTTCTACTTGCTTTAAGTAATACAATATATTTTGAATACTTTTCTACTAAAGTAACTATAGCTGATTTTCTAGCTTTTCCTACAATAGTATCTCCCTCAAAATGGCCATATTCTATACTAGTTTTAGCATTAGGATACTTTTCATCTCTTTCATGAATTGTTTTACATGTATTAATTTTACCTCTTGTTTCGTTATGACCCTTCGGGTTATTTTTACCCTTACGTCTCAACTTATTTATATCTATTACACCTTGTTTTGCTAATTTGTATAATGTTTTTGTTGATATTTTTTCATCTTTTCCATCTATTTTATCTCTTCCTGCGATAGCATCTAAAGACCAATCATTTTCTAGCTTATTATTGATATCATCTAATTTTTCTTTGCTTAATACAATGGGCTTTCTTCCACATCTAGATTTATTTATTAGGTATTGATTATATATTTCTTGAACAGTAAGTCCTTGCATAAATAGCTTGTAATATCTGTAAACTTTATCTTTTCCAATTTTCATTCTTTGAGCGCAAGCTCTTGCTTTCACGCCTAAATAGTAATTTGCTTCTAGATTTGTTAGCTGATTTATGTTAATATGATTAAAAGACATTTTTGGTACTCCTTTTGTTGATTTTAGTAGGTTAACTAAGTATATCATAAGTGTCTTTTTTTGTTTATATATTTGTCTGATTTAATTATACAATTCAGGTAATAATAAAATTCATATTATTTTATACTTTATATATTATTGTTTATTTTTTTAATTTTAATATTTGAGTTGGAATTTATACCTATTATTGCTTAAATATTTTTTACATTTTTCCTAATAATAAATATTACAGATATATTATTTGGAGCTATACTTATACTGCCTATAGCTAAACCAGTTGATATGATAAACTGCTTAGCAAATTCTAAGGCTTTAATATTTGCACTTAGCTTAGGTGTTGTTACTGCAGCACTTGCTTATATATTCTATTTAAAAGGAATAGACACAGGTATTGATTTATCATTAGTTGGTGTTTTAGCTAGTGTAGAACTTGTAATATCATCTGTATTAGGTTGGACTATACTTTCAGAAGATTTTTCTTTTATTAAGTTATTTGGAGTATGTTTAATGATGGTATCAGCTTATATAGCAACTAAATCATCAAGTGATGAATCTGTACAAGATGAGTATGAAACTGCTTGCTAAAATTCACTTCGATTGAGCAATGTGTTGGCGAACTATTTCATTTCGCCAACGATATATACTCGTTCTCACTTCAGATATATCCGTTGCTCAAAAACTGTGAATTTCTAGTAAGTAAAAAGAGTATCTTAAATATTTAAGATACTCTTTTGTTATTTAATTTATTACTTAAATATTTCTACACTTCTATCTAAGATACCTGTAAAATATGCTATAACTAAACCATAATTAGTTATAGGAACATTCTTTTCTTTACATAGATTAATTTTATTTATTACACTTTTTCTATTTACCATACATGCACCACAATGTATTACCATATCATACTTTTCTACATCTTCATCGAAGTCATAACCTACTTTATACTCTAAATTTAACTCTCCACCAGCAATTTTAGTTAACATCCTAGGTATCTTTACTCTACCTATATCTTCATGAGATACATTATGAGTACAGCTTTCACATATTAATATTTTATTACCAGGCTTTAAATTCTTTAATTTATTTGCTCCTTCTAAAAAGTGGCTAAGCTCTCCTTTTTGTCTTGCAAATAATATAGAAAAGCTAGTTAAATTTATTTCTTTAGGAACTATCTTATCTACTTCTTTAAAAGCTTGTGAATCAGTTATAACTAAATCTATATTTTTAATTTCTTTTAATGCTTCTTCAAGTTCTGTATCTCTTACAACATAAGTTTTTATACCATGGTCTAAACAATCTCTTATTACCTGCACTTGCGGAAGTATAATTCTTCCCTTTGGAGCTTCAGAATCTATTGGTACAACTAAAACTACATTTGATCCATAAGGAAGTAAATCTCCTACTATAGGTTTGTCTTCTTCATCTTGTTCTAAAGACTTTATAAGTTCATCTTTTAATTTATCTATATTTTCATTATTTTTAGCTGATATAAAAAGTGGCTTATCAAAAATGTTATTTATATTACTTCTTTCATCATCACTTAATCTATCTAATTTATTTACAACAACCATGTGCTTTATGTTGTATTTATTAGCTTCTCTTTTCCACTTTTTATAAGTATCTACATCTAAATTTTTTCCATCTACTACATATATAGCAAAGTCTAATCTTTTTAAATACTCAAAGCTTTTTTTAACCCTTATTTCACCTAATTGGCTTTTATCTTCAAGTCCTGCTGTATCTATTAAAAGTACTGGCCCAAATGGAATAAGCTCCATTGCTTTTTGAACTGGGTCTGTTGTTGTTCCTTCAACATTTGATACTAATGATATATCCTGTCCTAGTATTTTATTCATTAATGAAGATTTTCCACTATTAGTGTTTCCATATATTCCAATATGTTTTCTATTTGCATTTGGAGTTGTGTTCATTTTTGCCTCCTAAAGATAAAAATCTCTTTGCCCTTTTTTCATTTTTTCCATACTTTCTTTTGTTAATGACTTTATATCTTCTCTTTCTATATTTTCAACTTCTTTATCTATTATTTCTAAAGACTTTTTATATAGTTCTTCATCACCGTAATCTAGAGTAAACTCAAGTAAAGTCATTAAAGCATTTGGTTCACAGACATATTTTATGTTACCTGATTTTGCTAGGCTCATAAATCTATCTCCTGTTCTTCCTTTTCTATAACAAGCTGTACAATAACTTGGTATATATCCATCACTTAATAATTCTTTTAATATTTCTATTGGACTTCTTTCATCATTTGTTTTAAATTGTTTAACTTCTTTACCTTCTTCTCTTTCTTTATATCCACCAACGCCTGTTGAAGAACCAGCAGATATTTGAGATACACCATATTTTAATAACTCTTTTCTCATCTCTGGTGTTTCTCTTGTTGAAAGTATAAGACCAGTAAAAGGAACTGCTATTCTAAGTATAGCAACAATCTTTTTAAACATTTTATCATCTAATAAATGTGGGTAGTTTTCTAAACTCACACCATTTGCAGGTTGAAGTCTTGGAACTGATATTGTATGAAATCCTACTCCAAACTTTTCTTCTAAATGAGCATTATGCATCATAAGGCCTAATACTTCAAATCTAGGATCTGCTAATCCAAATAAAACTCCTGCTCCAACATCATCAATACCAGCTTCCATAGCTCTATCAAAAGCAGTTAAATGATAATTATAATCTCCCTTTAATGACTTTGGATGCATTTTATCATATGTTGGTTTATGATATGTTTCTTGGAATAATATATAAGTTCCTATACCTTTTTCTTTAAGTAACTTATAATTTTCTACTGTTGTAGCTGCAATATTTACATTTACTCTTCTTATTTCACCGTTATTATTTTGTGTTTTATATATTGTATCTAAACATTCTAGTACATAATCTATAGGTGCATTAACTGGATCTTCTCCAAGTTCAAGTGCTAATCTCTTATGACCCATTTGTTCTAATATTTTTACCTCTTGAGCTACTTCATCCATTGTAAGTCTTCTTCTATTAAATTTGTTATCTCTTTTGTAGCCACAATAAACACAATTATTTACACAATAATCACTTACATAAAGAGGTGCAAATACAACAACTCTCTTTCCATATATATCTTTTTTTATTTCACCTGCTAAAGAATAGATTTCTTTTAGATCCTTTTCATCTTCTGCTTGAAGAAGTATTGCTATATCTTTATAATCTAATCCTTCTCTATTTTTAGCTCTATTTAATACTTCTTTTATTTGTTCGTTACTTGGATTTTTAGTTTCTTCAAGAATTTTGTATATATATTCATGATTTATAAACATTGCTATTTCCCCCTTTTATAATTTTTCTACAAAGTCTGGATTATCTCCTCTTGTTATCTCTATCTCAAAGCCTACTTTTTTTAACTTTTCTTCTATCATCTTTTTATACTGAGCATCTTCATCTAATATATATGCTTTGTTATCATATAGAGAATACTTTTTTCTAACACTCATTGGTGATAGATTAGGCATTATAACATTTCCTCCAGCCTTTAATCCCTCTTCTCTTCCATTTTCAGATATACTTGATAAAGCTGTTGTGGCAGGAAGTAAAACCTTTGGAAGTAATAATCTAACTATAGCTAAACATATAATAGTCTTTTCTAAACTTCCATGTTCATAATCTTTAAGAGGTGTATCTTTATGTGGTATAAATGGTCCTATTCCACACATAGCTGGTTCAAATTCTTTTACAAATAATAAATCATTAACTAAGTCTTCATTAGTTTGATTAGGTATTCCAACCATAAACCCAGCACCCGCTTGATATCCTATATCCTTTAAGTTCTTTAAGCACTTTCTTCTAATCTCAAAAGGTTCACCAGGATGTATATCTTCGTATAACTTTTTAGATGCACTTTCATGTCTTAAAAGATATCTATCAGCACCTGCATCATACATTTTTTTATAAGATTCATAACTTCTCTCTCCAAGAGATAATGTTATTGCATTATTTGGAAACTCTTTTTTTATAGATTTAATAATATCTACCATTACTTCATCATTAAAGTATGCATCTTCTCCACCTTGTAAAACAATTGTCTTATATCCTAATTTATCTCCTGCTCTTACACACTCTAATACTTCTTCCTTGCTTAACCTATACCTTTGTGCATTTTTATTTGTTCTTCTTAATCCACAATATAGACAATCTTTTTTACAAAAACTTGTCAATTCTACTAGCCCTCTTATATATACTTTATTTTTAAAATATTTTAGCCTAGTTTTATGAGCTTTTTCTATAAGTAGCTCTTTAGATTTAGAATCTATATTATCTAATAAATATAATAACTCTTCTCTTGATGCATTATTTTCATTATATAATTTATTTATAATACTTATAGTATCCATATCATCACCTCTATTTCACTAATATTTAATTTAATACCCCAATCTGTAAATTAAAATTCATAACTCTATATAATTATTTTTTTAACCATGTAGAATAAAAAAATATTATCTATTTTTCATAACATTTTTGTAAATTTACACATATTCGTTATAATTTATTATACTAATTAACTTTTTATGAATAAAAATATTCTAATAGAAATTTTATCCATTCATTATATTTACTCCTGTATAAATAACTACTTTAAAACTTTCTATAATAACTACTTAAATTCCTATTTGTAAAATATAATTTTGTATAAGTATTATAAAATTCAAGGACTTTCCTATAATTTATAGAAATTTATACAAATATAAAAATTCAGTTATTTATTAACAACTAAACTTATATAGTTCATCTATTTTAAATTTAACTAAGCATAGTTTTTATAGATTATCATTTTTTATTGTAAAGGAGGTTTTTCTATGAATGAAAATCTGTTTTTTATAAATACATATGAAGATTTTTTATTAGGTAATTTAGAAAATTTATCAATAGATAAAAATATAGGTACAGGTGCTATAGTTTTATCAAGTAACAATAATAAATACATAGAATATGGTATATATACTTCTCAAGTAATAAACCTAAAAACATTTAAAAGACTTTTAGTTTCATGGAATTGTGAAACACCTAAAGGTACATGGATTGAAGTTCAAGCACGAGCATTTATTTCTTATTATGATGATAATAAAAATTCTACATATGAATGGTCAGATTGGCTTTCTTTTGGTAAATGGGGGACTCATATAAAAAGAAGCTCTAAAAGTCCTGACTCACATCTTGCTAAAATTAGTACTGACGAATTTATAATTAAAGGTAACTATACAGATACTGCCTCTAAAATACAAATACGTGCACTATTGCATACCGAAAATACTAATGTAACACCATCAATAAGGCAATTTGTAATTTCATACAAAGATAACACCCCTCGTCTAAAGAGTATAGAAATTCCTTCAGATAAAATAATAGATGTTCCTTCATATTCTCAATATATAAGAGATAAAAATATAGGAAGTGTTATTTGTAGTCCAACAAGTATAACTATGTTGCTTAATAGAAGAAATGAAAACTTAATAGTTGAAGAAACTGCATGGTCTTGTTTTGATTATGACTATGAGGCTTTTGGTAACTGGTTATTTAATGTTGCATTTGCATCTAGTCTTGGATATGAATCTTTTGTTGAGTACGGTAATTTAAAAAGCTTAAAAAGAGAAATATATAGCGAATATCCAGTAGCTGTAAGTGTGAAATATACTAATGATATAAATAATTTAGAGTATCCTTACATAGAAAATGCTCCAATAACCACAGCTGGTCATATTTTAGTTGTTCGCGGATTTGAGAAAAAAGATGGTATTGATTATGTAGTTGTAAATGATCCTGCTGGTAAAAGCAACGAATCAGTAACTAGAAGATATAAGCTTAGCGAATTTGAAAGTGCTTGGCATAGAGGAAGCAATATTATGTATATAATACACGATAAAGAAGTTGAAATAAATAATAATCGAATAGAGGCTAGTTTAGAATTAAAAAATAATAAAGAAAATTTATATTCAGTTTTAGTTAATGATACTTATCTAGATTTAAGCTCTGATTTTGTAAAAACAATTCTTATAACCTATGATAATGGTTTAACTTTTGAATATTTAGTTCCATATAATAATCATTATCTAGCTTTAGAAAATAAAAACAAATGTATTATATATATCATTGGAAGTGATGGCTTTACCTATGTTTGTAACTGTTAATAAAAAACTGTAGATAGTTAATTATCTACAGTCTTTTATTGTTTAAAGTTTTTAGTATGTCATAATTAGAATTGTATACACAATCATTGAACATAAAGCTTCCTATTTTTTTATTTTTCATAGAATTAAATATTGGATTTTTGTAGTTATATATTACTTTTTTTAGTTTACTTCCTTTTTTTATACTATTAGTAATATTATAAACTTCATAAGTATATTCATCTATAATATTTATATCTTCATTTTTTATAGCTTTAACAATTGTTTCTGAAGCTTTTAGACCAGATAAAACGGCAAAGTATATTCCTTCTCCTGTTATTGGGTCTACAAATCCAGCAGCATCACCTACTAGCAGTAAATTTTTGTCTTGATTTATAGGTTTATTTAGATATTGTCCAAATGGTATAAATGCACCTTTAAACTCACTTCTATCACAATTAATACCTACACTACTTAAAAATTTTTCAAATTCACATTTATAGTCTATCTTTTTATCATACTCACCTATGAATCCAACACTTAGATGGTTCTTTTTAGGAAATATCCAACCGTAACCATAAGGAAGTACACCATAGTACATGGACATTTTATCACTATTATAGTTTGTATTTATTTTATCTACATCTACTTGCAAACAAAACCCATTAGGCTTTATATCTTTATCAACTAAAGAACGCGTAATACCTACTGCCCCATCTGCTCCTATTATATATTTAAATTTTATATTTTGATTATCGTATAAAGTTATAATATTATTTTCTGTATCAATATTTTTTATTTTAGTATTTTCTAATAACTTTCCACCCTTCTTTTCGTAAGCCCTTACTAAATACTCATCAAATTCAAATCTATCTACCAAATATGTATTACCTTTACATTCTATATCTGTTATGTACTTATCTTTTAAATATATACTTACACTCTTACTAACTATAGTATTTTCACCCTTAAACTCTTGACCTAAATTTAAGCTTTTTAATAATTCAAAGGTCTTTTGGGTTACTCCACCTGCACAAAGTTTATTTCTTGGAAACACTTGCTTATCAATTATACAACAAGATAATTTGTTATTTATAATATTGTGTCCTGCTGCAATTCCGGATGGACCTGCACCTATAATTACAACATCATAATTCATACTTATTAATCTCCTTTAATATCAATTAAATTTAATACAATTATGATTTCCATATTATAAAAATTTAAAACATAATTATACGTATAAAAAATTTTATATCATAGTTTCCTTAATACGTAAAAATAGTATAAGAAATTTAAATCTCTTATACTATTTTTTATTTCAATATTTATCATACTTATCGAAATCTTCATTTTTCTTTTCTTTCATTCTTTCTATAATTTTCACTATAAGTAATATTACACTAGAAACTACAACTATAGCAGGAATACCTAGACCTAATATAGCACTTATAATAAAAAATCCATTATTACTCATCTTCTAATATAACTCCTGTACCATAAGCTAACATTTCAGCAGCACCTTGCATAACTGCAGCCGAAGTTAATCTAAATCCTATAATAGCATTAGCTCCTTGACTCTTTGCATCATCAACCATTCTACCTATAGCTATCTTTCTAGCTTCTGTAAGCATTTCATCATATCCAGTTAATTCCCCACCAACTAGTTGCTTAAACCCTGCTCCTATATCTTTTCCTATATGCTTTGCTCTTATAGTGCTCCCCTTTACTAATCCTACTACTTCTTTAATCTTTTTGCCTGGTACACTTTCAGTAGTTAATATTAACATATCTATCCTCCTAATTTAATATTTCATATTTACTATGACTTATTTTAATTATATTAAAATTTATATGTGAATATTTAACATTTTAAATATCCATAACTTTAAATTATATAAATTTTAATATAGACTCTTGATATGTGTACTCTATTGAAGTTACTATTATAAGTTCATTTTTATCATTTTCTAATTATTATGCGTTATTCTCGTCTATAACTATTTATCTAATTCTTTAATAACTCTTTTTATGCTTTTTTTAGGCTCTTCTATGTATCTTTTTATATTAATGGCTGCATTAATTACATTTTCTGACTTTTTATCATTTATATTTATAAAGTAATAATATAAATCTGACTTTTTAGTTATTTCTTGTACTTCAGTTATATGCTTAATTACATTTTGTTTAGTACTTCCAATACATATTATTATTAATTTCTTATTTGTAAAATCTATATTGTAATTTCTTAAACTTTTATATAATTTAAAGTTATTTTCATCTTCCATAGCAATAGTTACTGCTATATTTGAATAATTATCAATATTTTTAAGTTCATCACTTACTTGATGTAATTTTGAATCTACTATTACTTCACTTATTTTATTTAAGACATTATTTATTTTTGTATTAGCATTGTCATATATTATAAGAGTATTATTCATATTATCACCCCTAGTTTTAAATAGTATTTTTATAAGTATATGCTTTCATCTTTTATAATAATTAAAAAGTTTAGGAATAACCCTAAACTTTTTATAACTCTATAGTAATTCATTTTTTAATATTTCTATTTTTTTATTGTTTGTCATATCTATATTTACTGGAGTTATTGTTATGTACCCTTCTTCAATTGCAATTATATCACTGTCATTTTCTTGTTCAAGTTCTTTTACTTTTCCACCTATCCAAAAATATCTTTTCCCATGAGGGCTGACTCTTTCTTCTAATACATTTTCATATTTTCTTTCTCCAAGTCTTGTTATTTTAGTTCCCTTAACCTCTCCATTTGGTATATTTACATTTAATATGCAATCATTTAATATATTTAACTTATCTTTAATATCATTTACTATTTTTGATGCATGTTTAGAAACTTGGCTATAAACTTCTTTTGATACATTAAACTCATTTAATGAAAATGCTATTGATGGTTTATTTTGGACAAAGCCTTCTATTGCAGCAGATACAGTTCCAGAGTATATTACATCAGTTCCTAAATTTGGTCCATTGTTTATACCACTTAAAACCATATCTATATTTACCTCTTTGAATAAAGCCTCAACTCCTATTTTTACACAATCTGCTGGTGTTCCTGATATTGAATATGCAGATATATTATCATCTATGTATTCTTTATTTACCATTATAGGATTATGTATCGTTATTGCATGTCCTGTTGCACTTCTTTGAGTATCTGGTGCAACTACATATATATTATGAGTTTTTGCGAGTTCTTTTGCAAGTTCTATAATTCCATCAGCTCTTATTCCATCGTCATTAGTAATTAGTATATTCATATTCATTCTCCTTTTTATTATATATATTCTTATAATTATAATATTTTAAACAAGATTTCATTCATCTATATTACAAAGATATATTTAATATCAATATACCTTTACTTTATTATATTTTTTATATCAATATCTTATAATTTACTAACTTTAAGATAAATATAAATATATTATTAAATTCGGAGGTATTTTATAGTGAATTTTAATCATTTAAAGTATATAAGTTACTTTTTAGATAATAAAAAAGACTTTACTATTAGATTTACTAAGAATAATAATTTAATTATCCCTAGCTTTGGTTTTATAGTTAGTATTCCCCCTATAATAAAGATTAATATGAATTTAAAGTCAGTTATAGACTATGTTGAAAAAAATAATACTATAATAATATTTAATGAAATATATATATTGTATTTAGGTGGATGGTTTAAGGATAATAAATTTTATTTAGATATATCAATCGTTGAAAATAACAAAGAAAAGGCTATAAATATAGGTAAATATTGTAATCAAAAAGCCATATATGATATCGAAAACAAAATTACTATTTATTTACACGAGTAGTAATTAATACCTTAAGCCTTAATTTCTCTAAATATAGAACAATAAGTAGTCAACAAGTTGATAATAAATGTTGCACAACAAATATAAAAGAATATAAGTAGTAAATATACATTAAACTAAAAAGTCATATTATAAACTTAAAGCTTATAATATGACTTTTTATTATGCGTCAAAATCTACATGATATTTTTTTTCAGGAGTATTTATATCTATATAAGATAAATTAAAATTCTCATCCATAACATCTATCTTAAATTCAAAAAATACGTCATCTTCCTTTTTAGACATAAATATATAACTTCCATTTTCTTTTTCTTCTATTTCATCACATATCTCATCATATATCTCTTCACCACTTGCATATCCTAAGTATCCTGAAGCTTTTATTTTTTCTTCTATTAATCTATATATTTCTTCCATAGTAATACCTTCTTTCTATATTAACTAAATTTAATCCTACCAATAATTTATTATTTTTTCAATAGGTTTAATTTAAATTAAAAATATTATTTGGAATTTACATATTTTTATTATTATATTCTCTCAATATGTCTAAAATAATTAATTTATATATTAATAAGTTTGTTAAATTTTTCTATTATATAAATTAATTATCTTTTATATTATACAAACTATATGTATAATCTTACATAGGGGGGGGATTACTATGAATAAATTAGAAAATGATTTTTTAATAATAGAAACTAGTAAATCTGGTGCAGAATTAACTAGAATATTCTCAAAGGCTCTAAATAAGGAAATTTTATGGAATGGCGATTCTAAGTATTGGGGTAGACATTCTCCAATCCTATTTCCTATTGTAGGACGACTTAAAGATAACGAAACAATTATAGATAACAAAGTTTATAATATGACTCAACATGGTTTTGCTAGAGATATGAATTTTAATTTAGTTGATACTGCAGATAATTCTATATCTTATAAATTAACTTCAAATGAAGATACTAAAAAATATTATCCTTATTCGTTTGAACTTATTATTACATATAAATTAATAAATAATAATGTTAATATTTATTGGGAAGTTAAAAATACTGATTCTAATGACATATATTTTTCTATAGGCGCTCATCCTGCATTTAATATTCAATCTAATGTAGAAGATTATTACTTAAAGTTTAATTCTAGAAACAATATAGAAAATATTTCTTTAAAAGGACCTTTTAATGATAAATATACTAAAGTAGATACATTAGATAGATTAGATTTATCTAATGATGTATTTAAAAATGATGCTATCATATATACAAATATAGATGAAATAAGTTTAAAATCTAAAAAAGAGGATTACTTTATAAATGTATCATTTAAGGATTTTCCATTAGTTGGTATATGGTCGCCATACTATAAAGATACAAATACTATAGCACCTTTTATATGTATAGAACCTTGGTACGGTTTATGCGATAATATAAATTCTGATAAAATATTTAAGAATAAAGCATTTATTAATAAATTAAAATCACAAGATACTTTTAACGCATCTTACTCTATAAGTATAGAACAAAAATAGCTATCTCTATAAAGATAGCTATTTTTGTTCTAATATTATAATAAATTTACATCCTTTTCCTAGTTCACTTTCAACGGATATTTGTCCACCATGCATATCTATAATTTGCTTAGTTATGGTCAGACCTAATCCACTACCACCTTCAGATTCTGCACCTTGGTCAATAACTTGATTAAATCTATTAAATATTGAGTCATGGTATTTTTTATCTATACCAATTCCTGTATCCTTTACTATTATCTTTACTTTTTCATCTAAATCTTCTATAGTTACTTCAATGGTTCCACCCTCTGGTGTAAATTTAGCTGCATTACTGACTAAATTAACTATACACCTTTCAATTTCATGCTCATCACATTTAATTATCTTTTCTTCCATTTCAGGGTCTATAATAAGCTCTATACCCTTTCTTTCTATATAATCTTTTAACGATAATGTAGCTTCCTCAACTATATATACTATATCATGTTCTCTTATATTTAATTGATATGATCCTGATTCTATTTTAGCTGTATCTATTATATTATTTATTAGATTTAATAGTCTATTTGTATTTCTTCTAACTACTTGCATACATCCATTTAATTTACTCTTTCCTATTCCATCTTTAGATTTATTAAGTTCAGTTACAAGTTGCTCTGTAGAAGAAATCACATTTAGAGGGGTTCTAAGCTCATGAGATAAATTTACAAAGTAATTATTTTTTCTTTTTTCTAGCTCAATTACTTTTTTCAATAATTTATCATTCTTCTCCATCTCCTTAGTTAATTGTAAAGTTTTATTTTTTACAAGATTATCAAGTCTTTTTACACTATTAATTGTTCTATATATAACTATTGTTATAATTATTAAATATATTAATATTGCTGCTTTACTTTTCCAAATTGGAGGCTTTATAATAAACTTTACAGCACTTTCATCACTTACTTTTCCACTATAACTTCTTGCTTTTATTTTTAACGTATAAGTTCCTGGTGCTAAATCACTATAATTTATATTATTACTTCTAGATATATCCCAACTATCACTTACACCTTCTAACTTATACATATACTGTATATTTTTAGTATTTTTATAATTTGATATAAAAACACTTATATTTATAGTATTTTCATTATATTTAAACTCTTGATTATTTATATCTTTATATACCTTACCATTAACTTTAAATTCATCAAATATAACCGTAGGTACATATCTTGACCTATTAATATCATTTGGTCTAAATATATTTAATCCATTAATCCCTCCAAAGAAAAGTTCACCACTGTTATTTTTATAATATGCTCTTCCATTGAACTCATTACCTTGAAATCCATCAATAATATTAAAAGTTTCAAATGTCATTGTGTTAGTATCTAATTTAGATATTCCCAAATTTGTACTAGCCCATAAATTATTATTATCATCTACTAATAATCCATAAACCGTATTATTAGATAGTCCATCTTTTTCTGAATATCGTTCAAATGTATTGTTTGATTCATTTAATTTATTTAACCCATAACTAGTTCCTATATAAAGATTTCCATTTTTATCTTCTACAATAGATCTTATATTATTGCTACTTATAGATGTCTTATCTTCTTTTTTATTTCTATAATTTTCTATGGTTCTTTTATTTGGATCTATTTTAACTAATCCCCCATCTATAAAGCATCCTACCCAATAATTTCCCTTCCTATCTTCATATATTACTTTTATATATTGATCCTCAATATTATGATTTGTTAATATATCAGTTATATCTATAATTTCATTAGTATTAGTATTTAGTACACTAATACCATTTGCTGTTCCTATCCATACGTTCTTTTTACTATCTGCAAATAATGCTGTTATGTTATTATTACAAATCCCATCTTCAGTGTTATATATATTTATAGTTTTTAAATCTTTATCGACTTCATTTAATCCATTTTTTGTAGCTATAAATATTTTATTATCAATTCCAACTATATCATTTATATTATCATCGCTTATAGGATAGTCTTTTGATGTTTTATTTAAATGTTTTACATTATAATTTTTTCTATTTATAACATTAACACCTTTTGAATTAGTACCAACCCATAATAGACCATCTTTATCTTCATAAATCCCATGTATAGAGTTATCGCTGATACTATTTTCATCAAATGGGTCTTTCTTATAATGTTCTATATTTGTATTTGGGTCAAACATACTTATTCCTGCATATGTTCCAACCCAAATTAATCCACTTTCATCTTCTTGTATACTAAATACTTCATCATTAACTAAACTAGTTTTATCATATATTTTATTTTTATATGTTGCGAAATTTTCTGTTTGCTCATTATATTTAGCAAGCCCATTATCTGTTCCTACCCATAAGTTTCCAGAACTATCTCTTAAAATATCCTTTACATAATTTCCTGGAAGTGATTTTTCATCCCTATAATCATTTTTATATTGCTTGACTTCATTAGTATTTATATCTATTCTATTTAATCCTTCTTTTAATGCTCCGGCCCATATATATCCTTTTGGATCATATCTTACTACATAAATATCATTTTCACTTATATCAAATTTACCATGCCCTGTTTTAAAGCTAATTATATTCTTGTTATTTTTTATATCAATTTTATCTATTCCATTATTTGTAGCAACCCAAATATTTTGATTTTCATCTTCAGCTAAAGAGCGTATAAACTGACTACTTAAGTCACTATCTTTATTGAAAATTCTATAGAATTCATCTTTCTTTTCATTATATATATTTAAACCATCTGATGTTCCAACTAAAACATCTCCAGATTTAGTTATCAATATGTCTCCAATATTATAATGTGATAAGCTTTTTTCTTCATCATTCATATTATAGTTAGTTATTAAATCAGTTTTTGTATCTATCTTGCTTAATCCATTAGCTGTACCTACCCATATATTTCCTAAATTATCCTGATTTATATCTACAATATAATTATTTGTAATACTATTTTCCAATTCTTCATCATGCTTGTATATTTTAAATTCATACCCATTGTATCTACATAGTCCATCATTAGTTCCTAACCATATATATCCTTGGTCATCTTGAATTATAGTTTCAACAGTTCCTTGTGAAAGGCCATCTTCACTAGTTATATTCTTGAAATTTATATTGTTATATGCTGATACATAAACTATATTTGTAGTTATTAGCAAAATAATCAATAATAACATATATATTATATATTTCTTATTCATTGTCTTCATATCTATCCCCTTACTAAAGTCGATTCTTGTATGCTCATGTCAAATTATAACATATATATTTATCACTTTCCATATTATGGTAAATAATATCTTTTGCAAATTTAAATACTAAAAAGCCCTGATAAAATATCAGAGCTTAATATTTATTGCCTTTTACTTTTTAATAGCATATATAAATTGTATATATTTATCATTATAATTAGTGCATTAGATATAACAACAGGGTAAGCTTTCACATTTAGACCATATATAACAAATAGTAAACATCCAATAGAGTTTATTATTCTTAACTTTACTATAGATGTCATTGTAAGTGATATTACTATAAATAAAGATGCCGAATATCCTACCCATTCAATAGGTGCAACATTGAACATGATTTATATCTCCTTTTATATCTTTTTACTTATTATTTGATATTTTTAGTTAATTTATAATATATATTATAAATAACCGTACATAAGCATATGAAAATTATATTACAAATTTTATATCTATTTTATATTGTATAAAAATAGGAGATAAGCTTATTTTCACACAAACTTATCTCCTATTTATTATTCACTAAATTTTTCTATTAATTCTTTTAATATATTTTCTATATCTCCACTATCATCAACTTCTCTTATCCTTGGATTAGATAATCCACCACTATGTTCAAAGTCTACAACAGAGATTACAATTTCTTCATCTTCCTCTTCAAAGTCAAATAATAATCCAATTATATTATCAACATTTAAGCTCAATTCTCCTATATCTTTTATAGTGCTATTATCCTCATATATATCATCTAAATAATGATTAAGTATATATTTTTTTCCATCTATAAACTCTACTTTTTCTGCCCCCTCATATGTCTTGCCTATAGCAAAATGAAGTACATACTCTCCATTTAGTAAAGGCTTTTTATAATCACTCGCATCTTCTAATTCTTCATAGTCTTCATCAAAAATAACTACATCCATATAATCTCTATCTATTAAACAAATTCTTGATACATAATTAGGGTATTCTGATAATAATTCTTCAACATTATCATTATAATAATTTATAAAATTTTCTAATTTAAATTCATCTGGATTAATTCTTATAGGCTCCATAATATATTTCCTCTCTTCATTAGCATTTTACAAAATAACTTATTTTTTGACAAACGATAAAATATACTATATCATAAACCAAGTCTTATTAACAGTATAAAAAACAAAGGATGCTTAGTATAAAATTATAATTACAATAATTTAAAAGATTATCTAATTTAAACTTAGTTTACTTGCAGATATAAAAATAGCCTAAGATAAAATTTACCTTAGGCTATTTTTATATCTATAATTCTTGTCCATATACAGATATTTCTGATATGCATGTATCTTTATATACTCTACCATTAGTATATACTTCTTGGATAATGACTTTAACTGAATTTGTATTTATTCCACCAATATCTATAGTTTGGTACTCCATATTATTATCTTCTAGCTCATATACTTGTTGGCTCTTATCTGAAAACTCTATAATAACTTTTTTAACTCTATTATTTTTCATATATGTTTTTTGATTTTTACTAAATCCATTTATTATATCTATTTTATCAACTCTAAATGTATTATTACTTGAAAACTGTATAAATTGTCCTATTCCATCATCACTTACACCTTCTATCCAAGCAGTGGATGGATTATCACCAATAACATTTTCAACTTTATAATTCATAGACTTTTGAATTAAATGAGATGATGCATATACATTATCCCAAGTTATAAGATTTGATGTAACTTTATTATCAACTTGTATTGTATCATTTTCTGTTTTTTCTTTTATTTTTGCTCCCAAGGCCACTACACCTTTTATAATACCGCCTTCAGTATCTTCTTTATTAAACAATTCTTTTAATAATTTAATCGACTCTTCATATTTTTCATTTTCATAATACTCAGTAGCTAAAAGCAATTTATCTAACTGACCATTAAGATTTGAATATCCATCTATTTTGCTTCCTCCATTTTGTGATACATATACTAATAATCCCTTGGCTTGTTCAAACTCTTCTTTTGCTATTAAATCCTTACTAGATTTAACAGCATTTTCAAGCATTGCTATCTTATCATTACTACTGCATCCAGTTAGTAAAATTGTACTTGTAAGTATTATTGTTGCTAATCTTTTCACAGGTGCCTCCTAATATTTGTTCTAACTATATATAATACCATTTTTACCATTTTAAGTTATTAATTTTTAGAAGTAAAATATATAAATATTTTAAGTCGATTTTATAAAATTTATATTATTTTTTTAACTTAGCTAAAGCTTGTGCAAATGGATTATTAAAATTCTCTACATCTTTATTTTGACTTTTTAAGTATTTATTTATGTCTTTTTTAGATGCTTTATTTTTATCTTCTTGTTTTCTCTTATTATATGCTGATAATTTTTCTCTATGTCCACAAGAACATATAAATGTTTTTGCTTCTCCTTCACCACGAAGCTCTAGTTTTTTATGACAAACAGGACATCTTGAGTTAGTTATTTGAGATACTGTTTTTCTAGTGTTACATTCTCTATCTTCACAAACTAACATCTTTCCTCTTTTTCCCTTAACTTCAAGCATATACTTACCACATTCAGGACATCTATTTTTAGTTAGATTATCATGTTTAAACTTACTATCACTATTTTTAATTTCTTTAACTATATCTTTTGAATAATCTTTCATTTCTTTTATAAATATATTTTTATTTAACTTTCCTTTAGATATATCTTGTAATTTCTTTTCCCAACTTGATGTAAGCTCTGGAGTTCTTAACTCTGTTGGCACAAGGTCTAATAGTTGCTTTCCTTTAGAAGTTATTAATATATCTTTCCCTTTTTGATCTATTAAAAATGAATTAAATAATTTTTCTATTATATCTGCCCTAGTTGCAACTGTTCCTAAATTATTTTTTTCCATAGCTGTTAAAAGAGTAGCTTCATTTAAATAAGTTGGAGGATTAGTTTTACCAACCTTTACTTTAATATCATCTATTTTTAATATAGAATTTTTACTTATATTAGGCATACTTTCATAATTTTCTTCATCATCTAAGTCTTTGTAAGTTTCCTTCCATCCTAAGCTATTTATTTTATTACCTTTAGCTACAAATATTTCACCTTCTACATTACCTTTGACTTTTGTTTCTGTATATTCAAAAGGTGGACATAATACACTTAAAAATCTTTTAACAACAAGATCAAAGATCTTTCTTTCCTTCTCACTTAAGTTACTTATAAATACTCTTTCTTCTGTAGGTATTATTGCATGATGGTCACTTACTTTTGAATCATCAACAAATGATTTATTTACTTTTATATTTGATTTAAGTAATTTATTACAAACTTTTGAATACTCACTTACATTCACTGCTTTTATTCTATCCTTTAATGTATCAACTATATCACTTGTTAAATATCTTGAATCTGTTCTTGGATATGTAAGTACTTTATGATGCTCATATAGTTTTTGCATTATTGATAATGTTTCCTTTGCTGAAAATCCATATATTTTATTTGCATCTCTTTGTAACTCAGTTAAGTCATATAATCCAGGTGAATATTTCTTCTTATCTACTTTATTAACTTCTACAATTTCTAAATCTTTATTCTTTATTTTATTATATATATTATCTATCTTATCTTTACTAAATGTTGATGTTAGATTTTTCTTATCTTGCCAAGTAAACTTTACTATTTCATTTGATATTTTAGTTTTCACTTCTAAAGTATAGTATTCTCTTGGTGTAAAATTTCTTATTTCTTCTTCTCTTTTATGTATCATTGCAAGTGTTGGAGTTTGTACTCTTCCGCAAGAAAGTTGTGCATTAAACTTTGTTGTAAGAGCACGAGTTGCATTTATTCCAACAATCCAATCAGCTTCAGCTCTTGCTATTGCTGAGTTATATAAATTTTCATATTTTGATGCTTCTTTTAAATTTTTAAATCCATCTTTTATAGCCTTATCTGTACTTGATGATATCCAAAGGCGTTTTAATGGCTTATTTGTATTACACTTTTGTAATATCCATCTTGCAACTAATTCACCTTCACGCCCTGCATCTGTTGCTATTACTATTTTTCCTACATCATCTCTATTTATTTGAGATTTTACTATATTAAATTGCTTACTAGTTTTTTTTATTACTACAGTTTTTAGATGCTTTGGTAGTATTGGTAACTCATCTATATTCCATGCCTTATACTTTTGATCATAACTTTCTGGATCTGCCAATGTAACTAAGTGCCCTAATGCCCATGTTACTATATACTTACTTCCTTCTATATATCCATTTTTATCATTTTTACATTCTAATACTCTAGCTATATCTCTACCTACTGAAGGTTTCTCTGCTAATACTAATGTTTTTTTCATAAGTTTTCCTTCCTTAATCGCCATTTTGTTTTATAGTATATAGTATACCACTTGTATATAGTATATTTTAACTTTTTAATTTTTATAAACTATAAAATATATCTACATATAAAAAAGACTAACTTCTTCGAAAGTAGTTAGTCTTTTAACCCGTACATTATATTTTTATAAAGTTGTAGTTTTATATGCATACACCCGAACAATTAAAATAAATGTATTTTAGGTAGGCATATCTAAAAGAGTTTTAGATATGCCTAATAATATTATATGAATTAGCAGTTTATATATTCTATATTAGTTTTTTTATAAATATAATTTTTTTCATTACAAGTATTATTATTTAAATAAGATAACATAATACTTTATTCTAAAAATACCCATATTATATTTACTATAAAATAAGATATAAAAATAGTTCCAATACCTGAAACAAACTCATTAACTCCTACATTAGCAATTTTGTTAGCCACAAAAGGCATACTTATAAATATAATACATGTAAAAATAAACTTTAATATTAAACTATACATATTTTTAAAACTCGAATACTCTTCATCATTTGTATAAAAATCTTTTTCCTGATTCTCACTTTTTATACATCTAGATTCATCTTGTATATTCCTATTTTTCAAATTTATCATATTTTTCTTATTTATATATTTAACTCTTCCATTTTGGTAAACTATCTCCATACTCTTTATTTCTTCTGAGTATTGTTTTAGTCTTTCATCAAAATTATTATTCACTTTTTCCATATCATATCCTCCACAATTCATATTCATTTTTGGATATGTTCATATCTTCTTATTAATAGAATATACAAATGTGCCATATATTGTACCAATTTATTATAATAAAAATAATGTATACTTATTAAATTTAATAATTTATTATTGTAATATCTATAAATACATCAGTCATTTGATAAATTGCTTGAACAAATAATTTCAAAATATCATTTTTTAATACTAAAACTATTAATAAAACTTTTGTCTAGATGTTATTAATATAATTTACTTATATATAAAAAATTCGCTTCGCTCATGTCGCCAACGACTTCGTCCGTTACTCAAAATCTTTTTTACGCTCAAAACCAGTTGATTGATATTACTTACATTCAGAAGTTATCCACATTTTTTAAAATATTATAATATCCTTAAGCGTAAAAAAGTAGAAGATTAACTCCTACTTTGTCTCTACTATATTTTCATCATAGCTTATCCAATCACTAAAGCTACCAGCATAAAGTTTATGTCTAATTCCAGCCTCACTAAGTGCTAAGCTATTTGGGCATGCAGTAATACCTGATCCACAATAAACTATTACTTCATCATAGTCCATAAGCTCTGCAAACTGTTTTTTTAGTTCATTTTGTGATTTTAAGTATAATTTATCATCATCTTTTTCAAGTATGTCCATCCAAAAATAATTAACAGCACCAGGTATATGTCCAGCCTTTTTGTCAACTGGTTCAAATTCTCCTATATATCTTTTATATTCCCTTGAGTCTATGATAACTACATTTTCATTCTCAAGTCTTTCTCTAACATATTCCATATCTACTTTCATATGTTCTTGAATACTTATATCTAACTTTCCTTTATTAGATTTAGCATTTTCAGTTGATATTTCTCCACCTAATTCTTTAAAAGCTTCTAATCCTCCATCTAATACGTATGCTTTTTCATGTCCTAGATATTTTAATATCCACCATAATCTAGAAGCTCCTGCTAAATCTCCTTCATCATAAGATATAACTATAGAATCATTGCTTATACCTATATTTTCAAATGTATTTTTTAGCTCTTTTACACTTGGAATAGGATGTCTTCCTCCATGATTTTTTACTATACTAGATAATTCTGTTTCTATATCTACTCTTTTAGCTCCCTTTATATGACCCTTTTCATATGATTTTTTGCCGTATTCTTTATCCATTAAGTTAAATCTACAATCAACTATTACTATATTTTTATCGTTTATATTATCTTTTAACCATTTTGCACTTACTAGATTATTCATATTGATTACTCCTATGTATTAAATTTAAATTAAACGTTTATATACACTTTCTTACTAAACTTTTTTAATCTCTATATTTTAACAATTTATGTTTTTATTTTATCATATTTTATATTATTTTTTATCTTTATTTTAATCATATCATATATAAAACTATTCACTTTTTCTTTTAAATACGATAATATTAAGAATACTTAATCATTCTCAAATCCTGGTAATCTAAGGAAGTATTTTCTATTATTTCTTTGCATAAAAATGCCCCCTTAAAGTAGATACAAGTCTTTTTTACTTGTTCCTACTTTAAGGGGTTCAGTTCAATATAGATTAATCCTTTTTTACATTACAAAATTATATTTAAAGCTAAGTTTTACTTTGACTAATTTTAATGATGTTCGCATCCATCATGTGAGCAAGTATGATTTCTCGAAAACTCTTGAAGTTTATTTTCTTTATACAACTGTAAGTTATCTTTTATAGTTTCACCTTGTGCTTTATAAACCTTTATTCCCATTGAATTTAATTTTGCTATAGCACCCTGACCTATACCTCCAACTATAACTGCATCAACTACATTTCCTGCTAATGCTTTTATAGGTTGGCACATACCATGTTCATGACCTAAATCACCATTATTTATAGTGCTTAAATCACCACTTTCTAAATCGCATACTACAAACATTGGAGCTGATCCAAAATGACCAAATGGTCTACTTTCTAATCCATTATTAACTTCTACTGGTACACATATTTTCATTATAATAACCCCTTTCTTTTACAGCACATTTGTGCTGATTTACAATTGTCACTACAACCTATTGTGCTTACAGTAATATCATTTAGTATATTTTCAGTATCACTTATCGAGTTTATAAATGATACACATTTATTAAAAATGCCCTCATTTATATGATATAACATATAATATCCTTCTTTATATCCAGTAATTATATTAGCTTCTTTTAAAACTTTTATATGCTGTGATACTGCTGAATCTGATATACCTAAGTACTTTGATATACCTTTTTGGCATACACTTCGTTTTGAAACTAAAAGTAATATATTAAGTCTAGTTTCATCACTTAATGCTTTGAATACTTTAACTAGCTTTTCCATAAAACCCTCTTTTGATTAAGTAATTACTTAATTAAATTGTAGTGATCTTAATTAAATAATTCAAGTTCTATTTTATTTTTATAAATTTTTTATCCAATTTATAGTTTTATTTATATTTTCTTCTTTATTATTTTTTAATGGTTCTATATATTCTATCTCACCTATAATTTTATTTCCTTTTAACTGCTTTTTTAAATTGTCAAAGCACTTATTTGATCTACCACCTGCATGACATACAAATAATCCAATTTCCTTATTTTTTATTTTATATTCATTAAAAAATGTATTAAATGGAGCTGCATATGTTCCTACCCATATAGGTGTGCCTATAAATATTTTATCGTATATACTTATATCTATATATTTATTTAAAAGCTTTGGCTTCTCTTTTAAAATTACACTTTTTCCACCCCATAAATATTTCTTAAATCCTTTATTAGGATATTGTTTTTTAGTTCTTAATTCTAAAACATCTGAATTTAATTCATTTTTTATAGTATCCGCAATTAGTTTTGTGTTCCCTTCTAATGAATAATATATAACTAAACTCTTCATATTCTCCTCCTTTCTTTCTCAACTATAAATATATTAATATACTTATATTTGAATTATATTGCTATATACTTAATATTATACAAATTAGAAAAGGAGGATATTTATCCTCCCATTTTTTAACTTATATAACAAACTATATACTCTTTATTCATTTTTTATAAATTTATATAGAACTTATAACTATATCACTTTTAGTTATATCTAAATACTTCTTATTACTTATATATATACTTTTTGCAAATCTATATAAAGATAATTTATATTCTTCAACTAAATCAACAAACTCTTCTTTACTGATGTCATTTTTATTTATATTTATTATTTTTATACTTATATTGGCGCCAATACTTAACACCTCATCACCTCCTACATGTATAAGACTGATAAGCTTTTACAAAAGTTCCCAGAATGTATTTTATATTAATATAAAATAAAAATCACCCTGATTTACTTATCAAGGTGATTTTATTATTCAAATATAGTATTTTCAGTTTTCCATTGTAACATTTTTATATATAGCCAGAATCCATATATTCCAAAAGTTATTATAGTTAATATCCACCATTTTATATAGTTCATAAATAAACTTGATCCAGTTCCAATAAACTTAAGTCTTCTGCCTTCTATTACTGTATTATTTATTTGCCACTTATATTTTATACACATAGCCCATGGCGTTGCTATACCAAATGTTAGTACACTTATTACCCAAGCTAATATATTAACGCCTATTAATCCTAACAGGCTACCTTCAAATCTTGAATTCATTATGTCATCCTCCTCGTTGATATATTTTCATATTATATATTAAGAAACTTTTTATGTCTATTTTTAATTATTGATATCTTATCTAAAATAATATTTCCTTCTAGCAACAAATATCAAAGTAAAATATAAATAGCTATAAAAATAATTAATTATTATATTAACTATTTTTATAGCTATATTGACTTTAATTTTTAATTTCTAGATAGAAATTAGTTAAAGTTGCACTGTAATAAGGTAGTACATATAATCCCGCAATACCAAAAGTTATTCCCATTAATATTACCCATCCTAGAAAACTTAACTCTAATACAAAAAGATCCATTTTATGACCTTTCATAATTCTAGAACTTTCTTTTAAGCAATCTATTATAGACATTTCTGGATTTTCAGCCATTATATAATATACTTGAGAATACATAAAAGATAGTATTATCCCTGGAATTATAAGCAATATAGTTCCTATAGAAACTATAATCCCAACTAATAATGTAACTCCAATAGCCCTTAGTATATTATTAAATCCATACCATAAATCTGAAAATTTAGGATTTGATCTATTTGCTAAGTTTGTAAAAAATTTACATTGACCTATAGTTAATGGACCAGTTATAACTAATGTTATAATTGGAATTATAATAGCTATAGCAAGTGATTCATCATTAATCTCAACTAAAAGATTTGGTATACAAGATATTAATGTACATACTATAATGATACCTATAGCTAATCCCCAATTATTTTTTAATTGATTCTTAGCATTTTGCTTTAGCTCACTTCGTAAAATCATAATATCCCCCTCCTATAATATAATACTATGCTTATTTAAATTACTTGTTACTATTACTATAATTATGTCAATCAGATTAAAATATTTCTTATTCACACTTATATAGTTTTATATAAATCAAATATATAAAAAAAATAAGGCTCTCCATCAAATATAAAACTAAAATAGTATATTATTTTTATTTAAGTATTCTATTATTTAAAATCTCATTCATAGTAAAATCCATATAAAAAATTAAACATAAAATAATGCTTTCTTTTAACTATTGATATACTCATTAGATTTTTAAGTTAATATATAAAAAACAAAATATAAGAAGTATATCTTTAATATTTATAAAACTTAAGAATATACTTTTTATATTTTACTCTCTAATTTTTTTCTATTATTTTTAGTAACGTTAACTGACTTCCCTCATCTTCTATAATATATTCTATAGTAATATTTGTTTTTTCACTCTCTAATTCACTAAAATCTTCATTTATTAATTTTAAAGTACTAACTGCATAATAATTACCATCTTCTCCTAATAATTCAAATGAGTGGTTATCTATAAATCCACAAAATATTCCGCTTATCTTTCCTTCAACAGGTATATTCCAATTAGAATCTATTTCTAAACTTTCTATATTATTAACTAAATTATATTTTTGCTCATTATCGATTTGAAGTTCTTTAGTTGAGCTACATCCTACTAAAAGCATCGCACTTAATACTATAGTAATTAATTTTTTCATATTTTCCTCCTTAGTAATTTATAGATTATATATTAATATTGTCAAATTATATATAATCTATAAATTATATTATCTAATAGAAAAATTTATTCTCATTAATAATAAATTTACTCATACTATACATATAAGGATTAAAATCACGTAAAACTATGTTATTTTTTGTATTTTTTAATAAAAAATTGCGGATGAATTTTCAGAATTATTTTATAATAAATTTACTATTTAAAAATTGGAGGCAAAATATGAAAAGAAAATTATTAACTATGTCAGCTTTAGCACTAGTTTGTGGTGTAAGTGTAGCTTGTAGTAGTAATACTTCTGCTAATGTTAATACTAATAGTGCTAATACTAATATTTCTCAAGAAAATACTTCTTCTCAAAATAATATAAACAACAATAATACAAATGCTAAAATAACTAGTGATAAAGCTAAAGAAATAGCTTTAAATCATGCTAATCTATCAGAAAATCAAGTTACATTTATAAAGTCAAATATTGATTACGATGATGGAATGAAAGCTTACGATGTTGAGTTCTATCATAACAATCAAGAGTATGATTATAAAATTGATGCAAATAGTGGTGCCATTGTAGAATATGATCTTGATATTGAAAACTATGTTATACCACAAACAAATACTAATTCAAATACAAATATACCAAATAATAATTTAAATAATTCTAATACTCAAATAATATCTGATGCAAAAGCTAAAGAAATAGCTTTAAATCATGCTAATTTATCAAAAAATCAAGTATCATATATAAATGCTCATTTAGATTATGATGATGGTATACAAGTTTATGATGTATCTTTATATGTAAATGATGTAGAATATAGCTATGAAATCAATGCACAAAATGGTAATATAGTATCATATGAAATGGATTCTATATATGACTAAAAAATAAAGCTACCCTTAAAGGTAGCTTTCACTTTTTATCAAAGCATTTTCTGATGTAATAAGTATGTTAACTATAAGTTTGTTGATTCTTTCCAAGCTATATTACAGTCAAATACTGCTGAATCTAAAACACTGTCTCTATTTTCTATCATATCTATAAGTAGCTTTGTAGCATGTTTGCCTTCTTGATAAGTAGGTTGATCAATCGTAGTCACTGATGGAGATGCATAAATTGTCCAGTTCCAATTGTCAAATCCTATTATTCCAACTTGATTTGGTATATCCCAACCTATATATTTTGAAGCTCTAAATACTTTTTGTAGGATTTTATCATGTGCTGCAAATATTGCTACCTTTTTACTTATATTTATATACTTCATTAATTCTTTACTTAGTTCTATATAAGATGTTTGGCTTTCTACCTTAATTATATTACTATTAGCACCAATTGATTGAATTGCATCTATAAAACCATTTTTTCTCTCTATTCTAGTGATAGAAGTATCTAAATCTTCGGATATAAATATAAATTCTTCATATCCTCTATTATAAAGTTGAGTTATAGCTTTAAAAGTAATATCATAATTATTAGTTTTCACATATTTACCTTTAAATTTAGGGCTAACACGATCTACACAGACTATTTTTTTACCCGCTTTTTCAATAGCTGCAACAAGTTTATCAAATTGCATTGTAGGTTGTACAATAAATCCATCTACACCCATATCTAACATTCTTTCAATGTATTTTTTTTCATTTATATATTCAAAATTACTATTTCCAAATATAATTTGATAATCTTCCTTTCTTGCTATATCATCTATTCCCTTTACTATATTGTTACTAAATGGATTAGTTATATCGGCAACAATAACCCCTATTAAGCGTGACTTTTTTGACTTTAAACTCTGAGCCATTATATTAGGAGTATAATTTGTTTCTTCAATTACTTTCTCTATTCTCTTCCTTGTATCATAAGACATTTTATCAAATTTTTCATTTAAATAAAAAGATACTGTTGTTTTTGATGTATTTGCTTTTAACGCTATATCCTTTATAGTTAATTTTTTCCGTTCATTCACATATATACCTCCTTTTAACTAATTTCTAATCTTATTATATTATACCATATTTTGTATATTAGGTTAGATAAAGGATAAGTATGTGATTTAATCAGTATTTTATTACTTCTTTTTTTATACCTTCATTATTCTTACTTATAAGGACTACCTTACCATAAATATGATATCCATCTACACTCAGTAATTTCTTCCCTTTAAATATTTAATTATGACATATTGTGAGTATATAAGTATTTTCTTTATTTATTATTTTTATGGCTTCAGCTTCATGGTCTTTTAATGCTCTACCATTACAATTTCTAACAGGTATTTTTTCAGTACCTATATCACTTTCTTTTTTTGAACTATTAATAACTGTAAGAATTGATGTAAATCCATCTCCTTTTAATGTAGTAATCAATTTATATTCATATTGACTCTCTAGTTAAATTTTTTACTTACATAAAAGAGTTGCTTAACGTATAAGCAACTCTTTTTATCTATCGATTATGTTATCCATTATCTTACTAACCATCCACCATCAACAGCTAATATATGTCCATTTACATAATCAGATGCTTTACTTGCTAAGAATACAACAGTTCCCATTAAATCTTCTACTCTACCCCATCTTTCACATGGTATTCTTGAAAGTATTTCTTTGTTTCTATTTTCATCAGCTCTAATTGGTGCTGTATTTGCAGTCTCTATGTATCCAGGTGCTATGGCATTTATTTGAACATTATATGCTGCTAATTCATTTGCAAAAGCTTTTGTTAATCCTGCAACTCCATGCTTACTTGCAGTGTATGGTGGTACAAACTTTCCACCTTGGAAAGATAGCATTGAAGCTATATTTATTATTTTACCGCTTTTTTGATTAACCATTATTTTTGCTACTTCTTGTGATAAATGGTAAACTGCATTTAAGTTTATATCTATTACAGCATTCCAATCTTCTTCTTTATATTCTAATAATGGAGCTCTTCTTATTGTACCTGCATTATTAACTAATATATCTATTCTTGAATATTCTTTTAAACATGTTGATATTACTTCTTCTCTACATTCTTTCTTAGTTAAATCACCTTTAACAAAAACTATTTTTCTTCCTAACCCTTCAACTATTTCTTTTACTTCGCTTATATTGTCATCAAATGTTGTTACTAATAAATCCGCTCCACAACTTGCTAGAGCTTCTGCATAAGCCATACCTAATCCGGTATTTCCTCCTGTAACTATTGCTACTTTTCCACTTAAATTAAAAAAATCTAACGAAAATTTATTTCCCATTTTTTATCCCCCAAATTTTTTATATTTCCTGCGATACTAAATCTTTTCTGCATACTATTGATGTCATATTTTGAATATTATTTACAGCCGTATTTATTATATTTTTAAGTTCATCTTCTACATTTAATACTAATGTATTCATAACAACTTCAAGAATACATCCAACTGAAACTCCGCCTATTACAAATTGATTTTCTGAAGCTTCATTTAACAGTATTTCTCTTGATGCAATTTGAAATGGTGCTCCACCTGTCATATCTGCAAAAATTATTAAATCCTTATTATTTGCTACATATTCTTGAACCATCACTGTATAATCATTATGAGTTAATTC
The DNA here is from genome assembly GCF_900106845.1 of Romboutsia timonensis. GTDB lineage: Bacteria > Bacillota > Clostridia > Peptostreptococcales > Peptostreptococcaceae > Romboutsia > Romboutsia timonensis. Next base: position 1,902,177 of record NZ_LT629850.1, read on the forward strand.
TTCATTTAAATTTATTGCATCTATATTATTACTTACTCCTGTTAATAACTTTATTGCTGACTTTATTCCTGTTGCATATTCACCATGTCCTACTATTAATATTTTCATATTCTCATCCCCTTATCATACTAAGTATAAAGACAATGATTTAGAGTTTCTCAAATCATTGTCTTTATCTATTTTTATTTCAAAATTATTAAACTATACAAGTATTCCTAATACTGACCCTAGTATACCTAATACTAATGTTAATCCTATTAACTTATACGTAGTCCACTTTTTCTTTTTTATTAAATAGAAAACAAATATTGTGAAAAGTGCTGGTAATAAAGATGGCGCTATTTTATCAAGCATTTCTTGTACAGACACTATTTTTTCTCCACCGTCAGGCATAGATGCTACATATTGAAGTCCTACATTTAATTTTACAAAAGATACTGCTAATCCTGATATAACTGTAACACCTATCATACTAGCTATAGATGAAATTTGTGCCATTTTTTCACTTAAAGTATCTATTATACTTGTTCCTAACTTATATCCATATAAACCTGTAAGTAGTTTTATAGCTAATAATATTAAATTCATTCCTAAGAAAAATAACAGTGGTCCAGCTACTAATCCATCTTGAGCTAAACTTGAACCTATTGTTGCTAAAAGTGGTGCTAAACAAAATTGTGCTAATGAATCACCTATACCTGCTAAAGGCCCCATTAATGCTAATTTAATTGATCTAGCATCTTCTGGTTTACTTCCATTATCTAACATTACTAATTGCATACTAGTTATAAATGGTAAGAAGTGAGGGTTTGAATTGAAAAACTCAACGTTTGAGCTTAAAGCTTCTTGAAATCCTTCTTCATCATCCTTATATATTTTCTTTAATGCAGGATATAATACATTTGCATATCCTAAGCCTTGATAGTTTCCATAGTTAAATCCATTTTGAAGAAAATATGCTCTCAATGATGTTTTTAAATAATCTTTTTTAGTTAAAGCTGTTTTAGAATTTCTTGTAGATATTGTATTAGATACCATCTTCAAATATTACCTCCCCATCATTATCATTGGAATCATTATTATTCCCCTTTATGTAATACACTAATAAAGCTACTGCTGTTCCTACAAATGCAACTCCCATTACTGGTAATTGTAAATATCCTATACATATATATCCAATTAAAACAAATGGTAATAATTCTATTTTTGCCATAACAGATAATATCATTGCAAATCCTATTGCTGGTAACATTACACCTGCAACTTTAAATCCATTTATTAACCACTCTGGTATATATGATATAGCTGTTTGTAATCCACTAGTACTCATGGCACCAACAAATCCTATTAAAAATCCTACTAATGCAAATACCCAAACTGTAGCATTAGCACCTATTTTAAATTTAGTATAGTTTCTTTCTTTTATACCATTAATTGCATACTGACTCATACCTGCTGTAGCTGTATATGTAGCTGTTATTAAAAATTGGAATGCAACTGCAAATGGGAATGATAAAGCTAATGCTGAAGCTGGATCTACTCCCTGACCCTTCATTGTAATTGCCATTAATGTACCTATAATACCAGGTCCCATTGGGTTTGGAGGAACTGTACCCCCTGCACCAACACCAAATCCCATAAATGCTAATTCACCTATAGCTCCCATAGCTAAGGCAGTTGGTATATCACCAAGTATAATACCTACCCCTAAAGATAATACTAAACAACGTGCTGAATATATCCCTAATAACATACCAGCTAAACAGAATCCAGTCCATATTCCGATAAGAATACCTTGAGTTAAAGTAATTTCCATTTATCTCCCCCCTTTTTTTATTTTAATTATATATATATTTAGTTATATCAACTTCAAGTGCACCATCATTTCCTGAAGGAGTAGTTTTAGTATTAAATTTCATATTATGCTTTTCAAGCAACTCTCTTAAAGCAGCTTTATCATTATCACCTAAGAATATAGAACGTGTAACGGCTTGTTTCCCTGGTGCATTGTGTATATTCCCTATGTTTATTTCATTTACTGGAACCCCACCATCAATAAGCTTTAAAGCATCTTCTGGAGTTTTTACTACTAAAAATATTTTTTGTTTAGGTGATGCCTTATGAATTAATTCGCAAGTTTTTTCTATTGAGAAAAATCTCATAGCTATTGTTTTTGGAACAACAGTCTTCATTAATGTTTGTTGTATTGTATCATTACTAGCTTCATCATTAGCTACTATTACCGTATTAACACCTAAAGCATTTAACCACATTTGTCCTTGACCATGTATTAATCTCTCATCAATTCTCATCATCTCAATATTTACATTACTCATTTTTACACTCCCCCTTTATATAATTTACCAATATAATTCCCAATCTTTATAGAATCTCATTAATGCTTCTAAGTAGAAGTAATCTCCCCATATATTACCTTCATCTACACCTTTACCTGAATGCCAAGAATAAACACCATGATATAAAATCGGTTTACCTTCTTCAATTTCTTCACTTGTATAATTCTCAATTAAAGATCTAAGTATATTATGCATTGCATATTTATAAACTTCTTTATCTGAATCTACCTCTGGTAAATACTTATTCATCTCATGCATTCCACAGACTGCTATAGCTGCAGCAGATGAATCTTTTGAATGACCATCACCATCCTTAAATATTAAATCCCAATAACATACATTATCTTCAGGTAATCTATTTAAGAAGTAGTTAGTCATCCCCTTATAAAGGTTAAAACAGCTTTCATTCTTAGTATACTTGTAGTTTAGAGGTATTCCATATACTCCCCATGCTTGACCTCTAGCCCATGATGAATCATCATTATATCCTTGTCTAGTTACACCTTTTAAAGGCTCTCCTGTTTCATTATTCATATAGAAAGTGTGATATGCTGATGCATCATCTCTTATTACATTATTACAAGATGTTACAAAGTGAGTATTAGCTATATCCCTATATTTATTATCTCCTGTAGTTTCACTCGCCCAATATAAAAGTGGTATATTAAGTAAACAGTCAATTATAAATCTATAGTGATCTTTATGGCCTAACTCTCCCCAAGCTTGAATGAATCCTCCAACTTCTTGATATCTAGAGATTAATTTATCTGCAGCTTTTATTGCTGCTATTTTAGCATCTAATGAATTTATTATCTTATATCCACTTACACAAGATAATGAATAAAGAAATCCTAAGTCATGATGATCTAATTCAATATTATTTTCTACTCTATTCTTAAATGATGCTACATTCTTTTCAGCTAACACCTTATATTTATCATCATTTGTATATTCATAAGCTAACCATAATAGTCCCGTCCAGAATCCATCTGTCCACTCTATATTTTCGATTATTTCATACTTATTTTGTTTAGTTGCTGATGATGGAAATTTATTTTTAAAATATTCCATATTAGCATCTATTTGACATATAGCACCTTCTATAGCTTTTTTAACTTCAGCTTTTGTCAAAAGTTCACTATTTAGAAATTCTAAAGATTTATTTATATTTTCTACTTCTATTGTCTTTATGTCTTTTAATTTTGCTAAACTTGCTTCAGCTATCATATTATCCCCCTCCTTAGTTATTTATCTTAATGTATCCATAGATATATGATCCAGATCAGTAAATGTTTGGTTTTCTCCACACATTCCCCATATAAATGTATAATTGCTTGTTCCTACTCCAGAATGTATTGACCAACTTGGAGAGATTATAGCCTGTTCATTCTTTACTATTAAGTGTCTTGTTTCTGTAGGTTCTCCCATTAAATGTATTACTCTTGTATCTTCTTCCATATCGAAGTAGAAATAAACTTCCATTCTTCTTTCATGAGTATGGCATGGCATTGTATTCCATGCACTTCCTGGTTCTAATATTGTAAGTCCCATTAATAACTGGCAACTTTCGCAAACATTTGGATGTACATATTGATATATTGTTCTTTTATTTAAAGTTGAATTGTCTCCCATTTTTACTGGATTTGCTTTTTCTATTTCTATTTTAACTGTCTTATATTCTTTATGTGCTGGTACTGAGTTTATATAAAATTTTGCAGGATTTTTTGGATTTGATGATTTGAATATGATGTCTTTATTCCCTTTTCCTATGTATAGACCATCTTTATTGTTTAGTGCGGATTCTTCACCATCTATCGAAACTATACCTTCGCCACCAACGTTTATAACTCCCATTTCTCTTCTTTCTAAGAAGTAATCAACCCCCATAGATTTACCTGCTTCTAATTTTAAACTTTCATTAACAGGTTTTATTCCTCCAAATATTATTCTATCTACATGGCTGTAAGTAAGTTCTACTTTATCATCACTAAAAATTTCTTCTACCATGTAATGCTCTCTTAATTGATTTGTGTCATACTTTTTTGAATCATTGGGATGATTTGCATATCGATTATTCATAAAATTCCTCCTATTTATAATATATCCATATGTATAAAACGTTTTATTAAACCGTTTTACTTATTACTTAATTACATTGTAAAACGTTATCCCAACAGTGTCAATAAGTTTTTTATATTTTTAATTTTGTATTTATAAGATGAATTATCATATTAAGTACAACACTTAAAAGTTTATAAAAAATAGCTCATATAGCAAATGAATTTTTAAAAATACCCTATATGGCAGACCTTTTTATTAGTTGTCTACTTTATAGGGTACATTTTAATTTGGTTAGTCTTTCTTATTTTTATATTTTTTATAAGATTTATAAATTGAATAATCTAATATCTCTCCTAATATTAAAATAATTAATATCTGTGGATATTTAAATATAGAATATATTGATATTCCAATAGTTCCTAAGATTAGAGCTATAATAACTCCTAATGTATTTCTTGCTTTTTTTCCATCTTCTAATTCTAAATCATCTAAACTTTTTTCAAGTTCTTCTTTTGCTCCAAATGAATATAACCTTTCACATACAAAAACTAAGAAGAATAATACTTTATTATTATAAGTTATTAAGTAAGCTATTATTGAAAGCATAGAAAATACTAACGCTGAGATTATATTCTTTTTATTGTGATTCATTAAAAAATGTCCTTTCTATTATCATAAAAGAAGGTATACATCCTTCTTATTTAAGCTGCTATTGATTTAAATCCTTCACCTAATACTTCGTGAACATCACTTACTATTATAAATGCACTAGGATCAACTTTTTTTATAAGTTTCTTTAAGCTAACCTCTTGCTTTTTATTATTTACAACAACTAATAAAATACTCTTATCATTATTAGTGTATCCACCTTTACCATCAAGGATAGTAACTCCTCTTTTTATATCATTAACTATAGCTTCTTTTAGTTCATCTCTATCTTCTGTTATAATCATAAATGCCTTTGAATAATCAAATCCAGATATAATAGCATCTATTACCTTAACTATTATATAAAGTGCTATAGCAGAATATAATCCTGTTTCTATATTTCCATTAGCTATACCAGCTGATAAAACAACCATACCATCTATAATAGTTAAACATTTAGATACTGGTAAACTTGGTATTACTCTATTTACCATTAGTGCTATAAGGTCTGTTCCTCCTGTCGAACCATCTACACTAAATACAATACCTAAACCTATTCCTAGTAATATTGCACCTGATATCGCTGATAATAATACATCTTGTGTAACTGATATTGTTGCTAATGGTGCTGTAATTTCTAATATTCCTGATAATATTACCATACCTATGAATGTTTTTATAGCATCCTTTTTACCTAGTATTTTTATAGAAGATACTAAAAGAGGAATACCTATAAGAAGCATTATCGTTGATACAGATAAGCCTGTGAACTTACTTATTACAAGTGATAATCCACTTAATCCACCTGGTGCTATAGTATATGGCTTAAAGAACATATTAAGTCCGACACCCATAAACATACAACCTATTATTAGTCCTAAAAATTCTATTATAATATTATTTGTTGATTTTTTCATATTGTATAATCCCTCCAATTAAAAGTTATTATACCAACTTTTCATTTTTTTCGCTATGTTTTTACTTATTTATTTAATATATAATTTCTTTAGACTATTCAAAATAAATAAATCAATATTAATGTCTAATCCATTTATATATATTTATTTTAATTCTTCCTATGTATAGTAAATTAATATCATTATTTGAATAAATATGATAAAAGGCAAACCTGTAGTAAATTGTCTATGCTTAGTCTTATGTCTAAATTGATACATCCCTATAATACTTCCTATAGATCCACCTATAATTGCTATAAAAAAAAGATTTTTTTCAGAAATTCTATACATATTATTTTTAGCAAAGTATTTATCCAAATACATTGATAGTAATCCCACTATATTTATAAATATTAAATAATAAATCATGTCCGTTACCTATTTAGCCATAAGTACTATTATCTCTAATAATTGTGTACCTATCTCTCTTCCTTGGTTTTTTATTAATTCTAAATACAATTTTAATTTATCCCATTTTTCATCTAAATTTAAATCATCATTATTTATATTTTCTATAAGATTAATAACTTCTACTAATTTCTGTTTTTCTAAAATATCTTTATCTTCTATGTACTCTTTTAAATCTGTAAATTTATCATATATATTTTTTTGTTTTTCCTTTAAAATTAGTTCATCTTTATAGTCCTTTAAATAATTTTGTATATTTTCTATATCTTTTTTGCTGTAGTTCCAAACTACATCCCTACTTATGTTAGATATAGAATCTATAGTATTTTTATACTTATCGTGAAGCTCTTCTATTGCTATTACAATATCTAAATAATTATTTTCTTTAAGTACAATTTCACATCTTTTTATATCTAGATCCAATTCATTTAATTTATTTATCAAAGTCTCATCTCCTTATTATAAAATTGGTTATTTTAAATATTTTATTATTTAATTATTATACACAAGTTTTATATATTATCCAATTTTATATAATTAAATATCTTCTATCAAGTAAAGCTATTTTAAGCATAAATATTCTACTTTACATAATATGTTCTCTTTATTTATTAAAAATAATTAATTTATATTCAGTTATCCTAATGGCACTTTTTGCAATATTAATAGCATTTTTTCATATTTTATACTCATATATTGCGTGCTACTATATAGATATAAGCAGTAAAACAAACAACTAATTTTTTAGATAATATATAAAATATTAATTTAAACTTTGGAGGTTATTAAAATGAAATATAATTTTGATGAAATAATAGATCGTTCAAATAATTATGCAGTTAAATATGATGAAACTAAAGAAAAATTCGGTAGAGATGATTTAATACCATTATGGATAGCTGATATGGACTTTAAAGCTGCAGACCCTATAATAAATGCCCTTCAAGAAAGAGCAATGCAAGGTATATATGGATATACTTCTAGACCTATTGAATATTTTGAAGCTATAAAAAAATGGCAGCTTGAAAAAAATAACTGGGAAGTAGATACATCTCTTATGTCTCATGCTTTAGGAGTCTTACCAATGCTTGCAAACCTAATGCATACATTTTTAGAAAAAGGAGATAAGGTTATAATACAACCACCAGTATTTCATGAATTTAAAAATGTTATAGAAGCTTGGGGTGGTGAAGTTGTTACAAATCAACTTATAGAGGATAATGGTAGATACTATATAGATTTTGATGATTTAAGAAATAAAGCAAAGCAAGGTGCTAAATTTATGATAGTTTGTAATCCTCATAATCCAGTAGGAAGGGTTTGGTCAAAAGAAGAATTAGAAACTATAGCAAATATTTGCATAGAAAATAACATAACTATTATATCTGATGAAATTTACTCTGATATAATGTTATGGGGAAATAAACATACTCCAATAGCATCTATAAGTGAAGAAATAAGAAAACATACTATAACTTGTACTTCTTCAACTAAAACATTTAACTTAGCTGGACTTCAAGTTGCCACAGTAATATTCCCTAATCTAAATATGAAAAATCAATATGATGCTATATTAAAGAAAATAGAAACATATAGAAATAATGCATTTAGTATAGTCGCTAATACAATTGCTTTTACTGAAGGAAAAGAATGGTTTTTAGAAGCTACTACTTATATAGAAGAAAATATAAAATATGCTGTAGATTATATAAATAGTAATATTCCTCAAATAAAAGTAAGTATACCTGATAGTACATACTTATTATGGCTAGATTGTAGAAATTTAAATCTTGATGGAGATGACTTAGTTGACTTCTTTGTTAATAAAGCACGACTTGCACTTAATGATGGTCGTCTATTTGGAAATGGTGGAGATGGTTATATGAGAATAAATATAGCTTGTCCTAGAAGAATTTTAGAAAAAGCTCTATACCAATTAGAGAATGCAGTTGACAGCTATAATTTTGATAAATATGAATTAATTTCGGGTTGTTAAAACGCTCTACGTCAAAATAACTAATAATATACTATTATCTATTTCTTAAATTTTACTTTAATTTAAATACTTATCTATTTTTTAATTTAAAAAGGGCTATGCATTAGCCCTTTTGTTGATTTTTAACTTTTTAATTAAGCTCTAATATATCTATTATAAAGTCATAAAATTTTTTTATAACAGGGCTATACATTATACTTTCTTCACTTATCCAATCATCATATCGTATTGATATTTGATTGGCGCTTCCTGGTTGAAATATATTTGCTATGCATCCTATCTTAACTTTATTCTCACTAGATCTGCTCCAGCTTTCTTTATATTTATCATCAACCCTTTCTAAATATTCATTTACATTATCTAATAAATCACTATAAACAATCTTAGCACCTTCAAGTAAAAAGTTTTCTAACGTTCCTTGTGAGTAGTTATCGGGAAAAAAATAATAATACATATTTATAATTTCTCCTCGAATCCTACATGAACCACTTAGAAAATCTTTTTTCTTAATAACCATATCTTTGTTATACTTCCTAAATTTTTCATCAAAAGCTTCTTTTGCAGATTTTTGATCAGCATCAAATATTGCACATACTCCATTTATTTGCTTTAATTCTGACTTGGTCATATTACTAAGGTATAAATCTATATCCCTGATAATATTACCTACTCCATTAGCTGATACCATCGCTATGCATAAATTATTTTTTATAAAATATGAAGGCATAGGTATAAATCTATCTAACCTGTTATCTACAAATGGATAAGTTCTTGGTACTCTACTTCTCCATATTTCTGGAATATCATTTATGTTACTAACTTCTTTAAAGTCATTTATTAATAATATTCTAGCTACACAATTTATATCATGAACGCCTTCTACAAAAAATAAAAAACTTCTCATTATCTCACATCCTGACCTAGCAAGTTTCTAATATCTTTTAACCTATCACCAGAAAACTTTGTATAGTACGTTTTATTATTATATACTTCTATCCTAAAACAAGATAATAAGTCTATTTGATTTCCAAGTGAAAGTATAATTCCATCTATAGCTTCTAAACTATGAGTCGTACATATTAATTGAACCTTATACTCCTTACAAATCTTTATAATACTGTTAAACACTTTATTTATATGGTTTTTGTGTATTGCACTTTCTATTTCATCAACTAGCAGTATCCCACCTTTTGCACTTATCATTGCTGTTGCAAGTGTGAATATCTTTTTAATACTATCTCCAAAACTAAATAAAGGTGTAGTACCATATACATTATGATTTATATATATATAACTTCTACCTGTATTAAATTTTTTTACTAGTTTAAAATCTACTACGTCTGGATCAAATATATTAAGTAAATTTATTATATTTTCTTTATCTCTATCATTTACATTTTCTAAGGTACTTTCTATTAAGTCACTTCTATAATAATCATATGGAGTAACATATACTATTTTTATAATGTCATAGTCATTAAGGTATTTGATATCTTTATTTTCCTCTATAGATATATTTTTATCTATGACTGTTTCATCTTCTACCTTCACATTAATATTACCTAGAAATGTATTATCAGTGTCATTATTTATGTCAATATCTCTTACTATATTTCCATTTATGTTAACCTCTCTAGTTAATCCTTTTATAGTTGATTCAATTTTTATACTTTTGTTTATATCTTGATCTCTTGGGAATATGTCTAAGAATAGTTCAAAACTTGAAGGGTACGCAGAACTTCTTTTTGATACATTATTTAATATACTTTTTATGCTATCTTCATTTCCGAGTATTGACATAGCTTCAAGTAATGAGGTTTTTCCGCTATTATTCGCTCCTACTATTATATTTATATGAGATAGGTCCTTTAATTCTAAGTCTTCTATACTTTTAAAATGATGTATTTTTAGATAAGTTAAATAGCTCATATTATCACTTCTTTCTAATTTATATAATAATTATACAAATTAGAAAGAAATAATATAACATCTTTATAATTAATTATTAAATTCTTCTGACGACAAATCTTCTCTATTTAATAAGTTTTTAAATAGAGATACTATAATTTTTATTGCTAATATTATTATGAAAATTAAAGTTATACCAGTTAAAGCACCTAATGAATCTATAAATACATCCTTTATACTTCCTGATCTTCCTGGTACAGATAGTTGCCTGTATTCATCATAACAAGCATACATTATAGAAAGTAAAAGCGCTATTGATGATGATAGTATAAGCTTTTTAGAAAATAAATATATAAATAATAATAAAGATATTCCAATTAATGCATATATACTGAAATGTGCCATCTTTCTAACAATATAACTTTTACTTCCAAATCCTTTTAGTTTTTCATATATCTTGGTCTGAATTTTTATAAGCTTTTCATCTTGTAATGTAACTTTATCTCTTATTTTATCTATAAATCTTACGACTAACTGTGATTGACTTCCTGATACTTGTGCATCCTGACTAGAAAAATAATACATTCCACCTATGCTACACACAACTAACATAAACACTAGAAATTTCTTCATTTTATCAATCCTTTTACTCAATTTTCTACTTTATAGCTAATTAAATCTTGATATTTATAAAACTTTTCTATAATCATTAAGTTTATTATTATCTAATTATACCATATTTATTTTAAAATTAGCTAATAATAGGGGTATGACATTATATCGTTAATGTTATACCTTTTTCTTTTTATGATTTATCAACTCTAAACAAATTATCATAAGTCTTTAAGAAATTACTTGCCAAGTAATCAACCTTTTCTTCCCATCTTTTATCTTCTTCCTCATCTGGACAGTACATTATCTGGATAGCATCAACAGATAAACCATTGTAATACATAGAATCTTCTTTTAAATAATTCTTACTTAAGTGCCTTGCAGTATGAAGCACAGATTCATCATGGCTATTAAATAGTCTTCCTTCTGAACTATCACTATAAACTTCATAACCAGTTAAGTTATTATCCTCTATTGCCCTTCTAGATGTTGCAAATCCACTTTCAAGTGCTACAATTCCTGCCATAAAAAATGCATTTACACCATACTTTTTCTCTGCCTCAACAAAAGCACTTGCAAGATGAGCCATAGTTTTTGATCCAGTAGTATTCATAAGTACTTCCTTCATTTCGTCTTCAGTTATTCCACTAATTACTGTAACATTTTCTCTTAAATAAGTTACACCTTCTACTCTATTTATTTCAATCATTTCTTCATTTTTAATTCTAGTTTGTAATTTTTCATATTCTATTTTAAGATTTTCAGCTTCTTCATTATTTGCGATTTCATTATCTATATTATTTAGTGATAAGTTTTCTCCTGAAACTGTAGAGTATTTCGATAGTATATTAAAACTAAATGCTATAAATAATAAGCATATACAAATCACAAGGTACTTTTTTAAATTCACATTATCACTCTCCTTATATATAAATTCAATAACTTACTTTTATTCCCCTTTTAGCAAGTTTTGATAGGAAAGTGTATAACATGATATATTTTCCTTTATTTTAAGTTTTTATCTATATATTCGTTATTATTTTATAAGTATTTTCATATTTAATGTCAGCTATCTAATAAATTTATATATAGTAAATATATTTTTTTAATATATTTACTATATCCTACAAAGCTTTATCAATATTGCTAATTTAGTTTATACTTAAAAGTATAATACTTTGCAAATATTTCACAAATAAATTTAGTTTGTGATAAATATATTGGGTAAATAATATTATAGGATGGTGATTAAAATGAATGATAAAATAAAAATAACCTTTAAAAATGATTTTATAAGAATTGTAGAAAGGAGTAACATCAGAAACTTTAATTCTCTAGTCGACTGGCTAGAAAAATTTAATAAAGGTGAAGATGTTCCTTTTCTTACCATGTCAGGAAGAGATTTAGGCAGTGCTATAGCTATAAATAAAAATAATGTAAAAAGCATAGAATTTATAAATAAATAAGCTGATAGTTTAACTATCAGCTTATACTTATGTATGAATATATATTAACTTATATTTTTACCTTTACCTATTTTATATTATCTACAATACCTGTTAGTATCCCGTCTAAACTATCACTAATTTCTGATACTCCATTATGAGTTATATTAACTATTTCTTTTGTCATAGGAAGTTCTCCTAAAAGTTTTAAATCCATTTCACTTAGGAATTTTTCAGTTTCTTCCCCTTCAAATAGTTTTATTTTTTTATCACAATCTGGGCATTGTATATAGCTCATATTCTCTACAACACCTAATACTTTTATATTTAACATTTTTGCCATATTAACAGCCTTTGCAACTATCATAGATATCATATCTTGAGGTACAGATACCATAACTACTCCACTTATAGGAATTGATTGCATTACTGTAAGTGCTACATCTCCAGTTCCAGGAGGCATATCTATTAATAGATAATCTAACTCTCCCCATATTACATCGCTGTAAAATTGCTTTACAGCATTACCTACCATTGGTCCTTTCCAAACTATTGGTTGATTTTCATTATCTACCATATAGTTTATAGACATTGTCTTTATACCCTCTTTACTTTCTATAGGGAATATATCTTTTCCATTTGACATAGCTCTTTGATTTTGAAGATTCATAAGTCTTGGAATACTTGGACCTGTTATATCTGAATCAAGTATTCCTACTTTATATCCCATTTTATTTAATTTTTTAGCTATTAATGCAGTTACAGTTGATTTACCAACTCCACCTTTTCCGCTCATAACAGCAATTATTTTTTTTATATTATTATTTGGGTTATTCTTTATATTACAAGTTGCTTGGCTTTTGCAACTATTTTTTGATGGACATGAGTTACAATTTGACATTTATTATTCCTCCAATTTATGTTAACTTCTAGTATTTTATTTTCTAATATATTATTTACCCATAAATTTATATTTTATTGATATTATTGAAAAATCATTAATTTTTTATACAATACTAAGAAATACTATATAATGTATTGTCTTTTTTTATAATTTTAAAAATTGTATGGGTACAATTTTCATTGTATCTAATTATGGTAGTTGGTATAATTTAGATAACACATGATTATAAATTGGAGGATATATGAATGAATAACAAAACAAAATTAATTGTCCTAAATGGACTTATGATAGCTCTTGTTTGTATCGCCACTATGGTAATACAAATACCAATACCTATGACAGAAGGATATGTAAATATAGGGGATAGTATTATTTTTGTAGCATCAATTTTATTTGGACCTATACCGGGTATGATTGCAGGAGGATTAGGATCTGCTTTAGCTGATATTCTAACTGGATATTCACATTGGGCTTTATTCACACTACTAATAAAGGGATTTGAAGGATATGTAGTTGGTATTATTGTTAGAAAGAATACAAATTTAGTAAAAAATATATTAGCTACATTACTTGGTGTCCTGATTATGGTCAGCGGATACTTATTAGCAGGTACATTTTTACAAGGTAGTTTTATAATTTCATTAGGTTCAGTTCCATCTAATACTATTCAAGGTATAGTTAGTATGGTAATTGGTATACCAATAGCTTCATATCTTCTGACTGTAAAATACGTAAAATCATTTAAACAAATATCTAGTAATTAAAACAAAGTCTAATATATATTTCTTGTAATTAAAAAGTGTGCTAAAATAATCAAACACTTAAACTTAAGTTCTAATTATTTTAACACACTTTATTTACTAGTTTATTGTATCCTGAATTGTCAATTTAAATCAGACAAATTACTTATGAATCACTAAGCAAATGTAAGTAAGCTTTCAAATCCAGTTGCTTCTTTTATAACCTCATTTGGTGTTTTATAGTCTAGTGATTTTCTAGGTATAGAATTCCATTTATACGCAATCATATTTAATTCTTCTTGAGAATATGCAGATAAATCTGTAGACTTAGGTAAATCTTTTCTAACTATTCCATTTGAATTCTCATTTAGCCCTCTTTGACCTGGTGATCCAGGGTCTCCAAAGTAGATTTCAATATTAACTGAACTATCTTTTTCTATGTCTGACCATTTTGAAAACTCTTTACCTCTATCAAATGTAATAGTAGATATACACGACTTATGTAAAGATGATAGCCATTTGCAAATTGCTTCTTTAACATCCTCACTCTTTCTACTTGCTTTAAGTAATACAATATATTTTGAATACTTTTCTACTAAAGTAACTATAGCTGATTTTCTAGCTTTTCCTACAATAGTATCTCCCTCAAAATGGCCATATTCTATACTAGTTTTAGCATTAGGATACTTTTCATCTCTTTCATGAATTGTTTTACATGTATTAATTTTACCTCTTGTTTCGTTATGACCCTTCGGGTTATTTTTACCCTTACGTCTCAACTTATTTATATCTATTACACCTTGTTTTGCTAATTTGTATAATGTTTTTGTTGATATTTTTTCATCTTTTCCATCTATTTTATCTCTTCCTGCGATAGCATCTAAAGACCAATCATTTTCTAGCTTATTATTGATATCATCTAATTTTTCTTTGCTTAATACAATGGGCTTTCTTCCACATCTAGATTTATTTATTAGGTATTGATTATATATTTCTTGAACAGTAAGTCCTTGCATAAATAGCTTGTAATATCTGTAAACTTTATCTTTTCCAATTTTCATTCTTTGAGCGCAAGCTCTTGCTTTCACGCCTAAATAGTAATTTGCTTCTAGATTTGTTAGCTGATTTATGTTAATATGATTAAAAGACATTTTTGGTACTCCTTTTGTTGATTTTAGTAGGTTAACTAAGTATATCATAAGTGTCTTTTTTTGTTTATATATTTGTCTGATTTAATTATACAATTCAGGTATAAATTCCTATTTTCTTCTAAAATAACCACTGTGTCCTCCTAGCTTACCTTTACGCTTTTTTCAACTTTACAATCATCAGATATATTAAGATTTTTGGTATATTCTATATATTCTACATATGAGTTTTCTAGTTTTATATCATCACCTTTCATTGATTTACAACTAAACCTTCCATGTTTTACTTTATATAAATTTGGAATATATTTACGTCTATATTTAAGTATTTCTATTTTTGATGATTTTATTTCATTACAATATGACTTGCTATATGGATAAATATTTACACTTTGAGCTTTTAATATTCCATCACACTGTATAGAACCTTTTATAGTTATACTTTCACTCTCTATACTACCTTTCACTTTAACTAATCCATTTATATTTATTTCTTTAGCATATATATTAGATTCTATATCTATGTCTCCATCTATATCAACAATATCACACTTTATATCAGAACTAAACTTGCAATCTCCAACCAATACAAGTTTCTCTATATCAGCATTTCCATCTACTAATAAATCTCCACTTATCTTAACCTGTCCTACTTTAATATCTCCATTTATATGTGTATTTCCACGTACATTTAATTGTCCAAAATCTAAATTACCTCTAAACTCAGCATCTCCATTTATTTTTACTTCTCTTGCATATACATTTCCAATAGATGATACATCTCCCATAATTTTTACTACATCATATTCTCCTTCACTAATAAATCCATCTCCTGATATCTTTATACTTTTTTTCATATTTTCCTCCTTTCTTAATCTTTATAATTATAATCTGATTATTAAATAGCTAATTTATTATTAAGATTATATTCGTAATATAATAAATATTTACTTAAAAAAGGTATAGGATATATAATTTTCCCTATACCTTTTCTTACTATTCTTTTAACATATCTATTGCACCTAATGCAATATGAGCAACACCTGCTCCTACTAATAAAGCTCCTGTCATATTTGCGTAATCGCGAGATCTAAATCTTCTTTGTTTAGATTGATTAGCATCTACTGATAATCCTGCCATAGTTACTGCTACTCCTAATGTAACAGGTATTAATCCTTTTTTCATGATCTAGTTCCTCCTCAATGTAAATTTAATATTATTTTTTACATTAAAGAGTTTATTATAGTATGTAATATCTTACTATTTTAAATTATTTTGTTTATTATAAGAAATTTAGAATTTATATTAATTACATATTAGACAATATATATTTAAACTCCTCTATTTTTAGTTCTATTTTATATATATAATATAAAATACCTACTATACCATTTATTATAACCATTCTACTTTTTGGTTGCTTTGTTATATTTGAAAATCCAAGCCCTGATCCATAAAGCGCATTATCATTAGTAGTCCAAATATTAAGCCCAAGTATTATTATTGCTGGTATTATAAGACCTTGCATAAACATTACTTCTGCTATATCTGATTGACCTGTAGCCATTGCTCCTATAGCTCCAAATGCTAACATTAATGAATTTCCTATTAAAAAAGCTATTACAGTAGTACTTACAGCTGTCTTTTTATCTTTAGAAAATCTTGTAAAGTCTGCTGTTAATGTTCCACCACTTATAAATGTACCTACTACTGATGCAAGTGCTGCACTCATAGTCATAGTTCCTGTCGGTTTTATTGATAGTAATCCTGTAATTCCACCAACATCACCTATAGCTTTCCCTGCTGATATACTACCTAGTATTGCTATTGAAGGAACTGCTATCATACTTAGTATTGTTAGTGATTTCATTCCAAAGAAAGCCGTAGCTGTCATTAATAAACCTGATACCAAAACTAATATACCTACGTTAATTCCTGTAACCTTTGATACTGGTATAGCAAACATTGCAACCCCTACACCAAACCAACCTACTTGTGTTGCTGATACTAAAAATGATACAAGGTATGAACCTTTTTCACCAAATGAATATCTTGCAAGTAAGTGCGTTGAAAGCCCTGTATCACCTGCCATATAAGCTAAAAGTCCTGTATATACACAAAGTATTATATTACCTATAATTACTGCAGTTATAAACTTCTCCATACTAAGACTTGTACCTAAGTTTCCTCCTGCTAACATACTCGCTGAGAAGAATGTAAATCCTAACATTACAACTAGCATTGATATAAATCCTTTTTTATCACTATTTGGTATTGCTTCTAGTGAATAATCGTGGTCTTGATGTTTTTTACTCATAAATATTCTCCTTTTTATAAGTACCTAAACAAAAAACCTCTTGCTAAGCAAGAGGTTTTCTTATAATTTTAATAAATATTTCCAATATATTTTTATACTATAATTATATATATGTATACTTATTAAAATACTATAATTTTCATATCCGAAAACCTTGCCAGCTTCTCTGAACTGGATTAAAGGTCCTATTTATTTTATTAAAGCTATATTAGCATACCCGTCGAATATTGTAAATAAGTTTTATAAATTAAATTTATTTTTTATTATATACTATATATTTTAAGCTATATTCATTAAATATCTCTTTTAAAGTCTCTTAACAACTTACTATATAACCTGCTTAGTATTTATAGTCTTACTAGTTTGCTTTAGCTTACAAATCAGTAAATTTTTCAAAAAATTTCCCTTTCTAATATTTCTTTATAATTCATACTTGTAATATTTCTAATCATTGTTATATAATATATATAACAATGATTAGAAATATTATGGAGGTTTAAAAATGATTTTAAATTTAGATTTTAATAGTGATGTTCCTATTTATACTCAAATTAGAGAACAAATAATTAAATCTATTGCCAGTGGTGATTTAAAAATAAATGAATCTTTACCATCAGTAAGAAATATGGCTGAAGAAATAGGAGTAAATCTCCATACAGTTAATAAATCTTATAACTTACTTAAAGATGAAGGGTACATAAATATAGATAGAAGAAAAGGTGCAATTGTAAATAAACTACCACTAGATAAAACTGATTTTAATGTTGACAAAATTGAATCTATGTTAGATCTTCTAGTAGCTCAAAGTTACCTTTTAGGAATGTCTCGTGAAGAATTTTTAGATTATAGCAATAAATTATTTGATAAATACGAGGTGAAAGATTATGAATAGTACTTTAGCTTTAATTATTAATGTTCCAACTTTATTTTTACTATATATATTAACTTATCTTACTCAAGCTTTAAGCGGTAAAAGACAATTTTATGGAATTAGCTTAAACTCTGATTACTTTAACAAAGATGAATTTAAAAATTTAGATAAAAAATATAAACTATTTACAACTATTGGTTTTATAATATCTTTAATACTTGAGTTAGCATCTATTTATATATTTAAGGCATATGTAACTTCTTCAATTTTGCCAATGTTAGCTTTTTGTTTGTATAGCTTTTTTGTATATATAAATATTCATAATAAAGTTAAATCATTAAAATCTGAGTTATCACTTAATATATATGATTTAGATTTAGAAAAAACTAAAGTTATATTAGATACAGAGTTTATTCAAGAGAAAAATAAAATAGTAAAAAAGTATTCGTTATTATTTACAATTCCTATAATAGTAGCTACTTTAGTTGGAATATATGTATTATCTAATTATAAATCTATACCAGATACTATCCCTACTCACTGGGGACCTAGTGGAAATGCAGATGCATTTGCTGATAAATCCTTTATAAAAATACTTGCTATTGTAGGTATGATGATTGGCCTTGGAGTTGTTATTTATATATCATCTATATCTTCATTAAAAACTAGAGCTAAATTATCTATTAATTCTATAGATAATAGTAAAAAAGCTCATTTACATTATTTAAATATGTTTGGATTTACTTTTTTAGTTTTAAATATAGGATGTGAAGTTTTATTTATAGATATACTTATTGCTACTATGAATGCAAGCAGTGTGAATCCTTTAATTTTATGGCCAACTACCATTATAATTATTTTAACTGCAAATTATCAAATGTATCTATATTATAAATCTCCTAATAAAAGTAAGAATGCTGTTTATTCTATTGATGATGATGATTCATTATGGATATTTGGTTGTATTTATAATAATCCAGATGATCCATCACTTTTCGTTAATAAAAGATTTGGTGCTGGATGGACTGTAAATATCGGTACAATTAAAGGAAAAATATTCTTTATATTACCATTTATAATAGTTTTATTTTCCCTTGCCTTAATATAAAAAGTCGCTAATTTAGCGACTTTTTATATGTTTTATATATTATTTTATTCTAACTATCTATACGTGATAACTCATCTCTAAACTCTTCATCTTCTTTAGCCCATAAAAGAGATCTACTTACTGCCTTTTTCCATCCTTTATATAGTAAATTTCGCTTATCATCACTCATATTAGGTATGAACTCTCTATCTATAATCCAAGATTTTTTTATTTCATCCTTATTATTGTAAAACTCTACTGCAAGACCTGCTAAATATGCAGCTCCTAGTGCTGTAGTTTCTACAACTTTCGGTCTATCGATATTTACATCCAGTATGTCAGATTGGAATTGCATTAAAAAATTATTGCTACTTGCTCCTCCATCAACTCTAAGATCTTTTAGCTTAAGACCAGAGTCTTCTTGCATTGCATTTAATACATCCTTAACTTGGTATGCTATTGATTCAAGTGTTGCTCTCACTAGATGGGCTCTATTGGCACCTCGAGTAAGACCCATTATAGCTCCTCTTGCATACATATCCCAATATGGTGCTCCCAGTCCTGCAAATGCTGGAACTACATATACTCCATTAGTATCTTTTACGCTATTTGCATAAAATTCACTTTGTTTTGCATCATATAATACTCTAAGTTCATCTCTTAACCATTGTATAGATGCTCCACCTATAAATATACTTCCTTCTAGCGCATATTCTACTTTACCATCAACACCCCAAGCTATAGTTGTTAATAATCCATGCTTTGACTCAACTATGTTTTCTCCAGTGTTCATAAGCATGAAACATCCTGTTCCATAAGTATTTTTAGCACTTCCTTCTTCAAAACATGTTTGTCCAAATAAAGCTGCTTGTTGATCTCCTGCACATCCAGCTATTGGTATCTGTGCTCCTGATAACATACCTTCATCAGTGTGACCATATATATAACTTGATGGCTTTACATCTGGTAGCATAGACTTTGGTATATCTAATATTTCTAATATTTCATCATCCCATTTTAATTCTTTTATATTATAAAGCATTGTTCTTGCTGCATTTGTATAATCTGTTACATGAACCTTTCCACGAGTTAGATTCCATATTAACCAAGTATCTACTGTACCAAATAACAGTTCTCCATTTTCTGCTTTTTCTCTTGCGCCTTCAACATTATCTAGTATCCACTTTATTTTAGTAGCTGAAAAATACGCATCAAGAATTAATCCAGTTTTATCTTTTATTAATTTTTCATATCCTTTTTCTTTTAACTCATCACATATTTCAGATGTTCTCCTACATTGCCATACTATAGCATTGTATACTGGTTTTCCTGTGCTTTTCTCCCAAACTATTGTAGTTTCTCTTTGATTTGTTATTCCAATTGCACAAACTTCTTCTGGTCTTATAGAATTAGTTTCTAAGACTTCTCTCATTACTCCGCTTTGACTTCCCCATATTTCCATGGGATTATGTTCAACCCATCCAACCTTTGGATAAAACTGAGTGAATTCTTTTTGAGAAGTTGCAACTACATTTCCTTCTTTATCAAATAAAATAGCTCTTGAACTAGTTGTTCCTTGATCTAATGCCATTATATATTTTCTATCCATGCTCATTCCTCCAATAATTAATTTTAAACCAAATTAATTATTAATACTACTATAATCTTGATATTTAAAATAATTTAATTTTTAACATAAAAAATATAGAGCCTGTAGTAAGTTACTACTATAAGCTCTATATTTTCCTGCTTTTCATATCTTAAATAAGAATTTTTATACTCTCAAAAAACGTGGTAAAAATTTACCACGTTTAATTTTTTTCTTTATTATCCTTGTTCTCATTATTATCTTTAATATTGTCTACATTTATTATTATTTCATCTATAGAGGAACTACTCTTTAATATATCTTTAGTATATTGTAGGGCGTCATTATAATGACCGTTATAAAATCTGCTATCGCTCAATTTATTCACTCCTCTAACTAATTATTTTTAACACGGAGGAAAATGTCTTTTTCTCGCTAATCTATCTCCTACTATTTCTGATATTTTTTTATTTGATTGTATTTCTTTTGCTATTTCCATTTTACCTGAATTGTCTTTTAATAATTTATTCATTTCTTTATTATTATCTAATTCTTCTCTTTTACTTGTCATGATAATTTCCTTTCTTTTATATTTTGTATATCTTTAAGTTGTCCATATCTAATAAATTTACTACTATTATTTTTTCTATGTTTTGGCTAATTTTCTCATTAATACTAGCATTTATATTTTAACCATAACTAAAATAAATTATAAATTTACATATAAAAAATTCGCTTCGCTCATGTCGCCAACGACTTCGTCCGTTGCTCAAAATCTTTTTTACGCTCAAAACCAACTTATTGATATTACTTACATTCATAAGTTGTCCACATTTTTTAAGTATTATAATATCCTTAAGCGTAAAAAAGAGGCTTTAAAAGCCTCTCAGAGCGTAGACAAAGTCTACGCTCTTTTATTTTTGTCAATACTCTTTATGAGGTGATAAATATGTTAACTATAAGAAAAGAAGATTTTAGAGAAGATGAAATAAATGTGATATTAGATAGATTAGTTCCTGAAAATCATCTAGTAAGAAAAATAGAAAATGCAATAGATTTTAGTTTTATTTATGATAAAGTAAAAGACTTATACTCTCCGTTAGGAGCTCCAAGTATAGATCCAGTTGTTTTAATAAAAATAGTTTTAATTCAATATTTATTTGG
>NZ_LT629850.1:1924433-1988851 GCF_900106845.1 Romboutsia timonensis
CTTATTTTCTCATGCATGAATCTAAAAAAATTAGCTAATTGGATGTGGAAAGATACATCCAATAATCTAAGGCTTACGCCTATTTTTAGTATATTATCACTAAAAATCTTTGTAAAAAAGAAAATAGCCATTTTATATAAGTTAAAAATGGCTATTTTGTCTACAATCTGAGAGGCTTTAAAAGCCTCTATAAACTGTAATTTCTATTTTTATTTTTTCGTTTATTCATATGATAATGAGTATGTATTGTAAACAATCCACAAACTACGACTAAAAAATAATAAACATAAATACTATATAAAAATACAGAATATCCTATTATCTTTCCAGGAAATACATTGGAAAATATGGTAAGAAATGCAACTTCATTTGCCCCAACATTTCCAGGTGTCGGAATAGGAGAAACTGACATATATAAAAACACTTGAAGTGCTAAAACATCAAAAAGACTTAATCCATTTAAATTAAATGCTTTATAAACACAATAAGATATACTAAAAAATACTGTAAGTTGTATTATTGTAAGTATTATACTCAAAAATAGTGCTTTTTTATTTTTAATAAATAATTTTATTGAATAACTATATTCATCAATAAATTTATTTATAGTATGTATTTTTTTATTTAGTGATTTAAATATATTTAATCTATATAGTATATTAACTATAACTTTAACTATTATTTTCATAGTATTAGGAGTTAGTAGTATTAACATACCTCCTAATAAAGAAACTATATTCATTATCATACCTATACTCATTAATACTAACATAGAAGGTAATTCATTTTTAAGTACTTCTATATTTAAAAATATTATAACCGCACTATATATTGTTACTACAGTTTGAAATAATACTGTTTTATTTGTAACTATAGCTATAGATTTACTAAGATTTATATCATATTTATTTAATGCGTAAATTTGCATCGGTTGACTACCCGAAGCAAATGGTGTTACTAAGTTATAATAAAATCCCATCATAGCTATTTTAACAGCTAAAAATCTTACTTTTGTTTTTTGTATAGTTTTTATTAATATATTTATTATTGTACATTCTAATATAATATAAAGTACCATTATTAAAAAACCAATAAATATAAACTTTTTATTAACTAACTTCATAATCATAGGTATTAATGTAATATCTAGCGTTGTCGATACTAAATAAACCGTCATACATATTAAAAGTAGTAAAAAACCATACTGTATACATATTTTTTGAGTTTTAGTTAAATTTAGCATACTCTTTCTCCTATTATTTATTAGATACTTAATTATAATATACTAAACTTATAACTTTCGGCAACATATTCACTTCAATGCTATATTTTGTCATATTAATATATTATTTAATATAAATTTCTAAAATAAATTGTTTAATTTTTATGTTCTACTAAATCATTAATTTTTAATTTAGTTTTAGATACTATTTAAAAATTATATCATAGTTAATATATATTTTCCATAATATAGAATATAGATGCTTTTATAAACATTGTGCTATAATACTCTATAATATTTATATATATTTAGAGCTTTAAAAGAAAGGATGTTAAAAATGAAAAAAGTATCACTATTTATAGTTATCAATGCTATATCTTTGTATGTAGTATCAAACTTAATGGATAGTATGTATATAGGGTCTTTTAAATCACTATTAATTCTTACAATAATATTAGGTTTACTTAATTCAACAGTTAAACCAATACTAAAATTCTTATCTTTTCCCATAACATTTTTAACTTTAGGTT
This sequence comes from Romboutsia timonensis, assembly GCF_900106845.1. Classification (GTDB taxonomy): domain Bacteria; phylum Bacillota; class Clostridia; order Peptostreptococcales; family Peptostreptococcaceae; genus Romboutsia; species Romboutsia timonensis. The sequence continues at coordinate 1,926,186 of NZ_LT629850.1, forward strand.
TATTTTCTTTAGTTATTAATGCATTAGTTTTAAAACTATCTTTTATGATGGTTTCTAATGTTGCTCTTTATGGATTCTTTAGTGCCATATGGGCATCTATATTACTATCAATAGTTAATGCAGTTCTATATAGTATACTAGATTAAAAAAATACTTGCTCAAATTATAAATTTGAGCAAGTATTTTTTCTATTTATATGATAAACCTTCTTCTATGTTTATTATTTTACTTTCAGTATGAAGTAATTTTTCACATGTCAGATTTATACCGATAGCACCTATAGGTGCTGTAATTAATACACTAAGTATAGCAATAGCTTGCATTACATCTCCTCCTGCTATTCCCATTTGAAGTGGTATAGATGCTTTTGCAGATTGAACCGTTGCCTTTGGAAGATATGCTATAACACAAAATAATTTTTCTTTTTTGCTTAAATTTGTGCCAGTTAATGCCATAATTACTCCTATAGAACGTATAAATAAAGAACATGTTAGTATAACCACACCTATAAAGAAATATTTTCCTACTAATGTTGGATTAACTGCCATTCCAACAAATGTAAATAAATATAATTTACCATATTTCCATATATTATTCATGTTACCTAATATATATTTAGCATCTTCTTTTATATAGTTTCTTATAAAAAATCCATATACCATGATGCTAAGTAGTGAGTTAAGTATCTCTATTTCTAAGTTTTTTTCTATAAATCTTATTGATAAACATATAAAAAAAGCTATCATAGTTTTTAAATGCTTATTATCTGTATTTTGTATTATACTCTTACTTAATTTAAATGCTATAAATCCAAACAATATACTTATTAAAACAGTTATAGGTATTGATATAATATTTGTGGCTATAGAAATATTTTCTCCACTATTACTTTGAATATATATACCTAAAAATGTTGTAAATAATGTTATAGCTATCGTATCATCAGCACTCGCTCCAACTAATAACATTTGTGGTATAGCTTTATCTTGACCAATTTTTCTTTCTATTAAAGATACCATTGATGGTATAAGTACTGCAGGTGATACTGCTGCTATTATAAAGCCTAGTATTGAACCTTGAATAAATGTAAACCCTAAAAACTTCATAGATAAAAATGCTATTGCAAAACCTTCAAGTGTTGCTGGAAGTATACTTAAAAGTATTGCTGGCCTTCCTATTTGTTTTATATTAGATAAGCTAATTCCTAGTCCTGCTATAAATAATACAGTAACTAAAGCTATATCTTTTATAATTGATGCTATTTCTAAAGTGTTATTAGGAACTACATTTAAAAATGAAGGCCCTATAATAATTCCAAGTACCATCATACCTATAAGTGCTGGTAACTTAAACTTTTCTGCTATTTTTCCACTATATGTTGCTATAATCCCTATTATTAATAGGCTTACTAATAAAATCATAATCTCCTCCTTTTTTGCAAATAAATAGACTCCTACCCTTAAATTTAAGAGTAGGAGTCATTAGCTTTCGCATTTAATGGCGAACTCCATCGCCTTTTTATTTATACTTAAATATTACCATGTGCCAATATATTTTGTAAACTTAAAATTTATTATATACTTATATAATTATTTAATATAAAACTATGATATTATTCTATTGTTATATTTTTTTGTGATGTATATATTACACTTTTCCCAGAAAATACATAGCTTATAACACATGCCACAAATATATATTTTATATTTCCTCCTCCAAATATCTCAAGTCCCATAACAAATGATGCCAAAGGTGTTTTTGTTCCACCACAAAACACACCTATCATTCCAATTCCTGCTAAAAATGATATGGGTAGCCCAACTATATTAGCTAAAAAATTACCTAATGTTGCTCCTATTACAAACAATGGAGTTACTTCACCGCCCTGAAATCCCGTAGCAAGTGTAATTGATGTTAATAGTAGCTTTATTATAAATGCATATGGTATAACAGGACTTTCAAATGATTTTTCTAACAATTCTAAGCTAAGACCTAAATACATCCTATTTCCTATTAATAATATTAAAATTATAATTATAATTCCACCAATAAAACTCTTTACAGATGTGTTTTGTATTTTATCTGAGAATACTTTTTTTAAAAAATGAGTAAACTCTGCAAATACTTTACTAACTAATCCAAATAATATAGCACATAATATTACTTTATAAAATATAACTGGATCTTTACTAGATACATCTACCATATGATAATGACTGTGCTGTACATTAAATAAAGTAGCAATATAATTACCTATATAACTAGATATAAGACATGGAATAATAGCTTCATATCTCATTTTACCTACAGAGCTTACCTCTAACCCAAATATAGTTCCTGCAATCGGCGTTCCAAATACAACACCAAAGCCACTACTTACACCACTAGTAATAATAATTGTTAAGTCTAATTTGTTTAATTTTAGTATCTCTCCTATCCTAGCACAAATACTTGCTCCTATTTGTACTCCTGTACCTTCTCGTCCAGCTGAGCCTCCAAATAAATGTGTTATAAATGTTCCAAAGAATACTAAAGGTGCCATTCTAAATGGTATATGTCCCTTACCTTCATTAATTCTTTCTATTATTAAATTATTTCCTTTTGATGAATCTTTTCCATATTTAAAGTATAAATAACTTACTAAAGCGCCTCCAAAAGGGAGTAAATACAACATCCATTCATTATTTTCTCTAACATTAGTTGCATATTGAAGGCTTTTTAAAAATAATGTAATTACAGTTCCAACTCCTATACCTGATATTAATGATAAAACAAACCATTTTAAGAAATTTCTAAATACTAATTTTATATCATTTAAGTTTTCATAAAGTAAATTCATATTTACACCTCATCATATATTATTACGAAATTAGTCTATTTATTTACATCTATAGGTGAATCTAATCAACTATTCTATGTAATTTATGTGATGAATGGAGTTTAACGCAAGACACCCTGAGTAAAAGTTAGGTGCTCTACCTACTAAACTAATTGATAAAAATAAATTAAAACAGTTTAAATCATTATTATAATTATCTTTAATTATATATATTTTATGCGTAGGTATTTTTACTTATATTTTCTCTTTGTAACACCCTTAACTATTTTTCATATTATAAAAATAGTAGTTCTATTATAAATTTTTTATGAGGTGACAATATAATGACTTGGTTTTTATCTCTTAATCCTATACTGCAAGGCCTTTTGGCAACTTTATTTACTTGGTCCATTACTGCATTAGGTGCTAGTGTTGTATTTTTCTTTAAAGATGTAAAAAAAAGTATATTAAATTCTATGTTAGGATTTGGTGCAGGTGTTATGATTGCAGCTAGCTTTTGGTCTTTACTCAGTCCTGCAATAGATCTTTGCGATGATTTAGGGTATAATTCTTGGTTAATACCTTCATTAGGATTTATTCTAGGTGGATTTTTTATAGTTTTATCAGATAAATTTTTAGATAAGTTTACTTTTAAAGATTTAAAGGTAGAAGATGGTATGAGATTTAAGTCTTATAAAAAGAGTATTTTATTAGTTTTAGCAGTTACACTTCACAATATCCCAGAAGGATTAGCTGTTGGAGTAGCTTTTGGTGGTGCTGCACTTGGAATTCCTGGGTGTACAGTTGCCAGTGCAATCCTTTTAGCTATAGGTATAGGTCTTCAAAACTTTCCTGAAGGTGCTGCCGTATCACTACCTTTAAGACGTGAAGGTTTTCCAGTTGTAAAGAGTTTCTTTTACGGTCAAGCATCAGGACTTGTTGAACCTATATCTGGTGTTTTAGGTGTTTTTATGGCTATAGCTATGAGGGCTGTATTACCTATACTTTTAGCATTTTCTGCTGGTGCTATGATTGGCGTTGTTTCATCTGAGCTAATACCTGAAGCCTGCTTAGAAAATAAAAATTTAACAACAGTAGGTATAATAATAGGATTTACACTTATGATGATTTTAGATGTTGCTCTTGGATAAAATAAATAATGGCATAAATTCTATTTATGCCATTATTTATTAATTATCAAATCTATCTACTTTAAATAGTCTCATATCTTTATCTTTTTCTCCATGATATAACTTACTTAACATCATTCCTCCAAGTATTGCAAATAGTATTCCATTTGCACCATAACCTAAATTATACCATAAATTATTATGCTTAGTATCTTCTCCTATAAACCCTAAATTATCTAAAGTTGATGCGAATGTTCCACAATATTTATAATCAACTTCTATATCTTTTATATTTTTAAACATATTTTTTAATCTATTTTCTAGTATATCATACTTTTTATTTGCAAGTTTTTCATCAAATATATCTGGTACAAAGTCTACATCTTCTCCACCAATAATAATTCTATTATCAGATGTTGTTCTTAAATAGTTGTAAGGATCACAATTATCTCTTATTAGTACCTTTTCATACCATCCATCAAAGTTTTTAACTGGCTTTGTAGCTATATTAAATGTTGTTGTTTTAGTTGCAAAATTTCTATTTGTAAATAGCTTTGTGTTATATCCAGTTGCCACTATCACTTTTTTAGCTTTTACGATATTTCCAAATTCAGTTATTACCTCTATATAATCTTTATAGTACTTTAAATCTATTACTTCTGTATTTTCATATACTTTTAGTCCATTATTTTGTGATATATTTAATAATTCATGTGTAAATTTATATGGATCAATTTCTGCTCCACCATTTTTAGATAATATTCCTGCTTTTAAGTCAAAACTGAACTTATTATTATCTTCATTTATGTATTCAACATCAAAATTATTATTCTTTCTATAATCATACTCTATTTTTATAGCATTTATTTCATCTTTTTTTGCTGTATACAATAAAGTATCTCTTTTTTTATAATCACAATTATTTCCATATTCTTTTATAAACTTATCTATCTCATCTAACGCTATAAGCCCTAAATTATATGCTCTTATAGCATCTTCTAAATCAATATATTCTGTCAAATCAGATAAATTATCATCTAATTCATATTGTAATAATGATGTTGTAACACTTGTGCTCAAATGAGCAATTCTTCTTTTTTCTAATAATACACAACTTATATTCTCTTTTGAAAAATAATATGACGTTATAGCACCTGTAATACCTCCTCCTATTATACACACATCTGTATCTATATTTTTTGTAAGATACGGATACTGATTTTTATGTTCATTTATATTAGTAAATATAGGTCTACCCTGTACGTACTGAAGTTTAGCATTTCCCATATATTCTCTCCTTTTTTATTTTATAAATTTATTATTTACATTATTATTTTTGATATACAAAATAGAGGATAACAATATTATTATCCTCTATTTTATATACAATATATTACTCAAATTCTTCTAATTTACTACAAAATTGTCTAAACTCTTCAATACTCCTTATTTCTCTTAAACTTCTAATATCAATAAAGTTTTTGCTTGGTTTATGAAATAAAAATTCCATATCATATATATCACATTTAGAAAATCCGTTTTTAAAAATATATTTATATGATTCATATTTATAAAAATTTTCTTCAAAATACTTAATTTTAGCATAACATAATCTATTTATATAAAAAACTAAAGCCAATGTAGAATGCTTTTTTGCAAACTTATGAGAGAAATATTTTACTGTATGATATTTGCTATGCCTAAACTCCCATATATAATCTTCTGAACAAGTTAAGTTATATTTATTTAAAAGTTTTCTTTTATCTAAACTTAACTCATTTTTTAATATTTCATCATCCATAGTATCCCCCTATAATAATATAAATCTATATATTTATATTATTATAGGTACTTAGTAATCTCTAAAATAGATTTTTTTAATATTAACTAAAATAAATATAGATAATTTTACTATATTAAATTTTATTTTTTTAATTTATTGTATCTATTAATATAAAGTATTTCTTTATCTTTATTTAAACATTTATACTTACACAAATCTATCTAGTTATTGTATATAGATTAGTTCTTTCATTTAAGTAATATTTTTATTTAATTATCAAAAAATATAAATGACATCTAAAAATTCAAATAAATATTAATAATCCTACATATAATAAAAATACCATTAATTTTTATGAATTTTTAATTTATTGCATAAAATATATTTAATTAAATAAATAAAGAGGTTGGTATAATATGAGGTTAAAAAAAATAAATTATTTTGATACAGCTATCTGTATAATATATCTAGCTTCCATAGGATATTTTTTATTTAATAAAGATTATAAAAATGCAGCTCTACCTACAGTTGCATTTATCATCAATTTAATTCTTAGATGGGCTTATTCTAAAAACTTACTTATATTGGATAATAGTCTATATATAGTTGGAAGTTTATTCATACTATTTTGCTTAGTTTTTGGATCTTCATTTAGACTTTACGATAGTATAAAACACTATGATGATTTTTTGCACTTTTGGTCTGGATTTATAACTGTTAAGATTGGCTTTAATATTATTAAAACCATTGAAATAAGTAATTTTAATAGTAAATTATTAGTAATAATTCTACTATTCTTTTTTGCAATGGGATTTGCATCTATTTGTGAAATTGTCGAATATTCATTAGATACAATCTTCAAAATGAATACTCAACAAGGAGGACTTACCGACACTATGAATGATATGATAGATGCTTTATTTGGAAGCATTATCATGATTGTATATTATATAAAAAAAATATAAATATATAATAACCCTATATAGCTTATATATAACTATTATCTATATAGGGTATTTTATACTTATAAATTTATATTTTAATCTCTTATCCCTATCATCGAGAAGATAACGTCTTCCTTATCTGCTAAAAATTCCTTAAATATAACACATCTACCCCCACATTCAAGACATGTATAATCTGGTTCACTATTTTCTGTTATTTGAACTGATACAGATTCACAATTTTTACATTTTAATCTGTATACACTCCCACCATTTAACAATGAGCCTATTAAGCTCTCCTTATTTCCTATCATTTTAGTTCCCCACCTTTTATTATTGTATATTTTACCTTGATAATTATATCAAAATTAGAAAATATAGGCAATTTTGGTATCGTTTTCATAGAGCAAGATATTTTCGACATAAAAATAATCTAGTAATATATCTACTTTTAATTAATATATATTTAAATTAATAGTTTTTATAATTATAATAAAAATAAGAAGTTGAGAATATCTCAACTTCTTATTTTTATTATATATCTAACTTATTTATATTTTCTTTCATTATCTCAATAGATTTATCTAATTTTTCTTTCTCTTCAATATCTAGCGGAAGATGAATAACTTCTCTTACACCATCTTCATTAACTATACTTGGTACGGCAATATATACATCATCATGACCATACTCTCCATTTAAATATGATGATACTGTAAGCACACTATTTTCATTTTCAAGTATTGCCTTAGTTATTCTTGTTAAAGCCATACCTATACCATAATATGTTGATTTTTTACATTCTATTATTTTATAAGCTATATTTCTAACTTCATCTTCAATATTTTCTAAATCTTCAAATTTTATTTTACTATCTTTTCTTGATGCTATTTGATATATTGGTTGAACTCCACATAATGCATAACTCCATGCTACAAATTGAGAATCACCATGCTCTCCCATAACATATGCATTTATATCTTTTGGATTTACATCTAATCGTTCACCTAATGTATATCTAAGTCTTGCTGAGTCTAATGTAGTTCCTGAACCAATTACCTTTGATTTATCATATCCTGATAATTTCCAGCAAACATAAGTCATTATATCAACTGGATTTGAAGCAACTAATATTATACCATCAAATCCTGATTTTTTTATTTCACTCATAATAGATTTCATTATCTTAGTGTTTTTATGAAGTAGATCTAGTCTAGTTTCACCTTCTAGCTGTATAGCTCCTGCTGTTATACATATTAGATATGCATCCTTACAATCACTATAATCTCCAGCATATATATTCATTTTTCTAGGTGCAAAACTAAGACCATGATTTAAGTCTATTGCTTCTCCTTCTGCACGCTTTTTATCTATATCTATTAAAACTAATTCTTCACATGTACCTTGATTTACCATAGAGTAAGCATAACTCATACCTACCATACCTGTTCCAACTATTACAACTTTATTCTTTTTCATTATTGTCCTCCCTATAAAGTGTATTTGAATTAATAATTGTATACATTGTACATTTTACCATATTTTATGAAATTTTTTTATACCTTGTGATATTTTTAATTAAATTTTATCTAAAATTTAATTAAATAATGATATTTAGCCTTTATAGTATTTTGTACAAATTTAAGTTTAATTATTAATAATAATATTAACTATGTACAAAATACTATAGTTAATACTAAGTATAACTTTTCTACATTAAAGATTATTTTTATAATAACTTACTATTATAAAATATTATTTTATCTTTTATTTAGTGTAATTTTTGATGTAATATGTGTATAATTAGATATATATAAATAATTAAGGAGAAATATATGACTACATTTAAAGAATTAAACTTAAATAATAATTTAATTGATGGCTTAAAAAAACAAAATATAACAGAGCCTACTAAGGTTCAAAGCCTTACTATAAACAAAATACTTGATAATAAAGATTTAATAGTAAATGCACAAACTGGAAGTGGTAAAACTCTATCATATTTACTTCCAATGTTTGAAAAAATAGATTCTACAAAAAGAGAAACTCAAGTTTTAATACTTGCTCCAACTCATGAATTAGTTATGCAAATAACAGAGCAAGCAAAACTTTTATCATCTAATTCTAAATTGGACATTACTGCATTTTCCTTAATAGGAGAAGTAAATATTCAAAAGCAAATAAAAAATATAAAAGCTATAAAGCCTCATATAGTAATTGGTACTTCTGGTAGAGTTTTAGATTTAATAAAGCAAAAAAAATTAAAAGCACACACTATAAAAACTATAATACTTGATGAAGTTGATAGCTTACTTAGCGGAAATAATGTATCAGTTGTAAAGGACATAATTAAAACTACATTAAGAGATAGACAGCTTCTAGGATTTTCAGCTAGTTTAAATGAAACCGCTTTAGATATATTAAACAATGTAATGAAAGAGCCTGAAGTTATAAAAATAGATGAAGAGCCTATAAATCCAAATATAAATCATATGTATTTACATGGAGATAGACGTAATAAGTTTACATTACTTAGAAAAGCTATAGCCGCTACTAATCCAAAACGTGCAATAGTTTTTGTTAATGACGAAGATAGTATAGAGGTTATAACTGCAAAATTAAACTATCATAGCTACAAAGCTGTTGGTATATATGGTAGAATGACTAAAGAAGATAGAAAAAATGCTTTAAATAGCTTTAAAATAGGAAAATCTAAAATATTAGTTTCTTCAGATTTATCTGCTCGTGGTCTTGATATAGTTGATGTTACTCATGTATTTAACTTAGATTTCCCACCAGGAAAAAATGAATATGTTCACAGATGTGGTAGAACTGCTAGAGGAAATAGAAAAGGTGATGCTATATCAATCGTTACTAATCAAAATCTATCTACTATAAGAGATTACAAGAGAAACTTTAATATAGATATAAAGAAAAAAGATTTAAGAGAAGGTAAACTTGTTGATGCTGCATTTAAACAAACTAGAAAACCTAAAGATTCTAAAGAAAGTAAATCTGTTAAGAAAGATATAAAAAATAAATCTAATAAAACTAAAAAATCAAACAAGAAGTAATGTTAAAAATCTAATGATACATTAATATATAGAAAGGAACTCTGAATTATTATCAAGAGTTCCTTTTCTTATTATTCTCCTTTACTATTTGTTATAGCTTGTTTAAGTTTTTCACCTTTTTCTTTAGTTATTACATTATCTTTAACCATTTGTTCAACTTGTTCAATAGATTTTTCTTTTTCTTTCTTAATCATCTGTTCTTTACAATACTCTTTTATACTTTTTATATCATCTTGAGTAAGAACACCTTCTACTTCTAATTTTTCTACACTTTCCTCAAATATGCTCCTTCTATGCATCATCTTACCATTTGGATGTTGTTGCTCATATGAATTTTTTGGTTCTGTGCTTAACTCTTGTGCATTGGATAAATTAAAATTAGAGCTTATTAATGTTAATCCTAATATTGATGCTAATATTATGTTTTTCTTATTTAGTTTCATATTGTCCTCCTTAAATTATTTTGTTTATATTAGTATTAGCTTTAACCTTAACTTAACCTTAACTTTTATAATTTTTTTATAAATACAAAATACGCTTAGATTAAGCGATGTATTAGCAAATAATTTCAGATAAATCCATTGCTTAAAATATAATTTTTTACACTTATAAAACTATTGATATATCTATTATACAGAGTCTTTCCATATGTATTTTTATAATATAATTGCCTTGTATATAAAAAACCTATGGGGTAAATTTTCCCCATAGGTTTTAAGTATCTCTTTTAATTAAATGATTATTCAGTACTATACTCTTGCTATATTTATTATTATTTTCTATTTTTTCATTTAATAATATAGCTGAGTTTTTACCTAGTAAAAACATATTTTGATCTATTGTTGTTAATTTTGGCTCTATCATTTCACTAAGTTCAATATTATCATATCCAACTATAGACAGATCTTTTGGAATATTTATATTAAGCTTTTTACATGCATTCATAATACCTATAGCCATAAGATCATTACAAGCAAATACTCCCGTTACATCTTTATTTAAACTTAATAACTTTAAACCCTTTTCCATAGTTTTATTAACTGTTTGTATACTATTTCCATGACCTATATTTACTATAAACTCTTCTTTGAAATTGTTTATATCTTTCATCATTTCTTTATATACTTTTTCTTTTATATCATAAGAATAACTGTTATCTCCACGAATAAATGCAATATTTTTATGACTTTTAGATAGAAGGTAATCAATAGCAAGCCTTGATCCATTTTCCTGATCATTATATACTGATGATATATGTGAACTTTCTGAATATCTATTTACAAATACCATTGGTATGAATCTTGCTATTTTATCAAAATATTTCGATTCTACATTATCTATACCTGGGTCAACAACTATTATACCCGCTACATTTCTTGATATAAGCTCATTTATTCTTGATATTTCTTTATCTTTATCATGTTCAGTTATACATAAAAATATTGAGTAGTCTGATTTTTCAAAATAACTCTCTATTCCATTTATAACATTAGTAAAGAACATATTACTAATACTAGGAACTACTACACCTATAGTACTAGATTGCTTTTTTATTAAATCTCTAGCTTGTGTGTTAGGTTGATATTGTAGTTCTTCAATTACTTTTAATACTTTTTCTTTTGTTTCTTCTTTTACAGGATAATTTCCATTTATAACCCTTGACACTGTGGCTACAGAAACATTACAAGCTTTTGCTACATCTACTATAGTTGTTTTCATAATTAAAATTTCCTTATAATGAGTTTATAAATTTATTAAATGCTTTTATACCTTCTTCATCACGCTTAAATACTCCAGCATGCTCAAGTACTATAGAGAATTTTTTACCAACTTCATCTCTAAGTATTTTATCAACGTTTTCTTTATTTATATTGTCATAATTTTCTACTATATGTTTATACCAATCGCTATGATGATTTAACTCTTTGTTTTCATCTATATCTTTAACTCCTGCAGCTAAAAGTTCACTTAAAGTATTTAATTCTTCCTTAAGTCTAGCAGGAAGTACAGCAAGTCCCATAACTTCTATTAAACCTATATTTTCTTTCTTTATATGATGAACTTCACTATGTGGATGGAATATTCCCATAGGATGAGCTTCATTTGTGCGATTATTTCTAAGTACTAAATCAAGTTCATATTTACCATTTTTCATTCTTGCTATAGGAGTTATAGTATTATGTGGCTCCCCATCTGTTTCATGTAGTATTTCAACACTTTCATCAGAGTAATTTTTCCATTTATCTAATATATGCTCTGCTAAATCTATGATTTCTTCTTTATTTTCTCCATTAAGTCTTATAACAGACATTGGCCATTTAACACGATAAACTTTAGTATTTTCATATCCTTTAACTTCAAAAGTTTCTTCAATTGGTGCAACTTCCATTGCAAATGTGTAGTGTCCACCTTGGTAATGATCATGAGAAAGTATTGATCCTCCAACTATTGGTAAATCTGCATTAGAACCTGCAAAGTAGTGTGGTAATTTTTCTACAAATCCTAATAAGTTTTCAAATGTCTTTCTATATATTTTCATAGGAGTATGTTTTGCATTAAGTATTATACAGTGTTCATTGTAATATACATATGGAGAGTATTGTAAAAACCAATTTTCTCCTGCAAATTCCATAGGTATTATTCTATGATTTTGTCTAGCTGGATGATTTATATTTCCTCTAAATCCTTCATTCTGTTTACATAATAAACATTTAGGATATGAAGTAGATTTCATAAGTTTTGCTTTTGCTATATCTCTTGGATCTTTTTCAGGCTTAGATAAGTTTATAGTTATATCTAAATCACCATATTCTGTTGGAGTTTTCCAAACTATATTTTTATCAGTTCTATCTTTTCTTATATAATTTGAAGCTATACTCATTTTATAGTAGTAATCCGTTGCTTCTTCTTTATTGTTTTTATACTTTTCATTAAAAGTTTTTATTACTTCTGATGGTCTAGGCATTAAAGCATTCATTATTTTTGTATCAAATAAATCTCTTTCAGTTGTTGTATCTTCTATCATACCTTTTTCAACTGCATAGTCTAACATATTTTCAAGTATTGGTGTTGCTGTTTGAAGTTTTTCATCAACTTCAACTTCTTCAAATTCATCTAAGTTTAATACTTCTAGTAATAAGTTAGATGCATAAACTGCATCTAACTCATCTATTAAATTATTTTGAACTGCAAAATTTATTAATCTATTAACTTCGTAATTTATATTCATAATATCCCCCTAGTTGTTAAATCCATTTGGATGGTTTTTGTGCCAATTCCAAGCATCCCCTATCATTTTCTTAACATCATCAAATTCTGGAGTCCATCCAAGTATTTCTTTTGCCTTTTTGCTTGATGCAACAAGTTTTGCTGGATCTCCTAAACGTCTTTCTCCTATAACAACCTTTATTTCTTCACCTGTAGCTTCTTTAGCAGCTTCTATCATTTCTTTTACAGTGAATCCATTTCCACTACCTAAATTAAATATGTTACTTTCATTTCCTTCTCTTAAATAGTTAAGTGCTTTTATATGAGCATTAGCTAGGTCTATAACATGTATATAGTCTCTTATACAAGTACCATCATGAGTATCATAATCATCCCCAAATACAGTTATGTACTCTCTTTTCTTAAGTGGAACTTGAAGTATAAGCGGTATAAGATGAGTTTCTGGAGTATGGTCCTCTCCTATAGCTCCATCTTCTAATGCTCCAGCAACATTAAAGTATCTAAGAGATACATACTTCATGCCATGAGCAAAATCAGTCCATTTCATCATTTTTTCCATAGCTAACTTAGTTTCACCGTAAGTGTTAGTTGGATTAGTTACATCTGTTTCAAGTATTGGTATTTGCTTTGGCTCACCATATACTGCTGCTGTTGATGAAAATACTATTTTTTTAACATCAAATTCAACCATAACTTCAAGTAGTACCTGTGTTCCATATACGTTATTATCAAAGTAACTTAAAGGATCAGTCATACTCACCCCAACTAAAGAGTTTGCAGCAAAATGTATAACTGCTTCTATATCATTTTCTTTAAATACACTTCTTAAAAAATCTTTATCTCTTATATCACCCTTACAAAACTTTGCATCTTTATGAACTGCATCCATATGACCTGTTTGTAAATTATCTACTATTATAACATCTTCACCATTTTTTATAAGTTGGTGTACTGTATGACTTCCTATATATCCTGCTCCACCACAAACTAATACTGACATTTATATCTCCTCCTAATAAGTTATATTTATCCTATTTTTCTAGTTCCGTTTGATATGCTAGCAACATAGAATGTTGGTTCATATCCAATTACTTCTTCATATCCTTTAGTTACATTTTCTATGAAGTTTCCTACACTTTCATTTCTAACTATACTTACTGTACATCCCCCAAATCCTGCACCTGTCATACGAGAACCTATTACACCATCTTGCTTAAGTGCTAAACTAACTAATGTATCTAATTCTATTCCCGTAACTTCATAATCATCTCTTAAAGAAACGTGAGAACCAACCATTAATTGTCCAAATAATTCTAAGTTGTTATCTTCTAATGCTTTAACAGCCTTTAATGTTCTTTGATTTTCATATACAGCATGTTTTGCTCTTTTTCTATCTATTTCATTTTCTATTAATTCTTTATTAGTTTCAAATTCTTCTTCACTTAATTCACCTAATGACTTTATATTTAGTTTAGATTGAAGATTAGATAATGCTCTTTCACATTCACTTCTTCTCTCATTATATTTAGAGTCTGCTAGACCTCTTCTTTTATTAGTGTTTCCTATAACTATAGAGTATCCTTCCATATTTATTTCACTATATCTATAGTTTAATGTATTACAGTCAAGTAATATTGCACATCTATCTTTTCCCATACCTATTGCAAATTGATCCATTATACCACAGTTGACACCTATAAATTTATTTTCAGCTTCTTGAGAGTATTTAACCATATCTACTGTATCTATTCCAAAGTTAAATGTATCATTTAATATAACTGCCATTAATAATTCAAGTGATGCCGAAGATGAAAGACCTGCTCCATTTGGTATGTTTCCATATACTAATATATCAAGACCATGTTCTATGTTATTGCCTTTATCTTGTATAACTTTTGCTACACCTTTTGGATAATTAACCCAATCATGTGTTTCATTATATTCCATAGAATCTAGGTTAAATTCTACTATTCCTATATCTTCAAAGTTTAAAGAATACATTCTAACATTTTTATCATTTCTTTTCGCTACTACTCCATAAGTACCAAATGATAGCGCACAAGGGAATACATGACCTCCATTATAGTCTGTATGCTCTCCTATTAAATTAACTCTACCTGGTGAGAAAAATACTTCTTCACTTTCTCTTTCAAATATTCTTTTAAAATCTGCTTTTAACTTATTTACCATCTCAATACTCCTTTTATTAAATATATTTTTTATTAAATTTATAAGAGTAAATAAACCCTTTTTTAATCTATATATTTTTTATAACCATTATAGTAAACGATTACTATAACCTTATATCTATATAGTAATCGTTTACTATCATTCTGTAAACACTTTCCTATAAAATTTTTTATTTTTATTTTATAAAAAAAGTAGCCATAATTTTGGCTACTTTTTTCAATATATATCCAATGCAATTCTCTTTAACTCGTCTATAAATATTTTTGCTTCCTCCATTGTATTATACAATCCTATACTTAGCCTAACCATGCCAAAATCAGCATCATCTAGATTTTTCTCATATTCTTCGTAACTATTACTTACTTTTAATAATCTTGCTACATATGGATGTGCACAAAACTTACCTGCTCTTAGCGACACTGCACTTTCTTTTGCAAATATATCAGCTACTTTATAACAATCTTTGTTCTTTATATTAAAAGATATAACACCTAATCTATCTTCAGTATTTTCAGTATCTCCATATATTATTACATTATCAATTTTTTTCATTTCTTCAATCAAGTAGTCCTTAATTTTTCTTTCATGATTATATATATTTTCAAATCCTATTTTTTTTAACTCTTCTAATGCTCTAACCATAGCCATTGCTCCTATAAAATTTGGACTTCCAGCTTCATGTAAACTTGGTGGCTCACTCCAAATTACGTTGTCATCAAATACGTAATCTACACATCCTCCACCTTTTACAAAAGGTTCTTTAACATCTAGATCTTTTATAAGACCAACTATTACACCACTTCCAAATGGTGCATATATTTTATGCGCTGAAAATACTAAAAAGTCTATTTGCTCTGAAGGATCTTTACCTTTCATATCAACTTCTTTATGTGCAACTAATTGAGCTCCATCTACTACAATTATTGCTCCATATTTATGTGCAAGTCTTGCTATTTCGTGTATTGGATTTATATACCCTGTTACATTAGATGCACCAGTTACACTAACTATTTTTATATTCCCATTTTCTTTTTTTAGTTTATTTTCTATATCTTCTATTTTTATCCTTCCTAATTCATCTACATCTACATATTCAACTGTAGCATTTTTCCTCCAAGGAAGGTCATTTGCATGATGTTCCATTCTAGTTGTTAGTACTTTATCATTTTTATTTTTTATTAGTATATTAGCTAAGATATTTAAAGATTCAGTTGTAGTCTTTGTATATATAACTGTATGAGTATTTGTGTCTTGTAAATTAAAAAATTTTAACACTTTATCTCTAGACTCTTCATATTTTCTTGTTGATAGTTCGCCTTTTGGACCTTGACCTCTACCTATCGAGCCATATATTAATAAATTATTATATACCTCGTCAAATACGCATTTTAGAGCTGGTGTTGTTGCTCCATTATCAAATCCAATAGGTATAAGTTTTTTACCATTTTCTAGTTTAAATTTAACATCTACTCCTAGAAATATTTTTCTATAGTCTAAGTTCTTTTCACCTATTGTACGCTTTTTATTACTTGAACTTGACAATACAAAAACCTCCTTTTTAGAAGAAAAGTAGACAATACCCTTCTTGTATAATTATATGATTTTTTTTGTAGAAAGTTCTTGCTTTAGTTTATAAATATAAAGAGTGTCTGATTAAAGGACACTCTTTATATATTTAAATCATGTTATTTTTAGGGAGACTATTATCTTTTTTACTATTTCCTTTACTGTTTACAACTTGAACTTGCTCCAGATTTGATACAAGATCTTTATCTCCTTGAGAATGATTTACTATATTTTGTATTGATTGATTTTTATTATCTCTTCTTGCTTTTGATTTATCCAAAATTATCACCCTTTCTTATGTATAAACATAGTTTTTCCTTTATATATTTTTTTAAACTTGTAAATAATTACTTTATAGCATATTTTAAAATTTTACACTTATATACGTTTTATATTAATATTATAGATTCAGTTCCCAAATATATAACCAATAAATAGTATATACTATACTATTTATTTTGGAGGTATGACAATGGGTTTTTTGGACAATTTAATTGCTAATTCATTAGGAGGCTCTTCTTTCTTTAATGCCCCTAAAAAACTTTATAAATTTGAAAAGATTAAACAATTAACTCATGAAACTATAAAGAAAAATCCAAATATTAAACTTATTGATATGGGTGTAGGAGAACCTGATAAAATGGCTGATGAACTTATATGTGATGTGTTAAATAATGAATGTAGAAAGCCAGAAAATAGGTATTATGCTGATAATGGAATCGAAGAATTTCAAGAAGCAGTTTGTAGATATTTAAATAATGTATATGGTATAGAAAATCTTACTATATCTAATGTAATGCACGGAATAGGATCTAAATCTATACTTGCTATGATACCAATATGTTTTATTAATCCCGGTGATATATGTATAATGCCATCACCTGCCTATCCAACTTTAGGAACTTATACGAAGCTTTTAGGAGGAGAAATCTATAACATTCCTCTTTGCAAAGAAAATAACTTCTATATGGATTTAAATAGCATTCCTAATGATATTTTAAAAAGAGCTAAAATGATTTATGTAAACTACCCTAATAACCCTACAGGCCAAGTTGCAACTTATGAATTTTATAAAGATATTGTAGATTTCGCTAAGAAAAATAATATCTTAGTTGTATCAGATTTAGCATATGGTCATCTAACTTATGATGGATATAAACCTCTTAGCATATTATCTGTTGACGGTGCTTTAGATGTTTGTGTAGAAATACACTCCATGTCTAAATCATTCAATATGACTGGTTGGAGACTTGCTTTTGTAGTTGGCTCTGAGAAGTTTATAAAACTATTCTCTTCGGTAAAATCCCATACAGATTCTGGACAATTTAGAGCTATACAAAAAGCAGGTGTATTTGCACTTGATAATTATCATTTAATTGATATTAACAGAGAAAGATATTCTAGAAGACTTAATCTTTTAACTGAAACATTAAAAGAAATTGGCTTTGAAGCAAAAAAACCTAAAGCTGGATTTTATATTTATGTCCCTATTCCTAAAGGTGTAAAGGATGGAATTAAATTTAAAACAGCAGAAGATGCTACCTTATATCTTTTATCAAATGCATTAATATCTACAGTTCCTTGGGATGATTGTGGATCTTTCTTAAGATTTTCAGTAACTTATAATGCTGATACAATTGAAGAGGAAATTAATATAATGAATGACTTAAAAAATAGATTGCTATCTTTAAATTTAGAGTTTTAAACTTACTTTAATCAATGTTTATATAAGTTAAAAACAAGAGAAATTTCCCTCATTTTTTAATAATTTTTAATTTATATATTCTTAGTTATAAATTTAAATTCTATTAAATAATAAAAATCAAAGCCCAGATTTTAACTTGGGCTTTGATTTTTATTATTTAAGCTTTTCTATTAATTTTTCTAATAATACTTGTTTTAATTTTTCATTCATTTCATTTTTATTGTTAGTTGCTTTATTCTTGTTATTCTTTTTATTATTTTTAGATTTATTATTTTGATTATTTTGATTAGATGTTCCATTAGGTCTTTTTCTTTTTTTATTAGCCATATATAATTCCCCCATTACTTTTTTATATAATAGAATATGAAAAATTATATTAAAAAGTTACATAATAGGTTAAATTATTTTATTTTATGCTAAATTTTCCTTTAACTTAACTAAAAAGTCTTGTATATTTGTGACTATAGTTGTAACTTCCAAACTTCCTCGATCTCTTAATTTATTTACAGCAAATTCAGATACATCTACACTATAAAAATAAATAGGCCTTATTTTATCATCTATAACTCTGTAAGATGGGGTCATATTTCCAGTAGCAATAGAATGTAATTGTGTGGCTAGACATATAACTGTAGTTGCTTTTTTAATATGACTTCTCATCATATCCTGTGCTTTATATACATCTGATATCACAATAGGAAGAGGTCCATCATCTCTTATAGAACCTGCTAAAACTATAGGTACATTATTTTTTACACATGCATGAATTATTCCGCTATTTATATTTTCACTTTCTATAAGTTTTTCTATGGAGCTTGCTTTTCTTGCCTTATTTAGTAAATCTAAGTGATGATAATGTCCATTATGTTTAGGTTCTAGAGTGTATATATCTTGGCCTAAAGCAGTATTGAACATTCCTGCTTCTAAATCGTGAGTAGCCACTGCATTTCCCCCAAGCAATGCATCAACATATCCCTCTTCTATAAGTTTTGCCATCGCATCTCTAGATCCTTTTGAAAATACAGCTGCTGGGCCTAATACCCATACTACATATCCATTTTCTTTTTCATATTTAAGTAATTCATATAATTGTTCATAATCCTTAGTGTAAGATGTTTCCCTAGATCTTTCACCTCTAAATGCAAAAATATCCTTTTCATAGTCTATTTGAGAAAAACCATTTGCATGTAAATAAATTCCCTCACTAGCATCTTCAGTTCTTCCTACTATAACTTTATCCCCCATTTTTAAGTTTCTAAATTCTTTAACTTCTAATTCTAAATTATCATTTATTACTACTACTCCATCCATTCTGCTTTCTTTTGCTAATATCCATTTTCCATCAATTTTAAAATATTCTGGATATATAGACATTGCATGATAATTATCTGGTGCCACACCTTCAATTTTAACTTCTTCATATGATACATTAGGTGCATTTAAGAATTTTTCTTCATTAAAATTAGGACCCATGTACTTTCTTAATTTAAAATTCATTCCTTATTTCCCCCCTTTATATACTTTTATATTCATATAATCATATATTTAAACTAAAAAAATAATAGGTGCATCATATTGATACACCTCAGAGCGTAGACAAAGTCTACGCTCTTTTATTTTTGTCAATACTCTTTATGAGGTGATAAATATGTTAACTATAAGAAAAGAAAATTTTAGAGATGATGAAATAAATGTTATATTAGATGGATTGGTTCCTGAAAACCATTTAGTAAGAAAAATAGAAAATGCAATAGATTTTAGTTTTATTTATGATAAAGTAAAAGATTTATACTCTCCGTTAGGAGCTCCAAGTATAGATCCTGTTGTTTTAATAAAAATAGTTTTAATTCAATATTTATTTGGCATACCTTCAATGAGGCAAACAATTAGAGAAATAGAAGTAAATGTAGCGTATAGATGGTTTTTAGGTTACTCATTAACTGAAAAAATTCCTCATTTCTCAACTTTTAATAAAAACTATGAAAGACGATTTAAAAATACAGATTTATTTGAATCAATATTTAAAGAAATTTTAGCGAGAGCTACAAAATGTGGATTTGTAGATTCTTCTAATATCTATATAGATTCAACACATATAAAAGCTAGTGCTAATAAGAAAAAATATACTAAAGTAGAGGTAGATATTCAAGCTAAGCATTATCAAGAAAAACTAGAAAAAGAGATAAATGAAGATAGATTAAAACATGGAAAAAGTCCATTATGTGAAGTGAAAAATGAAGAGGTAAAAAAAAAGGAAAAAATAGAGAGTAATACAGATAAGGATAGTGGCATGTTCTTCAAAAATGAAAAAGAAAAATGCTTCGCATATCTAGCGCATACAGCTTGTGATAACAATAATTTCATATTAGATTTTCATATTACATCTGGTAACATACATGATAGCGTAGCTTTTTCCGATTTATATCAAAAGATAAAAAATAATAGTAAACAACATACAACAGCGATAGCTATAGATGCTGGATATATAACTCCTTATATTTGTAAAACTATTTTAGATGATGGTATAATTCCTGCTATTCCATATAAAAGACCTATGACTAAAAAAGGATTTTTTAAGAAATATGAATATGTATATGATGAGTATTATGACTGTTATATTTGTCCTAATAATAAAATTTTAAAATATTCAACTACCAATAGAGATGGGTATAGAGAGTATAAATCTAATCCAAGTGATTGCAAATCTTGTGAACACTTAAATATTTGCACTAATAGTAAAAATAAACAAAAGTTAGTTACAAGGCATATATGGCAAAATTATTTAGAAGAAGCTGATCATCTTAGACATAAGCCATATGTAAAAAAAGTTTACAGTAAACGTAAAGAAACAATTGAACGAGTTTTTGCAGATGCAAAAGAGAAACATGGTATGAGATATA
Organism: Romboutsia timonensis; assembly: GCF_900106845.1. GTDB lineage: Bacteria > Bacillota > Clostridia > Peptostreptococcales > Peptostreptococcaceae > Romboutsia > Romboutsia timonensis. Next base: position 1,947,524 of record NZ_LT629850.1, read on the forward strand.
CAAAATTAAGAGGCTTGTCGAAAATTGAGATGGAGGTGAGTCTTATTTTCTCATGCATGAATCTAAAAAAATTAGCTAATTGGATGTGGAAAGATACATCCAATAATCTAAGGCTCACGCCTATTTTTAGTATATTATCACTAAAAATCTTTATAAAAAAGAAAATAGCCATTTTATATAAGTTAAAAATGGCTATTTTGTCTACAATCTGAGGTGCATCATATTGATACACCTATTATTACTACTTCATTTCATTTTTCATTTGTTTTTTTATATCGTGTGCAAATTTCTTTTGTTCGTACATATCAACCAATTCATCTTTTTTAGACTCCATTATATTCATTGCACCTTCAAAATTATCTTTTACATCTTCTGCTACTTCTTTTGCCATGTATTTAGCTTTATTAGCTGTTTTTTTAACTTCTCTTTTCATATCATTCATATCATTTATATGGCTCATATCAAACCCTCCTTTTAATTTTTATTTTTCCCAAAATAAATAATTTTATTTTATAATATAAACCTTTAACTATTATTTCTGAGTTTTCATACTATGAGTATAAAGGGAGGGATAATTTTAATGACTTACATTCTTTACGGACTTTGTATAGTGCTTACTTTAGTATCATTTCTTAAAAACAAAGAAAAAACTAAAAAAGCAGTTATTAACGGTATTAAATCTTTCGAAAAGATAATGCCTCAATTTTTATCTATAGTAATAGTTATCGCTATAACATTAACTATTTTAAAACCAGAAACAATATCAAAGCTTATCGGTAAAGATTCTGGAATTTTGGGAGTCTTATTATCTTCTATAGTTGGCTCTATTGCTATGATGCCAACTTTTGTTGCATTTTCAACTGGTAATACTTTACTTCAAAATGGAGCAGGTTATGCTCAAGTTTCTGCTTTAATTACTACGCTTACCATGGTTGGAATGTTGACTTTTCCGTTAGAGGCTGAATATATAGGTAAAAAATCTGCTTTTTATAGAAACTTTTTTGCTTTTTTGTTTTCATTTATTGTTGCTATTTTTATGGGAGGTGTGCTTAAGTGAATATCTCAAAAATAATTAAAAGATATAAATATTTTCTAATATTTTCATTTGTTCTTATATTAGTTTCAATATACAATAATGAATTTGGAGTTTATGCATTTAAAAATATTAAATCTAGTTTAATTCAAATGTTATGTGTCTTACCTCCAGTTATGATATTACTCGGACTTATGGATGAATGGATTCCTCGAGAATATTTTATGAAATATATGGGAGATGGTTCTAAAATTCTTGGAATACTTTTATCATTTATATTTGCATTCTTTGCTGCTGGACCTATGTATGCTGGATTTCCATTTGCTGCTGTTTTATTAAAAAAAGGAGTTAAGTTTTCAAATATAATTATCTTTTTAAATGCATGGTGTGTAACTAAATTTTCTACACTCTTATTTGAAATTGGAGCTCTTGGATATAAGTTTACATTATATAGGTTAATTATAAATATACCAGGTATTATAGTTATGGGATATATAATTGACCTCTTAGTAAATAAAAAACCCCATAAAATTTAATTATGGGGCTTTCTTGCAAAATAAACATTGTGGAGGATGTTCGTGGGGTTTATTTTACAATAGGGTATTATATTATGGTTTTTAAGTTAGTTCTTTCTTTAGTTATATAATAACTCTTTTATATGAATTTAATATGAGTTTTTTGTGAATAGTTTTTGAAATCTAATTTTTAAATTCAATAGTAAATACTACAGAGTTCTCTTTATTTTTTAAACTATGGTAATATCCATGTGATTTAAGTATTTGACTTACTAGATATAATCCTAAACCACTTCCTCCAGTTTTTCTTGACCTGGATTTTTCTATTCTAAAGAATGGATTAAATATTTCACCTAAGTATTTTTTATCTATAGTAACACCAGTATTCTCTATTTCTAAATATGCTCTATACTGATTATTTTTTTTGCTATTTTTATAGCCTTTCTTATAAAGCCTTACTATTAGATTTTCATCTTTTGGAGAATACTTTATTCCATTTATTATTATATTATTTATAGCTTTTTCAATTCTTGTTTCATCACACTTTACATAAACATCACTTTCTATTTTAAGTACAACATTCATATTCTTTTCATCTATTAAGAATTGATGTTTTTTTATAAGCTTTTCTAAAATATTGCTAAGATTAACTGTACTTAAAGATAAGTCAGTTTCTAATATTTCATTTTTTGATACTTCTATCATTTCATTAACTAAATCTCTTAATTCTTGTGTGGATTCATAGGATTTTTTTAAATATGTATCCCTATCTTTATATTTTCCAATATTATACATCATACCTTCAAGTTGACCACTTATTATAGTTATAGGAGTTTTTAACTCATGAGATATTGTAGCTACAAAATCTTTTCTTCTATTTTCTGCTTCTCTTTCACTTTCTATAATTTGTATAAGTGGTTTAGTTATCACCTTTGAATAAATATATGCACCTATTGCTCCTATCAAAAGTGCAACTATTAATATAAACGGCATTAATCTTCTTATGACTTGATTAGCCTCATCTATAGGTTGTAGAGGCATTACTATATCTAGTGTATAAGGAGTTATAGAGTCATTAGTATATATAGGAACTGTTACATGGTATTCATCATCTGGAGTTTTTCCTAATATATACTTACTATATCTTGATAACACAATTTCATTTTTCCCATATAGTATTTTACCATTATGATTTTTTAATATAATCGATAAATTTTGATTTTTAGACATATAATATAATCTTTCTTGTAAATGATTTGTATTATGTCTAGGTGAATTTTCACATAATGTACTTACACTTTTATCCAAAAGATCTATTTTGTACTGATGATAGTATGTAGGTAGTAGAAAATATAAAATCATATATATTATTATAGCAAGTGCTACTAAAAGTCCTGTAGTTATAAAAAAAAGCTTATACTTTATGTTTATATTTTCTAGTTTATTAAATACTCTTCTCAAGTGTATATCCTATCCCCTTTACAGTTTTTATATATTGTAACTTTATTTTCTTTCTTAGATTCTTTATATGTGCATCAACTATTCTAGTATCTCCATAATAATCATATCCCCAGATTGAATCAAGTAAGTTTTCTCTAGTTATAACTTGTGGATATTTTTCTATTAAAGTTTTTAATATATTAAATTCTTTTAAAGTCAGTTCTATTGTTTCACCATCAACTTCAACTGTATATGTATTTAAATTAAGATTTAAATCTTCAAATTGTAATAACTCTTCACTATTTGATTTAGTACTCCTTCTTAAAACAGCTTCTACCCTTTTTATTAAAAGGTTAAATGAGAATGGCTTAGTTATATAATCATCACATTCTAGTTCAAATCCCTTAACCTGGTTTTCTTCTTCATTTAATGCACTTAAGAATATTATTGGCACTATAGAATTTTTTCTAATCATTTTGCAAACTGAGTATCCATCTAAATTCGGCATCATTATATCTAATATTATTAAATCATAATTTCCTTGTTTGAATTTTGATATTCCTTCTAATCCATCACTTGCAAAGTCTACATTGTATCCTTGTGAACTTAAAAACTCAACTATAAGTTCTTGTATACTGCTATCATCTTCTATTACTAATATAGATGCATTCATTTTTTCATCTCCCTTTTCTTTAGTTATATAAATATTGTATCCTATTTTTATGAATTTAGTGTGAACTAATAATATAAACAATTTATAATAAAAAATAGGTATTATCATGAACATATAATAATACCTATTTTTCTCTTAATTATTAAAATTTGTATTTAGCTTTTATTGTCTATAACCTTTAAAGTTTTTAAGTCTAAGTGCATTAGTAACAACTGAAACAGAACTTAAACTCATAGCAGCTGCTGCAAACATTGGGTTTAAAAGAGGCCCACCAAATATATATAAAAGTCCTGCTGCTATCGGTATTCCTATAGTATTATATCCAAATGCCCAGAATAAGTTTTGCTTAATATTTTTTATAGTTTCATTACTTAACTTTATAGAAGTTGGTACATCCATTAAATCACTCTTCATTAATACAATGTCTGCTGATTCCATTGCAACATCTGTACCACTTCCTATAGCTATACCAATATCAGCTTGAGCTAGTGCTGGTGCATCATTTATACCATCTCCAACCATTGCAACAAATTTGCCTTGTTCTTGAAGCTTTTTAACTTCATTAGATTTATCTTTTGGTAAAACCTCTGATACTACTATATCTATTCCAACTTCCTTTGCTATAGCATCTGCAGTTTTTTTATTATCACCTGTAACCATAGCTACTTTTATTCCCATTTCATGAAGCTTTTCTATAGATTTTTTACTATTTTCTTTAACAGTATCTGCTACTGCTATTATTCCACCTAAGGTGTTATCTATTGATATATACATAGGAGTTTTTCCAACATATGCTAACTCATCAGATTTATCCTCTAAGCTTCCTAAAGCTATATTTTTATCATTCATAAGCTTTTTATTTCCAAGTAATATTACCTTACTATCTATTGTAACCTCTATACCATGTCCTGGTATAGCTTTAAATTCTTCTACTTTCTTAAATTCAATATTATTTTCTTCTCCGTATTTTACTATAGCTTCTCCAAGTGGATGTTCTGAATTTTTTTCAGCACTTACTGCTAATTGAATTAAGTATCTTTCATCTATATCATTAGTAGTTATTATATCTGTAACAGTTGGTTTTCCTTCTGTTATTGTACCTGTCTTATCAAATATTACAGTATCTACTTTATGTGCAAGTTCTAAAGCCTCTCCACTTTTTATAAGTATCCCATTTTCTGCACCTTTACCAGTCCCAACCATTATTGCTGTTGGTGTAGCAAGTCCAAGTGCACAAGGACATGCTATTACAAGTACTGATATAAATATTGTAAGAACAAATTCTAAATCCTTATTTCCAACTATAAACCAAAGTGTTGCTGATACTAAAGCTATTATTATAACTGTTGGTACAAAGTATCCAGATACAGTATCTGCAAGTGCTGCTATTGGAGCTTTTTTACCTTGTGCATCTTCAACAAGTTTTATGATTTGAGCAAGTACAGTATCTGAACCTACTTTTTCTGCTCTAAACTTAATAACACCATTTTTATTTATACTTGCTCCAGTTACATTATCTCCAACATTTTTTTCAACAGGTATACTCTCTCCAGTAAGCATTGATTCATCAACTGATGTATGGCCTTCTACGACAACGCCATCAACTGGTATTTTACTACCTGGTTTTACTATTATTATATCTCCTACTTCAACTTCATCTATTGGTATTTCTATTTCTTGATTACCTTTTACTATTAAGGCAGTTTTAGGCTGAAGCCCCATAAGTTTTTTGATAGCTTCTCCTGTTTTACCTTTAGATCTTGATTCTAAATATTTCCCAAGTAATATTAAAGCAATTATTATACCTGCACTTTCAAAGTATAATTGGTGATGCCCATGATTTACTTCCATAGTAGTAGTTGCTATTTTAAATGTTGTATACGCACTGTATAAAAATGCTGCTGATGTTCCGATTGCAACTAGTGTATCCATATTTGGATTTCTATTTATAAGCGATTTAAATCCATTGACATAAAACTTATAACCAGCTATCATTACTGGTATTACTAATATCATTTGTATAAGTGCATAATTTAATGGATTTATCATTGGGTCTATAATACTTGGGACTGGCCAAGGACCAAAAGGCTTTGATATCATAGGACCCATAGCTATATAAAATAGTGGAACTGAAAATCCTACTGCTATTATAAATTTAGTAAATAAAGTTTTCATCTCTTTCTCTTTTCTTAATTTATCTTCATCTACTAGTGATTCTTTTTTTTCTTCAATTATTGAATATCCTGCTTTTTCTATTGCTGATTTTATCTGTGATAATTTAATCTTAGATGAATCATACTCTATATTTGCTTTTTCTGTTGCAATATTTACACTTGAGTTTTCTACTCCATCTAATTTTTTCGTAACTCTTTCTACAGCTTTAGCACATGCTGCACATGTCATTCCACCAATCTTTAACTCTAAAGTCTTTTTATTTTCTTCAATTATTGAATACCCAGCTTTCTCTATTACCGACTTTATATCACTTACTTTAACCTTAGATGAATCATATTCTATACTTGCTTTTTCTGTTGCAATATTTACATTTGATTTTTCTACTCCATCTAATTTTTTTGTTACTCTTTCTACTGCTTTAGCACAGGCTGCACATGTCATGCCTCCTATTTTTAATTCTAAGCTTTTAGTATTATTTTCTTTTATAACTTTATATCCAGCTTTTTCTATTGCTAACTTTATATCATCAAAACTTACTTTTTGCTTATCATACTCTATATTAAGCTTTTCAGTTGCTATATTTACACTTGAGCTTTCTACTCCATCTAATTTTTTTGTTACTCTTTCTACTGCCTTTGCACAAGATGCACATGTCATGCCACCTATTTTATACGTTTCTTTATTATTTAGCATAAGGTATCTCCTTTCATTATTTTTATATCTCACATATACCCCATATAGGTATGTTACATTATTTATTTTATTTTTTCAATAACTTTTTATTAATTTATTTAGATATAGTTTTACATTTTTTCTAAAATTATATCTAAATTTATTGATTTAATATAATATATTGAAATATATATTGCCGATATATATAATATATTATGGAATATTTTACACATACAGGAGGGATATTTTGACAAATAAAAAATTAAAAAAAGTTGCACTAACATCTATACTGACAGCAATGTTAGCATCAAGTTTTACAATATCAAATGCAGAAAGCTATAAAGTATTTATAGATGCTGGCCATGGTGGTAAAGACAATGGAAGTTCTCATAATGGATATTTAGAAGATGTTCTTAATTTACAAATTGCACAAAAACTAAAAAATAAATTAATAAATGAAGGTTTTGAAGTTGAAATGAGCAGAAATAACGATACATACCTATCATTATCAGATCGAACAATTAAATCAAATAATTCAGATGCAAATATATTTATTTCAATACATCAAAATGCAGCTTCTACTACAAGTGCAAATGGTATCTAAACATATTATCTTGGAGATAAAAATAAAAAGCTAGCTAATGCTATACATAAAAGTATTATAAATTCTACAAATGCAAATGATAGAAATGTAAGAGAAGCAAACTTCCAAGTGTTAAGAGATAATAAAAAAACATCTATTCTTTTAGAATGTGGTTTTATATCAAATCCATCAGAAGCATACAAATTAAATACTGCTGAATATCAAAATAAATTAGTAGATGGGATAGTGTTAGGTGTGAAAAAATATTTTAATATAAATAATAAAAATAATGTAAATACATCAAATTCAACTAATTCTACACAAAATGATAATTCTAAATTGGCTACTGCTTTAAATACTGTAGATATAATGAGTGATAGAGGTAAAAACTTTAGTATTATAGGTACTTTACCTCAAGGAACTAAAGTTAAAGTTATAGATACAAAATTTGATTGGCATAAAATAGAATACAATGGTAGATATGGCTATGTATCAGGAGTTTATGTTAAATAAATTCATATTAAATAAATAAGTAGGTATAATTTTATATTATTATCCTACTTATTTTTATTATACAAATATTAAACTTTAATCTCTTTTACTTCTTATATAATCAATTATAATGTATATAACTACTATTACAGTTATAAGCATTACTAGTTTCATAATCCAAGAACTTATTCCATATCCAAAATAGACTCTTCTAAATGGACTATATCCTCCGTAGTAACTTCCTCCAAATATAGATTTCTTAGAGGTTCTACCTCCATAGTCATCATAATCATTATTAGTGTTAGTATTGTTATTACTACTATTACTATTATTATTTTTAGGAGTCGTAGAAAAACTTCCTGAATCTGGTTTTATAGTACTTGATGAGCCTGAATTGTTGGTACTAGTATTTGGCTTTGTAGAAAAACTTCCCGAATCTGGCTTTATTGTGCTTTTTTGCTTTGTGGAATAATTTTTTGTTGAGCTTTTTGTTGAACTTTTAAAACTTCCAGAGCTAGGTTTAGTTGTAGAAACTAATGCTACATAAGTAGCATCATATGCATAAGATTTTATATTTCCTAATACTCCCCCTATGTAAGTAAATAAAAATATAAATGTCGTTAAAAGATAAGCTATTTTTATTTTCTTATTTTTCATACTATACTCTTAACCCCATTTCTATAAATTTATCATTTATTCTAATTAACTCATCTTGAGTACCATCAGTTATAACTGAATCATATGATTCTTCTCCTTTAAACTTTGAGTACTTTAATATATGCTGGTTATCATAATCTTTGCTATCTATTAAATATACATATCTACTAAAGTTTCCATTATCATCTTTTTCTACTAAATAACCTGCTACATTGAATACAAACTTTTCATCACCTTGGTAAAGCTCTACTGTATCAGTAGTTTTTGTAAGTAATGCAGTGTCTTTATCGCATTTTACTATATACTCTTTTTCTCTACAGTTAAAGCAATGATTCATATTACAAATACTTACACAGTTTCTACATTCACACTTACTGCATTTATCAATCTTTTCTAAATCTCTACGCTTATCAAGTGTAAGATACTTACTTATTTTTTGATTTGAGTCATTTTCTATTTTAAATAGTTTTTTAAATAATCCCTTATCCTTTTTACTTTCTTTTTCTAAGTTATCTAAAAACTCAATATAATCTTTTAGCGTATCAACTTTACTTATAAAACTTCTTTTTTCTAGTTCCTCAGTATCTAACATTTTTCTTAAATCATCTACACAAAACATTAATTCAGTATATGCTTTATTGTATTTATTTTTTTCATTTACTATTGTATCTTCCATATTTACCACCTCTAAAACCAAACTATTAATGACATACATTATTAAAGGTAGATAGCTTTAAACCATCTACCTTTAATATACTATTTTTTCATTTGTTCTTTTATTCTTTCTAATTCTTCAGCTACTTTAGAATCAACTGATGGCGAACTTTTTATATATTCATCTAATAACTCATCTTCATTTTTAGGCTTTAATTCATCTAAAGCCTTTCCATAGTTTTCTTTTTGAGAAACTTTCTTTTCAAGCTCATCTAAATTTATACCATGGTCATCATTAAGACCTGCTAAAGTTTCATTTATTTCATTATTTATCTGTGCAACATCAAGTCTTGTTGCTAACTCTTGTTTTTTAGACTTCATTTTAGATATTTCTATTTCTAACTCTTCTATCTTAACTTTTATAGCAGATATTTTATCGTCTTGTTCTTTTATTCTAGAATTAGTTTGATTTAACTTTTCTTGTAAATCTAGCTTTTGTTTAACAAATGATTGTGCTTTTTCAGTGTCTTCTTTTAATATCGCTGCTTTAGTAGCTTCTTCATATTTATTTATTTTTTCTTCTAGTTCATTTTTCTCATCTCTTATGCTATCTACTGTAGCTATAAAGTTTGCACATTGCTTTTTAGCATTTGTAAGTAATTCTTCTTTTTTCTTTATAGAAAGTTCTAACATTTCTATTGGATCTTCATGTTTATCTAATACCTTATTAGCCTTTGCTTCTATAACATTTTTTAATCTTTTAATAAAGCTCATTTTATCATCTCCAAAATATTGAAATTAATTTTAAGATAATTATACACTAATTTTCCTAAAATTTGATTACTATTTTGTTACTAAATAGTTTATATTTAACTATATTTTACTTTTTGTATTTATAAATCTTCATATTTTCACTTATTTATATCATATTATAAGTATATAATATTTATGTATATGGTATAAATTTTAATATGATAATTTATACTATGTACATAAAATTAAATACAAAGGAGTACTTTATGAGATATGTTGTTGTAAGTGTAGTTAAAGGAGAAGCAGGTAATTTTAATAATAATTTAAGAAAAGAAGTGTACGAGAAATTTAATGCTAAATCATCTAAACTTCCTGCACATTTTACTATCAAGTCTCCATTTGAAACCGATAATATAGTACAATTAGAAAATACCTTAGATAAATTTAGTAAAGAAAACTATTCTGCACCTTATAAAATAAAAGGATATGACCATTTTGATGATAGGGTTATATTTATGAAAGTAATTATGAGTAAAGAAGGCAAAATTCTTCATGATAATCTAATAGATTCTATGAGTAGTATTGATTATATAAACTTTGATAAACTAGATGGTAAAAATAAAATATTTCATATTACTATAAGTTCAAAAAAAATAAAAAATATATTTAATGATTTATTAAACTATGTAAGTTATATACCTTGTGATTTTAATTGTAACTTTGATAATATTTGTATATATAAATGGGAAAATAATACTTGGGTACTTCATAAAGAATATCTATTAAAAAAGTAGTAGCAAAATTGCTACTACTTTTTATACGTATCATTTTTAAATGGTTAACATCTTGATCTCTTAATTCATTTTCTCTTTTTACCAAATTATTCACCACACCTTTATATATGAAATTAAATACTTTGGTTAAATTCCCTTTTTATTTGTTATTTTTTGCAGCTTCTAAAAATTCATCTTCTGTTTGCTTTATAACAAGTTCTCCATTTATTTTTCCTACAGCTTCCTTAGAAAATGATCTACATGCACCTATACATCCAGTTTTAACATTTTCTTCTCCTATAGTCTTTTTTAACTTGTCTACATTTATATTTGAACAATATGGGCATACTCTTATCATTGTTTTAATCTCCTTTAAATTATTATACTTTTATTTATTTTTATACCCCATATGTTAGTTTATAAACATAAGTAATTGCTTTTGTAATCATAATAACTTATTAGAGTTTAATTTAAAATCAATTATAAATAAAAATAAAGTAAAACTATCTTCTACTATTCTTAAATATATTAGATTATCTTCCCTTTAACTATTAAAATTAACATTAATATATATGTATTATCAAATTAAAATAGCAAATGCACTTAATTTAAGGTTTATAAACTTAAATTAAGTGCATTTATTATTTCATTACATATATTTAGTTCATTCTATATTGAATACAATATTGCCCCTCCTGGTCCTAGAGGTATATTAAATATCATAAATGCTAAAAGAAGTATTATCCAAGCAATAGCAAAAACTATTGAGTATGGAAGCATATTAGCTATTATAGTACCCATACCTATATTTTTATCATATTTTTTAGCAAATGCTAATATTACTGGAAAGTATGGGAAAAGTGGGCTTAATGGATTAGTTATAGAGTCCCCTATACGATAAGCAACTTGAGTTAATGCTGGGTCATATCCTAATAATAAAAACATTGGTACAAATATAGGTCCCATTATTGCCCATTTTGCAGATGCACTTCCTACAAATATATTTATAAATGCTGCAAATAATACAAATGCTACTATAAGCCCTTTACCTGTCATACCTGCATTTTGAAGCCACTGCGCTCCTTTTATAGATAATATAGTACCCAAATTACTTGCATTAAATAAGTATAAAAATTGTCCTGCTGCAAATGCTAAAACTATATACATTCCCATATCACTCATAGAGCTACCCATCATAGAAACTAAGTCTTTATCATTTTTTATACTCTTAGTAACTTTACCATATACAAATCCTGGAACTAGAAATACTGCTGTTATTATCGGAACTATACCTTTCATTAAAGTTGAACTATTAGAAAGTAATGATCCTGTTTCGCTATCTCTTAAGAATGCATCATTACCTATAGATAACCCAACTATTATAATTACTACTAATAATAATGAATATAGTGCATATTTAAGACCTTTAGCTTGAAGTGGCGTAACTTCTTTTGATGTTGATGTATCCTCTGCTAAGCCTTCGTATTTTCCAAAACGAGGAGCTACATATTTTTCAGTTACAATCGACCCAAGTATAGTTAATACTACTGCAGATACAGCTAAGAAATACATATTCATTGCTGGATTTACTACATAATTTGGATCTACCATTTGTGCAGATTGACCTGTAAATCCTGCCAATAATACATCTATCATACTAACTATTATATTTGCAGAAAATCCTGCTGCAACTCCTGCATACCCTGCAAACATACCTATTAATGGATGTCTTCCTATACCTATAAACACAAGTACAGCCAACGGTGGAAGCACTATAAACCCTGCATCAGCTGCTGCATTTGCTACTATCCCAACAAATATTATAGTTCCAGTAACTAATTTTTTAGGAACTTTGTTTCATTAATACTTCCATAAGACCTGTTTTTTCTGCTATTCCTGCACCAAGCATTGTAACAAGTACAAGTCCTAATGGTGCAAATGATTGGAAATTTGAAACTATGCTACCTAAGAATATCTTAAGTTGCTCTTTAGTTAATAAGTTTATAGCTATTATTTTCTCTCCAGTTGATGGATGAATTGCACTAACATCTTGACTTGATATAATTGCTGATAATACAAATATTACTCCACATAATATAAAAAATATTGTAACTGGATCTGGTAGTTTATTTCCTACTCTTTCTACTGAATTTAATACCCTATCTAATAAACCAACTTTTTTATTTTCTGTTTTTACTTTTCCCAATTATATCGCCCCCTAATAGAATTTACTTTAAATAATCAATTGCTATTTGAGACAAGCTTTGAGCTAATATGCCTACATTTTTGCTGTCCCATTTAAAGTATGGGTTATGGTGAATAACTGGCTCAATTTTATTATTCGCTATTCCAACAAATATAAATGCTGATGGAACTTTCTGTGCAAAGTAAGCAAAATCTTCTCCACCCATATTAGGTTCTTTTAAATCAAATACATTTTCTTCTCCAACTACTTTTTTTAATGATTCTTTAGCAAAGCTAGTCATATATTTATCATTTATTAATGCTGGATACTTAGGTTCATATTTAAATTCATAAGCTGCTCCTTGAGAGGTTGTTATCCCCCTTATTAAATCTTCCATAACTTTTGGCACCCAGTTTCTAGTTTCCTCATTAAATGTTCTTATAGTTCCTTCTAACTCAACTTCATTAGGTATTACATTATGACAATCTCCACCTTGTATTCTTCCGCAAGTTATAACTACTGGGTCTAGCGGATTTATTTTCCTACTTACTATAGTTTGTAATGAATTTACAATTTGGCAAGTTATAACTATTGGGTCTATTGCTTCTTGAGGAACTGCTCCATGCCCACCTTTTCCTATAACTTTTATATTAAATATGTCTGGTGATGCCATCATAGCGCCTTCTTTTAAATGTACTTCTCCTTCATTTAAATATCCCCATAAGTGTGCTGCAAATGCTGCATCTACTTTTGGATTTTCAAGTACTCCCTCTTCAATCATAGGAAGAGCACCACCATCTCTTTCTTCTGCTGGTTGAAATACTAGTTTTACGTTACCATGTAAGTTATCTTTTAGTTCATTAAGTATCATCGCTGCACCTAAAAGACCTGCAACATGACCATCATGACCACAAGCATGCATCATTCCATCTATCTTTGATTTATACTCTACGTCTGCCTGCTCTTGTATCTTTAATGCATCCATATCAGCTCTAAGAAGTACTGTTTTTCCTTGATATTTACCTTCTATTAATCCAACTACGCCTGTCTTAGCTACATTTTTTTGAACTTTTATACCTAGTTTTTCTAGTTCTTCGATTATTATTTTTGATGTTGTAAATTCACTAAAACCATCTTCTGGATACATGTGTATCGTTTCTCTTAAATTAATCATATGTTGTAAATATTTTTCACCTAGTCTTTTAACTTCGCTCATTTTTCATCCCCACTCTAAATTTATTTAGGTCTATTCTAATCTATATATATTTTATTTTCCATAATTTAGACTATATTAATTAATTTTATAATAAAAAAAGAGGTTCATCTATATACTTCTCTGATAACCTCTCTATACTTTTTAATATTATTTACCTAATCCAAAAGGTAAGTGAGATATTATATATCTTCTATTTAAATACGGTTTTAAAAATATTGTTGTGCAAGTTAACGTTGATGATAAAACTCCTGATACTAATATGCATATCTTACTTGCATCTATTATATCTTGATTCCCTGAAAATGCTATTTCTGTAACAAATATAGACATTGTAAATCCTATACCTGCAAGTATTGCAACTTGAAGAAGAGATGACCATGTAGTATCTTTGGGTTTTTCTATTAAGTGTAATTTTACTCCTATATAACTAAACAGCATTATTCCAAGTGGTTTTCCTATTATAAGACCACCCATTATACCTTTTATAAGTGTTTTAAGTTCCGAGTAATTTACGTTTGCTGATAAATTTATTCCAGTATTTGAAAATGCAAATAACGGAAGTATTAAATAATTGCATAATGGTGATAAATTGTCATTTACATTCTCTAATACACTTTTATCACTATTATCACTATTTGCTGGTAAACACATTGCTAATAATACACCACTTATTGTTGAGTGTATCTTGCTTATATAAACAAAAAACCAAAGTGCTATTCCTACAACCATATATGGCATTGCTTTTTTTACTTTTAATATTTTGTTCATATAAATCAAGATACACATTACACCTATAGCACCTATTATTCCTACTAAATTTATATCTGAAGAATATGCTATACCTATAACTAATATGGATATTAAATCATCAACCACTGCAAGAGATAGTAAAAATACTTTTAAACTAGGATCTAATTTATTTTTTAATACCATAAATACTCCTACTGCAAAAGCTATATCAGTAGATATTGGTATTCCTATACCATTAGAAAATCTTGTATTATAATTTGACATTAGAAATATGATTGCTGGTAATGCTACTCCACCACATGCTGCTATAACTGGAAATGCAGCTTTTTTTACACTCGATAAATGACCATGTAATATTTCATATTTTATCTCACACCCTACTACTAAGAAAAATATTGCCATTAAAAAATCATTTATTAGTAGATGTAAATTAAATTCACCAAATATTTTAATATCATTAAATACATAATGATATTCTTCTCTTAAACCTGTATTTGACATTATTAAAGCTAATATTGTAGCACTTACTAATAATATACTTGTTAATATTTCTGGATTAACTTGCTTTAATCTTCTCTCTGTAACCTTTCCTTCTAACTTCATCTCAATATCCTCCATTCTTTTTATGTTCCTAATATATTATTGTCAATTTTACATATATTAGCAACTTTTTGGATGAAGTCATACAGTATATAAACTAACTTTTTTTTAATTTTAGTTTATTAAAGTTTTATTCGTATCAAAATTTTAATGAAATAAGTATATAAATTTATTTCGAAATCATTTTCCTTTTTATTTTTGAAAAAGTTTTTGTTTCTTGTATACATAAAATATATTAATAAGTTAAATTAATTACTATATACCTTTAATATTTAATAAAAAATTCGCTTCGCTCATATCCGTTGCTTGAGCCACTGCATGGGCGAAGCATTTCAAAATATAATTTTTTACGTCTCTAAGGTTATTGATATTATTTATATTTATAGGTTACCCACAAAAAATTTCATATAATAATTTTCTTGTACATAAAAAATAGACTCTATCATTAGAGTCTATCAGATTGTAGACAAAATAGCCATTTTTAACTTATATAAAATGGCTATTTTCTTTTTTATAAAGATTTTTAGTGATAATATACTAAAAATAGGCGTGAGCCTTAGATTATTGGATGTATCTTTCCACATCCAATTAGCTAATTTTTTTAGATTCATGCATGAGAAAATAAGACTCACCTCCATCTCAATTTTCGACAAGCCTCTTAATTTTGTATATCTCATACCATGTTTCTCTTTTGCATCTGCAAAAACTCGTTCAATTGTTTCTTTACGTTTACTGTAAACTTTTTTTACATATGGCTTATGTCTAAGATGATCAGCTTCTTCTAAATAATTTTGCCATATATGCCTTGTAACTAACTTTTGTTTATTTTTACTATTAGTGCAAATATTTAAGTGTTCACAAGATTTGCAATCACTTGGATTAGATTTATACTCTCTATACCCATCTCTATTGGTAGTTGAATATTTTAAAATTTTATTATTAGGACAAATATAACAGTCATAATACTCATCATATACATATTCATATTTCTTAAAAAATCCTTTTTTAGTCATAGGTCTTTTATATGGAATAGCAGGAATTATACCATCATCTAAAATAGTTTTACAAATATAAGGAGTTATATATCCAGCATCTATAGCTATCGCTGTTGTATGTTGTTTACTNCTCATTGAAGGTATGCCAAATAAATATTGAATTAAAACTATTTTTATTAAAACAACAGGATCTATACTTGGAGCTCCTAACGGAGAGTATAAATCTTTTACTTTATCATAAATAAAACTAAAATCTATTGCATTTTCTATTTTTCTTACTAAATGGTTTTCAGGAACCAATCCATCTAATATAACATTTATTTCATCATCTCTAAAATTTTCTTTTCTTATAGTTAACATATTTATCACCTCATAAAGAGTATTGACAAAAATAAAAGAGCGTAGACTTTGTCTACGCTCTGATAGACTCTATCATTAGAGTCTATTTTAATAAGTTTATATTATGCAACTCCCATAAGTTTTGGAATAAATAAACTTAATTGAGGTATAAATGTAACTAACATAAGAACTACGAATATTGCTATATAGAATGGTAATATCTTCTTTATAACACCTTCTACCTTAGTTTTAGCTACTCTACAACCTACAAACAGTGTATTTCCAACTGGAGGTGTTATTGTACCTATACATAAGTTAAATACTAGCATTATACCAAATTGTATTGAGTCCATACCTAAACTTTGAGCTATTGGTAAGAATATTGGAGTAAATATTAATATAGCTGGAGTTGCATCCATAAATGTACCTACTATTAGTAATAATACATTCATTATCAATAATATAACTATTGGATTATTAGATATACCTAATATTAAGTTAGTTATATATGTTGGAACATTAGTAAATGCTAATACCCAAGACATTATAGATGATGCCCCTATTAAGAATACTATCATAGCTGTCATATTCACTGCTTCTAATAATATTCTTGGTAAATCTTTTATCTTTATAGATTTATATAATAACATTGATAATAATAAAGAGTATACAACTGCTATTGCCGCACCTTCTGTAGCTGTAAATATACCACCTGTTATACCACCTATTATTATTACTATTAACGATAAACTTGGTATTGCATCTAAAATTACTTTTAAAGCTTGCGATAATGTTATTTTTTCTTTAGTTACTGTTTTATATCCTTTTTTCTTCGCTATAAAGAATGCAACAGCCATAATAGCTATTCCCCAAAGTATTCCTGGTATATATCCTGCCATAAATAATGCTGTTACTGATGTACCACCACTAACTAGTGAATATATTATTAACGAGTTACTTGGAGGTATTAATAATCCAGTAGGTGCTGACGCTACATTTACTGCAGCAGCAAAATCTTTATCATAACCTGCTTCTTCTTGTAGCGGTGTCATAATTCCACCCATAGCAGCAGCTGCTGCTGTTCCTGATCCACTTATTGAACCAAATAACATATTTCCGATAACATTTGTATGAGCTAATGATCCTGGTAATTTACCAGCTAATAAATTTGCAAAGTTTACTAATTTTATTGCTATACCACCATTATTCATTATAATACCAGCTAATATGAAAAATGGTATTGCTAATAATGAGAATGAGTTAATTCCTGTAAATATACGTTGTGCAGCTGTAAAAACTGCATTTTCCCATGGTAATGCAGATAATATTGCTAAAACTGAAGATATCCCTATTGTAACCGCTATTGGTATCCCTATTAATAGTAATATTGGAAATACAGCTAATAAAGTTAATCCTGTTTGTAATGCTAATTCCATTAAATTTCCTCCTTTAAAATATAAACCATTATTCCCTAATTTATTATTACACTATTTTTGACCCTTGTTTATTTTTATCCCCAGACAATTCCTTGATAATATCAGATATATTTAAAGCATTGTATATCATTGTTGTAATACCTGATAAAGGTAATGCTAGGTATATATATCCCATTGGTATTTGTAAAGATGAAGATAGTTGTCCCATTGATAATTTTGACATATTCCATCCACCGAAAACTAATATGAATACTGCAAATGCCATTATTACTAATTCAAAAAATATTCTTACTTTAATTTGATTTTTTTCACTTAATTTATCAAATAAAAATGTCATCGCCATATGTTCGTT
The DNA here is from genome assembly GCF_900106845.1 of Romboutsia timonensis. Taxonomy (GTDB): domain Bacteria; phylum Bacillota; class Clostridia; order Peptostreptococcales; family Peptostreptococcaceae; genus Romboutsia; species Romboutsia timonensis. The sequence goes on from NZ_LT629850.1 coordinate 1,965,817, forward strand.
CTTTCCAAATAAATATGCTCCACCTAATAATCCCATCCATACAAAAGAAAATAATACTAATTCTTCCGTTACCGTACTTGGATTATTAAGTACATATCTTGATACAACTTGCCATGTTACCAATATAGTCATTAATGCCAATAGTGTACAGCATATAAATTCTAACACTTTATCTAAACGTTTTCTAAGAGTTTCCATCTATATTCTCCTTTTATAATATTTTATTACCTTTATAATTAATTAACTTTTATTTCAGAGCTATCTTTAGAATTCTCTTTATTTTCATTTCTTGCTAATATTTCATCACCTTTTGCTCTTATCTTATCGAAAATTGCCTTCATATTAGCATCTTGAGTATATTCATTATGTAAATCTTTCATTTTTTCTTGGAATGGCTTTATATCTGGATAATAAAATTGAACTCCCATCTCTTCAGCCTTTTCCTTAGCTTCTGTTGCTGCTGCATCCCAAGCTTCTACTTCAAATTCATTTGCAATTTTTGCTCCATCTATTATTGCTTGAGATTGCTCTTTAGTTAACTCATCTAATAATCTTGCATTAACTATTAATAAGTCAGGTAACATTGCATGCATATTATAAGAGTAGTGCTTTGCAACTTCACCATGTTTATTATTTACAAGTGCTAATTCATTATTTTCTGCTCCATCTATAACACTTTGTTGTAATCCTGTATAAACTTCACCAAATGACATTGGTGTTGCAGATGCACCTAATGCTTGAAGCATTTTTACATTTGTTGGACTTGTTTGAACTCTTATTTTTAGCCCCTTTAAATCATCTGGTGTATTTATTACTTTTTTTGTAGTATATATATTTCTTACACCAGCATCAAACCATGTTAATCCTATAAATCCACTTTCTCTAGTTGATTCATATATAGGTCCCATTATAGATTCATCATTCATCACTTCATGATAATGTTCTTTACTATCCATTATGTACGGTAGGTTAAGAACAGTATATGAATCTTCAAAAGCTTCTAAGTTTCCAAGACCTGCAACAACTAAATCTATAGCTCCTGTTTGACATAACTCCACTGCTTGAGATGTTGCTCCTAATAGCTCATTTGGAAATATTTGAACGTCAAGTTCATTATTTGTTTTTTCTTCAACATACTTTTCAAATTCAAGTAAAGCTTTATGTTGAGGATGCTCTTCATTTTGACCATGAGCAACTCTTATAACTCTTGCAGATTTTCCTTCCCCATTAGCACTGCTACAACCTACACCTACTAATGACATTGCTGCTATTAACATTAAAGCAGTTATACGTTTTCCTATCTTCATCAAAAATCCCCTTTCAATATAACATATAAATGAATTCTAGTATACAAGTTAGAATCCACTTAACGTATATTTTTTATTATAATACTTTTTATTTTCTAAATAGTTATTCACTATTTATTAACACTTATAAATATATTTCAATATTTAGATTATGTATATATTTATTTTTCCCCTAACATATACATAACCTAAATATTATTATTTTACTCTCATGTTTATTGTACTTTTATTGTACTTTTTGTTATGTTTTTATTTTAACAACTATTTCCATAATAATCAATATTTTTTTATTATATTTTTTATTATATTTTTACTGACCTTTACAATATCTGACAGCATTATTATAGCATATGTTTTCTATTATTTCTCCTAGTATATCCATATCTGCTGGGTATTCTCCATTTTCTACTAAACCACCTATGTAGTTACATAATATTCTTCTAAAGTATTCATGTCTTGTGTAAGATAAGAAGCTTCTTGAATCTGTTAGCATTCCAACAAATTGACTTAATAATCCTAATTGAGATAAAGCCATCATTTGTCTTTCCATTCCATCTTTTTGATCGTTAAACCACCATCCAGAACCGAATTGGATTTTACCAGCTATCCCTCCACCTTGGAAGTTTCCAAGCATAGTTCCTAGTACTTCATTGTCCTTTGGATTTAAACAATATAATATAGTTTTTGGAAGTTTATCTTCTCCATCTAATGTGTCTAATAACCTAGATAGTGGTTGAGCTACTTCACCATCATCTATACTATCAAATCCAACATCTGGACCTAGCTTTTTAAACATTCTAGTATTATTATTTCTAAGTGCTCCTATATGTAACTGCATAACCATGTTGTGCTTGTGATATATTCTACCTAAGTTCATCATTGTTAAAGTTGCATATTTTTCTATTTCATCTTGAGCTAATGTTTCTCCATTTATAGCCTTTATAAATATTTCATTAACTTCTTCTTCATTTGTATTTTTGAAGTAAACTCTATCTAAAGCATGGTCTGTTATTGTACATCCATTTTCAACAAAGAATTCTACTCTTTTTTCTAAAACTTCCATAAGTTCTTTATAGTTAGTTATAGTTGTATTTTCTGTTTGGCCTAAAACTTTTATATATTCTGCAAAACCTTCATTTCCTATTTTTACAGCTTTATCAGGTCTTAAAGTAGGTCTAACTTCACAGTCAAAGTTTTCATCTTTAGCTATTTTTATATGATGCTCTAAATTATCTGCTGGGTCATCAGTAGTTGCGATGTATTTAACATTTGATTTTGTTATAATAGCTCTTGCACTGAAATCTGTTTTTTGTATTACTTCATTACATTTGTTCCATATTTCTTCTGCATTATTTTCATTTAAAGTTTCATCTACTCCAAAGTATCTTTTAAGTTCTAAATGAGACCAATGATATATTGGATTTCCTATTAAATAAGGCATAGTTTTTGCAAATGCTTTAAATTTTTCAAAGTCAGTTGCTTCACCTGTTATATAGTATTCATCTATACCAAAACTTCTCATAGCTCTCCACTTATAGTGGTCTCCATATAACCATATTTCTGTTATATTGTTATATTTTTTATCTTCTGCTATTTCACTTGGTATTAAGTGGCAGTGGTAATCAAATATAGGCATATTTTTAGCATGATTATGGTATAAAACCTTTGCTGTTTCATTACTTAATAAAAAATCTTCACACATAAACTTTTTCATTTTATATTCCCCCTCTATAATGTAACTCCATCTTTTAATATTGCTATTTCTTTGTATCCGTTTACTTCATTGTGAGCAAAGTAATTACCTGATGCAGTATTTACTATTAAGTTAAAGAACTCTTCATCAACTTTTCTAGCATCTTTATTTTCTAATATTTGACCTGCATTAAAGTCTATCCAATGTTTTTTATTGTTATATAAATCAGAGTTAGTTGATATTTTTAAAGTAGGTACTACTCCTCCAAACGGAGTTCCTCTACCAGTTGTAAATAACACCATATGAGCTCCTGATGCAGCAAGTACTGTAACTGCTATTTGGTCATTTCCTGGACCTGATATTAAGTTAAGGCCATTTTTAGTAGATTTTTCTCCATACTTTAATACATCTGTAACTATGGCACTTCCACCTTTTTGAACACAACCTAAAGATTTTTCTTCTAAAGTTGTTATTCCACCTTTTTTGTTCCCTGGAGATGGATTTTCATATATAACTTGGTCATATCTTATAAAGTATTTTTTGAAATCATTTATTAAATCAACACTATTATTAAATACTTCTTCAGTTAAAGATCTTTCAAATAATATTGTTTCTGCACCAAACATTTCTGGAACTTCAGTTTGTATACTTGTTCCACCTAATGAAACTAACTCGTCTGATAATCTTCCTAAAAGTGGGTTTGCCGTTATTCCAGAGAATGCATCTGACCCTCCACATTTAAGACCTATCTTTAATTTAGATATATGCACATCTTCTCTTTCAAACTTAGATGCATATTCTACTAGTTCGCTTATTAGTTTTTTACCTTCTTCTATTTCATTTTCAACATCTTGTATATTTAAGAATTTAACTCTATTGTTATTGATTGGTTCAAGTATAGCCTTAAAACTTTCTAGTGTATTATTTTCACACCCTAATCCTACAACTAAAACCCCCGCTGCATTAGGATGATTTACTAATCCAGATAATATTTTTCTTGTATTATCTAAATCATCACCTAATTGAGAGCATCCATGAGGGTGCTCAAAATGATGAACACCATCTACTTTATCATTTATTAGCTTATTTCCTTCTCTTGCTAATATTGCACAAGTTTTATTTATACAACCTACAGTATTTATAATCCATATTTCATTTCTTATACCGATATCTCCATTTTCACGGACATATCCTTTAAAATATATATCATTTTCTTTTACATTATTTTCTAACTTATTTGATTCAAATTTATATTCTAATATACCATCTAAGCCTGTTTTTATATTATGACTATGTACCCACTGTCCTACTTTTATATCTTCTTTAGCTTTACCTATACTGTATCCGTACTTTAATACATCATTATCTTTGTCTATATTTTTAATAGCTATTTTATGTCCTTTAGGAGTATCTTGTAAAATTTGAATTGCTTTATCATCAACTTTTATTGTATCTCCCATTTTACTATCGTCTAGTAATACTACTACATCATCTTTAACATTTATTTTTATAAATTCACACATACTATATTCCCCATATTCTTTAAGTTTTGACATACCTCATCTACCATGCCAGTATATACTGATAGATCTTCTCCCCAAAGCTTTGTTTCTGATAAAATTTCTCTCACATACTCTTCGTTTTTAACTTCGTATTTCTTATTTACGTTATACATAAATTCTAATACTTCTGGAGTATCAAATACCTTGTATTCAAATCCTTTAAAGTCTTTTCCTACATATCCATTTTCAGTTTTTTCAATTTGATAAAATCTTATAAGACCTGCTAAACCTACCATTATATTTTTAGGTGCTTTATTGTTATCTTCTATGTAAGTTTTAACTGTTGGCCATAATCTATTTGCAAACTTAGAAACTGAGTTCATAGATATAGATTCTAATTTATGCATTATATGTGGATTTCTAAATCTAGATAGTACTGTGCTTGCAAATTCTTCTTTATTTCCTGTTTTATTTTTTATTGAAGGTAGTATTTCATTTTCTAAAGTTTCATTTAAAAATGCCTTCATTTCATCATTTTCAACAACTTCATCAACTTGCTTAAATCCTTTTAATATACTTAAAGGAGTTATTAATGTATGAGAACCATTTAATATTCTAACCTTTAATAATTGAGTATCAGAAAGTGATTCTAACCACTGAACATTAAGTCCTGATGCATTAAGAGGTAATATATTATCTAATTCTTTATCTCCCTCTATTGCCCATAAGAAATATGGTTCACACATAGAAAGTGCTCCATCTTTATATCCTAAGTTTTCAAAGTATTCATCTGCATTTGCTGATGGGAATCCTGGTACTATTCTATCAACTAAGTTGTTTAAGAATACACAATTTTCATTTACCCAAGTTTTAAATTCTTCAGATGCACCAAAGTCATTTGAGTGTTTTTCAACAAACCCTTTTAATACTTTTCCATTTTCAGCAACTAACTCACAAGGAAATATAAGTAGTTTTTTAGATATATTTCCAAGGACATTAAATCTGTGCATCAAGAATGCTGTTAATTTTGCAGGGTATAATCCTTCAGTTGAAACCTCTTCTAATTTAACTTCTTTATATGCTAAACCTGCTTCAGTTGTGTTAGATATTACAACTTCTAAGCTTTCTTGCTCAGCTATATTCATAAAAGCATCCCATTCTTTATTGTAGTTAAATACTTTTGAAAATACTGATACTATATCTTTTTCATAAACTTCAGTATCTCCCTTAAATCCTCTTTGAATTACTGTATATAGCATATCTTGTTCTTTTAATAAATCTATTTTTTTGTCATAATCTAAAGGACAAGTTAAAGCTATTGAACCATCATATTTTCCTGCTTTTATAGCTTGATATACCATCCAATCAAAGAATGACATTAAGAAGTTTCCTTCTCCAACTTGCATTATTTTTACTGGACTATTTGTAACTTTGTCATATATTTTTCTTTGTTCCTCATTTAAACAATCTAAATTTAAATTTTTTAACTCTTTACTCATTTTTTACTCCTTTGATTATCTATTTATATTTCCTACTCCATTTTTCATAAGAGTAGTTACATCTTTTTCATCAACCATATTTATATCCCCTATGATGCTATGTTTTAATACACTTGCACAAGTTGCAAATTCTATAGCATCACTACATTTCATATCTGATATAAGACCGTGTAATACACCTGCTGTAAAGGAATCTCCTCCACCTACTCGGTCTAATATGTCAAATGTATATACTTTGGACTTTTCTAACTTTTCCCCATTAAATAAAAATCCTTGTAATGAATTATTATTAGCAGAATTAACAGTTCGTTTTGTAGATGCCATATATTTTAAATTTGAGTAATTTTTACATAATTCTTTATATAATCTTTCAAGTTCTGATTCTATATCATTTTCCATATTTACATCATACTTTAATATATTTTTAAAATCTAATATTCCTAAAAATGCTATATCAACAAATGGTAAAACTTCTTTCATAAACTTACTAGCTTCATCTAAGCTCCAAAGTTTTGCTCTATAGTTAGAATCATAAGAAACAATTATATTTCTCTTTTTAGCTTCTTTTACAAGCTCTAAACTAAATTCATATAAGTTTTTACTAAGTGCTGGAGTTATTCCAGATATATGAACTAATTTTACATCATTAAGTATTTTATCTATATCAAATTCATCTTTACTTGCCATTGATATTGCTGAATATTTTCTATCATATATAACTTCTGAGTTTCTAGCACCATGACCTGTTTCTAAAAAATATATACCTAATCTACCTTCACCTTTTACTATATCTTTAGTATCTACTCCAAAAGCTCTCATATCTCTTATAACTTTTTCTCCTAAAGAATTTTCTGGTAATTTGGTAACTATTTTAGTATCATGATTAAATGAACTTAAGCTACAGATAACATTTGCCTCTCCACCAGCATAAGTTGCATCAAAACTATTTGATTGTATTATTTTATTAAAATTAGTAGGAGTTAATCTTAGCATTATTTCACCAAATCCTAATATTTTATTACTTGAATTAATTTCTAATCTTTTCAATTTTACTTACAAACTCCTTAGCTAAGTTTTCTATTTCTTTTACATCCCTTGACCCTAATAATGAGCTTCCAACCCCTACACATGAAACGCCCATTTTAAACCATTCATCTATGTTATCAATATTAACTCCACCTGTAGGCATTATTTCTACATTTGGTATAGGTGCTTTTACTGCTTTTATATATTTTGCCCCAAACACTTCACCTGGGAATAACTTTACCATAGGATTTCCCTTTGATAATGCATTCATTATTTCTGTAACAGTCATACAACCTGGTAAATATAATATATTTAATTCCTTACATACATCATTTACTTCATCAGAAAACCCTGGACTTACTACATATAAAGTTCCTGCCTCTATTGCATCTTTAGCCATTTTTTTATTTAAAACACTACCAACTCCAACTAGTGCTTCTGGGTAATTTTCTGATACATACTTTATAAGCTCTACTACATTTGGTATTGTATATGTAAGCTCTACAGCTTTTATCCCACCTGAAATACATGCTTTTATATAACCTAATGCTTCTTCATGACTATTAGCTCTTATTACGGCTACTATTCCTTCTTCCTTTAATTTTTTTAATATCATTTCTTGATTATTTCCTCCTAATAAAGTAAGAATTGGTATACAAGTCATCCTTTATTACTCCCTTTATTTGTATACTAATAATTTTATTTTTAACAATTTTCTTATTAATTTGTATATTATCATAATAAGATAACATTTTCAACATACTTTTTTTAATTTCATATTAAATCTATATTTAAACACCTTGTATACAACATATATTTAATGTTCCTTAAAACTATATTGTATACAAGTTCACTTTTATAATTTATTCATATGTTTTTATATAAAAAATAAAAATCACTAAATTCAATAATATAAGATTGATTTTAGTGATTTTTATTTTATACATCTTTATTTTTCTTCATTTCTTTTAAAATACTTAGAATTCTCTTCATCTAATTTAGTTAAGTATTCCCAACTTTTTCTAGAATCTCTCATATGATAATTTATTACATTCTCTACTTTATCTTTTTCCTTATTTTTTATTATATTTAAAATTTCTTCATGTTGTTTAACTACTAATTCTTTTGAGTCTTTCTTTTGAGATAATAATCTCATCCTATTATAATGAGTGCTTATTTTTAAAATACTTTCCCATATAGCTTTCTTTTTTACGCCTAAGAATAACGTTTCATGGAAACTAGTATCTAGCTTATGAAATTCATGTTCTCCACCATCCATACTAGCAATTATATTTTGAGCAAATAGATTTTTTTCAAGTTCTATTATTTTATCTTCGGGGAAATAGTTACACGCTTCTTTTAAAACTTTTTCTTCTAATGCAAATCTCATAAAAATTGCTTCTTCAATTAAATCTAGGTCTATTAAAGATACATAAGTTCCCGATTGTGGTTTTACCTCTATTAGGTGTTCATTTTTTAATCTCATTAAAACTTCTCTAATTGGTGTTCTTGATATATTTAATTTTTCAGATAATTCTACTTCACTTAATAATTCACCTGGCTTTAATTCTAATGACATTATATTTTCTTTTAATATCCTATAGGCATATTCTTTTCTCGATTCTTTTTCTTTTTTTTCATATAGTATCAAATATGTACCCCCCATCTTACTCACATCCTATGTTATCGTATATTTATATTAACAGTATACTAAATGTTTTTTATTATTCAATATATATTTTTACATTCTTAAATTAGCACTACTTATTTATAGTGATTATAGGCAATAATTGAATTAATATACTTTCTTAACAACAAAAAAGCTAACTTAAAAATATGTAAGTTAGCTTTTTTATATTATATAGCATTAATTTCTTCTAATTTATCTTCTGTTTTTTCATAACTTCTAAATTCTTTAAATATTACTATAGCTGTTAAAATTGATGATATTGCATCTGCAGTTGGTTGTGCAAACCAAACTCCATCTAAACCAAGGAATTTAGGTAGTATTAATATCATAGGAATTAGTATTATAACCTGTCTTAATAAACTTAATACCATTGCCATTTTTGCCCTTCCAGTTGATTGAATATAGTTAGTACCTACTATAGATATACCTATCATAGGAAGCGCTAAAGTATATTTTCTTAAACCATTTATAGTTATATTCATAAGCTCTGCATCTTTATTAAACATACCAACTAAAACTTGTGGTGCAATTTGTATTACTAATGCCCCTACAACAAAGAATGATGTAGATGCTAATACAGATATTATAAATGTCTTTTTAGCTCTATCATAATTTTTAGCACCATAGTTAAACCCTACTATAGGTTGCATTCCTTGAACTAATCCAAATGATGGCATTAAAAATATCATTGCTATAGAACTTATCGTAGCCATAGCCCCTATAGATAAATCCCCACCATAAGTGCTTAATGCTTGATTATTTAATACTTGAATCATGCTTGCAGCTATTTGCATTGCAAATGGTGCTGAGCCTATAGCACATATAGCTTTTATGATATTTTTATTTAATTTTAAACTTGATTTTCTAAACTTAAGATTAGATTTTCCTCTTAAATAATAGCTAATTCCCCATAAAGCCGTTACTGCTTGAGATATAACAGTTGCAAAAGCAGCACCTTGTATCCCCATATTAAATCCAAATATGAAAAGTGCATCTAATACTATATTAGTAGCACATCCTACAGTCATTATTATAGCTGATAACTTTGGATTTCCATCTCCTCTTATTATATTATTAAACATCATACCTAATATATTAAATACTGATCCAAATAATATAATACTTATATATGCTTTTGCATAAACCAATGTTGCATCACTTGCTCCAAAAACTTTTAATATGCTATTTGAAAATAATATTCCTATTACTGTTATTAAAATACCTATTATTACGGATAAAGAAATCGCATTTCCTATTATACTTTCAGCTTCTTCTTTTCTTTTTTGACCTAATTTTATAGATATATTAGTTGCAGAACCTACACCTATTAACATACCAAATGCTAATATTATTGTCATTATAGGCATTGTTACACCAAGACCTGTAATTGCTAGTGGTCCAACTCCTGGTATATTTCCGATAAACATTCTATCTACAACATTATAAAGTGCATTTACCATCATACCAATTATTGCTGGTACTGAATATTTTAGTAGTAATTTACCAATCGACTCTGTTCCTAAAACTTGTTGACTATTATTCATTGTCTACCTCCTATACATTTATATTCTTACATACTTTTTCAAGCAAACTTTTAAGCATTTCTTCTTCTTCTTCTGTTAAACTCTTAGTTATTTCTTTATTCCAATCATTTAAAACATCTAATACACCTTCTCTAACATCTTTTGCCTTATCATTTAGATATATCTTATTAGACCTTTTATCATTTTCATCTTTTATTCTTGTTACAAATCCTTGTTCTTCTAATTTTTTTAAAGCTCTTGCTGTTGTTCCCTTATCTATTTTTAAAGTTTCAGCTATTTCTTCTTGATTTTTTCCATCATTTATATATAACTCAAGTAAGAACATAAATTGTCCTGACCCTATTCCATACTCAGAAACTTCTTTATTTATAAATACACTTCCCTTTCTATAAAGCTGAGATATGTATTTACCTATATGTTTATTTCCTTTACATTTTTCTGCATTCATATTAAATCCCACTTTCTATTAGTTGTTTGCGCAACTATTATAGTATATCACAATTAATTGCTATTGCAACTATATTTTAATTTTTATTCATTTAAATATATGTTAATTATAAAATAAGTTATTTATTTTTATAAACATATATCAGTATTTTTCTATACTATTCTTTAATTATATCTTAGAAAATAATATTAATTTTAAAACCACGCACATAAACATAGCTACCTTAAGTTATAATGTTTATAACTTAAGATAGCTTTTTAACTTTGACTTTTAATTTATCTAAAATCATTTATATTATTTTCTAAGTTTATATATTTAAGTATATTTGGAAGAGGTAATTGTCTAGTTTCTATTCCTTTACCAAAGTCTTCAAAGGCTTCTTTTGTTTCTTTATTATATGTGTTAACTATTCCATCTTCTAATTCAGATAATCCTTTGTATATGTAATCTTTTATATCATCTATAGATTTTAAATTAGCTATTTCTTCGCCTCTTAAAACATGTCTAAATATTTCAAAACCTTCACCTTTTGATCCCCATATATATATTTTAAACATGACTAAAGTCATATCTAAATATAATCCACCACTTATCGAGTTCATATGGTTTATATCTTCATATAGATGTTGGTTAAAATCTATAAACCCAGCCCCTGCTATTTCATAATTTTTACTTTCTTCACATACTATATTATTTTTTACTATATTATTATGAAAATCTTCATACCCATTGCTGTTTATAAGTATTTCTGCTAATTGGTTAGTTTGTACAAAAACTTTTTCTTTAGTTATTAATCTGTCCATATTTATCTCCTTTAGAATTATATATTAATCTGTTGGTTAGTTAAAACTATTTTCCTAACTCATAACTTTCTGGTAATTTTTAACCTTTGCTTTTTAAATATTCTACTTAGATTAGACTGATATAATCTATTATCAATATTTATTTCGGAAAACTTATAATATCTTATGAATTCCCATTACATAAAGAACTAAATATAAAAATAGCTGTAATAAATAAAACATTATTAGTTTTAAATATTTTTGTCTAATCCTATATGTATTACTAGAATTAGGTATCCACATTCATATTTATTATTATATATTTACAGTAATTTTATCATAAAACTTCATTTTGTAAAATATCTATAAGTAGTTAGTAAGTTTATTGTAAAAATATAACTAATATATTTCGGAGGTAAATAAATGTGTTTACAAATGCAAAGTACTTTAAATAATATAATAGATAAAGACCAACCTATTATATTTAATAAATGTATAATAGATACTGATCCAAGTATAACTTATAACTACAGTACGGGTCATTTTACTATAAATTCTAATGGTATTTACTATATAAGATGGTGGGCTAATATACATACTTGTAATGATAGTGATTATGTATCCCTTTCTATTAAATCTTGTAAAGGACATAATATAGAAAGTTGTACTACTAAAAAAGAACAACTTTGCGGAGATGCAATTGTATCTGTTTATGATTCACATTTAAATTTTTCCTTAACTAATAATTCAAATTCAAGTGTAGGTCTATGTCCTTATACTAATATAAAAGCTAATCTATCTATATTTAAGATATCTAAATCTTATATTAAAAATGATAGTCTATTGTAAAAATCTATTTGTCTATAGATATTTAATTATATTTGTCAATAAAAAAGGAGATATTTAATTTTTTTAAATATCTCCTTTTTTATTTTCTAATCTATCTTTAACTTTTTCTAGTTGATATTTTATTTTAGGCATATCTTCTTTACCATTTATAGATATAGCCTTATCATTTTCTAAAAGAAATTTATTACCACTTTTATCAATATTAAAACAAGCTAACACTCTTTCTTGTTCTAATGTAAAGTTTGCAGTATGCATAGTACCAGATTTAATATTTGCCTCTATTACTATAGTTCCCAAACTAAGACCACTTTCTATTCTATCTCTTTCTATAAAATTATTTTTAAATGAAGTAAATCCTATTGGGTATTCACTTAACAAACAACCGTTATTTTCTATTATTCTTTCTGCTAATTCTCTATTTTGAATTGGATACATTGTATCTAATCCACTAGATAATACCCCTACTGTCATACCATTAGCATCTAGGCATCCCTTATGAGCATAAGTGTCACAACCCATAGCTAAACCACTTATTATTGAATAATTTTCTTTTGCAAATAAGTATGCCATTTCATATGCATTTTTTTGACCTTCTTTACTAGCTTCTCGACTCCCTATTATAGCTAAAGTATTTTCATTTATTATTGCATTATAGTTTCCTTTATAAAATAATACTTGAGGAGCATTTTCTATAAGTTTTAATTTTTTAGGGAAATCTTTATGTAATATATCTATAGTTTCAATGTTTTGTTTCTTTGATAAACTTACTATTTTTTCAGCCCTTTCATAAGCTAATTTAACTTCTTCTAAAGTCGGTACTTTTATTCTCTTATTATCATTTTTAATATCTATAAATATATCTATTATATCATTTTCATTTTTAGGAATTTCTTGCATGTATTTTATAAAATAACCAACACTTTTCTTTCCTACTTTTGGTATAGATAGTAAAGTTAATATTATATTTTTCATATGACATTTCTCCTTATAATATAAGGTTTCCCAATTACAATTACTTTATGAGAAAATATATTTAAATTAACTCGTTGTGCTAATTAAATATATTTACTAGAAATATTAGATTCTAGCAAGCTAAATTTTGATAATAAAAAGTTTATATAGCAATTTCAATATGTATCATAAGATAATTAGTACAAAAGATTTAAGATATTTTTATAAGATTCTATTAAACCTAAATAATAATTTGTGATAATAAACTTTATAAGACTTTTTATATTAGTAAGTATATTTTTTATTGAATTTATAATATATATGTACCTTTATATAGTTTATTTTATAATAAAATTTATCACTATAAATTAAATGTAAATCAAAATTATAATATTTTTGTGTCATTGTGTTAATTTTAGACTATAATATTTTATATACAACAGAGAGTAAGGTGATATTTTGAACTTTAATAATATACAAAATTTAGTTATGAATAATACTGTACCCTCTAGATGGAATAGAGGGATTAAGTATTTTAATAGAAAACTAGTAGACCATATAACAGTAAATATAAATGATGGTATAGTTACTTTTGATGCAATAGCTGAATCTGAGTTTTTTAATGATGTTTATACCACATCAATTTCTATAGATACAATAAATAATAAAATACTTGGTTGTAGTTGTACTTGTGAGGACTATCTTTCAAGACATAATCAAAGCAATATATTTATTTGTAAACATATTGCTGCAACTAGTATAACTGGAATTAGACAACTAAAAAAGGAAGCTTCTTTAAAAGTAGTAAATAATGTATTAAATAAAAATAATAATTCAAATGTTTATAATACGCCTACTACACCTAATAAAAAACTTCTATCTTATTTTAATAATGATAAAAAAGAAAAGGTTAATTTAGAGGTAAATATAGATATAAGTGATAATGGTGTATTTGCAGATTTTAAAATAGGAACCGATAAAATGTATGTCCTTAAAAGTTTAAAGGACTTTTCATTTGCTCGAATTAATAATGATTTATTAGAATATGGAAAAAACTTCATATACAATCCTAATATTCATTACTTTGAAGGTGTAGATGAAGAGTTAGTTGATATAATAGAAGACTTTGGACGTAAAAATACTATGGCTTTAAATAGTTTTAACGCTAAATTTTTAGATGTTGGAAGTAGTGGATTAAAAAGATTTTTAAAAACCTTGGGAGATAAAGAATTTACACTTACTTATAATAAGGAATTTTACCTTCCTAAAGTTGTAAATGAAAAATTACCTATAAATCTAGATTTAGAAAAATGTGATGAAAATATAGAATTAAAATGCAATAATAATTTACCTATGCCCCTTACTCATAAAGGGGATGTTGTTTTGTATGATGAGAATATATATTTATTATCTAATGAAGATGCTAGAAATTATAAAACACTTTATTCTATATTAAAAGATCACAATAATATAGAATTTACCAAAGAGGAAATAGATCCTCTTTTAACTAATTTAGTTCCTAAAGTTAAAAGTTTTTCTAAAAATATAAATATTGATAATGAAATAAAAGATAATATAGTAAATGATTTTAATACTAAATTTTACTTTGACTTGAAAAATAGTAATGTCATATGCGAACTTAAATTTGAGTATGATGATGAAAATAAAACAAAATATGTTGTTAGAAATTTAGAAAAAGAAAAAATATTTAAAGATAAACTTTTATCTCTTAACTTTATAAATAATGATTCATACTATGTATTTAATGGAAGTGATGAAGAATTATTTAACTTTTTAGATATAGAGATAATGAACCTTAAAAGTTTAGGTGATGTCTATTATTCTGATAAATTTAAAAATAGAAAAATTATAAAATCAACTTCTATTCATGCATCTATAAGAGATAGCTTAGATGGTTATTTGAATTTTTCATTTAATATTGACGATATAAATCAAAATGAATATAAAGATATGTTCCTTGCCTTTAAAGAAAAAAAGAAATTTTACAAATTAAAAAATGGAAGTTTCTTAGATTTAGAAGATAGTGAAACTAAGGATTTATTTGAGCTTGTTGAAAACTTAAATGTATCAAGCTTTGATGACTCTAAAGTTCATTTTAGTAAGGCCTTATATATTAATGATATGTTTAAAAGTAAAAATTTAAATTTTATAGAAGGTAAGCAATTTGTTAATCGTATTTGTGATGACTTTGATAATATAGAAAACTTAGATTTAAGTATCCCTAAAAATTTAAAAGCTAATCTTCGTGATTACCAAGTAGCAGGTCTTAATTACTTTAAAACTTTAGACCACTATAAATTTGGTGGAATACTTGCTGATGAAATGGGTCTTGGTAAAACCCTTCAGACTATATCATTCTTACTTTATAAAAAAGAAAATGTTAAAAATACTAAAAGTTTAATAGTTACTCCAACTTCTTTAATATATAACTGGAAAAGCGAATTTGAAAACTTTGCACCAGATATTAAAGTACTTTTAATTCATGGTAATAAAAAAGAAAGGGAAAAATTATTAAATACTATTGATGAATATGATGTAGTTATAACTACTTATGCTACCCTTAGAAATGATTTAGATTTTTATGAAACTAAAGTATTTGATTACTTTATAATAGATGAGGCACAAAATATAAAAAATCCTATATCTTTAAGTACAAATGCTGTAAAAAGTATAAACTCTAAAGTTAGATTTGCACTTACTGGTACACCTATTGAAAATAACTTACTTGAGCTTTGGTCTATATTTGATTTTGTTATGCCTGGATATTTATATAGCAGAAATAAGTTCCAAGATTTGTTTATATATGATGAATATAATGCTAATAATCTTAGAAAACTTATAAAACCATTTATACTTAGAAGAACTAAATCTCAAGTTATGACTGAACTTCCTGATAAAATAGAGAATAAGTTTTTCGTTGAGCTTAATAAAGATCAACGAAAAGTATATAGTGCTTATGTGGAAGAAATTAAAGAAAAAATAAATAATAAAGATATCAAAACAGATAAGATAACTATGTTTTCTTATTTAACAAAACTTAGACAATTATGTTTAGATCCTAGTGTTTTAATAGAAGGTTATAATAAAAAAAGCTCAAAAACCGAAGCTACTCTTGAAATATTAAAAGATTATATAGAGGATAATCATAAAATACTTTTATTCTCTCAGTTTACTTCTGTTTTAAAAAATATTGGTAAAGAACTTTCTAAAAATAATATAGATTATTATTATATAGATGGACAAACTAATGCTTTAGAAAGATTAAATCTTGTTAATAAATTTAATGAAGGCGAAGATGTTAAAGTATTTTTAATATCTTTAAAGGCTGGTGGAAGTGGTCTTAACTTAACTAGTGCTGATGTTGTAATTCACTTTGATCCTTGGTGGAATCCAGCTGTTGAAAATCAAGCTAGCGATAGAGCTCATAGATTTGGTCAAAAAAATGTGGTTCATGTTATTAAACTTATCGCAAAGGGAACTATTGAAGAAAATATAATTAAACTTCAAGAAAATAAAGATAAGCTTATAAAAGATTTTATAAATGATGATTTATCTAATAGTGGACTTCTTAAGAGTTTATCCGATAAAGATATAATAGATTTATTTTCATAAAGTAAAAAAGGAGCAAAATTTTGCTCCCTTTTTATTCTATTCATTATTTTCATATACCTTATAATCCATTAAATATGTGTATGACTCCATACTTTCCCATGAACCTTTACCAGTCCTTTTCATAGGCATATGACTAAACTGAGCAGCATCATATATTGGATATTCAGACTTTAATTTTTTAGTTGAGTAATCATTAAAATCTATAGTATATAAATTGCCAATTTCCTCATAAAACATTAAATCATTTCTGTATAATATAATATAATAATCTGCATCTTTATTTTCTTTAAATTTAACATTATTTATTATATCTAAAAATTTTTCTATATCAATATTATATTCCATTGGATTAAATACAAGCATATCTTCTTCATTATAATCATAGATTTTACTTATATAAACATTATATGATTTCGTATTATTTGATATATAATAATATTTATTATTATTTATATCTTTTACAGTATAACTTAGCATCTTTATTTCATTTTTGTTGTAATCTAACTCAAACTTTTCTATAAATGCTTGATTATCTATATCTAACTCTTTTTTTAATATTTCATAATTATCTTTTAAAGAATTAATTGCTATACTTTCCATAGGTATTATTCTATCTCTATACTCTACTTTGTTGTATATAATTGAGTTTATTCCCCCTAAGCAAAGTATAATAAATCCAAATACTGTTGCTTTCTTTTTTATTATATTATTTTTTCGTTCTTTATTTTTCATAAATGGTAGATATATAATAATAAATCCTATTGGTAGTACAAATTTAATATACTTAAAATTAAAACTAAATGTAAATAATCCTAAAATATAAAACCCGACTAATTTAAATCCTAAATATTCTTCAACTTCT
Source organism: Romboutsia timonensis (assembly GCF_900106845.1). Lineage (GTDB taxonomy): Bacteria > Bacillota > Clostridia > Peptostreptococcales > Peptostreptococcaceae > Romboutsia > Romboutsia timonensis. Next base: position 1,983,603 of record NZ_LT629850.1, read on the forward strand.
TCTTTTTTATTGTATAAATACCTTAAGTAGCCAATTGTAAGTATTAATGTAGCCAAACTTAATATATTTGTTTCATTTATATACTCTATAAGCTTAAAAATATATTTCATAATATCCCCCCTATTGTGACTATATAAATTATATCATATTAAGTTTTTTTAAACTATTTAATCTACGCAAGTAAAAAGGAATTACCTTAAAATAGTTTAAGATAATTCCTTTTATTTTTTTATATTAAAATTTATTCTTCTCCAGCATTTATCAATATGAAGAATGTAGTTGCATTTTTAGTTGATTTAAATTCTGGGCTATCTTTGAATTTATCAACATGTTCTGCAGCCAAATCTATAGAATCAACTTCTCCAGCTTCATAAAGATTTATTCCAGTTGAAGAGTCTTTTACTATCTTAGTATTTATAGTTTGTAATTTTACTACATCTTTATCCCAATACTTTTCATTTTTACTCATTGTATATTGGTCTTCTAATTTCCATCTAGTTAATTCAAATGGTCCATTAGATAATATATCGTCTTTAGTAGTTCCATATTTATCCCCTTTTTCTTCAACAAATTTTTGATTTTGTGGGAAGAATACAGGGAATCCTACAAGCCTATAAAAATAGTTAACAGGTCTTACTAAAGTAACTTGTAATGTATTATCATCAAGTGCCTTAACACCTACGTCATCAGCACTACATTTACCTAAACTATAATCTTCTGCACCAACTAAATCATAGAATATAAATCCATATTGACTTCCTGTCTCTGGATTTAAAGTTCTCTTCCATGCATATTCAAAGTCATGAGCTGTAACCTTATCACCATTACTCCAGTATGCTTTATCATTTATAGTGAAAGTCCAAGTTTTTTTATCTTCACTTGTTTCCCATTTAGTTGCCATACCTTCTACTACTTTACCGTCTAAATCTACTCTTGTTAAACCTTCCATAATATTATTTAAAACATCAAAAGAATAAAAATCTGTAGTTTTACTTGCATCTAATGATGGTAAATCTGCACTACTCGTTATATTGAAGCTATCTTTACCTTCTACATAAGCCCATTTATAAGTATTTCTAGCTCCATATGCAGATTTAACTATGTCCTTAACTGTAGATTTTTCTAAGTATGCAGAGCTACTTTGATATACTGGAGATATATATGCATCGTTTAATAAAACTTTTTCAGCTTCAGCAAATTTTTTCCAGCTATTCGCTAGTGTTAATGAGTTTTTAGCTTCATCAACTAATTTATTATATTCTGCACTATTATATCCACTATTTGATCCAAATTTGCCAGTTGTTGTGAATGTTTCTAAGAATGTTAATGGGTCTGGATAATCTGCTATCCATGAACTGTATAATAATTCAAAATCTCCTTGTGATTCTAATTGTTGTTTTTGTTTGAATGGAACTTGCTTGATTTCTATAGTTAGACCTTCTAAGTTTTGCTCTAATTGATTTTGTATATATTCACCTATTTGTTTACTTGTATCTGAGTCTGTTGTTAAAAACTCTAATGTTGTATTATCAAATCCTAATTCGTCTTTTGCTTTCTTCCAATGCTCTGCTGCTTTTTCTTGATCAAATCCAAATCCCATTTCCCCTGCTATTTCTCTATAGTCCTTACCATCTTCATCTAATGCCAAACCTTCTGGAACATATACATTAGCTGGTAATGATCCGTTATTTAAAATAACATCAGTTATTTGAGCTTTATCTATAGCCATAGCTATAGCAATCCTAGCATCTTCATTTTGTAGAATTTGCTTAGCAGTTATATTTTCAGATTGCCCTACATTATTTCCTGTTTGACTACATCCAACTAGCATACTTCCACTTAATATAGATGCCAATACTAATAATGGTATTTTTTTAGAAAACATATATTTCCCCCTCAATAAAAAATCCTTAAGCTTACACTTAAGGATTTGTATACAAATATACTCTACACTTAAATGATAGCTCACCACAAAATAATTTGTGATAGTGATGCATATATTTTATACATCACCAGTATTACAGCTTTAAAGCATCAGCTGTAACCTTCGGCGATTGCTCCTTTCATAGTAAGTCACTGTGCTTATCTCATTACTACTACTATTAACTTTCGCTCCTCTATCTTTAATGATTTAAGTTCTATTTTGATACATATATATTATATATATAATTTCACTTTGATGCAACAATTTTCAGAATATTAAATGTTTATTTTTTCATCTTGCATTATTAGTCAAATTTTACGTTTTTTCAATAGTCTCTTTAACATCTTCTTCAGTTAATATTTTCTTTCTTGAAATTAACATATTGCACTCCATGCAATAATAACTTATTGTTCCTCAGCCATCTAAAACATCTAATTCCCCTTTACAATATGGACAATAATATTTATTTTTCATAAACTCACCTCATATATATTTTTATTTTATCCCCATTATCTATTATAATATTATTTTCAACATGATTTAAAGAGTTTATATCTATATTTTATATAACCTTATTCTATAATTTGTATTTTTATATTCTAAATATTAATATATTTTTTCTCTAAAACTTTTTATATCCTCAAAATTCCACCTACTTTTACCATTTTCTTTATTTAGTATCAATAAATTTATAATTTTACAAAATTAATTCTTAATCCAAATATATACTTAATTTATTAAATATATCAATTAATAATTATGGGTGTTCCTTCTGGAATATTATCATATATCCATTTTGCACTACTAGTTGCAAGCCTTATACATCCATGACTTATTGCCACTCCTAATCTATCATCTTTTATATTAAATCCTTTATCATCATATATTATAGAGTGGTAATAATAATCATCAACTATATTTGTTGCATATTTTACAGAGCTTGTATTTCCACCTATAGCTGGGTACTTTATACCTACACTAAATACACCTTTTATAGTTGGTGTTGACGATTTTCCAACTGTAGAACTCCATTTGTATTCTAACTCCCATCCATTTTTATACTCATAAACATAGGTAAATTTATCCTTAAGCGAAGTTATTAATAAATAATCTGTACTACTTTGTATATTATTTTCTTTTACAAACTCGGTAATACTTTTATCAAATTTATCATAGTTATAAGCCATACTATCCCCTTCCTTTAAACGTTAAGTTATAATATAATATATAAACATTTATTTATTTGATATACTAAATATAATTATATTTAGAAGGGTATTATAAGTATTGGTTACGATATTTATAACTGTATAATTAGAAAGTTTCATATAGTAATTGTATATAAAAATAAATAGCCAATAATCTTATGATAATTTATTGGCTACTTATTTTTATTTTATACTGTCAAAAAGTTTTTTCATATTGTCTATTTCAGGTTGTTGATTTTGTAATTCTCCTTCTGCCATTTTTTTAATTTCAGCATTATCAGTATACTTAATTATTGAGTTTACCATATCTATCGCACCCTGATGATGAACTATCATTGATTGTAAAAAGTCTTTATCTACATTTCCTGTAGGCTTAAGATTTTCAAGTCCACACATCATCTCTTTTACAATTTTTTCATAATCTTTTAAATATTTTTCTTCCCTTACTTTATCTTGTGTTAAATTCTCTATTAGAGTTTTCATTAAGCTTTCCATACTAGCTATACTTATTGTTTGATTTTTTATTATATCCTTAGCTATTTGAACTACCTCTTCATTTTCTCCTCCGTTGTTTAGTAAATTTTTTGCCATATCAATAGCACCTTTATGATGTTGTATCATTTGATATAGATAATCAAGATTTACATTACCTGTGTGAGGTGCATAAATCATATTACTTCCTAAACTTTCAGTTATCGCTTTATCTTCTTTTAAATATGACTCTTCATCACTTTCTGCAAATATAAAATTATTAGATGGTATACTAATGCATATTGTCATTAATACAAATATCTTTTTTAAAAATTTTTTCATCGTATCCTCCTAAATTTAACTAAGTAATCCGCTTTATTTAATTTCTTGAATAAATTTTTCTCAGAATTTGTATTCTCTATTCTCTTTTATCACTGTCTTTTTTTGCTATTATATCTTCAATGCGTTTATTTATCTACTTATTAAATATATTCCTTGTAATTTATGTAATTAAAATAAATTTTATATATGATACTAATTGTGATAAAAAACAAATAATATATCATGGTGGGTAAATTTTAATGAAGGTTTTAGAGAGTGAAAAGCTCAATTTCAATCACTTTAAGCTCAATGTAAAACATTTACAAACTTTATAAGATAATTTTAATCTCATATTAAGATAAAATAATAAATACTTTATCTATATTATTTTAATAATATTGTCATTATATAATTTTATAGCATAAGTTCACAAATTTTAGTTTAAAATATATATGTACTTTATAATTCCAATCTCCTTAAAATTTAGTATATAATAGAAAAATGCTAATATCTAATATGATATTAGCATTTTATCGTCTTTAAAATTTATTTAATAAATTTGCCATTTCTATTGGAATTACTGTTTCATGATATTTTCTATGTTCTTTGTGATACCCTTGACTTATTATTTTTCTATCCTAATTTATTAAAATAAAAATTATCTCTGCATAATTAACTCGTTGTGCTAGTTAATTTTTTCAATAATAAAACTCCAACAAATATAGCAACCTAAGATTATCAATACTAATTTAAAGGAGGTTTACTATATGATGTTGGAGCTTAATAATTATTATATCCAGGAGTTAGAAAATTTAACAGATTTGTTTACAAATATTTTTGTAATTATAGATGATATATACAATGAAATTATACCTATTGGTATAATGAATAGACGTAATATTAAGGATAGCAAACTTTCAGATAGTGAGATAATTACTATTAGTATAGTTGGAGAACTTTTAACTATTGACTCAGAGAAATCATTTTTTAGTTTATTAAAAAGAGAATATAAAGAACTATTTCCAAGATTAGGAGATAGAACTAGATTTAATAGAACTAAAAGAAATTTACATTTAGTAATATCTAAAATAAGAGGATATATATCTGAATTTATGCAACTTTACTCTAACAATATAAGAGTTATAGATAGTATGCCTATTCCTGTATGTGAGTTTGGAAGAGCTCATTTTAGTAAATGTTTCAAAGGCGAAGCCTCCTATGGAATATGCGCTTCTAAAAAAGAAACTTATTTCGGATTTAAATTTCATGCACTTACTACTGTAGATGGATTTTTAACTGATTATGTTATAACTCCAGCAAACATA
>NZ_LT629850.1:1989364-2098333 GCF_900106845.1 Romboutsia timonensis
ACTAGAACCTCAATAAAAGTTTTAGCTCATAATATTTCATTTCTAATAAATAAATTGATGAAAAATGATGATTCTATGGCTAAGATAAAAAGATTAGTATTTGGTTAATATTTACAAATACTAATCTTTATGGGATATTGTTTTTGAAAAAAATCAATTTACTTTATTTGGAAAATAATTTTAACTAGCACAACAGATTAATTATAATAATTTTATAATAGATATATCTAAAAATATAATAAATAAAGATTAATAACATTATAAAAAAGGAGTGCATATAATACACTCCTTTAATTATTTTAGTGTCCGCAACCAGAGCATCCTCCGCCACATCCACCTTGATCATTTTTCATACTTTCAGGAATTACTCTAAATCCGTATCCTGTATCTTCTATAACAATATCACCATGTTGTACATATTCGTTTTTATCCATTATAAATTGTAGCCCCTCTACTTCATAAGCTACATCACTATCCTTTTGCTCATCCAGAGCAATACCAAATGATGGACCGCCTCAGCCTATGCCTGCGAAATAAACTCTTATAGTTTGAGGTCTATCTTGATTGTCTTGTAAGATGTCTTTTAACGTCTTTACTGCTGATTCTGGTAAAGTTATCTTCATTGAAATCATATCCTTTCTTATTTTTTATGAATATACATAGTATATACCTATTATATACATTTTTGCCATAAATAATCAATGCGTGTAGAACTATATTTTTATTTACTATATTTATACCCATTTTATGTAGTATTACTCATAGATTTTTATAACTAATATACTAAGTAAAAAATTCGCTTCGTTCATATTTCCAATAATCAGGTCAGTTGCTTAAAACCAATTGATTAATATTACTTAAATTTAAAAATTATATACATTTTTTAAAGTATTATAGTATATTTAAACGAAAAAAGTTACCTTAGTTTTTAAGGTAACTTATATATATCTTAGTGTCCGCAACCAGAGCATCCTCCGCCACATCCACCACCTGTGTTTTCTGGCATATTTGCAACTACTACTCTAAAACCATATCCTGTATCTTCTATAGTTACATCACCATACTTACTGTATTCAACTTCGCTCATTATAAAATGTAAACCTTCTATGTCATAGTGAACATCATCTTCTCTTTCCTCATCTAATGCTATTCCAAATGATGCTCCTGAACAACCCATTCCTGCAAAATATACTCTTATATTTTGAGGTCTTTCTTGATTATCTTTTAATATATCTTTTAATGTTTTTATTGCTGATTCTGGTAAAGTAACTTTCATAAAACCAACTCCTTTTCAAAATTTTGTATATAGAGATTATATGCTTGTTTTATCTAGTAATCAATATATATTAATATAAATTATTTTCTTGATATTATAATAATTACCCACTTTTTTTATGTGTATTCACCCATTTTTAAATTTAAAAATTGCCTTTACCTAAAAATTTCTAGCTGATACTTTTTTCTCTGACTTATTTTAAAATAATCTTACACCAATAATTATAATTGCTATTTTCCTAGAATTGTTTCCTTTAAATGATGTAAATATGCCAAAATAGATTAAAAGCTATAATAATATTTCAATAAAATACCTATAATTGTAAATTATATGTATTTTATAATTTAATTTATAATATTAAATTATTTAACTTTTCTAATACATCTATTATATCTTCTCCATAAATAGAGTAGTTTATATAATTTGCTATGCTTTCAATCGGTTCTTTATTTATAGCAACTAATTTAGCTCCTTTCTCCTTTGCCATTACAGGTAATTTGTTTATAGGCGAGATACTCATTTCTGTTCCAATTATTAGCACTATATCACTTTTATACATATTAAATAATGCTAGTTCTAGGTACTTTGGAATTTCTCCAGATAATACTATATTTGGTCTTAATGTTCCATTGCACTTTGTATACTCTTTTTCAAAATTATCATGCCCATTATTACATTTATGTGACTTTTGATAATATTTACTATTAAATTTCTTTTTACAGTTTGTGCAGTAAAAATTATTTATATTACCATGTAGTTCTATCACATTTTTTATTCCGTGATACCCATCTATATTTTGAGTTATTACTAAATCTATTATTTTTTTATTTTTCCATTCTTCTATTATATGGTGAGCTTTATTTGGTTTATTTAATGATATTTGTTTACATATATTTCTATAGTAAGATATAAAATTATTATCTGATTTATCAAAATCCTTATTACATAATTTTGATAAGTTAATACCATTATAAACCTGATTGTCAACACTTGTTTTGTAATCTATCTTTTGAGAATCTATACTAATTCCATCACCGGTTATCACAGTTGTCTTTTTAGACTCTTTTAATAAATTCGCTATTATTTCATACATATTTGTACCTCCAATATAAATTTTATATAAGTGGTGCAATATTTTATTATATGAATTGCATTTTTAAATGTTAACTTTTAATTCTATTCTTAACATCTTATGCATTAATAAAATTTATATTTTTTATAAATAATTAAAAGCTATAAAGTTTTACTTACTTTACAGCTTTATATAGAATACTATCATGTAATTACTCTTATTATTGATATAATTTATCCTTTAGTTTATTTTTATTGATATACAATCCTTTATTTTGTTGAAATTTATTTCTAAATCACCTTTATTCCACGTCTCTATTACTTTATTATCCGATGATACAAATTTTAAAGATGATTTTCCAAGTTCATTCCATAGTCTTTCAGATATTATTCTATATGTAGATTCATCATCTTCTACAAAAGAAATATTTATTAATGAAGCTACTTCTCTTTTTTCATCAAATCCGATATATACATTACTTTCTTGTTGTAGAATTTCTTTTTCATATCCTTTACCAAGTACATTTTCCACATCTATTTTGTTTTTTCCAATTAGATTTGCTAAGTCTTTTATTTCATATTCTTCAAGTTGTATATTAGATTTATTTTTTTCATTACCGTATACGTATATTTCTTCTATTATTGATACACCAGACAGTGTTATTAGCCCTGCTGCTATTAATCCAATTTTTCTTTTTAACTGCATAATAATCATCCCCACAAACTAAATTTAATTTATTTATACACTTCTTCACTTATTCTATTCTCTATAAATAAATTTGTTCCTAAATAATTTTTATTTTATAATAGTTTTTATATTCTAATCTAAGTAAACTAAATAATTTTTTTCTGAATTAATAGTTAAAATTTTTACAATTATACTTAATATTATATCTATATTTTAATACTTACATATATATAATCATCGTATATATCATCAACTATTGTAAAATTTAGCTAATACAACAAGCTAATTTATAAAAGCAAGCTCATCGTCAAAATTAAATTCCATATTATTGTTAAAAAAATAACTATAATATATTGACATTATAAACAAAGTATAATATTCTTATAAAGATGTATATTAGAGGTTATTTTGAAGATAATTGATTTAAATTAGTAATAGGGGGAGTGAGTTTATATGAAAAAATTATCCGAGACAATAAAAAAATTACTACTATTTTTGCTGGGAATGAGTATTATACAATTTGGAGTGGCTTTATTTTTAAGAATGAACATAGGTTCAGATCCATTTACAGTTTTTACACAGGGATTAGCTAATACATTAAATAACCTTGGAATGAATGTAACGACAGGAACAGCAAATAGAATAATTTTAGTAGTATTATTTAGTATAATATTATTATTAAACAAAAACCATATAAAGATCGGTACAATCATATGCGTTATTGGAGTTGGACCAATTATAGATCTGGGAATCCGTGTAGTTTCTGTTCTTCCTGTAGAATCGTATAGTTACTTATTAAAAATGTTTTTAATAGCATTAGGATGTTTTATAATTGCTATAGGATTTTCAATACTTTCTGCTACTAAAGTTGGAGTAGCACCAAATGATATAATACCTTTTATAATAAAAGAAAGAATCAACTGTGAGTATAGATGGATTAGAATTTGCATGGATGCATTTTTATTAATTGGAGGCTTTATGTTAGGAGGTACTGTTGGTGTAGGAACTATTATAGCTATGGCTACTACAGGTCCTTTTATACAACTATGCTTACCATATGGTCAAAAATTTACAGATTTTATACTTATAAATAAAGATGAATCTCAAGAAGAGTTGTCAATGAATACTTTTTAGTTATTAAAACAGAAATATCTTATTATTATAGCTAGGTAAGGTTTCTAAATTAATAATTTCTATTAACTTTAGATATAATAATATATTTTTAAGTTTATCTTAATAAAAAAGGCGTAAATAAATTTATTTACACCTTTTTGTTATTTACTCTCTAATATTTAAAATGTATACAAAATTTAAGCTCACTCAGAAATATTTCAGAGTGAGCTTATTATATAATCTTAACCTATTTAAATTTTATATGGTTAGTATTCTATCTTATCATCTTTATCTAACCACATCTTTTGAACTTCAACGCACTCTTTTCTATCCATCTCAATTAACCTTAAAGAATCTTCATTTTTATTATTTAGCCATTCGTACATGAAGTCATCTCTAAAACCTATATTCCCTGTATCTTGTGCTGTAGCTCCGTAGTATACAGTTTTAATATTAGCCCACATTATAGCGCCTAAGCACATTGGGCATGGATAAGCTGATGTATATAATTCACATCCACTTAAGTCAAATGTACTCATATTCTTACATGTATTTTTTATTGCGTTAATTTCACCATGACGAGTAGGATCATTATCAGATGTTACTGTATTATATCCTTCTCCAACTATAACTCCATCTTTAACTATTACTGATCCAAAACATCCCCCTTTATTGTTATCCATTGAGTATTTCGCTAATTCATTTGCTCTCTTCATATATTTATTCATATTATCACTCCTTTTTATATTTTATATATTCGATAAATGAAAAAGGACTATGTTCGTTAAAAACATTAAACTCTATATAATCTATGCTCTACTCAAAACCTTAGAAGTTATTTCAATAAAATATTAAATGAACCTTCAAATGTTTAGATTTGCTATTCTTTGAGGAGCTTAAAATACTCTATGTATTACTTTACTTATGATGAAGAGTAAATCTACTCACTTAAAATCTTTAGGTAGACTTTGAGTTGTTCCTGAAATATGTGGTATAAATGAGCCTATAATATTCGGTGATCCTATAGTATTTAATCCAATATTAGCTATCCCGTTTATAGTTACTCCTATTGTTACTGTATGTCTTGGATATTTAGCACAAGTTATGGGACTTATAACGCCTGGATACTTCGTTAATACATCATTTACATTATTATTTAATCAAGTATGTTTCTCTTCTATGTACTGGAGAATTGTTTTATTTACATTCGGACTTGTTCTTTTAAGTTTGGTTATATATTATCCATTCTTTAAGGTTTACGAAAAGAATATGTTAGATCAAGAATGTATAGTTAGCGATTCTGTTGCTTAAAAAATAAAACCATGTCATTTAATTGACATGGTTTTATTTTTTATATACTTTTATTACGCTAAATTAAAGTCTCTCTCAGCTAAAATATAATAATCTTCTTTATAATCAATATCTCCATACTTTTGCATAGCTGCAATTACATCTTTTTGTCTAGCCACAGCTTTATCATAATATTTCGTTGGATTATATCTCTTCGGAGATTGAGGTAGTCCTGCTAACATAGTTGCTTGTTGTAAATTTAAATCATCTGATTCTTCTCCAAAGTAGCCTTCACTAGCTTCTTTTATACCTGTATATCCATTACCATAGTTTATTATATTAGCATATATTTCAAATATTTCATTCTTAGAGTATTTTTTCTCAAGGTCATTAACTAAAAATACTTCAGATACTTTTCTTGAAAATTCTCTATCTCCATTTAGGTAAAGATTTTTAGCTAATTGTTGTGTTATTGTACTTCCACCTTGAACTATTTTTCCTGCTTGTATATTTTTTATAGTTGCTCTTGCTATCGATATAAAGTCTAATCCATGGTGTTCATAAAACCTATGATCTTCTACCGATATAATTGCATTTACAAAGTCTTTATCTATATTCTCAAACCTTACATAATTTTCATTATTCCTAATCTCTTCAATCTTTTTGTCTATACTCATATTGTTTATTGCTTGTTTATATTCAAAGTATCCATCTAATACTACTTTGCTTACTGGAATACTTATCATCATTACTATAGCTATAGAGATTATTAGATATTTATATTTATTTTTCATATCATCCCCCCTAATTGCTTTCATAATTATTTTCTTATGAAACTATTATATATTTAATTTATTAAGAAATACTATCTAATATCTTTCATTTTTATTACGTTTATTTATAAGTTATAAATTGTTAGTCTATTATATATATTCTTTATAAATATTTGTTATTACAATTTTGTAATATACTTTAGTATCTTAACAATTTATTAAATAAGAAGCATTTTTTAGTATATATGTTTCTTATTTTTTATTCTAAGAACATCCGTTCTTATGCATTGTAACATACATTCTGTAATTTTGTAAATATTTACATCTGTATTTTTATATTTATTTGTATATTATATTAAAATATATTAATTAAATCGTTGAAAGTCATTATACAACTAAATTTAATAAGTTCTTAATATATAGATAACATCTATATATACTTGTATATAATTATACTTATGAATAATTTACATTTTTTCAAAAGAGTTATTATGTTCTAACTTATATTAATAGTACTTTAGTGTATAAAAAGTATAAGTTGTTCAAATTATACAAAGTGTATATAAAATTTTAGGAGGTTATAATATGTTTATTGTAGATAAAGAAAAGTGCATAGCTTGTAAACAATGTATAAACGATTGTCCAGTAAATGATATAATTTTAAAAGATAATAAAGCTCATGTAAAAAATGAATCTTGTATAAAATGTGGTCATTGTGTTGCAATATGTCCAACTAAAGCAGTTTCTACAAACGATTATGATATGGATGATGTTATTGAATACAACAAGGAAAGTTTTACAGTTGATGCTGATAATTTATTAAACTTTATAAAATTTAGAAGAAGTATTAGAAACTTCAAGAATAAAAAAATTGAAAAAGAAAAAATAGAAAAAATTATAGAAGCAGGTAGATTTACACAAACATCAACTAACAGTCAAGATGTAAGCTATACTATAGTTATAGATAAATTAGATAAATTAAAAGATTTAGCTTTTGAGTCTTTAAATAAAAAAGGAGAATATATTCTTAATCATTTAACTCCAGAGACCGAGTATCTTAAAAGATATGCTACTCTATGGACATATTTTTATAAGTTGTATAAAGAAGACCCTATTAAGAATGATAAATTATTCTTTAACGCTCCAGCAGTTATAATTGTAGCATCTAATAATGAACTAAATGGTGCACTAGCTGCTTCTAAAATGGATCTTATGGTTGATGCTTTAGGTCTTGGTACTTTCTATAGTGGCTTTTTACAAATAGCTACTAATGATAATAATGAAATTTTAGATTTTTTACATATTAGTGATAATAAAAAGATTGTTGCTTGTATGGTAGTTGGATATCCTAATGTTAAGTACAAAAGAACTTTTCCTAGAAAAGCTGCAGATATAAAGTGGATATAATATAGATTTAGTATGTTATTTATAGTAATAAAATAACTAATATAAAAAACGTATCACTTATTTATGATACGTTTTTACGATTTATTCTAACAACTATATTTTATCTACTAAACATATATTAACTATTCCACTAAAGTCTATCCAATCATCGTCAATATTATTAAATTCAAATTGTAATTTATCTGTAGATAAATTTTCCCAAATTATTGTTTTTGTATGATTATCGTATTTTCCATTTTCTAGTATATAATCTATATCTAAATCCTCACCACCTCGTAGTTTTATAAAGCTTATATTTAAAGAATATTTATTTTCAGTATTTTTATAATCTTTTAAATCTATTTCTTGTCTTCCTAAGTCTATATATTTTATTTTCACAGGAATTTTAGATATATCACTTATCTTATTTTTATCTAATATCAAATATTCTAACTGTAATAAATCATTTAAATTGCATAATTTATATATTTTATTATTCATCAAATATAAAACCTTTAATTTATACAAGTTTTCAATTCCATTCATTGATGTTATTTTATTATGACTTAAATCTAGAACTTTTAAGTTATATAATTTTTTTAAATTACCTATTTCTTCTATATGATTGTTTCTTAAATATAAGTTTTCTAAATTATATAACTCTTCTATACCTTCTGTTGATATTATCTTATTATAACTTAAATCTAGACCTTTTAACTTATCTATACTTTTTAAGTTATTTAATCCTTTTATATTCTCTACTTTTTCAATTTCATTATTGCTTAAATCTAATATTTCTAATTTCTTTAAGTTTTCTATACCTTCCATTGATATTAAATTATTATTATATAAATATAATTCTTTTAAGTTATCTAATTTTTTTATTTCTCCTAATTCTTTTCTATTTGTATACCCCAAGTCTAATACTTCTAGGTTTGTTAAATTCTTTATTCCTTCTATTGATATTTTTTCATTACTACGCAGATATAATTCTTTTAAATTAGTTAATAACTGTATTTCTTCTCCTAACTCTTTTCTATTTGTATATCCTAAGTCTAATGCCTCTAAATGAGTTAATTCTTTTATTCCTTCTATTGATATATTTTCATTCTTTGATAAGTTTAAATTCTTTAACTTTAAGTTATATTTCAAGTTTATTATATTCCCTATTTTATTCTTACATAAATTTAAATCTTCTAACTTGTTTAGCTTATCTAAGCCTTTTATTTCTTCTATTTTACTATTTTCAGATAACTTCCCTAGATTTAAACACTTTAGCTTACTTAATTTATCTAATCCTGTTATTTCGTCTATTTTATTATCATATAGATTTAAATCTTCTAACTCTACTAACTGATCTAAACCTTTTATTTCCCTTATTAAGTTGAAAGATAAATCTAAAGTATTTAACCTTTTTAGATTTTTTAATCCTTTTATCTTAATTATTTCATTAGAAGATAAATTTAAATTTTTAAGTCTTTTTAGATTATCTAATCCCTGTATATCTACTATCTTATTATCTGATAAATTTAATTTGTGTAATTCATCTAACCACTCTAATCCTTTTATTTCTTTTATTTCATTAGAAAATAAATTTAAATTACACAATTTTTCTAACATATTTAATCCTTCTATTTTAATTATTCTATTATAAGATAAATCTAAAAATTCTAATTTTCTTAGGCTATTTAATCCTTCAATCGCCACTATTTTATTGTCTGATAAGTTTAATTTACGTAACTCATCTAACTTATCTAGGCCTTTTATTTCTCTTATTTCATTAAAAGATAAATTTAAGTCATGTAATCCTTTTAACCTATCTAACCCTTTTATCTCACTTATTCTATTATTAGAAAGGTTTAAACCATGTAATCTATTTAGCTTATCTAATCCTTTTATTTCTTCTATTCTATTATTTGATAAATTTAATTCATTTAAATCAGTTAAATTATCTAATTGTTTTATCTCCCCTATTATATTATTTGATAAGTTTAAGTTAAATATATCTACTAGGCTATTTAAACTTTTTATGTCTTTTATTTTATTATTTGATAGATTTAAATAATTTAATTTTCTTAAATCTTTTAATATATCTATAGACTCTATTTTATTATTACTTAAATCTAACCATGTTAGACTATATAATCCTTTTAATGCATCTATAGATTCTAATAGATTATTATTTAAATCCAACCATATTAATCGCTCTAATTCTTTTAAATCACCTATAAACTCTATTTTATTATTACTCAAATTTAATATCTTTAAATCTTCTAGCTTATTTAATGCCGATAAATCCTTTACTTTTGTATTACTTAACTCTAATATTTTTAAATTTTTTAATTTCTCTAGCACTAATATATTACCTATATTAGTATTATTTAAATTTAATTCATCTAGTAAAATTAATTTTTCTAATATGTCTATATTTTCTATTGGATTACAACTTAAATCTAACCATTGTAAATTAGTTAAGTTCGATAATCTAGCTATATTTTTAACTTTGTTATTATTTAAATTTAACCATTTTAAGTTAATTAATTTTGATAATTCATCTATATTTTGTATTTGATTATTACTTAAATATAATCTTTGTAAGTTAGTTAAATTCGATAATTCTTCTATGTCTTTTATTTGATTATTACTTAAATCTATACATTGCAAATTAGTTATATTTGATAATAAACTTATATCATCTATTTTATTATTATTTAAATACAATTTTTTTAAATCCTGAATTGTCAATTTAAATCAGACAAATTACTTATGAATCACTAAGCAAATGTAAGTAAGCTTTCAAATCCAGTTGCTTCTTTTATAACCTCATTTGGTGTTTTATAGTCTAGTGATTTTCTAGGTATAGAATTCCATTTATACGCAATCATATTTAATTCTTCTTGAGAATATGCAGATAAATCTGTAGACTTAGGTAAATCTTTTCTAACTATTCCATTTGAATTCTCATTTAGCCCTCTTTGACCTGGTGATCCAGGGTCTCCAAAGTAGATTTCAATATTAACTGAACTATCTTTTTCTATGTCTGACCATTTTGAAAACTCTTTACCTCTATCAAATGTAATAGTAGATATACACGACTTATGTAAAGATGATAGCCATTTGCAAATTGCTTCTTTAACATCCTCACTCTTTCTACTTGCTTTAAGTAATACAATATATTTTGAATACTTTTCTACTAAAGTAACTATAGCTGATTTTCTAGCTTTTCCTACAATAGTATCTCCCTCAAAATGGCCATATTCTATACTAGTTTTAGCATTAGGATACTTTTCATCTCTTTCATGAATTGTTTTACATGTATTAATTTTACCTCTTGTTTCGTTATGACCCTTCGGGTTATTTTTACCCTTACGTCTCAACTTATTTATATCTATTACACCTTGTTTTGCTAATTTGTATAATGTTTTTGTTGATATTTTTTCATCTTTTCCATCTATTTTATCTCTTCCTGCGATAGCATCTAAAGACCAATCATTTTCTAGCTTATTATTGATATCATCTAATTTTTCTTTGCTTAATACAATGGGCTTTCTTCCACATCTAGATTTATTTATTAGGTATTGATTATATATTTCTTGAACAGTAAGTCCTTGCATAAATAGCTTGTAATATCTGTAAACTTTATCTTTTCCAATTTTCATTCTTTGAGCGCAAGCTCTTGCTTTCACGCCTAAATAGTAATTTGCTTCTAGATTTGTTAGCTGATTTATGTTAATATGATTAAAAGACATTTTTGGTACTCCTTTTGTTGATTTTAGTAGGTTAACTAAGTATATCATAAGTGTCTTTTTTTGTTTATATATTTGTCTGATTTAATTATACAATTCAGGAATTAATTAAATCTGATAGTACTTTTATATCTTGTATTTGATTGTTGCTTAAATTCAATATTTTTAAATTAGTTAGTTCTGATAGTGTGCTTATATCTTCTATTTGATTATATCCTAAATATAATTCTTCTAAATTTATTGCATTATCTAATCCAGTTAAGTCTAAAATTCCCTTATTAGAAGCATCTAGCCATCGAAGTGATTTAATATTATCTTTTGTAATTTCACAATTTGGGTTTAAATTTAATTCATATTTTATAGCCTCTTCTAAACCTTTATCTGGTATAGTTATAACTTCATTTTTATCTGTCATTTCATACCATCTCCATGCCATGTATTGGTGAGCTTAATTTAATATTATTTATCTTTATAATATTTATAAAATAATTTTTTATCATAGTTGTTTATAGAGTAAAAAGTTATTAAGTAGAATAGATTTAATTTTACATATTAAGTCAATATTATTAGCCTTATTTTATATTTATGATTATATCACCAAATTGTTCCATTATTTAGAAAGAATGTATTAAAATTCATTTAAACGCTTTGATGTAAATATTATAAAACCGCATCATTTACTTTGATACGGTTTTTAATAATCAATGCTTAAAATATCTATTTTATCTAATTATCTATAAGATCTTTAGTTGCAGGACTTCCTATTAGTCTTCCTTTATAATCAAATCTTGATCCATGACATGGACAATCCCATGTTAATTCATCTGCATTCCAACCAAGTTGACATCCTAAATGTGGACATTTTGTTGATACTATAAATTCCTTACCGTCATTATTTTTATAAACGCCAATTTTCTCATCATTATATTCAACAATTCCAGCATGTCCATTTTTAATATGTTCTATTTTACTACTTGGAATATATATTTTTTGTGCGATAAAATTCTTGGCCGTTTCAATCATATCATTGGCAATATTACCTATTGATAATGATAAATCAAATCTTTTAGGAGAGAATATTTCTGAAAAATCATTTTCTTTATCTAATATCATATCCGATATAATCATAGCCGACACCATAGAACTTGTCATTCCCCATTTATTAAATCCTGTGGCAACATATATATTAGGTGTTTTATCAGAATATTTACCTATATAAGGTATTTTGTCTATAGTCATACAGTCTTGAGCTGACCAATGATACTTTTCTTTTGAATTTGGATATAGATCTTTTGCTATTTTTCTCAACTTATCATAGCATCCACCTTTTTCATTTTCTCCTGTTCTTTGATCTATAGCCCCTAACAATAGTAAATCTTTATAGTTTCTAAAAGAGCATCCATTTTTCTCAACATCTATGTACATACCATTAACATTATCTGCATTTTCTAAAGCTATAACATATGATCTTTCTTGGTGCATTTTCATGAAATAATATCCAGGTGCATTCATTATTGGATAATGAGTTGCTACAACTATATTATTTGCAGTTATGTTTCCCCTATTGGTGATTACTAAATTTTCTTTAATTTCTAATGCTCTGGTATTTTCATAAATAACTAAATCACTTGAAATATCTTTTAAAAATTTAAGTGGATTAAACTGTGCCTGATTATTAAATTTGACAGCTCCTTTAATTTCAAAAGGAAGATTAATACTTTCCACAAATTCTGCAGAAATACCAAGTTTATTAGCTGCTTCTACTTCTTTTTTTATGTTCTCTACTTCATTTAATGAATATACATATGCTGATTTTTCTTCAAATTCACAGTCTATTTTTCTTTCTTTAATAATTTCTTTATATTTTTTTATAGCAAGTTCATTTGCCTTTGCATATTGTCTTGCCTTTTTCTCTCCAAATTCTGATATTAATTTGTCATAAATTAAATCGTGTTGAGATGTTATCTTTGCAGTAGTATTTTTCGTATTTCCACTTGCCATTTCAGCTGCATCAATTAAAATTACATCTATACCATTTTGTTTTAGCATGTATCCTATTAATATTCCTGCCATACCTGCTCCAATAATTATGGTATCAGTTTTTATATCTTTATCTAAAACTTCTCTTTTTCTGAATTTACAACTCTCACTCCATATAGATTGCATAAATTCACCTCATTTTTATTATTTTATTTTCAAAATTATATACACAATTTATATTTTGCACATTTTCATAAATATATATAATCTCATAAAATAATTATTTTTATATGCAAAAAACCGTACCATTTATTTATTATACGGTTTTTATTGCATATTTTAAATTATATGAATTACTTTATCTATTATATATTTTAATTATTACATAGAGCATCTTCTGATATATCAGGAAGTCCTATAGTAAATTTACTTCCTTTATTAAGCTCACTTTCAAGTCTAATATATCCACCGTGAAGATCTACTATATCCTTAACAAGTGTAAGTCCAATACCACTACTAGTTGCCTTTGTAGCACCGTTTCCTTCTACTTGCGAGAATCTTTTAAATATAAACTCTTGATCTTCTTTTGATATTCCTATGCCATTATCTTCTATAGTGATTTCAATGTAGCCTTTTACTTCTTTAATATATACTCTAATTTCTCCACCTTCAGGAGTAAACTTAACTGCATTACCTAATAAGTTTATGACACATCTTTCTATTTCTGTTTCATCACAAGAAATAACTTTTTCTTCTATTTCAGGGTCAATTATAAGTGATAATCCTTTTCCCTCTATGAAATTACTCATATTAAGTGCAACTTCTTCAGCGATATATACTATGTTATTATTCTTTTTATTAATTTTATAATTCCCCGTTTCTATTTTTGAGCTATCTATTATATCATTTATTATTTTTAATAAATTTTCACAATTTCTATTTATAATCTCTATATATCCTTCAGCTTTTTTATATGTCATAGTTTTATTTCTCATCATATTATCTGTTAATTGTAATATTGATGTTATGACATTTATTGGTGTTCTAAGCTCATGAGATAAATTTACAAAATAATTATTTTTAAACTTTTCATTATTTATTATTTCTTCACTTAACTTTTTATTTTCTTCTAATTGCTTATTTAGTTTCATAGTTTTGTGATTTACTAAGTTTTGTAATATCTTAACATAATTGAATATATAAAAAGCTATTGCTAACAATACAATTATATATATTAAATAAGCTAAAGGTGTTTTCCAGATGGGACTTTTAACTCTTATATTCATACTTGTTTCTTTGGTTAAATTTCCATGTCCATCTCTAGCTCTCATTTTTAAAGTATATTTACCTGGTTCTAATGTTTTAATATTTAAATAAGACTTACGATCTACATATATCCAATTTGAATCAATTCCTTCAATCATATATTCATAGGTTATATTATTTAAATTTTCATAAATAGGTAAAAAATACTCTATTGATAAATCTTTATCATAATGCTCTAAAATTAATTCTTTATTATTATAACTAACCTTATTTTTCCCTATAAAAATATCTCCAAATACAACTTTATTCTTATTTCCAATAGGATTTTCTATATCTTCTGGATTAAAATATGTAATACCATTTGTACTTCCAAATATCATCATTCCATCTTTATTTTTTAAACTTGAATTTATGTTAAATTGATATCCATATATACCATCCATTTTGGTAAAGTTTATTATATTTGCTTTTTCTATATCAAATTTATTTAAGCCTTTATTGGTACTTATCCAAAGATTATTATCATCATCTAATAAAATTGAGTTTATAAAGTTATTAGTAAGACCTTCAGCTGTAGTATAAGAAGTAAATTTATTTGTCTTTATATTAAATTTACTTAAACCTATATTTGTTCCAATCCATAAGTTTTCAAACTTGTCAAATATCATACAATTTATATCATTATTAATTAATGAGTCACGATTCAAAGAGTCATGTGTATACTGCTTTATAACGCCCCTTTTCTTATGATATTTAACTAACCCAGTACCTGACCCACCTAGCCAAAGAATATTTTCATCTTCATAGTCTGGTAATATGTATGTTATTTTTCCCGGATTAATATTAAACTTCTTTAAGTCTTCACCATAAGAAGTTTTTTCTTCAGTCTTTATATTTACAGAACGAAAATCACTTGTATTTGAAGACCAAGCAAATTCTCCATCACTATATAAATAATTTAACTCTTCATGATATATATCTTCATATGAGCGTTTAGTAAATATACCGTTATTTATATTTACTAATATTGCATACTTATTGGTAACAACTAAAATATCATCCTCATCTATTTTATATAAACCTGTTATATACTCATTATTTAAATCTACTTTATTATCATTATTTTGACAAATTATATCTACTAAGCTCCCATCCTTTTCATCAAATATATATATTCCATAATACTTAGTAGCCATTAAATAATATCCATTATGTTGTATCATAGATACTATACTTTTATCATATAAAGTTCCTTTTTTATGATTATATTCAGTATTAAAATTAAATTGATTACCTTTATTTGCTATATTTATACCTTTATCGGTTCCAACCCATATCGTTCCATTAGAATCTTCATAAAAGCATGTTATATTATTACTAGCAAGGTTATTTACAAAAGTAGTATTCTTATTTAAATAACTACTTTTTTTATTTTGTAGAGAATATATTTTTATACCGTTACTACTAGATATCCATATATTATTATTACTGTCACTTAAAATAAATTCATTATTATAAATTTTTTTATCTTTATCTTTTTCAATATAAATACTATTTATTTTATTTTCTTTTATGTTGTAAATTTTTACTCCTGTATCATCAATAATGTATAATTCATTTTTTTTATCTTCTTTTTGATTATAGATAAAAATACCTTCTTTTGTAGAAATCCATGCATTTCCTAGATAATCAAATTCTATATTATAAACATATAAACTATTATCATATACCTTACCTTCAAAATAGTTTATCTCTAAATTTTTTTTATTTATTAGGTTTATTCCACATGTTGTTCCAACCAGTAGAGTATCATTTTCATCATTCTTTAAACATGTTATATATGAATTAGTTAATGATTTTTTATCATTTTTATCATGGTATAATGCTTCAAATTTCGAATTTTTAATATCTATCTTAATTAGACCATTTTCAGTTCCAACCCACATAATATCATCTTTATCATCTTTTAATAAAGAAGTTATTTTTAAATTAGATAACTTAGGTCCATCTATTTTTAAGTCATTAAACCTTACAATACTATCTGTATTCCTATCTATAATATCTAAGCCTAAATCAGTTCCTACCCATATATTCCCTCTAGAATCTTCCTCTATAGCATTTATATATGTTGAACTTAATGAGTTCTCTCTATCAACACTACAATTATATACTTTTATTCTTTCACCATCATATCTATTAAGTCCATCTATTGTCCCTATCCACATATAGCCTTTACTATCTTGAAATATTGATGTTACATATTCATTTGAAAGTCCTTCATCAATAGATAGTTTTTCAAAATTTCCACTTTTTAATGATTCGGCTGATACTGATATAGGAATTAAAATATTTATTATAATATACCCTAATAGTATTATTTTTGACAGTTTCCCTTTCATATATTTACTCCTTCATACCCCTAAATATATTTAATATTACTATCTAAATTTTATATTAATACATCGTATATGAATTTTCAATATTTTTAAACTTATTTTGACATTTTTATAACATATAAAAAGACTATGATATTTACTATCATCGTTCTTAATAAATTTCTCTTTAATATTTAAAACTATATTATTCTATATGATATACTTAAAAATATTGGCTAGACATTCAAATTCTAAATTACTTTAATTCAATAATTATTTCAATTAAATATTCTTCTTTGCTATTAGAAGTTAATACATCTAAAATCTCCTTTGTATAAGAATTACTTCCAATGACTAGATTATTATCCTTTGCATAAATCGTCATTTTATCATAAGTTTGTTCAATAGTATTATAATAGCCTTTATGATAACCTATAAGATACTCTCCCTTTTGTTTTACAACTAATTTATGACTATTAACTTTTTTATTAATCTTTTTTAAAATATATTCGTTATTATATCTATATTCACCACAAATCTCTTCAATTGTAATGATAGAGTATCTCGATGTATCTAACCCTTTAATAGAAGTATATTTGCTAAAATTATCCTCAAATAGCTTGTATACATCCTTATCTGTAGGATCATCTATATCTATATCTCTATAACGTAAGTAATATTCTTCTTCTTGATACTCTTTATAAATTTTATCAATTTTAACTTCACTAGCGTATTGTATTTTATCAATCCTAGATTTTAATATTCTTTTATTTTCTTTTAATCTTTTTATTTCATTTGATATTTGATTTATTTTACTTGTAAAAAGCTCTTCCATTTGCTCTGGTGTTCTACTATTTAAGTAAAACTTTATCTCATCTAATGACATACCTAACTCTTTCATCATAGATATAAAATAAAATAAATTAAGCTGACTATAAGAATAAAATCTATATCCATTCTCATCATAATAATCAGGTTTTAATAAACCAATATCATCATAATGAAATAATGTATGCTTTTTCACATTACATATCTTTGCAAATTCTCCTGTTGTAAGGGGTTTTAATTTCAATTTCATTTTTTATCACTCCTATTGACTATCGGGTTACCCTATAGATTATTATAACAAATATATTAAAATTTACATATTAATATTAGGTGATGATTTTATGAAAAATAAAAATGTAAACTTAGGTGAAGGTAGTGTTGGCAAGTTACTTATAAACCTTACTGTTCCTGCTATAATAGCCCAAATGGTTAACCTATTATATAACATTGTAGATAGAATATTTATAGGTAGAATGGCAAATGGTGAAATTGCCATGGCTGGTATTGGAGTTGCGATGCCTATTATAATGATTATATCTGCATTTAGTTATTTAATAGGTTCTGGTGGTGCTCCACTTACTGCTATTAAAATGGGAGAGAAAAACAATGATGAAGCTGAAAAAATTATGAGTAATAGCTTTTCTATGCTTCTTATAATTGGCGTTTCTCTAACAATAGTATTTTTATTATTTAAAGAGCCAATACTTTGGGCTTTTGGAGCTAGTGAAACAACTATTAATTATGCTCTAGATTATTTAACTATATATGTTATGGGTACTTTATTTGTTCAAATCGCTTTAGGTATGAATACTTTTATAAATACTCAAGGATTTGCAAAAATTGGTATGTTTACTGTTTTAATAGGCGCTGTTATAAATATAGCTCTTGATCCTATACTTATATTTACTTTTGATATGGGTGTTAAAGGAGCTGCCCTTGCAAGTATTATAGCTCAAGGTGTTTCAACTCTATTTGCTTTAAACTTCTTATTTGGTAAGAAAAGTATTTTAAAAATAAGAAAAAAATATTTAAAGTTAGATAAAAAAATAGTAGGTTCAATTTTAGCTTTAGGTATAGCACCATTTATTATGCAAGCAACTGAAAGTTTAGTTTTAGTTAGTTTAAATAACCAACTTTCAAGATTTGGTGGCGACTTAGCAATTGGTGCTATGACTATAATGAGTAGTATAATGCAAATAATAACTATGCCACTTATGGGACTTACTCAAGGTGCTCAACCTATAATAAGTTATAACTATGGTGCTAAAAATTTAGATAGAGTTAAAAAGACTTTTAAGCTTCTTTTATTAACTTGTTTATCTTATTCAACTTTAATAGTTGTATTATTAATGTTATTCCCTGATTTCTTTGTTAGTATATTTAATAATAAACCAGAACTTATGGAGATAACTACTTGGTCTATTAAAATTTATTTTGCTGGTATGTTTATATTTGGGGCTCAAATAGCTTGTCAGCAAACTTTCTTAGCTTTAGGTAGAGCAAAAATTTCTTTATTCTTAGCACTTTTAAGAAAAGTAGTTCTTTTAGTTCCATTAATATTTATACTTCCAAACTTTACGAAAAATGGACTTTTCGGTGTTCTTTTAGCAGAACCTGTTGCTGATATCATTGCTTGTGCTACTACTGTAATTAGTTTTGCAGTATTTTATAAAAATACTTTAAGTAATATGAAAACTGACGAAAGTGATATCGTATCAGCTTATTCTCATAATAACAATTAAATTTTCTTTTTAAAATGTTTTAATAAAAGAATTAGCTTTATTGTATTGTTTATACAAAGTTAATTCTTTACTTTTAATCCTCTTCATCTTCCTATTTTTATGGATGGATCTAGTAGTGCTTATAGAATATATAAGAATTAATCTATACTATTAATATTCTAAAATAGGGTGTCGTATTTCTCGACACCCTATTTTAATCTACATATATATATCCGAAAGCTCTGTTTTTATATTAAAATCTAAAACCTCACTATCATATAAAAATAATTCCTTATCTTCAATTAAATTAATAGGAAGATTTATAACAAACTCACTTCCCTCATTTTCTTTTGACTTAACGCTAATACTTCCATTGTGTAAACTAACAAATGACTTTACTATTGATAGCCCTATACCACTTCCCTCATTTTTCCTTGTCATAGTATTATCAACTTGAATAAACCTATCGAATATTTTATCTAAATACTTTTCACTCATACCTATTCCAAAGTCTCTTATACTTATTATTACATTTTCCTCTTTTTTATTTACATTAACATATATTATTCCATCAACATAAGAGAACTTAATTGCATTTGAAAGTAAATTTAACAAGACTCTTTCTATTTTAGCACAATCTAGAGCCATAACTATGTCTTCATCATTGGTATCAAATATTATTCTCAAATTTTTTGATTTTGCATATGGATTAATAGATGATATTATATCTTCTATTAAATTTACTATATTTATATTTTCTAAGTCTAATTTTAATTTATGATTATCAAACTTTTCAATATCTATTATATTATTTATAAGTCTTAATAATCTTTGACAATTACTATTAATAATTTCTATATTGTGGTTATTCTTACATTCATTATTTTTTACTTGTACAAGTTGTATAACTGACATTATAACTGTAATTGGAGTCTTTAATTCATGACTTATATTAGATACAAAATGAGCCTTTAATCTATTTGTTTCTTCTGCTGCATATTTTGCCTTTAACAATTTCTTTTCATATCTTATTTTATATCTTATATAACATATTAATGTTATAATTATACAAATCAATCCCACAAATAAGAAAATTAGGCTAATAACTATATCTGGATATTTATAAATTATATCATTAGGATTATTTAGTATTATTGAACCCTTTGGTAAATCCCATTTTTTTATATTATATTCTTTTAAAGTTTCATAATCAAATATATAATCATTAATACTATCATCTCCAATGTACAATTGTTTTGTGGTCTCTTCATTTATAATTTTAAGTAACATTTCTGTTGCACTTTTTGATTGATTATAATGATTTATAACCTTCCCTCCAATAACACCTTCAGTTATTCCATAACTTAGACATGCATAAATTGGTATTTGATTTGTATAATTTTTTATTCCTTTATTTATATCATCATAACCAAGCCATTTTACATCTTTAAAATGTATTGGATATAAACTTATTATTGCAGAGTTTTCTTCTACTTTTTTAAGTTCATGTACAAATTCATCTGATACAATATCATTAGTAATTATCCACTCAAAATTTAAATTACTATATTTTAAAGCATTGTCTTCACTTGCTTCAAATTCATTTTTCACCCTATTATCATTATCTATAAAAACAATATTTTCTACATTTTTATGGTGCTTTCGTATTAATTCTATTATCTGGTCTAAAGATTCTACCTCTCTTACCCCTGCTACATTTTTATATTTTAAAGCTCGTTCTATATTTTTTTTATCATATATTCCAAAAAATGAAGCAGGAATATCTTTAAACAAATCCTCTTTATATTTCAAATAAAATTCTAATGCATCATCATCTCCTATAAGTATTCCTTCCAAATTTTTATAGCTCGCAATACTATATTTTAACAAATTATAGAAATCACTTTCATCAACTTTGTCACTAAATGATTTTGCATTCATATATTGAACTTGTAAATTAAATTCATCCCCTAAAGTATCTTTTATTCCTTTAACTTGATCTTTAAATGAAATAAATTCTGGGCTATAAGAACTTATAAATAAAATTTCTTTCTCATATATTCCATATGATTTATTAAGATTAACAATAATCACAAATAATACTATTAAAGCCCCAACTATTTTCTTTATACTAATCATTCCCATTCCCTCTATTTTTTCATTTTTTACACTATTCATCACAAATATACTATATTTCTATTAATTTTTTTGTCGAATATTGAGTAATATTAATAAAAATTTTTTTAGATATAAATTTTTTTAATAAATTCTTTCTAAAGAACTTTAATATATTAAAACTTACCTAACTACCATACTTAATATATAAGAGTAAATCTTCAATAAAATTAATAAAAGGTAAATTTATAACAAATAAAATGAAAAATCCATAAGATCTAAGAACTAAACTTGATTTATGAATGGAGAATAGAAAATCAAAGATAAGCAGCAACACCTTATTATTAAAACATTACGATAATGATCACTTAGTAGGAGCTATAATGGAAATTTAGGAATATGAAATAATTGAAGCTTTTAAAATTTAGAATTAAAAATATAAATTATGGAAATAAAAATATTACTTATATCTTTTAAAACTACTGATAATAAAAATATGTCAGATAAATAAATATTAAGAATGCTTATATTTAATATACTATATATAGTATATTAATACTAAAAACATCCAATACAATTTATTGGATGTTTTTTATTTCACATTATATTAGAATTATTCAAAATTTAGTTTATAAAACTTTAAAGAATGGCTATATTTTAAGTAAAAAAGTAGTTACTCTTATATATAGATAAAAATAACTACCTTTTTAATTATGTTTATTATTTAGATAAAGCTTCTTTTATAGATTCTACATAATTGATTGTTTCCTCTGATAAAAGTTCTGTTTTTTCATAGTCAACTCCATCATTTTTCATGCTATAAGTTATATTAACTCCACCTTTTAAATTTCCATCAACATAACTTTTAATTGTTTCAGTTACACCTACATCAACCTTCTTTATTGCAGAAGTCAATATAGTATTTGGAGATATGTAAGATTGAGCCATATCAACAGCTACTGCATATTTACTTTTTTCTTTACAAGTTTCGTATACACCATTATTAACACCGCCTGCAGCAGTCATTATACATTCAACACCTTCATTACTCATTTGCTCTGCTATAACTCTACCTTTAGCTGCATCTGTAAAAGAGTTAGCATATTGAGTAAGTAAAGTTGCATTTGGATTAACTTCTAAAAGTCCCTTTTCAAATCCATCTCTATAATTAATTACTGCTGGAACTTCAAATCCTCCAATAAATCCAAACTTATTTGAATCTGATTGTATAGTCTTTGCTGCTACAATCCCTGCTAGATATCCAGCTTCTTTTTCATCAAAAACTATTGGAGTAACATTACTTGGTATTTCTTCAAAAGACCCATCAACTATAGCAAATTGTTGATTTGGATAGCTTTTAGCTGCATCTTCTATTGCTTTACTAAGATTAAAACCAACACCAATTATTAAATCAGATTCTAAATCTATAGCTGTTTCTATATTTTGAACATAATCTGCATCTGTATTAGATTCTAGATATTTAACTTCTATACCTAATTCTTTAGAAGCTTGTTCTGCACCTGACCAAGCTGATTCATTGAAAGAACCATCATTAACCCCACCTTTATCTAGTATTAAAGTTACTAGCACATCTTCATTTTTTTGTGATTTTTCTAAAGTTTTGTTATTAATCGAGCAACCTGTTAGCATTAAAATAAGTGCGGTAAATAATGCCCCTATTTTTATAGTTTTATTTAATATCATAAAATCCTCCCTTTTTAGATAGTTTTTAAAAATAACATTACATAAAATAATTATATATTAATAACACTAATTTGTGTCTAAAAAAGTAAAATTAGTTTAAAAAATGTAAATATTGAAAGTATAATGATAGTTATATTTTTAATTCCTAATGTATTAATTTAATCTTTACTATCTTTAATTTATTTTATTCTAAGTTATAATTGCACAAAAAGTCCCTTTGATTTATCACTTAGTGATACTTCAAAGGGACTTTCTCTTGTTTATTATAAGTTTTACTTAAATTTATTTTATTTATAATTTATACCCTAAATATATTTCAGTTACTGCTAAAACTATAAAACATACTCCTAAAATATAAGGTATATATGGTAAAACAAATACTACACTTAATGGCGCAATAAATACTATACCACCAAGTATTATAGATATAATAGATAAAATAGTTACAGCATTAAATCCAAATGTTTTATATTTAAATGCTAATATTATACTATAAATACCTTTTAGTAATATCCATATTCCAAATACTATTATAAGTGTTTCTGTTGTAGATATAGGATTAAACCATATTATAAAACCAAATAATATATCTATAATTCCTGTTAATATATAATACATTTTTGAATCTGTACCAAATGCTCTAATTATTCTTAATATACCAGCTATTATTATTAATATTCCACAAATTGTTGTAAAATTAAAAAATGCGTTTACAGGATTTATAAAAAATAATACACCTATAATAGCTAACAAAATACCTTCTAAGATAAAAATCTTATCTAAATAGCTTTTCATTGCATGCACTCCTAACTATTTTTAGTTTATTTTTAATAACTATATTAGCCTTATCTTTTCCAATATTATAAATTTCATGACTAATTCTTATATTTTATGGTTGATAATTAAAAATATTTTTGTGATATTCTAATTAATACATGAAAGTAGGAGCTAATACTCCTATCTTAAACTTCCTAGTTTATCTTTTGCTATATCTTTATTAACTCAATTATTTGCACACTTATTTTGTACAAAGTGCTCCTGTTGATTCATCAACCAAAATTATATCTTTAAATTTTCAAAATTTTGTTGCCTTTTTGTATCCTTAATCATATAATTATTATATAATTAATTAAATCCCTGAAGGGGAGTAGCTTACACTTTTAGTGTTAATCAGTCGTCATTTCAGTGTTTAAAATCACTCGGTTGATTAACAAGTTTTTATACTTGATAGCAAGACCTTCAAAATAGTTAGATATTTTTATATCTTTCTATTTTAGAGGGTCTTTTTTAATTATAAAAATAAATTTGGAGGTATGAATTTTGAATTATATTTTATTAGTAATTGGTTTTATTTTACTTGTTAAAGGTGCAGATTACTTTGTTGATGGCTCTTCAAGCATAGCAAAAAAACTAAGAATTCCATCACTGATTATAGGACTTACAATAGTTGCATTTGGAACAAGTGCTCCAGAAGCCGCTGTAAGTATTACAGCTTCTGTAAATGGTCAAAATGGTATGGCAATAGGTAATGTTATCGGTTCTAATATATTTAACTTATTAATGGTTATCGGTGCATCTGGTATTATAAAACCTTTATTGGTTGAAAAATCAATATTATCTAGAGAATTTCCATTTGTTCTTTTAACATCTATAATCTTAGTTATATTATCTTTAGACTCTTTACTTTTTAACTCTTCTATTAATATTATAAGTCGTATGGATGGTATAATTTTATTAATTTTATTCGCAGTATTCTTATATTACCTAATAAATTCTGCTATGAAAAATAGAAAAGAAAATTTATGTGATCCAGAAACTTCTGTTGATATTGATGTGAGCAATGTTAAAGCTATAGAAAAAAATAATACTATGATTAAATCTATATTAATCTCAATAATAGGTATAGCAGCAATAATATTTGGTGGAAACTTAGTTGTAAATTCAGCATCAGATATTGCTAGTAGCTTTGGTGTTAGTGACCAACTAATCGGCCTTACAGTAGTTTCAATTGGTACTTCTCTTCCAGAGTTTGTAACATCAGTTATAGCTGCTACTAAAGGGGAAAGTGATTTAGCCTTAGGTAATGTCATAGGTTCTAATATATTTAACATACTATTTGTTATTGGTGCTTCAGCTTTAATTTCTCCTATGACAGTAGATCCTAAATTAATAATAGACGGTGCTATAATGATTTTATCTACGGTATTAGTTTATTTCTATGCATATAGAAAAAATGATATTAGTAAGTTTGAAAGTATAACTTTATCATTGCTATACTTTGGATATATGGGATATTTAGTATTTACAGCTTAAATTTTAATTTGCTAAAAATCTTTTTACTATTATACAACTACTTATATTTCTTTTATTCACATAATTTTTTATCATATAATTTACTCATACGTAAAAAATAAAGCTGTATATAAGTTAATACAGCTTTATTTTTATTATATATCTATTGTGGACATGCATAAGTATTTCCATCTACTGATTGTAGAAGTTCTATATTAGGTGGATTTCCAATTATATATATTGAATATATTCTATCAGGTTTAAATTGAATATTTGATGTCACTATATCATTTCCAGTTAAGTTACCTCTTACTGATACAGTATATTGTCCTGGGTCTAAATATTCGTATAGTGTTTGATCTCTATAGTCTATATCGTCTACTACGGGCTTATCATTATAAAAAACATCTGCTATTGGTAAGTCTGGTGATAGGTTAATAAATCTCTGTACTGCTTGAGTATTTGATGTTTTTTGTTCTACATCCTCATCTACAATTATTAAAGCTTCTTGGCCTACATTTCCTGTAATAGCTAATGTAAATAAGTTTTCATCTGGTAATCTAAATGTTGTTTTTATTAATATATTTTTTGTACCAGCTTCATTTATATCAATTTTATATGGTCTATTTTCCATATATACATATGGTGTAAAGTCTTTATATTTTATATCTGAGTATAAAAGTTTATTATCAACATATATATCAACTGCTTGTTGTGAAGGTAGAACATTCAAATACCTAATTAATCCTTTATTTTCCTCTATTTTAAAGCAATCCATTTAGATTTCCCCTCCCCCTCTAAATATACTATTTTTATATATTATGTCATCTGATTTATATTGTTACCTTTAAAATCTAACTTAACTAATCTTCTCATTAAACATTTGTATCTATAAAATTTTTATTAAATGGAATAATATTTATATATTATATAAGGAGGAATTACATATGACTAGAAAAAGAATAGGAATAGAAGGTATGAGCTGCGGGCATTGTGTAAATCATGTTAAAGAAGCTCTAACTGAAGATATTCAAGGAGTTAAAATAATAGATGTAAGCCTAGAAAACAAGTGTGCTACAGTTGAAGTTGATGATAATGTATCTGATGAACAAATAAAAGCTGTAATATCAGATTTGGGATATAATGTTACATCAATAAAATAAAGATAACATAAAATTTTTATTAATTACATTTATAAATAAAAAATTCGCTTCGCTCATGTCGCCAACGACTTCGTCCGTTGCTCAAAATCTTTTTTACGCTCAAAACCAGTTGACTGATATTACTTACATTCAGAAGTTATCCACATTTTTTTAAATATTATAATATCCTTAAGCGTAAAAAAGGAATATAGCATATTTAATAATGCTATATTCCTTTTTGTACTTAGTATCAAAATAAATTTTTGTATAAGCTCTTTATAAAAATAAATCTTAAAATAAATACAAGCTACATATGATCTATCATAAACCTTATGATTTCAATCACTTCATATTCAATTAAGCTAAACATTTTATATACAACATGACTTTTCGGAATATTTTCAAATTGTTCATCTATATAAGTTTTAATTATAATATCTTCCTCTAAATCATAAACTAAGTTTAATGTTGGAGTATCAAAATCCTTTATATCTACAGTAAATATAAAACTTCTATTAGCATCATTATCTATACATTCTTCTATATATTCTATTTTAAATTTCACATTTTCAAATAACATAATATATCCTCCTAAAACTTATTATTGGTAGATTTGTCCAAGGAAATTACTATTTATGTTTATAATTATTTTAGTATAATTTTATATATTTTAAATTCATTATATATTTTTTTTATAAAATTTCTAAAATAATCTATAAATGTTTTATTATATTGTCTTATCCTTTGTTTTTCTATCATAAAGTATGGCGCATAAAACCCCTAGAATCGCCACTGCCATCATAATAAGAATAGCTCTATCAATTTTTAAATACTCTATTAAAAAACCAACTACAAAAGAACCAATAATAACGCCTAAGCTATTAAACATAGCAAATCCCATAAGCTGAGAAGTTGTTTTTAAATTTTCAGGACATACCCTATCTATCATAGTTCTTCCTACCATAAGAATAATTGGATATGTAAATATTTGAAGTAATCCACTTAAATATATAGCATAAATATTATGTATAAAATAAAGTACTGACATTTGTATAAATATTGCTATAGGAGATAATATAAGCAATTTATCTGGACTTAGTTTATGCATTATCTTACCACAAAGTATTAGCATTGCTATTTCACTTACGGAACATATAAAATTGTATATACCTAAGTCTGATGTATTTCCTCCAATTCTTGTTATTCCATAAGGAACTAATTGTAAATATCCTCTAAATCCTATACATATAATTAAAAGTGTAACTACTATAAATATGTAATCTTTATTTGTTAATAAAGGTTTAAAACTTATACTTCCTTCACAACTTTTAACTACATCCTTTAATCTAAATGCACAAAATATTCCAACTAAAAGCGATCCTACATATATAAAGGTTACATATTTATATCCTAAATTTGAAATAACAAAACCTACAATTAAAACTCCAAATGCCCATCCTACAGAACCAAAAGCTCTTAATTGTCCAAATCTTGATTTTATATCATTGCTACTTTCCATAATCCAACTATCACAAAGAGGTCCTAACATAGAATTAAACAATCCCATTAAAAAAAATCCTATGTAAAATACTATACCTTTATTAAATAAAATTGCTATAGCTCCAGTTATAGTCGTTATTATAAGTGATGGAAATAATACTTTTTTTATAGTTTTAAGCTTATCACAAAAATATCCAATGGAAAAAAGTCCCACTAGACCACTTAATGTAAATAAGCTAATTAAACTTCCTGTTTGTATAGGATCAAATCCTTTATACTGTAAAAATGGAATTAACATACCAGCTATAGTAGATGTTCCGAAAAATACAAAAAAGTAAATGATTCTAAATAATAGTGCTCGCATCCTCATCCTCCCTAACAAATTATTTAATATTAGTATCTACATTTAATTTTTTTATATTATTTAAAATTTATTTTTCCTAACCAACATATCGTTAAAACACTTCAAATTTATAGATTACTATTATAATTTGTCCAAAATACTTATAAAATATAAAATACTTATATCAAAAAAGACTGGATATAATTTTAAAATTATATCCAGTCTTTTTTAACTTATATAAATTAACTTCATTATTTAATCTATATCACACACAACTTCAATTATTATATATTTTTAGATAGGTATACTCTAACTTAAAATATAGGAATTATAGTTCCTTTATACTCATTATTTATAAAATCTCTTGCTTCATCAGATGTTAATGCCTTCTTTAAAACCTGTATCTTTTCACTTTCTTCATCACCTTTTCTACTCGCTATTATA
Source organism: Romboutsia timonensis (assembly GCF_900106845.1). GTDB lineage: Bacteria > Bacillota > Clostridia > Peptostreptococcales > Peptostreptococcaceae > Romboutsia > Romboutsia timonensis. The sequence continues at coordinate 2,018,418 of NZ_LT629850.1, forward strand.
TTAGCATAAGTATTATCAGTTGGTGCAATTAATATTCCTTGTTCATTTGCATTAATTCCTGCTGCTACAGCAAAGTTTGTATTTATAAATGCTGCCTCCACATCTTTTAATATACTTGGCAGTAGTGATGCTTCATCTTCTACAAACTTTAAGTTTTTAGGATTTTCTATTATATCATTCGATGTTACTAATTCACCTTCTTTTATTTTAATTAACCCTGCACTTTCTAGCAATCTTAAGGACCTTGACTCATTGCTTGGATCATTAGTAAGAGCTATTGTATCACCATCTTGTAAGTCTTCTAATGAATCTCTTTTATCTGAATATAAAGTTATAGGACATACATAAAGTGGCTCTACTGCAACTAAATCATATCCTTTTTCTTCATTTGTTTTTTCTAAGAAAGGTTTATGTTGAAATAAATTAGCATCTAATTCTCCATCATTTAATGCTGTATTTGGCAATACATAATCATTAAATACCTTTACTTCTAATTCATATCCTTCAACCTCAATAAGAGGCTTAACAGCTTTTAAAAGCTCTTCACCTGGAACTAAGTTACATCCAACGACTATTTTTTTATCATTTTTGCTTGACTCGTTGCTTGAAGAACATCCAACCGATGATACTATTAATACTCCTGATAATACTAACCCTATTAATTTTTTTAATTTCATTTTTTTATCTCTCCCCTTTATGAATTCTTAAAATGCTGGTACTATACTTCCACTATATTTTTCATTTATAAATTCTTTAACTTCTTCACTATTTAAAACTTCTGTTAAAGCTTTTATTGCTTTACTATCTTTATCTGCAGTTCTACAAGCTAATATATTTGCGTATGGTGACTCTTTTGATTCTATAATTATTGCATCTTTAGTTGGATTTAAACCAGCTTCTAATGCATAGTTAGTATTTATTACTGCTGCATCTACATCCACTAAAACTACAGGTAATTGAGCTGCATCCAGTTCTTGTACTTTTATATTTTTAGGATTTTCTGCTATATCCTTAGCTCCAGGAGACTCAACATCTTTAAGCTTTATAACTCCATTATCCTCTAATAATTTTAATGCTCTTGCTGCATTACTAGCATCGTTAGGTATAGCTATTGTACTATTTTCCTTTAATTCATCTAATGATTTTATAGATTTTGAATATAATCCCATTGGCTCTATATGAACCTTTGCAGTATATGTTAAATCATACCCTTGACCATCTATTGTATCTTCTAAGTATGGAACATGTTGGAAGAAGTTAGCATCTATTGAACCCTCATCTAATGCTGTATTTAATAAAGTATAATCATCAAATACCTTTATATCTAATTCATAACCTTTTTCTTGAAGTATAGGTTTTACCTCTTCTAATATTTCTGCATGTGGTACAGCCGAAGCTCCTATAACAATTTTGTTATTTCCTTTTTCATCAATATTTTCTGGTTGTGTTTTACTACATCCTATTGCTGATATTGTTAATACTCCTGATAATGCTAATCCTAATAATTTTTTTAATTTCATTTTATTTTCTCCCTTAATTTTTATATAGTTTAATATGAATATCCTTTACAAAGTAAATTTTATTTAAGCTTTTTATAAGCTAAATTCCCTATACATTGAATTAATTGAACTATTACTATTAATATGAGTACAGTATACAACATTACTGATGTATCAAACTTCTGATAACCATATGTAAGTGCTACTGCCCCTAATCCTCCTGCGCCTACAGCACCTGCCATTGCAGTATAACCTAGTATTGATATTGTAGATAATGTTATTCCTGATACTATTGATGGCATTGCTTCTTTTATCATTACTTTAAATATTATTTGAAAATCAGATGCCCCAAATGATTTTGCAGCTTCTATTAGACCTTTATCAACTTCTTTTAATGCACTTTCTATTACTCTAGCTATAAATGGTGCTGCTCCTATTGTAAGTGGTACAAGTGCTGCATTTACTCCTATAGCCTTACCTACTATAAATCTTGTAAGTGGTATTATTGCCACCATTAATATGATAAACGGAAAACTTCGAACAGTATTTATAATCCCCCCTAATACATCATTTAATTTTTTATTTGGTCTAAGTCCATTTGAGTCAGTTATTACTAAAGTTATTGCAATTATAAATCCTATAATTGTAGCAAATATTGTTGCTACAGCTGTCATGTATAAAGTTTGGAAAAATGCCTCTATTAAAATATCTTTTGCAAATTCTAAAAAATTAGTTTTCATTTAAATCCCCCCTTTTATGCTCTTTCTAATTCTTTATTATTAATTTTATTTTCTTTATTTTGTAATACTTCCCATTTTACATCAGTTAAATTTAAATAATTTATCACTTGTTCTTTTTTATCTTGTGGAATATTTATAATAAGCGATCCTAATACATCATCTCTAAATTTTTCAAGTTTTCCCCATACTATTGAAAAATCTATATCCAAACTTCTAGCCATAGAAGTTATTATATAGCCATTTGAAAACTCTTTAGGGAAGAATAGCTTTATATTAACTCCACTATTTGGTACTACTTCTTCCTCACCTAATAGTTCTTTTAAACACTCTGAATGATTTAAGAATAAATCTTCTGTATCTCCACACTCTAGTACTTTACCATCTTTTAATATTGCTACCTTATTACAAACTTCTTTTACAACTTCCATTTGATGTGTAACTATTATTATAGTTATTCCAAGCTTTTTATTTATGTCTCTAAGTAAAGATAGTATTGATTTTGTAGTATTTGGATCTAGTGCTGATGTAGCTTCATCGCAAAGCAGTATATTGGGATTTAATGCAAGTGCCCTTGCTATAGCAACTCTTTGCTTTTGACCCCCACTTAGGTGTTTGGGCTTATTTTTTGCTTTAGCTTCCAATCCAACAAGCCTTAATAGTTCATCTACTTTTTTATTTATTTCTTCTTTGGAATATCCCCAACATTCTAATGGTAGTGCTATATTTTCATATACAGTTAGTCTCTCTAATAATGAAAAATGTTGAAATATCATACCTAAATCTTTTCTAAATTCTCTTAATTCCTTTGATGTTAAATCTTTTATTTCTTTATTATTTACAGTTATACTTCCATCATCATAGCTTTCTAATCCATTTATACATCTTAGTAATGTTGATTTTCCAGCTCCACTGTGCCCTACTAAACCAAAAATCTCACCTTTATTTATTTCCACATTAATGTTTTTTAGCACCTGTGTATTTCCAAAGTATTTATTTACCCCTTTTATTCTTATCATCTTTTCCCCCTCCAATTTTAAAATTTATTTTACTTAAAATTAATTTGGTTAAAAATATACTTTATTAGATATCAAAAAAACTCCCGAACCTAAGAACTAAGTCTTAGGAACGAGAGTTAAAACTTCGTGTTACCATCCTAATTTATTTGTACCTCACGATACAAACCTCATCAAGTACACCAAAATATTTCGGTTATACTCTATCACTGTAACGGGTGAACCCGTTGTAGCCTAAATCAAAAAGATCTCGGTACACCGCTCCAAGGCCATTTTCCCTTTAATATCCTTCGCTCCCTCTCACCAAATAGGAACTCTCTGTAAAAGTATTCTTAAAGGTACTCTCATTTTCTTAGCGTTTGTTGTTATTTTTTATTTGCTACTTATATTTTAAATAATAATTACTTTAGTTTTATTTGTCAATAAATTTTCTGAAATTTTATAATATTCATTTTATTCCTAAAATTACAATTTAAATATTATTTATAGCATATTATCTATTTCAATTTTTTTGTTTATTCAAAGAAAGCATTTGAGCATTTAACTATTTTACTTACATTATTTAATCTATAATTTATAAGATCCTTACTAATACATTTATTCTTATAATCTAACATTATCAATAAACTAAGTTCTTTCAATAATATTAGATTATTGTTTAAAATATACATAAACTTGTATTGTATTAATAGTATTAAAATCTAATAAACACTAAAAAAACATCCTTATATTTGATTTTTAAAATTATCAAATCTATAATTGTATATGTTAACAATTACTGCAATCGGGGGAAATTATTATGGAGAATCTTATATTATCACTTAATGTTGTCTTACCATTATTTATTACAATGTCATTAGGTTATTTTCTTAAATCTCTTAATATGTTTGATAATAATACATTAGATACGATGAACAACATTACATTTAAATCATTTTTACCTATGTTATTATTTTACAACATATATAAAACTGATTTACAAGGCGTATTCAATTTAAAGTTAATGATATTTTCAGCAACTTGTGTAATAGCTTTATATTTAATATTATATCTAATAGTTCCATTAATAGAAAAAGATAATAAAAAGCGAGGGGCTCTACTTCAAGGGCTATTTAGAAGTAACTTTGTAATATTCGGTATTCCTATAACAGAGTCCTTATTTGGAAGTGAAAAAGTTGGTGTTGCTGCTCTTTTAATTGCAGTTATTGTCCCACTGTTCAATATTTTATCAGTGATTGCACTCGAAACTTTCAGAGGTGGTAAACCTGATTTTAGAAAGATATCTATAGGAATAATAAAAAATCCACTTATAATTGCATCTTGCTTAGGTATACTTACTTTACTTCTTAAAATTAAAATTCCTACAGCAATAGAAAAAACAATAAGTGATGTTTCAAAAATAGCTACTCCACTTTCACTTATACTACTTGGAGCATCTTTTAAATTTGACAATATAAAAAAATACCTAAAACAAACAACTATAGCTGTTGTCGGAAAAACTATATTGACACCATGTATCATACTTCCTATATGTATTATGTTTGGATATAGAGGTGTTGAACTTTCTACACTTATGATTATATTTGCTGCACCAACTGCAATTTCATCTTTTACTATGGCTCAACAAATGGATTCAGATAGTGATCTTGCAGGCCAGATAGTTGTATTTACGTCTGCTTTTTGTGTGGTTACGGTATTTATGTGGATATTTATATTAAAACAATCCCATTTGATTTAATACAAATATAATATTAATCTTAATTTTAAAATCACTAATTTAAATTATTAAATAAAAAAACTATAGAATGGATAATTATCATTCTATAGCTTTTCATTAATTGGCATTATTGATATTATTATTACTATTGAACTTATTATATGAATAATTATGTAAACGTAATTTATATTTTGAATATTTATTATTAAAAAAAAAGTTTCAACGATTAAGTAATAATATCCAATTATTTTATTTGATTTTACATTTGTTTCATACTTGTCATTATTATATTTTTTTCTATAAAACTTTTCAAATATATCCATACCGTAATATAATAAAATATAAATTGATAATATTAAGTGAATAATAAATTGCATTTTATTACTATATAAAAAATCTATCATAATAATTAATTACCTATTATATAATAAAAATTCCTTTTTGCCCAAGTTGCTCCCTCATAGGAATGAGGTGGATATGGATTTGATACTGTTATTGAATTACTATATATACGTAGATTTTTTACAGTTCCTGCTATTTCAGCTAATGTTTTCACTGGAACTATTAAATCTATAACATCAATGACTTGTGCTTTTCCTAATACAACTTGACCTACTTTGTAAACAACACATGTAGTTAATATTATTGGTGACGCTTTTCCAATTACCGTTTTTGCTACCTAATATACAGTAGACCCTCTTTCATCAGAATTCTCGGAATTTAATCTAGATAAGTATTCTTCAGCCTCATCTAAATTATTAGTTACACCTAATAATTCTCCTTCTCCATTGTAAATTTCATATTGTTCTTCCATACTACTTTTACTATTTGTTTGTAATTCATTAGCATAAACTAATGTACTAGTGCTAGATGTAAAAGTAAATAAAAACATACTTAAAATTGCTATAAACTTTTTCATAGCTAGTTTATCCCCCTTTATTTAAAAATAACTTTCAAGTAAAGTATGTAACATAATACATTAAACTGTCAACATAATACATTAACTTTTAACCTAATGGAATAACTAATTAACTCACTAGTTATTCCATTAGGTTAAATCTCCATTAATAATTTAATGCTGTTTGTGTTAATGTAAATTCTTTAATATTTATATTATCTTGTTTTTTTAACTTTTATTGTTTTTGTCTTTTATTTGTATCTTTCCTTATTATTGCAATTAAATTTAACTATTCTTTTGTAAAATCTATGTCTATAGGAATTTTATATTTGATTATAGGCTCAACAATTAATTTATAGTTATCTTTTTCCTTAATATTAAATACAAACTCATGAGTATTATTCTCACTATACCCTTCTTCAGCACAATAGCTTCCATCTAAATTCACATCTCCAAAGTAACTAAAATTACTGTCATTAACTTCGATTTCAATATTTAATCCTTTATCATTACGCTCAAATTTATTTATAGTTATATCAGTACCTAAGCAATTTATCTTTTTAGGATAAGTATCATCTAATCTAATATTAACCTCTGCCTTATGTCCTATTAAGAATCCATCGGCTTTTAATGAGAATTTTTTGCTATCATCATAATATATAGATGGTACTATAGTCTGTCTTAAGTTATCCTTATCACCTGTAGCTGATAATATCATATTATCCTTATATATTTGTCCTTTTTCTGATACTATCTTAAAATTATATAAACCAAAGCTATCACCTATACCATCTATACCCCCACCACTTCTTAAATACATCATCGTAGGTGATATTTTTAAATCTTTTATATCTACCTTTAATTTACCATCAGTTACAGTTTTATTTAAGTTTATAGTTTTGCTATCATATATTTCTTTTGGAATATTAAATAAAACTTTTTTCTCTCCAATAATTTCTTCTTTGTAAATTTCTCCATATTGGCCCTCTGTCAATCTTAATTTAATCTCTATCTTATCTTTTTTCTCATTATATAACTTTGTAATACCATCACCTATTATCTGAATATTTGTATTAAATCTATTATCATTTAAACCATGATCAACAGTTATACTTCCTAGTTCATATCCATCTACTACGTTTATAAAATATGTATTCATATAATTTCCCTGTTTATCTTTTTCAACTTCCGCATTTTTTATAGTAGTATCAAAGCTTAGTCTTAAACTATCAATATATATATTACTTATTTCAATATCATATCCACTTATATTTATAGTTTGATTTTCTATGCCTTTATACCCATTTTGTACTGCATTTTCAATCCCTAAATCTCCAAATATATATTCAAATACATTATTTGCAAAAATTCTAAAAGATGGAATAAATCCATATGATAATATACAAATAAGTACTGATGATACTAAGTATTTGCTTACTGACTTATATTTTTTATTAGGCTTAATAGAATTTAACTTTTCATTTAATTTTTCATCTAAATTATCAGGTACTTTTATATCAGCGCCTTGAAAATCTTCTAATAATTTATCTATATCTTTATCCTCTATTTTCACTATCACTAAGCTCCTTTCTCATATTTTTTAAAGCAGTATACATTTTTCCTTTAACCGTTCCTATTGATAAATCTAGAATTTGTGCTATTTCTTCAAGCTTATATCCCATATAATATTTCATCTTTATCATTTCTCTTGTTTGTGGATCTATACTTTGAAGCGACTTTTCTAAATCAATTTTATTTTCTCTATTAATTTCTTTATCTTCTTTTAAATCTTTTACATCTTCTAAATATATTACTTTACTATTTTTAGATATTATATTTTTAGCTTCATTTATAACTATCTTTAAAAACCAACTTTTAAAGTATTTTACTTCTTTTAAATTTTTGATATTTTTGAGTCCTTTTTCAACAGCCTGTAAATATGCATCTATACTATCTTGTTCATTTTTAAGTATTGTATATGCTAATTTATACCCATCACTTTTAAGTTCATTAACTAGTATACTGTAGGCATTAAAATTTCCTTTTACAGCTTTTTTTATTAATTTTTCGTCCATAACTTACCTCCTTTCATATATTAGACAGTTTAAGTTTATAAAAAGTTATAATATTTTTTAAAAATTTTAATAAAATTCCTATTTTCTAATTTAAAACTAACAATATTGTTAATAATAAAAAAACTACCGTCTATAGAAAATAGAATAGTAGTTTCTAATAAAATGCTTTTTCATAAAATCTATCTTTTATTTAATTTTAATTAAAAATTTTAGTATTAAATACTTTCTTTATTTATTATATCTAATAAAGTATTTACACTCTTCCTTAGTTCTTCTAAATACTTACTTTTACATTCATATTGCTCATACGCTAATATTGATATCTGAGATGCATTATATAATATCGAAGAATTTACATACTCTTCAAATCTATCTATTTTTATATCTATATTATTTTCCTCTGTATATTTAATTATCTTTTTTGTATAGTATTCTATTTCTTTAAAATGATTCATGTGAATCCTTTTAAAGGGAAGTTTAATAAAATATCCAATTATACCGGCATCAGTATATCCATCAAAATCCATAGCATTTATACACTTTTTTATATGTTTTAATATCATCTTACAATCTCTATTTATATCTTCCATAATTATCCTCCTGAATATAAATTAAATTATAAATAATTTAAAATCTTTTCTTTTTAGTATCATCATTATATATAATTTTCCAATATATGGTTAATTATATCACATAGATTTTTTTATAACTAGTTTAAATACCATAACCTATTATTACTTAAAATCATTGTAAATTCTAAGTATATTAATCATATATTTTTACCAAACTAATATAGTTAATAAAATTTGATATTTTTTTTGGATAAATTTATAACTTTTTGTTTTAAAATTATCAATCTAGGTATAAATATAATATAAATAATAAAACTCGTAGGAGGTATAATAAATGAAAGTTGTAGTTGTTGGATGTACACATGCAGGTACTGCTGCAGTTGTTAATATAAAAGAAAATTATCCTGATAGTGAAGTTGTTATTTACGAAAAAAATAATAATGTATCATTTTTATCATGTGGTATAGCATTAAATGTAGGTAAAGTTATAGACACAACTGAAAAGTTATTTTATAGTTCACCTGAAGCTTTAAACTCTTTAGGTGCTCAAACTAAAATGCAACATGAGGTTTTAGATATAGATTTTAAAAATAAAAAATTATCAGTAAAAAATTTATTAACTAATGAAGTATTTGAAGATAATTATGATAAATTAGTTTTAACTTTAGGTTCTTGGCCTATCGTTCCTAAATTTGAAGGTGGTACTTTAGATAACATAGTTTTGTGCAAAAACTATAACCATGCTTTAAATATAATAGAAAAAAGTAAAGACGCTAAGAATGTTGTTGTAATAGGTGCAGGATACATAGGGGTAGAACTTGCTGAAGCCTTTGAAATGCAAGGTAAAAACACTACACTTATAGATGCTGAAAATAGAATTATGGCTAAATATCTAGATAAAGAATTTACAGATATAGCAGAAACTGAATTTAAAAATAAAGGCGTTAATATAGTCCTAGGACAAAAGGTTCAAAAATTTGAAGGAACTGATACTGTAAAAAAAGTTATTACAGACAAAGGTGAATATAATGCTGATTTAGTAGTTTTATGTATAGGATTTGCTCCTAATACAAAACTTGTTCAGGGAAAATTAGAAACTCTACCTAATGGAGCAATAATAATAGATGAATATATGAGAACTAGTGAAGAAGATGTGTTTGCTGCTGGAGATTGCTGTGTAGTTAAATACAATCCTGCAAAAGACACTAGATATATACCTCTTGCTACTAATGCAGTTAGAATGGGGACTTTAGTTGGTAAAAACTTAATAAAACCAACACTTAAATATATGGGGACTCAAGGTACTTCTGGAATAAAAATATACAATAAGTGTATAGCTTCTACTGGACTTACTGAAGAAGTGGCTAAAAATACAACAAATTATAATGTAGGTAGTGTAACAATAGATGAAAACTATAGACCAGAATTTATGCCTACATTTGAAGAAGCTAAAGTTAAGTTAGTATTTGATAAAGACTCTAGAAAAATACTAGGTGGTCAAATAATATCTAATATAGATTTAACTCAATATATGAATACTTTATCTGTAGTTATACAAAATGAAATGACAATTGAAGAGTTAGCTATGACTGATTTCTTCTTCCAACCACACTTTAATAAACCTTGGAGTTTATTAAATGCTGTTGCTTTAAAAGCACTATAGATACTATTTTATATAAATTCCTTTATATCTTAAAATGACCTGTTTAAAATTATTTAAACAGGTCATTTTTTATACAAAGTTTACTCTCTAAACCACAAGTTATACTTATCATATTCATAATACAATAATAAAAAATTAGTCCAATTTATAATAAAGTTTTTTACTATATATTCATATCTTTTTTACTATAAATAAAATAGCTACTTATTATCGAAATAATTATTACATAAATTCCAATTATAATAAATTTAACTTCAAACCCATCTTTTAAAATTTCACTAGGAGCATAGTAATCAAAAGGTGAAAAATACTTTAACCAATTAAAGCTATCCTTAAGTTTTCCTATTATTCCTAAAAAATAAGAAACAAAAAATATTCCTATTGATATAGGAATTGCTCCTTTATCAGATTTTACAATTGAAGATATTAAAGTTCCTAATGATATAAATATAAGTCCAAGTAATAATATACCTATAAATACTACTTTTATATTCATAATTAAATTCATAACTTCAACCTCTTCAGGCTTTACCATATAACATACTCCCATAGTAATTGTACCAATTATTAAGATATAAACATAAAATATAGCAACTATAGCACATAACTTTGATGTAACTATTTTTAATCTATTTATAGGCTTTGAATATAAAAACTCTATCGTACCCTGACTTTCCTCTCTTATAAGAGAATTAACACCTAATATAGCACCATAAACAGCACTTGCCATAGCAATATATTGAATAGCATAACCTAAGTAATTAAATATATCTGTAAAGTCCATACTAGAATCTATATTAAAAGCCTTTAGTATTTCAACAGGCATACCTCCCATTTTATCATTTATAATTTGTTGCATTCCCATATCTTCCATTGTGGGAAATAGACTCATAAATAAAGTAATTAATGCCCCACAAACTAGTGACCATATTATGCAAGACTTTAATAACCTTTTAAATTCAAACTTAAATATATTCATTAAACTTCCTCCTTATTATTTTCATAATAATTTAAAAATGCATCTTCAAGATTTTCTTTTTCTATTAGTAATTCATCTATCTTGTAGTTCGCAAGCTCTTTTACAAGAGAGTCTATATTTTTTGAACATATAAAAGTATATAATTTTCCATTTTTATCTAAGATTTTATCAATTAAATTTAAAACTATATCATCGGTTATGTCACTACTACTTAAAGTTACCTTTAATTTAAGTTCTGTTTTAGATTTCTCTATTTCTATTATATCTACAATCTTCCCTTCCTTTATTACACAAACTCTATCACACAAATTTTGAACCTCTACCAAGTTATGAGATGATAGGAAAACAGTATTTCATTTTTCCTTTTCTTCTATCAATATATTAAGTAATTTCTTTTGCATTAAAGGATCTAATCCATTAGTCAGCTCATCTAATATTAAAAGTTTCGGATTGTTTATTAAACTTTGAGCTATAGCTACTTTCTTTTTATTTCCTAAACTTAATTCACCCATTTTTTTATTCATATCTAATTCCAATTCATTACATATTCTATCTACATATTCCTTATTTGATTTAGGGTAAAAACTTTGAGCATATTTTATAATATCCTTTACTTTAACATCATCATAATATCTTACTTCACTAGGAACGTAACCTATATACTCTTTTATCTTCTCACTTTCTTTTACACTATCCATCCCAAATATTAATGCTTCTCCACTAGTTGAGTATATAAAATTTAAAAGAGTTTTTATAGTTGTTGATTTACCTGCTCCATTAGGACCTATAAATCCATATATCTCTCCTTCTTTGACAGATATATTAATATCTTGTATTCCTCTATTTTTACCATAAACTTTAGTTAAGTTTTTTATTTCTATTGCATTCACTCAATCTCCCCCAATACGTTTTAATATATTATAATTACTAAATTTATCTAATATTATTTATAACATAAGTATATGTACTCTAATATATAAATTCAATTGATTAATTTTAATTTCAAGTATTCATTTATACTTAGTGTTTAAATAGTTAAATATAAGGTATAAGCTATTATATATCTATTTGGAGGGGATACAATGCAAAAATATTTTAAAATTTCATCATTTTATTTATTATTTGGACTAGTTATGGGAATCTTTTCAAGAGAGTTTACAAAGCTTAATAACTTTTCTGGATATACTGTGCTTAAATCAGTTCATACTCATACTTTAGTTCTAGGATTTTTATTTTTTATAATAGTTTTACTACTAGAAAAAAACTTTACTATTTCTAATAATAAAAGTTTTAATAAATGGATAGTGCTGTATAATTTAGGACTATTGTACTTAATAATAACATTATCAATCAGAGGTATTTTACAAGTTATAGGTTCTGACTTTGTGGGTCTTAGCCATATTGCAGGGCTTGGACATGCTATATTAGGAGTATCTTTAGTATGGTTTTTGGCAATAGTTAATAAAGAGCTAAAAGTATACGATTCAAATATACTGTCTAAAAATAAATAGAGTTTAAATTATAAAAACATATTATTAAAAAAGTTTTATATAGTTATAAATGTAAATTTTGCTATAACTTAAATTTAAGTATAAATATATTAATAAGAAATCAAAATAATCATGAATTTAAATTTATATTAGGAGGGCAATACAATGAAAGTAACATTTCAAGGAAATCCATTAACATTAGAAGGAACTCAAGTGAAAGTTGGCGATACTGCACCTGACTTTACAGTTGTAGATAATGATTTAAATCCATTTAAATTAAGTGATACTAAAGGTAAAAGAGTATTTTTAACAGTGCCATCATTAGACACACCAGTATGTGATACAGAGGTAAGACGTTTTAACCAAGAAGCAGCAAAATTAGGTGATGTAACTATATATACAATATCTATGGACTTACCATTTGCACAAGGTAGATGGTGTGGAGGAGCAGAAATTGACAAAGTAAAAACAGTTTCTGATTACAAAGATAGAGAATTTGGTAAAAATTATGGTGTTTACATAAACGAGCTAGGACTTTTATCTAGAGCTGTATTTGTTGTTGATGAGAACAACAAAATAGTTTATGTAGAATACTTAAATGAAATAACTGAAGAACCAGATTATGACAAAGCATTAGATGCTTTAAAATAATATAATTATCAAAAATATACTTACTTGTAATAAAAAAAGTGTATAATATGCTCTTAGATTATATACAAATAGCCATTTTTATTTTGAATAAAATGGCTATTTGTATTTTTATATAATGATTTTATTTATCTATATTTAAGTAATTAATATAATTTCCTTATATTAAGGGCAACATAACTATAGCAACTTTATAAGGAGGTTTATTTAATAATGAAGATATTAAAATATATGCTTATATTCATACCTATAAGCTTTATAGCTAAGTTTTTAAATGCTTCTGATAGTATTATGTTTATACTATCCTGTTTATCAATAATACCACTAGCTGGCCTTATGGGTGAAGGTACTGAAGAAATTTCTTTTTATTCTGGACCTAAAATCGGTGGATTTTTAAATGGTACATTTGGAAATGCAACAGAACTTATAATATCATTTTTTGCTCTTAAAGAAGGTTTATTTGATGTTGTAAAATCGTCTATTGCAGGTGCTGTTATAGGAAATATATTACTTGTTGTAGGTGCAAGTATGTTAGCTGGAGGACTTAAGTATAAAACTCAAAAGTTTAATCAAAAAGTATCTGAAGTTTCTTCAAGCATGCTATTATTTGCAGTATTAGGATTATGTATCCCTGCCTTATTTACTCATACGGTAGATCCTAAACTTCTTAATACTAGATATGAAGGATTAAGTATTTTTGTGGCTGTAGTAATGATTGTTATATATGCACTTAGTTTATTTTTCTCATTTAGTACTCATAAACATATCTACAATAATAATGATGAACATGAAGGAAATGCTAAATGGTCATTAAAAAAAGCTATATCCATATTAGTTATTTCTACTATTTTAATAGCTATAGAAAGTGAATTTTTAGTAAATGGTATAGAGCCAATAACTGAAAGCTTAGGATGGAGTCAATTTTTTGTAGGAATAATATTAATTCCTATAATAGGTAATGCTGCAGAACATAGTACTGCAGTTATTATGGCTAGAAAAGATAAAATGGATGTTGCTCTTGAAATAGCTGTAGGTTCTAGTTTACAAATAATTTTATTTGTTGCACCAGTTTTAATATTCATAAGTTTATTTTTCACACCTATGAGTATAGTATTTAATCCATTTGAGTTAATTGCACTTATTGCATCTGTACTTATAGCTAATAGGGTTTCTCATGATGGAGAATCTAACTGGCTTGAAGGTGTTCAATTACTTGCAGTTTATTTAATTATAGCCGCATCATTTTTCATATTATAATAAAAAAACTACATAAAGTAAGTTTTTAACACTTATTTTATGTAGCTTTTTATTGGGTATTTTTAACATAAACAACTTATTTAATTATTAAGTCCTTTTATTAATTTACTGCATTCCTCTTCTATATCTTCTATAAATTTATGAATATATATTCCATTTCCACAAGCGTATATATTTTCTCTTGAAGTCATAAATTTATCATCGACTTCTGGTCCTGTTGTTGTAGGATTTAACTTTATATTACTTCTCATAGATACTAATCCATCAGAAATCATAGGTCTAGCAAACATTAAAGTATCACACTCTACAACCTTTTCTTTTCCATCCTTTTCTAAAGTAACACTAGTTATTCTACCAGCTCCTTGAATAGAGACTATTTTATAATCTTTGTATATCTTATCTGTAAGTCCATAAGTCTCAATATCATTATTTTCAGATATTATACCAACAACATTTATATTTTTATCTTTAAGTTGCTCTTGTATCATATATAAAGTTTCATAGCCATCTATAAGGATGTTTTTACCAGGTATCATATTACATATGCTAAATATTTTTTTAGCCATTCCTACAGTTAATATTCCAGAACATCTATCTCCAACCATACTTATAGCCTTTCTTGAACCTTCTTTTGCACCATTAGCTAAAATTATTTTTTTTCCTTTTATCTTTTCTATACCGAATTCCGAACTTGTGCAAAGTACCTCATTATTTTCTTCTATTTTTAAAACCATAGTATTTAATTTTAAATCAACACTACACTTATCAAAACGTTCCATTAATGTCTTTTTATACTCTTGTCCATTTATAGCATTTTCTCTACTTATATTATAATTTCCTAAATTTAAAGCTCCACCTAAAACAGGATCTTTTTCTATTAATAATATATTATCTATATCTTTTTTATTAGCTTCTATTGCACATAGTATACCTGCCGCTCCACCGCCAACTATAATTAAATTGTACTCTTTCATA
This sequence comes from Romboutsia timonensis, assembly GCF_900106845.1. GTDB lineage: Bacteria > Bacillota > Clostridia > Peptostreptococcales > Peptostreptococcaceae > Romboutsia > Romboutsia timonensis. Next base: position 2,033,944 of record NZ_LT629850.1, read on the forward strand.
ATTAGTCCTCCTTAAATCCAACAACTGTAGATGATTTAGAATTTTTATTAACCTCGCTTATATCTATATTTAAAGTTTTACTTAAAATCATACTTATTGGTATCATACATCCTGTTCCTTGACATCCACCCATCATTGCACGAGTTCTTCTTTTTATACCATCTAATGTTGTTGCACCTAAAGGTCTTTTTATAGAATCTATAATTTCACCTTCTGTAACAAATTCACATTTACATACCATTTTTCCGTATGATGGATTTTCTTTTATAAGTTTATTTTTTTCTTCTATATTTAAATCAGCCATTCTTATCATTTTTTCTCTAGTTGATTTAAAATTCTCTTTTTTAGTTAATTGTATTTTATCACTTATTAAATCTATAACATAAGTTGCTATAGCAGGTGCTGCAGTAAGACCTGGTGAGTCTATTCCTATTACATTTATAAAGTTAGGATTATCCTTAGCTTCTTCTATTATAAAGTCTTCACTTTCAACTTTAGGTCTTAACCCACTAAATGTATTTAATACTCTATTAAATGGTAATTCCTTTATTGTTTTCTTACTCTTTTCCATTATTTCATCTATACCAGTTCTTGAAGTAGATATACCATTATCTGCTTTTGCATTTGGACCAAGTAATAAGTTACCATCAACCGTTGGAGTTACTAAAACTCCTTTACTTAATTTAGATGGTACTTGGAATAGTATTTTTTTACACATACCTCCTGCAACTTTATCAAATAAACAATATTCACCTTTTACTGGATTTATTTCATATTTAAATTCACTTATTAAATTATTTAAATATGCTCCACCTAGTCCACTTGCATTTATAACCATCTTAGCTTTTAAGTTTTCTCCATTATTTAAACTTAAATTATATCCATTATCTTCTCTTTTTATATCTGTAACAGCTAGTCCTAATTTAAATTCAACTCCATTTTCAACAGCATTTTCTCCTAATGCTAAAGTCATTTCATATGGACTTACTATACCTGAAGTTTTAACATGTAATGCACCAACTACATCTTGATTTATATTACTTTCTAAATCTAACACTTCTTCTTTATTTAAAAGTTCTAATCCTTCAACTCCTAAGTTTTCTCCGTTAGATTTTAATAATTTTAATCTCTCTAATTCTTCTTCATTAAATGCTAATACTAATGCCCCATTTCTTTTAAAAGGAAATTGTAATTCGTTGGCTAGTTCATCCATCATTTTATTTCCTTGTAAATTTAATTTAGCTTTTAAAGTTCCTTTTTTTTCATTATATCCACCGTGGATTATACCACTATTTGCTTTTGATATTCCTTCTGATACATCTTCATTTTTATCTATAACTAATACATCTAATTTATATTTTGATAGTTCTCTTGCTATAGCACAACCAACTACTCCCGCACCTATTACTATAATGTCTTTCATATAATTTCCTCCTTTGTAATGGGCTTATATATGTAAAATTTTAACTAATATATTTTTATATTATATAATGAATTAATTTATAAGTAAAATTTATAATTTTTATAATTATCATTAATTTTTCTTATAATACTATATTTATTTTTATTTATATTTTAAAATTATTTCAATATATATATACTTAATTTTTATAATTTTTTTAGCTTTATAAAAAGTAATTATATCTTTTTCGACATTATTAATTTATTTTCACAAAAAAAGTTGCCTCAAATAATTATTATTTTGAGACAACTTATAATTTAATTATAATTAAATTATATATTATTTTAACAATCAATCCAAGTATGACTTCCATTATATATAAACTCACTATGTTTACACTCTGGACATACATATACTTTAAAAATTAAATGCTCTTCAACATCAAATAAAGATTTTAGTATACCTCTATTATTATCTTGTGAATCAAATCTATACTCCTTTAAAAACTTAAGCTCTGTATTGCATCTTAAACATTCCATAACAAATCCCCCATTACATTGCACAATTTTTATTAATATTAATTATAACAATATTTAACTATTATATAAATAACTTTATATCCCTATTTAATTTCCATCTCCCAAGGTCCATATAGTACAAACTCACCATCACTAAATTTAATTTTCATATTTCGTTTATTAATATTTTTAGGTGTTACATCAATTATATCTAAAATAGCATCTTCATTTTTCTGTGTAAATGTCATACTACAACCATTAGATGAGTTTCCAAATACTCCTTCTTGAATTTCTACATTCAGAGTTCTTCTTTTAATCACTTTGTTGTTTTTATTAAAATCCAAATAAATTCTTATATTTTCATCATATCTCTTTATTTTTTTTATTTTAAAAGAATTATTTTCATTATTAAATCCATAATCTCTATTATTCTCTATAACTACTTCTTTATTAAGATTAATAGTTTAACCATTCTTAGGTATTGGTAGCTTTATTACTTTACTACTTTGAACTACACCATATGGAGCTAATGTTATTTTAGGTATTATTATCTTATATGGTTTTTCCATATTAGAAGTATCAAAAGTAAAATTATTACTTCTATCTCCATGTTGTACTATCTTACCTTCAACTTCTTTTCCTTTTTTATCTCTAAGAATCACTTCATAATCATAAGTATTAGTTTTTTCATTGTAATTATATGGGTTTCCATAATCCATTACTTGTAAGTCTTTCTCTTCTATTGAACTTATGAAGTTAACATCTAATAAGTTACCTTCTTCTTTTACTACTGAAACTATTTCTACATTATTTTTAGTATCTGAAGGACCTAAATCCTTATAGCTAGAAACTGCATCAGACTTTATTAATGAAAAGTTAAGTTTAAAATTGGTTTTATCATCAAGATCTAAACTAACTTCTATATTTTCATTACTATAATTAAGGTTATAATTACTACTAATTTCATATTTCCATTCATTTCCCGAACTGCCTATTCCATAAAAGGTTGTATCTATGTTTTCATTACCTATTTTTATAGTTGTATAATCCTTTTTAGGAATTTGACCAATACCTGATATCTTCATATTAACAGTTTTATCCTTAGTATCTAATACAAAACTTTCTAAAGTTATTGTATTATTATTCTTATTTTTTGTTATAGGATTTTCTAGTTTGTACACTACTGAATCACTTTTTATAACTTGCCCAGTTGTATCTACATAGTTGTATACTTTATCAACTATAGCTTTAACTACAAGTGGAAATACTGTTAAAATACATACAATAAATGCTATAATAGTAAGCTTTTTGGGCCTTAAATATTTATCATTTTTGTTATTACTTATAGATTTTTTTACTTTTAATTTTATTCTATTTTTAAATTCTTCATCTAATTTAAAATTATTTTCTAATTCTTTATTGAATATTTCATCTTCACTTATATTAATATTATTTTCTAATTCATTCTTTATAAGTTCATCAATAACTTCATAAACATCTTTATCTTCCACTCTATACACCTCCATCTATAATCTTTTTAAGAGCTAATCTACATCTATAAAGTCTATTTTCTACTGAACTTAAGGTGGTATTGTACTTTTTAGCTATTTCTTTAGACTCCATATTAATAAAGTACTTTAAATAAAAGTATGTTTTATCTGGTTCTAAAATGTACCCTATAGAGTAGACAACTAATAAAAAGGTCTACTCTATAGGGTATTTTTGTATATAATTAAATAAATAATAATTAGATCGGAGAAAATTTTAATGAGTAAAAAATTATTTACAGAACAGGAAATAATAATATTAAAACAAAACAAATACATTAAGAAAGTAAGTTCGAAAGGTATTACCTATACCGATGAATTTAAAAAAATATTTATAAATGAAAGTATCAATGGTAAACTTCCTAGAATAATATTTGAAGAGTGTGGCTTCAATATCGATATTATAGGCATGCAAAGGATTAAATCTTCTGCTAGCAGATGGCGTACGGCCTTTAAAAATGGCGGAGCTATAAAACTTACAGATACTCGCAAATACAATACTGGAAGACCTATTGAGAAAGATCTTTCAATAGAAGAAAAATACAAAAAACTAGAAGCTAAAATGAAGTTACTTCAAGCTGAAAATGAATTACTAAAAAAGTTAGATATGATAGAAAGGAGAGTGTTAAAGAAGAAGTAAGTTTATTTTCTTGTGAAAAATATGAGATTATTAAGTCTACAATAAAAAAATATAAACTTAAAAATATGATAAGTTATTTATGTAAAGTTGCAGGTGTATCACGTTCTGGGTATTATAAATACTTCTCATCAGAAAGCAAGGATTTAAGAAAATCAAGAGAAGATAAAGATATTTTATCAAAAGAAAATGTATTAAAAGCTTTTAACTTTAAAGGACGTAAAAAAGGTGCAAGACAAATAAAAATGGTTTTAAAAGATAGATTTAATATAATATATAATTTAAAGCGTATTAGGAGAATAATGAAAAAATATGGAATAGTTTGCCCGTATAGAAAAGCGAATCCTTACAGACGTATGATGAAAGCAAGTAAAGAGCATACTATTGTTTCTAATTTCATAAACAGAGAATTTAAGCAAGATATACCATATAAAGTGCTATTAACAGATATTACATATTTAAGTTATAAAAATGGAAAAAAAGCATACTTGTCTACAATAAAAGACTCCTCTACAAATGAAATATTAGCTCATTATGTCTCAGATAACCTACGGTTAGATATTGTTTTAAATACACTAGAAAAACTTAAGTCAAATGTGAATTTAAAACTCCATAGCGAAGCTATTTTACACTCAGATCAAGGTGTTCATTACACGAGTCCTAAATTTCAAAAGCAAGTACAGCAATTAGGTTTAAAACAATCTATGTCAAGGAGAGGCAATTGCTGGGACAATGCTCCACAAGAATCATTCTTTGGGCATTTTAAAGATGAAGTTATTCTTAGCAAATGTAGTACATTAGAAGAAGTGATAAAAGAAATAGATGATTATATGGATTACTATAATAATTATAGATATCAATGGAATTTAAGCAAGATGACTCCTGTTCAGTACAGAAATCATCTTGTTTCTTAGAAATACCTTTTTTTAAATTGTCCTTGACAAAGGGTACACTTTATTCTTTAAGGTTATTTATAAAGTTTGCTATATCTTTTAACTTTTCTTTTTTAATAACTTCTTTTTCAGCGCTTTCATAAGCTATATTTATTTATTTTTAATAATCTATCTTCTTTTATTTTTTCATATTCTTTTTTCTTTATTATTTTTCGCTTATAATCGAGTGCTATATATTTTGCTTTTATAAAAACAAATGTTTCAAATTTTCCTTTTTTATTATCATAAGTATGTATATCATTATAAACAGATATAAATACATCACTTATACATTCTTCAATATCTTCTTTATTTGAATATCCTTTTAAAATTGAATTCACTATATAAGATATTTTATCTGAATATAAATCTACAATATAGTCAATACCTCTATGGTCTTTCTTTTTTATAAGTTTTATTATTTTATTTTCCATATCTAACCTCCTTTCACATTATACTACGTATAATTTTTTATAAAACTCTTAAAAATTTATTTTAATTTATAAGAAAATTACTATGAATAATGTCTAATAGTTTAAATAACCCTATAATATTAAAGAAGACACAATAAGTTAAATTTATATTTAACTTATTGTGTCTTCTAAAAATCTTTGAAATACTTTTAATATTTTATTTAGTTCATCTTCATTATAGTAAAAATGTCCAGACTTCTCTAAATTTATAATTTTATAATCATTTTTCAAATTTTTATAAAATAAATTTAAACTTTTATTACTAACAAGTTCCTCTTTTTTAGTATGTATAATTAATGTTGGTATAGCTATGTTTTTAAGCTCTCTCTTCACCATTACTATAAGCTCAAATAAATCTTTATATCTTGGTATCCATCTAGCATAAGTTACTAATGAACTTCTATCAACACTCAATGCATTATAAGCATATTTAGTTAATGTATCTTCATCTTTAATTTTCCCTAAAGCTATTTTTATACTACTTATCATCATATCAAATCGTACATGTACCTTAAGTGGAGTTGATATTAATATAAGTGATTTTACTTTATTTTTATATTTTAATGATAACAGTATTGATAATAATCCTCCCATAGAATGACCTACTAATATTATATTTTCGTACTTATCTTTGTACTTTAATATCTCTTTTTCCACAGAATTTATCCATTTTTTCATACTACTATTAGCAAATTTTTTACCACTTCCTCCATGCCCATCAAGTAGAATTGCTGAATATGAAGAACCTTTATTATATACAACCTCTGTAAATTTTCTAAACTGCTTAGGACCTTCTAGTATTCCATGTACAAATATTACCATAGTATTTGATTCTTTATTTTCATATAAAAATGGTGTCTGACTATCTTTTTTTATATCCATCTTATACCCCTTATTAGACCTTAGATTATATACTTAATAATATCATTAAAAGATGTTTATAAAAATATTCATATATATTTTTATTATTTAATCTGTTGTGCTAGTTATTTTACTACACATATTGAAATTACTACATAAAGTTTTTTACAAAGAATATAAACTATTCTAAACTCTAGTATTTTCAATAATTAAATCTAACTAGCACAACGAGTTATTTATATACAATATAAAAAGTGCCTTAAAATTATAAAGTGTACCCTTTGTCAAGGACAATTTAAAAAAAGGTATTTCTAAGAAACAAGATGATTTCTGTACTGAACAGGAGTCATCTTGCTTAAATTCCATTGATATCTATAATTATTATAGTAATCCATATAATCATCTATTTCTTTTATCACTTCTTCTAATGTACTACATTTGCTAAGAATAACTTCATCTTTAAAATGCCCAAAGAATGATTCTTGTGGAGCATTGTCCCAGCAATTGCCTCTCCTTGACATAGATTGTTTTAAACCTAATTGCTGTACTTGCTTTTGAAATTTAGGACTCGTGTAATGAACACCTTGATCTGAGTGTAAAATAGCTTCGCTATGGAGTTTTAAATTCACATTTGACTTAAGTTTTTCTAGTGTATTTAAAACAATATCTAACCGTAGGTTATCTGAGACATAATGAGCTAATATTTCATTTGTAGAGGAGTCTTTTATTGTAGACAAGTATGCTTTTTTTCCATTTTTATAACTTAAATATGTAATATCTGTTAATAGCACTTTATATGGTATATCTTGCTTAAATTCTCTGTTTATGAAATTAGAAACAATAGTATGCTCTTTACTTGCTTTCATCATACGTCTGTAAGGATTCGCTTTTCTATACGGGCAAACTATTCCATATTTTTTCATGATTCTCCTAATACGCTTTAAATTATATATTATATTAAATCTATCTTTTAAAACCATTTTTATTTGTCTTGCACCTTTTTTACGTCCTTTAAAGTTAAAAGCTTTTAATACATTTTCTTTTGATAAAATATCTTTATCTTCTCTTGATTTTCTTAAATCCTTGCTTTCTGATGAGAAGTATTTATAATACCCAGAACGTGATACACCTGCAACTTTACATAAATAACTTATCATATTTTTAAGTTTATATTTTTTTATTGTAGACTTAATAATCTCATATTTTTCACAAGAAAATAAACTTACTTCTTCTTTAACACTCTCCTTTCTATCATATCTAACTTTTTTAGTAATTCATTTTCAGCTTGAAGTAACTTCATTTTAGCTTCTAGTTTTTTGTATTTTTCTTCTATTGAAAGATCTTTCTCAATAGGTCTTCCAGTATTGTATTTGCGAGTATCTGTAAGTTTTATAGCTCCGCCATTTTTAAAGGCCGTACGCCATCTGCTAGCAGAAGATTTAATCCTTTGCATGCCTATAATATCGATATTGAAGCCACACTCTTCAAATATTATTCTAGGAAGTTTACCATTGATACTTTCATTTATAAATATTTTTTTAAATTCATCGGTATAGGTAATACCTTTCGAACTTACTTTCTTAATGTATTTGTTTTGTTTTAATATTATTATTTCCTGTTCTGTAAATAATTTTTTACTCATTAAAATTTTCTCCGATCTAATTATTATTTATTTAATTATATACAAAAATACCCTATAGAGTAGACCTTTTTATTAGTTGTCTACTCTATAGGGTACATTTTATTAATTAAGACACTTTTATACATTAATTAAATACATTTATTAAATTTTTAAATACATCTTTGTCAGCTTTAATTTTCTTTTCATCACCAACGACACATATAAAATCTTTCTTCATTATATCTTCTATAAGCTTATTATACTCTTTTATAGTTTCAACATTTGTAGCTAAAACTTCATCTCTTTCTCTCTGTCTATCTTCCTTAGTTATACCTCTCATATACATACCAAGAGCTTTTTCACCCTTAGATGCTGGAGTTAGTGGCATATCTAAATTACTTATAGTACCTATAATATATTTTGTCATCTCTCTATCTGAAACATCAAATGATTTTATAAAATCTGGTGCTTCATTAAAAGCCTTAAGAGTTTCAGTTAAGTTAGGGTCTCTATAAGATACAAATGCCATATTACCAGTTCTTGCAATAGTTGACATACATCCATATGCTCCACCTTTAACTCTTACTCTATTCCATAAATAATCATATCCAAGTATAGTTTTTAATACTAATAAACTTCCATTGTAGTCATATCCAAGCTTTTTAAAGTTGTATCCTTTACATACATAATCTACATTAGCAGGAGTCATTAATCCTTCATTTTTTTGTTCTTCATTAAATGTATAATCATTATTATTTAAAGATTCAGTAGATAATACATCAACAACTTTGTTCATATTTTCTTTTAATAAGTTTAATTCCTTATCTTCACCAGTTATAAATACCATTAAATTATTTTTATTAAATATAGTATTTTGTAATTCATATAATTTAGATTTTAAGTTTTCTATTTTATTGTCAAAATCATTTTCTATATCTTTTAAGAATTTATAATAATCATATCCTGATATTTTTTCCATATATGATGCTGCAGGCGAGAAATATGAAGCAACTCTTCCAACTGCAACTTGGTGCCCTGCTTGCATAAGCATCATTTCTATTCTTGAAATAAGCTCTCTTATTACTTCTCTTATTCTCTTGTTATCTTCAAATAAAGAGTTTTTAACTATATCAGCCATTATTTCCATAGATTTGTATATCTTATCATCCATAACCTTAGTGCGTACTTCTAAGAATGGATAGTATTTATTTTCATCTTTATCATTTCCATATACGTTATTTCTAAAGTACATATCACCAGTATTTATAAGTATTTCATTAGATAGTTCTTTATAGTCATAAGTTTTAGTATCAACTTTTGCAAGTAAATTACCTAATAAACTAAAGTATGGTATATCATCTTCTGCTATACATTTTCCATAGAACATAAAGTTTAAGTAAGCAATATTACTTGTAAATGTATTACAATGAAGTATTTCTATATTATTATGTTTAACTTTATTTATAGTTAAATCTTCAACTTCTTTTCCTATATCGTCTAAACTAAGTAGTGGTATAGTTTCTAAAAGTTCTGGTGAATCTGGCGTACTTTGACGAAGTATTAAGTTGTTAGTTTCTTCTACTATTTTATTTAATTCTTCTTCACTTAAACTATTTTTATAGTTTTCTAATTTTTCTTTTAACTCATTTTCTTCTCTTTGTGCTAATCCTTTTTCTGGTTTTAATGTAAGTAAAGATGCATGAGTATTGTCTAACATATATTTTTTAATAAGCTCTTCAAAGTGATTAGTATTAAGAGACTTCTTGACATTTTCTATAGCGTGTTCATATTTTATATGCATAAGTGGGTCCCCACCATATAGCCAACTATCCATAGCATTCATATAATATACTAATCCTTTTGGATATCCACCAGTATCTGCTTCTCTTAATCTAAATTCAAATGCATTTATACACCCTTCTATAAGCTTTTTATCTATTCCATTTTTTACAATATCATTAAGTGTATCATAAACTACTTTTCTAAATTCTTCTTTTTTACTAACATCACTATTTTTAGCTATTATACTAAATACAGGTTGAAGTATTCCTCCATCAAAGCTACCAAAAACATCTTTTCCTATTTCTGCATCAAGTAGAGCTTTTTTAAGTGGTGCACCTTCTGCCTCAAGAAGTATATATTCTAATAAATTTAAGTCCATATAAACTTCTTCATCAGTTGATCTTCCTGTTACATAGTTTAAAGCTAAGAAAGTTTTTTCACTATCATCATCTTCTTCAGATATTGAGTAAGTATACTCCACATCTTTTATGCTATTATATTTTTCTTGTGGCTTAATTTCTGCATCTATTTCTTTTCTATCAAAATCAGCTAAGTATTCTTCATTTATGAATTTTAAACATTTTTCTAAATTCATATCTCCATATAAGAATATATAACTATTAGATGGATGATAGTATTTTTTATGTGTATCTATAAATTGTTCATATGTTAAATCAGGAATATACTTTGGATCTCCTCCTGATTCATTTGAATAAGTGTTATCTGGGAACAATGTTTCTTGGATTTTTCTCATTAGTATTCCTTCAGGAGATGAGAAAGCACCCTTCATTTCATTATATACAACACCTTTATATGTTAATTCATCTTCTTTTTTCTCAAGGTCATAATGCCATCCTTCTTGCATAAGTATTTCTTTAGTTTTATATATATTTGGATAAAATACTGCATCTAAGTACACATCCATTAAATTAAAGAAATCTTTTTCATTTTGACTTGCTATAGGATATATTGTTTTATCGCTAAATGTCATTGCATTTAAAAATGTATTTAAAGAACCTTTTACAAGTTCAACAAATGGCTCTTTAGTTGGGAATTTTCTAGATCCACATAATACACTGTGTTCTAGTATATGCATAACACCTGTGCTATCTTCTGGAGGTGTTTTAAATCCTATTGAAAATACTTTATTAGTATCATCATTTTCCATATGTAAAAGTCTTGCACCTGTTTTTTCATGTTCAAATATTCTAGCTATAGAATTTACTTCTTTTATATTTTCTTCTCTTACAAGTACAAATCCATTATAATTTGTGCCTATTTTATATTCCATTTTAGCCTCCTTAACATAGTTTTATTTATCTATTTATATTTACTATAATATATATATTTATTCCCTATTTTTTAATAAATAATTGTTATTATCTATTTTAAATCCATATTTTGTGTATAGTTTATTTAAGTCTTCCTGACTTATAACACTTTTAAAAGGTATTGCTCTTCCTTTTAGGATTTTTATAGGTTTAAAATTATAAGTTTCACTATAGTTATTATAGTTTTTTAATCTACTATTTATGTTATCTATAATAAAGTTCAAATTATCTAATAACATAGAACCATATCCATTTTTTCTATTTCCAGATACAAATTCTTCTAAATATAATATACCACATTTTTCCTGATAGTATGTAGCTTTCATATAAGTATCATATTTATCACCTATTATTATTCTTATATCAATATTTAAATTTATATATATTTCGTTTATATCAAATTTGCTTACTAAACAAACTAAATTATTAAATTTATCATACATTGTATAAAATTGTATATCACTTGAATCCTTTATATGTTTCTTCAACTTTTTTATTAGTTTAACATAATAGTTATAATCTTTAACTTTTTCTTCGTCATATATATCTTTTTCTTTTGCAGGTATAGTTTTATATTTACATTTTATTATATATTTAAAATTTTTAGATACTAAGTTAGATTTGATTTCTTCTATCCTACTTTCTAAATCTATCATAAAACCCCCACATATAAGTATTATTTAATAAATCTTATATATGAGGGTTATGAATTATAACTAGTTTATTATGCTTTCTATATTTTTTATAAATAACTTTTTATCTTTTTCATCTAAAGCTTCATTTTTTAATATATTTTCTTTAAGCTCTAATATCTTTTTATTTTTTTCTTCTATTTTTTTATTGTATTCACTTTCTATATCTTTAAAATTTTTACTTAATAAATTTATTAAAGATGCCATTTCATCAGAGCTTCCTGCTATTCTATTAAGCAACATTAGGTTTTGTTCAAGTATTTCTGGTATCTCATTTAGTGAATATCTAAGTTGATGATCAATTTCACCATATCCTTCTTCAAATATAGTTCTAACTTGTACTTCTGTTATAACTTTTTCTGTAGTTGGATATGATTCTATTAAGTAATGAACTGAACGGTATCCTGATAATCTAGAACAAACTTCAATTCCTAATTCCTCAAATGTCTTGGTATTATCTCCTTTTCTAATGTTTGCAACTATCTCATTTACATTCCACATCTTAGTTATAAAGTTATGAATTTCTTCCCAATCTTCTTTAAATATATGTATTACTCTTATTCCTACTAAATCTGTTATTTCATCTTTATAATTTTCTACTGTAAAGTTAAAATCCTGTCCATATTTTCTTCTTCTATCTTCTGTTTTTCTTATAATCTTCTCTATTAAATGATTCTCATCTTTAACACGTGCTTTAACAGAGTGTACTTTTTTATGTTCCCTAAGTATATTTGAAATTAAATTTGCTTGAGTTTCATAACTTTTTCTATACATACTATAGTCATTATAAATTTTGTCTAACTCATTCCAGTCTATATTGTTATCTATTAAAAATTTTTCATCTATATTATACTCTTTTAGAAATTCATCTTTATTAAGTACCATAATAGCCTCCTTAAGTAAAAAATATGATATTAAAATACTTTTCTATTCATTAATATAGTAAGCATATTTTAATAATAAATAAAGAAATTTAAATATTTTTATGCAAAAATACCTCAATTGAAAGATTATAAATCTATCTTTTGAGGTATTTATATAAAGTATTTAATTTATATTATAAAACTCTTCTTGCTCCTACATATGCTTTGTTCCAGTAGCTGTTGTTTATGCTAACTTTCTCAACATTTTTACCATTTCTTGGAGCATGTATCATTTGTCCATCTCCTACATATATAGCAACATGTGTTATATTACCAGTTCCATCAGTACTTGAGAATATTAAATCTCCTGCTTTTAAGTTTGATCTACTTACAGCTACTCCTGCGCTGTATTGAGCAGACGAAGTTCTAGGCAATGTTATACCAGCTGCATTTTTATATACATAGTATATAAGTCCTGAACAGTCAAAACTATTAGGTCCTTCAGCTCCCCATACGTAAGGCTTCCCTAATTGCTTGTGAGCTAAGTCTATTACTGCTTGTACTTTATTAGTAGATGGTGTTGATGGCTGTTCAACCACACTATTTGCTAAGTAGCTTCCACTTACCCATCCTATTGTTCCATTTGATGTTTTTATTTTTTTCCATCCATTTGATGCACTTTCTAGAACATCTACTACTGTTCCCTTTGATAACTTTGTTATTACTGAATAACTTGTTCCTGCACCTTTTCTCATATTTAGCGAGTCTGTATTTACTGTTGCTTTATATGATGTTTGTGATGTTGAGTTATCTGTTGATGGATATTCAACTACTCCAGTTGTTAAATAACTTCCGCTTACCCATCCTGTTGTTCCATTTGATGTTTTTACTTTCTTCCATCCATTTGATGCACTTTCTAGAACATCTACTACTGTTCCTTTTGATAACTTTGTTATTACTGAATAACTTGTTCCTGCACCTTTTCTCATATTTAGCGAGTCTGTATTTACTGTTGCTTTATATGATGTTTGTGATGTTGAGTTATCTGTTGATGAGTTTCCAGCTGATCCCGTTGTTAAGTAATCTCCACTTACCCATCCTGTTGTTCCATTTGATGTTTTTATCTTTTTCCATCCATTTGATGCACTTTCTATTACATCTACTACTGTTCCTTTTGATAACTTTGTTATCACTGAATAGCTTGTTCCTGCTCCACTTCTTACGTTTAATGAAGTTGCAGTTACTGTTGCTTTATATGATGTTTGTGAAGTACTTCCTGAATAAACTTTTATATAATCTCCACTCACCCATCCTATTTTTCCATTTGATGCTTTTATTTTATGCCATCCATTTGATGTTTCTAATATTTCTACTTTATCTCCTTTGTATAGCTTAGTAGTAATACCATAACTTGTACTTGGTCCGCTTCTTACGTTTAATGCATCAGCCGTTACTGTACCTTCATTTGAATTTGCAAATGAAGCTGTAGCTGATAATGCAAGGGCCATAACAGGTACGCTTACTCCTATCGCAATTTTTCTATTTAACATAATCAATCTCCTTTAAAATTAACAGATAATGTATCTTTTTTGTAACCTTTTGTATAATATATTTTTATTCATATACATCCATTATATAACATTTATGATTATTTATTCAAGGTATTTTGTTGATTCATGAAAATATTGGTCCATATCTCTCATATTATAATGAAATTTTAATTTTTATTTAGTATATAAAAAAAGTATGACGCCTTATGTATTAAGGCGTCATACTTTAGTTTAATGCAACATCTTTATTATCTATATATTCATTATTTTTTACTATATATTTTTTATCATAAACATTAATTTCTATATCATTACCTTCTAAATTAGTTATATTTACACCGTCTTTATTTACTTCTACTTTGAGTTTATTCTCTCTATAATTTATGTTAAAACTATAACTATTCCATTTATCAGGAAGCTTCGGACCAAATGATAAAGTTTGATTATTTGTTTTCATACCTGCAAATCCTTGAACTATAGATAGCCATGCACCCGACATAGATGTAATATGAAGTCCATCTTCAGTATCATTATTATAATTATCTAAATCAAGTCTAGCTGTTCTTGAATATAGCTCATAAGCTTTATCAAGATTATCTATTTCACAAGCAATTATAGAGTAAATCGAAGGAGATAGAGACGACTCATGAACAGTGTACGTTTCATAGAAATCAAAGTTTCTTTTCTTTTCATCAAAAGTAAATTTATCACTAAAATAATAAATTCCTTGAAGTACATCTGCTTGTTTTATAAAGCATGATCTAAGTATTTTATCCCATGACCAATTTTGATTTAAAGGTAGATTGCACTTTGGTAAATCCTTTACCTTTATAAATTCTTTATCTAAAAAATCATCATGTTGAACTATTATATCTAACTCTTCATCATAAGGTAGGTACATTTTAGCTGATATATTTAACCATTTTTTAACCTCTTCTTCAGTTACATTATTTCTATTTACTGATTCTATACACTCTTTTTCTAACTTAGATATATTTTCTGCTGCATATTCTAAGCACCATTTAGCTAGATAGTTAGTGTACCAGTTGTTATTTACATTATTATCATATTCATTAGGACCTGTTACTCCATGAATCATATATAAATCTTTTCTTTTATTTAAGTGCACTCTACTTGCCCAAAATCTTGCAACTTCAACTATTACATCTATACCGTATTCTTTTATATATTCATAATCTCCAGTATAATTAGTGTAGTTGTATATCGCATAAACCATAGAACCATTTCTATGAATTTCTTCAAAAGTTATTTCCCATTCATTATGGCACTCTTCACCATTGAATGTAACCATTGGATATAAAGCTCCATCTAAGCCTAGCTTTTTAGCATTTTCTTTTGCTTTATCTAACTGATTATATCTATATAATAAAAGATTTCTTGATACTTCTTTAGATGCTACACCAAGATAAACTGGGATGCAATATGCCTCTGTATCCCAATAAGTTGCTCCACCATATTTCTCTCCTGTAAATCCTTTTGGACCTATATTAAGTCTTGAGTCATCTCCATAATATGTTGAAAGTAATTGGAATAAATTATATCTTATCCCTTGTTGTGCTAAATCATCACCATCTATTTTTATATCTGCTGTTTCCCATCTTTTATTCCATGCTTTACTTTGTTCCTGTAAAACTATTTCATACCCCTTATTTGCTTCTTTACTTAATATACATTCAGCTTTTTCTACAAGTTCATTTTCCTTATAGTCCCTTGTAGTAGTTATAGCAACATACTTTTCTATATATATAGTTTCACTTTCTTTAATATCAAATACTAAAGTATTATCACTATAGTATTCTTTATTTGAGTAAGTATTTTTTTTAGCATCTTTATTGGATTTAATATTCATAACTGATGCTATAGTAAACACTTCTGTATTAAATGGATTATCTTTAGTTCTAGCTACTACACTACCATAGTTTTCTTTAGAATCTGTACTAACGTTAACCCAGAATGCTTCATCATAATTTGAATCTTCATTTTTTACATTTGAGTCTAAATATGGACAAAACATTACTTCTCCATCAAAATTTAATGCTTTTATCTCATACTTTATAACTCCTAATTCTTTAGCTACTATACTTAAGAATCTTGTAACTTTAGCTTCTATTTCATATCCATCTATGTTAGCTATAAATTTTCTAGTTAGAGTACCATTTTTCATATCTAACTCTCTATAAAAATCTTTTACCTCGGCTTTTCCTAAATCTAATATTTTTCCATTTATATATACATCAATACCTATAAAGTTTACACTATTTGGCACCTTACCAAAATAATTAGGATATCCATTTTTCCACCATCCAACACGTGTTTTATCAGGATACCAAACCCCTCCTATATAAGATCCTCTATGAGAGTCCTTACTATAATATTCTTCATAATTACCCCTCATACCCATATATCCATTACCTATACTCATTATGGATTCAGCTAATCTATTTTCTTCAAACTCTATTTTATCTTGAATTATCTTCCACTCATCAATAGTGTTAAATAAACGCTTCATACATATCCCCCTGTTAACTTTTTATTTATTAAATATATCCATTAATGTATCAAATTCTAAATATGTTGTATCTTCTACTACTAAATTTGCATTTTTTAATGTTTCTTTATCTCCAACTCCTACAGAATACATTCCAGATGTATTTATTGCTTCAATTCCAGAATATGCATCTTCTATCCCTATACAATTTTTAGCTTCAACATTTAAACCATTTAAAGCCATAAGGAATATATCCGGCGCAGGCTTACTATTTTTACATTTAGATGCATCTGCTATAAAATCAAAATAATTAACAAGTTTCAAATTATTAAGCACCATAGTCGCATTTTTACTTGCTGATGCTAATCCTATTTTTATATTATTTGATTTTATATTTTCCAATAATTTACTTATTCCTGGTAATATATCTTTAGGTGTTATATTTTCTATTAAGGATACATAGTACATATTTTTATCATTTGCCATTTTTTCTTTTTCTTCAATAGTAAAATCATTTTGCTTATTTCCATGTACAAGTATCCTCTCTAAAGATTCCATTCTACTTACACCTTTTAATGTTTCATTAAATTCTCTATCTATTTCTATACCTATTTTGTTTGCTAATTCTTTCCATGCAAGATAGTGATACTCTGCTGTGTCAGTTATCACTCCATCTAAATCAAATATAAATGCATCTATCATACTCCCAATTCCCCTTAAATTTAACTTTTTATTCAGAGTTTATATCATTATATAAAGGATTCTCTCTCTATAAATTCTGTATCTACTATATAGTGTCTTTTTGCATGCTCTTTACCTTCTAAATTATTTATAAGTAATTTTGCAGCACTATATCCTAACTCATAGGCATTTATATCAACTGTAGCAAGTGGTGGATTTTGATATGCTGATAAAGGTGTGTTATTAAATCCTACTATTGATATATTATCTATATTTTTTAATTTTAATTCTTTCATAATACCAAAAGCTATAAGATCATCAGTTGTAACAATCGCAGTTATATCTTTATTTTGTAAAAGCTCATTGCATGCACTTTGTCCTTCATTTTCTATGAATTCATCTTTATGTACAACAATACTTTCATCATAGCTTATTTTGTTATCAAAAAGTGCATTCTTATATCCTATAAATCTATCTTTAGACATATTAAGATTTTCAATAGCCCCTACAAAACCTATTTTTCTATGACCTTTTTTAATCAACTTCTCTACAACATTATACATTGCACTAATATTATCATTATTAACCCATAAAACTTCCTCTGGATTATCAGGTCTTCCAACTACAACAAATGGAAAATCTATGCTTCTTAAATAAGCTGTATTTTTATCGTCTTCACTTACTCTAAGAAGTATAACTCCATCAACTAAATTACTATTTATTATATCTTTTAAATGCTTTCTTTCTATCTGCTGAGTCTTACTAAATGTATAAGTTATATAGTAGTTTTTCTTTTGAGCATACATACTCATTCCCTTCATAGCATTTATGAAAAATGGATTATTTAATATATCATCCGCATCCTCAGGAAGAACTACACCAAGTATTCTAGTTTTATTATTTGCTAAACTTCTAGCTATTGCATTTGGTTTATAATTTAGTTTTTTTATAGCTTCATGTACATTTTCTTTAGTTTTTTCACTTATTTTAGGGCTATTAGATAAAACCCTAGACACTGTAGATGTTGCAACATTTGCCTCTTTTGCTACATCCTTTATTGTTACTTTCATGGCGTCACCTCTATATAATGCTTTCTATAATTATCTTAATATTAGAGTTTAAATATAAGCATATATTTAAACTCTAATATTATATCAATTTGACTTGTATACTTTTAAATGTTGTATCTTAATCCTATATTTATTTTATACTTCCTACTGTTACACTCTTTATAATGTGTTTTTGAGCAAAGAAATAGAATATTAAAACTGGTATTATTGTAAGTACAAGACCTGCAAGTGCTAAATCCCATTGCTTTGTGTATTGTCCAAAGAAGAAAAACATTGAAAGTGGTATTGTTCTAGTACCTGCTTGATTTATAACTAATGATGGTAATAAGAAATCATTCCATATCCAAACTGTATTAAGTATTGCAACTGTTATTGATATTGGCTTTAAAAGCGGAAATATTATATATCTAAATGTTTGCCACTTACTGCATCCATCTATTAATGCAGCTTCATCTAATTCTTTTGGTATACTCTTTACAAATCCATGATATAAGAATATTGCAGATGCAGAACCAAATCCTATATACATAAATATAATTCCTGGTACATTAAGTAAATTTAATTTCCCCATTATATTTATAAGAGGTAACATTATAGATTGGAATGTAACTAACATTGAAGATATAAATATAAATAATATCATATTACTTATTTTAGAGTTTGTTCTTTGTAGCATCCACGCTGCCATAGATGCAAATAGTACTATAAATACTATACTTATAACTGTTATAAATAAAGAGTTTCCTAATACTTTTATAAAATCTAATTGCTCCCATGCTCTAGTATAGTTATCAAGATTAAACTTTTCTGGTAAAGCTAGTGTACTTTCAAATAATTCCCCTTTTGTCTTAAATGAATTTACTATTATTATATAAAATGGCGATAAACATATTAATGCCAGTATTATACCTAATATATCTAGTGCTATCTTACTTAATTTTTTATTCATTATGCTTCCACCTCATCTTTCTTAGTCATATAAACTTGAACTAATGTTATAATACAAACAAATACAAAGAATATTACAGCTTTAGCTTGAGCTAAATTCATTTTGTTATATGAAAATGCTGTTTGGTAAATATTTAATGCTAGCATTTGAGTTGCATTACCTGGCCCTCCATTAGTTAATGCTAAGTTTTGGTCAAATAACTTAAATGAGTTCGAAAGTGTTAAGAATAAACTTATTGTAAATGATGGTCTTATCATTGGGAAAGTGATAAGTTTTATTCTTTGCCATGCATTTGCTCCATCGATTTTTGCAGCTTCATTTAATTCTGGTGGAACATTTTGAAGACCTGCTATATATATAACCATAACATATCCTGCCATTTGCCAAGCCATAATGATTACCATTCCCCAAAAACCTGTAGTTGAATTAGATAACCATCCCATCATCCATTCTTGACCTAGTGATTGACCTACAGCATTAAATACATTAACAAATATGAATTGCCATATAAAACCTAATATTAATCCTCCAATTAAGTTTGGCATAAAGAATATTGTTCTAAGTAAATTACTTATTTTTGATTCCCTAGTTACTAGTAATGCTAAGAAAAATGCTATTACATTTATAGAAATAACTGATACTATAGTAAATTTAACTGTAAACCAAAGTGAACTTCTAAATCCTTCATCATTAAATACTTTTATATAATTTTTAAGTCCAACCCATTCTATATTAGAACCTATACCATTCCAATTTGTAAATGAATAATAAATCCCTAATATTAATGGAATAAGTACAACTAATGAAAATGCAAATAAACTTGGTCCAACAAATGACCAGTAAGCTATACCATGCTGACTTTTAGATTTTTTATTTAACTTTTTAACTTTAGTTTTTGATTCTTTAATTTCAACTTTAGCTTGTGACATAAACTATTCCCCCCTTTAAAATTATAGGAAAGTACAAGTGTACTTTCCTTTTGAAATATTAATTATCTTATTCTCTTTCCTCAGCCCATGTTTTTTGAGCATTTTTAACTAAATCTTCCCAGCTCATGCTTCCATCTAAATATTTTTGTATATCAGCACCAACAACATTTTCTCCCCATCCACTTGGGTATCCCATAAATACCCATGGCATAGTTTTTCCATTGTTAGCATAATTTAATACTTCTGCTGATAATGGATCCTTTGGTTGTAATTCATCACTTTCATATCCTTTAAATGCTGGTATAAAATTAAAGTCATTTATTATCATTTCTTTACCTTCATCAGAAGTATATAGCCAATTTAAGAAATCTTTAGCTGCATCTTTTTCTGCATCTGATTCACCTTTATTTATAGACCAATACATTGGAACACCTACTGGTATAGAGTCTTCTTTAACTCCCTTAAGTGGCATTGGTAATATTCCTGAGTTAGCTGCTATATCAGCATTTACTCCTTCTATTCCTCCATATGCCCAGTTACCCATTTGAACCATAGCTACTTTACCAGTTGAGTATTTTTGCTCTATTTGCATAGCATAGTCAACAGAGTTTATAGATCCTTTTTTACCATCTGGCATAAATGCATAGTCAGCTTGTAAATCTAATAATTCTTTTAATTCTTTATTGTATGTAAAGTTTAAGATCTTAGCTTCATAGGCTTGCTTTCCACTTTCAAATTCATTTCCTAATGCAACATTTAGTAAGTGAAGTCCTGTTACCCATTTTTCTTTTCCTGGAACTGCAAATACTGCTTCAATCCCTAATTCATCTTTTTTAGAATCTAATGTCTTAACAGCATTTTCTAATGCTTCATAAGAAGTTATAGTTGCTGGGTCAATACCTGCTTTTTCAAATATTTCTTTGTTATATATAAATCCATATCCTTCTTGGTTAAAAGGCATACCAAATACACCTTCATCATTTGTTACTGAACCTAATGTACCATCAAATGCCTCATTAACCCAAGGTTGATCTGATAAGTCCTCTAATTTAGATGTCCAGTCTTCAACATCCTGTGGTCCACCAATATTAAATATAGTAGGTTCTTGACCTGATTGGAATTTAGATCTTAATGCAGCACCGTAGTCATTTCCCCCTCCTACAGTTTCTATATTTATATCTACATTAGGATTTTTCTCCTCATAAACTTTTGCTGCTTTTTCTAGTGCATCTTTAGCCTCTACTTTAAATTGGAATATATCTACTACAACCTTGTCTCCTGAAGCATTCCCTGAACTATCGCCTCCATTTGAGCTACTACATCCAACTACACTTGTACCTACTAATACTGTTACAGTTAATAAACTTAAGATTCTTTTTAATCCCATTTTTAATCCCCCTATTCTTTTCAGAGCAATCGATTGCACTGTTTATATTTTTATAGTAGCACAATATATATCATATGTGCAATCGTTTTTCAGAAATATTTTAATTATATTTCAAAAGTGCTGTTGTCTATAAATTTTATATCTTTAGTTATATGCTTTAAATCTTTGACTAATGTGTTAAGAGTTATATCTTTTTTCTTAGCTTCAAGCATAACATCAAAATCCTTATTAACACTTTCTTTAGCCTTATATATAAACTCTAAAAACTTTTTTGCATCCCTGAATTGTATAATTAAATCAGACAAATATATAAACAAAAAAAGACACTTATGATATACTTAGTTAACCTACTAAAATCAACAAAAGGAGTACCAAAAATGTCTTTTAATCATATTAACATAAATCAGCTAACAAATCTAGAAGCAAATTACTATTTAGGCGTGAAAGCAAGAGCTTGCGCTCAAAGAATGAAAATTGGAAAAGATAAAGTTTACAGATATTACAAGCTATTTATGCAAGGACTTACTGTTCAAGAAATATATAATCAATACCTAATAAATAAATCTAGATGTGGAAGAAAGCCCATTGTATTAAGCAAAGAAAAATTAGATGATATCAATAATAAGCTAGAAAATGATTGGTCTTTAGATGCTATCGCAGGAAGAGATAAAATAGATGGAAAAGATGAAAAAATATCAACAAAAACATTATACAAATTAGCAAAACAAGGTGTAATAGATATAAATAAGTTGAGACGTAAGGGTAAAAATAACCCGAAGGGTCATAACGAAACAAGAGGTAAAATTAATACATGTAAAACAATTCATGAAAGAGATGAAAAGTATCCTAATGCTAAAACTAGTATAGAATATGGCCATTTTGAGGGAGATACTATTGTAGGAAAAGCTAGAAAATCAGCTATAGTTACTTTAGTAGAAAAGTATTCAAAATATATTGTATTACTTAAAGCAAGTAGAAAGAGTGAGGATGTTAAAGAAGCAATTTGCAAATGGCTATCATCTTTACATAAGTCGTGTATATCTACTATTACATTTGATAGAGGTAAAGAGTTTTCAAAATGGTCAGACATAGAAAAAGATAGTTCAGTTAATATTGAAATCTACTTTGGAGACCCTGGATCACCAGGTCAAAGAGGGCTAAATGAGAATTCAAATGGAATAGTTAGAAAAGATTTACCTAAGTCTACAGATTTATCTGCATATTCTCAAGAAGAATTAAATATGATTGCGTATAAATGGAATTCTATACCTAGAAAATCACTAGACTATAAAACACCAAATGAGGTTATAAAAGAAGCAACTGGATTTGAAAGCTTACTTACATTTGCTTAGTGATTCATAAGTAATTTGTCTGATTTAAATTGACAATTCAGGATCTATAAAATCTGCATGTTTTCTATCATTTTCAAATTCCCTAGGACTTGAAAAATGTATTTTAGGTGGTAGTTTTTCCTCTTCCCAAGTACTAAATACTTTTGGTAATAAGCTTTTAATATCTTCTTCACAGCTGTTACAATTATGATGATGTACATCAAGCACCATTGGTAATTTTGTCTGTTTACAAATCTTTAACACTTCTTCTGCATTAAAGGTTTTATCATCATTTTCAAGTATTAATCTATTAGTTATTCTCTGAGGAAATTTTTTTAAATTATATATAAATCTATCTGATGCAAGATCCTTTCCTCCTTTAGCACCACCTATGTGTATTACCATTTTTCCATCCTCATAATTCATAGCTTCAAATAAATCAACTTGCATATTAAGAGTTCTTAAAGTATTTTCAACTACACTTTCTTTATCACTATTTATAACATTAAATTGATCAGGATGAGCATCAACTCTTAAATTATTATCTTTTATCAACTTTCCGATATATTCTAAATCTTTTTTAAAATACTTTAAATAATCCCACATTACATCAGGGTGAGTTGCTAAAGGTATAAAATTTGATGTCATTCTATAAAAATGTATATTATTTTCTATATTATATCCAAGTATTTTTTCAAGTGCTTCTATATTAGAGTAAGTTACTTCTTTAAGTTTTTTTAATCTATTTTCTTCATCCATTTTTAAATATCGTGAGTATGTCAATGTAGATGATGATGTAACTTTATCTAAATTTAATGCTATTGCTACATATCCTAGTCTTATTCTCATTTTAGGTTCTCCTTATTGTTTAGTCATTAGTATTTTTAGTACTATCTAATATTCATATTCATGTGATTTTTTCTTCAATATTAAAAATTTTTATTTAAATAATATTTAGTAACTTTTTTTCATATATATGAACATGCTATATATTTAAACAATTTATATTAGGAGAAAAACTATGAAGAGAAAAAAATTAATACTGAATGCGTTTATTCTGACATTTGCAACAATGATGATAGGATTTGTAAGCACGTCATTTAGAGTATATCTATCTAATAAAATCGGTTCAGAAGGTATAGGACTTTATCAACTTATAATGAGCATACATGTAATGACAACTACTTTAGCTATATCTGGAATTAGAGTAACAACTACTCGTCTTATAGCTGAAGAACTTGGAAGATCTAATATAAAAAATATTAAATCAATTTTAAGAAAATCAATACTATATAGTTTACTTTTTAGTACTACAACATTTTTACTTGTTTATAACTTTGCAGATATAATAGCTCTTAAATGGATAGGTGATTCTCGAGCTATAATACCTATAAAAATATTATCTTGCAGCCTACCATTTATAGGAATTAGTGCTTGCTTCCATGGTTATTTTTATGGAATGAGAAAAATAATAAAGAGTGTTTCCTCTGATATAGTTGAAGTTGGAACAATGATGATAATTATTATTTCATTTATGGGAATATGCTTACCTAAAGGCCTAAACTTTACTTGTGCTTTAATTGCCATTGGAACAAGTCTTGGTAATATAGCTTCTGCTATTTATTTTTGCATATTATTTTTATTTGAAAAAAAATCTGGATATAAAAGCGGATATAGTAGAAATAATAAATATAGTTTTTTTAAGATTTTCTCTATATCTTTCCCTATAGCATGTAGCTCTTATATCCAAACAGGACTTAAAACTATTGAAGATTTGTTAATACCAGATGCACTTAGAAGATATGGTTCTTCAACAGCTTCATCATTATCTATATTTGGTATGATAAAAGGAATGGCTCTGCCTATTTTAAATTTTCCATCAATATTTTTAGCATCATTTTCAACTCTTATAATACCTGAAATTGCTGAAGCAAATGCACTTAATCAACATAAAAGAGTTATATATATAATATCTAAAGTATTTAAATTTACATTATTAATTGCCGTATTTGCATCAGGATTATTTATGATATTCTCTAATGAATTAGGATTAGCAATATATAATGATACTCAAGTTGGATTAATGATGAAAATATTAGCACCTCTTATACCATTTATGTATTTAGACAGAATAGTTGATGGAAGCTTAAATGCTCTAGATTATCAAATGAGTACATTAAAGTTTAACTTAATTGATATGACTGTAAGAATATTTTTAATACTATACTTGATACCTAAAAAGGGTATAGAAGGATTTATTATAGTTTTATTTGTAGGAACCCTTCTTAACGCTTCTTTAAGTATACATAAGTTATTAAAGGTTACTAATATACAATTTAAACTATTAAATTGGATTATAAAACCTGGATTTTGTATAACTCTTGCTGGATACTGTATAAAATATGGTCTAGCTTACATTAATTTAAATTTACATATTTCTATTCAAATAGTATTAACTATATCATTATATTTTGTTTTACTTATATTATCTAAATGTATAACTAGAGAAGATATATCCTGGTTTATTGAAGATTTTAAGGCTGAACCAATATGTGTAGAATGGAATGATTTAAGTATATATAAAAGACTTTAAAATTAGCTATGCTTAAACAAAATATTGGTAAATCACTTCTGCCACATCCGTTATTTAAAATATATAAATAATTAAGGCTACCAATTTGGTAGCCCTAATTATTATCTATATTTTTAAGTAATTTAACTATACTATTTAATGTAATATTTAATTGTTTTTCTTCACTTATTAATGCATCATAGTCGCCTTTTTGCTTTCCGTAATCACCAAACTGAGCATGATTTGCACCTTCTATTTCTACATAAGTTGTATTTTCTGGTAATTTATCTTTTGATTCGATAAGATTTTCAAATTTTATAACTCCATCCTTACTTCCCCATATAGAAACTACTTCTTTTCCTAATTGTTTAAGATCATCATTTGATGGATATGATGCAAGAAGTACTACTCCATCTACATTTTTATTCTTTGCTGCAAATCTAGATGCAACAACACCTCCTAATGAATGACCTCCTACAACCCAAGATTTTATATGATCGTGTTCTTTTATAACTTTCTCAGCTTTGTTAGGATCTAGCATAGCAAAGTTTAAAGGCATATCAAGTATAATTACTTCATATCCATTTTCTGCTATTGCCTTACATAGTGGTGCATATGCTTTTGCATCTACTTTCGCTCCAGGGTATAATATAAATCCTTTAGTTGCCTCTTTTCCTTTTGGAGTAAAAGTTATATTTCCATCTACAGTTACTTCTACCTTATTATCACTAACTAATGAATCTAGTGCTAGTTGTCCTGGTTTATAAGATGTTCCTATCCAATTAATAATCCCTACTAAAAAAACTATAACTAATATACTTAAGCCAATTTTTATATTTTTTTTGATTCTATATTCTTTATGTTTAATTATTTCTTCATTTTCATCATCTTCATCTTTCAATAGAGGCCTTTGAAGTTCCATAGTTATACTAAACGTATCCTCTAAGTTAGTGTGTTTTTTCTCTACTTTTTCTGCCATACTCTCCCTCCATAAATCTAAAATACTATATTATAGTTTACCATACATAAAAATTTTTTTCATTAAAATTAAGTTTCAAATTCATTACAAAAAAGCTATGTACAAATTTTGTACATAGCTTTTTTCTTTAGTTTAATGTAATTATTATCTTATAAGATAAATTATAATTTAATTCCACAGCAAGCACAATAAGCAGAATCTTCTTCATTTAATGAATTACATCTTATACATTCAATTAAATAATTTTCTTCTATTTCTACTTTCTTGCCACAAGATCCACAAAACTTATTTTCAGAGTTTAATACACTACCACACTCACATACTAGATCTTTTGATTTTTCTTCTAATTTTTTTATTCTTAGATTATTATTATATATTAACTTATCTATCTCTAAAATTTCATTACATATATTATCAAAGCTATCGTCTATTATTATTTCATTTCTTATTTTTTCATATGTCATTATACCCATATCTAATAATAAATTAGCCTTTTTTATTTGTGCATTTTCTATTTCCATATATATATCATTTTTTTCATTTTCTATTTTATTTCTTGAAAACTTATTACTTATATTTTGCATATTAACATACTCTCCATTTCTGATTATTCAAAATCACTTAATGTATATCCTATTTTTAGTATTATATAGCTATATATAAAAGATATTATCAATGTAGTAAATATACCTGATCCCATAAATATATTACTTAGATAACTGTTCATTTGTAGTAAAGGCATATTTCCTCCTACATATATAACACTAAATGATGATAAAATTGTAATGATTATAGAATAACAAATACTAAAAATTAACACTATGTTAGATGAGCTATTTTTAAATTTCTTTCTTAAATTATATCCTGTAAGTATAAGCACTAATAATGATAAAAATATTATAGATATAAGCATTAACTTTGTATCAAATAATAAATCTCCATTTATTATACTTAAAATTGATAATTTATTGCTCCCTATTGTTGTAGGTACAATATTTGCAAATGTTAATATATATGATGCTAGCTGACTAAGTATAAAAGTAGTATTTCTACTGTAATTATATAATCCAAGTTCATATAAATAACTATTATCAACTATAGAAATACCTAAAAGAATTACAAATACTACTATATATAAAATTAATATAGTATTTATAGCTTTCTTAAGTATATCTAAGTAAATATTTTGTCCAAAGTATTTTTTCTTATATCCTATTAAATAAGTAGATATAAATCCTAAAATAAATCCATTTAAAAATAATTCTATTATATTATATTTATATGAAACTGCTAGTCCATAATTAATCATTTGCGAAATGCTAGATGATGTAGATGAAAATATACTTATTATTACTAGCATAAGTCCATATGTTGCACCAACTCCTACTGAATTATATAAAATATCTTGAGCATTTTTATTTTTTATAAATATTACATTAGATAGTAAAAGTGCAAATAAAGGAATTAACCCAATTAGTAACACTCCTAGATGTATACTAACACTTCCTGAGTTCATCATTGTTGACGCATTTAAATTTATAGTACCTAAATTTATCCCAAGTATTATATGTAGTGGATTTATAAAGTTTATTAATTCTCCAAGATTGAAGCTCATTAATAATTTTAATCCTAAAGAGATTAAGAATAATATTGCAACCGAAGTTACAGATGTTAATAATATAGGCTTTATATCTCCCTTAAAAGCCTTTATAATTTTTCCTTTTTTTGAAGTCTCTACTTCATCTAAAGATTTCCCACAAGATTTACAATATAGGCCTTCATTATTTTCAGTTTCACAATGACCACATACTGATTTTTGTTTTAATGTTATTTTATCTTTTAAAATATCTTGTGTACTTTTTCCATCTTCTGTAGAATAATTTAAATATGTTTTATTCTTATTATCCAATTTTTTCATCTTCCGTCCTTTCCTGTATTCATATAAATAAATTATATATTAATACCTAAAACTTATCTATAGTATAAGTATTCCATTGAAAAAATTTCACATAAAATTCATTTTTCCTATCTAAAATATCCTATATCTTCATATTAATTTCTAATACCAGACTTAAAATATTAAAATATACCACTACAATATATATAAATAAAGGTTATAAACTATAAAATTTATATCTATAATTTATAACCTTTATTATTTATTCCCATTTATTTAATATATTTTTCATAAAGCTTTTTATATCTATATCATATACATTCTTTAACTTATCATCATTAAGTACTTCCATAGATGTTCCTTCAGATACAATATTACCATTATCTAACATAATAACTTTATCAGCAAAATAGTGAACTAAATTTAAATCATGTAAAACGCCTATAACAATTTTTTTATTAGTTTTAGCCCATGTTTTTACATGTTCTAATAATTCTACTTGATATTTAAAATCTAGATGATTAGTTGGTTCATCAAGAAGTATTATATCTGGATTTTGAGCAAACAATTTAGCTAAAAATACTCTTTGTATTTGACCTCCAGATAATTCTGTTATCATTTTATCTCTATACTCCGTTAATCCTACTTTTTCTATGCTATCTAGAATTATTTTCACATCTTCCTTAGATAATGAGCTAAAAGCTCCTTTTAAGTATGGGTATCTACCAAGAGATACAGTTTCATAAACAGTATAAGGAAAATGAATCTCTGACAATTGACTCATTAAACCTACTTTTTGTGCAAAACTTTTTCTTTCATATTTATTAGAATCTACACCATCAAATTTTATTGTGCCTCTATATTCTATTAAATTTGCAATGGATTTTAATAATGTACTTTTACCACAACCATTAGGGCCTATTATAAATAAAATCTCACCTTTATCTACCTGTAAGTTTACGTTTTTTATTATATCTACACCATTATAACCACTATAAAGTTCCTTTATTTTTAACATACCATCACCTTTTATTTTTAAAATAGATATATGCAAAGAATGGAGCTCCAATTAATGCTGTTACTGCACCTACTGGAAGTTCTGATGGTACAACTACAGTTCTAGCAATCAAGTCTGATATTACCATTAAACATCCTCCAAATACAAAGGACATTGGTATTACGTATTTATGTTTTGATCCAAATACGCGTCTAACAACATGAGGTGCAATTAAATCTATAAATCCTATAGTTCCACTTAAAGATATTGCCCCACCCGTTAGTATTGCAGAAAAAATAAAAAGATTTCGTTTTATTTTTGATACATCTACACCTGTTGCTTTTGCTTGCTCTTCTCCAAATGTCATTATATCCATTTCTCTAGTAAATCTTATTACGCCTAACATACCGATTATTAGAAATGGAAGTATGAGCTGTACATAACTCCATCCCTTCATAGAAAAAGTTCCCATCTGCCAAAGAGTTATACTTTTCATATCTTCTGAAAATAATGCGGTAAGCGTTGTAAGTATTGCATTTACAAACAATGAAAATACCATTCCCGATAATATAATTGTATTATTTGACATAGTCCTATCTATTGTAGAAGAAAAAACTATAACTATATATACTGTTGCTAAACCAAATAAAAAGCCTACTAATGGAAGTGTAAAACTTCCAATTATAGGCATAGATATTCCAGTTACTATAATTAATCCTGCACCTAGAGATGCCCCTGATGATACCCCTAGAGTATATGGTGATGCTAGTTGGTTTTTCAAAATAGATTGAACCACTGCACCACTTGTAGCTAAACATCCTCCAACAAAAAATGCAAGCAATACTCTAGGTAATCTCAGTTTCCAAACAATGCCAACATTTTTAATCTCTAATCCATCTCTTAGTGGAATATTTAATATTTTAGTTGATAGTATTGATAATGTATCTAAAAAATTAATATTGGAACTTCCTACGGAAATTCCAATACATATTATTATTAACGCTAATAAAACACTAATTATTACCTTATGTTTATTTTTCATAATGTTCTGGATATACAGCCTTAGCCATTTGTTCTAAAGCTTTAATTACATTTTGAGATGGACGTGAAGATGCATTTTGATCTACTAAATAAACTTCATTATTTTTTATTGCATTTACATTTTCCCAAGCATCTCTAGATTTTATTTCCTCTGTAGGATTCTCCATATATCCTGCATTAGTTATTATTACATCTGGATTTGCATCTATTATAGCTTCAGCTGTTGGAGATACCCATCCTTCTTCATTTTCAAATATATTTTTTGCTCCAATTATTTCTATCATTTCATTTAAGAAAGTAGATTTCCCAAAACTAGATAAATATGGTGCTGGTGATATTTCAAAATATACTGATTTTTTATCAGTTATTGTATCACCTATAGCTTTTATTTCTTCTACTTGTGCTTTCATATCATCTACTATTTCTTTACCTTTTGACCTTTCATTTACAACATCAGCAATAAACTCTATATCTTTGTATATTCCATCTATACTGTCACTACTTGGTATGTAAACTACTGGTATACCTGCTTCACTTATTGCTTTAAACGGATCTTCTACAGAACCAGTTTTGTTGTGTCCTGATGCTATAACAATATCTGGTTCTAAACCTATTATAGTTTCTGCATCTGGATTTAAAAAATCTATTTGTGGTAATTCTGTATTTATACCTTCTATATCAGTAGAATATTTATCTATAGCTACTAGTTTATCTCCTAAACCTAATGCCATTAATACTTCTGTATTTGAAGGAGCTGTAGATATTATTTTTTCTATTTTGGTCGGTATATTTACCTCTGTACCCTCTCTATCTGTAACCATTCTATCTGTTTGAGAACTACATCCTGATAGTACAAATATTGATAATGTCATAATTAATGCTAATATTTTTTTCATTTCAACCTCCTATAATCTTTTATTGTTACTATAACATATAGTTAAGTATAAATTTTATTATATGTACCATGTATACACTATGAAATAACATTATATCAAAAAAGTATCATGATTGCATCATAATTACATTAAAATTAAGTTAAGAAAATATATACTTATGAGATTATATAGAGATAAATGGCATTATAATTTTTATCATATCTACAAATATTAGAACAAAATGGTATGTTCATTTTTAATTATACACTAATATCATATATATTTGGATTAATAGTCAATAAATCTAGATTAATAGCAGGATGGATATTTACTATAATGTATGCTGTTATAGATTCTTATGGATTATTATATTCAGCTAGTTCAATAATAAATTTGAATAATAGTATGTGTGAAACTAAACAAGTAGCTTAAGCTATAAAATAATATATATTTAAGCTTATATTTTAATAAAGATAGTAAGTACTAATAACTATAGATATTAGTATTTACTATCTTTTTTTATATTACATATTTAAATACAGCAAAAAAATGAGCTAAACTTCCTAACAAAATAAAAATATGAAATATTTCATGAAATCCTAAATTTTTAAACTTAAGAGCTCTAGGTTTAAGCCCATATATAACTGCACCTATAGTATAGAGTATTCCTCCTAATACTAATAAAGCTATTCCTCCTAATGCTATAGAATTATAAAGCGGAACTATTATAAATATAGATATCCAACCCATTCCTATATAAATACTTGTCGATATCCATCTAGGGCAGTTAAACCAAATCATTTTAAATAATACTCCGCATATAGCTATAGTGGATATTACACTAAATGTTATCCATCCTATAATACCTTTTAATCCAATCAAGCAAAATGGAGTATAAGAACCTGCTATAAGAATAAAAATCATAGAATGATCTATTTTTCTTAAAAAAGCAATTACATTATCAGACGATACTACTAAGTGATATGTTGCAGATGCAGAGTAAAGTAATATTAAACTAATCCCAAATATAATAACTGCAGCTATATTTATAATATTAGGACTAGTTAGTGTTGTCTTTATAACTAATGCCAAGAGACCTATAAAAGAAAGAATTGCACCACCTAAATGGGTAAATCCATTTATAGGCTCCCTAATATATGCTTTCATAAATTTCCCCCTATAAACTTTTTCACCAACAATTTATTCAGTCAACCGACCGATTTTATTAATATTGTATATTTATTTAAGGTAAAAGTCAATATAATATAAAATCGTATTGATGTTCATTTCACTTAATTTATAATAAAAAACACATTGAGTATTTCATCAATGTGTTTTTATTTAAAAGTAAATCTTCTATTAATAGAATTACTTCTGTAAATCTATTTAATTATTAGAATTCAGCATTTTTAGGAGTTCTTGGGAATGGTATAACGTCTCTTATGTTTTGCATTCCTGTTAAGTACATTAACATTCTTTCAAATCCTAAACCGAAACCAGAATGTGTAGCAGTACCGAACTTTCTAAGTTCTAAATACCACCAGTAATCTTCTTCATTTAATCCTAATTCTTTTATTCTATCTAATAATACATCGTATCTTTCTTCTCTTTGAGATCCACCTATTATTTCTCCTATACCAGGAACTAATAAGTCTGTAGCTCTAACAGTTTTTCCATCTGGATTTAATCTCATATAGAAAGCTTTTATATCTTTTGGATAATCAGTTACGAAAACTGGCCCTTTTATTATTTCTTCTGTTAAGTATCTTTCGTGCTCAGTTTGTAAGTCACATCCCCACTCAACTGGGAACTCAAACTTGTGTCCTGATTTTTGTAATAATTCTATAGCTTCTGTATATGGTAATCTCTTGAATTCAGAGTTTACAACACTTGTTAATCTTTCTATTAATCCTTTGTCAACAAAGTTGTTGAAGAATTCCATTTCTTCTGGGGCATTTTCCATTACATAGTTTATGATGTATTTTATCATATCTTCAGCTAATTCCATGTTGTCTTCTAAGTCTGCGAAAGCTATTTCTGGCTCTACCATCCAGAACTCAGATGCATGTTTAACTGTGTTAGAGTTTTCTGCTCTAAATGTTGGTCCAAATGTATAAACATTTCTAAATGCAAGTGCCATTATTTCAGCATTTAACTGACCACTAACTGTTAAGTTAGCTTCTTTTCCAAAGAAGTCTTTAGAATAATCTACATGTCCTTCTTCTGTTTTAGGTATATTGTTTAAATCCATAGTAGTTAATCTAAACATTTCCCCTGCACCTTCACAGTCACTTCCTGTTATTATTGGAGAGTGAGAATACACGAAGTTTCTATCTTGGAAGAACTTATGTATAGCATAAGCTGTTAAACTTCTTACTCTAAATACAGCAGAGAAAGTATTACTTCTTGGTCTTAAGTGAGCTATTGTTCTTAAGTACTCTAATGTATGTCTTTTCTTTTGTAATGGGTATGAGCTATCTGACTCACCTTCTAATATTATGTTAGTTGCTTGTATTTCAACTGGTTGCTTAGCACCTTCTGTAGATACTAATTCCCCTTCAACAAGTATTGATGAACTTATTGGAAGTTTAGTTATCTCTTTGAAGTTTTCTAATTTTTCATCAGATAAAACTATTTGCATATTTTTGAAGAAACTTCCGTCATTTAATTCTACGAATCCGAAGTTTTTAGAAGCTCTAGATGTTCTTATCCATCCAGCTACTTTTACAGTTTTTCCTATGTATTCTTCTTTGTTTCTGTATAATTCTTTGATTGTTACAAATTGTTTTTGCATATTATTTTCCTCCTTTTGTTATTTTAATTTATATAATTTGATAATTTTTATATGGAAATTCGATTCATACTTTTTACTAATAATACTTAAAATGTATATAAGCTAAAGTATTACTAACTTTTTTGTATAAAAAAAGCCCTTCATCCCATATAACACAAAGGGACGAAAGACTGTTACTCTCGCGGTACCACCCTAATTGCCAATAAAAATTGACCTCTTAGTAAGCATTGCTTATAGTCTATAACGGGACCTCCCGTCTAAGCCTACTCTCTTGTGATTTCGGTTAGAGGCTCCAAGATGTTCTTCAGTATAATCTTCGTATTAGGCTCACACCTTCCCTAACTCGCTGTGACTACATAATATACTTACTCTTCTTTTCATAGCCTTTATTTTAATATTATTTCAATTATTAAAAATATTATACCAACTTGCAAATTTTAAGTCAACATGTTGTTTAAAAAACATATTATCTATTAATACTCCCATATAGGAGGTGATTTTTTGAAATATTTTTTATTATTTCTTATTATATTATCATTTATTGGTCCAGCTGTAGATGACAATAAATCTACAGGTGATGTTATAACGGATAGTATCTATAACTATATAACTTGTCTAGATAATACTGCTAATTATTTAGTTGATAATGTGTCCTTCTTTTCTAATATATCAGAAAAATTATATAAGGCTTCTTACGACTCTATAATGAAAAATAGAGTATTTCAATCACATCTAGTACAATCTGGCGAAACTTTAGATTCTATAATACAACTATATAATAATAATATTGATGATATAGAAACTTTTAGAAAGGTAGTATACAAAGAAAACCAAGATATAGTATCAAGCTCATATGATGTTAAAGCTGGTGAATATATACTTGTTCCTAGTGATAGATAAGTTAATGCCTCAAATAATATAAATCATTTGAGGCATTATATTTGTAATATATTGATTGTAAAACTCCTTAAAAGTTATCTTTTATTTATGCTTTAAATATTGTATTTCCTTCTTTTATAGTTTCTAGAACTTTTATAGTTTCTATCTCTTCTTTATCTATTGATAATATATCTTTATCAAGTATTACTAAATCCGCAAGCTTTCCTTCTTCTATAGAACCCTTTGTATCTTCTTCAAAGTATTGATAAGCTCCATTTATAGTAACTGCTTTTATAGCTTCCATTACCGGTATTCTTTGGTGTTCTCCTAGTACTCTACCAGATTCAGTTTTTCTATTAACTGCATTGTGTATAGCTAATATTTGATTAGGCATTTTTACTGGTGGGTCTTGGTGTAAAGTGAATTTTATTCCTTTTTCTAAAGCCCATCCTATTGGAGATATATTTTGTGCTCTTTCTGGTCCAAATACTTGATCGTGGTGTAAATCTCCCCAGAATCTAACATGGTCACAGAAGAATGTTGGTACAGCACCTAAAGCTTTTACTCTATCTAATTGATCATATCTTAAAGCTTGGCAATGAACCATAACTGGTCTTAATTCTGTTCCGTGACCTGTTATTTCAACAGCTTTTTCGTAACATCTTAAGAATTGCTCACAAGCTTCATCTCCGTTAACGTGTACATTAACTTGAACATTCATATTTATACAATCAACAAAGTATTGAATTACAACTTCATCAGTTTGTGTTCCATATCCACAGTAATCTTTTGGTTGTCCTTGAGGTACTTTGTAGTATGGTTTACTTAACCAAGCAGTAAATCCTTGTGGAGAACCATCTAACCAAGTTTTAGCTCCACCTAACTTGTAGTGATTAAAGTATTCTCTCTTTGGAGTACCCTCATCTTTCATTAGATTTTTAGTTGATGGTTGAGTAGCAAGTCCTACTACATCTATTATCAACATATTATTTTGAGCACAAGCTCCTAATATGTGGTTATATCCATTAGCTTCTTCTACTGACGCATCTTGAGTTGTTGTTATCCCTAATGATGCATATATCTTTTGAGCTCTTACCATAGCCTTTAAGATTTCTTCAAATCCTGGTGCTTTTACAATCTTTTTCTTTTCACTATCTAATATAGCATTTTCCTCTAATACACCATTTGGCTCTTTAGAGTCAGGAGATACTGTTCTTACAACTCCACCTTCTGGAACTTCATAATCTTCTCCTACATATCCGTATAACTCTAATGCTTTAGAGTTTACAGCTGCTAAATGACCTGATGCATGAGATACTGATATAGGTATCTCTGTACTTACTTTATCTAAATCAAATTTAGTTGGATGTTCTCCATCTTCAAATTTAGTATTATCATATCCAAATCCTATTAACCAATTATCGCCACTTGGTGGATCATTTTTTAATGATTCTTCTAATCTAGCTAATAATTCTTCTTTAGACGTTACATCTCCTAATGTAACTATCATTAAAGTTTGTGCAACAGGAACTATGTGACCATGTGGATCTATAAATCCAGGAAGCATAGTTTTACCTTCTAAATCTATAACCTCAGTATCATTATCTTTTAAAGAAAGTATTTCTTCATTAGTTCCTACTTTTATAATTTTACCATCTTCGATAGCAACTGCTTGTACTACTTCTTCTTTGTTATTAACAGTTATCACATTACCATTAAAATAAAGTTTTTTAGTCATTTGGAATCATCTCCATTCAAATTAATAATTTTTTATAATTTAATACCTAAATCTTTTAAGATTAAATTTTTCCATTTTATTATGCAACAGTTTTCTTTATTAAGCAACAATCTTCTCTTTTTTATTACTTAACTTATAAACTTCCCAATGCTTAAATGTAAATATTGCTAATGCAGATACATTTATTCCAGAAAGCACAAATAATAATAAGTCAACTGCTTCAAACACAACATTTGCTCCAAATACAGCTAATGTTCCTGCAGATATTATTAAAACTAAGTATATTGCTATATTCTTATTTGCAGAATTATTTTTAAATAATTTTGTCGTATAGTAGAAAGATCCAAGTATAGTAGTTAAAGCTGATAATACTGTAAATGTACTTAATACTACTAATCCAAATATTCCAACTACATGTTCTGCAGTATTAAAGTATCCACCTAATCTAGTTACTGTATCAGCTGCAGTTCCATCAGTATTTAATAATGCTAAAGTTCCAACTTCTACTCCATAAGAAGCTATGTATGATGTTACAACTATAGAAACAAATATTGTTACTGCTGTTGGTATTAAAGATATCATTGCTGCTTCTCTTGGCTTTGAATCTGATTCTTGAGCTGCCATTGCAAGTGCTCCAAGGCCAGTTTCTGCTGTTTGTATAACTTTTTGCATACCTAATATAAACCCTAATGGTACACCCATCATAGCATTTACTGGGTTTTTCATTCCTTCTATCATACCTTGGAAGAATGTTGGTATGTAATCATAAGTCTTAACAACAAATATTGTAAAGAATATGAAGTATCCTGCTACAGCTGTACCTATCATATAAGTCATAGCACCCATAAATAATTCATGTTTTTTAGATAAGACTAAAGCTCCAACTACTAATATAACTGGAATAACTATGAATAAATATCTTTGAACTAATGATAGCTCTATTCCAAACTTATTGTTTAATATAGTTGCTGCAACTGAGTCTATTCCACTAAATTGGAATCCACCAAATCCAAATACTGCTAAAGCTACGAAACATACTGCATATAAAATACCTAATTTAGGATTTATTAAATCTCCTATATATTCTTTTGGTGTTTTCCCCATTATTTTAGAGTTTAATGTTTCTGAGTAAGAAACTGGAAGCATTATTAATGAACCTATTAAAGCCCATATAGCCATAGCTTCTATATTTGCTTGTCCATTTGCTGATAGTTTTGATAATGCTCCTAAAACTCCTATTATAGCTCCTGTCCCTATCATGGCTCCTAATGATATAGAAGCTGGACCTATAACATTTTTTATATTTAATTTTGCTGGCTCTGTAGCCTTTTTCTGTATTATAACAATCGACCTGACAGCCATTATGGCTCCAACCACTAATATAAATGGTAAGAATACTGGCCATATTGCATCAGATACTTTTGTTATTAAATGTTCTACTTGTAATAATATATCGTGCATATCTGCTCTCCTTTTCTGAAAAGTTTTATATCTAGCGCGGTATAAGATTATCAATTTTTTATAACTTAAGTCAATGCATCATTTTCCTAGCTTTTTCTATTTTTCAATAAATTCCACATTTCTTGAAAAATTCACTATTTAACTATATTATTCCAATTTTAAACTTTCATTTATAACTTTTGCACATGTTAGTATTTTTTCGATTCTCTCTAATATCTCGATTTTATTGCTTACTACTATCTCACTCTCTTTATTCCAAAGTATATCAAAGAACTCATCACATATATGCTTAAACTCACTATCTTTTATAATTGCATAATCATTATGATCTTTTCTAGGGTTAATACTCATAATTTTTAAAGTTTTCGATAAGTATATTGAAGGATTTTGAGTATCTTTAAATACTTCTACGAAGTCTCCATCTATTAATTTAATTTCAACATTATCATATTCTTCTATTATCTTTTTAATATAATTTATATGTCTTTCTCTTTGTTCAAAAGTTAACTTTACAGGTATGTTAAAAAAGTTAAGTTCCCCTACTGAAATATACTTTCTTATATTTAATTCATAAATGAGTACCTTTAACTTAGACTTATATATAACATTTTGTAAGAGCATATTTATTTTTTTTAATTCATCTAAAACCTCTTTATCATCTCCAAATATAGACTCTGCTATTTCTTCAAATAAATCATATGGCATAAAAAGTTCATTTATATGACCTATTAACCACCTTAAATCTTGGCCCATAATATACTGAAGATATGTTCTTTTTCTTATAATATCTAATGATGACTTTATCTCAAGTATAGGTTTTGCCTGATTTTTTAACATATCTTCTAAACTATAATAAATTTCATCCACTATATGCTTATCTTTTGACATATTTGTAAATAAACATTGTCTGTCTTTTGTATATATTGCAGCATGAAATATCCTATCCTTCATTACAGATATAATTGCATTAGAATCAACTTCACAGTTAAATATTTCAAAGTTTATTTCAGGATATGTAGTTATCATATTAATAATCATTATAGTATTAAATACTATATCTGAATCCGATCTATCAAGTCCCATTAAAAGTCTAACTCTAATATCGTGTGATGCATTTACTGACATTAAATCTTTCTTCATATCAGCTATTGCCATTTTATCACTATTGTTCAATTTATATAAATCTGCACTTATTATTAAATCTAATTTATCAGAGTTGCTCATAAATAAACTTGCATCTTTTGATAAGTACTGTTTTC
Source organism: Romboutsia timonensis (assembly GCF_900106845.1). GTDB lineage: Bacteria > Bacillota > Clostridia > Peptostreptococcales > Peptostreptococcaceae > Romboutsia > Romboutsia timonensis. The sequence continues at coordinate 2,073,501 of NZ_LT629850.1, forward strand.
TAAGCTTTGGATTTATATGTGTCATACTATTATAGCTATCTTCAGAGTGTGTGTTTTTATACAAATTAGGCACACTCTTTTCAGCTGTATACATATAAGCTTCTTTTAAACTTCGTTCTAAATACTGTGCTAAGACACTATTACTTTCTAAATCTTTATCTATTTCAAAATAATTTTTTAATTCTTGCATATGTGACATATTCAAAGAATCGACTATAAACTCAGAAGTTATTTTGCAAATATCTGATATGCTCTTTTGAGTAGGTAGATTTTTCCCGGTTATCCACTTACTTATATAAGAAACATCATATCCTAAGGCCTTAGCCAATGAACTTTTTTTCTGATTCGATAAATGTAATAATTTTTCTAATAATTTCCCAAATGTAATATTTTTCAATTACTTCAACCTCCATCAATTATTTTAAAGCTTGTTATATATTATTTCTAATAATTAAATCATTATCCTAATAAATACTGTTTTATTAAACTAATATATCTTCTTAAGTATAAACTTTTTGTTATTGATTTTTTTTTGAATTACTTGAATTTTTTTGTTCATTTTTCTCAACTTATTCGTGAATATTCTCCTTCATTCTCCATTCTTCAACATTTTTTGTGTTAATATTTGTATTGCTTGTTTAAACATTTTTTCTGTTGATATTTTTATTGCTTGCTATATTCTTTATACCAAGCAATAAAAATATTATAAAATTTAATACAACATAAAGGAGAAATAATACTATGAATACTTTAAACCAAAATAAAAGCAAGAAATTTGCAACAGGTTGGCTTATAGTTGTAGCATGTATGCTTATACAAGCTATTCCATTTGGAGTTGCTTCAAACATACAACCACAATTTGTAAGTTATGTTGTTGAAGAGAAAGGTTTTACACTTGCAGGCTTCTCTCTAATATTTACTTTAGGAACTATCGTGTCTGCAGTTGCATCTCCATTTATAGGTATGATGTTTAACAAAATAAGTGCTAAAACAATGTATTTATTAGGAGCAATACTTTCTGGTGGAGGGTTCTTAGCATTCTCTATGTGCCAAGAATTATGGCAATTCTACATTGTTGCTGGTATAGTTCAGGTAGGTACTTCTATCATATCATCAATAGGTATACCATTACTAATAAACTCATGGTTTGATGATACTACAAAGGGAAAGGCATTAGGACTTGCATTTGCTGGTAGTGGCTTAGGTAATATATTCCTTCAACAAATGACTGCTTACTCTTTAGTAAACTTTGGTTCATCTAAATCTTACTTAATGTTTGGTGCATTATCATTAATAGTTGGTATACCTGTATCATTATTATTCTTAAGAATGCCTAAGAACAATAGCGAAATAGTTAAAGGTAATAAGAAAGAAAATAGAAAAGAAGAATCTCAAAATACAACAACAGTTGAATGGGGTTATACTTTTAAAGAAGCTAAAAACCTTAAATTTTTCTGGATATTAGCTTTAGGATTATTCTTCTTAGGTATGTATGTATCTGCATTAGCAGTTCAATATCCAGCATACTTAAAAGTACATTTAGCTATAGATCCAAAGTTTGTTGGTAACGTTGGTTCTGTATTTGCATTATTTTCTTTAGGTGGAAACCTATTTGGTGGAGCACTATTTGATAAATTAGGTGTAACTAAAGGTCTTATAATAGCTTTCATATTAGCTGGAGTTTCATGTTTAGCTTTAATGTTTGCAGGTCAAATGGAAATATTAGCTATAGTATTCGCAGCATTAAAAGGATTATCAGTATTCGCTTACATGATGGGACCTTCATTATTAGTAGGTGCATTCTTCGGTAATAAAGAATTTGGTGCTATACTTGGCGTAGTTCAAATATTCTTCGCTGTAGGATTTGCTGCTGGTTCTTCAGTATTCGGATTATTAGTTGATAATATGGGATATGGAGTTGCTTGGTGGGTTGTATTTGCATTCATAATAGTATGCTACGGATCTTTAATAGTTGCTTCTATAGGTATGACTAAGCTAAACAAAGAAAGAATAGCAAATTTAACAAATAATTCTACAAAAAAAGCTATATAATAAATATAAATACTATTAACTAATGTAAAAAGTATGAAAGGAGTAAAATCAAATGGAGAAAAAACAACTTCAAAAAAACTTAGGTGCTGCTGCTGCTTTGTCTACAGTTGTTGGTATGGTTATAGGTGGTGGAGTATTCTTTAAACCACAGGCAGTTTATGAAATAACTGGTGGAGGACCAGGACTTGGAATGATAGCATGGGTTTTAGCAGGTATAATGACAATAACTGCTGGACTTACTGCAGCAGAAGTTTCAGCTGCAATACCTAAAACAGGTGGAATGATGGTATATATAGAAGAAATATACGGTAAAAAACTTGGGTTTTTAACTGGATGGATGCAATCTGTATTATTCTTCCCTGCTACAATAGCTGCTATATCAGTTATGTTCGGGCAACAAGCTGCTATATTATTAGGTAATGAGTCTTTAGTAATACCTATGACAGTAGGAGTTATACTATTAATAGGTGTGTTAAATACTTTTGGTTCTAAAACAAGTGGTGCAATACAAACTGTATCAACTGTATGTAAATTAATCCCTCTTGTATTAATAATAGTATTTGGATTTATAAAAGGTGGCGGAAATAATCCTATAGTGCAACCTTTAGTTGCAGAAGGTATAAGCCCAACAGGAGTAATAGGACAATTATTAGTTGCTATATTATTTGCTTATGATGGATGGATAAATGTTGGTGCTATAGCTGGTGAAATGAAGAACCCTGGAAAAGATTTACCTAAAGCAATAGTTGGTGGTTTATCTTTAGTTATGGGTGTATATGTAGTTATAAACTTAGCTTACCTTTGGGTATTACCAGCTAGTGAATTAGCTAAATATGCTTCTCCTGCTTCAGCAGTTGCCGAAGTATTATTTGGTTCAATTGGTGGTAAAATAATAAACGTTGGTATATTAGTATCTGTATTTGGATGTATAAATGGATACCTATTAACTGGACCAAGAATAACTTATACATTAGGAAAACAAAAAACTATACCAGTTATATTTGGTAAATTAAATAAAAATGATGTTCCAGCTAATGCTACGCTATTAATGGCTGTACTTTCAGCTTTATATGCATTATCAGGACAATTCAACTTATTAAGCGACTTAGCGATGTTTGCTGTTTGGTCATTCTATGTTTTAACATTTATAGGTGTTATGAAACTTAGAAAAACTCATCCAAACTTAAACAGACCATATAAAGTACCTCTATATCCTATAATTCCATTAATAGCAATATTTAGTGGATTATTCGTTGTATTAAATCAATTATTATTTGCTGGTGCGAAAAGTACAGTGATGTCTTTAGGAGGAGTTGTTATAACTCTTATAGGTTTACCTGTTTATTCTTATATGACTAAAAAGTATGCTAACTCTAATAACAACATAGATACAGCTGCTTAATATAGCAAAGAGCGTAGATATAATCTACGCTCTTTTATTTTTATAATCTACTTCCATTATCAACCCAGTCCTTAGCTTCTTTTACATTACTAAGAGACGGTACAGATACTTTACTTTCAGGCTTTAACTGATCTATATCAGCCCAAGCTGCTGTTTCTGCATTATTAGTAGGTCTATGTTTTTTTAATCTTTTGTTCCCTTCACCACTTAAAGGTTGTGCTTTTTTACTTTGCAATTTTTTCACCTCTTTCTTTTGTTTATATTATTTTTAACCATTATTTATTTTTAAATACCAACTATTCTATGTTATTTGAAATTGCTGCTAATGTATTTCTTAGATTTAATATTCCATATCCTTGTGCCATATTAGGATAAGTGTATATCTCTTTTCTAGTTGCACCTACCATTAAAAATGTTTTTAAGGGTTCTGAAAATAATAGATTTCGACTTTCTTCTTCTTGTGAAATTATATAGCTCATCATTATAGCTACAATACCTGTTACAACCGATGAACTTATTCCTGTTCCTGTTGCTGTATTATAAGCATCATTTTGATATGGGCCTATTATATCAACACCTGGTGCTACTATATCTGGTTTTATTGGTCTTTTTACTACAGGACCTTTTGATGAACCTATCCATAAACTATCTGTTCTATCATTATAGGCACCTACAGTTATTACTGTTTTTATAACTCCAAATAATGTAATTGTGGCATCTGATGATGAATCCGTAAATCTAGTTTGCGGAGAAATTAAATTTTTATTAGGTAAATATACATTATAATTACCATTTATTATAAATTCCGGAAATATCCTTAATGTCCATATACCTGGCTTTATATTTTTAAGAGTTATATCTAGCATTTCATTTCCTGATTTTATCCATGGATATATATATCTCATTTCATAGGATGTGTCTTCTAAGTTGAATCTTCCTCTATATACAAATGGTTCCGGTGTATAATTTATAACATAGCTCATTTCTCCTCCAGGAGATATTATAGCTGCTCCTATTTTATCGGGGCCTATTGGACACAGAGTTATATCTAAATTAACTTGTTCTCCAACTTGAATTATTATATCTTGACTTTTATCAGCCATCTGTATGTTACCGCTATAATGTATATCTGTATTACCTTCATTTCCAGCTCCACAAACTACTATTCTTCCTGATCCCCCTAAATCCTCAAAAGAATCTAGCATAGAAACTTCTATTCCTGAGGTTGATCTACCTCCAACAGTTAGATTTATTACCATACGTTTATTTTCTCTATCAGCTACTTCCAAAGCATATTTTATACCTGCTAAAAAATCAGATTCCTCATAGTTTACTTTTCCTTTAGCAAATGTATCTTTGTAAGATTTTAATTTTATTACTACTAACTCTGAATCTACAGCAACACCGTCATAATTAGAATTTCCATGACCTAAGCCTGCTGCTATTCCAGCTGCTATAGTTCCAGTTCCAATATTATCTACACTTAGGCTAGAATCATTTCTTTTTATATATTCATTTATTTCTTCCCTAGTAAATTCACTTCCAAATAAATACCCCTCTGGTGGCGGCTTTAAAGTGCTTTCTTGGTCCCATATAGATATAATCTTTGTAGTATTATCTGATTTTATAAAATCTGGATGTAAATAATTTATTCCAGAGTCTATTATAGCAATAATAATATCTTTTCCCGTTGGTGTTATATATGGATTTATATATATATACTCAGTACCTGCAGCTGTTCTTACAGTTTCTCCATTTGGTAAGTTATTTGTTAATTCTATTAATGAACTCATTACACTTGATCTTTCCCACCAAATTATACCATCTATCCTATCTAATATATCTTCGTTAAAAGAATCATCTACATATAAAGCTACTATTGTATTATTTAATATAATATATCTATTAATATTATTATTTTTCAAATTTTCTTCTAACCGATCAACCGGTATATTGTATATTATAATATACGATTTTTCCATCTGACCTGTATCACCTCTATTTTAATTGTTCAAATGAACCCCTTATATTTAATAACCCATATCCTAAAGCACTATTAGGATAAGATGTATTATCAAACCTTGTTGCTCCAGCTTTTAGATAAGTTACCATTGACTGAGTAAAAGCTTTTTTAGGATATCTATTTTCAACTAAAACATACTGAAGAAATAAAGCAAGCGAGCCTGTTACATATGCAGCAGCTGGTGCTGTACCACTTATTCTTGCATACTTTTCACCTGGGTAAGGTGCTATTATATTTACTCCAGGAGCTACTATATCAGGCGCTGGTATATAATCGATAGTTGGCCCTCTAGATGAAGTTGGCCATATAGTACCATTTATAGTATCATATGCACCTACACTAATAACATCTTCATATGTTGCAGGGTAGTTTATAGTTTTTTCTGGGTTACTTTCCCTAAATCTAGTTCCTGGTTTCAAGAATACTCTGTTTGCTAGATATGCATTATATATTCCACTGTTTATATCAACGCCTATAAGTTTAATCTTCCATATACCTTTTTTAACATTCTTTAAATTTATAATGATTTGCTGTTGACCTGAAAAAGTTGTTGGATAGTTAGTTACTAGAAGGTATTCAGTTTGCTCAAAATCATATAATCCAGTTAAGAAAGAATAGGAAGATACTTGTAATAACTTACTAGTTTCTCCAGTTGGAGATATCACTTCACAATTTACTCTATCTGGTCTGTCCATCCATATTTGAATTTCTACATCTGGGTCATCCTCTGATAATTCTAATTCTATATATTCTTCACCGCCATTAAATTGTACAACTCCTGATGTATGGGTTTGTGTATTTCCTTCATTTCCTACTCCCGAAACTATACAAATACCTCGTTCAAAAAATACTGCATCTCTTAAAGTTAATGCAGTCATTGCAACTAATTCATTACTTCCATATGATGTGTTAAATACTATAGGCATATTAAGCTCTAATGCTTTTTTTGCTGCATATTCTGCTGCTACAGATAATGAAGCATTTATATAATTACCATCATACTTTTTTAATTTAATTACAATTAATGATGCTTCATTTGCAACTCCTGCATAATCAGGATTTATATTTCCAAGTCCTGCACATATTCCACTTAACATTGTTCCGCTACCTTCTTCATCTACAGATAATGTAGCATCTTTTTCTCTTATGGCCTTATTAATATCTTCATTAGTATATTCAGTGCCAATATAATATCCTTTTGGTGGTTTGCCATCTTTGGTTTGATCCCATAAGTAAAGAATTTTTGAAGTTCCATCTGGATATATAAAGTCTGGATGCAAATAGTCTATTCCAGAATCAGCAATACCAATAATCACACCTCTTCCAGTAACATTTATATTAGGATTTTCTTTAAAGAAATTTGCTCCTATAATTTCATTTCCAACAACACCACCAGTTGTTCCCTGGCTTATTTGAGAAAGAGAAGCTAACCTAATAATAGGCTCTATCTTCTGAGCTGATAATATACTCACTATACTTCCTACAGCTTGCATATCACTAGGTGAAATATATAAAATTGCAAAATTATCAGAAATTCTTTCTAACCTATAAGTTATATTTAAATTTTTTAAATCTTCTTCAAACTGTTGATTCTCAAATGATACCCCTATTATTGGAATAAGATTTTCTTGCCTTAAATTTTTCTTTTTTTTTATTTTTTTCTTGCTTCGATAAAGTCCATAGTCTTGGTTATTTTGAGATATGCTCAATAAATTTAATTTAGACAAATCTAAAAATCCATACCCTCTAGAATTATTTGGATAAGTGTATTGTGGATTTCTTCTTGCATATTCTATAAGCACTGATTTGACTTTTTGAGAATATAAAAATAAGTCGTTTCCTTCTACAATTCCCCACTGCATTAATAAAGAACAGACTCCCGTTACATGCGGAGTTGCCATACTAGTTCCTGTAAGTGCTCCTGTTGATCCACCAGGTAAATATGAAACTATCTCTTCTCCAGGAGCTAATAAGTCTGGTTTAATTATTCCACCATCTACATCACCTTCTCCTGAGAACGTAGAAACCACATCTGTTCTAGAATTGAAGCTCCCAACAGTTATAACTTTGCTAGCAGTACCCGGAACAGTTACTGTAAGAACCTTACTCGGTTCTAAAAACCTTGTATCTACTGTTATCCCTTCTGATGTTGGCAAATATATATCTATATTCCCATCTACTAACTTAATAGGAGTGAATAATAGTGTCCATATTCCTGGAATTATTTCAGTATCTGATTTTAGCTCAATAGTTATTCTTCTACTTAACGAATATGGTGCTATAGGATAAAAAACTCCATTTATCCTAGTATTTCCAATAATATTTTTTACTAGGCCTGAATCTTGTGATATAGGCTGAGTACTTTTACCTGTTGGGCTAACTAAATATATATTAAAATCATCTACAAATGATGGCCATATATTTATATTAATTATTTTTTCATTTTGACCTACCTCTATTTCAACTAAGGTATCTTCATTTTCATCATTTTTTATATTAATTCTTTTGTGTCCTGCTTTTGTTGCATTATTACCAGCTGCAACAACTATATTATTTTTCCAAAACGAACACATTTGATCTATATATTGTTCAAATAAAGATTCCCCTCTATGAGACCCTTCATTACTTCCGTAGCTTATATTTATAGCAATTGGTCTTTGTAGTTCTAAAGCTCTATCTAAAACAAATTTTATAGCTCTCATAAATTCAGTACTTTTAGAGAAAGTATCTGTTTGTCTTCTTCCTACCCTTACAACTATCATATCTGCTTCATTTGCTACCCCACAAGCAATACCTGCTGTATGAGTTCCATGAGTACTAGTTGATGATATAGGAACTTCCATTTCTCCATTTATAGCTTTATTTATATCTTCATTAGTATATAATGTTCCTTCTTTAAACCCATCTGGTGGATTTCCGTCAATAGATTGGTCCCAATAGTAAAGTATTTTAGATTTGCCATCTTTATCTTTGAATATAGGTATATTGTAATCTATTCCAGAGTCTATAAGACCTAGTAATGTTCCTTTACCCGTTAATTTTGTACGTTCTTTAAATGATGTTATTCCTGTACTAGAGAAGCTTTGAGTATCTTGTGTTTCTAATATGAATGGTTTTTCTACATATTCTATCTGAGTATAATTTAATAAGTTATCAACCTTTTGTGGAGTATCTGCTGTTATGATTGCATAATTATATCCCAGAAGCTCTACAGATACACCTAATTCATGTTCCAAAAATGTTATATCTCCATTATATTTAACTATTACTTCATAGTCCACATGTTTCACCTCCTATAGTATAGTAAAAATATTTTACTATATATATATGTATTAATAATATTTTTATTGTATAATACATATGTTAGTTAAATTCTAAAATTTATCTTTAAAGGATGTGTTATTTTTGAAAGAAAAAAAGTTTTACTTAAATATAGTGCTGACTGTAGTTGTATCATATATATTAATTAAATTTATTGATAACTATCAATACTTCTTTAATGTAGTCAATTTACTTTTATCACTTTTAACACCATTTGTAATAGCTTTTATTTTAGCTTATATATTTAATCCTATAGTAGTCTTTTTAGAAAAAAAACTAAGATTCAAAAGGATACAATCACTTCTATTTACATATGGTATATTAATAATATTATTAGTTTCATCTATAGTTTTTACTGCACCAGTTATTATAAATAGTATAATTGATATAGTAAATCAAATACCTATATATATAGATAAAACACAAGTATTTTTAATAGATTTAGGGAAAAGTTTAAAAAATGTAGATCCTAACACTTTAAAGGATATAGGAGATAATATCGTGGCAGCACTTCCTAAATTAAGTACTTTATTTGCAGGATACTTAGGTCAAATATTTAATACTACATTTTCAGTTGGTAAGTTTATAGTTCAATTTGTGTTAGCCTTTATAATATGCTTTTATATACTTCTTGAAAAAGAAGATTTTCTATTATTTACTAAAAAAACTATCTATGTTATGTTTGGTAAAAAATACGGTGACTTTACTTTAGAAGTGTGTTCTACTTTAAACTCTAATATAGGTAAATACTTTTCAGGTAAAATACTTGATTCATTTATAGTAGGTGTTTTATCTGGGATTGGACTTTATTTTATAAAATCTCAGTATGCATTACTTTTTGGGATACTAATAGGATTTATGAACCTAATTCCTTATTTTGGTCCCGTTATTGGAATGACTCCAGTTGTTTTAATAAACTTATTTTACGATCCAACTATAGCGATTTTATCTCTTATATATTTGTTGCTAGTTCAACAAATAGAAGTTGCAGTTATAGAACCTAAAATCGTTGGTGGTCAGCTAGGCCTTAGCCCATTTTTAACTATATTAGCTGTTACTGTAGGTGGAGGATTTTTTGGAATTCCAGGTATGATTCTATCTGTTCCTGCAATAGGTGTTATAAAAATGTATATAGTTAAATTTGTAGAATATAAATATAAAGATATTAAATAATTAAATTATAAGGAACAACCTCTTTTAATATATAGTTTTTTATTACTTGAGTTTGTTCCTTTTTAATATTTATTATTTTCTATGGCATAAGTTTTTCAAAAATATAAATACCTATAGTATATATATTTTTATTAATGTTAATAAAATATATATATATACTAAATTATAAAAGTTGGTGATTATATGAAAAAATTAATTATGGTTTTATGTATTTTATGTAGCTCTTTATTCTTCATAAATCCAATTGAAAAACTAACATATGCAAATGATACTAATAAAATACATCAACAAACTGAGTTAACTTTAGAACAAGCTAAAGAACTTCTTATAAAATATAATGATAAGGTTGATTATATATATCAAGGAGATGCAAATGAATTTGAGTATCTAAAATCTAAAAATCTTCAAGGATATGTTTTTTTACCAGATGTAGATACTGACATAGGATATTTTGTTGATAAACAAACTTCAAATATATACTTCTTCCATCCAAGCGGATATTTGGAATTAGTAAAATAATTAATAATATAGCTTAGACTAAAACACATACTTTAGTCTAAGCTATATTTATAAATAATCAATATTAAAATTTATCTTTATTGGCTACTTTCATTCAAACTTCTTAAGTATTTTCTTCTATCTTCTTATTTAATCTTCCTAACATATTTTTTGAAAAATTAGATATGTCACTTGGAACGCAATCACTTGTTGCAAGTAAACTATAAATTTCTAAAGCTCTCTTATAATCTCTTTTTCCAGCATAAGATTTAAATGCTTCTTCTGATAAGTCTTTACATATTTTACTTATTCTTTCATATCGTCTTTTCAATCTTATCGCCCCTTTGATATTAGAATATATAAATATATATGTTTATTTATATATGTTTATTCTAATCGCCTAGGCATATATATCAGAAAACTCTATTCTTATTTTTTCTACTCTATCTAAATCTTTCTCATATGTATCAATTGATTCTTTTATAGAGGTTCTATTAGGTATTTTTATATTAAATTCCGTCCATTTTCCTATTTCACTATCTACAGTTACTTCACCATCGTGTAATTTTACAAGTGATTTAACCAAAGATAGTCCAATTCCTGTACCTTCTTTTATTATACTTCTCTCGTCATTTAATCTTACATATTTTCCAAATATTTTATCTATATTATTTTTAGATATTCCTATTCCATTATCTTTAACACGTATATTTACAAATTCATCATTATGAGTTATTGATATTATAATTTTTCCTTTGTTTTCTTTTCTGAACTTAACTGCATTTGATATTAAATTTAATATTATTCTTTCCATTTTTTCCATATCAAATGAAATAATAAGTTCTTCTATATCTGTGTCAAAAACTATATTCATATTATTAGACTTAACAAATGGTTCTATAGATTCACATATATCTTCTATAAAATATATTATATTAGCATTTGTAGGACTATAATTACTATGACCTAAGTCAATTCTATTATCATCCGATATATTATTAACAAGCTTTAATATTCTGTATGAATTTTGATTTATTATTTTTAAGTATTTTTCCATATCATCATATGAAAATTCTTTATTGCATTCTATTTTTTTATTTAATAATTGTACAGAGCTAAATATAAGGTTTAAAGGTGTCTTAAATTCATGTGTCAAATTAGACAAAAAATTTGCCTTAGATAAATCATATAGATTATCCTCTATATCAAACCATACTATAACTTCATTCTTCGAAATTTTCTTACTTTTTAAATTAAATTTATTCTTTATATTATTAATAGTTATATTATCTGCGTTTTTTTCTAAGGTGCTTTTAACTAATCCTTTTATCTCCCTATTCTCTTTTATATCTCCAAGATTAATATCTATGTTCTTTTCATGGCTAATATTAGTCTCATTTATAATTAATCTATCATTTTCTAATTGTGCAATAATAAAAGGACGAGGATTTTCAAATAATATATTTTTATATTTATCCACGTTCTATTCCCCCCGTATAAAATTCATAAGCCAAGTACTTATTGTCAAACCTCCATATAAGTAAATTGTAGCACAACATTACTTGAGATTCATCATTTAATTTATTTTTATATTGACAAAAGGAGATTAGTAATCTCACCAATCTCCTTTTGCTTCTATATTTTTACATTTATTATGTTACTTTGTTTAGAGAATTTTCCATCTTTACTTCCTATTACATAAACATCTATATTAAAATCTTCTTTTATAGGTATACTTATATAATTCTCTTGTAAACTATTTTCATATAATGTAAATCCATTTTCACCATTTTTATTATCTTTTACATAAACACTATATGTTACATCTTTAATGTTAAGCTTATCCCATGTAAGAGTTACTATATTATTTTCATCATCAATTTTTTCAACTAAATTTTCAATTACTTCCTCTTCTATGTTTTCTAATTTTGGTAATATATTTACTATATTGCTTGGTTTAGTACTTATATTATTATTTTTGCCCACAACATATAAACTCAAACTTGGAATTTCACCTTCAAATAAATCTACTTCTATCTTAGTATTTACCCTATTACTAGATATTTTACTTTTATCTAATTTTAAAGATTTGAAAAGCTTATAGTCTAAATCTCCTAGAGAATTATTTTTTAGGAATATTTCATAATTATTTATATCTTTTATATAATCCCATGAGATATCTATTGATAATTTCCCATTAATAATTTCATAATTTACCATTATATTTTTAATGATTTTATCAATTATAGATTCTTTTTCTACTTTTATGGTTACTATTTTTTGCTTGTCTCCACAAGTTATCCTTACTTTCTCAGTTCCTTCTTTTGATCCTGTTATAGTTCCATCCTTACTAAGACTAATTGCATAATCTATTGTAACTTTTCTATCAACTAGCTCATATTTAATTTTTCCATGTTTTAAGCCCTTAGGTTCAGTTATAATCTTCGGATTTAATTTTTTTGTTTCGTTTTGTGCTATTTTAATAGTACTAGGTATACTTATCTTTGCTATTTTAGCTTGGATATTATAGTCAAACACGGTTTCCTTATCTCCAGCTTTTATATATAAACTAGCCTTACCTACACCTACAGCTTCAACAACATTACCTTCAATCTTCAGGATATTTTCATCACTACTTTCATATGTGACTAATTGTTTTTCTTTGAACTTATCATAATCTACTTGTACTTCACTATTTATTTTAGCTGATTCACCTACATACTTTATATCATTGTCTAATGTAGCCGTTAAGCTCTCAACCTTTGGATTTACAACCTTAATATTTACTTTTTTCAATATCCTTGAGTTCTTCATCACGCCTATTGATGCCGTACCTTCTTGATTTGCTGTAACTTCATTTCCATTTATACTTAGTATATTAGAATTATCTAAAATCTTAAAATAGATATGTGGATTTTTCGCATAAGATGGTATAATTACGTACTCTCCAGTAGATAATGTTACTGTATCATTTAGTTTCATAACAAACTTATCAATATCTTTAACATAATCACCATCTTCCATCTCAATTTCTATACCTTTTACCATAGGCGTAATAACTCCAAATTTAAATAAATAATATTGTGCTATTAACAGTATTGGTATAATAATTATTATCATTATTGTTATTACTTTATAATTTATATTCTTTACACTTTTCATATAAACCCTTCCTTTAGGAATATAATGCTCTAATGAATCTATTGTTCTAGTTATTTTTATAAGCATATTGAAATTACTATATAAACTTTTTTAACTATCAACGACTTAATTAATATATTTATTATATTTATCATATTATCCTTTAAAAAAGAATACTTATCTTTCAACAATTTTTTCTAATTCAATTATAAACCATAAATTTATATTTTTATACCTTATTTAAATACTCATCTTAAATAGATTTATATATATTTATACATTATTTTGTAAATACTAAATTAGTATAAATAATCGTGAGGTGATTAAATGAATAATTTAAAGGAAATATTATTGAGTGAATTACCTAACTTTAGAGAAAAGTCTCTTAAGTTCTTAAATGGAGAAATATCTAAGCCTGAGTATAAAGGATTCTCAGGTGGTTATGGTGTATATGCTCAAAGAGATAAAAAGTCTTTTATGATAAGACTTAGAACTTCATGTGGTGTAATTTCAAAATCTCAACTTCATACTATATATAATATGTCCTATGAAAATAAATTAGAAAAAATACATTTAACAACTAGACAAGCAATTCAATTACATGAACTTACTGTAGATCAAATATGCAGTATAATGGAAGAAGGTATACATAAGGATATCTTTACTAGAGGAGGCGGAGGTAACTTTCCTAGAAACGTAGGATTATCTCCATTATCAGGTGTTGATCCTGATGAGGCTTTCGACGTTACACCATATGCTGTTGCAACTGATAAGCATTTTATAAGTAAAATAACAACTTACCATCTACCTAGAAAACTAAAGGTTTCATATTCTAGTAGCAATAATGATGATGCTCACTGTACAGTTCAAGACTTAGGGTTTATTGCAACTCTTAAAGATAACAAACCTTACTTTAATGTATATGTGGGTGGTGGTCTAGGTAAAAACCCTAAAGTAGGATTAAAACTAGATGAACCTATAGAAGCTAAAGATGCTCTGTATTATGTAGAAGGCTTAACTAAATTATTTATAGATTATGGTAATTACGAAAATAAAAACAAAGCTAGAGTAAGATATATTGTTGATGAACTTGGTGAAGAAGCTTTTATAGAAAAATTCAAAGAGTATTCTTTAAAAGAAAAGGAAAAAGGAGGACTTAATTTAACTCCAGAACCTATAGACTATTCAAAAGAAGATATTGAAGTAGATATATGTGACCATAGAATAAGAAAACAAAAGCAAAAAGGTCTATACACAGTTTACATTCATCCAGTTGGAGGTCAATTATATCTTAAGGATTTAAAAGCTTTACTTTATGAGTTAGATAAAATAAAAAATCCTATGATAAGAATAGGTATGACTGAAGGAATGTATATATTAAATTTAAATGGTAAAGAAGCTGAAAAAATATTAGAAGTAAGTAAAAAAATAAGTGGAAATTCAAGTCTAGAAGAAAGTATTTGTTGCATAGGTGTTCCTATCTGTCAAATGGGTATACAAAACAGTCAAAAAATGCTAAATACTATAATAGACTACTTCAGGGAAAATGTAGATAAAGAAACTATGCATAAGCTCCCAAGATTATATATATCAGGTTGTCCTAACTCTTGTGGAGTTCATCAAATAGGCAGTATTGGATTAACTGGAAAAATGAAAAATATAGATGGTACACCTACGGATGTATTTGAAATATATATATGTGGTAACTTTGAGGTTGGTAAATCAAGACTTGGTACATCTATAGGTGACCTTAAAGCTACTGATATACCAGAGTTTTTACATGAATTAGCTAAGATTACAGAAGGAGATTTCTTTGAATTTGCTACTAACAATACTGAAAAGGTACTTGAAGTAGCCTCTAAATATAAACTATAAATTTTTATTTTTTAGTTTATATCTTATATAATTTTTTACTACTTAAATTAATAATTAAAAAATATCTCAAAGTACTAATAAAATTTAATACTTTGAGATATTTTATATCTATTTAACTTCTACATTATATTTTTTAATTAAATTATCTAATATATTACTTTGTTTTTCATATCCTAAAGTATATACTAACTCTTCCTTTATAGTGTCAAAGTCGTCATACTTTTCATCTGTCTTTTTAATTATGTGATATCCATAATCAGTTTCTACTATCTCTGGATATATTTCTCCGTTTTTTAATGAAAATGCAGCTTTTTCAAAAGGTTCTACCATTTGACCTTTGCTAAAGAAATCTAAATCTCCACCATTTTCACTACTACCGTCTTGAGAATATTCTTTAGCTAATTGAGCAAAATCTACTCCTTCTTTAGCTTGTTTTAATATTTCTTCAGCTTTTTCCTTATTCTTTTTCTTTTGTTCATCGCTTACATCATTACCTTCAGCATCTCTATTGCTAATTAATATATGAGATGCTCTAACCCTTAAAAACTCGTCCTTATTTTTATTATAATAGTTTTCAGCTTCTTTTTCAGTTACTTCTGATGCTTGTCCTATATACTCAACGGCGATTAATTCTTTTTCTAATTCTTTTTCTATATCTTCTTTAGTTATATTACACTTATTAATTAATTCGTCTTCTGTTATATTATAAGTTTGTTGTAAACTTGACATTAAAGTAGAGTATTCATTTTCTATATCTTCTTTTTCAACTTTTATTCCTTCTGCTTTACCTTCTAAATATAAAACTTCTGTTGTAGTCATATAATCTATAAAACTAGCTTCATAAACATCTATTTCTTCATCAGTCATTTTAGTTTTTGCATTTATATAAAATAATGGTTCCATTTTTTGTCTAAGTTGTTCACCTGTTATTTTAGTATCGCCAACAGTTGCTATAACTTTATTAGCGCTATATTTTCTTGACGTTGCAGGTAAAGTTCTACCTACAGATTTTCCATATGTAAATCCTACTCCTAAACAAAGACATCCTATAACAGCCATTGCAATTATAGATTTAGTATTTTTACCATTTTTTAATTTTTTAATTTTAGTTTTAATCCCCTTCTCTGCCACTTCCTCAGACTGTACTATTTCTTCACTTTCTCCGTTATTATTTTCTGCTACCGCTTCAATTACTACATCATTATTTACTGACTCTTCATTTGTAGTAGATTCTGTTTTTATTTCTTCATTATCGTTTATTATTTTTTTATCCTCCGACATTTTTTCCTCCTAAAAGTTAAATATAATTTTATATTACAATATATTAATTTAATATGTGTGAAAAAAACTTGAAGCTATTATGAATTTAAACTGAAATTAAATGTTTCTTAAACTATACCTTATTTCATACCTTCCAACTTTATTTTCTTTATACTTTAGCATACTAGTTATTTCAGATTTGCTTTTATTCAAATACTTAGAACAATCATCTAAAGACTTAAATACTTCTATTACTTCCCCTTTACTATTTAATAATTCTATTTTCTTCTTTCCTCCCCTTTTAATTATTGATTTATATTTTATATAGTACCTATCATACTCTTCATCTAAACATTCAAACTTATAATGCATTTTTATTGGGTCTATCTTATTATTTGATAATATATCATCTCTTTTAGACTCAGATATATTTAATGTAAATATTTTATTATTTAAATCATTATATATTTCTAATGGACTTTTATTATTATTTGTATAATCATTACTATATTCACTTAATCTTAATTCTTTACTTAAGTATTTTATCGCTTCTCCTAGATAGTCTGTATGACCATGTCTTAAATTTTCTGCTATATATTCTATAGGTAGTTTTAAAACTTTACTACCCTGCTTATGAGTATCAAATATTTGCTCTTCATTATTGTATACATCAATTGCTTTTATTGACCTTCCTCTTTTTATCTTTGCATCTATTATGTATCGTTTGTCTTCATCATCAAGCTCTTCTGCTTCTGCTTCTGCTTCTGCTTCTGCTTCTGCTTCTGCTTCTGCTTCTGCTTCTGCTTCTGCTTCTGCTTCTGCTTCTGCTTCTGCTTCTGCTTCTGCTTCTGACGCATTGTTTATTATTTTCTCTAAATTGTCAACTCTTTCTATGATATTTATTTCTTTTTCTTCATTTTCAAGCTTTAATTCTTCTTTTTCTATTGAAATTTCATCTAAAGTATCTACTATTTTTTCATCTTTATTTATTACGTTTTCTTTAATTTCTAAAACTTTACTCTCCTCTGATTTTTTCTTAAAACGGTTAAAAAACTTTTTTAACAACTTATTATTCCTCCTAAAACTAGTTAATACTTATTTATAATGTCATATTATATATTACTAGAATATGTGTTGTTAGTAAACCAAAGTATTATGTAATTTTATTTTAAATAAAAAATTCGCTTCGCTCATTTCGCCAACGATATAGCCTTGCTACCGCTACGGATATATCCGTTGCTCAAAAATGTCATTTTTTACGTTTATAAAGTTATTGATATTACTTATATTCATAGGCTATACACAAGTATAGTTATGATATAATTTACTTATTACGTAAAAAAATAAAAGACAATATATTTAATGGTTATAGCCATCAAGTATATTGCCTTTTACCAAAGCTTATGCCTTTGCCTCTTTTTGATTTTTATTAAATAACTATTATTGACCAATTAGTTTATATGCTATCTATTGGTAATTAACATCAGATACTAATCGCCATATATTAAATTGAGGTATATTTAATATATCTTAGTTATTTAATATGATATCTATTGATATCTCATCAACAGTACTCCCAATAGATACTAGTAAAAGGTAAGGTTTTTCCTTGCTTTTATCTAGTGAGTCCTGTTAATATTATAATATGCAATTTTATCTTTTATATTCATACTTTAAGTAATTTAATTGTTCTACTCGTTATTTTATTAAACATATTGAAATTACTATATAAAGTTTTTAGCTATCAAAATGTAACTTGTTAAACTATAGTATTTTCAAGTAACAATATTTAACTAGCACAATAAGTTAACTATATAATTCATATATATCAGAAAACTCTAATTCTATTTTGTCTATATCTATCTCATAGTTATACTCATACTTATCACCTTCTAATTTTTCATTTGGTAATAGTATTTCAAATTCAGTTCCATTTTCTCCATCACTATCTAAGTATATTTCACCGTTATTTAATTCAACGATTGATTTTACTATACTAAGACCTATTCCACTACCTTCATTTAATCTAGTTAATGATTTATCTCCTTGAACAAATCTTTCAAATATCATACCTTGTATACCTATAGGTATCCCTATACCATCATCTTTTACGATTATATGTACCCATTGTTCATCTTTATATAAATTAACGACTATATTACCATTTTCTTTTGTAAACTTTATAGCATTTGATAATAAATTAAGCATAGCTCGTTCTATCATAGATGAATCACATTTTATTATATGTTCTTCAATTTCAGTATCAAATACTATATTTATATTTTTATTTTCTGCATAATTTACTACAGAAAGTGTTATATCTTCAATAACTCTTACAATATCACAGTTTACAAATTTAGGTTTAGTAAATCCTACATCTATTTTTGTTATATCAACTATGTTGTCTATAAGCCTTAACATACGTTTACAATTTAGATTTAAACACTGTTTATGTTTTTCATATATTTCTCTAAAGTTAACTGACATATCACTACTTTTAAAGTCTAAAAGTTGAACTGTTGAGTAAAAAATATTTAATGGTGTTCTTAATTCATGTGATATATTGGCAAAAAACTCATTTTTAACTTCTTCATGCTTTTTTATTTTTTCATATTCTATTAAATACCTTTCTGTTCTTAGCTTTGAAGATATATCCTGGAATGTAATTGCATAGTTATTTTCTTCAGATCTAGTATAAATATTTTGAATACTACACTCTAAAGTCATATCTAATGATGGTATATATATATTGCCTTTCCATGCTTTATATTTTTTTACAGAATTGTTAATTTCAAAGATTAAATCTTTATCTACTTCCTTCATTCTTTTAGTTATAACAGATTCAACTTTTTTATCTTTTTCACATGGATTTTGGAATATAAAGTTTTTAACGGTTTTATTTGCAAATTTTATTTTTCCATTTTCATCGTATATAACTATACAGCTATACTTATTTTCATCTACTATCTGATAAAAAATATTAAGTTTATTCTCTAGCTCTTGATTTCTTTTTATACTTAATATAAGTTCTAAAAATAAACCACCTATAAGTATAATAAATCCCATATATGTTATTGAGATAGATGATAATTTTATAACACTCATTGGATTTATAGCTCCTACTATTGCATAACAAGCTTTCACTCCAAATAAAAATATACTAGAGCTTATGACAGAGTATATATATTCTCTTTGACTTATACTCTTTACTAAATATGTCGTCGATACCACTAAATATAATATTATTAAAAATATATTGTACCTTATAAAGTAACTTTCTTTATTTGTAAAAATCAAACCTTTATTTTCTAATATCCCTATAAAGAAAGCTATTGTAGCTACTATTAATATAGAGCTAATCTTATTAGACATTATTATGTTTTTAATCTTATTAAATGAAGAAATACTTATTACTAATATACTTATTCTAAGTAATGATGTACTTATCGTAATATATCCATCTATGTACTTAGTTGAATTTGTTAAATTCATATTATCTAAGTTTCCAAGGGATATATCTATAAAAAATACAACATACATAAGAGATATAATAAAAAGTTCTTCTTTTTTTGTGCTATTATAGCACATTATACAACTGCCAATTGCAAGACCTGCTAAAACTAAATTAAATAACCTTATAAAAGATATTACATTCATATACTGTAACTCTTCTACTTTTAGTATGCAAAATAATCTATTTATATATAAAATTCCTATTATTAAAGTTAAAGACATTATAATAAATGTAGATAAATTATTTTGTATTTTTGTAGCCTCTTTTTTTACTTCTTTTATATTGTACATTTATATACAACCTCTCCCCTATCTTTATTTTACACAATCTATTTTTATTAAAATTATATAAAATTTTATTTTATATATTAGTTTTAATAAAAATAGATTCCCCTAAATAAAATCTAAATATTTCGATTAAAGTATACATTTATTATACATTTTTTATTCTTTTTTTTCAAATTTTTCCATAATTTAGTAATATTTTAAAATTAATAAATCAATTTTGATATAATATATAAATTAATATATTTTCCTGTAAAATATTATTAAATATTATTCTATATTATCCAAATAATATTTAATATATTTAAGTCTATAATGAGGAGATTTTTATTATGGTAGATAAGTTAAAATTTTTAAAAGGAAAAGTTAAAGAATATATAAAATTTAATATTATAGGTATTAGTAACTTTATAGTATCTCAAATTTTTTATATTACTCTTTTTATGGTATTTAAATTTAATTATATTGTAGCTTATACCATAACTAGTATACTTAGCATTATTGCTTCTTACTTTTTAAATTCAAAGTTTACATTTAAAAGTGAAAGCTATTCAACTAAAAAATTTTCTTTATCAGTTTTAGTTTATATTTTTGAATATATTCTTAATATGGGAATTATAATTTTTTTAGTTAAAATACTTGGTATAAATGAAATAATAGCACCTTTAATAGCACCTATATTTTCTACTCCACCTGTATTTTTCTTAATGAGAGCTGCTATAAAAAATAATGAATAAACTTATTTTAGGTTTAAATGTGTGTTACTAGTACTATTAATTAAATTTAAAATAACTTTTATTATAAATATAATTGGTAAAAAATAAAAACCTATGAATTTAGAATAGATTTCTAGATTCATAGGTTTTATATTTAAAATAGTGAATTGAATATTTTACTTAGTATTTGAGTATGCTCATTAAATATATTAAATCCTATTAATATAAGTATGATTCCTCCTACTAATTCTGCATATCCGTTGAATATATCTCCAACTTTGTTTCCTACAAATACTCCAACAACACATACTAAGAATGTTATAATACATATTATTGAAGCTGCTGGTATTATACTTACATTTAAAAATGCAAAACTTATCCCTACTGCTAAAGCATCTATACTAGTAGCTACTGCAAGCATTATTATCTCTTTGTTAGATAAATCATCTACATCAGTTGTAGCGCTAAACTCTAGTTCAGATGCATTTTCTTCTTTTCTATCATCAAAAAAGCCTTTTATCATATTAAATCCTATAAATCCAAGTAATATAAATGCTATCCAATGGTCTATAGATTTTATATAGCTTTCAAAGCTTATACCTAAAGCCCATCCAAGAAGTGGCATCGCCCCTTGAAATACTCCAAATGCTAAAGCCATCTTTAATGCTGTAGATTTTTTTAAATTTTTAATTGTCATACCTTTTGTAATAGACACTGCAAATGCATCCATAGATAATGCAAATGCTGTAAATATAAGTGCTATAAAATTCATACATTTCCTCCTAAAACTTATTTTATAAACGCAAAAAACGAGACTTATGCATGCTAAATAAACATGCATGAGTCTCGTTTTTTAATACTAGACCAGACTTAAAATCATTATGTTGATCTAGTAACACTTATCGTGCAAACTACTCCCTCAGCAAAACTAGAAAGTATTATATATTTAAATAGTATAATGCTAATTTAACATAATTACAATATCTAATTTTTTATTTTCTAAAGTTATTCTAGTCACTTTTTTAGATATTATACATAAAGTTTAACATAATAAAGTATTTATAAAAAATTTGGCTTCGCTTGAGCGACGTGTCGGCGAAACATTTTAAGCCTCGTGTGGTCGATATTTTTTATTTCGCCAACGATATATACTTGCTCACGCTACAGATACATCCATTGCCCAAAAATAAAAAGAGAGATTAAATCTCTCTTTTTTACTCTGCTAATTCAAGATATCCACTTGGATGGAAGTAGTATATTTTAGCATCATCTTTATTTACAAACATTCCTAAATCTGTATCTGCATCCATTAAAAACACATATCCTTCTAAACCTTTTTCTTTTAATGCTACAAAATCATTTTCTGTTCCTTGGTATATGTATTTAACATTAGGATTATACATTGATAACAATTCTTCAGCTTCTTCTTTATTTAATTTATTTATAACTTGTACTTCTACATTATTAGTTTTATTTATATTCTTTGTTGTATCTTGTGCAAAAACTAGGTCTCCTATATTACTAGTTGCTAATAGTCCTGCACATATTAATGATAATGTTATAATTGCTTTTTTCATATAAATCACGTCCTCTTAAGTATTATTTATGTAATTTATTTTTATTATTTCTTCTATGATTTAATATTATCACTAAATATTATTAAATAACAGTTACACACTTGTTACCTTAGATTACAAATTCGTAAACTTGGTTACAACGGTGTAACAATTTATTGTAGAAAAAGGACATAAAAAATACCTTGATAAAAATCAAGGTATTTTAATATTATAATTTTAATGATGCACCTTCCCAGTCTTTAAGGAAGTTTTCTATTCCTTTATCTGTTAAAGGATGTTTAGTCATTTGAGTTATAACTTTGTATGGAACTGTAGCTATATCTGCTCCCATTCTAGCAGCTTGTGCTACATGTATTGGGTTTCTAACACTTGCAACTATTATTTCTGTTTCTATAGCATTAACATTGAATATATCAACTATTTCTTCTATTAATGAAAGGCCATCTTGACCTATATCATCAAGTCTTCCTACAAATGGACTTACATAAGTAGCTCCTGCTCTAGCAGCTAATAATGCTTGAGTTGCTGAGAATATTAATGTTACATTTGTTTTTATTCCCTTTTGAGATAATATTTTAGTTGCTTTTAATCCTTCTAATGTCATAGGTAACTTTATAACTATGTTTTTATGTATTTTAGATAATTTATCTGCTTCTTCTACCATTCCTTTATGGTCTAAGCTTATTACTTCTGCACTTATAGGACCATCAACTATCGTACTTATTTCTTTTACTACTTCTATAAAGTCTCTTCCTTCTTTAGCTATAAGAGATGGGTTTGTAGTAACTCCACATATAACTCCTAATTCATTAGCTTCTTTTATTTCTTCTATGTTTGCTGTATCTATAAAAAATCTCATTAAAGGCCTCCATAAGTTTTATATTAACTATTTTTAAATTTCTCTACTTTCTATTATTAACTAATAGACTTTTAATATATCATAGTNAGGTATATACTATGTATATTCATAAAAAATAAGAAAGGATATGATTTCAATGAAGATAACTTTACCAGAATCAGCAGTAAAGACGTTAAAAGACATCTTACAAGACAATCAAGATAGACCTCAAACTATAAGAGTTTATTTCGCAGGCATAGGCTGAGGCGGTCCATCATTTGGTATTGCTCTGGATGAGCAAAAGGATAGTGATGTAGCTTATGAAGTAGAGGGGCTACAATTTATAATGGATAAAAACGAATATGTACAACATGGTGATATTGTTATAGAAGATACAGGATACGGATTTAGAGTAATTCCTGAAAGTATGAAAAATGATCAAGGTGGATGTGGCGGAGGATGCTCTGGTTGCGGACACTAAAATAATTAAAGGAGTGTATTATATGCACTCCTTTTTTATAATGTTATTAATCTTTATTTATTATATTTTTAGATATATCTATTATAAAATTATTATAATTAATCTGTTGTGCTAGTTAAAATTATTTTCCAAATAAAGTAAATTGATTTTTTTCAAAAACAATATCCCATAAAGATTAGTATTTGTAAATATTAACCAAATACTAATCTTTTTATCTTAGCCATAGAATCATCATTTTTCATCAATTTATTTATTAGAAATGAAATATTATGAGCTAAAACTTTTATTGAGGTTCTAGTTATAAATCCTAGCATCGATTTACTTTTAACCTTATTTAAATTTAATTGTTCTGTTAATTGAGAAAAACTAGTTTCTATCCTTCTTCTAACTTTGAATAATAGTTGTCTTACTTCTTTTGGATAGTTATCTCTACTATTTGCCCTTTTTAAGAATAGTAAATCTATATCTCTTTCACTTTTTAATTCAGGCGTTAGCCTTTTGTTAATATATCCTTTATCTCCGATTATAGAGATAGATCTATATTTATCGCATAAATCCCATACCGCATTTCTATCATCTATGTTTGCTGGAGTTATAACATAATCAGTTAAAAATCCATCTACAGTAGTAAGTGCATGAAATTTAAATCCGAAATAAGTTTCTTTTTTAGAAGCGCAT
>NZ_LT629850.1:2098930-2151449 GCF_900106845.1 Romboutsia timonensis
TCACATACAGGAATAGGCATACTATCTATAACTCTTATATTGTTAGAGTAAAGTTGCATAAATTCAGATATATATCCTCTTATTTTAGATATTACTAAATGTAAATTTCTTTTAGTTCTATTAAATCTAGTTCTATCTCCTAATCTTGGAAATAGTTCTTTATATTCTCTTTTTAATAAACTAAAAAATGATTTCTCTGAGTCAATAGTTAAAAGTTCTCCAACTATACTAATAGTAATTATCTCACTATCTGAAAGTTTGCTATCCTTAATATTACGTCTATTCATTATACCAATAGGTATAATTTCATTGTATATATCATCTATAATTACAAAAATATTTGTAAACAAATCTGTTAAATTTTCTAACTCCTGGATATAATAATTATTAAGCTCCAACATCATATAGTAAACCTCCTTTAAATTAGTATTGATAATCTTAGGTTGCTATATTTGTTGGAGTTTTATTATTGAAAAAATTAACTAGCACAACGAGTTAATTAACTTTTTCATGTTAGTTTATTATTTAACTGCCTAAAGAGACTTATCATCAACATTATCTATCCAATTTTCTATAGTTCCTATTACACTTTCAACACATCCATCTTCAAATGGAGATATTAAGTTACCTATTTTAACAATCTCTAAGAATGATTTAGTTCCTCCGACTTTGCATATATTTAAGTAATCATTCCATCCGTTTTCTTTATCTTCTCTTATTTTTTTCCAAAATTGAAGCGAACATATTTGAGCTAATGTATAGTCTATATAATAAAATGGATTTTTAAATATATGTCCTTGCTTAAACCACCATGTTCCTTTTTCTAAAAAATCACATCCTTCATAATTTTTATGAGGTAGGTATTTTTTTTCTAATTCTCTCCAAGTATTTTTTCGTTCTTCTTTTGTCATATTTGGATTTTCATATATATAGTGTTGGAATTCATCTACAACTATTCCATAAGGTATAAATTTAATAGCTGATCCCAAATGTATAAACTTATATTTTTCAGTGTCTTCTTTAAAGAATAAATCCATCCAAGGCCATGTTATAAATTCCATACTCATAGAGTGTATTTCACAACTTTCAAATGTTGGGAAATTTATTTCTGGCATATCAATCCAAGTTGACATATATAATTGAAATGCATGACCTGCTTCATGAGTTAATACATCTATGTCATCTGAAGTTTGATTAAAGTTTGAAAATATAAATGGTGCCTTGTAGTTTGGTATATATGTACAATACCCTCCTGCTGCTTTTCCTTTTTTAGTTACTAAGTCCATAAGCTCATTTTCCATCATAAAATCAAAAAACTCTTTAGTTTCCTTTGACAGTTCTGAATACATTTTTTTACCACTTTCCATTATATATTCAGAGCTTCCCTTTGGAGTTGCATTTCCACTTGAAAATTCAAACCCTTCATCTACATATGTAAGTTTATCTAATCCTAATCTTTCTTCTTGTCTTTTATAAAGCTTACTAGCAACAGGTACTATATATTTTAAAACTTGAGATCTGAAATTTTTAACCATTTCAGCATTGTAATCAGTTCTCATCATTCTTATATATCCTAATTCAACGAAGCTATCAAAATTTAATTTCTTAGCAATTGTAGTTCTTATCTTTACTAATTGATCAAAAATATCATCAAATTGCTCTTCATTTTCTTTAAAGAAATTATAATATGCGTTTGATGCTTTTATTCTAACATCTCTATCTGTTGATGACATGAATTTTCCCATACCAGATAGATTTCTTTCTTCTCCTTCAAAATCTATTTTTGCAGATGCTAATAATTTAGTGTATTTAGAACATAATTTATTTTCTTCCTGTAAATCCTTTATTATCTCTGATGAAAAAGATTTTAAAGAATAATCTGCTATATCTATAAATTGCTTTCCAAAGTCTTTTGCTATATTATCTTTGAATTTAGAATTTATAACTGACTTATAAAATAATGAATTTAATTCCTCATATAATGGAGAATACTCATCCCAATACTCTCTTTCTTTTTCGTAAAATTCATCTAAAGTATTTATGCTATGTCTTATAGATGATAATGTAGCCATAGTTTCTACATTATTTCTAAGTATATTAAGTTTTTTTATGTTTTCTTTTTGTTCTTCATATGTACAAGAATTATTTATCTTATCAATTATACTTATAAATTCTTTTTTAACTTCTTCATATATTGGTCTTTCATATTTATAATCTGAAAATTTCATAATATCACTCCTTCATATTAATTATATCCTAAGTTGTATGTTTTTTTATATATCAAATAAATAGTTTAATCAATAGATTATTAAGTGTATATTTCTGTAACTAAGTAATGTTAATTTATTATTTATAAAATTAATAAATATTGATATAATTATTTTAAGTTTTAAATATATACTCTGGAGGGAAATATGTATAAATTAATAGCTTTAGATATTGATGGTACGTTATTAAATAGTGAAAAAAAAATAACAAATGAAGTTTTTAATTCTATTCAAGAAGCAAAAAAATCTGGTGCAAAAGTAGTTTTATCTACTGGTAGACCATTACCTGGGGTTACACCTTTACTTGATGAATTAAACTTAAATGATGATGGGGATTATGTTATATGTTTTAATGGTGCTGTAGTTCAAGAGGTTAAGAGTAAAAAGATTTTATCTAATATTGAAATGTGCCATGATGATTTTGTATTAATAAATAATTTAGCTAAAGAGAATAATACTCATGTACATATAAATACGCCAACTAATCTTATAATACCAGAAGAGACTCCAAGCAAATATACAATACATGAAGCAACTCTTAATAATATCGATATAGTTTCTATGAATGAAGAAGATATAAATGATGATATAACATTCTGTAAGATAATGATTATAGATGAACCTGAGAAATTAGAAGAGGTTATAAAAAATATACCTAAAGATTTATTTGATAAGTATACTATAGTTAGGTCTGCTCCATTTTTCTTAGAGTTTTTAAATAAGAATGCTAATAAGGGTACTGCTCTTGAAGCTCTATGTAATACTATAAATATACCTTTAAGTAAGTCAATTGCTGTTGGTGATGAGGAAAATGACCAACATATGATAAAAATGGCTGGTCTTGGTGTTGCTATGGGTAATGCTAGGGATAGTATCAAGGAGATTGCTAATTATGTGACTTGTAGTAATAATGAGCATGGCGTGGCTAAGGTTATAGATAAGTTTATATTAAATAGATAGTGTTAATTAGACTGTAAGTAAGTTTTTGAAATATAATGTTACCTACAGTCCCTTTTTATGATGATATTATTTTGCTAGGATATTTTAGCTGACTTTGAGATAATGTTGTAATAAAAATAACCATACCTTTGTATTTTCAATGATTTGAATTATAAGGTATGGTTATTTTATAATTTTATATACATTATTTGTAATATATTAAAATTATTCACTACATCTTATATATATTTATTCTACTTTTTCATTACTGCAATATCTTCTATTTCCTTTATACTAAGCCCTGTCTTTATAGATATAGTTTCTATATCAAGTACATCTAAAAGTGATTTAGCTATTTCAATAGCTTTATTTCTTTCTCCTTTCTTAATTCCTCTTTCCATCCCCTTTTCCTCTGCATTAGCTAAAGCACTTATCTCATCCCTTATAGATTTCTCCCTTATAAAATATAACGCTCTTTCTTTTTCATCCATACTCAATCTATAAAGTTCATCTTTAGCTTCTCTAATTTCTTTATTAGTCATTTCTAACTTTCTTACTACTTCACTTTCAGGATCCCTTAAAAACTCTACCCATCCCTCTAATACATCTACTATATCTTTTTCTGAGTTTATCTTTTTAAGTTTCGGTATTTCTATAAAATGAATTTCTTCTAAATCTGTTAATTCTTCATTAGTTTCAATTTCCTTTAATCTATATCCATTATGTAACCTATCATTTTTTAAATATTTAAAATCTAATATATTTATGCATACTGTTCTACACAGCTTATCATATCTATCCCCTTCTTCTAGTTGCTCTTCATATAATTTGCTCCAATAGTATAAACTTCTTTGTATCATATTGTATTCATTTTTTAATTGAATTTCTATATTTATAATTTCATTTTTACTTGTTACTGCCTTTACATCCAATCTTGAAAACTTATCCTCTATGTACGACTTATCTATATCTGTATTTTTTATTTCAACATCTGTTATATTATTTTTAGGTTTTAGTACTGCATTTAAAAATGATATTAACACCCCTGGATGTTTCTCTGAGCCAAATATCTTCTTAAATACAAAATCTATTTTAGGATTTAATAATCTTCTTTCCATATTAATATCTCCTTTTTATTTTTGATTTTATTATATCATATCTGTATTTTATTAGTATTATTATTTGGCTCTGTTAGACAATTGTGTGATTAATTATATAGAGATGGTTTATAATGCTGTGAATTAATGATAAGATGTAAAAAGTACACAATTGTTATATAATGCGAATAGGGGGGGTAGAAAAAAGAAGTGAAAATTATGGTGGGTGTATTGACGAAGCTACATATGACTTCTTATAGTTTTTCTGTTACAAGATATTTTTGATAAAAATATTTAAAATTTTTATATGTACAAATATGATTTTGGATTCTACATTAGAAATGTATAATCAGGATAATAATCATTATATACTCAGATGTAAATTTGAGAATGTCTATAGATTTGTGTAAATAAGATTTTTTATAATTTATATTACTGGAAATTTCAAATTCCAGTAATATTTTTTTATTTTTGAGAAATACTAATACTGGAATTCTTTACACAATTATTATGTGTTTAATTTAGTTATTTATACACTAAATTTTCCATAATTTCAAAAAAATTTATATTGTGTAAGAGTTAGGTATCCTTTCTCCAAACATAATTGTAAGCTGTCCTAAAGTAGACGCCCAATTTTGGTTTGGAGAGGTCCATTTCTCCATAATTTTCATGGTAGATAAATATAGTGATTTTCTTAGTGACTCATCTGTTGGGAATACAGTTCTTACCTTAGTATATTTTCTTAACTGTCTATTAAATCCCTCAAGAGCATTTGTAGTATAAATAATTCTTCTAATTTCATGTGGATACTCAAAATACGTATTCAGATTACTCCAGTTATTGTACCATGAATCTATTACAACAGAATATTTTGAATACCATTTTTCCTTAAGAATATCTAAATTTTTAAGTGCTGTTTCTTCGTTAAATGCCCTATAAACACTTTTTAAATCTTTCATAAACTCTCTCTGATCTTTTGATGCTATATATTTAAGAGAGTTTCTAATTTGATGAACTATACAAGTTTGAATACTTACATCTGGATACACAGTTTTAATTGCTTCAGGTAGACCTTTTAAACCATCCATACATGCAATTAAAATATCATCTACGCCTCTATTTTTCAAATCATTACAAACTGATAGCCAAAATTTTGCGCCTTCTGATTCACCAATCCAAATACCTAATATATCTTTTTTTCCTTTCATATCTAAAGCCATACATATATATGCTGCCTTTGAAACTATTTTATTATCATCTCTTACTTTAAAATGCATAGCATCCATATATACGATTGGGTATATTTCATTAAGTTCTCTGCTTTGCCATTCGGCGGCAGCCTCTACAACCTTATCTGTTATCTTAGATATCATTGCAGGAGACACATCAATGCCATATAGTTCTTCCATTTCAGATTGGATATCTCTTACACTCATACCACAGGCATAAAGACCTATTATTTTTTTATCTAGTTCATTACATACAGTTTCATACTTTTTAACAACCTTCGGTTCAAATTGTGCTTTTCTATCTCTTGGTATATCTAGGCCAACTTCACCAAAACTACTTTCAATAGTTTTAGAACTATATCCATTCCTATAGTTTGGATTAGCTTCATTACTTCTTTCATGTCTTTCTCTTCCCAGATGCTCTTCCATTTCTGCTTCTAGCAATTGTTGGATAATATCTTTGAACAGCTTTTGCATTAATCCATTTTTACCAACTACATCTTCCATGGTTTTACATTTTCTTACTTCAGCTTGGTAGTCTAAATCTGGAATAATTATTTCTCTTTGATCTTTCATTTCTTTACCTCCAAAAGTTTAATATGAATATTATTCCAAACTTACCAATTTTACATTCAAAAAAGACTGTAGGTAAGTTTGTATTTACACAAAACTACCTACAGTCCCGTAAATTCATGCTTATATTGATTAACAATTTTGACGTATCAAATTACTAATAAAATAGATAGCTATACAAAATGAATGTATCTATCCATTTTATATAGCTATCTACTAAATTTTATCAAGTAATTTTTGTAGAGATAATTTTAAGTTTTTTACAAATTTATCTCTAAGCTTAGGTGAAATATCTAAAAGTGATAGATAAGGGTTTAAGTCCTCTAATTCAACTAATAAAAGTTTACCATTATTATCTCTACAAGCATCAACTCTTTGGATTCCATGATTTATATTATTCCACTCGATAAAACTATTTGCAAAATCTAAATCTTCTTTAGTTGCTTTGTATTCTTTAAGTTCCCATCTTCTATTTTTATCAGGAGCATAAAGGGCATATTGGAACTCTTTATCTATAAAATAAAATGATACTTCATACTCAAAGTTTATAAGTGGTTGAATTAAAGTATTTTTATCATTTTTATCTACTCTTCTTAAAAGAACTTCTTTAGATAAAAACTCCATACCTATAGAATCAGCACCATCTTTTGGTTTTATGACATATGTTTCAACCTCTGGAAGTTTAGAAAAATCATTTATAGTATCAATAGTCTTTATAACATCAAAATTTTTCTTTGTTAATTCAATTAAATAATCTTTTCCATTCATATCTCCTTTGCCATTAAAAGAATTATATGTTTTTAAATTTTTTAATTTCACATTATTTCTAAATAGCTCATACTCATCTTTAAAATTAGCTACTGGACCAGCATTTCTAAATATAGTTAAATCAAAATCATCTGTAAAACTATTCATATCCTTAGGATTACAGATAACTAAATTAAAATCTTTTCTTAATTCTGAAGTAAGAAATAAATCTTCTTCATAATAAAGTCTTCCTTTTGCTTCATAATATAAATCTGTAACAAATAGTATTTTTTTCATCGAGTATTCCTCCATTAAATTGTATATTTTATTACTTATATAATTTGAACCTATAACAAATAATATCTACTAATAAATAAAATTTTAATTTAAATACTAAAAAAAAAGTAATATAATTATACTTATAAACAGATAAGTTATAGGGAAATAATACCAACAATTCGATATATCGATAAAAATTTCGGTATATAAGATTAATAGTATTATAAATTTAGAAAATAATTATGTCAAGTATTAATAAACTAAAAAGGAAAGAAATTAATTTATGAGAGATATTAATATCAATATTGGAAAAAATTTAAAAAGTATTAGAAAAAATAGAGGGTTAACAATAGAGGAACTATCTACTAATTCTAATGTAAGTAAAAGTATGATTAGTGAAATTGAAAGAGGTATTAGAAATCCATCAATAACTGTTTTATGGAATATAGCAAATAGCTTAAAAATACCTTTAAATTATTTCTTAAAAGAAGAAAATAGTCATACTGCAAAAATATATAAATTTTCTGAAAAACAAGCTATTGGAGAAAATGGTTATTCTTGTTATCCATTAGTAAATTTTGATAATGATAAAAACCTTGAAATTTATTTTAACGAATATCTTCCAAAATCTAAAACAGAAGAATCAGCTCACTATGAAAATGTAGAAGAATATGCACTAATAACATCTGGAACATTAACATTAAATTTAAACGGTGAAGAATTTATTGTTAATGAAGGAGAGGTAATACATTTTATAGCGAATAAATCACACTATTATTTTAATAAAACAGATACTATAGCTAAAGCATTCATATTAATGTTTTATCCAAAATAGTATTCTGAAACAATATTAATAAATTACGAAAATAGTTTACATAAAGATAGCTATACAATGGAAACTCCAATATGTATAGCTATCTTTATTACTTATTTATCACACAATTATCTAACAGAGCCTATTATTTAAATAACTACACTCATATCAAATATTTTAATTAATATTATAATTTACTCATTTTCTATAAGTTTTTAGCATCTTTTAGAAAAACATATAGATTACAAGACTTAATAGTACAAAATAAAAATAACCATACCTTTGTATTTTTAATGATTTGAATTATAAGGTATGGTTATTTATATAATTTGATATATATAATAAATTATTCTTAATGTATAACAATTGTAATTTAAATACGTTCTATTTTCTTTATTTATTGATAATATTTCTAACCTGAATTTCACTTATTCCATACTTCATAGAAATATCTTTGTAACTTCCCTTAAATTCATCTCTTATCATCCTATTTCTAATAGGCTTAACCAAATTACTTTCATTAGGAATATACAAATTACTCCCACCAGCCAACTTAACCAAATCCTTAAAAGCATCCATACCTATAACCTCAACCACATCCTTAACACTATCAGGAACATCACTTTCAGTTAAAAACTCCAACATACTATCCCTCCTCATAAATTTAATCATATATATAAATTCGACACCTAATAATTAACCTCCTACAAAATAATAAAATCCTTATATATCAAACTTAATAAAAAACATTGTAACCTTTAAGAAAACAACTAAAGGAGGAATAAACTATGAAATGGTATCTAGACTTTGGACATGGAGGAAAAGATCCTGGAGCAATCGGTCCTACAAATTTAAAAGAAAGTGATGTAGCTTTAAAAATAGGAATGATAATAAAAGAAAATCTTGAAAATGCACTTGAAAAAGTAATAACTACTCGTGAAGATGATAAATACTACTCACTAGACTATAGAACTAAAAAAGCAAACAACGAAAACTGTGACTACTTTATAAGCATACATCTAAATTCAGCAACTAACTCATCTGCAAAAGGATGCGAAGTATGGCTATATAATGAAAATAGCAAACTTAAAAATTTAGCTAACAATCTATGTAATAACCTATCAACTAAAATGGATACACCTAATAGTGGAGTTAAATACTCTAAAAATTTATCAGTACTTAAAAATACTAAAATGCCATCTCTTTTAATTGAAATAGACTTTATATCAAATAAAGAAGTAGAAAATAATCTAAGAAATGATAATCACCTAAAAAACATAGCCGATACAATATCATCTACTCTACTTTCATTTGTAAATAAATCTATTGTTGAAGATAAAGTATTTTATAGAGTATGTATAGGCTCATTTAGCAATAAAGATAATGCAGTAAACCTTAAAAATGAAGCTATTTGTAAAGGATTTAAAGATACTCATATATACACTACCTAATAAAATTTTTATAAAATACTTTAATATAACATGGCCTTAAAACTGTAAATAACCATACCTTAGTATTTTCAATAATTTGAATTATAAGGTATGGTTATTTATCTAATTTAATATAAATTTTTCAAAATATTTTAAAACTATGATTTTTATTAATATAAATTTTTAATACTTTTATCATAAGTATTAATACATATATTCAAACCCGTACACTGATAATAGCATAATAAAATTTATATATGCTAAAACCATAAAATCCCCCTATTTTTCTAAACCGACATTATATTAAAATTCCCAACTACTTACTGTCTAATTAATCCGTTTTTATACTATATCTTCAACAAATTCATTTTTACATACTTTTCCAAGTGAATTTGCAACTGTTATAGCTGAAGTCATTGTTCCATTAACATTTAGCATAGTTCTTCCCATATCTAGTATCGGATCTATAGCAAGTATTCCTCCTGCTAATTGGAAATATGAACCTAACCCTAGTCCTGATAAAACTACTGATACAGCCATAGTAGCCGTTCCTGGAAGACCTGCTATACCTAAAGAACTTATAGTTATTACTATTAATGCCATAGCATAAAAACTAAAGTCCATGTTTATACCTGCCATATTTGCTATAGTAACTATCATAAGTGCTGGATATATGCCTGAACATCCGTTAAGCCCCATATTTGAGCCTAAACTTCCAATAAAACTTGCAGTTCCTGATTCAACCCCAATATTATCAGTTAATGCTTCTATTGTAACTGGTAATGTAGCTAAACTTGAACGTGAAGTAAATGCCAGTAATAAAGCTTTAGATACATTTTTTAAATAAGTTATTGGATTTACTCCATTAAATGTTACTATTATTAAATGAACTACAAACATTATGATAACACTTACATATAAAGCTATTATAAAGTTTAATACTTCAAATATTGACTCTATACCATTTTGTGCTATTGTATTAGCCATTAATGCAATAACTGCATATGGCATCATTTTAATTATTGTTATAGAAACACTTACTATTATCTTATAAAAAGCTTCAATTAAATCTACAAATGGTCTTATTAGCTCACTATATTTTTTATTAAGTCTTTTTATTGCATTTCCTATAAATGCTGCAAATATAACTACTGCAACTATATTTGCATTTGCCATAGATGCTACTATATTTGAGGGTAATAATCCTCTTAAGGTATCTACTACTGAACTAATCTCTCTTATTTCAGTAGTACTAGTTACAACTTTAGTACCAATACCTAATTTAAATAAATTACCTACAATTAGTCCTATTGATGCTGCTATAGCCGTTGTTCCTAATAACATTAATATGGTTCTAGATGTTAATTTTCCCAAATTCTCATCTTTATTCATATTCATAATAACTCTTATTATTGATGTTAATACTAATGGTATAACTAACATCTTTAATAAATCCATAAATCCATATCCCACAAGACCATACCAAGTAGTTACTTCTTTTAGCCAACTAATTTGTGTTGGGTCTTTAGGAAACTTAGCTATGTACTGAATTATAAATCCTAAAATTGTACCCATTCCCATTGATACTAGCATTAACTTAGTGAAATTTAAACTTTTCTTTATTTTGTTGATTACAAAAAATAGTCCTATTAGTAATGCTATAAATAAAACTGTATTGATATTTGAAATCATCATAAATTCCGATAAAAATGTACTTCCCATATTAATCTCCTTTATTTTATTATCATTTTGATAATTGCTATTATACTATTATCAAAATGATAATGCAATAATAATTTATATAAAAAATAACCATACTAAATTATTGAAAACATTTTAGTATGGTTATTTTTATATTATTAAAAGTTTACTCACCAGTTTTTATATTATATTTTTTCACTTTTCGATACAAAGTAGCAATTCCAATGTTTAAAGCTTTAGCTACTTGTTTCATTTCTTGAGTATTACTGCCGTACTTATTTATTGCTTTTTCAATTTCTTCTTTTTCTAGTTGTTCAACAGTTTTTATTTCTGCTTTATATAATTCATCTAATTTATATGATATTAAGTTTGACATACTATTTATAAATGCACATAGTTCTTGGTCTTTAGAAAGAATTTTATTTTTTTGTTCTTCTGTAAAGGCAGCAATTCCTAAAATCCCTAAGTTATTACTTCCTAGCATTATTGGAGAGCAAATATCTACTAATTCTTTGCAATCTTCTTTATGAACACAAATTTTACAATTATCTTCTAAATCACGATTAATAATATAAGGCTTCTGTGACTTTAATACTTTTGAAAAAGCTGAATGATCTGAAATTTTTTCATATATTTTATCCTTAAAGACGCCTGTTCCAGCAATTCTAATTAAATCTTTAGAAACTACAGTTACATCAACATCTAAAACAGTACATATATTTTCACATATACTTTGTATATAATTAGTTATATCGTCAAGTTTCACTTTTAAACCTCCCAACATATTTTTAGTAAAAAAGTGGTTTTCTTAAGTATATCATAATATGAATAATAATTATTATTAAATTTAATCTTTTACAAATTCTTATTTATTATAGCACTCTTTAATTTCATTTATTAGCATTTAATATATTTTACAAAGTACGTATAAAATTTTTTTATAAAATACTTTAATATAACATAAAATTAAAACCTCCTATACTTATATTAAATAGTAAATAAGGAGGTAATAACATGGCTGTTACAACTATGAATAACCCATCTAGCTTAAGAGTAAAGTTAGATGCTGGACTAAATGATTCTACTGGGAATACTATAGTAAAATCTAAAACTTACTCTAATTTAAAACATGATGCTAATAATCAAGATGTATATGATGTAGCACAAGCTCTTATGGGATTTCAAGATTATCCTGTACTTGAAGTGTTAAAGCAAGACTCTACAACTTTAGCGTAATGCATGTAAAAAAGAAGGGAGAATAAATTATGGAAACTACTAAAAAACTTATTATGTCATTTTTAACAAGTAATGATAGAAAAGTATCTTTATCAGTTGATAACCCTAGAGAGGATATTACAGAAACAGAAATTAAATCAGCAATGGACTTAGTTGTTGAAAGAAATATATTTGCTCCAAATGGTGGTGATATAGTAGCTACTGTAGAAGCTAAGGTTGTAGTAACTGATACTACTGAGTATGATTTGGTGTTGTAATATAAAATGGTTGGCATAGCTTTTTTGAAAGGAGTATTTTTTTGGAGTTTGATTTACAAAATCTTATAGCGTCTGTTGGTTTTCCTATAACCCTTAGTATGTATTTACTTGTAAGGATTGAAGGTAAATTGCAGACTCTATCTGATAGTATAAATGAGTTATCTAAAAATATTATAAGTATGAAATAATATAAATTTAGTTTGTAGTTATTATATATTGCAAAATAAATTTATATAAAAATAATTAAAATATGATATAATAATATAAATAAAAAATACTCAGTGCTGCCAACACTGAGTATCCTTAGAACATTTATTTTGTTTTGGGGCTATCAGATTATAAATAAAAAATATTTCAAGAATTTAGCGCTTATCTTTGCAGGATGGGGCGCTTTTTTCTTTGCTTTTAATTTCTATATCAAGTCCAATTACTTTGATTTTAATTCTTATGTAATTAAAAAATATGCTACTTTTTATATTTAAGTTAATAAAAACTAACAAAAGTAGCATTACTAATATAAATTCAAGCATATCTGATACCACCTCCTTTGAGCATAGTGAAAAATCACTGATAACCCATGGAGGATAAAAATATTCAAAAAACCCCCGTAGCCATCCACCTACGGTATTAACTTTATCAGTATACCATAAAGTTAAATTAAAATATAGTTATAAATATTGTTATATTCATAACTTTAATATATTGATATTACAAATATTCATATTATTGAA
Organism: Romboutsia timonensis; assembly: GCF_900106845.1. GTDB lineage: Bacteria > Bacillota > Clostridia > Peptostreptococcales > Peptostreptococcaceae > Romboutsia > Romboutsia timonensis. Next base: position 2,112,231 of record NZ_LT629850.1, read on the forward strand.
AGGAGTATTTTTATAGAGTTTGCTTTACAAAATCTTATAGCTTCTGTTACTTTTCCTATAACTCTTAATATGTATTTACTTGTAAGGATTGAGGACTCTATCTGATAGTATAAATAAATTATCTAAAAATATTATAAGTATAAAATAATTTAAGGAGTGTATATCATAACTAAATATACACTCCTTAAATTTAAGTAAAAATTAATCTTTTATACTATCACTTTTTCTCCTTAGCAATTTGCTTAATACATAAGTTATCATTTATTTTTACAATAATAATTATAACTATCTTCAAGAAGTATGTGTCTTTCTGAACTTCCAATTTCACTTAAATTACTTACTAAACTTAATCTCATCTGCATATCAAAAAATGAAAATATATAAATAAAGTTATTTAAAAGTGTATTAAAATCTAAATTTCCTTCAATCCATTTTCTACTTACACTGACTCTGCATATATTTTTATCAACTGAATATATTACAGGTTCTTCTTGATTTTTATCATATGTTACTTCAACTTCTGTTTCTATACCTGTGCTATTTTTAAATATTTTATTACTCTCCTGTATATACCTACCCTTTGCTTTTAATTTAATTTTGTCACTAATATTTAATTCTTTAAATTTATTTGGAAAATTAATTACCATTCCAAGATATCTTAGATTAACATTTTCAGATTCAATATATTTAACAATTATTTCCTCTTTGTTATTTTGAGTTAATGATTTAGGTAAATATATTTCATCTCTATTTTGATTTTTTTCATATATATATTTACCAATTATAATTTCCGCACATTCACTATCTTCTATCATATATTTAGTTATAATTTCATCAAATTTTTTTACTATTTTTTCATGTTTAAGTATTAAATTATAATGAAAATTAGGATTATTTAATAACTCTTCAAAGTCTAAATCTTTAATATTATTCAAAATATCATCCCGTTTTATTAATTCAAAAAAATCTTCTCTATATATAAAATCTACTTCATTATATAAACTTAAAAAGCTTTCTTTATTTTTTCCATTAAACTTCCCTATTCTTCTTTGTATGATCTTTAATACCTCATCAAATTTTTTATTTGTTTCATTTATAATTCTTTCTTTAATCTCATTATCTTTACTAAATTTAATTATATTAAAATATTCTAATACATCATTTATATTATATTCTTCTATTTCATAATTAAAGTTATTAGTAAAATTAATAATATTATTTATATTCATATTAGTTGTAAGGTCATATTTAGAATAAATTTTAACTCTGTCCATACTATTTCTCCTAATGCATAAATATTAACACCTATATTAATTTATAAAAACTATCGTCTCCATTTATAATATTTTATAATATTCAAAATCATTTCTTAAATCATATAAGTATACTTTAAATCTTATTTATTTTAAACAATTATAAAAAATTCGCTTCGCTCATGTCGCCAACGACTTCGTCCGTTGCTTGAGCCACTGCGTGGGCGAAGCATTTCAAAATCTTTTTTTACGCTCAAAACCAGTTGATTGATATTACTTACATTCAGAAGTTATCCACATTTTTTAAAATATTATAATATCCTTAAGCGTAAAATATAACGCGTCATACTTAAATAATGACGCGTCATTGTTATTAAAGGACACGTCATCATTTAAATCATTTTATAAGGACGCGTCATCTTCTTTATAATTACTTAATACATACCTTACTTTATTAGAAGTTCCTATTTTCTTTATTAATCCTTTATTTATTAATTTATTACACAACCTTAAATTTTTATTTTTATCAAATCCAAGATGTATTTCACTTAAACTTCTATTTGTATACCCATTAGTCACAATAAAATCTAATAGCTTTTTTTCATCTCCTGTAATAGAGTCTAAATCAATATTTGCATCCTCAGCTTCATTGTAATTTTTATTTATATGATATATCTTCCCACGTCCATATCCTTCTTCTACAAGAAACTCTTTCTGAACTAATCCATATAAAATTTTAGTAATATCATTAGGATGATTGTTGCAAATAGTTTGTAACCTTGAATTAGTGACGCGTCCTTCTAAGTACGCTGTAACTATAGCTAATATTTCTAATTCATCAAGAGAGTCAAACTTTTTACCATATAACTCTTTTATTTTTATTATACACTCTTCTGGTATAAGTGATACCATCCATAAATTCAGTGTCACTATATTTAAATTTGTATTTTCTTCTAATTGAGGTAATCTCCAATGTTGTTGATTCCATGCTTTAAGTATTGTAGGAAATCCAGACCCTATATTTTCTCCAAGACCTATCAGCCTTAATATTGTTTGTATTTTAGGGTTTCTTGATTTAGAATTTCCACCGCTAAATATATCCTCTTTTGATATTTTCAAATTCCCAGCATTAGAAAACTCATAATGATCTTTATATCTAATAACTTTTAATGTACCTTGACTATTATAATCTCCATGTACTATTGCATTTACAAATGCTTCTCTTAATGCTTTATGTACTAATGTATCATCTATTCTAGTTAGATTTTCCATATAAAATGGTACTTTTAGCCCTTCGGTTAATTTAGGAATTACCATTGTATAAAAATTATATAAATTATTTTCCCACGTACCATCTATAGTGATTCTATCATTATATCTGACCTCTTCATTGCTATCTCTTTCATCTCTGAAGTCTATGTTTATATATGGATAAGCTTCCCTTATACTTAGTCCCTTCCCAAACATTAAAAGCCCTGCTAATGTTAATCCCTCTTGTTTTGTACTTCTATTTTTTGAAATAGCACCTAATTGTCTTAAAAAGTCCTCATCAGATAATTCATTCCATATATGATCTGGATTTACTACTACAAATCTATTTCGATATCTCTTTAAAGTATTTGCATCTATATCACACATATCATAGCCTTCTAAAATTATCGAATCTCCGCCTTGTTCTGAGGCATCTCTTATCATTGCCTTTACTTCATCCTCATGACATTTATAGTCTCCCTCATAATTTCTCTTATATGTTCCTTTATAAGGGTTTCCATTTATAAATATCGGCTTGTCTTTATAGTATGCTCTTGGTATATTTATTTTTATAACAGATTTATTATCTATATCTATAACTTCTAAATCTTCATTTTTTAATATATTTTTATTAACTTTTTCTCCATTTAATATGCTCCAAAAGTCTTTTATAACTTTGTCTACACTTTCAACTCCAGTTATTATTAGTTCATTATCTACTTCATCTATTCCTAATAATATAATACCCCCGTTTGTATTAGCCATTGCTGAATATGTATCCCATAACGATTTAGGAACTTCATTTTTAGATTTTTTGCATTCTAAATCTTCACTTTCTCCTAATTTAAGAATATCTAGTAATTGTAATGGATTCATAATGTCACCTCCTGATACTTAATACTAATATAATTGTATCATAAAAATAATTTATTTTTATTCTATAATTTCAAAATAAATCTATAATAAAATCAATTCACTCTTTATTAATAATATTCCTAACCTGAACTTCACTTATCCCATACTTCATGGAAATATCCCTATAACTACCCTTAAACTCCTCCCTTATCCTTCTATTCCTAATAGGCTTAACCAAATTACTTTCATTAGGAATATACAACAAACTTCCACCAGCTAACTTCACCAAATCCTTAAAAGCATCTATACCTATAACATCAACCACATCCTTAACACTATCAGGAACATCACTTTCTGTTAAAAACTCTAACATACAACTCCCCCTATCCAATTTAGTTACATATAATTTCTACATCAAATAATTATCATCCTACCAAATAGTAAAATCCTTCTATATCAAACTTAATAAAAACTATTATAACCTTTAATAAATAATGATTTTAAAACTAAGGAGGAATAAAATATGAAATGGTATCTAGACTTTGGACATGGAGGAAAAGATTCTGGAGCAATAGGTCCTACAAACTTAAAAGAAAGTGATATAGCCTTAAAAATAGGCATGATTATAAAAGAAAATCTTGAAAATGCATTTGAAAAAGTAATAACTACTCGTGATAATGACAAATACTATTCACTAGATTATAGAACTAAAAAAGCAAACAATGAAAACTCTGACTACTTTATAAGCATACATCTAAATTCAGCAACTAACACATCTGCAAAAGGATGTGAAGTATGGTTATATGATGATAATAGTAAACTTCAAACACTTGCTAATAATCTATGCAATAACCTAGCAACTAAAATAAATACACCCAATCGTGGAGTTAAATATTCTAAAAAATTATCAGTACTCAAAAACTCAAAAATGCCTGCTCTTTTAATTGAGATAGACTTTATATCAAATAAAGAAGTAGAAAACTATTTAAGAAATGATAAAAACCTAAAAAACATATCAGATACAATATCATCAACCCTACTTTCATTTGTAAATAAATCTATTATTGACGATGGAGTATTTTACCGAGTATGTATAGGCTCATTTAATAATAAAGATAATGCAGTTAATCTAAAAAATGAAGCTATCTCAAAAGGATTTAAAGATACTCATATATACACTACTTAATAAAATTTTTTTATAAAATACTTTAATATAACATAAAATTAAAACTTTCTATAATTATATTAAATAACAAATAAGGAGGTAATAACATGGCTGTTACAACTATGAATAACCCATCTAGCTTAAGAGTAAAATTAGATGCTGGAAGAGATGACTCTACAGGAAACACTATAGTAAAATCTAAAACTTACTCAAACTTAAAATATGATGCTAATAACCAAGATGTATATGATGTAGCACAAGCTCTTATGGGACTTCAAGATTATCCTGTACTTGAAGTATTAAAACAAGATTCTACCACTCTAGAAGGGTAACTGAAATAAAAAAGAAAGGAGAATAAATTATGGAAACTACTAAAAAACTTATTATGTCATTTTTAACAAGTGATGATAGAAAAGTTTCTTTATCAGTTGATAATCCAAGAGAGGATATTACAGAAACAGAAATTAAATCAGCAATGGACTTAGTTGTTGAAAAAAATATATTCGCTCCAAATGGTGGTAATATAGTAGCTACTGTGGAAGCTAAGGTAGTAGTAACTGATACTACTGAATACGACTTAGTCTTATAATAAAAAGCTATGCATTAAGTTGCATAGCTTTTATCTTTATAAGTTTTGAAAGGAGTATATTTTATGGAATTTGATTTACAAAATCTTATAGCTTCTGTAGGCTTTCCTATAACCCTTAGTATGTATTTACTTGTAAGGATTGAGGGAAAATTACAGACTCTATCTGACAGTATAAATGAATTATCTAAAAATATTATAGGTATGAAGTAAAACCTAATAATTCAAAAGAGAGTATATAAAAAATAGATATACTCTCTTTTTTATACTATTTAGTTGTTAAATAAGATATTAGTTCGCAATATATTAATATTGTCTATGAAATCCTTTAATTAAAATTTAAATTGTAATTATGTTCGTACAGAAGTTAATTATTATTGATATTTATTATAGCCTTACTTTCCTATTGTAAACTCATCACTTACTTTTTTAAAATCACTATCAAAAGTCATATATCCACTTTGTACTTCTGCTACATATACTGTAAATTTCATATTTTCTAAGTCTAAATCTATTCCTGTATAATGTCTTTCTAGTATAGGTTCTTCGCTAATACAATTTGTCATATTGAATACTACTTCTAATCCTTTTTTATCTACACCTTTTATTTTAATATCATAGTACTTTTCATAATTATAGTTTTCTATACTTAAATAAAATTTTTCTCCAATTTTATTTTTTGTAAACTTTTCAAGTTTAATCTTTGCTCCACTTTCTAGTTCTATAGTTTTATTAATATTTACTTCTTCTGTATCTAGTGCTAATTGTTTTCCATTTGCTTTAAATTCAAACACCCATGGTCTACCTTTTACCTTACCTTCATTCCATAATTCAAACTTTATTTTTATATCTACATTCCCTTTTAATTCATTTTTATCTATACCAAATAATGTTCCAGTCATAATAGTTTTTGCAGTATAATCATCAATATAATCAATTCCACTTCCTCCAAGTACACTTATATCTTTATCATTAATAGAAATTTCTGTTACTAAAAGGTCATCATATCCTATTTCATCTAATTTTTTATGACTTTTTGTTGTGTAAGTAAAATTAATTTCATCATTGTTTAATACAACATCATTTAGAGTTAATTCTATTCCATTTTTTGTTATGCTTTGATTTATGACATCTGTGTAATCATCTAAATCATATGGTAGATATAGTGCTTTTGATAATTTGTACCCTACATCCTCTATTATTTCCTTAGCATAAGATACAAAGTCTTTATTTATAAGACAAATACTAATTATTAAAATAGATGCTATTAGACTATATTTTTTATAATTATTATTTTTACTTAGTTTTTTTATTATTCTTTTTTTAACTATAGTTTTATCAATATCACTAAATTTTGCATTATCTAATTCTTCTAAATCTATATCAACATCGTTCAATAGTTCATATATATTTTTACTCATATTTACCTTCTCCTATTTTCTTAGCATTCTTCTTACTTTAACTTTTCCTTTACTTACTCTGTTGTAGATATTATTTTTATGTATGTTCATTTCTTTACTTACATTTTCGACTTCTTTCCCTTCCACAAAAAGTTTTATAAATATTTTTTTATCTTCGCTACTTAAACAATCTAATATTTGTTCTACTTCTTTATCTAATTCATTTTTTGTTACTATTTCAAAGGTATCTTCCTTTGAAGGTATATTTAATTCATATATATTTTCTTCTTGCATATATTTGTGATACTTTCTTTTATAATCTATAGTTTTGTACTTTGATATTGCTGCTACCCAATTTTTAAAGGAATTTTTTGTTTCGTCATAACTATTAATATTGTTCCATATACCTAAAAGAATATCATCAAAGCATTCTTCTTGATATTCTTTTAAGTTATAGAGATATTTCTTTATAGATGAATTTATAATCCATCCATAGTTATCTATTACATAAACTAAAGCCTTTTCATTTTTTAGTTTTAGTTGGTCTATAAAGTTATTTTCATTTACTTTCATCCAATTTTCCCCTTCATAAATTTTCTTAAAATTGACATCTATATATTAATTCGTTCTAAATGATAAGTAACCTATTCAATAAATTAATTTTTTTATTTTTAATTCTTGATAATATTCCTGTAATTAAAAAAGAAGGTCAATAATATTATCAAGAATAAATTTAAAAAAATATTAAAAAACCTAAATTTAACATATTACATATGTATAGTATGTTAATACTAAAAATGGGATAACTCTATTTTGAGCTATCCCATTTTTAGTTCGTAATTTATAACAATTACGAACATTAATTATATTATACATAATATTCCATTATACTCTAATTATAAATAACCTTATAAGTTAAAGCAGAATTGACTTTTTAAGCTAATTCAAAAATCTATTTTTAATAGTAGTTCTAGTTATATCTGGACAAAATAGAGGTATTTTGTCTTTGGTAATTCTGGTTTGATTATAGTCTAGTCATTTCTTATTTAGCAACAAAATAGTTTAACATAATTTTATAAAAAGATTTATAGGTTTTTAATATAATTAAATAACATATTAATATATACACATATTAAGCAAAATGTACATATTTTTTAGTATGAAGAACTAAGCTATAAAATATAGTATCTTCAATAAATCTAACATAAATATGGGGGCAACAAATATGAGTAATTCAGACTTTGAAAAAAATTTATTCATAACATACTTAGATGAAGTTGAGAGTTATAATCTGGGTGATTATTCTTTTATGTCTATTGTAAGTATATCTATGAGGAAAAATTATTATAAAAATGTGATTGAGCCTAAGTGGAAGAAGCTTCGAGAAAAATATTGTATACCAGATGGTGCTTGCTTACATTTTACAGATATAAAAGCATTATTAAATAAAAAGTATTTTGATAGACCAGAAAAAGAACGTAATTTAGATTTAGAAAAAGCATTTTGTAATGGAAATATTTTGGATAAAAGTAAGTTATATAATTTTTATATAGATATTATAGATATTATAGATGAATGTGAAATTGATGTTTTAGTAACTGGAATTAGACAAGATAAAAATAGTAAATTTAATCAATGTAAAAAGCAATTGCAAAATATATATTATATTTTATTAAGAGAACATTTGGATAATTTAGCCGAGTATATGACCTTTAAGTCAGATAATAACGATACGCTATGTTTAAGAAAGTTGTTGATTTTTGATATAGTATTATGATATGTAGGGTATAATATAGATATATTAAAATTTCGGAGGATTTAATTGGATGAATGCAAATTCTATAATAAAGTATTTATTGACTTTAGATAAAAATGAACAACAAAAAGTATTTAATTTTTTAGAAGAAAAGTTAATTATAGGTTCTTTAACAACTCAAATTAAAGAGGATATTAAAGAGAATAGGTTTGCATCAGGCAAAGTATGTCCTCATTGTAAAAGCAATGAAGTCTCAAGAAATGGAAAATATAAAGGTAAGCAAAGATATATGTGTAAATCATGTAATAAAACATTTACTGACTTTACGTTCTCTCCTTGCTATCACTCCAAAAAAGATTTCTCAAAGTGGTTAGAATATATCAAATGTATGGTCGCTGGGTATTCTATTCGAAAATGTGCTGAAATAGTTGAAATAACTGTACCAACTTCATTTTCTTGGAGACATAAAATTTTAGATGCATTAAGATTATATATAGGAACAGGTCATGTATCAGGTCTTGTTGAAGCAGATGAAACATTTTTTAGATTATCGTATAAAGGTAATCATAGTAAGAATGCACTATTTACTATGCCTAGAAAATCTAATAAAAGAGGTCCTAACAGTAAAAAATCTATTGATGAAGAACCCAAAAAGAGAGGTATATCAAAAAATCAAGTTGCAGTAATGTGTGCTTTAGATAGAAACGGAAATATAATTTCAGAGTTGATTTGCAATGGAAGAATGAAATATAAAGATGTAGAGCGATTATTTAAAGATAGAATAGAAGAAAAATCAACATTGTGTATAGATTCTCATAAAAGTTATATTCGTTTAGATAGTAACTTTGACGTAGATATACAAAAAATAGAAACTGGAAAGTTTAAAAAAGGTATCTATCATATTCAACATATAAATTCTTATCATAGTAGATTAAAAAAATGGATGGATAGATTTAATGGGGTTGCAACCAAATATTTGAACAACTATATGTACTGGTTTAAATGGATTGAATTATTTAAAACAGACAAAGATTCTATGAAGTGTAAGAGATTATTTGTTCAATCTCATACATCTTATTCAAATACTAAAATCGAAGATTTTAAAAATAGAAAGCCATTGTATATATAAATTATATTTGTTATATTATCAATTGTAGAGTTTATAAAAAATGTTATATATACAGGGGGATATTTAATGAGGAAGTTATTTATAACAATTTCAAAAACTATTTTATTCTTTGTTGGGTGGGCAGTGTTAGTAGGTTTTACGCCCGATATTCCAACAGATAATCCAGCAATTCTAAGATTAGGGTGGGAATTCACTCCTTTGTTAACTATAATAGTATTTACTTTAGTTTTCGTATTTGTATTAGAAAAGAGAAATATAAAAGTCCCAATATTCAATGATTTTTACAAGAATTTTTTTATAGGAATTGTAACAGGATTTTTATGGTTAGGTAGTGTTGTTGTCATATTGATGCTTACTGGAATCATGGTAATACAAGGTGAAAATAAAGTAGAATACATTCTTATCTGGATGCTGTCTTCACTACTAAATGTAGTAATGCAAGAATTATTAATAAGAGGTTATTTATATCAGTTGTTCAAGAAGAACTACAATGCAATTATTTCAGGATTTTTAACTACTATATTATTTACGGCTATGCATGGAGGGGCTTTTGAAGCAGGGATTATTCCTGTTCTTAACATTATAACAATGAGTATATTTGTAATTCTTTTGTTAGAGTATACAGGCACATTGTTAGCACCTATAATTGTTCACTTTGTGTGGAATACAATAGGTTGCATTATACTTGGGGGAGTTTCTTTGGCTAGTGATTATCCTAATTTACTTAATAGTATATTTAAGGGAAACATACTTTTATCAGGTGGAATTTACAAAATTGAAGGTAGTATAATAGTATTGGTTATAAATATCCTTTTAATTGTAACTTTCTTCTTATTAAACAAGAATAAAAATAGCAAAAATTAATTACATTTACATATAAATTATATCGGATAGAAAAGAGGGCTTAAATTAGTCCTCTTTGTTTTTGTTAGTATACTACTTTTTCAACATTATTCTTAAACATAGCGTAACGATAATAAAAAAAGAAAACTTTATGCAACTCAATTGATATTTGATGGAGATCAAAGTTTTAAGCCTAAAAAACATATTATATATGCTTTTTCAGATATTATATGTAATGGGACTAAAAGATTTAATGCAAAATACTGTATGTCATGCTTTGATAATCTTGAATTTGTAGGTAAAGATGAAGTAGGTTTAGCAAGTGGAGAAAGTCATGCAGGTAATGAACTTTTAGATTTTATAGCTTTATATGCAGCTAAATATTTTTCTAAAGATATGATGATAGATGACTATATCAAGTTTAAAGGAGTAGGTGAGGCAGAAGCTAAAGAGTATGTTGATAAAAATATAAAAATCTATATAGGTAAAAAAGATATCTATCCACATAAATCAATAGAGAAAAAAATATATAAAAATAAATCCTTTTAAGTGAACAATATTTTATTTTAAATCATATACTTTTATTATATGGAGGGAATTTACCTGTACCATATTTATAAAAAATATAATTGTAGAAAGCTGAGATTTAAAACATTAAATTATAGTAATTGAAAGGATGATATATATCAGAAGTATAATATTAAGGCTAAATAAAAAATATGCTGAGAAATAATGTAATGGTATCTCTATTCATACCTGAAATTAATATTTGAATAGATTAAAAATATTAAAATAGTCTAAGATCATACTAAAATAAGGTAAGAATATAGAGTCTTAAAATGTATAAACAAATTGATTGGAGTTATATTTTGCATAAATACTTCAATTAAACTGTTAATTTGCTAAGCTTAGATACTCAAGGGTTTAAGGTAATAATTGCTATTGGTACGATTTTGCAATAAGTAGATTATTTTTATATAACAGAGGCAATTTAGCTGTACTGTGAACTCTTATAGGAGATTTATTCTATAAGAATATAAAAATAACTAGATATTGCTCAATTAAAACAAAAAGACTAGAGTTTTATTATTCTAGTCTTTTTTATTTGATAGATTGTCAATATAAAAAACATACAAAACAATATAATATTGACAGCATTGCAATTGAAAACATATATAAAATCTTTCCATTAGCAAATCAATAACCATAATCTACTTATTATTATTATAGCTATAACTATCATAGCGATAGATTCAATTATTATAATAAATAAAACATTCCATCTATTATAATTTGATATATCTCCAAATAAAGATAATCCATAACCTACAATTAAACATATAAAGGCAAACCTATTTATATAAATAACTTCAACTTTTTTCGTAATTTCTTTTTATCTAAACATACCTTGTTATCTTTACTTCTTTCTGCTATATTACTTCCTAGAAAATATGATTGAATTACTTTTTCTTTAATACTTCCTAAACTCCATAGTAATAAAATTAATCCACCCGATACTTGAAAGGATATTGATAATATATATATGTGTAGAACTCAGTTTTTTCATTTCCTTATATTTTACATATTCCATTATACTACTATATTACAACTTATATATTTAACATATATAATCATAATTTATAGCAATTATAAACTCTTATATTTATTATATAGTATCATTTTCAACTACATCATAGAAAATAAATAGTCACATAGCCTTTTATATCATCCATATATCCTATAATTAAGCTCTCTCCCCCTTAACTCAACCACTCTACCCTTAGTCATCTCAACCAACCTACTACCCAAAGCCTCATCAACATCAATCAACCTACTCACACTAAGCTCGCTACTAATAATAACTGGCAAATTATTAAAATACCTGTGATTTATAAGCTCAAACATAATATTTACATCACTATCAGTAATCTTGCCCTTAAACAAATCATCAATAAAAAGCACCCTAGCACTTTTATACCTATTCATCATCTTATTGTAATACACACTATCCATCATATTCTGCTTAATACCAGTAATAGCATCACGATAACCCATATAAACAACACTAATACCCCTATCCATAAGCTCATTACAAATAGCCATACTAAGATGGGTCTTTCCAGACCCAACTTGTCCCAAAAACATAACAGAATTACACCTATTATTTTCAATATCTAAAAACTCATTTTCATAATCCATAGCTTTTTTATAACCTTCCATAGTAGCCATACTTCTAGAAAAATCAAAATTATCAAACCTCTTATTCCTAAACTCTTTACCTATACCGCTCTTTTTAAGAATATCTTCAGCTTCTCTTAATGCTCTACATTCACATGGAGTAGCTATACCATCATCTATTATAAAAGTCATATCCCTACACTTTTTACATCTATAGTTGTCCTCTGTTTCTTCGCATTTCATCAATGGATCTTCTAATTTCTTCAACTTCTTCTGCTGTTGGCTTTCTAGTATACTCTTCATTCTCTCTTTCATTTGCATTGGCATATTTATATTGGCTATACTCTCCACTTTCATCTCTCCTGTTCTTAACCCCTATTTCATAAGCTTTTAAATCTTCATAACTTCTAATGTTATTATCTAACCACTGCTTTATAATTCCTGCTACATATCCTTTATTGCACTTTCCTTTGTTTGTCGCTATCTCTATAGCTCTTTTAAATAACTCATAATCTATAAGTTCCGATATTTCAAATAACCACTCTGCAACTATCCCATTTATAAGACCAATATTTTGTTCATACAATTTTTTAAACCTACCTACACTATACGTAGGTTCTTCTTCTTTTTGTTTTTCTTTTTGTTTTTCTTTTTGTTTTTCTTTTTGTTTTTCTTTTTGTTTTTCTTTTTCCCCATACCCATACTCAAAGTTGTTTTCTACTTCTGGTATGGGTATCGATACCCTATCCATACCCATATTTATTTTTAATTCATTTTTATCTAATGTGTATCCATACCCTTCACATTGCTTAAAAAATAAATTTACCATATCCATACTCTTTATTTTTTTTAATTCTTCATAAACACACTTTTTAACTTTTGGACTTACTATTTTATTGTGCTTTATCCAATTCATTAAAAATACTTCTCTAGTTTCTTCACAATACACAATCTTTTTATACTCTACAAATCTATCTAAAAGCTTGTCTACAGTTTCTCTGTTATATCCTGTTTCAGTTTCTATTATTCTTTTAGGTAATTCATATATTCCACATTGACTTGTCTTACTATTTGTCATTAAATATATATAAAAATATTTTTCCTCAGGTGTTAAATCAAGTACAAATCCATCTTGCCAATAGTCTATGTGTATATGCCTATAAACTGCCATATTAAACTCCCCCTTAGTCTAATTTTTTGTATTATTTATCTATTTATATTTACATATTTTCTATATTTGTTTATAATTAATTTAATTTCACATAATTTATATAATTTTTAACACTCTAGAAGTTGTAGTTTTCATATACCCAGCTACAATTTCAGGGTGTTCTTTTTTTAATCTAGTTGTATCTATAGTATTTCTCTCTTGTTTTTTCCAAGTAATTTTTCTATCTCCAACATAAGCAATTTCATAATTTTTCATTTGAAGTTTTAAATATTGCTCTATTGCCTTTTTCTCTTTTTCAAAATCTTTATATATTTTTACAACTTCATCATATCTTTCAAGTATTTTTTCAGCTTCAAATAATATTAATTCTTCACACTTACTATCTTTATATAATATATCTAAAGTTTTAGAATAATCACTACTTCCATCAGGTATTGGTAGTTCATTTCCTAATATACAATTGTTCCAAAACATTTCTTCTAATTTCATGATTTCTTCTATATAATCTTCATCTCTTTCTAACTTATGAATTACTAACTCTTCATTTCCTATAAGTACAGCAACATAACAATGACTAGCTCCAGTAACTGCCATGTAGTGATTCATTTGTATTTTATAGTGAATTGGTATAGTTTTTATCCATTCTTTTTTATTAAAGCTATTGGTAACCTTACATTCTAAAAATGCTTTTTCTCCAACAACTGCTCTATCAATATTTGCTATTGCAAATGGATATTTATCATTTCTTAAAATTCCATTTATATTCCTAACCTTCTTGCCAGTCTTTAGTGTGAACTCATTTGCTACAAAACTTTTTAACTTATTACTAAGCTCCATTTTATAGCTATTTTTATCATCTTGAATAAAATAATCTTCTTTTAAGTCCTTATCAAATTTATCATCACTATTTTGATCAACAGGCTTGTCTTTCAAACCACTGTCCCTATGAGCATCACTATCTTGAGCAACTGGCTTGTCTTTTAAACCGCCTAAGACGTGAGCGTAGCGAATTTCATCTTCTTGAGCTTCTTCGCTTTGAATATGGCAATTTTGAACATCAACCTTTTCTTTTGAGCCACTCTCCTTATTAGCATTGATATTTTGAGCAACGGTCTTTCCTTTTGAGTCGCCTAAGAGATTAGCGTAGCAATTTTGAGCAACGGGCTCGCCTTTTGAGCCGTTGGCGACATGAGCGAAGCGAATCTCATCATCTATCTTATCTAAATAAACTGCCATTGAGCTTTTATATGGATTAAACCCAAGTATACTCGAAGCATCACTTCCACCTATTCCACATTTTCTTTTCTTTAACCATTCATCCTTTGGCATATCTTTAGTGTTTGCTATTATATTTGCATCTAAATATTTTCTCATTTATAGCCCCCAAATCTATAATTTAAAATTTACTAATTTTAGTATTAATTTTCTGATCTGTTTTTAGTATTACTAAAACTTTTTTACGCTTAATATTTCTAAAATTTCTTAATCTACAAAACTTTTACTATCATTTTACTTTCTTACACTAAATATAAGTTACTCTCTAAATCATAAGCTCTTTTAGAAATAATAACTCTTATGAAATATAAGTTTTATTTTCGGTTAAATTACTAAATAGCTCTAAAAAGTACATCTGACCTTTTCCTGTTATAAGTGTCGTAGCTGTAAGTAATTCACCTTTAACAGTTTTTACTATACTTTCAGCAACCTTAAAAAGACCCTGCTTAACGTAGATTTGTTTGGGCATATTTTTATCCTTACCAACTTTTATAAGGTATCCATTATCCCTTAATATAGTAAATAATCTGTTTCTACCAATATTTATATTATTATTGTTTAAAACCTTTGCAAATTGCCCTATAGTTATTGCATCAGATGAAGTTGCAATACTTTTTCCAAAGTTTGTGTATGGCTTATCTATTGTTATAGTAGCTTCAAGATGTTTAGCTTTTTCCTCAAGTAATCTTCTTTGCTCTCTTTCATATTTTAATTTAGTAGCCATTTCTATTATAAAATCTGGATCATCTAAAGTTTTATTTATAACCTCTTCACTCATATAAGCTCCATGTTTTCTTATACTCGGAAGTACTTCATCCATAACCCACTTTTCAAATCTTCTAGCACTAGGTAGTTTTGATTTTATAATAAGCCTGTATAAATTTCCTTCATCTATAAATTTTTTAGTAACTACTTTAAAAGCTTTACTATTATCTTTTTTAATTCCTGTTACTACCCTTACGTCGGAAAACACGACCCCCTCTTCATTACAATGTCTAGATATTGCATCTCTAGGATTTGAGTATCCAAGTATAGTAGCAACTTCTATTGCTTCTATATATTCTTTGTTATTTTTTACAATTACACTTAATTGTCCAAATTCATCATTTTCAAATACTTTTAAATTATCCATTCTATTATCCCCTTAAAAAAAATTATCAAATTGGAAAGTTTTAATTTAAAATTTTTTCTATCTACTTATAGCTGAATTAAAAAATATATCATTTACTTCGTTTAAATTAAGCTTAAGTAAACTACTTATTTTCTTAGCTTCATCTAATGTAAATTCCCTTTTACCATTTTCTTTTGCATTATAACTTTTTATGGTAATTCCAAGTTCTTTTGCTATTTCTTCTTGTGTTAAATCAAATAATACTCTCTTTGATTTAAGTATTCTAGGTCCCATTTTTATTCTCCCCTTTCTATATTTTGTTTTATAAAATTCTATTTTTCTTTCCTTTGTGATAATTTTATAATATATCCAAAAATTGTTAAGGTCAATAGTTTTTTGTCATTTTTATTATCAAAATTATCATTTTCATTATAACTTTGTCATTTTTTACTTATTTTATTACCATAAATACTTTTTTATTGTCATTTTTATTTTAAAATGATATTATCTAATTAGAAAAATTTGTTAAAGGAGTGATTCTTAGTGGGAATTATAGCAGAACGAATAACTAAAGCTAGAAAAGAATTAGGATTAAATCAAAAAGAACTAGCTAAAAAAGCTAATTTAACAGAAGCTAATTTATCTAGATACGAAAACGGAATAAGAGAGCCAAAGTCTGCTGTACTTGCAAGACTTGCAGATGCCCTAGAGGTAAGTACTGATTATTTAGTTGGTCTTACTGATGAAAAAAATTATGATTCTTATGATGTAAATAAAAAAGACGAGGACGATATCCTTTTAGCACTTAAAGATTTAGAATCTCGTTTAAAAAATAGTGATTCTATAACATTTTGTGGTCAACCTGCATCTGATGAAGCTATCGATGGAATACTTCACTCTATAAAAGCTGGTATATCTTTAGCCATTAGCGATATAAAGCGAAAATAAATTTACTTACATTTGAGCAACGGAAAAGTTCGTTAGCGATATTAGCAAAGCGAATTTTATTATCATTTAAAAGGGGAGATATATTTGAATATAGAGCTTATAAAGGAAAAAGTTAGATTAGTTAAATTAAGCCATGAAGGTAAAAGTATTATTGAAATTTTTAGGGATTTAAATTTTGTAATTGGTTATTTAGATGATAATTATCCATATATAAATGAAACTAAAGGGTGTAATATTAAAACTACTAAATTAAGAGCTGTACTTCTTAACCCTAATCTTTGTGAAAATGAATTGATAGAAGTATTAACTCATGAACTTGGACATGTTTATGTTCATCCTAATATTAATACTTTTAAGATACATGAAATAGATCCTGTTTGGGTTAAACATCTTGAACTAGAAGCCGATACTTTCGCTTCTGAGTATTTATTAGATGATGATATTTTTGAAAAATATATTGATTTGAGTTTTGAACAACTAGCTTCTGAATTAGGAATTTCTACTCACCTTGTTATGCTTAAATTTAATAATTTAAGTAATGATAAGAAAAAAGAACTTGAAGAAATTTATATAAATAATTATTCACTTTTTAATTCTATATAATTTTAGGCTATGTTTGATAATTATGTTATAAATTTAAAATAAAAGTAGCTAGGCATTTGGTAGTGATATGCTACCTTTATGGTGGCCAGTTAAAATAATAAAGCTGTCATCATGAAGGAAGCATATCATTTTACCTCATCTAGCTTTCTCATAGTTATAATATATATTTTAGTCTCCTAATATATCAATACTTTAATGACCTTTTAATAAATTACATTTTTTGATGTATTTGATTATCTCTACATACTTGATCTATATACATATCTTTTTCTACATCTATAAATACTTTAGCTATAACTTCATAAGCTTCTGCCCATGCATTTAAAACATCTTCTGTTGCTGCATCCCCTAAAACTTCTTTTATTGCTAATAATAAATTCTTACCTACTATTGGATAATGCTCTGGTTTTACATTTGAATTAACATGAATGTTTCCTATTTTCTTTACTGCTGGTAATAATACCTCTAAATTATCTATATTTTGAGCTGCTGCTAGTATTGTCATTGCTAGTGCCTTTGGTTGTTCTCCAGATTCTTGTTTATCCATATTAAACATTTCTTTTACTTCTGGATTATTCGTAAACATTGTTTTGTAGAAAGTTTTTGTTATTTCTAATCCATGCTCCTTTAATACTGGTACTGTACTTTTTACTATTTCTATTGTTTTTTGACTTAACATACTTACTCACTCCTTTTTAATGTGTATTTTATATGCACTTTTTATTTATTAAATAATTTACCCAATTGTTTTTTATATAAACATTTTTTTAAAGATAATATATTCTTTATTCTCAATTCAATTTAAATCATATCTTTATAGTTTTAATTTTAAATATAAAGTAATAATATTTAAATATAATAACTATTATTAAAAATAACTTTATATATAAGTTATTTAAAATTACCAATGGAAATGCAATCATTATATCCGCAAAAGTTGATATATATATCTTTTGTTTTAAGGTCATAGACTTATTAAGTATAAAATTTTCTAAGTACTTTTTGTATATTTTGCTAGATTTAAACCAAGCTTCAAATTTATTTGACCCTCTAGCAAAACAATATGATGTTAAAAGTAAAAATGGTACTGTAGGTAATATAGGAAGTACTGTCCCGATTATCCCTAATAAAAGAGATATAACTCCTACAATAACAAATATTATTTTTTTAATTCTATTCATAAAACTCTCCTATTTTTTAAATATGTATTCTATATACCCTTTTTAGTTTTGTATAACATATAATTTTTTAATTATAGTTAATATTGTATTCAAGCTAATATAATTTATAATAATATATAATAATCAAATTATATTAAGGAGAATTTTATGTATTTATCTAAATTTACTGATTATAGTTTTAGAATATTAATTTATCTAGGCAATAACCCAAATAAACTTTTTACAGTAGATGAATTATCAAATACACTTAATTTATCTACTCATCATATAAAAAAAATAATTTATAAATTAGCTAAAAATGGATATATTTCATCTTCTAAAGGAAGAAATGGTGGTATAAAGCTAGGAATGGATTCAAAAAATATAAACTTAGGTAAACTTCTTGAAATAACAGAAGATAATTTAAATATTGTAGAATGTTTTTCTACTGATAATAACACTTGCAATCTTAATGATTCTTGTAAATTAAAACCAATTATAAATGATGCTTTAAGTTCATTTATAACTGAATTTTATAAATATACCTTATATGATATCCTTTAATATTAAAATATTATATCTCCTAAGATGATATGAGCCCTTTATGACAAAAGTTTTATTATTTTAACGGTCTACAATAAAGGTCTCATATCAAAATTAGTATAGTCTATTTATAATTTTTCTTACAAAAACACGCTTCGTTACTTGTTATACAGTTTATTATTATCAATTCTAAACGTTCTATAAATTTATTCTAATAATATAAGCCTCATTAACTAATGATAAAAAATTCATAATTGTTATATTCTTAGAGATAACGATAGTTTTAATATCATCTAAATAAATGTAATTTGTGGGAGGAATATAAGTGAAATTAGATAAACAGGATAAAAAAATATTAATATGGGGATTTATAATAGGAACAATATTAAACCTTTTTATAGATAAAGCCATAGATTCAGTAATTATGTTAGGGGTATTATATTTTATACATAAATATGTAGATGTTAATAAATATACGGAAAATATAGAATTTATAAATAAAGAAAAGTACATTGAAAGCTTAAATAAAATAATTAAGTTTTTAGATATTTATATAATAATAAAGATTATATTAATACTAGTTACCAAGATGGGTGGGTTTAATGGAGTAGAGCTTGTTTTACTTGGACAAATTATATTAATATATAATGAAAAACTTCAAAGAAAATACATAAAATCTATAAATGGTGTTGAAATAGAAAAAAAGAAAAATTTACTTAACAATAAAGCTTTGACAGGTGTGATACTAATTGTATTTATAGGCTTTACATACAATTATTTTAATAAGATAGAATTTGAAGATAATCACATAAATTCACCAAAATATAAATATGAGTTAACTTATGATAAAGAAAATAAAAGGATTGTAGATTTTAGTGGAAATGGATTTTCTATGGTGGCTACAGAAAATGAAGAAAATACGAAATATTTTAATAGATATATAAAAGATATTGAATTATTGTCAGTTATAGATGTTTTAGAAGATTATTCTAAGGATGCACTATTATTTATGTTTGTATTAGCTTTTAGTCAATTTAATTTTAAAGATAAAAATAAAAATAAAAAGGCAGATTCGGTATTTTTTAATATATTTTTAATTTTAGCATTGATATTTAGCTCTGTAGCATTTAATACTTATAGCATAGATTTAGAATTTAAAGTTATGTCAAATTTTGCTGATTATAGTTTATATTAATAGGCTTTGTTAGATAATTTCGTTATAAATATTAGTTAAAAAGGCTAGAAACGTTACAATGTATTGATTTCTAGCCTTTTTATATTAAAAAATAATAGTTCATAATATATTAAAATTGTATATTAACTAATAATTTTGATTAGAAAAAATATTATCATTAAGCAAAAATACTTAAGTTTTTCCATATAAGTTTTTCTGAATTTGATTTTACTCCTCCAAAATCATCAATAAAATATTTATAATGAACTGCACCAAGTTTTTCATATATCCTTTTAGCATTATCATTTCCTTTAACAATACAAATACTCATGCATTCATATCCATGTTTTAAAGCATACTGCCCTACTCTATAAATTAATTTCGTTCCTATTCCTTTTCCTCTTGAATTTTTTGTTATATGTAAAGAATCTAAATACCAATAATTTTCTTCCTCATCATCTTTTTTAGATGCTACAAAACCTAAAAATTCATTTTCTTCATACGCAACAAAAATATGATTTTCATTTTTTAAATATTTACTCCACTTTTCTACTGCATACTCTTTAGTTAAACTATTTAAATAATCTTCAGATAGTAATCCTTTATAAGTTTCCTTCCAATTTGAAATATATAATTTCGCTATATTATCTATATCATCATATACTGCATCTCTTATAATCATAAAACCACTCCTTTAATAATATTTGTTATAAAAGTATATTTACTTCGTATTATATAACAATTGCGAATTGAATTTGCAATTTAATTTCATTAAGTATTTTCATTTATAAATTCTACTAATTTTTCAGAATCTATAATATAAGATTTTTGCATAACCCCATCTGTATTAAAACTATTATCATTTCTAAGTTTATTTATC
This sequence comes from Romboutsia timonensis, assembly GCF_900106845.1. GTDB lineage: Bacteria > Bacillota > Clostridia > Peptostreptococcales > Peptostreptococcaceae > Romboutsia > Romboutsia timonensis. The sequence continues at coordinate 2,133,512 of NZ_LT629850.1, forward strand.
TCTAAAAAAACATATACACTATCTTTATCTATAGGAGTTAAAGTTATGCCTCTTTCAAATTCAAATGATGTACCACCATCTACTTCTCTTGTATTTCCATCAAGTAAAATAGTCAAACTTCCTAAAGTATTAGATGGAGAATCATTTATAGTGGATTTTTTTAATTTTGAATTTGTAAGTATATCACTTAAAAAATCAATACCATTACTTTCCATTTTATAATTGTAATCGTGAATGTCTTCACCCTTTTTTACTATCCAAATTGAAACCACATTTTCATTTTTAAATACAAAAACATCTTTTAAAATATTATATTCTCTTATTTTAGAGTAACTAAATATAGTTAAAATCAAAACTATTATTGAAGCCAACCCTAAAACCAATTTATTTTTTAATATTTTCAACTTTATTTCCCCCTTACAAAATTATATATTATCTCTAAAGTTTATTTACCTCATATTAGGATTACAAATATTTATCAATATAGCTATCCTAAATCTATTCTTTTTTGTATTTACCTAAACTTTCTAACGAAACATCCTCTGAAATTCCGAGTTCTTTTTTCTTTAGGTTAAATTCATACTCTGATTTAAATTCAAGTACACTTTCTTCTTTTGTATCTAATATATAATATCTGTCCATATTTTTTTGAGCTATTATATATGTACTATCCTGTCCTACTTTAATTACAGATTCTTTTTCATATTCTTCATCATTTTCTTTATTATATACAGGTATTGATGGAGCTCTTCCTGTAATATCTTTATCTTCTATTTTAAATATTTTTGCATTATTTGCAGAAGTTTTTGCAATATAGTAATCATTATTTAAAATAATTCTATAGTCAGTTACACCTGAACATCCGGTCATTATCATTCCTAAGCATAAACTGCATATTATTTTTTTGATAATATTTTTCATGGTTTACTCCTATTAATTTTTATCCTCTAGATATTTTATTATATTCAACGTTAAACCTCTTCTTTGTATAAAATTTTATCAGGATAAAATATATAATGATTATATGTTTTAATTTAACGTCTAAAATTTGTTATTAAACATTATCTTTTTATGTATTCTAAAATATATACTTAACAATTTCATATTAAAGTTAATTTTTCACAATACTTATTTTTGAAACCAATTTTCACTTAAACATTGTTTTAATATTTGAAATTTATCCTCACCTATAGCATTTATAATATCAATTTCAAATTTTTCTTTTAAAATTAATGTTTCTCTACAAAATCTTAATCCTTTTTCAGTTAAAAAAAGTATCTTATCTCTAGAGTTTACATTTTGATTCTCTATAATAATATATCCTCTTTCAATTAATCCTTTTGCACATTTATGAGCTCCTTGGCGTGATATTCCTATTATCCTTCCAATCTGCGCCACTGTCAATTCATTCTTTTCTATTAGAGCAAGCATATATGATTCTGTATCACTAACCCTTTCTTCACCACTTTCAACCCAAGCCTCTATTACCATTTTTCTAAGTTTTGCATGTTTTTCACTTATTAAATCTATTATATTTAAACCTTGAAAATTTGAACACATATAAATACTCCTTTATCTTAATTGAATCTATCTATATTATATATAATTTTTACGCTATGTTTAAAGATAATGTTGAAAAATCAGGTATTATTAAAGAGGGCTAATAATCCCCCTCTTTAATAATACTTTTTATGCGTAATATATTAAAATTTACTACAATTAGAATAATTTAATTGGAGCAGGAATACCTGCCTCTGGAAGTAAGTAGATAAACACAGTAAATAGAATTTGAGTAATACTTATTAGAATAAATAATAGTTTAAAATTCCCTTTATTTATAATATTCATCATACTTAAAATTAAACTTAATATACTTATTATTGCACTTAGCCAAAACGTAAAATAAATATTATTTATACTACTTGTTGCAAAATATAATAGAATATAAAGTATTTGTAAACTTATTATTATTCTTTGAACTAATTTATTATTTAGATTTTTCAATATAATTCTCCCTCTTAATATTTATTATTTTGTATTATATAACAATCACGAATAATACAACAAATAAAACCTATATATACAATGGTTTTCTGTTTTTAAAATCCTTTATTCGTGTATTTGAATAAGATGCATGAGACTGTATAAACAATCTTTTATATTTCTTAGCATCTTTATCTGTTTTAAATAACTCAATCCACTTAAACCAATACATATAATTAGCCAAATATTTCGTTGCAACACCATTAAAGTTATCCATCCACTTTTTAAGTCTGCTATGGTATGAGTTTATATGTTGAATATGATAAATACCTTTTTTAAACTTTCCTGTCTCTATTTTCTGTATATCCACATCAAAATTATTATCTAAACGGATATAACTCTTGTGTGAGTCTATACACAATGTTGAGTTTTCCTCTATTCTCCCTTTAAACAATCTTTCTACATCTTTATATTTCATTCTCCCATTACATATCAATTCTGAAATTATATTCCCAGTTCTATCTATTGCACACATTACAGCAACTTGATTTCTTGATATCCCTCTTGGTTTAGGTTCTTCATTTTCAGATTTTTTACTTTTTGGACCTCTTAAATAAGGTTTTTGAGGCATAGTAAACCCCTTACTCTTACTATGATTTCCTTTATATGATAACCTAAAGAATGTTTCATCTGCTTCAACAAGACCAGATACATGACCTGTTCCTATGTATAATCTTAATGCATCTAAAATTTTCCCACCAATTTCAAGTATCAATGAACAAATAAATGAAGAGATAAATGCTATATAATAATGAACCGTATCACTTGCTTGCGATACGGTTCTCCGTATCGGTGTTAAGTGAGGTTGTAAACTTGCTCATTACTTTTCTCCTTTTCTAATATACTTTTAAAATTATAATTTAATTACGAGCTACATCCCCATATTATTCTATATAGTAATGTTCAAATTCAACATAGTTGCTCCAAAATTTCTTAACCTAAAAGAAGAAGGAGCATCCTTAACTGATACTCCTTCTCAAAACTTACTTTATATCCAATTGCTTGTTATCCTTTACCATCTTACCCCATTCCCCTAACATCATAATAACTTTCTCAAGTGAATATCAAAAGTTTTCTAAATTAATCCTTAACAGCTAGTTAATCTTTTAAATATTCTATTAATTCTTCTAATTCATTATCATCTTTATTTAATTTATCAAAGTCTTCTAAATCTTTATTTAATTTATCAAAGTCTTCTAAATCACTTTTTATATCTTTTTTTACTTCCTTTTTAACATTTAATCCACTGATAATATATCCCATAGAAAATGTTGCTATTGAATAAAATGCATATGGTAATGATGAATTAATGTAATATGTTATTACCATTAATATACTTTCACTTACCACAATCCTATTTGATGCTACAAGTGATGATATATATACATGTGAATTATATATAGTTAATAATGTATATACTAATATAATTATTGAAATAACATATAATACTTTACTTATTAAATTTATATCTTTAAAATGTTTTACTTCCATACTTAAGCCACCTCTTATAAAATCTTATTAATTTTTATTAATTAATCTGTATTAGTTTTTTATTTTTTAACACAAGTACAACATCCGCTTTTTTAGCTAATTCCTTACTATGAGTAACCACTATTACGCATTTTTCATGTTTATGTGCACTTACTTTTAATATTTCTATAATTTCATCAGCTGTATCACTATCTAAATTTCCTGTTGGCTCATCTGCTAATATTACTGGTGAATCTGTAACAAGTGTTCTTGCAATGGCAACACGCTGTTGCTGCCCCCCTGATAATTGTAATACGTTTCTATTAACTTCATCATCAGTTAATCCTAAATCGTTTAAAATTTTCTTATCTGCCTTAGGATTAACTATCTTTAAATTTTCTAAAGGTGTCATATAATCAATTAAATTATAATTTTGAAAAATTAATGAAATATTGCTTTTTCTATGATTCTCATACCCTTTTACTTTTATATTTTGATTATTATATAATATTTCACCATTTCTAGGTTCATCTAATCCAGCCAGTAATGATAATAATGTTGTTTTTCCTGAACCAGAAACCCCTAAAATAGCATAAAATTTTCCTTTTTCAAATTCCATGCTTATATCATTTAAAACTTTTTTTCCATTTTTATATGAATAATTAACTTTATTTAATGCTAAAATTGACATTTATTTTCCTCCTAGCTCATTTTAGATAATATTTCTTTTGGTTTTAATCTAATTATTGATACTGATGATGCCATTACTGAAAGTATGATAATAACTGTTCCTATAACATATACATAAATTAATTCTTCAACATCTACTTTTACATCTATTTCATCTACTGTACGAGTTGCTAAAGAACTATTAACATCATTTCCTAATGAAAATCCTCCAAATCCACTTTGAACGTCTTGAACCGCTTGCTTACTTGCTTGTGCAACTATTGTATTTCCTATATTTTGTGAAATTACCTTGCTTGAGAAATATGATCCTCCAAAAGCTAATATACTTATAAGTAATAATTCAATTATATATTGAGAAATAATATTAAACTTTGAAACTCCTATTGAAAGTAATATACCGGTTTCATGAACTCTTCCTTGAATCCAAAATGCTAACACTAATGAAAGTATTATTATTCCAGCTATTATTGCTCCAATTAAAACCATATTTATAATCTTATCTAAAGAATCAAAAGACTTAGATAAAGCTAAAAATGTATCTTCACTTTTTACTATTGTATACTTATTCCAATCAGCAGGAATATCTTTAAATTTTGATGTTACTTTATCTACATCAGTATCTGTATTGAAAGTAGCATTTGTATATTTTACATTTCCATCTGAATATCCATATAAAGTTTTAACAGTATCTACATCAGTTATTAAAAGATTTTCTGGCATTTCTAATTTGTGACCAACTCTTTCAGTATTTTCACTTTCAAAAATACCTACAATTTCAAGGTCATAATCATTTTTAGATAAAGTTGATGCATTAAAATCACCAGCACTCTTTTTAGCCTTTATAGTATCTCCAACTTTTAAATTATTTGCTTCTGCTAAAGCCTTATGAATTAATACCTTACCTTTATCAGTAGGCACAATATGTCTACCATCAACAAGCTTTAATGATTTACTTATAAACTTAGTATCATACTCAGAGCTCTTATGTGCTTCTACAGAAAAAAGTTTTTCATATTTATAATCATCATTATATTGAACTGCATTTTTTTCTGGTTTTATATAATTTACATTTTCTAAATCTAAACCAGCTCCTTGAATTGCTGCATCATAATTCTTAACACCTTCTACCTTTGAAACCTTATCAATTAAATTTTCTGGAATTGTTCCTTCAAAATTACCCGTAAAATTAGCTTGTAATTCAAAAGTATTTGCCATATCCTTATTTGAATCTTGTCTTGCTATATTTGCTGCCTTTTTAATTGAAATTCCACTTAAAACTGCCGTTGATATTCCAAATAATATAAATAACATAATAATACTTTTTATTTTTTTTCTTGTTATATATAATATTGATCTCTTAAATACATTCATATTTATGTCCTCCTTGTTTATTAACTTGAGTACATTCTATCAACCTAATATGAAATATTTATGAAATTAAAAAATTAAATTTATAAAATTCATTAAGAATCGTATTAATTAAATTATTTTTTATAAAAAAATAAGGATATTATTAATCTAATACCCGTTATTTTTCAACTATTTTATTTTTTATTAAACATGAACAAATTTCAAATATTTAATTAAAATCAACTTCAAAACTCATTCCAGTTAATATTGATTTAAAAGAATAATCTAAATTATACATTTTTAAAATTTGTTGAACTATGTATAATCCTAACCCATTTCCCCCACTACTCTTATTTCTATCAAAATCAACTCTATAAAATGCCTCAAAAATATGTTCTAAATGTTCTTCTGAAATTGGCTTACAATCATTTTCTATAATAAGTTTTTTATCTTTTATATATATTCTTATTTCCTTTCCCTCATCAGTATAATTTACTGCATTAGAAATAATATTAGAAATTGCTTTAGTAAATAATTTTTCATCTACTTTAATATTAAAAGACTCTTTTAAATTCATTTTAATATTAATTTTCTTTGACTTAGCTATTAATTTATATGGTTCTATGTTCTTTTGAACTAAACTACCTAAATCTAATACACTTTCATTTTTATTATTTATTATATTAAGTTTTGAAGTATCTAAAATTTCCTGAACCATTTTACTTAATTCACTAACTATATCCTTACATTTTTCTAAATATATATAATGATTTTTATATTTTCCTATATCATATAACATATTTTCAATCATTATATTCATACTCATTAGTGGTGTCTTAAGTTCATGTGATGCGCTTCTTAAAAAATCCACCTTTATTTTTTCAGATTCACTTACATTTTTTATTTCCTCTTCCAATGATACAATTGTATTTAATAAATTTTCATATAAACTATTTACATTAGCTGCTAATATTCCTATTTCATCTTCAGTTTCTACCTTACAAAAGGCTTCTTTATTTAAATTCTCCATTTTTTTTGTAACATCACAAATTTCTTTTATTGGAGTTGTAATTTTTCTTGCATATATATATGATGCAATAAGTGCTATAAGCAAACTTATAAAAATAGAATATGGAAGTATTTTTAATATAACATCTCTTGTTTCTGTAAATGATTCTAAATCCATTACTATTTTAGCACTTCCATTTACATCATTACTTTTTTTAAAGTCCCTACTTTTTATTATTGATAAATTATTTATATTAATATATTGACCGAATCCATCATCACCTATAACTTCTCTATTTTCATCATTAAAATTTTCTATAATATTTTCACCAATTAAATTAGGAATTATTAAAGAGTTTTCTGTAATTTCCTCTTCATTAACATATATATCTACTTTGTGCAAACCTTGAAATACCCTTTTTTCATCTCCTATAGTAAGTAAAACTTGAATATTATATTTTTCAGCAAAATTCTTTGCTATCTTAAATGATTCCTCATTATCAGATTTACTTACTTGTTCAATTAAAGCTTCAATAATTTTATCAGCTTCCTTTTGTTTATTATTCACATATACCTTGGGTAATGCTAAATAAATTAAAACATTTGAAATTAAAATTATTAAACTTATTATCCCCATGGTAAATATATATGTTTTTGAAAATAACTTTAACTTATTCATCATTGCTCCTCAAATTTATATCCAATTCCCTTAACTGTTACTATACAATCTAATAACAACTTTTTTCTTATATTTTTAATATATACATCAATAACCCTATCATTTGGTGATTCTTCAATATTCCATAAATTATCTAAGATTTGTGCTCTTGTTAAAACCTTTCCCTCATACTTTAATAATAACTCTATTAATTTTATTTCCTTAGGTTTTAAATCTATATTTTCGCCATTCTTTCTTGCTGAGTATCCTTCAAAATCAATTTCTATGTCTCCATAGAACCACTTTTTATTTTCGCTAACTTTTACTCCTCTTCTAAGAAGTGCTTCTATTCTTTTATGTAAAACTATTATTGAAAATGGCTTTGTAATATAATCGTCTGCCTTTTCATCAAAACTCATAATTTGGGTATAATCATCACTCATTGCTGTTAACATAATTACTGGAACATTGCTTTCTTGTCTAATTTTATTTAAAACAACAAATCCGTTAGCTTTGGGAAGCATTATATCTAAAATTACTAAATCAATTTTACTATTCTTAAATAATTCTATTGCTTGCATTCCATCTTCTGCACTTATAACGTTATATCCAACTTCTGATAGATATTCACTTACGCCTTCCCTTATTTCTTTTTCATCTTCAACAATTAATATATTAATTTTCATTTATATTTTCCTCCATTTTATATAATATATATCAAAATGAATTTATTTTATAAATACATAATAACATAAAGATTCAATTATATTATAGATATAAAAATGATAATTTCATAAATTAACACTTTTAACATTAAATTACTAATATTATTTATATACCAATTCCACATATAATTTATCACTAAAGTTCTATCTATAAAGGCTTACTTAAATGACAGTATTATCAACCCTCTCCTTCTCAACTCCCTTTATTCATTAACCTAATTTCAAATTATATCCTTTATATCATTATTTTCTAATACTGCTAAATCAATTCTAGAATTTATGGCTTTTATGCTGTGTTCCCTCGCAACAATTGAATTCTTTAACTCTAAGTGTAACTTGTATGCTATTCTATCCCTTATTACTGATTCATTCTTGCTAGTTAATGAAAGATATGCTAACTCATTTTCTCCAAATAACTCTCTGCTTTCTTGTATTACTTTCACTAATTCTTCTATTTTCAATTTTAAACTCCCACTATTCAACTATCATACTTATTATATTACTATTTTCAGATTTATACAATTCATTCCAAGTAAATGTAAAAAGGATAGGTTACCTTGTTCTTTAGGTAACCTATCCTTCATTAAGTATGTTATCACATCATCATTTATTTGTATTTCTATGCTATCTATTTCTCTTTCTTTATTTATTGTTATCTTTGAAACTAGTAGATGTATTAGTTGTTTCCTTTGTTGACTTGTACTCATTTCAAAGAATACTTCTTTGAATCTTTTCATTACTTCATTTACTATCTCAAATGGTATTGGATCTCCTTCTGCTAGTTGAAGATCTTGTTTTAACTCTTGCTCTCTGTATTTTAGTTTCTCAATGTCATCATTTATTACTTTTATTCTTGGTGACAACTCACTTTTATCTAATATTCCATCTTCAAATAGTTCTATGTTTTTATTCTTCTTACTTGTTAGTTTCTCTATCTCTTTATTTATCTGTTCTAAGTGCTCTAGTATTGGTTTTAACTTAGTAGATTTATTCTGATTTATATTATCTACTACCTTCCTTAATATAGTTTCATCATTGATTAGTTCCATTATCTTATTTAGTACATATTCATCAGCTAATTCTACTCTTATTGAGTTTGAATTACATACTGCTGTTCCTTTATTCTTCCAATTTCCACAAGAATAGTATTCATTTATTCTTCTAGTTCCATCTTTCCTTTTAGCAGTAGACCTACTAATTGTCATTCCTGCTCCACATACAGGACACCTTAGTATTCCAGTTAAAGGAAATTCACAATCGTAGACCTTATTATGTTTCTTACTTCTTTCCTTTAGTATTACTTGTACTTTATTCCATGTTTCCAAATCAATTATTGGTTCATGTATTCCATCTGAAAGTATTGGATTTGCATTTATATTATTTCTTCTTTTCTTGCTCCAATCTTGCCTTACATTGTACCTTATCTTACCAATTTATACTGGATTTTGAAGTATCTCCTTTACTGTACTTACTGCGAACAAACCATTTCTTTTCGTCTTATGACCTTCCTTGTTTACTCTATTTACTACTGCCTTGTATCCATGACCTTGGCTGTATAGTTCAAATATTCTTCTTACTGTATTTGCCTCTTTTTCATTTATTTCTAATCTAGTATTCTTTCTTTTCTTTCCCTCATTAGGTAATTCTACTAAATCATGAGTTTAAAAATCATTTTACTAATAATGAAAAATCTAAACTTTGGCTTGAGAATTTTATAGAAAAAAATAAGGCTTAATTTAAGCCTTATTTTTTAAGAAATAATATACCTTACCAACTCAATAAGGTTGAAACAAATACTTTATAGACACAGTTTCCAGCTTTATATACATTATATATATTACATTTCAAATACTTTCATAGCTCCATCAATTTCAAATTCTATTTTTAAACTATCTACTTTGTCTAAATTTTCTTCTAAGAGATATATTAATCTAGTTATACATATATTTTTCATATTATCATTAATAAGATTTTCTTCCTTATATTTTAAGTATATCATTGAGTCAAATGCATTTTTTCTATCTTCTAAATCATTATTTTCTAATATAAAAATATTGTGACTAGAGTATAGTTCAAGATTTAAATCATTTACATTTATATTTTCAATATATAATGATGTACCAATCTCCTCAATTTCATCTTGATTATTATAAATAAACCTAACTTCAGATAAAATATCTAATATAAAATAATTCTGAACCTTTTTCATAGCTAATATTTTTATATTTTTTTCATTTACTAATAAAGTATTTATATTCTCTAATTTGAATTGACCTATTGTTATTAGTGTATTTTTTTCAAAAAAAATATTTTCATCTACATCTTTTATTTTTAAATTAACTTTTTCTAAATCATTATCTTCATTACAATAAATTTCAATCGCATTAAATCCATTAAATATATTACACTTTATTATTTTATTGATTAACTCTATAACTTTTTCTTGCAAATACGTATTTGTTTTTTCAAACTCTACCTCATATACAAAATTGTTTTTTAGTAAATTTCTTATATTTATATTTATATAGTCTAATTCTTTCAAAATAATTAATTTATTATTACTTTTTCGTTTAGAATATATACTCACATGATCTTTTAATTCATTACTTAATTCAACTGGATATTCAGTTGATATATAATATTTTAATATACTCATTTTATTATCCTTTTAATTATTAGTATCCACTAAACCAGCTAGTAACAGTTTTGTGAATTGATTTTGGTAAATGTATTAAATTAGAAAAACTATTATCTACACCATATGCTAATGGCTTTATGTGATGAACATCATATAATGATGAATTTAAAGTTACTCCATATCTACGCTTATATTCATTATAATATGTTGTGTTTAAATTACTAGGCCTTTTATGTATAGTATTTTTTACATAATCAGCTCTAGGTTTACCTAATGTTTTTCCTGATTTTTTATCTGTATATGATGCATTCCATAACTTTCCAGTTCTATTTAGCAATCCATAATAAGTATTTACTGTTTTAGCTGGTAAATATGAATTTGATCCATCTGGCTTTAGTTGAGATATAAGTTTAACTTTATAATATCCTGTTTTAGCTGGAACAGAATGCTTATAGTTTTTTATAGTGTTTACATTTCCAAAATCCTTTAATATACCATAGTTACTATAAGTACCATTTTCTGTATTTGACCTTAGTATCTGTACTTTTAACTTTAATGGAGGCTTAACAAATATAGATATTGGTATATCAACATTGAAATTCCATACATGCATCTTATTCTTTGAGTCATAACTTGCACTTATTTTAACCTTTATATATTCAATTCCTAATATATTTCTTGCTTTATTATCTAGTTCAATCTTTACTATTTTTTCTTCTTCTAAGTCAATATCTTCAGTCTCTTTTATAATGCTCGATTCTAAATTATTATAAATATCATTTGCAAAAATATTTAATGTATTTGAAAAAATAATCATAAGTGCCATCGCTATACTAGATATAAATTTTAATAATTTTTTCTTCTTCATAAATATACATCTCTTAATTAACTATACCTTAATTTCTTATATTTTCTATTTTTATATTAATTGTATTTTTTTTCCAATAAAAGCCTTTTATTATCAGAATATTTATGCTATTATAAAATAATGATTTAACCATGCAATAAATCTTTTATTTATAAACATACTTGTAAACTAATCTTTAAATTTGGCTTTAGGGTATACCCTAAAACTACACCACCATTCCATCTTCCTTCTCTTGCTCTTGCTAATAATCCCATCTTCACATTTTCAGCAATAGTTTCTCTTTCAAATTCCCCTATTGCTCCCATTATGTTAAGTTGAAGTTTACCTGATGGTGTTTCTGTTTCAAAGTTCTCTGTTAATGAACGAAATGCTATATTATGCTTATTTAGTAAGTCTACTATATTAAGTATATCTAGTAATTTTCTACTTATCCTATTTAATTTCCAAACAACTACTAAATCAAACTTATTCTTAGTAGCATCCTCTAGCAATTGTTTTATTCCTGGTCTATTTGTTATATTCTTTCCACTTATTCCTCTATCTTCGTAAAGGTTATAGATTTCATGACCTTGATTCTTACAGTATTCTTTAATATTATGATATTGACTGTCAATTGAGAAACCTTCTTCAGCTTGTTCTATCGTTGATACCCTACAATATATTGCTACTTTTTTACTCATTGTCATCTCCTCCATTTTCTTCATTAGTCTTTATTATGTGTTTTTGAATTATATCACTTAGTATATTTATTATTTCATCTCCATTTATCTGTTCCATTGTCACAGTATCCATAGTTATCCTCCAAATTATGATTATATATACTAGGAATACTAAAATACCCCTAGTACATTTTTAAATTTATTACATTCTAGTTATTTTGATTTCTCTGTTTTTACCTTTACTTCTTTCAAATTCAATACCTACATCTAGTAAATTGCTCTTTATCTCATTCAATCTTTTTGATAATACATTTGGTGTTTTAGCCCAATTACTATTTGTGGTATCTATCTTTTCAAAACCTGCAACTATTTCTAATTCAGATAAAAGTTTTGTAGGTGAACCCGACCATACAGTCTTGTCTTCCATGAACTTATACATTGCAAATCCTACAGGATGAGATTCTAAAACTTCTATATTAGCATTATTTTGGTTATTCAAGTAAGCTTCTAAAAACTTATCTCCTCCTATACCTAAAACTTCTGCTATTGCATATCCCCATCTTGTGAAATCTGCCATTCTACCTAAGTTATTTAACTCGACTTGGTCATATATACTCATTGCTTTAGATAGTGTTTCAAATATTGCACCTAGTATTATAGGTTTGTCCTTCTCAAACTCTTCTCTAAGTACTTTTTCTTCTTTTCTCTCATTTGGAGGTATTCTTTCTAGTTCTAATAATATACATCTATCTAAAAGGTCTGGTCTTGTTGCTACCACATTAATTCCATTTAATACTATGAATCTTTGGAAGAACATAACTTGCTCTTCATCATCTGTATACAACTTTCTCTTTGTGTGTCCACCACCTGTGACAGCTATACATAATAAATCACTAACTTGATTACTTATTGTATCTATGTTATCAAAACAAGGAACATAGTTCTTTGAAATATATACTGCTAAATCATCTATTGTTTTAGGGATAGATACTACTGGAACGATTGCTGGATCAATTATATCTCTTACCAGCTTCATTGTACTCGTCTTAGATGAACCTTTTTCTCCATGTAGTACTTGTATTGGTCTTGCTATGTTTGGTATAAGTGAAGCTACTAATATTACTTTTTGAATTATTAAATGGTTTTCATCTTTGTATCTAAACCATTTATCTAATATATCAAGATTACCATTTCTTTCTGGTGTCACTTGTCTATACATTGTTTTTGTTCTAGCAAATATAACAGGTGGATCTTTAATAATTTCCCAACCATCTCTTGATACCTTTACAACGTTACAGCTATCATCTTTTAAATCATAATAAATGCAATTATCAACTGTAGCGCATCTTCTTTCTACTAACACTTCATTTACTTCATTCATTGCTCTAGATTCTAAAAGTAGTATTATCTTAGCTATATTGTCATTCGTAGGTATTTTCGATTCTATATTGTAAAATTGTGAAACAATCCATTTTTTAAAACGTTCCGATTTTACATTTACATTTTCATTATTTTCTCTAATTTGGATGGTTACATATGTCTCATCCATAGATGTCCTATATGTTTCTATATCTTCAACGATATCTATTAATATATCTATTTGACCTTTTTTATCTTCATTTTTACCGTCATATTTGTCGATATTTTCATTAGTAACTTTATTTGTAGGTTCATATTTACTTCTAAGTGTACTCCAGTTATTTTCTGAACAAGAATTATGATGACATCCTGCTACTATGTTTCCATTATTATATTGGATAACATATGCACTTTTATCTGTATGCTCTTCATTCCAAGGACATTGCTTTAATACATATATTATTTTATCTGCCTCTTCTTTACGATGAGAAACTTGTATTTCATATTTTTCTAACCATTCAGCTTCATCTTTTTTCTTGTTCACATTTTTTAATTTTTTATTGGTTATTTCTGCTGTTACTTCAGTATTTATATTATGTTTATCCTGTAGTTTAGATACTATTTTAGTTATCTGAGATATAGTAACTATCTCACCTTCACCTCTAATTGAAATTATTATCGCTTGCCTATGTGGTCTTGTTGGTATATTGTCTCCTTTACATGCTATTGTTCCGTATAGTCTACAAATACGAGATGGATTATAAGTAGTTTTATCAACCTCAACTTTGTCATCTGAGAACTCTATGCTCAACTCATTTAAGAAATTTTTTATTGTATCTTATTTTTTAGTAGATTTTCCTTTAGTTCTTTTATTCCTTCTTCATCTGTTAGTGCAATAAATCCTCCAAGGTCTTCTTCTGTCCTTTCTTCTCCGTACTCTTCTACTAAAATCTGTACATTTTCTTTTATAACTTCTTTTACTTGCTTAGGTAGTTCACTTACTAACTCTAAATCTTGCTCTTTCCAAATTTTAATTATCATTTTATTTTCTCCTTATTTTATTATTAAAAAAGAGATGTTGCTTTTATTGCAACATCTCCTTATATTAATTTTTTGTGTCCTATCTAATAGACTATCTTCTATTTAATATAGATTCAAAATTATAATATATATTTATAATTTCATTTATTACGTTTTGTTTATTAACTTATATATAAATCAATTATTCTATCTACTGTTCTAAATAGATTTTGCATTATAACTCTATTAACCTCTATAAATCTATTTTTTATTCACTTACTATTATATCAACTTTTGATAAATTAAATTTATAAGAATCTTGAACTAATTCTGAAATAATATTTTCTAAATAATATACATCTTTTTTCAGAAAATCATATTTAAAATCAGTTTTAAAAACCCTTATATTATTGATTATAAGTAAAATCGAACCATTTTCTTGCGTAACTTCGATTTTTAAACTTCTTTCATTTGAAGTATTTAAGATATTTAAAAGTTTTTTTAAAAGAGCGTCTATAGCTATATGTTTATGAGCTAAGTCAAAATTCTTCTTACAGTTACTGCAATAAGTATATGTGGAATTTGTATCAGATAATAAATATTCAAGTTTTGTGCTTTTACAATAGTTGCAATTCATTTTTAACATTCCCCTATTCATTATATTTACTACGTGAAAAAATTTTCACTCAACTCCGACATTATAACACCTTTATACTGTTATATTTTGGTGAAACTTGTCATTTTTATCGATTACCATTATTTACATGTATTGTGATAAAAATTCTTATATTCTATATACAGAAGCTTCATCAGCTTCAAGATAACAGAATTTCCTTATAAACAAAATACCCTATAGGTCAGACCTTTTATTAGGTGTCTACTCTATAGGGTACATTTTATATTAAGATATTATTTTTATATTATTTAATCATTATTCACATTTTCTATGATATTTTAATATATATGCACTAATATATTAGAAACAACTAGATTATTTACAAAATATATCGATAATCTAATCATTTTTTAGTTTATTTAATATTTTACTTAACATGCAAATAGCTTGACATATACTATTGTAAGTTTTTATTACTTAATCTGTTGTGCTAGTTAAAATTATTTTCCAAATAAAGTAAGTTGATTTTTCAAAAAACAATATCCCATAAAGATTAGTATTTGTAAATATTAACCAAATACTAATCTTTTTATCTTAGCCATAGAATCATCATTTCTCATCAATTTATTTATTAGAAATGAAATATTATGAGCCAAAACTTTTATTGAGGTTCTAGTCATAAATCCTAGCATTGATTTACTTTTAACCTTATTTAAATTTAATTGTTCTGTTAATTGAGAAAAACTAGTTTCTATCCTTCTTCTAACTTTAAATAATAGTTGTCTTACTTCTTTTGGATAGTTATCTCTACTATTTTCTCTTTTTAAGAATAGTAAATTTATATCTCTTTCACCTTTTAATTCAGGCGTTAGCCTTTTGTTAATGTATCCTTTATCTCCGATTATAGAGATAGATCTATATTTATCGCATAAATCCCATACCGCATTTCTATCATCTATGTTTGCTGGAGTTATAACATAATCAGTTAAAAATCCATCTACAGTAGTAAGTGCATGAAATTTAAATCCGAAATAAGTTTCTTTTTTAGAAGCGCATATTCCATAGGAGGCTTCGCCTTTGAAACATTTACTAAAATGAGCTCTTCCAAACTCACATACAGGAATAGGCATACTATCTATAACTCTTATATTGTTAGAATAAAGTTGCATAAATTCAGATATATATCCTCTTATTTTAGATATTACTAAATGTAAATTTCTTTTAGTTCTATTAAATCTAGTTCTATCTCCTAATCTTGGAAATAGTTCTTTATATTCTCTTTTTAATAAACTAAAAAATGATTTCTCTGAGTCAATAGTTAAAAGTTCTCCAACTATACTAATAGTAATTATCTCACTATCTGAAAGTTTGCTATCCTTAATATTACATCTATTCATTATACCAATAGGTATAATTTCATTGTATATATCATCTATAATTACAAAAATATTTGTAAACAAATCTGTTAAATTTTCTAACTCCTGGATATAATAATTATTAAGCTCCAACATCATATAGTAAACCTCCTTTAAATTAGTATTGATAATCTTAGGTTGCTATATTTGTTGGAGTTTTATTATTGAAAAAATTAACTAGCACAACGAGTTACTTATATTTTTAATACTTGGCCAATATAAATTTTATTTACATCTTTTATGTTATTCTTTTTTGCAATACTATTTACTGTTGTATTATACTTTTTAGCAATTTCATCTAATGTATCACCACTTTTAACTATATAAGTATCTTCATTATTAGCATTTAATAATTCATTTACTTTATTTTGAACTTCCTGTGCATTATAACCAGCAACAGTTAATTTATTTACTCTATCCTCACCATTTCCCCACAATCCATTTATTACTTCCTGAGCAACTTCATCTATTGATTTTTTAATTGTATCATCTGGTTCTTTATTTGATAGATAATCATCATTCGCAATGTTCATATCTACATATCCATTTATACCATCTACAATCCCTCTAGAAGTATATTGCCATACATTATAATCTATAGAAGGTCTATTATTTGGTATCTGTCCATTATTACTTCCATACATTGCAATCCATATTGAACAATCTTGAAATTTACTTAAATCAATTTTATTTCTTGCCCAATTCATATTACAATAAATACCTGCATCATATCCTGCTGCTTTTATTGTATCAACAAACTCTCTTACTACATCATTAATACATTTCATAGAATTATCTTCTATATCATAATAAATTGGTAAATCAAGTTTTTTATTATTTAAATATTTTAAACAATTTTCTGCTTCTTTTTTACCTTCTCCAATTGCATTTGCATAGGCATAATAATATCCTCCAATAGGTATCTTACCATATAAACCTTTATAATGATTTTCAAATTGGTTATCTTTTTGTGATTCAGGCAAATAGTTAACCCCAAAACCAACTCTTAAAATAGCAAAATTTATATTTTTAATTACCTTATTATAATCTATATTTCTTTGGTAAGAACTTATATCAATTCCATACTTCATAATATTCACCTTTTTATTTTAATTTATTGTAAGTTATACTTTATATTAAAAAATAATTAGTAAAATACGCAAAATACCTCAATTATTATAACCTACAATATATTATATGATTTATTATTTATTTAGAAACTATTATTTTTTTGATTACTTATAGTAGTCGAACTTAAAAAAGTTCGTAAATAGATTCTTCAAGGCTCTTGTTATTTTTAGTTATTTTTTTCAAATTTTTCTTTAATGTTGCCCAATACTTTTCTATAGGATTTAAATTTGGAGAATATGGTGGTAAAAATATTAGTTTTAGATTTTTATTAGCATTTTTACATAATTC
>NZ_LT629850.1:2152694-2275382 GCF_900106845.1 Romboutsia timonensis
AGAGATAATCTTATCTCCACATTTTCCTGCTACTATATTTGTTCTTTTGTATTTTTTACCTGGTATTTTATCGTAAACTTTTTTACCTCTTATAGCTCTTGCATATTCTCTATAAATATAACCTTGTATTCCTGTTTCATCAATATATACTATATCTTCTTCGCTAAAGTTTTTTATCTCATTTAAATATTTATTTACTTTTTCCTTACATTGTTCTTTGTATGAAGTTGTCTTTTTTTTCGTGTTATATTTAATTTCTTTAATGCTTTTCTTATTGCACACTCACTACAATTAAACTCCTCTGCAATCTCAACTAAATATGCATCTGGATGTTTTTCTATATATTTAATTAACTTTTCTGGATAAATCTTTTTTGGTTTTCTAACCTGTATTTTTACTTCTCCTAATTTACATTCNAGAGATAATCTTATCTCCACATTTTCCTGCTACTATATTTGTTCTTTTGTATTTTTTACCTGGTATTTTATCGTAAACTTTTTTACCTCTTATAGCTCTTGCATATTCTCTATAAATATAACCTTGTATTCCTGTTTCATCAATATATACTATATCTTCTTCGCTAAAGTTTTTTATCTCATTTAAATATTTATTTACTTTTTCCTTACATTGTTCTTTGTATGAAGTTGTCTTTTTTTTCGTGTTATATTTAATTTCTTTAATGCTTTTCTTATTGCACACTCACTACAATTAAACTCCTCTGCAATCTCAACTAAATATGCATCTGGATGTTTTTCTATATATTTAATTAACTTTTCTGGATAAATCTTTTTTGGTTTTCTAACCTGTATTTTTACTTCACCTAATTTACCTTCCTTTTCTTTATTTATCCACCTAGTTAGTGTTGTTTCAGATATTTTAAATACTTTACAAGTTTCTTTGTAAGTATGGCCTTCTCTTTGGTATTCTACTGCTCTTTGTTTAAACTTTATATCATAACTCATATTATATTTGTTAACTTATTTAATAATTTTCATACCTTTATTATTAAGTTCGTTTACTATAACTACTATAGAGAAGTCATTTGAACACAAAAATAGAGCTGAAATGTATTCAGCTCCTTCTATTTCGTCTATGTATTCAGGTATTATTCCATTTAGTTGCTTTTGCTTTAGATCTTTTATTCCAGCTTTATCTACTACAACTACGTATCCGCCTAAATCTTCTGCTGTTCTTTCTGTACCGTAGTTTTCATCTAGCATTTCTATGGTAGTTTCTATTGCAGACAGTACTTCTGTTGGTAGCTCCTTTATTAACTGCAAGTCTTGTTTTTTCCAAATACTTATTATCATTGTATTTTCCTCCTTGTTTTTGAACACAAAATAAGCTAGATGAAGTATTTTTACCTCATCTAGCTTTATCATAGTTATAATATATATTTGAAATTACTTTTTATTACATGTATTTTTAATATCTTCGTTTAAATCTTTCTCTTTATTAAGTTTATCCAATATTAAATATCCCCAAAAAGATACTATTCCTGATAAAAATATTACACTTAATGTAACTTCATTAATGTAACTCATATATGCATCGCTAACTCCTACACCTGATAACATTCCAGAAAAAATGTATCCGATAATAATCGTTACGATACTTCCAATTAAATATTTCATAATATATTTTATCCTTCCATTATCTGTAGCACATAAGTTGATTTGGTCCTATAGACTCAACTTTAGAAGAAAAACTTATCCCTGCACTTGCTGGAAATGAAACACTTGGACTTATAGATAGTGTTGAATGTTCATACTTAACTCCAACTCCAACTTGCTTTATATCTTCATTTTTTCTATGTAAATAAACTTTTCCTTGTCCCGATTTAGCATAAGTTAATCCGTTATTTCCTAAAACTTTAAATTTAAAAGATGCGCCTGTATTTCCTGCTCCATCTATAGATGCAGATATCTTTTTACTAGAGCTAACTCCTGAACTATTTAACGGTTGATATGATACATTTAGATAAGAATTATTATGGAAATACATTCTTTCACCGTTAGATACAGCCATTAAATCAGTTCCTCTAAAAAGTGGTGCTCCATTCCATTTAAATGAAAAATTTACTACAAGATTCGTAGCTTTATTAGTCTTGTCATAATAAAAACTATCTTTACTTCTAGTTACAGTACAAGTAGCACTTGCTCTTATCATTTGTTCTTCTGAACCATCAAAATTTCTAATTATATTTATTTGTTCATTATCATATCCTAATCCTGATAAAAATTCATTAGATAATTCATTTAACTCATCTATGTTTTCACTAAATGCTTCTTTGTATTCTCTTATTTGCTTTATATCTTGATCTGAGTATCCTATTTCTCTTAACTTAGATTCACTTTTTTTATTTAGCTCCTTTAATTTAAGATACTCATTTATTGTTTCTGTTTCCTCACTATCATTTAATATTTGTATATTTTTATTTTCTAAACCAGTATTATTCTACATCGCATTTACATTACTTAATACAGGTGTTGTAACTGCTACCCCCACTAAAGCTAATGCTATACTCTTACTTGCTCTTTTCTTAAAATTCATTTCAATCTCCTCCTTTGTAATTGGATGACATAGATATTCATCCTTAGACCCTATGTTTTTCCAAACCTCAATTTATCAAGGTTTGGTTTTTCAATTTCTTAATTTGATTATATTTGGAAAATTATGTAAATAAAAGTCTTTAATTATAATAATCTTTGTGATATTATTGTCATATATGAATTTTAATTAAAAATAGCTATACCAATCACTAATGGTACAGCTATTATCTTACTAACTTTTATTAATTTTTCTTACAAAAACCGCGCTCCGTTACTTGTGATACGGTTCATTATTATTGATTCTAAACATTTTATAAATTTGTACTAATTATAACCAATATTTATCTAGTTATCTTCCTTGCTAATGTAGCCGTCCATATTCCCATCATAGTTAATCCTAAAAACATCTCAACACCAGATAAAAAAATACTTATATTTACAGGCGTTATATCACCATAACCTACAGTTGTAAATGTTACAGTACTAAAATACAAACAACTCATAAAATCTGTTATCACATTTCTTTTCAAAAATCCATGTGAAAAAACATCTACATAATTTATAGTAACCCCTTCTATACTAAGTCCCGTAAACATGTATATAACAGCAAAGACAAATATTATTTCAAGTGATGTTATAAGTGCATATGTAGGTCTTTCTCCATAACCACATAATAGCCAAAATATTGTTGACTTTGTCTTATCTATTCCAGTAAGAGATTTATTCTCAACACACTTAGATAAGTAATAATACTCTGATGCATAATTTACTAAATTATTCTCCTCTAACTTTTTAGCTATACTCTTATATACTTTTGCAGCTTCCTCATAAGACTTTTTATATTTTTTATCTAGCTTAATTGTATCTATAAAAACATATTCATCTAATTTAGTTATATTTTTATCTTCAAATTTTAATTTTTCTATAGCTGAATTTACAATTTTTAAGCCCCTACAATCACAATCACTTATTTGATTATTAACTATAAGCATATTACTAAAAATAGCATTTTCTAAAGTAGATTCTATAAATTTTAAATCACTAATTCTACATTCTTTAAATACACTACTTTCCAAATTACAATTTTTAAATATACTTTTCATAAAAATGCATTCATCTGAAAATATATTTATATTATCAGATTTATAAAATCTACAATTTTCAAATAGTACATTTTCAAATATACATTTTGAAAATATATTTCCATTAAATATACAATCTTTAAATATTATATCTTTAAATTTACATCTCTTAAAATTGTTATATTCTAATTTTGCATAAGAAATTATATTTATATCCTTATTTATATGCCCTTTTATACTTTTATCTTCTATATGAGTAAATAATATTTTTCCTTTATCTTCTATATTATAATTGTCTTCTCTATCTAAAGTTGATTTTCCCTTTATATGATTTTCAGATTTTAAAAATCTATTATTATATAAATTTAGCTGTAAGTAATAATTTTTTTTATGATTATTAATTCTATTTTCCAATTCTATATTTATATTTTTCTTTATCTTCTCAACATTTTGAAGTTGCATTTTTTTCCCCTTCGCTTAAATATTCATATCTATAAAAATTTATATTCTCTAAAATAATAAAATTTCCTACTTTATAGAATACTTGTCTAATTTAATTAATATAACTATAATATATAAATTTATTTATACAATTTTTAAGGGGGATAAAATGGATAATAAAATTAATGAACTTAAGAAAAACTTACCTAAAGAAAGTTGCTCTTTTTGCACACATCTTTCTTTAGATGGTCCAGATGAAAATCTTAAATACAATGTTAAATGTGTTATATTCGACAGTCTACCTAAATGTAATGATAATTGCGAATACTTTGAACCAGAATATAGTGGTATAAATAGTTATGATTTAGATGATTTGTATATTAAGTTTCTAGATTCTTGCTTGAGAGTTCCTTATTATGAATATAAAAAATCTATACATTGGAAATTGTTTAAAGATTATGCTTTAAATAAGTTAGGTAATAAATGTTGTAAATGTGGCAATGAAGAAAATTTAGATGTGATTCATATAAATAAAAATTTAGGAAGAGAAACATTAGATGACGTAGCTGTTATGTGCTTTAATTGTATTTATGACTTATAAAAACTTATATTGATCTTAGTTACTATATCTACTTTTTATTATACTAACTTTAATCTATTAAATTTATACATTAAAAAGTAATAAACTAAAATATAGTTTTATTACTTACATAATTTGCTAGGTATAAATATTTTCACTATTTGTTATAAAAATAATCTCTATGTAAATAATAAGTTATATATTATTTTATGGAGGTATACATATGACTTTAAATTGTTCTGCTTATAATTGTACTTATAATCAGTCTGGTACTTGTTACGCTGGAAAAATAACTATCTCTGGAACAAAGGCAACTAACTCATCAAATACACATTGTTCTACTTTTTCAGAAAGTAACGGAAATTTAACTAATTTATCTAGCAATTATTTTACTACATCTAACGATATAACTTGTAAAGCTGTAAATTGTCATTATAATGCTAATCATACATGTACTGCAGATAGTGTACACGTAAATGACTCTCATGTAAACTGTGATACTTTTATAAATGATTAAAATCATTCTCTATTATTTATTAAAACATATATATTTATAGTATTTTTAACCTGTTGTGCTAATTATTTTACTAATAATATTGAAATTACTATATAGTTTTTAACTATCAAAATGTAGATTGTTATAATCTAGTATTTTCAATAATCATATTTAATTAGCACAGCAGGTTAATTATATAGTTTATAATAAATAATACAACTACAGGCATTTCTGCTATAACATTTATTCACTAAACTTTTTAATTATGTCATCTAAACATGATTGACATATAGAATAGTTATTATAATACTTTATATTATCTTGTGTACTGCAAAATAAACATTTAGATTTTGATTTTGCAATTTCTATATGGTCATCAAACAGTTTTATGCTAACTACTTCATTTTGTTCAAAGTTTAATTTATTTCTCATTTCTTTTGGTATAACTATTCTTCCTAGATCATCTATATGACGTTCTATTCCTAATGATAATTCTTTTGATGTATCTTTTTCCATAACTGTAAATTAATCCCTCCTTAATATTCTATTATACATTTATTTTCAGAATACTTGTTGAGGTAATTTTTGGTAATCTTTCAATTTAATAATACTTTATTTTACTAAATCAGCTTCACTATATATCCTTACATCTTCTTCTTTATTTAATACCCTAAGTATACCTAAAGATAAAGATTCTAATTCATTTTCTCCTGGCATAACACAAACATCACTTATGAACTCTACTCTTTTTCTTATATTTTCAGTGATAAGATTAGAGTAAGCTATCCCTCCAGTTAATATTATTGTATCTACTTTTCCATATACTACTGTTGCCAATTCTCCTATTCCTTTTGCTATTTGATAAGTCATAGCCTCATGAACCAATTTTGCATTTTCATTTCCTTCACTTATCATCTTTTCAACTTCTCTTACATCAACAGTACCTAAGTATGAAGAAATTCCACCTTTACCCCTAATAGTTTTAAGCATCTCTTTGTGTGTATAGTTTCCTGAGAAACATCTATCAATCAACTTTTTACAAGGTACTCTTCCCGATCTGTCTGGAGAAAAAGGACCTTCATCATCAGATACTATATCTACCATTTTGCCATTTTCGTGTACACTTAGGGTTATTCCTCCACCTAAATGAGCTACTATTAAATTTAATTCATCATATCTTTTATTGTTATCTTTAGCATACTTTATAGCCATAGCCCTTGAGTTTAATGCATGGCTTAAACATTCTCTATCCATTCCATTAACTCCAGACAATCTTGCCACATCAGTTAACTCATCAACTGATACTGAATCATATATGTATGCATTAATTCCTAAATTTTTAGCTATTTCATAAGATATTATTGCACCTAAATTTGATGCATGTTCTAAAACTGGTTTATTTATTAGTCTATCTATCATTTCATCATTTACTAAATACGCTCCAGATTTAACTGGTAGCAATAATCCACCCCTTCCAACTATAGCACTTAAAGAATCTAACTTTATATTATTTTCTTTCAATGCCTTTAATACTTTTTCTTTTCGCATTTCAAATTGTTCCTGTACTTTATCGTACTTTTCTAAATCTTCTACTTTATGGTCTATAGATTTTACTAATATCTGTTTTTCATTATCATATACAGCTATTTTAGTTGATGTAGAACCTGGGTTAATAGCTAATATTCTATAAATCATATATTTCCCCCTTAAAATATAAAAATTGCTATCTCAAAATAGAATTTATTAGTTACCTATAAAATTCTATTTTGAGATAGCATCAATAATTAATTAGACTTTAAAGGAAATGCTTCTTCTGAAACCATTTCCATTCCTTTTTTAAATGCTTGTAAGTTTATATCAACAAATTTTTCTTTAATATTTTCTCTTATTATACTTTCCCAATCTATATCTTCAAGGCTCATAGATTTTACTAATGCTCCTAAAAGAATTATATTCATTACTTTTGAATTGCCCAACTCTTTAGCTTTATCTGCTGCGTTTATTATAGTTGCATTTAATCTATTAAGCTCATCTTCTATTTCTTTTTCTTTATAAATAGCTTTACCTGTCAAAACTGGTATAGAATCTATTCTATAATTATTTACAACTATCTTTCCTTCTGGCTTTAAATATTCTAACCACCTTAAAGCTTCCATTTTTTCAAAGGATACTAATATATCTGCACCACCTATTTCAATAACTGGTGAATAAACTTTTTCTCCGTACCTAACTTGTGAAGATACTGAACCTCCTCTTTGGCTCATTCCATGTATCTCACTCATTTTTACATCATATCCAGCATTCATAAGACCTGTAGTTAATAATTTACTTGCAAGTATAGTTCCTTGACCTCCTACACCTACTAACATAATACTTTTTGTCATACTAATTTACCTCCTTAGATATAGCATCCTTTGGACATACTTGACTACATACCTCACAACCTACACATTGATTTTTATCTATGCATACTAATTTTTCTTCTGATTTAAACGATATAGCAGGACATCCTGTTTTCATACACAACTTACATCCTATACATTTATCAGTATCAACACTACATTTAAAAGTAAATGGATTATTAAACTCTTCTATATCTTGTCTTGAGAATTTTTTAAGAGCACATGGCCATCTTGTTATTATTACTGATGGTTCTTCTAAATTAAATGCCCAATCTAAGGTTTCTTTTACTTGTGATAAATTATTTGGGTTTATAGTTCTTATGTGCTTAACTCCACATGCTTTAACTAACTCTTCTATATTTACTTCACTAGTTACATCACCTTGTAATGTATATCCTGTACCTGGATTTTGTTGATGTCCTGTCATTCCAGTTATTCTATTATCTAATATTACTGATATAGAATTTCCTTTATTATAAACAACATCTAATAATGAGTTTATTCCTGTATGGAAAAATGTTGAATCTCCTAAAACTCCAACAACTCTTATCTTGTTGTTTTCTTTCATATTAAATACTTTTTGAGCACCATGACCACTACTTAAACTTGCACCCATACAAATAGTAGTATCCATAGCATTATATGGAGGCGCAAATCCTAAAGTATAGCATCCTATATCACCTGTAACCATAACATTTTTTCTTTTTCCTAATTCATAGAAAAAACCTCTATGAGGACATCCTGCACATAATCCTGGAGGTCTATTAACTACTAAATCTTTGTTATAATCTATAGTATCATTTGTTTTACCAAATACTGATTTTCTTATAACATCTGGTGTAAGTTCTCCATATGAAGGGAATATATCTTTACCATGACATTTTATATTATTAGCTTTTAATTGTTCTTCTATAAATGGGTCATTTTCTTCTATTACATAAACGTTATCTACTTTAGAAGCAAATTCTTTTATTTTTTCCATTGGTAGAGGATTTGTAAATCCCAGCTTCATATATGATGCATCATCTTTAAATACTTCTTTTGCATAGGTATAACACATTCCTGATGCAACTATACCTATTTTAGTATCATTTATTTCATAATTATTTAAGTGAGTATTATTAGAGTACTCTAGTAATTTACTCATTCTATCATCTATTTCTACTCTTCTTACTCTAGCATGAGCTGGTACTGTTAAATTCTTTTTAGGATTTTTAATATACTCCTTTATAGGAACTTCTACCCTATCACTACACTCAACTATTCCTTTAGAATGACAAAGTCTTGTTGTAACTCTAAATAAAACAGGCGTATCGTACTTTTCACTTATTTCAAATGCCTCTTTAAGCATATCCTTAGCTTCTTGACTAGTTGATGGTTCAAACATAGCTATTTTTGCAAACTTAGCATAGTTTCTATTGTCTTGTTCATTTTGTGAAGAATGCATTCCAGGTTCATCTGCAGTTATTAAAACCATTCCTCCATTTACTCCAGTATATGAAAATGTAAATAATGGATCAGCCGCAACATTAACTCCAACATGCTTCATAGATGCCATAGTTCTAGCTCCTGCAATTGACCCTCCTATAGCTGCTTCTAATGCTACTTTTTCATTGGTTGCCCATTCTGCTACTATATCTTCTTTATATGTAGCTACATTTTCTAATATCTCAGTACTTGGCGTTCCAGGATATGCAGATGCAAATCTTACACCTGTTTCATATGCTCCACGTGCAATAGCTTCATTGCCAGTCATTAATAATTTCATAGCTTAGTTTCCCCCACAAATATTTATATTTTTAACCCTTAGCTAAAACATGATTTAATGCATTTTTTATAATACTTGGTGCAATAGCACATTTTTCTTCTGATACTGCACATACTGCAAATCTAAGTCCTTTTTTAAGCGGTACTACAAATACATTATCTTTTGTTAATTCTTCACTAACAGCTTTAGGGTCTTCACAAGGTATACTTATAAAGAATCCATCTATATATGGAAGAATATCAAGTTCACACTTTTTAGCACTTTCTACAAATGCTTTTGCTCTTTTACTTAACATATCTTTGTATATTTTCTTTTCATCCATATATTCTTTATATTTTTTAGGATCATTAATTATATTAGTAAGAACTTTCATAGGAGCTCTATTACAATTTGACCAGTTTGCTCTACAGGAATGGACACAAGAATAGTAGAATTGTTCTGCTACATCTTCACTAGATGATATACAAATAGCTGCTCCCATTCTCATTCCATAAGCAGTAAATCCTTTTGACATACTAAATCCAACTATAACTAGTATATTTTCTGGAAGGTTTGTGAATTTTTCAAAGAATTTTCTGCATCCATCATCATCTTTTACAAAGTCGATGTATGCAACGTCTACAAATAATATTATTTTTTTCTCTGGATTTTTGGCTACTTCTTTTGATAAGTCTAATATTTTATCCCAATCATCATCTGGAACGCTATATCCTGTTGGGTTATGAGCTGGTGTGTTTAATATAGTGAATATTCTTTCTTGTTTAGAAGCTATATCTAAAAATTTTTCTTTAAAAGAGTTGAAATTGAAATTATTATTTTCATCTAATAGTTGATATGTAGTTACTTTTCTTCCTACTTCTTCGCTTATATTTACATATGGACTCCAAAACCAATCTGATGTTAATATTTCATCACCTTCATTAGTATAATTCCATACTGCAAGTTTTATAGCTCCACTTCCACCAGGAGTTGCAACTGCTCTTATATGTGCCTCTGGCATAGAATCTTTAAAACAAGCTTTTTTTACTGCTTCTAAGTAATCCTTTTGACCTGCTATTGATGCATATGCTGCTATTTCTGAATTTGGTAATGATTTATATTCATCAAATACAGTATTTAAAGTTATAAGATTTCCATCATCATCTGTTAATGCTCCTATAGTAGCATTTATTACATTTTCTTTACCAAAATCATTTATAGCCTTTTGAGCCCTTTCTGATATATTAAAAATTGGGTCTGAAACTCTTGGCCAATTGGCATGTTTTGCAACCATTGTTTCTTTCATAAAAAGTCCCCCTTTTAAAATTAATAAAAGTAAATATCATACTATTATATATTTTATTCTATACTTTTTATTTTTAAAACTATTTTGTATAATGAATAAGCTCTGTTAGAGTATTATATTGTAGTGATTTTTCAAATAAATTAGTATCTTTATTAACTTAGCTAACTTTGTTATGTTATTATTATAAAAATAACCATATCTTAGTATTTTCAATAATTTGAATTATAAGATATGATTACTTATTTTAACTTAACTCAACAAATCTATTTCTAATAGTAATTCTAATTATATCTTTATATTTAGTCGACACATTTATGAACATATCTTTAACTAGTCCACTTTTCTTATTATTTTTACTTAGTTGTATAAACTTAAACCAACCTAGATAATTAAATATACCATTTTTAAATTTAGTATATATATGTATACCATTCATATATTTATTAATAGATATATTTTATGGTATGGAGGTTCTATTTTTATGCAGTTTAGAAATGGTAAAATGTATATTCCAACAGATAAAGGTTCTTTATCCGTCAACGGAGTTGGATATTTAGAGATTGAGTCCGATTTAATTAGATTAAACCTTGGAATTACAAGCGATAGTAAAAGCGCTGAGGAGGCTAAAGATAAAAATTTACAAACACTTGAAAG
The DNA here is from genome assembly GCF_900106845.1 of Romboutsia timonensis. Taxonomy (GTDB): domain Bacteria; phylum Bacillota; class Clostridia; order Peptostreptococcales; family Peptostreptococcaceae; genus Romboutsia; species Romboutsia timonensis. Next base: position 2,163,955 of record NZ_LT629850.1, read on the forward strand.
CTTAATTACTAGCTTAACTGACTATGGTATACCTAAAGAATACATAAACACTAAAGATATATCAGTTACTAGAAATTATATTGGATGTGCTAATCAACAATTATCATTTATTGTAACTAATTTAATTACAGTTATGATACATGATGTATCAAAATTAAAAGATATTTATTCTTTAGCTATAGAAAATGGTGCTAACGATAATATAAATGTAGACTTCTTACTATCTAATCCTACTTATTATTACAGTAAAGCACTAAAAAAAGCTAGTAAGGATGCACTTAATAAGGCTGCTTTGCTAGCTAGTAGTTTTAATATTAAATTCAATCCAGCTCCATTTAAAATAATTGAAAAAAGTTCTTCTTTATACTCTATTGCTTACTCTTCTTCTAAATCATTTGTAGCTTCTACTCAAGATTTATCATCTGGATTAGTTAAAATTACTGCAGAAATTGAAGCTATCTTTACTACTGTCTCTTGTTAAATAAAAGTTACTTTAAATTTTTAATACTTAATTAATAATAGTAAAAAATACCTTAGATATATTTTTTATATCTAAGGTATTTTTTATTTATTATCTAGAATAATATTCAACAACTAAAATATCATCTATCTCTATTGGAACTTCATTTCTTTCAGGTTTTCTAGTAAGTACACCTGAAAAGTTCTCTAAATCCTTTTCTAAATAAGGATATTGGCTAGTAACATTTTGTTGAAAACTTTCTTTAAACATTGTATTATTTCTAGACTTTTCTCTTAAAGATATAACTTCTCCTATAGATACTCCATAAGAAGGTATATTAACTTTCTTTCCATCAACTAGTATATGTCCATGAACAACCATTTGACGAGCTTGTCTTATAGAACTTGCTAATCCTAATCTATATACTAAATTATCTAATCTACATTCTAATGCTTGTATTAAAGCTGTACCTGTAGATTCCTTAGATTTCTCAGCTTTCTTTACATAATTAGCAAATTGCTTTTCTAACACACCATAGTATGCTCTTAATCTTTGCTTCTCCAGTAACTGTACTCCATAAGGTGAAAGTTTCTTGTCTGCTCTAGACGTTCCTTTTACTGCTCTATCCATTGCTTTTGGATGTCCACATACATTTAAGCCTAGTCTTCTACATTGTTTAAATCTAGGTCCCATCATTTTTGCCATAATTATCATCTCCTATTAATATTAGAAATTTGCCGCGATAACTTTAAGCCTAAATTTAATATACCACACTTTTTTATAATTGTAAATGAATTTCATTATCGTTAAAATAAAAAACTACGATACAGATCGTAGTTTTTTTAGACGTATGTGTAATTATTTTAAGTAAATTAAAAGTTATGGCAAGTATAAGCGATACATCAATATGTAAAACATAGAAAAATATTATAGCGTGCTGAAGGTTATAATATTTTAAAGTTTACACAATAAATCACTTATAAGTACATAATTAAGTATATATGTACTTTATAACTTTTACTTATTTAAAGTATAACATACATAATCATCGTTGTAAATAATAATAATTATCATTTTCAACATTTTATATAAATTTATTAAATATCAAAATAAAAGTTTTAAAAATTATGTCCCTAAAATTATTATTGATAGTAATATCAATCTAATAAATAATAAATGCTTTACTTCCTCTTTTTATCTTTAGTTTTTAATTATATTAAAAAAAGTCTACATAATAGTAGACTTTTTATATCACACAATTTTCTATTTGAATTATATAATCTTGGCATTTTTCACAAATTATTATACTTACTATGTAGCTATCATCAACTTTACCTTGTCTAGATAATTTGTTAAATGATAATCCTTTATACTCTTTGCTTATATCACTTATTACATACTCGCCTTTTTTAGTAAGTATATAAAAATGATACTCTAAAAATCCAAAAAACTTTTGCTTTTCTTTTACACCTGCTAAACACTCAGGACATGCTTCTTGATAATATTCTATATCAAAGTCAACATCATCTGCTTCATTTAACATATTTAATATACTATCAACTGTTATACCTTTAACCGGCTTTTCTTCATCATTAATTAATTCACTACAATTATTTGCATTTAATATATACTCTGTATCTTCGTAAGTAAATTTATATTCCCTCATATTAGCACCTCTTTAATTTATTCTATTTCTGATTTAAACGGAACCTTTTCACTTATTGCTTGTGAGTATTCCTCTTCATCTATATAACCAAGTTCTTTCATCTTGTATAATATAACTTCTTGTCTTTTCTTAGCTTCTCTATGCTCTTTATATTTAGCTGGATTATTAGTTATTCCCACTAACATAGCACTTTGAGCTAAAGTTAAATCTTGTACATTTTTTCCAAAATATACTTTTGAAGCTTTTCCCACTCCATAAGCTGACTTACCAAAATAAACATTATTTAAATAAGTACATAGTATTTCATCCTTAGTCATAAATTTGTCCATTTGAGTAGCATAATATATATCTTTTATCTTTCTTTTCATAGTTCTATCATCACTAGTTAAAAGATTTTTAGATATTTGCATTTCTATAGTACTTCCACCTTGAGTAGTATCTGATAATATATTATGCAATAATGATCTTGTTAAAGATATAATATCTACACCTTTGTGTTCATAAAATCTTTCATCTTCTATAGAAACTAATGCCTCTTTTAAGTATTTTGGTATTTCATTATCAGGTACTACCTCACTACTTATATAATTCTCTCTCAATATTTCTTTATTTATAACTTTTGTATCTCTTAAAGAAGATACTACAAATACAGATCCCACTGCTGATAATCCAACAAATAAAGCCAATGTAACTATTAAAAATGCCTTTGCTAGTTTAAAGCCTCTTTGTTTATTCTTCTTTCTTCTACTACTTCTTGTACTTTTATTAACCTTATTTGTATTATCTCTTTTTATTTTATTATTTTCTATTTTTCTTTCATAACTTGTATTGTCTATTCTTACTTTTTCTTTATAATATCTTTGATGTTGTTTATATTTATAATTATAATCATTTGAGCTTACTTTTTTTCTTCTTATTCTATTATCATCATTATTATTATAATTCATATGATCCTCCTAAATATTATAAATTTAATTATACCTTGTTATATAAAATAAATCAAAGTACAAATTTGTAAGATATTTATAAAATTGGTGATTAAAACTATAAATTTAGGGAATTATATATTTTGTACTATTTTTTTAAGGAGGTGCTATAAATGGCTTACTTTATAACAGATGCTTGCATAAGCTGTGGAGCTTGCGAGCCAGAATGTCCAGTTAACTGCATATCTGCAGGAGATGACAAATACATAATAGATGAAAATATATGTATAGAATGTGGTACATGCAATAGTGTATGTCCAGTTGATGCTCCTCAACCTGAGTAGTAAAAAAAAGAAAAGCATTTGCTTTTCTTTTTTATTTTATATCTATAGTTTTTACTATTGTAGTATTTCTAATATCTTCTATATCAGAAAATTCCAATCTTATAGGTTCTTTTGTGTTATGTAGTGTTACTCCCATTTTTAGTGTTTTGCTTTCTCCACTTTTTAGGTTTCCTATAAATCCACTTATCTCATCTTTATATGTACTTACAAAATATTTAGTAGCTAAGCTACCTTGATATGGATATACATCTAAATTAGCTAATTCTATATCGTTTAAACCATTGTTTTTTACATCCACAGTTATTATAGCTGATGCATTATAAACTTCATCCAATTCTATAGATGTATTGTTTATAGCTATATCTGTTACCTTTATATTTATAGCTTTATCATTTATATTGCTTGTCCATATATCTTCTTCAGTTATATATTCTTTTTCTAAACAAATAGAAGCTGTAGATAAGCATAACAAAAAAAATATAGTAACTATACTTTTAAAAAATTTAGTCTTCATATTTTCCTCCTAACAATTTATTCTTATTTTATGCATAGGAAAAAATTTCATTCATCATTAGTTAAATTAAAGTAATTTTTAAATATAAATTTGTACTATTATTTTTTTATATTTTTTATTATTTTTTTCGACATTTCTATTGATTTTTTTGTCGAACTTTGATATTATTAATTCAAGGTTATTCCCCTAATAACCGATTATTTTACTCCCCAAATAAAATATATTCCCTAATAAACCCCTTTTTATAATATATTTTACCCCTTTTTATAGCCTTACTTGATCGGATTAAAGTAAGGCTATTTTTTCATATTTTTTTATTATATCTCTTATAGCTCTATAGCCTTTTGCCTTTGTTTCAACATATAAGCTTTCTCTATAGTCATCTATAATTTCCCACATATTTCCTACTTTAAGTAACATTATATTTATATAATTATCGTTAGTATTTAAAGTCCATGTAAATTTTTCTTCATTTTCTTTATTATGATACCAATCTAAATGTGTATTTATAGATGATATATCATTCATAATTTGTAAAACATTATCATACCTATCATAAGTATTAACATTAATACATTTTTCAATTATATTTATCATCTCTTTTGGTATATGTGGTAAATATTTTTTTCTAATCGGAAATTTTCCTTTTGCACAAGCAATCTTTAGACTATTTAAATCTTTATATCGTCTTGCTTGCTTATTATACTCTTCATTGCCATTGCACAACCTGTATAGTGTAGTTCCTATTTGATATATGTCTATCTTTTTATTTATTGTTGAATTTGTACATTGTTCTGGAGCTATGTGCTTATAGTATACATTTTTTAACCTTGCATTACCTAGATTATTTAAATATAATGCTGAACCAAAATCTGTAAGTATTGCACTTCCTTCATTACTTATCAATATATTATTAGGCTTTATATCACAGTGTACAATATTATTTTCATGAACATAATATATCGCTGAAAGAAAATCTAATGAATATTTTATTATTTGTCTTAGTGTAAGGTTTTGATTTTCTATTAGATGCTGAAGTGATCCATTTTTTAAGTAAGGCATCGTTATATATATATATTCATTATCATAAGATGCTGAATGTATTTCCATTATATTAGGATGCTTTAGTTTATATATTTTTTTGGATTCTTCAAAATATCTTTCAGGTTCTTTTAGACCTTTCTTATCTATTTGTTTTAGTATAAATTTAGATCCAACCTGTAAGTCTTTTACCATGTATAAAGATGAGTTAACACCTTCTGACTTTATATTATTTATTACTTCAAAGTCAAACTGAGTACTTAATTGCATATCTCCACCCCATAACTTGATAGTACTTCTTCTAAAGTTCCCTCTATTTTTATAGTATACACTTCTAATTTATCTTTTATATTTAAATATGCCTTTTTTACTTTATTTTGATTTATTATCATACTCATAAATTTTCTTATATATTCTAACTTATCTCCCATACTAAATGATACTGGTATTCTTATTTCATTTTGGATGATAATATCTCTCTTATCATTATATATAGAAAATACTTCAAATTGAATTCTATCTCTATATATATTTATAGATATTAAATTCATGATATTAACCCCCTGTAAAGTAAATTCATCTTTATATACTATGAATTTAATTCAAGATTAAACACTATTTATAAAAATTTCAATTAATCTAGTTTTACTCTTCATAAATATCTCTCAATGTAAATATCAATTCTTTCTATATAAAATTTATTTTTTATAAAAAATTATTAATAATATTGCTAATATATTAATACGTTAATAAAATGTACTAAGGATTATTTTGTCAGAAAAATCATATAATTATAGTTATATAAATTAAATGGAGGGATACTAATGAAAAAATTTGTAAAAGCAAGTACAGCAATACTTATTAGTATTTTAATGCTGACTGGATGTAGCAGCTCTAGCAATAATGAAAGTAATGCTGTTGATCCAAGTGATGTGATGCAAAATATAAATGCTCGAAAAGCAATAGCTATGGCTATTGATAAAACATCATTTGTTGAAACTATACTAAATAATGGTTCTATAGCTACAAATAAATTCGTTCCATCTAAATTAGCAATAGACTCTGAACTTGGAGACTATAGCGATTTCTCTGGTAACTTAGGTTATGAAAATAATGATGAGGAAGCTAAAAAGTATTGGCAAAAAGCTAAAGATGAATTAGGATTTGAGAATGTAACATTAAAATTAGTTCTTACAGATACTGAATTTAGTAAAAGATTAGGTGAATACATACAATCCGAGCTAGGAGATTTAGATGGTCTTACAATTGATTTAAAACAAATGCCTATGAAACAAAGAATGGAAGCTTTAGCTAATGGCGATTATAATATATCATTTAGCGGTTGGGGTCCAGACTATCCAGATCCATTGACTTATCTTGAAACTTTTAGCTTAAATAACACTTATTATGAAGACACTGGATACGATAGTAAAGAATATAACTCTCTTCTAGATAAAGCTAAGAAAGCTTCAACTACTAAAGAAGCTTGGACTGAATATAAAAATGCTGAAGAAGTTTTATTAAATGATGCCTACTTAGTCCCTATTTACCAAAGGGGATTTGCTTATTTACAAAAAGATTATGTAAAGGATATAGTAGTTAATCCTTACGGCCCTAAATACTTATATAAGTATGCAGATGTAGATAAACCTAATAAAACTCTTAATATGAGTAATAGCGATGACATCACTACTTTAGATACTAGTCTTGTAAAAGATGCATTATCTAGTGAAGTTATTTCTAATACCATGGAGGGATTAACTAGATTAGATAAAGAATTCAATGCATCAGAAGGTATGGCTAAGTCTTGGAAAGTTTCAGAAGATGGACTTACTTGGACATTTAATTTAAGAGACGATGCAGTGTGGTCTAATGGTGAAAAAGTTACTGCCCATGATTTCGAGTATGCATGGAAAAGAACTTTAGACCCTGCTACTGCATGTGAAACTGCTAGTATCTTCTATGATATTGTTGGCGCAAAAGATTATAATTTATCTAAAAATTCTGATAGAGACAGTGTTGGTGTAAAAGCAATAGATGATTATACTTTAGAAGTTAAGTTAAATAGACCTGTTCCTTATTTTGATAAAATGGTAGCGTCTACATCTTTTTATCCTCAAAATCAAAAATTCGTAGAATCTAAAGGTGATAAGTATGGAACTAGCATTGAAAATAGCATATTTAATGGACCATTTATACTAAAAACATGGAAATTAAATGATCAATATGCAATGGGTAAAAATCAAGCTTATTGGGATAGTAACTCTGTTAAGTTAGATTCTATTAATGTTAAAATAAGTAAAGATTCAAACACAGATATAAATCTATACAATGCTGGTGAAATAGATAGAACTACAGTGTCTTCTGATCAAGTTGATAAGTATAAGGATAGTCCTGAATTTGGAACTGGAATAGACTGTGCAACAAATTTCTTACTATTAAATGCTGGAAATATAAATAAGTAATATTTTAATATAAAAAGAAGCTTATTAGCTTCTTTTTATATTTTATCTTTTATTGTTAAAAATAGTTTTGCCGTAGCCAACGTATCGCTATCAGCTCTATGTGCATTTTTATTTTCTATATTATAATAACTACAAGCAGTTTCTAACTTTTTATTCTTACCATTATATGATTTTACTTGTTTTAGCATCTCTAATGTACAAATGTAATTTGTTATAGGCTCTAAGTTTAAAGCTTCTAAATAATAATTTAAAAATTTTAAATCAAATTTTGCATTATGAGCTATCATAATTTTATCCCCTAAGTATTCTCTAAATCTAGGTAAAACTTGCTCTATACTTTCTTCATTTTCTACCATATCATCACTTATATTAGTTATCTCTGTTATAAAATAAGGTATATGATTTTTAGGTTTTATTAATCTTGAATAATTCCTTCCTATTTCACCTTTAGTTATTTCTGTTACACCAATCTCTATTATTTCACAGCCTTTATATGGATCTAGCCCTGTTGTTTCTAAATCCACAACTATATATTCTTTCATAATTATTCTCCTTTTTATAATAAAAACTTCGATTTGCTTAATACACGTGTCAGCGAAGAGCTTCATATCACCAATGATATGACACTCAATACCACTTTGAGCAATGTGTTGACGAATCATTTCAGTTACATCCATTGCTCTAAATATTATTTTTTATATTTTTAAAGTTATTGATTTTACTTATATTCAGAAATTATCTACAAAAAATATTATAATTTTCTTATACATAAAAAATTCGCTTCGCTCATTTCGCCAACGATATATCCTTGCTACCACTACGGATACATCCGTTACTCAAAAATGTCATTTTTTACGTTTATAAAATTATTGATATTACTTATATTCATAGGTTATCCACAAATATAGTTATGATATAATTTCTTTATACGCAAAAAATAAGTACCTATAATATTATAATATATAAGGTACTTATTTTTTAATACTTATTTTATATATGTTATTTTACAACTTAAAATGAGATATATCTTAAATAATAAAAAATCAATAGCTATATAAAAATATTTATATAAAAATAGCTAGACAACGGAAACTCCAATATATCTAGCTATTTTTATTATTTATCTATAAGATAATTCTCTAACAGAATCTACTTTAAATTCTTTTATTAAAAATCCTACTATTATCAGCGTACTTATTATATCTGCTAATGGTTGAGCTGCCCATACACCATTTAATCCAAGTAACTTAGGTATTAATAATATTAATGGTATAAATACTATTACTTGTCTTAGTAGACTAAGTACTATTGACATTTTAGCATTTCCTATTGATTGGAAATAAACTGCACCTAATATACATATACCTACTGCTGGTAGTGTTAATGAATATATAGATATTCCATTAAGAGCTAACTCCATAAGTGTAGCGTCTTTAGTGAATATTCCTATAAGTATCTCTGGGAATAGTCTAGTTGCTATAAGTCCCAAAGATAATATTCCTATTGCTCCTATCATACCTATTGATAATGCCTTTTTAGCTCTATCAAATTGCTTAGCTCCATAGTTGTATGCAATTATAGTTTGCATACCCTGGCTTATACCAAATACAGGCATATAGAATAATAAATTTATAGATGTTATAGCAGTCATTGCTCCTATAGCTAAATCTCCACCATATAGTTTTAAAACTTTATTAGTTATTAAATGTATAAATCCTGCTGATAACTCCATACAGAATTGTGTTAAAGCTATTACTAGTATTCCTTTTATTATTTTTGATTCTATTCTTATATTCTTTAATCTTAGTTTTAAGTTTGATTTACCTTTAGTAAAGTAATATGTTGACCATAGGCAAATTACTAACTGACATATAACAGTTCCTAAAGCTGCACCTTTGATTCCCATACCAAATCCAAATATAAATATAGGATCTAATATTAAGTTAAGTAAACAACTAGTTATCATCATTTTTGAGGCAAGTTTAGGATTTCCTTCACCTCTTATTGCACTATTCATTGCAAATCCTGGTAAGTTAAACCATGCACCGCACATTATTACACTCATATAATCCATTGAATACTTTATAGTATCGCTACTAGCTCCGAAGAAGTATAATATATCCTCTAAGAAAAATGCTGATATAATCATCATTGCTATACCTACAAATAGCTCTATAGCAAAGGTATTACCTAAGGCTTTTTCTGCTTCTTCTTTGTTACCTTCTCCTAGTTTTATAGCTATATTAGTGCTTCCTCCAACTGCAAGTCCAACACAAAATGCTCCTAGTATTGTCATAAATGGCATAGTAACTCCAAGCCCTGATATAGCTAAAGCACCTACATCTTTCATAGAACCTATAAAAGCCCTATCAACTGTATTGTATAAAGATGTTACCATCATAGCTAGTATAGCTGGTATTGAGTACTTTATAACTAGTCTTAATACTTTATCATCTCTTAATTCATTTGTTGTCTCTATCTTACTTGTCATATATTTCTCCTAACTTATCATGTTCTAAGTTAAACATGATAGAATTTAAAAAAGATATTACACTAAATTTAGTATAATATCTTTTTTATCTTATACATTAACATAATGTCTTCCTTTTGGTATTATAAATGGTGAATTTGATACTGGATCTTTTATAACTTCACAGTCTAATCCAAATACAGTATCAATAAGTTCTGATGTTATAACTTCATCAGGAGAACCTTGTTTAATTAATTTACCTTTACGAAGAGCAAATATATAATCTGCATATCTAGCAGATAAATTTATATCATGAAGTACCATTACAATAGTTGTATTTCTTCTACGATTTAAGTCCGTTAATAAATCTAGAATTTCTACTTGATAAGCTATATCAAGATATGTAGTTGGCTCATCTAAAAGAAGTATATCTGTTTGTTGAGCAAGTGCCATGGCAATCCAAACTCTTTGACGTTGACCACCAGATAACTCATCTACACATCTATTTGCAAGGTCTGTTATTCCCATTATTTCAAGTGCTTCTTCTACTGCTTCAAAGTCTTCTTTACTCATACTTTTTAACATTGTTTGATATGGAAATCTACCTCTTGATACTAAATCCCAAACTGTTATACCTTCTGGAACTACTGGTGATTGAGGAAGTAGTCCTAAAACCTTAGCTAATTGTTTTGATGGCATTGAAGTAACTTTCTTACCGTCAATAACAATATCACCTGAAATTGGCTTAATTAACCTAGCAAGTGTTTTTAGTAAAGTTGACTTTCCACATCCATTTGAACCTATAATAACACTGATTTTATTGCTTGGAATAGTTATATCTACGCCATCAATTATAATCTTTTTATCATAGCCTGTTACTATATTTTTTCCCTCAAATGAGTGTTGATTATTATTCATTATACTTCCCCTCTCTTATTTACACATATTAATAAAAATAGCATATACGGTGCTCCTAGTATTCCTGTTATAACACCTACAGGGAATCTTGTACTAAAGACAAATTGTCCAATCATATCAGATGCAAGTACTAATAAAGCTCCAACTAAAGCTGAAGGTATTACATTTGGCGAACCTTTCCCTACAAGCTTTGATGCTATCGGTCCTGCTAAGAATGCAACAAAGGCAATTGGACCTGTTGTTGCAGTTGCAAAAGCAATTAAAAATACTGCACTTAAAACTAATATAACTCTTACTAAATTTACTCTAATTCCAAGAGTAGTTGCAAATTCATCTCCAAGTTCTAAAACTTGAAGGTATTTTGTTAGTAATACAATAATAGTTCCAAATACAACTACTACTACAAATAAGCTTGGTACACTTTTCATTGTCATTCCGTTTAAACTACCACTTAACCATCTAAGTGCACCAGAAACATCATATTGTGTTGCTTTTAATAATAAAAAGGATATTACAGCTTGTAACATAGCCTGTATACCAATTCCAATAAGTATTAATCTACTTCCTGAAAAACTTACATCATTAGATAATAAGTATATAAGTGCTGCTATTATAAGTCCTGATATAACGGCTATAATAGATACACTAGGACCACTCATACCAAGCATTAGTATACAGAAAACTGCTGCCACACTTGAGCCTGATGTAACACCTATAATATCTGGACTTGCTAATGGATTTCTAAGCATTGTTTGGAATGTGTTTCCTGCAATACCAAAAGCCATACCAACTAATAAAGCACAAAGCATTCTTGGTAAACGAAGTGTTTCTATTGCAAAAGTTGCACCTTTTACATTTTCTCCACTTAGTACTTTTATAACTACATCTAGTGGATACTTAGTATTTCCATATATAAGCATCATAGTGCAAAGGCATAAAGTTAATGCTGCAAGTAAAATAGTAACACCTATTAAACGATTCTTTCTTTGTTTATAACCTTGTGTAATTATACTATTCTTACTTTTTATCATATACTTTTCACCTTCGCTTTCCTTGCTATCATAATAAGTATTGGTGCTCCTAAAAATGCTGTAATAATTCCAACTTCAAGCTCACTTGGGCTACCAATTATTCTACCTATAACATCTGAAATAGTTAAAATAATTGCTCCTCCAATTGCCGACATAGGAATTAAATTTTTCATATCTGAACCAAAAATAAGACGTATAGTGTGTGGTATCATTAAACCTACAAACCCAATAGGACCTGCTATTGCTGTAGTTGCACCACATAATATAACACCTGCTATTGCACATAAAATTCTAACTAATCCTGTATTTACACCAAGACCAGTAGCTAATTCATCACCTAAAGATAGTGCATTTAATGCTGGTGTTGATACTATACTTATAACAAATCCTACAATCAGAAATGGAAGTACAGCTTTAATACTTTCCCATGTTGCTCCACTTAAACTTCCTACTTGCCAAAATCTATATGCATCCATAACATCTGCACGTGGAAGTATTATTAAACTAACTAAAGATGATAAGATTGCACTAACTGCTGAACCTGCTAAAGCAAGTTTTATAGGTGTAATACCTCCAGCACCAATAGATGCTATACCATATACACAAATAGCTGTAATAGCTGCTCCAACAAGTGCAAACCAAATATATCCATTAGCTGTGCTTAAATTAAAAAATGTAATCCCTATTACTACAAATAAAGATGCTCCTGTATTTACACCTAAAATACTAGGGTCAGCTATAGGATTACGAGTAATTGACTGCATAAGTGCTCCTGATACTCCAAGAGATGCCCCTGCAATAAGACTAAATACCGTTCTTGGTATACGCTCACGAACTACTAATGCATTAAAAGACATATCTTTACTTTGTGTTAAAGAATTAATTACTTCGCTAAAATGAATATATCTTGACCCCCATGCAAGTGAGGCCAAGATACACATTCCTAGCAAAATAAAACTAAGTAAATATATTACTGTTGATTTTGATTTTGATAGTTTCATTTTCTTTAATTATACGCTACTTATCTAATTATTTAACCTTAGATGCAGCCGCTCCTAATATTTCTAAGTATTCATCTATTGTTGCAGGTATTGATAATGCACTAGGTGTACAAGATGCAGATAATACTGAACCATCTTCTATAAGTGCTACTGCACCATTTTTAACTGCAGGAACAGTTCCTAATAAAGCATCTGATTGTAATGCTTTTAATAAATCATCATTTCCATAAGCGACTAATATATCAGCATCTTTTAATACATCTATGTTTTCAGCACTTATTTCTATTGAGAAGCTATCTGCTCCTAACTTAGATATACTTTCTGGGAAAGATAATCCTAAGTCAGTTAAGTATGCTGCACGAGGATCTGTTGGTAGATATATGTAAAACTTACCTAAATCAGCTGGGTTAAAGTAACAGAATACTGCAGTTTTACCTTTTAAGTCTGTGTAATTAGCAGTCTTTTCTTTTATTAATGCATCTAAATCTTTTACTAATTTTTCACCTTCAGCTTGTTTACCCATTGCAGTTGCATCCATAGTTATTTGTTCTCTCCATAATGTTTGCCAAGCATTTTTTGGATATGCTACTACTGGAGCTATTTGGCTTAATAAGTCATACTCTTCTTGAGTTATTCCTGAATAAGCTGCTAATATAACATCTGGATTTGAATCACTTATAGCTTCATAATCTAATCCATCTATATCATCGTAAACAACTGGCTTTTCAACACCTAATTCTTTATATTTTTGTGCTGTCCATGGTAATAATCCATTTTCATCACTTTTTCCGTAGTTAGCTTTAGAAACTCCTACTGGAACTACTCCTAATGCTAAAGGAACATCATGATTCCCCCAAGATATTGTAGCAATATTTTTTGGCTCACTTTCAATTACAGTTTCACCGTATGCATGTTGTATTTTTATTGGATATTTTCCTGATGTATTTTGAATATCATTTTTACTTTCTTCTGTTGTTGTCGCTGAACATCCTGTCATTAAGACTGCACAAGCAACCACTGCCGAACATAACTTTTTTAATTTCATAATATTACCCTTTCTCTATTTAATCTAATAATCATTTTCAATTACAGTTAATTATTATATATATGTTTTTTGTTTTTGTAAATAATATTCTTAAAAAATTTGTATATTTTTTTTAATATTTATAGATATAGTAAAAGTAAGCAAAATTTTCTATTAAATTTTATATAATATTGATTATTATTTATACAATATACCCAAATAACAGCAAATAACACATTTTTTTATCATTCTTCAACCTTTTATTAAAGTATAAGACTTTGTTAGACAATTGTGTGACAAATAATAAAATAGCTAGACATATTGGAGTCTCAATTGTCTAGCTATTTTTATATAAATTATTTTGTAATATATTAATTTTATGAACATCTTACCTTAATAGAAAACACTAATTATACCGCAAATCAATAATTGTAATCCGTACTTTAGGTGTATTTTTGCGAATAATTCTGATTCCATATAACAAATAAGTTTATTTAGAAATTGTAAATTATTAAATTCTTGTATATTTTTATTTTCTTTATTTGTTAATTTACCTAAAAATATAAATGCTATGCCTACAAGACCTATATTTATAAAAAAATCCATATGCATACACCCTAACTTTATGATTTTATCGTTATATATTTGGTAATATATAACAATTACCAAGTTAATTATATTTTATCACTTTCAACACTAATTTAAAACATAGTCTAAATTTATTTATCTTTTTACAAATTAACGGAATTAAAATTCCTAAACGAAACAAATAGTGCAATATTTACCTGTTTTTTTATTTATAACTAGGAGAACCTATATTCAGAACAAACGTTTTGATAGGAGGTAAATATGAACATGAGATCAGAACTATTTAACTGTATTTGCGAGTTAAATACTTGTCAAAATCAATCTATAAAAATTATATTTACAAATAAAACAGAGAACATATTTACTGATGGTTTCGAACTAACAGAATCTTATAATTGTGGTTACTTAAAATGTATAAAACTTATAATAAAATTATTATCCTGTCAAAGTGAAGAAAAAGAAAATGTCTTCAAAGAAATAAATTCAGTTGACTTGTCTTATTACTATAACTATTCATGTAAAAGTTGCTTTGTTAAAGGTTTTATAGTAAACGAACTTAATAATAAAGGTATGAAAATTATTAAATAAGCTAACAAATATAATATGAGTTATGATATAAAGTTTAAACAAAGAGCAGTAGAATACCAAAGAGAAGGCCATACTTACAAAGAAACTTGTAAAGTATTTAAAATATCTGAAACAACACTAACTAGGTGGATAAATAAAGAAAAGGAAGGTAAATTAGGTGAAGTAAAAATACAGGTTAGAAAACCAAAAAAGATTTATCCAGAAAAGTTAATTAAATATATAGAAAAACATCCAGATGCATATTTAGTTGAGATTGCAGAGGAGTTTAATTGTAGTGAGTGTGCAATAAGAAAAGCATTAAAGAAATTAAATATAACACGAAAAAAAAGACAACTTCATACAAAGAACAATGTAAGGAAAAAGTAAATAAATATTTAAATGAGATAAAAAACTTTAGCGAAGAAGATATAGTATATATTGATGAAACAGGAATACAAGGTTATATTTATAGAGAATATGCAAGAGCTATAAGAGGTAAAAAAGTTTACGATAAAATACCAGGTAAAAAATACAAAAGAACAAATATAGTAGCAGGAAAATGTGGAGATAAGATTATCTCTCCTTTAGTGTACGATAAAATAATGGATAGTAAGTTTTTCGAAAAATGGTTTAAAGAAATGTTTTTAAATGAAGTAGAAAAAAATAAAGCTATTGTAATGGATAATGCAACATTTCATTGTAAGAGTAGATTATACGAATTATGTAAAAATGCTAATAAAAATCTAAAACTAATATTTTTACCACCATATTCTCCAAATTTAAATCCTATAGAAAAGTATTGGGCAACATTAAAGAAAAATTTGAAAAAAATAACTAAAAATAACAAGAGCCTTGAAGAATCTATTTACGAACTTTTTTTAAGTTCGACTACTATATCCACAAATATAGTTATGATATAATTTCTTTATACGCAAAAAATAAGTACCTATAATATTATAATATATAAGGTACTTATTTTTTAATACTTATTTTATATACGGAACTGGATTTACATGCTTTCCGTTTATTCTTACTTCAAAATGAAGATGCGGACCAGTTGAGTTACCTGTAGAACCTATTTTAGATACTACTTGCCCTTTTTCTACTCTTTGCCCTACTGACACTGCTAATTTACTATTATGCCCATAAAGAGTTACTTTTCCATCATCATGCTGTATCATAACAGTGTTACCATATCCTCCTTTAGTCCCTGAAAATATAACTTTTCCTGAGTCTATAGCTACTGCAGGTGTTCCTGTTGGTGCTGGTATATCTATTCCAGTATGCATCTTTTTAGTATTAAAAATTGGATGTATTCTATATCCATATGGAGAGCTTATTCTAGAATGCCCTGGCACTGGCCAAGAACCACTAGATATAACTTGTCCTTCTCCATTGACAACACTTTGCGCTGCTATTTTTTCTATTTCTGATTCTAATTCATTTTCTTCTTTTTCTAATTCAGATTTTAATTTTTCTAGTTCTATTTTATCATTATTTAAAGATTCATTATCTATTTCTAATAATAATTTTAACTCTTCTTGCTCAACCTTTTTATTTTCTATTTGGCTCTTTTTATCTTCTATTTCTTGTTTATTTTCATCAAGTTCTGTTAAAACTTCTTTATCTTGTTTTACAATTTGCTTTACTATATATACATTATTAAAAAAGTCAGATATTGATGAACTATTTAATAAAATCTTTATATAGCTCATAGAATAATTGCTATTTATTACTTTTATTCTTTTAGATAATTTATCTTTATTATTTTGTATATTATTTTCTAATTCATTTATTTCAGATTTTATCTCATTTATCTGCAAATCAAGTTTGCTTATTTCTTCATTAGTAGATAATATTTTTTCTTCAACTTCAATTATTTTAGAATTTAATTCTATTATTTGTTCATCTAATCGTAATTGACTATTCCTATTTTCAGTTAGTTTTTTTTCTAAATCTACTTGTTTATTTTGACCATAAACAATACTTGTACTAAATATTATACTACATAATGTTATCGTAGTTATTACTTTCCTCACTAATTCTCCCCCCTAAATCTTATACTTTTAAATGTCTTTTTACAGATATAATACTACCTAGTACTCCAATGGTAATTCCTGTTATAAATAAAACAAATGCTAAAAATATTGCTATTTCTGAAACTGGAATCATCATGTTATTATTCATAAAGTTAATTGCATTATTTATATTTTCTAATATGTATTCATACATATATATACATATGAATAACGCTATAGTAGATCCTATAAATCCTATAGTAAAACCTTCAACTATAAATGGCATTCTTATAAAGTTATCACTTCCACCTACATACTTTATTATTTCAATTTCTTCTTTCTTGCTGTACACTATAGCTTTTATAGTATTTGATATTATAACTAAGCATATTAATATTAAAAATATAATAAGTACTGCACCAAAGTTTCTAATAGAGTTTGATATTTTAACAAAGTTTTCTATTACATCTTCATTATATTCTACATTTTTAACATTATCTAAAGTAGATATTTTACTTGACACTGCTTTTATATCTTTTGAATTTTCTAATGTAACGATGTAGCAATCATCTAAAGGATTTTCTACCTCTTCTAATAAATAGGCATCTTCTCCCCAGCTACTTTTCATGTCATTTAACATGGTTTCTTTGTCTTTAAACTCTACACTTTTTATTCCTTCTATATTGCTTAATTTATCTTTAAGATTCTCTATACTAGTTCCATCTAAGTTAGGTTGAATAGATACTCTTATTTCATTTATTTCATATTTTGTTGTTTTTATGAATTGATTTGTATTTAATACAATACTAGTTATTATACCTAATATTATTAACGATGCACTAACAGAAATTATAGATATAAAACTCATAGTTTTATTTGTAAAGATTCCTTTTATACCTTGTTTTACACTATATAAAAAATTAGACAGTAGCTTCATACATTTCCCTCTTCGTGTCTCTTATTATTTTTCCTTTTTCTAATTGAATAACTCTTTTAGGAAATAAATTTATAATTTCATTATCATGTGTTGCCATTATAATAGTAACACCTTCTTTGTTTATATCATTTAATATTTCTAATATACTTATAGAGTTTTCTATATCTAAGTTACCAGTACATTCGTCTGCTATAATTATTGATGGTTTATTTACTATAGCTCTTGCTATAGCCACCCTTTGAAGTTCTCCACCAGACAATTCATCTGGATATTTATTATACTTATCTGCTATTTTAACCTTCTCTAAAACTGACATTACACTTGGTTTTATAGTTTTTGAATTGGCTCCAACTGCTCTCATTGCAATTTCAACATTTTCATATACAGTCTTATCTCTTAAAATCCTAAAATCTTGAAATACTACACCTAAATTACGTCTATACTCATGAATTTTTCTATGTTTAATCTTACTTAAATCTTGTCCTAGTACTGACACCCTTCCTGATGAAACTTTTTCTTCTCGTGTTAAAATTTTAAGTAGTGTAGATTTTCCTGCACCAGAATGTCCCACTAAAAATATAAATTCACCTTGGCTTATTCCTAAATTTATATTATCAAGGGATTTGTTTCTATCAGAATATACTTTTTCTACGTTGGTAAATTTAATCAATTTTATCACTCCATATATCCTTTTTTTTACACTAAATTTATGCACATCATCTATTATATATTATAAGTATCATTTTTGTAACAGTTTTGTAGCATTTTGTCGTTTATTTTTATTTTATATTAATTCTATTCAAAACTAAAAAGCTATTTCATATTAAGGTAAATTATATATGAAATAGCCCCTTTATTAATATTTAAATTTTTTCATATTTTTTTCATCCTTTAAATATACTAGTCCATTTCCCTGTACAGTTCTAGGATATTCCAGCACTCTTGTGTGCTTTATCAATTGTGCATATAATTCTTCTTGTGTTAAATTTCTTTGAAATTCATTTTTAGACCAATTTTTTAATAAAGCTAAGCTTCCTGTAACATGAGGCGCTGCCATACTAGTTCCACTCAAAACAGCAAATCGATTATTAGGATAAGTCGAAAGTATATCAACTCCAGGTGCAACAACATCTATAGCTGTATTAGAGTTAGAAAACTTAGCAGGTACACCTTTTTTATCAACAGCTCCAACAGATATTACATCTGGATAAGCTGCTGGATATGAATATTCAAAACTATCAGCATCTCCATCGCCTTCATTACCTGCTGCACAAACCACTAATATATTACTATTAACTGCTTCTTTTATTACCTTTTCTAGTTTAGGACTATTTTCTGATAACCCAAGTGACATAGATATTATATCTACCTTTTGCTCTACTGCATATTTTATAGCATTTATTACCCAATTTAACTTACCTGTTCCAGTTCTATTTATAGCCTTTAAAACGTAAATTTGCGCATCTGGAGCCACACCTGTTATATTACTTCCATTTGCGCATATAGTACCTATTACATGAGTTCCATGTCCAACTCTATCAATCACTATATTAGGATTTTTTTTATCTTCATCTGTAAAATTTTTTACACCTATTATATTATTTTTTAGGCTTTCATGATTTATATCACACCCAGAATCTATCACTGCAATTTTAACTCCAGCACCTTTTTGTGACTCTTGCCATATACTTTTTGCCTTTATCATTTCTACTCCATAGATGGATTTTGTTCCTATGCCTCTAAACTCTTTATTTATTGTAAAAGGTATTAGCTTTACATCTAAATCTAAAATTTCTGTTTTCATTAATATCACTCCAAAATATTGTATATTAAATTATATATTTTTAGAGTGATTATGGTGATTAATATTATCATTTAAATATTTTTCTATATTTTCTAGCATTTCTTTTTCTTCTATAATATTTAAATCTATATCATTTATGTACTTTTCTTTACCATTAGCTTTATATACACCATTTAATATATTACCTTCAATTACTACATCAATTACAACTTTAGAGTTTAAGTAGTAAGTTCCTACCTTTCCTTTTTTATCATTTTTCCATTCACCAATATATTTATATAGACTACATACATATGTACCTATGCCATGGCGCTTTCCTCTTTTAAAATCACCTTCATATATTCCTTCATTTTTATATCTATATCTTCCATTACCTTCAAATAAATCATCCTTAAACTCACCTTCATATACAATATTATCTATAGACTTTAATATTCCATATCCTTTTTTTAAACCATATCTATATTCACCTTCATATGTATCACCACTAGTATTTATATAGCACCCATGTCCATGAAATACATTGTCTTTAAATTCCCCTATATATTTATCTCCATTTGAATAAATATATTCACCCCTTCCATTAATTTTATCATTTAAGAATTCTCCTATATATTTATCTCCATTTGCTTTTATTAATTTACCATCTCCAAATTTTAAATTATCTTTCCACATACCTATATACTTGCTTCCATCTTTATAATATAATACACCCTTACCTTCTTTTTTATTGTTAATAAAATGACCCTTATATATGTCATTATTTTTGTATGTGTAAGTTCCTATTCCCTCAGCTACTCCATTTCTAAAATCTCCACTATATGTACATCCATTGTTATAAGTATATTTACCTATGCTATGCATTAAATCATTTTTCCATATACCTTCGTATCTTTCTTTATTTGCAAATATACAAACACCAAAACCCTGTCTTTTACCATTTATGAATTCTCCTTTATACAAGTCTCCATTATCATATTTATAAACTTTCTCATTAGTCAAAGATTTATCTACAACTTTATATGAATTATCTTTATTTTCATTTTCAGTCTGTTTAAGTATTTTGCTACTACCTCTCATACTTAAACTATTATTTCTCTTATTTTTACTTTTAGTTCTTGAATATTTTATAACTGTAAATATTATAAATATAGAAGATAATAATAGAAAAACCTTAAATATAGTAAAAAAATACACCTTTATCTCGTCCATATTGAGTATAATCTCCTTTTATTAAATTAAGATATATTAATTTATATTTTTTAGATTTATTTATTATACTTATAAAAATTCACTTCCCTTGAGCAACATGTCTGTAAAGTATTTTGCTCACCCTACAGACACATACATTGCTTGACCTACTGCGTGAGCTAAGCATTTTAAAACATCATTTTTACGTTTATAAAATTATTGATATTACTTATATTCATAGGCTATACATAAAACTTTTCATGCTATAACTTACCTATACATAAAAAGCTATTAATAAAATATTTTATCAACAGCTTTCTTCTAAAATATATTCAAAATCTATACCTTCATATAATAAATCTTCATTAAATAATAATATTATATTTTCAATTTCTTCTTTATACTCTGTAGTTGTAACCTTATATAGCATCAAATCGTCGAATAAATCCTTCATATCAAAATAAAGATTTTCTAATAAGAAAAAATATCCTACTTTTAAGTCTTTCAGATTATTAATAACTTCTAATTTTCTATTTATATCTCTTAATATTTCTATATTATATATATCAATCTGTTTTATAGATTCTATATATATACGAATAGTTTTTAATATTTCTATAGATATATCCTTATGTATTTCATCACTATTATTTCCATATAAATTTATTCTATATTCTTCAAATATGTATTCTAAATTTTCATTTATAACTGTAAATGGTTGCCTTACAATATCTTTTATCGTTAATATATTCCTAGTTTCTTCACTATTTTCTAGTGTTTTATCTAATATAAATAAATTATATGCATCATATAAAGGGTCATGTGCATCTCCATAAAATTCAACATTTGCGCAATCTAATAAATTTTTAAGTGATACATAATTAATACATCTTATTCCGTAATTTATATATTTATCTTTTATATCTACAAATAAGTTTTTTATATTATTTACAAATCTAGGATGATTATATTTATTCGAACTTTTTTTATCTGTATTGTTAAAGCACATTAAATCTAAGTTCCCAAATGTATAAATTCCTTCTATTTGATAAATTTTTCCCAACCATTTTTTAAATTTCCTCATAACAGTTTCATAAGAAGGAGCCTTTGATATATCCTCTTGGCTTATATTTGTAAGTTCTTGTATATGTGGAAATATATTTAAATTAGTTATTGGTTTTACTAAAGATTTAAATTTTTCAATTTCACCAGTGTCTGTATCATACTTTATTGCTCCTATAGCTATTATATCCGCATCTAGCATATCCTTTTTTGTTTTTGTATTTGCCATATTCATTTCAAAATCTATATATATTTTTTTCAAATAAATCACCCCTATTTATCTAGCTATAAATATATTTTACCATTTTCTATAATTATTTTTATTGATAATTTAAAATAATAATATAAAATAAAAACACTGATATAGTACCAGTGTTTTCATTTTATATTATTATTTTTCATAATTTTCTAAGAATGAATGTTTAACTCCATCTTGTTGCCAGCCTAAAACAGAATCTATATTAACATTTTCAGCTGCCTTAAATATAGATTTTTCAACATCTTTAAAGTTTTCACCTAAACTTTTTATAAGATCTTTTATTTCATATCTTTTATTTCCAGTCTTTTTCGCTGCAACCATACATGCACAGTTTAATGGCCATATACCACTATTTTGTATAAACCTAACTATATGTTCTTCTCTTATATAGTAAAGAGGTCTTATTATTTGTATTCCATCAAAATTTGTTGAATTTAATTTTGGTAACATTGTTTTAAAGTTTCCTGCACATAATAAGTTTAACATAGTAGTTTCTATAACATCATCATAATGATGTCCAAGTGCAAGCTTATTACACCCTAACTCTTCTGCCTTTGAGTATAATGCTCCTCTTCTCATTCTAGCACACATATAGCAAGGATAATCTTTAGCTATTTCATCTGCTATTTCAAAGATTCTAGAATCAAATAAATGTATTGGAATATCTAAGTATTCACAGTTATCTATAAGTAGTTGCTTTATATCTTTATGATATCCTGGATCCATAGCTATAAATTCAACTTCAAAGTTAACTTGTCCATGTCTTTTTAATTCTTGGAACATTTTAGCCATAAGTAAACTATCTTTTCCACCAGATATGGCAACTGCTATTTTGTCACCTTCTTCTACTAGATTATAATCTCTTATAGCTTTTATAAATTTAGACCATAAATGTTTTCTATATTTCTTTATTATACTTCTTTCTATATCCTTTAATGGCTGTCTTTCATCAAAAGGAACTATAATTTCACAGCCTTTTCCTGCTAATTCGCTCATTTTATCACCTCATCCTTATGTGAACATGCAAATTATTTTATCATAAAATCTATTATGAATTCAAGTAATACACAAATTAAATACTTTTATTTAACATATTTATTAAAAATCATTAATAATATTTAAGTTATTCAAGTAACCAAATTTGCTTGTACGAATACTATATTATTAGATATTTATTATCTAAATTTTTACTGGGAGGAATTTTAATGGAGGATAAAAAAAGAGGTATATCTAAAAATTGCGGTTGCGAACTTGCTAGACCTTATGTAAATGATCAAACATTTACAAAGATGTATTCGCTTTCTGCTGCACTAAACAAAGGAACTTTATTTCCTGAATTATATTTGATGGATTCACTAATGTACAATAAAGAATTATATTCTACACCTAAAAAATTACGTGGGGGTAAAAGATAATGGCTCAATTAAATAGATATGAAATAATATTAAAAATCCAAGAATTAAGTTTTGCTTGCGTAGATTTAAATTTATATTTAGATACTCATCCAGATGATGCAAATGCTGTAAATATGTACAACTCTTTTTCAAAACAATTAAATGAAGCTATACGTAATTATGAATGTAAATATGGACCTTTAACTAATTTTGGCTATGGTAAAAGTGGATGTCCTTGGCAATGGATTGATCAACCATGGCCTTGGGATAGAGAATTTAACTGTTAATATTAAAATATAGGGGAGGATTAAAATTTTATGTGGGTATATCAAAAAACTTTACAACATCCTGTAAACATAAAAAATATGGATTTAAAAATGGCTAAGTATTTAATAACTCAATTTGGTGGACCTAACGGGGAATTGGCAGCTTCACTTAGATATTTAAGTCAAAGGTATACTATGCCTACTGGTAAAACTAGAGCTCTTTTAACTGATATAGGAACTGAGGAACTAGCTCATGTTGAAATGATTGCTAGTATGGTTTATCAATTAACAGCAGATGCTACTCCTGAACAATTAAAGGCTGCTGGACTTGGTACAAATTATGCTCAAAATGGATTTGGTATATATCCTTCTGAAGTTAAGATAACATATACCCAATTTTTAATTTAGATATATGTTATCAAATTTATTATATAAAGTCAATATATTCATACATCAGTATATATTAAAATCTATATATATTTTATCATGGCTAATTATAATCTTATCAATTAATTCTTGTAATATATTTTTCTTTTCCAAATCGTTAGATTTATCATATATATCATCAAAATTTTTATACTTCTGTAGTAAGTAAATTGCTTTTGATGTTTTATTCTTTAATTTGTTTAATTCATCTATATTTATATTTAAAACTTCTTCTAGTCCTTGTTTTTCATCTTTCAATTTTTGTATTAATCCATTTACTATTTCTATATCTAAATTACTCTCACCTAGAATTATATTTTCTATTTGTTTTATAGCTTTTTCTATATCCTTATTTTTCTTTTCTATATTTCTTTGAATTATATCTATGGTATCATTTATACCTTTTATACTATCATTTATTTCTTTGTTATATCTCTTTTCTAGTGTTTCAATATCTGTATTACCCATAATTGATTTTATATCATTAATTACTAGTGGCTCTATTTTATTACTGTTATAGTTCTTCGTTATCTTTGCTTTTACATCTTTGCAATGTTTACATCTATAATATGGTCTTTTATCCCCATTTTTAAGTTTTACATAGTCCACATGTACTTTTCTTATCTCTCCATCTTCGCATTGATGCCATAATATACTTTCTAGAAGTGCATCCGTTTTATTTACATATTTAGTAGTTCCTTTAGTTCTTCTATTCTGCATGATGTCTTGAACTTTATAAAATAGTTCATCACTAACTATTCTCAATTGTGGCATATCTATAAGTTCACCTTGATATTGTTTTTTACCTATGTATATTGGGTTATGAAGTAATTTAAGTATCTTTTGCCTATTAAACTGTTCACCACGTTTAGTAATTTTATTTTTTTCTATAATTTTTATTATTTTAGGTATTCCGCCTATTACATATTCTTCAAATAACATTATAACTATCTTACTCTCTTCTTCGTTTATTTCAAGTTTCTTATCAACTACTCTATATCCATAGTTCGGAGTCCCTCCTGCATACCCATCTTGTTTTATTTTTGCTAATTTACCATTTTTAACTCTTTTTGATGTTTTTCTACTTTCTTGTTGTGCTGTCCAGAACCTAATACTATTTAATAAATCATCTGTATCACAACCACCATTTAGGACACCTTCTGTTACTGATATGACCTTTACTTTACATTCTGTCATTAAAGACATAAAACCTACCATTTCCATCCTACGACCTATTCTGTCAGAATTAAATATTATTAATGTATCTAGTTCTTCATTTAAAGCCATATCCTTTATTATCATCAATCCTTTTCTATCTTCTAGTCTAGTTTTAAATCCAGATACAGCATCTTCTTCTATCCATTCGTCTACTATAAGTCTATTATCATTTATATACTTATCAATAGCTGTTTTTTGTGATATATTATCTTGCATTATTGAACTAAATCTAGTTAGCACAACTGTCTTTTTTCTCATATACTCCACCTTCTTTTTTTTCTTCTGTTTCAATTCTTTTTATTATACCTGTAAATATATCATATAATTTATCTTTATCAACCATTTTATTAGTATATCTTATTTCTACCTTCATATCTTCTATTTTAACTTTTTTCATATCCAATCAATCTCCTATTATGGTCTTAATGTAAAATATGAAAGCTCTATAGCTTATGTGTATGTCCACTACTTTTGCTATCTTTTACATTCTAAAACTGTCTTTTTTAGTGTTCAATGAATTATATACAAGATAGCTACAAAATGTAAAAAATATTAAAAATAGGTGTTGAAAAGTATTTATTCCAACACCTGCAGCCTTAAAATAAAAGAATAATTTTATTTAGTTTTTTTGAGCTTCTTTTTCAAGTTTTTCTTTAAGTTTTGATATAACATATTTATTCTCTAGACTTGTTATAAGTTCTTTAGCTTCTTTTATGTTTACTTCTGCATCTCTTTTATTTAGACATATAATCCATTCATACTTTTCATCTTCACACATATTAATAGTAATCAAAGTACTTTCTAATTTTTTAGCTTGTTCTATAGTGTCATACTCTTTTAATATTCTTGTATGTTCTACTAAGTATCTGTTAAGTTGTCTAATGTTTTCGAACTTATACATCTTCATTAATACCCTTAATAATTGACCTATTTTATTATTTCTTGATATATTCTTATTACACCATTTTGAAGTTCTAGTTCCTATCGTTTCATCTGTTGAACCTATATATTGATATATAGCCCTCGAAATACCATATTTTTTACTTTTATAATAGCTTAAATCTGTGAAGTCAATTTCTCTAAGATATACTAATGATTTATTCTCCATCCTTAGCACCTCCAGCAGGTAACATTGGGTTAAATATCATATGATTATTTATAATAGCCCTAATGGCTTCTAATAGACTTCTGCACTTATTTTTGTACATGAATTTTTCTATATATTGTTTTTGTTCTACTGTGCACCTTGCTTTTATTAATTGGTCTTTTATCATTGGTTTTACCTCCTATATTTTGAATTCTAAAAATGGATCGAGTTACCGACCTTGTAATAAAAAAGCTGGATTACTCCAGCTTTATTTATTTAATACATTATTTAAGTAATACATTTCTTTAACTAATCTATTGATATTTATGGTATTCTTAGTTCTTATGTTATTAACTTCTTCAAGAACTCTCTCATCATCCCAATGAGGAAACCATAAGCCTATTAATTTACTTGCGTACTCTTTATACTCTTTTACTGATATGCTATCATCCCAATGAGTATTTAATGCTACATCTAGTATTCGACCAACTAGCCTAATACTTACTCTCATCCTAAAATTACTCTCATTAGAGTAACAAAATTTAGACATATCCTTTAAATGTGTTATTTCTTTTTCTGTTAAGTTTTCTAAATTCATTTGTGTCACCTTTCTAATATTTTTTAGGTATTAGAATTACTCTAATACCTTTTATGTTTTGTCTATTAGTTCATATGTTTTGTATGCTTAAGATAAGTAATTATAGACACTCGTAATAGCAAGTGTAAAATTTTAGATTACTTTTCTTATAAATTTTTTCATTTATTAATTTCCTTCTTTTCTATCTTTATAGCTATAAGTTAAAGGATTATGTGTTACACGACCGTCCTCATCAAATTCAATTCCTACACTTTTCATAAGCTGAATTAAAGGGTCGTCTTTAAATTTATCTTGCTTACCGCTTCTATTTCTCTTAGCTTTTTTTATAACAACCATTTACTCATCCTCCTTAAATATTGGTGTAACTTTTGCTCTAGTAGATGGTGTTAGTCCATAATTTCTGCATATGCTATCAATCTTAGTCGCAACTTCATTTTTGATTTTCATTGTTCTAATATACATCTGCAAATCATCTTTTAAGCCTTCCATTTGGCTATTTAGATAGTTGTATTCAACTATTAGATTAGATAATAAGCATAGCTGGATGATGTCACTATCCAACAAGTTAGGTATTACACTACATAAGAACTCTATTATTGCCAAATGTTCTTGCGTCTCTCCTAGTATTCCTAGAAAGTTATTTGATTCTAAATTTTCTGTTCCTATTACACTCCAAAGGTCTTGTATCTCATTTTCTTTCGCTTGTTTTGTTGAATTGTATTTTACCTCCATGTCTTTTAACCTCCTGCATTTTGTATCACAAATTAAATATATACAAATCAACTTTTCAACGTAAAAGTTCAATTAAAATTTTTTTTATTTTTTTCATGAAGTACCTTAGCGACCCTATATATATTAGAAATTTTAAAAAAAGTCATACCTATTGATATGACTTGTAGTAACTAATACTAGATTTGCAGCTATTTATTATGTTTATCTAAATACTCTCTTATTGCACTTGATATGATATCTTGTACTCTATATTGCTTATGCCCTTACAGAATGTAGTTAATTCTTTATGTATATCTGTATATATTCTATAGTTTCTATTTACTGTATCTTTACTATCATAGTTATCTATAGAACTATGTATTATACTTGTAGTATCTATTACTACATTTGTATCAATGCTATTTGTATTTAATCTATTATTAATTATATCTATTTATTTTTGTAATTCTTTTATTTGAACTTCTAAGCTGTTTATTCTATTCTCTAATACCTTTATATCATTAGACTTATTATTCTTTTTTGCGCTTTTTTATTAGCTTTAGTAATAGTGTTATCTATTTTAATACATCTATTATCTCATACCCAAAGGATTTAAACCTTTTTCTTGCGGTTGCTCTATCAATTCCTATAGATGTACAAACCTTTGTTAGCCTGTTGAATTCTAATTGACTATTTATGTATTCTATTTGTTCCAACATCTCTAAGTTATTGAAGTGTTCCTTATTCACTCTATCAACCCCTTTTGTGTTTATATCATTAATTGTATCATTGTATTAATTTTAGGCATAATAAAAGCTATTCAATAAGTTAGAATAGCCTAATACCAATTTAATTCACCTTTTTTAATTCGATATACTCTAAGCCAATTACCATCACTTAAAGTCACCTTAATAGCTTTCCCATCATAAGTAGCGTACTTCTCACCAACTAACTCTACAGCTCCTACTACTTCTACATCTGTATTAATATCCTTTTAAACTCATTCAATAGCCTTATATGCTCCTTAGCCATTACTTAAGTCCTCCATTAATTCTCTTTTATACTTATAATAAGTATTCTTAGCTACTCCAATAAGCTTCATTACTTCAATATCTTTTAATGTTCCTTTGAAATCCTTTGAGTATTTGATTATTTGTTCTTTTTTCTCAATAGATTTCTTTGTAGTTAACTTTACACCTTTAGGCTGTCCAATTTGTTTACCGTTTAATTTGGCTGTTGCCATACCTTCTTTGGTTCTTTGCTGTAGGTCTTTAACTTCTTTTTCTGATTGATTAAAAGCTATTTGTATTTGTTCTTTAGCTAATGCCATTAGATACTCATTTATTGCCTTAAGTAGTATATCTTCTTTAGTTCCCATTAAAGGGATATTCTTATTAAGTGTTTGTTTGTAAGTATCTGTATTAATCATAGGCTCTTTTATAAATACTAAGTTTACGCCTTTATTATAAAGTTCTTCGTATAGCTCAAAGCCTTCTATAGCGTTTCTACTCATTCTACTAACGCTATCAAATACTATTGTATCACCTTTAGTAACTATCTTTAGTAGCTTATTAAATTCTTTTCTACCTTCTACTTTTGTAGCTGTGTAAACCTCTTTTATTATTGTAGCTGTAGGGTATTCAGCTGTTATATTCCTTATTTGTCTATCTATTGATTGGTCTTTAGTACTTATTCTACAATATCCGTATATCATTTGTATTAACTCCTTTAGTATTAATTGTGTGGTTCGCCACTTTTGACACTCTAAGTGTAGTGCTATTTTTATATTAAGTCAATAACTTTTGATACTTTTTTTGATCATCTCACTTTTAATACTGTTTTAATACTATATTATTGTAGTATCTGTAGTAGTTCCTAATTATAACCTAACTATTAAGTACAGCTTAAGCTATCGGTATTACTTCTATAAGCTCAAATATTGTTTATGTTTATATAGTTAGGATTTATTAGTGTTCATTTATTCTTATAAGCTCCTAAGGGTTTATACATTACTTTAACTGTCTAAACTCCTATAGATGGATTAATTTGTATACTTTGGATGAAATAATATTTTGGTGTAAAGCTTTTATGATAGGTAGTTTTATACTTTGTGTTGTTGGTTTAGCTCTTAAATCATACTACAGCAATTAATATAAACAAAATAGAGTATCTAATTTTTTAGATACTCCGTCTTATTGTCTAACTCAAAATACTTTTTATATAGTATATGTTCCCAATCTTTATTTTCTTTTAAACTCAAAGCTATTATATATTTACTACTTCTATCTAAAAATTCATTTGTATACTCTCTAAACTCATTTTCTATATATGATATATCATTTAAAAAGTCTGATGATATGTTTTCATCTATAAACTTATTTATCTTTTTGATATATGCTTTTATATCTTCTTTTGTATTAAAATTAAACCTTATAAAGTCTAACTTATGAGTAGAATTATTATCTAAATCCAGTTCATTTAAAGTAATGTTTGGATAATAACTCTCTAACTCACAACAATCTAAAGTTTTATTATATGCAATTACTTCTTTGTATTTTATATCGTAATGTGCTGTATTAAAATATCTATATACAATATGTTTTTTATACTCTTTTACACTTTCCATATCTAAATCAATTATATCAAATACATCCAACATCTATATTGTCCCCCTAATGACTGTTATATCTTACAATATTATATCATATCATCATCAAATATAGTAGTACCAATGACTTTGTATATACAAATTGATTTATAAAAATTATATTTTTTATTTGTGAAATGATTTTTTTCATTAATTATGTACTATAATATAAAAGAGATTACATTCTAGTGATGTGGAGTGTGGTTTCCATAATAATTATTTGGATTTCTTGAACTTGATGTTTATTTCAAGTTCTATGCCACTTTTTCTCCTACCAGAGTTAAAGTGGTTTTTCATTTTGCTTAAACTTCAGATATATTTACATCAATATTATTAAATATCTAAAATATAAATATGTTAAAATTCTTATTCATAAAGATTACTTACCTTATACTACTATGCCACATTGGTTTGCTATCGCAAACGCAACGTGTCAACACCAGACGCGCTGGTGTTGGATATTTTTATTGCTTATTATAATAAAAAATGTCGTTTAAAATTAATATATATAATATTCCATTAATAGTTAAATATACGACTTTTAACCGACAAAATTATCCTACTAAGATTTTACTTAATTTAAGTATATTTTTTATTTCAAATTCTATGTCATTACTTCTAAAAAACGTAGGCTCTCCCCACATTACATCATTACTTTCTTCTTCATACACTTCCTTGTGTAGAGATTGTAATCTTTTAATTTCTTCTTCTCTAATGTTTCTAGTTGTATTCTCTAATAGTTCATAGAAATTATTTTTTATATAGTCTATATTCTGATTGTATTTTCTATCATCCACAACTCTTTTAAGAGCCATTCTAGTTGTATTAATTATATAACCTTCCCAGAATGTTATACACTTATCATCAAACTCCTTTGATAATAACTCACAAACTATTTTACTAAAACGTTTAAATTCATTAAATAACATCAACTTGCTCGTATCATCTATTTTTGATTTTCCCTCTTCTACTCTTAAACAATTTAATATATCTAGTGCCTTAAACTTAGTGTCTAAAAATATTTCTATATCTCTATTATCATCTAAAACTTTATTATAATGCTCTCCATTCTCTTTTATTAATCTTAAATGTATCTTTTGATTGTAATATATATAACCACTATTCTTTAATCTTTTTAACGCGCTTTCAATTCTTTTATTTAATTGAGTACCTATTTTTAATCTATACTTTCTCAAGTATTCATAATTTATACCTATTTCACAGCGAAATGCATCTGTTTCATATAAAAATTTCTTATATTCTTTTGACATTAACATTAATCTAACTAATAGTTCATTACTTGTTATTGTCACTACTTGACCACAATATTCTGTTAATAGTTTATGTAATATTACATCACCTATTTCTATAGATGTTTCTGAATTATTACCTAATGCTCTTTTGTCTATAAACTCTATTTCATCTATTTCCTTTATTTTATCTATAACAAATTTATGACCTTCTTTATGATAATCTATAGCATTTCTTAATCTTTCTAATTGTATTTGTTTCGCCTCTCCTGTTCTCGTTTTTATTTCTAATAAATTACAAAGTTTTTTATAGTTTTTTATTACTTGCCCTACTTTTAAATTTTCTATTTTGGGTATTTCTATTTTTTTCATCTTATCAAATCTCCTTTGTAGCTACTATATATTTAAATTTTTAATATCAATCTCTCGGTGAGTAATTATATACAGCTAAAATATAAAATGTAAAAAATATATAGAAGTAATTTATTTAACATTGGATTATTCAGATAGAATTTGTTTATAATCTAAATAAAATTTTATAAGGTAGGTATTTAATGAATTTAGAATTATTTATGTTTTTTCATAAACATTTAGTTTATCAATAATATTATCCCTATATTATAGTATATTTTATTAATAAAGTATTTAGTTGTAATTTACATCTTATCAAAATATATTTAAATATTAAAAAAGCTAAAAATTATTTTAACTTTTTTAAATAATCTTTAG
This sequence comes from Romboutsia timonensis, assembly GCF_900106845.1. Lineage (GTDB taxonomy): Bacteria > Bacillota > Clostridia > Peptostreptococcales > Peptostreptococcaceae > Romboutsia > Romboutsia timonensis. The sequence continues at coordinate 2,196,567 of NZ_LT629850.1, forward strand.
CTTTCTTGCAAGTCTATATCTTTTTTTATATGTTTAAATATTTCGCTTTTTTCTAATTTGTCTTTATTTTTTTCTAGTGATTTAGATATCTTATCAACTTGTGTTTGTGATATATTTTGTTTTTCTTTATTTGCATCTTGTACCATATAAAAAGTATCAAACACTACTTTATGACTACATTTTTGTTCATTAGCTTTGAAATTCCCTCCAGATAAATTTACTAATGTATTTTCTTCACTTTCTACTGATAATTTGTTCATTATTGTATAAACAAATATTCCAGATAAATTAGCTATTATAGAAATGCCCTTTTCTTTTTCAAATGAATATGTATATACATAGTCAAATGAACTATTCAAAATAAAACTATGTGGATGAGAATTCTTAATATCATTGGTTGCTTCTTTTATATCATCAAAAAAGAACATATGAACCTCATTATTTCCTATATCATTTCTTTTTTCTAATAAAAATTCTCTTAATACTTCTTCATTTTTTATAATTTCTTCTAGTGTATCTCTATCTATATTTCCATTCTTTAGAAACTCCAATAAATCAAGATATAATGTTCTCCAATTTACAGATACTATAAACCTTATTAACCATTCTTCATACTCAAAATCTTTAATCTTTTCATTTTTGTATGGATGAAAAACTTTATTAGCAAATTTTGTTTCTAATTTACTAAATCTATCTTCACAATCACCACATAATAAATATTCTTTACTTCCATCTTGTAATCTTACATCTGGGTCATATGGATTTCTCATAAATCCACTTGGAGAATTTTTCATTATTCTTCTAAATATAAATTTAGGAACTATATGACTTTTCTCTAGCATATCTTGTTTTCTACATAATGCACACGTACCAAGACGTTTTCCCTCATTCGTTATACTCATTTAAATTACCTCCGTTATACTTTCTAACTTAGATTTATCTACAAAATTATATTTAGGTTTTAACATTGCTATTAAATAACTTTCCAAAAACAATATTTCTTGTACATTTTGTTCAATAAAGAAATATGTTAATTTCGCATTATCTACTAATTCATTCCTTAAGGTAATTGCCTCATTTTTATTTCCACTAGATATTTTGTAAAGCATTCCACCTGTATCACTTATTATGAAATGCTGTTTCATACGCTCTTTTAAGTCCCACCTTGATACATTTTTTTCTTTATCTTTTTTTGTAATTGTATGGCATTCACCTACATATATAATTTCTATATTTTCATCTTCAATCTCTTTGTAAAATATATAAATTCCTACTTTGCCCCTAGCATCTTTTATCTTTTCATAATTATTATTCTTTAAATCAACACCAACTTCTATTTTCGTAGATATATCTGAATATTTAACAGTCTTTAAATTAGCTTTACTTATTAATTTAATATATTCTGAATTTTCTCCATCATTTCTAATAATAGCTGATATTAGTTTTTTATTTTCCATGACATTCCCCTCTTAACTACTGTAATATATTGTTTGTAATATTTTACATTATATTATAATATAATGTAAGTATATTATGGAAGGAGGTGTTTTAGTGGCTATAGATTTATTACCTGAAAATATAAGACAAAATTATGAAATTTATGAATGGAACTATGCTACATCTATACTTTATTGTGATTTTAGACAAGAATTTGATGAAATAGTTAATATACTAAGTAATTTCAAATTAAAAAGAGAAGATATAATAAAAAAAGGTGGTAGAAAATCGCCTATTGCTAATGCTTTAGACTCCGAGTTTTATAAATTAGGCTGGGAAGAAAAATGGTTCAAAGTCAATATAGACGTTGATGGCAATTCAGTTTCAATTCCAACTCATGGTGTTGATTGTTATAAAAATAATGTAGCTGTAGAGGTTGAATGGAATAATAAAGACCCATTTTTTGATAGGGATTTAAATAACTTTAGACTATTATTTGATTTAAATACAATAAGTGTTGGTGTTATAATCACTCGTTGTTCTAGCTTACAAGAAATATTTAAGACTTTAGGAAAGGGCGACTCTTATGGTTCTTCTACTACTCATATGAATAAACTCATCCCTAGAATACAGTCTAACGGTGCTGGTGGCTGTCCAGTATTAGCTTTTGGTATATCTGATAGTCTATATGAAGAATAAATAAAAATAGAGTAATACATTTTTGTATTACTCTATAAGTTACTTGTTTATTTTTTTAACTATTATTAGTGTTTCTAATACATTTTTCTTTCTCTCTTCAGTTCTTCCCATAGTTGAATGATAGTGTTCAAATAATTTAAGTGTTACTTCATAATTTAAGTTTATGTTATCGATATTTAATAAGCTATTGATATTAATATTAATTTCATCAATTTCAATATCTCTATATATTTGACTTTGTTCTTCTTTTTCAACATATGATTTAATATTACTTAAATATAATTCTTCATCAAGTTCAATATTATTAAATATACAATATGCGTCCAATAATATAGTTTCTAAAGTAATCATACAAGTTGAACTGTTTGAATAACTTAATACTAATTCACAATCATTATCTTTTAAATTAATGAACATATCTTTAAACGCACTTCTCACTTTTGTTAATATACAGAATGGTGACTGGTGTCTATCTGTTCTATATCTTCCACCATATCTAATTTTAGGATAATCATATTTAACAAAAGTTTCTAAAATGTGATAAAATCTTGAATAATGGACTGAACAATATGGTGGGTCTGCATATACTAGAGTTCCACTATCTATTTGACTTATACAGTCTTCGTAAGATAAAGAGTATGTTTCTACTTTACAATTATTATCTATCATATTTGCTTTAATCTCATTATATTTTCTAATGAAAAACTCTGACATACTTTTTTTTCTATATATCAATATATCTTCCATAGAGCTATCTTTTTCAGCTTTCCTATATTGTGCATAATGACCTGTACTTTGCGAATTATAAGCCATAGCATACATTGTACAAGATAAAATTAAATTGTATAATGGTTCTATATTAGAATACTTATCTGCTATGCATCTAAATGCATCAATCCATACACATTGTCTAAAGCTCCAATATGTTCCTGAGTATTCTTTGGCAAATAAGTGATATCTCAATATTTCTTCTTTAGAACTATTTTTAATAGTATTATAAAATTGTTCATCTTCATTTAAATCTTGTTGAAATTTCTCTACTTCATTAAATTTTGATAAATTAAATTCTACTTCATAATTGGATTTTTCCCAATAATAGTTAAATTCATTTATCCAACTTTCTACAATTTGCTCAGCATCTTTCACTATATCTTCAGCTGTAGGATATACATTCCAATCAAATTGAGATAAGTATGTTTTCGTGAAAATACTTGAGTAAATTTGTATGTCATTAGATATGAACTTTATGTTATTACTTCTTAATGCTCCAGCTAGTGTACTCGAACCTGCAAATAAGTCACATACTGCTTGATTTTCTTTATGAACTTCATTTAATCCTCTTACGACATAATTAATAATTTCAGTCTTTGAACCCATGTATTTTACTAAACTTGGTATATTTTCACTTAATACTAACAACTTCCATTTCTTCCTTTCTCTAATTGATTTAAAAAATGTATATAATATATATTATTTTGTCAATAACTTATACATTATATCATATTTTTATCATTTTTTATCTTTTTTAATATATGCTGTAAATTTCATAATTATATTCTTTCTATAAAGTTATTAATTATTTTACTATCTGGTATTAAACTGGATGATTTAATTTCATATATAAACCTTCTATCATATTTATTAACTATCTTAGGTTTGCAACTAATATTTACAACTTGTGTTCCAGATATTTTCAAGTTATATTTAATTTTATTAAATCTCCATTTTGATATATTTAATACTTCACAAACTTCGTAAGCAAACATATCTAATTTAACTTGATGCTCCCTATATATCTTTAACACTATTTCTGGAGCTACATTCGGTAGGTGACTTTTTAAAAGCTCCTTTACTTCTTTTTCTTTTAAGTTACTATACTTCTTTATGCCTATTCTACCTAATAGTTTTTTACATTCATTAGTAGTTATTCTATCTATGAGCTTTATTGTATCTTTTACTATACATCTATCTATAACATCTGGTTCATATTCTCTATAGTCTATATTAAACACTTCTAAAAATATACTATATAACTTATTATATTCTTTTTTGTTTATATATTTTATTTTCATTATTTCTTATTCTTTTTTTATTGCTCTCATTATTCCTATTATCGTTATATCCTTCTACTAGTGTAAACTTTATGCAATGCTTTCTATTTACTGTTGCCTTACCAAATCTATATATTTCTCTATTATAATATAGACATTTATCACATGCACATCCTATAGGTTTTATTTCTTGTTTCTTCCTTTCTATAAATACATTCTTTGTTCCTGTCATACTCATACCTGTTTTTTTACTTTTCATCTTATATCTCCAATCTTCATATCATCTAGCTCTTTTATTATTAAATATATCAACTATATCCAATTTTCATATTTTACTAAGACCTATTAACTTCTAGTAACCTAAACTGATTATCCTTGAAGGCTTAGCCATTTGGACATAGTTACCCACAGATAATTGTGAGTAGCTCTCCTTTTCAATTATCCTAGTTAGGATAGGTATGTTACGACCATACAACGTTACGGACTAGTACAAGCTATTACAATATCTGTGTCAGTAATTTAATACCTGCTACATCTGACCCCATAGCCACGTTATAAATGATACTGCCCTCAAATCAGACTTCCAACCCACTCCTGTTATTTTTGTAGTCCAAGGTTACTACTCTTTGCCCTTCAATATGGTACTAGTCATATCTATATGCAATTGGGATTGATTACCCAAACGTTTAGTTGGCTCTTGTGGTGTTCCCTGTCGAGTGTCCACATTGCTCTAGGTCTAACGTTCTTCCACTATACAACCTTTTTGTGGTAAAATAAAAAAATAACCACCTATTAAGTTTTTACTTAATATTGGTTATATGTTTCTTTATCTGATGCAAATGGAGTTCCTTTTACAACAGCTTATATAGCTGTAATGGGAGACCCTGTAACTGATTTACATGAAGATATGGCTGCTGAACAAAAAGCTTTAGCAACTTATTATCATCTTATAAACTTAACTGATGATGTAGATATAATAAATGTTTTAAGATTCTTAGGAGAAAGAGAAATCGTTCATTATCAAAGATTTGGGGAAGCTTTAATGGATGTTTATGACCTTAATGAAAGTCAACATGTATTCTAAAATTTAGTTTTTACAGCAACGTATACAAGTTTTATTTAAAATACGTTGCTTTTTTACGCTTAAGGATATTATAATATTAAAAAAATGTGGATAATTTATGAATGTAAGTAATATCAATCAACTGGTTTTGAGCGTAAAAAAGATTTTGAGCAACGGACGAAGTCGTTGGCGACATGAGCGAAGCGAATTTTTTATATTTATTATTAATAATATAAAACATAAAAAGCCCTTATATTAATTTGTAAGAACTTTTTATATTTTATATATTTTAAAAATTACATTTATTTTCCTATATAAATATTTATATATTAGATAAGACCCTTACTTTTATATCTTCATTTAAATTAATAAAAGCTGATATGTTTTCTATATCTTCAATCATAAATACCTGTAAGTATTCATTTAATATTTTAAGTGGCGCATATTCAATTCTAGATGCAAAATAACAATAAAGATTCTTAATATACTTTATATAGCATTTATTCATTCTTACCTCTGCATACATGGAATTTGTAGCTTCTCTAGATGATTTAAATAGTTCCTTAAGTCTCATATATGCACATTGCTCATCTTTAGTTGTATAAAAACTAGATAAAATTTCATCTAAAGCTTGTTCAATAATTAAAAGAGCTTTTGTGTTTATAAATAAATCTATATAATATGAATCCCTACTATATTTAAATTGATAGAAATCAGTTATTACATTCATAACTTCACTCCTTATCTTTTGTTTAATTATTAATTCTACTGTATTATTATTTTCAATATATGGTCTTATTTATACGCTATAAAAATTATTATATCTTTAAATTTTTGAAATAATTATTTTATACTTCTAAGTATACATACTAAGAAGGAATACGATATTTTTCATAGAATATAAACTATTAAACACACTCTTTATATTTTGGAGGGATATAATGAATTTACTACCTATACCTTGGATGAAACTAAAACTAGAAAGTATATACAATGTTAATTTATACGGTAATTTGTATTTAATTTTTAATGATATAAATAATAGTTATAATATTGATACCAATTCATTAAGCAATTTACTAGTAGACCATAATATTTTAGTGGATGATTCTCATCCTCTATATTTATATCTACCAATTGAATTAAATGATCAGATTTATAAATTAATGACTTCTTTTAGATATTTATATAAAGATAATGTATATATAATTTTAGGTGGTTACAAAGATACTTATCCAAATTTAAATGAATTAGATTGTCTAGCTAATTTATGTAGTAAGTATGAAAATTTAGATTCTATTGTAAATTATTCATACTTAATTGATAATGATAAAACCTATGAAATATTTACTTCTCTATCAGATACTCAAAAAATATATATTAATCCAATATCATCATGTTCAGTATCTGGAATAGTTTTAAATTATCATATGAAACAGCTTAATCCTAATAATGTTACTCATATATCATTTGTTGATTTAATGAATTCTCCTTATGATGATAGCTTTATTAGCTGTTATTTAAAAGGACTAACGAATAATAACAATAACTTTAATTATAATTTTTAGACTGCCTTGCAGTCTTTTATTTTTTTGTGATATCATATAAAATTATAATATATAAGTGAGTATAAAAGGAGGTTTTACTATGAAACTTATATTAGCAGAAAAACCCTCTGTAGCTAAAACCATTGCATCATTTTTAGGCGCTAAAACTCGATGTGATGGATACTTTGAAGGCAACGGGTATATAGTTACATATGCTGTTGGTCACTTAGTTGGTTTATATGATATGAAAGATTATGATAAAGATAAATATTCGGGTTCATGGAAGTTAAATAACTTTCCATTTATCCCTCAAGATAAATTTAAATTTAAAGTGGATAGTTCTAAAAAGAAACAATTTGATATTGTTAAAAATCTTATACATAGAGATGACATAGAATATATAATAAATGCAACTGATAATGATAGAGAGGGAGAACTTATCTCCTTTTTAATATTTTTATTAGCTAAAAATAAGAAACCAGTAAAAAGAATTTTAGTTAATGAATGGACTCCAGAAGATATAACTCGTGGTATGAATAATTTAAAAGATGATGTTGATATGAGAAACTTACAAGCCGCAGGATATACTAGACTTATAACTGACTGGTTAATAGGTATAAATTTCACTTCTGTTGCTACTTTAAAATATGGTAATGGAAAACTATTAAATATAGGACGTGTTATCCTTCCAACTGTTAAATTAGTTTATGACAGGGATATGGAGATTTTAAACTTTGTACCTAAAACTTATTATGAAATAGAAGGTAATTTTAAATCTAAAAACGGTGAATACAAAGGAAAATATATAAAAGGAAAAGAAATTAAATTTGATGATATAGAAGAAGTTAACAAAGTTATAAATAGCATAAATTCTAATGAAGGTAAGATTATAGATAAAAAAATTACTACCTCTAAAGAATATGCTCCTAAACTTTTTAGTTTAACTTCTCTTCAAGGATATATTACTTCTAAATATTCAAACTTTACCTCTGATAAAGTATTAAGTGTGTGCCAATCACTTTACGAAGGTAGCGGAAAAGGTGGATATATAACTTATCCTAGAACTGATTCAATATACTTAGAAGAAAGCCTAGCTTCTAAAGTTTCTCAAACTTTAGATAAGCTAAAAGTAGGTCTTGAATATGAAAATAAAATTAAATTTACTAAAACTAAAAGAGTTTTTGACTCTTCTAAAGTAGATAGCCATAGTGCTATAATACCTACTTATATAATACCTACTAAATTAACACCTGATGAACAAATAGTTTATAACGCTATAAAAGATAGATTTATTGCAAACTTTATGCCGCCTGCTGAATATGAAAATACTGAAATTAAAACTGATGTAGATTCAAATATATTTTTAACTAAGGGTAAGGTTCTTAAATCTAAGGGATATTTAGAAGTATATAAAAAAGAGGAAAAAGATGATTTACTTCCAAGTGTATATGTTAATGATATAGTTGAAGTTTTAGAAATTAAACCATTAACTAAGCAAACTACTCCTCCTAAACCATATACAGAGGATACTTTACTTAAAGCTATGAAAAGCTGTGGTAAAAATGTTCCTGATGATGATACTACTGTGTTATCTGGTTATTCTATAGGAACTTCTGCTACTCGTGCTGACGTTTTAAAAAAAATTTCTCAGGTTGGATATGTTGGAAAAAAAGGAAAATCATATTTTATAACTGATTTAGGAAAAAATTTAGTCGAGATATTCCCAGTTAAAGAATTATTCGATGTTGATTATACTGGTAAACTTGAAAAAAGTTTAAGTGATATACAAAAAGGTCAGTTTACAAGAAAAGAATATTTAAATAATATAATGACATTTATATTTAATAATGTTGAACTTATAAAAAGAGATACGCCAAAAAATATTAGTACAGAAACTTACAGTTATAATCCAAAAACTAAAAAATTCTCTAAAGAATCTAGTATTAAATCTAAATCAAGTACATCTAAAGAAAATAAAGCTAATAATGAGTCATTAGGAAAGTGTCCTATATGTCAAAATGATGTTGTTGAAATAGAAAAAGGATTTATATGTAAAAACTATAATGAATGTAAATTTGGAATTTGGAAAAATGATAAGTTCTTAGAATACTATAAGAAAAAACCTAATAAAACTATGGTAAAAAGCATTCTAAAAAATGGCTCTGCTAAAGTAAAATCACTTACTTCAAAACAAGGTAATAAATTCGATGCCACGTTAAGATATTCTAAAAAAGACAATGGATATTTTGGTTGGGATCTAGAAATATAAGGTTGCTAATTTTAGCAACCTTAAAATTTATCATTCAAAGTTTCATCTATTTTAGACCTTGCCATTTTTATAAAATCTGAAAAACTATATCCCTTTAACTTACACCCACACTTAGGACAATAATCTAACTTTTTAGATACTAATGCTCTGCAACTAGGTTCTGGACATCTTACCTTTTCATTAACCTCATATACTCTAAGTCCACATCTTGGGCAAATTGTTCCCGGACGAGATGATACATCTTTCCCACATCTTGGACATTTAGTCATATAGTATCCCCCCTGAAATTAAAATTTAAATAAATAAAAACCCTTATATTAATCTATGCATTTGACTAGTTATAGTGCTTACACATATTTATAATTAAAAGGGTTTTATTCTTTATATCATATATTTAATCTATATTATTAATAATATTTTTTATTTATCACTATCTTTATATATCTTTAGACCATTCTCTTTCATTATATCTAGTATTATACCTGCTGTTTCTTCTATAGCTTTATTAGAAACATCTATTACAGGACATCCAGCCTTTTTCATTATTTTTTCTGAATAATCTAATTCTTGAAGTATTCTTTCTAGGTTAGCATAACTTGCGTTGCTTGATAAACCTAATGCTTTTAACCTTTCTTGTCTTATAGAATTAAGTTTTTCTGGCGTATTAGTTAATCCTATAATTTTTTTAGGGTCTATTTCAAATACTTCTTTTGGTATTGGTATTTCAGGTACTAATGGTACATTTGCAACCTTTATATTTTTATTTGCTAGATACATACTAAGAGGTGTCTTAGATGTTCTTGATATACCTAAAAGTACTATATCTGATTTTAATATTCCTCTTGGATCTTTTCCATCGTCATATTTAACTGCAAATTCTATAGCTTCAACTCTTTTAAAATAGCTTTCATCTAATTTTCTTATAATTCCTGGTTCTCTTTTCGGTTTTACACCAGTTTTATTTGATATTTGCTTAAGTAAAGGAGTCATTAAATCTACATGACTTAATTCTTCTTTATCACAGAAGTTCTTAGCTATATTTAATAAATTTTCTGAAACTAAAGTATATACTATTATAGCTCCTTCATTTTTACCACTTTCTAAAACTTCCATTAAAAACTTCTCATCAGCTACATATGGAAACCTTCTTATTTCACAATCATTTTCTGCATTAAATTGAGACAATGCAGCTTTTGTAACTTGTTGTGCAGTTTCCCCAACTGAGTCTGATATGACATATATAATTAAATTATCCATCTATTCCTCCTTAATTATCAGCTATCTCTAAAAATAATTTCGTTATATTAGTCTTAGATAGTCTACCTATTACTTTAATCTGATTTGTATCCTCTTCATTAATTTCAACTACTGGAATAGAGTCAACTTCATGCTCTATTATCTTTTTAGCTGCTAATACTACATCATCTTCTTTATTTGTAGTTATAACATTAGGAGTTCTAGTCATTACCATACCTACTGGCATTTTATTTATATCTGCACTTCCTATTGTAGCTTTTAATAAATCTTTTCTAGATACTATACCACATAAATTTTCATTTTCATCTATTATAAATACGCTACCTACATCAGATAAAAACATTGTAACTATAGAATCGTATATATTTGTATCTTGCTTTATAACTACAGGCATACTCATTATATCTTTTACTTTTTTATCTTTTATTTTATTACCTACTAAACTAGCACCACTTATGCCTGAGTAGAAATATCCAACCTTTGGTCTTGCATCTAATATACCTGTCATCGTAAGAATAGCTAAATCCGATCTTAATGTAGCACGAGTTACATTTAAGATAGAAGCTATACTCTCACTTGTTATAGGTTCATTTTCTTTTACTATGTCTATTATTTTTAATTGCCTAGGATTAAGTTGAATAATAGTCACCTTCTTTCAAATATGATATACACTTTCACTAAATATACTTTATATTATATATATACTTTTTGTAATTTTTTAAAATATATATTGCATTTATAATATTTAATACATTTTGTTTTTTATGCTTTATTAGTATTGTTTATTTTAAATAATAATCTAAATTATTTTATTTATTTTATATTATAGTATATAATTCATTATACTAATCTATATTTAACGTATTTTTATATTTTCTATCAAACTATATTTTTTCGTAGAATAATATCTAATATCTAATATCTAATATCTAATATCTAATATCTAATATCTAATATCTAATATCTAAATTTTATTTTAATATTTAGATTTAGTAAATACAGTATCTTAAAATTAATCTATAATTTATCTTTAAAAAATAATAGGAGGAATCAATATCCCCCTATTTATTATTTATATACTATTTTAGATAAATCACATATGCTTAGCATTGTGTCATATATTTGCTTTAATAATCCTAATCTGTTATTCTTTATAGCTTCATCCTTATCCATTACCATTACACTATCAAACATAGCATCTATAGATGGTCTTAATGATGCAAAGCTATCTAGAGCTTCACTATATTTTTTATCATTTAATAATTCTTTAACTTTAACTTTTATATTATTAAATTCTTTGTATAAGTTTATTTCAGCATCTTCTGTTAATAATTGTTCATTAACATCACTAGATACAGCTTTTTGAGCTAATGTAGAGACTCTGTTAAACGCAGTTAACATTTCAACTAGCTCATCTTTATCTAACCAGTTATTAAGTTCAGTAGCTCTTAAGTGCATATCTGATATATCATTTATTTCTGAGCTTAACACTGCATCTATTACATCATATCTTATACCTAAATCTCTAAATAGATTTTTTATTCTTTCTTTAAAGAATTCCATAATAGAATTTACTACTTCTTCTTTATTAAACTCTAAATTAGAGTAGTTATTTAATGCTAACTCAACTAATTCCTTTAAGCTTATATCTAATTTACTATCCATTAATATATTAAGCACACCTAACGCTTGACGTCTTAAAGCATATGGGTCTTGAGAACCAGTTGGTTGTATTCCTATTGCAAAGAATCCAGCTATAGAATCTAATTTATCAGCTATAGATAAAGCTATACCTGCATTAGTTTTTGGAAGTATATCTCCTGCAAATCTTGGTAAATAGTGTTCAAATATAGCTTCGCAAACAGCTTCATTTTCACCACTTACTCTAGCATACTCTCTACCCATTATACCTTGAAGTTCTGTAAATTCGAATACCATACCTGTAACTAAATCTGCCTTACAAAGCTTAGCTGCTCTTTTTGCATCTTCTTTATCTTGTTGTAAGTTTAATAAATCTATTATATTAGAACTTAAATTTTCTATTCTTAAAGTTTTATCGTATACTGTTCCAAGTTTAGCTTGGAATACTACACTCTTTAACTTTTCTATATAGCTTTCTAAACTCTTTTTAGTATCTTCTTTATAGAAGAATAATGCATCTTCAAGTCTAGCAACTAAAACTTTTTCATTACCAGCTTTAACTTTGTCTATTCTATAATCATTACCATTTCTAACTGCTATAAAGTTAGGAAGTAATTTTCCATCTTTAACAACAGGGAAGTATCTTTGGTGTTGTTGCATTGGAGTTGTAACAACTTCTTTTGGAAGTTTTACATAATCTTCATTGAATTCTCCATAAAATGCTGTTGGGTATTCAACTAAGTAAGTTACTTCTTCTAATAAATCTTCGTCAAACTCAACTTCTCCACCTAAAGATTTAGCAACTTCTATACATTGCTTTCTTATCATTTCTTTTCTCTTATCTTGGTCAAGTATTACAAAGTTTTCTTCTAACTTTGTTAAGTAATCTTCTAATGAATTTACTTCAAATTCACTTTGTCCTAAGAATCTATGACCTTTTGTTATATTAGATGATTTTATTCCTTCTAAATCTATTTCAAGTACATTGTCATTTAGTAAAGTAACCATCCATCTTATAGGTCTTGCAAATCTCATGTTTCTTCCACCCCAACGCATAGCTTTAGGGAAAGTTACATTTTTTACTGCTTCAGGTAATATAGTTTTTAATACTTCACTAGTTTCTTTACCTTCTTGTCTTATTGTTCCAAATATGTATTCATCTTTTCCTACAGTTTTGAAAACAACATCTTCTTCTTTAAGACCTTTACTCTTCATAAACCCAAGTGCAGGTTTTGTAAAGTTTCCATCAGCATCTAATGCTATTTTCTTTGAAGGTCCTTTAACTTCTTCTTCTAAGTTACTTTGTCTTTCACTTATATTTTCAACTATAAAAGTTAATCTTCTTGGAGTTCCGTATGTTTTTATATCACTAAATTCGATTCTATTTTCATTGAACATCTTAGTTAAGTTGCTCTTTATTTGATCTAAGGTACTACTTACAAATCTTGATGGTAATTCTTCAACACCAACTTCAAATAAAAGGTAGTTATTCATTATTTATCACCTCTCTTTAAAAGTGGGAATCCCATTTCTTCCCTTTGCTTTACAAATGCTGCAGCAACATTTCTTGACATATTTCTAACTCTTCCTATGAAAGATGCCCTTTGGCTAACCCCTACAGCTCCTCTTGCATCTAAAGTATTAAATGCATGAGAACATTTTAGTACATAGTCATAAGCTGGAATTACTAGACCTTTTTCCATTAACTTAAGACCTTCTTTTTCATATATATCAAATAAGTTAAATAACATATCTGCATCACATTCTTCAAATGCATACATAGAGTTTTCGTATTCAGCAGATTTAAATATATCTCCATAAGTCATTTCATCATTCCATTTTAAATCATAAACGCTGTCAACTTCTTGGATATACATTGCTAATCTTTCTAGACCATATGTAATTTCTCCTGTTTCAAGTTCACATTCTATACCACCAACTTGTTGGAAATATGTAAATTGAGTTATTTCCATACCATCTAACCATACTTCCCAACCAAGTCCCCAAGCTCCAACTGTAGTTGATTCCCAGTTATCCTCAACAAATCTTATATCATGTTCATTTGGATCTATACCGATAGCTTTTAAGCTTCCTAAATATAATTCTTGAATGTTATCTGGAGATGGCTTTAATATAACTTGGAATTGGTGATGTTGATATAATCTATTTGGATTTTCACCATATCTACCATCAGCCGGTCTTCTAGATGGTTCTACATAGCAAACCTTCCAAGGTTCTGGCCCTAATGATCTTAAAAAAGTGTTAGGATTCATTGTTCCCGCACCTTTTTCTACATCGTAAGGTTGCATCATTATACATCCTTGTTTAGACCAATAATTTTGCAATGTAAGTATCATATCTTGAAAATTCATAATAATACCTCCTTTAATAAAATTGCTTAATATAACAAAGCCTTTCGTCTACACGAAAGGCCTTTAATAGCTATTTTCTAACTTTTAGAATATCAAATTAAACAATATTTGTCAATGTAAATGGTAATCCTATTTATTTAAATTCTCATCATCTTCATTGATAAGTTCGTCAGTTATATCTTTATCATCTTTTTTATTATCTACTACAACATCTTTTACTTCTTTGGCTGTGTTAACTAGCATTTGCTTTAACATATTAAGTTTTTCTTCATTTAGTTCACCTAAATCAACTATACTGCCATCATCTTCATTTTGTATTTTTATTCTACACTTTCCTATAACTGCTGCAGATAATCCAACTAATGTATAGATAGGAAGTAATGCTACACCTACTACACCTACTGTTAACGGTATATTCATTATAACTTTATTATTTCTATCAATTATAACTCTTATTACACTACTTCTTTTAAGTAATTCTTTTGCTTGTTCTTTCATTTCTTTAAAATCTTCACTATCTTTAGAAAACATATCCTCTACTGCTTTTTTAGCTTGTTTAGTCTTCTTTGATAAATTACTTTCTATTGTAGTTTTATTAGATTCTAGTGCTATTATAGATTCTATAACATCTCCATTATGATCTATAAGTGCTTGTTTAGCCTCTGCATATGTTGCACTAGGCACTCTTTGTATTACTGCATCAATCTTTTCTATTGTAATTTCGTTACTCACCCTTATCAGCTCCCTTAATATTTTCTATATCTTTTAAGAAGTATAACGATTTAAAGTTTACATTATCAATATAAACATTTAAATATTGCTTTAGAACTTTTTCTAGTTCATAAGTTATATACTTAGATACTTTAGCCTTGCTACATGTCAATATATCATTATTTAATATATATTCCATTAGCTTTATAGTTGTTACATCTAATTTTATATTTTCTTCAGTATTTTCACTACATAAATCACATAACAAGCCACCTTCATATATATTGAAAATTGCTGACTTTATACTCTTACTTCCACAGCTACTACATCTGTTCACAACTGGTCTAAAGCCTATATAGTCTAGAAATTTTAATTCAAAGGCCCTTGTTATAAACTTTTTATCTGTATTTTCTTGTGTATATAAGTATAGAGTCTGGGCAAGTAGTATAAATAATCTATTATTAGTTTGATTCTCGCATGTAGAACCTTCTACAAGTTTAGTAATATAGGTAGCATATGAAAATGCCTCTATATCATATGAAATATCATAAAAACTTTTTATTGTGTCACTTTGATTTACTGTATACATATTTCCTTTTCTTTTTAATGTATAGTTTGCATAAGAAAAAAGTTGCGCTGATGAAAGCAATGAACTTTTATTTCGTTTTGCTCCCTTAGCTATTGCAGATACTTTTCCTAATTTACGCGTAAATAAAGTTAATATAACATCATTTTCTTTGTACCTTACTGCTTTAAGTACTATCCCCTGGGTGTTCAGTATTATCATCGGTGTTATCTATCTCCCTTAACTCATCAGTTTCTTCATGCAAGTTTTTACAGTCACTTAAATATAGATATGCTTCTATACTACCCGTCTTTTTAAAAACTTCCCAACATAAATTGTTCATTTTTAAAAAACCCCCTTCTCACGGTTATAATTATATTCTTAGTAAGAAGAGGGTAAATAATACATTAAGTTATTAAACAATTTTTGACAATATTATAGTTGTTGTTACTAAGTATATTGTTATTCCTGTTATATCAAGCACTGTAGCTATAACTGGGGCTGATATAATTGATGGGTCTGCATCTAATTTTTTAAATAATATAGGCATAAATCCACCTATCATAGCTCCAACAATCATATTTATAAATAACGATACAGTCACAACTAATACTATATTTATATCTTTTATAAATATAAATACTATTATACTAACTATTAAGCTACATATTATACCTGTAATAATTCCTACTACAGCTTCTCTTATAACATTATTAAATTCTAGGTCTTTATTAGATAAACTCATTACAGCAAGAGCTGATGATTGAGTTCCTATATTTCCTCCCATACCTAAAACCACAGGTATAAAAAATACTAAAGATGCATATTTAGGATTCATTATAAAGTCTAAGTTTGAAAGTATTGCACTTGATAAAAGACCTGCTAATAAAGTAATTATTAGCCATGGTATTCTCGCCCTTACAGATGAAAATATTTGCTCTGCTGGTGTTTTATTTACATTTTGTGCTATATCTATTTCGTGTTCTGAAGTTCCTGCAAACTTATACATATCTTCAGTTGCTTCTTCTTCCATTACATCTATTATATCATCTACTGTAATTATACCTTTTAATCTGTGTTCTCTATCTATAACAGGTATTGCTATTAAATTATATTTTGAAACTAGTCTAACTGCTTCCTCTCTATCTTCATCTACAAAGACAGATATTATATTCTCACTCATTAAATCTTTTACTATACTACTATCTCTAGCAAGTATTAATTCTCTTAGCGATAAAACTCCTACTAATCGTTCTTCATTGTCAACTACATATACATAGTATATAGTTTCTGCATCTTCTGCATATTCTCTCATATGAGATATTGCCTCTTTAGCTGTCATATATTCATTAATTTGTATATATCCAGTCGTCATTATTCCGCCAGTTGATTCTTCTTCATATATTAATAGTTCTTTTACATCATCGGCATCTTTTTCACTTAAAAGTTCCATTATGTTTTCTCGCTCATCTTCTTCTAACTGACTTAATATATCTGCCATATCATCAAGAGACATTAATTCTAATATATTTTTTTTATTTTCTGTATCTAGTTTTGATAATATATTACTAAAAAACTCAACATCACTTTCTTCTAATATAGAAGCAGCCATATCTAAAGGAAGTACTTCAAATAGTTTTATTTTTTCATTTTCTTCTAGATTTTCCATTATCTCGAATATATCTATTATATGATATTCTTCAAGTAACTCTCTAAGTTCTAGTATTTTGTTATTTTCAATTAATATTGTTACTTCATTTAATAAATCTTTGGAAGCATCCTGTTTCCTATCCATATAATTCACCTTTATTTTTCAGTATATCCAAAATTACTTACATAATTTTGTAAGTTTCTCCAATTTTCTTTTACTTTTACCCATAATTGAAGATTTGCTTGAGATCCTAAAAGTAATTCTATATCAGCTCTTGCTGACTTTCCTATACCTTTTAATTTTCTACCATTCTTACCTATTATTATACCCTTGTGTGAGTCTCTTTCACAATATATTACAGCTGATATATCAACTATTTCTTTATCTTTTCTTGATTTCATTCTTTCTATTTCAACTGCAACTCCATGAGGTACTTCATCATGTATATAATGTAGCACTTTTTCTCTTATAAGTTCTGACACTAATACTCTTTCTGGTTGATCAGTTATCATATAATCAGGGAAGTACTGAGGTCCTTCTTCTAAATGTGATTTTATAACTTTTAAAAGCTCATTTATATTTCTTCCTTTTAATGCTGATATTGGCACTATTTGTTCAAATACACCTTCAGCATTATACATTTTCATTAAATCAAATAACTCTTCCTCATTTAATTGATCAATTTTATTTAAAACTAAAACAACTGGAGTTTTTATATTCTTTAAGTCATCTATTATTTTTCTATCTCCAGGTCCTATTTTTTTAGATTCATCTACAACGAATAATACTAAATCTACGTTTTTAAATGCATCTGTCGCAGACTTAACCATAAATTCACCTAATTTATTTTTAGGCTTATGTATTCCAGGTGTATCTAAGAACACTACTTGTGCTTCTTCATCTGTGTATACTGCTTGTATTGTATTTCTTGTAGTCTGAGGTTTATCACTCATTATTGCTATTTTTTCTCCAACTACATTATTCATTAAAGTAGATTTTCCAACGTTTGGTCTTCCTACTATACTAACAAATCCTGATTTAAACATGTTGCATTTCTCCTGTCTCAATAAATTAATTTATTTTATATCTATAAACCTATATTATAAAAAAATCATAATAAATATTCTTATATTAATATAATTTATTATTTTATTTAGTATCTTACATTATAACATAAAAAAAGAAGTCGTGAAGGCTTCTTTTTTATCTCATTAAAGTATTAAGAATAAAATATTTATTTTAGGTATTAGTCTAAGCGTTATACTAATAGTTGAATTTGGAATACTAATATAGTTATTAATGTACCTAATAATCCACCTGCAACAGTTTCCCAGAAGGTATGTATATTCCCCTCTATCCTACTTTGTGCAACTAATACTGCCATTAAATATGCTAAAGTTGAAGCTACTACTTTTTCTCCTAAAAAAGTTATAGCTGTTGCTGTAGCAAATGCAAGCGCAGTATGACCACTTGGCATCCCACCCCTTAAAGGTGTTCCTGTTGATGTCATAGCTTTTACAACTACAACAGCTATTAATACTAAAACAATACAAATTAATGTCAAATGTATTTGTGATTGTCTTATAGTATTTAGCACTGAATCAGATAACTCTGTTAACTTATTATAAAATAATAAATATCCTACTACAGCAGAGTTTAGTGCTGCTATTAAAACGCCTCCTGCAGCTACATCTTTAGCAATTTTAGCTAATACATGATACTCATCAGTTATCATATCTATAGTTTTTTCTATAGCTGTATTAAACATCTCTGCTATTACAACTAAACTTATTGCAAATACCAATAGTATCATTTCTAATCTTTTCAAACCTAAAAATAAACTTGCTGTTAATACCACTACAGCTAAAAAATAATGTATTTTCATATTTCTTTCAAATTTAAAAGTATATATTATACCTTCTATAGCTGCATTAAAAGCTTTAATTATACCTTGACGAGTTTTAGTTTTTTTCATAAAGCCTACTCCCTCGTTATGTTTAGCTTATTTAATATATATTCTTCCTTTTCTCTCATCTGTTTTGTATTTTCTTCTGTATCATGATCATACCCTAAAAGATGGAATGTACTATGGCAAACTAAAAAACATACTTCTCTTTCAAAACTATGATTATATTCTTTACTTTGCTCAAATGCTCTTTCTAAAGATATTACTATATCACCTAGTGATTCTTCCTCTAATTCTATATCAAAATCATCACTTAACATAGGAAATGATAATACATCTGTAGGTCTATCTATCCCTCTAAACTGTTTATTTAATTCATGTATTTCTTTATTATCTACAAAAGATAAACTTACCTCATAATCATCATCATATCCTTCATAATCTAGACATTCAATTATTATATCTTTTATTTTTTCTATTAATTCCTCGCTTACATTTAGCTTATCTTGTCTGTCATCTATTATAAGTTCCATTGTTTCACCTTTTTTCCTTTGTTTATTTTTTCTTAGTATTTTTTTCTTTGTGCTTAGTTTTTATTTCTTCTTGCTTTTTATCATATTTATCATAAGCTACTATAATTCTTTGAACTAAAGCATGTCTAACAACATCCCTCTCAGTTAAATTTATACTTCCTATTCCTTCTACACCTTTTAGTACATCTCTAGCATGAAGTAGACCACTTTTCTTATTATCAGGTAAATCAGTTTGAGTTAAATCTCCAGTTACCACTGCCTTAGATCCAAACCCTAATCTAGTTAAAAACATCTTCATTTGTTCTCTAGTTGTATTTTGAGCTTCATCTAATATAATAAATGCATTATCTAGGGTTCTACCTCTCATAAATGCAAGTGGAGCTACTTCTATCAATCCTCTTTCTAGATATTTATTAAATTTATCTGCGCCTAACATATCAAATAATG
Organism: Romboutsia timonensis; assembly: GCF_900106845.1. Lineage (GTDB taxonomy): Bacteria > Bacillota > Clostridia > Peptostreptococcales > Peptostreptococcaceae > Romboutsia > Romboutsia timonensis. The sequence goes on from NZ_LT629850.1 coordinate 2,216,716, forward strand.
CGTCGTATAATGGTCTTAAATAAGGGTCTACTTTATCCTTTAAATCTCCTGGTAAAAAACCTAGGTTTTCTCCAGCTTCAACTGCTGGTCTTGTAAGTATTATTCTACTAACCTCATCTCTTTTAAATGCCTTTACAGCCATAGCTACAGCTAAATATGTTTTACCTGTACCAGCTGGACCTATACCAAAAGTTATATCATTATTTTTTATTAAGTTTATGTATTCTTTTTGACCTAAAGTTTTAGGCTGAACTGCTTTTCCCTTTTGAGTTAAAACAATTGTATCTTCTAATTCCTTTATTCTTTCTTCACTTCCTTCAAGCAATAAAGATAATGAGTAAGAAATACTTTGTTTATCTAGATTTTTACCATTTGATACACTTTGATGAAGCTCTGTCATAAGTTTCAACGCTTGATTAACATTTTTTTCCTCTCCCATTAAAACTATATTTCCTTCTCTTAAAATAACATCAATTTTTAATGTATCTTCTATTAGTTTGATATTTTCATCAAAATTGCCAAATAACTCTCTTTCAAATGTTTCTTCTTTAACTATAAAATTCTTTTGTACTATCAATTGTACAGTCCTCCTTAGTTAAAATAATAATTATCAATTCGTATTTTGATCCTTATTATCCTCTTCTTTATTATTAGTATTTTCAAATTCATTTCTAATATCATTTATAGGTCTTTTTTCTGGATTAGATGGTACCACTTCTTCGCCTTCTTTAGGAGTATTTTGCTCTCTAATCATATTCTCAGCTTCTGCTTTGCTAAGAGAATATACATTTGCTATATTTTCAGATGTTTGTACAGTTATTGTATATTCTAATATGTTTTTATTAACTTTATAATCATGTTTAGAATCTACTATTCGTGCAGATGCTGGAATTATATAATCTAACTCTTTTAAAGTTTTTTCTTTTAATTCTTTCTTTACTTGTTCTTTATCTTTTTCTATTTTTTTATCTTCAGTTTCATAGAAAGTACTTACCTTTAATTTTAATGGAAATGTATAATTTCCTAAAGATAATTTATATTCTTGATTTTCAATAACATAATCATTATACTTAATATTTCTTCTTATAGTATATTTATTATCATAAAAGCTTAGAGTATATACATTTTTTTTATTTCCTGTCTTTTCTTTTACTACTTCTTCATAACTTGCACTCTTAGAAGCTTCATAAAATGTAGTAGCCCATACCTCTGGTATTGATTTATTATTAGATCCATTTATTAAAACGTCTCCTTTTCTAACTATATCACCTTTTTGAACTACAGAATTTCCACTTCTTGCTATTACCTTTTCTATTATACCATCTTTCTTAGCAATTATATTACAATAATTTGACTGTTCTACAGATTTTAATGTTTCTGCTTTTTTAGTTACTGTTACAAATATATTTGTCCCCTTAACATTTATAGATAAATACGCCACATCATTAAACTTTAGCATTATATGGTCTCTTATTTCTTTTCTATCTATACTTTTTTTATAAACTCCTGGCTTTAATCCTACCTGATATAGCTCTTTTCTAATATCTTCTTTTTTTATTCCCTCTGGTACTTGTATATATATATCTGTTACAAATTGAGATGTCATAATAAGTAAGAATAAAGATATAACTCCACATATCCACATTCCTTTATTCTTATATATCCTCTTTAATATAAATGGTAGTCCTGTGCTTTGTTTTATTTTTACTTGAAAATTACTACCTCTATATACATTTTTAAATGCTTTAATATCTTCTCTATCTAAATTAAACTCAATCTTTGTACTACTTATTTTCTTTACATTATATACTTTTATACCATTTCTCATTAAATGATTTAAAAATCTTTCTACCGAAACACCTTCTACCGTTATAACATAGTATCCTCTTATATAACTTATCACTTGTATATCCCCCTAATCTACATACTCAATACTGTATATAACTCCTTTTATACCAATTTCACCCTCTGTAATGTACTTTAATAAAAGCTTATCTCCTAATATTTTTATTGTTTTAGCTTTTGTTTTTACTCTTATCAAATCATTTTCATACTCTAGTATTGATAAATAATTCTCTACACTTACAAATGTATTCCCTATAGTTGTTACAGTTGGTTGATTAACCTGCAAATCATTTGATATCTCTAACATCTACATACCTCCTAAATACATCTTTAATCCTTACATTAACCCTCTAACTTTTTACACATAGTATAGTATATATTTGATATATTATTTTAGTGCATAAGTTCTAAATCCATCTTATACATGCTAAATTCAGTTCCTAGACTATAAATATCCTAAAATATATATGTAAACTTCTATTCTATCTAAGAATAGAATAAATATTATAAAACTTTCAGAAAGGATGGTTATATGAAAGATGACCTAATATTTATAGTTCAAGAATGTATATGCATAGATTTCTTAATTAATGCAATAATGACATCTAATATATACAAACATCTAAATTTTTTTAGTGATCTCAAAAAAGAAAACTTAAAAAATATAAAAGTTATATGCAATTTATACAAACGTACTTATAACGATGATTTATTAATTAAAGATACCCCCAGTATAAAATTAGATAGAAACCCTCAAAATAATTTAAATACACTTTTAGAATATAGTTTAAATCTATTAACTAGAGTTGATGTACTAAAAAAACAATATTCTAATTCTTGTTATAACAAGTTATTCCAAGGATTGTATAATAGTTATTTCGATTTAATTTCTTACATTCACTGCTTTTGTCCCTTATCTTCTAATAATTCTTTTAATTTAAAAAGTGAAAAATCTGATATTTTAAGCTTAAACTCTAATAATCATTTTTCTACATTTTTCAATATCTTAAGTTCTCCTACTTTAGATTTTTCTAATAAAGAAAATAAAATTGAATTAATTAGAGATATTTGTATAGAAGCTATATATATATTCTTTGATTATTACTTAGTTGAAAACTTAATTATTGATGAATATTATGAAATATTCTTTGAAAATAATCCTGAAAACAAATTTTATCAATTCTTCTTTAAATCTAATGATAGAAGTTTTAAAGTACGTGTATATGACAAATCTTTAATTGTATTTTATATATACCAAGTTAATGAAAGTATTCTAAGTATATCTCCACCTTTAAATAAAGTAGATAGCAAACTAGCTGTTGATATGTATTTAGAAGAAAAATTTAAAGGAGAGTTTAATAATTTATTTTACGATGAAAATTATATAAATTCGTCATATTATAAAAATAATATTGAATCATATAAGTTTAAATATAATTATAATAATAGAAATATAGAAAAGTGTCTTTATGTATCTATAGATGTTAACTCAAGAATTATACAAGAGATATATTTGATTTAAGATTTTCATCATTACTATAATTAAATAAATTTGTATCACATTAATATTTAAAAATACTGAGGATTTATTCTCAGTATTTTATCTTATATAAATAAATTAAATAATCCTAATTTATTATATTTTAAATTTATCTATTTATCATCCATATAAAATAATTTAAAAATGAAGCATAAAATAGCCATATTAAATATCCTATATTAAGATACATTGCTTTTTTATCTATCTTAGAAAATTTATACATCATAATCGAAACAACTATTATTAGCAATACTATAGTAACTAAAGCCGTAAATCTTAAGTCTAGTCCAAAAAATAGTATGCTCCATACAAAGTTTAAAGCAAGTTGTAACCAGTAGTAAAACATCGCATCCTTTACTTTAGATAAATCATATCCTTTTTTTAAAATTTTATATGCAGATATACCCATAAGCACATATAATATTGTCCAAACTATAGGAAATATAAAGCTTGGTGGTGCAAAGCTTGGCTTTATTAACTGTGAGTAATATGTAGATGTTGATATACCTGATAATAAACGTGATAAAACGTTACTTAAATAACCTACTATCAAAGGTATTAATATACTTATTATAAAATTTCTAACCTCTTTAATTGATATAATCAATTCTTTCTCCCCCTCTTTTAAATCTCATTTAGTTAATAAATATGTACAAGACTATGCTATTATTACAACTTTTATTTATTATAAGTAAAAAAGCCTAGAGATATCTCTAGGCTTTTAATCTATTGTAAGTTAGCTTTAACTAACTCATTTATTAGTTTACCATCAGCTCTACCTTTTACTTTAGGTCTTATAACTGACATTATTTTTCCCATATCCTTCATTGAAGTTGCTCCAACTTCAGATATAGTAAGTTTTACTATTTCATTTAGCTCTTCTTCGCTTAACTGTTGAGGTAGGTACTCTTTTAAAACTTTGATTTCAGCCTCTGTTTCACTTATTAAGTCTTCTCTATTAGCTTTGGCGAATTCATCTAAAGCATCTCTACGTTGCTTTAATTGCTTAGATATTATATCTATAATTCCTTCGTCATCAAGTTCAACTCTATTGTCAACTTCATATTGCTTTATAGAAGCTCTTATTAAAGTTACTACAGATTTCCTTACTGTATCCTTGTTCTTCATTGAAGACTTTAAATCTTCTTGTAACTTTTCTTTAAGGGACATTCCCTTCACCTCTTTGTTATATATTACTATTTCTTAGCGTTTTTTCTTCTTGCTGCTTCTGCTTTCTTCTTACGTCTAACGCTTGGCTTATCATAGTGCTCTCTTTTTCTAACTTCAGACATGATGCCAGACATAGCACATTGACGCTTGAATCTTCTTAAAGCGCTGTCTAATGTTTCATTTTCTCTTACTCTTACTTCTGACATTTCTTTTTCCCTCCCTCCGATAGCGCGAATTATGCTTAGGACTGTAACGATTATTCTGCAAAAGATGCATTACAATCTCACACTTTGTTTATTATAAACTAATTTTATTTTTTTTTCAAGTATTTTTCACTAAGAAGGTACTATTTTTAACTAGTTTATTTTTCCATAGCTTCATATAAAGGTAATTTTTTACCTGCTAGTACATGATAATGAATATGTTTAACCTCTTGTCCTCCATCATGTCCACAGTTATTTATGATTCTAAATCCTGTTTTATCAAAACCTTTATCTCTAGCTATCTTATTCATAACATTATGAATATGTGCTATTATATCCATTTCATTTTCTGGTACATCAATTATACTTTCATAATGTTTCTTAGGTATAACTAATATATGATATGGTGCAACTGGATTTATATCATTAAAAGCTAGTACTTTATCATCTTCATAAACTTTGCTAGATGGTATCTCTCCACTTATTATTTTGCAAAATATACAACTCACTAAAATACACCTCCTTCTATATAAAATTTTTCTTCGATCTTTTTGCATCGATATATCAGTGCTTTATATATAGATACATTCATCACTTAAAAGTAGTTATTTCTACAGATTATACTAAAGTTCCTTCTACATATTCATCTTTTATATCTGTTAACTTAACTTTTAAGATTTCTCCATGTATCTCTCTGTCACTTTTAACTATAACTCTTATATAGTTAGGAGTTAATCCTTCGTAAGTATTTTCTGCTATACTTTGTTCAAATAAAACATCTATTTCTTGTCCAATAAACTTACCTGCAAATTTATTGAAGTTTTCTTTATTTAAATTTAAAAGTTTTTCACTTCTAAATTGTTTCATTTGTGGATCTATTTGATTTTCCATAGTAGCTGCTGGAGTACCTTTTCTTGGCGAATACTTAAACACATGCATTTGTGATAATTCTATTTCTTTTAAGAATTCATATGTTTTATTGAATTCATCATTAGTTTCCCCAGGGAATCCTACTATTACATCAGTAGTTATTGCTACATTAGGTATATTTTCTCTTAATCTATCTACTATTTCCTTGTATTCTTTTGTAGTATATCTTCTATTCATTCTCTTTAACGTTTCATCACATCCACTTTGTAGTGATAAATGATAATGAGGACATACCTTTTCCATTTTAGAAACTTCATTTACAAATTCATCTGTAAATAATACTGGTTCAACTGAACTTAATCTTATTCTTTCAATTCCATTTATTTCATTTATAGCTTTAATTACAGTTAATAAGTTGATATTTTCATCTCTTACATCTTTTCCGTAAGATGCAACATGTATACCTGTTAAAACAACTTCTTTGTATCCATTTAAAACTAACTTTTCAACTTCTGACACTATACTTTCTAAATCTCTACTTCTTACTTTTCCACCTCTTGCATAAGGTATTATACAATAAGTACAGAATCTATCGCATCCATCTTGAATTTTTATAAATGCTCTAGTTCTTCCATTTGTTTGACTTATTTCTATTTCTTCAAAAGCTCTAACCTTCATTATGTCATCAACTGTACTTACTTTATTAGTTGCATCAATTTTTTTGATTTCTTCTACTATTTGTCTTCTCTCATTAGTTCCCATAACTAAGTTTACTTCTTCTATATCAAGTATTTCCTCTGGTGAAACCTGAGAATAACATCCTACAACAGCTATTATAGCATTAGGATTTTTCTTTTTCATTCTTCTTATATATTGACGTGATTTTCTATCACTCATATGAGTTACTGTACAAGTATTTATTACATAAACATCTGCAAAATCTTCACTATCAACTTGAGTGTAACCTTCTTTTTTGAACATCTCAAGCATAGCCTCAGTTTCATATTGGTTTACTTTACATCCTAATGTGTAAAAAGCTACCTTTTTCATTTATTCGTCGCCTCCTAAGTCGCTTAATTCATATAATACTATAGATGAAGCTACAAGTGATGCCGTTTCAGTTCTTAAAATTCTAGGTCCTAAAGATACTGATTTTCCACCAATTTCTTCTATAGCTTCTATTTCACTTTCTTCAAATCCACCTTCTGGACCAACAAAGATACCCATAGTATTTATATTTACACCTTTTATCGCTTGTTTAATCGATTTTGTTCTCTCATTTTCATAAGGTGCTATATTTAAATCATTATTTTTCATATCTTCCAAAGCATCTTTAAAACTTAAAATACCTCTTAACTTAGGTATTTTTCCTCTTTTACTTTGTTTTGCAGCCTCGTATATTATACGTTCCCATCTTTCAAGCTTTTTATCTTCTTTTTTGTCATCTACTTTTGATACACTTCTTTTAGTTTGTACCAATACTATTTCATGTACTCCAACTTCTGTAAGTTTTTGAAGTATCATTTCCATTTTAGGACCTTTAGGAAGACCTTGATATACTTTTATTTTTAGATCTGATTCTCTTTTTATATCAACCTTTTCTAATATATTTAAGCTTACAAAAGACTTATCTATATCAGTTATCTCACATATATACTCGTTATTATCATTATCACAAATTTCTAACTCTTCTCCAATTTTGCATCTAAGTACCTTAGAAATATGCTTTACATCTTCACCTTCAATGATACAAGTATTAGTTTCTAAATTAATATTTTGTTTTTGTACGAAAAATCTATCCATAAAATCACCTACTTAATTTTAGAAACTATAGCATTCCATTCACCTAAAGATTGTACTTCTATAATCTCAAGTCCATTTTCTTCTAAAGATGCTTTAACTTCATCAACTTTAGCATGTATTATTCCTGACGATATAAATACTGCATCATCTTTCATAAAGTTTTTAATATCTTTAGCTAATATTTTTATTATATCTGCTATTATATTAGCTACAACTATATCAGCTTTATCACTTACAACTTCCATAAGGTTTCCGTGTAATGCTTTAACCTTATCTTCTACTTTATTTAATTCTATATTTTCTTTAGATACTTTAACAGCTACCTCATCTAAATCTACTGCTAATACATCATTAGCACCAAGTTTTGCTGCTGCTATAGCAAGTATACCACTACCACAACCTATATCAAATACTTTAGAATCTTGTTTAACATACTTTTCTAATTGTTGTATACACATACTAGTTGTTTCATGTGTACCTGTACCAAATGCCATACCTGGGTCTAATTCTATTATTAAGTCTCCTTCTTTAGCTTCATATTCTTCCCAAGTTGGTTTAACTACAACTTTTTCACCTACTTTTGTTGGCTTGTAGTAGTTTTTCCATTCATTTGCCCAGTCTTCTTCATCAACTTGAGATATTTCTACTATAGCGTCTCCTACGTCTATACCAAATTCTTTTAATCCATCTATTTTCTCTTTTATTAAATTTATATCTTCTGTTACATCTCTTTCTTCTGTTATGTAAGTTTTTATTATAACTCCATCATATCCACTGTTAAATATTTCTTCTTCTACAAAATCCCAATCATATTCATTTTTCTTTTGGAATTTAAAATCTTTAGGATCTTCTATTGATACTCCGCCTACATTTTGTTCATATAATATATTTGTTACAGCTTCTACAGCTTCTGTTGTCGTTTTTATTGTTATTTCTGTCCACTTCATTTACTGATACCTTCCTTTATTATAATTTCGTATTTTAAGTAAATTTTATTATATCATATTTATTATTATCTTTAGTAATATTCTTTTATACTTTTACTATCATTATTTTATAATAATAAAAATTTAGCTCTTTTAAGTTATATATTTTTTAATATATTCATAATTTTTATTATGTTAAAGTTATTATTAAATATAAAATTAAGAGGGAACTAATTGTTCCCTCTTAATTTTATATTTAATATTTATTTTATCTTAAATGTAGAACATATTGCTTCTGTATATATTTTTGCATCATTACCACTTACTTGTATAGTTTCTGCTGTACATAATTTATTATCATTGTAAGTACATTTTTCAGCAGTACATACTATACAATCACAAGGTCCATCTGCATTAGTATTATTAGTTAAAGTTGAGTAATGTTTTTTATCAAGAAAAGATCCACAACAAGTTTCACAAGCTTCAGTTGCTCCTTGTCCTCCTACATTTATACGATTTGCATAGCAAACACCATTACTATTGTGAGAACAATTATTAGCATTACAATTTATTTTATTCATATAAATACCTCCTATATTTTTATATTTATTTAGTAAAATATCTATCTAGTAAACCTTTAAAAGCTCTACCATGTCTAGCTTCATCTTTACACATTTCATGAACAGTATCATGTATTGCATCTAAATTATGTTTTTTAGCTAGTCCTGCTAATTCTTTTTTACCTGAGCAAGCACCAAACTCAGCTTCAACTCTAGCTGATAAGTTTGATTTAGTATCATGCATAACAACCTCACCTAACATTTCTGCAAATTTTGCAGCATGTTCTGCTTCTTCATATGCTATTCTTGTATAAGCTTCTGCGACTTCTGGATATCCTTCTCTGTCAGCTTGGCGAGCCATAGCTAAATACATACCAACTTCAGTACATTCTCCTACAAAGTTTGCTCTTAAGCCTTCTATTATATCTTTATCTATATCTCTTGCTACTCCAATTCTATGTTCATCTGCCCATTGCATTTCACCTTGAACTTCTTCAAACTTATCTGCTCCTACTTTACAAATTGGACAGACTTCTGGTGGTGCATCACCTTCATGTATATATCCACAAACTGTACATATGTATTTTTTCATAAAATCACCTCAAATAATATGTTTATTTATACATAGTTATTATTAGTATAAATAAAATTTCTATTCACAGTTTTTATTAAAGTAGTTTATATCTATATAATATTTATTTCTATTCATATTACATTTAATGATTAAAATACTACTAAGATTTTCATATTAAACTAAATATTTATTACATTTATCGAATAATTTATACTATTATTATTAGTAAGTACAATAAAGCATAAGGGGGAAATTATTATGTCTAGAGTTGAATCATTAAAATTATTTGGTGATATTAGTAAAATATCTGATAAATATAAATCTTGGCATCTTAAGGATGATGAGAATGAAATAAAGGATAATAGAAAATTAAAAACACTATTAAACTACCATAATTCTAGGTTTGATCATATAAAAGAAAAATATGATTTTTTATCTTATCAAACTAAAAATGAACTAAAAAATAAAAGTAAAGATGAGTTACATAAAATATTAAATGAGTTTAATAATTTTTCTTATAAGAAGTTTTCATCTCTAAAAAATAGTAATATTGAGTCTACTACAGTTAAAGCTGTTATGTTTGCAACAATAGATGAGCTATCTCTTATAAATGAATCTATAAGAAAAAAAGACTATTTAGAAAATAAGAATTTATATTTTAATATATATGAAAATGTAGCTTTAAATGCATTTATAACATTTTTATCATTAAGAGATATGAATATAATAAAACAAGAAGATTTAAACGATTTATCACAGGCTATATTTACCCAAATTCAATCCATAGCTATTTCTTCTATATAAAAAATTCGCTTCGCTCATGTCGCCAACGACTTCGTCCGTTGCTCAAAATCTTTTTTACGCTCAAAACCAGTTGATTGATATTACTTACATTCAGAAGTTATCCACATTTTTAAAATATTATAATATCCTTAAGCGTAAAAAAGTTCTAGGATAATCTCCTAGAACTTTTCTTTACTTTTTCTTAAATAGATTTTCTATCTTTTTTCCAAAAGAGCTCTTTTTTTCATGAACTTCTTCACCACATTCTGCAGCAAATTGTCTTAAAAGGTCTTTTTGCTTTTCATTTAGTTTCTTAGGAGTATCAACTATAACTTTTACATATTGATCTCCTCTAGAGTTTCCTCTAAGTTTTGGAATTCCTTTTTCTCTTAATCTAAATACAGTTCCTGTTTGAGTTCCTTCTGGAATAGTATATTTAACCTTACCATCTAAAGTTGGAACTTCTATTTCATCACCTAGTGCAGCTTGACTAAATGTTATAGGCATTTCAAAGTATATGTCAAATCCATCTCTAGTAAATAATGAATGAGGTTTTACATTTACAACTATATATAAATCTCCTCTTGGACCACCCTTACTTCCAACTTCACCTTGTCCTCCTAGTTTGATCATTTGACCATCATCAATACCTGCTGGTATATCTACTTCTATAGTTTTTACCTTTCTAACGCTTCCTTTACCTGAACACTTAGGACATGGGGTTTCTAAAACTTCTCCATCTCCACCACAAGTTGAACAAGTTCTTGAACTTGCTATATTACCAAATGGAGTTCTTTGTACTGTTCTAACTTCCCCTTGACCATGACATGTAGGACAAGTTTTTTTAGATGTTCCAGGTTTTGCTCCACTACCATGACATTCACTACATTCTTCACTTCTATTTACTTTTATAGATGCTTTTTTACCAAATGCTGCTTCTTCAAAACTTATATTTACAGTTTGTCTTATATCCTCTCCACGTTCTGGACCTCTTCTTCTAGGTCTTGAGCCACCGCCAAAACCTCCTCCAAATATATCACCGAATATATCTCCAAACATATCTTCAAATCCGCCACCGCTAAAACCTTGGCCTCCGAATCCACCAAAGCCTCCTTGGCCATTTACACCTTCATGTCCAAATTGGTCATAGTTTTGTCTTTTAGTTGCATCAGATAGCACTTCATATGCTTCATTTACTTCTTTGAATTTTTCTTCTGCTTCTTTATTATCTGGATTTCTATCTGGATGGTATTTCATAGCTAGCTTTCTATATGCCTTTTTTATCGCTTGTTCATCAGCATTTTTGTCTACACCTAATACCTCATAATAATCTCTTTTAGTACTCAATTTTGTCACCACCTTAAATTTACAAAAACTCGCTTCGCTCATATCGCCAACGATATATCCTTGTTCCCACCACGGATATATCCGTTGCTTAAACAAAAACATAGCTTGTAGAATATCAATACTACAAGCTATTATCATTATTTTAAGCATTCAATTTCATTATTAATGATACAATGCTTATGAAAAGATACTCTTTTCTTATATATTAATTATATACAAATATGTCTATATTTGTAGCCTATTTTTCATCATTTACTTCTGTAAAATCAGCATCAACTATATTATCATCTTGTGGTCCAGCTTGTTCTTGACCAGCATTTGCTTGTTGCTCAGCTTGAGCTTGTTGATACATTTGCTCAGATATCTTATGGAACTTGTTCATTACTTCGTCCATAGCTTTTTTGATTTCTTCAGCAGTAGCACTTTCTTTTTCTTTAACAGCTTTTAATTCAGCTATTGCAGATTCTATTTGAGATTTATCATCAGCACTTACTTTATCACCAAGTTCATTTAATGTTTTTTCTGTTTGGTATATAGTAGAGTCAGCTTGATTTAATGCTTCTATTCTATCTTTCTTTTGTTTATCAGCTTCTGCATTCATTTCAGCTTCTTTTACTTTTCTTTCTATTTCTTCTTCACTTAAGTTAGTTCCTGAAGTTATAGTTACTTTTTGTTCTTTTCCAGTTCCTAAATCTTTAGCAGTAACGTGAACTATACCGTTAGCATCTATATCGAAAGTAACTTCTATTTGAGGTATTCCTCTTGGTGCTGGTGGTATATCAGTTAATTGGAATCTACCTAAAGTTGTATTGTCATAAGACATACTTCTTTCACCTTGAAGTACATGTATATCAACAGCAGTTTGGTTATCTGCAGCAGTTGAGAATACTTGTGATTTCTTAGTTGGTATTGTTGTATTTCTTTCTATTATCTTAGTCATTACGTTACCCATAGTTTCTATACCTAAAGATAATGGAGTAACATCAAGAAGTAATAAATCATTAACTTCTCCAGTTAAAACACCAGCTTGTATAGCAGCACCTGCAGCAACACATTCATCTGGGTTTATACCTTTGTGTGGTTCTTTTCCTATAAACTTCTTAACAGCTTCTTGAACAGCTGGTATTCTTGTTGATCCACCAACTAATAATACATCATCTATATCAGATGTAGAAAGACCAGCATCTTGTAATGCTCTTCTTGTTGGTTCCATAGTTTTTTCTACTAAATGAGCAGTTAACTCATCAAATTTAGCTCTAGTTATATCTATTGTTAAGTGTTTTGGACCTTCAGCAGTAGCTGTTATGAAAGGTAAGTTTACGTTAGTTGTCATTGTTGATGATAACTCTTTCTTAGCCTTTTCAGCAGCTTCTTTTAATCTTTGAAGAGCCATCTTATCATTTCTTAAGTCAACACCTTCAGTTTTCTTGAATTCTTCAGCTAAGTAATCTATTAATACTTGGTCAAAGTCATCTCCACCAAGTCTGTTGTTACCTGCAGTAGCTAAAACTTCAAATGTTCCATCTCCTATTTCAAGTATAGAAACGTCGAATGTTCCTCCACCTAAGTCAAATACTAATACTTTCTTTTCTTGATCTAATTTATCTAAACCATAAGCAAGAGCTGCTGCTGTTGGTTCATTTATTATTCTCTTAACATCAAGACCAGCTATTCTACCTGCATCTTTAGTTGCTTGTCTTTGAGCATCTGTAAAGTATGCTGGAACTGTTATAACAGCTTCTTTAACTGGTTGACCTAAGTAAGCTTCTGCATCAGCTTTTAATTTTTGTAAAGTTATAGCTGATATTTCTTGTGGAGTATATGCTTTACCATCTATATCAACTTTGTAATCTGTTCCCATGTGAGTTTTTATAGATATTATTGTTCTATCTGCATTTGTAACTGCTTGTCTTTTTGCAGGTTCTCCTACTATTCTATCACCATCTTTAGTGAAAGCTACTACTGATGGAGTAGTTCTCATACCTTCTGCATTTGTTATTACTTGTGGTTCTCCACCTTCAAGTACTGCAACACAAGAGTTAGTTGTTCCTAAATCTATTCCTATTACTTTTGACATAATACTTTTCCTCCTATATCTATATATAAATCTATTAATTAATTGATTTATTTGCTTTTATAAATTTTTATTACTTAATTTTTAATTAAGCAAATTTTTATATTTATTCTTCATTAAAATGAAGTTTTAGGTTTAATTAACAAGAAACCTTAACCATACTTGCTCTTAATACTTTATTTCCTAGTTTATATCCTTTTTGAAGTACCATAACAACTTTATTTGGCTCAACTCCATCTACACTCTCTTGCATTACTGCTAAATGTAAGTTAGGATCAAAATCAGCATCTTGTGCTTCAATTTCTTCCACACCAAACTTTGTTATCATATCTTTTAATTGCTTATAAACTAGCTCTACACCTTTAAACATAGTATCTTCTTTATCTGTGCAAGCTTCTAATGCTCTTTCCATACTATCTATAACAGGTATTAATTCATTTAATATTTTTTCATTAGCAAATATACCTATAGTTTCTTTTTCTTGTTGAGTTCTTCTTCTATAGTTTGCATATTCTGCTTGAAGTCTTTTATATTGATCATTAAGAGCATCCATTTCATCTCTTAATTTTTTTTCTTCAAGTTTATCTTCTATATCAACTACATTCTCTTGATTCTCTTCAGTAGTTTCTTCATTCTCAACTACTTCTTCTTGAGCATCATCTTTAACTATTTCTTCTTCTAAGACAGTATCCTTATGTTCCAATACACTGCACCCCTCAATTTATTTTTTATTAAATAATAAATTAATATAATTTACTATTGCATAAATCCTTGCATAATCCATTCTTGTTGGACCTATAAAGCTTATCTTTCCTACTAAGTCCTTATCAATATTGTATGTTGCTGTAACTATACTACAATCTTTAGCTAATTCAAGATCGTTATCACTACCTATTATTATATTTACATTATCCTTTTGTATTCCTTTTGATTTTAACATACTATCTATTGTCTCTTTTTTTTCTATCATATTTAAAAAAGATTTAGCTTTTATTATGTCATTAAATTCTGGATAATTAAATATATTAGTTGCTCCATTTAAAGAAAATACAGCTTCTTCTTCAGACATATTATAGTTAAGAGCATCTATAAGTCCATCTATTAAATTAGAATATTCACCTATTTCATACTTTATAAATGCAATTAATCTTTCATCTATCTCTACTATACTTTTACCTAATAGTTTTCTAGTTAGATTGTCAGAAATTATATTTAATTTGGATTGATCTAGATAAATATCACTAGTTAAATCTGCCTTTTTAATATCACCGTTATTAGTTACAACAATAAGTAGTATTTTATTCTCATCTATACTTACTAATTGTATGTGCTTTATAACATTTTTATGGTTTAAACTTTTAGCTACAGCTACTGTTGTATAATTAGTTAACTGAGATAATAACTTTGATGTTTCTTGAATTAAGTCTTTTATATGGCTTACATTATTTTGTATGCAATCTTGAATAAGTTTTTTTTCTTCATTACTTAATTCACTTTTACCCATAAGCATATCTACATATAACTTATATCCTTTTTCTGACGGAACTCTTCCTGCAGAAGTATGGGGCTGTATAAGATATCCTAACTCTTCCAAATCAGCCATTTCATTTCTTATAGTAGCAGCACTAATTCCTAAATCATGTTTTTTAGATATTGTTCTAGATCCTACCGCTTCGGCAGTTTCTATATAATCTTTAACTATAGCTTTGAGGATATTTAGTTTTCTTTCGTTTAGTTTCATTTCATGCCTCCTCGCTGTTAGCACTCATTAAATCCGAGTGCTAAAAAGATTATATATATTATATATCATTATTTTTTAGCATTGTCAATAGTTTTTGACTAATCTATAAATTCTATAAATACTGTATTAGATAATTCTCTTCCTCTTTGTGTTAAAGCTATATTATTATTTTGCTCTATAATTAAGTTTAAATTCTTTAATTTGTCTAAAATATTATTATATTTATGCTTAAAATTCACATTAAACTTTTCATAAAATTCATCCAAATTAATACCCTCGTTCATTCTAAGCCCCATAAATATAAATTCTTCCATTTCATCTTTTTTACTTAATACATTTTTTTCTTCTATCGGTTTTTTATTATACTCTAAACATTTATTATACTCTTTTATATCACAAATATTACTATATCTATAATTATTTATATAACCTGATGCTCCTGGCCCTAAGCCCAAATAGTTATCACATTTCCAATATACTATATTATGTTTGCATTCATATCCTTCTTTTGCATAATTAGATATTTCATATTGATGATATCCGTTCTTATATAATGTATCTATCGTATAGTTATATATACTTATATCAACTTCTTCATCATTAAGTTCAAATTCTTTATTTAGATACATATCGTAAAACTTAGTTCCCTCTTCTAATATAAGTGAGTAAGCAGATATATGTGACGGATTTAAATTTATTATTTTATTTAAAGTCTCTTTCCATTCATCAAATGATTGATTTGGAAGTGAATACATTAGGTCAACATTTATATTATCTATTCCTACCTCTATTGCATCCTTATAATTTTTTTCAAATTGTTCATATGTATGTATTCTACCTATATACTTTAAATGATGGTCTTGAGTGACTTGAAGTCCCATACTTAACCTATTTATACCTAATGATTTTATAGCCTTTAATTTTACTTTATTTAAAGTTCCTGGATTACATTCCATAGTTATTTCAGCATCTCTTTTTATATTAAAATTACTATATATATTTTCAATAAGAATAGTTAACTCCTCAGGAGTTAGGATACTAGGAGTACCTCCACCTAAAAATACACTAGTAAATTCTTTGTTTTTAAATTCTTCTTTATATAATTCCATTTCTTTTTTAATGCTTATTAAGTAGTCTTTTTTCTGATTTTTCTCTTCTATTTTGTAAGAGTTAAAATCACAATAGTTACATTTTTGAGCACAAAATGGAACATGTACATATAATCCTAACATTTATTTCTCCTTATCCATTTATTCTCTTATATTATACCAATATTTTTATTTTTTACACTTCTTATATTCTTCAAATGTATAAATTATAAGCACTATTTTAAATAATTTAATCAAAAAGTCTTTAAGTTTATGTATTAATATAAGATACTTAAACATTTAACCGCTTATATTCTTATTAGTATTCATTTATCCTATGTCTATTATTATAAAGAAAGTTAAAAAGTATTTTGAAATATAGATATCATTATAAATAGTGAACCAATATAAAATGAAAGTTACAATTTTAATATATCTGGACAGTTTATAGTAAGTTGTAAAAGTAACCATACCTTAGAGCCCAATATATTGAAATTTCTACTGTATGGTTGTTTTATGCCATATTTATAACGAAGATAGCTAAGATATCCTAATTTTTATAATAAAAATCAAGAAAAGGAATTTGCATAAATCTACAAATTCCTTTTCTTGATTTCTATTATTTTTTACTTGTAATTGAATATACTGGTATACCTATTAATGTTATTATTATACCTCCTAAAGCAATTAATGTAGCTGTTAACAATTGATTTATTATAACAAATAAACCTCCTATTATTGCTATAGCTGGTATAATTGGATATAAAGGTACTTTATATGGTCTTTGTAATTCAGGTCTATCCTTACGAAGCTTAATAACTCCTATAAATGTTAGCACATAGAATATCCAGATTGTAAAAACAGTTAAATCAGTTAGTAAGTTAAATTGTCCTGTTAAAGCATATATTGATGCTAAAACAGCTATTAACCAAATAGAATTGGCAGGCACTCCACCTTTATTTAACTTAGCTAAAGAATCACTTGCTGGTAATGTTTTTTTGACTGCTAATGTATAAGCTACCCTTGGACCTGTTAGTAAATATCCATTAAGTGCTCCAAATACTGATATTAGTATACCTACTGTTACAATTTTACCGCCTATATTACCAAAAATTCTTTGTGCAACAAGTGCAGCTGGTGCTGTGGCTTGTGCTAATTCTGAAGCTGGTGCAACCCATAGATATGCTAAGTTTATAACTATATATACTGCCATTACTATAGATATACCTCCAACTATTGCTTTTGGTAAATCTTTACCTGGATCTTTCATTTCTCCAGCTAATGCTCCAACATTTATCCAACCATCATATGCAAATAATGTTGCTATTAATACTTGTCCTAATGCTCCTGTTACTGTTGCGCCAGGTCCAACTAAAGGTTGAAGTATAGGATTTCCATTACCTTTTATAAATCCAAATATTATGATAACTATTAATGGTACAAGTTTACCAATCGTAGCTACAGTTTGTATTACTCCTCCAAAAGATGATCCTACTGTATTTAAAAATGCTATAAATAATATTGTTACTATAGCTATAACTAAAACCATCATCATATTCGAATCTGGATTATACCCTAGTAATTCAAGTATTTGTTTTGCAAATATTACTCCTAAAGCTGCTATAGTTCCTGGAAAAAATAGTACAGTTTGCATCCAACCAGTTAAGAAGCCTAGTTTCTTACCATAAATCTCTTCAATATATACCATCATACCGCCTGTCTTTGGTATTGCAGCTGATACTTCTGCTGCTGTTAAACCTGCTGTTATTGTTATAATACCTCCTATTACCCATGCTATCATTCCAAGTCCTGGACCACCATTAGTTGCTGTATATATAGCTTGAGGTTTAAAAAATACTCCTGAACCTATAACTACTCCTATTACTGTTGAAAGTGCTGCTGATAAACCTAACGTTTTTTTAAGTTCATTATTCATTAAGTTCCTCCTTATGTCATTTATATTATTTAGTACTTAACTGGTTTTATAATATTATCATTCCCACTTTCTATTTAAATATTAAAATTTACTTTTCTTATCTACTTGGTAGTATATTTTTAACAAAAAAAGACCTAAGTTTTAAACTTAAGTCTTTTCTATATTTTATTCATCTAATTTTAACACTGACATAAATGCTTTTTGAGGAACTTCAACAGATCCGATTTGTCTCATACGTTTCTTACCTTCTTTTTGCTTTTCAAGAAGCTTCTTCTTACGAGATATATCTCCTCCGTAACACTTAGCAAGAACATCTTTTCTAAGTGCACTTATAGTTTCTCTAGCTATTACCTTATTACCAACAGCTGCTTGTATAGGTACTGCAAACTGATGTCTTGGTATTTCATTTTTAAGTTTTTCACACATAGCTTTACCTCTTGAGTAAGCACGAGATTCATGAACTATAAAGCTAAGTGCATCTACTTGTTCTTTATTTATTAATATATCTAATTTAACTAGAGTTGAAGGAACATATCCCTTAACTTCATAATCTAATGATCCATATCCTCTAGTTCTTGATTTTAATGCATCAAAGAAATCATATACGACCTCATTTAAAGGTAAATCATAATGAAGCATAACTCTCTTTTCATCTATATACTCCATATTTATCATTGTTCCACGTCTTTCTTGACATAGTTCCATAACTGTACCTACGTAATCTTTAGGAACTATTATGTCTCCTTTAACTATAGGCTCTTCTATCATTCTTATTTCACTTGGTTCAGGTAAGTTAGTTGGATTTTGTATCATTACTACTTCACCATCATTTTTAGTTACTCTGTATATAACAGATGGAGCTGTTGTTACTAAGTTAAGATCATATTCTCTCTCTAATCTTTCCTGTATTATTTCCATGTGTAAAAGTCCTAAGAATCCACATCTAAATCCAAATCCTAAAGCAGCTGAAGTTTCAGCTTCAAATTCAAGTGCAGCATCATTTATTTGCATTTTTTCAAGTGCATCTCTTACATTTTCATATTTTTCACCTTCACCTGGATATATACCACAGTAAACCATTGGAGTTGCTTTTTTATATCCTGCCATAGGTTCATCAGTTGGGTTATTAGCATCTGTTATAGTATCCCCAACTTGACAACTTCTTATATCTTTTATACTTGCTGCTATGTATCCAACATCTCCAGCAGATAATTCATCAAGCTCTCTTTGTCCCGGAGCCATTACACCAACTTCTGTTACTTCAAACTTTTTGTTAGTATTCATCATTTTTATAGTCATACCTTTTTTTACGCTACCTTCAAATATTCTAACGTAAGCTACAACACCTTTATATGCATCATAATAAGAGTCAAATATTAACGCTTTTAAAGGAGCTTCTTTATCTCCTGTTGGAGCAGGTACTTTTTCTACTATAGCTTCTAGTACATCTTCTATATTTAATCCACTTTTAGCAGATATAAGTGGAGCATCACTTGCATCAAGCCCTATTATATCTTCTATTTCCGTTTTTATTTCATCAGGTCTTGCACTTGGAAGATCTATTTTATTTATAACAGGTAAAATTTCTAAGTCTTGATCTAGTGCTAAATAGACGTTAGCTAATGTTTGAGCTTCAACACCTTGAGCAGCATCAACTACTAGTAATGCCCCCTCACAAGCTGCTAAACTTCTTGATACTTCATAGTTAAAGTCTACATGACCTGGAGTATCTATAAGATTTAAGAAATACTCATTTCCATCCTTAGCCTTATATACTAATCTTATATTTTGAAGCTTTATAGTGATTCCTCTTTCTCTTTCAAGATCCATATTATCTAATAACTGATCTTTCATTTCTCTTTCACTAACAAGCCCAGTTTTTTGTATTAATCTATCAGCTAAGGTAGACTTACCGTGATCTATATGTGCTATTATACTAAAATTCCTAGTTCTACTTTGTTTATTGTCCACCTTGGTTCCTCCTTTTTTATTATCATAACTTTTATTTTATAATATATCCCCTTTTATGTAAATAACCGTTATGTTATAAAACCAAAAACTTATTTTTCTTATATAATTCTCTCCTATTTATATATTAAATATTTAAAACTTCTTAATAGTAAAAATAAGACTTAAATATTTAAGTCTTATTTTTATTATCATTATATAGTTTTATTATTTTATCCTTAGCTTTATATATTTCATTTATTTTTTCACCAATATTAACTTTAATATCATCCATATTTATATCATCTATAAAAGAATTTAAAAGATATGCATCAGTTCCTAACATATCTTTTGCACTTTTATCTATTATAAATATACATATACTTAAATTTGTAATCATAGCTAGAATAAATAAAACTTTAAATACAACCCTAATTTTTCTTCTTTTTAATTTTTTATTAATCTTTTTTTCTAGTCTACTCATACTTAATCTCCTAGACTATTATCTATTTTGCTTAAAATATTCATCTAAAATTTCTGCTACATATTTTACAGATGCTTTTGCTTCATCTGAACTAGTTCCATTACTTCCTATTTCTATAAGCATATGATTTTGGGCCATATATTGATTGAATTTACCATATTGCCTCTTTACTATAGGTAAAACCAATTCAGGGTATTTACTTTGAGCAAATTTAGTTATATCCTCAGCTAAAGCTTTTACTTCATCTACATTCGGATTTTTCATACCTACAACAAAAAAGAATTTAGCTACTTTTTCACCCTTATAAGTTGTTGACATCCTTTCATGCTCTTTTTGTATATCAGCATCAGTCTTAAGATCCCTTCCATCTCTATGTAAATCTATAGCTATATTTATACTTTTATGGTTATTTAGCATTGATTTTACAGTTTCTAAACTACTTATATAAGACTTAGTAAAATCTGGATAATCATGGTATTTTGTACTATGCACAATTCCCCAACCTTTTTTACTTAATTGTTCTGTCAATAGTGTTCCAACCTCAAGTACTGATTTATCTCTATTATTTTGTGAATGATAATTCCCTTCTGGAGAATCTGAATAAGTTTCCCCTGAATGAGAGTGATATATTAACATAGTAGGATTTTCTTTAGTTATTCTTATATCATTTTTATATTCACTAGATGCTACAGATATATTTTCTTTATTATTAGAGTTACTGTTTAATGTAGGAATATTTTCTTCTCCTATGTGAACTTTTATATAATCTTCTTCTTTATTAGCAGTTTTATCTTCTTTATCTTTTTCTTCTTTTGAATTATCATCCTTTGTACTCGACTCTGGATAAGATGACTCTATTAAAAATTTAAGAAATTCTTCCTTATCCATACTATAAGATAAAGTTGGTAAAATAAAAATTAAAGCACATAATAAACTTATAACCTTCTTAGTTTTTCTCAACATACTTTTCCTCCTTAATTGGTTATCCTACCTGGATGGAGAGATCTATTTAATCCTTCGCTTATTATTATCGATAAATTTTCTATAGTTTCATCTATGTCTTTCGGTGTTACTATTAAATTTTTATCATATGGATCTAACGACTCCTTTATAAGATGATACTTCTCATCTTCCTTAAGTTGTTTTAACATATTGTAAAAATTTTCACCTTCATTTGATTGACTAATTAAATTATCTATGGCTAAATCTAATACATCACTAGTTAATGTAGCTGCATCTACCACAGTCGGTACTCCTATAGCTATTACATCAACACCTAAATAATCTTTATTTAATGCTTTTCTTTTATTTCCAACACCTCCGCCTGGAGATATTCCAGCTGTAGATATTTGTATAGTTGAATTCACTCTTTCCATCTTTCTTGATGCTAATGCATCTATTGCAATTACCCTATCAGGTTTTATCATATCTACTATTGATTTTACAGTCTCACTAGTTTCTAAACCTGTAATTCCCATAACACCTGGACTTAAAGCTGATACTTCAGTAAAATCATCATCATAATCTTTATTGTAGTTTTTAAATATGTGTCTTGTAACTAATGTTTTAGATACACTTTTAGGTCCTAATGCATCTGATGTTATATTCCAGTTACCAAGTCCTATTACTAAAGTTTTTTTAGTTTTATCACTTCCTAGTATTTCTACTAATTCATCTTTTAAATATGTAATCATTTCTTCTCTAGATTCATCATCATCAAATTTCATAAGATTACTTTCTAATGTAACATATTTTCCTATACCCTTGTTCATTATTTTAGACCCTTGTTCATCTATAACCTCAACTATCGATACTTTACAGTTTTCTAAATCTTTATTTTTTACCTTTACTCCAGGTATCTCTGTGGATTTTTGGTCGTTTTCATATATTTCTTTTGCTTCTAATGCTAAGTCAGTTCTTATATTAAACATATTTACCCTCCATGTATTAATTAAATACTATTTATAATTCTTAACAAATTTTAGTATTTTATAACAGTAATAAATAAATTTGTAAGTTATTGAATATTTGACACTCACATTGTATATTATCTTTATGTAATATATAACTTAAAATAAAAAAAGAAATAATAATAAAACTTATAAATATTTATCCTTGATTTTTGATTTTATTTCTGTTAAAATCTAATATGTTGACGATGAATATAATAAAATAAACGAGGGGGTGAACCGCGTGGCAAACATAAAATCAGCTAAGAAAAGAATAAGAGTTATCGAAAAGAAAACTGCTTTAAATAGAGCTAGAAAATCTCAATTAAAAACTGCAATAAGAAGATTCGAAGAAGCTGTTGCAGCTGGAAACAGAGAAGAGGCTGTTGCTAAGTTCCAATTTGCTCAAAAGAAGATATACCAAGTAGCTTCTAAAGGAACTATACACAAGAATGCAGCATCTAGAAAAGTTGCTAAATTAGCTCAAAAGTTAAACGGAATGAACGCTTAATTATCCGTTTCTTATGAATAGATACTAACCCTTGATAATATCAAGGGTTTTTATTTTATATATATTAATTAAATTAAAAAATCTTAGTATTTACTTACTAAGATTTTTTAATTTCCTTTTTTGCAGTATTTACTTATTAACATTTCTATTGATAAGGTATCTCTTACTAATCCATTTTTTATTTTAAAATCACTTTCCAGTATAGAATTTAGTATATCTATTATAATTTCATCGGAAAAGTTTTTAGTTTGTTTTAATGCTTTTCCTACAACAAAAGGATGTAATTTAAGCCTTTCTGCTATACCCTTAGAGCTATGACCTTGTATTTGTAATTGTCTAACTTGCATAATAACTTTAAACTGTCTTGCTATCATAGAAAAGATCCCAAATACAGACTCTCCTTCATAAAGCATATCATTTAAAATTTTCATAGCATCAGATGAATTTTTCTGTCCTATATAATCAATAAGTTTAAATATATCATTTTCTACCTTTTTCTGAGAAAGTTGATCTATTATTTCATTTGTTACTTTATTTTCTTTACCTACAAATGAACTAATTTTATTTATTTCATTTTCTAAGTCAGACAAAGTCTTTTCACTACTTTTATCTAAGTAACCTTCTTGGTTTATAAAGTACATAATTTGAGCATTATCTATTAAAACATTCTTATTATCAAATTTTTTCTTTACCCATTTAAATAGATCCATATCTGATAATTTATCACAATTAAATACTATTCCATTTTTACTTATCTTTTTAACTAATGATTTTCGTTTGTCTATATCTCCATATACAATAAACACCAAAGTAGTAGTTTGAGGTATATTATCTATATATTCTGTAAAGTATTTTTCATCTTCATCACTAAAGTTTTTCTTTTTACCTTTTAATAATTCAAAATCTTTTAATATAACAATCTTTCTATCATCCATAAATGGAAGTGTCTCTATAGAACTTATAAGTTGGTCTAAAGCTATTTCTCTCCCATCTATAATATCTAAGTTAAAATCTATCATTCCATCATTTAAAGTTAATTTAATCTCTTTTATAGCATTCTCTATTAAATAATATTCTTTCCCATAAAAAAGGTAAGTATTTTTTATATTTCTATTTTTTATATCATTTATAATATCCTTGTAGTTCATGTGATTGCTCCTTTATAGTTTTTGCTTCTTTATAAATCATATATAAAAATACTACTATATAATAAATAATTACATAGTATAATTTAGGTTCTTCTATAACAATATAAGCAAAATCTAAATTACTTATTCTTTCTAATAATACATATATAGTTTCTAAGATAAATCTATTAATATGCACCACTATACTTGATATATATATATTTATATTGAACAATATTAAACTTAACATAGCTAAATATATAATAATACCTACAAATGGAACTATAATTATGTTACCCAAAATAGAAACTAAAGGTATACCTTCAAAATTATAGTATATTATTGGTATTGTTAATATATTTGCAGACAAAGTTAATGAAATTATTTTTATATTCAATTTATTATTTATATAACCATAGAAATATATTATAGACAATGTTGCAAGAAAAGACAATTGAAAACTTATATTATATATTATGTATGGATTATTTATTACAAATAATATACCTATAAAGGATAGTGTTGATATTTTATCCATCTTCCTATCTAAGAAAAAACTTAAATACAGTGATATCATAAACATTATAGCTCTTATTATTGAAGGTGAATTACCAACCATAGCTGAGTAAATAAACATCATAGTAGATAAAACTATTAATTTATAAATCTTATTAATTTTTCCCATCATAAATATTATCAATCCTGAAAGTATGCCTGTATGAAGCCCTGAAATTGCTATAATATGGCTGGTACCAGTTCTAGTAAACATTAGTTTTTCATTTTGTGATAAATCATCTTTCTGCCCTAACATCATAGAATTTATAAAATCTGAGTTTGTTTTATATAAATACCTTATTGTATTGCTTATATAAGATTTTGCTTTATAAATATACTCATACATTAAATTATTTCCTACAATACTATAATCTTTTAAATATATTAAACCTTTATATCCCATACTCCTTAGATATCTGCCATAATCAAAACTTTCATATGACATTTTATTTAAATCTTTAAACTTTCCTGTTAGCTTTATTTCACTACCAACTTTAATTTTTTTATATTTGGTATAATCTCTAACAACAAATTTTCCAACTATGTATTCATTATATCTTTCTTTTTCTTTTTTATATTTTACTATACCTATAATCTCTATATCTTCATTGCCATAATCTGTATTAATTGCATTAGTATTAGTGTATATAAAAGATACTATTAATAATATAATAAAAATTATTAAAAATGGTCTTCTCATAATTCCTCCAAAAACAATTTACTTTAAGTATCTTCAAAACTATCACTTCTTAAACAAAATAAAGGATATCAAAATTGATATCCTTTAAACATACTCATTTATATAGTTTTCTTTTTTATTAAACAATATTTCAAATAAATCTATTGCTCCTTTATTTTTTTCATTTTTATTTATATTATTTAAAATCATAGCTTCTTTTATATCTATATAAGAAAATGCCAACTGAGTAAACGTATTAATACTCAAATGTAAATCACATTCCCCTTTTATTTTTTTAGCTTCAACTTTTTTATCTTTTATCTTTATATTGAAAGTGCCATTATTTTCTTTTATAAATTTATCTTCTATAAATACATTCGCGCTTATCTCTATATCATCATTGATTGTTAATCTATTAAGGTATTCTTCTACATTTATAACTCTACCCATAATAAATGGCTTTACTTTAATATCTATAGTTTTAGGATTTTCTAAAACAAATCTTATTTTATCATTTACAGGGGCTGATATAATTACTTTCTTACATTGGGTATTGTGATTATAAATAAACTTTAATATAGATTTTAATGAGTCTAAATCTTTATAAAATAGTTCTCTAACAAACATACTGTCTCCATTTAAGAAATATATTATATACCCTTTATATGAACCATCTTTATAAACATATATATGACCATTTTCGCTTTCAACTTCTTTGAATAAATTTATATAATATTCTTTGTCTCTAACTGTATTACCATTTACATCTGATAAAAATAAATTATTTATATCAATTAAATCATCGATATGTTTTTCACTTGCTTTGTATAGCCTACCTAATAAATTAAAGTTCTTTAAATCTTCTATATTTATAGAGTATTCTAATTGATCATAACAATGCTCATACCCATATTTTCTATACAATCTATAATCGATAGGCATAAGTATTGATACTAATTGATTTCTTTTATAAAGTTCATTAAGAGAGTATTCCATAATTTTTTTCATATACCCTCTTCCTCTTACTTGAGGAAATGTAGATACACCTACAACATATGATGTTTCATATTCTTTACCATCTAACTTTATTTTATATTGGTTTAATTGAAGAGAAGATACAATATCTTTATCTTCACATGCTACAATGGTATTATTATTGTCATACTTATTATTGAAGTAATAATTAACAAAGCTTTCTTCATCATTAAAACAATAATTCCAGATTTCTTTAATATCATCTATTTCTTCTTCTTTAGCATATCTCATATTCATATTAGTTCTCCCTAACAGTGTATTTCTCAACAAATTTAACAGGATGATAAGAAAGTTTAGCTTTTCTAAGTCCAGGTATTCCTAAGTCTTCTTCTCTATTTACAAACTCTACATTTTCAAATTCATTTAATATAAATTGTTGATTTATGTAAGGATATAATCCTCTTATATTCGGATTAGCTTTTTCTATATGAATTAATGCCATATTAGAATTTATAAGTTCACCCATAGTAAAGGCTTCTAATTTACCATCTACATATATACCCGCTATCTTTAATCTATCTTTTAAGTAGTCATAATTATTAAATATTTTCTTGATTCCTACAGATTCATCATCCATACCTTCATCAAATTCATTATTTTCTTCTTTATTTACAGTCCATTCTTTTAGTAAATTTAAGCAATCTTCAAAGTCTTCCTCATCAAGAATTCTATACTTATATCTGCCTTCATAGTCTTTTAAAAATGCATTTATATGATTTCTCTTCTTCTGATTTTTTCTTCCACCTAAGACTCTTAAACTTTCACCATCATATACATAATCAAATAAATCTCTTTCCTCTATGTATTCAAATTTACCTGGATAATTCTCTTGTAAAATATCTACTACTTCTTTTGTTATCCCTCTAAAACATATTTTTTTGTTACTATCTTTGAAGTATCTTATAATAAAGTCCATAGCTTGTGGTAACTTTTCTTTTTTAGCTAAAGGTAATATAGAAAAACTATTCCCCTCATATTCTGCCATTATAACTGCGAAATCATCACATATAACATATCCTGTTTTATATACATGTTGCCACATATATAATGTAGTAAAACAGTATTCACAAGCTTCGTAATCTACTAAATCAAAATATGGTTGTAGCTCTTTTATTGAATCTATGGTTATTTCTTTAAATTTCATATATACTCTTAAACCCTTTCTTAAATTTATTTCTTAATAATTTAATATATAAAAACGATACTATAATCTTAAAAGTTTCAATATTATTGTTATCTATTGAATTATCTTACATCTTATTGCTTAGAATATAAGATAGTTTACATTACTAATTTATGTTACCCATATTATTTATTTATAAACATATAATGAACGGAGGTAATTTATTGAAAAAGTTATTTTTAACTTATATTCTAATAATTATTATAATATCACTTTTAATTCCATCTGGCAAAAATAACTATTTGTCTATACATACGATAGATGTAGGACAAGGAGACAGCATCTTAATACAAACCCCTAACTCCAAAAATATATTAATTGATGGTGGTGATGATAATAGCCATAATATAGTATCTAGCTATTTAAAAAAGCAAAATGTAAAAAGAATAGATTATATAATAGCTACACACTTTGACTCTGATCATATTGGTGGGCTAGATAATATAATAGATAAATTTAATGTATCAAATATATATGCTCCTAACTATGAATCAGATACCGTATCCTATCAAAATTTAATTAGCTCTTGCGTAAATAAAAACTTAAACTTACAATATCTAAAAGAAGGAGATTTTATTAATATAGAAGATAATATAAATTTAACAGTACTTGCTCCTTCTTATATCCAAGAAGAAAATAACCTTAATTCTATAGTATTTAGAATAGATTATAAAAATAAATCCTTTTTATTCACTGGAGATGCTGAAGCTAGTAATGAAATGAGTATTATAAATTCTTATGAGCTTAATGATATAGATTTTCTTAAGGTAGGGCATCATGGAAGTAGTTCTTCTACTACTTCTGAATTTATAGAAGAAGTAAGTCCAGATGTAGCAGTCATATCCTGTGGATATAAAAATCAATATGGCCACCCACATAGAAGTACTTTAGATACTCTAGAAAAAAACAATGTCTTAACTTATAGAACAGATATTTTAGGTCATGTTGTATTTTACAGCGATGGTGATACTATTTTTACAACTAAAGACTACAAATTAAATAAGAAGTAGAATAATTCTACTTCTTATTTAATAAATCATTTATAACAACTGATGCTATTATAAGCCCTCCAACAGAAGGAACAAAAGATACACTACCAGGTGTTACTTTTTTACCATTTAGTATTTTCTTTTTTAACTCTTTAGGTTGTTCTGTAGAATAAACAACTTTTAATTTTTTTATTTTTCTATCCTTTAATTCTTTTCTCATAACTCTTGCTAACGGACATATTGTAGTTTTATGTATATCTGTAACTTCTATTTTAGTAGGATCTAATTTATTCCCCATACCCATAGAACTTATTATTTCTAAACCTTTATTTTTACAAGTCTCTATTAAGTGTATCTTAGATGTTACCATATCTATAGCATCTACTACATAGTCGTAGTTTTCACATAGGATACTTTCACTTGTATCTTTATTATATACTTCTCTTATAGCTTTTATATTTATATCTGGATTAATATCTAATATTCTATCTTTCATAACCTCAACTTTATACTTTCCAACTGTTGAGTGTAATGCTGGTAATTGTCTATTGATATTAGTTATATCCACATCATCAAAGTCAACTATTGTTAGGTTACCTACTCCAGCTCTTGCTATAGCTTCTGCTGCAAAACTACCTACTCCTCCAACTCCAAATACTATTACATTAGAATTTTTAAGTTTATTTATACCTTCATCACCTATTATTAAGCCAGTTCTTGTCGTGAAGTTTTTTTCCATTATCATCGCTCCTAAAATCATATTTATCTTAACTTATATTTTCCTATTTAAGTCTATTTTATATTTTTATATAAAAAATTTAAAATTATTTAACACTTTATTTTTTATATTACATTCTTATATGTAAAAAAAGAACTCAATTGAGTTCTTATAACTGGCGGGAATGCGTGGGAATCGAACCCACCCAAGAAGCTATTAACTCCTCATACTAGTTTTGAAGACTAGAGGACACACCAGCACCCATCCACTCCCATATGTAATCTTATGTTTTTATATAATATCATATATATTTTCTAATTTCAACTATTTTATAAAATTAAAAGGACTAATCTCATTTTAGAGAAAGTCCTTTACTCTATCCAACTATATAAATATCTATTGTTTTTCTTCCCCAATTTTTAACCGCTCCTTCATCATTCATATATATATCTATTTTATTACCTTTTATTGCACTACCACAATCTTCTGCTATAAATGTTTTACCAAATTGAGGTATATAAACCTTTGTTCCATAAGGTATAACACTAGGATCTACTGCTATAGTTCCCCACTTAGGCGTTGTTCCTGTTGATGTTGTAGAGTGACCAGTATATGCTGTTGCAACAACAGAAATATGCTTTCTATTTGAATTAGAACTTGATGAATTACCCTTTGATGAGTTATTACTATGAGAAGTATATTTAGTTCTTGTACTCTCACCTCTCGATGAAGCAACTTGAAGTTCTACTTTAGTTCCTTTTTTTATAACCTTATCTACAGGTTTTGTTACAACAACTTCTTCTATAAATTTCTTTTCTACTTGTTTACCATTATGATAAGTAATCTTATATAATAGTTCATTGTTTCCTGGCTGACCTTCTACTTCAACTTTAGTATCACCCTTTAGTAGATCTTTATCTTCTACAATATTGACTTCAAAAGGAACTTCTTTATTTTCCTTTATAGTCTTCTCTGTAACTTTTATAACCTCTATTTTGTCACCATCTGAAATCTTTTGATCTAAAGGTAAACTTATTATATCATTTTTATCGTATTTAACATTTTGTTCAGCTAGTACATCTTCAACATTTGATTTTAAAGTTGATATTTCCGTTTCCTTTCCCTTAACTACTAATGTTATATTTTTATTTGCTAATGTATAACCTGCTGATAATAATCCTATAGACAATATGGTGGCTATGGCCGAGACTTTTAGTATCTTATTATTTTTTATAATCATAATTCTCTCCTTCTTTAATTTATATATATTAATTCGTTGTATTTTATATTATGTTCAAATTGTAACTTTTTTGATACCCTTTGTCAACTTGACAATTTTTAAGTATTATGCTTATCTAGTGTTTAACTGCTTTTCATTGATTTTTCATAGAGTATAAATTTATTAATTTTATTATAAAATAAATACAAAAAAGCATAGCTTAAGCTATGCTTTTTGTGTTTGTTTTATTTATATATTCTTAATTTGCCAATCAATAGGCTTTTTACCTAATTCAATTAATATTTCATTTATTTTAGAGAAATGCTTACATCCAAAAAACCCTCTTCTTGCCGATAATGGACTTGGATGAGGAGCTTCTAAAATATAGTGCTTACTAGTATCTATAAGTGATGTTTTCTTCCTTGCGTTTGCTCCCCATAAAACAAATATAACAGGGTCTGTTCTTTCACTCAACAATTCTATAATTCTGTCAGTAAAAGTTTCCCATCCTATTCCTTTATGAGAATTAGCTTCATGAGCTCTTACTGTTAATGCAGTATTAAGAAGCAATACACCTTGATCAGACCAAGGTATCAAATATCCATTATTAGGTATAAAACAACCAATATCACTTTGTAGCTCTTTATATATATTTAGTAACGATGGCGGTATCGCTACATTTGGTTGTACCGAAAATGCCAATCCATGAGCTTGATTTTCTCCATGGTATGGATCTTGTCCTAATATTAATACTTTTGTATCTTTATAAGACGTACGCTTTAAGGCTTCAAATATATTATTCATATTTGGATATATGGTTTTAGTCCTATACTCTTTCTTTAGAAATTCTCTTAATTCTAAGTAGTATGGCTTTTCAAATTCATCAGATAAAATCTCATCCCAATCATTACCTAGCTTGACCATAATATCACCTTCCTTTTATTTATTATATAAAGTTCTTTTATTATCATCTCTTTTTGTTATTTTATTTCTATCAAAATTTTCTAATATAATCATACAATTCTTTCTACTTGAATTTAACATATCTCTATATTGACCTAGTGTTATCTCTCCAAATTCTTCTAAGTACTTTATTAAATTTATCTTTATTTCTTCATAAATTTCTTTATCCATTATATATGTATCATCTAATTTTTCTATATCTTTTCCTATCATATACTCTAAGACTTCTTCATAATATTTATTTTCACATATATCCTTTATATTTAGTATAGTTAATACTTCAGGCAATTTTAATTTTTTTTGTATGTTATCCTTTATTTCTTTTTGCTTATCATTTAATACTACTTCAAAATCATAAATTGATACTAAATTTTCATTTATCTTTATAACTTTTTCATTTTGTAATTTCTCAAGTAGTATATCCACTTCTTTTGTTTTAAATTTGCTTTCAACCTTAGATCTTACTTCTTCCTTTAATACACCACTTCTAAGTCTATACTTTTTATGATATGTAGTTAAAAGCTCTACTATTAATTTTTTTAAATTTTCATATTGATTTGTATGTACATATATATTATTTATATTTACAACTTTATTTTCTTTTATTAACTTATCTATAGTATTTATAACAAGCTCTTCATTTTCTCCAGTATAACTCATTATATCTTTTAATGTTTTATATGATTTCAAATTATTTTTAAGATACTGTTCTAATATATCTTCAAGTTCTCCTTTTTCTTTTATTTTAAGAGAACTTATAACATTTTCATCAAACTTTTTATGTTTCTTAGGCTTCGTATCTATAATAATTCCCCCACCTATAGTTTCAAGTGGTGAGTAATTTCTAAGTACGAAATTATCTAATTTTTTAGCTACTATACTCTCTTCTAATCTAAGTTGTGCATAACAGCTTTCTCCAGATTTAGTAATCTCTTTATCTAGCGGAACCACCCTACACAATATTTCTCTAGCTCCATGATAAAGCCTTAATCTATCCCAATGTTTTAAATTTTTATTAGTGTGTTTAACTAAAGATAATTTAACATCTAACATCATAGATTCTTCTAAAGAGTTTGGTGCCGCTAAAACATCTCCTCTTTTTAATTCTTCAACTTTTATATTAGATATATTTATAGCTGTTCTTTGACCTGCATATGCAGTTTCAACACTTTGTCCATGAACTTGTATACTTCTTATCTTTGTTTTTAAGTTATTAGGATAAATAACTAAGTCATCATCTATGCTTATTTTTCCTTCTAGTAATGTTCCTGTAACAACTGTACCAAATCCTTTTACAGAAAATACTCTATCTATATTAAGTCTAGCTGGTGAGTTTTCATTTTTATCATCTATATCATTACTCATATCATCTATTTTTTTAACAAGATTATTTATTCCATTTCTTGATATTGAGTCTACTTCTACAATTTCTGCATTATCTAAAAAAGTGCCTTTAGTTTTTTCTCTAATATCATCCTTAACAAGTTCTATAAACTCATTGTCAACCACATCACATTTTGTAAGTACTATAATTCCTTTTTTCACATTTAAAAAAGATAATATATCTAAATGCTCAATAGTCTGTGGCATAACACCTTCATCACCAGCTACTACAAATAGTACAATATCTATTCCAGCTGCTCCTGCTAACATATTTTTTATAAACTTTTCATGACCTGGTACATCAACTATACCTGCCCTTTTATTGCTTGGTAAATCAAAATATGTAAATCCAAGATTTATAGATATACCCCTTCTTTTTTCTTCTTCTAGGGTATCTGTTTCTCTTCCTGTAAGCGCTTTTATTAACGTTGTCTTTCCATGGTCTATATGACCTGCTGTTCCTATTATTACATTTTTCATATGCTGCCCCCTAGTTAAAGTTATTAATTTAACACCTTTTTTAACTCATTAGCTATAATTTCAAATTCTTCTTCAAATATAGTTCTTACATCTAATATATATTTATTGTCATATATTCTCGCTATTATATGTGAATTGCTTAATCTCAATTTCTTTTCTAAAGATGACACACTCATATTTTTAGGGGTTATAGCTACTACTTTTGTTTTTATTGTTTCTAATGGCATAGAGCCTCCACCTACTTGAGATAGTCCATCTTCTATAAAAATATTAGCATCTATATTTTTGTCAATTATTTTATCATATAAACACTTAGTTTTTTCCTCTAGTTCTGATATCTTATAAGTTAACATTCTAAGGGTAGGTATTTCCTTTATTGCTTTTTCTTCATCTAAATACATTCTAAGAGTAGCTTCAAGTGCACAAATAGTAAGTTTATCAACTCTTAAAGCTCTTGTAAGCTGATTTTTTTTCATTTTATCTATGTACTCTTTTTTACCAACAATTATACCAGCTTGAGGTCCTCCAAGCATTTTGTCCCCACTAAATGTAACTATATCTGCTCCATTTTTTAAAGAGTCTAATACTGTTGGTTCATAAGACAATCCATATTTAGACAAATCTATAAATACCCCACTACCTAAATCTTCTATAACAGGTAAATTATATTTTTCACCTAGCTTTTTTAATTCTCTTATCTCTACACTTTCTGTAAATCCTAATATTTTATAGTTGCTAGTGTGAACCTTCATTAAAACACCTGTTTCTTCATTTATAGCCTCCTCATAGTCATTTAAATGAGTTTTATTTGTAGCTCCTACATCTACTAGCTTAGCTCCACTAAGTTCCATTATACTTGGTATTCTAAAAGAACCTCCAACTTCAACAAGTTCTCCTCTTGAAACTATCGCTTCCTTACTTTTAGCTAAAGTACTTAAAACAAGAAGAACTGCTGCTGCGTTGTTATTAACTACTAAAACATCTTCTGCATTTGTAATTCTTTTTATAGTTTCGGTTAGATGAGAATATCTAGAGCCTCTTTCTCCTTTATCTATATCATACTCTAAATTAGAATATCTAAATGCTGTATTTAGTACTTCATTTTTTATGCTTTCACTAAGTAAAGACCTACCTAAATTAGTATGTATAACTACACCTGTAGCATTTATAACTTTTTTTAACGATAATTCATATTTTAACCGAACTCTGCATATTGTATCATTTACTATGTCATCAATAGAAATATCAAAATCATGTATATTTTCTTTTAAGTTTATTATACTTTTTCTATTAACATCTATAGCTTCTCTAATACCTTCTATTACTAAATCTCTCGGGTATTCAGATATAATATTTACTATTTTACTATCTCCTAAAACCTCATCTACTGAAGGTAATTTAGAAAATAACTTTCTCTTATCCAATATAATCACTCTTTCTATGTTTGTTTGTATTTATCATCTATATTTTATAATTTACCTATATAGTTAATGAGTTAAACTAAATTTAATATATTAAGTTTAATTTAACTTATTTTTTATTTATAAAATATATTATCTTAGTATATAAAAATACGGTTATTATATAACCGTAATATATTTCTCTTCTTTCTTTTTTACACTTCCTATTATTTTTGCTTCTATAGATCCATTTAATTTCATATCTTCAACTAATTTATCTGCTAATTCTTCTTTTACTGATATTAAAAGTCCTCCTGATGTTTGCGGGTCATATAAAATATCTTCTATTGCTGTATCCACATCTATGATATTTACATCTCTAGAAATGTATTCTTTATTTCTATACATTCCAGCGGGAATAATACCCATATTCGCCATATCAATAGCTCCATCTAATATAGGAACATCTTTTGAATTTATTTCTATACTTACATTTGACGCCTTAGCCATTTCTAAAGCATGACCAAGTAAACCAAATCCCGTTATATCTGTTACAGAATTTACTTTTATATAGTCAAAACTCTTAGCTGCATATTTATTTAAATGTACCATAACTTCTATAACCTTATCAGAAATTTCTTTTGAAACAAGATTTTCTTTCATAGCTGTATTTAATATACCTACACCTATAGGCTTTGTTAGAATTAATTTATCACCAACTCTAGCTGTTGCATTTGACAATACTTTTTCAGGATGAACGATTCCTGATATAGAAAGACCGTATTTAGGCTCTTTATCATCTACAGTATGACCTCCTACTAAAAGAGCGCCACTTTCTTTAACTTTATCAAATCCACCTTTTAAAATTTCTGCTAATATATTCATATCATGACATGATGGAAAACATACTATATTCATTGCAACTATAGGCTTTCCTCCCATAGCATATACATCTGATAATGAATTAGCAGCTGCTATCTGCCCAAATATATAAGGATCATCTATCATTGGAGTAAAAAAGTCTAAAGTTTGAATTAATGCTGTTTCATCATTTAGTTTATAAACCGCTGCATCATCTGCAGTATCTAAACCAACTAGCAAATTATTATTATTTTCATTTTTAGGAAGTTGTGATAATACTGAAGCCAGAACCTCTGGCCCAATTTTGGCTGCTCAACCACCTGATGTCGTCATTTCTGTTAGTCTTTTTAATTTTTCCACTATTACCTCTCCTCTCCCTAATTTATACATTACTTATAATAACATATTTTTTATACTTTATTAGAAATATTTCTTATCATTATAATCTATTACTCTATGCTTATTAGAGTTTTTAGTTCTTCATATTTTTTATCACCTATACCATTTACATTTTTTATCTCCTCTATTGAGTTAAACTTTCCTTTTTCTTCTCTATAATTTACAATTTTATTAGCAGTAGCCTCTCCAATGCCTGGAAGTGTATCTAACTCTTGTATACTTGCTGTATTTATATTTATTAAATTATTTTTATTATTTAAATCATTCTCTATATCATTTTCAAATGTTTCACTATTATAACTTTCTAAATTATCACCTATTTTAGGTATTATATAATGAGATTCGTCTTTGAGCTTCATTGCTAAATTAACTTTGTTTAAATCTGCATTTTCTGTGGTTCCTCCTAATTCATTAACTGCATCAGATAACCTTTTTTCAGCATCTATAGTAACAACTCCAGGATTTTTTACTTCTCCACTAATAAATACAGTTATAGTTTTTTTATTTATATTTTCTATTTTTATCTTTTCTTTCTCTTGGTTATCATTTTCATCAGATATATTATTAGATATAGATTCCTTTTCATGAACATCACTTTGACTAACAATATAAACATTATCTTTTATATCTAAATTTTTGCTATCTATTACTTTATATATACTAAATAGTAATATCAGCACGAATATTATTATTTTCCATTTTTTCATTTCATCACCTCTCTATGTTTTGATTATTGACCAAAGTATGTTATACTAAAATATAATATTTTATTTTGGAGGTTATTTTATGAAAAAATTTTTTTCATTTATACTTACACTTCTTATAACCTTCTTGCCCGTTTTTAATATAAATAATTTATCATTTGCGGATAGTAAACCAAACTTAACTGCTGAGTATGCAGTATTAATGGACTACGAAACAGGACAAGTTTTGTATAATAAAAATGGTTATAACAAGCTTTATCCAGCTTCGACTACTAAAGCATGGACAGCTTATGTCGTTTTAAAACATGTTAGTGATTTAAATCAAGTAGTTGAGATAAAAGATTTACCTATTGTTGATGGGTCAAGTATGTACCTAAAAGAAGGTGAAGCATTTACAGTAAAAGAATTATTAGATGCATTGTTAATTCACTCATCTAATGACGTAGCTATGGTTTTAGCTAAATATGTAGGTGGTTCTGTAGAAAACTTTGTAAATATGATGAATAATGAAGCTAAAGCTATAGGTGCTAAAAATACTCATTTTAACAATCCTCATGGATTACCAGATGAAAACCACTATACTACAGCTTACGATATGGCTCTTATGGCTAGAAAGGCTATGGATAATGATATATTTAGAGATATAGTTAAAACTAAATCTGTTAAATATCCTGCTACAGAAGCTTATCCTTATGAAAGATACTTTGAAAATACTAATCAATTTTTAACATCAAGATCTAAAATGGACTATAAAGGCCAACAAATAGATATTAAATATGATGTTGTGGATGGTATAAAAACAGGATATACCGATGCAGCTGGAAAATGTCTTTTATCTACTGGTATTAAAAATAATATAAGAGTTATTTCTGCCGTTTTTAAGTCTACTGTTAATGATTTATATCTTGACTCTAGAACTTTGCTAGACTATGGTTTTGATAATTTCTATGTTGAGACAATTGTCGACAAAAATGAGTTTATAAAAGATAAAAAAGTATTTTTAAGTAAAGAAAAAAAATTAACTTATCAACCAGAAACTAATTATAGTGTTGTATTGCCTAACAATAGCAAAGCTGATGACTATTCAATAAAAACTAAATTAGATAATGTTAAGTTACCTATAAATAAGGGTGATAAGGTAGGTACTTTAGAAGTTTATAAAAATAATAAACTAGAGAAAAGTATTGATTTAGTTGCTAAAAATGATGTAACTAGTGTATTTTCATCTTTGGCAAAAAATAAATTTTTATATAATGTATTAAAAGTACTTTTACTTATAGCTATATTAATTTTTATAGTATTATTTATACGTAAAGGTAAAAAAAGAAATAAAAAGAAAAATATTTACTCTAAAAATAGAAGACGTAGAAAGTATTAAAAGCTATTGATTAATCAATAGCTTTTAATATTTTTTATCTATAGATTTTTTCAACATTTTATTTAATATAAATAAAATGTTGATTTATCCATCTTTAACTAGCTTTACTTATATTTATAAGTTTTGTATTTCTAATATACTTTATCCCCTTCATAATAACATATGTACCTATCACAATATAAATAAATTTAAATATTAAACTTTCTGGAACTGGCACAAATGTAATTAAATTATTTATAAAATGTGCAAAAATAGACAATTTCATAGATTTAGTATAACAGTAAATAAACCCTAAAATTATTCCTCCTATAAATGCATTAATTCCTTGAGGTATATTTAAATGCACTAATCCAAATACCATAGCTGAGTATATAATTGCTTTCTTTGAACTATTTTTATATTTATTTAATAAGCCATTTAATATAATTCCTCTAAATAGTAACTCCTCAAATATAGGCGCCGTTATAAGAGTTTGAAAATACATTAAGAAACCAAATATAACGACTTCTATTGTCTCCGCATTATCAATAAAAAAATCTATATCATCTTCAGATATAGGTCCTTCAAATTGTGATAATACATCAAATAAAATAGCTTCTCTAATTAAAATATAGCCTATTATAATTAAAAATACATATAAAAAATCTTTATTATTAATTTTTACTTTTTTATCATTTATTTTAATTATATCTTTTTGTGTGTACTTTTTTCCTACCATTATTATAATAATCATATGTACAGGTATTAGTATTATCCCAGCTATTATCATCACAGAACCAATAGAAGTATTTTCATCTATAAGAATCATAATAAATGTTAATAAAAAATTTATTATCCCTGGAATTAAAGTAAACATTATTATAATAAATAGAGATCTTAATACTGATATTTCCTTTACTTCTACTTCATTTTCATATATTGATTTTAATATTTTCATATATCTCCCCTTAAGTTTTACATTGTATAAATTGATTTGTATATTCTTTAGCAGTTTAATTATATCAGAAGTATTATAATAAAAATATATCAATATTACTTTAGTTAATAACCTATCTATATATTTTTAGTTAATATAATTTAATTATAATTAAAAAGCTAGTAATGTAATCATTACCAGCTATATAATATTATCCAAATATTTTATTAGTTAAAGAACATCCTGTGCAAGTTGCAGCAACTCCACCTAATGCAGTTTCTCTTAATTCCATTGGAAGAGTCTTACCTACTTTATACATAGCAGCTACAGTCTCATCAAATGGTATTATGTTTAATATACCAGCTAAACATAATTCTGCTGATATTAAAGCATTTGCAACACCTATAGCATTTCTTCCTTGGCAAGGTACTTCAACAAGTCCAGCTATTGGGTCACATACTAATCCCATAACATTTTGTAAACAATGAGATGCAGCATGTACTGCTTGTTCTGGGCTTCCACCCATCATTTCAACTACACCAGCTGATGCCATTGCAGCAGCAGCTCCAGTTTCAGCTTGACATCCACCTTCTGCTCCTGAAACAGTTGCATTTCTAGTTATTATAGCTCCTATAGCTGAAGCTGTAAATAATGCATCTATCATAGTTTCATCATCTATACCGTATTCTTTACCTATTGTAACTATAGCTCCTGGAAGTATACCACAAGAACCTGCTGTTGGTGCAGCAACTATAAGCCCCATAGAAGCATTAACTTCCATAGTTCCCATTGCAGCAGCCATAGCTTTATTCATTAAATCTCCACAAACAGTCTTTGCAGATGAATTTCTGAAGTTAGTTAACTTCTTAGCTTCTCCACCTATAAGACCACCCATAGATTTTATATCTTCTTGAACTGCTTTTTCAACAGCTTCTTTCATTATATTTAAACTTACTCTCATTTTATCTCTTACTTCTTCTTTTGATATTCCTGTAAGTTCTGCTTCTCTTTCTACACATAATTCATGTATAGTCATGTTTAATTCTTTACATTTTTCTAATAATTCTGCTCCACTTGTGAAATTATATTTCATTTTTGTCTCTCCTTCATTTATTAGAATTTATCTAAAACTACTACCTTAGCTACTACTTCAAATTTTCTTAATTGATCTATTAAGCTTGACTCTAATTCATCCTCTGTTTCTATTGTCAAGAATGTGTATTCTGACTTAGCCGGCTTATTAGTAGATATCATCGATATATTTTTATTGTTATGACCAAGTATTCCTGTTATAAATGCTATTGCACCAGGTATATCTTTTATTTCTAATACTACAGCACTTCTAGAACCATTAAAGTCAAG
Organism: Romboutsia timonensis; assembly: GCF_900106845.1. Classification (GTDB taxonomy): domain Bacteria; phylum Bacillota; class Clostridia; order Peptostreptococcales; family Peptostreptococcaceae; genus Romboutsia; species Romboutsia timonensis. The sequence continues at coordinate 2,257,418 of NZ_LT629850.1, forward strand.
TGCTAAACCATCCATTTCAGTAAGCTTTATGTTTCCTCCACCTATAGAAGCACCCATTACTGTTGATTTAGAGCCATCTTCTAATATCATTTCCATTTTTACTGTATTAGGATGAACGTTTTCTCCTAAGTTAGTTTTTATGAATTCAAACTTAACCCCTTGTTCTTTTGCTAATTCAAAAGAATACTTGATTCTAGCATCATCTGGATCGAACCCTAATATACCACCAACTAATGCCTTATCTGTACCATGACCTTTATAAGTTTCTGCAAATGATCCGTGAAGTAAAAAGTTTACTTCTTTTACTGGTTTTCCTGCTATTTTAGAAGCGCTCTTTCCAAGTCTTGCAGCTCCTGCAGTATGAGAACTTGATGGACCTATCATGTTAGGACCTACTATATCAAATACACTATAATCTTTAGCCATTATATTACCTCTTTCTTGTCTAGTTGTATATAGAATTAAACTTAAAATTTTATTTAAGTATTCTTTGCTATTATATATACCCATATAAATATATCTATAAAATGGTTTTCATTACATGTAATTAAAACTTAATTTTAAGATATATTTATATTCATTTCATACATATCATTATATACTAAAATTCGACTTTGTGAAGTCTTATTTTAAAAAAATATATATTTTTTAATTTACTTTTTTGTATTATTATGTATAAATCTTAATAAAAATATTTATACATTATTAAAAAATGGCCAGTATATAACTGACCATTTTTTATAAAACTATCCTATAGCTATTACTTCTATTTCTACTTTAACATCTTTTGGAAGTCTTGCAACTTCTACACAAGCTCTAGCTGGTTTATTTTCACCGAAGAACTCAGCATATACTTCATTTATTTGAGCAAATTCATTCATATCTTTTATAAATACTGTAGATTTTACTACATGAGAAAAGTCAAGCCCAGCTTCAGCTAATATAGCTTGAACATTTTTTAAAGATTGAGCAGTTTGAGCTTTTACATCTCCTTCTACTATTTCCATAGTTTCAGGTACAAATGGAACTTGTCCTGATACGAATAACATATTTCCAGCTTTAACAGCTTGAGAGTATGGTCCTATAGCTTTAGGTGCATTATCTGTATGTATTACTTGATGTTTCATATTAAAATTCCTCCTATGAATATAAATATATATGTATATTACACATTTTCATTTATCATTATACTATTATATAAGTTTTGTTGTATATATTTTTTTATATTAATCAGAAATAAAAGTTAACTTTATAATTTAAAGTTAACCTTTATTTGTATTTTATTTATATTATATTTCTACTATTTCAAATCCAGCTTCTGTTATAGCAACTTTTAATTTATCTATGTGATCATGGTTGAATGTTTCAAGCACCATTTCTGCAGTAAGACTACCTAATGCTCCACCCATAGATGATCTTGATAAATTAGCGCTTAGTATATTAGCATCATATTCACTTATTATTTTAGTTAATTCAGCAAGTCCGCCTGGCTTATCTTGTATTACTGTATTAAATGAATATCTTCTAGCTTCTTTAGTTAAAGCAGTTCCTATAACTCTGTATAATGTATTAACATCTACATTTCCTCCAGATATTACACAAACTACATTTTCATCTTTTTTAGGTACATATTTTCCACTTAATAATGCAGCAGTAGTTACAGCTCCAGCTCCTTCAGCTACAACTTTTTGATTTTCCATTAAGAATAACATACCTTGAGCTATTTCATCTTCTTCAACAACTACTACTTCATCAACTAATTCATTTATTATTTCAAAAGTTACATCACCAGGTGTTTTAACAGCTATACCATCAGCTATTGTAGTAGATTTAAATGCTGTTGTAACTTCACCATTTTTCATAGATTCCTGCATTGAAGGTATATTCGCAGTTTGAACACCTACTATTTTTATGTTAGGGTTTATTCCTTTAGCTGCTACTGCTATACCAGCTATTATTCCCCCTCCACCTATTGGACAAAGTATAGTATCAACTTTTCCATCTAATTGCTCAAGTATTTCAAGACCTATAGTTCCTTGTCCTGCTATTACATATTTATCATTAAATGGATGCAAGAAAGTTGCTCCAGTTTCTTTTTGTAGTTCAACTGCTTTTGCGTAAGCATCATCATAAACTAAACCATTTAATACTACTTCTGCTCCGTATCCTTTAGTTGCTGTAACTTTTGCTAAAGGTGCAGTAGCTGGCATTACTATTGTAGCATTTATTCCTGTCATTTTAGCACCTAATGCAACACCTTGTGCATGATTTCCTGCACTTGATGCTATAACACCATTTGCCTTTTCTTCCTCAGTTAAGTTTGCTATTTTGTTACAAGCTCCTCTTACTTTAAAAGAACCTGTTTTTTGAAGGTTTTCACATTTGTAGAAAACATTTGCCCCAGTCATAGCACTAAGTTTTGCACTTTCTAATATATCAGTTTGCTTTACTATATCTTTTATAGTTTCTTTTGCATTCTTTATGTCTTGTAAAGTAACCTTTGTCATTTCATACACTCCCGTAAACGTTTTTTTATTATCAATAATTAGATTTTATACCTTTTTTTTTCAAAAATCAACATTAATTTTTACATTTTATAATATTTTTTTCACTTTTATATTTTAAATTTTATAATATTTCAATTAACTCTTATTTTTCAAACAAAAAACTCTTTGTATTTAAATATACAAAGAGCTTTTTATTAATTTATTATTTTACAACTATATTAACTAATTTCTTAGGTACTGCAACTACTTTAACTATAGTTTTACCTTCAACTAGTGCATTTATTTTTTCATCTTCCATTGCTACTTTTTCCATTTCTTCTCTAGAAATATTAGCAGCAACACTTAATTTTCCTCTTACTTTTCCATTTATTTGAACAACTATCTCAACTTCATCTTTAACTAAAGCAGTTTCATCGTATTTTGGCCAAGATATATTAAATATACTTCCTTCTTTTCCTATCATAGCCCATAGTTCTTCACCTATATGAGGTGCAAATGGAGCAAGTATAGTTACTATAGTTTCTACACCTTCTTTTATAACTGCTTCATTTCTAGAATCTAATTCTTTGTACTTATACATTTCATTTATTAATTCCATTAATGCTGATATAGCAGTATTAAATCCAAACTTTTCATTTAAATCTTCAGTAACTTTCTTTAAAGTTGCATGTATAGTATATCTCATAGCTTTATCTTCTTTAGTTAATTCTTTTGACTCAACATCAGATTTAGCTATATCAGATAATTCATCTACTAATCTATATACTCTATTTAAGAATCTAAAGCATCCTTCAACACCTTGGTCTGACCATTCTAAGTCTCTTTCTGGAGGCGCTGCAAATAATACGAATAATCTAGCTGTATCAACTCCGTATTCTTCTATTATTTCTGATGGAGCTACAACATTCCCTTTAGATTTACTCATCTTAGCACCATCTTTTAAAACCATACCTTGAGTTAATAAGTTTTTGAAAGGCTCTTTAAAATCTAACATTCCCATAGAATTAAATGCTTTTACAAAGAATCTTGAGTAAAGAAGATGTAATATAGCATGCTCTACCCCACCTATATATTGGTCAACTGGCATCCAGTTGTTAACTGCTTCTTTACTAAATGGTTCTTCAGTATTTTTAGGATCTATATATCTTAAGAAGTACCAAGAAGAATCTACGAATGTATCCATTGTATCAGCTTCTCTTCTAGCTGGTTTTCCACAACATGGACAAGTTGTATTCATAAATGTTTTAGATGTTGTAAGTGGCGATTCACCCTTTCCTGTAAACTCTACATCTGTTGGTAATAATATTGGTAAGTTTTCTTTCTTTTCTGGAACTATACCACATTCATCACAATATACTACAGGTATTGGACATCCCCAGTATCTTTGTCTAGAAAGTAACCAGTCTCTTAATCTATAATTAACTGTTTTCTTTCCTCTTCCTATTTCTTCTATCTTTTCTATTATAGCATCAAATGCTTTATCAGCGTCCATTCCATCAAATTCTGCTGAGTTTATCATTTTATTATCTTCATCTATTACAGTTACTACTTCTAAGTCATATTTAGATGCAAAATCAGCATCTCTTTCATCATGAGCCGGAACTGCCATAACTGCACCTGTTCCATAATCAACAAGTACGTAGTTAGCTATCCATAAAGGAACTTTTTTACCTGTTAATGGATTTACAACATATTTACCTATGAACATTCCTTCTTTTTCAACATCACTTGAAGTTCTCTCTATTTCTGTCATAGTATGCATTTTTTGAACAAATGCTTCTACTGCTTCTTCATATTCTGTTTTCACAACTAGTTCTTTAACTAATGAATGCTCTGGAGCTAAAACCATGTAAGAAACTCCATATACAGTATCTGGTCTAGTTGTAAATACAGTTATAGATTTGTCACTTCCATCTATATCGAAAGTTATTTCAGCACCAGTACTTTTTCCTATCCAGTTTCTTTGCATAGTTTTAACTTTTTCTGGCCATCCATCTAAAGTATCTATATCTTGTAATAATTCCTCTGCAAAATGAGTAGTTTTGAAATACCATTGTTCTAAGTCTTTCTTTACTACTACAGAATCACATCTTTCACATGCACCTTGTACAACTTGCTCATTAGCAAGAACTGTTTCACAAGATGGACACCAGTTTACAAAAGATTTTTTCTTATATGCTAGTCCATGTTCTAACATTTTTAGGAATATTTGTTGAGTAAACTTATAGTATTCTGGTGTAGATGTAGCTATTTCTCTATCCCAGTCAAAGCTAAGACCTAAAGTTTTTAATTGTTCTCTCATGTCAGCTATATTTTCCATAGTCCATTTGTCTGGATGTATTCCATGCTTTATAGCTGCATTTTCTGCTGGAAGTCCAAATGAATCCCATCCCATTGGATGTAGAACATTGTACCCTTGCATTTTCTTAAATCTAGCAACTACGTCACCTATAGAGTAGTTTCTAACATGTCCCATATGTAATTTTCCTGATGGATAAGGGAACATTTCTAATGCATAATACTTAGGCTTTGTATTATCATTAGTATCTGTTTTATATTGTCCATTTTCTTCCCAAGTTTTTTGCCATTTTGACTCAATTTCATTTGGTTTATAAACGTTCATCAAAATTTCCTCCTATGTTAATAATATTAAAAAAATCCTCAATCACTAAACACAATGTTTAGGGACGAGGATTATCTTCGCGGTACCACCCTAATTAGCCTAATAAGGCTCTCTTAGATAGTTTTTATGCCAACTACGGCTAAATAGATTTTACCTAGCAAGTTCAAAGGTACATTTTACTAGTTCACAGCACCACTAGCTCTCTGAAAAAATATATTCTTTTACTACTCTAGTCTATTTAATAATTTAAAATTTTAATTATAATGTTAACATCATTAAGCTAAGTTGTCAACATCCACATATGGAGCATCTTTCCATAGCTTTTCTAAGTTATAGAAATCTCTGTTTTCTTCATTAAATATATGAACCATAACATCGCCATAATCAAGTAAAACCCAAACTTGGCTATCATATCCTTCTTTTCCTCTAGCTTCTATACCAAGTTTAGTTAATTCATCTTCTACATTGTCAGCTATAGCTTTTACTTGTCTTTGAGAAGATGCTGTAGCTATTACAAAGTAATCACATAAGCTAGATACAGCTCCTATATTTAATATTGCTATATCTTTACCTAGTTTATCATCTATTGCATCATATATAACTTTTGTAATGTTTTCTACTGTCATATTATTTCCTTCCTTTCATGATTATAAACATATTTAATTATTATACCATAAATAATACGTAAATAAACCATTGTATTTTATTATATAATGTATTAAATTTATTTTTATGATATGCTTTTATAAAATTTTATTTTTTATAAGGTAATTTCTTGCATCTACTGTTCTATTATGTATTAACTGATTGTTGTCTATTACAAATTTTATTGTATTATTAAATGAAATAAGTAAGGCTTTATCTAATTCTTTATTATAAACTAAATCTCTTAATTCTTCCACTCCAGGAAAATCTCTATCTTCCTCTATTAAGTCTGCAATATAAATTATTTTTTCTATTATGTCCATGTCTTCTTTACCTGTAGTATGGTACTTTATAGCATTTATTATATCTTTATCATTTATTCCAAATTCATATTTTGCTATGTATGAACCTATTAAGCTATGAGATAATGCTAAGTTGTCTTTTTCTATTTCATCTAAAACTATTTTATATTTATCTACATAATATTTTACTTCATCTTTGTTTAAATACTTAGCACAGTCATGCGCTATTCCTGCTATATAAGCTTTTTCTTTATCACACCCATAAATTTCACTTAACTTTACAGCACAATTTGCCACATTTAATGAATGTTTATACCTCTTTTCCGGTAACATTTCTTGTATCTTATTATTAATTAATTCTAAATTCATATATTATTCTCCACTACTATATAATTTTTTGTTATATATATATTCTTGTACTAATTCAGGTACTAAATATCTAATTGTTTTATGTTTATTTAATTGTTCCCTTATATATGTTGATGATATATCTAAAGATGGCACATATACACTTTCAATATTTGCATTGTACTTATCTTTTAGCTCTTTTATTTTTTCATTAGCTCTTAATAAACTTATTCCTGGTCTTGTTGCTGCTATAAAGTTTGCTAATTTAAAGTTCCCCTCAACATCCTTCCAAGTTTCTATATCACATATAGCATCCGCTCCAGTTATAAAATATATCTCTGCATTTTTATATATTTGTTTTAAAACTTTTAATGTATCTATTGTATAAGTACTTTTTTCTCTTTTTATTTCTATATCAGAAACTATAAAGTCATCATTATTAACTGTAGATAATAATACCATATTATACCTATCATATTTATCAGTTATATTCCCCTTTTTATGAGGAGGATTTCCGGATGGTATAAATAATATTTTGTCTAATTTATAATTATCTCTTATAAATTCAGCTGTCGCTAAATGTGCGTAATGTATAGGGTCAAACGTCCCACCCATTATACCTATCTTTACATTACTACACTTATCCCCAAATTGCTTTAACTTCTTTTGATTAATTATAAAAGACTCATCAACTATATTGTTAATTGCCATAGTTTATCTCCTTTGTTAAATTATATTATTATTGTATCATTATTTTTTATTTATTAAATATATTAAATTACTTTTTAGTGTATAATCATATTATTATGTATAATTAAGGAGAAATATAATGGCTATAATTACAAAAATAGAAGCACAAAAGAAAAATACAGATAGAGTAAATATTTATATTAATGATGAATTTTTTATGTCTGTATTTACTGAGCTTGTTTATACATTTAATCTAAAAAAAGGTATGGAGATAAATAAAGAAAATTTAAAAACTTTACTCGATGATGATATGTACATTAAAGCTAAAAATAAAGCCTTAAATATATTATCTAAAGCTGACCAATCAGAGAAAAAAATAAAAGAAAAATTATCTTCTGAATTTGAAGAACACACTATTGAAAAAGTATTAGATTTTTTAAGGAATAATAAGTTTATTGATGATAAATTATTAGCTCAAAAAATAGTAAATACTAATATTAACTTAAATAAATGTGGTAAAAATAAAATAAAACAAAATCTTTACAATAAAGGAATAGATTCTGAAGATATATCTCATGCTATATCTAATATTGATTCTAATGTTGAATTTGAAAATGCAATGTATCTAGCTAAAAAGCGTTATGAGAGAATAAAAAACGAAGATAAAATAAAAATATACCAAAAGCTTTCTCAGCATCTCGCTTATAAAGGATTTGGTTATGATACGATCAAATCTGTTTTAAATAAAATTTTAAATTTTGATGAATATGAATATTAAGTATGGAGGTAATAAATGAAACTAATTGTCGGTATCTTAAGTTTTTTACTTGGTATATATAATGTAACTAAACTTTACAAACAAGATAGTCTTAAATAAAAGGAGTCTTTTTATGATAGATTTAGTTTTGCTAGGTTGTGGAGGCAATATGCCAATGCCAAATAGATTTCTCTCTTCTTTGTTTATAAATTATAAAGGAAGAAAAATACTTATTGATTGTGGTGAAGGTACTCAAGTTTCTATGAGAATGAAAAATTGTGGTTTTAAAAATATAGATTTAATATGTATAACTCACCTTCACGGCGATCATTTTTACGGTCTTATGGGACTTTTATCTACTATAGGAAATAGCTCTAGAATTGATGATTTAACTATAGTTGGTCCTAAAGGTATTGGTAAAATGATAAATGCGCTTAAAACTTTAATAGAATACTTACCATATAAAATAATTGTTGTTGAAAATCCTAAAGGTACATTCTCTTTGGTTAATGATATATTAAAAGATATAGAGATTTCGACTTTAGAGCTAGATCATTCAAGCGAGTGCCTAGGATATAGCTTGTACTTTAAGAGAACACCTAAGTTTAATATAGAAAAAGCTATCAAAAACAATGTTCCTAAATTATTATGGCAAAAACTTCAACGTGGAAAAAATATATTTTTTGAAAATATTGAGTACTCTCCAGATATGGTTTTAGGAGATAATCGAAAAGGAATAAAAATTAGCTTTATTACAGATACAAGACCAATATTATCAATTCCTGAGTTTATAAATAACAGTGATTTATTCATATGTGAAGCTATGTATGGAGATGATTTAGATATATCTAAAGCTGTTAAAAATAAGCATATGACATTTAGAGAGGCTGCTAATTTAGCAAGACTCGGTAATGTTAAGACATTACTTTTAACTCACTTTAGCCCTTCTCTAGAAGATCCTAATCTATATATAAAAAATGCAACTGGTGTATTTGAAAATACTATAGTTGGAAAAGATAGATATGATATTAATTTAAATTTTGAAAATTAACTATATAAAAAGGATGTAACTTAATTTTATAAAACTAAGATACATCCTTTTATTTTAATTAATATTTAATATTAATTATTTACATACATTTCCAGCTACATTTAATACATCCCATGTTCTAGCAAATGGTGGTGCATAACATAAATCTAACATTCCTAATTGATTAGTTGTTAATTTTCCAAATATAGCTGCTGCTATTACATTACATCTTTGAACTGAGTCTTTAAATCCAGCAACTTGTCCACCTAATATAACCTTAGTATCCGCATCATAAACAAGCTTTACATATATTTTATCTCTACCTGGATAGTAATTTGTTTGGTTAAAGTCTGATATAAATTTAGCCTTATAGTTTATACCTAGCTTTTGAGCTTGTATTTCTGTCATACCAGTTGAAGCTGCTTCCATATCCATAACTTTTATACAGCTTGAACCTAATGATCCTTGGAATGAGTTATTTGCTCCTGCTAAATTTTCACCAACTATTCTACCTAATTTATTAGCTCCTGTTGCAAGAGGTACATATGAATCTTGACCTGTTACTATATTTTGTATAGTAGCACAATCTCCAGCTGCATATATATCTTCAACTGAAGTTCTACCAAATTCATCAACTATTATAGCTCCATTTGGTAACATTTCTATAGATGTATCTTTTAAGAATGACGTATTTGGTCTTACTCCTGTTGCTATAATAACTACATCAGCTTCATATTCACCTTTGTTTGTTATAATTTTTTCTACCTTAGTTTCTCCAACTAATTCAGATACAAGTTCTTCTAATCTTAAATCTACATCGTGTTTTTTAATCTCTTCTTCTAATACGTCAGTTATTTCTTTGTCAAAAACTTGCGCAAGAACTCTTGATTCTGATTGGAATACTCTTACTTCTTTACCTAACTGATTAGCAGCTTCAACAGCTTCAAGACCTATAAATCCTGCACCTATTATAGCTACCTTTTGATTTTCTTCTTTATTTAATAATTCTTTTACTTTTATTCCATCTTCCATAGTCTTTAATGTTGAAACATTCTCTAACTTAACATTTTTTATAGGAGGTATTATACTACTTGCTCCTGTTGCTATCATTAACTTATCATAAGAATCTTCAAATTCAACATTAGTTTCTAAATTTCTTACTGTAACTTTTTTAGCTTCTGTATCAACCTTAACAACTTCATGGAATACATTTAAATCTATTCCTGTTTCTCTAAATTTTTCTGGACTCCTTGCTATCATATTATTAGCATCATCGAAGAACCCTCCAACAAAGTATGGAAGCCCACATGCTCCAAATGATACTACATCTGTTTTTTCATATACTACGACATCATATTCAGGTTTCATTCTTTTTAACTTAGCTGCTGCACTCATCCCAGCTGCAACTGCACCTACTATAATTACTCTCATTATAATTCTCCCTCCCTAAATAAATCACATTATTTCTAAAAGTATTTTTTTATTTTTATTTATCTTTATAAGCTAGTTATTATATTAACACTTTTTTTTCATAAAATCTATAGTATATTAGTTTATTTTACATTATTCTACAATATTTAATAAGTAATTATTATTTACACAAAATCTACATAGCTAAAGTAATGTATCGAATAAATATTTTATTATATAAAATTTTATAAATTATTAAAAACTTTTTAATTTTATCAAATTAATTAATGTTACATATATAAGTTAATGATATATAATCATTGATTTTATATCATTTTTTAATAATAAAAAAGCATCTGTATATTTACAGATGCTTAAAATATTATCTAACCGATCTTTTTGTTACTCTTCCTTTTTTAGTAACATTTTCAGCCTTTACTTTAGCCTTAGCTTGTTCATGTCCTGGGAATACTATTTGTGGATTCTCTGTATTTTTCTTATATAAAGTAAACTTCGATCCTATAGCTTGAACAAACTCAGCTCTTAAAGCTTCACATATAGCATTAGCAGTTTCTTTAGTTTCAAGTCCTGCTGTTTCAAGTATTGTTACTTTAACTATTTCTCTTTTTCTTAACATATCATCTAGTTGCTCTAAAAAGCTTTCAGTAACTCCATCTTTACCTATTTGAGTTGAAGGCTTTAAAGTGTTTGCTATTGATCTTAAATATGCTCTTTGCTTACCTTTTAACATTGTGTCACCTCATCTATATTAATTATAGAATTCAAATTCTATTTCGTAAATTCTAACTGTATCTCCATCTTCTATTCCCATTTCTCTTAATCTATCGAATACACCTTGGCTTTCCATAGCTTTTTGGAAATATTGAAGAGATTCCATATCATCAAAGTTAACAGAGTACATAATTCTTCTTAAAGATTTACCAGTTACTACATATACTCCATCTTCTATATCTATTTGTAAACCTTCATCTTGTACTTCATCAAGTTCAGGTCTAAACATTTCTTCTTCTGAAACTAACTCTATTTCTTCAGCTTCTCTTAATAATTCAGATACATAAGCAATTACATCATCTACACCTTGACGTGTTGCAGCAGACATTTTAAATACTTTGTATCCTCTTCCCTCTAATTCATTCTTGAATTCTTCAAATATACTTTCATCTTCTAGTATATCCATCTTATTAGCAACTACAACTTGTGGTCTTGTAGCTAATTTTTCATTGTATAGTTTTAATTCACCATTAATTTTATCAAAGTCATCTAAAGCATCTCTGCCTTCTAAACCAGATATATCAACTATATGTATTAAAACTTTAGTTCTTTCAACATGTCTTAAGAAGTCATGGCCTAAACCTACACCTTCTGCAGCACCTTCTATAAGACCTGGTATATCAGCTAAAACAAAACTCTCTCCAAATTTAGTTTGAACAACACCTAAATTAGGAGTTAATGTTGTAAAGTGGTAGTTAGCTATCTTTGGTTTAGCTTTAGTTACTACAGATAAGAATGTTGACTTACCTACGTTAGGGAATCCTAAAAGACCAACATCAGCTATCATTTTAAGTTCTAATACTACCCATTTTTCTACACCGTCACTACCTGATCTAGCAAAAGCAGGAGCTTGTCTAACTGCATTGGCAAAGTGTTGGTTTCCTTTTCCACCTCTACCACCTTTAGCAACTACAGCTCTATCTCCTTCTTCTTTTAAATCTGCTATAACAAGACCTGTAGCTTCATCTCTTATTATTGTTCCAGGAGGAACTTTAAGGATTAAGTCTTCCCCATTTCTTCCTGCTTTTCTTTTTTTGCTACCATCTTCTCCGTGTTCTGCTACATATTTTCTTTGATATTTAAAGTCCATTAATGTTCTTAAACCTAAATCAACTTCAAATATTACACTAGCCCCGTTTCCACCGTCTCCACCGTCTGGACCACCAGCTGGAACATATTTTTCTCTTCTAAATGATACCGCACCATTTCCGCCATTTCCTGACTTAACAAAAATCCTAGCTTTATCTATAAACAAATTAATCACCTACTTGTTTAAACTTTTTATTTATTTTTTCCCAAATAGATATATAACATTCTGTAAATATCCATTTACAAGAAAAAGGAGTGTATTAACACTCCTTTTATTTAGCATTACTCAGCTATTGATACTGGGTATACACTAACTTTCTTTCTTTTCTTATCTTTTCTTTCGAATTTAACAGCACCGTCAACTAATGCGAATAAAGTGTCATCTCCACCTTTACCTACGTTAGTTCCTGGATGTATCTTAGTACCTCTTTGTCTTACTATTATACTACCAGCAGTTACTACTTGTCCGTCGAATCTCTTAACACCTAATCTCTTAGATATAGAATCTCTACCGTTTTTAGAAGACCCTACCCCTTTCTTAGATGCAAGTAACTGTAAGTTCATGTTTAACATATGGAGTCACCCCCTACTTTTTTAAGATTTTTATATTTTTGGGATATTCCCTTTTAATTTCTTCAATAGCTAATTGAAAATGATTTAGCAGTAATTTAGAATCTTCTAGATATCCATCTTTTACGATGCATTCTATATGACCTTCTTTACCTATAACTTTCTCAAATTCAACCTTTGCAAGCTTGTCTAATGAGTTTATAACTGCAATTGCATTAGATGTAACCGCAGAACATACTATATCATATCCTATTTCAGCATAATCAGCATGACCCTTAAGACAAAAGCCTCTTATTGAAAAGTCGTCATCGTAATAATATTTAACTTTTATCATTACTTAACCATTAATTAAGCGTTTATCTTTTCGATAACTATCTTAGTGTATGGTTGACGATGTCCTTGCTTTCTTCTGTAGTCTTTCTTAGCTTTGTACTTGAAAACTATAACTTTCTTAGCTTTACCTTGTTCAACAACTTTTGCTTGAACAGAAGCACCTTCAACTGTAGGAGCTCCAACTACTAACTCACCATCTTTAGTGCAAGCTAATACTTCGTTTAAAGTAACTACATCACCTGCATTACCTTCTAACTTTTCAACGAATAATACATCACCTTCAGCAACTTTATATTGCTTTCCACCTGTTTTAACTATAGCGTACATTAAATACACCTCCTCGGTCTCAAAACTCGCCATATAGGTACTTCTCTTAAGAAGTTTTCAACCTTTTCTGTGCGGCATTTACAGTTATTAATATTACTATAATATTTGTCATATGTCAACTAACTATTATAAATTATATTTAATTTTTCATAATTTATTTTATCATTTTCACATAATCCTATTTTTGTACTATATTTTTTAGATATATTTTCTATTATAGACATAAAATTCATTTTTATAAGTTTTAAAGTTCTACTATTTAACTCTATAGTTACATCTTTGTATGATGTATGTGTACTAATTCTTATTATCTCTTTCTCTATATCATCTAAAATAAAATTAATAGATTTTGTTGATCCTTTACCTTCACAAGTATAACATTCTTCCAAATAATATTTGTCTATCGAGTCTCTTTCTCTTCGTCTTGTAATTTCCACTAGACCTAACCTTGTCATTCCTAATACTTCAGTTTTTCTTTTATCTTTTTTAAACTCTTCATTTAATATATTTATTATTTCTTGTTTATACTTTGCTTTGTGCATATCTATAAAATCAACTATTACTATTCCACCTATATCTCTTAATTTAAGTTGTCGGCAAACTTCAATTGCGGCTTCTATATTAGTTTGATACACTGTTTCCTCAAGCTTTAAATTCCCAGTAAACCTACCTGTATTAACATCTATTACAGTAAGTGCTTCTGTTTTATCTATTATTAAATATCCTCCGCTTTTTAGCCATACCTTTTTACTTAAAGCTTTTTCAATTTGATTTTCTACTCTATATAAGTCAAATATATCTTTATTTTCTTCTAGTTCTAGTTTTTCTACATACTCTTTTTTTATAGATTTCAGTATATTTTTTAATTCATCATACTTACATTTATCATTTGTAACTATCTTCTCAATATCTTCATTTACATTATCTTTTATATACTTAGATGAAAAATCTAATTCTTTATATAAAAGTTTTGGTCCTATTCCTAATTTATATTCTTTAATTATTTCTTCATATCTTTCTTTTAGCTCATTTATATCCGCTTCTAACTCTTCTTTTGTACAGCCTACAGCTTCAGTCCTTATTATCAGCCCCTTAGTACCTTTACTTACACTATTAGCAATTTTTTTCAATCTAAATCTTTCTTTTTCATCTAATATCTTATTAGATATTGTAATTCTATCATTAGTAGGAATATAAACTAAATATCTACCAGCTAAACTTATCTCAGTATTTAATTTAGCTCCTTTAGTTCCTACTTCTTCCTTATTTACTTGTACTAATATATCTTGGCCTGCTTTTATATTGCTATCTTTATCTAATTGCAAGTATGCCAACTTTTCAAATCCTATATCTACAAAACATGCTTGTATACCTAGTATTACTTTTTTAACTACACCTCTGTATATATTTGATACCTTTTTAGAATTTTTATTATCTTCTATTAATAACTCTATTAATTTATCATCTTCTAATATTGCTGTTTTTTGAGATGAAACTAAATATTCGACTATGATTTTTTTCATTTAATTCTCCTTAAATTACTACTTATATATATCTTATTATAATAAAAAATTCGCTTCGCTCATGTCGCCAACGACTTCGTCCGTTGCTCAAAATCTTTTTTACGCTCAAAACCAACTTATTGATATTACTTACATTCAGAAGTTATCCACATTTTTTTAAGTATTATAATATCCTTAAGCGTAAAAAAAGGTGGCATAAACCACCTTTTTTACATAGGAGATACTAATTGACCATCCTGTAATTTATATAAATCTCTTCTTAATATATCTACATCTAAAGGATCCATATCTAATTCTAATAAATCTAATATTTTAGGTATAAATATATTAGTATTTAAATTAGCCTTAGAACCAGTAGCTATTGTTGCCTCTAAAGTTAACACATTATCTTGTACATCTAGTAAATCAAAATTCCTAATCATAGGTCTTATATCAGATTCTACTATTTTACCTTTTTTATTTTTCTTAGTAATCATTATTTCATCTTGAGACATAAACTCTAATATTTTACTTTTTACATATTCTTTAGTTAAAGTCTTTTCTGTTTCTATTGTAAATATATATTCTCCATATTCTATAACAGATGCTAAAGATGGCTCTTGCTTATCTATTTCTTTAGCTTCTATAAATTTTATACCTTGTGGTAATTGTGCGTTCATTCTGTTTAGATATTCTTCTACACTTAGGTCCTCTTCTATTTCAACGTCAACATATTCTCCTTGACTTTCTGTTCCAAGAGCTAAAGCATTTCCGTAACTTATCTTAGGATGTGGATTGAACCCTTGTGAATGAACTAAATCTATTTCAGCTCTTCTAAATGCTCTTTGTAATAATTGTTGTAAATCTAGATGAGATATATAAATCATATCTCCTTCTTTATTAAATTTCGTTCTTATTATTTTCATAATTAACACATCCCCCTTCCTATATCATGTGCATTTATACCACATGCATTACATTTGTGTCTACAATCCGGAGTAACTGTGTCACTTTTAGCTTTTTCATTTTCTCTTATTAAGAATTTCTTGCTAACTCCTACATCTATATGATCCCATGGGAATACTTCGTCGTAACTTCTTTCTCTATTTGCATAGAAATCTATTGAAAGATTATTCTTTTCCATAGCTTCTTTCCAAGTATCTAAATTGAAGTACTCTGACCATCCATCAAATTTAGCTCCTGCCTTAAATGCATCATATATAACTTTACCTATTCTTCTATCTCCTCTAGCTATTACTGCTTCCATTAAACTAGTTTTAGAATCATGATAGTTATATTTTATATCTTTATTTTTTAGTTTTTTAACTAAGTGTCTTTGCTTTTCAACAACTTCTTCAGTTGTATCTTGTCCATGCCATTGGAATGGTGTAAATGGTTTAGGTACAAATGTTGATGTACTTACTGTAACACCAAAACTTCTTTTTAACTTACCATTATGAACTTCTCTGTACATATCAATTACATCATATGCAAGTTTTGCAATTCCATCTAAATCATCATAAGTTTCTGTTGGTAAACCTATCATGAAGTATAGCTTTACACTATTCCATCCCATTTCAAATGCTTTTTTAGTTGCATTTTGTAAATCTTCTTCACTTACACCTTTGTTTATAACATCTCTAAGTCTTTGAGTTCCAGCTTCTGGTGCAAAAGTTAATCCTGATTTTCTTACTTGTTGTATTTTTTCCGCTATTTCCATAGAGAAGTTATCTAATCTAAGAGATGGTAATGATATTCCGATATTATTAGATGCATATTCATCAACTAAGTAGTCTGTTAACTCTGATAATTTAGAGTAATCGCTAGTACTTAATGATGATAAAGATATCTCATCATAACCTGTACTCTTTACTAACTTATCTACTATTTCTTTTAATCTCTCTACACTTTTTTCTCTTATTGGTCTGTATATCATTCCAGCTTGACAGAATCTACATCCTCTTGTACATCCTCTAAATAGCTCAAGTACAACTCTATTATGAACTGTATCTATAAATGGAACTATTAATTTTTCTGGATATGGTACATTTTCAACATCTTTTATTATTCTCTTATGAGGTTTATATGGTATATTTTCTCTATTTGGTACAACTTCTTTAACTGTATTATCTTCATTGTACGTAACATCATAGAAGCTAGGTATATAAACCCCTTCTATTGAAGATATTTGATATAAGAAATCTTCTCTAGTAGTTTTATTCTTCTTCCATTCTTTATAAGCGTTTAGTATTTCTAAGTTTACTTCTTCACCTTCACCTAAAACAACTATATCAACGAAATCAGCCATAGGCTCTACGTTATATGCACATGGACCTCCAACTAATATAAATGGATCATCTAATTTTCTTTCAGTTCTAAGTATAGGTACATTTGCTAAGTCTAACATATTTAATATATTTGTATATGAAAGCTCATATTGAAGTGTGAATGCTATAACATCAAAATTAGTTATAGGTTCTCTTGACTCTAAAGCAAATAGTGGTATATTCTTTTCCCTCATCATATTTTCCATATCAACAGCAGGTGCATATACCCTCTCACAGAATATTTTTTCATCTCTGTTGATTACATCATATAGTATATGACTTCCTAAGTGACTCATACCAACTTCATATAAGTCTGGGAAACATTGAGCATATCTTATTAAGCTTTCATCTGACGTATCCTTATGTATTGAATTTATTTCATTTCCAAGATACCTAGCAGGCTTTTCAACCTTCTTTAAAATTCTCTTTAAGTCTACCTTATTCATGTATCTTAAAACCTCCGATAAGCGTATTATTTTAAAACATAAATATTATTATACACGATATGATATTATGTATCAAAACTTTATTTATTACAATATAGTTTTTCCATTTTATATTCATATAAACTAAAATACATTGAAAAAATACATTTACATTTAGATATTCATCTAAATTTCAGAGCGTAGACAAAGTCTACGCTCTTTTATTTTTGTCAATACTCTTTATGAGGTGATAAATATGTTAACTATAAGAAAAGAAGATTTTAGAGA
>NZ_LT629850.1:2275832-2328391 GCF_900106845.1 Romboutsia timonensis
GAGCTCCAAGTATAGATCCAGTTGTTTTAATAAAAATAGTTTTAATTCAATATTTATTTGGTATACCTTCAATGAGGCAAACAATCAGAGAAATAGAAGTAAATGTAGCGTATAGATGGTTTTTAGGTTACTCATTGACCGAAAAAATTCCTCATTTCTCAACATTTAATAAAAACTACGAAAGACGATTTAAAAATACAGATTTATTTGAATCTATATTTAGAGAAATTCTAGCGAGAGCTACAAAATGTGGATTTGTAGATTCTTCTAATATCTATATAGATTCAACACATATAAAAGCTAGCGCTAATAAGAAAAAATATACTAAAGTAGAGGTAGATATTCAAGCAAAGCATTATCAGGAAAAATTAGAAAAAGAGATAAATGAAGATAGAGTAAAACATGGAAAAAGTCCATTGAGTGAAGCAAAAAACGAAGAGGTAAAAAAAAAGAAAAAATAGAGAGTAATACAGATAAGGATAGTGGAATGTTCTTCAAAAATGAAAAAGAGAAATGCTTCGCATATCTAGCGNAAAAGAAAATTTTAGAGATGATGAAATAAATGTTATATTAGATGGATTGGTTCCTGAAAACCATTTAGTAAGAAAAATAGAAAATGCAATAGATTTTAGTTTTATTTATGATAAAGTAAAAGATTTATACTCTCCGTTAGGAGCTCCAAGTATAGATCCTGTTGTTTTAATAAAAATAGTTTTAATTCAATATTTATTTGGCATACCTTCAATGAGGCAAACAATTAGAGAAATAGAAGTAAATGTAGCGTATAGATGGTTTTTAGGTTACTCATTAACTGAAAAAATTCCTCATTTCTCAACTTTTAATAAAAACTATGAAAGACGATTTAAAAATACAGATTTATTTGAATCAATATTTAAAGAAATTTTAGCGAGAGCTACAAAATGTGGATTTGTAGATTCTTCTAATATCTATATAGATTCAACACATATAAAAGCTAGTGCTAATAAGAAAAAATATACTAAAGTAGAGGTAGATATTCAAGCTAAGCATTATCAAGAAAAACTAGAAAAAGAGATAAATGAAGATAGATTAAAACATGGAAAAAGTCCATTATGTGAAGTGAAAAATGAAGAGGTAAAAAAAAAGGAAAAAATAGAGAGTAATACAGATAAGGATAGTGGCATGTTCTTCAAAAATGAAAAAGAAAAATGCTTCGCATATCTAGCGCATACAGCTTGTGATAACAATAATTTCATATTAGATTTTCATATTACATCTGGTAACATACATGATAGCGTAGCTTTTTCCGATTTATATCAAAAGATAAAAAATAATAGTAAACAACATACAACAGCGATAGCTATAGATGCTGGATATATAACTCCTTATATTTGTAAAACTATTTTAGATGATGGTATAATTCCTGCTATTCCATATAAAAGACCTATGACTAAAAAAGGATTTTTTAAGAAATATGAATATGTATATGATGAGTATTATGACTGTTATATTTGTCCTAATAATAAAATTTTAAAATATTCAACTACCAATAGAGATGGGTATAGAGAGTATAAATCTAATCCAAGTGATTGCAAATCTTGTGAACACTTAAATATTTGCACTAATAGTAAAAATAAACAAAAGTTAGTTACAAGGCATATATGGCAAAATTATTTAGAAGAAGCTGATCATCTTAGACATAAGCCATATGTAAAAAAAGTTTACAGTAAACGTAAAGAAACAATTGAACGAGTTTTTGCAGATGCAAAAGAGAAACATGGTATGAGATATACAAAATTAAGAGGCTTGTCGAAAATTGAGATGGAGGTAAGCCTTATTTTCTCATGCATGAATCTAAAAAAATTAGCCAATTGGATGTGGAAAGATACATCCAATAATCTAAGGCTTTCGCCTATTTTTAGTATATTATCACTAAAAATCTTTATAAAAAAGAAAATAGCCATTTTATATAAGTTGAAAATGGCTATTTTGTCTACAATCTGACATTTAGATATTCATCTAAATTTATATTATATTAATCTATTATGCTAATTCTTTTACTAAATATATTGAAATTACTATTATAAAATTTTTTTACTATGAAAATATAACCTATTATAATCTAATATTTACAATAATTGTAATTAACTAACACAACGAGTTATATTATAATTATTTTAGGACATAATAATATTATTTGAATATTATTTTGTTTAAAAGTATACTCTATGGGTATAAATTTTTTATGTATATCGTTAATTTTTTTAGGAGGACTTATTATGAGTAATGTATTTGAAGTAAAAAAAGATATTTACTTTACAGGTGTTGTTGATAAAGATTTAGAAGTTTTTGATATAATAATGGAAACTGAGTTTGGTACAACTTATAACGCTTATATAATAAAAGATGAAAAGACTGTTTTATTTGATACTGTAAAACCAAACTTTAAAGATGAATTTTTAAATAATATATCTCAAGTTACTGATGTGGCTGATATAGACTATGTAGTAGTACATCACACAGAACCTGACCATGCTGGTAGCTTAAAGTATATATTAGATTTAAATCCAAACATAGAAGTATTTTGTACAAAAGCAGCTAAAATGTACTTAGATGAACAAATAAATAAGCCATTTAAATGTCATGTTATAACTGATGGTGAAGTTTTAAATATAGGTAAAAGAAACCTTAAGTTTATAACTGCTCCTTTCCTACATTGGGCTGATACTATGTTTACTTATGTTGAAGAAGATAAAACATTATTTACTTGTGATGCTTTTGGATGTCATTTTGCAAATGTTGATGCTAATTCTGTTGAAAGTGAAGATTACTTAAAATCAGCTAAGCACTACTATGATTGTATAGTTAAGCCTTTTGCTAAACACGTATTAAATGCTATTAATAAAGTTGTTGAATTAGAATTAGATTTTGACACTATATTAACATCACACGGTCCAATGCTTACTAAAGACCCTATGGCTCAAGTTAAAAGATATTTAGATTGGTCTACAGAAGTAGTTAATACTACTAATCAAAACCAAGTTGCTATATTCTATTTATCTGCATATACTAACACTCTAGTTATGGCTAAAAATATAGAAAAGGGCTTACTTGAAGAAGGATGTAAAGTTACTTTATACGACTTAGAAAATATGAACTTAAAAGAAATGCATGACGCAGTAGTTATGTCTAAAGTAATATTATTAGGTTCTCCAACAATAAATAAAACTATGGTTAAGCCAATGTGGGATTTATTCTCTGTTATAGACCCTATGGCTAATGTAGGTAAAATAGGTGGAGTTTTCGGTTCTTATGGTTGGAGTGGTGAAGGTATAACTATGGCTGAAACTTTAATAAAAGCTATGTCATTCAAAATGCCTGTTCCAACTCTTAAAAAGAAATTCTTCCCTTCAGAAGAAACTCTTCAAGAATGTGTAGACTTTGGTAAAGAATTTGCTAAATTAATAAAATAATTTATAAAAAAAGCATCTGTAATTTCAGAGTCTCAGAGCGTAGACAAAGTCTACGCTCTTTTATTTTTGTCAATACTCTTTATGAGGTGATAAATATGTTAACTATAAGAAAAGAAAATTTTAGAGATGATGAAATAAATGTTATATTAGATGGATTGGTTCCTGAAAACCATTTAGTAAGAAAAATAGAAAATGCAATAGATTTTAGTTTTATTTATGATAAAGTAAAAGATTTATACTCTCCGTTAGGAGCTCCAAGTATAGATCCTGTTGTTTTAATAAAAATAGTTTTAATTCAATATTTATTTGGCATACCTTCAATGAGGCAAACAATTAGAGAAATAGAAGTAAATGTAGCGTATAGATGGTTTTTAGGTTACTCATTAACTGAAAAAATTCCTCATTTCTCAACTTTTAATAAAAACTATGAAAGACGATTTAAAAATACAGATTTATTTGAATCAATATTTAAAGAAATTTTAGCGAGAGCTACAAAATGTGGATTTGTAGATTCTTCTAATATCTATATAGATTCAACACATATAAAAGCTAGTGCTAATAAGAAAAAATATACTAAAGTAGAGGTAGATATTCAAGCTAAGCATTATCAAGAAAAACTAGAAAAAGAGATAAATGAAGATAGATTAAAACATGGAAAAAGTCCATTATGTGAAGTGAAAAATGAAGAGGTAAAAAAAAAGGAAAAAATAGAGAGTAATACAGATAAGGATAGTGGCATGTTCTTCAAAAATGAAAAAGAAAAATGCTTCGCATATCTAGCGCATACAGCTTGTGATAACAATAATTTCATATTAGATTTTCATATTACATCTGGTAACATACATGATAGCGTAGCTTTTTCCGATTTATATCAAAAGATAAAAAATAATAGTAAACAACATACAACAGCGATAGCTATAGATGCTGGATATATAACTCCTTATATTTGTAAAACTATTTTAGATGATGGTATAATTCCTGCTATTCCATATAAAAGACCTATGACTAAAAAAGGATTTTTTAAGAAATATGAATATGTATATGATGAGTATTATGACTGTTATATTTGTCCTAATAATAAAATTTTAAAATATTCAACTACCAATAGAGATGGGTATAGAGAGTATAAATCTAATCCAAGTGATTGCAAATCTTGTGAACACTTAAATATTTGCACTAATAGTAAAAATAAACAAAAGTTAGTTACAAGGCATATATGGCAAAATTATTTAGAAGAAGCTGATCATCTTAGACATAAGCCATATGTAAAAAAAGTTTACAGTAAACGTAAAGAAACAATTGAACGAGTTTTTGCAGATGCAAAAGAGAAACATGGTATGAGATATACAAAATTAAGAGGCTTGTCGAAAATTGAGATGGAGGTGAGTCTTATTTTCTCATGCATGAATCTAAAAAAATTAGCTAATTGGATGTGGAAAGATACATCCAATAATCTAAGGCTCACGCCTATTTTTAGTATATTATCACTAAAAATCTTTATAAAAAAGAAAATAGCCATTTTATATAAGTTAAAAATGGCTATTTTGTCTACAATCTGAGCATCTGTAATTTCAGATGCTTTTTTCTATAATTTTAATCTATATTTTATTAGAGTTAAACTCTTTGGCTAGTAGTTTTTCTAACATCTCTCCATGAAAGCTCTCCTCTATTTAATGCATTAATAAATATTTCAGCTGAAGCTAAATTTGTAGCTATAGGTACATGATATACATCACATAATCTTATAAGTGCTTGTATATCAGGTTCATGGGCTTGAGCAGTATGAGGATCTCTTAAAAATATAACTAAATCTATATCTTGAGACACTATTAAAGCCCCTATTTGTTGATCTCCCCCTAGAGGCCCAGATGCCAATCTATTTACATCTAGAGATGTTTCATCCATTATTCTTTTTCCTGTAGTACCTGTACCATATAAACCATAGTTTTTTAATATTCTTTCATATGCTATACAAAATCCTATCATTGTATCTTTCATTTCATCATGTGCTATTAATGCTATATTCATATTACGCTCCTAATTTAAAAGTTTATTTTTTTTCTTCTCATGCCTACATTTAGTACTAATCCAAGATTAGCTAATGATGTAAGTAAAGAACTACCACCATAGCTTATAAATGGAAGTGTTACTCCAGTTACTGGAATTACAGCAACAGTCATACCTATATTTTGAATAATCTGATAAGCAAACATACTCATAACTCCAATTACGATAAGGGTTCCATAAAAATCTTTCGCTTCTCTTGATAAGATTATCATTCTAAGTAAAAATAATGTGTAAAGCAGTATTACAACTAACATTCCTATTACACCTAATTCTTCCCCTATAACAGCAAATATAAAATCACTTTCTTGTACTGGTAAAAATCCTTCTTGGTTCTGAGTCCCATTATATAATCCCTTACCTGTTAAACCTCCAGAACCTATTGCTATCATAGATTGCATAACTTGATAGTTACCCTTATATGTAGGATCATCTGGATGCAAGAATGCTTCAATTCTTTCTTTTTGATGTGATGCCATCATCATATACATTAGCGGAAGTGATACTATAGCTATAATGATAACTCTTTTTATTAGTTTTATATTAAGTCCTGCAGTAAATAACATACCTGCAATTATACAACAAAATACTATAGCTGTACCTAAATCTGGTTGGGCAAATAATAACCCTATAAAAGGTACTGCATAAATAACAACTGGTATTATCTCTTTTAAAGTATTTAACTTATCTTTTTTAGACTCTACTATTTTAGCATAACTCAATATAAATGTTAGTTTAACTAATTCAGATGTCTGAAAATATAAAGGTCCTAGTTTTAACCAAGAACGAGCTCCTCCCATTTGGGCACCTATACCAGGTATTAAAACAATGCCCAATAAAATTAAACTAATAACATATAAACCTTTATAATATTTGCCTAAAAAATTATAGTCAAACATTAATATTCCTATTATCATTAACATTCCTAAACCAAAAGCAGCACCTTGTTTATAAAGTTGGAAGTAGTTACCTGTCTCATTTGCATGAGTAGCACTACTTAATATTAATAACCCAAAAGAAAATATACAAAGTACTATAATTATAAGCTTCCAATCTAGTTGTTTTATCAATTTAATCATCGATTTACGTTCAGCCATATTTTCACCGTCTTTCTAAAATCAATAAAAACCACAAAGGGGGATAATAATCCCCCTTCACCTTTACATTTTTCTCTCTTTTATATTTTTTAGCGGTATATTTGCAACTAGTGCAGATACCGGCATATCATCATTATCTCCTCTAGACTTTGACATTTTTATTTCAAGTCCGTCTTCTTCTATTTCAGCATAATTAGCTATAACTTTAAGAATATCCGTCTTTATAAGATCTAGAAGCTTAGGAGAACAGTCAACTCTATCATGCACTAAAACTAATTTTAATCTTTCTTTTGCTACAGATTTACTAGTTTTAGATTCATTAGAAAAAACTTTAAATAAATCTAACATAGATATATCCTCCTTTACTATTTAGCCATACCAAATATTTTCTTTATTTTAGTGAAGATATTAGCTTCTTCTTCTAACTCTAACATTGGTACATCATCTCCTAGTATCCTTCTTGCTATATTCTTATATGCTTGTCCAGCAAGAGACTTATTGTCAAGTATAGCAGGCTCTCCTTTGTTAGTTGAAACTATTATACTTTCATCATCAGGTACTAAACCTAACAATTTAATGGCTAGTATCTCTATAATATCCTCTTTATTCATCATGTCGCCACGTCTTACCATGTCGTGTCTTATTCTATTTATTACTAATCTTATATCATTTATTTCATTAGCTTCTAATAGTCCTATTATTCTATCAGCATCTCTGACAGCTGATACTTCTGGATTTGTTACAACTATAGCTCTATCTGCTCCTGCTATAGCATTTTTAAAACCTTGTTCTATACCTGCTGGGCAATCTATTATTATATAATCAAATGATTCTCTAAGTTTATTACATAAATCATTCATTTGTTCAACTGTAACTGCATTTTTATCTCTAGTTTGAGCAGCTGGTAATAGGTATAAATTTTCAAATCTTTTATCTTTTATTAATGCCTGTTTTAGTCTGCATGTACCTTCAACAACATCAACTATATCATAAACTATTCTATTTTCAAGTCCCATAACTACATCTAAGTTTCTAAGACCTATATCTGCATCTACTATAACTGTCTTTTTATTTTCTAAACTTAGTGCAGTTCCTAAGTTAGCCGCGGTAGTAGTTTTTCCAACTCCACCTTTACCTGATGTTATAACTATAACTTCACTCATAACACTACCCCCTGTATAATTAATACTTCTTTATTTTATCGTTTTTGGCAAGTAACTCTCTATAACAATTATATCATTACTTACAAATGCTATTTCTGGTATATTATGTTTATTTTCTTCATAATTTTCATCGTCTGGTGCTTCTGCAATGTTTCCAGCTATCTGCAACACTTTAGGATTTAAATTTCCAGCAACTACATATGCATTTTTATTTCCATGTGCTCCTGCATGTATAAATCCAGATACAGATCCCATAACAATAACATTTCCACTTGCTACAACTCTAGCTCCAGAACTTATATCCCCCATAACTACAACATTGCATGTAGCACTTACCTGTGACCCAGATTTCATATCCGTCATTACAATTATATCTCCATCAAACTCAATATTTTCACCTGATCTTAAATTCGTTACGTATTTAGTTTGGAAATTTGTAATTTCTTTTTTATTGTATTCTTCAATAAACTCTACGTCAAATTTAGATGATATATCATCTTTTAACATCATAATTTGTATATCACTTAAATACTCACAGTTTATAGAACAAATCTTTGCTCCATTAAAAAATCCAATAGATGATTCTAATTTATCTATTATGCTATTTTTTATTTCATCAAAAGTCGCTTTTCTTTTGATGTTTACAATTATACCTTTTTTGCTACCTTTAAATTCTACTAATTCACCTGTTGTAAATTCATTCACAGACATAACAACCTCCAGAATGATATATCATTTTATATATTCTTTAAAAAATCTCTAATTCCTTTTTATTTTTTCATTTGTGATACAAAGTTTATGTTTTCTTTTTCTATTGTACCAGTATTTTCATCATTTTTATTATTTTTTTCGCCCTTATTATTGTCTAAATCAAAATATGACCCTAATACCTCTCTAATAAGTAACATTGCATTACTACTACTTTCTCCTTGAGGAATCATAGCAACTACTGCTATTTCAGGATCATCTGCTGGTGCAACTGCTACTGCCCAAGCAAATGACTTATAACTTTCTTTATATGAATCTATTTTTTCATCAGTTATTTTAGGATTTAGTTCTTTTATTGCTTTTCTTAAATACGAAGCATTTACTTTATCAGTGTCTTCTAATTTAACATTGACACCATCTTTTAACTCTTCTTCTAATGACTTTCGTTCTTCCTCTTTTAAATCTTTTCTTTTTAATTCTTCTTTTATTTCATTTATTCTTTCTTCTGTCAATTCCTTTTCTCTTGCTTTTTTCATTTTTTCAGCAAGTTTAACAGCTTCATCTAAAGATACCCCATATGATGACATATGGCTCTTTAAATATTCAACTTCATTTTCAGTAGGTATTTTACCACTTTTTTCTGCAGTACCAGTTTTAGATGCTACACTTATAGGATAATTAGGTCCAAATATTCCTTTTCCTGAACCTTGTGTAGAAACTCTTTTCATACCTTCAATTAAATCTTTTAATTTTTCAGGATTATTGAAATCTATTTTTTCTACTTTATTTTCATCTATATCTACATTATTATAATCATTTGATATAACTCTATCTACTACTGATAATTCTACTAAATTTCCTCCGTTACCAATAGCTGCAACATATCTTGCCATCTGAGCAGGTGTATATTGATTTTCACCTTGACCTATAGATATATTAAATGTATCTGCAGTACTCCATTTTGCAAAATTTAAATAACTAAATACTATAGAGTCTGCTAAAGTTTCTACCCTATCTTCTTTTACCTTCATTTTAGTAAGTCTTTCCATAGCTTCTACTCTACCTACAGTTTTTGTTTCATCTGCCCAAGAAACTATTTCTTCTATCCTACTTTCATATTCTTTAGGATTTTTAGATTTACTTATATCGGTAAAATCATTTGCCATCTCTTTTGTAAGATAATCTCTTAATAAAGTTTTTGTAGTTTCAAGCTTAGCTGCCATATTAGGGACGCTACCTTTTCTTTCGTCTATTTCTTCATTTAATCCAGTATAATCATCAAGACCAAATTTCTTAGCATATTCTATTATGCCTTTTGCTCCAACTTTAACACTTGGGTCTTTCCCACCTGTATAATTTTTACCTGATCCTATAGTGTAAAAATATATATTACAAGATTCTTGTATTGCTTTATACAAATCTGTATATCCATGATTACTTCTAGACTTATGCCATATTAAATCTGCAAAAGGTCTACTTTTAGGTCCTCCTAATCTTATTACTCCAGTATCTTGTATTGCATAGTTTGGGCTTAAACCATTATCTATAGCTGCCATCCCTGTTACCATTTTAAAGGTTGAACCAGGTTGGAATACACCTTGTGTAGCTAAATTAACTTGTGGATTTGCTGCTAAAACATCATTTTTATTTTTAGGCTGTAATGCTTGATAATCTTCATATGATATCCCATTAACAAATTTATTCGGGTCATAATTTGGATAACTTGCCATAGATAAAACATCACCATTTTTAGCATCTATTGCTATAACTGCACCCGATGCAGCATTTTTAGCTGCACTTGAAAAAGTTTTGTTTCCATATTTACTTTTATATGTTCCTCCAACTCTAAGTGCTTCTAATACTCCTTTTAGTGCATTTTCAGTATCTTCTTGCAAGTCCTTATCTATACTAAGGTATACTGTATCTCCTGACTTTGGCTCTGATACATCTAATTCCCTAGTTATTCTACCTAATGCATCAACTTGTACCTTTTTATATCCATCAACTCCACGTAGTTGTTCTTCATAGCTTTTTTCTATACCAGATATACCTACAGTATCTCCTTTAGAATAAGTTTTACCTTCTTCTCTATTAAGATACTTATCCTCTTGTCCAGATGGCATTTTCCCCATATGTCCTAATATATGAGATGCTAAAGTTGTATTAGGATAATATCTAACTGGTTCTACAGCTACTGATACCCCAGGTAATTCTATAGCACTTTCTTCAAGTTGAGATATAGTCTTTTGACTTATATCTGTTGCTATAGTTATTGGATTATACTGAGAATATCCTTGAGACTTTATAAGATCTCTAACTACTAATATTTTTCTTGCATCTGAATCGCTTAAGTTTTTATCAATCTTATAATTTTTGTTATTTCTTATTTCATAAAATGCTTTTTTTGCAGTTATTTTACTATCTTCTATACCATAACTTTCTAACCAGTCTTGCTTATTTTTTTGTTCTGTAAATAGCCACTTACTAACTAGAATCGGTGGATAGTATCCATTTTCATTTAGTTTCTTTTGAAGTTTGCTTACCTCTAATTTTCTATCATCTTGAGTAAGTACACCTTCAGACACCAATTGGTCAACTAAATAATAAAAACTTTCTTTTGCATCTAGCTCTTGAGGTATATTGTTATTATTCTTATACTCTCTTATGTTTTTATCAAATGTATAGTAATATTTTCCATTTTGAATATATATAGGAAATTCATCTATGTACTCTTCATTATTTTTTTCTAATAAGTTTATAAGTTTTAAACATATATCATTTGCCATAGACTTGCCGTTAGAGTCTTTTCTTTTTATTTCATCGCCTGATACTTGAACAGTAAATAAATTTTTATTTCCTGCAAGTAACCTTCCATATCTATCTTTTATTTCACCTCTAGGTGCTTTTATTAAAAGTTGCTTATACGTTTTATTCTCAGCTAACTCAGTATAATGTTCATATTTAAAAGTTGTCATATATAATATCTTTACTAATATAACTACAAAAGCTACTAATATAAGATTCTTTATTATAGATAATCTATCTACTTTTTTTCTTTCTTCCATTCAATCACCAACTAATCTTCTTTAAGTTTAAGTATCGATGTTTTAAATAGGTTATATAGTAATACACTCAAAGTTGAATTAATCAAAGGTATAGTTAATATACCTTTAGTAACTAAATTTAATATTCCATAAGTATTATAAACAGGTATTACTGCAACTATATTTACCATAGAATCAAATAAACTAGCTATAAATACTAATGCAAATATGGTTATATTGCTTTCTTTATATATTTTATTTTTTAAGAAGCTGATTCCATATCCTATTGTAAATAAGATTAATGCATTAACACCAAATATACCACCTACAGCTATATCTTTTACAAGACCTATTATAGCACCTATTATACTCGCATCTGTCTCGTCTAAGTAAAGTGATATTATCGTTATGTAAATTGTAAGTAAGTTAAAACTCACATTGAATATGTCTATATAGTTAGTAATACTCATTTCAACTAGTACTAGCAAAATTCCTAAAAGACAAAGTAAAACCTTCTTCATAATTATAATCACCTTTACCCTATATTCCTTGGTTCAACAATAGTCACATCATCTATATTTTTGAAGTTTACATATGGTTTAACTACTACAAACTTCATAGATTTATTTTTATCATCTATAACTTTATCAACTTCTCCTATAGGTATTCCCTCAGGGTATAATCCAAGACCAGATGTTGTTACTACATCACCAGGTAATACGTTATACGAACTATCAAACATATATCCATACAGGTAACCTTTGTTTTTATAATTTTCTTTATCATCTAGTGTAGAGTTTTGAGTTATGACTCCCTTAAGATTAGAGTCTTTTAATAACTTAAAACTTACAGATGATTTTGTATCTAATAAAGATATAGCTTTACTATAGTTATCAGAAACTTCATATACAATTCCTACCAAACCATTCCCATTTATAACTATACTGTCGTCTTTAACACCTTGCTTTCTTCCAGCACCTATAACAAATGAATCATACCAATTTCCATCATTCTTTCCAACTACACTTGTTGAAATACTTTTAGCTTGGTATTTTTCATCTATATAATTTAAAGCTTTTTTTAGACTATCAAGAGATTGAACATCATCTAATTTATTATTTAATGCTATTACCTCTTCTTTTAATTTTTCATTTTCATCTTGTAAACTCTCTAACTTCTTAGAGTTACTTTTATAATTTATTATATCTTTAAAGTTGTCTCTTAAAAATATAAAACCACTATTTAAATTCTTTCCTATAGGTTCTATTATATCTAAAACAAACTTATCTCCTATAGGATTATTTCCTCCATATCTCCCTATAGATATTCCTACAATTCCAATTAAAGTGATAGCAACTACACCTGTTGCTATCACTTTAAAATTAATCTTTTTTTCTTTTTTATTCTTATCGAATCTCAAAGATATCACCAACTTTTAATTACTTTCTAGCATTCATCATTAATACTTTTTCAAATATTTCTTGATCTTCAACTGACTTACCTGTTCCTAAAGCAACACAATCTAAAGGATTTTCAGCTATTTGTACTGGCATTCCAGTTTCCTGCTTAACTAATTTGTCTAGACCTCTAAGTAATGCTCCCCCTCCAGTTAACATTATTCCGTTTTCCATTATATCTGATGCTAACTCTGGTGGTGTTTTTTCTAAAGTTGACTTTATCGCATCTACTATTGAGTTTATAGGCTCATTTAATGCATCTCTTACTTCTGCTGAACTTATTTCTATTGTCTTAGGTAATCCTGATATTAAATCTCTACCTCTTATTTGCATGTTTTGTTCTTGATCATCCTTAAAAGTAGATCCTATGCTTATCTTTACATCTTCAGCTGTTCTTTCACCTATAGCTAGGTTATATGTCTTTTTAACATAACTAACTATAGATTCATCAAATTCATCTCCACCGATTCTTATTGATTTAGCTGTAACTATACCACCTAAAGATATTATAGCTATTTCAGTAGTACCTCCACCGATATCTACAACCATATTACCTTCTGGCTCTTCTACTCTAAGACCTGCTCCTATAGCTGCAGCCATTGGCTCTTCTATAAGATAAGCATCTCTCGCACCTGCTGTTCTTGCAGCTTCTTCTATTGCTCTTTTTTCTACTTCTGTAACTCCATAAGGAACACATATAGCTATTCTTGGTGTTACAACACCTTTTTTAGCTGCTGCCTTTTGTATAAAGTATCTAAGCATAGATTCAGTAACATCAAAATCAGCTATAACTCCATCTTTCATAGGTCTTATAGCTACTATATTTCCTGGTGTTCTACCTATCATTTTTTTAGCTTCTTCACCAACTGCTAAAACTTCCTTACTGTCATCTCTTATTGCAACAACAGATGGTTCTCTTACTACTATTCCTTGTCCTTTTATGTAAACTAACGTATTAGCTGTTCCTAAGTCTATCCCCATATCTTTTGTCATTTTTTTGAATCCAAACATAGACATGAATCCTTTTTTTTCTTTTTTATCTTTCTTTTCCTTAGTCATAATTGTGCTCCTTCCTATTTTTCAAATTAAATTATCATATTTTCTTTAAAACTAAAATACATTCCGTCTCCAATTATTATATGATCTATAACTTCTATCCCTATTATTTCTCCACAACTAATAAGCCTTTTAGTTATATTTTTATCCTCTACTGAAGGTTCTATACTTCCAGATGGGTGATTATGTATTAAGATAATTTTATTTGAACTCCTTTTTATTGCTTCTATAAAAACTTCTCTCGGATGTACTAGTGATGAGTTTAACGTTCCTACTGATACATCCACATCCGTTATTATTTCATTTTTTGTATTTAAAAGAACTACCTTAAAAACTTCTTTTTTTAGGTATCTTAAACTATCCATATAATATTTATATATATCCCAAGGGTTTTTAACCTTATACTTATTAGGTTTAAAACTTGCGACTCTTCTTCCTAGCTCTAATGCTGCCTTTATCATAGTTGCTTTTGTTAATCCTACACCATCTATTTCGCATAACTCATCAATAGTTATATCTTGTAGATACCTTATGCCTTGAGAATCTTTATTTATTATATAATTTGCTAGGTCAATTACATTTTTTTGCTTGGTTCCGGTTCTAAGAATAATTGCTAATAACTCTGCATTAGATAAACTCTTTTCACCCTGAGCAAGCATTTTTTCTCTAGGCCTTTCTTCTAATGCCATATCTTTAACTGTCATATTTGCATTAAAAGTTTTATTCAGATACATCGCCCTCCATAAAAAGATTTATGTTAAAATATTTTTTTAATAAGTCACTTAGTCTAGATATAGGTAATCCTACTATATTAAAATAATCACCTTGAATTTCCTCTACTAATAGTGCCCCATATCCTTGTATTCCATAAGCTCCTGCCTTATCTAAAGACTCTTTAGTTCTTATATAATCATTTATATCTTCTTCAGATAAATTTTTAAATTTAACATTGCTAATTACATAATCTATTATCTTTTTATTGTTATCTAAATTTATTAAGCTAATTCCAGTTATAACCTGATGAGTTCTGCCAGATAAACTTGTTATCATTTTCCTAGCTTCTATCTCATCTTTAGGTTTCCCTAATACAGTATTGTCTAATACAACAATAGTATCTGCACTTATAACCAAATCACTTTTTTGTCTAGACGCTATATCTATTCCTTTTTCAAATGCAAGCCTCATCACCATCTGACAAGGAGACTCACCTTCTAATCTTAATTCTTCTATGGAACTTGCCATTATTTTAAATTTAACATTAGTATTTTCTAAAATTTCTTTTCTTCTAGGAGAGGCTGATGCCAAGATTATATTCATTGATTCACCTCATTACAGTACTTAGAATTTGTACTTATTAAGTCTATCATTATATTGTAAAAATTTCAACACAAATGTCGAACGTTTATATATAGTATATATCTAATTTACAATAAAAATTAGTTACATTTTAGTAATATTTGAAATTTGCTAACAACAAAAAAATAAAGGTATGAAAACTCATACCTTTATTCTAACCATATTATATAGTTTTAATAGCTTTTTTAGGACATTTTTGCATACATAAGTGGCAACCTACACATTTAGATTCATCGACAATATGCTTTTGTTTCAATTCACCTTGTATTGCATTAAATTTGCATTGTTTTTTACATATTGTGCATCCAATACAAATATCTTGATCTATTGTTACCTTTTTATTTTTGCTAATATCACCCTTTATTACCTTAGTAGGGCATTTTCTTACACATTCCATACACTCAACACATTTTACATAATTTATCTTAGCAATTTTATTTTCAAATTCAATAGCTCCAAACAAACAAGCTTTTTTGCATAATCCACAACCTATACATCCAACACTACATTTTTCTCTAACAGCTTTACCAAAATCTTCACTGCTACACTCAACTACTACTTCTTTGTTAGCTGGTTTTATATGTATTATAGATTTCGGACAAACCTCTATACATTTACCACACATTACACATTTTTCTTCATCTATTATAGCTAATCCATCTATTACAGAAATAGCATCAAACTTACAATACTCCTTACAAGTTCCAAACCCTAAGCATCCAAATCTACAATCCTTTGGCCCTGAATTTAACATACTTGCAGATCTACAATCTTGTATTCCTTCATATTTATATTTATCTTTAGCGCTTTTGCAATCACCCTTACATAATACTTTTGCTACTTGCTTTTCTTCACTTTCAGAAGATACCCCCATTATATCTCCTATTTTAGTTGCACAAATCTCTCCACCTACAGGACAAGCATTTACTGCAGCTTTTCCTTCTACTATTGCATTTGCAAGACCTCCACAGCCTGGAAATCCACACCCACCACAGTTAGCACCTGGAAGTACTTCAATTATAGATTCTACTCTTTCATCTACATCTACTGCAAATTTTTTAGAAGCATATGCTAAAATTGCTCCAAATATTAGCCCTAAAGCTCCTAGAACTAAAACAGAATTTAGTATCGACACTACATACACCCCCAATTTATAGATTTATGAGACCTGAAAATCCTAAAAAAGCTATTGACATTAAGCTTGCAGCTATCATAGTTGCTGGGAACCCTTTAAAACTTTCTGGTATGTCTGCTAATTCTAATCTTTCTCTTATTCCCGCAAATAAAACTATAGCTAAAGTAAATCCTATTCCTGCTCCAAATCCATTTACCATTGTTTCTACTAAATTATAGTTATTTTGAACGTTAACAAGTGCTATACCTAAAACTGCACAGTTTGTAGTTATAAGAGGTAAAAATACTCCTAACGCTTGATATAACGATGGACTCATTTTTTGTATAACCATCTCAACAAATTGAACTATAGATGCTATTACTAATATAAATGCTATTGTCTGTAAAAATTGATTATTAGTTATTTCTAATAGTTTTTGAACAAAGTATGTTATAAAAGAGGCTAAAGTTAAAACAAATGTAACTGCAGCACCCATTCCTATAGCTGTATCAACTTTTTTAGATACACCTAAAAAAGGACATATCCCCATAAACTGAGAAGTTATAACATTATTTACAAGTACTATACTTAAAAATAAAAGGATTAAATTCATTATTTCTTCCCCCCTATGCCTTTTTATTTCTTAACTTATTAAACCCTGCAAGTAAAAATCCTAATGATAAGAATGCACCTGGAGGTAGTATAAATAATAGGGCTGGTTGGTACGATGCACCAAATAAGCTCATTCCAAATAAAGTCCCATTACCTAATATTTCTCTTACTATACCTAGTGCAGTTAATGCTAATGTAAATCCAAGACCCATTCCGATTCCATCTACTGCTGATTTTATAGGTGTATTCTTAGAGGCAAAACTTTCTGCACGAGCTAATATTAAACAATTAACAACTATTAAAGGTATAAACAAACCTAGGGCATCATCTAACGCTGGTATATATGCCTTAAGTAACATACCTACCATAGTAACAAAGGTTGCTATTACAACTATAAAAGCTGGTATTCTTATTTTATCTGGTATAAATTTTCTCATTAGGGATATTACTATATTCGAACAAATTAAAACTGCAGTTGTAGAAAGTCCCATTCCTAATCCATTTATAGCAGATGTAGTTACACCTAGAGTAGGACACATACCTATTACTTGTACAAGTACTGGGTTTTCATCTACTATTCCATTTTTCAATAATTTCGTAAACTTCATATTCTACCCCTCCATCTTATTAAATAGATTAACAGCTGCATTAACAGCGTTAACTATTGATTTTGATGATATCGTAGCACCAGATACAACTTGTATATCATTTTCTTTTTTACGAGCCTCTGATACTAGTTCAACTTCTTGAGCTTTTATATTTTCAAATTGTTTTTTAAGACCTGTATCAAATGTAGACGCTAAATATTGATTTTTTCTAGTATTTATACCTAGTTCAACACCTTTTATTTGACCATCAGTAGTGATTCCAACTAAAACTTCTGTTTTTTCACTATATCCATCTGTTTCAGTATCAAATATATAACCTATTATTTCATCTCCATTTTTAGCTTCATAAACTCTTAAAACTTCCCCTTCTGCTTTACCTTTTAATTCTGTAAATGAAGCTGATTTAAATATTTTTTCCTTTGGATCTATATTTTCATCATAAGCCATTTCATTATCATTACCTGATAATTTTTCATTATATATTTTCATTGCGGCATTTACACCACTGGTAACTCCATTAGAAGTTATAGTTGCTCCAGATATTGCAGATATTTCATTATCATTATTTGCACTTCCTTTTACTACTAAAAGTGAATTTGATACATCTTTATCTACATATTGATTCTTAAACATAGGTTCTGTAGCTTTTGATCCTAATCCTGGAGTTTCACTATGATTACCTATCTCTACACCTGTTATTTTGCTATCTTTAGATATCCCAACCATTAATTCAATAGCTCCACCATATCCTTTTGATGATGTTTTTATTGTATAACCTATAACTTGTCCATCTTTTATACCTTCATAAACCTCAAGAACTATATCCGAATTCATACCTTCTAATTCTTTAAATTCATCAGCCTCTGGTAGTACAGTTTTACGTGCTTCATTACTTGCTTGAATATTTCTTTCTTCTATAACTGGTGCTGTAATATTATTTGTGACACCTAATACTAATGCTGCAACTGCACATATTGCAAATAAAGTTACCCCTAATTTTAATATATCTTTCATTATTTAGACACCTCCCCAAATACTTTTGTCTTAGTGTACTTGTCTATAAGAGGAGTCATTATATTAACTAGTAGTATTGAGTATGATACTCCCTCTGGATAACCACCATAGAGTCTTATTACCGTTGTAATTAAACCAGCTAAAACTGCATATATAATTTGGCCTTTTTTAGTCATTGGTGAAGTTGTATAATCAGTTAGCATAAAGAATGCACCTAACATTAATCCCCCTGCTAATAACTCATATATTACAAAGGTAAAATTAAATCCACCTAATATAAACATTAAAATAGCTACTGTACATATATAAAATGTTGGTATAACATAATTTATAATACCTTTATACATTAAATATAATCCTCCTAATATAATTAGTACAGCTGATGTTTCTCCTATACATCCACCTATATTTCCTATAAGCATATTACTAATACTTATTCCACTATCTGCTAAAGATGAAACTCCATTTGATCCTGCCTTTAAAAAACTTAACGGTGTTGCTGTTGTATAAGCATCTATATTTCCTGAACTTACCCAATTTACTCCTGTTCTTGTCCACAGTGTCATTGCAACTGGGAAAGAAGCTAATAAAAATGCTCTCGCTGCAAGTGCAGGATTTACAAAATTATTTCCTATTCCACCGAATACCATTTTTACTACTATTATTGCAAATGCTGCCCCTAATAAACACATCCACCATGGAAGTGATGCAGGAACATTAAATGCTAATAATAATCCTGTTACAACTGCTGAAAAATCTCCTATGGTACTTTCTTGTTTAGAAATTTTTTGACATAAAAACTCTGCCCCAACTGAGCCAGTTACACAAAAGAATATTACATTTAGTGCACTTAATCTAAAAAAGAATAGTGCAGCTAATGTAGCAGGAAGAAGTGCTATCACAACTTGCTTCATTATATATGATGTATCTTTATTAGTTCTCACATGAGGAGACGACGATACTATCAGCTTATTTTCCATCATTTTTCCCCCTAATTTAACCTATTTGTTAATAGGTTCCTTTTTTATTTACTATTATTTCTCTTTTTGCATTTCTTATTGATTGAAGTAATGGTCTCCTTGCTGGACATATAAATGAGCATGACCCACATTCAATACAATCTAAAGCTCTATAACTTTCTGCACTTTCATAATCATTTTTCAATGAATAAGCACTTATATATAATGGTTGTAAAAATGCTGGACATACATCTAGACACTTTCCACATCTTAAACAGTTTTGTGGCTTTGGAGTTTTTGATTCCTGCTTATCTAAACATAATATTCCTGACGCACCCTTATTTATAGGAATATTTATAGTATACTGTGCTATCCCCATCATCGGACCACCTATTATAATTTTTCCAACAGTTTTACCTTCTTTGAAACCACCACATTGTTCTATTATTTCAGATACTAAAGTTCCAACTCTAGTTACTAAGTTTTTAGGCTCAGTTATACAGCTGCCTGTTACTGTAGTTATTCTTTCAACTAAAGGCATCCCTGTTTTTATAGTTCTTGCTATTTGAGCTGCGGTTGCAACGTTATTTACAACAACACCTACATCCATAGGAAGACCTCCTGATGGAACTTCTCTTTTTGTACATGCATATATAAGTTGCTTTTCAGCTCCTTGAGGATATTTTATCTCAAGCCTTGAAACTTCAATATTTTCATATTTTTTAACTTCTTTTTCTATAGCTTCTATAGCATCTAATTTATTTACCTCTATACCTATATAACCTTTTTTTACATCTAATGCCTTCATAAGAATATATAATCCATAAACCACATCTTCTGGATTTTCTAACATAAGCCTATGGTCAGCTGTTAAATATGGCTCACATTCAGCTCCATTTAATATAACAGTATCTATATTCTTGCCTTGAGGTGGAGATATCTTAACATGAGTTGGAAATGTAGCTCCACCCATACCTACAATTCCAGCTTCTTTAACTATATTTACTATTTCTTCTTTCGTTAAATTTTCTATATCCTTATTTGGTATAACGCTTTCATGAACCTCATCTTTAAAATCATTTTCAATTATTATACACATACCTCTACCACCAGGTAACTCATGTTCTTCAATTCCTATAACTTTACCTGACACAGATGAATGAACGTTACAAGATACAAAACCTTGTTGCTCCCCTATCTTTTGCCCTAATTTTACTTTCTCCCCAACTTTAACAATTTCCTTTGCTGGCGCACCTATATGTTGTTGAAGAGGTATATATACGACTTTTGGACTTTCTACTTTCTCTATAGCCTTTTTTTCTGAATACTCTTTATTGTATTGAGGATGTACTCCCCCCTTAAAAGTTAAGAGCTTCATTTTCTTACCCCCTTATCTAAAAAATAAATAATTATTCTATTTATTTTTATTATACTATAGTATTATCCAAAATTTAACATAATCATTTTTTATCAGTACTTAAGTTATTTACTTTTAAAACAAAAAAGGTTGTATAAACAACCTTTTAAATTTATTGAATAGAGTTTATAAAAGTTAAATACCCTTGTAAGCTATTTAAAAATATACCTTCGCTTATATTATAATTTTGTTCATTTGCAGACTTAGAAGCTTCTTCTATATTTTTATCTACATTATTTAGATATGTAGTCAAATTAGACTTAAATACCTCTGCTCCTTTATAATCAATTTTACTAACTTCTTTTTCTATGTTTTTAACCATCGTTTTTCTATTAGTTAATATAGTATTATACTCTTCCAAATTTATATTATTCTTA
This sequence comes from Romboutsia timonensis, assembly GCF_900106845.1. Lineage (GTDB taxonomy): Bacteria > Bacillota > Clostridia > Peptostreptococcales > Peptostreptococcaceae > Romboutsia > Romboutsia timonensis. The sequence goes on from NZ_LT629850.1 coordinate 2,297,331, forward strand.
TTATCTGTCCATAATTTAGATTCTAATTCAAAGTTATCTATAAGACTACCTAACTGTTCTGATATTGTTTCTAAGTATGAATATTTACTAGTATACTCCAAAGATAAAACAGGCATTTTTACTTCTGCTAAAAATGCATCTGGATATAATACTCTTATACCTTCTAAATGATTTCTTATACTTTCTTTATCAAATGATACATATGTCTGAACTTTATTTACTCCCTCTATATTTATAGTAGAAAAAGGAACTTTTTCTTTACTTAATACCTCTTCTATTTTGCTAATTTCATCTTTATCTTCAACTGAGGCAACTTGTATTGTATATACATTCCAACCTTTTACTTTTGCAACTTTTACATCCTCATTGACCTCATCAGTTTTTGCTTCATTATTCTCTTCTTTAATTTTATCTATTTCTTTAGATATGTCATTATAATCAACAGTTTCTAATCCATTATCATTTGATTTTTTTAAATCAAAAAATGGTGCTTTTAACTCAATAGATGCAACTTTTTCTTTTATACTATTAAACATATTACTATTTTTAAATTGTATATATCCATATCCACATATTAAACATATACTTGCTCCAACTATATATATCTTTATTACCCTATTTTTTCTTCTTTTATTAAATCCTTTGTATATCGATCTTCTTTTATTCATTAGTTAATTCCCCCTTAAAAGTGTTCTTACTAATGTATATTTAACTTGTCTAATATTTATGAATATAAATTTTAGGGTATTATATTTTTATTTTTGCAAATACAGGATAATGATCCGACATATCTTTTATAATAACATCATAATCTATAACTTCTATATTCGATGATACGAATATATAATCTATTCTATCTAATCCCGTTGGAAAAGTTAAAATATTTGATTTTCCTAACTCTTTTGCAACATCTTTTAATATATCTTCCTCTACAGTTACGCCTCCTTGATTAAAATCTCCTACAACTATATAAGGTTCATCTCCTAATTTTTTTATAAAATCTAATAATTCTCTTATTTGTATTCCTCGCTCTTCATCATCTAAGCCTAAATGTATATTTATTATATTTAACTTCCGATAATCAACTTTAACTACAGTATGTAACATACCTCGTTGTTCACGAAAACTACTTAAATATATATGCTCTTCACCCTTAATTGGGTACTTTGAATATGTAACAAGTCCATAATTAAATCCTAAATCTACAACATTTGCTCCAAAATGAGAGTTCATCTTTAACTCTTCTTTGAAGCTACTTACTTGAAATCCCGCTCTAGCAGACTCGTTTACTTCTTGTAAACAAATTATATCTGCATTAGATTGTTTTAAAAAGTCAATTGTATCAAAAAGTGTTGGAAACATATTCTTATTAAGTCCACTATGTATATTGTAACTTATTATATTAATTTCCCTTCTAGGAGGAAATAACTTTATCTCTACCATTAAAGATATAAACATTATAATTATTATCAAACTTACTATGATAAAATTTCTCTTTTTTATAGTATATCAACTCCTTCTGTCTTTTCATTTATATTATATGCGAATAAAAAAATTAAAGACACTTATATAAGCATCTTTAATTTTTGAGTTTTATTTTTTCTTTGTAAGTTTTTCTTTCATAATATAATTTATTACTTTTCGTCTTATATCTTCAGCACTTTCCTCGTCCTCTACATTTATATCTAATAGTCTAGCTATAGATTTCATATCTTTTCTTGTTTTAGATTTATAACTTTCTATCAAATCTAATTTTATCTTCTCCGGCTCTAATATACATTCTTCATCTCCATTTCTATAAAGTACATATTTTTCAGAGTATTCTTTTCTATTTAAATATATATAATTAGATATTCTTTTCAAAGTTTGAGTATATGAACTTTTCGCATTAACATTAATCCCTAAATATCTAGCAAATTTAACTAGTTCATTTTTTGATTTAAACAATTCCTCTGATTTTATTACTCTAGCCACAGATTGAACATTTTCTTGACTAGAACCTCTCTTTAATATTTTTGAATATATTTTATTTACACTTATGTCGTCTAAGTAATTTTTTATATTTTCATTTATAATTTTATCTATATTACCTTCAAAATATTTTTGAACACCCTTTTGAGATGAGTAATTACTAATTTCGTCTTGGGCCATTTCTAGTATCATTCTTTTTAAATTTTCTTTATATACTCTCTCTTCCAAGATACTCCCCCCCTGATTATTTATATTATATTCAATAAATTTTCAAATGTGAGTTAAGCGCTTGAACAACTTTAAATATGCATCAAAAAAATTTATATATTTTTTCATTTTATATGTATATAAAAATCAAACATGGACATAATATTAATGTAAAATCAAACATACTCAATCTCCCCCATTAGACTTCTATTTTCCCCCAATAGAAGTCTTTTTTTATAAAAATAAAGACACCCATTAATTTGGATGTCTTTATCTTTATAATTCTATTATATCTTTTAGTTCAAAATCTAATTCTTCTATAACTTCTTTCAACTTAGTTATATCTATATCATCGTTCATATCAACTACTGCATATTTGTTCTCTAAGCTAATTTCTATAATTTCAACTCCTTTTATATCTTCTGTAAGAGCTGTATTTAAGTGATTAGCACAGTGGTTACAACTCATGCCATCTATTAATAACTTCTTTTTCATATTAATATACCTCCTTATACCCTATATAGGTATATTGTATCATAATATTTATTATATATATATATTAAAGTTAAAAATAGAGGTATTATTTCTAATTTAAATATTATCAATAAAATTTTTAATTGTTGTAAAATAAAAAATAGAATTCTAATGAATTCTATTTCATTGGTTCGGAAAGCGGGACTTGAACCCGCACGAGTACATACTCGCTACCCCCTCAAGATAGTGCGTCTGCCGATTCCGCCATTTCCGCATATTTTACTTATACTATAAGAATAATTAACTTATAATAGTTAGTCAACATTTTTAATATAATATTAATATAAAAGCACCTAATAAAATTATTAGATGCCTTTATATTTATTTAGCTATATCTAAATTAGTAATACCTTCATATATATCAAAACTATTAGGACTTATTTTACCTTCTATTCTTCTATTAGTTACTATATAATCATATCTAATAACTAAACTCATAAATAATGCATTTTCATTTACATATTTTTGAATTGATTTGTATATATCTCTTATTTGAGATTCTGTAGTTGCATTTTTTAACGAATTAATATAATTAGTTAATTTTTCATCTTCATATCCTATACTCTCAAGTATATTAGTTGCATCTGGCACTAAAGATAATTCCCATCCAACTAATGCTAAATCATAATTTTTCTCATTTAAAGCTTTATTCATATCTTCAATTGATAGCTCTTCAATTGTATTTTTGATTCCTATATCTTTTAAATTATCACTTATTATATAAGCTGACTTTTTTCTTTCAGGATTATCTTTATTTACTATTATTTTTAAATTTAATTTTGATATTTGCTCCTTTATTACTTTCTCTTTATCCTCTTTTGTAGTTGTTTCATTATCAGTTATATTATCTTTTTTATTATTTGTTTCTAAATTTGATTTATTAAGATCTTGTACTGTATTTTTATTATTTTTTGTATTCTTATCTATATTATTAATATTTTCATTTGTCTCAAGAGTTACTTCTGATAAATATTTTTTAGCCTTTTCTTTACTATACTCTAAAGTCTTTATATCTTTATCATAATATTTTGACTTAGAATTAAGTGGAAATTTTACTAAAGTAGCATTATTTATATACCCTTCCTCAAGTATCTTATCCTTATTAATCGAGCTTATTATAGCTTTCCTAAAGTTTATATCTTTAAAAAATTCATTATTATAATTAAAAAGCAAGCATTCATAATCTCTACTTTCATATGTAGTTGTTTTAAACTCTTTTTCATAGAATTTACTTAAATCATCTAATGAAATTTTGGCTATATCACTATCTAATGATATAACCATAGATACTTGCGCTTCTTCATCTGGGACAATTTCAACCTCTATATTTTTTGCTGTTGATGGAAGTTGATCATAATAACTATCATTAATAATTAATGATATGTTTTTTCTTTCCTCATAATTTTTTATTTTATATGCTCCATTACCTACTAGATTATTTTTGTAGTTATTTATATTCTTATCCTTCTCTAGTTGTTTTTCTGATACTATAGGAAATATTAATGTATCTATAGAAAAAGCATATTTATCATTAAAATTTATATTAAACTCTTTATCATTAATTATTAATATAGATGATATGTTTTCAACTAATTCATTATATGGACTATCTATATTTTGCTTAATTAAATCTACAGTAAATTTTACGTCACTAGAAGTTAATGTAGTTCCATCATGCCATTTAATATCTTTTAGCTTAATATTTATACTCATACCATCATTTTCTATTTTATATTCTTCTACTAACTGAGGAACTGTATCATAATTTTCGTCTATAGTAAATAAACTATCATATATTAAGTTCATTATATAACCGACTGACTTATTTTTATTAGTTATCGGATTTATAGTTTCAGGTTGCATCATAGTTAAATTTATAGTTTTAGAAGTTATTGCACTAGGTTTATTCTCTAGAACTTCTCCACTTTCTTCCTCCATGCTGCATCCAACTAAGCTAGCTACCATAACTAGAATAATCGTCATAAATTTTATCTTATTCATTGATTTAACCTTCCTTGCTATATAACTTGTTGTACATTTTATAATTCTTAGTTACTTTTTTTACATACATTGAAGTCTCTTCAAACGGTATCAAATCTAGTGATTTTCCATCTTTACTATAGCTATAATCACTTAGCCATTTATTAACATTACCAGAACCTCCATTATATGCTGCTATAACTAAATCCAATCGCCCAAATTCTTTATATAATTTATTTAAATACCAGCAACCTATTTTTATATTAGTCTTAGGATCAAATATATCTATATCTCCTAAATTCATTTCTTCTTTTGCCCATTCTCTTGTTATATCACTTATTTGCATAAGTCCCTTGGCACCTTTGTGAGATACAGCATCTTTTCTAAACTTGCTTTCAACTTTAATAACACTATATACTAAATTTTCATCTAAACCAAATTCCTTCGAATATATTTCAACATATTCTGAATACCTTCTAGGATATAATATTTTATTAATCGTATCCTTTTCTATAAGTAAAGAAGTAAATAGTATTATAATAATAGCTAAAACAAAAAATATTTTTTTCTTAGCCACGCCAATTCTCCTTCATATATAATAAAAATTCTTTTGTTTTCTCTTTAAGTTCTTCTAAGTCTCCAGAATTGTCTAATACATAATCTGCATACTTTACCTTATCTTCTTGACTTATTTGAGAGCTTATCCTGCTTAAAGCTTCTTCTTTGCTGCAATTATCTCTTTTTTGTATTCTTTTTATTTGAATATCCTCATTACAAGTTATAACTAACACTTTATCAACTATCTCTAAATAACCAGCTTCTATTAATAAAGCTGCATCTATTACTATTATATTTTTATTAAATAATTTAACTTTTTCTATTTCACTTAGTATCTTTTCCTTAATTTTTGGATGTGTTAAGTTATTTAGCTCTATAAGTTTATTATCATCATTAAATACGATATTGCCTAAAGCTTTTCTATTTAAACTTCCATCTTCATTTTTTATACTATCACCAAAATGTTCAAATACTGAAGCTAAAAGTTTTTCATCTTCAAAAATTTTTCTAGATATTATATCAGCATCTATTATATTTATATTGTTATCTCTTAATATATTAGATAGGCTACTTTTTCCGCACCCTATACTTCCTGTTAATCCTAATATAATCATAAAACACCTACTTTGTATCGTACCAAGAATCACCTATGTTTAAATCTACATCTAAGTTTACATCTAAACATACTGCATTTTCCATCTCATCTTTAACTATCTTTTTAACTATATCTATTTCACTATCTACAGCCTCTACTATAAGTTCATCGTGAACTTGAAGTATAAGTTTAGATTTTAAATTATTTTCCTCTAATTTTTTATATACATTTATCATAGCTATTTTTATTATATCAGCTGCACTTCCTTGTATAGGTGCATTCATTGCTGCTCTTTTTCCTGCATTTCTTAACATGAAATTGCTTGATTTTATCTCTGGTATATATCTTCTTCTATTTAATATGGTAGTAACATATCCATTACTACTAGCATCCTCTATAATATTATCCATAAATTCCTTTATCTTATTATATTTATTAAAGTAATTTTCTATATACTCTTTTGCTTGCTTTACTGGTATATTTAAGTCTTCCGATAATCCAAAGTCACTTTTACCATAAACTATTCCAAAGTTTACAGCCTTTGCATCGCTTCTTTGTTTACTAGTTACCTCATCCATACTAACATTAAATACCTGAGATGCTGTTTTTGTATGTATATCTTCATTATGTTTAAATGCATCTATCATAGTCTCATCTTGACTCATATGAGCAAGTACTCTAAGTTCAACTTGAGAATAATCTGCATCTACCAACTTACATCCTTTATCTGATATAAATACTTTTCTTATATTTCTTCCCATTTCAAGTTTAACCGGTATATTTTGTAAATTAGGCTCTGTTGAAGAAATTCTTCCTGTTGTAGTTATCGTTTGATTAAATGATGAATGTATTCTTCCATCTATAGGATTTATTATAGATAATAACCCTTCTACATAAGTCGAATTTAATTTTACTATTTGTCTATACTCTATAATTTTATCAATTATTGGACTTTGATCTTTTAATTTATCTAATACTTCTGCATTAGTTGAGTAGCCAGTCTTCGTCTTTTTAATTACTGGTAGACCTAGTTTTTCAAATAATATTACTCCTAATTGTTTAGGAGAATTTATATTAAATTCTTCTCCAGATATTTTATATATTTCACTTTCAAGTTTTTTTATTATTTCTTTAAATTGTGAACCTAGTTCATTTAGTTTTTCCTTATCTACTTTTACTCCTTCATACTCCATATCTGCTAATACTTCAACTAAAGGCATCTCTACATGATATAGTAGTCCATCCATATTGCTTTCTTTTAAGTTTTCTTCCATTATTGGCATGACATTTTTCACAGTGTCAATTATCTGAGATATATGGCTACTTAGTTCTTCAAAGTCTAAATCTTGATATTTTTTAGCTTTTACGCCTTTACCTAATAATTCTTCCTTTGTTTTTACTTTTTTAGTTAAATATTTCATTGCTATTGCACTACATTCATATGATGTCGATGACATAGAATCAATTAAATACTCAGCAATAGTTATATCAAAATATATGTTTTCTAATTTTATACCATATGGTTTAAGTGATATGTAATCATCTTTTAGATTATATCCTAATTTCTTTATTTCATTACTTGTAAATATGTATTCTAACTTATATATGCTATCTTCTTCTACATAATATATTTTTTTACCATCCACACTTAAAAATATATATTTTATCCTTTTATCTAATATGTTACCTTCTCTTGTTACTGTCTTTATTATTAATTCATTATTTTCTTTTACCTTATTTATAAATTCATCTATATCCTCTAACTTGGATATTTCTACATTAGCTTCATTAACTATGTCTTCGCTCTCATCTAAACTTCCTATTCTTGGAATTAAGCTCGTAAATCCTAAATATTTAAATACATCTAAAATATCCTTTGTATTATAATTTCCATACTCCAGTTCTTCTAAATTAAATTCTACAGGAACATCTCTTATAATAGTTGCTAATTTTTTACTCATTATTGCTAGTTCTTTATTTTCTTCTAGCTTCTTCTTTGTACTTCCTTTTATACTATCTATATTATCAAATATACCTTCTATACTAGAAAACTCTTTTATAAGCTTTATACCTGTTTTTTCTCCTATTCCTGGAACACCAGGTATATTATCTGATTTATCTCCCATAAGACCTTTTAAATCTATAAATTGAGTAGGCGTCATTTCATATCTTTCAATAACCGAATCATAATCATATTCTTCAACTTCCCCAACTCCCTTTTTAGTTATTAAAGTAGTTGTTTTATTAGATGCAAGTTGTATAGCATCTTTATCTCCTGTAACTATATATACTTTAAACCCATTATCTTCCGCTATTTTAGAAACTGTTCCTATTATATCATCAGCTTCATATCCATCAATTTCTAGCCTATGTATATTAAATTTGTCTAGTAAATCTTTTAACGGTTCAAATTGCTCTCTTAATTCATCTGGCATTTTCTTTCTTCCTGCTTTATATTCCTTAAATTCTATATGCCTAAATGTAGGAGCTTTTCTATCAAAAGCAACACTTATGTGTGTAGGATTATATGTATCTATTATTTTAAGAAGCATATTAGTAAAGCCATATATAGCATTAGTTTTTAATCCTTCTTTATTACTCATTTCTGGTAAAGCATAAAATGCTCTGTTTATTATCGAATTTCCATCTATTATAACTAATGTTTTATTCAAATTTATCACTCCTATTGTTTATATAATTTAATTATAGCTATTATATACCAATGTCTATTATTTAATATTACCATAACATATTGTGAATATTAAGACTAATATATATTGCTAGTAATTTATCAAAGTGCTATAATATTTATATAGCACATGCCGGATTGGTGGAATGGCAGACGCGACGGACTCAAAATCCGTTTCTAATTATAGAGTGTGGGTTCGAGTCCCACATCCGGCACCACTATAAACACTATCTGTTATAGATAGTGTTTATTTGCTTTTTAATGTAATTTCAACTATTTCTGGTTTACAGTTCACCCTAGGTAACACTTTTGATCCACCTAATCCCTTACTTAATATCATGGTAGATTTACCCATATTATACTCTCCTAAATCATACTTAGGAAAGAACTCTCTATTTGGAGAAAGTAATCCTCCTTTAATTGGAAGCCTAATTATTCCTCCATGTACATGACCTGCTAATACTAAGTCTGCCCCCCATTTTGAGTATCCATCAAAGAAAAATGGTGTATGTACCAATAATATGTTATATTCTCTATTATCTATTTTTCCTAATCTTTTTTCTACATCATATTTATTAAAATCTAAGCTCTTATTTTTATAATTTCTATTAAATAGATATGGATAGTACTTATATGGAATCACTAAACCATATATGTTTATACATTTACTATCTCTTTCTATTTTAACCATTTCATTCTCTAAATTAATAATATTTTTGGTATTTAGTTGTTTGAAATATTCCTTATACAATTCTTTATATTTATTGAACATTACCTTTTGTTCATGGTTTCCAATTATATGATATACTTGGTATTTTCTACTTAACTCATCTATTAATTTTAGTGCAATGCTAAAATCTTCATTTGCACCATCAATCAAATCTCCAGTTATACATACTATATCTGGCTTTAATTTATCTATTTTTTCTAATAAAATACTATTGTCTATTCCAAAACTTCTATTGTGTAAATCACTTATCTGAACTATTTTAAATTTATCAAATACTTTAGGTATTTTTCTACTTTTTACTTCATAACTTACACACTCTATATCTTCTGATTTATGCATATAATATCTATATCCACTAAGTAGCACAATAGCTCCACTTATAAGTAATTCTTTAAACATTATACTCCCTACCTTTTAAGAACTATATTTAACTAATATAAATCTTAAACTAATTATTTATAATTATATCAGTTTCTTAAAGTATATTAATATTATAATTAAAAAGAGACTATACTTGAAATAGTATAATCTCTTTTTTTACTATTAATCATCTTTTTTTACTTTATGATAAAGCTTTTGTGTCTTTGTTTTATTAGATCCACTATCTTTAGCTCCTATGTGTAAACCATTTTCTATTCCTAACTCAGAACCATGTTCAAAGTACATTTTTCTCATCTCTGCTTTTGATTTAGGTCTATCTTTAAGTCTATTTTTATTATTATCCATGATAAAATTAATCCTCCTCTAAGTCTTTCTTAAGATTAATTTATCCAAAGTTTTAATTCATATTCTTTTTTCAATATTACATTATTTTCTATTAATAGAATACTATAAACATTATTTTAAATTTATTTAAAGAATGAAAAGTCATTTAATAAATTTAAACCTTCACTTATTTCCACTATCTTAATATTTTCTATCTTATTAGAATTGTTATATACTAACATAATTTCATTATTTGAAGAATTTATTTTATTTAATAAATATACTTTTATATTTTTTTCTCTTTTATTATCATAAATCTCAAAATTTGCTGTGATATATTCTATGTCTTTTAAAAAGATTTCTATATCTTCTCCTATATATTTATCTAATTTTATATTTTCAAATTTATCTGGTAATAAATTAGTTTTCTCGCTATATCTATCTACCACTATATCTACACTTGATTTAATATTTTCTTTTTCATCTTTAGATAAAAGTTCATAAGTTTGAACATCCTTTACTATATTATTATCAAGTTGTATATATAAAGCACTACTTTTTGACTTGTCCACATTAGTTTCTTTTGGATATATCAATCTAATATTTTCTATATTATTAAGTTCTTCTATATTACTTATATCTTTCACTTTATCCATATCAATATAATAAGTAGTGCAGTATGGACGACCCATATTCTCTAATACATATTTATAATCTTTTCCAATTATTTCATTTACATTATTTTGTACTTTAGTCATAGTTTTTTGACAAGTAGCTTCATCTGCTATTTGTTGTACAGAATCTATACCTTTACTACTACATCCAGTAACTAAAAAAGCAAATGAAATAAAGCTAATCATTAATGCTTTTCTTATATTCATCATCTGCCCTTTCTTATTAATTATTTTAAAATTTAATTTACCTTTAATTCATTTTATTACTATATAATAGATTATATACTATTTTTTTTAATCTTATAAATACATACTTACTATTTGTAATGTTTTTGTAATAAGATGTAATATTAACTGAAATTATAAATTTAATTATATATATAAATAATTTAAAGGAGGTATTACTAATGGATGTTAAACAACTTGAAGCCTTTGTAGCTGTTGCTAAATACAAAAGTTTTTCAAAAGCTGCTCGAGAACTATTTTTAACACAACCTACAGTAAGTGCTCATATACAAAATTTAGAAAAAGAGTTGGACGCAGTTTTATTTAATAGAAATAACAAATGTATAACATTAACTAAGTCCGGAGAAATACTCTTAGAAAATGCAGTTTCTATATTGAATAATTGTAAAAAAGCTATATATGATATAAAAGAATATTCTGGTAAAATAGAAGGTTTGATCGATATTGCATCTAGTTCAATACCTGAAACCTATATCCTTCCTGATTTTATTAAGTCATTTTCTAGTAAATATCCAGATGTGAAGTTTAGTATAAGTCATTATGACTCTCAATATGCTCTATCTGAAATTTTAAATGGAAGAATAAGCTTTGGATTTGTGGGTTCAAAAACTTCTAATCCTCAAATAAAATATTTTGATTTAATAAATGATGAATTAGTTCTTATAGCTCCAATTGATTTAAATATAGATAATGATAATGGATATATAGATATAGATGAACTAAATAAACTTAAATTTATAATGAGAAAAGAAGGTTCTGGAACTAGAAATTTAACTTTTAATATACTAAAAGAACACAATTTTAATATTAATAATTTAAATATACTTGCTTATGTTGAATCTAATGAAACCATAAAAGAGATGGTTAAGATAGGTCTTGGTGTTTCTTTTATATCATACAAATCTGCTAAAGACTATATAAAAAATAATAAATTAAAATTCTATAGAGTAAAAAATATTAATTTTGCTAGAAAGTTTTATTTTATTTATTCTAAGAAAAAGGCATTTAGTCCTCTAGAAAATAAGTTTTTAAGCAGCTTATGTGAATATTTTGATATAAAAAGAGAAATAGACTAAAAAAGTCTACTTCTCTTTTTATATTATAAATTTATATTAAAAAATGCTTTATATCCCTTATACATTTCATACATATCTACCTTTGAAACTATTTCATAAGGTGAGTGCATATTTAATACTCCTATACCACAGTCTATAACCTCTGCACCGTAGTTAGCTAATATATATGCTATTGTTCCACCACCACCTTGGTCAACTTTTCCAAGTTCAGCAGTTTGCCATACTACATTACCTTGATTAAATATTCTTCTTACTTCAGCCATAAATTCAGCATTAGCATCATTACAACCACCTTTACCTCTAGAACCTGTATACTTACTTAAAACTAATCCATGTCCCATATATGCAGAATTTCTTTTGTCATATACTTCAGAATAATTTGGATCATATCCTGCTGAAACATCAGCAGATAATACTTTCGAATTTGCCATAGCTCTTCTTACTTTTAATTCAGAGTAATTTCCTTCTAATTCTATAAGTTCAGCTACTGTATTTTCAAAAAACTTTGAATGCATTCCCGTATTTCCTTGAGATCCAACTTCTTCTTTATCTACACATAAAGCAACAGCACAATATTCAGGGTCTTTAGTATCTATTAAAGCCTTTACTGCACCATATGAACAAACTCTATCATCATGTCCATAAGCTAATACCATAGATCTATCAAGGCCTAAATCACGAGCCTTTCCAGCTGGTACTATTTCTATTTCAGCACTTAATAAATCTTCTTCTATAATTCCGTATTTACTATTTAGTATTTTTAATATATTTTCCTCTATAGCCTCTTTTTCTGAACCTTCTAATGGTATACTACCAATTAGTAGGTTAAGTTGCTCTCCTGTTATACCATCTGCAAGCTTCTTTTGCATTTGATCCTGTGCTAAGTGTGGTAATAAATCAGTTATACAAAATACTGGATCATTTTCATCTTCTCCAATACAAATGTCTACTTTTTGTCCATCGTTTAATATTATTAAACCATGTATAGCAAGTGGTATTGTAGACCATTGATATTTTTTTATTCCACCATAGTAATGTGTCTTAAAAAATCCTAAATTTGCTTCTTGATATAGTGGGTGTGGTTTTAAATCTATTCTTGGAGAATCTATATGTCCTCCTATTATTTTCATACCATTTTCTAATTTATTTTTACCCATTATAAATAAAGCAACTGCTTTATCTTTATTAACTGCATAAATTTTATCTCCTGGATTTACCTTTCCATTGTTCATAGCTTCATCTATTGATATATATCCATTTTCTTTAGCCATTCTTACAATTTCTCTAGCTGATGTTCTCTCTGTTTTTCCAACATCTAAAAAGTGCATATATCCTTTTGAGTAGTTCATTACATCTTCTAGTTTATTATTTTCTCTTTCAAATTCCCAAGCATTTTTTGCTTCGTACTTTAATCTCATATTATTTACCCCTCCTGATTTTATTTTTAATTCTTTTTATTCTTCATTTCTTGTTCATATTCCTCTGGAGAAACCACTTTAATGTTCTCTAATCTTGATTTAAAATGAGATCTAAAATGTGCTAAGTACTCTTTTCTTAAAACTTCTCTTTCTGCTAATTCCTCAGCACTTAAACCCTCTGCTTTATTTTTCTTTGCTAATTCGTTTATTCTGTCTAGTTTCTTTTGATCAAACATGTATTAATTATACCCAAACTAATTTGAGTATTCTCCTTTCTTTGGTTATTTAGTAAAATAATATATTACTTTTATCATTTAGTTTATATTTGTATTTTTCTAAGAAATCATCTATATTATCACTTATTATAGATATTCCCTTTTCTATTTCTTGTATACTAGGGTTGGCTATATTTATTCTAAAAAATCTGTCATCTATCAAATTATCAAAAAAATAAGTTCCTGGCAATACAGCCACACCTTTATTTAACATATATCTAGCAAATTCATGAGAAGAATATCCTCTTGGTAATTCTAGAAAGAAATTCATTCCTCCGTCTAAAGATTTCATTTTTAACTTATTGCATAACTTATTACTTATTAATTCTTTTGCAAATAAATATTTTTTAGTATATACTTCCTCTACACTTTTTAAATATTTTTCTAAGCTAAAGTTTTCTAAATAATAGTACATAGATTTTTGTATTAGACCTGGAGTAGATATATCCGATGAGTGCTTTGCCCTTAAAACAACCTCTAATAATTCATTAGGTATTTCAACTATACCCATCCTAAGTCCTGGCATAAATATTTTAGAAAAACTTTTTATATATATTACTCTATTTTTATCATCATAACTTCTAAGAGGTCTATTATCTTTAGATTCAAATTTAAAATCACTTATAAAATCATCTTCTAGTATATAAAAATCATATTCTTGCGCTAACTCTATCAATTTTTTCTTCTTATATGTAGAATACGATATTCCTGTTGGGTTTTGAAAATTGGGCATAATATACATTAATCTAGGTTTAATTTTTTCAAGTTTTAACTTAAGTATACCAATGTCTATCCCATCATCTAGCATAGGAATAGATACCACTTTAGCACCTCTACTTTTAAAAACTTGTATCGCTCCATTATATGTAGGTTCTTCTATAAACACAACATCAGAATAATTTATAAGTCCTTTGCATACTATATCAATACCTTGCTGTGCTCCTGATATTATTTGTATATTTTCTTTATTTGTATATATTGAGCTAGACTTCAAATATTCTACCATCTTGACTCTTAGTTTTTCAAATCCAAGACCATCTTCATATTCAAACATGGATGAATCTTCTTTATTTAAAGCTATATTTATAGCATTTTTAAAATCTTGTATTGGAAAAATATCAGTTGAAGGATTTCCATTATCAAAATGTATTATTCCATCTTTTTTAATTTTAATATCCTCATTTTTATTTCTTGATGATACAAATGTTCCACTACCAATAACCTTATATATATATCCTTCATTTTCTAAAAGTTCATATGCCTTTACTACAGTAGTATTGTTTACTCCAATAAATTCAGATAATTTTCTTATAGGCTGTAGTTTTTCATGAGCTTTAAGCTCTTTTTTTAATATCATATCTTTTATATGATTATATATTTGCAGGTATTTTTTAGTATTATCATTAAACTTTATATTATATCTTTCCACTTTATCACCACTTACGTATACATTAATTTATTGATGGTTATATTTATATTTGTTAATATGTAGTATGTATATATAATACCAAAATTTCTATAAAAAGGGGAAATATTTATGTTTTATGATTACCACATGCATTCTAACTTTTCTAATGATAGTAAGGCAGATATGGAAGATATGATAAAAAGATCTATAGATCTTGGTCTTAAAGAAATTTGCTTTACAGATCATGTTGATTACGACCTTGATTCAGATGATAGCTTTGGAATAGATTATAATAAATACTTCGATAAAATACAGTCTCTTCAAAATAAATATAAAGATAATATTTCTATAAAAAAAGGAATTGAGATAGGATTACAAAAACAAATAATTGATAAATGTAATAATGATATAAATAAATATCCTTTTGATTTTGTAATATGCTCTCAACATGCTATAAACCGTTCAGAGTTATACTTTGGAAATTTCTTTTTAGATAAAACTCAACATGAAGCATATGAATATTATTATAAAGAATTATATGATATTATAAAGGTTTATAAAAATTATTCTGTATTAGGACATTTAGACTTAGTAAAACGATATGGTAACTATGGTAAAGTACTCGATGATAAACCATTTGATGATATAATCGAAGCAATATTAAAGCAAGCTATATATGATGGTAAAGGAATAGAAGTTAATACGTCTTGTTATAGGTACAATTTACCTGATTTAACACCTTCTAGACATATATTAAATATGTATAAAGACCTAGGTGGTGAAATTATAACTACTGGTTCTGATTCCCATAATCCTGCTCAAATAGCGTATAATTTTGATTATATTTATTCTTATCTACAAAGCATTGGATTTAAATATGTATGCTCATTTGATAAAATGAATCCACAATTTATAAAGATATAATTATTTTTTCACCCCCTTATGAATATATTTAAACATAAGGGGGTGATTTATTGAGAGTTCCTAATCTCATATTATCTACCATTATATTATTTGTATCTAACTTTATAGTCAGGATTCTTGGATTTATATATAAAATATTTCTTTCTAGAGTAATTGGTGAATCTGGGTTGGGTATTTATCACGTATTATTTAACTTTCTAATGGTGTCTATTGCATTAACTACCACCGGTATCCCCACTACATTAAGTTGTCTTGTAGCTAGCAAAAATGCTACTAAAGATAAACATAGTAAAAATGTGTTATTTATATCAACATTGTATGTAGCCTTCTTTATCGCTTTAATTATCTCTTTAATTATTTCTTTTAATGCTAAGTATTTATCTATTAAGCTTTTAAAAGATATTAATTTGTATTTACTAGTTTTAGGAATATGTCCAGCTGTAGTAGTAATAACTATCTCTAATGTACTAAGAGGATATTACTATGGTTTAAAAGATGCTACAGTTCCTGCTATAGGTCAAGTTATAGAACAACTAGTTAGAATCTTATTTGTATATATCATCATTAATTGCATAAAGAAAGATTATTTGAATTGCTATATAGCTTTATTAGGAATATCAATAGGTGAAGTTGCTAACATATTCTTTATAACTTGTTGTTTATATAAAAATTCAAATCTATCTAATAGATATACAATAAGTATTAAAGATTTCTATAACTCATCTATAGAAACATTAAAAATGTCAGTTCCAATAACTTGTAATCGTATGTCAAACATATTTATTAATTCTATCAGCTCTATGATAGTGCCATCAAGATTAGCATTATCTGGACTTAGTTATTATAAATCTTTAAGTATATACGGAGTAATAAGTGGAATGGTTATGCCTTTTATATATCTACCATTTACACTAGGATCGGCTTTAGTTGTTAATCTAATTCCTAGTATTTCACAAGAAGTCACTTTAAAAAATTATAAAACTATAAAGTTAAAAACTACCTATGCCATATTGTTAACTTTATTTGTCGGTGGATTATGTTCAATTATTTTTTATTTCTTCGGTGATAAATTATGTTTATTAGTATTTAAGAATAAATCAGCTGGCATATATTTAAAATCAATGTTTTTATTGCCTTTATTTACTTCTTTAAATCAAACTTTATCTGGAATACTTCATGCACTTAGAAAGGAAGTTCAAGCTAGCTTAATTACAATATCTACTATGCTAATTCAATTAGCTTGCTTATATATACTTCTTCCTATACCAAGCATAAATATAAATGGATACATCTATTCTACAACTTTAACAGCAATATTAGCATCTTTATTACATACTATAGTGCTTTATAGAGCTTTTAAATTCCCAAATATTAGGAGGTTAAAATGAATACTAATATTAAACCTTTTTATATATACACAGATAGAAATTCTTTATATATAAAAAATATAAACGAAAGTGCAGAAAGATTAGCTAGCAATATTTATGCTTACTCAGCTAATATTGATAAGGATAACAATATTCATATATTAGCTATTGATAGTATTGGTAGAGTTATTCATTTTTTCAATAATGATGGTGTATGGAAAAGAAAGATAATACGTAAGTGCTTTAATAGTGCTAGAAATATTAAAGATATGAGACTTTATATATTAAATGATTATTTTAATGTTTTTGTGGTTGAAAAATATCCTTTAGATGATAATTTATATAAAATTTCACACCTAAATTTTAATATTTCAAACTATAATATGTTTAGACATACAATTGATAAAGTTTTTAAAGATAGCTCATCTATATATAAATTAAATATAGATGAATTATCAAATATAATATTCCAATATAAAACCATAGATATTTTATCTAGAGATATATGTGATAATGTTATAATTTTTAATAATATATCTAGAAAATGGATAACAAGCACCCCATTGCTTCGTAGCAATCAAATATCCCTAAATGAAAAAAATATTTCATCTAATATAAAAAGCGATATCTTTGAGTACTGCTATAGCATAAAATATAAGTTATAATCAATCAAAAAGAGGCTATATAAAATAGCCTCTTTTATCTATATATTTATCTGATACAATTGCATCCTTTTCTCTTTCCATTATTATCATTATCGTTATTTCCTGTATTATTTGTAAAGTCACAAACCTTAGCAAAAGTATCTACTACCCTTGGATCTACTGCATTTGGAGATGCTAATACTACTATTTGTTCACTTACTAAAATACTAACTGTTTCTTCTAAACAAAGTATTAAGTCTATTCCATTTGGAATACAGAAATCATAGTAGCATTCACAACAATTTTCATCTACTAATTTTAATAATGTTTTACCTATACAATCAACAGTTAATGCAGTTTGGAAATTTTGTCTTAGTGTAAATGATGTTCCATTTGCTGGTACACACATAGGTGCTGCTAAAGTATTAAAATTAAATACTACTTTATTAACTAACTCTAAATCACCATTACTTGTTCTTCTTGCTGGATATGCAAGCACTGTAACTTCTGTACATCCACATGTTCCTCTTAATTCTAAGACTAAATTTTTAACTATAACTTTTAATCCCTTTTCTTTATATACTGATCTTTCGCCTTTTCCTTGATCAGAGCATTCTCTATTTTTATTTCCACATACATTATATTCAAAAGAAGTTTTGCAGAATTCTCCATCTATATCTCCAAATTCTGGACAAAGATTTTCTTGCTCATAAGGTTCTTTTTCAACTTCTTTTATAGGTCTTACTACATGATCTTCTAAAGTTGTAGTCCCAGGTTTTATTACTACGTCTGTATAGTTCATACATACTTTATCTATGTTTACATTTACAACACCTGATCTTGGTATAGGACCATTAACTGATACAACTTCATATTCAAAGAATAAGTCTTCTCCATTAGGAGCATCTGCATCTGTAAATACTTGGAATTTTATACTATCAAATACTCTATTTGTTTCTATAGCAAGTGGTACACTATTTGCTGTTGAAAATTTAGGTGATGATAAAGGATTGCAGCATTCTTCACCACATACATTATCTACACATTCATCAGATTCTACTTCACAAGGTTCACACTCATCATCATGTTTATGATTGTGGTTATGTTTTGGTTTGCATACACAATCGCACTCAAGCTCACACTCATCATCATGTTTATTACAGTTACATCCTTTTGATTTACAAGATCTAGCTATATCTTCTTGTAGTTCTTCATTTAAGCTTTCTTTAGCTTCATGTTGTAAAGTTGATTGATTAATTCTTCTTTTATTTTTTTTAAGGTCTTGCATTTTTCATTGTCCTCCCCTTAAATGAATTCTAAAACCAAGTGGCTTTTGTTGCCTACTTAATAATATGCATATAAATTAATATTTGTTACTTAAACAAGTAGTCTACTGATATAACTAGAATAAAAATTTTTATCTTCAATATATATTTATTATAAAAACTTTTATAAGGAGGACTTTTATGAGTTTCATTAATAAGTGTTCTACAATTATAAGGAGATCTGATAAAGAAATTTTCAAATTCTACATCGACAATATTATAAAGATCGATCATTATGATAAAGATAATAATTTAATTTCAAGTAATAGCTTTGATAAGCTAAATGGAATGGACTTTACAAATTGTTCCTTTTGTCTAAATAATAATGATATATATGGTATATATAAAAATGATAGTCTAAAGATGATTCATATTCCTAGAGGGTCTTCTATTATCTCTAAAAAAGATATTTTGACTTATGACTCTAAAAAATTTGATATTATATTTCCGTATATAAACGTAATAAATAATTCTATACATATTCTTTACTATGTTTATAACAATAATTCAACAAATACTTGTGCTTTATTCCACCATTATTATAATAATGGTGTTTGGATAGAAAATAAAATCGACTTTATTAATCATATAGTATTAGATAATTTTACAGTTTTATGGATTCAAAACTCTCCTATAGTATTTTATTTCAATCTGGTAAACGGGTGTGAAGAAGTATTCTTTTCTAGATTTAACTCTAGCACTTTATCATGGTCTAATCCTTGTCAAATTACTAACTCTAATAAAAACAAATTATATTTATCTGTTCTAAAAGACAGTATGAACTTTTATCATTTAACATTCTGTGAGTGTATAGATAATGGATATGCTGTAAAGTATATGAATGGCTACCTAAATGAAAATAAGTTAGATATAGGTACTTCTATTTATGTATCTGGACCATCCACTTGTATATATCCTAGTCTAGTTAAGCAAAAATCAACTATTTACTTGATGTGGGTAAATTATAACAAACTTTATACATCTATATCAAATGATTTAGGAAAAACATGGAGTGAACATGAAATAGATGAAACTAGTATAGATGAGGATTTTTGTAGAGCTAGGTTTTTATCAAACTACTCTGGTGACTTATCATATAATTTAACATCCATCTTTACTGTTAATGATGATATAACTATAATAGGATTTTAAATAATTAGTGTTGCAATATTTGCAACACTAAAAAATCCCAAAACACCGGTGGCTCAATAAATTCATACCCGAGATACTCCCAGGTGGGTGACCTACTACTAACCTTTAACTTCCTATATAAATACAGGCATGTTATATTTTAGTAGACACAGTCTCCCGTTCAACATTTGTCGGTTGAATTTAAATAAGCCGTATCGAATGCTTCAGGATTTTATATTCTTATTATATAATAAAAAACAATATTTTTAAAGTAGTTTTGTATGACAATTAATGCAATTTTATTATTTTTTCCCATTTTTTTCACTCTCTTTATCTATGTATTTACAATAGCTGTCGTTTTATTCATCATCTTCTTCGTATTCATCTTCATAATCATCATATTCATCATAGTATTCTTCATCGTCATACTCTTCATACTCTTCATACTCTTCATCATCATAATCATATTCTTCATATTTTTTATCATCATCTGTTCTTAATAGACTTCCTAGTAACTTAAGATTATTCATACTTCCTAAATTATTTATATTTACTAGTGAACTTAAACTAAATCCACCATCTCCGAAATCATCTGGTAAAAATAGTTCTGCAAATAAATCTATTTTCTTCTTCAGATCAATAGCCTTATCAAGAGATTCTCTTCTCTTTTCTGGAAATACTTCTAAAATTTCTTTTATCATCATATTTTTTTTATCTTCTTCATCCATACTTCTAAAAAAGTTTGTTTCTTCATAGTCATCAAAATCAATACTGCTAAGTTTTTTTATCCCCTTTACTAAATCTAATAAACTTTCAACTTTTATTAATATTTTTCTTTCTTCTGGTGACATATATTTTTTAGTCCTTGTTATTATTTCCATACCTCGTTCTAAATCTTCATCGCTTAAATCCATCATTTTCATACCCCTATTTATATCATTCATATTAAATTTAAACAAATCACTTCCATTATTATTTGAAATTTTTTTCTTTACTTTTTTTCTTATATTATCTCTTGTTTTTCGTTCCCTAGACCGTTTATTCTCGATATTTTCTCCTTTAGAATTTTTTTTATTATCAAATAAAGGTAAATTACCTAAAGATATATTTCCATTACTCAATGCAATCATTCCTATTATCAATAGTAGATTATTCAAGCATAGTCACCCCTTAAATTATCTTCTCCCTCATATATAAGTATGTTTTATTTAATCTTAGTGTTACTTTTTTTTTAACTAAGTGCATATACATTATCTATAAGAAATTTAATTAAATTATCTTTCACCACTTCAAAATTATTTCTATATATAAATAATATGAATAAAATTTAATTTATATTATAAGAAAGGGGTAAATTTATGAAAAAAGTAGATACAGAAATTTTAGAAAAAATGGCTAAAGAAAAAAATATAGACAAAGACAAAATAGAAAAAATAGCAGATGGATATAAAGGCAAATCTGAAGGAGAATTAATGGATGAGCTTGTTAAAATAGGTAAAACTCTTGAAGGAAAAGAACAAGTCGTTTCTAAATTAAAGGCTTTTTTAAACGACGAGCAAAAAAAGAAACTAGATGCTGTTATGGATAAAATATATGATGCCGAAGTTAAAGATAAAATAGAACACAAGAAAAGTAAATCTAAAAAGCACAATCCATCAAATGATTCAAATGCACCTTCTTCTAATACAAAAAAAGTTAAGAAAACTAAGCCAACAAAACATGTTCAACCTGCACCTAATGATAGTTCCAATGAAACAAATCCACATAAGAAAACAAAAAAAGTTGTTAAAAAGGTAAAAAAAGTTCCTAAAGGTGAATAATAAAAAAAGCTAGAGTACATACTCTAGCTTTTTTATTACAGTATATATAATAAAATATGCTCTTATATCGCATTATTTCATCTTTATATATATTCATATTCTTGTAATAATTGTTAAAACCATATAAGGTACATATTCTAAGTCTATATAAAAATTATATAGTTTGTCTTTTTTATTTATTTTCTAGGTATTACACTTTCTCTTTCTATGATTTTATATGGTAATTCTATTTTTTTACTTTCTAAATGTTCTTTATTTATTAATTTTATAACCATTCTTATTGCAACAGCTCCCATATCGTATAGTGGTTGATATACTGTTGTTAACTTAGGTCTATACATTTTAGCTATTTTTACATCATTGAACCCTGCAACTGATATATCTTCAGGAACCTTATATCCTTTATCACAAGCTGCATTTATAGCTCCTATTGCTGCTTCATCTCCAGTTACAAATGCAGCTTGAGGCACTATTCCTTCTTCTAATAGTTCTTTCATACTTTCATAACCTGCTTCATATGTAGTACCACCATACTTTATCAGACTTTCGTCTAATTTTATGTTACTTTCATTTAATGCTTGTTCATATCCTGAAAGTCTTTCTCTTTCTAAAACAGTGTCATCTTTACTTGTCATTATAAATGCAATTTCTTCATGACCTTTATCAATAAGATATTTAGTCATATCATACGTTGCCTCTTTATTACTTGTACTTACAGTATATATATCATAATCTCTTGCAGTTTTACTTATATATGTTGCTGGTATTCCACAGTTTTGAATATAGTTTATATGATCTTCTTCTACCTTCCAGCATACCATAACAATACCTTCTACTTGCTTTGCTCTAAGCAAGTTTATACTTTTTAATTCTTGTTCTTTATCTGAATAAGTATTTGCTAATAATATTTCATAATCATACATCTTAGCTACTTCTTCTATTCCATTTAATACCTCATTTACAAAAGAATCTGAAACTTCCGGTACTATAACTCCAATTAATTGACTTCTTTTAGTTACTAAACTTCTTGCTAATGGATTTGGTATATATCCTGTTTCCTTTATTACATCTAAAACTTTTTGTTTTACTTCATCTGTTACGGGTTTTGAATCATTTATTACTCTCGATACTGTAGATATAGATACCCCTGCTTTTTTTGCTACATCTTTTATAGTTATCGTACTTTTCATCTTTACACCATCCTTGCGTAATACTATTTATTTTCAATTCGATATTTTCCATTTAAATCTTAATTATACTATTCTTATATAATTATGTAAACACACTTATCTCTATTTTTAAAATCTTCTTTAACTTAATTATTCATTTTATTATATAAATTTATACAATATAAATAAAAAGTACTGGTATAAAACCAGTACTTCTTACGATAGCTAATTATTTTTAGCAGCATCCATCATCAAATAATCCACCACAAGAACAAGTTATTAATAATAATATTAAGAATGGTATCCATGCCATTATATCTATATCTACCCAAGTGTCTCCAAATGCTAAGAATAAGAAGAATAATATTATTATCCACCATCCTGTACCAAAGAATCCATCACATCCACCAAATAATCTATCTAGCATGATAAAAATCCCCCTTTATTTATCTTATAAATTTTAAGACTATATAAAACTTTTATGATTTTAATGTTTTTAGTGTTACACTAAAATTTAATTTCTAGTCAAAGAATCCTCCACAACTGCAAAGTATTAATAATACTATTAAGAATGGTATCCATGCCATTATATCTATGTCTACCCAACTATCTCCAAATGCTAAGAATAAGAAGAATAATACTATTATCCACCATGCTCCTGCTCCAAAGAATCCATCATTTCCAAATAATCTTTCTAACATTTTGCTACCTCCTGATGATATTTTATATTGAGCTTGCGCTCTTAACATATAATATGCAACTAAGGTAATTTGTGATATTAAATTTATTTAGTTTTTATTTTTTATAGAGTAAGAATTGTATAGTATAAAGAAAAAGGATGCACAATTGCATCCTTCTTCTTTATATACTAATTGTTATTAGCAGTCATAACCATTATCTAAGCATCCACAATCTCCATCAATGCCTCCGCATGAGCATACAATTAGTAATAATATTAAGAATGGTATCCAGTCAGTTATACATATTTCACTCCAACATTCTTGGAAAGCTAAGAATAAGAAGAATAATACTATTATCCACCATGCTCCTCCACCAAAGAATCCATCGCATCCACCGAATATTCTACTTAATTTACTACTCACAAAGATCCCCTCCTTGAATATATATACAAGTTAGATAGTACCTAGCTGTCAATAGGGTTTTTCACCCTTCTAATTATATACTATGTAAATCTTTATAAAGTGTTATTACTTTTTTTAAAATTTTTTATTTTTTTAAAGAGGCTAAAATTAGCCTCTTTAAATTTGTTTATATTAACAGCAACCACCATCAAATCCAAAGTTAGTTAAAAGTAAAATTAATAATACTATCCATATTAGAGCCATATCATCACAGAATAACCATTCTAGTAAATCATCTCCTAGTAAAAGTATAGCTCCTATTATTAATAATATTATTAATCCACCTCCTCCAAATCCACATCCACATCCACCAAAGAAACGTTGAATTCCTTGTTGTTCTGACATCTTTATGCCCCCTTTTTTATTTATAGGCAACTGTTTTTATTACCTATTTAATAAATAATATGTATTTATGCATTAAATTGTTACATTTTATTATTTTTTTAGAGCAAATATTTTTGCATAAAAAAAGAAACCATATAGATTTCTTTTCAGATTAGATTAATAGCAGCTATCATCAAAATTAAATAGTAATAGAATTATTAATATTACCCAAATCCACATACTATCATCTTCAAAAAAATTATCTAGTATATCTGTACATAAAACCAAAAAAACTAAAACTACTATTATTAATAATCTATTACCAAATATACCATCATTTCCTCCAAAAAATCGGGATATCGTATCTTCTAGCTTTGCCATGACATTCCCTCCCTTGAACTTGCTCATAAATTAAGTATATGTATTAATTGGTAAATAAGTTACCTCAATTAAGCTCTTATTAAGAATTTTATCTAATTCTTTCTCTGATAAATTATTGTACTTTTCAACCTCTTCTAAATATTTTAAATCAGATTCTGAAATACTTTTTATCAACCCTTCTATAGACTTTATCTTATACTCTTTATAGTCTTTTACTAAAAATGAGGTTTTAGAATTTTTTATTCCTTTTTTTAAATTGATTAATCTCGTTATATACTCATCTTTTTTCTCCATTACCTGTTCTTCTTTTTTAACTATATCTTCTAAAATTATATTACTTTCTACAATATAGTCTTTTATCTTTTGCATATCTAATGTTATAGAATTATAATAAAAATTTGTTAATATAACTAAGAATACTACAACAGATGATACTAATAATCCTACGTATTTCATAAAATTTCCTCCTAAGTTATAGTTTGTATATTAAATTTATATTCATATTTTATAACTTTATTACTTTTTATTTAAATGTATATTGAAAAATTGTCAAACTTATATTAAACTACAATTAAAATTATCAATTTATTTATAGGAGGATAATATGTTTGAAAAAATAAGATCAATAATTTCAGAACAATTATCTATAGATGATGTAGATACTATAACTTTAGATACTTCTTTAACAGAAGATTTAGAAGCTGATTCTTTAGATGCCGTTGAAGTTATAATGGCTCTTGAAGATGAATTTGGAATAGAAATACCAGATGAAGAAGCTGAGCACTTCAAAACTATAGGCGATATATGTAAATTCATAGAAAATAATAAATAAAAACCGAGAATTAATCTCGGTTTTTATTTATTATTAACAGTAGCAATCATCATTGTTATTATTAAATAAAAATAATATAAATACTATTGCTATAATCCAAATTAGTGAATTGTTTTGCTCAAAAAAACATGCTAAATCTCCGTTACTAAGTATTAATAAAACAACAAGCCCTAATATAAGAAATACTAATGTAGGATTATCGTTAAAGAAATCAAATCCTCTAAACATATCCCTTAATTGATCCATATACACTCCCCCTTGGTATGTAGACAGTTTATCTATTAATAATATATATGAACAAACCTATATTTTAGTGCTTGTATAAAAAAATTCACTTCGCTTTAGCTACGTGTCGGCGAAACACTTCATTTTACCAATGATATATCCTTGCTACTACTAGGTATACATCTATTACTCAAAATAATCATTGAATTACAAATTATATAAAGCATGTATATTTTATAATATAAAAATAAGCACCAATATCTAAATATTAATGCTTACTTTTATAATTATTTTTCTTCATAGAATCTTACATTTTTTATAACTATGTCTATACTTCCATCTGGATTTTGCCTTACACTGTATTTCATTGGATCTTCAAAATCTGTTAAGTCTGCTTTTATATCAAATCCATTATCTGTTTTGATACCTCTTTTTTTAAGTTTTTTCTCAACCCATTTCTTATCTATATTAAAACTTTCATCTAAGCCTTTATCTTCCATATGTTCTTTAAAGCTTTCTTTAAGTTCATCACTTTTTATAGAGTTTTCTACAAATTCATTTAAGTCAATTTCATGTTTTTCTTTTAATGTATAGTTTAATATACTTCTTACTTCTTCTGCTTGCTTTATATCCTCACTTAAAGCATTTGTTATCCAATTTTCAGCTGTATTTTTAAATACTTTTGTCTTATATTTATCATCATCAACTCTTTCTGCATTTAAAAATTCTGTTATAAACTTAGACTCTGTTTCTGCTTTTTCTGCATCTTTATCTAAAAGTCTTAATTGATATTCATCATTCATTCCACTTACACCAATCAATGCACATTGCTTTTGTCTTCCAGTCTCTGGTATACCTATTTCATTAGCAACCATTTGTATATTAAATTTTTCATCTACGAATTCTATAGAGTGAGTATATAATTTTTTATAATCTAGCTTTAATATAGCTACATACTTTTCATCCTTTACTGTATATAAACAAATAGCTAAATCACAAGATTCCAACTCTGAATTTATTTTCATAATATCAAATAAGTATGCTGCTATCTCTTTTGAATTTTCTAAAAATGTATTTTCATCATATATAATTTGTTCACAACAATTTCTAACTACATTGTCATTATAATTTTTAAAAACACCTTTTCTTAAATCATCATCTTTTGTAACTCTTTTTATAATTTTTTGAAAAAACTTATCTACTTCTGGATTAATTTTTCCTTCAAAATCATTTAATATAGGTACATCACTATTCTTATCTAAAACATGTACAATAAATTTGTGTATTATCATAATTCCCACCTCAAATTAATTATTTTTTCTTAGTTTTTCAATTAGATTTTTTATATCATTTGGCAACTCTGCTTTAAACTCTAAATTTTCCTTAGTTCTTGGTTGATTAAATGATAAACTATATGCATGTAAAGCTTGTCTATTTATAAGATTTTCATCTACATATCCATATAACTCATCTCCAATTATACCATGTCCAATATGTGACATATGTACTCTTATTTGATGTGTTCTTCCAGTTTCTAGTTTTACTTCTACCACAGTCGCATCATTTAACCTCTCTAAAACTTTATAATGTGTTATTGATGCTTGTCCTTTTTCATCAACTATTCTCTTTATACTATCTTCAGTTGGCCTATATATAGGTTCATTTATAGTTCCTTCATCATTTTCTACTATACCTTTAACTACTGTTATATATTTTTTTTCAACAGCATCATTTCCCATATCAACAGATAGTGTATGATGTGCATAAGCATTCTTAGCAACTATAACAAGTCCTGAAGTATTCATATCTAATCTATTCACAAATCTTACTTTTACCTTTTCATTTTTTTCCTTTATATAGTATGTAATTCCATTTGCTATTGTATTATCAAAATGACTTTTAGTTGGATGTACTACCATAAAAGGAGGTTTATTAACCATTATTATATCAAAATCATCATATAATATATTTAAGTTTAAATTTTGCGGCTCAAAGTTTGCCATTTCCTCTTCTATCTTTACTTCTATTAAATCACCTTTTTTAAGCTTTGTACTTGGCTTTTTAAAAACTCCATTTACAAATACACTCTGCTCTCGTTTCATCTTCGATATTGACCTTACAGAAAAATTTAATTTATCCAATAAAACTTCCTTTAGAGTTAATTCTTCTTCATTTGTATATGATATAAGGTTGTATTTTTGGTCTTCTTTTTTAAACAAATTTACACCATCCTTCATTAATAATAACATTATCTATTTTATACTATTTTTTTAAAATAGATAAGGATTTTTTGTAGCTATAAAAATTATATTTATATAATAGTACATATTTTAATTATAAAGTAACTAATTAACTTTCCAAATTATGCTATAATACAAAGTATAAAGGGGTGT
This sequence comes from Romboutsia timonensis, assembly GCF_900106845.1. Classification (GTDB taxonomy): domain Bacteria; phylum Bacillota; class Clostridia; order Peptostreptococcales; family Peptostreptococcaceae; genus Romboutsia; species Romboutsia timonensis. Next base: position 2,326,074 of record NZ_LT629850.1, read on the forward strand.
AGAGATGAGAAGAATTATAACTATAAATTCAAATCAAGTAAATAAATCTGTTGAGACAAAAAAAATACTAACAGAAAAACTAACCAATGCTGGATTTGAAGTAACATATGAGTTTTGTCAAGATGCCGAACTTATAATATCAATTGGTGGAGATGGTTCTTTTTTAAAGACCGTTCATGATTTTGACTTTACTAAAACTCCTATAATAGGAATAAATACAGGTCATCTTGGTTTTTTCCCAGAAATATCACCTAACCATATAGATAGTTTTATTAAATCTTATAAGAATAATGATTTTTTAGTGCAAGATATATCCTTACTCAAAGCCAATATATGCACTAATAATTGTAACTCTCATATGTATGCCATAAATGAGGTTGTAGTAAAAGGGGATAAATCTAGAACTATACACCTTAGTTTAGATGTTAATGGTAAGCATATACAAAATTTTAGTGGCGATGGAATGATTATATCTACTCCGACTGGCTCTACAGCTTATAATTATGCTGCTGGTGGAAGTATAGTAGACCCTGGATTAAACCTTATGCAACTTACACCACTTTATCCTATAAACACAAATGCATATAGATGCTTTACATCTAGCATAATTTTTTCTAGTGAGTCTATAATAAAAATAATACCTGAATATAGATTTGAAGATTCTATTCTAATCGTAATAGATGGAGTTGAATATAGATTTAATCATATGTCTAATATAGAGGTATCTATCTCTGATTTAAAAATAAAACTACTTAGAATGTTAGATTATGAATTTTGGAGTAGAGTTTCAGAAAAATTTTTATAATATCTTGGAGGAAATACATATGAAAATTGGAGTAATGAGTGATACTCATGGAAGTTTAACTTATTTTGAAAAAGCATTAGATGTATTATCTGATTGTGATGTTTTAATCCACGGTGGAGATATACTTTATCATGGTCCTAGAAATGATATACCTGAAGGGTATAATCCAAAAGGTTTAATTTCTAAAATAAATTCTTTAGATAATATAATCATAGCTAGAGGTAACTGCGATGCTGATGTAGATCAAATGGTAATAAATCATCCTATACAAAGTCCTTATGTTATGAGCCAATTTGGTGAAACTAGAATAGTTACCACTCATGGTTATACAGATTCTAAAGAAGATACAATTAATAAGGCTAAGAGTATGGGAGCTGATATACTTATCCTTGGCCATACACATGTTAAAGAATTATATCTTGACGAAAATTTAGTAGTTCTAAACCCTGGAAGTACTTCTATACCTAAGGATGGTACTCATTCTGTAGCTATAATAGATATTATTCAAAGTGAAGACGAAATTGATATGAATTTTAATTTAATAGATATTAATACTAAAAATATAATAAACCTTGACTAATATATAAAAATTTTAAGGAGTGGTATACTTACCACTCCTTATTTTATTATTAATCATCTGAAGTTTTTATATCATGGACACTCTTACTCTCTTTGCTACTTTTACTATCACTAATGCTCTTACTATTATTTACTGGTTTATGTTTAATTACTTTCTTTTTATCTTTAGCAGGCTTATTAATATGAGAATGTTTACTATCATTTGAACTTTTACTATTGTGCGAATGATTTGTTTGTTTCATAGTATTTGTGCTCCTTTAATATATTATTAATCGTCGTCTTCTTCATCTTCTTCGTCACAGTCTCCATTCATATCATCTATTCTACATTTATGTTTCTTACCACAGCAACCGCAAGTAACATAAATATTTATAGGAGTATGAACAGTTATTGGTCCAATGTTATTAGTTGCATTTGATTGGTTATCGTTATTAGCATTTGATGTAGCTGTTGCATCTGCATCTGCATCTGTATCTACATCAGTGTCTACATCTGTGTCTGCTTCGGCTTCTACTTCTACATCTGTATCAGCTTCTGCATCAGCTTCTGCATCAGCATCTGCATCTGCGTCTGCTTCTGCTTCTGCTTCTGCTTCTGCTTCTGCTTCTGCTTCGGCTTCTGCTTCTGCTTCGGCTTCAGCGTCTGCTTCTGCTTCTGCTTCTGCATCTGCGTCAGCTTCTGCTTCTGCGTCGGCATCAGCTTCTACTTCTGCTTCTGCTTCGGCGTCTGCGTCTGCTTCTGCTTCTGCTTCTGCTTCTGCATCTGCATCTGCGTCGGCATCTGCATCTGCTTCTGCTTCTGCTTCTGCTTCTGCATCTGCTTCGGCGTCTGCTTCAGCGTCTGCGTCTGCTTCTGCATCTGCTTCTGCGTCTGCGTCAGCTTCTGCGTCTGCTTCTGCTTCTGCTTCTGCTTCTGCTTCTGCTTCTGCTTCTGC
>NZ_LT629850.1:2328489-2333489 GCF_900106845.1 Romboutsia timonensis
TTAACTTTGATTTTCCTCTTCCTTCATACAATGAATAAATAAATTCTTCTGTGATACATTGATTACCTATTATTTGATTTAAAATAGATTTTCCAGTTTCTCCAAATACATCTGAAAGTACACTTGATATTTTTATATTTGCATCTTGTAACACCTTATGGATTCTATTTTTATTTCTATTAACTTCACCTAGCAATTCTTTTCTTAACCTAGTTAAATCCCTTAAATCTCGAATTCTCTCTGGTGGTACAAAGCTTTTTTCTATTAAACCGCATCTTAATAAGCTAGCTATCCATTCTGCATCTTTGACATCTGTTTTTCTTCCCGGTATATTTTTTATTTTTTTAGCATTTGCTACTATTAAGTCAAAAGCTCCGCTTTCAAGTATATTCCATACAGGCTTCCAATAGATTCCTGTACTTTCCATAGCTACATGAGTACATTCTTTCTGATTTATGAAATCCAATAATTCTAACAATCCTTTAGTAGTTGTAGAAAATGTCTTTACTTCTTTTTTAGGTTTTATATCTAATTTACCATATAAAACACATGCTACCACTGTATCCAAATGAACATCTAACCCAGCACATCTTTCTACGATTGCATCCATAGTTACCTCCATAACAAGATATAAAGCGAATTTATAGTAACTGTCCTAAAAAAATTCCTACACGTGCTATTTGCACAATATCTTGTTCTTATCAGCTACTATTCCTAGTTTCCTTGTAAGAATCTTATTACTACATTATATTCAAGGTTTATTACTCGCTTTATATTGATTATAGGCGAAGCCATTACAAAACAATCATTTTCATTATAGCTTGTGAAACAAAGTTTAATGTTTTTTCCTTATACATAAAAAACAGCCCTATATAGGACTGCTTTTTATTTAAACTTTTAGCTTACTTTTTATCTTTGCGCATATTTTTGTGCTATTTTAACTATTAAATTTGAACACTTTTCTAGTGCAATTACTGGAATACACTCATTTTTACTATGGAAATTAAGTCCTCCTGTAAATATATTTGGACACGGTAACCCCATAAATGATAGTCTAGCTCCATCTGTACCACCTCTAATTGGTACAATTATTGGAGTTATATCACATTCCTTCNAGCGTCAACATCTGCTTCTGCTTCGGCTTCTGCTTCGGCTTCTGCTTTTGCTTTTGCTTCTAATTCAGCTTCTAACATTGATTTTAATTTTGATTGTAAATCCATGTTAGCATCTAAATCCATATCTATATCTTCTTTATGTTTATTTTTTGGCTCTTTATGATGTTTGTCTTCTTTCATTTCTTTTTTTCTTTTTTCTCTTTTTTCTTTAAGATGTCTTCTCTTCTCATTATCTAGCTTATTTGATGATGGGGATACTCTTCTTGTTTCAACTTTTGGTTTTGGCATATATGTTATTCGCCTCCAGGGGAATTTGATTAAGTAGATTATTTATCTACTTAATAATATATATTATTTGTTTAGACAAATTGTTACAATTTATCTAAAATAATATTTGATTTAAATAAAAATTCACTTTGCTTGAGCGACATGTCAGCGAAACATTTCAAAATGTCATTTTTTACGTTTATAAAGTTATTGATATTACTTATATTCATAGGTTATCCATAAATACAGTTATAATATAATTTCCTACGAAAATGATTCTAGCCGTAGGCTATTTTTTGCAACACTAAAGTAAACCTATCTTTTATAGGCTTAATTTAGTGTTATTTTTACATTTTATGCCATTTGTAAACTATCTTTTTCTACAAGATAACCTTTGGATTTTAGTTCTTTTATAATCCTATCTTCTCTTCTTTTATCTTTATCTATAAAATATTGGATTTCTAACTCTTTATATGTACTTTTAGTTTTTAATAAGTGATATATCAGTCTTAACATCATATTAGCTATCGCTATTAGTGCTTTCTTCCTTCCCATTCGGGGAACCATGCTCCAGTACTTATTTTTAAATCTGCTATCTTTTTTCTTGGTGGCTGACCATGCACACTCACACAACATAGACCTGAGCCAATTGTTCCCTGACTTTATACCACTTCTTTTCTTTTTACCTGCACTCTCATTGTTTTTTGGACATAAACCAGCCCAGGAACTTATATGTTTCTCAGTTTTAAATACATCCATACTAGTTCCTATTTCAGCTATTATACTTGAGGCAGATATTTTACTAATACCAGGTATTGTTTCTAATAACTCTAAACTATCTCTTTCTTTTTGAAGTAATATATCAATTTCTTTTTCTAATTCATTAATTTGTTTTTCTAAAAATACAATATTACTATTGTGCATTCCCAATAATATCACATGATGCCCTCTGATTTTACCATTAAGCGCTTCATACATTTCCATTGGGGTAGATTTTAACTTTGATTTTCCTCTTCCTTCATACAATGAATAAATAAATTCTTCTGTGATACATTGATTACCTATTATTTGATTTAAAATAGATTTTCCAGTTTCTCCAAATACATCTGAAAGTACACTTGATATTTTTATATTTGCATCTTGTAACACCTTATGGATTCTATTTTTATTTCTATTAACTTCACCTAACAATTCTTTTCTTAACCTAGTTAAATCCCTTAAATCTCGAATTCTCTCTGGTGGTACAAAGCTTTTTTCTATTAAACCGCATCTTAATAAGCTAGCTATCCATTCTGCATCTTTGACATCTGTTTTTCTTCCCGGTACATTTTTTATTTTTTTAGCATTTGCTACTATTAAGTCAAAAGCTCCGCTTTCAAGTATATTCCATACAGGCTTCCAATAGATTCCTGTACTTTCCATAGCTACATGAGTACATTCTTTCTGATTTATGAAATCCAATAATTCTAACAATCCTTTAGTAGTTGTAGAAAATGTCTTTACTTCTTTTTTAGGTTTTATATCTAATTTACCATATAAAACACATGCTACCACTGTATCCAAATGAACATCTAACCCAGCACATCTTTCTACGATTGCATCCATAGTTACCTCCATAACAAGATATAAAGCGAATTTATAGTAACTGTCCTAAAAAAATTCCTACACGTGCTATTTGCACAATATCTTGTTCTTATCAGCTACTATTCCTAGTTTCCTTGTAAGAATCTTATTACTACATTATATTCAAGGTTTATTACTCGCTTTATATTGATTATAGGCGAAGCCATTACAAAACAATCATTTTCATTATAGCTTGTGAAACAAAGTTTAATGTTTTTTCCTTATACATAAAAAACAGCCCTATATAGGACTGCTTTTTATTTAAACTTTTAGCTTACTTTTTATCTTTGCGCATATTTTTGTGCTATTTTAACTATTAAATTTGAACACTTTTCTAGTGCAATTACTGGAATACACTCATTTTTACTATGGAAATTAAGTCCTCCTGTAAATATATTTGGACACGGTAACCCCATAAATGATAGTCTAGCTCCATCTGTACCACCTCTAATTGGTACAATTATTGGAGTTATATCACATTCCTTCATAGCTTCCTCTGCTATATCAACAATAAACTTAACAGGTTCTACTTTTTCCTTCATATTATAGTATTGGTCATTTAACTCTAAAGTAACTCTTCCATTATATTTTTCACTTACTTTAGATATAGCATCTTTCATATATTGTTTTCTATATTCAAATTTTTCCTTGCTATGGTCTCTTATTATATAAACCATAGTTGCATTTTCAACGTTTCCATTTATATCATTCAAATGATAGAATCCCTCATATCCTTCTGTAGTCTCTGGTCTCTCACTCTGAGGGAACATTTGTGATATTTCTGCGGCTATATGTAAGGCATTTATCATCTTATTCTTTGCTGCACCTGGATGTACATTTCTTCCCTGTATAGTTATCTTAGCTGCTGCGGCATTAAAGTTCTCATATTGAAGTTCTCCCATTATTCCACCGTCAATAGTATATGCATACTTTGCACCAAACTTTTCAACATTAAATAAGTCTGCGCCCCTACCTATTTCTTCATCTGGTGTAAATCCAATTTTTATATCCCCGTGTTTTATTTCTGGATTATTTACTAAATACTCTATTGCAGTAACTATCTCTGATATACCAGCCTTATCATCTGCACCTAGCAATGTTGTCCCATCTGTAACAATTAAATCTTCACCTATAAATTTTTTTAAATCTGGATAATCTTTAGGTGATGTTATTATATTTAATTCTTCATTTAAAACTATATCTTTGCCATCATAATTTTTTATTATCTTAGGCTTAACATTTTTACCAGTAACATCTGGTGCTGTATCTAAATGTGATATAAATCCTATAGTTTCTACACCTTCTGTATTTCCTCTTAATGTTGCCATGACATAACTATTTTCATCAACATGTGCATCTTCTAACCCTAAAGATTTAAGTTCTTCTACTAAATAATTAGCAAATACTCTTTGTCCTTCGCTTGATGGACAATTTGAATTATTAGGATTTGCAGTTGTATCAAAAGTAACATATTTTAAAAATCTTTGAACTACCTTTTCTCTCATATTCAACCCTTCCTTTATATTTACCGTTAAATTTTGTATATAAAGCTTATTATAACCATTATATTATAATACTATATTAAAGTATATCTAGTTTTAGTACATAGTGTATATTTTTGTTGCTTTAATAATCAAATCTTATTTATATTATTTATTTATTATCAATTAATAATTCCTAAAAATAAAAAGTTTACTTATTTTGAGCAATACGTCAGCAAAATACTTTATATCACCAACGACTTTGTCCGTTACTCAAAATCTTTTTATGTTCAAAACTAGTTGATTGGTATTGCTTAAATTCAGAAGTCATATACATTTTTAAAGTATTATAATATCTTTAAGTGTAAAAAAATAAAACACTATATAGTGTTTTATTCAGATTGTAGACAAAATAGCCATTTTAACTTATATAAAGTGGCTATTTTCTTTTTTATAAAGATTTTTAGTGATAATATACTAAAAATAGGCGTGAGCCTTAGATTATTGGATGTAT
>NZ_LT629850.1:2334999-2358301 GCF_900106845.1 Romboutsia timonensis
CCAAATAAATATTGAATTAAAACTATTTTTATTAAAACAACTGGATCTATACTTGGAGCTCCTAACGGAGAGTATAAGTCTTTTACTTTATCATAAATAAAACTAAAATCTATTGCATTTTCTATTTTTCTTACTAGATGATTTTCAGGAACTAATCTATCTAATATCACATTTATTTCATCTTCTCTAAAATCTTCTTTTCTTATAGTTAACATATTTATCACCTCATAAAGAGTATTGACAAAAATAAAAGAGCGTAGACTTTGTCTACGCTCTGAATAAAACACTATATAGTGTTTTATTTTATGTGAAAATTCTTACCTTTTTTATTCTATTTTTATCTAAACTTTCTATACAGAATTTTATATTATCTACCTCGATTACTTCATTTTCTTCAGGTAAGCGTCTTAGATGTCCTATTATATATCCTCCTATAGAATCAAATTCTTCTGATTCTAATCTTACACCTATGAGTTCATTTACATCTGTAATTTTTATACTTCCGTCTACAATGTATTCATCTTCTTTTATTACTTGTATTTCTTCTTCTTCCTCATCATATTCATCTTCTATATCGCCAACTATTACTTCAACCAAATCTTCTATAGTTATAAGTCCTGCTGTTCCTCCATACTCATCTACAACTATAGCCATTTGACTTTTTTCTATTTTCATTTCTTCAAGTAATTGTGTTATTTTTTTAAACTCATATGTGAAGAATGGCTCTCTTATATAATCTTTTATATTAAATTGTTGTATTTCTTCATCACTTAAAAAGATTATGTCTTTTATATTTAAAATACCTATTATATCATCTATAGATTCATTATATACAGGCATTCTACTAAACTTTTCATTTTTAAACATTTCTATTATTTCTTCATATTTATCTTCGCTATTTATAGCTATCATATCTAACCTTTGTACCATAGCTTCTTTAGCTTGCATGTCACCAAATTGGAATACATTGTTGATTATTTGTCTTTCTTCTATTTCAAGAACTCCTTCTTCGTGACTTACATTTACCATAGTTTTTAACTCTTCTTCAGTTATATATGGTTGATTGCTTTTATCTTTTACACCTAATATTTTAAATATTACTCCTGTAACTAGGTTAAATACCCATACTACAGGTTTTAATATAAATATAATTACCTTTATTGGCCTTGATACAAAGATAGCAACTTTCTCAGAATTATTAGCAGCTATAGTTTTAGGCGTTATTTCTCCAAATAATAATACTAAAACTGTCATTACTGCAGTAGCTACAGGTACACCATTACTTCCAAGCAATGTCATAAATAAGGATGTAGATATAGATGTTGCTGCTATATTTACAACGTTATTTCCAACCAATATAGTACTTAATAACTTATTTGAGTCCTCTATTAAGCTCGCAACTAGCTTTGCTCCCTTAACGCCCTCTTCTTGCATATGCCTTATTCTTATTTTACTTAATGACATTAGTGATGTTTCTGATGCAGAGAAAAAGCCTGATCCTATAAGTAGTATCACTAATGCTATAGTTTGAATCAAAATACCGGTCGAATCCAACCTTTACCACACTCCTAATTTTTTATTTTAATTGTAATAGATTATATCATACTTAACTGTGTTTGGTAAATAATATAAACTCTTATAATTTCTTATATTATATTTTGCACTTTATATAATCAGTATTCAAATTATATTTTTCTCTCAGTATATATTATAATTTATATATTTATATAATCATAGTTTATGTTGTATTCTATAAAATTATATATCTCGGATAAAATATGCACTCCTTTCACATAATAATATCATATTAAATAAGGAGGTATATTTATGAAAGATTTACTTGATAAAGGTGCTGTACTCCAACGAGATAAAGAAACATACGCTATAGCACCTCATATCCCTGCAGGGCTAGTTACATCAGATCAACTTAGAAAACTTGCTGATGTTGCAGATAAATATAATGTTTCTGCAATAAAAATTACAGCAGCACAACGTATAGCTTTAGTAGGACTAAAAGAGGATGATATAGACAGTGCTTGGAATGACTTAGGCATGAAGCCTGGTGCTGCAATTGGGCTATGTGTAAGAAGTATAAAAACTTGTCCTGGAACAAGTTTTTGTAAGAGAGGTTTTAGAGATTCTGTATCTATGGGATTAAAGCTTGATGATAGATACCATGGTATGGATCTACCTAATAAGTTAAAAATAGGTGTTAGTGGCTGTCCGAATAGTTGTGCTGATAACCATACACGTGATATCGGTTTAATGGGAACTCCTAAAGGATGGACAGTTTTCGTTGGAGGAAAAGGCGGAACAATACCTAGACTTGGTGATAGGCTTATAATGAACGTTCCTGATGATAAAGTTTTAGAATTAGTAGACGAAATAGTTAATATATATTCAAATAATGCAAATAATAAACAACGTTTAGGTTCATATATTGATTCTATAGGTTTTGATACATTTAAATCTATGATAAATTTAGACAAATATATACAATAAATTTTTTTTTATCTTAAAAATTATCACATTTCGCCTAAATATACATATGTTATATTAAGAGAAGCTTGTTGAAGGTTTCTCTTAAATAAAACTAAAACTTTAAAACAAAACTCCTGTAAATATTTTAGTGATCGGATATAAATAAAAATTCTCCCCATATTTTAAACCACCTATTTCTCCCCCCCGTAGGTGGTTTTTTTCTATTATAATGTATATAAAGTAATAATTTGTTAATACTTATTACTGAGAGCGGAAATTATATATCTCTCCCCCTAATAAGTATATATGGCGCCTACAAACTCCCCCTTGTAGACGCCACTTTTTTTAATTATATTCTCATTAATTTATTATCAAATCCTAAATTATATCTATCATTTGTTATAAATGCTAATCTATTTAATGCATTTTCATGATTTCTGTTTGTTTTAATATTTACTTATACGTAAAATATTTATTTTACTCTAATTACTAATCTCAAAATCATTACTCATAAGTTTAAAGTTATCTTTTATATTTTCTGTTAAATATATTTTTTTATCATTTGTTATAAATATTGCATTTACATTATCTAAATTCTCTACAAATTTAAGACCTTCTTTTACCCCCTTTGTAAAAGTTAATGTAGATAAAGCATCTGCATCTATTGAATTATCTGCAATTATAGATACACCAGCTATATCAGTTTCATATGGATACCCTGTTTTAGGATTTAAAATATGATGATATCTTACTCCATCTTCTTCTATAAATCTTTCATAGATTCCACTTGTTACAACTGTTTTATCAAAAACCTCAACTGCACCAATAACTTTACCTCTATCGCTAAATGGATCTTGTATACCTACCTTCCAGTTATTATCCGAGTTCTTTGATCCTAATGCATATATATTTCCACCTAAATCGATTATCGCACTTCTTATACCTTCTTGTTTAAGTATCTTAACGACCTCATCAGCTGCATATCCTTTTGCTATACTTCCAAGATCTACTTCCATACCTTCTTTAGTTAAGAATGCTTCTTTAGTAGAATCATTTATTTCAATATTGTTATAATCTATGTAACCTATGGCTTCATTTATTTCATCCTTACTTGGTACTTTAGCACCTTCAAGACCTATACTCCATAATTTAACTAATGGACCTATAGTAATGTCATAACTACCATTAGATAATTTTGAGTATTCTATTCCCTTTTTTAATATATCATAACTTAAATTACTAAGTTTTACTTTCTCTACTCCAGCACTTTCATTCAACTTTGTTATTTCAGTATTTTCTTTATTAATACTAACTAAATCTTCTATCTCTACAATCTTTTCAAATACCTTATCTAAAATTTTCTGATTACCTCCATCATAAAGCGTTATACTTATTGGAGTCCCCATAAATATTTCTGTTTGGCTTATTGGTTGATTAATATCTTCTTTAGCACACCCTATATTTCCCATAGCTAAAATAGATATCACAATCATAGTCAGTAATTTTTTCCTCATAATATTCTCCCCATAAAATTTTAATGTAAGTTAATAATATATATTTAATATTTTATATAGTATACATTTATCATTAAGTAAATCTAAAGTCAATAAACTAACTCTAAGTAATATATTAAAATTTTATATTATCTATTTTTCTAACTAATATTTCAAATTTACTATATTAAAACTATTTTTATATTGCCATATAGTAATTTTTTACTCTAAAATCTAGTTATACTAATTTTTTACTTTAAATTTTAAGGGGATTATTATGAAAATTTTTAAAAAGATGGATTTCGTTATAATAGTAGTTCTTATAACTTTTTCATTCATACCAAATCTTATATATTCTAATGTAGTATCTAAAAATAATAAAAACTTATATGCTACTATTAAAGTCAATGGCAAAGTACATACTACTATTGATTTGCCCTTGGCTTTTGAAAAAAGATTATCAATATCAACCGATCATGGAAATAATACAATTGTTATAAATAGCAATGAAGTAAAGATTTTAGACGCTGATTGTAAGGATGAACTTTGTATTAAGCAGGGAAGTATTTCTAAGGTGGGTAAAACATTAATATGCTTACCTAACGAATTAATAATAGAAATAAAAGGAGATGAATATGATAGTTCTGATGATTTGATACTATCTCATTAATTATGACTAAACAGAATAAAATTTATAAAATGGTTTATATGGGTCTACTTGTTTCTATGGCCTTAGTACTATCTTTAATCGAGCGTATACTACCTATTCCATTTATAGCTCCAGGTGCTAAACTTGGACTTGCTAATTTAATTATAGTTATTTCTGTATATACTTTAGATAGCTACAAAGATTCTTTTATTATATTAATACTTAAAATACTATTATCTTCTATCCTAGGTGGTAGTATTTCATCCCTACTATATAGCATTTCAGGAGGAGTATTAAGCTTTATAGTAACAATATTAGTGAAACAGTTAGGTAAAAGATATGTATCAGTTATAGGGGTTAGCACTTCTGCTGCTGTATTTCATAATGTCGGTCAATTATTTGCTGCATCTATTATATTTAAAAATTTCAATATATTTTTATATTTACCTATATTATCTATAGCAGGTATTGGTACTGGTATATTTATAGGTTTATCTGCTAACTATATATTGAATCATTTTTCTAAAACTTCTTATTTTAATAAGATGTTAAATTTAGATAAAATTGAAATATAAAATTTAACCTACTTATGCTGCTAGTGATATATCATTGTTCAAAAAAATTATTAGATTACAAGTTATCCATAGCACATACATTTTCTAATACTTTAGCATATAAAAAGTCATCCGTTTTGGGATGACTTTTTTATTATATTAAATTATCTTCCTTTAATAAATTGTATAATGTTGGATTAAAATTAAATTCTTTTATTAAATCATTAACTTCTTTTAAAGCTCTATCTTTTTTCTCTTTTGATATATTTGATTTTGATGCTCTTATTAAAATATTTTTAGGTGAGTGAGATATATCTATAAACTCTAATAACTGAGTTTTATATCCTAAAACCTCTAACAAATTAGCTCTAAGGGCATCTGTCATAAGTGCCGATACTCTTTCCTTAACTATTCCATATCTAGATAATATCGGTAAATTTTCTGGTTTCATTTGACTGTTAAATTCATGCTGACAACACGGTACTGAGAATATCATCTTTGTATTCCACTTTATAGCATTGTATAAAGCGTAATCAGTTGCAGTATCACATGCATGTAAAGTTATTACCATATCAACTTTATTATTATATTTGAATCCATTTATATCACCAAGTTCAAAACTTAAATTTTCATAATTATATTTTTTAGCTATATCATTACATTTTTTAATAACATCAGCTTTTAAATCTAATCCTATCATCTTTACATTAATTTTCTTTATTTCAGTAAAGTAGTAATATAAAACGAAGGTTAAGTATGATTTTCCACATCCAAAATCTAGTACCGTTAATTCTTCAAAGTTATTTTTCTTTACTTCATCGTCTATAATTTCTATAAATCTATTTATTTGCTTATACTTATCATATTGAGAATTTACAACTTTTCCTTCTTTTGTAAATACACCTAAATCTATTAGTGGTTGTATTATTGTACCTTCTTTTAAGATATAATTTTTTTCTTTATTATGTCCTTTGGTAATAATGTTTGAATTATTACTTTTTTTCTTTCCTAGAAATACCTTATTTTTTTTAGAAATTTTTAAGTCAAAATTCATATCTGTTGCCCATGCAGAAAGTTGCTTATACTTAGATTCCATAAACTCTAATATTTTTTCTTCTAACATATTTAGTTCAATATTTTCATGGAATACTTGCTTATCTGTATATTTCTCTATTTGATAATACTTTTTCTTAGAATTCTCTTTAAGTAAAATTACTATCTTATTATATTTTTCTTCTTTATCTTTTTTATTACTTATAACTACTTTTACAATGTCTTGTTCTACTATTTCTTTAATTGATTTTTTTAATTCTTCCATTTAGTCACACCTTATCATTAGTTATTTTATATATAACCATATTATTGTATATAATAAATTAATTCAAACTATTTTTACTAATTTTCCTTTTCCATTTTATCTAATTTTTTATTATATAAGAATGTATAAAAAGCTGCAGAGAATACTACTATATATCCTATAGTACTTAGTATATCTGGATATTGATTAAATATAAATATGCTAAGTATAGCAGAGAAAATTATATTAGTATAATCAAATATAGATATTTCTTTAGCTGGTGCATATCTGTATGCTAGTGTTATTCCAAACTGACCTAAACTAGCAAATACTCCTGCTAAAAGTAAATATATTAATTGAGATGTTGTCATTGGTTCATACACATATATAAATATCGGTAAAATAGTTATTAATGAGAACATTGAGAAGAAAAATACTATAGTATAAGATTCTTCCTTATTTCCTAATACTCTTAAACAAGTATACGCTGATGCCGCACTCAATGCACCAAAGATACCAGCTAAATATGGTATAACTTCTATACTAAATGTAGGCTTTATTATTAGTAATGCACCTGTAAATGCAATTAAAATTGATATTATTTGTCTTTTATTTATTTTCTCTTTTAAAAACCATGCACATAGAAGTACTGATAAGAAAGGACTTAATTTATTTAGCATATTTGCATCAGATAGTACCAGTTTATCTATGGCATAATAATTTAAAATTACACCTATAGTTCCAAATGTAGATCTCATCAATAATATCTTTCTATTCTCTTTTTTTCCTGTGAAACTTCCCTTATGCTTAAGTATTAAGTATAGGGCTATAATTGCAGATACTAAATTTCTAAAAAACACTTTTTGAAAGTTAGGTAAATCTCCTGCTAGCTTTACGCATGCTGACATTAGTGCAAAGCCTAGAGCAGATAATATTATACATATTATTCCTTTTGTTCTGTTTGAACTTATTGTTTTACTCACATCTAATCTCCTTCTTGTATATTTATTATATTTTATAGCCTTAATATATATTTATATATTAAAAACTTATATGTTTACCATATATTTTATTATTCTCAATTAATCCTTTATAAGAATATATTTATTAATTTAAATAGTCAATAAATTTCTATCATTTAACAGTATTTAATAAGTATATTTTTGATTGTTCCTATATGATTGATGCCTACTATATCAAATATATTATTCTAAATTAAATATGTATATAATTAAAAAATTAAAGGGTACTGCTAATATATATTATTAACAATACCCTTTAAAATTTATCCTCTAACGTTATCTCCATATAAAGGTGATGGTTTAGCAAATCCTCCTGCTACACTTAATATTTCTCCTGTTATAAATGATGATTCATCACTTGCTAAAAACAATACTGCATTAGCTATATCCGTTGGTAATCCAAATCTATTAAGTGGAACATGTTTTAAAAACGAATCTATAAACTCTTGACTCATATTATTAAGTGCTGCATCTGTAGCTATAAGACCTGGTAAAACTGCATTACATCTTATGTTATGTCTAGCATATTGAACTGCTATATTTTCTGTAAGTGCATTTACACCTGACTTTGAAACAACATATCCAAGTCTTCCTAAATCTGGTACTATAGAGCCTATGGTAGATATATTTATTATACTTCCACCACCATTTTCTATCATATAAGGAACCACTGCTTTACATGGTAAGTATACACTTTTTAAATTAGTATTTACTGTATCAAAGAATGTGTCTGTATCTCCATCTACTAGATTTTTGTCTTTTTGTGCATCTGTAGTTCCAAAATTATTTACTAATATATCTATTCTACCAGCATCTTTTATAACTTCTTCAACCATTGTTTTATAAGTTTCTTCTTTTGTTGCATCAAAGTAAACTGGTTTTGCTTTATAATTATCAACTTCTAATTCTTCACATATTTCTTGTGCTGCATCTAATCTTCTTGCCCCTATATACACTGTTGCTCCATTAGCTGCTAATGTCTTAACAGTTTGAAGCCCTATTCCTCTTGTCCCTGATGTAACTAATGCTATTTTACCCTCTAGTCTTTTCATGTATGTCACTCCTTTGATGTTTTTTGTTTTTTTATTAATATTATATATAATTACCATCAATTTTCATTTTATTTTAAATTAATAGTTTTTTATTGTCAATTAATTTATACCACTATAGACTGTGTCCTTAACTTAAAAATCATAATTTTTATAAATAGTCTCTTTATATATTTTTAAAAATTAGTATTTTATCGTAAAAATACCCTCAACCTAAAATAAAATTTTAAGTTAAGGGCTATATATTCTATAACTCACCTAATTCGCTAGATATATCCATTACCCTCTTTCTGTATATAGGGTGTACATAATATGGATTTATATCACACATAGGTTTCATAACAAATTGTCTTTCGTGAGCTCTCGGATGAGGTATAAGTATGTGTTCATCATATGAAATTATATCATTATAAAATATTATATCTAAATCTAAAGTTCTTGGGCCCCATCTTATTATTCTTTCTCTTTTAAAGTCTTTCTCAACTTCTAATAAAGTATCCATAAGTTCACTTGGTGTTTGTAGTGTATTTATTTCAAATACACAATTTACAAACTGATCCTGATCTTCATATCCTACTGGATCAGTAGTATAGAAATTAGATACTTTTGTAACTACACAGTCTTTTCTTTTATCTATTTTATATATAGCTTCTTTTAAAGTTTCTTCCTTATCTCCTAGATTAGATCCTGCAGCTATATATACTTTGTTCCATTTTCTCTCAATTTCAACAGCTACATATTCTACATGTTTTCTAGTTGGCGCCCATGGTTTTTTTAGTAATAACTTTACCTTTTTTACTAAAGGATAGTTAAGTAATACAAATTCACATATCTCTTCAGCCGCTTTTTCTATTAAATCATAAGATGTTTTAGTAAATTCTTCTTCTACCTTTTGAGCTAATTCTCCATAATGAACTGTCTTAGTTAAATCATCATTCTTTCCAGCTTGACGAAGATCAACATCTAATTCAAAACTTAAAACAAATTTTTGACCTAAAACTTTTTCTTCTGGTATTGCTCCATGAAATCCAATTATCTCTAAATCTTTTATATGTATTTTATCCATTTAAAAATCTCCCTAATTGTATAATTTTTAAAGTATCTTATCTTTAATCTATAAATGTATTATATTGATACTTCTTCATCAATACTAAATAAGTATATACATTTTTCTTTAACTTCTTTTCCTGTAAGATTTTCTACAACTTCAGCATATAAATCTAATTGCTTTTTATATCTATTTATAACCTCTTCTTTATTTTCATCATTTACAAAGTCAGTTTTATAATCAACTATTACTATCTTTTCATCTTCTTCAAAGTATGCATCTATAATACCTCTAAGCATTATAGTTTCATCATCGTATAAGTTTAAATCTTCATATATATATACATCCTTAATTTTTATTTGTGAGTATATAGGTTGCTCTTTCTTTAAAAATGGCGATTTAAGCATTCTTTGTCCAATATTTGATTTAAAGAATTTATATATCTTATATGGATTTATAGCAGTTGATTGTTTTGCAGTTATGATATTTTTCTTTATAAATGTATTTATCTGATCTTTTATTTCATCTATAGTATTTATTTTATTAAAATCTAAAAGTTCCATTATTAAATGGACTAAATTTCCTTTTTCAGCACCAGTAATTTTATCTTCAGTTTTTTCTTGCATAAATAAAGGTTTCTTTAAATTTATTTTTGTATTAAATATATCTTGAGTAAACTCTTCTTCATAAGAATTTTGTATTTTCTTTATTTCAGTTACAGATATACTTGCTGGTTTTTCTGTTGATACCTCATATTTATATTTATAATCTAACTTTTCCTTTATTTTATCATAATAAGAAGTACTTGGTTTATCTATATCTAAATTTTCTAATGTATCTCTTACACATTTATCTTCTTCATCTTCTTTAGTTTCTAAAATTACATCTTCTTTATACCAAATTTTAGCTTCCCATTTTGATGGATGATTGTCTATGTAGTCTAACTCTACTTCCGCCATTTCTCTAATATTTTCTAAATCCTTATGCTTTAATACTGATGGCATTATCCAATCTAAAAAACTTCGTCCTTTTAGAATTTTATATTTAGATATTGGTTGATTTAAGCCTATTCCATTTGACCATGAAGTTATACTCTTGTTTATATCTCTAGAAGAGCCTGTTATAATTAATTTTTCCTTTGGTCTTGTAAATGCAACATATAAAACCCTCATCTCTTCTGATAAGTTTTCTATATTTATTCTGCTTTTTAAAGCTTCCTTTGCTATACTTGGATAAGATATTCTTCTTTTATAATCAACTAACTCTGGACCATATCCTAAATCATGATGATATAATATACTTTTTCTAAAGTCTTGGTTATTAAAGTTTTTCCCCATTCCTGAACATATAACAACAGGGAATTCTAGTCCTTTACTTTTATGTATACTCATAATTCTAACTACATTTGCATTTTCTCCAAGTGTCTTAGCACTACCCATATCAGTATTTGACTTTTTCAATTTGCTTATAAAGTTTATAAAATTAAATATACCCTTAAAGCTTGTTTCTTCAAATTGTTTAGCCCTTTCAAACAATATTTTTAAGTTTGCTTGTCTTTGAAACCCTCCTGGTAATGCTCCAACATATGCAAAATATCCTGTTTTAGTATATAAGTACCATAGAAATTCATCTGTACTCATATACAATGACTTTTCTTTATAGTCCTGTAATTTATTTAAAAAGTCTAAACACTTATGACCTATCTCATCTTCTTGATTACTATACTTTTCTAAAGCCTCGTAAAAAGTTCTTTGGTTATCCTCTACTCTTATATCTATAAGTTCTTCAGGAGTAAATCCACATATAGGTGACTTAAGTACAGCTAAAAGAGGTATATCTTGCATAGGATTATCTATAACTTGTAATAAACTCATTATTGTTTTTATTTCTATTGTTTCAAAGTATCCTACACCTATATCTGCATATGTTGGTATATCCATATTCATAAGTTCATCAGCAAATACTGGAGCCCAAGCAGATGTTGCTCTAAGTAATATTACTATATCTTTAAATTCTACTGGTCTATAATCATCTAGTTTCTTATCATAAACCATTTGAATCTTTCCATCACTTTTAGGATTCATCATTTCTTGTATTATTTTACCAACCATTCTAGCTTCTATTTGAATGTTGTCTATTTCTTCTTCCTCTTCATCAGATAATTCCTTATCATTATCATCTTTTGAGTCATTTATATTTGCTTTAGTTTGTATTATATGAATTTCAGAAGGTCCTCCAACTATAGCATTTTCATTTTCATTTTCTTTAAATACTGCACCTAAATTAAGCCTTTCATCTTCAGTATAATCAATATCACCGATTTGTTTACTCATAGTATTTTCAAATATATAATTTGCGCAGTTTACAACTTCTTCTCTACTTCTAAAGTTTTTATAAAGCATTATTTTTCTATGTAATGCACCTTTTTCTGTATCATATTTTGAATATTTATCTAAAAATATTTCTGGTTTGGCTTGTCTAAATCTATATATACTTTGCTTTACATCTCCAACCATAAATCTATTTGGAGTTTTTATCTTAGCTATATTACTTAAAAGTACTTCTTGAACAAAATTACTATCTTGATATTCATCTATAAATATTTCTTCAAACTTCTCTCTATAAGATAATGCTATATCTGAAGGAATATCTTTACCATCTTCATCCTTTTGAATAAGTATTTTTAATGCAAAATGTTCAATATCATTAAAATCTATAATTCCTTTATCCCTCTTTTTATTGCTATAAGCTTCTTCAAACTTAAGAACTGTATCTGATATTGATTTTACTATTTTGTATAAGTATTTAATTTCTTCTTTTATATCATCATTTTCTTTTCTAAAAATTGAAGAAACCATATCTTGTACTGTTTTCTTAGCATTTTTTCTTATATCATCTGCTCTTTTTTTAATATCAGTTATATAATCTGGAGTATCCTTTGGAAGCCTTTTTACTCCTTTAGTATAGTTTTCAAATTCAATAGATGACATGGCCATGAAAGTATCATTCCATGCATTGTCATTTTTTTCTTCGCAAGCATCTAATATTCTTTTTATACCTTCATAGTCATTTCTAAATTTAGGTAAATAAGTTTCCAACTCTTCAATACCATAAAGCTCCTCTAGTGACTTTTTCATACTAGATTCTATTCCTTCTATTTCCATATAAACAGTACCTAATATCGATTTAGCCCAATCTGATTTAGAAAAGTCAAAGTTATCATCTATGTTAAATTTTTCTGCTGAATCTTCTAACCATTTTTTAGGGTCTGGAGATGCCATTGAAAAATTATATATTCCTAAAATTATATCTTGTACATTACTATCTCCTCTTTTTTCCGCATAACTTTCTATCAAGTTTAAAAATCCCTCATTTTGTTCCACGTACAACGCTTCAAATACATCTTCTATCGCTTCTTGCTTTAATAATGTACATTCTGTTGTATCTCCTATCCTAAAGTTAGGATCTAAATTTATTTTATGGAAGTTAGACTTTATAACTTCTAAGCAGAATGAATGTATTGTTGTTATACTTGCTTTATTTAAAAGTACTAATTGTTTTTGTAGGTGAGTATTTTCTGGTTCTTTATCTAAAGCTTTACCTATAGCATCACCGATTCTTTCTCTCATCTCAGATGCCGCTGCATTTGTAAATGTAACAACTAATAATTTATCTATATCTATTGGATTATCTTTATCTGTTATCATTTGTATTATACGTTCAACTAGTACCGCTGTTTTTCCAGAACCTGCAGCAGCAGCTACTAATAAATTTGAATTTCTACTATCTATAACTGCTTGTTGTTCTTTTGTCCATTTAGGAGAACTCATTATTCAACCTCTCCCTTCATCATTCTTATTATTTCATCATCACTTTTTTTGTTTATTATTTTATAATTATTATCTTTTAAACTACTGTCAAATTGACATACTGATGAGTATTCACAAAACTCACAAGAATTTTTATCTTTATTCTTGTAAGGAGCTATACTTATATTTCCATCAAGCATATCTTCACATATATCTTTTATAGTTTCTTTTACATATTTTCTTATTACTTCAAACTCTTCTATTGTAACACCTTTTGTATATCTACCTAAACTTCCATCTTTATTTAAGTTTGCAGGTATAATAAGTGATGTAGACCTTTCTCCACTTGCTAATGACTTGTCCATTTCTTTTATTATGTTAGGATCTTTTATAAGTAAACCTTGCATTTTTAATTTTTTAAGAATTTCTTCTCTTATATCATCATCTTCTTTATTTTCATCAAATTTAGCTATAGGGTCATCTATTGATGAATATAATATACCAGCTGGTTTTGCTCCAATATTACTTTCTAGTATTGCATCTAAGTAAACTAATAATTGAAGTTGTAAACCATGATATATATCAGTTAAACTTAATTCTCTTTTACTAGATTTATAATCAATTATTCTTATATATTTTCCTTCTTCACTATTAAGCTCATCTACCCTGTCAATTTGTCCTCTTAAGTTTATTTCTTCTCCATTAGTTAATACTATTTTTATAGGAGGATATTTTCCATATACTCCAAAGTCTACTTCATAGTCACTTGGCTCAAATGATCCTTGCTTTATTTGCTCACTTATTATAGTTATTGCAGATATAAGCATTTTCTTTAATCTATATGCTAAATATCTATATCTTGATGAACTTTCAAGAATATACCCCGGAACCTTAGATACTATATTCTCAACTATTCTTGAAACTTGTTCTATTATATAATCTTCACTTATATCTCTCCAAGTTAATTTATCTTTTTCCATATTCTTAGAGAATGTATCTAATATATTATGTATAAATGTGCCTAAATCAGGAGCTGTAAATGAATATTCTTTTCTTTCCTTTGCCTTTAATCCATATTGCATAAAATATGCAAATGGACATCTTGCATAAGTTTCTAATCTCGATACGCTAAGAGCTGTGTTATCATATAATTTCTTTATCTTTTCTTCTTCTACTTTTTCTACCTGATTTGTATATGTTAATCCTGTTATAACCTTCTTAGCTATTTCTTTGTACTCTTCGTCAGTTATATAATATCTATATACATCTAGCCAAATGTCATTTATTTCTTTTGTATCATCAAACTCTTTTATTTTATTTATAAGTTCGTTAAAAGTTGGTGCTTTAGTACTTATTTTATTTAAAACATCATTATCACTATTTGTATCTTCTTCTATTAAATAACTTTTGTTATCTATATTAGGGAATAATTTTTTTAACCTAGATATTATAACAGAAGGTCTTAATGTTTTACCTTCATGGTCTGCTATAGGATAAGTTATTATTAAATTTTCACTAGTTGATGTTAATGCCTTATAAACTAAAAACTGTTCTTCAAAAGTTTTAGTTTTACTATCTATATTTACTTCTACACCTTTTTTTTGTAAGTTTTCTCTATCACTATCACTTAATAATCCATTATCTTTTGCTATAAGTGGAAAAGTTCCATCAGTTGTACCTATTAAGTAAAGATACTTAGTATTTGAGTTTTTCATTCTATCTACACTACTTACAAGAACTTGATCTATACTTGGTGGAACTAACCCTAATTCATATTCATCAAATCCTAAACTTATTAGCTTTACAAATTTATCTAAGGATATACTTTCTTCACCCATTATTTCTACCATTTGGTCAAGTATTTCTACCACTATATTAAATACCTGAGAATACTGGTTAGCTATATCTAGTTCACCTTTATTTTTAAAATTAATTACTAAGTTTTCAATAGTTTCTGGCATATTTATATCAAGTAAAAACTCATATACATATCTACATATATCTTGTACTTTATTTTTACCTTTTAGCTTTTCTTGTAAAGTAATTATAGGACTCAGTACTTTATCTTTTATTTCATTAACCTTTTCTCTTACTTCTACTTCGTAATCATTCTCATCAGATATTATATTATGATATAATCTATATTCCCACTTATCTTCAAACCATTTTTTACCTTTAATTCCGTTAGCCAATACATAATTTTCAAGTAAACTTATATCTTCTTTACTTATTCCTATAAGTCCACTTTTTAAATATCTAAACATAGTTTCATAACTATATCGTCTATTTTTCATTTCTAATGCAGAGATGATAAGTACTATTATAGGGTTTGCTTTTGCTTCTCTTTTTTTATCTATAAAGTTTGGTATTTTATATTCATTAAATATAGACCTAACTAAAAAGTCATATTTATTTAAATCCCTAGTAGCTACTGTTATATCTCTATATCTTACACCTTTATCTCTTACTAAATTTACTATTTCTTTTGCAACTTGCTCTACCTCAGAATATAAGTTATTAAATTCTTTTATAAATATATTGTTAGTCTTTTCTTCATAAATTTTATATGGGTAAGAATTATAATATTTTTCTAAGTGCTGCAATTCTTTACTATTTTTAAATCTAGGTAGGACATCTTTATTTAAATCTACAGAAGGTAATAACTTTATACCTTCTTCATTACAAAGTTTAACTATTTTTGCATATGTATCTTTTGTTCTAGAAAATGCATCACTCTTACTATATGTAAGTAAATGTGGGTTATCTACAGTTAAGCTTATATTTACTTCCTTAGCTTTATTAAAAATTGTTCTTAATACTTTATACTGATTCGGTGTAAATCCAGTAAATTCATCTATGTATATATAAGCATCTTTAAAATAATCACAAGCTTCTATTTTTTCGGCTAATGAATTTAGCATATCTTGAGAATCTATATAATTTTCATGCAACTTTTCTTCAAATTGCTTATATATTTTACTTAAATCTTTTAATTTTAATTTTAATGTTTCATTCTCTATCTCTTCTGCTATTACTTCTAGTTTTTCATAACTTATATTGAATTGTTTTAATTCACTTATCATCTCAGATATAGAATTTACAAACCCTGATTGAGACGCTGATTTTGAAAATATTTCAAGGTCATTACTAGCACTTTCTATCGCTCTATAAGTTATCATAGCCTTACCACTTGAATTTATATTAACATCAGTTAATCCACCTACATTAGAAAATACTATATTACCCATAGTCTTAAAACTTAAGACCCTTGCTCTTAAATATTTATCTTTCTTATCTCCTGAGAATAGTTTACTAATCCTTTTTTCCATTTCAAATGTATACTGTTCTGGAAGTAAAAGAATTACTGGAGATGTTTCATTATCTTGAACTCTTTCTTGTATTTTATCTAACATATAGGTAGACTTTCCACTTCCTCCTCTACCTAATATGAATTTAACACTCATATATATCCTCCTCTAGCATGCTATAAACTACATCCTGTCTATTACATAGCTTATTAAATTCACAAAAACTACAATGCTTATCATTTTTAATAAGCTCATACTTATAGTTATCATTTTTTTCGTAATTTGTATTGTTTATCATATCTATATATCTAATTATATTAGATTTATTAAGTTCATGTTGTCTTTCATTATATATAATTTCTATAGGTATATCATCATACTGTGGCTGATAATATTTCATTTTTATGTTATTGTAATCTATATTTAAATTAAATATTTTACAAACTGCCTCTTTTGCTAAAAACATATAAACTACAGTCTGAATTCTATCTTTAACCTTAATGTATTCTAATTTTACATTTTCAGTTTTCCAATCCCATACTTCTATGCTATTTTCATCTATAATTATTAAATCATATTTTGCTGTTATTATATTTCCGTCTAAATTAAATCTTACTTCATATTCTGGAAGATAAATTTTATTATTTTTTTTATTCATAGGAAACATATTTTTTATTTTATCTATCCATACTTTAAATTTAGGATTAGTATATTCATTTAATCCTAAAGGAATATTGCTAAAGTATCTTTCACATAATAGATGAAATTCACTTCCTACTTTTAAGCTATCGTAATATTCTCTACTTTCTATGTCATCATACTTCCAATTTATTTTATCTATATACTTATATTTAAATTTTGTAGGACAAGATTTATAAGTATTAATTGAGTTTTGACTGTATATAAAATACTTTAATTTATTATTCAAAACTTATAACCTCTCTTTATATTAAGCTTTTATACTTCTTTTTTGTTGAATATGTTTTTCCAGTTCATTTATATATATAGATGGTTTTTGTTCTTTATTTTTCTTACCAATTTCAGTTTCATCTTTATATGAACTACATGATAATATTAACATTTCCTTAGCTCTTGTTATTCCAACATATAACAATCTTATTTTTTCATTTATAACATCTATTTTACTTTGATACATGTAGTCTGTACCTACGTTCTTATTTAGTATATTATCTATTTCTGATTTTACTATGGCTATTGGGTTTTTATACCTATCTTTTAGATACCATCTATCACTTTGAAACTTTTGTTTTGTGTTATCTGGAAAATTATATTGTACAAGTCCTAATAAAAACACACAATCCCATTCTAAACCTTTTGACTTATGATAATTACATACTGTTATACTCCCTGGCTCTGGTTCATATCCATTCATTTCATATACAACATCTATAATATAGTTAAATACTCTATTCTTAGTATTTGATATTATTTCATATACATCTATAAGAGACATATTTACATTTTCTAGTGATAAATATTTTATATAAAAAGATACATAATCAATCACTGCTCTATCTTCTTTTTCTAGCTCTAATTTTTCTCCAATAAATAATATTAATAAATCTAATCTTGTTATAGGATACTCTAATATTTCTTTAATAGCATTTATTCCTTTTATGTATCCCTTATATACATCACTGTTTGTATCTATTATCAAGTCTTTATTATTCTCATTATATATAAGTTCTTCTGTAGTATAACCTTTTATTAATTCTAAAAAGTCTGATTTTCCTAATTCATTATCTGTATGTATAAAAACTTTATCTAAAGCTAATACAAGCTTTTCTATATCATCACAATTTAATATAAAATCTATTATATATGATATATTAACTAATATTCTTCTCTTATTTAATGAGTTCGGTCCTAATTCTTCAAATTCTAAATTATTATCAATTAATACCCTTGCAACTTGTGTAATTTGTTCATTATATGGAACTAATATACCTATACTTTTATCAGGATATTTTTTCTTTATATTCTTAGCATATATTACAGTTTTCTCTACTTCATCTTTCCAAGTAATATATCTTTTAGTATTTATACTATACACGTCAGGCTTTGGATTTTCTTTATAACCCATATTTTCGGGAACTGTCTTTATATCCATAGCTTCTAAAGCTTCTCTGCACTCTATTTGATTAAACTCTTTTGTAACATATTTTACAAGTCTATTTGCTAAATCTATAATATCTTTAGAACTTCTGTTAGACATGTCCATTCTATAGCAATTATCTGCTTCTCTTATAAACTCTTTAAAGTACTTTGGATCTGATGATGAAAATGTACCTGTTATACTTTGATTTATATCTCCGACTCTTACTAAATTGTTATTTTCTTTAGATATTAATTTTATTATTTTGCCTTGTATTTCATTTGAGTCCTGACATTCATCTTCAAATATATATTTATATCTAGATTGAAATTTATTTCTTAGCCCTTCATCTAAAGTTAAAGCCTTATGAGCTAAGATTAATATATCATCGTAATCTAATAATCCATGTTGCTTTAACTTTCTATCGTACTCCTTATATATAGGTAAAATTATTTTCAATATTCCTTTATAATCACTATCTATCATTCTTTCTAAGTCAAATGGTGAAATATCATTATATTTTAATTCTCCTATAGCATTTCCTACAAGGTCATAAAATCCATTTTCCCAAGCATCTAACATCCTATCTTTCCATTCGTTATCTTTTTGATCTTTTAAAAACCATACAAATGCTCTTTGCCCACCATTTAATTTAAAATTATTTATACATTCATTTAATATAATATTTTTTTGTAAATCATCAGCTATATTAAATTCATCATTTAACATTACTATTTCTGGCTTTTCTTTGATTATTTTTACTGCCAAGCTATGTATTGTCATAACTTCATATGAATTTTCTTCTTTTATTTCATTATCTTGTAGTATTTTTTTTATTCTTCCCTTAAAGTTACTTACTGCACTATTCATGTAAGTTAAAATAAGTATTTTCCCGCCCTTATGCTTATTTTCACATAATAACTTTGCAACTAAGTTTGTAACTATAAAAGTTTTACCCGCTCCTGGTACTGCTGGTACTGCCATTGTACCATTTTCATAAGATATTATAGGTAACTGGTCCTCTCTGTAGTTTATATTATTCATTAAACATCTCCCTTAGATACTAATTTCAATAAAATACTATATAATATACTTTCTTGTATATAACCATTTACTGTATATTCGCTCTTATAAGCATACACTTCTTTTGCATTTATAAGCAAATTATATATTAGATTGTATAAATAATATTTTTTATAGTATTCTTCCATTTCATTTGTATATATTTGCTTTTCTTTAAACGATTTTCTAAGAACAATTAAGTTACTTATATCTTTTTCTATTTTCATATTCCAAGCATTACTTCCTATATCAACCCAAATTTGAATAGGTCTATTTATATCATATGATATATATGAATACGGAGTTGTCAAAATAATGCTATTAGACTCTTTTAAATCTGCTATATCAGATACTCTATAATAGTCATTTATAGTACTTTTAAGCACCTCTATAAATACTTTCTCTTCTTCTTTATTATTATTAATACCTAATAACTTTATATTTTCTATAAATGCTTCACTTTCATAAATTATGTTTTTGCATACATCTACATTTTCAATTCCTTCTTTAAGGTTTAACATTTTATCTATATAGAACTTTATTAAAAATTCACTTATCTTTAAATTTTCACTTCTTTTAGATATTATATATTGTTCTAAGTTCTTATAGTTCTCATCCACTTCTTTATTTCTATATATTTTATATGCTTGTATCATATTTACATTAAGTAGAATTTCTATAAAACTTATATACTCATCTTCTTTTATATAATCTTCATATCCATAAAAAATACATGTAGCAACTACTAAGGCATTTGAGTATGGATAGTCTATTATTTTATTATTTTTTTTAGTATTAAAAACCTTTATTTCATTACGGTTTAGGACATTTTTAATTTGGTAATCTAATATAGTGTTGTTTATTGGAGATATAATGGCTATATCTTTCAATCTTATTCCATTATTTACAAGTTCAATAACTTTGATTATAACTTCATCAATCATCTCACTATACAATTGGCTAGATTCATTTAACTTAACTTTTGTGGGTAATAAATATATATCAGACAAGTCTATATTTTCTATCTCTTTGATTGAATTTACACTATTTATGTTATTTTCAATCTTATTTATTATATTTTCATAAATATACTCCATATCTATATTGTTAAATACTGAGTAATCCTTAGTTTTATTGAAATAAATATATGTACCTAAAGTATAATTTGATAATGAATTTATAAAATTAACTTCAGCATTGCTACAACTTTCTAAGCTATCTATTATAAGATATTTAATTTCTTGACTTAAGTGATTTATATATCTATCATCATTTATTAAATAATTTTCATATAAATATATAGCTATTGAATTATCTATCATAGAATTTTCTAATAGTTTATTTATATAATAATCTATTATTTCATCCATCTGGCTATAAGAAAATCGCATTATACTATCTCTATTTCTCTTAGATAAATAAATCTTTTCCCCTATGGTTTTAAAATCTATTAAAGCTAATGCTGCCTTATTTATATTATTACTTATACTATTTGCAATACTTCTATTTGTGCCTGTAATATCTTGAAAATACCCACTAGCATTTCTTTGCTCATTAAACTTATTTATTATTATATATTCAGATAAACTACTTGGAATAAATATAGGAGATATAGATTTATTTATAATTTGATTACACTTTTCAGTAATTAAAGGCCAAAACTTTATTATTTCTCTTTTAATAAAACTACTATATGTAGTTATATTTAATTCTTCACTTATATCTATATTTAATTCTCTTTCATAGTTTAATTTTGATGTTGCATTTGGAACTATAAGCATTATACATTTAGACCTATTATTAGTTTCATTTAATAACTTTCTATATAAATCAAGTATTTTATTTACTTTAACTTCATTATTATTTTCTCTAAATAAATATTTCATTAAACACCTCTGTTATTTATTATCATATTGTAATTATATCATATAGAAAATTTTTAATTCTTAAAGTTAAATAAATTTATATTATACAAAAAAATACAGCCAAAATGGCTGTTTTTACTTAATTTTTATTAAAGCTATATCTTCATTATTAACTTCTAGGTCATTTAATATAAAATTGTCCATAGTAATATTTTCAAATTTATATCCTTTATCATTTATATTAAAGTTTTCGCAAGTAAAATTTAAAGTATCTACATTAAATAAATCTGCATATTTCATTTCTACTTCATACATACAATCACCTGATCTTTATATAATATTTTTATATCATAATATAAGTATTTATTTTATAAAGATGATTTATTCATAATATTTTTAGTAATAGATCCAATTACAACTAAAATTATATTTATAATCATTAAAACTGGTGCATATAAATAATTTATGTTTATAGAAAATAGTTTGACAATAGACATTGTAGGAATAAAATAAGGTATAGCTATCCAATTGGCAAAGTTAGGCATTTTTAAAATGAACTCTGCATAAAATGAAAAAAATATAAGGAATATTCCCATACCCGAACCCATTATGCCTACAATTAATGAATCAATAAATTTAAGTTTATATTTATATCCTATATAAAAGTTTACTCCAAAATATATAAAACTGAATATTAACCCTAATAGTAATGTGAATTCACTCATAGAAATGTAATTAAAATAAAGGAAAGATAGTAACGCAATTATTAATATATCAAAAAATAATTCTTCTGATGCATTGAATACGTTTTTCATAAACTCACCTCTTAGTGTCTTTCTATTATTATATAGAATATGAGTTTTAAAGGTGATAAAAATAAAAAAAGATTACGTGGCTACGTGCTACTCTCCCAGGCGGTTGCCCACCAAGTACCATTGCCGCTAAAGAGCTTAACTTCTGTGTTCGGTATGGGAACAGGTGTATCCTCTTTGCTATAATAACCACATAATCTTATTTAAATTGGAGCGGGTGAAGGGGATCGAACCCTCACAGCCGGCTTGGAAGGCCGGAACTCTACCATTGAGCTACACCCGCATAAGTTTTAGAGTTAATACTCTGAAAANAAAAAAAGATTACGTGGCTACGTGCTACTCTCCCAGGCGGTTGCCCACCAAGTACCATTGCCGCTAAAGAGCTTAACTTCTGTGTTCGGTATGGGAACAGGTGTATCCTCTTTGCTATAATAACCACATAATCTTATTTAAATTGGAGCGGGTGAAGGGGATCGAACCCTCACAGCCGGCTTGGAAGGCCGGAACTCTACCATTGAGCTACACCCGCATAAATTTTAGAGTTAATACTCTGAAAACTGCATATCATTTAAAATTGACATTTCGCCAACGATATTCCCTTGCTACCGCTTCGGTCATATCCGTTGCTCAAATCCATCATTTATCTTGGTCAAGTCCTCGACCTATTAGTATCGATAAGCTAAATACATTACTGCACTTACACCTTCGACCTATCAACCAGGTAGTCTTCCTGGGGT
>NZ_LT629851.1 GCF_900106845.1 Romboutsia timonensis
AAAATGATTTTTTAAAATTATATTTATAATTTTACTTTTTTTATATCTTCTACACTTATTCATATCACTATTATACAGAAGTTTTCCACAGGTTTAAATGTAATATAATGTCCTTGTAAGTAAAAAATGAGGAGTTTCCTCCTCATTTAATTTTATAGCACTTTACATTTATATACTATTTTATTATCTTCAATTTCAGCAACAACACTACTGCCTTTTTTTATATCACCTTTTAGTATTGCCTCAGATAATGTATCCTCTAATTCTTTCTGTATGGCTCTTTTTAAAGGTCTTGCCCCATACTCTAAGTCCATACCTTCCTGAGCTATTAGTTTTACAGCTTCTTCACTCATTTTCAAATCTATATTTAAACTTTTTAATCTTTCAATTACTTCTCTTGTCATTAATTTTACTATTTCATATATATGATACTCTTCTAACGGATGGAATACTATTATGTCATCTATTCTGTTTAAAAACTCTGGCTTAAACTTTTGCTTTAATTCTCCCATTATACTTTCTTTCATTTTATCATATTGATCTTTTGTCTCTTCTTCTTTATCTTTATTTGTACCAAATCCTAATACTTGATGATTCTTCTTATTAATTTTAGTAGCTCCAACATTAGATGTCATTATTAATATTGTATTTTTAAAGTCAACCATACGACCTTTTGAATCTGTTAATCTACCATCATCTAATATTTGTAGTAATATATTAAATACATCGTCATGAGCTTTTTCTATTTCATCAAATAAAACAACAGAATAAGGATTTCTTCTTACTTTTTCTGTTAATTGACCACCTTCATTATATCCTACATATCCTGGAGGTGAACCTATTAATTTAGATACTGCATGTTTTTCCATATATTCAGACATATCTATTCTTATTATTTGATTTTCATCACCAAATTGAACTTCTGCTAAAGCTTTACATAGTTCTGTTTTTCCAACTCCAGTTGGTCCTAAAAATAAAAATGAACCTATTGGTCTTTTAGGGTCTTTAAGACCTGCTCTAGATCTTCTTATTGCTCTAGAGATAGATTTTACTGCCTGATCTTGACCTACTACTCTACCATGCAATATTTCTTCTAAGTTTAGTAATCTTTCTGCTTCTTCTTCAACTATTTTATTAACTGGTACCCCAGTCCAAAGTTCCACAACCTCAGCGATTATTTCTTTATCTACTATACCTATATATGATTTTTTAGGTATTTCAATATTTACTATACCCTGACTTGATTTTGTACTTATATCTAAGTCTATATTCTTTCCAATATCTCTATTTAATTCATCATTTATTTCTTTACTTAAAATATATTTTTCTGAATTTAGTATGTTCTTTTGTGAATTAATCTCTCTTAATCTTACTCTAGATGCTGACTCATCAATTAAATCTATTGCTTTATCTGGTAAAAATCTATCAGTTATATATCTTATAGATAAATCTACTGCTGCTACTATGGCTTCATCTGTTATTTTTACATTATGATGAGATTCATATTTTTCTCTCAACCCTTCTAGTATCTTTATAGTTTCTTCCTTTGTTGGTTCTGTTATTAAAACTGGTTGAAATCTTCTTTCTAAAGCAGAATCTTTCTCTATATGCTTTCTATACTCATCTATTGTTGTAGCCCCTATAATCTGTATATCTCCTCTTGATAGTACTGGCTTTAATATATTAGATGCATCTATCGTACTTTCTCCAGTTGATCCTGCACCAATTATTGTGTGTAACTCATCTATAAATAAAATTATATTTCCATTCTTAACTACTTCATCTACAACTTGCTTTATTCTCTCTTCAAATTCACCTCTATATTTTGCCCCTGCTAACATAGATCCCATATCTAAAGTGTATAAAACTTTTCCAATAAGATTATCTGGAACATTTCCACTTGCAATATTTGCAGCCAATCCTTCTGCAACAGATGTCTTTCCAACACCTGGATCTCCAATAAATACTGGATTATTTTTTGTTCTTCTACTTAATATTTGTATAGCTCTTTCTATCTCTTTTTCTCTTCCTATTACAGGATCAATTTTATTTTGGCTTGCAACTAGAGTTAAATTTTTTCCATACTTATCTAATATCTTTGAAGATGTTTGTGTTCTAGTTGGATAATTAGGCTTACTCTCTTTATTTGTTGTAACACTATCTAATCCAACAGTATCAATAATTAACTCAACTATAGATTTATCATCTATACCTGCTTCTTTTAATATATTAACTGCTAAATTTTCTCCCTGTTGAAGTATACCTAGTAATATATGCTCAGTCTCTATATACTCAGATTTAAATTTATCTGCAAATATACCTGAAATTTCTAATATCTCTTCACTTCTAGGGCTTAGTACTAAATCTATTGGCATTATAGGTATAATACCTTTTTTCTCTATTATTTTCCCCTCTATATACTTAGGTGTTATGCCTAATTTTAATAATACCCTAGATGCTACACCATCGCCTTCTTTTGATAAACCTAATAATAAATGTTCACTATCAACTCTATTATGACCAAATTCTCTAGCACATTCTAAACTAAGCTCTATAACTTTTTTAGACTTCTGTGTAAATCTACTAAAATACATACTCTCTCACTCCTTTTAGTTTATCCGTATTTTGTATATTCTGTATTTTATATATTAAATTCTTAAGCACTTTCATCTATATGTAATAAGCCAATTACTATATTTTGTAATATATTTGCTCTTAATTTATCTTTAAGTTCTGAAATAGGTATACATAACACCTTATCTTCTATTGAATATAATATTATCTTACTTTCTCTTTCTGTAAGTATATTGATTTTTTCTAGTGATTTTATGACTTCTTTAGCTGCATTATAAGTTATCTCTTCACCAATCCTTTCATATATTAAGGATTTTATATATTTCTTTTTATCTGAGCTTATCTTGGTAATCTGTACATATCCACCTCCACCTTTTTTGCTATCTATATAATAACCTCTGTCTATTGTAAATCTTGTCATTAATACATAATTTATTTGAGATGGTGCACAGTTAAATAAATTTGCTAACTCGTTACGCTTAATTTGTATGCTATTGCTATTGTTCATTAACTCATTTATGAAAATTTCAATTTTATCAGTTATCGAGGCCATATACATCACCACTCAATCATATAAATTTGACTTACTTTGACTATCGACTAATATCATTTATATGATTTTTTTCAGTAAAATTTACACTATAAAAATTTATTTTTTTATAAAATTTATATAATATATGCTTATGTTAAGTATTATTAATTATACTTAATAAATTTTATCTCAAGTATTATATTAACTTCTTTTAAGTTTATGCCTTAAATCGAAAAAGGGGTTATCGTGAATTTTGATGACCCCTTTTATTATTTATCTATTGTTATTAGCTTGAGCTATTATTTTTTGTGCTATTTGATAAGGAACTTCATCATATTTCTCAATTTCCATTTCAAAATATCCTCTACCTTGTGTCATAGATCTTAAATCTATGGCATATTTAAAGGTTTCAGCTTGAGGTGCCTGTGCATAGATTACTTGTTTTCCTTTGCCTGATGGTTCCATACCTAATATTTTCCCTCTTCTTTTATTTATATCGCCCATAACATCGCCCATATACTCCTCAGGTATTGTTATTTTTAAGCTCATTATAGGCTCTAATAAAACTGGTTGCGCTTCTTCCATACCTTTTCTAAAGGCTAAACTAGCTGCCATTTTAAATGCCATCTCTGATGAATCAACATCAT
Source organism: Romboutsia timonensis (assembly GCF_900106845.1). Classification (GTDB taxonomy): domain Bacteria; phylum Bacillota; class Clostridia; order Peptostreptococcales; family Peptostreptococcaceae; genus Romboutsia; species Romboutsia timonensis. The sequence goes on from NZ_LT629851.1 coordinate 3,754, forward strand.
GATATGAACCATCATAAAGAGTAGCCTTTATATTGGTAACTGGAAATCCTGCTAGTACTCCTTTTAACATAGAATCCTTTAAACCTTTTTCTACTGCTGGTATATACTGTTTAGGTACAGATCCTCCAAAGATTTCTTCTGTAAATTCAAAATCCTTCTTACTTCTTTCAAATTTTATTTTTACATCTCCATATTGACCGTGACCACCTGATTGTTTTTTATGTTTTCCTTGAACATCAGACTTTCCTTTTACAGTTTCTCTATATGCAACTTTAAGGTCTTCTAAATTAACATCTACGCCAAATTTTTCTTTCATCTTATCTTTTACAATATTTATATGAAGCTCACCTTGCCCCCCTATAAGAGCCTGTTTTGTTTCTGAATTTCTATACCAATCTATAGTTGGGTCTTCATCTGCTATCTTATTTAAAGTAGCACTTACTTTTTCTTCATCTCCTTTATCTTTTGGAGTTATTGCAAAATATATTTGAGGTTTAGGGAATTGAATTGCTGGCATAGCTTCATCATCTTTTTTTAATGATATAGTATCTCCTGTTTGTAAGCTATTAGACTTTGTTACTATAACTATATCTCCACACTTAGCCTTGTTAATTTCTACTAATTCTTTATTTTTCATAGTATATAAATTAGATATTTTTTCTTTACTTGATTTATTTATATTAAATACTTCATCATCTTTTTTTATTTCACCTTGAGTAACTTTTAGATATGATATCTTGCCAATGAATGGATCTACTACTGTTTTAAATACAAACCCTTTGAATGTACTATCTTTATCTAAGTATTTAGGCTCTAAATATTTAGATACTGTATCTAATATTTCTGTAGTACCTATATTGTTTAACGTGGAACCACAGATTACTGGTATTATATCCCCTCTTTGTATACCTATAGTCAGTCCTTTCTGTATATCTTGCGCATCTAATTCTTCTCCACTAAAATACTTATCTAGTATATCATCATCAGTTTCTGCTATAAGTTCCATTAGAGCTTCTTTTACACTCATAGCTTCATCTTTGAACTCACCATCTAATTCATCTATATTCTCAAATATATTATGTAGCTTCACAAATTTTTTATCTTTATATATAGGTATTATCATAGGCACTATTTTATTTCCATATTGCTCTCTTAACATTTCTAATGTATCTTTATATCTTGATTTTTCATTATCTATTTTATTTATAAACATTATCTTAGGAACATCTTCAGTTAATTCTAAAGACTTTTCTGTACCAACTTGAATATCTGTAGTAGCATCTATTACAATTATAGCTGCATCGCTTGCAGTAAGAGATGATATAACTTCACCACAAAAATCAAAATATCCAGGAGTATCTAATAAATTATATTTGTAGTTATTGTATTCAACTGGTACTAATCCTAAAGTATAAGTCATGTTAACTTTATCATTTTGCTTTGATATTTTATTTGTAAGATTTGAAGTGTAAGCTATTGCTTCTATTAGATTTGTCTTTCCACATCCACTATGACCTAGTACTGCTATATTTCTTAACATATTACTATCATAAACTTTCATATAAGCACCTACCCTTTTAAAATATAAATATTTATTAAAATACTCCTTTGTTTTGCGGGGTTTACTATCTATCATGATGTGTTTTTATGAGAGATGTTATAGACTATCTTTTCTCTTTGTATAAAATATGTAAATTTTATTAATTATATACTAATTATATAAATCAAATTATGTATACAATAATTTAGATATTCTGTTTTTAGATTAATAAAATAGTTCTATAAAATATTTAAATAACCTGTTGTGCTAATTTTTTACTAAGCGTATTGAATTTGCCAAGTAAATTTTTGGGATATTAAAATATATGTTGCTTGATTCTAGTTTTTATATGATTTTAATCTCTAGAATAAATAAATCTATTATTAATACTCTTATATTCATGAGCATCTAATACTTTATTATACATAAAAAAGCTAGAAGATATATCCCTTCTAGCTTTAAATATATAAAATAAAAAAGATTACGTGGCTACGTGCTACTCTCCCAGGCGGTTGCCCACCAAGTACCATCGCCGCTAAAGAGCTTAACTTCTGTGTTCGGTATGGGAACAGGTGTATCCTCTTTGCTATAATAACCACATAATCTTATTTAAATTGGAGCGGGTGAAGGGGATCGAACCCTCACAGCCGGCTTGGAA
>NZ_LT629852.1 GCF_900106845.1 Romboutsia timonensis
GGTTGCTAAAATAAAATGATAAATCTTAAATGATATGCAGTTTTCAGAGTATTAACTCTAAATTAAAGATTATGTGGTTATTATAGCAAAGAGGATACACCTGTTCCCATACCGAACACAGAAGTTAAGCTCTTTAGAGCTGATGGTACTTGGTGGGCGACCGCCTGGGAGAGTAAGACGTAGCCACGTAATCTTTTTTTATTGCTCAAATTAAGGCGTAGATTATATCTACGTCTTTTTTTATTGCAAGTAAATTGTAATATTTTTTAATATGGTAAAAATTTGTGTATTAAAGTAACATCAAGATATTTAAAAAGGTAAATAGTGATAAAGCAAATCTGAATATATTGCTCTAATATCATAATATAGAAAGGTAACAATTATTAGATAATATGAAATAAAAAATCCAATGATATATTTAAGCTATTGGATTTAACTTATAATTAGAAAAATTTAAACTCGATAAATTTGATATATTAAAAATAAATTATAAGTTAAATTAATGAAACCTTTTTAGTAAGTAGATTGTCTTTTATAATATAAGAAAAATTTAAAGAAATGGGGACGTAGTTAGTGTTAAATATTAAAAAAGTATACTCTAGAGGAGATACAGAAATTGAAACGTATTTAATGAAAAAAATAAAAAAGGGAAATCAAGAGGCTTTTGAAAATCTATTGATTCATTATAAAGAATATCTATATAAAATTGCATATAGTTATGTGAAAAATAAAGAAAGTGCTTTAGATATAATACAGGAGTCTACATATAAAGCATGGATGAATATACACACTTTAAAAAATAAGACAGTATTTAAAAATTGGATAACAAAAATATTAATTAATACTGCTATAAACTATATAAAAAAAGAAAGTAAAATAGTATCTTTAGATGAAGATACCCCACTTGTATATAAGGAATCTGGAATATCTATTGAAGAAAAAATAGATTTATATAAAGCAATAGATTTACTTAAACCAAAATATAAAAGTGTCATAATTTTAAAATACTTTAATGATATGAAAATAGAAGAGATATCAGATATTTTAGATTTACCAATTAATACGATTAAAATTCAACTAAAAAGAGCTAGAGAAAGCCTAAGCAATATTTTAAAGGAGGATTATCTAAGTGAATAATAATGAGTTTAATAATATTGAAATACCTAAAGAGATAGATTTATTTATAAAAAATGGTTTAAACAAAGCAATAATAGATAAAAAAAGAAGAAAAAATAAAATAGCGAAAATGGCTATTAGTGCTAGTATTATGGGAGCTATATTTACAGGATTTTCATTAAATGTTATAGCTCAGAGAATGCCGTTTTTAAATAATGTTTTTGAAGAGTTAAAAAATAATAAAAGTAGTGAGACTATGTCTATATCATTCAACGAATATATAGATAAATATAGCCAACCTATAAATCAAACAGTTACTTCAAATGGTATAACTGTAACTGCAGAAAAAGTAGTTTGTGATGGTAGCAATTTGTATGTATCTTATATAATAAAAAAAGATACCAAGTTCGATGAAGATCAACTTTCTACTAATATAATAATTAGTGATAGGAATACTGTAGATTTTAAAAAGAACTCCAATTTGTGGAGTAAGGGTAGTTTAGAGGGAGCTTTTGTTGATGACTATACATTTGTAGGTATACAAACAATTTTTTTAGACTATTTAACTGACGAAATTCCTGATGAATTTATGCTGAAGACCTCTTTTGATTATATTGAGCCTGTAAAAAGTAATGAATGGAATTTTGAATTTCCAGTAAAAGTAAATCGTGATGCGAATTATAAAATAGATGTTAATAAAACAAGTGATGCATATACTACTCACACAGTAAATAAAAATGCTTTTAGTTTAGATATTGAATATACAATACCAAAAGATAAAGAAAAAGATAAACGAGGTATAACTACTTTTTATAGTATTATTTTATACGATGATAAAGGCAAATTTTTAACATTATTACAAGATGATTATCTGTATGATGAAGATCAAGATAAAGAGAGACGTTTAGCAAAATTTGAACCTATTGATGATAAATGTAAATATATAGAGATAGTTTATACTGAAAGAAATTATATTGATGATGAAAAAAATCCAGGCTCTTATAAGGAGTATGAAAATGGTGAATTAAATGATATAAAAATAAAAGTACCTATTAATTAGAATATGATTGATACATTTTATTACGATGATTTGAATTGACTAAGTAGATTGGTAAGCAAGAAAGTAAATAGATGACTTGATTAATAATGTTAATATATTATGAATTATAACGGTAGGGGCTATGCTCCTACTTTTTATATATTGTTAAATTAAATTCTAAGATCAGTCAAATTTTATTAAAAAAATATATTAATAACATCAAATGTTAAAAGTGTGGATAAAAATTAAGTACTTTACTATATATGTATGATACAGCTTGTAGATATTGTTGATAAAAATAAAATACAATGTTGATAACTTAAAAAATAAAATTATTATAAAAAATAATTTAAAAAAAGTGTTGACGATACAATTTTCAGGTGGTATAGTTATACTTGTCCTTAAGGAAAGGGCAAAACAAAAGAAAAAAACTTTAAAAAATAAGTTGACAAGGAAAAATAACTTTGATAAACTTAAAGAAGTTAAAAAATAGCGCCGACACAGTCGCTTAAGAAATGAACTTTGAAAATTAAACAGTAGGTTAATTTATAGAATTGAAACTAACAAACCAAGCCAGATATTCAGATAATGATAGTCTGAGCAGGTAACAACTTTTATTTGAGAGTTTGATCCTGGCTCAGGAT
>NZ_LT629853.1 GCF_900106845.1 Romboutsia timonensis
ACCAATCCATCTAATATAACATTTATTTCATCATCTCTAAAATTTTCTTTTCTTATAGTTAACATATTTATCACCTCATAAAGAGTATTGACAAAAATAAAAGAGCGTAGACTTTGTCTACGCTCTGGGACGAGCCTTATGGCTCGTTTTTTTGTTTATCTGGTTAAATCTGTTATAATTTATGATATAATATTTATATATTAAGGGGGGGAAGCTGTGAAATTCGATAGAAATTCAGATGTAACTAAAAATGTAAAAATAATAGAGTGGATGAAGAAGGAGCTTATACTTAGTGTAGGAGATGTATTTGATTTGATTTTCAAAGGTGTAAAGCCTTTAGATGAAGCACTTCAAGACACTTTAGCAAATATAATAATGATAACATACTTACTAGCTAAAAGATTAGGAATAAGTTTTAGTGAAATAGATTACAAGATAAAGGAAAAGATAAGAATAGGAATAGATCAAAATCATAGTGTAGAAAGTTGGTATGGAGATTTTTCAAATTTAAAAAAACATATGGAAAACAGGGAGTGATTTTAAATTGAATAATAAATTAAGGCTGCCTCAAGCATTACTAATAACGGCATTAGGTATCTTATTATGTTTAATGACAGCATATGTACCTATGTTAAGTATACTTAGTATGGCAGTACCAGTACCTTATGCAATTATAGGAACATTAACTGATAATAAATACTCTATATTATCTTTAATAGCAACATTTTTCATATTAATATTTACTGTAAACCCACTATACTCGGTTAGTGTATGTATAATGAGTATAGTTCCAGGAATTTTTATAGGAAGTGCAATAAGAAATAACAGAAAAGAAGATGATTTTAATAAATTTGATCCAATATATATAGGTACTATCGTAACTATGATATGTGTCATAGTATTTTTCTTTATTGCAAAAATAGTATTTAAAACAAATATATTAGATGACTTTATGAATATATTAAAAGAATCTATAAATGTTCAAGTAGCAATTATGGAAAACGCAGGCATGTCTTTAAAAGAAGGATTTAATACATCAGATATCGTAAATTATATTAATAACATGTTACCTGCAATATTATTCCTACAAGGTATGATAGTTACATTTATCATATATGCCCTAGAAACTTTTGTTTTGAGAAGAATAAGAGTGGTAAATTTAAGATTGCCTAAATTCATAGATTTTTATTTACCAGGGAATGCTGTAACTGCATCATTTACAATATATATACTTGTTTTATTTATGGATTTAATTAAAGTAAATCTATACACTGATTTAATAATGTTGAATTTACAACTAGTATTTAATTTTATGTTTATGCTTCAAGGTATATCAGTCTCTATTTACTATTTGAAAAAGTGGATTAGAGGCGGTTCATTAAAAATGATATTTATGTCATTATTGATTTTAAGTGTATTTGGGTTTATGGGAATATCTTTTGTGGGTATGTTAGATAGTATAATAGACTTTAGAAGGGTAAGAAGCTATAAATCTACTTAGGAGGTATAGATGACTAGTAAAAAAATCTTAAAAATGAATATGCCAGAAGTAAACCTATATATAGTTACTGTAGGAATAGCATCTATATTTCTGCTTTACTATAATTTTTATATAGGAGTTTTATTCTTTATTGGATTTTTATATATGGTTATTAATAATTGGAAGACAACTAATATAAGAAGAAAAGAATGGACTAATTATATTCAAAATTTATCATTGGATATAGATGAAACTACTAAAAAAGCAGTAATGAATCTTCCGATACCTTTATGTATACTTGAATTTGATGGTAGCATTACTTGGTATAATGGGAAGTTTAATACTATGATAGGTGAGGATGACTTACTAGGTGTAAATATTGATGATCTTATAAAAAACTTAAATCTTAGAAAAGTATTAAATGAAAATAAAGAAATGTACACAGATATAAGCTATAAAGATAGAGAGTATACTATAGTTTATAACGTAATAAAAAATGAAAATGGAAAAAGTGCAAAATATCTAATGATGTTATATTGGATAGATAAAACAGACTTTTTACAGATGCAAAAAAAATATAACGAAGAAAAAAATGCAATAATGCTAATACAAGTAGATGGATATGATGAAGTTTTAAAGAGTGCAGATGAAGAAAATAGACCACTTTTAAGTGTAGCAATAGAAAAAGAATTAACAGCATTAGAAATGAACTCTAATGGAGCATTAAAGAGAACTTCTAAAGATAAATTTTTCTTAATAATGAATAAGAAAGAATTAAAGAAATTAGAAACAGACAAGTTTTCAGTACTAGATCAAATAAGAAAGATTGACTATGGAAATAATCTTCCTGTGACAATAAGTATGGGAATTGGAATAGATGGCGATACAATAAATGAAAACTTAAAACTTGCAACAGGAGCACTTGATTTAGCTTTAGGTAGAGGTGGAGACCAAGCTGTTATAAAAACAAAAGATAAGTTTGCTTTCTACGGGGGTAAATCTAAAGCAGTAGAAAAAACTACTAAAGTAAAATCAAGACTTATAGGGCATGCTTTAAGAGAAGTTATTTTAGAAAGTGATCATGTATTTATAATGGGACATAAGTATCCAGATATGGATGCTATGGGTGCAGCTGTTGGTATATATGATATATGTAAATCATGTAATAAAACAGCTAATATAGTTTTAGATCATTCAAATGAATCTATAGAAGAATTTATAAAAAAAATTAAAAGATCAGATTATCATGATGGTATTTTTGTTGATTGTGATTATGCAATAAGAGAATGTATGAAAAATACTCTTGTAGTAGTTGTAGATACACATAGACCAAATTTCACAGAATGTCCACAATTATTAGAAATATCGGATAAAGTAGTTGTTATAGACCACCATAGAAGAGGTGTAGACTTTATTAATGATACAGTACTTTTATTCCATGAAATTTATGTATCATCTACATGTGAAATGGTAACAGAGCTTGTACAATATATTGAAGATGATGTAAGAATAAATAAATTGACTGCAGAAGGATTACTAGCAGGGATTAGTTTAGATACTAAAAACTTTGCATTTAAAACGGGTGTAAGAACATTTGAAGCTGCATCATATTTAAAGAAATCTGGAGCAGA
>NZ_LT629854.1 GCF_900106845.1 Romboutsia timonensis
ATCAAACTCTCAAATAAAAGTTGTTACCTGCTCAGACTATCATTATCTGAATATCTGGCTTGGTTTGTTAGTTTCAATTCTATAAATTAACCTACTGTTTAATTTTCAAAGTTCTTTCTTTCAACTTTTTAAGTTTACCAAAGTTGTTTTACTTTGTCAACTTATTTTTTTAAGTTGTTTTATTTTGTTTCGCCCTTTTCTTAAGGACAAGTAATAATATATCATCTTTAATTTATATCGTCAATACTTTTTTTAAAGTTTTTTTATATTTTTTATTTATATTTATGTTTATCTTTCTATGTTAAAAATTATTCTATATTAGAATCCCCTATTTCATCAGGTTTATACAGCTATATATAACTTAATTTAACCTTTTACAGTAGTAATAGTATTTACACATTTCTTTTTTATATTCTTTTCAAAATTAATAAAAAGAATTAGTGTAAACATATTTTAAGAATTCATCTACTACTAATTCTTTTTTAATTTATTTTTCTAATAAACTTTCTATTCTATTTAAATCAAATCCTAATACATGCTCTCCATCTATAAGTATAACTGGAATAGACATGTATCCCATCTTTATCAACTCTCTTTTAGCTTCTAAGTCTTTAGATATATTATACTCTTTAAATTCTATATTTCTATTTTTTAAATATTCTTTAGCTTTAATACACTGTATACAGGTATCGCTAGTATATATCTCTACTTTTTTCATTTAATATACCTCCTAAGCATTATATACTTGTATTTTTTTATTATATTAGATTATTATTATCACATATCAGTTAATAATAATTTATACTATATAATATTTTAGTTTTTTAAAGTATAATTAATAATACATAAAATTATGTTATTGTTCAATATAACTCTATCATATTAGGAGGAAATTTTATGAGCAAAAAAGTACTAATTATGTCAGCATCTACTGGCGGTGGACATAATAGAGCTGCTCGCGCAATTAAAGAAGAGCTTGAAAGTAGAACTATAGGTAATATGTCTATAGAATGTGAGATTGTCGATAGTTTAAAATTAGTTAATAATACAATGGATAAAGTAATTTCTAGAGGTTATGAGAAATCAGCGCTATATACACCTAAGGCATATGGTAGTGTATATAGATTTTCAGAGACTACTATTGCTTCGAAAAATGAATTTAAAACAAACCCTCTAACATCTTTAATGGCTAGAAAATTTAAACATTTACTAAATGAATCTACGCCAGATTTAATCATAGGAACTCATCCATTTCCTATGATAGCCCTTAGTACACTTAAAAAAAATAATAATATTCATTCTTTAAGTCGAAGTGAAAGCTTCTATAAATCTACTAAAGTGGATATCCCACCTATGATATCCGTTTTAACAGACTATACTACCCACTCAACGTGGATTCAAAATGAAATTGATTATTATATTGTTGGACATGAATATGTTAAAGAGTTGCTAGTATACGAAGGAGTTGACAGTGAAAAAGTTAAGGCTTTCGGAATCCCTGTTGAAAAATCTTTCTTAAGTCATAGAGATAGAGAGACTGTATTAACTGAACTTGGCTTATCTCCTGAAAAATTAACTGTCTTACTTATGGGTGGAAGTTTCGGAGCTGGTAACATAAAAGAAACATTAGAAGATTTGATTGCTATAGATAGAGATTTTCAGATATTGGTAATAACCGGTAGAAATGAACATCTAAAAGATAAGTTATCTAAAATGCTAGATTCTACTATACATAATAAAAATATATGTTTATTAGGATATACAAATAAAATGAATGATATCTTAGCTTCTATCGATGTATTAATATCAAAACCTGGTGGTCTTACTACTACAGAAGCATTACTTAATGATGTTCCTATGATTGTTCCTTACTTTATACCAGGTCAAGAAGAAGAAAATCTAGATTTCTTAACTAATTGTGGTGCCGCACTTAGAACAACTAAAAAGTATAGCTTACCTGTTTTACTAAAAGTACTTATCGATGACCCTTCTAGGCTAGATAATCTTAGAAAAAATATAAAGTCTATACGTAAATTCGATTCGGCAGTTAATATATCTAACTTAGTTGTCGATATATTAAGTAGTAACGAATAAATTTTAATATATTCTAAACAAATACAGTTATAAAAAAGAGCCTTGAGATATTTTTATTATCCCTTGGCTCTCTTTTACTATAAAAATATTTAAATATCTTTACCTAAAAATTTTAAATTTAGTATCTAGGCTCATAAAAATCTTCTTCATAATCATATTGATAATTCTTATAATTATTTCTAAATTCACTACGTACATTACTTGAAGATTTTTTAGACTTTTTCTTAATCAAAGCATCTATATCTATATTATTTAAATTTTTTTCTTCTCGTATATTTTTAGCTTTTTTCATAGATTTATATTTTTCTAAAGTCATAGTTGTTTCCATATTATACTCCTACTAAAACATAAAAACCGAGGCATGTACCTCGATTTTTTATATTTCTCTTCTACCTTCTAAAGCTTTCGATATAGTAACCTCATCTGCGTACTCTAAATCTCCGCCTACTGGTAGACCATGTGCTATTCTTGTAACTTTTATACCCATAGGTTTTAAAAGCCTTGCTATGTACATAGCTGTTGCTTCCCCTTCTATCGTTGGGTTAGTAGCCATTATTATTTCTCTTACATCTTGTGTTCCTAATCTTTGTATAAGCTCTTTTATCTTTATCATATCAGGTCCTATACCATCCATAGGAGATATAACACCATTTAATACATGATATTGACCTTTAAACTCTCTAGTTCTTTCCATTGCAGCTACATCTCTTGGATCTTCTACAACACATATTACACTAGAGTCTCTATTCTTATTAGAACACATACTACAAGGGTCTGTATCTGTTATATTACAACAAACAGAGCAGTATTTTATTTCTCTCTTAGCTTCTATTATAGCTTTAGATAAAGCTTCTACATCATTAGTATTCATATTTATAATATGAAATGCTAATCTTTGAGCAGTTTTTCTTCCAACCCCAGGAAGCTTTGAAAACTCTTCTATCAGCCTAGTTATAGGCCCTGTATAAACTTGCATATAATCACCTACTAGAATAATCCTGGTATATTCATTCCTCCAGTTACTTTACTCATTTGACTTGCTTGCATTTCATCAACGCTTCTTAATGCTTCATTAACAGCACTTAAAACTAAGTCTTGTAACATTTCTATATCATCTGGATCAACTACCTCTGGTTTTATATTTATATCTATTAATTCTTTCTTACCATTAACCTTTACAGTAACAGCTCCTCCACCAACAGAAGACTCTATCTCCTTTGCTTCTAATTCAGCCTGCATTTTTTGCATATTTTCTTGCATCTTTTGAGCTTGCTTTAATAGATTATTCATATTTCCAGGCATCATTCCGCCTCCAAAACCTCTTTTAGCCATAACTAAAATCCTCCTTTAAAATTTTTTCTATATTTTATTATTATATCATAATCTTTTTTATTATTAATCTTGTTTTTCTTCATTATCCCTTATTTCAAGTATATCATCTTTAACTATAGACTTTAGTATTTCTTCACCTTTGTCCACTTTTTCATTTTTTATTTCTAGTTCTATATTTTTAACTTCAGACTCTAATATTATTTTTATACTAAAGCTTCTATTAATAGTTTCTCTTATCATTTGTTCTATATATGATATAGTTTCTGGGTTACTTAATCTTTTCTTTGCAAATTCAAATCCATGTCCATAAATTATATATAAGTTATTATTATAAACATTAAACCCACTCACATCACCTAATAAGAAATATACCGGCATCTGTTTATTTACTTTATCTTCTTTTATTTTCTGTCTTATCTTCTGCCATGATGACTCTATTAATTTAACATCTTCACTTTTTACATTTTCATATACTATTTCTTCAGGTTCTTCTTTCTCTATAACTATTTCATTAGTTGATATATTATTCTCTATTGTATTTATTTTTATATCACCGCTCTCAATAGTTTTTTCTAGATTTTCTATTCTCTTTATTAAAGCTTCTTTACTTTCATCAAACATAGGTTGAGCAGTTTTCATAATAGTAACTTCTGCTAATACTCTAGGATTAGATGATGTTTTCATATTATCTTGAGTTTCTGATAATATATTTAAAATTCTTATTAAATCATTTACATCTACTATCTTAGATTGTTCTTTTAATAGCTTTATTGTTTCCTCTGGAAGTGATATAATCTCATCTAATTCAGTTGATACTTTACATACCATTAAATTTCTAAAATGGTCTATTAAATCATTTATTAAATTTCTTATATCTTTCCCCCATACAACAAACTCATTTAGTATTTGTAGAGATTTCTTTGTGTCCTGATCTATTATTGACTGAGCCATTTCAAATAATTGTTCTATATTAACTGTTCCTAATAACTCTACAGCATCTTTATATTCTATTTTATTATCTGAAAAAGATATACACTGGTCTAATATACTTAGAGCATCTCTTAATGCCCCTTGAGAGTTTCTAGCAATTAAATTAAGTGCCTTTTCTTCTACTTCTATATTTTCCTCATTACATATTTTTTTCATTCTGTCAGTCATATCTTTAACTGTAACTCTTTTGAAGTCAAATCTTTGACATCTAGATAAAATTGTTGCTGGTATTTTATGCGGCTCTGTAGTAGCTAATATAAATATTACATATGATGGTGGTTCTTCTAAAGTCTTTAATAGGGCATTAAATGCACCTTGAGATAACATGTGTACCTCGTCTATTATGTATACTTTATATTTAGCCTTAGTTGGAGAATACTTAACGCTTTCTCTAAGCTCTCTTATATCATCTACACTATTATTAGACGCAGCATCTATTTCTACGACATCCATCACATTGTCATTTAATATGTCTCTACATACTTCACATTCATTACAAGGCTCTTGATTTATACTATTCTCACAATTTACAGCTCTTGCAAATATTTTAGCTGTTGATGTTTTACCTGTACCTCTTGTACCTGAAAATAAATAAGCATGACCTACATTGTTGTTCTCTATCTGATTTTTTAATGTTCTTATAATATGTTCTTGACCTACAACATCTTCAAAATTTTGAGGTCTATACGATCTATATAAGGCTTTATGCATTCCTCTCTCTCCTTAATGTAAAAATCAATCTAATATATTAATTTCCTATATCTTGAAATATTATATCATTATCTTTAATAAAGTTATATAAATTACAATTTTGGATATTAAAAAAATCCCTGATTAAAGGGATTCTATTTTTATATATAAATGCTGTACACCATCTATTGACTTTGCCTTACAAGCGTTACCTAAACAGTTAGCTCGGCTTAGGCACCCCTACGGCACACGAAAGTGGTCACTTACCGCTGCTTCCTTCCGGATCTGACGGGGTTCATGAGTTTTCGTTGCGTAGGACCTAAACGTCAACACCACTTATTTAGGGCAGCCTTACAAAGCAAAAGCCTCTAGATGGAATTCAATCCTGCTATAGCGGATTGCAGGTTACAGGGCACCGCTACCTCCCCATCTAGTACAGCAAAATTACAACCATATTTAATATTCTCTGGCGGAGAGTATGGGATTCGAACCCATGATACGTTTTTGACGTATACTCACTTTCCAGGCAAGCGCCTTCGACCATCTCGACCAACTCTCCATATTATCTTTTCCTTAAATTCTTAAAAAATTCTTGTAATATATTAGAGCATTCTTCTTGTAATATACCGAATGTGGTCTCGATATTATTATATTTATAATAATCTATTTTAAATTCATGTTGTTTTTCTGTATATGCATTTTTTATATGTTTTGTTCCAATTATAAGTTTTTTTATTCTAGAGTGAACTATTGCTCCACTACACATTATACACGGCTCCATCGTTACATATAAATCACAATCAACTAGTCTCCATCCACCTAACTTTTCTGAAGCTTGTCTTATAGCTAAAACTTCTGCATGAGCTGTACAATCATTTAACGTTTCAGTTAAATTATGTGCTCTTGCTATAATTTCATTATTCTTTACAATTACAGCTCCTATAGGTGTTTCACCTTTTTCATATGCTTTATTTGCTTCTTTTAAAGCCTCTTTCATGTAGTATGAGTTTTCCATATCTCCTCCTAAAACTTACAACAAGTTTATATTAACATAGTTTATTTTATATTTCAACTTAAATTTAAATATTAATCCTATAATATAAACTCATATATGCATAGTGCTCTATATACAAAATAAATAACTTACTCTATCGTGCTACTTATTCCCTACACATATTTAAAATACTACATAGAATTTTTTAGTAATTATTTTTTTATTATAAACGCTAGCATTTTCAAAAATATAATTTATCTAATACAATGAATTAATCTGTTGTGCTAGTTTTTTTACTAAACCTATTGAAATTACTATATAGTTTTTTAGCTATCAAAATGTAAATTTTTAGACTATAGTATTTTAAATAATCATATTCAATTAGCACAACGAGTTAATATATTTATAGTGAAGTTTTAGACTTAATCATTAATAAATTATATTTAATACTATATCTTATTAAAAATATATAAGAGTATCTTAAAATAATAATCTTAGGATACTCTTATATTTATATAAACTATATCTTATAATTCATTTTTCTTTATAACATCTACACCCATATATGGTCTTAATACTTCTGGAACAACTACAGATCCATCAGCTTGTTGATAATTTTCTAATATAGCAGCTAAAGTTCTTCCTACTGCTAATCCTGAACCATTTAATGTATGAACGTATTCAGCTTTAGATTTTTTATCTCTCTTGAATCTTATACCAGCTCTTCTAGCTTGGAAATCTTCAAAGTTTGAACAAGAAGATATTTCAACATATCTGTTGTAACTTGGCATCCATACTTCTAAGTCATACTTGAATGCTGCAGTGAATCCTAAATCACCTGTACATATTCTAACTACTCTGTATGGTAATCCTAATAATTGTAACATTCTTTCTGCATCGTTAGTTAATTTTTCTAACTCTTCATAAGAGTTTTGAGGATCACAGAATTTAACTAATTCAACTTTGTTGAATTGATGTTGTCTTACTAAACCTCTTGTATCTCTACCAGCAGAACCTGCTTCAGATCTGAAACATGGAGTATATGCACAATATTTTATAGGTAATTGATCTGCAGTTAATATTTCATCTCTATGTATATTAGTTACTGGTACTTCTGCAGTTGGTATTAAGAAATATTCCATTCCTTCTATTTTAAACATATCTTCTTCGAACTTTGGTAATTGTCCTGTTCCTATGAAGCTTGTTCTATTTGCCATGAAAGGAGGTAAAACTTCTGTATATCCATGTTCTTCTGTATGAGTATTTAAGAAGAAGTTTATGATAGCTCTTTCAAGTCTTGCTCCTAATCCTTTGTATAAAGTAAATCTTGAACCTGTTATTTTACCAGCAGTTTCAAAGTCTAATATTCCAAGACCTGTACCTATATCCCAGTGTGCTTTTCCTTCGAAATCAAACTTTGGAGTTTCTCCCCATTGTCTTATTTCAACGTTATCTTCATCTGTAGTTCCTTGTGGAACATCTGGGTGAGGAACATTAGGTATTCTCATTAAATTATATTCCATTTCATCTTCAACTGTTCTAACTTGCTCATCTATAGCTTTTATCTTGTCTGATAATTCTTTTAGTTGAGCTTTTGCAGCATCTACATCTTTACCTTCTTTTATAAGTTGAGGTATTTTCTTAGATTCAACATTTAACTCATTTTTCATTACTTCAACTTCTTTAAGTAATTCTCTTCTCTTATCGTCTAAGGCAACTACAGCATCTAGATCGAATTCTTTTTCCCCTCTTCTATCCATTGCCTTTTTTATGTCTTCTAAATTTTCTCTTATTCTTTTTATATCTAGCATTTTACTTCCTCCTATTTTTATTTTATAGCTATTTTCTAGCTTATTTTTCAATACATATGTACATTTAGATAACGTTATCTCTTTAAAATTTATCTTAAGATTTTTATTGAATAGCTTTCCTAAAACAATTAATTATAATAAAAAAAGACCTTCTATCCCCCTATAAAAAGGGACGAAAGTCTTTGATCCGCGTTGCCACCCTAATTGACCATACGTTTTATGTATAGTCCTCTCAATCCTGTAACGTAGGTATACGTCTAATCTTACTATTATTTCCGATTAGAAGCTCTGGAATGGATTCAAAAATCATTGTAATGAGTTCACACCAACCACTCACTCTCTGAATACAAACATATTTTTTACTATTTTCCTTCATAGCTTTTAAACTAATTGTTTTATTTGATAATCATTATATTATATATATAACCAAGTTTCAATAGTATTATTCAAACTTTTTATTATTTTATTTTAGTTAAAGTATTTATTTTTACAAGTAATGTCTATATAATTAGATTATTTTTTTACAAAATAGTACTCTATAATTTTTTATAAACTATTTTTTGCTATTATTTACAAGTATATTTTTATCTAATAATGACGAAACAATTTCATCTAATATCTCTTCACTTTTTGCTTCAATTGTGTGTAAATGACTCTCTTTTGTTAATGTTGATAATTGTTTAAACTCATCACTTGAGGCTTTTTTCATAAATTCGTCTATATCTCTATTAGAATCTATATCTAAATCTACTTTAATTTCTCCATAGATCGGATGCTTTACTATTACATCTTTTACTTTACCACCTAAGTCTACTATAGTCTTTAATTCATTATAAAACTCATCTCCATTAACATGATTTTTACATTCTATAGTTTTAGTCGCTACTTTAGTATTATATATTACATAACCCTGAGGTGTAGCTATTATATCTACACCTGTAGCTCTTATTAAAGCTATATCTTGAACTATTACTTGTCGGCTTACATTTAAAGTATTTGCTAACTCATCACCCTTTATAGGTTTAGCTGATTTATTTAATATACTTAATAATAACTCTCTTCTCTCTTTAACTTTCATAATTTACCCTCTTCCAAACTTATTAAATTATAGTTCTACTCTATATAATTGTCTATTTATAATCTATATCACTAATCTATATTATATCATTGTCTATTTTATTTTGTATAATCCTATCACAATATTAACTAATAAATTAATATAATGCTTAAAAGAATATAGTAATAAAAAATTCGCTACGCTCATGTCGCCAGCGATATGACACTCGCTACCGCTTCGGTCACATCCGTTGCTTGAGCCACTGCGTGGGCGAAGCATTTCAAAATGTCATTTTTTACGTTTCTGAAGTTATTAATATTATTTATATTTATAACCTATACACAAAAAATTTTTATATATTAATTTCCTTGTACGTAAAAAATGCCTTTAAGATGATTTTTATCACTTAAAGGCATTATATAAAAAAAGATTACGTGGCTACGTGCTACTCTCCCAGGCGGTCGCCCACCAAGTACCATTGCCGCTAAAGAGCTTAACTTCTGTGTTCGGTATGGGAACAGGTGTATCCTCTTTGCTATAATAACC
>NZ_LT629855.1 GCF_900106845.1 Romboutsia timonensis
CTATGGCTAAGATAAAAAGATTAGTATTTGGTTAATATTTACAAATACTAATCTTTATGGGATATTGTTTTTTGAAAAATCAACTTACTTTATTTGGAAAATAATTTTAACTAGCACAACAGATTAAATTAATATATTTTAATTTAAATTTATTAGACTATTTATTAATAGAAAACAATGAAATGCTATATAATCAACGTTCGCAATTGCCATATAATGTAAAATAAATTTACTTTTGATATAATATAGGTGAATAGAAATTTTTT
Organism: Romboutsia timonensis; assembly: GCF_900106845.1. Classification (GTDB taxonomy): domain Bacteria; phylum Bacillota; class Clostridia; order Peptostreptococcales; family Peptostreptococcaceae; genus Romboutsia; species Romboutsia timonensis. The sequence continues at coordinate 267 of NZ_LT629855.1, forward strand.
TAGAGGGTTTTTTATGAAAAAACAGATTTATATAATATGTCTTACTATATTCTGTGGATTATTAATAGTAGGATGTAGTAGTGACAATTTAGGTGAACAAGATAATAAAAATGAAACTGAACAAGCTCAATTTAATAAAGATATAAGAGAATTTTATGAACCTATAGTTTTAGTTGAAAATGAAGACTTAAAAATAAGTGCTATTAGTGTTCAATATTTAAATGATTATGGTGTAATTGAATTGATCTTAGAAAATAAATCTAATAAATTAGTTTCAATAAGTTTAGATAAGCTATTTTTTAGTGGTATAGAAATAGAAGCATTGATTTCATGTGATATTCCCCCGAAATCTAGTTCAAATGAATATATATACATAGAAAGTATAAACTCATTAGAGGATTTTAATGATAAGATAGAAGGAACTTTTAATACATTAAATACAATTAAAGATAAGTATGATTTTATGTTTAAAGGATAAAGTAGATAGTTTATAAAATGACTTTGACATATTTGTAATAATTAAATTTAGGAAATAATATTGATCACAAGCAATTTATAGCAAATTAGATAAATAACCATGCTAAATTATTAAAAACACTTTGGTATGGTTATTTTTCAACTCTTATTATCACAAAGTAAGCTAATAAAGCTAAAAAATAAATTATAAAATTACTAAAGCTTTTACTAAAAAGTTTATAAATTTATTTAATACTAAAAATATCGATTTTATTTTAGGATAGGTGATATATAGAAACTTTTTATAAATGTTCTTATAGATAAAGTTTATTTTAAAATGAGTAATGGGGATAGAGCTTGTACAGTAAAAATAAACTCTAAAACTAGATTAATTTATAATTAACTTTATGCTAGTTAAATAAGAACTTTTAATTTATATTATATATCTATAAATCGATTTTAGGATTCATAGGATCTATTTGTACATGTTTTAGATATTATTATATATTAATAACCATATAAATAATTTATCTCTTGAGTATTATTATATTTATACCATAAAGATTTATTAGTTCTTCTTTCATATACATTCCTTATTAAGCTTTTATTTGATATTAATATGTTCTTATTATTATCTAGTGATTTATATCAAAATTTGTAGCTAAATCCATTACATATTATTGTATTTAATTGATTACTATTGGCATCAATAAAAAATAAGTAAGAGCACAATAAAGTGTACCCTTTGTCAAGGACAATTTAAAAAAAGGTATTTCTAAGAAACAAGATGATTTCTGTACTGAACAGGAGTCATCTTGCTTAAATTCCATTGATATCTATAATTATTATAGTAATCC
>NZ_LT629856.1 GCF_900106845.1 Romboutsia timonensis
ATAAAAAATGACCTATAAATAGGTCACCTCAACTGACACCTAACGGTCGTCAGTTTTTTTGTATTCAAATTTTGCTCTGCAATTAGGACATACTAGTTCTGGCATAGGCTCATCTTCTAGCGGATCTATCGCTCCAAATATTATATCCATTCTAAATTCTTCAATAAGAAATTCTGGCACTCCTTTTTCAAATCCACATGACTTACAGTGGTAATTATATAATTTTTGACCAATACTCATCTCTTCTAATTCTTTTAACATAGTCATACTCCTAAAAATTTTATTTTTTATATTATACCTTATTTTGAGTACGACAAAATAAGGTTACTCATATTTCCAAAATAACCCTTTTAAAATAAGCATATTCGTTCACTTTTATTGGTATCTACTATTCTTATTGGCTTAAATTCATCTATTTCATTAATAATATTTTTATAATTTGATTTATTCAATACATTATATATCAAACCATATTTACGATACCAAATTTCCCATAACATCATTTCATTACCACAACTAGTACATATAAATGGATTTACTCCAAAAGTTTCTATCAATCTTTCTTTAAAACTTCTCTTCTTATTTTTCTGTTTCTGAATTAATTCAAATATATTTCTTTGTTTCATAAAGTTATATAGTTTTACAATCTCAATACTAAGTTTATTTTTCCTTCTTGAATACAATCCATATCTTCTTACAACTCTAAACCCCTTCGGGTGTATATGATTTACTAATTTACCTATAAAATCTAATGCATCCATCCTAACTGTTATTTTTTCTCTAGGATTTTTATTTTCATACCAAAATGTTACGCATTTTCCATCATACTCACTTATTCTATATTCAGCGATAGCTGGCCTCGAAAGATATCTACCTATATATTTTGCTGCTTCCTTTATTTTCGTTAAATCTCTTTGTGCATTCACATAAAATCCATTATTATATTTTTTATATAATCTGTTTATTATTTTTTGTGTTTCTCTATCCTTAAAGTTAGTTTTTATTATATCTAACACTAGTTTTTGCCATGATTTTCTGAGATATTGATATGGTATATGTAATAACTTTTTAAACCATTTATTATTTTTATCTATTCCACCTTCTGTAAATAATGCATGTATATGAGGATTCCATTTTAAATCTGATCCAAATGTATGAACTACAGCAATTAATCCTACTTCGTGATTTCCTTTAACCTTCTTTTTATAATAATGAGATACAACTCCATATGCTGCATCTTGCAATTCTTTTAAAAGCTCACGCTTTTTATAGAAATAATTTCTTAATTCTTCTGGTATTGTAAATACTGCATGTCTATGCTTTACATTTAACATATTCTCTGCTTGCTTTTCAGACCATTTAATTGAATACATTCTCCCACACTTAGTACAGAATTTACTTTTACATGAAAATCCATGAATATATTCTTCATAACAGTTCAAACATTTATGTTTTATATATCCATGCTCTATATTTCCACAATTCAATGCTTTTTCTATTACATTAATTATATGCTGACGCATTTCTTTACTTTTTATTCTTGATAACTTATCTTCTTTAAATTTTTCAAAATGATTTTTTAAAATTATATTTATAATTTTACTTTTTTTATATCTTCTACACTTATTCATATCACTATTATACAGAAGTTTTCCACAGGTTTAAATGTAATATAATGTCCTTGTAAGTAAA
>NZ_LT629857.1 GCF_900106845.1 Romboutsia timonensis
ATCAAACTCTCAAATAAAAGTTGTTACCTGCTCAGACTATCATTATCTGAATATCTGGCTTGGTTTGTTAGTTTCAATTCTATAAATTAACCTACTGTTTAATTTTCAAAGTTCTTTCTTTCAACTTCTTAAGTTTACCAAAGTTATTTTACTTTGTCAACTTATTTTTTAAGTTGTTTTATTTTGTTTTGCCCTTTTCTTAAGGACAAGTAATAATATATCATCTTTAATTTATATCGTCAATACTTTTTTTAAAGTTTTTTTATATTTTTTTAATTTTATATTTAGGCTATGTTATATTTACATTTGATAATTAATTGTAATATAGTAATTTCAATAATTTGATGATTAAACTTAGATTTAATCTATCATATAATTATCGTTACTAACACTAATATCTTAAAATCAATCAACATAGCCTATATGTTAATCATTATATAACAATTTATAATAAATCTAATTTATTAATCAACTTGTGTTAATAGTCTTCTAGTTATATCTGAAAGCTTTAGTTCTCCTAACTCTAAATGAGCCATAGCTAATACTAATTTTATAGTATTGTCTGAATTATCCCATTTATATGCCCTAGCATTTATTATAATATCTTCTGGCATATATTCTTCTAATTCCATAGCTAATTCATCAGATAAAGTCATATATTCATCAAATAATTCTTCTTCATCTATGCTATCTAATTCATAACTTTCTTTTATAACTTCATTTAATAAAGCTACATCTATACTTATTTGATATGCTAATGTATCTTCTCTCTTGCTTCCTTTAGTTAAATCCTTTTCTACATTAAAATCACTATTATTTTCTATAATATCTTTTATCTCACTACTATCAATTATTTCATTACCAAAAACTATGTACAAAATATCATCTCCTTTAAAATCATTTCGCCATTGCTTCTATTAAGGATTCTTTTAAAGATTTCTTTATTCCCTTTTCTTTTGCAATCTTTATTAAGTATCTATATCTAGATTTTTTAGCTTCTAAATTGTATATCGCAACATCTACTAATTCTGGATCACTCACAAACTGAAAAAACTTTTCAGCTACTGCTACGTCTGTTTGAGCCTTCTTTATTTCTTTAATTATATTCTCTTTTTCTAGCTCTTTTTCAATCTTTTTCTTAGTACTCATATTATATCCTCCTAAACTCATATATATATGAATTTAGACAGGTTTAATAGTTTATATACATTATTTGGAAGTTAATCTAATAAGTTATTTTTATATTAAAAAACCTCTAGTGAATTATCACTAGAGGTTAAACACTGGTGGGATTAACAGGGCTCGAACCTGTGACCCCCTGCTTGTAAGGCAGGTGCTCTCCCAGCTGAGCTATAATCCCGGATTCTTTATGGTGCGCCCAAAGGGACTCGAACCCCTAACCTTCTGATTCGTAGTCAGACACTCTATCCAGTTGAGCTATAGGCGCATCTATAATAGTGGAGGCGACACCCAGATTCGAACTGGGGATCAAGGAGTTGCAGTCCACTGCCTTACCACTTGGCTATGTCGCCATATTAAATAAATTGGGGTGGATAATGAGAGTCGAACTCACGACCTCCAGAGCCACAATCTGGCGCTCTAACCAACTGAGCTATACCCACCACATATTGGTCGAGGTGGAGGGACTCGAACCCCCGGCCCCATGGTCCCAAACCACGTGCGCTACCAAACTGCGCTACACCTCGAAGTACTTATTAAATATTTATTTGGTGGACCATCAGGGACTCGAAC
>NZ_LT629858.1 GCF_900106845.1 Romboutsia timonensis
TCTATTAAAAATGTATAATCTGTAGTTTTTGTATCAAAAAATCTTTTTAAGTATACTCTTGGATCAAATACATAGTTGTAATCACATATTATTACATCACTTAAATTTGTTAAATCTAAAGATAATTCAAATGGACAAAGCATATATTCTTCACTTATTTTTTCTATGTTTTCTTTTGAGTAATCATTATATTTTAATAAGATATCTTTTAATGAATTGTTTATTCTGTCAAAATATCCATTTGCATAAGGACAATATTCTGGATTGCAGTTTACTTCTTCCATTTTGCATATTTTTTCCTTTGCTGTTATTGTTACTGCTTTTAAATTTAAGTCCTTTTTTCTCATTAAATAAATAGTATTTTGTGCTACTTCTCTAGTTATAGTTTTTGCTGTAAGATAAAATATTTTAGATGTTTTATCTTCTCCCATAGCTTTTATAGCTGGAAAAAGTGTTGATATAGTTTTTCCTATTCCTGTAGGGGCTTGTGCAAAGCATTTTTTACTATCTGTTATGCTTTTATATACTCTTACAGCTAGTTCTCTTTGACCTGGTCTATAGTTTTCAAATGGGAATTTTAACTTTTTTATTGATTCATTCCTTTTATTTACCCAATCACTTTCTAATTGTGCCCAACTCTTATATTCATCTATTAACCAAAAGAAAAATTCTTCAAGCTCTTTTAGTGTATAGCTTTGTCTTAGTATTCTTGTAGATTTTGTATCTATGTTGTAATAGGTTATTTGTATATCTATGTTATCTAATTCATTTTGCATAGAGTATATATATCCATAACACTTTGCTTGTGCCCAGTGTAGTGGATTTGTATTTTCATCTATTAATAGTAAGTCTTTGGTTGTTGTTTTTATTTCATCTATTATTGTTTTTTCATCTTCTATTAGTATTCCATCTGCCCTACCTTCTACCATTATTTCTAAATCTTCATAAGTTAAGGTATATTTTAAAGGTACTTCGGCAGTATAATTATCACCATAGGATTTTTGTACTCTTTGATGACCTCTTATTCCTTCTATAGCTTTTATAGAACTTGTATATCTATTGTCTATACTTCCATGTCTCATTATAAATTCCACTAGATTTCTAATGGATATTTTTATTATTTTATTCATTGTTATATCCTTATATTTTTTTTATTTTACCTTTATAAGTATATCCTATTTTTGAATATAAAAATATACAAATTAAAAGGAGATTAGTTTAATCTCCTTATTATGCTTCTTTTATACTATACTTTTCTATAAACTTACATGGATGGTAGGATAAC
>NZ_LT629859.1 GCF_900106845.1 Romboutsia timonensis
CAGATACATCCGTTGCTCAAATAAATTTGATTACCTGCTCAGACTATCATTATCTGAATATCTGGCTTGGTTTGTTAGTTTCAATTCTATAAATTAACCTACTGTTTAATTTTCAAAGTTCATTTTTTAACTTTCTTAAGTTTATCAAAGTTATTTTTCTTTGTCAACTTATTTTTTTAAGTTATTTTCTCTTTGTTGCCCTTTCCTTAAGGACAAGTATAACTATACCATCCTGTTTTTATATCGTCAATACTTTTTTAATATTTTTTTTAGAAATATTTTACTCTATATTTTAACATTTTAAAGTTATTAACATAATCCACATACTACATAGCTTAATATTACATAAACAATCTATTTTTATTCACATTTATATCATAGTTATCAACAAAAAAATTTTATATATTTTTCATAGTATATTTTAATTATTATAATAAATTTAGCTATAATATAATTAATTTTCATCGATATAAATATTTATATTTTTTAGCATTAAGCTTCATTTTACATTCTATCATTTCATATTTTTAATCATTACCTAATGATAATCTATTGTTCCTTATTACATTCAGCTCTTATATTTATTTTATTTAATCAAGTTAATATACTCTCATATTCTATTGGTATATATGTTATAGAAATAAACTCTTTATATTCATATTCTAAAAGCTCTAATATTTCAAAATATAAAATAAACTACTAAAACTTAAGACTTATATAAATACACTTATTAAAAAAAACTAATTTGGTATATATCCTTTTAACTATCCATATATAAAATCTTTAAGATATACCATTCCTCAAAAAATCCTCTTATGATTTAAATATTTAGAATATCTACTATTCTTTATTTTGAAGATTATATAAATCTTAATCTAATATTTCTTCTACTTATCCATAAATCAAAATACCTATTTATTTTGATAAATTTAAATTTTTAAAATAAATTAACATTTCTTTATTTAAAATCTATTTAAATGCAAATAATATATATCTTCTATCTTCATTCATAAAATTTATATTTTCTTGCTTCTTTTATAATTTCTTCTAATACCTTCTCCAGACAAATCAACACATCTTTATAGTTCTAAATGTTTTATTTTTTCTATAATATCAGTACGATCTGCTTCATATACATTGTATAAATTATATATTTGTGAATTATGGAATATCATACAATTATGTACACATTGCTAAGTCAATACAAGGAATCTTAATCCTTGTCCATATACCATACTATAGAGCATTATATCTGATGATAATCTACTTTTCATAAAATCATCTACATTCTATTTAAACTTATCTATACTTAACTCTATCTAAAACCACTAACTATTTTTTATTACTAAATTTACCTGTAATAGCAACTAAATACTCTGTTATTCTCATATTCTTTCAAGTTTTATTAAAATTGGATCTTTATTTCTAATACTTATAGATGAAATGGTTCCTTAGATAGAGAATTAGAAAAACACATATAAGATATTTATCACATAGTCATTTATGCTATCATATCATATTAATTATTCTTTCATATATCCTATTACTATCTCAAGTCTTATAGTTCATCTGGTAGATTATCCTATAACTCTATATATGCTATATAACATACATTGCTTAAATCATTGTATATAGCTTTTAGACCTAGTTCATAAAAACGCTTATATTATGATATACAAGTATATAAAATGAGTTAGTATAATAGTTTTTATCTGTAATATCTTTAATTCCACTATACAATGACTTATCTATACAAATTAACCATCCCAAAAATATTCATCTATAGTAAATATTAATTGAAATTTTAGATTATATTGTTTACTTTCATCTTCCACTCTTTGTATTATCTGAAATATTATTTTTAGACCTAATTCATGTATTTATCCATAACATACATAACCAATTGCTCTAGTTCTATATTACATTTATTTCATTATCATTTAAATTAATGCTTTTCATAAAGGCATATTATAAGAAAAATATTGATTTTACATATTAAGAAGAAATCACTATTCCCCATATATTAAATAAATTTATATATAAGTTTTAATTAAAATACTTCATCAATTAAAGCTATTACGTTGTATTATTTAAAAGTACCATAGATAATAAAAGGATTAAAATGTACCCTATAGAGTAGACAACTAATAAAAAGGTCTACTCTATAGGGTATTTTTGTATATAATTAAATAAATAATAATTAGATCGGAGAAAATTTTAATGAGTAAAAAATTATTTACAGA
>NZ_LT629860.1 GCF_900106845.1 Romboutsia timonensis
TGAGCCAGGATCAAACTCTCAAATAAAAGTTGTTACCTGCTCAGACTATCATTATCTGAATATCTGGCTTGGTTTGTTAGTTTCAATTCTATAAATTAACCTACTGTTTAATTTTCAAAGTTCTTAAATTTATGATGGTAGCGGTAACAGGAGTCGAACCTGTGACCTTTCGGGTATGAACCGAACGCTCTAGCCAACTAAGCTATACCGCCACGACTATGGTGCCCAGAGGCGGAATCGAACCACCGACACGGGGATTTTCAGTCCCCTGCTCTACCGACTGAGCTATCTGGGCGCAACCAATTGGTGGGCCTAGCTGGACTCGAACCAGCGACCTCACGCTTATCAGGCGTGCGCTCTAACCACCTGAGCTATAAGCCCTAATTGTTAATGGTCGAGGTGGAGGGACTCGAACCCCCGGCCCCATGGTCCCAAACCACGTGCGCTACCAAACTGCGCTACACCTCGAAGATTTTAGTTTAAATTATATTTTCTATTTTATAAGTGGCAGGGGTGGAGGGACTCGAACCCCCGGCGCACGGTTTTGGAGACCGACGCTCTACCAACTGAGCTACACCCCTATAAAATTTGGTGGACCATCAGGGACTCGAACCCCAGACCTACCGGTTATGAGCCGGGCGCTCTAACCAACTGAGCTAATGGTCCACATTTTATTAATGGTCGAGGTGGAGGGACTCGAACCCCCGGCCCCATGGTCCCAAACCACGTGCGCTACCAAACTGCGCTACACCTCGAATTAATGGCGGAGAAGGAGGGATTCGAACCCTCGCACCGGTTTAATCCAGCCTAATCCCTTAGCAGGGGATCCTCTTGAGCCACTTGAGTACTTCTCCATTTATTAAATTAATGGCGGAGAGGGTGGGATTCGAACCCACGGTGCCGTTAAGCATCACTGGTTTTCAAGACCAGCTCCTTAAACCACTCGGACACCTCTCCACTTGGTGATCCATCCGCGACTCGAACGCGGGACACCC
>NZ_LT629861.1 GCF_900106845.1 Romboutsia timonensis
ATCGTAGATAAATTAAAAAATGAAGTTCCGAAGATATTCAATTCAAAGGAGTATGAATATCATAGTAGGATACTAATGAGTGAATTAGAAAGCAATATTGAAAATATAATAAAGGAACTAAATGAATTTGCAAGACCAAGGGGATTTAAATTTCAAGTTACAGATAGAGGATTAATGAGTATTCCTATGAAAGAAAATGGAGAACTTATGCAAGATAGTGAACTTGGAACTCTTACTGCAGTTGAAATTCAAAAGATACGAGAAGAAGGACTAAAGTTAAATCAGGATAGTAAAGATTACATAGATAAGATAAAAATGTGTGAAGAATCATACAAGAATAAAATGAAAGACTTAGATAAAACAGTAGGAAAAAGCCTTGTTGGTTTCTATGAGCAATACTTAATTAATAAATACGGAAAAGATGAAAAGATAAAAAAATATATAGAGGATTTAGGCATAGATATAGTAACCAATATAGATAAATTTAAAGAAGATGATGATAATAGACAAAATCCTATGGCTATGTTAGGTATTATGGGTCCTAAAAATCAAGAGAAATACTTTAATAAATATAAAGTTAATTTGTTTATAGATAATAGTGATTGTGATAAGTGTAAGATTATAACAGAGAGTAATCCTACATACTATAACCTTGCTGGATGTGTAGAGTATAAAAATGAAATAGGAGCCTTGACAACAAGTTTTATGGAAATAAAGCCAGGAGCTTTACATAAAGCCAATGGAGGATATTTAATATTAAATGTAAAGGACTTATTATCAAATCCGTTTTCTTGGGATTGTCTAAAAAGATCTCTAAAAACAGGAACTATATCTATTGAATCTATAAACAAGCAGTATGGATATCTAGTAACATCTACTTTAAAGCCAGAACCTATAGAATTAGATACAAAAGTTATATTAATTGGAGATAATTATTTTTATAGCATTCTTTATGCACATGAAGAAGACTTTAGAAACTTATTTAAGATAATGGCAGATTTTGATATAGAAATAGATAAGAATGAAGAAAATATATATAAAACAGCTCAACTAATAGCTAATAAGTGTGAAGAAGAAAATTTAAAGCATTTTACTAAAGGGGCTGTAGAAAAGTTGATTGAATACAGCACTAGGGTAAGTGATAGTAAAGATAAGCTTACAGCAAGATTCAATAAAATCTTAGATATAATATATGAAGCAGATGCTATAAGTGATGAAAATCAACCATATATAACCGAAGTGGATGTAAAAAATGCGATAGACCAAAAGAAATATAGAAGTAATAAATATGAAGAAAAACTAAATGAAATGTTTAAAGATGGAACGCTTTTAATAGATATAGATGGCGAAAAGGTGGGACAAATAAATGGACTAGCTGTAATGGGAACTGGAGAGTATTCCTTTGGAAAGCCATCTAAAATAACAGCTTCAACATATAATGGTAGAAGAGGAGTTATAAATATAGAAAGAGAAATAAAACAAAGTGGTAGTATACATGATAAGGGAGTTTTAATTTTAAGTGGATATTTAGGCTCAAGATATGGAAAAGAAAAACCATTATCTATAACTACATCTATAACATTTGAACAAAACTATAATGGAGTTGATGGTGATAGTGCATCTAGTACAGAACTATACGCTATTATATCTAGTATAGCGAATATACCTATAAAGCAATATATAGCTGTAACAGGTTCTGTAAGTCAAAAGGGTGAAATACAACCGATAGGTGGCATAAATGAGAAAATAGAAGGATTCTTTGATGTATGCAAAATAAAAGGATTTACAGGTAATCAAGGGGTTATGATGCCTATACAAAATGTTAAGAATCTTCTTCTTAAAGATGAAGTAGTTGAAGCTATAAAAGAAGGTAAATTTAATATATATGCAATAAAAAGTATAGAAGAAGGATTAGAAATACTTACAGGTAAAAGTATAGAAGAAATAGACAAGTTGGTTAATGAAAATTTAGATAGATATAGAAAATCATCTAAAGATGAAGAAGCTAACGAGGAAAATAAAAATAATAAAGAGAGTAAAGGTAAGGACAAATAATAAAGAAATTTATAATATCATAAAAGTTTAAATCGGTCTGAAATATTATTTTTCAGACCGATTATATATATTAAATTTTTCCTATATACATATTATTTTCTGTAATTACATAATTTAACTGAGCATCGTGATTTTCCTTAGGAATAGAATCAAATACTTGTAAGTCAAAAGCTATACCAATAGTTATAGCATCATCTCTAAGGTGTTCAATAAATCTATCATAAAATCCACCACCATATCCTAATCTGTAGCAATCTTTATCATAGGCTACTGCGGGAACTATAAGAATATCAATAGCCTCTACATTTAATTCATTAGATGGGTCTTTTTTGGGTTCTCTTATACCGTAAGCTCCTATATTTATACCATCTTTTAAATTAGTAATTTTAAAAGGTATAAGCTTTCTTTCATCTTTTATAGTTACAGGAGCTGCAACAGTTTTTCTAAGAGATATAAGTTTAGTAATTAATTGGTCTGTTTTTACTTCATTATTAAAATCTAAATAAAGCATAATAGTATTGGCATCTTTTATGCAGTTCATTGAAAGTAATTTTTCTGTGATTTTTTGAGAGTTTGTAGATATAAAATCAGTGTCTTTATTATTTCTATATTCTATAACCTTTTTTCTGAAATCTTTTTTCATAAAATCGACCCCTTTTTTTATCTGGTATAATATGTATAATATTTATTATCTTAATATAAATCTTAGTATGTTTGAATAAATTAAATCAATAGAAATGATAGTAGTAATAAAAAGAGTAGCTTGTAATATAATATACAGAGTACTATGTAAAGGAGATGCAATCTAATGATATCAAAGAAAAAAGCCATAATATACGGTGTGTTGCTGGTTGTAATTACATTTCTAATTACTTCTACACTAAATATAGCTTTAGGTGGAAAAGTAGTAATCAGTAAAGAAACATATGAAGCATATAAAAAGTACAATAAGATGATCGCCTTAGAGGAGTTAGTGAAAGACGATTTTTATCAAAAGACATCAGATGAAAAACTAGTTGATGGTGCAATAAAAGGAATGTTTTCTGGATTAGATGATAAATATTCTCAATATTATACTAAGGCAGAATTTGAGAAATTAAAGGAACAAACGAGTGGTTCGTTTGTAGGTATAGGTGTGTATATAAGCCCAACATCAGATGATGATCATATAACTATAATTGCACCTATAGATGGTTCTCCTGCAGAAAAGAGTGGAATAAAGGCAGGGGATAAGATATTAAAAGTAGATGGTAAAGTTGTATCAGCTCAAAATTCTGATGAAGCTATTACCATGATTAAAGGTAAAAAAGGAACAGAAGTAGAATTAACTATAAAGAGAGGCGAGCAGATACTAGACGTTAATGTAAAAAGAGATGAAATAGTATCTAAAACAGTTGAAGGTAAAGTGTTAGATGATAATATAGGGTACATAAAAATAACATCATTTAGTGAACATACAAATAAAGAGTTTGAAAAAACATTAAATACATTAAAGCAAAGTGATATAAAAGGACTTGTTATAGACCTAAGAGATAATCCAGGAGGATTATTAAATGTATGTAAAGATATAGCTGATAGCTTAATAGGAGAAGGTACTATAGTTTATACAAAGGATAATAAGGGAAATACTGAATACTTAAAATCAGATAAAGAAAAGTTAGGTTTACCTATAGCAGTGTTAACTAATGAGGGAAGTGCATCGGCATCTGAGATACTTACTGGGGCTATTATAGATAATAAAGCAGGTATATCTGTAGGTACTACTACATTTGGTAAAGGTCTAGTTCAAAGTGTTAGAGAGTTAAAGGATGGAACAGGATATAAGTTAACAACAGCTCAATACTTTACACCTAGTGGAGAATATATAAATGGTAAAGGTATAAAGCCAACTATTGAGGAAAAAGATGAGGAAAAACAATTAGATGTTGCTTTGAAATGGATAAAAGAGCAAATAAGTAAATAAGGTAATATAATTTTATAAAATATAAAATTAAAAAATATTTTATAAAAAAATTTATAAGTGGAAAATGTGAATATATTTAACAAAATAACTTTAAAAATAAAAGGAAATGATATTACTTTGTAGAATTAAAAATACAAAAGAAGTTAATAATTATTAATAGGAAGTGATTTTATGAGTAAATATATATCAAATGTTGTTAACTTTCAAGAATATAAAGATAAAAAGAATAAACAATTAGAATTAGATAGAGAAGAACTTTTGCAACTAATTAAGAAAATAGTTACAACTAAATAAAAGAAAAATGCATTGGGATCCTCTCAATGCATTTTTCTTTTATAAAAGATTTAATTATCTTGAAATAAGAAAATAATTAATAAACAAACATATATTAAAGCAATATTTAAATAAAGATATCCTATAATTAAGACATTCTTAAATCATTAATATAGTCTTGAAATTGAGAAAACTCATTTTCATCTTCTAATTCTATTACTGTTGAGTTTTCATTATCAAAGTTTTTTAGATAAATAGTATGATTGTTTTCTAATTTATCATAATAAATGCATCTATATCCATCTTCATATAAGTTTTTTATAGTATTAAAGTCGGACATAACATCATCTCCTTATTAAAAAGATTATAATTTTATTATATTTTTTCACAATTTGAGTATAATATGTGTAGTTTAAGAATGTATAAGTATAGTTAATAAAGAAAAAAATAAAAAAAATAGAAAAAATTTAAAAAAAGTATTGACCATATAAAAAAGTGGTAATATAATAATAAGTGTCCAAGAGAGAGGACAAAGAAAGAACCTTGAAAATTAAACAGTAGGTTAATTTATAGAATTGAAACTAACAAACCAAGCCAGATATTCAGATAATGATTAGTCTGAGCAGGTAACAACTTTTATTTGAGAGTTTGATCCTGGCTCAGGATGAAC
>NZ_LT629862.1:0-25969 GCF_900106845.1 Romboutsia timonensis
CAAGGCATCCGCCCTGCACCCTTAATAACTTGACCAGTTATTAGAGTTGTTATTTTAAAGACTTTTCTTGTCTATATATGTTTAAAATGATGTCATATCACTAAATGTTATGCAGTTTTCAAAGTACTAATTTTGAGGAATAAACCCTCAAAATCAAACAGTAGGTAATTCTCCTTAGAAAGGAGGTGATCCAGCCGCACCTTCCGATACGGCTACCTTGTTACGACTTCACCCCAGTTATTGATTTCACCTTCGACGGACGCTTCCAAAAGGTTAGCAATCCGGCTTCGGGCGCCCCCAACTCCCGTGGTGTGACGGGCGGTGTGTACAAGACCCGGGAACGCATTCACCGCAGCATTCTGATCTGCGATTACTAGTAACTCCAGCTTCATGTAGGCGAGTTTCAGCCTACAATCCGAACTGAGAATGGCTTTAAGGGATTAGCTCCGCCTCACGACTTGGCTGCCCTCTGTACCACCCATTGTAGCACGTGTGTAGCCCTAAGCATAAGGGGCATGATGATTTGACGTCATCCCCACCTTCCTCCAGGTTATCCCTGGCAGTCCCTCTAGAGTGCCCAACTTAATGCTGGCAACTAAAGGCAAGGGTTGCGCTCGTTGCGGGACTTAACCCAACATCTCACGACACGAGCTGACGACAACCATGCACCACCTGTCACTTCTGTCCCCGAAGGGAAAGATGCGATTAGGCATCGGTCAAAAGGATGTCAAGCTTAGGTAAGGTTCTTCGCGTTGCTTCGAATTAAACCACATGCTCCGCTACTTGTGCGGGTCCCCGTCAATTCCTTTGAGTTTCACTCTTGCGAGCGTACTTCCCAGGCGGAGTACTTAATGCGTTAGCTGCGCCACCGAAGGGGGTAACCTCCGACAGCTAGTACTCATCGTTTACGGCGTGGACTACCAGGGTATCTAATCCTGTTTGCTCCCCACGCTTTCGTGCCTCAGTGTCAGTTACAGTCCAGAGAGCCGCCTTCGCAACTGGTGTTCCTCCTAATATCTACGCATTTCACCGCTACACTAGGAATTCCACTCTCCTCTCCTGNCATCTGAATATCTGGCTTGGTTTGTTAGTTTCAATTCTATAAATTAACCTACTGTTTAATTTTCAAAGTTCATTTTACAACTTCTTAAGTTTACCAAAGTTATTTTTCTTTGTCAACTTATTTTTAAGTTGTTTTCTTTTGTTTTGCCCTTTCCTTAAGGACAAGTATAACTATACCATCATGTTTTTATATCGTCAACACTTTTTTACAAACTTTTTTTATTTTTTTATTAATTAAAACTTATTTTCTAATGTTTTAAGTTCTTCCAAATCTAGATTTACCAAGTCTTTAAGCACTTTTCTTCTTTCAGAAATATTTTTGTAATTTTTTATAACTTTTTGTCTAATTTCACCTAATATATTTATATACGCTTCGTAACTATCATCATACTTTTCTTCTAATTCTTTTTTTATTTTCGATGATAATGAAGGACTTTTTCCTCCTGTAGATATGCTAATAAGCAAATCTCCTCTTTTTACATAAGAAGGAACTGTATAATTTGATAGTTTTATATCATCTACCACGTTAACTAGTTTGCCACAACTCCTACAATATATACCTATATTTTTATTTATTTCTTTATTATTTGTTGCTGCTACTACTATAAAGCTATCTTTGATATACTCTTCTTTATATACATCATAAACTAACTCTACGTTATTCTTAATTAATTCAAAACTATCAATAAATTCTGGAGAAACAACTCTAACACTCTTACCAAATTCTAAAAAATTCTTACATTTTCTATAAGCTACATCTCCTCCACCAATTATAGTTATTTTCATATCTTTTATTTCTAAATTAATAGGATATAACATTGTTAATCATTCCTCCCTATTATAATTAAAATGTGATGCCTTATAATAAAACATTTTAATTTATTTTAAAGCATCACATTATATAATCAAAACTATTTATTATCCCTTATCATTTTTGCTAAATCTTTTGCAAAATAAGTTATTATTATATCTGCTCCTGCTCTTTTTATGGACAAGATAGATTCATATATAGCTCCTTCACTTAATATTCCATTCTTAACTGCTGACTTAAGCATAGCGTATTCACCACTAACATTATAAGCAGCTAAAGGTAAATTATAATTATCTTTTACCCTTCTTATTACATCTAAATATGATAATACAGGCTTAACCATTAATATATCTGCACCTTCTAATACATCAAGTTCTGCTTCTATTAATGCTTCATTAGTGTTTGCTGGATCCATTTGATAGGCTTTTCTATCTCCAAATGATGGTGCTGAATTTGCAGCTTCTCTAAATGGACCATAGAATGTAGATGCATATTTCACACTATAAGACATTATTGGTATATGTACAAATCCAGCTTTATCTAAAGCTTCTCTTATAGCTTTTACCCTTCCATCCATCATATCTGAAGGTGCAACCATGTCTGCACCTGCTTTTACATGACTTACAGCTATTTGTGCTAAATGCTCTAGTGTTTTATCATTATCTACATATCCACCTTCAGTTAGTATCCCACAATGTCCATGACTAGTATATTCACACATACATACATCTGTAACTACATTCATATCTGGATCTATTTCTTTTATCTTTCTAACAGCCCTTTGAATTATTCCATCCTCGTTATACGCTTCACTACCACAAGCATCCTTCTCATGGTCATGTGGTATACCAAACAGTATAACATGTTCTATTCCTAAATCCTTTATTTCTTTTATCTCTTCCTCTAACATATCTAATGAGAAGTGATATACATCTGGTAAAGATGATATTTCTCGTTTTATATTTTCACCTTCTACTATAAATAAAGGATATATTAAATCTTCAATATTTAATTTAGTTTCTCTAACTAAATTTCTAGTAGCACTATTTATTCTTAGTCTTCTAGGTCTTCTTAACATTTATATTTCCTCCATATTCAATACAACTCTTTTTTCTTTATTTATTGTAATATCCATTTTCAAATACAAATAATGATTCTACTTCTTCAGAATCACCGTATATATTAAATCCATACTTGTAACTTGTGAATCCATACTCATCAACTTCAATATTATTATCATATTTTTCAAAAGCTTTTTTTACAATCTCTATTTTATTTTTAGTCAAATTTATTCCTTTAAATTTAACTTCTATTTCTGGAAAAATCTCAAATGCTATGCTTTTATGTTGATCATTGTAATAGACATGCATCATTTTAAAATCATCTACAAATTCATCCTCTGACTTCATAAAAGTTTTAGGTGTAATATTTAATACATTTGAAATATCATCCTTTGTCATACCTATTTTTATATTTCCAACCCCTTCATAAGGATTTAATATTAATTTTATCATTATCAATCTCCTTATTATCTTTATATAAACAAATATAAATCCCAATATATTATTGAGATTTATATATTTTAGCATACTATTTATCATTCATTATACAATCAATCATTCCATCTATAGTTGCAATGTCTGCTTCTTTATAAATACTTATATTTAAATCCTTAGCTGTTTGTGTAGTTATAGGTCCTATAGATATAACTTTTAATTTATTTAATTTGTCTATATTTTCTTGGCCTATTATTTCCACAAAGTTTGTAACTGTAGATGAGCTCGCAAATGTAATGTAGTTTGCTTCTTCTGAGTTTAATACTTCTAGTACTTCATCTTTTTTGCTATCATCTAGTACTGTTTCATATATGTGAACTTCTTTAACCTCACATATTTCACTTATTTTATCAACTAAAAAGTCTCTAGCATTTTTTGCTCTAGGTATTAAAACTTTATCAGAATCTTTTAATATATCCTTTAATTCTTCAAATAGATATTCTGCAACAAATTTTTCTGGAACGATATCTGCCTTTATACCTCTATTTTTTATTTCTTTAGCAGTAGCGGATCCTATAGCACAAACTTTTAAGTTTGCTAATACTCTACTATCAAGGTCCATCTCATCTAGCTTATCAAAGAATATATCAACAGCATTTTTACTTGTTAATATTAAGTATGTATAGTCTTTTATATTTTTTATTTCATTTTCTAAAGCTATATTATTTTCTATTTTTTCTATCTTTATAGTCGGTACTTCTATCGGATTTCCACCTAAATCAGATATTTTTGATACTAAAGAACTACTTTGAGTTCTAGATCTTGTAACTATTACATTTTTCCCAAATAGAGGCTTACTTTCAAAGAAGTTTAATTTATCTCTTAATTCAACTACATCTCCAACAGCTATAAGAGTTGGTGGCTTCACATTCTCCCTTACTGCAGTTTCATATACATTTTCTAATGTAGAAGTTATAACCCTTTGATTAGATCTTGTTGCCCAACTTATAAGAGCAACTGGTGTATCTTTTGATTTTCCTTCTTTTATTAAGTTAGAACTAATTTTTTGAAGATTAGCTACCCCCATTAAGAATACTAATGTACCATTTGTATTAGCTAATGCATTCCAGTTTATTTCTGGATTTTCTTTGTCATCATCTCTTAAATGACCTGTTATAACATGAAAAGAAGATGCATAATCTCTGTGAGTTATAGGTATACCGGCATAACATAGTCCACCTATTGCTGAAGTTATACCTGGTACAACTTCAAACTCTATACCTTCTTCTTTTAAAAGTTCTCCTTCTTCTCCACCTCTGCCAAATACATAAGGGTCTCCTCCCTTAAGTCTTGTTACTATTTTACCTTCTTTAGCTTTATCAGCTATAACTCTATTTATATCATCTTGAGGAAGAGTGTGGTTACTTGATGCTTTACCTACATATATAAATTCACAGTTTTCCTTAGCTTCTTTTAGATAGTTTTTATTTGCTAATCTATCATAAACTATAACGTCTGCTTTTTTTATACACTCTAGTCCTTTTAAAGTTAATAATTTATAATCTCCTGGTCCTGCCCCTACTAAGTAAACTTTACCCTTCATAACGTTCATACTCCTTTGAAATTAGTTTAGCTAATTGTAGTCCTATTTCACGAGCTTCTGATGCTTTTCCACTTATAGTTTTTGTGATTAAATTGTTTCCCTCTTCATCTCCATATAAACCAGTTAGACTTATATTTTCTCCGTCAACATCACAGTAAGCCCCTATAGGAATATGACAACTTCCATTTATTCCATCTAGAAATCCTCTTTCAGCTGCAACTTGTATTTCAGTTTCCTTATCTTTTAGTGAATTTATTATTTCTTCTATATCTTTACTATTTTCTCTAATTTCTATAGCTAAAGCACCCTGTGCTGGCGCAGGAATCATTATATCTTTAGGTATATAATAAGTTATTTTATCCTCAAGACCTACTCTTAAAAGTCCTGATGCAGCTAAAACTACTCCATCTAAGTTCTCATCTACTATCTTTCTAATTCTAGTATCAACATTTCCTCTTATCGGAACTATATTTAAATCTGTTCTATACTTTAATAGCTGATATTTTCTTCTTTTACTTCCTGTTGCAACTTTTGCTCCATTAGGTAAATCATTTATACTAGAGTATCCTTCCTTTAGTACAAGTACATCTCTAGCATCTTCTCTTTTAGGTATACTTGCAAATTTTAATCCTTCAGGTAAATTTGATGGCATATCTTTCATACTATGAACTGCCATATCTATTTGACCATCAATTAGCTGTTGTTCTATCTCTTTTACAAATAACCCTTTATCTCCTATTTTATCTAAACTGACATTTTGTATTAAGTCACCTTTAGTTTTTATAATCTTAGTTTCAAATTCAACTTCAGGATGTTTTTCTTTAAGTTTATTTATAACCCAATTAGTTTGAGTTACTGCTAACTTACTCCCCCTAGTTCCAACTATTATTTTCATAACTTCATCTCCTTTAGAGCTTACTATTAACTATCCTACTTTAACCTCTTTTTTAACTTCTTTATTAACTAGTATAGTTGAAAAGTAAGATATTTTCTCTTCTAAATTTAAATCTCTTAAATTCGTATATACTTCTTCTCTTTCTTGAGATGAATTACTTACTAATATAGAGTGCTCTATAAGACCATTCTTTTCTAATTTACCTATTATTTCTTTAAAATTCTTATAAACTTTCATTAATACTATTGAACTATAGTTTTCTAATGCATAGTCTATTTTTTCTTCTTCTATCGTACATGGTATTATTATTAATGGCTCTCTATCCATAACTAATGGGAAGTTTTGGTTAGATGCTATATTAGAGAATGAAGATATTCCAGGTATTGTCTCTACATCTATACTTCCTATAAGTCTTTCCATTATATATACATATGTGCTGTATATCATAGGATCTCCTAAAGTTACAAACCCTACATTCTTTCCAACTCTTACATCTTCTACTATTTCATCAGCTATTTGATTCCAAGCTAATATCTTCTCTGCATCATTAAAGTTCATTGGAAAATGTCTTGACTTTATTTCTAAACCATCTGGTAAATATTTACTTACTATTGATAAAGCTAAGCTTTCTCCACCTTTTTTAGCTTCTGGCGTATATAATGTATCTAAATTTTGTAAAGTTTCTACTGCTTTTATTGTTAGTAATGAACTATCCCCCGGCCCTGTACCTATTCCATAAAATTTTGCCATCTCAAATCTCCTCCTAATTAATTAACATATATCTTCTAGTTTTTCTACACAATTATATGCATGTCTCATAAATTTATCTTGAATACAAGGATTCTCTCCTAATCCTTGTAAGTGTATTTTTACTTCAAATCCATGACTTTCAAATATACTCTTCCAAGAGTCTTCTTCATCTCCAGCCATGTCATTTATCGCATGGTCTCCTGCTACTAGCATAAATGGCATTAAGTTTACTGTTTTTATATTATTTGCTTCTAATCTTCTTATAACGTGTTCTATCTCTGGATATCCTTCAACTGTTCCAACATATGCATTTATACCTGAATCTCTTAACATATATTCTAAAGCTGGATATGTTGAATGTGATTCATGAAACGTTCCATGCCCCATAAATACAACAGCCTCTTGCTCGTTCATCTTTGGTATTTGATTTTCTATAGCTTCTACTGTTTCTTTATAGTCTTCTATATATGTCAATAATGGTCTACCTAGTATTATCTTTTCAAACTTATCTTTATAGCTTTCAACTTGTTCTTTTAACTTATTGAATTCTTCTCCACATATTATATGAAGTGTTTGGACTATAACTTCTTGATATCCTTCTTTATATAATCTATCCAATGCTTCTATTGGATTTTCTATGTGTAAACCATCTCTATTTTTTAACTTTCTTATTATCATATTAGAAGTAAACGCTCTAAAAAAATCGTATCCTTCTAATCCTTCTTTTATTTTCTTTTCACAAGCTTCTATAGTTTTTTCTCTAGTTTCTTTATAACTTGTACCAAAGCTTACTACTAAAACTGCCTTTTTCATACTCGCTCCACCTTGCCTAAATTTATAATAATTTTTCTAATTCATCTATCTCATTTACTACTAGCGGGTAGTTTATTTTTTCTCTTGTTATGATTACTACTGGTATCTGAAGTGTTTCACAAGCATTGACCTTTTCTAAGAACCCACCAGCAATACCACTTTCTTTAGTTACTACTATATCTACATTATAATGTTTATAAAATTCTTCATTTATACTTTGACTAAAAGGTCCCTTCATAGCAATTATATTGTCTGCATTTAGACCTAAACTTTCACAACTTAGTATTACATCACTAGTTGGTAAAACTCTTACTATTAAGTTTCTATCTGGTATAAGTTCAACTATTTTAGGTAAGTTTTTACTTCCAGTTCCTATAAATATGTTTCTTCCTTTTTCTCTAGCTATTTTACATGCCTCTTCTATACTACTTACTATATATTTATTTTCATAAGATATATCCTCTATTAAAGACTTTCTCTCATATCTTAAGTAATCTATATTTAATTCCTTTGCACACTGTATAGCATTTTTAGATACTTCAATAGCATAAGGATGAGTAGCATCTATAATTTTATTTATATTATTTTTTTCTATAAACCTTACCATATCTTCCTTTGTAAGCTTACCTGTAATTACATTTTTAGCATGTTTTCTTGCAAGATCCTCTCCGTAACTTGTTGTCACAGAAAGTGTATATGGTAAATCTTCATATTTATTTATTCTGTCGCATATCTCCAAGCTGTCTGATGTTCCACCTAAAACTAAAATCATACAGTATAACCTCTTGGAGTTATCATTAAGTCATCATGTATGAATGTAGATTTATTTCCTACCACTACCATAGTAGTCATATCAACCCTTTCAAAGTCCATAGTATCGAAAGTACATACAAACTTTTCTTCTTTTGCTCTTCCTACATCTTTAACTATTCCAACAGGAGTATTTCCATCTTTAAATTCTCCCATTATTTCAAAAGCTCTAGCTAAATGCTCACTTCTTCCTTTACTTCTTGGATTATACAGACAAACTACGAAATCAGCTTCTGCAGCTAATCTTAATCTTTTTTCTATGACATCCCATGGAGTTAATAGATCACTTAAACTTATATGACAAAAATCATGCATTATTGGTGCACCAAGTATTGCGGCAGCACCTATACTAGCAGTAACTCCTGGTACAACTTTAACCTCTATGTTTTGTTCTTCTTTAGCAGTAAGTTCTAATATAAGACCTGCCATTCCATATATCCCAGCATCTCCACTACTTATAACTGCAACCTTTTTACCAGTCTTAGCTATTTCAACAGCCTCTCTACATCTATCAATTTCTTGTCTCATACCATTTTGTACTACTTGTTTACCTTCTATAAGATCTGTTATTAAGTTTATATAGGTCTTGTAACCTACTATAACTTCAGCATCCTTTATTGCATCTATACATTGCATTGTCATTAATTCTTTGCTTCCTGGTCCTATACCTATAACATATATCACTTTGACACCCTCCCAACAGAAATTGTTATTCCTTTATATTTATGTTTTTCAATTATCAAATTTCCTTTACTTAATATATAAGCAACTGGCTCTGAAACACAGTATACTCCTACATTTTTCTTTACAAACTCTGATTTTTCAAATAAATAATCCACTTTCGATATTTCATTTGTCGAAACAGTTTTAAATGGTACAGATAAATTTTCTGCTAAATCAAGTATTGCTTTTTCATCATGCTTTATATCTATACTTCCTATTTCTTTAATTGATTTAATATGAATGTTATATCTTTTTAATAAATCATCTAAAGACTCTTTTAAAAGATCGCTGTCTGTATTTCTTCTACATCCAATGCCTATAACTATATCTTTTGGAATAACTTTTATAATTTTTTCTTCTAATTGTTTTTGATTTATACAACTGTCTTTATACTTATCGATGTAATCTCTAAAAAAATCATTTTTATTTGTTATTACTACTATCTTTGCAATACTATCTGTATTTTCAAGATTAGCTAAAACTTTAAATCCTCTAGTATCTACATCGTATTTTCCATCTATATAAATACCAACATCTTGATTGTTAACTAGCATAGCATTTACATCTTTTACGTTATCTCTAAAGTCATCTATATGTGCATCTAATTCTTTTGCAATCATATCTAAAGCTGACTTTTTATTTACATCGGTAGCCGTTGTTATTACTGGATTTGCATTTATCAGCTCACTTATACGTTTAGTCATTTCATTAGCTCCGCCCATATGACCACTAAGTAAACTTATAATATTTTCTCCTTTTTCATCTGTTACCATTATTGCTGGGTCACTAAATTTACTAACTATGTATGGTGCTATAACCCTTACAACTATTCCTGTAGCCATTATAAATAGTATATATTGATAGTCTTTAAATAACTTTTCTGTTAATGCACTAAGTTTTTCTTTAACCAAAAATATGTTTTTTGATTCATTTTCTAGTTGCAACTTATTTTGCTTATTACTAACTATATAAACATGACTATCTTTTATCAGAGTTTGAATTTTTAATGCTAAGTTTTTTCCATTTTCAGTTATACAAACTATAGCAATATTAACCTCTGTACTCATGTTTAAAATCCTTATCATATAGCTTAGAGTTCTTATACTCTTTTCCTAAAAATCTTCCTACTAGTATTAAGGCAGTTTTTCTTATATTGTTTTCTCTAACCTTTTGAGCTATATCTTCTAATGTACCTTTTACTATCTTTTCATCTTCCCAAGTGGCTTTATAAACAACAGCTATCGGAGTGTCCATTGGATATCCACCTGTATGCAATCTTTCTACAACTTTTTCTATATCATGTACCGATAAAAATATTGCCATAGAAGTTTGATGTTGTGCGTAAGATTCTATAGATTCTTTAGATGGTACAGGAGTTCTTCCTTCCATCCTTGTTATTATTACACTTTGAGATATTTCTGGTACTGTATATTCTACACCTAATGCTGATGCCGCACCTAAGAATGAACTTACTCCTGGTGTACAATCATAATCAATATCTAACTTAAATAACTCCTCAACTTGTTCTCTTATTGAACCATATATAGAGAAATCTCCTGTTTGTAATCTAACAACTGATTTATCTTCTCTTATACCTCTTGCCATTACATCAATTATTTCTTGTAAATCCATGTGTGCACTGTTGTGTATTTCACACCCTTCTTTACAATATTCTAAAAGCTCTGGATTAACTAAAGAACCAGCATATATTACTATATCTGCATTACTTAAAAGCTTATATCCTTTTAATGTTATTAATTCTTTATCTCCAGGACCCGCCCCAACGAAATGTATTTTATTTGTCATATTACTCTCTCCCCTTCTCACAAGATATTATATAAATAGGATTTAGAGGCTTGAAGTATTCTCCTCTTCCTAATTTTTCTAACTTAGATATATTCATTACTGAAACATCTATATTTTCAAATCCATATTCTCTTAGCAGTCTTAAAGTTTCATTAAATGTTTCTACTATAATGAAGTTTGCCACTAATCTTCCACCTGGAACTAATTTTTCCTTAGACCACAGTAATATTTCATCTAGTCTATTCCCTGTTCCACCAAGAAAAATAGCATCAGCTTCTCCGTCTATATCTATTGGTGCATAAGCTTTTATAACTTCTACATTCTTTAAATTAAACTTCTCAACGTTTTTATTTATCAAATCTAATGCATCATCATTTCTTTCTATAGATATTACCTCTAGGTTAGGATAGTTGTACGCAGCCTCAACACTTACGCTACCTGTTCCAGCTCCGACATCTATAAACCTTTTAGCATTTACTAGATCTAGTTTCATTATAGATACTGCCCTAACTTCTTCTTTTGTTATAGGCACTCTACCTGTTATAAAATCACTATTTTTCATACATAATCTCCACTAAATAACTGTATTTTAATTTTTATCTAATATAACCACTACACACATATCAAAATCTTCTAAATTCAATATATCTTCTGGACTACCTATAGTTATTCTTTCATTGTCATAAGATAGGTTTTCGCCAACTACAATTGTCTTTTCTAGATTTCTATCTAGTATTTGCTTACAAATCTCCTTTGGACCTATTATCTTATCTGTAACCATGCATACTTTCTTGTGCGAAAGTACATAATCAAAGTCTGGAGTTTTCCCATGACTACTTGTTATATATAAATCATTCATATCTATATGTACTTTCGAAAATATATATTGAAGAGAACTAATACCAGACACTATATTTAAATCTTCTTTATCAATATTTTTAGAAAGATATCTACCTATACCATATATAAGTGGGTCACCTGATGCTATTACAGATATTTGCTTATGTTTATTATTATTTATATACTCTACTATTTCTTTTAAATTAGATGATATTTCTATTTTTTCTCCTTCAAAATCTACAATAGATTCTAAATTTCTTTTCCCACCTATTACTACATCTGAATTTTGAATTAGTTTTTCACCTAATTTAGTTATATAGTCAGTGTTTCCTGGTCCTAACCCTATGACATTTATCATCTAAATACCTCCACTAGACTATCTGTATTATCTGATTTACCAAGTAATGTTTTATCCATAGAGAACATTATTACCTCTACCTCTGTATCATCATCACCTAAATATTGCTTTACTTTATATCTACATTTGTTGCTGACTTTATCATAAAACTCTGTATAGTTATTTTCATTTATTACTTCAACAGCTTCTTCAGCGGTTAAGCATTCATTTATTTTCTCTAGTAAATCATATGGTGCTTTCATTAAAGCCAAATTAGATATTAGTATCTCGCTTCTAGCATCTGCAACCTTACTATGAGTATTAAATATCCCAGCAGATAATTTTATAAACTTACCTATATGACCTGCCATAAGTATCTTTTTATACCCCATACGTTGAGCTTCTTTAAGCATATATCCTATGAAATTACTAGTTCGCACTACATATTTCATGTCTAAATTAAGTTTCTCTCTAATAAACTGTTCTCCATGATTTCCTGGAACTAAAATTATTTTATCTAAGCCTTGCTCTTTTTTCATTTTTAGCTCTATTGATAAGGACTTCTTCCAGCCTTCATCACTCATTGGCTCAACGATTCCAGTTGTACCTATAATAGATATACCACCTATTATCCCTAATCTTGGATTAAATGTTTTTTTAGCTATCTCCTCACCTTTAGGAGCAGATATTGTTATCTTTAAAGATTTGCCTTCTCCTAAAGTAGCACTTATATCCTCACCTATAACTTTTCTAATTTCATAATTTATCATTTTCATAGGTGTTGGATTGATAGCTGCTTTACCTACTTCTACACTTAATCCTTTTTTAGTAACTACTCCTATTCCATATCCACCACAAACTATAATGTCTTCACCATTTTCTCTATCAATAATTTCTGCCTTTGCATAAATGTCCATAGTGTGAGTTGCATCAATATCATCTCCACCATCTTTTTTTATTGAACATTCAACATAATCATTATTTAAAGATATATTTTGAACATCTAATGTCAATGGAATTCCTTTTGGAGTATCTATGTTTATAGTTTTTATTTTCTTTTTAGTTAAAAGCATATAAGTAGCGGCTTTTGATGCAGCTGTAGCGCAAGAACCTGTAGTATATCCTCGTCTATACTTTTTACCATCTATGTATACATACTCTTCCATAACTTTACCTACATAGCATATAAAATAGCATTTATTATCGCCGCCGCTAGGTTACTACCACCTTTTCTACCTTTTGAGATTATATAAGGTATATCAGTTTTTTCTAATTCATCTTTAGATTCTGCTGCCCCTACAAATCCAACTGGAACACCTACAATAGCATCTAAATTTAATTCTTTCGAATCTCTCATTTCCATAGCTTTGTATAAAGCTGTTGGTGCATTACCAAATACAAATAATTTTCTTCCTTTATCTCTTGCTGCTATCTCAACTGCTGCCATAGAACGAGTTATTCCTTTTTCTTTAGCTAAATTTGCAGTTTCCTCTTCCGCCACTAAACATCTATATTTACAACCTAAAGCATCTAATTTTCTTTTATTTATTCCACTTAAGGCCATGTTTGTATCTGTATATATAGTTGCATTATTTTTTAATGCATCAACTATATTTTCAACTGCAGTATCAGATATCTTTAATATATCTAAATATTCAAAGTCTGCAGTTGTATGTATTGAACGCTTTATTATTTTCTCTTCTATTTCATTTTTAAACTTATAACCAGGTCTTATCTCATCTATTATTTCCTGTATCATTATGAAACTTTTTTCTTCTATCATCATAGGATTTTTGATGTATTCCATGTTTGTTCACCTCTAATTCCACCATCAATTATATTTGATGTGTACATTTTTTTATAAACTGAATCGAGTCTTTCATTTTTTAACAACTCTATTAACCTAGTATCATTCATAGATTTATCTATTAGTATGCCTACAACAGTTCCGCTATGAGCAACATTAACTCCATAGGCTCCATAATTTTTAGATATCTCTATTATTTTCTCTAGGCCTTCTTTTTTGTGTATACTTTCATTAGCTAAACTACTAAAAGTACTCGCTTTTCCAATTTTATGCATATCATTACTCTTTATGCCTTCTTCTAAGAGGCTAAAAGAGATTTTTATAATTTCTTTATTTTGTGTCTTTATTTTTTTATAATTTGGAGTTTTTCTAATCCTCATGGTATTTAAAGTGCTATTAGGTTCTAATATCACTACTCTTAAATCCTTAACATTGCCTAAATACCTTATTACTTCACCATTTAAAGGATTAAAAATACTATTTTTTTCTATATATATAGAGTCTGTTGGCTCTATAGTAGACGCTAGCTTTGCTATTTCTTCACTACTTAATTCTTTTTTTATTAATCCTAATGTTGCTCCTATTGTTGCTCCTATATCAGCAGTAGAACTTGCCATACCTTTACCAACAGGTATTTTACTTCTTATTTTTAAAGATATATTCTTACTCTCTTCAACAGGTATATTAAACTTTTTAAATACTGCTTCTATAGCTTTTCTAGACTTTAACGGTCCAAGATTTATATTATTCAACTTTTCCTCAACCTCAGCAGTAGAGTATAAATCCACTGCATATGAGCAGAGATATTCTGCTCTATCCATTACACCTTGAACAAATTCGCCGCAAGATGCTGGACAAATTCCATAATATTTCATATTAATCACCCAATAGTTTTTTCATGTGTCTTATAAGAAGTTCATTTTCTTTATGAGACTTTATCGCTATCCTTATATATCTATCATCTAATCCGATAAAATTCGAAGCATCTCTTATAAGAATATTTCCTTCTCTTAACAATTCAACTTTTATTTCCTTTGCCCTTTTGTCATTAAGTCTAATTAATATAAAATTTGTATCTGTATCATATACGTGTATGCTATTTATAGATTTTAGCTCTGATAACATAAAGTTACGTTCATCTATATAATACTCTTTACTATCCTCTATATATTTCTGATCTTTAAATATATAGTTAGATAAAGTATCTGCAAAAGAATTTATTGTCCAAGGTTCTTTATAGTTATATATTTTTTCTATTATGTCATTATTGCTTGTTAGGCCATATCCAAGTCTTATTCCTGGAAGGCCAAAAAATTTTGTAACAGCTTTAAGTATAAATAAATTTGGATACTTCTCTACATATTTAACTAAGCTATATTTCTCTTCTTCTTCAACAAATTCCATAAAAGTTTCATCTACTATTAATAACTTATTATTATCTACTATAATATCTAAAAGTTTTTCTAAGTTTTTAACCTTCCCATTTGGGTTATTAGGATTGCATACGAATAAACTATCAAATTTATTAATATTTTCTTTTATATTATTTAAATCTATTTCAAACTCATTACTTTCATCTAAATTTAAATTTATTACATCTAAATTGTTAAGTCTTGCACTTCTTTCATATTCAGAAAATGTAGGGTTTAATATAGCAATCCTTTTATCTATACTTTTCATAAGCAAGTAAATTATTTCAGTTGCTCCATTTCCAGGTATTATAAATTCTGGTCTTACATCTATATACTGAGATATATTATTTCTTAGATTTGTATATTTAATATCTGGATAGCTTCTACTTTCTTGTAATCCTTCTAATATATATTCCTCTAGTCCTTGAATTACGTTTGGGTTTATATTAGAACTAAAATCAATTATATCTTTAGGGTTTTTGTTATACATTCTTGCTATTTGTTCTACATTAGCACCATGTCCTAAGTCTTTCATATATGCCCCCTTAGTATAAAAATTTGAAAATTATAGTAAATACAACTATCGACGTTATTGATGTTGCATACATTATTTTATTTGTTTTTACTATGTCATCAACTTCTATCTCTCTATGCTTATCTCCTATAGTTGGTTTGTATACTGCTTTTCCAAAGTATATATTTGTTCCACCTAATTGAATTCCTAATGCTCCAGCAACTGCTCCTTCTGGATAAGCACAGTTTGGACTCTTATGATTTTTTCTATCTCTTATAGATATTTTTAATGCGTCTTTATAATTATATTTCAATATAAAGCTTCCGATTGCCATTAATATAGATGATATTCTAGCTGGTATAAAGTTTGCTATATCATCAATTTTAGCTGATGCAAATCCTATGTCCTTATATTTATCATTTTTATATCCTACTGTAGAATCTAAAGTATTTATTGCTTTATATGCCATCGCTAATGGTGCTCCACCTATGAAAGCATAAAACATAGGTGCTATAATTCCATCTACAGTATTTTCTGCTACTGTTTCTACAGTTGCCCTTATTATCTCGCCTTCATCTAAATGTGTTGTATCTCTTCCAACTATATAAGATACTTGAACTCTTGCTTTTTCTATATCTTTAGTTTTTAATACCTCATATATTTTCACTGCTTCATCTTTTAAGCATTTAGTAGCTAGTGTTGTATAAATCAAGAATGAGTTTGCTATTAAAAAACTGCCTGGAATCAAGCTACTTAATTTAACTATTAAATATGTAACAAAATAAGTTACTCCAACTGTAATAAACCATAGAATAAATCCACCTATTTTTAATGCTTTATAATTCTTTGCTACTTTTCTTATTTGATCTTCAGTTATTTTTATTAATTTTCCAATAAATCTAACAGGGTGAGGAAAAGAATATGGATCTCCTATAATCAGGTCGATTATATAACCTATATAAATAGATAGTATATTCATATTAATTCTCTTCCTTTACTAATAATTTCTCTTTATTTAAGTCATTTTGGTGCTTACCCAAAAACTTCTCTATGCAATTTAAGTTGTTGTAGAAATGAGTATGTAAATATGTAGCTAGTGTATTTCCTTTGCTATATCCACCTTCCCACTCATCAACAATTTTTTTATCTCTTTCCTTCTTCATTATATAAGCACATTCTTCTTCACTCTCAAATACAGAATGGTGGAATTCATGTCCTTTTATTACTTCTCCTACATTTGATAAGATTGTATCTTCTTTGGCAATTCCGTAGCAATATCCAAACCTTCTTAAAGATTTTGTCATTTTACTAGTGCCTTTTAAAATTCCAACCATATCGTATTCATTCTCATTTTGGTCTACAAGTTTTTCACCTAAATACATTAGCCCACCACATTCAGCATATATTGGAATGTTTTTTTCATGAGCGTTTCTTATAGATCCCCTCATAGATTTGTTTAGCTCTATTTCTTTTGCAAATATCTCAGGGAATCCTCCACCAATATATATATAATCAGATATAGGTACTTCTTTATCATTTAATGGACTAAAATATTTTATATTTAATCCTAAATCTTCAAGAAGCTCTATGTTTTCTCTATAATAGAAGTTAAAACCTTTATCATAAGCTATAGCTATAGTCTTATTTTCTAATTTATTTTTTTCTATAAAGTCTCTTATATCAAATTCACTTTCAACTTCTTCAGTTTCTGAAATTTCTATTATCCTATCTATATCTATGTACTTTTCTATTTCATCTGCTAAGTTACTGAATTTCGTCTTTAAAGATTCTATTTCAACACTTGGTACTAATCCTAAGTGTCTTGACTCTAATGAAAATTCATTATTTGGTGGGAAGTATCCTAAAACTTCTATATTACAATATGTTTCTATAGCTTTTTTTATTATTTCATAGTGTGATTTAGTTTTTACGTTATTAACTATTACACCTTTTATATCAACATTCTTATCAAGCTCTTTGTATCCAAGTACCATAGCTGCGCTAGATGCTGCCATAGCTTTTCCATTTATAACAAGTATAACTGGAGCCTTTAAAAGTTTTGATGTATAAGAACTTGTGCAATTATCTAAATCGATTCCAATACCATCATATAGACCCATAACACCTTCAACTACTGATATATCTGCATCTTTAGATGCATCATTAAATACATACTTTATCTTTTCATCATCTAACATATATGAATCTAAGTTTCTAGAATGTCTTCCTGTTATAAAAGTATGATATGAAGGATCTATATAGTCTGGTCCAACCTTATATGGCTGAACTTTCATATTTCTTTTAGTAAGAGCTTGCATTATTCCTAGTGAGATAGTGGTTTTACCTACACCACTATTCGTCCCTGCTATTAAAATCTTTTTCATAAGCTTCACCTAACTATAAAATTTTATTTTCATGTTCTGTCATTATTTCATAAATCTTTTGTATATCTAAGTTCTCTCTTAATAAATCTGCCAATTTGTCATATTCATTTTGCTTAAATTCATCAAAAGAAGTTACATTACTTTGTAATTTTTCTAATCCTTTTTCTTCTCTTATACTATTTAAAAGTTCTCTAGTAAAATCTATTTCATCAAATATTCCATGAATATATGTACCTACTACATTTCCATTTTTATTTATACTACCTTCTAGATAGTTAACTTCTTCTCCTAGCTTTTTATCAATTAAGTTTAAATAAGATACTTCACTTCCAGGCTTACTTATTCCCATATGTATTTCATAACCTTTTACTCTTTTACCAGATAAGTTTTTCATATATCCTGAAAGATTTTGGTGTATTATTGCTTCTACTTGAGTAGTTGTCTTTTCTTTTTCAAATATAGTTTCTGTATCTAAAAGGCCTATACCATCTATCTCTTCAACTTCTCCTTCTACATGATAAGGATCTTTTATTTTCTTTCCTAGCATTTGGTAACCACCACAAATACCAAATATTAATTTCCCTCTTTTTTGTAGTTCCTTTATTTGTTCCTCTAGTCCATTTTCTCTTATGTATTTTAGGTCCTCTATTGTGCTTTTACTTCCCGGGATAATAACTATATCTGGATTACTTAAAGCTTCTCCATACCCTACATATCTGACGCTTACATCATTTTGTGTTTCAAATATATTAAAATCTGTAAAGTTAGACATATGAGGAGTTCTTATTATTTCTATGTGTATGTCTCTTTTTCCTTGTACTGCCTTGAATCTAGTTGTAACACTATCTTCATCTTCTATTTTTATATCGCTATATGGTATAACTCCAAGGACAGGAACATTTATTATTTCCTCTAGCATTTTTATACCTTCTTCTAAAAGTTCCTTTCTGCCTCTAAATTTATTTATTATTACACCTTTAACTCTTCTTCTTTCTTCTTCACTTAGTAGCATCATAGTTCCTGCAAGTGATGCAAATACACCACCTCTATCTATATCTCCTACTATTATTACTGGTGCATCTGCAATCTCTGCCATACCCATATTAGCTATATCATGCTCTCTTAGATTTATCTCGGCTGTACTTCCCGCACCTTCCATTACAACGATGTCATAGTTATTGCTAAATTCACTGAATATAGTCTTTAATTCTTTAGCTAGTTGAGGTTTATATGTATGATACTTGGAAGATGCCATATCTTCTCTTACTTTACCTCTAACTATAACTTGGCATCTATGGTTTCCAGATGGCTTTAAAAGTATAGGATTCATATCTGCAACTGGATCTATACCACAAGCTTCGGCTTGGAATACTTGAGCTCTTCCCATTTCAAGACCTTCCTTAGTTATAAAAGAATTTAATGCCATATTTTGAGATTTAAATGGAGCAACACTATATCCATCTTGTTTAAATATCCTGCATAATCCTGCTGTTAATATACTTTTCCCAACATTTGATGCAGTTCCTTGTAGCATAATTTTTTTGCCCATTGCTCAGTTTTCCTCCTTTAAATATTCAGAATATTAAAAAAAGTCCTAACACTTGTAAGTTAGGACTTTTATTTTATACATTATATATTATAAAAATCTTCACCCCGAGATTTATTTAGTAAAATTAAATTAGGCAGGTATCCTGGCTCGACTTCATCCTACTCCTATACCTTCCCATCATATTGACAGTGGTAACTTTAGTTTCGTCCATCTTACAGTAGCGGGGGCTGCAAAGGATTTTCACCTTTTTCCCTATTAATCTCGAAAGAACCTAATTCAATATAATATTCTATTTTTAGTAATTATATAAAGCTAGTATTATTCATAGCAGTTATAACTGTAAACCCATCTTGTACTTCTAAAATTGTAACTGATCCATTATCAATTTTAAAGTTCCAATGATACTTATAGCTATTTGATATTAAATAAGTTATTATATTTCTTATTGTTCCTCCATGAGAACAAATAAGAATTGTTCTATCATCATTATTAGAGATAATATTATCTAATTCAATACAAACTCTATTGTATGAATCTATTAAACTCTCTCCATTAGGATATTTGTACTCATATCCTTTTTCTATCATATCTTGAAATTCTTTAGGATATTTATCTTTTATTTCATCAAAAGTTAATCCTTCAAAATCTCCAAAACTTATTTCTTTTAAACTTTCTTTTTCTATAATTTCTATAGATTTTAATTCAGATAATTTTTTTACAGTATCTTTAGTTCTAGAAGATGTTGTAGTGTAAATTTTATCTATATCAAAATCCTTTAAGTAATTTGTAATCTTATCTATTTGCTCTTTTCCTTCTTCACTTATATAGCTATCTATATGTCCAGATAATCTACTTTTTTGATTATCTACTGTTAGAGCATGTCTAACTAATATTAATTTTACCATATTTCACCTCATTGAAGGCTATATTAATAATAAATATATACAAAATAAATATATAAGCTCTCCAAGTTCTATTGTACAACCTAGTATATCACCCGTTACTCCATCAATTTTTTTGTATATATGTTTTTTGAATAAATTATTAAATACGAATAATATAATAATCGTACTTATTAACATCATTGCTTCAAACGTTGAAGCTAAGAATATTAATTTTGATATTCCTATTATTAATATTATTGTATATAGTATAGCAATAGTAAACATTGATGTACTTACTTTTCCTATAAATAAATTTCCCATTCCATTTTCTCTAGGAGTTACTGTTTTATACATCATAACAATTACTCCAAGTCTTGCCACTACGGGCATAAATATTACAGTCCAAAGTAGATTGTTATTTATTATGCTATATATGAATCCTATTTTTAATAATATTAAAAATATAATAGCTAAAAGAGAATTTGTACCTAATCTAGAGTCTTTCATAATTTCTAGCATTCTTTCTTTATCTCTATAACTATATATAGCATCAAAAGTATCTCCTAATCCATCTATATGTAGTCCACCAGTTAATATGACTAATGCTAATGTTACTATTATTGATGTTATGAATGAATCAAAAAATATGCCAGATACTAAACCTATAATATATATTAATACCCCTAGTACCAGTCCCACTAACGGAAAATATGTTATGGTTTTATGAAATTCTTCATCAAATCCAGTATCTATATTTATTGGTATCCTAGTCATAAATTGAAGTATAGAAATAAATCTTTTCATAAACTATCCCTTTATCTTCATAGGAATTCCACTTACCACAAAATATACCTCATCACTATGAGTTGCTATTTGTTGATTTATTCTTCCTATAATATCTGTATATATTCTAGATAATTTATTTATAGAAACTCCACCTAATCCTAATTCATTTGTAACTATCACAAAGTATAAATTAGTCTTTTTTATTTCTATAAGTAATTTTTCAACTTGTTCTTTTATATATTTTTCTAATTCATTTATTTCATCTTGTGTCGAATTATCTATATCTATTTCGTATGTAAACATTAAATTATTAACCAATAAAGTAACACAATCAAGTATTACTGTTTTGTGTTCTTTTGAAATATCATTTATTATAGTGTATATATCTTTGTATATTTCATAGGTTTTCCAATTTTGCGGTCTACTTTCTTTATGCTTTTTAACTCTCTCTTTCATTTCATCATCAAATGGAATCGATGTTGCTATATAAGCAGTATTATTATTTTGGTCTTTACATAGCTTCTCTGCAAAATTACTTTTTCCAGATCTTGCTCCACCTGTTACTAATATAACTTTGCTCATTTTTTTCTCCTAACTAAAACACTATCTACCCATATCTACTTCATCAAATGTAGCCATATTTTCATATGTGTAATTTGCTGCCTCGATTATATTAAATGCAAGAGCTGCTCCACTACCTTCTCCTAACCTCATTCCCATATTTAAAACTGGTTCTAAGTTTAATATGTTTAAAGCTCTCTGTGTTCCTGGCTCTGCTGATGAATGTGATGCTATCATATATTCTCTAGTTTTTGGATTGATCTTATATGCAAGTAATGCAGCTGCATAAGATATAAATCCATCTAAAACCACAGGTATTCTATTAGCACTACATCCTAGTATAACTCCAGCCATACCACCGATTTCAAAGCCACCTACTTTAGATAGTATATCTATTGCATCTTCTGGATTTGGTTTATTTAGTTCTATAGATTTTCTTATTGTATCTGCCTTAAATTTAACTCTTTCTTTTTTTAATCCAGCTCCAATACCAGTTACATCCTCTGGATCACAATTATCTATTACAGATATTATCGCGCTACTTGGTGTAGTATTGCATATACCCATTTCTCCAATACCTATTAAGTTATATCCTTTTTTTATAGAATCCTCAGCCATTTCAATACCTATTTCTAAACATCTAATAGCCTCTTCTCTTGTCATAGCCGGACCCTTTGCCATATTTGATGTACCTTTTCTTATTTTGTAATTAAGTACACCTTCTAATTCATGGTCACAGTTTACACCAATATCCACAGCTACCACATCAGCTCCTACAAACTTACTTATTACACCTACTCCACATATTCCTTTTGTAAAGTTTGGTAATTGCATATATGTTATACTTTGAGGGTCTGGTGCTACACCTTCTTCATAAACTCCATGATCTGCTCCAAAAGCTATAACTACTTTTTTAGATGTATCAAAATATTTGCTTTTATGTATTCCTGCTAATTGCATGCAAATATCTTCCATCTTACCTAAACTACCTTGAGGCTTTATTAATCTATCTAGTCTTTTTTTAGCTTGTTCAATAGAAGTCTTATCTAAAGAGTCTATATTATTTACTGTACTTTCTAATATACTCATTTTCATCCCACCTTAGCATATTAATTAAAGTGACTATCTAAAGTAGATTTTTTGATATAACTTCTGTCAAAATATATCTATAAATCTATTTTTAGATAGCCTCTTAAATTCTAATTATATATTATGAGCAACTTTTAAAGCTTCATAGCTTGCATTTATTGTATATTCTATATCTTCATCTGTATGTGCATTTGATAAAAACATAGCTTCAAATTGAGTTGGAGCTAATAATACTCCTCTTTTTATTAATTCTTCAAAATATTTATTAAATTTAGGAACATCACATTTTTTAACATCATCATAGTTGTTTATAGGTCCTTTTGCAAAGAATAAACAAACTAATGAACCTGCTCTATTTACTGTATAATCTAATCCTAACTTTTCTATATTAGCTTTTAGTCCTTGTTCTAATTTTATAGCTTTTCTTTCTAGCTCTTCATATATGTTTGGATTGTCTCTTAATACTTCTAAATTCTTTTTCCCCATATACATTGCTAGAGGATTTCCTGATAGTGTACCTGCTTGATAAACTGGCCCTACTGGAGATACCATGCTCATTATTTCTTTAGTCCCTCCATAAGCTCCAACTGGAAGACCTGCCCCTATTATTTTTCCGAAACAAGCCATATCTGGTTTTATTCCAAAGTATCCTACTGAACTATTATAATTTAATCTAAATCCAGTTATTACTTCATCAAATATTAAAACAGTTCCATATTCCTTAGTTATATCTCTTAATAGTTGTAAGAATTCTTTTGTTCCTGGAACAACTCCCATGTTTCCTGCTACAGTTTCAACTATTACAGCTGCAATCTCATGACCTTGCTCTTTAAATATATTTTTTACTTCATCTAAGTCGTTATATCTACATACTAAAGTATCTTTTACAACATCTGATGGTACACCAGGACTTGTCGGAACTCCATATGTTATTGTTCCTGAACCAGATTTAACTAATAGTGCATCTGAATGTCCATGATAACATCCTTCAAACTTTAATATTTTATTTCTATTTGTATATGCTCTAGCTACTCTTAATGCACTCATAGTAGCTTCTGTTCCTGAATTTACCATACGAACTTGATCTATTGCAGGATAAGCTTCTACTACTAATTTAGCCATTTCAACTTCTATTGCAGTTGGTACTCCATAGCTTGTTCCCCTATATACAACTTCTTCTATTCCTTCTACTATTTCCTTCGGACTATGACCTAACATAAGTGGTCCCCAAGAACAAATATAGTCTATGTACTCATTTCCATCTACATCATATATTCTACTTCCATGAGCTCTTTCTATAAATA
Source organism: Romboutsia timonensis (assembly GCF_900106845.1). GTDB lineage: Bacteria > Bacillota > Clostridia > Peptostreptococcales > Peptostreptococcaceae > Romboutsia > Romboutsia timonensis. Next base: position 24,237 of record NZ_LT629862.1, read on the forward strand.
TTGGGTCTAATCCAACTGATTTAAAAGCTCTTACTGGACTGTTAACCCCTCCTGGTATGTATTTAGTTGCTTCTTCATATATCTTTAGTGATTTTTCATTTTTCATCTATATGTCCTCCTAAATTTTAAAGTTCAAACAACTCTTCGACTAACTTTATATACTCTTCTCTCTTACCTTTATCCTTTGTTTGCTTTAAATTTATTATCGGTTCTCTTATTAATCTTTTTAATGCAGATGTTAACATCTTATCGATAATTTTTTTATCTCTATTGTTAAGATTAGTTTTTCTATATATGTATTCTAATGTATCTTCTCTAATCTCTAAACATTTATCATTTAATGATTCAATTGTAGGGTCAATTTTGATTGAGTCTAGCCATTCTGTAAACTCTATAATTTTTTCAGATATCATCTCATATCCTATTTTAGCTAGCTCTTTTCTCTTTTTATCATTCTTATCATGAATATCTTTTAAGTTATCTATGTCATATACTTCTATATTCTCTAATTCATTTATCTTAGGATCTATATCTCTTGGAAGTGCAATATCCATCATAAATATTTTTCTTTGAATTTCAGGCATTTCATCATATTTTATGATCATATGTGGAGATGCAGTAGCACTGATTACTATGTCAACATCATTCATCACTTTATATCTGTCTTCATATCTTATAGGAACTATATTCTTAAATTCGCTTTCTAATTCTATTACTTTTCCATGACTTCTATTTGATACATATATTGTATCTAGTTTTTCTTCTTCTAAGTACTTCATTGTAAGCCTATTCATCTTACCAATACCTATAACTAAAGCTTTTTTACCTTCTAAATTACCAACTTTATTTTGTAAAAATTTTATACCTATATAGCTTATAGATAAAGGCTGATGCGATATTTTTGTAGTATTTTTTATATCTTTAGCTATATTTACAGCTTCTCTAAATAATTTATTAAATATCTTTTTACTAGAACCAAGTTGCATAGAGAAATCATGTGCATCTTTCACTTGTCCAAGTATCTGATCTTCACCTAAAACTATAGAATCTAGACCCGATGCTACTTTAAATAGATGTTCTATTGCCGAAGTATATTTTTTAGAAAATAAATATTCTTTTATACCTTTTGCATTAAAAAATTCTTCATAAAAATCTTCTACCAATTTAATTTTTTCATCTATGTTCTTTGCCTGGATATAAATTTCACTTCTATTACAAGTAGAAAGTATTACTACCTCTTCTATATCTCTATCTAGGAAGTAGTTTATCGCCTCTATCTTTTGTATATCCGTAAAAGAAACATGTTCTCTTATATTGATTGGAGCTAGATTATGATTTATCCCTATAACACCTATATTCATGCCCAACCTCCAAGCTAATTAATTATTTATATTCACTCATATAGTATAGCACTACTATCTCTTCTTTGTAAATTTAACCATCTATTTTTATAATTTAATTATTTTTTTGTATAAAAAAAAGACTACGTGGCTACGTGCTACTCTCCCAGGCGGTTGCCCACCAAGTACCATTGCCGCTAAAGAGCTTAACTTCTGTGTTCGGTATGGGAACAGGTGTATCCTCTTTGCTATAATAACCACATAATCTTATTTAAATTGGAGCGGGTGAAGGGGATCGAACCCTCACAGCCGGCTTGGAAGGCCGGAACTCTACCATTGAGCTACACCCGCATAAGTTTTAGAGTTAATACTCTGAAAACTGCATATCATTTA
>NZ_LT629862.1:26070-121889 GCF_900106845.1 Romboutsia timonensis
TGTGCTTAAAGTTGTTATTTTAAAGACTTTTCTTGTCTGTATATGTTTAAAATGATGTCATATCACTAAATGTTATGCAGTTTTCAAGGTACTAACATTGAGGAATGAACCCTCAAAATTAAACAGTAGGCAATTCTCCTTAGAAAGGAGGTGATCCAGCCGCACCTTCCGATACGGCTACCTTGTTACGACTTCACCCCAGTTATTGATTTCACCTTCGACGGACGCTTCCAAAAGGTTAGCAATCCGGCTTCGGGCGCCCCCAACTCCCGTGGTGTGACGGGCGGTGTGTACAAGACCCGGGAACGCATTCACCGCAGCATTCTGATCTGCGATTACTAGTAACTCCAGCTTCATGTAGGCGAGTTTCAGCCTACAATCCGAACTGAGAATGGCTTTAAGGGATTAGCTCCGCCTCACGACTTGGCTGCCCTCTGTACCACCCATTGTAGCACGTGTGTAGCCCTAAGCATAAGGGGCATGATGATTTGACGTCATCCCCACCTTCCTCCAGGTTATCCCTGGCAGTCCCTCTAGAGTGCCCAACTTAATGCTGGCAACTAAAGGCAAGGGTTGCGCTCGTTGCGGGACTTAACCCAACATCTCACGACACGAGCTGACGACAACCATGCACCACCTGTCACTTCTGTCCCCGAAGGGAAAGATGCGATTAGGCATCGGTCAAAAGGATGTCAAGCTTAGGTAAGGTTCTTCGCGTTGCTTCGAATTAAACCACATGCTCCGCTACTTGTGCGGGTCCCCGTCAATTCCTTTGAGTTTCACTCTTGCGAGCGTACTTCCCAGGCGGAGTACTTAATGCGTTAGCTGCGCCACCGAAGGGGGTAACCTCCGACAGCTAGTACTCATCGTTTACGGCGTGGACTACCAGGGTATCTAATCCTGTTTGCTCCCCACGCTTTCGTGCCTCAGTGTCAGTTACAGTCCAGAGAGCCGCCTTCGCAACTGGTGTTCCTCCTAATATCTACGCATTTCACCGCTACACTAGGAATTCCACTCTCCTCTCCTGCACTCAAGTTTCCCAGTTTCAAAGGCTTACTACGGTTGAGCCGTAGCCTTTCACCTCTGACTTAAGAAACCACCTACGCACCCTTTACGCCCAGTAATTCCGGATAACGCTAGCCCCCTACGTATTACCGCGGCTGCTGGCACGTAGTTAGCCGGGGCTTCCTCCTCAAGTACCGTCATTATCTTCCTTGAGGACAGAGCTTTACGACCCGAAGGCCTTCATCGCTCACGCGGCGTTGCTGCATCAGGCTTTCGCCCATTGTGCAATATTCCCCACTGCTGCCTCCCGTAGGAGTTTGGACCGTGTCTCAGTTCCAATGTGGCCGATCACCCTCTCAGGTCGGCTACTGATCGTCGCCTTGGTAAGCCGTTACCTTACCAACTAGCTAATCAGACGCGGGTCCATCCTGTACCGCCGGAGCTTTGATACTTCTACCATGCGATAAAAGCATATTATCTCGTATTAGCATACCTTTCGGTATGTTATCCGTGTGTACAGGGCAGGTTACCCACGCGTTACTCACCCGTCCGCCGCTCTCTTCCGAAGAAGATCGCTCGACTTGCATGTGTTAGGCACGCCGCCAGCGTTCATCCTGAGCCAGGATCAAACTCTCAAATAAAAGTTGTTACCTGCTCAGACTATCATTATCTGAATATCTGGCTTGGTTTGTTAGTTTCAATTCTATAAATTAACCTACTGTTTAATTTTCAAAGTTCATTTCTTAAGCGACTGTGTCGACGCTATTTTTTAACTTTCTTAAGTTTATCAAAGTTATTTTTCTTTGTCAACTTATTTTTTAAAGTTTTTTCTTTTGTTTTGCCCTTTCCTTAAGGACAAGTATAACTATACCATCTAAAAATTATATCGTCAACACTTTTTTAAATTATTTTTTTATTTTTTTAATAAATAAAGTAAAGTACTTCATATATCCTGGCTTACTATTGATTAATAAGTTTATATTCTATGTTTATAATTTTATATTTTATTCATAATAATATAAATAAAAATAATTGTTAAATTTTCTTTAAGAATATATCTGATTTTGTACATAGAGAGTATAATATTAGTATAATACTATTCAAAAACTCAAACTTTTTTAATAATAACTAAAAACATACTTTACTTATTTTATTTTGGGAGGTCTTTTATGAACAATTATCTTAGGGAACCCGTAAATGGTTTTACCCACTTAGCTGGTGCAATATTATCATTTATAGGATTACTTGCATTAGTAATAAAAACAGCTTTACAAGGTCATTCTACTATAGCTTTAACAGCAGTAATAATTTTCGGAATAAGCATGATTCTTTTATATGCTGCTTCTGCTACTTATCACTTAGTCGTTTCTAGTGATAAGGTTATTAGTTTCTTAAGAAGGTTAGACCATGCTATGATTTTTCTTTTAATAGCTGGATCGTATACTCCTTTTTGTTTAATTGCACTTAAAGGTGTTACCGGATGGGTTTTATTCAGTATAATAATAACTATCGCCATAGTTGGAATAAGTTTTAAATTAATTTGGTTTAATTGCCCTAGGTGGCTTTCTACAAGTATTTATGTACTAATGGGATGGATAGCTGTATTCCTAATGGGTCCACTAAAAATAGCTCTATCTACACAAGGTTTATCACTACTTATAATCGGAGGTGTGTTCTATACTATAGGAGCTGTAATTTATGCTACTAAACCAAATTTTCTAAAGTCTAAATATTTAGGTTTCCATGAAATATTCCATATATTTATAATGCTCGGTACTCTAACTCACTTTTTATGTGTATTTAAGTATGTAATATAGTATACCTATCAAACTTATAAAAGCGTGATTCATAACTATGTGTGAATCACGCTTTTATAAGTTTCTATACACCTCATATTATTAATTATACATATAAAACTATATATTCATATTCAATAAGTCATTTATTTTCTTCCATTTAACATAGAGTTTTTTTAATTAATAGATAAAATGCACATATTAATATTTTTTCTAATATATATATTATTAAAGCAAATTTATAGTATTTATGTATATTCTTTTGGGAGGTGTAATTTAATATGAATTTTGATATGTATTCAAATAAGCAATATAATGATGATTTGGATGCTAGCTATATATACCCTAGACCTTATATAGATCCTATGATGTATGTAAACTCCAGTGGTATGCAAATGAATCCAAATACAATGGGCGGATATATGACTTATATGAACCCTTTTATGTATAATCCTTTTATGTATCCAAATCCTATCGATTCCGAGGAGTATGATGAGGAATATAATCAAGACGATATGTATATTGATATTATGCAACAACAAATGCAACCTATGATGCCTGGAATAATTCCACCTAATATGATGCAAATGATGATGCAGATGATGATGAGTGGACAAATGCAACCTATGCCTTGCATGATGATGCCTGGAATGACTCCTATGACACCTTATATGATGATGCCTGGAATGACTCCTATAAATATGGAGGAATTTGATGAGGAAGAAATGTAATTTTTTTATAATAGATAGTATAAGAAATTTATGTCTGTCTATAATATAAATGTATTCCTCATAATATTCCCCCAATATTATAAATACAAAATAAAGCCATGAATAATCATTCATGGCTTTATTTAATTTACCTTAATCTAAAAAATCATAGAAGTCATTTGATTCTGATTCAACAAAATCATATAATACATTTTCTTCAAAGTATAACTCTTCTTTAATATCTAGATATTCTTTATAATTACACTGCAATATCTTATTTATATACTTTCTATCTTTATCACTATAAGTTCCTACGAAAAATTCATTTTCCATTTGATAGTATATCGCTTTAATATCATTATTAATTACATATACATTCTCCTTAACATGATCATTATTAAAATTAAACCTTGTAAAGAATGTACCATTTTCCATATCACTTTTTAATACAAATGGATTATCTTTATAAAATATATCTAGAAATTCATCTACTCTATTTATAGAGTAAATACTTACAAACTCAGGCTTAGATATCTCATCAAAAACCTCAAAATCAAATATAGGCTCTTTATCAGTTACAACCATAGAGCTTATTTTAAATCTATCTTGATTTTCTTCTATACTAAAAGCTATCTTAGATGTATAATATCCATCATTATCTTCATATAAAGCTTCACTTATATATCTTTTATTACCTTTAGGTATTACAGTATTTTTTAATAATGTTCCATTTATATTTGTTATATGCATGTTTGCTATTTCTTCACTACTAGAGAAATATCTTAGGCTTTCTCTATCCCAAGCTATAAACCTCATAGTCATATAGTTTATAAATTCTACCTCATCTTTTATAGGTTTACATATCTTCATATATATATCTTCTATATTTAAGTTAGTTTCATATTTATTTATAATATCTATGTACTCCTCAACTTCACCTGGAAGAGGTTTTTCATAATATGAATTTTTATTACCAAAATATTTAACCAAAAATAAGGCCTCATCTTCAGATATTCTTATTCTATCTGATCCTAATCCACCCATAAGTCTTTCTTCTTCTCTATGTGCTTCATCTTTTGTAGGATTTTTTAAGCTAACATAATCAGCTAATCCAAGACCTTCTGCATCTAGTAAAAAGTACTGTACTATTTTATCCTGTTTATCTTCCCAATTTATTAAAAGTCCCATTGTCCCCATAAGCCTTGAGTTTGTAACCTTTGCAAAATTAAATTTCATTAAATCACATCCTTATTATCATATATACCTTTATTATTTTCTTCAATTTAACGAATTAATCATAATTAAGACACATGTTTTTGAATATACTATAAACTAACTATACTTTCATTAAATAATAAAAATAATTCTAAATTATTTTATATAATTTTACAACTCATCCATTTTTTATAATATAATAAAATAAACGGTTAATCGAGGTGATTTTATGGGAAAAATAGCAGCTTTTTTTGATATAGACGGTACTCTTTATAGAGATTCTCTTATGGTTGAACATTTTAAAAAATTAATTAAATATGATATAATCGACCAAAAAGCATGGTTTGAGCATGCTAGAGATACTTTTATGGACTGGGATAAGAGACAAGGCCACTATGATGATTACTTAGATGAAATATGTGATCTATATGTAAAATCCTTAATCGGATTAGATAAAACTTGTATAGATTTTACTAGCGATCAAGTAATAAAGTTAAAATCTGATAGAGTATATAAATATACTCGTTCAAGAATAAAATGGCATTTAGATAATAATCATATTGTAATTTTCATATCTGGAAGTCCAGGTTTTTTAGTCGAAAAAATGGCTAAAAAATATAATGTAACTGATTGTATCGGAAGTAACTATCTTTTTGAAAATGAAATGTTCAATGGTACGGTTATACCTATGTGGGATTCAAGAAGTAAGAATACTGCTATAGATAGTTTTGTAGAAAAGTATGATATTGATTTAAATAAATCCTATGCATATGGTGACACTAATGGAGATATTAATATGTTAAGAAGAGTTGGGAATCCAATTGCTATAAATCCAACTAAAGAACTTTTATCTCATATTGCAAGTGATCCTGTTATTTCAAAAACTAGTCAAATAATAGTTGAAAGAAAAGATATCATTTATTCTTTATCACCAAATGTAGATATACTTGACATATAATTATAATAAAAAGGATTATCTCATTTAAATTAATTACCTTGAGGTACTCCTTTTTTAATTACTAATGGAGGGATGTATAATGAAATCTAGTGTAAAAAAAGATTTAGATACTTTAAGTAAAAATTTATATTTAGAATCACCGGATTTATGGATAGAGTTTTTAGATAAAGTTAATTCAGGAATATTTGATGAACTCGTTCTGTTTTTTGCAACTAAATACAACTATATTTCTATAGTAAAATATGCTATAGACAATAACCTTATAGATATCAACGCGAAGTCTAGAAATAAAGAATTTGCTACTATTTATGACCATCTGGTTTACGTAGCAAGACAAAACAACTATAAAGATCTTTCTGATTACTTTAGTAATTTAAAAAATCCAAATAAAGAAATATCTAAAAATAACAAAAATGATAAAACGAATATAAAAACAAAAAATAAAGATATTAATATACCTTCTGTAATATGTAAAAAGTGTAAATCAAATATTTTTGAAGTTGGTTATATAGTTTGTGAAAACAAGATATTTAAGTTTTCACCTGAGGAAAATAAACCAGTAGAAATCGCTAAAGAAGACCTTAATTCTGTAATTTGTTGCAACTGTAACTCTTTAATTGAAAATACTACTCCTAAGGACTTAGAGGCTTTATGTAATATCACTACTTGTATAAACTGTAAAAATGACCTAAGAAGTACAGGTATAATAGATAAAAGAAACTTAATTTATAATAAAGACTCAAATAAATTTGATTTAGGAGAGACTTACTACGCATGTGGTAAATGTGAGAAAGCTATAAGCAATCAACAAAAAGATTACTTTAAATTAAAATAAATAATAAAAAGAGATATGAATTATAACATATAAATAATAACTCATATCTCTTTTTATTATATTTGTTTTATTATTTTTCTTAGTCTTGTGTTGTAATATTCTATAAATAAACTATATATATTATCATATACAATGAATAATACTTCAAAAATTAATACTGTAAATAAATTTACAGGTATATAAACAAATGGCTTTAATATAAAGTACACTATTAAAATTGCTACATTAGCAAATAATATTTTAAGAAAATACTCTATATATACAGGTCTATCTCTTTCAATAATATATTTTATCAAACCGTATATTCCAAATGTAAAAGTGTTTAATACCCATTGAAATTTACTATTAATTACTATAAAACCTAAAATAACTGATGCTATATAAAAAACAAAACCACTCTTAGGACCATATTCCATTATTATTATAGCTATTGGAAGTGATGCTAAGCCCATAAGAAATAATGTGTTAATCGGTATAACATTTATTAGTAACAATAAAATCAAGTTTATCGCTAATAGTATCCCACTATAGGCTATTTTTCTACTCATTAAATCACCCTTAGAAACAACTCACTAAATCTCCACCGAAGCATTCACAACATGAATCTAAACACCATAGTGTCATAAAATCATCACAACAATCATCACCTAAGCAACAACAACAATCATCACAACAGCAGCAACAACATCCACCTAAGTCAGAACGTCTTCTTCTATTATAGTTATAAGATCTATCCCTATAATCATCTCTATAAAAGTTATAACTTTCTAAAAGAGCTTTATAGTCCTTATTTTCAGGATCCATCTCTGAAGCTTTTGTTATACTCTCTTCACCTTCTTCATAATATCCCAAATTCATAGCAGATAATGAATTTAGATAGTACCATTTAGAACATCTTTCACTTATACTTTTTAAAGCATTGTAAGCTTTCTCAAACTCACTATTATCAATAAGTTCCTTTATATTTATAAATTTATTATCATATACATTACTATACATTTATTTAATACCCTCCTCTAATATATTTTGATATCTTAGGTATACTCCTGAATATACGATATTCTCTATTATTGCTGTATTAGTTTTTAGATTTAAGTTATCGATTCTTCTACCTACCATTCCCAATGTCATACTTATTAATTTATCTACTCGTACTTTTAACTCTTCTCTTCTGTCTATGTACCCTATAAAAGGATTATACCTACCTTTTTTATAATCTTTCTCTAAATCCTCATAGGCATCTAATAAGTATATATATTTGCCTATGTTAAATCCAATCTGCCTTAAGTCCTTTTCAAATTCATCTTCTTTATATGCAAATATCTCTGCCATTAAGTTTCCAAATGTATTTGACACTAAATCAATATTAGTATTGTTTTCTTGTTCTAGATTATATAGTGTTTCTAATTGACCTTTTATAAATTCAGCTTTTTTAGGATATTTTTCATAAGCAGATTTTAATCTTCCTTTGTATATAGTATATGCAACTTTATCTTTTAATCCATTATCATCTTTTAAATTATCTTCTAATTTATAATATGTTAAAAGTACATTCATACTTGCTGCATATTCGGTTATTTCATTTATTATCTTTTTTTTCTTTTTAAATGGATTTGTTATACACCCTTCCTCTATTATAGTAGATTTTGGTTTATATACTGCTGTTAATATTAATATCAAGAATGTTATATCATAATTTAAAGATAATCTAGATATTTCACCATGATTATCTTTTAAATACTTACATAAACCACAATAATAACCTCTATAATGTTCATATTCTCTAAAAGTTAAATCCATTTTGTTTATTTTTACATATCCAAACATAAACATTCCTTTCTAGTATATAAATATAATATTTATATTACTATAGGTATAAATTCTACTTCATAGCATTTATATCTATAAATATTTTTATCAATTAATTTTAATGAGTCATAATAGCGTTCATTATCTAATATCTTAAGCTTTGCCATAGATATAGGTAGATTAAATCTTCGTGGTCCAACTGACCCAGGATTTATATAAAGTATACCTTTATCCTCATATATATTACTTTTATGAGAATGACCATATACAACAATATCTACATTTTCTTCTTTTAAGTCTATATTCACTTTTGATATATCATGAACTAAGTATATTCTTATATTATATACGTCTATTATTTTATCTTCTTTTGCTATATTTTTATCTTTATCGCAATTTCCTCTTATGAATTCTACCTTAGCTATTTTCTCTAAATTTTCTATAACTTCAAATTTACCTATATCACCTGTATGTATTATTAAGTTACAGTTACTTAAATTATACACTACTTCTTCTCTTAGTAAACCATGTGTATCCGATATTAATCCTATCATTATAAACTCTCCTACAATTTACAATTTTGTTTATATAATTGTTTCCAGATAATTTTTATTTTAAGCAAATAATATTATAATTTCCATATTCTATTTATACAATTATATTGTAAATTACTATAAATAAAGACCCTCATCAAGAGGGTCTCATTTATAATATAAACTTCGTTATGTCACCTTTTTTATTTTCAATTGTTATAACATCTAGTCCTTTATATTCTCTAAATAGCCATTTTATATCTCTCATACTTTGATTTACTTCGTTTGGAGTTAGGTCTCTAATAAAATACTCCCTTCTCATTTCTTCATAGCTTTTATCATTTAAAAAGTTTCTTATCATAGTAAATGCAAAAACATTAGGAATATTACTTTGATTACCTTTTTTATATCCATTATTTCTTAAATACATTATCATTTATATTCCTCCAATATTGATTTAATCATATCAATAAAGTATATATAAATTTTAATATATTATTACTATAGTTTTAATTTTTCCACTTTTGATTATGGATATTAAATTATGTATTTCACTATACTATTTGGAAATATACTTTTTAAATTCTCCATAAAAAATTCCTTCATATCTGTTAAATCTTCTTTATTATATAAGTATTTTCCATATCCAAATTGACCATATTTAAACTTTCTATCTTCATCATTCATAGGTAATGTTGTTTCTGGAAATATTTCTAGTATTCTATTTTTTGCCCTACTTGTATACCTATGTGATATAACTTCAAATATGATTTTTTCATTAAAATCTTCTGGTAATTTTTCTTTTATACTTTGTATTAAATGTTTATATTCCTCTTTCCAATTTTCATATAAAAATACTGGTGCTATTATAAATCCTATCTGATATCCAGCTTTGCCTACTTTAACAGCTGCTTCTATTCTTTTATTAGCTGATGCAGTGTGATGTTCATACTCATCAATAACTCTTTGTGTATTTATACTAAATCTTATTTCCGTATGATTATTATGTTTTGCATCAAGCAACGTATCTATATCATTAAATTTAGTTACAAACCTAAATCTTCCTTTTTCTTCTTTACCCAAAAACTCTATAGTCTTTTTTAATGAATGTGTATATGGTTCTATAGGTATAGGGTCTGATGTGGCTGCACCTTCAAATATTGTAATATGTGGAGACCTTTCATCTATATATTTTTTTGCTTGTTCTAAAATATCATCAGTATTAACAAAAACCCTCACAAACGGCTTATCTCCTAGTTGTGTATTTAAATAACAGTATTCACATCTTCCCATACAACCAGAAACTAATGGTAATTGATAATTAGCTGAAGGCTTACATGTCTGAAATTTTAAGCTTTTTTTATAACTTACTACCATTGTTTCTTTTCCTTCTCGATACTGTTCAAATAAATTTTCTCCAGGTATATTTCCTTTAATTTTATTTGATGTTAACTTTATTACTTCTATGTTCTTATCATCTTTTATCATATTATATATATTTTGTCCAACTTCTGTATCTAAAGTACCCTTTTCAAATAAAACTCGTTTAGGCTTGAACATTATCCCACATCCTTTTTTTAAAATGTATATATCGTTGTTATTTTATTCATTTTTAATCTATCTATACTAAGTTAAAATTATCAGATGGCGCTGTTAGCTTTGTCTGTGATAGTTGATTTTTAAATATAGTAATTTCAATATCTTTATAATTACATTAAAAATTAATTTATAAGATAAACATTATTACTAGCATTTATAACACAAAGTTAGCTAACATAGCCTATCAGATAAATTATTTTTATTTTTTATGAATAATTAGATGCTTATTTAAATATTATTTATTATGGGTAAACAAGCCTTAAATTTTTATAGATTATAAGGGGGATAAAAAATATGCTAAACGCACTAAACAGAGATTTAAATGAAAAAACTAAAGCTATAAGAAGCAGAGGTTATATACCTGCTGTTATTTATGGAAATAAATTAGATAATAGTATACCTATAGAAATTCATAAAACTGAATTTCAAAGATATTTAGATGCCAATGGTGGAGATAAGATAGTTGAAGTTAATCTAAATGGAGAAGTTAGAAATTGTAAAATAACAGAAGTTCAAATTGATGGAGTTAAAGAAGGATTTTTACATATAAACTTTTTATTAGTATAAAATAAATAAAATGCCTACAAATACAATCAGTACTTGTAGGCATTTATTAAGTAAATATAATTTTATTCACTATATCTAACTCTATCTATTAGAGATTCTTTATTAAAGTTTTTACTTATTAAATAAGTTAAAATAAATTGGGCTAATACTATACATACAATCATTATTATCATTTGATTAATAGGAAGAACATATACTGCATAAGACATTCCTGATTTTCTCATAGCTTGAACTGCACTATATCCTATTATATTTCCTATTGTTAATGAGCCTATTAACATAAATGATGTGTAAAACATTGCTTCTTTATTTAGCATTTGTACTAATTGTTTATTAGTAAGCCCTATTGCTTGTAACATACCTAATTCTTTTTTTCTTGTTATTATACTTGTTATCATAGAGTTTATTAGATTTATAAATCCTATAACTCCTATTAATACAACTAAGCTATATCCCATAATCTTAGTTATTTTTATAGCTAATTCACTAGATGCTATTTCTACATCTATATAGCTACCATTTAAATTTTCATTTGCTTTTACAAGGGATTCTACATATGCTTTTACTTCATTATAAGCATTTTTCTCTATAGTCAATCCAATACTATGTCTTGTATTTGTTTTAACTAGCTTATCCATTATATTATTATGTATTACGAATACTCCCGGTCCATCTGTTATAGCTTGAATTTTAAAATCTTTTTTTATAATATCTTCTCCATCATACAATTCAAAAGATAAAATATCTCCTACTTTTATATCATACATATCTGCATACATTGAAAAGTTTAATATCATTTCTTCGCCAGATTTTAATTTTTCTAAGTCTATTTCTCCATCTTGTAGATATAACTCCATATCTTCCAAATCATTTTCAGCACTTTCATCTATTCCAATAATATCATAAAAATCTTCTTCTAGTTCTAGATTTAGAATTTCTGATTTTATCATATTTGATGTGACTTCTACATCCTTTACACCATTAATTTTTTTTAATTCATTTATAAATTCATCACTCAGTAAATTTTTCTTTTGTAATATATTAAGCTCTGTATTTGGACTAGTTTTATCTCCAAAAGTATAATTATCTAATCTTATCACTATATCATGCGAGGAATGAAGTTTTGCCATTTTTTCTGCGTCCATACTACTCAATGCACAAGATACCACTATATATAGTATTCCACTTAATGTAAGTGATAAGAGTGTCACATAAGTACGTTTTTTATTAGATGATAAGTTGGCTTTTGTAAGTCTTGATACATTTATATAATCATAACCTTTTCTAGTTTTTTTCTTAGTAGTTGACTCTCCGTTATATTTTACCGCTTCTACTATAGATACTTTAGATGCTACTTTCATAGGCTTTATTAAAGATACATATACAGTTATTATACTTATTAATCCTATTGCTAAAGCTGTTAACCATTTGGATACACTAACATCTGATAATAATAAATATTTTGCTATTACTTCACTTATAATGTACCCTGCCACTAACCCAAGAGGTATAGCTATTACAGATAGATACATACCTTCTTTTAAAATTATTTTTTTAATTTGTTTTTTAGTAGTACCTATCGCTCTTAACTTCCCAAATTCTTGAACTTTAGTTATTATTGATAAATAGAATATATTGTATATTACAAGTATACTAGAAAGTATTATAACTAAGCATATAACTACAATTGATGTTATAACAGAAGGATCTGGCTTTGATAAATTTATGTAATTTTCATTTACTGCTGTGTAAACTTTTTTTATACCAAAGTTTTCTCCAATTTCGCCTATCATCATTTCCATATCATCAGCATACATGTTATCTCCATTTTTTAAAGTGAAGAATACATTAAAGTTTTCTTTAGACATATCTCTAGTACTGTTCATATAGTCATTAGATACTATTATTGAGTATGATTTTTTTACTTGTGCACTTTCACTTGATTTGGTTATTCCTGTTACTATAAAATCTTTTATTACTATTTCGCCACTTGCATAATCTTCATATTCTATTTCTATTGTTTGATTTAATTTTTCTTCATATCCCAATTTTTTTAGAGCCATATCATCTATAGCTATTTCATTTTTATTAACAGGTAGCTTACCATCTACTAATTTAAATGCATTAAATTTAAATGCATTTTCATCAACATAAGCTAATGCTATTTTAGTTTCATCTTCATATTCTTTCATAGAACCAATTCCATTTATTATTCCTGTTGAATCTATATCTGCATGAGATTTGATTTTTTCATATTTAGTTTCATCAACTCTTCCATACAATCCATGATAACTTCCATAATACTGTATTACATTTCTTTTATTTACTTCAGTCCAATCTAATCCAACCATTGCTACTGATGATAATAATGTAGTTGCTAAAAATATAGTTAAAATAATTAATATACTTTTTGATTTGTTGTATTTTATATTATTTTTAGCTATTTTAGTGATATTAATCATTTGTAACACCACCCTTTACTACTTTACCATCTTCTATATATATTACTCTATCAGCCATTTGAGCAATTGTTTCATCATGAGTTATCATTACTAATGTTTGATTGTATTTTTTTATCATAGTTTTTAATAAGCTCATAACTTCATCAGAAGTTTTAGAATCTAGATTTCCTGTTGGCTCATCTGCAAGTATTATTGCAGGTCTTGCTACTAATGCACGAGCTATAGCAACTCTTTGTTGTTGCCCACCTGATAATGTATTCGGTAGTGCATCTACTTTACTTTCTAAACCTAAAGAATTTATAATATCAGTTACAAATGGCTTATTAATTTCTTTTCCATCAAGCCCTACAGGAAGCGTTATATTCTCCCATACATTAAGTGATGGTATTAGATTGAAATTTTGGAATATAAACCCTATATTTCTTCTTCTAAATATAGCTAGTTCCTCTTCTTTCAGAGAGAATATATCTTTATCGTTTATGTATACCTTTCCTTCTGTTGGATTATCAAGTCCACCCATCATATGAAGTAATGTACTTTTTCCAGATCCTGATTTACCAACTATAGCTACAAACTCACCTTCTTTTATATCTATATTGGCATTGTCTATTGCTTTAACTAAATTTTCACCATTTCCATAATATTTCTTTAAATTACTAGTTTTTAATATATTCATTTTTCTTTTCCCCTTATCTGTATTATTTATACTTTAATAATACAACCTAAGTCTTTCAAATCACTTACAACTAGTCTTACACTTTTGTAAGGAATAAAGAAAATTTACTTCCTTGTTCTTTTTGTGATGATACTATAATGTTTCCACCTTGTTTCTCTAGTATCTTCCTACTTAAATAAAGACCTATCCCTGAACCTTCAATATCATCAACTTTTTCACTTCTATAAAATCTTTTAAATATATTGTTGTACTCCGACTTATCAATTCCAATACCATTATCTTTAATATCTATCCTTATAAAGTTTATAGTTTCTGAAACTTGTACATTTATATCTTTATTTTCAGAGCTATATTTAACTGCATTTTCTAATACATTGAATATACTTTCTTCTGTCCATTTTGTATCATGAGGAATTTCTATATCTTCAAAATCCTCTATATTTATATTTATATTTTTTTGATTAGCTTTGGGTACTGTGCTATTTATAGCTTTTATCAAAGTTTGTTTTATACTTTTATTTTCTATTTTAATGTTTATCATGCTTGCTTCTAGCCTAGATATATTAACTAATGAATCTATGAGATTATGTAATTTATTAATAGACATTTCATTCGTCTTTAAAAACTCAATTCTATCCTCATCATCAAGTTCTTCTTCTATTAATAATGTATTATATAATTTTAATGATGCTAGTGGTGTTTTTAATTGATGTGATATATCTGTTACTAATTCTTTTATGCTTTCCTTTTCTTTATCTAAACTACTTATTTTCAAATTCAAACTTCTTGATAACTTATTTAAATCTGTATATATTCTGTTAACTACACCCTCTTCTTTAAATTCTTCCTGTGCTATATATTTATTATTTATTATATTTTCTATATCACTATTTACTTTTAATAATCGGTTATACATATATTTAGTAAAGTTAAATACTATAAATGACACTAGAATAATTATTATTACAAAAACAGTTAAATTATTTACCAGGAAATATTTCAAATGTTCTTTGAAATTTACATTTTCATACATATTATAGTTATTATCATATCCATACTTGTCTAAAGTTTTTGCTCCTAAGTCTAAATATCGATTATCTTGTTTATATATGGATTTAACTATATCTACCTCTTGTTGAGGATATTTATTTACTAGTATTCCTACTACTCTTTTGTTTATATTTTCTTGCTCTAAATATATATTCTTTAAGTTATTGTATTGAAATACTGTGAAAATGCTAAATATAACTATTATGCTCATCATCATTATAAATATTGATTTTTTTATTACAGGTTCTTTTCTTATTATATTTATCATTTTTTTATACACCTCTTTGCAAAGGTATATCCCACACCTCTTATATTTTTTATATATTCTGGCTCAGATGGATTATCCTCTACCTTTTGTCTAAGTCTTCTTATATTAACTGCTACTGTATTTTCATCAACAAAGTTTCCATCAATATCCCAAAGAGCTTCCATTAATTTCTCCTTTGTAACCGTTTGACTTGAATTTTCCATTAAGTATTTTAATAATTTTCCTTCATTTTTACTTAGAAGTATCTCTTCTTTATCTTTAGTTAATTTATTTTCTACATAATCAAATTTTAATTTATCACAAAATATTATATTTTCTATTATTGTATTTCCGATTCTTCTCATGAATGCATTAACTTTTGATATTAGCACTATTAAACTAAATGGTTTTGTTATATAATCATCTGCTCCAATGTCATATCCTGCTACTATATCTATTTCTTGGTCTAGTGCAGTTAGCATTATTATATGTACATTACTGATTTTTCTTATTTCTTCACAAAAATCAAATCCACTTCCGTCAGGAAGTCCAACATCTGAAATTATTAAATCTACTTTATTATTTTCAAAAACATCTTTAGCTTCTTTTATGTTAAAAGCTGTACATACATTATATCCTTCTTTTTTTAGCTTGAAACTGATTCCTCTGTTTAGAGATTTGTCATCTTCTAAAAGTAATATATTCCCCATTATTTAGCTCCTTGTTATATTTTATATACTAATTTTAATAAAACTAAGTTAAATTAGTATATTTATTAATATTTTTGAAATTATCTTTAGTTTATTAAATAGGATTTAGCTTATTTGAATTGATATTCTGATGTAATAATAATATAAAAAGAAATTACAGTCTATGTATTTAGGGTATTACTCCCCATTGATTATTTGGATTTTTTAAACTTTATTTTTTATATCAAGTTCAAAATTACTCTTTGGCGAGAGTTGCTTTTTTATTTTACTACATAAGTAAACTATAATTTCTTTTAAACTAGATTATATCATAATTTTACATATTTCTATAATTATAAAAACCTCAATAAATTCATTTACTGAGGTTTTTCCATTATTTATTATCCATTATTATCACAATATATATTCATTGCATCACTCATAAACTGAGCTAATCCTTCTCCATACTTATCAATATTTTTAGTAAATCTTTCATCCGCTACATACATAAGAGCAAGACCTCTAAATATTTCTATAGTACAGTTATAGAAATTAGCACTTATATGATTTCTCCACTGTTCAACTAAATCTTGAACTAGTTTATCTGATAGACTTTGTCCCTTAACTTTGCTAGTTCTTCATATATAACACTAGCTTCTCCCATGATATTTTCCCAATCATTTTTAGAATATTTTGATGTTTTTTCTTGGCTTTCTTTATAAGCATCGCTATTTCCGTATCTCTTTTCTGTTTCTTCTTTGTATTTTTCTTGATGTTTTTTTACTTCTTCATAACCAAATGCTTTAAAATTATCTTTACTCATAACATTGCCTCCTAAACTTTCAATAGTATCATCTATTGATTCTAGTATTCTCTCTAGTCTTTGTTTCTTTTCAAATATAAGATTACGTTGAGCTTTTAAAACTTCCTCTCTATTAAAGTCTTTATCATCTAATATTTGCTTTATTTCTTGAAGGGGAAATTCTAATTCTTTAAACAGCAATATTTGATAAAGTCTTGCTATGTCATCATCATTATACATTCTATAATTTGAATCTGTTCTTTTACTCGGTTCTAAGAGTCTTATTTTATCGTAATGATGTAACATTCTTATACTTACACCAGTTAGTTTTGATACTTCATTTATTTTATACATTATTTCCACCTCCTGAGTTTATATTAAGGTATTACACAATGTTAGGGTCAATACATTTATTATTAAAAATTTATATAAACTTAAATTTATTAGTATAAATTTTTACCTTATGATATAATACAATAGAAATTACAGTCTGAGAGTGGTGGTTTCATATAACCCAAGTTCCTACAGTAAGTAGGAAGGAGGTGTAAGCTATATGGAACTGACAATAAAATTTATCTTAGGTATAATATGTACTATTGGTTTAATTACCAATTACATATATGATAAAATAAAAAACCACTCTTCTAGTCGCAATAGAAAGAGTGGTTTTGAACTTGATGTAAAGATTAAGTTCATCAAAAAATAATTTTTTATTTATATAGAAACCACACTCTATTCCACAAGACTGTAATTTCTTTTTTTATTTCTTTATGTTTATATTATACTATAAATTACTTCAAAATAAACACATATCTTATCTTATTCCTACTATTTAATTCTATAAATTTATAATATTTTATAATGAAATTACCATACTCATAAGTTGATTATTTCTCTTTATAAATTCATCTAATTGTTTAGAATCTAATTCTTTATTAGATAATAAAGCTATATCTACTATTTGATTACAAATTAATGATATTTGTTCTTTTTTACTTTCATCATCTTTTAATGAAACTAATTTTTTAACTATAGAACTATTATTATTTATAACTAAAGTCTTTTCTTCTTCAAAACTCATACCAAAGTCCATTCCTGCGAATTGAGATCGCATTTCAGCCATTCTTCTAGATTGTTCTGAAATTAATATAATAGCTGGTGTATCTTCACTCTTTAGGCTTTCTACTGAATAATTATTTATTCTATCGCCTATAACATCTTTAAATAGGTTTTCTATATCAGTTTTTATTTCTTTATTATCTTCATTATCATTTTCCTTTAATATATCAGATAAATCTGCGTCTATTCTATTAAAGTGTACGCCTTGATTTTTAAATTCTATCATAGATATAAAATGATTATCTATTGTAGAATCTAATATAACTGCATCTAATCCATAATCTTTAAATAGCTTTATATATTGTGATTGTTGCTCTTCATTACTTACATAGAATACCTTGTTTTCATGTTTTTCTTTACAATTTTCTAAGTAATCATTAAGAGTTATATATTGTGAGTTTATAGTTTTGAATAATATACTATCTTTTACCTTATCATAGAAGCTTTCATCTTTTAAGCATCCAAACTTAATAAATACTTGTATATCATCCCAGAACTTTTCATAATTTTCTCTTTCATTTTTATATAATGATTTTAATTTATCTGCAACCTTTTTAACTATATGTTTAGAAATTTTACTTACATCTCTATCATTTTGTAAGAAACTTCTAGAAACATTTAAAGGTAAATCTGGGCAGTCTATTACACCTTTTAATAATAGTAAGAATTCTGGTATAACTTCTTTTATATTATCTGCTACGAATACTTGGTTATTGTATAATTTAACCTTACCTTCTATAAGCTCAAATTCATTTTTTAATTTAGGGAAATATAATATTCCTTTTAAATTAAATGGATAATCTACATTTAAGTGTATCCAGAATAACGGTTCATCAAAAGTCTTAAATACTTTTCTATAGAACTCTTTATATTCTTCATCCGTACAATCCTTTGGAGCTTTTAGCCATAATGGATTTGTATCATTTATAGGTGTTGTATCTACTACTTCATCTTCTTTTGTTTCTTCTGTTTTTATAGTTTCTAAATATATATCAACTGGCAAGAATGAACAATATTTATCTATTATATTTCTTACTGTGTATTCTTCTAGGAACTCTTTACTATCATCTGCTAAGAATAATGTAATTGTTGTTCCTCTTGTCTCTCTATTATCTGATTGTGTCAATTCAAATTCTAATCCATCTTCACTTACCCATCTTACTGGTGTTGCATTTTCTTTATACGATAGTGTATCTATTTGTACTTTTTTAGATACCATAAAAGAAGAATAGAATCCTAATCCAAAGTGTCCTATTATATCATTTTCTTCATTCATTTTATCTTTATATGTGTTGAAGAAATCTTCTGCACCTGAGAATGCAACTTGATTTATATATTTTTCTACTTCTTCAGCAGTCATACCTATACCATTGTCTTCAAATATAAGTGCTGAATTTTCTTTATCTATAGATACTTTTATTTTATAATTTTCATCAGTATTACCTTTAGCTTCACCTAATGAAATTAGTTTTTTGTATTTATTTACTGCATCGCAACCATTGCTTATAAGTTCTCTTATAAATATATCTTTGTCTGAATATAACCATTTCTTTATTATTGGAAAAATATTTTCCGCATGTATTGATATACTACCCTTTTGATTTGTCATTTTATCTCCTCCTAATTTTAATTAAAAATTTATGGGATAAAATTAAGTTCCCTTTATAGGTATTATTGTATCACTTTTGTTAGCACTGTCAAGTGTAGAGTGCTAGCAAATATAAAAAGAATAGTATACTGACAAATCAATATACTATTCTTTAATAAAATCTTATTTAAAGTAATTTACTCCAGATTCAAATATATTTTGATCCTTTTCACCTATTATATTCTTTATAACATGCTCTCCTATTCTCTCAGAGTGGCCCATCTTACCAAATATTCTACCATCAGCACTTGTTATACCTTCAACTGCATAAGTTGAACCATTTGGATTAAAATCTATATCATACGTAGCATTATCATTGAAATCTACATACTGAGTAGCTATTTGACCATTAGCTATTAACTGTCTCATAACTTCTTCACTAGCAACAAATTTACCTTCTCCATGAGATATTGCTATACTGTGAGTATCTCCAACTTCTGTAGCTTTAAGCCATGGAGATTTATTCGACGCTATTCTTGTTCTAACTATCTTAGATTGATGTCTACCTATGTTATTATAAGTTAATGTAGGTGCATCAACTGTAGTTTCTCTTATTTCACCATATGGAACTAATCCAAGTTTTATAAGTGCTTGGAATCCGTTACATATCCCTAGCATTAATCCATCTTGCTTAGTTAAGAATTCATTAACAGCTTCAGCGACTTTAGGATTTCTAAATACTGTAGCCATAAACTTAGCTGAACCATCTGGCTCATCACCTGCACTGAACCCTCCAGGTAACATTATTATTTGTGACTTACGTATTTGTTTAACTATAGTTTCTATAGAGTCTTCTATATCTTTATATGTTAAGTTCTTAAACACTTCTATATTTGTGTTTGCTCCTGCTTTTTCAAAAGCTCTTTGTAAGTCGTATTCACAGTTTGTTCCAGGGAACGTTGGTATGAATACTCTTGGTTTTGCTATAGTTATAGATGATTTTTTAGCCTCACCTTGAGATATAAAGTTTATAGTCTCTATCTTTTCTTTTATATCTACTGACTTAGTTGGGAATATAGGCTCTAGTGTTTCACAATGAGCATTATATAATTCTTCTAATGATATTTCTTCATTTTCTATTATTATACTTTGTTCTTCTGTTGTAGATCCTAGTACTATATAGTTATATCCATCTAATAAACTTAAATCTTCACTTGCTAATTCAAGTACTATATTTCCATAGTTCGGTTTAAATAAATCTTCTACACCTTCATTAAACTTAAATCCTATTCTATTACCAAATGCCATTTTACTTATAGCTTCCCCTATACCACCAAATCCAAGTGCATATGTTGATAATACCTGTTTATTGTGTATAAGTTCTGTTACTTTATCTAGGTTTTTCTTTAACATTTCAAAGTCAACTACATCATTTTCTAATCTATCTGTTGATAACATTACAACTTGTGAATTAGTTTTCTTGAATTCTTGTGATACTACATATTCTGCATCCACAGTATCCACAGCAAATGATACTAATGTTGGTGGTACATCTATATCTTTAAATGTTCCTGACATACTGTCTTTTCCACCTATTGCAGGTATACCAAGTCTATTTTGAGCATAATATGCACCTAAAAGTGCTGCAAATGGTTTACCCCATTTTGTAGGGTTATCCCCAAGTTTTTCGAAATACTCTTGTAAAGTAAGTCTTATCGAATCATATTTACCCCCAATAGCCACAGCTTTACACACAGATTCAACTACTGCATATAATGCACCGTGGAATGGGCTCCATTTTCCTATTTTAGGGTTATATCCATATGTCATTATTGTTGAAGTATTAGTTTCTCCACCAAGTACTGGTATTTTTGCTACCATACCTTGAGCTTCTGTTGCTTGATACTTACCACCAAATGGCATAAGTACAGTATTTGAACCTATTGTATTATCAAATCTTTCTACTAATCCTTTTTTAGAACAAACATTTAAGTCTGATAATACTTCCATAAATTTATCTTTTATATCTTCTTCTATAGCTAATTCACTTTCTCTTTCTTTTAACTCACTTTTAAAGAATGTGCTTTCTTCGTTAACTTTATCAACATGAACTTTAGTAGTTTGTTTAACTCCATTTGTTTCTATGAAATTTCTACTCATATTAACTATTGCTTTACCATTCCAGAACATTCTCATATATCCAGTATCAGTTACTGTAGCTACATGAGTTGCCTCTAAGTTTTCTTGTCTTGCTAAGTCTATGAATTTATCTTTATTAGAAGCATTTATAACTACTGCCATACGTTCTTGCGATTCTGATATAGCTATTTCAGTTCCATCAAGTCCATCATATTTTTTAGGAACTAAATCTAGATTTATATCTAAGCTATCTGCAACTTCTCCTATAGCAACACATACTCCACCTGCTCCGAAGTCATTACATCTTTTTATCATTTGTGCTACTTCTTTATTTCTGAAGAATCTTTGTATCTTTCTCTCATTTGGTGCATCTCCTTTTTGAACTTCTGCGCTACAAGTAAGTATTGATTCTTCGCTATGCTCTTTAGATGAACCTGTAGCTCCTCCACATCCATCTCTTCCTGTTTTTCCTCCAAGAAGTATAACTATGTCACCATTTTGTGGAACTTCTCTTACTACATTTTCTTTAGGAGCTGCAGCTATTACTGCACCGATTTCCATTCTCTTTGCAACGAAGTCTTCATCATAAACTTCTGCAACTTGACCAGTTGTAAGTCCTATTTGGTTACCATATGAACTATATCCATGAGCAGCCTCAGTAGTTATTTTTCTTTGCATAAGCTTACCTGGCAATGTATCTTCTAAAGTTGTTCTTGGATCTGCACTTCCTGTTACTCTCATTGCTTGATATACATAACTTCTTCCTGATAATGGGTCTCTTATTGCTCCACCTAAACAAGTTGCAGCTCCACCAAATGGTTCTATTTCTGTTGGATGGTTGTGCGTTTCATTTTTAAACATTACTAAATATGGTTCTACTTCTCCATCTATTTCAACATCAACATTTATACTACAAGCATTTATTTCTTCACTTACATCTAAATCTTCTAATTTACCTCGTTTTCTTAATTCTTTCATAGCTATAGTTGCTATATCCATTAAGCATATATCTTTTTGTCTATCTATATAAACATTTTTTCTTGATTCAAGATACATATCATAAGCTTCTTTTATTATATCTGTGTACTTACCACTTTCTATTTTTACATCTTCTATTTCAGTCATGAATGTCGTATGTCTACAGTGATCTGACCAATAAGTATCTAAGACTTTTATCTCTGTTATTGTAGGATTTCTCTTTTCAGTATTTTTAAAATATCCTTGAACATGAGCTAAATCACCTAATGTCATAGCAAGTCCGTTATTCTTTAAAAATACTTTTAACCCTTCTTCATTTAAATCTATAAATCCATCTAATATTTCTACTTCTGTAGGAATTTCTGTTTCCATCTTTAAACTTTCTGGTTTTTCTAAAGAAGCTTCTCTACTATCAACTGGATTTATTATATAATCTTTTATTTTATCAAACTGTTCATCTGTTATATTTCCTGTTAATATATATAATTTAGCAGTATTTATTTCTGGTCTATTACCTTCATTTACTATTTGTATACATTGAGCTGCCCAATCTCCTCTTTGATCATATTGACCTGGAAGATATTCTATAGCAAATACTCTTTCCCCTTCATTAAACTCTAGTGTTTCATGATAAACAATATCTAAGTTAGGCTCTGAAAATATTGTTTTTGCTGCATTTTCATATACTTCTCCATCTATTCCTTCTATGTCATATCTATTTAAAATTCTTACGTTTTCTATAGTATCTATGTGTAAACTTTCTATTAAATCCTTTTTTAAAGCTTTAGCTTCAAGGTCAAATCCTTGTCTTTTTTCAACTAATATTCTTCTAACACTTGACTCTAAACTTATAGTACTTAACATATCTTTTCTCCCTTTTTATATAATTAAAATGACAATACTAACTAGGTAGCTCGTTAACACCTTGCTCAAATATATGATTTAAACAACCTGGTAACGAGTCACTTATTATAAGTCAGATTTTATGACTTAAATTTTATTATTTAAGCCATAAAATCTATTTTTTAATTAAATCCCTAACTATTTTATCTAATTTTAAGATTTATACTTAAAAAGATATTTCTTCACAAAACTTAATCCCTATATCAGTTCTATAATGCATTCCTTCAAAGTTTATTTTCTCTATATTTTTATATACCTTTTTAGCAGCTTCTTCTACACTGCCTGCACTTGTTGTTATTCCTATAACTCTACCACCATTAGTAACTAAGTTTCCGTCTAACATCTTAGTTCCACTATGAAATACAACTATATCTTCATCTAAATCTTCAAGGCCAGTTATCACTTTACCTTTTTCATAATCTTCTGGGTATCCACCTGATGTAAGCATTACACAAACAGCTTCTTCTTTTTTATAATTAATTTCTATATCTTTTAATTTATTATCTAATATAGCTTCCATTATTTTATGTAAGTCAGTTTCTAATCTGAATAAAACAGATTGAGTTTCAGGATCTCCAAATCTTACATTATATTCAAGTACCTTTGGACCATCTTCAGTTATCATAAGTCCTATAAATAATACTCCTTTATAATTTAAATTATCTTTTTTGAAACCTTCTAAAGTTCTATTTAATACTTTCTCGCTTATTTCTTTAGACAACTCATCTGTATAGATTTCACTTGGAGAAAAAGTACCCATTCCTCCTGTGTTTGGACCTTTTTCAAAGTTGTATACTTTCTTGTGATCTTTAGCACTTACCATAGGAACTATTGTATTGTTATCTACAAATGCTAATATAGAAGTTTCAATACCTGATAAAAACTCTTCTACTACTATCTTTTCTCCAGCACTTCCAAACTTTTTATCACTCATCATTTCCTTTAAAGTATTTATAGCATCTTCTCTATTTTCTGGTATTACAACACCTTTTCCAGCTGCCAACCCATCAGCTTTTATAACTACAGGATATCCAAAACTATCGATTTCGCTTATAGCTTCATCTAAATTTGTATATTCTTTATATTTAGCAGTTGGTATATTATGTCTTATCATAAAGTCTTTAGAAAATGCCTTACTTCCCTCAAATGTAGAGCATTCTTTGTTTGGTCCAAATATTTTAAGACCTTCTTTTTCAAATTCATCTACTATACCATTTACAAGGGGAACCTCTGGTCCAACTACAGTTAAATCTATGTTATTTTCTTTTGCAAACTTTACTAAATTTTCTATATCACTATCACTTATATTTACACATTGTGCAACTTTTGCTATCCCTGCATTACCTGGAGCACAATAGATTTTTTCAACATTATTTTCTTTACTTAATTTCCAAGCTATGGCATGTTCCCTTCCACCACCGCCTACAATTAATATTTTCATAAATTACCCCCTAGTGTTTAAAGTGTCTTGTTCCTGTAAACACCATTGTCATTTCATATTTATCACAAGCATCTATTGAGTCTTGGTCTTTTATTGAACCCCCTGGTTGAACCACTGCACTTATTCCATACTCATTAGCTAATGTTACACAATCATCAAATGGGAAGAATGCATCTGAAGCAAGTACTGCACCTTTGAAATCTTTATCTTTGTTATTTTCTAAAGCATTTTTAAGTGCCCATATTCTTGATGTTTGACCACACCCTGATGCTAAAGTTTGACCATCTTTAACTATAACTATGGCATTTGATTTCATGTTTTTAACTATTTTCATACTAAATTCCATATCTCTAAGTTGCTCTTTAGAAGGTTTCACTTTTGTTACTGCTTCATACTTATCAGCTAATACATTGTTTTTATCTTGTATTAATAACTTACCATCTAAATACTTCATATCGTATGGTTGTAAACTCTCTTCGATTTTAGCTAATTTTAATACCCTTAAGTTTTTCTTTTGTCTTAAAACATCTAAAGCTTCTTCTGTAAAATCATAAGCTACTACTATTTCTAGGAATATTTCATTTAACTTCTTAGCAGTTTCAACATCTACTGTTGAAGTTATCCCTACTATTCCACCAAATATTGAAACTGTATCAGCTTCATAACATTTTGTATAAGCTTCTAAAGCATTAGCTCCAATTCCTACTCCACATGGATTGGTATGTTTTATAGCTACTGAAACAACTTCTTCACTATCTTTAAATTCTCTCATAACTTCTAAGCATCCATGTAAATCATTTATATTATTAAAAGAAAGTTCTTTTCCGTTTAATTGTTCATAATTTAATATTGGATTTTTCGTATTTGTTTGGCTATATAAAATACCTGCTTGATGTGGATTTTCTCCATATCTTAAAGTTTGTTCCTTTTGGAAAGTTAAATTAAGTATTTCTGGGTACTTATCACCTACTTCATTAGCAAAATAAGTAGATATAAGAGCATCATATCTTGCTGTAGTTGAGAATGCCTTATAAGCTAGCCTTTTTCTATCTTCTAAAGTTAACTCATTATTTTTTAGTTTTTCTATTATAGTGTCATAATCAGCTACATCAACTATTATTGTTACATCTTTATAGTTTTTAGCAGCAGAACGTATCATAGATGGTCCACCTATATCTATGTTTTCTATCATTTCTTCATGGCTTTTTCCAGCCTTTAAAGTTCCTTCAAAATCATATAAGTTAACTACTACTAAATCTATAGAACCTATATTGTATTCATTTACAGTATCCACATGAGATTTTTCATCTCTTTTATAAAGTATTCCACCATGTATATATGGATTTAATGTCTTAACTCTTCCGTCTAGCATTTCTGGGAATTTTGTAACTTCGTCAATTGTTATTGCATTTACCCCATTCTCTTTTAGTATCTTAAATGTATTACCAGTAGATATAACTTCATATCCTAGATTGTTTAATTCTCTAGCAAATTCGACTACTCCACTTTTATCTGTCACACTTATTAATGCTCTTTTACTCATTTATAAACACTCTCCTACCCTGAATACTTAATTTATTTTCACAGAACAATCTTATACTTTCTTTTAAAATCCTATGTTCAACTTCTAAAACTCTTTTTGCAAGAGACTTTGCATCATCATCTTGTTCTACATTTACAGTTTCTTGCATTATTATTGCTCCAGTATCTGCTCCCTCATCTACAAAATGTACTGTAGCTCCAGTTACCTTCGCACCATAATCTATAACACCTTGGTGTACCTTTTCACCGTAATACCCCTTTCCACAGAAAGAAGGTATTAACGATGGATGAATATTTATTATTTTATTTCTAAATTCATCCACAAATTTAGGAGTTATTATTTTTAAATATCCTGCTAAAACTATTAAATCTATGTTATTTTCTTTTAATAGCCCTATTATTTTATCTTCATCAGTTTCATAAATGGCTTTAATACCACTTAATCTAGCCCTTTCTAAACCATAGGCGTCTTCTTTATTTGAAATAACAAGCTTTACTGTACCATTTATTCCACCTGATTTTGTTTCATCTATAATAGCTTGTAAATTTGTACCTCCACCAGATATTAAAACCCCAATGTTTAACATAAATTTACTCCTTCATGAGTATCAACAACTTCACCTATTATATAAGCTCTGTCTTTCATTAATTCAGTATATTTTGCATCTACATGTATTTCTTCTTCTCTATTATTTATAAAATTAACTACTTCTTCAGCTTTATCTTTTTCAACTACCATAACTAATCCGATTCCCATATTAAAACTCTTATGTAGTTCTCTTTCATCTATAGCGTTGAAGCTTTCTATTACTTTAAATATTGCTGGCTTTTCCCAAGAATTTTTATTTATATCTATTCCTAAACCTTTAGGTATAACTCTTGGTATATTTTCTATAACTCCACCACCAGTTATATGAGCTATCGATTTTATATCATATCGTTTTAATAAATCTAATACTAACTTAACGTATATTTTTGTTGGAGTTAATAAAACTTCTCCTAAAGTCATTCCTAATTCTTCTATATATTGATCTATGTTATAGTTATATGTATCTAAGAATATTTTTCTTATGAAAGAGTATCCGTTACTGTGTACCCCACTTGATGATATCCCTATTAAAACATCCCCTGATTTAACATTTTGACCTGAAACTATCTTCGCCTTATCTGCTATACCAACAGAAAATCCTGCTAAATCATAATCATCTTCAGCATACATTCCTGGCATCTCAGCAGTTTCTCCACCTATTAACGCACATCCTGCCATTTTACATCCATCTACTATACCACCAACTATTTGATCTATATTTTCTGCAACTAGTTTTCCAGTAGCGATATAATCTAAAAAGAATAATGGTTTAGCGCCTTGACATATTAAATCATTGACACACATTGCAACTAAATCTATCCCTACTGTATCATGTTTATCCATCATTTGAGCTAATCTTAATTTAGTACCAACTCCATCAGTAGAAGAAAGTAAAACTGGTTCTTCCATGCCTACAAATTCATTTAGGCTATATAGTCCACTAAAGTTTCCTAAATCACCTATTACATTATTATCATAAGTAGATTTTATTTTCCCTTTTATAAGATCTACTGCTCTGTTTCCCTCGTCTATATCTACACCTGATTGTTTGTATGTTAACATGAAAGTAGTTCCTCCCTATCTAATTTCTTAACTGGATAATCTCCATCAAAGCAAGCTTTGCAAAAAGTAGCTTTATTTTCTGTAGCTTCTATCATTAAATCTATATCTAAGAATTTTAAAGAATCACACCCTATATATTCTCTAATATACTCTACATCATTACCTGAAGCTATTAGGTTTGAGCGATGCGGTGTATCTATACCATAGTAACAAGAGTACTGTACTGGAGGAGATGTTATTCTTAAGTGAATTTCACTAGCACCTGCATCTCTAAGTGATTTTACTATTAGTTTAGAAGTTGTTCCTCTAACTACAGAATCATCGACTAAAACTATAGATTTACCTTTTACTACATTTGATAATGGATTTAATTTTATCTTAACCCCTATTTCTCTTTCTTCTTGAGTAGGTTTTATAAATGTTCTACCTACATATCTATTTTTAACTAGGCCTTCACTTAAAGGAAGTTTACTTTCATTAGAATAACCTACTGCTCCTGCCCATCCTGAATCAGGAACTGGTACTACTATATCAGCTTTTATATCCTCATCTTTAGCTAATACTTCTCCACATTTAACTCTAAAGTCATATGCATTTACATTATCTATAGTTGCATCATTTCTTGCAAAGTAAATATGTTCAAATATACAACTTTTCTTAACTGGTTTATAATTTTCAGAGTAGAAATAAGATTTAAGTTTACCATCTTTTGCAACTATTATTTCACCAGGTTCAACATCTCTTATTACTTCTCCACCAAGTATATCTATTGCACAATTTTCTGAAGCAAATATATACTCATCACCTTTTTTACCTAATACTAGAGGTCTAAATCCATGTGGATCTCTAACTGCTACTAACTCATCTTCTCCCATTATTACAAGAGAGTATGCTCCCTTTATATAGTCCATAGTTATTTTTATACTTTCTACTATATCTCCTTTATAATATCTAGCTAATATATATAAAATCACTTCTGTGTCAGAATTTGCTTGAAACATATATCCATCTTCTTCTAGCATATCTCTTAAGTAATTTGCATTTACTAGATTTCCGTTATGAGCTAAAGCTAATTCTCTTTTTCTACATCTCCCAACAAGGGGTTGACAGTTTGCTAAATGGCTTCCTCCAGCTGTTGAGTATCTAACATGCCCTATACCTATATTTCCTTTTAAATTTGCTAGTTCATTTTCTTTAAATACATCTCCAACTAAGCCCATATCTTTTTTATAATTTATATTGTTACCATTAGATATTGCCATTCCACAACTTTCTTGGCCTCTATGTTGAATTGAATATAAAGAGTAATATAATTCTTTAGCTATATCTTTATTTGAATAAATCCCTACTATACCACACATAAAATGTCCTCCTAGTTACTCATTCTAGCAAGAACTTCTTCATAACCTTGTACTAAATCTCCAAGATCTCTTCTGAATCTGTCTTTATCTAATTTTTCATTTGTGTCTACATCCCAAAGTCTACAAGTATCAGGAGATACCTCATCCGCTAATATTATATTTCCTTCACTATCTTTCCCAAACTCTAATTTAAAGTCTACTAACTTTAAGTTCATTTTTAAGAAAAATTCCTTCATAATTTCATTTATTTTTAAGGCTTCATTTCTTAGGAATTGTAATTCTTCTCTAGTAGCTAATTTCATTGCTACAGCATGGTCATCATTTAACATAGGATCTCCGTATGCATCATTTTTGTAAGATAATTCGAATATTGGCTCATCTAAAACTATACCTTCTTCTACCCCATATCTCTTGCAGAATGATCCTGCTGTTATATTTCTTACTATTACTTCAAGTGGTAGTATTTCAACTTTCTTAACTAACATTTCTCTTTCTGATATTTTTTTTACGAAGTGAGTTTTGATTTGTTTCTCGTGTAACATTTCAAATATTATTGTAGAAATTTTATTATTTAAAATACCTTTTGATGATATTTGAGCTTTTTTCTCCCCATTGAATGCTGTTGCATCATCTTTAAAATAAACTATAAACTCATTTTCACTTTCTGTAGAATATACTTTTTTTGCCTTTCCTTCATATAATAACATAATAAATTACCCCCTTAAGTTTTTATCATCTTCTAGTACTTTTTCTTCCATTTCTTTTCTATATAAAACTAAATCTTCTTTTACTTTTGGATATTTAATACTCATAATTTGAAGTGCCATTAATGCTGCATTTATACCTGAATCTATTGTTACTGTTGCTACAGGTATACCTGGCGGCATTTGAACTATTGATAAAAGTGAATCTAAACCATCCATTGTCGATGATTTTATTGGTAAGCCTACTACTGGTATTAATGTATGAGAAGCTATTACTCCAGGTAAATGTGCTGCTTTTCCTGCTGCTCCTATTATTACGTCTGTATCATTTTCTATTTCTTCTAAAAATGATACTAATTGCTTTGGTGTTCTATGTGCTGACAGTGCTCTTACAGAAACTTCTACATCAAATCTTTCTAATAACTTTATCCCATCTTCTAATTTAGGATAATCTGACTTTGACCCCATTATTACAGCTACTTTCATGTTTACCCCTCCATAAATATGATATGTCATTCATTTTCGTTAAAACTATTCGAATATTATTAACCATTAATGTTTTAATATTCTTTGTATTCCGTAATATTATATTTATATTTTATTATATATTTCATAAATTATCAAGTATTTTACGAACTTTAACTTTAAAACTTCATTAATAATTCGTATATTATTATTAACTTTAAAAATTAAAAAGCCTAGCACTTTTTAGTGCTAGGCTAGTTTATTATTTTAAGAATACAAATTTTAATATAAATAATATTGAAAGTAATATTAACGATAAGTTTACTTCACTCTTCTTATTAGTAGCTAATTTTAAAACTGTGAAAGATATTATACCAAATATTATTCCATCAGCTATACTATAAGCAAGTGGCATCATAGCAAATGTTAAAAATGCTGGTATTGCATTTGTAAAATCGTTAAAATCTATCTTTGTAAGCGAACTTGCCATCATAACTCCTACTAATATAAGAACTGGCGCTGTTGCTTGCGTTGGTATTGATGTAAATATCGGTGCAAAGAATAATGCAAGTAAGAACATTACTCCTGTTGTTATTGATGTTAGTCCTGTTCTTCCACCTTCACCTATTCCTGATGCACTTTCAACATATGCAGTTACTGTAGATGTCCCAATTAAAGCTCCTATTGTAGTTCCTATAGCATCTGCAAATAATGCTTGCTTAGCTTTTGGAAGCTTACCATTTTCATCTAACATATCTCCTTTTGAAGCAACTCCTACTAAACATCCTACTGTATCAAATAAATCAACGAATAAGAATGTAAATACAACCACAACCATATCAAAGCTAAATATTTGATCCATTGGAACTGATAAAGCTTGCATAAATATCGGCTTTATTGATGGAACAGCTGATACTATTGCATTTGGTATTTGTACAAGTCCTGCTACCATACCTATTGCTGATACAACTACCATAGCTAAAAGGAATGCTCCTTTAACATTTTTAGCTAATAATATCCCAGCTAGTATTAAACCAAATAAAGTTAATAATACTAATGGATCTGTTAAGTTTCCTAATTGAAGTATTGTAGCTCCGTTAACTACTATACCTGCATTAGCTAATCCTATAAATGCTATAAATAATCCTATTCCAGCTGTAACCGCATGTTTTAATACAGGTGGTATACAGTCTATTATTTTTTCTCTAACGTTTGTTATTGTAAGTAATATAAATATAATTCCTTCTATTAATACTGCACATAAAGCAAATTGCCAACTATATCCCATTCCTAGAACTACTGTATATGCAAAGAATGCATTAAGTCCCATTCCCGGAGCTAAAGCTATTGGATAATTTGCTAAAAGTCCCATTGCACAACTTCCTATAAATGCTGCTATTGCTGTTGCAGCAAATACCGCACCCTTATCCATACCTGTTTCTGAAAGTATGTTAGCATTTACAACTAGTATATATGCCATTGTCATAAATGTTGTTATTCCTGCTATTACTTCTGTTTTTACAGAAGTGTTATTCTCTGATAATTTAAAAGTTTTATCTAACCAACTTTTTTTATTTTCTTGAATTGCCTGCATTTTTACCTCCGTCCAATTTATAGTTCGTTTGTTAACTAATCTTACATTAGTAATTATATTATATAGTTCTATTTTTTGCAAGTATTTTATTGTTTTTTCACCTTATAGTTCGTAATTATAATTTGTTTTTTATATTTTTCATCATTTTATTAACTTTATCACTTATTATCATCTAAAAATACGAATTATAAATTAAAATATGTTTTTAGACATTTAACGATATTACTATTATCTTTTAATACTTAAATAATGACATCAAAACTTTATAAAATATAAAAAGGCTATCTCAATAGAGATAGCTCTTGAATTATTAATTTAAGAATATAAACTTTAATACAAATATAATAGAAAGTATTATTAAGTATATATTCACTTCTTCTTTTTTCTTAGTAACTAATTTTAATATTGTAAATGATATTATACCAAATATTATTCCATCTGCTATATTGTATGCAAGTGGCATCATAGCAAATGTTAAGAATGCTGGTATTGCATTGGTAAAATCATCAAAATCTATCTTTGTAAGTGAACTTGCCATCATAACTCCTACTAATATAAGTACTGGAGCTGTTGCTTGTGTTGGTATTGATGTAAATATTGGTGCAAAGAATAATGCAAGTAAGAACATAAATCCTGTTGTTATTGCAGTTAATCCTGTTCTTCCACCTTCTCCTATACCTGCCGCACTTTCAACATATGATGTTACTGTAGATGTTCCAAGTAATGCTCCAACTGTTGTTGCTATCGAATCTGAAAGTAGTGCTTGTTTAACTCTAGGTAACTTTCCATCTTCATCTAACATATTACCTTTTGATGCTACCCCTACTAAACATCCTACTGTAGTAAATAAGTCCATAAATAAGAATGTAAGTACTACCATAAACATATCGAAACTAAATATTTGATCAAAAGGAATTGATAATGCTTGTAAGAATACTGGCTTCATTGAAGGTACACTAGATACTACTGCATTCGGCACATCTACTAAACCGATAGCCATTCCCACCGCTGATACTATTAACATTCCTATAAGGAATGCTCCTTTTACATTTTTAGCAAGTAATATAGATATTACTATTAAACCAAATATAGTTAATAGCACTAATGGATCTTGTAAATTACCTAATTGAAGTATTGTTGCTCCATTTGTAACAAGTCCACAATTTGCTAATCCTACAAAAGCTATAAAAAGCCCTATACCAGCCGTTATTGAATCCTTTAAAACATTAGGTATACAATCTAATATTTTCTCTCTAATATTTGTTACAGACATTAATATAAATATTATACCTTCTATAAATACTGCGCAAAGTGCAAACTGCCAGCTATATCCCATACTTAATACTACTGTATATGCAAAAAATGCATTAAGCCCCATACCAGGCGCTAGAGCTACTGGATAATTTGCTAATATACCCATTATACATGAGCCTATAAATGCTCCTATCGCTGTAGCAGTAAAAGCTGCACCTTTATCCATTCCTGCATCAGCAAGTATATTAGAGTTTACAACTAATATGTACGCCATTGTCATGAATGTTGTTATTCCTGCTAAAACCTCTGTCCTTATATTTGTCTTGTTTTCTTTTAATTTGAAAGTTTTATCTAGAAAACTCTGCTTCGTTACTTGAGTAGCTTGCATAGTCATCCTCCTAACATTTTATTTTTAATATGTCATATAATTCGTATTTTATTATAATCGCATGGATAATTATATTATAATAAAAATTATTTTTCAACATTTTTTTACATTTGTATATATGTTTTTATGTATTAATTATAAATAGTTCGTATTTTTACATATAAAAAAAGCCCAATCTTAATTGGGCTTTTTTATATCACTTATTAATTTATTTTTACATAGATTTATACTCTTCTTCAGTAGCTGGAACTTTTATTTCATCATTCTTTATTTTTTCTATCATAGAGTTAACATAATCTATTATATATTGTGGTACTAAATTCTTTGTAGTTTCTGGTATACCAACACCATCTTCCTTAAGTCCATAAACTTTTTCTTGTCCACCTGTTAATTTACCTTCTACAAATTCTTTTACTGTATCATATACACCTACATTAACTTTCTTTAATGCTGATGTTAATACATTTTTTGGTGCTAAGTCACTTTGATCTCTATCTACACCTATAGCATACTTGTTTTGTTCTTTAGCAGATTCTATTGATCCTAATCCTGTTCCTCCAGCTGCAGCAAGTATTATATCTGAACCATTTCCGTACATTTGATTAGCTATAGATTTACCTTTTGCTGCATCTGAGAATGTTCCTGCATATTGTACATTAACATTGCAATCTTTATTTGCTTCTTTTACACCTGCTTTATATCCATATTCAAATCTAGATATAACAGGAGTTTGGATACCTCCTATAAATCCTACATTATTATTTTCTGTCATTTTACCAGCTACAAGTCCAGTTAAGTACGCTGCTTCATTTTCTCTAAATAATATAGGTGTTACATTTTCAGGTATACTATCATATGTTTCATCAATTAATACAAATTGCTTATCTGGATAGTTTTTCGCTTGTTTTTCTATATCTTCCTTCATAGTGTATCCTACACCTATTACCATATCTACGTCTTCATCTAATAAACTTTCCATATTTTGAAGATATTCTGATGCTTGCTTAGATTCTATTACCTTTACTTCTATTCCAAAATCTTTTTCAGCCTTTTGAAGACCTTCCCATGCACTTTGGTTAAATGATTCATCATTTATACCACCGATATCAGCTACCATTCCAATTTTAAAACTTTTATCTGTATTTTCTTTTGATTTATTATTACCACATCCAACTAACATAGATGCTGACATTATTACTGCAGTACTTAATGCTGCTATTTTTTTAAATTTCATAATTTCCTCCTAGTGTCTTTAAATATTTCATATATTATAGGTTGCATAATATTCATATTTTATATTCCTAATACTGTCTATTTTTTCGAGTAATACTTTATAAAGTTCTTTTTATATTCTTCATTAAAATACATTTAAGTTAGAATCATACGGTATATTTTTTATTCCCACTCTATTGTTCCTGGTGGTTTAGAAGTTATATCGTAAACTACTCTGTTTGCTCCGTCAACTTCATTTACTATTCTATTTGATATCTTTTCTAATACATCATATGGCATCTTGTACCAATCAGAAGTCATTCCGTCAGAAGATGTAACAGCTCTTATACCTACTAAGTAAGCATATGTTCTTTCATCTCCCATAACTCCAACTGTTTTTACATCTGGTAATGTAGCAAATGCTTGCCATATCTCTTTGTATAAACCATGTTCTTTTAATATATCCATGTATATAGCATCTGCTTCTCTTAATATGTCACATTTTTCTTTAGTTACTTCACCTATAACTCTTATTCCAAGTCCTGGTCCTGGGAATGGATGTCTAAATATTAAATCTTCATCTATTCCTAATTCTAAACCTATTTTTCTTACTTCATCTTTGAATAATTCTCTTAAAGGTTCAACTATTTGGAATTCTATATCTTCAGGTATTCCACCAACGTTATGATGAGACTTTATAGTTGCAGCTTCTCCATGTCCACTTTCAACTACATCTGGATATATAGTTCCTTGAACTAAGAAATCCATTTTTCCAAGTTTATTTGATTCTTCTTCAAATACTCTTATGAACTCTTCACCTATTATTTTTCTCTTAGCTTCAGGTTCTGTTACTCCTTTTAACTTACCTAAGAATCTATCTTCACAGTTAACTCTTATTAAGT
The DNA here is from genome assembly GCF_900106845.1 of Romboutsia timonensis. GTDB lineage: Bacteria > Bacillota > Clostridia > Peptostreptococcales > Peptostreptococcaceae > Romboutsia > Romboutsia timonensis. Next base: position 62,265 of record NZ_LT629862.1, read on the forward strand.
TCATATCAAACTTATCTCTGAATATTCTTTCTACATCGTTACCTTCATTTTTTCTAAGTAAACCATGGTCTACGAATACGCAAGTTAAGTTATCACCTATAGCTTTATGAACAAGTACTGCTGCTACTGATGAGTCAACTCCACCACTTAAAGCACAAAGTACTTTTTTATCACCTATTATTTCTTTTAATTCTTTTATCTTATCAGCTATAAATGAGTCTGTAGTCCAATCTCCACTTACCCCACAAACATTGTATAAGAAGTTTCTAAGTACTTTATCTCCATCTTGACAATGTTCAACTTCTGGGTGGAATTGTACTCCATATAATTTTTTCTCTGTATTTTCCATAGCTGCTACAGGACAATCTTTAGTATGTGCTATAGATTTAAATCCTTCTGGAAGTTTATCTATTAAGTCTGTATGACTCATCCATACTATATTTGTAGATATTCCTTCAAATATAGCAGACTCTTTATATGTTATTTCAGTCTTTCCATATTCTTTTTCAGCATTTGTTCCTTTTCTTACGTTACCACCTAATATATGAGACATTACTTGTATTCCATAACATATACCAAGTATAGGAACTCCTATTTCAAATATTTCTTTAGCTATCTTAGGTGAATCCTCTAAGTATGCACTGTTAGGTCCACCTGTGAATATTATCCCCTTAGGATTCATTGATTTTATTTTTTCTATATCTGTAGTATAAGGTATTATTTCACAATATACGTTATTTTCTCTTACTCTTCTTGCTATTAATTGATTATATTGACCTCCAAAGTCAACTACTAATACTAACTCATGCTTCATATGCTATATTTCTCCTTGTGTGCTGTAATTCGGTGCTTCTTTAGTTATTGTTATATCATGTGGATGACTTTCTTTTAAAGATGCTGCTGTTATTTTTATAAATGCTGCATTATCCATTAAATCTTCTAGTGTAGGTGCTCCACAGTAACCCATACCAGCTCTTATTCCACCTATCATTTGGAATATTATATCTTCAGCTTTTCCCTTGTATGCAACCATTCCTTCTACGCCTTCAGGTACTAATTTTTTAGCATCATTTTGGAAATATCTATCTTTAGAACCTTTTTCCATAGCTCCTATAGATCCCATACCTCTGTATGTTTTATAAGATCTTCCTTTATATAGTACTATTTCTCCTGGACTCTCTTCTGTTCCAGCAAACAATGATCCCATCATACATAATGAAGCTCCTGCTGCTAATGCTTTAACAACATCTCCTGAATATTTGATTCCACCATCTGCTATTACAGGTACTCCATATTTTTTACCAACTTCTGCACAGTCCATAACTGCTGTAACTTGAGGAACCCCTATACCAGCAACAACTCTCGTTGTACATATAGAACCTGGTCCTATACCAACTTTTACACAATCAGCCCCTGCTTTTATTAAATCTTCTGTTGCTTCTGGAGTTGCTACGTTACCTGCTATTACTTGAAGGTTCGGATAAGTCTCTTTTACTTTTATAAGTGCATCCATAACACCTTTTGAATGACCATGTGCACTGTCTAAAACTATAACGTCAACATTAGCTTTAACTAAAGCTCTTACTCTATCCATAAGGTCTGCACCTATTCCAACTGCAGCTCCACATAATAATCTTCCACGTTCGTCTTTTGCTGAATTAGGATATTGTATTTTCTTTTCTATATCTTTTATAGTTATTAATCCTTTTAAGTGTCCTTCTTCATCTACTATAGGTAACTTCTCTATTTTATGAGTTTTTAATATTTGTTGAGCTCCTTCTAAAGTTACTCCTTCTTTAGCTGTAACTAAGTTCTCTTTTGTCATAACATCTTCTATATTCTTTGTCATGTCATCTTCAAACTTTATATCTCTATTAGTTATTATCCCTATTAATTTATGACTTTCATCTACTATAGGCACTCCTGATATTTTATATCTAGCCATTATATCATCTGCATCTTGTAAAGTATTGTCTTTTAACAAATAGAAAGGATCTACTATAACTCCACTTTCGCTTCTCTTAACCTTATCAACTTCTAATGCTTGTTCTTCTATAGACATATTTTTATGTATTATACCTATTCCACCTTGTCTTGCCATAGATATTGCCATTTTAGATTCAGTAACAGTATCCATCCCTGCACTCATTAGGGGAATGTTTAATTTTATTTTCTTTGTTAAATAAGTTGTTATATCTACATCCTTAGGTAATACCTCTGATTTTTGTGGTATCAATAAAACATCATCAAACGTTAAGCCTTCTTTTAGTATTTTAGCCATCTTTATTTCTCCCCTTTTCTTAAATTTACGAATATATTTATAATATTACATTATTTTCGTTCGTTTTTAAAGTGGTTATAAAAAAAATCTGCATAGTAATTTCATTTTTTTAAAGTGAAATTACTATACAGATTTTTTAAGCATTTTTGTAGCCAATATATAGGGATATTCATCAGCCTACATATTTACTTAATTAATGCTATTTATAATAATTTCACTCATAGTCAAGATATTTACGGTATCTCGGTAGAAACTCTCAGACCTTATTTCTGAGTATATACGAGTGACGTATTCTTTATTTAATTAAGTATTTACTAAGTTGAGTATTAATTTATCAAAAATTATTCCTTATGTCAATAATTTATATTAAATTTTTTATTTATCAAATAGTTTATATTATTTACTAAACTATTTAAAGGAATATTCTTATTTATTGATATATTTTTGCAGTCTTCATATTCAGGAGTAATCCTGATTAGTTTACCATTATAGTAGCCTAATTTAACTGTTATTTTACCATATTCAGTTTCTATTTTAGTAAACTTTCTATCTAATGTTACTCTATTATACTTGCTATATCTTATTCCAAATGTACTAGTTTGTAATATCATTAAATCAATAAATTTATTTAAATCATCTTCCTTACATAAAATACATAATTTAATTGCAGGTCTATTTTTTTTCATATATATACTTTGAGTGTAAATATCTAGTGCCCCATCATTTATAAATTTTTCGTATATATACGAATATACTTCAGAAGACATATCATCAATATTAGCGATTATCTCATATATAAATTCTTCTTTTTTTTTACACCTAAAACAGTTCTTAATATATTAGGTATTTCAAACTTCTTATGACCTATTCCATAACCAATTTGCTTAACTTCAAGTTCTAATACATCTACAAAATCATCACATAGAGTTTTTATTATAGCTGCCCCTGTTGGTGTTGTACACTCTCCTTTAACTGTATTTAACTTTATAGGCACATCTTTTAGAATTTCTATTGTTGCAGGTGCAGGTACTGGCATAATACCATGATCACATTTTACAAATCCCGACCCTACTGGAACTGTTGTTGCATATATCTTATCTACACATAGTAAGTCTACTAATATACATGCACTTACTACATCTACTATAGAATCTATTGCACCAACCTCATGAAAATGTATTTTATCGATAGTCGTACCATGAACTTTAGCTTCTGCCTCAGCTATTACCATAAATATCTTTTTAGCATTTTCTTTTACATATTCATTAAGAGAAGACTTATCTATAATCTCATATATATCGGATAAGTGTCTATGGGCATTTACTTCCTTTGTAATAACTTCTACCTTTGTTCCTACTATTCCATTTTCATTTTCCTCTTGTATATTTATATTAAATTCATCACCTAAATTTAACTTATTTATTTCTTCTAGAAAAACTTCTTTAGATATTCCTAAATCCAATAATGTAGCTATAGTCATATCACCCGATATACCATTAACTATATCAAAATAAAGTATTCTTTCTTCCATATATTCCCCCTTAATTCTATCTCAAGTCTAATCTAATTTATTTATCATCGATGCTAAATATCCTGCTCCAAATCCATTATCTATATTAACGACTGATATACCAGATGCACAACTATTTAACATAGTTAAAAGTGCAGATAAGCCACCAAAATTAGCTCCATACCCAACAGACGTAGGAACTGCTATAACAGGTACATCAACAAGACCACCTACAACACTTGGTAATGCACCTTCCATTCCCGCTACTGCAATTACTACTCTAGCACTTTGTAATATATGTTTTTTATTAAGTAATCTATGTATTCCAGCAACCCCAACATCATAAACTCTTTCAACATTATTACCTAAAAATTTTGCCGTATAGTAAGCTTCGTCTGCAACAGGTATATCAGATGTTCCTCCGCTAACAATTACGATTTTTCCTTTACCTATATTAGATATTTTATGATTCTTAATTTTTAATATTTTAGATATTTCTTCATATTCTGAACTAGGATAAACTCTTTTTACTTTTTCAAAAGTTTCTTTTCTACATCTAGTTCCTAATATATTCGACCCCTTTTCCATCATTCGTTTTATGATTCCCAGTATATGTTCATCGCTCTTACCTTCACAATAAATGACTTCTGGATATCCATTTCTTATTTCTCTATGGTGATCTATATTAGCATATCCAATATCTTCATAAGGTAAGTTCTTAAGTGAACTTAATGCATCGTCTATATTAGTAGAACCATCTTTAACATCTTGTAATAATTTCCTTAAATCCATATACAATTCCCCTCTTATTGATATTCTACAGTATTTGTTTAATTATTAAAAAATTAATTCATTGTACTAGTTAATTTTCCTAATAATAAATTCCCAATATATTACATATTAAAATTATATCACTACTAGTTTAGATTAAAAGTAGTATATGTTAGATTTCAATAATAATTGTATAAACCAATTAAAGAATTTAACAAAGTTACTTATAGATACTTTAATAAATAATCTTATGTAATGAAAAAGATGGTTCTACTATTTTGTATAACCATCTTTTTTCCTTTATTCTTCATGCTTCATCTGATGTTTTAACTCTTTTTCGAATTTCTTTTCTTCATGTCTTGCGTGTCTTTCTTCTTTTTTTTCTTCATGAGCTACCTTACGACCTTGTTTAACTTTTTCATGCTCTTCATGTTTCATTTGATGCTTTAACTCTCTAGCAAATTTCTTTTCTTCATGCTTTTCATGTCTTAATTCTTTATGTTGCTCATGACGAGCTTCCATACCTTCTATATCTTTTTTTAATTCATCAACAAATTTGCTCATTTTATGCCTCCCTAAGGTGAACTTTTATGATATTTATAATATATCAAATATATATTTTGCAAATTCTCTTCCAATTATTCTAACTTTCATTAAAGAAATATCTAATTTTAGTTAAATAAGTTTTTATTTAAAATTTAAAAATAAAAAAGAGTAGCAAATCGCTACTCTTTTTATTACATCATTCCTGGCATTCCTCCGCCCATTCCTGGCATAGCAGGTTCAGCTTCTGGTAAATCTGCAACTGCAGCTTCAGTAGTTAAGAATACTCCAGCTATAGACGCTGCATTTTGTAAAGCACTTCTAGTAACCTTAGTTGGGTCAACTATACCAACCTCTATCATGTTAACATATCTTTCATTTAATGCATCAAATCCTACCTCAGGCTCTGCATTAATTACTCTTTCTGTTATAACAGCACCTTCAAGACCTGCATTTATAGCTATTTGTCTTAATGGCTCTTCTAATGCTTTTCTTATTATCTTAGCACCTATTTGAACTTCTCCTTCTAGTTCTAATACTAACTTATCTAAAGCTGGTATTACACTAACTAAAGCTGTTCCACCACCAGCAACTATACCTTCTTCAACAGCTGCTCTTGTAGCATTAAGTGCATCTTCTATTCTTAATTTTCTTTCTTTCATTTCAACTTCTGTAGCAGCTCCTACTTTTATAACAGCTACCCCACCAGCAAGTTTAGCTAATCTCTCCATTAATTTTTCTTTATCAAATTCTGAAGTAGTCTCTTCTACTTGATGTTTTATTTGATTAACTCTATTTTCTATAGCAACTTTATCTCCAAATCCATCTACTATTGTAGTAGCTTCTTTAGTTACTTTTATAGAACCTGCTCTACCTAACATAGTTACATCTGCTTCTTTTAAGTCATATCCTAATTCCTCAGATATTACAACTCCTCCAGTAAGTGTTGCTATATCTTCAAGCATTGCTTTTCTTCTATCACCAAATCCTGGAGCTTTAACTGCAACAACTTCAAATGTTCCTCTTAATTTATTAACTACTAATGTAGATAATGCTTCTCCATCTACATCCTCAGCTATTATTAATAATTTTTTACCTTGTTGAACTATTTGCTCAAGTATAGGTAATATATCTTGTATGTTAGATATTTTTCTATCTGTTATTAATATATATGGATCATTTAATACTGCTTCCATTTTATCTACATCTGTAACCATGTATGCTGAAATAAATCCTCTATCAAATTGCATACCTTCAACAGCATCTAATTCAGTATTCATAGTCTTAGATTCTTCAACAGTTATTACACCGTCTTTTCCTACTATCTCCATAGCTTCTGCTATTAATTTTCCTACTTCTTCATCTCCTGCAGATATAGAAGCAACTTGAGATATAGATTCCTTAGTTTCTATAGTTCTAGATTGAGATTTTAATTCTTCTACTGCTACTTCAACCGCTTTTTGTATACCTTTTCTTATTAAAACTGGGTTAGCTCCTGCTGTTACATTTTTTAGCCCTTCTCTTATTATAGCTTGAGCTAAAACTGTAGCAGTTGTAGTACCATCACCAGCTACATCATTAGTTTTAGTAGCAACTTCCTTAACTAATTGAGCTCCCATATTTTCAAATCTATCTTCTAACTCTATTTCTTTAGCTATTGTTACACCATCATTAGTTATAAGAGGTGCTCCAAATTTTTTATCTAATATAACATTTCTTCCTTTTGGTCCTAAAGTAACTTTTACTGTATCAGCTAATTTATTTACGCCTGTTTCTAACGCTTTTCTAGTATCTTGAGCAAATTTTATTTCTTTAGCCATGATTAACCCCTCCCTTAAATTATTCAACTACTGCTAATATATCGCTTTGTCTTAATATTGTATATTCATTTCCTTCTATCTTAACCTCAGTACCTGCATACTTTTGGAATATAACTTTATCTCCTACTTTTAACTCCATTGTTATTTCTTTTCCGTCTACTATACCACCAGGACCAACTTCTATAACTTCAGCCATTTGTGGTTGTTCTTTAGCTGTTCCTGGTAAAACTATACCACTTGCAGTCTTTTCTTCAGCCTCTAATTTTTTTATAACTACTCTATCAGCTAATGGTCTTATTTTCATATTTTACCTCCTAGTAAATATTTATATGTAAAAATAAAAATATACTATAATATTTTTTATCACTCTCCAGTTAAGAGTGCTAACAATTATTATAGTATATTAATTATATCCAATTTTCAATAGTTTTTATAACTTTTTTATAATATAGGTGAAAATAACCTAGCTATTGATTCTTTAACTTTTTTAATCATACTTCTATTGTTAAACTCTTCTAATTTTAACTCTTCACTATTTTTCATATCTTCTAAAAAATCCTTAGTCATAATATCTATTACTTCTTTATCATATATAAATGCATTTATTTCAAAATTTAACATAAAACTTCTTAAATCCATATTAGCTGATCCAGTTGAAGTTATTTTATCATCTATAATTATAACTTTAGAATGTATAAATCCTTTCGTGTATAAATAAACCTTACCTCCAGATTTTAATATATCACTAAAATACGAATAAGATGCTGTATTTACAATTTTATGATCAGCTATTTTAGGGAATATAATTCTAACATCTACTCCACTTAAAGCTGCACTATTTAAAGCTTTTAATAAACTTTCATCTGGTATAAAATATGGTGTTTCTATATATATGCTTTTTTTAGCCTGACATATAGCTGAAAAATAAGCATAATGTATCGCCTCCCAATCACTGTCTGGTCCACTTGCTACAACTTGAACCATACTATTTCCGCAGTGACCTATTTTAGGGAAAAATCTTTTAGTTAAGAGAATCTCTTTTGTTGTATAATACCAATCTGTTAAGAAAATCATTTGAAGCATATATACTGAAGTACCTTCTACTCTTATATGAGTGTCTCTCCAATAACCAAACTTTTTATTCATTCCTAAATACTCATCACCTATATTTATGCCACCTGTGTATCCTATATAACCATCTATTACTACTATCTTTCTATGATTTCTATAGTTTAACTTTCCTCCTAGTATAGGAAATTTATTTGGTATAAATGGTTCAATTTGTATATTATGCTTTCTCATTTCATTAAAGAAATTTCTATGAAACCAAAATCTCCAGCATCCTACATCATCATATAAAATTCTCACCTTCACGCCTTGCTTTGCTTTTTTAATTAATGCATTTTTTATCTTTGTTCCTATTTCACTTTCTTTTATTATAAAATATTCTAAGTGTATATATTCTTTAGCATTTTCTATATCTTTAAGAAGTCTTTCAAATTTTTGATTTCCATCAGTATAAACTTCTATATTATTATTAGTTGTAAATGGAAATACCCCTGTATTTAATAACAAACTTATAACTCTTTTCTTAGCAGAATCTTCCTCATCTACATCGCTAAGTATTATATTATTCCTTATAGAGTTTTGTTCTAATGTTACTAATTCTTCTATTTCCTCTAAGTTCTCAAATAAATTTTTATCCTTTATATCTGTTGCTAGTTTTTGAGTTCTAAGCATCTTTATTTTTCTTATATTTCTACCAAATATCGCATATATCACAATTCCTATGCCTGGCAATAATATAAATATTAATAGCCAAGTCATAGTTTTAGCAGGGTCCCTATTTTCAAGTATTATAGTCATAGATATTAGTGCACCAGCGATATAAGATATAATTAAATAGCTTAAAAACAAAACACCTCCAACACTCATAAAAATTCTCCTTTTATTATCTTCCTATACCAAGCTCTCTTGCATAATAGAATAAGTACTGTTGTGCAAATCCAGATAATTCTTTAAATTTATCTATAGCATATGCTCTTATTTTAGGTAAACTTAGGTCCTCTTCTACATAGAATTCTTGCATAACTCTTTTAACCCATACGTCTACAGGGAAAGTATCATACTTTTGCATTCCAAATAGTGCTATACAATCCCCTACTTTAGGACCAACTCCATTAAATTTTAATAATTCCTTTAGGCACTCTTCTGTATTTAACTTAGTATATTCAGATATATTTTTATTGTTTAGAATAACACTGTCTGTTGTACTCTTTATATATTTATCTCTAAATCCTGTTTGGCATGCCCTTATTTGTTCCTGGCTAGCCTTACTTAATTGTTCTGGAGTTGGAAAAGCATAATATTCTTTTCCATTATATTCACCAATATATGTCCCAAATTCTCTAGATAAATTATTTATGGCTTTTTGTATCATCGGTATTCTATTGTTTGATGATATTATGAACGATATAAGCATTTCCCATCCATCTTGTTTAAGAATTCTTATACCCTCGCCAAATTCTGTCGCTTTCTCTAAATGTTCATCCATATTTCTTAATATATCTTTTATCTTTCCATAGTCTGTTCCTAAATCAAAGTATTCAAACCAAATATTATTAAAATCATCTAAATTAGTATTTTTTAAAAAAACTTTATCTCCTTGTTTTGAAACATTTATAACTCTTCCTTTTGCTACACCTGTATATGATTCATCATCTTCTTTAATCCATCTAAAACACTGACCACATTCAAATATGTGCTTTGGATTAAAATCTTTTATATCTTCTAATATAACTGTATTATCTTGTTCATAAACCTTCATAAATTGATACTCCTCAATGTAAATTATTATAAAATTATTATAAATTTATTATATCTTTAATTTACCCATATTTTTCATAAATTAAATGAATTAATTTAAATTATGCTGCAAAATAAAAAGTCTAGAGTAGTATTTTAATTTCTTTTCTGCTAAAATACATAAGACATTATTTTTAGAGGGTGATTTTATATGAATAACAGAGGTATATTTATAGCTGTTGAAGGTCCTATCGGTGTAGGAAAAACTACATTAGCTAATATACTTAACCAGCATTTTGGCTATACTCTTTTAAGAGAAATAGTCGAAGAAAATCCTTTTTTATCAAAATTTTATACAGATATTAAAGAATATGCTTTGCAAACAGAAGCATTTTTTCTATTTAATAGATTTAAACAATTAGAAGATACTGAAAAAAATGTGTTAAGTAAATCTAAAGGAGTTGTAAGTGATTATCATATAATAAAAAACCTTATATTTGCAGGTATAACACTTGATAAGATGCAATTCCATAGATATAAACAGGTATACAACATATTTGTTAATGACTTACCTCAACCAGATATTATAATATATTTAAATTCTAATACAGATGTTCTGATGAAAAGAATAGCAATGAGAGATAGAAGCTTTGAAAGACAAATGGATAGAAACTATATTGATGGATTACGCACGGAATATAAATATTATTTCAACCCATTATCTATAAAACACAATTTTATGGGTAAAGAACCTATAATAATAGAAATTGATAATTCGAATTTAGACTTCTTAAATAAAGAAGAAGATAGAAAATTTATCATAGATAAAGTAGAGGAAGCAATTTCAACTTTAGGAGGAAAAACGACATGTTCAAATTAGTAAATCAATGCAATAAGCCTTTAAATAGAGATTTATTCATAACAGTAGCTGGTAATGTTGGTGCTGGTAAATCAACTTTAACTAAATTAGTTGCAGAAAGACTTGGTTTTGAAGCTCATTATGAAAAAGTTGATGGTAACCCATATTTAGAAGACTTTTATAAGGATCAAGAAAAATGGGGCTTCCATCTACAATTATACTTCTTAGCTCAAAGATTTAAGCAGCAAAAAGAAATAGACAGTAACGGATTAAATAACATACAAGATAGAAGTATATATGAAGATGTAGAAATATTCGCTAGAAATTTATATGATAATGAAAAAATGACTAAAAGGGATTATATAACTTATAGAGATTTATTTAATGATATGGTTCCTTATTTAAGAAGACCTGACTTAATGATATATCTTGATGGATCTTTAGATTCTATAATCCATAGAATAAATCTTAGAGGTCGTGATATGGAGAAAACAGTTGATATAGAATACTGGGAAAATCTTCATAATAGATATGAAAAATGGATTTCTGAATATGACCAGTCACCAGTTTTATATGTTAACATAAATGAAGTTGATTTAATAAATAATCCAGAGCATTTAGATATGTTATGTGAAAAAATAAAAGAAATACTAGGAATGTAAATATATACATTCCTAGTATTTCTTTTTATACATATAGTTTTAATAAATACTTTTTATTGCATTATTTTTAATTATTATAAGAATATAGATATTAATGCTATAGCAGTAACTACTTGTAATGAACCTACAAATAAAGCATATAATGATACTGATTTACCTTGTTTTATTAATTCTCTTAAATTAACTCTAAGGCCTATTGCAGCTAATGCTATTATTTCTAGTTTATTACTTATAGCCTTAAATAAGTATGATACTTCTGGTGATATTATATTTAAAGTAAATAATGCACATGTTATAAAGAACCCTATAACATACCATGGTATTTTTATTTTACCTTTTTTAACATCTGATATTTCTTCTTCTACTATTTCATGGTTAGTTTTTTGTTTTATATGGCCAAGAACAAATATTACTCCAACTAATAATATAACTCTTACAATTTTGAATATCGTAGCTAATTCCTTAACATGCTCATTAACCATCTCTCCACTAGCAACAACTTGTCCTACTGATTGAAGTGTTCCACCTATCATAGCTGATGTTCTTACAACTTCATGGTTATATAAATATCCAGATAAAACCGGAAGTAAAAACATTAAAAATATTCCAGTTATATTTACTACTGTAATAGCTATTCCTTTATCCTCATCGCTTGCATCTATAACTGGAGCTGTTGCAGCTATTGCAGATGAACCACATACTGCATTTCCACTTGCCATAAGCATTCTAAAGTTCTGACTAAAGCCTAACTTTTTACCTATATACATCGCTCCAACTATTGTAATTGTCATTTGTATAATAACAAAAAATATTCCGTTAAATCCTAGTTCCATTAATTTTGTTACACTTAAAGTTCCTCCAAGCAATACTATTGAGTATGATAATAGGTTAGTTTCAGAAAATTTATATCCTTTTTGGAACACTTTTTGCCCTAGGAATAAGTTTCCTACTAACATACCTAAAAATATTGCTATAGTTCCTGCACCTAAACTCGGAGCAAACTTTGATAATCCCATACTAATTAAAGATATTGATATAGATACTATAAGTCCTGGTAATATATCTTTTATTTCATTTAATATTTTATTGTTTTTCCTCATAAATTCTGACTCACCTCTTAAAATGTTATTTGTGTTTGTATTCATTCCATATTATTATCAAATAAATATAAATTCTAAAACTAAGCACATATTATTATATAAGTTTACTTATTATAAGTAAAATAGATAAAATATATGATAATTATTAATATTTTTAATGACTATATGTATAATATAGATATAATCATTAAATCAAGTTTGGGAGGTATTATATTGTTTGAAGAGTTAAAAACTTTTGTTGCTGTAGTAGAGCATAAAAACTTCACAAAGGCTGGTGAATATTTAAATTTATCTCAGCCCAGTGTCAGTACACATATAAAAAATTTAGAAAGTTACTATGGTGTTACTTTGATTAATAGATCTATAAAACATAAATCAATTGTTATAACTGAAAATGGTTATAAACTTTATAACAGGGCAAAAGAAATTCTACATATCTTAGATACTACATATATGGAAGTTCGAGATATTTCAGATTCTATTAAAGGTATTATAAAAGTTGGTGCTAGCTTAACTATTGGAGAGTATATTCTTCCTGGATTTCTGACTATTTTTCGTAAAAAATACCCAGATATAGAAGTTGATCTACTTATCGAGAATACGACTTTAATTGCTGAGAATTTAAAAGATTTAACTTTAGATATCGGATTCATAGAAGGTGTATCCTCTTACCCCAATTTAAATCAAGAATATCTATCAGAAGATAAAATGGTTTTAGCAGTTCCTTATGACCCTCACTGGATTAATAACAAATTTACCTTTAATTTGTTACAAAATCAAAATTGGGTAGCTCGTGAAGAAGGTTCTGGAACTAGAGAATACTTAAATCTATTTTTAAACTCAAATAAAATACTTCCAAAAAATTTAATGATTTTAGGTAGCAATTATGCCGTTAAAGAGGCTGTTAGAAATGGTCTTGGTATAACTTTAATATCTAATTTTGTAGCTGCTCCTGCAGCTAAAAATAAAGAGTTAATTACTATAGAATTGGACAAATCTTATAATCGTAATTTCTCTTATATTTTACCTAAAAATATAAATGTTACAAAAGCTACTGAAATATTTTTACAAGAATTTAAAAACTATTTATTAACCATTACTAAGTAAATTTATTAATTGTATAGATATATTTTTAATAATTTAAACATATTATTTAATAAAAATAAGGACTTAGCAATTGCTAAGTCCTTTTATCATTTTGTATTTAATTACATTCCTAGCTCTTTAAACTCCCTACTACCAGGTTTAACTAACTCTATATTTCCTTCTTTACATAAAGGACACTCATCAGCATCATGAACTTGTATATCTAACTTTATTGCACTATATATAGGCATACCTATATCTTTAGAAGTTCTATTTGCTATGCAAGCTACCCCTATAACTTCTCCACCTAATTTTTCTAAAGCTTCTTTAGTTTCTATTGTTGATTTTCCAGTAGTAACAACATCTTCAGCTATTATTATTTTAGCTCCTGGCTTAACTTCAAATCCTCTTCTAAGTTCCATTACTCCATCTTTTCTCTCAGTGAATACAGTCTCCTTGTTTAATTGTCTTCCTAATTCATAAGAAACTATAACTCCACCCATTGCAGGTCCTACTACTAAATCTATATCTAAATCTTTTATTTGCTCAACTACCGTACTTAATACTTGCTCTGCATATTGAGGAAATCTTAATACTTTTGCACATTGAACGTATCTATTACTATGCTTTCCTGAAGATAGCAAGAAGTGTCCTTCTAATAATGCATCACTTTTCTTTAATATTTCTACTACATCAACTTTACTCATATTTACGTCCTCCAAAATTTTCATATGTTTATTTTAATTATTATAATATACCTCTAATTTCGTCTAAACTTTTTATTCCTTCTTTTTTCATGAATTCTTCTATTCCATCTATTATTTCAAGACCTATTTTAGGATTCATGAAGTTGGCAGTTCCAACTTGAATACACATCGCCCCAGCCATTATAAACTCTATAGCATCTTGAGCTGTAGTTATTCCGCCCATTCCCATAACTGGTATGCTTACATTTTTACATACCTCATGAACCATTCTAAGAGCTATTGGCTTTATTGCAGGACCTGATAAACCTGCATATATATTTTCAAATACTGGTTTTCTCTTATGTATATCTATAGCCATTGCTTTAAATGTATTTACTAAAGATATACCATCTGCACCTTCTTCTTCACAAACTTTAGCCATACCAACTATATCTTCAGCATTAGGTGATAATTTAACTACAAGAGGTAAATCTGTAACTTTTCTAACTGCCCTTACAACTTCTCTTGCAACTTCATTTTTTATACCAAATGCCATTCCACCAGCTTTTACATTTGGACACGATATGTTTAACTCTATCATATCTATAGGTTGATTATTTAAAAGTTCTGCCCCTTTTACATAATCATCTAATGTTGATCCACCTAAATTAGCTATTCTTACTAAATCTAAATCTTTGAAAAATTGTAGTTCATTATCTATGAATCCTTGAACACCTGGGTTTTCAAGTCCTACGCTGTTCATCATTCCAGATGGAGTCTCCCATACTCTCATTCCTTTATTTCCATCTCTTTTTTCTAAAGTAAGACCTTTACTACTTACTCCACCTAATTTTTGTATATCATAAATTTCATTATACTCTTTGCCGAATCCAAAAGTTCCCGAAGCCATAACAACTGGATTTTTAAAATCGATGTTCCCGAATTTTACACCTAAATTAGCCATTAAATATCACGTCCTCTCCCCAGAATACAGGTCCATCTTTACATGTTTTCTTATTTCCAAATTGTGTCTTACAAGTACATACTAAACATGCCCCAACTCCACATGCCATATGATTTTCTAAAGATACCATTATCTTCGTATTAGTTCCTTCTGTCATCTTAACTAACTTTTCCATCATAGGTGTCGGACCACAAGTTAATATATAATCATATTTTTCAATATCTAAAATATCCGTTACAAATTTATCCCCCGTAGCTATATGAACTTCTTTACAAACTTCTTTATATTCTTCTTCTAATATAGCTTCTTTTCTAAATCCTAAATATGCATCACAATTTTCTATATTTTTAGCAACTAAGTAAAGTGGCGCCACTCCGATTCCTCCACCTACTAAAGCAACCTTACCTTTAACCTTTTCGTATCCATTTCCATATGGACCTTCTAGTTTTATAGTTTCATTTACTTTTACTTTGCTTAGTATTTGAGTACCTTCTCCTACAACTTTATATAAAAAACTTATACTATTCTCATCTATATCATGTATACTTATTGGTCTTGAAAGAAGTGGAAACTTATCCCATGCTCTTAACATATAAAATTGACCCATTTTTCCTTCAAACTTACCTTCAACCCTCATAAGATACATATCTTCCCCTATGTATCTATTTTCAATCACTTTATACATATTCATTCTCCCCTTGTCATCATACGTTTTGTCTAAATTTATATTTAATCTATTGCTACTTCTTCTAAATCATTTTGAACTTCTTTAATTCCTAAAAGCTTCATTATCAATGCCATTCTTACAAACATTCCATATTTAGCTTGCTTGAAATATACTGCCCTTTTATCATCATCTACATCTACATCTATTTCATTTACTCTTGGTAATGGATGCATAACAAGCATATCTTTTCTAGCATTTTGCATTTTCGATTTGTTTAGTATATAGTAATTTTTTAATTTCTCATATTGCTCTTGATTTTCAAATCTTTCTCTTTGTACTCTTGTCATATATAAAATATCTAAACTACCTAGAACTTCATCTAAGTTATCTGTTTCATAATAAGCGTGTCCTTGCTCTTGTATAGCATCTTTTATATACTTTGGCATCTTTAATTCATCTGGAGATATAAATATAAACTTAATTCCTTTATATCTAGACATAGATTTTACTAAAGAATGTACTGTTCTTCCATTTTTTAAGTCTCCACATAATCCGATTGTATGATTTTCTAAACTTCCTTTTAGTGATTTTATAGTAAGTAGATCTGTAAGTGTTTGTGTTGGATGTTGATTTCCTCCATCTCCCGCATTTATAAAAGGTACTTCTGTATATTTTGTCGCTTCTTCAGCTGAACCTGCTACTGGATGTCTCATTACTATTGCATCTGCATAGCATGATACTGTTCTTATAGTATCTCCTAATGATTCTCCTTTTGACACAGATGATGAATTAGGTTCTGAAAAACCTACTACGCTTCCACCTAATCTGCACATTGCTGATTCAAAGCTTAATCTTGTTCTTGTTGATGGCTCATAAAATAATGTAGCCAATAATTTACCTTCACACACACGAGAATATTTTGATGGGTTCTCAATTATATTTTGAGATAGTGATAATATTTGATCTATTTCTTCAACAGAAAAGTCTTCTGACTTGACTAAATTTCTTCCTTTTAATAACATATTATAGCCTCCTTTTTTAGCCTCTCTGGACTAAATTTAAAAGTTTTTTTTTAATGTAATTTTATATTCTGATAGTAGCTTAACACCTTTTTTTTATAAAGTCAATATATTTAATTCCAATTCATTCCAATAAAATATCTCTCTATATTAGTATTTTAGATAAATATTTCTATAATCATATTATTAAATTATTTCTATTAATATTTATATATTAACACTTTATAAATATATATAATCTCTCATTGTTATATAAAAAAGCCACCTATAAAAATAGGTGGCTGTAATATCATATTATTATAAAACTCTCTTCGCTGTAACAAATCTCGCACTATAGTAAGATGAGTTTATACTAGTTACACTAACTGTTTTTCCTGATGAAGGTGAATGTATCATGTTTCCTCCACCCACATATATACCAACGTGGCTAACTCCTTTACCACTAGTATTGAAGAATACTAAATCTCCTGGTTGTAAGTTTGACTTACTTACAGTTCTTCCGTATCCTGACTGAGCGCTAGATGTTCTTGGTAAACTTACTCCAGCTGCATTTCTAAATACATAAGATGTGAATCCAGAACAATCAAATGAGTTTGGACCTTCTGCTCCCCAAACATATGGGCATCCTATTTTAGAGTACGCTAAATTTAAAACAGCTTGTACAGATGATGTACTTGATGCTGGTGGATTATATGAGCTATTGTTATTTTGCGCAGGTTTTTTAGCAGGCTTTTGAGCTTGTCCATTACTGCTATTTGTAGAGTTATTAGAACTTGATGAGTTCGATGAACTTGTTGAAGATTGAGTTCTATTACTTTGAGTGTTAGAAGTTTGAGTTTCATTAACAACAACTGGTTCTTCTACTTCTATAACTGGTGCTTCTTCAGATACATATAATGCTCTTATATATCCTTCATCTTCACCTTTTTTAACCTTCAACCAGTTTTCATTAGCTTCTAATACCTTTACTGTAGAACCTATCTCTAACTCTTTTATTACCTCAGATTCAGTATTTGCTTCTTTTCTGAAGTTTACCTTTTCTCCTGTAACGTATCCAATTGATTCTTTTATGTCTACGTATCTAGTAGCTAACCATCCTTCTCCATCTTCTAAAGAAACTTTAACCCATTCTCCTTGAGTTCCTATAACTTTAAATTCATCTCCTGTATAAGCAACAGTTTTAACATCTCCACTATTTCTTATCTTTACAGCAACTCCATCTTTAACAACTGCTGTTTTATATGTAGTTTCTTGGTATTCTCCTAAATCTAAAGTTCTATCTGAATTTTTATCATTTTCGTTATTGTTTTCTACTTGATCTGCGTTTGCTACTGTATTCATTGATAATGCCATTACTGATGCAAACATTGGTACTAATATTTTTCTCTTCATAATATTTCTCCCTCCAAAAATTAACCATAAATAATATCCTTATGTGTTATTTTTATAGGTGCTATTATCATTTAGGATAAAATACTAATACACAAGACTTTTGTAAATTTTTAATATGTAACATTTTTTGTAACTTTTTTGTAATCTATCTTTTTAATTTCTATAGTATTCTTATATTAACAAATTAACTGACTATTTTTAATAATAATTTTTAAATTTACATCTTGTATAAATATAATATTTGTAATTAATTAAATTAATTATTTTATCCAATGTATCACCTAAAAATACATTCTTTAATTAATATTATATATCAATTATGCCTATAAGTAAAGATATTTATGGGTCTCAAGTCATTTAATAACATAAATTCCACATTTATGTGTTTTTTTATGTCGAAAATTAATTCATTTTAAAATAGAAAATACTCCTTAATATTATAAACTAATTTTAAAAACTTTCTAAAAAACTTTAAGTTTTTTTAACTGTATCTGTTAAATATCGTTCATATACATAATATATATATTTTTTTAATCAATTATATAAATATAGCATCCTTTACATTTTGGAAAATATGCTATTTGTTAACAAATCAAGAATAACTAAATAATCATTATTTTATTGATTTAAGTTTTGACTTATACTTCTTATGTATAAATTATAGTAAATAAGTAAATTAAATTTTCAATTTCTTAGATATAATAATTATTAAGCTCCATCATTATATTAACCCACATTTAGATTAATGCTGCTAACCTTACGGGTCTATATTTGTTAGAGTTTTATTATTGTAAAATTTAACTAGCACAATGAGTTATTTATAATAATTTTTATTAATTTAATGAAATACCAACGCTATAATAATAAATAGCTTTCATACATTCAACAAATTAATTGTAAACAAATATTTTTTTTGCTATAATTATATTAAATTTATGATAAGGGGGATTTTACAATGGCTTACATGATAAACGATGCTTGTATAAGCTGTGGTGCTTGCGAAGCTGAATGTCCAGTTGAATGTATATCTTCAGGAGATGACAAATACGTTATAGATGCAAACACTTGTATAGAATGTGGTTCTTGTGCAGGAGTTTGTCCAGTTGACGCTCCTCAACCAGAGTAATAAAAATAAAAAGCTATCTTAGATGTATATTTATACATAAAGATAGCTTTTTTATTTATTCATTTTCTTTCATTAAGTATGATAATGTAAATAAACTCTCTGTTAGATTTACATTTTCTACTATCACACCTTTAGGAACATCTAAATCTATAGGTGCAAAATTCCAAATACCTTTTACTCCTACATTTACTAATCTATCAACAACATCTTGTGCTCCATTTTTAGGTATACATAATATTGCTATATCAATATTATTCTCTTCAACAAAAGATTCTAAATTTTCTGAGTCTAATACTTCAAAGTCCCTTATTTTTAGTCCGATCATTCTAGGGTTTGCATCAAATAGTGCTTTAATTTCAAATCCTGATTTTCTAAATCCAGCATAGTTAGCTATAGCTTGACCAAGATTTCCAGCTCCTATAAGTACTGCATTGTATATTTTGTTAAGACCTAATATATTTCCAATCTCATTATGTAAGGCTTCTACATTATATCCATATCCTTGTTGCCCAAAGCCTCCAAAATTATTTAAATCTTGTCTTATTTGAGATGCTGTGAATCCTATTATATCACTTAATTCTTTAGAAGATATTCTTTGAACATCTTTATCTAATAAATCACCTAAGTATCTATGGTATTTAGGTAATCTTCTTATTACTGCCATAGATATGTTTTTTTCTGCCATATTGTCACCTCCCGATAGTTAACTTTTAACATTTTTTTTATGTTTCCCAAACAAAAAATATATATCCTTGATTATATTATACCAAAACATTATAATTTTAGGTAGTTTAAGGAGGTAGAAATTTATGATTGTTTTGTCATGTAATAACTTAAATAAAAGTTTTGGAATAGATTCTATATTAGAAAACGTAAATTTCACAGTAAATGAGTACGATAAAATCGGTATAATTGGAGTTAATGGTACGGGAAAAACTACTCTATTTAAAATAATTTCTGGAATATATGGTTATGATAGCGGAGATATATATACTTCTAAAGATTGTGAAATTGGCTATTTAGAGCAAAATACAAATTTCCATTCTGAAAATACAATCCTTGAAGAAGTTCTTGAAGTTTTCAAAGATGTAATAGAAATGGAAAAATACCTAAGGGATTTAGAACACAAAATTTCTGAAGAAAGCTCAAATACAAACTCTACCACTCTAGAAAAGCTTATGAATGAGTATTCTAATAAATTAGAGGCATTTTCTGATATGAATGGGTACGGATATAAATCAGAAGCAAAGGGTGTCTTAAAAGGATTAGGTTTTAGCGATGAAGATATGGATAAACCTATTAGTATTCTTTCCGGAGGGGAAAAAACTAGAGTTTTATTAGGTAAACTTCTTTTAAAGAAACCTACTTTACTTTTATTAGATGAGCCTACTAACCACCTTGATTCGGAAGCTATAGAATGGTTAGAAGTTTTCTTAAAGCAATATAAAGGGACTGTAATATTAATTTCCCATGATAGATATTTCTTAGATCAAGTTGTAAATAGAATTTTCGAAATTCATAATAAAAAATTAAAAACTTACAATGGTAATTATTCTGATTTTATTAAAGCTTCAGCTATAGAAAAAGAACTAGAGTTAAAGAAGTTTGAAGATCAACAAAAGGATATAAAGAAACAAGAAGAATCAATAGAAAGACTTAAAGCTTTCGGTCGAGAAAAACATTTAAAGAGAGCTAGAAGTAAAGAAAAAGCTTTAGCAAAAGTTGATGTATTAGATAAACCTGAGGCTTATAGAAAAAAAGCTAAAATAGAGTTTAACCCTTCTGTTACTAGTGGAAATGATGTTCTACAATTAAGAGATATATCTATGGGGTATGGAGAAAGAATTTTATTTAAAGATCTTAATTTAGATATATACCGAGGAGAAAAGGTTGCTCTTATCGGTGCTAATGGTATTGGAAAATCAACTTTATTTAAGATAATTATGAATGAGATTACTCCTTTATCTGGAGACATAAAGTTCGGAACTAATGTTAACGTATCTTATTTCCACCAAGAGCAAAAAACAC
This sequence comes from Romboutsia timonensis, assembly GCF_900106845.1. GTDB lineage: Bacteria > Bacillota > Clostridia > Peptostreptococcales > Peptostreptococcaceae > Romboutsia > Romboutsia timonensis. Next base: position 83,584 of record NZ_LT629862.1, read on the forward strand.
TTAATCTAGATAATACTATTATTGATGAAATTTGGGAAGATAACAAACAATTAACTCAAACATCTTTAAGAACTATGCTTGGTGCATTTTTATTTGAAGGTGAAGAAGTATTTAAAAAGATATCAACTTTAAGTGGTGGTGAAAGAGCTAGAGTAGCTATACTTAAGCTTATATTATCTAATGCAAACTTATTATTGCTAGACGAACCTACAAACCACTTAGATATAGATTCTAAAGAAGTTCTTGAAGAAGCCCTATCTAGTTATACAGGAACTATATTTACAATCTCTCATGATAGATATTTCTTAAATACTGTTGTTGATAAAGTATTGGTTTTAGATGAAAATGGAATTACTGAATATCTTGGAAATTATGATTACTATATAGAAAAGAAAAAACAAGTTCAAGAAATGAATACAGTTGAAGTAATAGAAGAAAAAACAAAAACTCAACTTAAAGAAGAAAAAAGAAAAGAAAGAGAACAAAGAGAAGCTGAGAAAAAAAATAGAGTTAAACGACAAAATATAGAAAAAGAAATAGAAGAAACTGAAGCTAAGATAGAAGAGATGGATGTTCTTTTATGTCAAGAAGAAGTTTACTCTAATCCTGAAAAATCTAAAGATGTTAGCCTGCAAAAAGCTAGTCTAGAAGAAAAATTATCAGCTCTTTACGAAGAATGGGAGTCCCTAATGTAGTAAAAAGAATCTCAGAACAATATTAAATTATTGTTCCGAGATTCTTTTTAATTATAGTCTTTATATAGTTACATAAAACCATTATTATGTTATGATTTATATCATAAAAATTTATATAAAGAGGTGACGAAATGGAAGGATTATTTACATTAAGTGATAATAATAAAAAGTTTTATAAATTACTTATTTCCTTATGTATTCCCATAATAATACAACAACTTATATCTACATCTGTAAATATAATAGATACAGTTATGATAAGTAGTTTAGGCGAAACTTCTGTAGCCTCAATAGGGGTTGCTAATCAATATTTCTTTTTATTTAACATGGCATTATCAGGTATTGTTGGAGGGTCTGGAGTATTTATCTCTCAATTCTATGGAAAAAATGATAGAATTAATATAAAAAAGACTACTAGCTTTACTACTTTATTATCTGTTGGACTTAGTGCCATATTTGTACTTTTAGCTACTCTGTTTCCAACTAATATTATAAATATTTTCTCTAAAGACCCTGAAGTCATTAAATTATGTAGAGAATATTTTAGTATAATAGTATTTTGTTATCCACTTATAGCTATTAGTACTGTATTTAGTATGGGTTCTAGAAGTGTTAGAAATCCTAAGCTTGGTATGATTTGTAGTTCTATAGCTCTAGTAGTTAATATCATATTAAACTATTGTTTAATATTTGGTAATTTAGGTTTACCAGCTTTAGGTGTTAAAGGTGCAGCTTTAGCTACTGTAATAGCTAGAATTGTAGAATTTACTCTAATAATTAGCTATGTATACTTTATAAAAAAGGATTATATATTAAAATTTAATTTAAAAGACTTTAAACTTATAGACAAAGATTTTATAAATACATTTATATCAAAAACTTTACCTGTATTTATAAATGATACTACATGGGCAGTTGGTACAATTCTATATTCTGTAGCTTATTCACAGGCTGGTACTTCAGCAATAGCCGCTAGCCAAATAGCTACAAGTACAGGTAATTTCTTTATTATAACTTCTGTTTGTATCGGTATTGGTGCATCTATTATGTTAGGTAATGAACTAGGTGCTGATAGAATAGATACTGCTATAATTTATGCTAAAAAGTTTTCTAAACTAGTAGTTATAGTAGGACTAATTTGTGGTGGATTATTAATATTAAATATTCCTATATTATTAAAAATGTTTAGTGTATCAAGTGATTTAGCCCCTGATATGACAAAAATATTCTTTATAATGGGTATAATGTTAGCTTTAAGAGCATTTAATACTCTTATTGTAATAGGTATATTAAGAAGCGGTGGAGATACAAAGTATTCTTTATATCTAGAGTTAGGATGTATGTGGTTTGCTTCTATTCCACTTACTTTTGTAGCAGCTTTCAAAGGTGCTCCTATATATATTTTAGTACTTCTTAGCTATTCTGAAGAGATAGTTAAGTTTATATTTGGTGTACCAAGAGCTTTATCTAAAAAATGGGCTAATAATATAGTTAAAGAAATGAATTAAAAATATTAAATAAAACCTATACGGTAAAATTATATAAATTTACTGTATAGGTTTTATAATTCTTATTTAATCTACTAATTATATTTTTACGATATCTTTAAAATTAATCTTAAATATATTTCAATTTTTATTTTCCAAATATACTTTTAAGAATATTAAGTATTTCTGTCACTACTTCAATATTTGATTTCATATTTTCTTTAGTTACAATAAAATCTGCTGTAACATCAGTTGCTACCTCAGTTATATCCTTCATATTTTCACTAACATCATTAAAATTAGATATTACTTCTGGTAATTTTAATAACGAATTTCTTATATTATTTTTATTATCTATTACTAATTCATTAGAATTTTTAATAAGTTTATTTAAATTAGATAAAGTTATTATTATGTATATAAGAGCTATACAGCCTAATGTAGCTAGTATAAAATATATTATCTTTAAATCTATATACATTTTAAACCTCTGTATTTTCTTCAGCTACTTCAGTATTTTCTATTAGTTGTAATGGCTCTATTTCAACTATTTCATTTTCACTTTTCTCATTTTTTCTTTTTGCTAAATACTCTTTTATTTTATCTTTAGACTCTTTTACCTTAAATTTAGTATCTTCTATATTTTCATTTATTTTATTTTTTACTTGATTTGATTTTTCTTTTACATCTTCTATAGTTTCTTTTCCTGATTTAGGTGCTATTAATACACCTGCTATTGTTCCTACTACAGCTCCTGTTGCCACACCTGCAGTTGCTATAGCTATTTTTTTGTTTTTATCTTTTTTTATTTGTCTATTTCTTTTTTCTTCTATTTTTTGTAATAAACTCATATATTCTTCCTCCTAATTTGTTTTTATATAATTATACTATTTTTAAAAGTAAAATAATACATTTTTCTACATATTTTGACATTTAATTATAGTAACGTAGATTTATTATATTGGAATTTAATATAATAAAAAAACTAGACGAAATATGTATATTTTCATCTAGCTTTTAATGTATGAGTATTATAACTTTTTATAAAATCTAATATATAAGTTTATTTTTGTCCTATTCTTAAATTTGGAACCGCATTTAAACTCATATCATCTCTTCTTCCATTAATGTAACTATAATATCCTGCACAACCTATCATTGCTGCATTATCTGTACATAAAACTGGAGATGGATATTTTATATCTATATTATTTGTTTTTCCTAATTCAGTAAGTTTATCTCTAAGTGCTGAATTACATGCAACTCCACCAGCAAGTGTTATAGTGTTATATCCTTTTTCCTTAGCTGCTTTTATAGCTTTTTGAGATAATACTTCAACAACTGCTTCTTGGAAAGATGCACAAACATCTTCAACAACTATTTCTTCATTTTTCATTTTCTTAGCGTTTAAATAATTTAAAACTGCTGATTTTAATCCACTAAAACTAAAATCATATCCTTCATCTAAGTATGCTCTTGGGAAGTCTATTGCATTTTTATTACCTTCTTTAGCTAATCTATCTACTATCGGTCCACCTGGATATCCAAGTCCCATAGCTCTAGCTATTTTATCAAATGCCTCTCCTGATGCATCATCTCTTGTTCTTCCTAGTATTTCATACTCTCCATAATCTTTAACCTCTACTAAATGAGTATGCCCTCCAGATACTATTAAAGTTATAAATGGTGGTTTTAAATCTTTATGTTCTATATAGTTTGCGCTTACATGACCTTCTATATGGTTAACTCCTACTAAAGGCTTATTTAAGGTAAATGCAAGTGCTTTTGCATGTGATAATCCAACTAATAATGCACCAACAAGTCCTGGTCCATAAGTTACTGCTATATGATCTATATCATTTAATTCTATATTAGCTTTATCTAAAGCTTCTTGTAATACAACATCTATATTTTCTATATGTTTTCTTGATGCAACCTCTGGTACTACTCCTCCAAATTTCTTATGTAAATCAACTTGAGTATTTATTATATTTGATAAAACTTCTCTACCATTTTTTAAAACTGCAACAGATGTTTCATCACAGCTACTTTCTACAGCTAATGTTATTATGTCTTTCATATTTACACCACCTTTATATCATTCCACATTATCATGGCATCTTCTTTGTTATCACTATAATATTCTTTTCTAATTCCAGCTAGCTTAAATCCATATTTTTTATAAAGATTTTGTGCCACTATATTAGAAACTCTAACTTCTAATGTCATTGATACTATATTATTTTCTCTACAAAGCTCTACTAAAGCTTGTACTAATTTATCTCCGATTTTTCTTCCTCTATAATCACTATGAACTGCTACATTTGTAATATGACCTTCATCCATTACAAACCATATACCAACATATCCAACAACTTTCCCATCTAATTTAGCTACTAAATATCTTGCAACCTCATTATTTAATTCTTTTTTAAATGCATCTTTAGACCAGTGATGTTCAAAACAATTTTTTTCAACTTCAAAAACTCCATCAATATCTTTAGATGTCATTTGCTCTATCAGTATATTATTTTCCATCATTTAACCTCTTCATTTTTTCATCATATTGGACTTCTGCTTGAGATTTTCTTATATATAATGGGTTTATGCTATAGCAATCATAAACATCTATATTGTTATTGTATTTTTCTATAGCTATTGAGCATAAGCTACTAGCCTTGCTTACATTGTGAGATGGTGCTGGTACATGTATATTAGCTATATCTTTAATTTTATCTTCGTATTTATATACGGCTTCTCCAACTATAATCCATTCTTCATTAGTATTTTTTAATTCTTCTATAAGTTCATCTATTTCAATTACATCTACACCTTTTAACTCAACTAACCTATTATTTTTAAATTTATATTGCCCCATATAAACTTGAGTTCTTTGAGCATCTAATATAGAGCATATCTTTTTATCACATAAATTCATATTTCCTGCTAATAACTCTACTGAATTTACTCCTACTATAGGTAGATTATTTACATGTGCTATGGCTTTAGCAGTAGCCATAGCTATTCTTAATCCTGTAAATGATCCTGGACCTTCACATACTGCTATTAAATCTATTTCATTTATATTTAAATCACTTATATTTAGCATATTCTCTATCATTGGCATAAGCTTTTGAGAATGTGTTTTTTTAGTATTTATTGTATATTCACATATTAACTTATTATCTTCTATAACTGCTACACTTGTAGCCAGTGAAGATGTATCTATACCTAAAACCTTCATTATTTTGTCAACTCCTCAACTATTTTTTCGTATTTTTCTCCAACTGGATTTAATATCATTTCTCTTGACATATCTTTATATTTTAACTCTATGTGTAAATATTCATCTGGAAGTATATCTTCTATTAAGTTTGCCCATTCTATGATGCATACACCTTCACCATTTATATACTCTTCATACCCTATATCATACATTTCATCACTACTACCAATTCTATATACATCAAAATGATATAAAGGCATTTTTCCTTCATATTCATTCACTATTGTAAATGTCGGGCTTGTTATGTAATCATCTACTTCTAGTGCTTTAGCAAGACTTTGAGTCATTGTAGTTTTTCCTGCACCTAAATCTCCAATTAAACATATTACACTTCCTGGCGTAAGTAAATTTCCTAATTTATATCCAATTTCTTTAGTTTTATTTTCATCTTCTAAATATATTTTAACCATTATTTTCATCTCCATTAAATTACGAGTCTTCTTTAATATAATTATCAACTAGATATTATTATAGTATAACATTTTATTATTATAAAGTACTTCTAGTTTATGTTCATGCTATTGTTGACTTTTTGATATCAATTGACTACTATTTATTCAATAATATATACTTTCTGCTGTTAATTATATACTTTTAAAAATTTTTATTAAATTATGTATATAATTTTATTTATGTGACCATACTTAAGATACAAGGGATATTTACTCCCCCAAATTAAAATATTCCTTATTCCCCCTAAAGCACTTACTATCGGAAAGTAAGTGCTTTTTAATTTATATTTATAGATTATCCTTAAAAAAATTCCATATCATAATTTCCTTGTACGCAAAAAAAGCATCTCAATTATAGATGCTTAATTATTATTTTAATATATTTTTTATAAATTTTATTGCTTCATAACATATTGCAATTAAAATTAAAACAAAAATTATTGTATTATTAAGTGATATACCTATCAATGGATTGAACTCCATTTAATCGCTTCCATATAAGCATTAGTATTTTATGTTCTAATATATTTAAAATTTTTTAACTTATTTAAAACGTATTTTCTTAAAACTGTCCTTATATTAAAATTAGATTTTTCTAATTTTAATATAAATATACATTGAGAATATTTCTAATAATATATTTAAGAACATAATACAATTGGCAAATACTATATATGAATTTTCATTTTCAAATAAGTGATATTGCCAATTAGACCTTAATAATTCATCAATATACCCAACAAATAATCTTGATAATATAAAATTAATAATTACAGAAAATACACCTATAATTATCATTTTAATATTAATCTTTATTTTTCCTTGATTCCTTTATTTTATACCAACCCCTTTTACTTTATTTAAAAAAATATAACAATTATGACCTTATTATTTTATAATATTTTTTTATAATTTTGTCACAGAGTTAAAATCACTCTAATCCACTTATAATTAAGAAAAGAACTCTAAATATTTAGAGTTCTTTTCTTATCAACTGACGAAGTTTTTGGTAACATGATATATTTCAATTGCGTGTCGATTAATCAAAGTAAATTTTTTATTTATTGTTGTTACATAAAATTTGTAATTACTTTTACAATATAGTTAAAAACTTTTAGATATATTTTTGGATTTTTTAAAGTCTTTTTTATATTTTAGATTATTAATTTTATTTTTCTCTAAAAAGTGTACTAATCTGTATTTTTTTTAATTTTCTAAAGGCATTAAATGAAGAAATATATATTATGAAATATATATTTATTAATGGTGCTAGATATACACACATTATATTAATAAAATTATTATGAATATTAAATTTTGAAAATATTAAATTAATAGAATTTATACCTATAAATGAGGGAACAATTGAAAATAAATAACTAAGCGTAGTTATTAGAAATAATTCATAAAAAAGTAATTGAAATATATATTTATCTTTATATCCAATACTTTTATAAATTGCTATATCAAAAAATTTGTCATTTATAGATTGTTTTAATAAAATATTTATTAATATAAATGTAAGTAAAATTATTAATAAAATAAGTGAATTAATTATATCTTTTACAGTAGTTATCATTTCATAATCTACATATATATTTTTTTTATTTATATAAATGCTGTTAATACTCTCATTTAAAATTATAGATGTATTTAATAAAATATTAATTAAAGATATAAAGATAGTCATTATAATAATATATATCTTTATTTTGGATTTATCTCTTTTAATATTCAATAATGATAAATTTATTATATTTTTCATATACTATTCTCTATAATTAATATTTACTTTTTATAGAACGTATTGGATCTAAATTTGTTATATATGAAATACTTTTTAAATTTGACAATATAATACTAAAAATCATTATAAAAATTCCAATTATAATAGAAATAAAATTAATTTCAAAGTTAAGATCACTCATATATATACTTAAATAGTTTTTTACTATAGTATTTAATAACAAGAATATAAACTTACAAACAACTAATCCTATAAATAAACTAAATATATTTATAATTGTAGATTCATAAATGATTATCTTTTTTAATTGTCTATTTTTATATCCAAAAGCTTTTAACATTCCTAATTCACTTTGTCTCTTCTTTAAATCATTTACATGGTTTAGAGATATATTAATTATAGATATTATAAATATAACAATAGAAATAATAGTACCTATATAAATGATTGTTTTATATAACTCATTTAATAAACCTACAGTTGATTTTGGAAATGCATCTATTCCTTCTCCTCTTAATTTATTTACTACATTTTTAACAGACGTATGATTATCTACTAGAGCTATCAATGTTTTAAAGTCATTAGAATTATCTATATAATGTTCATCAATCATATTGTTGTACTTTTCATTAATTATTTTTAGATCATTATAGGGTATATACACATCACTCGGAAAGTCGTTATTATTTATTGAATCATAAACCCCTATTACTTTGAAACTATACTCAAAACCTGATAGTTCATCTATTGGATTTTTAAATTCTATAGTCATAGTTTTTCCTAAAAAATCTTTTCCATCTAAATAATTTATACTTTCTTTTTTAAATTCAACTTGATTAGTTCCAGTTGGATCGAAATTTTTAGGTATTATACCAACATTTTGGTCATTATTATTAAAAAGATTTCCTTCAATTATATCTGGCATTTTTTGTTCAAATCCAGATATTAAAGATATAGCATTATTGTTATTATTATTAAAAAGTTCTTTAGAATTTTTTATATCTCCTGCAATTGGTGGCTCATATTCATAAAATTCAACTATCGAACTGTCATTTTTTAATAAATTATTTATTTTATTTTCAATATTTATATTTTGAACAGAGCTATAATCTATCATTATGGTTCTATGTTCAATAGTGTTTAGTATAGAATTTTTTATGAAATCATTTAAAGAACCTGATAGTGATGTAGTTAAAATAAATAATATAAATGAAAAAAGAGTAATAGAAAAAATCTTAAGAGTATTTTTTTTATTACGAACTATGTTTTTTATAGAGATATTTATATAGTTTTTTAATATCATAATATAAATTCCTCCAGTTTACCATTTCTTAAATAAAAAGCTTTATCTGAATATTCCAATAAATTTTCATTATGAGTAACCATTACAATAGATTTCCCAATACTGGATAGGTATTGGAAATATTCCATAACTTTTTGCTCATTTTCTTTATCTAAATTTCCAGTAGGTTCATCTGCAACTATTATTGAGGCATCATTAGCTATTGCACGTGCTATGGCTACTCTTTGTTGTTCTCCACCTGAAAGTTCATTTGGAAAACTATTATATTTATCTTCTAAACCAAATATTCTAAGTAATTCTATAGACTTATTTTTTAAATCTATATTTTTGTATAGGCTATTTATATACATTGGAATAGTTACATTTTCATATGCTTTTAATTTAGGATTTAAAAAAAATCCTTGAAATACAAAGCCTAACTCTTTCATACGTATTTCTGCTTTATCATTATCACTTAAATTTTTAATAACTTTACCTTTGATAGATATATTTCCAGAATTAGGTGTATCTAGAAGTCCTATTATATTCAACAATGTCGATTTACCAGCTCCAGATTTTCCTAAAATCATATAAATATTAGAACTTTCTATATCTAAATTAATATTATCTAAAATAATTTTATCTTTATAATATTTATTTATATTTCTTAATGATATGTTTATCATTTTCTATCTCCTTATTAAAAAAATATGTACCTATAATGATTTATAGTTACATATTTTAATTTTGTATTATTTAACATACATTTTTACAGGATTACATTCAAACCAATCTATATGGTCCCAATTTCCTATTGTGCTAGCTCTATTATCAAATACATATCTATACGTTCCTGCACTTTGATTTGTAAAAGAAGCTGAATATGTTTTTCCAACATTATGTAAATCAATTTTTTTGCTACTTAAAGAAGTTACTCCACCTAATTTAGATTTTTATAAAGTTACTTTACAATAATTTGGCATGCCTGAATTTGGTGAAGATTTATCTGTTACTGTCATACTTATTGTATGCAGTCCCGCAGGAAAAGACCTATATTTACCTTCTATTAACTGATTCCCCATACTTAATGATGATTTATGAGGACTACTTAAAGTCCCACTTGTTTTTTCCTTTTCTGAAGGCATACTGATTTCTCCCTCCCCTATAGGTATAAATCTTTCTGTACCTTCTATATCATCTGCAAATGAGGTAGTACCCATAACTCCTATAGTTGATATAGAAATTAAACAAGATATAATAAATGATTTAAAATTTTTAGACATAAAATTCCCCCTTATTTTATATATTAGTATTTAAATTTTAAATTGTAATAAATTACCTTTTTAGTGTATCATAAAATCCTCTTTAGTGTATCATAAAATCCTCAAAAAATATATATCTATGCGTAAATTTATTGTTAAATAGAGTTATCTGGATATTATTGTAAACGAGATTGCAAATTGAACAAAATGGAGAGACCGATATGCATGTAAAAAATCCGTATCTTCTTATAACTCTAAACCCCTTCTGATGTATATGTTGTGTTAATTTACCTATAAATTCTAAAACATCTATAATTACAGTTATCTTCTTTCTAGTTTTCTTATTTTCATACCAGAATGTAACTGATTTATCATTATATCTACTTTCTCTATATTCAACGATAGCTGGTCTTGCTAGATATCTACCTATATATGTTGTAGCTTGTTTTATATTAGTTAAATCTCTTTTTGCATCTACATAAAAACCTTCATTATATTTTTTATATAACTTATTTACCAATCTTTTAGTCCTTATATCTGTAAAATTCTTTTTTATTATATCTAACACTAATTACTGCCAAAACTTTCTCATAAATTTATAATATATAATAGGATACTTTCTTAAACCCCTTGTTATTTTTACCTATTCCACCTTCGGTAAATAATGCATGTATATGTGAATTCGATTTTAAATCAGATTCAAAAGTATGAACTACAGCTATTAATCCTACTTCATAACTTCCTTGATAATAACTTGATACCACTCCATATACAGCATGTCTATGAGCTACATTTAACATATTATCTATTTGCTTATCTGGCCATTTTAAATAATACAATCTTGCACATTTACTACAGTTTTACATGTGAGTCCATAAATATACTCTTCTTTGCATTCTAAACATTTATATTTAATATATCCATTTCTTATATTTTCACAATTTTTAAGGCATCATAATCCCCTTCTAATTTAAAAATACCAAGTACTTATAAAAGTACTTGGTATTTTTTATTACTTAACTCTATTTAAAACTTTTTCTGTTTTCTTGTACATCGGTAATGTTAATAGAGAGATTAACCCAGACTTTAATATATTAAATGGAGCTATCATCCATATTACAAAACTCATTTTACTATCTATAACTGGGTTTATAGCTGCACCCATTGCAACTACGGTTTCTATTGGCCATCCTATTGTTTCATAAAAAGGTAATATTATAAAGTAGTTAGATATACATCCTACTATAGTCATTATTACCATTCCACTTATAAGACCTATAACTACTCCTGATAACTCTCTTTTTTTAGAGTATATATATGAAACTGTAAAAACAAAAGATCCACCTATTAAAAAGTTAGCAAATTCTCCTACTCCACCTGTATTTGACATTCCAGTTATAAATTGAAGTAAATTTTTAAGAAATGCTATAGTAACCCCTGCCATAGGTCCTAGTGATATTCCACCTAATAATGCTGTCAAATCTGATATATCTATTTTTAGAAAATCTGGAAATAACATTGGTAATGGAATTGATATAAACATAAGTATATATCCAATTGCTGAAAGTATTGATATCTTTACAAGCGTTGATGTTGATAAAAATTTAGTTCTTTTCATAGTTTGTTGCATTTTGTACTCCTCCTAATTTTAATTTATTAGGGAAAAATAAAAGCTCGAAGAGATCTATCTTCGAGCTTATTTTTTGAGTACAAGTTATATAATATACATAAAAATGTATAGAAATATCCATTACAAAAAATTAACTTTTCTTCTCTCATCCAGACTATACTGTCGGCTTTGGAATTTCACCAAATCATGCTACATAAGTAGCTCGCGGGCTGTACCGCCGGTAGGGAATTACACCCTGCCCCGAAGATCTTTCTCGCTATTTAATTTTCCTTATATTTATATAATAATAAAGTAATACAAAATTTTCAATATAAACTTTTCTTATATTAAAAAGTGTATTGGTAAAATACTTAATATAATCAAAATATATCCTTAATCTCAAATTAATAAAATATCTAGTATATATCTACACTTCGAAAATTATTTTTCGTATACAACTTTTCCATCTATGATAGTAACTAATACGTTACTTTGTAATTCAAATGGATCATTATCCCATATAACTATATCTGCATCTTTACCAATTTCTATAGATCCAACTTTTTCATCTATACCTAGAATTTTAGCTGGATTTATAGTTATTGCTTCTAGTGCTTTTTCTTTTTTCATACCATGTTTTACAGCTATTCCTGCACATACAGGCAAATATTGTACTGGTATTACTGGGTGATCTGTCATTAAAGATACCTGTAAACCTTCATTGGAAAGTATTGCTGGAGTATCAAAAGTTAAATTTCTTAATTCTATTTTAGATCTTTCTGATAAAGATGGTCCAACAATTACTGGATATCCTTCTTCTACAAGTTCATCAACTATTAAATGTCCTTCTGTACAGTGGTCTAATGTAAGCTTTAGATCAAATTCTTTTGCTATTCTTATAGCTGTAAAAATATCATCTGCTCTATGTGCATGAACTTTAAAAGGTATTTCTCGTCTTAAAACAGGTAATAAACTTTCCATTTTCATATCATATTCTGGTTTATCATGATCCTCATGTTCCATATATAACTCAATTTGCTCTAGGTATTCTTCAGCTTTTTTTAAATGCTCCCTTAAAAGAGCTGCTATTGCCATTCTAGTTTGTGGCATTTTTTCATCTCTACCATAACATGATTTTGGATTTTCTCCAAAAGCTATTTTTGATGCAACAGGATTTTTTATAACCATTTTATCTATTCTTTTTCCATATGTTTTTATAGCTATACATTCTCCACCCATTACATTTGCACTTCCAGGTGTTGTGCATACTGATGTAATTCCACCTTCTCTAGCTTCTTTAAATGTATTATCCATAGGATTTATACCATCTATAGGATTAAGATGAGGTGTTATAGGATCTGTTTCTTCATTACCATCAGCACCTTCAAATCCCATACCATCTTCCCATAAACCTAAATGAGTATGTGCATCTATAAATCCCGGAAAAACTAGTTTTCCTTCTGCATCTATTATTTTTGCATCTTGAGGTACTTCTAAATTTTCTCCTATTGCTTTTATTTTTTTATTTTCTACTAAAATATCACCTTTGATAATTCCATTAGTGATTGTATTTATTGTTCCATTTTTTATAAATATCATCTTAATCTCCTCTGCTTTAACTACATTTTCATAGATAAAGCTACTCTCTTTTTATTCATATCAACACCTATAACTTTTACATCAACTATATCTCCTACAGTTACAACTGTCATAGGGTCTTTTACAAATCCTTTACTCATCTCAGATTTGTGCACTAATCCATCATTTTTTATACCTATATCTACAAATGCACCAAAATCAACTACATTTCTTACAGTTCCTTTTAGTATCATACCTTCTGTTATATCTTCTATCTTTAATACATCTGTTCTAAGTATAGGCTTTATTCCTTCTTCTCTAGGGTCTCTTCCTGGCTTTTTAATTTCAGCTATTATATCTTTTAAAGTAACTTCTCCTACTTGAAGTTTATCACTTAGTTCTTTTATACCTATAGCTTCAACTTTAGAATCTATATCTGATATATTTTTATTTTCAACATCAGATAATGAATATCCAAGCATATCTAACATATTTTTACATATATCGTAGCTTTCTGGATGTACACCTGTATTATCTAGAGGATTTTTAGCACCTTCTATTCTCATAAATCCTGCACATTGAGTAAATGCCTGTGGTCCAAGTCTTTTTACTTTCTTAATTTGAGCTCTTGAAGTAAAATCTCCATTTTCTTCTCTATAAGCTACTATGTTTTTAGCTATAGTTTTACTTATACCTGCTATGTGCTCTAATAAAGAGTATGACGCTGTATTTAAGTCTACACCAACGCTATTTACGGAATCTTCTACAACTCCGTCTAATACTCCCTCTAATTTCTTTTGGTTTAAGTCGTGTTGATATTGACCTACACCTATACTTTTAGGGTCTATTTTTACAAGTTCAGCTAATGGATCTTGTAGTCTTCTTGCTATAGATATGGCTCCTCTTAAAGATACGTTTATGTCTGGGTGTTCTTCATTTGCAAGCTCTGATGCAGAGTAAACTGATGCACCAGCCTCACTAACTATTATGTATTGAACTTCTCTATCTATTTCTTTTATCATATCTGATACAAACTTTTCTGATTCTCTTGAAGCTGTACCATTTCCTATAGCGATTATATCTATATTGTATTTTTCAATTAATGCTTTTAATTCTTTTTTTGATTCTTCTACTTTATTTTGTGGCTCTGTTGGATAAACAGTTGTAGTATCTAATAATTTACCATTTTTATCAACTACAGCTATCTTACATCCTGTTCTAAATGCAGGGTCAAATCCCATAACAACCTTATCTTTTACTGGTGCTTGAAGTAATAAACTTTTTACATTTTTTCCAAATACACTTATCGCTCTTTCTTGTGCATTTTCAGTAAGAGTATTTCTTATTTCTCTTTCAATTGATGGGAAAATTAATCTCTTGTATGAATCTTCTATTGCACTAACTATTACTTCTTTATTTTTTAAATTCTTATCATTTACATATTCATTTATTATATAGTTTATTACTTTTTCATTATTGATTTCTACTTTTACTTTTAAGAAATCTTCCTTTTCTCCTCTGTTTATTGCTAATACTCTATGTGGTGCTATAGTTTTTACTGACTCACTGTAATCATAATACATATCATAAACTGATTTTTCTTCATTTGAATTTTTTGTTACTATTACACCTTCTCTTAATGCAAGCTCTCTTATATATTTTCTTATTTTAGCATCATCAGAAACTATTTCAGCTATTATATCATTAGCTCCTTTAATAGCATCTTCAACTGAATTTACATCTTTTTCTGGATTTATATACTTAGATACTTCTTCATTTATATTAGATATATTTTTATTTAATATATCTAATGCTAGTTGTTCTAATCCTCTTTCTTTTGCTATAGTTGCTCTAGTTCTTTTCTTTTGTTTATATGGCGCATATATATCTTCTACTTCTTGAAGAGTATTCGCCTTTTCTATACTTACTTTTATTTCTGATGTAAGCTTTCCTTGTTCTTCAATTATTCTTATTACATCATCTTTTCTATTTTGAAGATTTCTTAAATATATTAATTTATCATAAAAAGCTCTCAGAGTAACGTCACTCATTTCTCCAGTCATTTCTTTTCTATATCTAGCTATAAAAGGAATAGTATTTCCTTCATCTATAAGTTTTATTGTATTATTTATTTGTTCATCTCTAAGATTAAATTCCTTTTTTAGAATATCATTTATATTCATAAAACCCACTCTTCTTTCGTTTAAATTTATACTTTTAAATAAGGCTTGAGAATTAAATTCTCAAGCCCCTATTTTAACTATTTTTAGACTTATTCATTTTTAAATACTCATTTATAAATAAATCTAAGTTTCCATCCATAACACTATCTACATTTCCAATTTCAGCGTTTGTTCTATGATCTTTTACAAGCTTATATGGTTGGAATACATATGATCTTATTTGGCTTCCCCAAGTTATTTGAGAATACTTTCCTTGTATATCCTCAATTTTCTCTTTTTGTTCAAGCTCTTTTAATTCTATAAGTTTAGCCATAAGCATCTTCATAGCAGTATCTTTATTTTTATGTTGAGATCTTTCATTTTGACACTGTACAACTACACCTGTAGGTATATGAGTTATCCTTACAGCTGAGTCTGTAGTATTTACATGCTGACCTCCTGCTCCAGATGCTCTATAGGTATCTATTTTTAAATCTGCTGGATTTATATCAATATTTATACTATCATCTAATTCTGGTATAACATCTATAGATGCAAAAGATGTATGTCTTTTTCCAGAAGGGTCAAAAGGAGATATCCTAACAATACGATGAACTCCTTTTTCACTTTTTAAGTATCCATAAGCATTAAGCCCTTCTATATGAAGTGTTGCACTTTTAATTCCTGCTTCTGGATCTGATAGTAAATCCAATGTTTTAACTTTATATCCTTTAGCTTCTGCCCATCTTATATACATTCTAAGTAACATTTGAGCCCAATCTTGAGCATCAAGTCCACCTGTTCCTGCATTTATAGATAGTATCGCATTATTCTTGTCATAATCTCCACTTAAAAGAGTTTTTATTCTAACCCTATCAATTTCTTTTTCAAGATTTGATATAGATTTTTCTATTTCTTTTTCTATTGAATCATCACTTTCTTCTAAGCCTATTTCAATTAATACTTCTATCTCTTCTAAAGATTCTTTTAATTGATTGTACTCTTCTACAGTTTCTTTTAAACCTTTGTTTTCTTGTAGCACTTTTTGAGCTAACTCATTATCATTCCAGAAATCTTGATGATTCATTTTCTCTTCATTTTCTTGTATCTTAATTAATAATGAAGCAATGTCAAAGAGAATCCCTCAATTCTTCTATATTTGAAGTCATACACTCCATACTACTTCTATACTCTTGTATATTTAACATTTTGGTCCTCCAAAATTATCTTCCACAACATTTTTTATACTTTTTACCACTTCCACATGGACAGTCATCATTTCTTCCTGTAGTATCTTCTTTTCTAACTGTTTTACTGTTAGCATCTTCATCTACATTAGATGATAAATGGTCAACATCTATAACTTGCTTTCTTTCAACTGGTTCTTCTATAGTTATATTGAATAAGTATTTTATAGTGTCTTCTTTTATATGAGCATTCATTTCATTGAACATATTAAATCCTTCATCAGTATATGCTATTACAGGGTCTTGTTGACCTATTGCACGAAGACCTATACCTTGACGTAATTGATCCATAGCATCTATATGATCTATCCAATGGCTATCAACTGCTTGAAGAAGTACAACTCTTTCCACTTCTCTCATTCTATCTGATCCTATTCTTTCTTCTTTTCCATTGTATATCTTCATAGCTATTTCAAATACTTTTTCTATAACTTGTTCTGTTTTAAGATTTTCTATATCAGAAACTTCTATGCTTCCTCTTGGCATGAATAAATTATACATATACTCTACAAATCTTTCTGCATCAAATCCATCTTGAGAGTATGACATAACACCTTCTTCTATTAAAGAATGAATCATATTTTCTATTTGCTCTTGTAAGTTTTCACCTTCAAGAACACGTCTTCTTTCAGCATATATTATTTCTCTTTGTTTATTCATAACATCATCATATTGAAGTACGTGCTTTCTTATTCCAAAGTTTCTACCTTCTACTTTCTTTTGAGCGCCTTCTATAGATTTAGTTAACATTTTATGTTCTATAGGCATATCTTCTTCAAGACCTATTTTTTCTACTACACTAGATATTCTTTCACTTCCAAATAATCTCATAAGATCATCTTCTAAAGATATATAGAATCTTGAGCTACCTGGGTCTCCTTGACGACCAGCACGTCCTCTTAACTGATTATCTATTCTTCTAGATTCATGTCTTTCTGTACCTATTATAGCAAGCCCTCCAGCTTTCATAACTTCTTCTTGCTCAGCTTTTGTTTCTTCTTTATATTTTTTATATAATTCTTCGTATTTTTCTCTAGCTGCAAATAACTCTTCGTTACCTTCTCGATCTATACCTTCTAAAGAAGCATCTACTTTATTTATTACACTTTCATCATATCCTAACTTCTTCATTTCTTTTTTAGTTAAGAATGTTGGGTTACCTCCTAGTACTATATCTGTACCACGACCTGCCATATTAGTTGCTATAGTTACAGCACCTAATCTACCAGCTTGAGCTATTATTTCAGCTTCTTTATCATGGTATTTAGCATTTAATACTTCATGCTTCACTCCCCTTCTCTTTAATAATTGAGATATTAATTCAGAGTTTTCTATTGATACAGTACCTACAAGTATAGGTTGCTTATTTTTATGTCTTTCTATTATATCTTCAACAACTGCATTAAATTTACCAACTACATTTTTATAAACTGCATCTGATAAATCTTGTCTTTGTACTGGCTTATTTGTAGGAATTTGAACTACATCCATTTTGTATATAGCCTTAAACTCTTCTTCCTCAGTTTTAGCAGTACCTGTCATTCCTGCAAGTTTATTATACATTCTAAAATAGTTTTGGAATGTTACAGTAGCTAAAGTTTTAGACTCTCTTTGTATTCTTAATCCTTCTTTAGCTTCTATAGCTTGATGCAATCCTTCTGAATATCTTCTACCAAACATAAGTCTTCCTGTAAATTCATCAACTATTATTATCTCTCCATCTTTTACTACATAATCAACATCTTTTTTCATATTTGTATGAGCCTTTAATGCTTGATTTATGTGATGATATAATTCCATATGAGCTATATCTGTTATATTTTCAACATTAAAGTAAACTTCTGCTTTTTGTATACCTGACTCAGTTAACGCAACTGATTTTTGCTTTTCATCAATTTCATAATCATCTGGCTTTAATGTTAATATAAATGTATTAGCATCTGAATATAAATGAGTAGATTTATCTCCAGGTCCAGATATTATAAGTGGTGTTCTTGCTTCATCAACAAGTATTGAGTCAACCTCATCCACTATAGCATAGTTTAATTCTCTTTGAACCATTTGCTCTTTATGAATTACCATATTATCTTTTAAGTAGTCAAATCCATATTCGTTATTTGTTCCGTAAGTTATATCACATTGATATTGTGCACGTCTTGTTTGTGGATCTTGTCCATGAACTATTACCCCAACAGTCATTCCTAAGAACTCATATACTTTTCCCATTTGCTCTTTGTCACGCTTTGCTAAGTAATCATTTACTGTAACAACATGTACACCCTTACCTGTAAGAGCATTTAAATAAACTGGAGCTGTTCCAACTAAAGTTTTACCTTCTCCTGTTTTCATCTCAGATATTCTACCTTGATGAAGAACTATTCCACCTATAAGTTGAACTCTATAGTGTCTCATTCCTAATACTCTTTTAGAGGCTTCTCTTACAACGGCAAAAGCTTCTGGTAGTATATCATCTAATGTTTCTCCATTTGCCAATCTCTCTTTAAATACATTTGTCATGTCTTTAAGCTCTTTATCTGACATAGATTCAAATTTTGGCTCTAATGAATCTATGCTATCAACTATCTTGTTGAATTTTTTTAGCTCTTTTTTATCTGCCATATTAAATAAATTATCTAAAAAACCCATGTTTAAAATCTCTCCTCGTACATTTATATAATATCTATATATTTTACCATAAAAATACTATATGTAATATTATTTGCTCAAAAAAAGCTATCGACATTTAAATTTATCAATAGCTCTTATAATTATTTATACTATATTATTCCGATTCTATTAATCCATATCCACCATTTTTACGTCTATATACTATAGATATACCATTTGACTCAGAATTCCTAAACATATAAAAATCATGTTCTGATAAATCCATTTGTAAAACAGCTTCTTCCGGACTCATTGGTTTTACACCAAATTTCTTAGTTCTTTTTATTACTATATCTAAATTATCTTCATTTGAAGAATAATCATTTTCTTCTATATCCTCTATCGCATCAAATCTTATACTTTCATTTGATTGATGTCTATCTTGTAGTCTCTTTTTATATTTTCTTAACTGCTTATTTAATTTGTCATATACAACATCTATAGCTGCATATAAATTTTCCTCTATATCTTCTGCTCTTATTATCGGACCACTTATAGGTATTATTGTAACCTCTACTTTTTGTCTTGCTTTTTTAGCACTCACTGTAACCTTTACATCTGTTGCTGGATGAAGGTAGAAATCCAATCTTCCTAATTTCTCTTCTATGGCATTTTTTATTCCATCTGTTAAATCCATTTGTTTTCCAGATATTATTATATTCATAAGAACATCTCCCTTCAGTTATACCAGTATAAATATTTATACTTTATTTTTATATTCTATATATCTGTTATAAAACCCTTTATTTTATTGTTAGCTTTTATAATTTAATATATTCAACTAAATAAAGATTTATTTAATTTAATAATAACTGTTAACAATGTGGATTATTATCCACTAATATACCTGTTGATAATGTGGATAAAATTGTTAATAAGTCTTACTTTTGTGTATTTCTAGCTATTTTTAACATTATATATATCCACAAATTTCAACTTAAGTTGTTACTAATTTATGTATTTATGTCAAATTTTATAATATATAATCAAATTTTTTGTAAAAAAAAAGCACCTAAAAAGGTACTTTTGAATATTTAGCTGACCTGGTTTTTGACCCCACACTCGCCTACTGGAGGGTTCGCTTGGGTTTGCCGCACTACTAGCTCTCTCGATTTTATACCGGTAGGTCTTACTTCTAAGCCGCACCATGATCATCAACCCCATTTTTAGTGTTGACTTACGTGGATCCCTTTGCCTGCGACTGGCTTGGACTTTCAACCACAGACCTAAATATTACTAACTTATTTTAATATTTTAAATGAATTATGTCAATAGAAAATTATGCCTTAACATAAAATGTATCTGTTCTAGTTAAGAAAGTAGATACAAAAACTTTATTTACTCCATTTATTTTTAAAATCTTTGATATTTCATTAACCGTTGAACCTGTCGTAAATATATCATCTACAAGTAATACATTTTTATTTTTTAAATCAATTCTATTATCTTTTATCATAAATGCATTTTTTAATTCATTAATTCGCTCTTCTTTACCTAATTTATATAATCTTTTTGTATTATATTTTCTTGATATATTATCTACAGTAGGTATATCTACTATCTTACTTAAATCCATAGCTATCTTTTCAGCTTGATTAAACCCTCTTTGTCTTAATCTTTTTTTATGTAATGGAACAAATAATATATAATCAAATTTAATATTTTCTAAATCTAATTTCTCTTTCATTATAGTTGCAATATATTTACTCAAATAAGTCTTATTATTATATTTTAGTCCAAAAACTATTTTTTTACTAATTTCTGTATATTCTACACAAGATATTACTTTATCAAAGTAAAAACTCTTATTTAAACAATAACTACAACCATCTATACTTTGTTCTTCTAAAGAATAATTAATTATAGGCTTACCACATTTAATACATCCGTCTAATATAAAATTTATATTACTAAAACAATCCTTGCACATAGAGTATGTAGTATTTTTGCTTATGGAACAATTACATAATATGCAACTTATATTTTCAGGGTATAAAAAATCTAAAAATACATTAATTAAATTAGTAATCAAATTCAAAAAAATATTTTGTATCATATTTATTTTATCAATAATCCTTCTTCCCTAAATTTATTTAATTTATACGATAAATTAGAATATCTATCATTAGTTCTATTATTTTTTATCATATATTCTAAATATTTTACATCCCCAACTAGTACAACTAACTTTTTAGCTCTTGTTACAGCTGTGTATAATAAATTTCTACTAAGTAACATTGGTGGAGCCCATGTTATAGGTATAACTACTACTGGAAACTCACTTCCTTGACTTTTATGTATAGTTGTACAAAAGCTATGGTCTAGTTCATCTAATTCATCATATCCATAGGATACGATTTTTACTTGATCGAATAAGACATATATTTTTTTATTCTCTTTATCAATATGATAAATATATCCTATATCCCCGTTGTATATACCTTCACCACTCTCACTTTTATCTTCATTTTCCCATTTTTTAGTATAGTTATTTTTTATTTGCATAACTTTATCGCCAACTCTAAATATACGCTTTTGAAAACTTTCTTCTACTTTAAACTTATGTGGTGGATTTAGATATTTTTGTAATTCATTATTTAAGTTTATTACTCCTAAATCACCTTTTCTCATAGACGAAAGTATTTGTATATCTTTTAGTTTATCTAATTTATAAAACTTTGGAAGCCTCTCACTTACTAACCCTACAATTTCCTCTATAACTTCTTCATTAGTTCCTTTTCTTAAAAAGAAAAAATCTTTACCTTTACTATTTAAAAATAATGGCTCTCCTTTATTTATTTTATGAGCATTCACTACTATCATACTTTCTCTAGCTTGTCTAAATATTTCATTTAATCTAACTACATTTATTACATTTGAATCAATCATATCCTTTAAAACATTTCCTGCACCTACTGATGGTAACTGGTCGCTATCTCCAACTAATATAAGTCTTGTTCCTGGCTTTATCGCTCTAAGTAAACTATACATAAGTAAAACATCTACCATAGATACTTCATCTATAATTATTACATCTGCAGTTATAGGGTCTTCCTCATTTTTCATAAATTGAAGCTCTTCACTATCTGTTGCATATCCCATTTCTAGTAGTCTATGTATAGTTTTTGCTTCTCTTCCTGATGTTTCACTCATTCTCTTAGCAGCTCTTCCCGTTGGTGCCGCTAATATAACTTCTTTTTTATTATTTTCGAATATTTTTATTATTGTGTTTATAGTTGTAGTTTTACCAGTTCCTGGTCCACCTGTAATTATAACTACTCCATTTTCTATAGCTTCTTTTACCGCCAATGATTGATTTTTAGCCAGTTTTATACTATTTTCTTCTTCTACATACTTAATTTCTTCATCTATATCTATATTTAAGTTTTCAAATTCAAACTGTGATAACTTTATTATTTGTTTGCAAACTCCATTTTCTGATAAATAATATGGTATTAAATAAATTAATTGTTCTCCATTAACATTTTCTATATGAACTTTTTGATCATATGCTAATGAAATTATACATTCTTCTATTATTGTAGATTTTACTTCTAGTAACTTTGATGCTTCTTGTAAAAGAATATGCTTTGGTAGATAGGTGTGCCCATTTCCTAACGATTGATTTAGTGTGTACAAAATTCCTTGTGATACTCTATCTTTAGAGTCTTTTTCAATACCTATTTTATTAGCAATATTATCTGCTATTTTAAATCCAATTCCCCTTATATCTTCTGCTAATTTATATGGATTTTCATTTATTATTTTAATTGCTTTATTTTTATATTTTTTATATATTCTCATACAGTAATTTGGAGTAATTCCATATGGAGATAGTTCAATTATTATATTTCTAAGTTCTCTATTTTCCTCATAGCTTTTTACTATTTGGTCTATTTTTTTACTTCCAATACCTTCTACTTCCTTTAATCTTTCGGGAGCATTTTGTATTACATTTAAAGTATCAACTCCAAATTTATCTACTATCCGTTTTGCCATTTTCTCTCCGATACCATGTATCATTCCCGATGATAAATATACATATATTCCTTCTAAGGAAGATGGAGTTATAGGCATAAATTTTTCTACTTCAAATTGTGTTCCATATGTCTTATGATTTACCCATTTTCCTTCTACTTCAATACTTTCTCCTACAGATAAAGTAGGCATACATCCTACTATAACAATCTCATTATCTGAATTAGCTAAGTGAGCTATAGTATATCCGTTATCTTCATTTTTAAATACTATATCACTTATCATTCCTTCTATTCTTTCCATATTTATTCTCCTACAATAATTACTATTTCTATACTTGTTTTAAGTTGTAATTATTATACCTTATTATAATAAATAAAATCACCCCTTAAAGTAAATTTACTCTAAGGGGTGTATAAATTAGGATTTATTTAAATTATTCTCCTAATGCTTCTTTTCTTAATATTTCTGCTTTATCTGTTCTTTCCCATGGTAAGTCTAAATCATTTCTTCCAAAGTGTCCATACGCAGCAACTTGCTTGTATATTGGCTTTCTTAAATCTAGATCTCTTATTATTGCACCTGGTCTTAAGTCAAAGTTCTTATTAACTAATTCAACTAATTTCTCTTCAGAAACTTTTCCTGTTCCAAAAGTATCTATAAATACTGATAATGGTCTAGCAACACCGATTGCATAAGCTAATTCTATCTCACACTTATCTGCAAGTCCTGCAGCAACTATATTTTTAGCTACGTATCTTGCAGCATAAGCAGCTGATCTATCAACCTTTGTAGGGTCTTTTCCTGAGAATGCTCCACCACCATGTCTAGAGTATCCTCCATAAGTATCTATTATTATTTTTCTACCTGTAAGACCTGTATCTCCTTGAGGACCTCCTATAACGAATCTTCCTGTTGGATTTATATATATTATAGTCTCTTCATCAAGTAATTCTGCAGGTATAACAGCTTTTATTACATGCTCTATTAAATCTCTTCTTATTGTTTCATTATCAACTTCTTCTCCATGTTGAGTTGATATAAGTATAGTATGAACTCTAACTACTTTATTTCCATCATATTCAACTGTAACTTGAGTTTTCCCATCTGGTCTTAAGTATTCTAAAGTTCCATTTTTTCTAACTTCTGTTAATCTTCTAGATAGCTTATGAGCTAATGATATTGGAAGAGGCATTAATTCTTCTGTTTCATTACAAGCAAAACCGAACATTATACCTTGGTCCCCAGCTCCTATTTTTTCTATTTCATCTTCAGTTACTTCACCTTTTTTATTTTCTAAAGCTTCATCCACACCCATTGCTATATCTCCTGATTGCTCATCTATAGAAGTTATAACAGCACAAGTGTCACAGTCAAATCCATACTTAGCTCTATCGTATCCGATTTCTTTTACTGTTTTTCTTACTAACTTTGGTATATCAACATAAGTATTAGTACTTATTTCTCCTGCTACTAATACTAATCCTGTTGTTACTGTTGTCTCACAAGCAACTCTAGCATGTGGGTCATTTTCTAATAATGCATCTAATATTGAGTCAGATATTTGGTCACATATCTTATCTGGATGCCCTTCTGTTACTGATTCTGATGTAAATAAATGTCTTGCCATAATCCATCCTCCTAAAATTTTTCACATATATTTATTATCACAAGGTGGTTAGTTTCATACGTATCTTGAAAATAAAAAAACCTCTTCTTAGTAAGAAGAGGTTAATTTTCGTATATAAATACATTAATTAACTAACCTCATCTTTCAAGATATAAAATCTTGTAGGATTTAGCACCGTTTCCCTAATGGGTGGTTGCTGGGCTTCATAGGGCCTGTCCCTCCGCCTCTCTTGATTACCTTATCAAGAGAGGCGGAGGGACAGGCCCTATGAAGCCCAGCAACCACCCATTAGGGAAACGGTGCTAAATCCTACAAGATTTTATATCTTGAAAGATGAGGTTAGTTAATTAATGTATTTATATACGAAAATTAACCTCTTCTTACTAAGAAGAGGTTNATCCATCCTCCTAAAATTTTTCACATATATTTATTATCACAAGGTGGTTAGTTTCATACGTATCTTGAAAATAAAAAAACCTCTTCTTAGTAAGAAGAGGTTAATTTTCGTATATAAATACATTAATTAACTAACCTCATCTTTCAAGATATAAAATCTTGTAGGATTTAGCACCGTTTCCCTAATGGGTGGTTGCTGGGCTTCATAGGGCCTGTCCCTCCGCCTCTCTTGATAAGGTAATCAAGAAATATTTATTTTTTATGTTAATATAATAAATTTTACTACCTTTTTATTCTAATGTCAATATATTATATAATAATTTATTTTTTAGTTTTATATATTTTAGTTTTATACTATAAAACTAGTTAATTCTTAATCTATTGCAAATTGATTATATATAAATTTAACTCTCAAATTTACTTTATTAAACCTTAAAGATAGGTATTTTTTATATAAATTTTTCATATATTTTTTTGGAAAGGGGGTTCCTATGTATTTAGCCAAAATAAATTATAAAAAAGAAAATGTAGTACAGGTGTTAAGCTCAATTATTAAAGATGTAATTGATGAAAATACAGTTATAGTTTGTATAGGAACAGATAGAGCTATAGGTGATGCACTTGGACCTTTAGTTGGAACAATGTTAAAAAACAGCGACTTCAAATACCCTGTCTACGGTACATTAGATAACCCTATCCATGCTTTAAATATATATGAATCTATTGAACATATAAAAAAATCCCATCCTAAAGGTAACTTTCTAGCTATAGATGCGTGTTTAGGTTCAAAAACCAGTATAGGCAATATACAAATAAGAGAAGGCCCTATCTTGCCCGGAAAAGGAGTAGGTAAAAAATTACCTCAAATAGGAAACTATTCAATAGTAGGTATAGTAGATAAAATAGATGAAAATAATAGATTTTCATTTAATAGTATCAGACTTAGTTTCATTCTAGAATTAGCCGAGATTATTTCTTTATCACTTTTACTTTCAACGTAACTTAAATACAAAAATAAAAAATCCTACTTTAAATAGTTTATTCCATTTAGAGCAGGATTTTTTATTTATATTTTATTTTTTATTAAATGTTCCACCCGATTTTAATAAATCTATTGAACTAAGTGCCTTTCCTGTTCCCGCAGCTACACAAGATAATGGCTCATTAGCAACTATTACCTTTATACCTGTTCTTTCCTCTATTCTTTTATCTAATCCGTATAATAATGATCCTCCACCTGTCATAATTATACCTCTATCACTTATATCTGCCGCTAATTCTGGAGGTGTTTTTTCTAGTACTACATGTGCCGTAACCACTATCTGCTCAACGCACTCATCCAAAGCTTCTAACATTTCTGAAGAAGATACTTCTATGGCATAAGGTAATCCAGTAATTAAGTTTCTACCTGTTACTCTCATAGTTTTCTCTTCTTCTCTTTTATATGCACAACCTATTTCTATTTTTATTTTTTCTGCAGTTCTTTCTCCTATTAGAAGGTTATGTTGTTTCTTCATATACCTTACTATTGCCTCATCAAATTTATCTCCACCTATTTTTATAGACTCACTTACTACAGCTCCACCTAGAGATATTACAGCTACATCTGCTGTTCCTCCTCCTATATCTATAACCATATTTCCATGAGGTTGAGATATATCTATTCCTGCCCCTATTGCAGCCGCTATAGGCTCTTCTATTATATATACCTCTCTTGCACCAGCCTGTCTTGTTGCTTCTTCTACAGCTCTTTTTTCAACTTCTGTAACTCCAGTAGGCACACATACCATTATTCTAGGCATAAAGAATCTACCAAATCCTTTTTTATCTACGACTTTATCTATAAAATACTTTAACATGTTTTCAGTTACATCATAATCTGATATAACACCATCTCTTAAAGGTCTTATTGCAACTATATTCCCTGGCGTTCTTCCTATCATTCTCCTAGCTTCTTCACCTACTGCTAATACAGAATTATCTTTCTTATCTATTGCTACAACAGAGGGTTCTTCTAGAACAATTCCTTTTCCACTAACATATACAAGTACATTTGCCGTACCTAAATCTATACCTATATCTGCTCTAGACATTTCTTCAACTCCTTTTTTATTTTTAACTCCTATTATACAAAATATACAAAAACTTTATTTAAGTCAAGAAAAAGATGTAGGTATCACCCTACATCTTTTTTCGTTTCTTTTTCATATTTAAGTTTTGTTGCCATTCCACCTCTGATGTGTCTCTCAGATTTATTTTTTTCTAAAACCATTTTAACCTCTTTTGCAAGGGTTGGGTTTATTTCCTCTAATCGTTCAGTAACATCCTTGTGAATAGTACTTTTACTCACACCAAATGTCTTAGCGGTTTGTCTTACTGTAGTATTCTTTTCTAGTATATATTTTGCTACAACGATTGCTCGCTCCTCTATATGAGACCTCACTACATTCCCTCCTCACATACTAACCTTAATGATATATATGTGAGTTAAGCAAAAAATATAACAGACTCAATCATTTTTGATTAAAGTCTGTTATATTTTTTAGTAACGTATATTTGTTGACAATATAAGCTAAGTTATTTTTATTTAAGAAGCGTCATAGGATCTATAGATTCTTCACCTTTAAAAGCTTCTACATGTACATGTGTTCCATCTTCACTTTCAACTGAAGTAGTATTTCCAACTGTACCTAATACTTGACCTTCTGTAACTTCCTGTCCTTTTTTAACATTAGTTTTTTCATCTAAGTTAGAGTATACAACTACTACGTTATTAGCACTTTCTACTCTTACTGATATTCCATGTTTATCATCTTTAAATACATTAACTACTTTTCCATCTAATAGAGATTTTACTTCATAACCTTTATCTGCACTTATATCTAAACCTTTATGTATTTCCCATAAATCTAATGTTTTTGAATAACTTGGTTCTTTTTCAGAGTATTCTCTAACAACTTTAGTCCCTAAGAAACTTAATTTTGAACTTTTATTTTCTTGTTTTTCTTTGGCTTTTTCTAAGTTTTCCTTTGACTCAGTTGAAGTAGGTATAGAGTCGTCTTTTTCTGCTTCTTTTTCTATTAAATGTACTTCATCTTCGTCTCTTTTGCTATTTTCGTTAGTCTTATTTACAAATAAATCATTTGAAGTTAACTCATCTACATTATTTTTTGTAAACCAAACCCCACCAATAGCTACTAAACATATGCATACAAATAAAGCCAAGTAAAAACCATCTTTTTCTAATAGTTTTTTCTTCATACAGCACCTCCAAATATATTGTGTATCTGTATTGTTAGCCTTATTTTCTAATTTTATACAATTTAATCACTTTTTTACATTTATTTTTAATACTTTAATATAAATCCTTTATTGTTGTATCTTTATAGTAATGAGATAGTATTTCATAGTATTTATATCCCTCTTCTGCCATTCCATTAGCCCCCCACTGGCTCATTCCTACTCCATGTCCGTATCCCTTTACTACAAAGTCTAGAGAGTTAGTGTCAAATTTTATTTCAAAGTTTGCTGAGTTTAAATTTAATATATTTCTTATATCTCTACCTGTAAGTTCTTTATTCCCTAATTTTATTTTTTCAACGGATCCCCCATCACTTCTATTTAATATTTTAATTTGAGAGCTAAGATTATTTTGAGTTATATTTATATCACTATATGTACTTTTTAATTTACTTACAAAATCTTTATTACTTATTTTTAATGTAGATGCGTATTTTGGTGCATATTTATCATATGGACTATCTACCGATCTTAGATATGGATATTCAGTTGAAAATACCTCTTCACTATTTTCAGTTTTTCCTGATGATGTTGAAAAATATAATGGTAATATAGGTTCTCCATTATAAGTTATGATATGTCCTTTTGTTTCATTTACTGCTTGTTTTACTTTAGGATAAGAGTTTTTTATCCAATCTTCACCTTTGGATTTTTTTAATTCTTCATAGCTTTTATATTCTTGACAATGAGTATAATCCGTACATACAGCTGCACCTTTGTGCTTAGATGTTTCATTTTCTTGATTATACATAACATAAGTTCTAGCTGCAACAGCTTGTGCCTTTAATGCTTCTATATTAAAATCTGAAGGCATTTCTCCTGAAAGTACCCCATATAAATACTCTTCTATATCCATTTGTTGTGTTTTTCCTGTTTTATGGTTGTATATATTAATTTTAGGTGAATCTTTATCTACCGTTTCATAATTTATATATTTTGAGGATGATTTTTTTTCTATTAGTTGTTCTTGTTTTTGAGGAGTATTGGTTTCTATATCATCATAAGAGACTACACTTAAAAATATTGGTAATGTAACTGAGCATACTATTACTCCTGCTAAAATTCTTAAAGGGTTATTCATATACTTTTCCTCCTTAGATTACTTATCTTTAAAGTATATGAATAACCCTTTATATTATATTACTATAAAATTTTATTTATTAATCTTCTATTATTTGTATGTTTCCACCTAATGCAGTTATCTTCTTATCTATATCTACATATCCTCTTTGTATGTGGTATATTTCACCTATTTGAGTTTCCCCTTCAGCTATAAGACCACATAATATAAGTGCAGCACCTGCTCTTAAATCTGTAGCATTTACTTTAGCACCGTATAGTTGATTAACACCCTTAACAATTGCACTTCTACCTTCTATTTTTATATCTGCACCCATTCTATTGAACTCTGCAACGTGCATAAATCTATTTTCAAATACAGTTTCTATTACAGTTCCACTTCCATTTGCAACAGTAAGCATAGCCATAAATTGAGCTTGAACATCTGTTGGGAATCCTGGATGTGGTAAAGTTTTTATATCAATAGGTTTTAAAACTTCTGGACCTATTACTCTAACTGCATTTTCCATTTCGATAATTTCACAACCTGCTTCTATTAATTTAGCTGTTACAGGCTTTAAATGATCCATTATTACGTTTTCTATAGTTATATCACCTTTAGTCATAGCTGCTGCAACCATATATGTTGCCGCTTCTATTCTATCAGGAATTACATTATGCTCTGTTCCTATTAATTCTTTTACACCTTTTATTTTTATCGTGTTTGTTCCAGCACCCTTTACATTAGCACCCATTTCATTTAAGAAGTTTGCTAAATCTACTATTTCTGGTTCCTCTGCTGCGTTTTCTATTATAGTCGTTCCCTCTGCAAGTGCTGCTGCCATCATTATATTTTCAGTTGCACCAACTGATGGGAAGTCTAAGTATAATTTATTACCTACTAATTTTTCAGTTGTAGCTTCTACAAATCCATGATCCATATCAACTTTAGCACCTAAGTGCTTAAATCCTTTTAGATGTAAATCTATTGGTCTAGTTCCTATAGCACATCCACCTGGCATAGATATCTTTGTATGATTAAATCTTGCAAGTAATGGTCCCATTACTAAGAAAGATGCTCTCATCTTTCTTACAAGCTCATATGGAGCTTCGCATGTTGTTATATTAGTAGCATCTACAGTTAAAGTATTATTATTATACTCTACCTCTGCTCCTAAATGTCTTAATAAATCAGATATAACATGTACATCTTTTAAATTTGGAACTCCATTTAATGTAGACTTTCCCTTTGCTAATAATGTTGCTGCTATTATAGGTAATACTGCATTTTTTGCTCCATCTATTTTAACGCTTCCTTTAAGCGGATTACTCTTTTTAACTAATATCTTAGGCATATTTTTATTCTCTCCTCATTATCAATAATCTAGTTTTATAATCGGTGTAGCTATGTATATTAATGTTTTATCATCATCCTCGCTATACCTAATTCCTATATTTAAATTTATCTTATTTCCTAAATACTCTAAATAATTTTCATCAAATAGTTCACTATATGCTGTAATAGATACCATGTTCTCGCTTTCGACTCTATCTATTTCTTCAGCACTCATATTATATAATATTTCTTGGAAAATATCATCATATTTGCTAAATTGTAATTTTTTAGAAAACTCTCCCGATATACATGTACTTATATCAACGATATTTGAATATTTATATAGTGATTTCTCAAGAATTGTATAAATATCCACTATATTTTTATATACCTTATTGTCCAATATGTCAACAATTATATATGATTCATTACTATTTTTTTTAATCCCAATTATAGAAATGCTTTTATTAGAATTATTTGATTGAATATATATCTGTTTTTCTTTTTCACCCCATTTTTCTTCCCACTTTATATCACTTTCTTCTAAACCCAAGTCATTAATTATATCTATGCATATATCTTTTATTTCATTCTTAGTTATATCATAATTTATTAATCCATTAGCTTTTATATTATAAAATTTAAAATCTGCTTGTGTATTATTAAATGTTTCCAAAAATTTATCATATCCACTATTATCAGTGTCCCCATATGAAATAAATATGCCTATTAACATTAGTATAAAAAAACTAGCTATAACTTTAACTATTTTCATTTAAAAATCCCCCTTAAAATTATCATTTCATACTTAAATTATTGACAACTTTAAGGAGGATATACTTTTATAAATTATTTTTATATCTATTCAACTGTTACTGATTTAGCTAAGTTTCTTGGTTTATCTACATCACAACCTCTTTCAACTGCAACATAGTAAGATAATAATTGAAGTGGTAAAACTGTTAATATACTAGATACTATATCATCTACATTTGGTATATATATTACCTTATCAGCAGCTTTTTCAACTTCTGTATTCTTTTCTTGAGCTATAGCTATTACATACGCTCCTCTAGCTCTAACTTCTTCCATGTTAGATACCATTTTTTCGAATAACTCTTCTTGAGTTGCTATCGCTATTACTGGAGTTCCTTTTTCTATTAATGCTATTGTACCGTGCTTTAATTCACCAGCAGCAAAAGCTTCTGCATGTATATAAGATATTTCTTTTATCTTTAATGCACCTTCCATAGCTAAGTTGTAATCTAATCCTCTACCTAAGTAGAAAGCACTATTTGCATCTTTTAATGTTTTTGCAACATCATTTTTTATATATTCTTCTTGCTCTAAAGCTTTCGATACCTTTTCTGGCATTTCTTTTAACTTATCTATCATTTCATTGTAGAATTCTCTTGTTATAGTACCTTTCTTTATAGCAAAATCTAATGCTATCATATAGAATGATACTAATTGAGTTGTATAAGCTTTAGTAGATGCAACAGATATTTCTGGACCTGCCCAAGTATAGAATACATCATCTGATTCTCTAGCTATAGAAGATCCTACAACATTAGTTACTGATAATATTCTAGCTCCTCTTTCCTTAGCATATCTTAAAGATGCTAAAGTATCTGCTGTTTCACCTGATTGACTTACTAATATTAATAAAGTATTTTCGTCAACAAATGGATCTCTGTATCTAAATTCAGATGCTATATCTGTTATTACTGGTATTTTTGCAAACTTTTCTATAGCAAATTTACCAACAAGACCTGCATGATATGCAGTACCACATGCAACTATATAAACTTTATTTATTTTATCTAAGTCTTCCTTAGTCATTTTTATATCATCTAATTGTATTTCTCCATTATCATTTAATCTTCTTATTAATGTTTCCTTAACACCGTTTGGTTGCTCGTATATTTCTTTTAACATGAAGTGCTCATATCCACCTTTAGATGCAGCTTCTACGTCCCATGTTATCTCTGTAACTTCTTTTTCAACAACGTTTCTATTCTCATCTAATATAGTTAACTTATCTCCAACTATATGAACAAATTCACCATTTTCTAAAAAGTATACATTTCTTGTATATTTTAATATAGCAGGTATATCTGATGCTATAAAGTTTTCACCTTCTCCAAGACCTACAACTAATGGACTATCCTTTCTAACTGCAACTAATTCATTGTTGTTATCCTTGCATATAACACCTAAAGCATATGCTCCTCTTAATCTTTCAGTTGCTTTATAAACAGCATCTAGTAAATTTCCTTCATAGTACTTATCTACTAAATGAGCTACAACTTCTGTATCTGTTTGAGATAAGAATACAACACCTTCAGCTTGTAATTCTTCTTTTAACTCCATGTAGTTTTCTATTATACCATTGTGTACAACAGCTATTGTTCTATCCATATTAAAATGAGGATGAGAGTTTACATCAGATGGTTCTCCGTGAGTTGCCCATCTAGTATGTCCTATTCCTAATCCACCTAATATTGGAGATTTTTCTAAATCTTCAGCAAGTATTGCTAATCTTCCTTTAAACTTTCTTATTTCTAATTCATTTCCAGTATTAACTGCAACTCCTGCAGAATCATATCCTCTGTACTCTAATTTAGAAAGTCCTTCTACTAAAACTTCTGTTGCTTGTCTGTGTCCTAAATATCCAACTATTCCACACATATTAAATTCCTCCTAAAAATATTATTATTTATATTTTTAGAGTTAGGTCATATATTATTCACTTAAGCTTCCCTTTGTGTATAGAATTACTCCTATATTTTAAGAAAGTTCTTTCGATGGTGAACTCACCGCAGAGCATCCGCCGACAATTCGATAAACTCTGACCTCGTCAACTTAGTTTTATAATATCAATTCGTTGTCGCTAGTAACTAAGTTCTGGCGCTTATTGATGAGCACAAATTTTATTTTTGTACTCACCTTAAAAATTATGATAATTTTTCTTGTATAAGATTAGCTAAGTTTGTTGCTAATTCTTTTATTTGACCTTCCTCTTTACCTTCTAACATAACTCTTACTAATGGCTCTGTTCCTGATGGTCTAATTAAGACTCTTCCACATCCATCTAGTAATTTTTCTATTCTTTCTATCTCAGATTTTATCTCTGGATATTCCATATATCTATTCTTGTTTTCATTTTTTATTCTAGCATTAACTAATACTTGTGGGTATTGAGTCATTACAGCTGCAAGTTCTGATAAATTTTTGCCTTCTTCTAGTACTATTTGAGCTAATACTAAAGAGCTTAAAACTCCATCTCCAGTTGTATTATAGTCTAAGAATATCATATGCCCTGATTGCTCTCCACCAAGGTTATATCCACTATTTTTCATTTCTTCTAATACATATCTATCTCCTACAGCAGTAGTAGCTAGATTTATACCATGCTCTTTTGCCGCTATAGTAAGTCCTATATTACTCATGACTGTAACTACTAAAGTATCTTGTGCTAATTTACCTTTATTTTTTAAATGTATAGCACTTAATACCATTATATGATCTCCATCTACAATGTTTCCATTTTCATCAACAGCAATTAATCTATCTGCATCTCCATCATATGCAAGACCTAAGTTAGCTTTATGCTTAACAACAGCCTCTTGTAATTTTTCTGGATGTGTAGATCCACACTTATCATTTATATTATTTCCATCTGGTTCACTATTTATAGTTACTACATTTGCTCCTAATTCGCTAAATATTGTTGGTGCAACTTTATATGCTGCTCCATTAGCACAATCTAGCACTACCTTTAATCCTTTAAAATCAACATTTACTATAGATTTTAAATAGTCTATATAATCTCTTTGAGCGTTATGAACAAATATTTTTCTTCCAACTTTTTCACCAACTGGATGATAATCTACTTTTTCTATATTATCTATATACCCTTCTATTTCTAACTCAACTGCATCATCTAGTTTGTATCCATCTTTATTAAAGAACTTTATACCGTTGTATTCAACTGGATTATGAGATGCTGATATAACAACTCCACAATCAGCTTCATATTTTTTAGTTAAATATGCAACACCAGGAGTTGGTATTACTCCAACTATAACAACATCACATCCTACAGACATAAGACCTGCAACTAATGCTGCTTCTAACATATCCCCTGAAACTCTAGTATCTTTACCAACTATTACTTTAACTTTATCTTTTCCTTGAGCTAATACATATCCACCAGCTCTACCTAATTTATATGCTAAATCACAAGTAAGTTCTGTATTTGCTACCCCTCTTACTCCATCTGTTCCAAAATATTTTCTCATTAAAGATCTCCTTTCAAAAAGAAAAAACGTATAAGTATATTATTATGTATATTTAAATTGTATTATTCTCTTAGTTTAATCCATAAAGACATTTTAATACAGATAGGGAAAAAGAACAATATAATTATTTAAAATCTACACTATAGAGTAATTCATATACTTTAAAGTTAAACGATTAATATTATATTACTTTATTTTATAATATACAATTTTATAGCATATATAATAAATAAGATGCAACAATAATTATTTATGATTATTGTTGCATCTTATTACTAAGTCTATGACTCTTCTATAGTTACAATATCCGGATCTATATTTATTTTTTCTATTTCATATATAGATTCATATTTTATCTTACAAGTATTATCTTCTAAGGATACTTCATTTAAATCAATATATAACTTTATATCATCTTTATTTATTGAGCCTATACTTTGTAAGTATTCTATACTAACATTAATACTGTTAGGAAATTTTATTTTGCTTTTATCTATATTTTCTGTATTGTTTCTTATTTCTATATTCTCAGCTGTATACGTATATTCTGCTACTGCATTCTCTTCAGAATTCTTTTTTATTGTAATATACTTTGTTTCTATAGTTATCCCACTCGGAACTTGTAAGTATATATCTTTACTTGTTCCAGGTAAGATTTCAGATAACTTTACAGGTTGAGTTTCTATATCATTTATAGAATCTACAATATCTTTTTTACCTTTTATAGTTACTGTATTCTGACTCATTGTATAATTTACACCTGATTCGCTATTATCAGGTAACTTTAATGTTATTGGAACAGTCTTTTGAGTTAATAAGGTTATATTAACGTTAACTGAATCTTTTTCTAATTCTATCCCTTCTACAACCTTACCATTAGCATCTACTGGCTCTAACTTTATACTCTGTGAAAAATCATTAAGTTCTCCATTAACTTTAACTGTTCCTACGACTCTTTTTACTTTATTAACCAAACTTCTTGGTCCAGATACACTAACTTTATCTATATTATCTTGTAACATAATATTGTCTACATTATTTTTTCCACTACCAGTTATATCTACTTTTATACTTTTATCTTCACTAATAATTTTTTCTAAAGTAACAATCATAACTGGATTTTTAAAATCATAGTTTACTCTTTGAGAAGTAGATACTTTTAAATATATCTCATTATTTCCTTCCAGAGGATTATTTATTTGTCCATATACATTTATATCATCTTTTGTTACTTTTTTTAGATTGGATAATTTCCCAGTAACATATATATTAGTTGTAAGTTCTTGTTCTGGATAAATAACAAGATCTCTTTCATTTAATTCATTTTTATTAGTTATTGTAACAGGTATATTTTCAAATAATTTAGTTTCCTCTGGATCTACAATTGCCATAACATACATCCATAGTACCATAGCGCTTAATAGGGATATAATCTTTATTTTAGAATTATTTTTCAATTTATTTATCATTTAAATATCCCACCTTTAAAAAAGCCTTTTTCTTGAGTAGTAACCTTTAGATTACTTCTTAATATATTAATCATTCTTTCCTTTGATATATTTCTATATAGTTTACCTGATTTAGCTATAGATACATCTCCAGTTTCTTCTGATACTATTAATGATATACAATCAGAAACTTCACTTACTCCTACTGCTGCTCTATGTCTAGTACCTAAATCCTTACTCAAATCCTTCGATTGAGTTAACGGAAGAAAGCATGCCGCTGCTTTTATTTGAGCATCCCTTATAACGACTGCTCCATCATGTAAAGGAGTATTAGGTATAAAAATATTTATCAATAATTGTCTTGATATTGCACCATCAATACTTGTACCTGTATTTATTATATCTCCTATTTTAGTTTGTCTCTCTAATATAATAAGAGCCCCTATTTTCTGTCTAGATAAAGAATATAATGCTTCTACGATCTCTTCTATTGTTTTATTAAAAATTTCTTCTGATGTACTTATGCTATTCTTCGAAAAGAAATTAAATTTTGTTCTTCCTATATGTTCAAGCCCTGCTCTAAGTTCTGGTTGAAATATTACCAATGCAGCTATAAAACCTAAATCAAGAGCTTTTATTAATAGCCAATATAATGTATGTAGCTTTAAAATTTCACTAATTTGTGTAGCTACAAATAACAAAACAATTCCTTTTAAAACCTGTTCTGCTCTAGTATCTTTAATGAACATAAATATCTTATAAAATATGTACGCTACTATTAATATATCTATAATATCATTTAGACTCATACTAAATATCATATCAAAAAATCCACCGAAAAAGGAATTCATATCCAACACAATTTGTTCCTCCTATTTGAGATTTATTAATAATTTGCACTATTACACTATGTATTATACTATATTCATCTAAGTATATACAAACTATTTAATATATAGTTTATTTTATAAAAAAAAAGTTTCACTAATGTGAAACTTTTAAAATGGTGAGCGCACAGGGATTCGAACCCCGGACACACGCCTTAGAAGGGCGTTGCTCTATCCAGCTGAGCTATGCACCCATATTTTATTATGGAGCGGGAAACGAGATTCGAACTCGCGACTTTCACCTTGGCAAGGTGACGCTCTACCACTGAACTATTCCCGCAGATACAATGGCGGGAATAACAGGACTCGAACCTGTGACCCATTGATTAACAGTCAATTGCTCTACCAACTGAGCCATATTCCCGCGTATTTAATTAAGTTGGCGACCTGGAAGGGACTCGAACCCTCGACCTCCAGCGTGACAGGCTGGCATTCTAACCAGCTGAACTACCAGGCCGCGAATGGTGGGACTAACAGGGCTCGAACCTGTGACC
>NZ_LT629863.1 GCF_900106845.1 Romboutsia timonensis
ATCCACAATAGCTACCTATAATAGTTCCTATAAAAGCTGTAATTGCAACAAGCATACCATTTTTTAAATCAATATTCTTATTTTTATAATAAGTGTATGCAGTAAGTAAACTAGCAAGAACATCAGCTGCAAGTGCTACTGTTACAGCATCATAACTTTGCCATTCACATACACTGACAAGTAAAGGTGTGATAACTACTGCGGCAGAAAGACCCGAAAGCCCAGTTACAACACCAGCACCAGCTCCGGCTAAAATATAAACAAGATATAACATAGTTTATTTTCTCCCTTTAGTTTATCTTATAATACTAATTTCTTTTTCAATTTATATATTTAATTATACATTAGAAACTATTTGATTTAACCATATAATATAAACTTTTAATAAATTTTAATATTTTATTAACTTTATTATTTTTTAATTAGAGTCTATTTTTCTGATTAAATTAGTTTATTAAAAGAATACATTATATAGCTAAATCTAACTAAAAGATAATTTATAGTCACAATTATTTCAAAATAGTATCATCTCATTATAAAGGAATATAGTATTTAAAATTCAAAAGTTAAATAATACAATAAATATCAAATGGAAAAACTTGTAAAAAAACGTAGAATATTATAGAATAATAGGGTGTATAATGATAAGATACATAATGGATAATCTAACAAAATATATAGGGAATATTCAATTATGAATTATTATGAAAGGCAAAAATATGGTTATAAAAA
This sequence comes from Romboutsia timonensis, assembly GCF_900106845.1. Taxonomy (GTDB): domain Bacteria; phylum Bacillota; class Clostridia; order Peptostreptococcales; family Peptostreptococcaceae; genus Romboutsia; species Romboutsia timonensis. Next base: position 733 of record NZ_LT629863.1, read on the forward strand.
GGCATTTTAAAAAATTAATAACAACAACATTAGTTGGAATTACTGTACTTACACCTATAAATAAATTATCTTATGCCCAATCCAAAAACTTAATATTTAATAACATAAATATAGAACAAGGTATAAGTCAATCTACTATAGAGGATATATTCCAAGATAGTGAAGGGTATATATGGCTAGGTACAAATGATGGTTTAAATAGGTATAATGGATATGAATTTAAAATTTACAACTATGAAGAATATCAAAATAGTATAAGTCATAATGGAATAACAGATATAACTGAAGACAAATACGGTAACATTTGGGTAAATACAGTTAGTGGAGTAAATAAGATAAACAAAAAGACAGAAAAAATATCAAATTACACAGAAATTAACGGAAAAATAAAAGAGGATAGTACTACAGAAATTATAGTAACAAAAGATAATAATATTTTAGTAGGTACATATGAAGGATTAAACATATACAATGCTAAAGAAGATAGATTTGATATTATATTAGAGGAGAAAGATGGAATCTTAAGTAGTTGTATATATTCAATAGATGAAGATATTAACGGGAATATATGGATAGGTACGGAATTAGGTTTAAATAAGCTATCTAAAGATTTTAAAGTTTTAGAAACATATACAAGTGAAAGTGAAATCTACAATATATTTTGTGATGATGAAAATGGATTTTTATGGGCAGGGTCTGATAGTTCAGGTTTATTAAAAATAGATACAAAAACTAAAGAAGTAAAACAATACATAAATAATATAGAAGATTTAAATTCTCTTCCTGCAAATCAAGTTGGAGCGATAATAAGAGATAGCAAAGGAAATTTATGGGTAGGTACTACAAATGGACTTGCTAGATACAATGAAAAAAATGACAGTTTTGATGTTTATAAAAATAAAGTTTATGATAAAAATAGCTTAGTATATAACGATGTAAGGTCTATTATAGAAGATAGAGAAGGCGTTTTATGGGTTGGTACATATTCTGGAATAAGTATATTTGATACAGAAAGTAGTATAAAATACTACAATGCAGGTTTAGATGATGGATACTTATTAAGTGAAAATATGGTTCACGGAATCTATGAAGATGATGAAGGATATTTATGGATTGGTAGTAGAACTAAAGGTGTCAATATAATTGATAGGGAAAATAATACATCTAAATCTATTAATATGGAAAATAACAATGTAATACAAAGCAATAGTATAAATGATATTACAGGATATAAAGATTTTATATTTGTAGCTACAGATGCTGGAGTATTAAAAATTAATAAAAAAGAAAATACAATACAAAACTATAATCTAGAAGATGGATTAATAGGAGAAAATGTTAAAGATATTTTTGTATGTGATAAAAATTATCTATGGATAGGAAGTACAAATGGTTTAAATTTACTTGATATAGAAAATGATAAAATCATAGATATGACTGATTATGTAGATGAAGGTTCATATGTTAGATATGTATATCAAGGACAAGATGGAAGTTACTATATAGGATTTTTAAGAGATGGTGGACTTGGAATTATAGAACCTAACTCTAAAGAAACTAAATACTATAAAAATATACCTAATGATAAAACTAGTATAAGTAGTAATCGTATAAGATATATAAATGAAGACTCAAAAGGAAACATATGGATCGGGACAAGTTACGGTTTAAATAAATACGATCCTAAAACAAAAGTGTTTAAAAGGTATACAACAAGTGATGGTATAGCTAATAATACTATATATGGAGTATTAGTAGATGATAATGATAATATTTGGGTAAGTACCAATAAAGGTATTAGCCAAATAGATACTAAAAATAACACTGTAAATAACCTAAGTGTTACAGATGGACTTCAAGGGAATGAGTTTAATGGAAATGCAGCATTTAAAAGTAAAAGTGGAGAATTATTCTTTGGTGGGATAAATGGATTAAATGCATTTTATTCAGAGGACGTAAATAGTATTAATAATAAATCAAAAGTAATATTTGATGGATTTAAAGTTAACGATAAAGATTACTTAGATATAAATGGATTAAAGTTTGACAACAATACAGAAAATATTAAAATCAAGTTCTTTACTCCTGTATATTCAAGTAATAAAAATATAAGTTATGAATATGAGTTAATAGGATCAAATTCATCTAAAGCAACAACTAAAGAAAATTATGTTATATATAATGATTTATTGCCAGGAAAATATACTTTTAAAGTTAGAGCAGTAGATAGTAGAGGAGATATAAGTGATAGTGAAACCATAGAGTTTTCTATTAAATATCCATTTTGGATGAGCCCAATTGCTTGCTTTATATATTTAGTTATTGCTATATTATTTATAATAAATAATAAGTATAAGTTAAAATACCTAGATAGATTAGTAAAGTCAAGAACTAAAGAACTTGAAGAACAAATGATAAAAAATGAAGAGTTATATAATAATAATATAAAAATCGAGGAAAATAAGAATAAATACTTAGTTAATTTATCTCATGAGCTTAGAACTCCTCTAAATGTAATAAGTAGTACGAATCAATTATTACTAGAATTATCTAAAAAGGATAATATTAAGTCCGATAAATTAGCTTACTATATAGATATTTCTGAGAGGAATTGTAATAGATTATTAAATCTTGTTAACAATATATTAGATAATACTAAGTTACAAAGCAAAATGTATACCTTAAATTTAAAGGA
>NZ_LT629864.1 GCF_900106845.1 Romboutsia timonensis
ACATGGAGTAGCAGAACTTTTAGATGCTATATTAACAGTTTTTCCATTAGATACTTATATAGATAAGCCAGTTAATTTAATGGAAGTTATGCCAGGAGATGATGTAGAAACTCCAATATGGGATACTTATAAAGAAATTATACAAAAGCACGATAATCGTGGTGCAGAAACAGTAGGAACTATAGAAAGATTTAAATTTTATGATGAAGCTAAAAAAGCATACGCAATAATCGCAACAGGGGAAAAAGCATTGTATGCAAACGTTATATTACAAAAAGGTGTAGTAGTAGAATAATAAAATTAATTTTGGAGGCAGTTATTATGGAATGCGTAAAAACTTTAGAATATATGGAAGTAAGAGAACAAATATGTGATGTATGCCATAAAATGTGGCAATTAGGATGGGTTGCAGCTAATGATGGAAATGTAAGTGTAAAATTAGATGATGGTACTTTTTTAGCAACACCAACAGGTATAAGTAAAAGTTTTATAACACCAGAAAAATTAGTTCATATAGATGAAAATGGAGAAGTTTTAGATGGTCCAGAAGGAGCTAAACCATCATCAGAAATAAAAATGCACTTAAGATGTTATAAAGAAAGAGAAGATGTAGGAGCTGTAGTACATGCTCATCCACCAACAGCGACAGGATATGCAGTTGCTCACTTAGATATGGATAGATATACTATGATAGAAACTGTTATAGCAATAGGATCTATACCAGTAACACCATATGGAACACCATCTACTTATGAAGTTCCAGATGCAATAGCACCATATTTACAAGAACATGATGTATTATTACTTGAAAATCACGGAGCACTTGCAGTAGGGGTTGATCTAATAACTGCATACTACAGAATGGAAACTTTAGAGTTATATGCAAAAATAAGTTTAACAGCTCATTTATTAGGTGGAGAAAAAGAAATATCTGAAAAAAATATAAATAGATTAATAGGAATGAGAAAAGGCTACGGAGTAACCGGAAGACATCCAGGATTTAAGAGATATAGAAAATAATCTATTATAAAAAAGAATATATGGGGGGGGAAACATTATGGATGGCAAGTTAAGTAGTTCTGTAGGAAATAAACAGGAGACAACACCTATTGTTCCTAAAAAATATATAGTACATTTTGTTATGCTTGTATCTTGCTTTGTATTGTGGGGATTATTAAACAATATGACAGATAATCTAGTACCGGCATTTGGTAGAATATTTATGCTTGAGGCAGCAGATGCTTCATTAACACAAGTTGCATTTTATGGTTCATATGCAGTATTAGCACTTCCAGCAGCAATACTTATAAAGAAATACTCATATAGAACTGGTGTATTAGTAGGTCTAGGTTTATACATAGTAGGAGCTATGGGATATATACCAGCTGCAATATCTCAAAATTTCAACTTATTCTTAGCATCAGTTTTCGTTTTAGCAGGAGGATTATCAATACTTGAAACAACTTGTAATCCATACGTAATTTCATTAGGAGCACCAGAAACTAGTGTACGTAGACTTAACTTAGCTCAAGCTTTTAACCCATTAGGTTCATTAACAGGTATTATAATGGCTAAATATCTTATATTAAGTAACTTAAATCCTGCAACTTATGAAGAACGTATAGCTATGAGTCCAGAAGCATTAAGTACAATACGTAGTAATGAATTATTATGGGTATGTGTACCATATGTTGGATTAGTAGTTATAGCACTAATAATATGGGTATTCTTTAAGAAAAGCAAAGATTCAGAAAAGGATACATCAGGTGAAATTAATATAGTAAGTTCAATTAAGAAATTAGTTAAAATACCTCGTTATGCATTTGGAGTTGTTGCACAGTTTTTCTATGTTGGAGTTCAAATATCAGTATGGACTTGGACTATAAGCTATGTAATGACTAACCTTGGATTAGATGAAGCTTCAGCTTCAGGATATTATTTAATAGCTATAATATCATTTATAGTATGTAGATGGATATGTACAGCTTTAATGAAGTACATTGACCCATCTGTAATGATGGCAATATTTGCAGTAGGTGGTATAGTATTTAGTTTAGGAACTATATATTTACCAACAAATCAATCAGTATGGTGTTTAGTAGCTATATCAGCGTGTATGTCATTAATGTTCCCTACAATTTACGGTATAGCACTTAAAGATTTAGGTGAAGAAGTAAAGGTTGGAGCAGCAGGACTTATAATGGCGATACTTGGTGGAGCAGTTATAACACCTATAATGGGTAAAATGATAGATACAGGAATATTATCATCTATAGTACCAGCATTTACAGGAGCACAAGCAGCAGTTCGTTCATCATTCTTAATACCAGTAATATGTTTTGCAGTAGTATTAGTTTATTCTTTATGTTTTAGAACTAAGAAAGAAGCTTAAATAATAACACAATATTAAAACAAGAAGAAATAATGAATAGTCAAGATGGGTCATATTTTATAATTTTATTGTAAAAATGTGACCCATTTATATTTTTTGCATACTATAAAGAATATTAATTATAATATAAAGCTTTCAAGAAAATTTAGGAGACTGATTATGTTTAAATATATTGACATAAATTCGAAATCAGAACTAGAGCCATATTTTAAATTAGTAGATTATGAAGCTAGCGAGTATTGCTTTAGTACTATATATATGTGGAGGCATTTATTTAACACAAAATATTATATAGAAAATGATTTTGCAATAATACTTTTAGAATACGAAAGTGATGTATTTTCAATAATACCTTTATGTATAAAGGATAAACTATCATATGTTGTAGAATTTGCACTAAATTATATAAAAGATGAGTATAAAAGAATACAATTAAAAGGTGTAAATGAAGAAATAGCAGACTTAATAAAGGTAAATTATAAAGAAAAATTTATATATGAAAAAGAAAGAGACTTATTTGACTATATATATGAT
>NZ_LT629865.1:0-3252 GCF_900106845.1 Romboutsia timonensis
TAGTTATCTTTAATACACCCTATATCAAGTATTACACAGTCCCCTTCTTTTAATTTAGCTGAACCACAATGAGCATGAGGATCTGCTCCATTTGCTCCATATGCTATAATTGGAGGGAATGAAAATCCATCAGCTCCTAATTCTTCGTATATAGTTGCTAGCCTTTGTGCCATTTCCTTTTCTGTTAAATCTTGTGTTAGCAGATTTTGAAGCTTCTCCATTGCCATGTCATTTATATTAGATGCATTTCTCATAAGATCTTTTTCTTCTTCATCTTTACACATTCTTAATGTATCTATTATAAATGATGCATTTACATATTTATTTTCCGTATTTAATTCCATAAGATGTAATAAGAATCTAGCTGGCCAATTTTTATCTATTCCTATAGCTTTTCCTTTTTCTATGTATTCAGATATTATTAAAACTCCATCCTTAGTATCATCAAACCAAACTTTTTCTACACCTAAATCTTCATATACTGGGAATAACTCATTTATAAATAATTTATGATCCCCATTTGTGTTAAGGTATAAAGCTAGTAGTCTTTCTCCTGGATGTATCATTTTACCTGTTAGATAAAATATAGCCTTTGGGTCTGTAACTAACATTTGAGGTATGTTATTTTCTTGCATTTTTGATAAAATTTTATTTAATCTATTTAATTTCATAAAAAATCACCCTTTACTAGTAAATTTAATCTAATTATACCATATTTTCCAATATATTAATCATTTTATTATAATTAACTCGTTGTGCTATTTAAATATTATTGAAAGTACTATAATCTAACAAGTTGTGTTCTAATAATAAAAAAATTTATATAGTAGTTTCAATATCTTTAGTAAAATAACTACTAGCACAACAAGTTAATAAATAAATTGATAGGAAATTGTGATTCTATAACTAAAATAAAAAGTCTATCATTTGTTTAAATTTTACTAGTACTAGATTTACGGGATATTGTTTTTTTGTTAAAATTAATTAGCTTTATTTAAAAAATATTTTAATCTAGTACAATAGATTAATATTGTATAAAGATACAAGAAGCCTAAATAATTAGATTCTTGTATCTTTATATATTCTAATTTTCAGAGTTTTTATTTTCATTTAAATATGGTTCTACATGTACAGTTATACCTTTTATAAAGTCCATATTTTTAAGTATTATATCTTCTAAGTTACTAGCTATATCATGTCCCTTATATACTGTCAAATTTTTATCTACACATATTACTAAGTCAACATAAGCCATAGAACCATATTTTCTAGTTCTTAAGTCTAATACATCTTCAACACCTTGTGTATTTTTTACTATAGATATTATCTTATCCTCATATTCCTTACCAATAGATAAATCCATAAGCTCATTTGCAGATTTTAATAATATATCAAGTCCTACCTTAGAAACAAATAATGCAACTACAATAGATGCTAAAGGATCCAAAATCTTAAATCCAATTATTGCTCCACCTATCCCTATAAATGCTGCAATAGATGATAAAGCATCAGATCTATGATGCCAAGCATCTGCTTTTAATGCCGGAGAATTTATCTTATTTGCAACTTTAATAGTTATCCTATACTGATATTCTTTTATAAGTATTGATATAACAGAAACTATTAACGGAAGTATTGTTGGAACTTTAATTTTATCTACATTAAGTAATGATAAAATACCTCCATATCCTATTTTTAAAGCAACAAATATTAATACTATTGATAATAAAAGTGCTACTAAAGTTTCTGCCTTTTCATGACCATAATTATGTTCTTTATCATTTGGACTCTTTGATATCTTATTTCCAATTAATACTCCTATTGACGTTAAAATATCAGATGCTGAATGTAGACCATNTAGGAAATTGTGATTCTATAACTAAAATAAAAAGTCTATCATTTGTTTAAATTTTACTAGTACTAGATTTACGGGATATTGTTTTTTTGTTAAAATTAATTAGCTTTATTTAAAAAATATTTTAATCTAGTACAATAGATTAATATTGTATAAAGATACAAGAAGCCTAAATAATTAGATTCTTGTATCTTTATATATTCTAATTTTCAGAGTTTTTATTTTCATTTAAATATGGTTCTACATGTACAGTTATACCTTTTATAAAGTCCATATTTTTAAGTATTATATCTTCTAAGTTACTAGCTATATCATGTCCCTTATATACTGTCAAATTTTTATCTACACATATTACTAAGTCAACATAAGCCATAGAACCATATTTTCTAGTTCTTAAGTCTAATACATCTTCAACACCTTGTGTATTTTTTACTATAGATATTATCTTATCCTCATATTCCTTACCAATAGATAAATCCATAAGCTCATTTGCAGATTTTAATAATATATCAAGTCCTACCTTAGAAACAAATAATGCAACTACAATAGATGCTAAAGGATCCAAAATCTTAAATCCAATTATTGCTCCACCTATCCCTATAAATGCTGCAATAGATGATAAAGCATCAGATCTATGATGCCAAGCATCTGCTTTTAATGCCGGAGAATTTATCTTATTTGCAACTTTAATAGTTATCCTATACTGATATTCTTTTATAAGTATTGATATAACAGAAACTATTAACGGAAGTATTGTTGGAACTTTAATTTTATCTACATTAAGTAATGATAAAATACCTCCATATCCTATTTTTAAAGCAACAAATATTAATACTATTGATAATAAAAGTGCTACTAAAGTTTCTGCCTTTTCATGACCATAATTATGTTCTTTATCATTTGGACTCTTTGATATCTTATTTCCAATTAATACTCCTATTGACGTTAAAATATCAGATGCTGAATGTAGACCATCTGCTATTATAGCATTTGAATTTCCAAGTACACCTGCACCTATTTTTATAATAGTTAAAACTATATTCCATATAATTGATAATATTGTTATTTTGTTTGATTCATCATATCTTGATTCCATTTTTATGCCTCCAATTTATGCAAGATAATTATCAATTGATAATTAAATAATATAAAATTATTTTAAAGTTTAGTAATATCATTATCATTTATCTATATTAATTGATAATGATATTATGTATCAAAATCTATAATAATAGAAAAAGGATTGTATCAAATATGATAAATCCTTTTTCATAAATATTTATATAAATTTTAGTTTACTTAACATTTTCCATAGCTTTATTTGCAAAGTCAGTATTTACTATATCATTATAAACAGGTGCTTTATCTAATTCACCAGCTTCTTCCATTATTTCAAC
>NZ_LT629865.1:3353-35174 GCF_900106845.1 Romboutsia timonensis
TTTTTATGCCTCCAATTTATGCAAGATAATTATCAATTGATAATTAAATAATATAAAATTATTTTAAAGTTTAGTAATATCATTATCATTTATCTATATTAATTGATAATGATATTATGTATCAAAATCTATAATAATAGAAAAAGGATTGTATCAAATATGATAAATCCTTTTTCATAAATATTTATATAAATTTTAGTTTACTTAACATTTTCCATAGCTTTATTTGCAAAGTCAGTATTTACTATATCATTATAAACAGGTGCTTTATCTAATTCACCAGCTTCTTCCATTATTTCAACTAAAGCATTTAAACTTTCTTCTGTAAATAAAGGATTATCACACCAAGCATCTACTTCTTTATATCTATCAACAACACTTATTAAATCATTTAGTGATAAGTCATTAAAGAAAGGTTGCATAGCTTGTGCGATTTCTTCACTTGAAGCTGTTTTACACCATTGTTGACCTTTGTATAATGCATTAGTAAATCTTTGTATTAAATCTTCATTGTCAGCCATAAATTCTTTAGTTGTAGAATATGCAGTATAAGGAACATCTCCTGCTACTTCTCTTGATAATTCTCCTACTGACGCAACTATATATCCTGTGCCTTCTTCTTCCATTTGAGTTCCTGTAGGTTCAAATACTGTAGTAAAGTCTCCTTCTCCACCTGCAAATGCTCCAGCCATTACTCCAAATTGTACATCTGTTCTTACATTAACTTCTCCTGCTTCTTTATTTGTACCTATAGTTAAACCATTTTTCTTTAATACATATTCTAATGTCATTAAAGGTACTCCACCTTTTCTTCCACCTAATATATCTTTACCTTTTAAATCTTCAAGAGTAAAGTTTGGCATTTCTTCTCTAGCAACTATAAAACTTCCGTCCGTTTTAGTAAGTTGTGCAAAGTTTACTGCATAGTTTTCATTACCTTGATTGTATACATATATAGAAGCCTCTGGTCCCATAAGTCCTACTTGAGCTTCACCTGAAATTAATGCAGCCATAGTTTTATCTGCACCTGAAGTGTTTATTATATCAACTTCAATACCTTCTTCTTCAAAGAATCCTTTAGTAACAGCAGCATACTGTGGTGCATAAAAAACTGAATGAGTAACTTCTGCTATAGTTACCTTATCTAAAGTTTTTTTAGCTTCCTTATCTGTAGTTGTTTGGTTACATCCAGTAAGACACATTGCACTTAATGCTAAGGAGCTTGCTACTGTAATAAATTTCTTAAACATGAGAAAATCCCCCTTGAAATTTAATAAGATAGTATATATTATTGTTCTTTTTCTAAAATTGTTACTAGAATTTATTTGATAATAGTACCTTAAAAGTATTTTTCTACTAACAAAAAATTCGCTTCGCTCATTTCGCCAACGATATATCCTTGCTACCGCTACGGATACATCCGTTGCTCAAAAATGTCATTTTACATTTATAAAGTTATTGATATTACTTATATTCATAGGTTATCCATAAATATATTTATGATATAATTTCCTTATACGCAAAAAGATGATATCATTTGATACCACCTTTTTTATTTATGCTACTTCATTTGATTTTATATTTTTTAATAGTACATTAGAGAATGTAATTGATAGTATTCCACATATAAACATTAATCCTGGATAATAAAGGAATGGTATAATTTCTACTGGCGATATAGCTGCTACACCGGCTGCAGTTAATAACTGAGCTCCATATGGTATTATACCTTGCCAACAAGATGAGAATATATCAAGTATACTTGCAGTCTTTCTCTTATCTATATCATACTTATCTGCAATATCTTTAGCTAATGGTCCTGCTGCAACTATTGCTATAGTATTGTTTGCTGTACATAAATCTATAACACTAACTAATGCCGCTATTCCAAATTCAGCACCTTTTTTACTATTTATTTTACTAGTTATAAAGTATAATACATAGTCTATTCCACCATTGAATTTTATAAGTGAAACAACTCCACCAATTGTTATAGCTAGTAAACTTAATTCATACATACCAGAAATACCACCTGATATAGCTTCTATAAGTCCAAATATATCAAAAGAATTAGTTAAAAGACCTACTATACTTGCAAATATTATCCCACTTCCAAGTAAAGCAAATACATTTACTCCACATAAAGCTCCTACTAATACTAAAAGATATGGTAACACTTTTATTAATTCATAATTATAATTATCATTTAATGTAGTAGAATATCCTGATGTTACTACTGTTAATAATATTGCTGTAATTATTGCTGCTGGTAAAACTATTAAGAAATTAACTTTAAATTTATCTTTAAGTTCACAACCTTGAGTTCTAACTGCCGCTATTGTTGTATCTGATATCATAGATAAGTTATCTCCAAACATTGCACCACCTACAACAGCTCCCATTACTAATGCTACTGGTATTCCTGTTTTTTCTGATATTCCTAGTCCTATAGGAGCAAGTGCTGCTATTGTCCCTACTGAAGTTCCCATTGATACAGATATAAAGCATCCTATTATAAATAACCCAGTTACTAAAAGATTTGATGGAAGTATAGATAAACTTAAGTTTACAGTTGAGTCTACTCCTCCCATTGCTTTAGCTACACTTGAAAATGCTCCTGCAAGTAAAAATATTATAACCATTAAAATTATATTAGAGTCTCCTGCTCCTTTGCAGAATATATTCATTTTTTCTTCTAAACTTACTTTCCTATTAAATAATAATGCTACTCCTCCTGCGATTAAAAATGCTACTAATGATGGCATTTTATAAAAATCACCTGTTATTAATCCACTTCCTACGAATAATACTAAAAATACTCCTAATGGTAATAAGGCTAGTGGATTTCCTTTTTTTATTTCTGTTTTCATATTAATTCCCCTTTCATCTTATTTTTTATTAAATTAATTTATAATTTCATTTTTAATTTTAAAATTTTATAAAGTCTAATCTAACCAATATTTATATACTCTTTTGTACTGTTTCTAGTTTTAAATATCACTTTTTAATCCTATTAAAGTGTAAGGTCGCGCGCATCTTATCACGTTAACAGATATAGCTTTTTGATATTATTAATCTGGATAAATTTAAGTATAAAAAAACTCTCGACCCTAAGAACTAAGTCTTAGGAACGAGAGTGTTAACTTCGTGTTACCATCCTAATTTATTTATATCTCACAATACAAACCTCATCAAGTACGCCAAATTTTGGTTATACTTTATCACTGTAACGGGTGAACCCGTTGTAGCCTAAATCAAAAGATCTCGGTACACCGCTCCAAGGCCATTTTTACTTTAATATCCTTTGCTCCTTCTCACCAATAGAAGCTCTCTGTAAAAGTATTCTTAAAGTTACTTTCCTTTTCATAGCATTTCAATTAACTTGTTGTTTATACTTATATAATATACTTTTTAGTATATCCTGTCAATATATTTTTTTCAGAAAATTTATAAATTTCATTATAGTTTAAATAATAATATTAATCTTATTTATCACTTAATATTGATTCAAGATTAGGAGACTTTAATAAGTTATCAAAATAACTATGTGCAGATATATATCCAACTCCATGCCTACCATTTTCAATATCAACTATTTTATATTCATAACAAGCTTTTTTTACCTTATTATATTCGGACATATCATTTACTTGGTATATTACTCTATTTTTTTCCGGTATAAATTTTACATATTGAGGTTTCATAAAATAAAGTACATCTTTTACCTTACCTTCGTCTTTAAGATTTTTTAAAACTTGTCCATTTTTTATATGCATAGGATGATCATCATACTCGTAGTGGTGTGATATATGTGTTACATTTTTAAGATTATTTTCAAATTCTAGTATGATTTTTTTCATTAATTCAAACCTATTCTTACTGTCTTTATCTATATCTGATAGTAGTATTATATTTTTTTCTTTTACACCTAACTGTCTAAGAGCTGCCTTAAATTCTTTATCCCTTATTTCTTTTTTTTGTTCTTTAGTCATATTTTTATATGCTTCATCTTTAAATACATTAACTCCTAAACCATCCGATACTAACACTACATATACATTATCTTTACCACATGTTTCAATTGCTCTTAATATGGCACTTCCACCCCATAAAACTTCATCATCTTGATGTTGAGGATAAAATACAACATTTTGATTAAATTCTCTATTGTAAATTTCACCAGTTAAATTTGTTTTTTTGTGAGTATATACTTGTGCTAATAATACAATTGAAAAAATTATGATTATACTCTTTATAATTACACTTTTTTGTTTCATAATACATTCACCTTACTGTCCAACCCTATTTGTCATAGTATTATTATTAATAAAATATTTTATCTATTATTATATGTAATTTAAATTTAAAATATTATATATAATTTAAATTTTAAAATAAAAACTTTCTATAAAAAACATTCTTAAAATTCATTTTTATGACGTTTTAACTAACTTATTGTCGATATTTACATAATATATTCTTTAGTATATACTGTCAATATATTTTTCAGAAAATTTATAAATTTCATTATAACTTAAATTAATACATTTACTCCTAAACCATTTTAGATTAAGGCTATCTATACAAAGTATTATTACTAATAAAATATTTTTATCTATTCATATATAATATTAAAATTATGGATGCTTCATATATTTTTTATTTTGATAGCTAAAAATTTATTTTCGCGTATGATATTATTATAGTAAGTAAATTAATTTTTAATAGGAGATCAAATGGAAGATTACAATTATACAAAATTAAAAGAGCTAGAAATATGGAAAGAAAAAATGAGAAAAAAGCCTTCTCTTTTAAATAAAGCTTCAAAAGGAGTTCAAAATAAATTCAATTCTATACTACCAGATAATTATCATAATATAATTACTTCTGCTATAAAAAATATGACTAAAGTTGTTTTATTCGGATCTAAGTATACTACTAAAAAGCCATTAATAGGACTTACTTTAAAGGAAAGAGATGATTTAGCATTAGATAAAATAAAAACTTATAAAAATACTGCTATGATTGAAGGAGCAGGTACTGGAGCTGGAGGTATATTAATTGGTCTTACTGATTTGCCACTTTTACTTGGTATAAAAATTAAGCTTCTTTATGAGCTTGCTAGCATTTATGGATTTGATGTTAAAGACTATAGAGAAAGGATGTATATATTAAATATTTTTCAGTTAGCTTTTTCTAGCCAAGATCATGTTAATAAGATTTTTGCTAAAATAGAAAATTGGGATGAATATAAAGATACTTTATCTGATGATATAAACGATTTAGATTGGCGAAGTTTTCAACAAGAATACCGAGATTATATAGATTTAGCTAAACTTTTACAACTTGTTCCTGGTATTGGTGCTTTTGTTGGGGCTTATGTTAATAATAAGTTAGTTGATAAACTTGGTGAATATGCTATGTATGCTTATAGAATGAGGATTTTATCTGATGAGGTTTGTGTTACTAAAAAAACTAGATGGTTTAGCAAGATATTTATAAAGTAAAATATATTACTATAACTTATGAGTATTATAAAAAGCTATCCAAAATGTAGCATAATTTAAAACTTTTTGCATACATTTTAGATAGCTTATTAATTTATTATATAGCTTTATTATTTAAAGAATTAACTTTACCTTTTTCACTTCCAAGTATATAAACCCCAATACCCATAACTATAGCTCCTCCTACCATATTTCCAAGTGTTACTATAGCTAAGTTGTATATAGCTCCTCCTAAAGTAGCTCCAGCTATAGCTTTTGAAAATAACACAACTCCAAATATAGTCATATTAGCTATACTATGTTCAAATCCACTAGTTATAAATGTAAATAAACATAAGAATATCATTATCAACTTGGCACTATCATCACTAGTTCTAAAGGAACAAAGCACTGCAACACAAACTAATATATTACATAAAACTCCTCTAAAGAAAAGATGCATTGCTGGTGCTGAAGCTTTTGCTATTGATGTTGTAGCAAAAAACTCCATTACAGGACCTTTATCAACTAATCCACTTCCTACGAAAAATGCTGCAACTAAAAGTGAACCTAATANTTTAGCATTAGATAAAATAAAAACTTATAAAAATACTGCTATGATTGAAGGAGCAGGTACTGGAGCTGGAGGTATATTAATTGGTCTTACTGATTTGCCACTTTTACTTGGTATAAAAATTAAGCTTCTTTATGAGCTTGCTAGCATTTATGGATTTGATGTTAAAGACTATAGAGAAAGGATGTATATATTAAATATTTTTCAGTTAGCTTTTTCTAGCCAAGATCATGTTAATAAGATTTTTGCTAAAATAGAAAATTGGGATGAATATAAAGATACTTTATCTGATGATATAAACGATTTAGATTGGCGAAGTTTTCAACAAGAATACCGAGATTATATAGATTTAGCTAAACTTTTACAACTTGTTCCTGGTATTGGTGCTTTTGTTGGGGCTTATGTTAATAATAAGTTAGTTGATAAACTTGGTGAATATGCTATGTATGCTTATAGAATGAGGATTTTATCTGATGAGGTTTGTGTTACTAAAAAAACTAGATGGTTTAGCAAGATATTTATAAAGTAAAATATATTACTATAACTTATGAGTATTATAAAAAGCTATCCAAAATGTAGCATAATTTAAAACTTTTTGCATACATTTTAGATAGCTTATTAATTTATTATATAGCTTTATTATTTAAAGAATTAACTTTACCTTTTTCACTTCCAAGTATATAAACCCCAATACCCATAACTATAGCTCCTCCTACCATATTTCCAAGTGTTACTATAGCTAAGTTGTATATAGCTCCTCCTAAAGTAGCTCCAGCTATAGCTTTTGAAAATAACACAACTCCAAATATAGTCATATTAGCTATACTATGTTCAAATCCACTAGTTATAAATGTAAATAAACATAAGAATATCATTATCAACTTGGCACTATCATCACTAGTTCTAAAGGAACAAAGCACTGCAACACAAACTAATATATTACATAAAACTCCTCTAAAGAAAAGATGCATTGCTGGTGCTGAAGCTTTTGCTATTGATGTTGTAGCAAAAAACTCCATTACAGGACCTTTATCAACTAATCCACTTCCTACGAAAAATGCTGCAACTAAAAGTGAACCTAATAAATTTCCTATATAACTATACATCCAAACCTTAGCTACACTCTTACCACTTACACCTTTATTTAACATTCCAGCACTCATTACCATATTATTACCTGTGAATAATTCACTCCCTGTCATAACAACTAAACATAGTGCTACTGCAAAAGATAGTCCCATCATTATTTTAGTCATAGGAGAATCAGCTGCACTTAAAAGTCCTCCAACTGTAAATATTAATATTATTCCAAGTCCTACGTATAATCCTGCAAAAGCAGATGATACTAAATATTTTAATTTACTATTATTTAGCATGTTAATCTTATTTTTCGCAGCATTAGTTAATTTTTCTAAAGTTTCGTTATGCATAATATACCCCCTAATTTATATTAATATCTTATACCACTCCAGTATATATTTTCACTAACCTTAACTATATCATCTAACTCAACACCTTCAAGTGCCCACTTTTTAAATTCCATAAATCCAGTTCTATCAACAATATAACCTATATGTTCTTTTCCTCCTGGGGCATTTTTATCTATATATTCATTAACATATTTATAAGTATTAAGTATTATCTTAATTATAGATTCTTCATCTGCCCAAATTAAAAAATCTTCTGCTAGTCTTGGATTTTTCTTACCAGTTCTACCCATTATAGCAAGTCTATAATATTTTTTATCATCTCTAGTCCATGCACTAGTTGGACAGTTAAGAACACATTCCCCACATCCTATACACTTATCATGATCTCTTACTATTTTGTAGTTTTCCATTTTAAGTGCTCCTGTTGATAACCTTTTACACTTTTTAACACACGCTCCACAAGATACACATCTATCTCTTTCATATAAAGGAAGTGTCATACCTATTATTCCAAAGTCATGAGTTCTTGCCTTTATACAGTCATTTGGACATCCCGTTAATGCTATTTTAAAATGTAGATCATTTGGGAATACTGCTTTTTCTATTTTCTTTGCAAATTCTGTTGTATTATATTGAGCCTTTGGACAGACTTTATTACCTATACAAGCACATATATTTCTAGTTCCTGCCGCTGGATATCCAGAGTTTTTTTCACCTTGATTTATATCCATTTTTTCTATAACTGGTTGTATTAATTTATTAACCTCACCCATATCTTCCATTTTTATACCAAGTATTTCAAATCCTTGTCTAGTTGTTATGTGTATATCTCCATTACCATATTCACTAGCAATTTTAGATACTATCATTAAACTTTCAGGATCTACACATCCTCCTGGTATTCTAACTCTAAGAGAAGTTTGATATTTATTTTTAGTAATTCTATAAGCATTTTTCATAGTTTTTTTAGTATTTAAATCTCTTATCATAACATGTATCCTCCTAATCTATAAGATTTTTAGCATAAGAATAATCAAACACAGGTCCATCTATACATATATAAGTGTCATCCATCTTACAGTGTCCACATTTTCCAATACCACAGCACATTTTTCTTTCATATGAAACCCATATATTATTTTCAGCTATATCTCTTTTTAAGAATTCTTCAACTGTAAACTTCATCATCATAGGAGGTCCTACAACTATTGCAGACATATTATCAAGATTTTCTATATTAAGATTTGGTATATACTTTGTAACTAATCCAACATTACCATTATAATCTTCATCAGCTTTATCCACTGTAACTAGTACATCTAGCTTTTCACTCCATCTTTTTATATCAGGTTTAAATAATATATCTTCAAGAGATCTAAATCCTGCTATTAACTTAAAACTCTTGCATTTATTAGGGTTATTATAAAAATATTCAATTATTCCTCTAACAGGAGCTAATCCACTCCCCCCTGNTAGCTCCTCCTACCATATTTCCAAGTGTTACTATAGCTAAGTTGTATATAGCTCCTCCTAAAGTAGCTCCAGCTATAGCTTTTGAAAATAACACAACTCCAAATATAGTCATATTAGCTATACTATGTTCAAATCCACTAGTTATAAATGTAAATAAACATAAGAATATCATTATCAACTTGGCACTATCATCACTAGTTCTAAAGGAACAAAGCACTGCAACACAAACTAATATATTACATAAAACTCCTCTAAAGAAAAGATGCATTGCTGGTGCTGAAGCTTTTGCTATTGATGTTGTAGCAAAAAACTCCATTACAGGACCTTTATCAACTAATCCACTTCCTACGAAAAATGCTGCAACTAAAAGTGAACCTAATAAATTTCCTATATAACTATACATCCAAACCTTAGCTACACTCTTACCACTTACACCTTTATTTAACATTCCAGCACTCATTACCATATTATTACCTGTGAATAATTCACTCCCTGTCATAACAACTAAACATAGTGCTACTGCAAAAGATAGTCCCATCATTATTTTAGTCATAGGAGAATCAGCTGCACTTAAAAGTCCTCCAACTGTAAATATTAATATTATTCCAAGTCCTACGTATAATCCTGCAAAAGCAGATGATACTAAATATTTTAATTTACTATTATTTAGCATGTTAATCTTATTTTTCGCAGCATTAGTTAATTTTTCTAAAGTTTCGTTATGCATAATATACCCCCTAATTTATATTAATATCTTATACCACTCCAGTATATATTTTCACTAACCTTAACTATATCATCTAACTCAACACCTTCAAGTGCCCACTTTTTAAATTCCATAAATCCAGTTCTATCAACAATATAACCTATATGTTCTTTTCCTCCTGGGGCATTTTTATCTATATATTCATTAACATATTTATAAGTATTAAGTATTATCTTAATTATAGATTCTTCATCTGCCCAAATTAAAAAATCTTCTGCTAGTCTTGGATTTTTCTTACCAGTTCTACCCATTATAGCAAGTCTATAATATTTTTTATCATCTCTAGTCCATGCACTAGTTGGACAGTTAAGAACACATTCCCCACATCCTATACACTTATCATGATCTCTTACTATTTTGTAGTTTTCCATTTTAAGTGCTCCTGTTGATAACCTTTTACACTTTTTAACACACGCTCCACAAGATACACATCTATCTCTTTCATATAAAGGAAGTGTCATACCTATTATTCCAAAGTCATGAGTTCTTGCCTTTATACAGTCATTTGGACATCCCGTTAATGCTATTTTAAAATGTAGATCATTTGGGAATACTGCTTTTTCTATTTTCTTTGCAAATTCTGTTGTATTATATTGAGCCTTTGGACAGACTTTATTACCTATACAAGCACATATATTTCTAGTTCCTGCCGCTGGATATCCAGAGTTTTTTTCACCTTGATTTATATCCATTTTTTCTATAACTGGTTGTATTAATTTATTAACCTCACCCATATCTTCCATTTTTATACCAAGTATTTCAAATCCTTGTCTAGTTGTTATGTGTATATCTCCATTACCATATTCACTAGCAATTTTAGATACTATCATTAAACTTTCAGGATCTACACATCCTCCTGGTATTCTAACTCTAAGAGAAGTTTGATATTTATTTTTAGTAATTCTATAAGCATTTTTCATAGTTTTTTTAGTATTTAAATCTCTTATCATAACATGTATCCTCCTAATCTATAAGATTTTTAGCATAAGAATAATCAAACACAGGTCCATCTATACATATATAAGTGTCATCCATCTTACAGTGTCCACATTTTCCAATACCACAGCACATTTTTCTTTCATATGAAACCCATATATTATTTTCAGCTATATCTCTTTTTAAGAATTCTTCAACTGTAAACTTCATCATCATAGGAGGTCCTACAACTATTGCAGACATATTATCAAGATTTTCTATATTAAGATTTGGTATATACTTTGTAACTAATCCAACATTACCATTATAATCTTCATCAGCTTTATCCACTGTAACTAGTACATCTAGCTTTTCACTCCATCTTTTTATATCAGGTTTAAATAATATATCTTCAAGAGATCTAAATCCTGCTATTAACTTAAAACTCTTGCATTTATTAGGGTTATTATAAAAATATTCAATTATTCCTCTAACAGGAGCTAATCCACTCCCCCCTGCTACAACTACTATATCTCTTTCTTCATATAAGCTAACATCAAAACCATTTCCATAAGGTCCTCTTATAAAGAAATTATCTCCTATATTATATTTAAACAACTCACTAGTTACCTTCCCTACATTTCTTATTGTGAAATCTATATAGTCATTACCGTATCCTGAAA
Organism: Romboutsia timonensis; assembly: GCF_900106845.1. Taxonomy (GTDB): domain Bacteria; phylum Bacillota; class Clostridia; order Peptostreptococcales; family Peptostreptococcaceae; genus Romboutsia; species Romboutsia timonensis. The sequence goes on from NZ_LT629865.1 coordinate 14,681, forward strand.
CTGATATAGGACTTTCTCCAAATTTAGGTATTGATATTTCATAAAACTTTCCAGGAAGCACTCCATCAGTTTTACAACTTACTCTAAATGTCCATTNTAAGTATTATCTTAATTATAGATTCTTCATCTGCCCAAATTAAAAAATCTTCTGCTAGTCTTGGATTTTTCTTACCAGTTCTACCCATTATAGCAAGTCTATAATATTTTTTATCATCTCTAGTCCATGCACTAGTTGGACAGTTAAGAACACATTCCCCACATCCTATACACTTATCATGATCTCTTACTATTTTGTAGTTTTCCATTTTAAGTGCTCCTGTTGATAACCTTTTACACTTTTTAACACACGCTCCACAAGATACACATCTATCTCTTTCATATAAAGGAAGTGTCATACCTATTATTCCAAAGTCATGAGTTCTTGCCTTTATACAGTCATTTGGACATCCCGTTAATGCTATTTTAAAATGTAGATCATTTGGGAATACTGCTTTTTCTATTTTCTTTGCAAATTCTGTTGTATTATATTGAGCCTTTGGACAGACTTTATTACCTATACAAGCACATATATTTCTAGTTCCTGCCGCTGGATATCCAGAGTTTTTTTCACCTTGATTTATATCCATTTTTTCTATAACTGGTTGTATTAATTTATTAACCTCACCCATATCTTCCATTTTTATACCAAGTATTTCAAATCCTTGTCTAGTTGTTATGTGTATATCTCCATTACCATATTCACTAGCAATTTTAGATACTATCATTAAACTTTCAGGATCTACACATCCTCCTGGTATTCTAACTCTAAGAGAAGTTTGATATTTATTTTTAGTAATTCTATAAGCATTTTTCATAGTTTTTTTAGTATTTAAATCTCTTATCATAACATGTATCCTCCTAATCTATAAGATTTTTAGCATAAGAATAATCAAACACAGGTCCATCTATACATATATAAGTGTCATCCATCTTACAGTGTCCACATTTTCCAATACCACAGCACATTTTTCTTTCATATGAAACCCATATATTATTTTCAGCTATATCTCTTTTTAAGAATTCTTCAACTGTAAACTTCATCATCATAGGAGGTCCTACAACTATTGCAGACATATTATCAAGATTTTCTATATTAAGATTTGGTATATACTTTGTAACTAATCCAACATTACCATTATAATCTTCATCAGCTTTATCCACTGTAACTAGTACATCTAGCTTTTCACTCCATCTTTTTATATCAGGTTTAAATAATATATCTTCAAGAGATCTAAATCCTGCTATTAACTTAAAACTCTTGCATTTATTAGGGTTATTATAAAAATATTCAATTATTCCTCTAACAGGAGCTAATCCACTCCCCCCTGCTACAACTACTATATCTCTTTCTTCATATAAGCTAACATCAAAACCATTTCCATAAGGTCCTCTTATAAAGAAATTATCTCCTATATTATATTTAAACAACTCACTAGTTACCTTCCCTACATTTCTTATTGTGAAATCTATATAGTCATTACCGTATCCTGAAACTGATATAGGACTTTCTCCAAATTTAGGTATTGATATTTCATAAAACTTTCCAGGAAGCACTCCATCAGTTTTACAACTTACTCTAAATGTCCATTCTATATCTGTATGTTTAACTATATCTGTTATTTTTGCTGCAACTGGTATATATTGATTCATTTATTTTGCCTCCTCTTTAACTAACACTACATCCGCTACTTTTTCTATACATTCTGAAAGTGATATATATTGAGGACATGCATCATCACATCTTCCACAACCTACACACATTTGATATCCAAATCTCTTATTAAAATCATGAATTTTATGCATGACCTTATATCTCATTCTTTCCCCTTGTTTTTTTCTGAAGGAATGTCCTCCTGCCATATCTGTATATCCATCAACTTGACATGATGCCCATACTCTTCTTCTTTCTCCAACGTTTTCATTTTCTTTGTAGTATATATCTTGCATAGTAAAGCATGTACATGTTGGACAGACAAAGTTACATTTTCCACATGCTATACATCTAGCATCATACTCATCCCACATAGGATGTTTTGAAAGTTCTACTGGGTTAATATTTTCAGGAACTTCTAAATTAATTATATTTTCTTTAACATAATCAACTTCAAAGTCACAAGCTTCTCCTTCAAATATATCTAAAGAACTATCCTTTATATCTAAATATATTTCATCATCTCTTAAGTTTATTGCCATTGAGTAATTATCACTTTTATTTGAATCCATACTTACACAAAAGCAATTTCTAAAGCTTTCCTTACATCCTATAAGTACAAATTTAACTTTTTCTCTTAATCTTTCATAGTAATAGTCTCTTTCTATTCCATTTCTAAGGTATATCTCATCTATTCTTTTTACTCCATTTAAATCACATGCTCTTAAAAATACTAAAAGCTTTTTATCATCTATATCACTTGTTTTATATTCTTTTTCCGTAAAGTAAAACAACACTTGAGTTATTGGCAGGATTGTTTCTTTTGCCGAGAAATTTGATTTTTTATTAAATTCTATTTCTTCTATAGTTCTTATTTCTTCATACTTTGTTATATCTGTATCAGAAAACGTTCCTTTGAANTCCAAATTTAGGTATTGATATTTCATAAAACTTTCCAGGAAGCACTCCATCAGTTTTACAACTTACTCTAAATGTCCATTCTATATCTGTATGTTTAACTATATCTGTTATTTTTGCTGCAACTGGTATATATTGATTCATTTATTTTGCCTCCTCTTTAACTAACACTACATCCGCTACTTTTTCTATACATTCTGAAAGTGATATATATTGAGGACATGCATCATCACATCTTCCACAACCTACACACATTTGATATCCAAATCTCTTATTAAAATCATGAATTTTATGCATGACCTTATATCTCATTCTTTCCCCTTGTTTTTTTCTGAAGGAATGTCCTCCTGCCATATCTGTATATCCATCAACTTGACATGATGCCCATACTCTTCTTCTTTCTCCAACGTTTTCATTTTCTTTGTAGTATATATCTTGCATAGTAAAGCATGTACATGTTGGACAGACAAAGTTACATTTTCCACATGCTATACATCTAGCATCATACTCATCCCACATAGGATGTTTTGAAAGTTCTACTGGGTTAATATTTTCAGGAACTTCTAAATTAATTATATTTTCTTTAACATAATCAACTTCAAAGTCACAAGCTTCTCCTTCAAATATATCTAAAGAACTATCCTTTATATCTAAATATATTTCATCATCTCTTAAGTTTATTGCCATTGAGTAATTATCACTTTTATTTGAATCCATACTTACACAAAAGCAATTTCTAAAGCTTTCCTTACATCCTATAAGTACAAATTTAACTTTTTCTCTTAATCTTTCATAGTAATAGTCTCTTTCTATTCCATTTCTAAGGTATATCTCATCTATTCTTTTTACTCCATTTAAATCACATGCTCTTAAAAATACTAAAAGCTTTTTATCATCTATATCACTTGTTTTATATTCTTTTTCCGTAAAGTAAAACAACACTTGAGTTATTGGCAGGATTGTTTCTTTTGCCGAGAAATTTGATTTTTTATTAAATTCTATTTCTTCTATAGTTCTTATTTCTTCATACTTTGTTATATCTGTATCAGAAAACGTTCCTTTGAACGGTGTAGTTTTAGGTGCTAATATTTTATACTCTGACTTTAACTTCTCTAAACCCTGGTTAAAGCTTGATTTATCTAACTTAATCTTCATATTGTCTCCCTCCTAGAATTTGTTAAATAAATATTAACATCTGATTAACTTTTTAGTCTGTGATAAATATCACACTATGTTAAATTTTTGTCTTTTTATATAACAAAAAGTACCTTATTTTAGGTACTTAGTTTTAGTTTATTATTAAGTTGATTTAAAATAACTTGAAAGTTCATCTTTCTTTATATATACTTTTTTACCTTCTATTTTTACTAAGTTCTCATCTTGAAGTATTTTCATTGCTCTTGATAAACTTTCTCTTTTACAACCTAACATATCTGCTATATATGTAATTGTTAAATTAACATTTAATAATGTCCATTCGCCATTACATACACCAAACTCTTTTCCAATTCTATAAAGCTTTGCTGCTAACTTTTTGTCAATCCTTATTGATATTGAGTTTTTAAGCTGTCTATATAACCTTCTATTTGTATTTTGAGTATGAACTAATATGTTCTTAGTTAAAGCAAAATCATCTTCCATAACTTTAATAAAGTCTTTTGCTCTACATTCAAGTATTATAGACTTTTCAAAAGCTTCACAAGAAACTGTAGTAGTTTTTGATTTATCAAAACTTACTTCATTTATCATTTCACCATTTCTAAGTATGAATATTACTTTTCTTTCTCCATTTTCATTCATCTTAAAAATTGATATCTTTCCAGTTTTTAAAAAATATACTTTATCAACTATATCTCTTTCATTAAATAATATTTCTTTTCTAGCAAGCTGTCTTTCTTTAAGGATTTTTTTTAGCTCTATTTTACTACTTTCTTTTATATCCTTAAATACCTCTATATTGTTCATATGCACACCTTTACTTTTTATATAAATTTCTATGTATTTTAGATTTATCAAATCTATCTATAAATACATTTTCTTCTTCACTATATCCTATAGGTACTATTGCATATGGCNGCTGGATATCCAGAGTTTTTTTCACCTTGATTTATATCCATTTTTTCTATAACTGGTTGTATTAATTTATTAACCTCACCCATATCTTCCATTTTTATACCAAGTATTTCAAATCCTTGTCTAGTTGTTATGTGTATATCTCCATTACCATATTCACTAGCAATTTTAGATACTATCATTAAACTTTCAGGATCTACACATCCTCCTGGTATTCTAACTCTAAGAGAAGTTTGATATTTATTTTTAGTAATTCTATAAGCATTTTTCATAGTTTTTTTAGTATTTAAATCTCTTATCATAACATGTATCCTCCTAATCTATAAGATTTTTAGCATAAGAATAATCAAACACAGGTCCATCTATACATATATAAGTGTCATCCATCTTACAGTGTCCACATTTTCCAATACCACAGCACATTTTTCTTTCATATGAAACCCATATATTATTTTCAGCTATATCTCTTTTTAAGAATTCTTCAACTGTAAACTTCATCATCATAGGAGGTCCTACAACTATTGCAGACATATTATCAAGATTTTCTATATTAAGATTTGGTATATACTTTGTAACTAATCCAACATTACCATTATAATCTTCATCAGCTTTATCCACTGTAACTAGTACATCTAGCTTTTCACTCCATCTTTTTATATCAGGTTTAAATAATATATCTTCAAGAGATCTAAATCCTGCTATTAACTTAAAACTCTTGCATTTATTAGGGTTATTATAAAAATATTCAATTATTCCTCTAACAGGAGCTAATCCACTCCCCCCTGCTACAACTACTATATCTCTTTCTTCATATAAGCTAACATCAAAACCATTTCCATAAGGTCCTCTTATAAAGAAATTATCTCCTATATTATATTTAAACAACTCACTAGTTACCTTCCCTACATTTCTTATTGTGAAATCTATATAGTCATTACCGTATCCTGAAACTGATATAGGACTTTCTCCAAATTTAGGTATTGATATTTCATAAAACTTTCCAGGAAGCACTCCATCAGTTTTACAACTTACTCTAAATGTCCATTCTATATCTGTATGTTTAACTATATCTGTTATTTTTGCTGCAACTGGTATATATTGATTCATTTATTTTGCCTCCTCTTTAACTAACACTACATCCGCTACTTTTTCTATACATTCTGAAAGTGATATATATTGAGGACATGCATCATCACATCTTCCACAACCTACACACATTTGATATCCAAATCTCTTATTAAAATCATGAATTTTATGCATGACCTTATATCTCATTCTTTCCCCTTGTTTTTTTCTGAAGGAATGTCCTCCTGCCATATCTGTATATCCATCAACTTGACATGATGCCCATACTCTTCTTCTTTCTCCAACGTTTTCATTTTCTTTGTAGTATATATCTTGCATAGTAAAGCATGTACATGTTGGACAGACAAAGTTACATTTTCCACATGCTATACATCTAGCATCATACTCATCCCACATAGGATGTTTTGAAAGTTCTACTGGGTTAATATTTTCAGGAACTTCTAAATTAATTATATTTTCTTTAACATAATCAACTTCAAAGTCACAAGCTTCTCCTTCAAATATATCTAAAGAACTATCCTTTATATCTAAATATATTTCATCATCTCTTAAGTTTATTGCCATTGAGTAATTATCACTTTTATTTGAATCCATACTTACACAAAAGCAATTTCTAAAGCTTTCCTTACATCCTATAAGTACAAATTTAACTTTTTCTCTTAATCTTTCATAGTAATAGTCTCTTTCTATTCCATTTCTAAGGTATATCTCATCTATTCTTTTTACTCCATTTAAATCACATGCTCTTAAAAATACTAAAAGCTTTTTATCATCTATATCACTTGTTTTATATTCTTTTTCCGTAAAGTAAAACAACACTTGAGTTATTGGCAGGATTGTTTCTTTTGCCGAGAAATTTGATTTTTTATTAAATTCTATTTCTTCTATAGTTCTTATTTCTTCATACTTTGTTATATCTGTATCAGAAAACGTTCCTTTGAACGGTGTAGTTTTAGGTGCTAATATTTTATACTCTGACTTTAACTTCTCTAAACCCTGGTTAAAGCTTGATTTATCTAACTTAATCTTCATATTGTCTCCCTCCTAGAATTTGTTAAATAAATATTAACATCTGATTAACTTTTTAGTCTGTGATAAATATCACACTATGTTAAATTTTTGTCTTTTTATATAACAAAAAGTACCTTATTTTAGGTACTTAGTTTTAGTTTATTATTAAGTTGATTTAAAATAACTTGAAAGTTCATCTTTCTTTATATATACTTTTTTACCTTCTATTTTTACTAAGTTCTCATCTTGAAGTATTTTCATTGCTCTTGATAAACTTTCTCTTTTACAACCTAACATATCTGCTATATATGTAATTGTTAAATTAACATTTAATAATGTCCATTCGCCATTACATACACCAAACTCTTTTCCAATTCTATAAAGCTTTGCTGCTAACTTTTTGTCAATCCTTATTGATATTGAGTTTTTAAGCTGTCTATATAACCTTCTATTTGTATTTTGAGTATGAACTAATATGTTCTTAGTTAAAGCAAAATCATCTTCCATAACTTTAATAAAGTCTTTTGCTCTACATTCAAGTATTATAGACTTTTCAAAAGCTTCACAAGAAACTGTAGTAGTTTTTGATTTATCAAAACTTACTTCATTTATCATTTCACCATTTCTAAGTATGAATATTACTTTTCTTTCTCCATTTTCATTCATCTTAAAAATTGATATCTTTCCAGTTTTTAAAAAATATACTTTATCAACTATATCTCTTTCATTAAATAATATTTCTTTTCTAGCAAGCTGTCTTTCTTTAAGGATTTTTTTTAGCTCTATTTTACTACTTTCTTTTATATCCTTAAATACCTCTATATTGTTCATATGCACACCTTTACTTTTTATATAAATTTCTATGTATTTTAGATTTATCAAATCTATCTATAAATACATTTTCTTCTTCACTATATCCTATAGGTACTATTGCATATGGCACTAATTTTTCAGGTAAATTTAAAGTTTCTCTTACTTTGTTAACTACTTTATTCTTTGGAAATACTCCTACCCAGCAAGATGCTAAACCTTGATTAGTTGCTTCTAACATTAAATTTTGAGTACTTGCACCTAAATCTTGTATCCACTTACCAGGTTTTATAAATTTATCTTTGTTTCCTAATACTACTATACAAATATTTGCATATTTTATATGTCTTGCTCTATGTTGACACTTTGATAATTTTTCTAAAACTTCATTATCATCTACAACTACAAATTCCCATGGACATGCACCTTTAGATGATGGTGCTTGCATTGCTGCTCTTAGAATTTCTTCTATTTTTTCTTCTTCCACTTTTTTATTTATATAAGTTCTTATTGATCTTCTTATTTTTATAGCTTCTAACATAACATCCTCCAAATTATATACATTTGCATAGCTAATACCATATTCAATTTTCATTTTATCAAATTTTGTATTTTTTACCAATATATGTTTAGCTAATTTTTATAAGTGTAATATATATCACATTTAAAGTATTTTTATTTATAATTTTATTCTTAATATAAAAAACTCTTATACCAAAAGATATAAGAGTTATATGCTTGTAATTGGTTGCGGAGGCAGGACTCGAACCTGCGACCTTTGGGTTATGAGCCCAACGAGCTGCCAACTGCTCCACTCCGCGATGTAATATATAATATATTTAATACTGTCTTTAATATATTATATATCAACTACATTAAAAATATTCATATTTTTTATATTCTTTTTAATAATTTTAACTACTCATATTAATTTAGTTTTATTTTCAGAATACATTAATTATAATATCTTATCTAAAAACTGTTTAGTACTTAAAATTATATTAAATATAGTTTAATATATAAAAAATTCGCTACGCTCATGTCGCCAACGATATGACACTCGCTACCGCTTCGGTCACATCCGTTGCTCAAAATGTCCCTTGGTTATAAAAACCAAGAGACGAAATTTTCAGTAATGGCCTATTTTGATTCTGATCTTATTGATTGTGCTAATTCATATTTTGCTAACCAAGCTTTTCTTTCAGCTTTTAATTTAGATGCTAAAACTTTATATTCTTCTTCTGTATAATAATTTCTTGGGTTATATTTTTCTATATCTATACCATTAACTTGTACTGTCACTTCATATCCCCATTCTTCATCTTCTACCCAATTAATAGTATCTCTTGCTATTTCTTTCATTATAGTTGTTGATACTTTTATGCTTAATTTTTCACCTTTAAAATCACCTTTAGCACCAACACTACCTGTATTTAATATATAACATTCCATATCAGGATTGTTTTGTAGTATTTCTTTAAGTCTTAATCCCTCTTCTATTTCAGGTCCCATTATAAATGGATTAGTTCCGACACATCTTTTTGATTGACCAGCTTTTGTTGGATCTCCTGCTGAAGTTTCTATAGATTCACCTAACATAAATGCTTCTAAAGCTTGATCTGGATTTAATTTAACTACTGGAGGTACTATATCATTTCTTCTAGTTATAAATATTATTTTATTTGCTTTTTCTAAGTCTATAGTATCATCAGTATTTGGTACTTCACTTCTTAATATTATACCTCTACCATTTGAAGTTAAGCTTACATCATCAAAATCAACTTTTCCATCATCATAAACTTTTACATTTTCAAGGATCGCTCTATCTGTTGTAGCTGCTTTATATAATACACCTTGTTGTTCTGGATTTAGTCCTTCAGTTTTTATAAAGAATCCAGTTTCTGTTCCTACACAATATCCATTTTCGTCCATAAATATAACATCATCTTGTCTAACGATAGATTTTTCTTCACCAGTTAAACCATGGTCATGTATAGTTAAAGTTGTTTTTCCTGTTCCACTAAGGCCAAACATTATAAATCCAACGTCTTTTAATTCATGATTTTTATCATAAACTCTTAGTAATTTACTTCCTGCATGGAATCCAAGTCCTCCTTCTTCTTTAACTTTATACATAGCCATTCTTAAGAAAGATTTCTTAGCTTCACCAAAATAGTCACTTCCTAATATTAAAGTTAATCCTGTTTCAGGATAAGCTATCATTATTCTTTCTGGCCATTCAGGGATATATATACTTAAAAGATCTGGATTTTCAGGATTTGATGATGGTTGTAATGTATTGTTCCACATATATGCTATTCTAGCGTATTCTTTAGATATATATAATCTACAATTATATGAAAACTTATCTCCCATACCCATTTGACGATCTATTCTTATTACATCTTTATCTTTTACATATTCAAGAACTTTTTGTAGTATTTTATCTGCATCTTCTTGACTTATTTCTTTTTGGTCAACACCAACTTCTATCTCATCAACTATATAAGTATTTTTAGCACTTCTATTTCTAACTTCAGTTACATAACTTGCACTGTTAAATTCAGTTGTTTTTTCCATTGGTTTTGCTAAGTTTCTTAATTCTTGCTCTGTAGGATTTGATATTACATTTTTAAATAATTGATCGTTAAAATTTTTTAATTCATGCATTGTATATTCCCCTCTCTATTTTAGATATCGTATTTATGAATAAGTAAGTACGTATTAAATATATGTGCATTTTAATTTATGTCGTGTTTTAATATAGTATACGTATGAATTTAATATTTGAGCATGTAATATTTTTATTTTTTTAATTTTGAGTTGTCCATATATTTTAGTGTATTAGAAAAAACTTATGGGTAAAATAAGTTTAATCATTTTGAAAGGATGTGACACAATGATTTTTAACATTCACGAAAGTGGTAAAATAGCTATTGATAAGATGATTGAAAAGTCTAATTCTAAGGATAAAAGCTTTAGAATTTATATTCGTAGAATAAGTGCTTGACTAGGCCCTGTATTTGATGTGGTTCTGGATGAACCATCTGATAAAGATGATGTTTTTGAAGCTGATGGATATAAAATTATAATTCATAAGGAATTAGCTGAAAAGATTAATTCAGTTGAAATATTTTTTAAAGAGGGTATTAGTAAAAGTGGCTTTAGAGTTTTAACTGATATAGTTTGGAAGTTTGAATATAGATTTATGGATTGGGCCAAGATAAAGTATGTTTATGAAAATAAATTACAAAATAAGTAGTCAACTTTACTGTCAAAAATAAATTTAATATAAAAGGTTATGTTAATCTATTTGGCTATTAAAAAAATATCAAAATAAAAAACACCAGTCCTCGTCAATTCGAGGATAGGTGCTTTTATCAAGTCTCGTCATAATAAACTCTATGAAAAGTTACTTGATTTTTAAATTATCTAGTAATTATTATCTATAAGATTTTATGGTATAGATTCAATTGCTACACTCTATCTAATTAATATTAATGCAAATTAGATAATACTTTTTCAAATTGCATTAGTTCGTAATATATATAAAATTAAAAATCACTTATGTAATTTCACTTTTATGACAATTCTATTATAGCATTTATGTTGTCTTGGCTTTTTGCTGTAATAATATGCTTATTATTTTGCTCTTCATAATAACATTCAACATTTTCACCATACAATATTTCTTTTTTATACACTATTCTTATATTATTAAAAACTTTATTATTATAAATATCCTCTGGTAGAATTTCATATGCCATATCTAGATAGCTTAAATTATTCATATGTTGATTTATATCAATATCTCTTCTTTGAACACAGTAGTCCTTTTTAAAAAGGTAATCTCCACACTTAATATCTTCCATTTCTTCTGTAAATACATTTTTATCTGTTTCTGATTCATATAAATCAGCAATATCTGCTGTAAGTCTTACTGGTCTTCTCCTATCTGTATCAACAAAGATCCATCTTGATGTTCCAATTACAATTATATTTCCTTCTTTATCCTTAATCTGAAAATCACGGTATGCATATAGTCTTTCTACTTTTCTTGACCATGTTTCTACCTTTATATCATCATTATATTTAGGCCTTTTTATGACCTCCATTTTCCAATCCAAAAGCATCCATGCCCTCTTTTTAGTTTCTATTTCTAAAACTCCATACCCTACAGATGCACTGTGAAGACATGCTATATCTTGCATTATTGCAAGAAGTGCTTTATTAGTTGCTTCATTATTTCTTCCTATATCTTCTAAACCAATTTTATAGTTACTAAAGTATATCATAAATATTTCCCTTTCTATTTAATATATCTACTTTTTGCTTAATATCTTATATGATATCAAAAATATTTTCATTTCGCATTATATAACATTTACGCCCTTTACTATATTGTAGTTCTCATTAAATAATATTTATACAATAATACTTAAAATCTATGTAATTTCTTTTATTTCTTTAAGTATCTAATTTTTTAAACAAGACTTGCATTATTTACGCTACATTTGGAATTATAATCATATACTTGTAAATTTTTAGATAAAGGAGACAAACTATGGATAAAAGTAAAAATAATTATAAATATATCATAGCAGTATCTAGTTTTATACTTATGGCTGTTGCATTTAGTATAGTAAATAGCGTAAATACAATACTTACAGCACCAGTAATAAATGCAAGAAACTTTAGTATTGGAGAATTTTCTCTACTATTTACAATAACAGCAATAACAGTAGCAATATGCTCACCTTTAGTAGGAAGTCTTCTAAATAAAGTAAACATAAAAATAATAATGTCANCTTAAATTATTCATATGTTGATTTATATCAATATCTCTTCTTTGAACACAGTAGTCCTTTTTAAAAAGGTAATCTCCACACTTAATATCTTCCATTTCTTCTGTAAATACATTTTTATCTGTTTCTGATTCATATAAATCAGCAATATCTGCTGTAAGTCTTACTGGTCTTCTCCTATCTGTATCAACAAAGATCCATCTTGATGTTCCAATTACAATTATATTTCCTTCTTTATCCTTAATCTGAAAATCACGGTATGCATATAGTCTTTCTACTTTTCTTGACCATGTTTCTACCTTTATATCATCATTATATTTAGGCCTTTTTATGACCTCCATTTTCCAATCCAAAAGCATCCATGCCCTCTTTTTAGTTTCTATTTCTAAAACTCCATACCCTACAGATGCACTGTGAAGACATGCTATATCTTGCATTATTGCAAGAAGTGCTTTATTAGTTGCTTCATTATTTCTTCCTATATCTTCTAAACCAATTTTATAGTTACTAAAGTATATCATAAATATTTCCCTTTCTATTTAATATATCTACTTTTTGCTTAATATCTTATATGATATCAAAAATATTTTCATTTCGCATTATATAACATTTACGCCCTTTACTATATTGTAGTTCTCATTAAATAATATTTATACAATAATACTTAAAATCTATGTAATTTCTTTTATTTCTTTAAGTATCTAATTTTTTAAACAAGACTTGCATTATTTACGCTACATTTGGAATTATAATCATATACTTGTAAATTTTTAGATAAAGGAGACAAACTATGGATAAAAGTAAAAATAATTATAAATATATCATAGCAGTATCTAGTTTTATACTTATGGCTGTTGCATTTAGTATAGTAAATAGCGTAAATACAATACTTACAGCACCAGTAATAAATGCAAGAAACTTTAGTATTGGAGAATTTTCTCTACTATTTACAATAACAGCAATAACAGTAGCAATATGCTCACCTTTAGTAGGAAGTCTTCTAAATAAAGTAAACATAAAAATAATAATGTCATTATCATCCATCCTTGCTGGAGGCGGATACATGCTATACGGACTTGCAAATAATATACTATCTTTTTATCTAATAGGAGTAATTGTTGCAATAGGAATGTGTGGACTTACAACAATACCAATATCAACAATGATATCTGACTGGTTTGAACCAGAAAAAAAGGGTTCTATAATGGGAATAGTTTTTGCAGGAATAGGTACGGGAACATTCTTTTGGATGCAAATAGTATCTAAATTTTTAGAAAGATATAATTATAGACTTGCTTATTTCTTTTTAGGAGCTATAGTTGTTATAGTTTCACTTCCTATAAGCTTGTTTATAGCAAAAAGACCAGATGATGTAATGNCTATATTGTAGTTCTCATTAAATAATATTTATACAATAATACTTAAAATCTATGTAATTTCTTTTATTTCTTTAAGTATCTAATTTTTTAAACAAGACTTGCATTATTTACGCTACATTTGGAATTATAATCATATACTTGTAAATTTTTAGATAAAGGAGACAAACTATGGATAAAAGTAAAAATAATTATAAATATATCATAGCAGTATCTAGTTTTATACTTATGGCTGTTGCATTTAGTATAGTAAATAGCGTAAATACAATACTTACAGCACCAGTAATAAATGCAAGAAACTTTAGTATTGGAGAATTTTCTCTACTATTTACAATAACAGCAATAACAGTAGCAATATGCTCACCTTTAGTAGGAAGTCTTCTAAATAAAGTAAACATAAAAATAATAATGTCATTATCATCCATCCTTGCTGGAGGCGGATACATGCTATACGGACTTGCAAATAATATACTATCTTTTTATCTAATAGGAGTAATTGTTGCAATAGGAATGTGTGGACTTACAACAATACCAATATCAACAATGATATCTGACTGGTTTGAACCAGAAAAAAAGGGTTCTATAATGGGAATAGTTTTTGCAGGAATAGGTACGGGAACATTCTTTTGGATGCAAATAGTATCTAAATTTTTAGAAAGATATAATTATAGACTTGCTTATTTCTTTTTAGGAGCTATAGTTGTTATAGTTTCACTTCCTATAAGCTTGTTTATAGCAAAAAGACCAGATGATGTAATGGCTAAATTAAAAGATTCTAACAATAAAAGTGATAAATCTAAAGATAAGTCCTATACATTTAAGGATATATCTAAAGCACCTTCATTTTGGACTTTTTCAATAGGTCTTTTACTTATGGGTATAAGCTTTGCTGGAATCAAACAACATATACAGCCATATTTATCAGTTTTAGGTTATTCAATTTCTTTTAATGCAAATATAGGGTCTACTCTTGCTGTTACAGGTTTAGTTGCAAATATTGTAGGTGGTATTTTATTTGATAAGTTTAAAACTAAAATAGTTTTATATTTTATGGGAACTGTTAGTTGTATTAGTGTAGTTTTTTTAATACTTGCAGGTAATCCGATATTTGCATACTTGTTTACAGTTTTTTACGGTCTTACTATGTGTATGTCTTCAATTTGGCCATCTTATGGAGTTAGTAGACTGTTTAGCAATGAGAACTACTCTGTAATTTTTGGTTTTGTAAATATGTTTTTTATCCTAGGTACTTCAATTGGACCGTTTTTATCAGGTGTTATAGCTGATACTTCTTTTGGGTATCAGGCTTCTTGGGTAATATATTTTTTCACAACTATAATTGCATATTTCCTATTTATTAGATCTGTTAAGAATCATTAGATTTTATATAATTAACTCGTTGTGCTAGTTAGATTTAATTATTGAAAATACTAGAGTTTAGTTATTGTATGGTATAATACAACATAAGAAACTTCAACCTATAAGTGGTGGTTTCATATAGTCCTAGTTTATACAGTAAGTAAGTATGAACTAGGACTATATGAAACTAATGATAAATTTTATTATAGGAACTATAAGTTCTATTTGTACTGGATTAATATCTAGTTATATATATGATAAAATAAAAAACCACTTATCTATTTGCCATAGAAAAAGTGGTTTAGAATTCAAATTTAAACTTAGATTCAAATTAACTAAAAAGTAATTTATAATAGAGACTAATACTCTATCCCACTAGATTATAGTTTCTTTTTTATTTAATCTATATTTATATTATACTACATTAACTGAAATAATAAACTTAAATTATCTATGATTACTACAGTAATAAACTATATTATTTAATATCTAAAGTTATAGCCTTCTCTTCATATTTTATAATATGGTTATATTTGGAGTTTCTAGAATCTTTTTCTCTATAATATTGATATGGAACTATTTTTATACTACTTAATTTATTTATATCAATCACCTTTTTTATATCTGATTGATATACTTCTAACTCCATATTAATATATGTTCCTTCAGCATTACCTCCTCCACTACTTCTACTACCAATTATATTTCCATCTTGATCTTGTAGTTCAATATCTATGTATCTATTTTTGAACTCATATCCTTCTCCCATTTTTATATTATAAATTAACTTTGTAGATACAGGTGATATTCTCAACATTTTAATATCTAATTCTGCCTTAAATCCTTCATCTTCTATCTTTATATTTTTATTTATATCATAAGTTTTAGTTTCATCTTTAATCTTATGTCCATTTACAATAAAATTAAATTCCCACTTCCCATCTATATCAATAAAATTATCATACTTTGCTCCAGGTAATAATCCAACTTGATGTATTCCTATTTCTTCAAATACTACTTTCATTTCATAATCTTTATTAACATCTATATTATCAAGTAATTGATAATTTTCAATATCAGCATATCCATCATCATTGTTATCAATTGAAGTTAATGATATTGTTGATAAGAAGTCTTGTTTATTTTCTTTTTCCTTTTCAAAAATTGTGCTAGTACTATCTAAAATAAATTTTTTATTATCAATATATACACTTGCTTTATTCCAGTAATAATTTTTGTTTTTGTACAATCCCTTCTTTAAATTACTTTCATCAAATTTAGAATGGTCCATATTCATACTTAGCAATATCTGTCCATCGTCTAATAAAACTTCATATAGTGTCATCTTTATTCCCTTATCTTCTACACTTTCATTAACACTCACTTTATAACCATTAAATTCATTTTCTGTCTTACCAAAATACTGTTCTATCTGTCTTCCTATATTTCCAAATACTGCCCATACTCTATCATTACTTAATGTTACTATCGAAATTGATACACATACAATAGATGCAGTAATTAACTTTTTAAACTTATTTTTTTTCAATTTATTTTGTTTACTTATTTGAGTATTTACAGAATTAAATATTCTATTTTTATCATTCTCACATAAAGTATATTGTTTATAATTATTATCATCTATAGACATATCATTAAACAACTTATATTTATTACTCATATTTATCCTCCCTTAGTTTTTAGTAACTAACTTTCTTAGTTTTTGTTTACATCTTGAAATTCTCATATAAATATTTGATGAGCTTGTGTTCATTTCTTTTGCTATAGTGTCAATATCTAAATCTTCTATGTATCTTTTTATAAATAACTGTCTGTCTTTTTCATTTAGATTTTGTAGTAAATAATTTACCTCTTCTTTTATTTCACACTCTAATAAATTCTTATCTATAATATTTAAATCATCATCAATATCATACAATTTAAGCTCTTTTAAATATTTCCGCTTATAATCTATTGTCTTATATTTAGAAACTACACCTATCCAATTTTTTAAAGTATTTTTCTTATTGTCAAAGTCTTTTATATTCATCCATATAGATAGTAAGATATCATTTAAACATTCTTCTTGATGATTAGGTAACATTCGTAAATTATTTTTTACAATTGTGTTTATATAATCACCATATACCTCTATTAATAGACTTAACCCCTCTTCTTTTTTCCTATTAATATATTTAATAATTAATTTNCATATTCATACTTAGCAATATCTGTCCATCGTCTAATAAAACTTCATATAGTGTCATCTTTATTCCCTTATCTTCTACACTTTCATTAACACTCACTTTATAACCATTAAATTCATTTTCTGTCTTACCAAAATACTGTTCTATCTGTCTTCCTATATTTCCAAATACTGCCCATACTCTATCATTACTTAATGTTACTATCGAAATTGATACACATACAATAGATGCAGTAATTAACTTTTTAAACTTATTTTTTTTCAATTTATTTTGTTTACTTATTTGAGTATTTACAGAATTAAATATTCTATTTTTATCATTCTCACATAAAGTATATTGTTTATAATTATTATCATCTATAGACATATCATTAAACAACTTATATTTATTACTCATATTTATCCTCCCTTAGTTTTTAGTAACTAACTTTCTTAGTTTTTGTTTACATCTTGAAATTCTCATATAAATATTTGATGAGCTTGTGTTCATTTCTTTTGCTATAGTGTCAATATCTAAATCTTCTATGTATCTTTTTATAAATAACTGTCTGTCTTTTTCATTTAGATTTTGTAGTAAATAATTTACCTCTTCTTTTATTTCACACTCTAATAAATTCTTATCTATAATATTTAAATCATCATCAATATCATACAATTTAAGCTCTTTTAAATATTTCCGCTTATAATCTATTGTCTTATATTTAGAAACTACACCTATCCAATTTTTTAAAGTATTTTTCTTATTGTCAAAGTCTTTTATATTCATCCATATAGATAGTAAGATATCATTTAAACATTCTTCTTGATGATTAGGTAACATTCGTAAATTATTTTTTACAATTGTGTTTATATAATCACCATATACCTCTATTAATAGACTTAACCCCTCTTCTTTTTTCCTATTAATATATTTAATAATTAATTTATCTTCCACCAATTACCCTCCTTTTAAGTAGCTACATATAAACATTCGTAATAATTATAACTTTTCTAACATAAGATTTTATTTTTATTGTATTATTCATTAATAATATAACATCTCCTTAATAATAAAAAATTCGCTTCGCTCATGTCGCCAACGACTTCGTCCGTTGCTCAAAATCTTTTTTACGCTCAAAAATAATTTATTCATATCACTTATATTCATAAGTTATCCACATTTTTTAAAGTATTATAATATCCTTAAGCGTAAAAAAATAGGAGAAATTTCTCCTATTCCTTTAGTTCGCAATTTATAACAATTGTAAACTTTATTATATTATAAATCTTATTAAATAATTTACCAACTAAAAATGCCTATATTAAGAATATGTCAAATTTATACATTACTTGCTCCAAAACTTTTCACATAAAGTTTTAACATCATCACTTTTTCTTACTCTAAAATTAGGATACCATTCATAAGGGAACAAGCTTTGATATATTCTTTGAGAATATCTTTTATCAAGAAGTAATATAACTCCTTTATCATCATCTGTTCTTATACACCTACCAGCAGCTTGTAATACCTTAATCATGCCTGGATATACATAAGCATAATCAAAGCCTTTATTACTATCTTTCATATGGTCCTTTATAATATCTCTTTCAATTCCAATTTGAGGCATTCCAACTCCTACTATAATAACCCCTATAAGTTTATCATTGGTTAAATCTATACCTTCAGAGAAATGTCCACCTAGTACACAAAATCCAACATGAGTTTCTTTATTATCTTCATCAAACATAGATAAAAACTCTTCTTTTTCTTCTTCACTCATATTACTTTCTTGTATTGATGTATTTATATCTGGGTAGTTTTCCTTCATTTTTTCAAATACTAGTTCCATATACTTATATGATGGGAAAAATACCATATAATTTCCTTTTTTAGCTTGTACACAGTTTGCAATATATGATGCTATATCACAACTTGTTTCAAATCTTTTGTTGTAAGTTGTAGCTACATTATCCCCTATCATAAGTAGTCTGTTTTTTACATCAAATGGACTTTTCAAGTTTATAATAAAGTCTTCTTCATCATAACTATACATTTTCATAAAGTAATCCATAGGAATAAGTGTTGCTGAAAATATAATGTTTGATTTAGCTTTTTTCATTTTTTCTTCAATTACTTTTTGAGGATTAACACAATATATTTTTATATTCATTCCATTAAATGTTTNGTCGCCAACGACTTCGTCCGTTGCTCAAAATCTTTTTTACGCTCAAAAATAATTTATTCATATCACTTATATTCATAAGTTATCCACATTTTTTAAAGTATTATAATATCCTTAAGCGTAAAAAAATAGGAGAAATTTCTCCTATTCCTTTAGTTCGCAATTTATAACAATTGTAAACTTTATTATATTATAAATCTTATTAAATAATTTACCAACTAAAAATGCCTATATTAAGAATATGTCAAATTTATACATTACTTGCTCCAAAACTTTTCACATAAAGTTTTAACATCATCACTTTTTCTTACTCTAAAATTAGGATACCATTCATAAGGGAACAAGCTTTGATATATTCTTTGAGAATATCTTTTATCAAGAAGTAATATAACTCCTTTATCATCATCTGTTCTTATACACCTACCAGCAGCTTGTAATACCTTAATCATGCCTGGATATACATAAGCATAATCAAAGCCTTTATTACTATCTTTCATATGGTCCTTTATAATATCTCTTTCAATTCCAATTTGAGGCATTCCAACTCCTACTATAATAACCCCTATAAGTTTATCATTGGTTAAATCTATACCTTCAGAGAAATGTCCACCTAGTACACAAAATCCAACATGAGTTTCTTTATTATCTTCATCAAACATAGATAAAAACTCTTCTTTTTCTTCTTCACTCATATTACTTTCTTGTATTGATGTATTTATATCTGGGTAGTTTTCCTTCATTTTTTCAAATACTAGTTCCATATACTTATATGATGGGAAAAATACCATATAATTTCCTTTTTTAGCTTGTACACAGTTTGCAATATATGATGCTATATCACAACTTGTTTCAAATCTTTTGTTGTAAGTTGTAGCTACATTATCCCCTATCATAAGTAGTCTGTTTTTTACATCAAATGGACTTTTCAAGTTTATAATAAAGTCTTCTTCATCATAACTATACATTTTCATAAAGTAATCCATAGGAATAAGTGTTGC
>NZ_LT629866.1 GCF_900106845.1 Romboutsia timonensis
TAACTCGTTGTGCTAGTTAATTTTTACAATAATAAAACTCCAACAAATATAGCACCCTAAGATTAGTAGCATTAATCTAAAGGAGGGTTACTATAATGTTGGAGCTTAATAATTATTATATCCAAGAAATTGAAAATTTAACTGATTTATTTACTATAATTTATACAATAGTTGATGATGTGTACAACGATATTATTCCTATAAGCATTAGAAATAGACGTAATATTAAGGAGTGTAAGCTTTCAGATAGTGAAATAATCACTATAAGTATAGTTGGAGAACTTCTGACTATTGACTCAGAAAAAGCATTCTTTAGTTTATTGAGCAGAGAATATATAAAACTATTTCCTAAATTAGGAGATAGAACTAGATTTAATAGAACTAAACGAAATCTACATGCTGTAATTAAAGAAATACGAGAATATATTTCAGAATATATTCAAGCGTATTCTAATAATATAAGAATTATAGACAGCATGCCTATTCCTGTATGTGAGTTTGGTAGAGCTCATTTTAGCAAGTGCTTTAAAGGCGAAGCCTCTTATGGTAGATGTCCATCAAAGAAACAAACATATTTTGGATTTAAGTTTCATGCACTTACTACAGTAGACGGTTTCTTAACTGACTATGTTATAACTCCAGCCAACATAGATGATAGAAATACAGTGTGGGATTTATGTGATAAATATAATTCTATTTCTATTATAGGTGATAAAGGATATGTCAATAAAAGGCTAACGCCTGAGTTAAAAGGTGAAAGAGATATAAATTTATTATTCTTAAAAAGAGGTAATAGCAAAGATAACTATCCAAAAGAAATAAGACAACTAATATTTAAAATCAGAAGAAGGATAGAAACCAGCTTTTCTCAATTAACAGAGCAATTAAATTTAAATAAAGTTAAAAGTAAATCAATGCTAGGATTTATAACTAGAACTTCGATAAAAGTTTTAGCTCATAATATTTCATTTTTAATAAATAAACTTATGGGAAATTATGATTCTATAGCTAAAATAAAAAGGTTAGTATTTGGTTAAAATTTACAAATACCAACCTATAATAAGGTATTATTTTTTGCGAAAAGCAATTTACTTTATTTGGAAAAATTTTAACTAGCACAA